>CAWGMM010000014.1:122500-712831 GCA_963823685.1 uncultured Isosphaeraceae bacterium | reverse complement strand
CCGGTTCGATGGCCAGGCCCCGCTCCTCGGGATTGATGACTGTGTGATCGCCCCGGCGGGCGACATCGAGACGACCCTGATCGCGGCCGACGATCCGGAGGGGCTCGATTGGCGCGGCCGAGGCAACCTGTACGGCCGGATCAGCACCTATCTCCAGACGACGGGCAACCTGTATCGAATCGGCCGGGATCGCGAGAGCGTCCGCGTGTTCGCCCGGTGGGCCGAATCGGCCACGGCCGTACGCGAGACCGGGTCGGCCGCCACCCGCGATCGGGTCTGGAGCGAGCCCGATCCGGCGCAGCTCCCTGGCCCAGGAGGGCCTCAATCCTCTCCGCGCCTTCCGCCTGGCCGCTTCGACCGCGGTTGGAGCGGGGATCGACCCGGCCCGTCTGGGTGTGCGCTCGACGTCAGGGGCCCAGCGTGCTGGGTTCCGTGTCGGGCGCGACGTCGTCCGCCGTCGGGACGGGCACCGATCCCAGGCTCCTCGCCAGCCGCGACGAGGGCCGCCGGGATCGAAGTCGCGAACTCGGTACAAACCCGGCGGAAGAGCGTGCCGAGGTCGGTGCCCTCCCTCCTCCGATGCCGATGCCCCTACCGGCGGCCGAGTCCGACGAGCCCGCCCCGATGCCGATGCCCATGCCGATGTTCGAGCCCGAAGAGGGCGGCACGTCGCGGCCGCGAACTCCCGAGACGCCCGATGTGCCGGTCGTGCCCCTGCCGGGATCGGATCGCGAGGGAGCTTCCTCGCGTTCCGGCGATGGCAGGGAGATCGCCGTCGTCACGCCGGTTGACCCCATCGCCCGACGGGACGGGGCCGGCAATCCGGGCTCGTCACCATCGACCGGTCACGCGGGAGACGGCGCCGGGGCGTCGCGCGTGTCGGACGACGGGGTCATCCGGACGATTGAGCAGTTGACCCACGCGCTTCGACGTCCCGGCGCCGGGGGGGGACGCTACGGATCGCGGCTGATGCGGACTGGGTGCTGACCGGCCTTGAGATCCAGGGCACGCCATCGACGCGCTGGACGCTTCAGGCCGAGCCGGGACCGACTCGTCCCCGGCTCCGGTTCCGGCCCAACGTGGTCGCGCCCGGCCTGCGCCGAGTGGTCGCTGGCCATCGAGATCGAATCGGGGCGCTCCAGTGCACCGGGATCGACCTGGTGCTTCTCCGCGATGACGTTCCAGCGCAAGGGGGTTGGGGCGCTTTTGGTCTGGCGGCCGGGACCGCGCTGGGTTTGACCAACTGCACCATCACGATCGAGGGTGACCTGGTCTCCTCGGCCGCTCTGGTGATCAACGCTCGGCCCCGCGATCGCGAGACCTCCGCCGGTCGAACACCGGCCACCTCCGAACCCGCGACGGAAGGAGCGTTCGAGGGAGAGCCGGAGGAGGGTGTGAAACCCACGGCGTTGGTGTCGCCGGCCCCGTCGCCATCGGGTCCTGGTGTAGCGACGCTCCTTCCGACCCGGGTTCAGCTTGAGAACTGCCTGTTCCGGGTCGGGGGCGACCTGGTCGAGCTGGCCTCGGGAGGGGAGGCGACGCTCGACCTGAGCGAGGTTGCGGTCGTGACGGGAGGGACCCTCGTTCACGCCCACGGGCGCCCCCGAGGTCAGGACGCGGGGACCCTGAGATTGATGTTGCGCCAGACCACCGCCCGGATGGCGGGAGGACTGATCCAGCTCGAGAGCGCGCCTGGCGAGCCTGAGCTGCCCCTGGCCGACGTCCGCGCCCGAGATTCGATCCTGGCGACTTCCACCGCGGGGGCGCCCTTGCTCCAGGTTGACGGCCAGAACGACCTGGCGCCGCTCCAGGACCGGATACAATGGGACGGCCGTCATGTCGCCTACCATCAAATCAACGCGTATCGACGCGATCAGTCGGCCCAGGTGGGGACCGTTCCCAAGATCTACAACCGGCCGGACTGGCTGGTCGCCGTTGGCCCGCAGGAAGAGGCGCCGATCCACGGCGACCTGAAGTTCCTCCAGCGCTGGACTGCCGATCGTCTGGCCTGGGGTTTTCGACCGCGACGACTTCCGGCTCGCCCCCGACAGCCCGGCCGCCCTGAATGGCCTGGGGGCCGACCTGAGCCGTATTCCTCTCGCCCCACCGCCGATCATCGAGGCCGACGACTGAGCCAGTTGAAGATCAACCGCCTTTCCTGGCGAGCCAGTCGGTCAGCGTTCGCGCGGCGTCTTCCGGCTGGTTCCGGTCGAGGGCATCGAGCGCCCGTTCGATCCGTCGCAGGTGCGCGGGGCGAAACGGGACGGGGGCTCCCGGCGGCGTCGGTCGGGGGACGACCCGTCGAGCCATGGCGGCGATGAGAGTGTCGAGACCGTCGCCCCGCTCGGCCGAGATGGTGATGATCGAACGCTCGATAGGTTCCCACGCCGGAGGGAGGTCCGCCTTGCTGGCCACGATCAGGGACGGGTCCGGGGCCGCGCCTCCGCTCATCGCCTGGATCTCGTGGTCAAGTGCGGTCCAGGGCTCGGACCGGTCGAGCACGATGAGACGAAGGTCGGCGGCCTGCTGTCGGGTCCGGGCGGCCTGGATGCCGGCGGCCTCGATCGGATCGGCTTCGCCCGCCGCACGGAGGCCAGCGGTATCGGCCAACTCGATCGGCCAGCCGTCAAACGCCGTCATGACCGTGACCACATCGCGGGTCGTGCCCGGCGTCGGGTCAACGATCGAACGGCCGTAGCCCGCCAGGGCGTTCAGGAGCCGGCTCTTGCCCACGTTGGGCCGGCCGACGAGCACCACCCGCCATCCCTCGACCAGCCGCAGGCCGATCGAGGCGTGCCGCCGGAGCGTGGCCAGACCCTCCCGAGCGGAGTCGTGATCATGGGTTGCAAGCTGGTCGAGCACGCCGCGGACCGCGGCCGAGAGGGCGCCCTGGGCCTGTTCGAGCAAGATCTCGGCCGTTCGCAAGGTCGGGGCGCGCACGAGGTCGACCTCGGCCTCGGCCTCGATCAACGAGGCCGACGCTTGACGGACCCACGCCACCGGCTGCCGACGCTCGGCCCCGAGGGCCACGAGCGCATCGACCACCAGGTTCACCGCCGCGGGGCCGCCGTGACACTGGATCTCGACCTCGGGCGGGTCGATCGACACGATGAGCGCGACGACCTCATCGCCCCGACCGGCGCCGAGCCGGCCCAGCCGCAAACGGCCGGCCGGCGTCTCGCGGAGCGGCTTGCCGCGCGCGGGGCGAAACGCCGCGTCGGCCACCGCCAGGGCCCCAGGGCCCCAGACCCGGACGGCCGCGAGCGCCCCCCGTCCGCTGCCCGTCAGCACGGCGACCCGCGGCGTTTCCTGTCGCGGCGAAGGTTTCATGAGCGGATCCGTGCCAGCCCTTCGAGCACGAGGTTGGGGACGACCCGGGCCCCGGGCCATTCGATCCAGGGGGCGAGCGGCGCAGCGTCGCCGCCGGTCCAGACGAGCCACGGCCTGGGACTCGAAGGACCTGGCGCCGACAGGTCGGACGCCTGCCGGTTCAGGATCTCTCGAACCGCGCCGACCGTGCCCCAGAAGATTCCGGCCGCCAGCGCCGGCCGGGTGGATCGGCCCCACGCCGGAGGCGGGGGCGGGAGCGGGTCGGGCGTCGATCCGACCGACGCCCGATCGGCCGCGATCTCGATCAGCGGAAGCTGCGCCGTCAACAGGTTCAAGGCCCGTGCCGAGAGGCCCAGGCCCGGAGCGATCGCACCCCCGCGCCACGTCCCCGCGCCATCGATCCGCTCGACCGTGATCGCCGTGCCGCACGACACGACGAGGCCGGCACTCGCCCGATCGATCGGCCCGGCCTGCAACGGCAACGGCCATGGCAACTGCAACGCGCGCGCGGCCAGGACGGCCAGCGCCCGGTCGGCCCCGGCCGTGTCCGGCTGCTCGAGGTCGTGACGGATGGGAACCTCGGCCGCCGATCGATACCACGACGACGCGTCGGGAGCGACCCCCTGTTCGCGCAGAACACCTCGAGCCGGCTGGCCAGCGGTGGGTTGACCGACGCGATCGACCAGCGCGACGGTCGCTCCTCCAGGCCCCAGCGGCGCCAGAGATCCCGCCAGGCGCCGAGGTTGTCCAGCGGCAGGGCGACGACCGTTTCGAGCCGATCCGCGGCGTCGAGCCGGCCCCACTTGAGCCGCGAGTTGCCCAGGTCGGCGACGATCCGGATCACGCTCAGTCGGTCCTGTCCTGACTTGTCCTGTCCTGTCCTGTTCTGTCGTGTCCCGCGCTACACGTCGGATGTCGTTGACGGCGTTCCGGAGCCGATCGACGCCAGGGGCCCGACCGCCGCGCCAGGGTCGGCCGAGGCCTCGGGGGGAGTCGCCTCGGCCGTTTCCAGCCGCTCGGCGATCCGGTGAAGGAGGACCGGAACTCCCTTGCCGGTGACGGCCGAGATCGCGAGGACCGCGCGGTCGGGCTCGAGACTTCGCTTGATCCGTTCGAACGCCTCATCGGCACCGGTCAGGTCGAGCTTGGTCACGACCACGATCTCGGGGCGCTCGGCGAGCTTCGGACTGTAGAGCTCGAGCTCGTGGCGGATCGTTTGATAGTTGGCCAGGGGGTCGGAGCCGTCGATCGGGACGGCCTCGACCAGATGCACCAGGAGCCGGGTCCGTTCGACATGCCGGAGGAACTCATGCCCCAGGCCATGCCCCTGGTGCGCGCCTTCGATCAGGCCGGGAATATCGGCCACCACGAAGGCCGCGGTCAGCGTCGCCGGCGTGAACGGTCCCCAGATTGGGGTACTTGGTCGTGAACGGATAGTCGGCGATCTCGGGATGCAGCGCGAGATCCGCGAGAGCAGGGTCGACTTGCCGGCGTTGGGAGCCCGACCAGCCCCACGTCGGCGATGACCTTCAGCTCGAGCGTAGATCCAGCGCTCCTCGCCGGGCAGCCCCTTCTCAGCCTGTCGCGGCGCCCGGTTGGTGCTCGACTTGTAATAGGCATTGCCGTGCCCGCCACGTCCACCGCGGGCGACGACCAGCCAGTCGTCCGGCTCGCGGAGATCGCGAAGGACGTGGCCGCGGTCGCGATCGCGGACGATCGTGCCGGGAGGACCTCGATCAGAAGGTCGGGAGCGCCCCGACCGGTGCAGTCGGACCCCTGGCCATGCTCGCCGCGGTCGGCTTTCCAGTGCCGTTTCTGCGAGAGGTTCGCCAGGTTGGTCAGTCCCTCGACCGCCCGGATCGTCACGCTCCCCCCGTCGCCTCCATCGCCGCCGTTGGGTCCCCCCTTGGGGACGTACTTCTCGCGCCGGAAGCTAACGCAACCGTTGCCGCCGTCCCCCCCGCGGACGTAAACCGTCACCCGATCGACAAACATTTCCGCTCCACGGCGAGCCGGGCGAGCGCGGTTCATCGATGTACGAAGACCGACACCGAGACCCGGCCCGCCTTGCTTTCCGATCAAATCAAAATCGAATCAAATCCTGGTCACGCTTGCGCCGCAGCCAGCGGCAGGACGTTGATCCGGCGTCCGCCCTGGTCGAACTTGACGGTCCCGTCGATCAGCGAGAAGATCGTCCAGTCGCGGCCCACGGCCACGTTCTTGCCCGCGTGCCACTTGGTCCCGCGCTGGCGGCAGATGATGCTGCCGGGCTGGGCGGCCTGGCCGCCGTAGAGCTTGATCCCCAGCATCTTCGGATTCGAGTCGCGACCGTTGCGGCTCGAGCCCTGTCCCTTCTTGTGAGCCATCGTTGAGCTATCCTTCGGGCGGGATCGCGTGCGATCCGATTCCGATTCGGTTCCCGTGGACTCTTGCCTCGTCCCGGTCCCGCGATCATGAACCCTGGATTTTGACAGGGCGTGGCACCGCATCTGGACCGGGTCCCAAACCAACCACTATAGCGGCCCGCCCGACGCCCCGACAAGCCGAGTTTCCAGCCGTCGCGAGAGCACAGGGGAGAGCATGAAGGCATGGATTGGCCGTTTTGACCAAACCCTCCAGACGGTGATTGCCACCGGCTCCCCGTTGGATTCACAATAGCCACCTTGCGACCCGCAGGAGTCTCGCCGCAATGTCCACGGACCCGCAACCGCTACCGCAACCCACGACTTCACGTTCGATCCGGCTCCGGGGCGTCCGGGTCCACAACCTCAAGGGCATCGACCTCGACCTGCCGCTTGAACCGGCTGGTCGTCCTGACCGGCGTCGAGCGGGTCGGGCAAGAGCTCGCTGGCGTTCGACACCCTCTACGCCGAGGGCCAGCGCCGCTATATCGAGACCTTCTCGGCGTACACCCGCCAGTTCCTCGAGAAGCTCGACAAGCCCGATGCCGACCGGATCGACGGGATTCCCCCCGCCATCGCCGCTGGCGCAGCGCCGGTTCGCGGCGGTCGGTCCGGAGCACGGTCGGCACGGTCACCGAGATCCACGACGCATCTCGCCCTGCTGTTTGCCCGGACTGGGCGAGGTCATCTGCCTCCGATTGCGGCGCGCCGTGGTCGAGCCGGCGAGCCCGGCCACCGTCGCGCGCGCGATCGATGGCTTGCCCGAGCGGAACGCGCTACCTGATCGCCTTTCCCGCTCGACGTCCGCCCCGACTCCGACCGCGCCGCGCTGGCCGACGGGCCTGCGCGCCGACGGCTTCGTCCGGGTCCAGATCGGCGGGCAGACCTACACGCTCGGCGACGGCGGGGCCATTCCGTGGCCCGAAAGCGGCTCGGTCGACGTGGTCGTCGATCGCCTCGTCCGCGGCAGCGAGCCGCGGGGGCGCGTCGGCTCGACTCGATCGAAACGGCGTTCGCCCGAGGGTCTCGGCCGTTGCCGCCTGCTCGCCGACGGCTCGGCGCTGGACCTTTTACGACGGCTGGCGGTGCGCGCGTCTGCGGCCGCGACCACGTCGAGCCCGACCCGCGGCTGTTCCGCTACAACAGCCCGCTCGGCGCGTGCCCGGCCTGCGAGGGGTTCGGCCGGGTGATCGACCTCGACCTGGCCCGGGTCGTCCCCGACCCCTCGAAGACGCTCCGCGACGGCGCGATCGCCCCCTGGACCACGCCGGCCTACCAGGGCTAGCTGCAGGACCTGCTCGACGCCGCCCCGCGGGCTCGGGATTCCGACCGACGTCCCGTTCAGGCGGCTCACGCCCGAACAGGTGGCGACCGTCGTCGAGGGCTCCCCCGCGCACGGTTCGCGGCCTGCGGGGGTTCTTCCGCTGGCTCGAGAAGAAGTCGTACAAGATGCACGTCCGCGTCTTCCTGAGCCGCTGGCGGAGCTACGAGCCCTGTCCCGACTGCCACGGCGCCCGGCTTCGCCCCGAGGCGCTGGCGGTCAAGGTCGGGGGGCTCGACATCGCGGCGGTGTCGGCGCTGAAGATCCGCGAGGCGCGGGCGTTCTCTCGACGGACCTCGGGCGGACCGCACGCGCCAACCCGGTCGCCGCGGCGGATCCTCGAGCAGGTGCGCGGCCCGGCTCGACTACCTCGACCGGATCGGCCTCGACTACCTGACGCTCGACCGCCCGGCGCGCACCCTCTCGGGCGGCGAGGCGCGGCGCGTGGCGCTGACCACGGCGCTGGGCTCGGGGCTGGTCAACACGCTGTACGTGCTCGACGAGCCCTCGGTCGGCCTCCACCCCGCCGACGTCGACCGCGCTGATCGCGCTGCGATCGAGCGGCTCCGCGACGCGGGGAACACGGTCGTCGTCGTCGAGCACGACCTGGCGATCGATCCGCGCGGCCGACCTGCTGGTCGACATCGGCCCCGGCGCCGGCGAGGCGGGCGGCCAGCTGCTCTACGCGGGCCGCCCGGCGGGCATCGTCGAGGTCGCCCGGGCTCGGCCACCGCCGACTTCCTCGCGGGCCGGCGCCGGGTCGCGGTCCCCGAGCCGACGCCGGCGCGCCCGGACGCGAGCCGCTCCGGCTGACCGGGCGCACGCGGGCACAACCTCAAGAACATCGATGTCGCGTTCCCGCTCGGCGTGCTCTGCGTCGTGACGGGCGTCAGCGGGTCGGGCAAGAGCACGCTCGTCGAGGAGACGCTCTACCCCGCCCTGCGGCGCCGGCTCGGCCACGACGCGCCGCCCGCCGAGCCGCTACGGCGAGCTGACCGGCACCGGCGCGACTCGACGAGGTGGTGCTCGTCGATCAGACGCCGATCGGCCGCTCGGGGCGGTCGAACCCGGTGACGTACCTGAAGGCGTTCGACGAGATCCGCAAGACCTTCGCCGCGACCCACGAGGCGAAGCTGCGGAACTACGGCGCCGGGCCGGTTCAGCTTCAACGTCGAGGGGGGCCGGTGCAACGCCTGCGAGGGGAACGGCTTCCTGACGATCGACATGCAGTTCCTGCCCGACGTGATGATGCGTTGTCCCGAGTGCCGCGGCACGCGCTACCGGCCCGAGACGCTGGAGATCACCTACCGGGGCCGGAACATCGCCGAGGTGCTCGACCTGACCGCGCGCGAGGCGTTCGTCTTCTTCCGGCACCGGCCCAAGGTCCAGGCCCGGCTCCGCCCGCTTGCTCGACGTCGGCCTCGACTACCTCCGGCTCGGCCAGCCCGCCTCGACCCTCTCCGGCGGCGAGGCCCAGCGGCTCAAGCTCGCCAGCCACCTCGCCACCTCCCCCGGCGCCATCGACGCCGCGCGGCCGGGCCGGTCGCGCACCCTCTTCCTCCTCGACGAGCCGACCACCGGCCTCCACCCCGCCGACACGCTCAAGCTGCTCGACGCCCTGAGCTCGCTGCTCGATCTCGGCCACTCGCTGATCGTCATCGAGCACAGCCCCGAGATCATGGTCTCGCGCCGACTGGATCATCGACCTCGGCCCCGGCGCGGGGGACGAGGGCGGATCGCTCGTCGGCTCGGGCACCCCCGAACAGATCGCCCGGCTCGATACCCCTACCGGGCGGGTCGTGAAGGAGTGGCTGGGTTAGCGAACCTCGGGGCCGTCCGGCCTCCCCCGGCAGCGAGGGCAGGCAAGATCGCGCCCATCCGGCATCGTCACCGGAAAGTGGCGGATCGGGTTCGCGTCGATAAATATAGTCTTCGTAACCCGACTCATCATACACTCGGTGCAGGAGCGCCTGGAGATCGAGCCGGGCTTCACCGTCCTCGGGCCTCAAAGGAACGGGGATCGTCGGCAGCGGATCGCGAAGCCGGATCGGCCAGAAGTCGGCCCGGGGCCGGCGGTCCGCCCGGCTCACCAGCACCGAGTAATCGCATTCCGGGCGATCCTCCGCGGGCAAGGGCTTACCACCTCGCAGCAGGTCAATCTCAACCAGGTGGGCCGGGCCTTGCCGAATTATTGCACGCTTATTTAGATATTGATATCGATGATCGCCAGATCGTTTGTTGGTCGGGCTGATTAACTCGACGACCGTGATCAACTCGCGGCTCACACGATCGAGAATCTTCAGATAAGAGAGGCTCTCGACATCCTCATCGGGGATCATGACTTGCGCCGGTGCTTCCAGGATACCAACCGCCGCGCTGCGCCTCGCGATCGTGGGTGCTTCACTTCGTGCCAGGGTGAGGTCAGGTCGTCCAATCGGTCGCCGCTCGCCTGTCGGAAGATCGTGCAGATAGATATTTTCGTCAATAACAACAATATATTTGGGCCTGATTTGCGGAACCAGCGCCGTCGCCGCCGCCGGCAGGAAGCGCTCGTGGAAGTCGTGCCATACCGTCTCCTGCTCCAGGTAGGGGTTCATGCCGGGGAAGGGGGATGGCATCGCTCGGGCCTCCGGATTCATGACATGAGGCAAACTCTAATCGTTCGGTCGCGCTCGCGCCCGCGCCGACAGCTCGGCGGCGAATCCGGCGTGCTCGGGCGTGGCCAGGCCGCGCTCGAGCATGTTGATCAGGCGTTCCATGTCGTCCGCGAAGAGCGCCGCCGGATCGAGCCAGAGGCCGGGGAAGACCTCCGAACGGAAGATTCCGTCATCGCCGGGAGCCAGCGCGACCAGCCGGCCCTCGCGGCGAACGAACCAGAAGACCTCGTCGGGCTCGAGCGCCACGACCACGTATTCGCGCACCCCCGCGCTTCGTAGTCCAGGAACTTCGGCCCCAGGTCGATCGACCGGCTGGAGCGCGCCACCTCGACGACCAGCTCCGGCGCGCCGGCCAGGTACCGGCCCTCGTCGCGGCTCTGGCCGCCGCGATCGGGACGGATGCGCAACAGAAGGTCGGGCTGCGGCTCGGCTCGGTTGTCGAGCAAAACCGAGGCGTTGCTTGCGGCCTGGACACCCGGGGTCGCTCGCCGGAAATGCCCGAGCCAGTAACCCATCAATAAATCATTAAATCCATGATTACTGCTCAGCGGACTCGCCATGTAAACAACTCCCCCGATCAATTCCGCCCGGACGTGCTCGGGCATCGCCTCGTACCGCGCGTGGAAGGTGCGCGCGGTCGAGCCGTTGACCGGATTCGAGCGGGGGCGGGGAAGCGGGTGGGTTCGGCCGTCGGATCGTGCTCATGAGGGGCATTGGCTCCCGGATTGAGTCGGCTTGGTCTATCATAATCGCCAGGGCCGTCGGCGAACATCCAGGGCGGTCCCGGTGTCTCCCGTCAAAACCAGGAGCGGAGACCAATCCCAATGAGCAAGTCCGGCGGCTTCACCGGCCCCCTCGAGCAGGTGGGGCCGTGCCAGTGGCGGATTCCCCGAAGAGCTATCGGCGCCGATATGCGGGTCGATGGCCTGATCTTCGCCGACGAGGCCCTGATCGACCAGATCAAGAAGGACCAGGGGCCCGAACAGGTGGCGAATGTGGCCACCTTGCCCGGAATCCAGGAGGCCAGCCTGGCGATGCCCGATATCCACTGGGGATACGGGTTCGCCATCGGCGGCGTCGCCGCGACCGACCCCGAGCCGAAGGGGGCGTGATCTCGCCCGGCGGGCGTCGGCTACGACATCAACTGCGGCGTCCGCCTCCTCCGCACCGAGCTCGACTGGACCGAGGTGAAGCCGAGGATCCAGGCAGCTGGTCGATCAGCTTTTTCGCGACGTCCCCACCGGCGTCGGCCAGAGCGGCAAGTACCAGTTCGACAAGCCGAAGCTTCTGAAAGCTGATGGAGCAAGGCTCGGCCTACGTCGTCAACCTGGGCCACGGCTCCGACCGCGACCTCGACTACACCGAGGCGCGCGGCCGGCTCGACGGGGCCGAGCCCGACCGCGTCAGCGACCGCGCCATCAGCGCGGGTACGACCAGTGCGGCACGCTCGGCTCGGGCAACCACTTCCTCGAGGTCCAGGTCGTTGACCGCGTGCTCGACCAGGCCGCGGCCCAGGTCATGGGCCTGCGCGAAGGGCAGATCACCGTCCTGATCCACTCGGGCTCGCGCGGCCTGGGCTACCAGGTCTGCGACGACTACCTCGCGGTGTTCAAGGGCGCGCCCCGAAGAATACGGCTTCACGCTTCCTGATCCTCAGCTCGCCTGCGCGCCGGTGCGAGAGTCCCGAGGGTCAGGCGTACCTGGGCGCCATGCGCGCCGCGGCGAATTTCGCCTGGTGCAACCGCCAGTTGCTGGCCCAGCAGGCGCGCGAGGTCTTCGCCCGCGTTTTCGGCCGGAGCCTGGGAAGACGCTCGGCATCGACCTGGTGTACGACGTGGCGCACAACATCGCCAAGTTCGAGGACCCACGACGTCGGTGGCGGCATGTAGCAAGCAGGTCTGCGTCCACCGCAAGGGGGCGACGCGCGCCTTCCCGCCCGGCCATCCCGAGATTCCCCGAGGCCTATCAAGCCATCGGCCAGCCGGTGATCATCCCCGGCAGCATGGGCACGGCGAGCTGGGTCCTGGCCGGTCAGCCGGGAAGCATGGTCCAGTCGTTCGGCACCACCTGCCACGGCGCCGGGCGGCTGATGAGCCGGACCGCCGCCGTGAAGCTCGCCGCCGGCCGGCGGATCGACCGGAGCTCGACGCCCTCGGCATCATCGCCCGCGCCCGCGGCTTCAAGGGGCTCGCCGAGGAACAGCCCGCCGCCTACAAGGACGTCGATCACGTCGTCGATGTCGTCGATCGCGCCGGGATCTCCAGGAAAGTGGCGCGGCTGCGGCCGGTGGGAGTCATCAAGGGGTAGGGGAGGAGACACGGCGGGGAATCCCGCGCTCCACGCTCTTCCCTCGGATGGAACTTTCGGATAAGTTTGAGATCCCCCGACGCAATCACGTGTATGATCAGGGATCGTGGTGCCGAGGTTCGCCACCGTGACGACGACGACGACGACGCCGTACCACGCCGCCTACTACGCGCACGAGCTGACCCGGCGATGCGCCTCCGATAGCATCGCCCGGCTCGGGTCGTCGCTGTTCAACGCGACGGTGGACCTGAACCCGCACCAGCTTGAAGCGGCGATGTTCGCGTTCCGCTCGCCGCTGTCGCGCGGCGTGATCCTGGCCGATGAGGTCGGGCTGGGCAAGACGATCGAGGCCGGGCTCGTCATCAGCCAGTTGTGGGCCGAGCGGAAGCGGCGGGTCCTGGTGATCGCCCCGGCGATCCTTCGCAAGCAGTGGGCGCAGGAGCTCCACGACAAGTTCTTCATCGAGTCGGACGTGGTCGATACCCGCGAGTTCAACGCGGCGCGTCGGGCGGGGGCCTCGGCGCTCGAGCCGCGCGACCGGGTGGTGATCGGCTCGTACCACTTCGCCGCCGCCCGGCGCGGTGAGATCGCCGCGATCGCCTGGGACCTCGTCGTGGTGGACGAGGCGCACCGGCTCCGCAACGTGTACAAGCCCGGCAACAAGATCGCCGCCGCCATCAAGAGCGCGGTCAAGGGCCGTCCCTTGATGCTTCTGACCGCCACCCCGCTCCAGAACGACCTGCTCGAGCTCTACGGGCTGGTCAGCGTGCTCGACGAGCACGTCTTCGGCGATATCGCCGCGTTCAAGGCCCGGTACAAGAAGGGGCCGATCGAGGACCGCCAGCTCGACGACCTCCGCGAACGGCTCAAGCCCCTCTGCAAGCGGACCCTCCGCCGCCAGGTCACCGAGTTCGTCCGGTTCACCAACCGGATTCCGATCACCCAGGACTTCACCCCCACCCCCGCCGAACAGAAGCTCTACGACCTGGTTTCCGACTACCTTCAGCGCGACGAGCTCAACGCCCTGCCCGCCGGTCAGCGCAAGCTCATGACCATGGTCCTCCGCAAGCTGCTCGCCTCGTCCACCTTCGCCATCGCCGGCACCCTCGACGCCCTCGCCGAGCGCTTGCGGCTCAAACACAAGCACGAGCACAAGCACGAGCACGACCCCGCCCCGGCCGACGACCCCCTCGACGACTACGACCCCTTCGACGAGACCTCCGACGAATGGAACGGTGACGACGAGGAGGGTAAGCCAACTGAGCCCGAGTCCCCTCCCGCTCCCGACGCCGAGATCGCCGCCGAGATTGACGAACTCAAGGGTTTCGGCAAGCTCGCCGCGTCGATCAGCGACAACGCCAAGGGCCAGGCGCTCCTGACCGCCCTGGAGCTCGGGTTCAGGAAGCTCGCCGAGCTGGGCGCGGCCCGCAAGGCCGTGATCTTCACCGAGTCGCGGCGCACCCAGAGCTACCTGATCGACCTGCTCGGGCGCAACGGCCACGACGGCCGCGTCCTGACGATCAACGGCATCAACGCCGACGACCGATCGGGGGCGATTTACCGGGGATGGGTCGCGCGGCATGCCGGCGAGCCGGTCGTCACCGGCAACAAGCCCGTGGACCTTCGCGCCGCGCTGGTCGAGCATTTCCGCGACCGGGCCGACATCCTGATCGCCACCGAGGCCGCCGCCGAGGGGGTGAACCTTCAGTTCTGCTCGCTCGTCGTCAACTACGACCTCCCCTGGAACCCCCAGCGGATCGAGCAGCGGATCGGCCGATGCCACCGGTACGGCCAGAAGCACGACGTCGTGGTGATCAACTTCCTGAACCGCGGCAACGCCGCCGACGAGCGCGTCTTCGAGCTCCTCTCCGAGAAGTTCCGGCTGTTTGACGGCGTTTTCGGGTCGTCCGACGAGGTGCTCGGAGCGCTCGAATCGGGGGTTGATTTCGAGCGCCGGGTCGCCGGGATCTACCAGGCGTGCCGCGACCCCGACGCCATCGACCGCGAGTTCAACGCCCTCCGCGCCGATCTCGAGGCCCAGATCAACGCCCGGATGGACCACACCCGCGTCACCCTGCTCGAGAACTTCGACGAGGAGGTTCACGAGAAGCTCAGGCTTCAGCGCGACGCCAGCCGCGGCTATCTCGACCGCCTCGAGCGGTTCCTCTGGGCGCTGACCCGCCACGAGCTCGACGGCCTGGCCCGGTTCGACGACGACGCGCTCGCCTTCGAGCTCGATCGACCGCCCCGGGGCCACGCGTCGGTGCCGGTGCCGGCGGGGCGATACCGATTCGTCACCCGGTCGCGCCAGGACGACGACCCGCTCGCCCTCGCCGCGCACCCGTACCGCCTGGGCCACCCGCTCGCCGAGCTCGTCCTCGCCTCCGCCACGGGACGCGACCTCGCCCGCGGTGACGCCGCTCCGCCCCGGGTCGTCTTCAACTACTCGGGACACGATGGTACCATCGGCCTGGTTCGCGACCTGGTCGGCCGGTCGGGCTGGCTGACCCTGGCGCGGATGACCGTCCGGCGCTCGAGGACGAGGACCAGCTCATCTTCGCCGCCATCGACGACCACGGCCAACCCCTCGACCCCGACGCCGCCCCCAGGCTCTTCCTCGTCGATGGACGGCTCGCCGAGGCCCGCCCGGAACTCTCACCCGACGCCGCTTCCGCCCTCCGCGACCACCTCCGGCACCGCGAGGCCGCCGTGCTCGCCGGTATCGAGAATCGCAACAACGCCTTTTTCGCCGAACAGATCGACCAGCTCGACCGCTGGGCCGACGACCTCCGCAACGGGCTCGAATCCGAAATCAACGACCTGAACGCCCAGATCAAGCAAACCGCCCGGGAGGCCAGTCTCGCCCCCGACCTCCGCGCCAAGATCGACCTCCAGCGCCGCAAGAAAGACCTCGAGGCCCTCCGCGCCCGTCGCCAGAAGGATCTCTTCGAAGCCCAGGACCAGATCGACGCCCGCAAGGAACAACTCATCGCCGAGATCGAGAACCGACTCCAACACGACGTTCAGGTCGCCGAAATCTTCACCATCGGATGGATTGTGCAATGAGCGGGAAGACCAAGTTGGAATTGACGTGGATCGGGAAAGAGCAGAGGCCGAGGTTGGAGCCGAGGATTTTGTTGGAGGATGCCGAGATGGGGTATCACGAAAGACGCCGCGGGGACAGCCAGAATTCTTTTGATAATCGCATTATATTTCGGTGATAATCTTCTGCGTTGAAGGCAGTGCACGAAAATTTTTTGGAAAGATTAAATGTATATATATTGATCCACCGTACAACACCGGAAGCGCCTTTGAGCACTACGACGATGGAATCGAGCACTCTATTTGGCTGTCGCTAATGAGGGATCAGGCTATTGATTCTGCAACAACTCCTCACTGACGACGGTTCGGTCTGGATCAGCACTGACGATAATGAAGGCCATTACCTCAAGGTTTTGTGCGACGAAGTGTTTGGCAGAAAGAATTTTGTGACGACCGTGATATGGGAAAAAAAATATGCCCCAAAATCGACTGCAAAGCATTTATCAGAATCGTCATGATTTTATTCTTGTATTTTTTCAAAAAATATATCTAATTTAAATATTAATCAACTAATGAAGAACTAACAAACAGACAGAAGATATAAAAACAAGGATAATGATCCTCGTGGTCCATGGAAACCGGGTGACACGCTGAGGAACGAAGTCCGTGATTACGCCGTTTTTCCAGTGAAACTTCCAAGCGGACGCGAAGTTTGGCCCTCGCCAGGCACAAGTTGGCGGTACACAAAGGATAAATTTGCCGATCTTGTTTCGGACAGATAGAATTTGGTTTGGCGTTGATGGCAACTAAGACCCTCCATAAAAAGATTTCTGTCGGAGGTGACGGAAACGATCCCATCTACGACTATATGGAAACATGACGATGTAGGACATAACGATGAATCAAAAAAAGAAAGTAAATTGTTATTTGGGCGTGATCTTTTCGGCACACCCAAACCTGAGCGGCTGGTGGAAAGGGTGATTTCCCTGGCCACCAACCCCGGCGACTGGGTCCTCGACTCCTTCGCCGGCTCCGGCACCACCGGGGCCGTCGCCCACAAGATGGGTCGGCGATGGATCATGGTCGAGCTAGGCGAGCACTGCCACACGCACATCATTCCCCGGATGAAGAAGGTGATCGACGGGACCGATCCGGGCGGGATCACCGAGGCGGTGGGCTGGAAGGGAGGGGGTGGGTTCCGCTATTTCCGGCTGGCGCCGTCGCTGCTGGAGAAGGATCGGTGGGGCAACTGGGTCATCAACAAGCAGTACAACGCGGCGATGCTCGCCGAGGCGATGTGCAAGCACGAGGGGTTCACGTACGCGCCGAGCGACACCCTGTACTGGCGGCACGGCCACTCGACCGAGCGCGACTTCATTTACACGACCACGCACCCGCTGACCCGCGAGCAGCTTGTCCAGATCAGCGACGACGTGGGCCCCGAGCACACCTTGCTGATCTGCTGCAAGGCGTTCGACGGCCGGCCCGATGACCTGGCGAACCTGACCGTCAAGAAGATCCCCCGCGCCGTGCTCGCGCGGTGCGAGTTCGGCAAGGACGACTACAGCTTGCAGGTCGCCAATCTCCCCTCCGCCCCCGCCGTCGGCGAAGCACCCGATACCCCCGCCGACGCCCCGCCCCGCGCAGCGCGATCGAAGCCGTCGCGAAGGAAGAAAGAAAAGGAAAAGGACCCGGGGCCGACCCTCTTCGACGTGAGTGAACGCGGGGATGAGAGCGACCACAACGACCCGAACACCGAGCGCGATGGCGACGCCGGTTCGTGTTAGGCTTTGCCGGAAAAAGGGGACACGCACCGTGCGAGCCACTCGCGATTCCAGGCGTTTCGCCGCCGTCCGCCCGGAGCCCGTCCCCGGTTCCGGTTCCGTATCCGTTTCCGGCAAGACCCGGGCGGGCGCCGATCAGGCCGGGCATTCCATCCAACCGGATCGTTCCGACAACATCGGCACGCCCGGCACCGATTTCCCGAAACGATTCTCCGCCACATCCCGATATTATGGAATGAGAGTCCCATCTTGCGCCGTTCGCCACCCGGTCGGCCGCACCGCCTGGAGCGATTTTGTCCGTTGTATCGATTCCGACAAATCCACCGATCGAGCCGACCGGGCGAGCGTTCCACCGCGCTCAACCCCGCGCCCGACCGAACCCATTTCCCCCGGCACAAACGAACTCGGCCCCCGGCACAAACGAACTCGACACCCGGTACAAACGAACTCGGCGGCTGGCGCGAACGAACTCGGCGGCTGGCGCGAACGAACTCGGCGGCTGGCGCGAACGAACTCGGCGGCTGGCGCGAACGAACTCGTCGCCCGGTACAAACGCACTCGACGGCTGGCGCGAACGAACTCGACGCCGGGCGCGAACGAACTCGGCGGCTGGCGCGAACGAACTCGGCGGCTGCGCGAACGAACTTGGCTCCCGGCACAAACGAACTCGACCCTCGGCACAAACGAACTCGACGGCTGGCGCGAACGAACTCGACGGCTCGCGCGAACGAACTCGACCGCCGGCACAAACGAACTCGGCGGCGGGCGCGAACGAACTCGACACCCGGCACAAACGAACTCGGCTCCCGGCACAAACGAACTCGACGCCGGGTACAAACGAACTCGGCGGCGGGCGCGAACGAACTCGACGACGGGCACAAACGAACTCGGCGGCGGGCGCGAACGAACTCGGCACCCGGCACAAACGAACTCGGCGGCTGGCGCGAACGAACTCGACCGCCGGTACAAACGAACTCGGCGGCTGGCGCGAACGAACTCGACGTCGGTACAAACGAACTCGGCGGCTGGCGCGAACGAACTCGACACCCGGCACAAACGAACTCGACACCCGGCACAAACGAACTCGGCTCCCGGTACAAACGAACTCGACGCCGGGTACAAACGAACCCCCTGGCCCCGCGCGCCTGCGCGCGGCGGGTGTCGCCGTGCGATTCTCGGTCCCGGCCAGGGCGGGCGCTTGGGCCGCCCAGGGTCGCCCCGTTGTGGCTTCCGGAATGACTACCCACCCGCGCACTCCGTCATATCCCCTGGAATCGCCCCATGAGCCATCGCCGCGTGAATGACGTCGCCAGCCGTTTGAGCCTCCGGGCGCCTCAGCGCGCGTCGCTGGAGATCCTGGACCGGGTCTGCGAGCTCGTGCCGCTCGACAAATCGACCGATCCCGCGTGGGCGCTGGAAACGATCCGGTCGGAATATCCGGACGTGACCGACTTCGAGCGCGAGTTTCCCTCGCTCTGCTTCGCGCTGGCGACCGGCGTGGGCAAGACGCGATTGATGGGCGCGTTCATCGCGTACCTGCACCTGGCGCGAGGCCTGAACGACTTCTTCGTGCTGGCACCGAACCTGACGATCTACGAGAAGCTGATCGACGACTTCACGCCCAACACCCCCAAGTACGTGTTCCGGGGCCTGGGCGAGTTCGCGAGCGAGGGGATCGAGGTCATCACCGGCGAGACCTACGAGGGGGGCCGGGGCGTGCGGAGCGGCTTGCCGGGGTTTCAGGCGAGCCTGCACATCAATATCTTCAACATCTCGAAGATCAACAGCGAGGTCCGGGGCGGCAGGGCGCCCCGGATCAAGCGGCTGCGCGAGTACATCGGCCAGAGCTATTTCGAGTACCTGGCCGGGCTCGACGACCTGGTGCTGATCATGGACGAGTCGCACCGCTATCGCGGCGGCGCGGGCATCCGGGTGTTGAACGAGCTGAGGCCGATCCTGGGCCTCGAGCTGACCGCCACACCGCAAATCGAGTCGGGCTCGAGCTCGACCAGGGGGGTCGCCCGGTTCAGGAACATCATCTACAACTACCCGCTGGCCAGCGCCATGGCCGACGGATACGTCAAGGAACCCGCCGTCGCCACCCGCGAGAACTTCCGCGCCGAGGACCACACCGACGACGCCCTCGAGGAAATCAAGCTCCACGACGGCCTGTTGATTCACGAGAACACAAAGGCCGAGCTCGCGGTGTATGCCGGGCAGAATGACCGGCCGATCGTCAAGCCGTTCCTGCTCGTGGTGGCGCAGGACATCGCGCACGCCAACGCGATCGTCGAGCGGATCAAACGCGACGACTTCTTCGAGGGCCGGTACCGGGACCGGGTGATCACGGTCCACTCGAAGCAGTCGGGCGAGGAGGAGGACCAGACGATCGAGCAACTGCTCTCGGTCGAATCGCCCGACAACCCGACCGAGATCGTCGTGCACGTCAACAAGCTCAAGGAGGGCTGGGACGTGACCAACCTGTACACGATCGTCCCCCTCCGCGCGGCGAGCTCGCGAACGCTGGTCGAGCAATCGATCGGCCGCGGCCTGCGGCTTCCCTACGGCGCGCGGGTCGGACCGACGACGCTGGACGAGCGCACCGGCCAGCGGATCGCCGCGCCGATCGACCGCCTGACCATCGTGGCCCACGACAAGTTCCAGGCGATCATCGACGACGCCAACCGCCCCGACTCGATCATCCGTTCGGGCGTGGTCCTCAAGCCCGCCGCCGAGCACGAGCGCAAGGAGCGCGCGAGGTCAGGCCGGGGTTCGAGCGCGATCTGACCGAGCCGTCGCCGTCGCCGTCGCCGTCGTCAACGTCGTCGCCGACACCATCGCTGTCCGCTCCGACGGCAACGCCCTTGACCACTCAGCCGAGATTCGCCTTCGCGAGCGAGGACGAGCGCGCGATCGCCCGCGCGGCGCTCCAGGCGGTGCGCGACCTTCAGCGCGACCCGGCGCGTTTGCCCCGCTCGGCCGCGCTGCGGAAGCCGGAGGTTCAGGCCGAGATCGTCGCGCGCTGCGCGAGCGGTGGCGCCGAGGCAGCAGGAGTTCGAGTCGATGACCGAGCCGCCCGACGTGCCGGGGATCGTCGCCAGGATGATCGACCGGATCGTGGCCGGGACGATCGACCTGCCCCGGATCACGATCGTTCCCTCCAGCGACGTCACGATCGGCTTCGACGACTTCGACATGGACCTCGCGGGCATCCACCTTCCGCCGGTCTCGCAGGACATCCTGATCCAGTATCTGCGCACCCACGACCGCGAGCGTCTCACCAGCGCGGGCGACCCTGTCCCCGAGGAGCGGCTGGAAGACTACCTGATCCGCGGCCTGATCGACCGCGACGACATCGACTACGACGCGCACGCCGATCTTCTGTACAAGCTCGCCGGCCAGGTCGTGGCGCATCTGCGGTCGTACCTGACCGAGGAATCCGCCCTGCACAACGTCCTTCAGCATCACCAGCGGACACTCGTGGACCTGATCCACGCCCAGATGCGGGCGCACTGCTGGGAGCGGGCGACGAGTTACGAGCCGAAGGTCAGCCGGGGCTTCGAGATACCCCGGACGCTGGCGTTCGAAACGATCTGGGGCGAGCCCGCGCGCGACTTCCGCGCCCCGGTCGAGCCGCTCTCGGACGTCCCCCGGCTGGTCTTCGCCGGTTTCGCGCGTTGCCTCTACCCCGAGCAGAAATTCAGCTCCGACCCCGAGCGCCGGTTCGCCATCCTGCTCGAGGACGAGCCGGCCGGGTCGGAGCTGAAGTGGTTCAAGCCGGCCCGCAACCAGTTCAAGATCTACTACCGGGGCGGCGAGGGCTACGAGCCCGATTTCGTGGTCGAGACCGCGACCGCGAAATACCTGTGCGAGCCCAAGCGGCGCGACGCCATGAACGACCCCGTCGTGATCGAAAAAGCCCGCGCCGCGACCGCGTGGTGCCGTCACGCCACGGCACACGAACTGGCCCACGGCGGCAAGCCCTGGACCTACCTGCTGATCCCGCACGACGCGATCGGACCGAGCGCGACCCTGGCGGGCCTGGCGGCGTCGTATGCCTTCAAGGACGAGACCATCCCGCGGGCCGATTTTCGGGAAATGGCACCATCAGATTCAACCATCACGAAGGAGTTCGCCATCACGACGCAGCGGGGCCGGCTCCCCTCGAATTGAAGGAAGCCGGCCCCGGAGTCAGATCCGATGGTAAATTTTACATAATTCGGATCAATATCCGTACCAGTAAACCCGACGCGGATAGACCACCCGGACGCGGGCGGGGCTGGTGACGATGGACGGCACGGTGGAAACCGTGGGAACATAGGTCGTGGTTACCGGGGTCGAGACCATACCGGGAGCGACCGTGGGGACATAGGCCGTGGGCGTGAGGCCGGGCTCGACGACGGTGGTCGCGGGCATCGGGTAGACGGTCGTCACCGGCGTGGCCACCACGGTGGAAACCGGTGCGGCGTAAAGGGTTTCGACCGGTGTGACGTAGGTGTTCGGGCTCACCACGACGATCGGTCGGCGGTTGAACAGGCCGGCCGAGGCGGGGGTGGCGGCCAGGCTGAAGACGGCCACGGCCAGTGCCAGGGCCAGAATCGTCTTCAACGTGCAGCGCAAGCTCTTCATCGGGCTTTCTCCTCAAAAGTTGCAAAAACCGAGCACACCGATCCGAGTGCAATTTTCATTCCAGGCAAGGCCGGCGTCTCGCGGGCGCGGGGGTGCTCCCTTTATAATACGACCCGGGATCGAAAGAGGTTGGGAGCCGCCTGTCCGATGAGCGTCGACTCCGCCGCCAATGATCTGGAACACACGCTTCGCCAGCGGTTTGCGCTCGAGCGGTTCCGGCCTGGCCAGCGCGGTGTGATTGAGAGTGTGCTCCAGGGGCGCGACGTCCTGTGCGTGATGCCGACCGGCGGCGGCAAGAGCCTCTGCTACCAGTTGCCCGCGTTGCTGTTACCGGGTTTGACACTGGTGGTCAGCCCCCTGATCGCGCTGATGAAGGACCAGGTCGATGCGCTGAACCAGCGAGGCATCGCGGCAACCTTGCTCAACAGCACGCTCGACCTGGCCGAGCAGCACGCCCGGCTCGTCGAGATCGAGGCCGGACGGTATCACCTGGTTTACGTCGCCCCCGAGCGGTTCCGCAGTCCCCGGTTCGTGGCGTCGATGGCGCGGATCAGGCCCGTGCTCCTGGCCGTGGACGAGGCCCACTGCATCAGCGAGTGGGGCCATGACTTCCGGCCCGACTACGCCCGGATCGGCCTGGCCCGCAAGAAGCTGGGGATGCCCGCGTGCATCGCCCTGACCGCGACCGCGACCGACCTGGTCCGGCGCGACATCGCCGACCAGCTTGACCTCCGCGACCCCGCGCAGTTCGTCACGGGCTTCGACCGGCCCAACCTGCACTACGGCGTTGTCGAGGCCCGTCGCGATGGCGAGAAGCTCGCCGCGCTGGCCGGCGTGCTCGATCGGAACCCTGGCCCGGCCATCATCTACGCGTCGAGCCGGAAGCGGTGCGAGATGGTCGGCCAGTACATCGAGACCGAGCTGAAGCGTCCGGTCGCCGTCTACCACGCCGGCCTCGGCCGCGACGAGCGTAAAACCGCGCAGGAACGCTTCATGGCGGGCCAGGCCGACGTGGTCGTCGCGACCAACGCCTTCGGCATGGGCGTGGACAAGGCCGACATCCGTTCGGTCATTCATTTCAACATCCCGGGAACCATCGAAGCCTACTACCAGGAAGCCGGCCGCGCCGGACGCGACGGCCACGGCGCCGAGTGCGCGCTTTTGTTCTCATACGGCGACCGCAAGCTCCAGGAGATGTTCATCGAAAATGAATATCCTCCCGCGGAGACGGTTTACCAGGTCTACGACTTCCTGCGTCAATGCGACGACGACCCGATCGAGCTGACGCAGACCGAGATCCGCGATCTGGCCCGGATCGACCAGACCGAGCAATCGGTCGGCAGCGCCCTGAAGATCCTCGAAGCGGCCGGCGCGATCGAGCGGTTCCTGCCGCGCGAGAACATGGCGATCGTCCGCATCAACCTGAACCCGGTGAGCGAGGGTGAGGCCGATGAGCCGGGTACGTTCGCGCTTTCCTCTCAGAGCCTGGTCGATCGACTCTCGCCCCAGGCAAACGTGCAGCGGATCGTGTTGCTGGGGCTGGAAGGATTGGTCAACCGACGATACGGCGAGCCGGTCTATTTTCAGCCCGACGAGCTCGCCGCCAGCCTCGGCATTGACCGCGCGGCGCTGGGGCGGGCGCTGCGGGCCCTGGTGAGCGAGCTGCCGATCGATTATGTGCCGCCGTTCCGGGGCAACGCGCTCCGGGTGATCGACCGACAGAAGCGGCCGCGCGCGTTGAACATCGACTTCAAGCCGCTGGAAGCGCGAAAACGCCGCGAGCTCGACAAGCTCGATCGGATGATCCGCTATGCGCAGGCCCGCGACTGCCGCCGGGCGCTGATCCTGGGCTACTTCGGCGACGCCGGCGCGAGCGAGGTCCATTGCGGCCGTTGCGATAACTGCGTCGCCGGGGGCAACGGCAAGGGCAAGAACAAGCTCCACCGTGATTCGGCGACGCGCCGACCGATCACGACCCCCGCGGGGCACGAGGTGCTCCTGAAGGTCCTCTCGGGGGTCGCGCGAACCCGATCACGGGTCGGCATGCAGGCGGTGGCGCAGATGCTGACGGGCTCGGAGGCCGAGAAGATCGAGCGGCTCGGACTCAAGCGCCTGAGCACTTACGGGCTGCTCAACACGTTCCGGCAGACGGAGGTGGTCCAGATCCTCGACGCCCTGTCGAAAGCCGAGTTGATCCAGACGACCGAGGTCGACCGGAACCGGCCGATCGTCGACCTGACCGACGAGGGTTGGCGGCAGCTTCGGAGCAAGGGACCGTTCGACTTCGCGCTGGAGCTTCCCGACCCGCTCCACGCGAAGATCCAGAACGGCGGCCTGGAACGGATCGCACCGCGGGCCGTTCCCGCGGCCCTCGATAACGCCGAGGCCGTGACCGAAGCCGCGTCTTCGTCCTCGTCACCCTCCGAAGCCGGGACTTCGCCCGCATCGCCCTACGAAGGCAACCCGCTCTGGGAGCGGCTCCGGGCGCTCCGGCACGACTCGGCGCGCGCAAGCGCGGGTGCCGGTTTATATCATCTTTCCCAACACCGTGCTCGACGAACTGACAAGGCTGCGTCCCGATAGCCCCCAGGCGCTCGCGTCGATCAAGGGGTTTGGCCCGTCGCGGATGGAGCGGTACGGTACGGCCCTTCTCGAGGCCATTTCGAAAGGTGCCGCCCCCGACGGACGAGGTTGAGATTGAGGTTGAGGTTGAGGCCGAGGCCGAAACGCCGGTGGCCGCTCCCTCCGCGCCGGCCGCCAGGGCAAAGCCGGCCGCGACCGTAAGCTCGTACGTGGCGACCGAGGAATGGACCTGCAGGCTCCTCGATCGCGGGTTCACGATCGACGAGGCCGCCGCGATCCGGGGCCTGGTCGTGCCCGAGATCGTCCGGCATGCGACGCTCGCGGTGCGCCAGGGTCGGTGCTCGATCCCGCGTCCTTTCTGACACCCGAGCACCTCGATCGCTGGCGCGCTGGCGCCAGGCCCATGGCGACGCCGCGCCTCCAGTTCCGGGCGACGGCGCGGGCCATGATCACCACGACGGCAATGGCGACGGGCCGTCCCCCGTGCTCTGGAGCTTGTTCGTCGCCTGCGAGTCCAAGAGACGCCATACCTGAGGATGAGGACCCGAGCGATGAAATGCCTGATCGTCTACCTTGTCGACGGCCATTGGTTCGCCGAGGAAGTGACCTGGAAGCGTTCCGGGAGCGGCTTCTACCGCGAGATCGCGCGGATCGACATCCCCCAGTCGCGTGCCGAGATCGAGGAGTTCGCCCGCGCCAACCGGTTCCGTATCGAGTGGCGCGGCCAGGCGACACCGGCGCGAACATCCGCGTGATCGTTCACATTAACTTATAAGTTTTCACCGTCCCAGAGGCGGATTCCGCCAGACGATCTGGCAGCGGTTCCCCTCGGGGTCCTTGAAGAAGGCGGTCTTGAGCGCGTCGTTATCGACGGCGGTATCGGTCTCGAAGGCGACGCCACGCTTCGCGAGCGCCGCGTGGACCGTCGCGTAATCGTCGACCCACAAGGCCAGGTGGCAGACCCATCGCTGGTTGACGGTTGGCTCGTCAGCCGGCCGATGGATGATCTCGATCGCCATCCCGGCCTCATCGGCCAGGAAATAGGCCGGCGGGCTGCTACTGCCGGTGAAGATCGTCCTCAGGCCGAAGGACTCGGTGTAGAAGTCGCGCAGCGCGGTGGTGTCAGCCGCATAGATGGCGAAGTGTTCAAATCGTGCCATGATCGGATCAGGTACTCCCTGAATCAAGGAAGAGACGGCGTGATATCGGCCAACTTGAGCACGGTGGCCCATTCCTCGGGTCGGACCGGCTGGATCGAGAGGCGGCTTCCCTTGCGCAGGAGCTCCATGCCCTGAAGTGCGGAGATCGTGCGGAGCCTCGGCAAGCCGATCGGCGGATCGATCGGTCGGACCGCCCGGATCGACACCTGGAACCAGGTCGGATCGTCGGGCTTGCTCTTCGGGTCGTAATGATCGGCCGCGGGGTCAAACGCGGTCGGGTCGGGATGCCCGCGCGAACGACCTCGGCGATGCCCGCGATCGAAGGCGGATCGGCGTTGGAGTGGTAGAACAGGACACCGTCTCCGACCTTCACCACGTCGCGCAGCAGGTTCCGCGCCTGGAAGTTCCGTACCCCGTCCCAGCCCGTCGTCCGGTCGGGCGCGGCGAGCAGATCGGCGAAGGCGTAGCAGTTGGGCTCGGACTTGAAGAGCCAGTAGTTCATGGCCGCTGGACGCCCTGGAAATCGAAGCCGAACGACGCAAAACACGGGAGCGTCTCGAACAAGAGGGCACACCCGACTCCGTGAGGAACCGGCGCGTGCCCCCCGCGATTCTAACCGATTCGGGACGGAAGTCTAAGGAAACGCGGCCTGGAACGTCGTCTCTCCTGAGGCGGTCCGTTCTCGCGAGGGAGGGTCGACAGGAAGGCAAGCGGGAGGTACGGGCGATGGAATTCCTCAGGCATTTCGATCCAGGTTTCAAGGCAGTCCGGCCGCGGTCCGGGGCGATCCGCGTGCTCAGCGCCGTGACGATCGTCCTCGGCTTGTGCGGGCTGGCCCCGAAGGCCACGCCGATCCAGCCGCCTCGTACGGGCCCGATGCCCAGGGCACTGGTCCCGGTGCCGGAGCGTCGCGCCGGAGGTCTTGGGATTCCCTCGCCGAGCCTGGAGGATCGGTTCGTGATCGTCGCCCCCGCGGACATCGACCCGGCCATGATCGTGCGGGCCCACGACGACATCGATCCGGCGATGGTCTTCCATCCGAGGACCGGACACCGGGAATCGGGACCGTCGCGGGTCCCGAACCCGATACCCGCGCCGGATGATCTCTCGCCGCGGCGATGATCCCGATCCGTTTGAGGACGCTCCTGTTCGGAGAGTCTCTCACCGCTTCTTGAGTGTGATACCGACGCCGGCCCCGTCCATCAGGACGAACGAGGTATCGAGGTCGGGGTTGGTGGTGATCGCCTCGATGTACCGCGGGTTGGGGGCAGGGCGGTGCATGTTGTGGGCGATGATCAGACCGCCGGGGCGGACCAGGGGGAGGAGCTCCCTGAGGTAGGCGTCGTAGCCTTCTTTCTCGGCGTCGATGAACAGGACATCGATCGGCTCGTTGCTCTGGCGGGCGGTGGCGTGGGCATCACCCTCGACAATCGTGATCAGGTGGTCGACGCCGGCGCGCTGGAAGTTTGCCCGCGCGACGGCGATCCGTCCCGGGTCGATGTCATGGGTGTAGAGATGGCCGCCGGTCTTGCGGAGGGCCATCGAGAACCAGAGCCCCGATTCGCCGGTCGAGGTGCCGAGCTCGACGACCCGCTTGGCCCCGAGCGCCTCGGTCAACTGCCGGAGCAGGCGGCCGTCGGAGGTCGAAACGTTCGCGTACCGCTGGCCCTGCCGCGCCTGGTCGAGGGCCGAAAGAATCCGGCGCTCGTCTTCATCGCGGGGGATCGGCGGCTTCTCCAGGCCCGCATTGCTCTCGGGGTTCGCCGGTCCGCCTCGTCCCGCGACCGGTTTCGGAACCGCCCCTGGACCTGGCCCCGGGCCCGTCGCCTGCCGCAGTTCGTCGGCGGACAGGTTTCCATCCTGGCTGGCGTCGAGCGCCTTGAGCTTTGCCGAAGCGCCCTCGATCTCGTTGGCCGACAAGCTTCCATCTCCATTCGCGTCGAATAGCCGAAGCAGGGCATTGCCCGCCCCTCGTCCACCCGGCCCGGGACCAGCTCCCGGACGTTGCGACCAGGCCAGGGGCGTTCCCAGGGCGAGCACGACGGCCGTCGCCACGACCAGCGTTCCACGTCGCATGGGGTGATTTCCTTCCTTTATTCGCGGGGTAGGGAATGTTGCTGCCGCCGCACGACGCGCGACCGCTTCCTCTATCAGCGACATCGGGCGGCTCGCGTCGTCCCGCTTCAGAGCGACCCCGCGACAGGCCGACGACCGAGGATTTGCCCACGCAGGTGAAGCCGTGCAGGTAGCCGGGAAAAAACGCGATGGGCTCAAACCGTCCCGTTCCCGGATCGATGCCGCCGAACTCGCCGGTACCCGAGTCCATCATCCGGCGGCGCCAACACGAAAGTCATGCGCACCTCGATCTTGCCGGCGGCGCCGGTTACGACGACTGACGCTGACATTTTCCTATCGCCCCGCGTGGAATCCGCGCACGGACCCGGACCATTTCACGATGTTAACTGGTAGAGGGTGCGCTGCGGGCGCATCTCGGACGCTCATTGGCAACTCGCATGAAGTCAGCAAACCGGCGATCTGAGCCGATCCGACCAACTCAACCGGCGGTACGAACGAACTCGACCCTGGTACAGAGGAAGAGGAACCCCAGGGCGGCGGTGAAGCAAACCCCTTGCGATGGCCCATGTGCCACGGCCGGACCGGTTCCAAACCCCTGGTTTCCGTTTGCGGAACAGATTTTGGAATGGAATCAGGTCTTATTTTTCTGCCTGGCGCAACGGACCACGATAGCGACCCGCCGTCAACAAACACGATCGATCTGCCGCCTCGAGGACTCATCCGACGCATCAGAGCGATCGAAGCGATGGGCAACCCGGATTTTGCAAGCCTCGCTTGAAGCTCCAGCCAACGATCGCGAGCAATCATTAAAGCTCGGCGACCAGCGGAAGTGCAACCTCCGACTCTTCCGCATCCTTGTCCTGGCTGTGCCCCGGCCAAGACTGCTGGCCATCGTGGGGCATCCGCGAGACCGCGCGGCCGCCACGAAGGCCAACCGAGCAGACGATGGCAAGGACGGCCAGTCCGACCATCTGGAAGAAAACGTCGCGGAGCGATCGGCAGAGGGCATCGCGGACGACGGCGAGTTGGGCGCGGTCAGGAGCCTGTGCGTCTCGGGCCGGAGGGCGGCGGTGACGTCGATTAATCGGCCGATCGCCCCGGAAGCGGCTAAGCGGCGGGAGAGGGTCCAGCCCAGGGTCGCTCCCAGGATACCGACACCGAGCGCTCCGCCCATCGTGCGGAAGAAGACGACCGCACCCGTCGCCGCTCCGCGCCGGCCCCAGGCCACCGCGTTCTGCACCGCCAGGATGTAGCTGAGCGAGGTCGGACCCATGCCCAGGCCGATCACCACCATCCCCAGGCTGAACATCCACACCGAAGCATTCGGCCAGACCGTCGCCGAGCGCCACGACGGTCGTTCCCATGGCGATCAGGATCGAGCCGACCACGGCGGTCCGTCGGAAGCCGAGCCGGACCACCACCTTGGCCGCAACCGCCACGCTGATCGCCCAGCTCAGGAACAGCGGCGTGATCATCCGGCCCGACTCGGTCGCCGTCCCCCCCGAACTCCCTGCACGAACAGCGGGATGTATGTATCTAGCCCGAACAGGAGCGCCTCCGATCAGGAAGCTCCCCACGATCGACGCCCCGATGTGCGCCGAGAGAATCAGGTCAAGCGGCAGAACCGGGTCGGCCGCCCGTTTTTCCCAGACCAGGAATGACCCGAGCAAGACCCCGGCCGCGATGAGCAGCGACAATTCCCAGCCCCACGCGATATGGCTTCCTTCGAGCACCGCCAGCAAGAGCACGACCGAACCCAGCGTGAGCAGGGTCGCCCCGGCCCAGTCGATCGGTGGGACCTCGCGATGCTCCAGCCGCTCATGGACGTGCCGGATCAGAATCCAGGCGGCGATGACGGCGAACGGCACCGTGACAAAAAAGACCCAGCGCCACGAGAGCTGATCGGTCAGGATGCCTCCCAGCGCAGGACCGGCCAGGCTCGAGATCCCCCAGACCGCGCTGAACCATCCCTGGACCTTGGCGCGTTCCTCGAGGGTGAAGATATCGCCGAGCATCGTGAGCACGATCGGTCCGACCGAGCCGGCCCCCAAACCCTGGAGTACCCGCATCGCGATCAACTCGGGCATGCTCCGGGCCAGACCTGAAAGCATCGAGCCCGCAGCGAACAGTCCCAGCCCGACCAGCAGCACCCGCTTACGGCCCAGAAGGTCGGCGAGTTTGCCGTAGAGCGGAGTCGAGACCGTTGCGGCCAGCAAGTAGGCCGAGAAAACCCAGGGGTAGATGTCAAACCCCTTCAGAGCCGCGATGATGCTCGGCATGGCCGTCGAGACGACGGTTTGCTCGAGCGCGGTCACCGTCATGGCCAGCAGCAGCGCGATCGTAACGATCACCCGCTCCGACCGGCTCATCTCGATTGGATTCGATACCGGTGCGGGTGCCGAAACCGATGGTGGTGCCGGTGCCGACGCCACGACTGCGGATGTTGATCGGCCTGCTCCCTTGCCAGCCTCCACGTCCAATTCCGCCATGAAACTCCTCTTCGCCGGTTCCGGGTTCCGCTGGTTTCGCCCTGTTTGCGTATCGATCCTCGCCATTGTAGCGGCCTGGCCAAGGGCGTAAGCTTCCACACGACCCGGACATGCGCCGCGGCTCGAAGTTCGCCGGCGCGTCGAGGCGCGTGCCGTCTCGTTTCCGAACATGCGAAGGGCGAAACGATTAGGACGAGGCTTCGATCACGGCTCCGCAGGCCGACTCGCTCGATAAATCGTGATGGGTCACCCGGTTTCGTCCCAATCTTTTGGACTGGTAGAGAGCCTGATCGGCTGCCTCGACGAGTGAGCCGCAGGAGGGCGTGTCGGCGCGGGTGGTGGCAACCCCCAGGCTCACGGTCACCGGACGCAAGGGCCAGGGATGAAATTCGATCTGGGAGCGGAGCCGCTCGGCCACGGCCATCGCTTCGGTGGCCGGCGTCGACGGGAGGAGGATGGCGAATTCCTCACCGCCATAGCGAGCCACAACGTTGTGGTTGCGGGAGACCCCGCGGAGCAACCCGGCCACATGGCGAAGGACCTCGTCACCGGCTGGGTGGCCAAACGTATCGTTATATTGCTTGAAGTGATCCACGTCGAGTAGCACCAGCGAGAGGGGCACCGCCTGCCGGGACCACAGGGCGAAGTAGAGTTCCAGGTCCTCGCGGAACCTCCTGCGGTTCTTGGTCGCAGTCAGCTCGTCAACCGATGCGAGCTCGGCGAGCAGCTCGTTCTGGCGTTTGAGTCGCTGGTGGACCGCGACGATCCGGCTGGCGATGCCCAGGAGGACGACCAGCTTCTCGGCATCGAGCGGCTTCGTTAGAAAGTCGTCGGCCCCGGCCCGCAGCCCATCCAGCCGGTCGCCGCGCCGATCCTTGGAGGCCAAAATAATGATATAAACATAATAAAGATTGTCTTGAACCCGAATCCGTCGGCACGGCTCCAGACCGTCCATCCACGGCATCATCCAGTCCGAGATCAGCAAGGGGACCGGCGAGGTCCGGACCGCCTCCCAGGCTTTCACGCCGTCGACCACGACGTCGACGTCGTGCCCCAGGCGCTCGAGGGTCCTGTGGAGAAACAGGGCGGACGTGGGGTTGTCTTCCGCGATCAGGATCTGCATAGGGCAGGGCTCAGGTAGGCTTCGATCGCGGCCGACAAGCCGTCCAGTCCGCTGAGGAGTATCCTTGCCCGCTCTCCCACCGTATCCGCATTCGCGCCCGCATCGCGACCCGATCCGGCGTCTTCCAGTCGTTTGCAGACCGCGGCGAGGTCATCGGCCCCGATCGTCAGGCAGGCCCCTTTCAGACAGTGCCGCCTCGGCGACGAGGCGGGAGGCTTCGCCCGACCGGAGCGCCAGGGTGATCCCGGCGGCGGACAGCGGCGCGGTCTCCAGGAATGACCCGAGCAGATCTCGGGCGAAGTTCAGGTCGCCTCCGCACCGACCGACCAGGCCGTCGATCAGACGGCGGTCCAGCACCTCGGGCTTGCGCACGGCCCGGGTTACACGGCCAATGGCCTCGCGAAGCGCGTCCGCGCGAACCGGCTTGCTGAGGTAGTCGTCGAACCCGCCGGCGAGGCAACGCTCGCGGTCGCCCTTCATCGCATGCGCCGTCAGCGCGATCACCGGGATCTGGCGTCTCGACACGTCGGCCTGCGCCCGGATGCGGGACACCGCCTCGAAACCGTCCATGACCGGCATCTGGAGGTCCATCAAGACCACGTCGAACGCGCCCGCCTCGAGAGAATCGAGCACCTGGCGGCCGTTCTCGACGACGGTTACCCGATGCCCCGAACTTTCCAGGATCCGGACCGCCAACTTCTGGTTGATTGGATGGTCCTCCGCGAGCAGGACTTCCAGTCCGATCGGGTCTTCTCGGGTCGTCGGGCAGGCGAGCGCGGTCCCCACCGCTGGCGCTCACGCTTGCGATTACAGGCGGAAGGACGACCGAAGCGACCCCGAGCAATCCCGCCAGGGTGTTGTACAACTCCGATTGTCGGAGCGGCTTGGAGAGACAGGCGTCGAAGACCGTGGCCTGCCCGGCGCTGCCGTCGGAGCTCATCAGCAGCAAGCCGATTCCGCGGAGGCGGGACTCGGCACGGATCCGACCGGCCAGTTCGCGGCCGTCCATCTCCGGCATCATCAGGTCGAGGACCACCGCGGCAAACGGTCGGCCGCTGTCCGCCGCCCGCATGAGTTTCTCCAGGGCCGCCGGGCCTCCTTCTACCTCAACCGCCTGGGCTCCCCAGTTGTTGAGGACTTCCACCAGGATGCGACGGTTGGTGGCGTTATCGTCCACCACAAGCACCTGCGCGCTGAAGCGAGGCCCGGGCCAGGCGTCCGCTGGCGAGCTCGGTCTTGGTCCTGCCGCCGAAGCCGCGAGGTGAAGTGGAATGTACTCCCTCGACCGATCTGGCTCTCGACCCAGATCCGGCCTCCGATCAGGCTCACCAGCGTGCCGGAGATCGCCAGCCCAAGCCCCGTCCCGCCGTACCGACGAGTCGTCGAATTGTCGGCCTGCTCGAACGGCTCGAAGATCGTAGCGAGCTTGTCCTCCGAGATGCCGACCCCCGTATCGGTGACCGAGAAGTGGAGTTCGACGTCGTCACCCGTCCCGGAGCCTCTTTCCGGCCGCAATTCCACCTGAAGGACGATCTCGCCGCGCTGGGTGAACTTGATCGCGTTTCCGATCAGATTCACGATCACCTGGCGCAGCCTGCCAGAGTCGCCAAACAGTCCGTCGGGAACGTTCGGGGCGACCCGGCACGCGAGTTCCAGACCCTTCGCGTGTGCCCGGACAGCGAGCGTCCTCACCGTCTCTTCCACGAGGTCATGGAGCAGGAACGGAGTCGGTGAGAGCTCAAGCTTACCCGCCTCGATCTTCGAGAAATCGAGAATATCGTTGATCACACCGAGCAGGGCGTCCGCGGATGACTTGACCAGGCCCAGGTACTCGCGCTGGCGGGGCGATAGATCGGTCTCGAGCGCCAGTTCGGTCATCCCGATGATGCCGTTCATCGGCGTGCGGATCTCGTGACTCATGTTCGCCAGGAACTGGCTCTTGGCGCGGCTGGCGGCTTCGGCGATCGCCTTGGCCTTATGCAGGTCGTGCTCGACACGTTTGCGATCGGTGATATCATGCCCCTCGGGCAGGAGCATCAGCACGCGGCCTGCCTCGTCGGTCACGGGCTTGAGGGAGAAGTCGACGGTGATCGACTGGCCGTCACGGCCGGGATGCTCGGCCTCGAAGCGGGCGACCTCGCCCCGCGGCGCCGAGGATCGATGCCTTGAGGTGATCCCGGGCTGCCGACGAGTCTTTCCACCACGGACCTTCCCAGAACGGCCGCCCAACGACATCTTCCCGGGCGACCCCGGCGAAGTCGAGGGCGGCCCGGTTGGCTTCGAGCAGGGTCCCCTCAGGGTCCAGCAACCCGATGAACGCGTAAGTCTGGTCGAAGATGGCACGGAACCGACGATCGCTGTCGCGCGAGGTATCTTCGGCCCTCCACCGCTCCACAAAGAGGCCGATCTGCCGCCCCAACGTGGCCAGCGCGCTCTGGAGAGCATCATCGGCGGTGGCGACATCGTGGCTCAGGAATATCATCACGCCGAGCATGCCTTCCTCGCCAATCACGGGAAGACCGACCGCCCCCCGCAACCCGACCGACCGCGCCGCCCCGGCGCGCACACAACCGGGATCGCGCGTGACGTCCTCGATCACGACGGGACGCCCGATCGACCAGACCTGTCCCTGCAACCTCTCGCCGCACGAGAAGATCTGTCGCCGCGAGGCCGTACGGAAGGCCGGATCGAGACGATCCGAGATCCACCACTGCTCGGCGGCCACGAGGGTTCCAGACGCCGGGTCGAGCTGCCAGTATTCGCCCCCGGAGAAATCCAGCGCTTCACCTATCGCCTTGAGCAACCGAGGAATCGCCACGTCCAGACTCGACGAATCGGCCAGGACCAGGGCCACCGCGTACTGCGCGGCCAGGCGTGCCTCGGCACGTTTGCGGGCCGTGATGTCCTCGATCAGGGCGACGAAGTGGAGCGGCCAGCTTGCATCGTGTCGGACCAGCGAGACACTGAGCACGACGTGGACGAGATGGCCGGCCTGGTGGATGAACCGTTTCTCCCTCCGGTAAGAACTCAATTCGCCGGCCTCCAGCCGACGCATCTGCTCCCGTTCGGTGGCGAGATCGTCACGGTGGGTAATCGACTGGAAATCGCTGGCGAGCAGCTCATGCTCCGCATATCCCAACGTGGCGCAAAGCGATGAGTTGACCGCCAGCCACCTCCCGTCCGACGCGATCACGGCCATGCCAACCGCGGCGGCCTCGAACGTGCCCCGGAATCGAGCCTCCGCCCCACGCAGGGCCTCTTGACGGCCGATGTGGCGGAACGCCAGGGCGATGATCGCCAGATTCGCGACCGTCAGCAGCGCGTCGTGGAGACCCAGCGCCAGCGACAGCGATACCGCCGCCGAGAGGCCGAACCACAGGAGGACGCGCGGATTGATGGCCCTTCTCATCGCACTTGTCCTGTCATCCCGGGGCCGCCACCGAGGAGATCGGACCAGACGATTATGTACAAATCTACAGTATCAGGTCCCGGGGAGACGTCCCTGGGAAAACTCTAGGACGTGTTCGACCCGCCTCGCGACGGCGGGTTGATTTCCCGACCAGAATCGAAGGGAGGCGGGGACTCCACCGCGACGAACGACGAACCAGGCCCGGCGGCGCGGCGCGGATCAGCCTTCGGCGGCCTCGACCCGGAGTGAGGCAGGGGGCAGGTTGCGGGCAATGGAGGTGACACGATAGCCGAAGCCCGGGCCTTCGATCGTGGTCAGGTCGAGCCGCCCGTCATGGCGCCGATACAGGCCCGGATGGACCGTGGCTTCAGGCCGCGAGGCTTCGGGGTAGAACTGCATACCGTTGGATTCGACCCCCATGATCGTTCCGGCGTGCGCCGCCAGGAGGACGTGCGTGACCTGGGCCAGCATGGGGTTGGTCAGATCCTGGACCATGAGCGTCATGCCGTGCGCCTTGGCCCAGCAGAGGCTGAGCAAGGCCCCGGTCTGTGTCTTGCAGGTCTTCAGCGCCACGCCCGACCAGCCCAGCGAACGGCCAAGCTTGACCAGGTGCCAGTCGTGCGCGCTCTCGTCCATGAACAGTGGCTTCCGCGCCGAGACGGAATGCACGTCGATCCGGTGGGTTTCGAGGTCGTAGGGAAATGGCTGTTCGACGTAGAGGATCATTCCGTAAAGGCGCGGCTCGTCCCGGAGAAGCCGGTCGAGGATGGCGTTGACATAGGCCGGCTCGTGGACCGTGCAGTTGAAATCGGTCGTCAGCCAGTGGACGCCTTCCGCCTCGGCGATCCGGCCGACCTTGACCAGCCGCTGGTAATCCCAGTCCTGATCGTCGCCCCGGAGTTTGACCTTGAGGCATTTCAGACCGTCGCGGCGGATCCAGTCGGCCAGGACGACGGGCACGCCGTCATCGGGCTCGCCGCCGTTGAGCTCGGAGGCGTCGAGCGGGTCCTTGCCGCCGACGAGGTGCCACGCCGGCAGGCTTGCGGGGCGGGGAAAAACGAGGAAATTCTCGGGATAGAGCCCGCGAAACGACACCGGCGGAGCGCCCCCGCTCTCGGCCGGGGTGAGGTAATGGGCCAGGTCGGCGTTCAGGAAGTGAGCGTTGTACGTCCGGTAGGTCGGCACGTCGTGGAGCATGCCGTAGGCGTCGTGCAGGGCCAGATTGAAGGCCGAGCAGCAGACCAGGGCGGCGAGCCAGGGCATGGGCTCGGCGTCCGGTCCGCGTTCCTGGTTCTGGTCCGCGAGCAGACGGGGGAGCTCGTCGTTGATGAAGGCTGAGCCGATCTCCAGCGGATGCCCCGACACCGCGAAGCCGGCCCATGCCCGCGCCAGGCGTCCACAGAACTCGCGCAGGACTTCGAGCCGGCCGGCGTAGCTGAGCGTGCTGGGCCAGACCCACTGCACGCTCAGGGGCGTCTCACCCCAGCCGATCGAGCGCTGGCCGCGGGCGTCGGCGACCTCAAGTCCGACCCGCACGCAGGTCACGTCGGTCATCACCTCGGGGCCGAACTTCAGCGGCATTCGCGTCGTGATCGGCAGCTCGTATAGCGTCACCCCGACAGGGCGAACGTCAGTCGGTTTGGGCATCGATTCGCGGGCCTTCTTTCCTGATACCGGTATCGAACCGCCGGTCCAATGACCGTTTGAGATCCTCTGGCCTCGTTCGATCAGGCTGGCGACACCTGGCAGGACGACCAGGATTTCCGATCTTACGAGGTTCCCCTCAAGGTTTCCAGGCGACGGCCCCACCGGATCCGTCGTCGCGGATCGTCCCGCCCGGCCCGCGACCAGGGTTCGAGTTCGTTCGTACCGGAGTCGAGTTCGTTCGTACCGGATCGCGATCACCCGCCACCGGTCAACCCGCGTGATCGTCACGATCGGCGCCACCCGTTTCTTCCGAGCCCCTCGGCTGGCGATCCCGCTCGAAATCAGCCCGATTTCGCGCGGCTTCCTTCCTTGAATATCGTGTTTTCGGCCCGTTCCGGGGCGCGAATCCGCGCGTGTGCGCGGTCGAACGGCCGGGGACGCCTCCTGGGCGGCTCCGGTCGGTAAAACCGACGCGACCTGTACCGCGCGACCCTTTACAGGGACGATCGACGCGCCTCCTGGTGCGCCCGCTTCTGTGCGGCCCGACGCTGCTGGCGGTTGCCTCCCTTCGCGCCCGAAGGCACGAACCTCGGGGCCGCCGGGTGCGCCACGATCGGGGTCGAGACCGGAACCGGAGTCGGAACCGGCGCCGACGCCGGTACTTCCTCCTCGTCCTCTTCCTCCGACAGCGTCTCCAGCTCCGCCAGCGCATTGGCCAGGGCGCCCGGATTCGACCAGATCATCCCCTCGTCATCTTCCACCACGGCGACATTCAACGGCGCGACGACATTTGTCTGTGACTCCGCGACGGACTCCGGAGCCGGATTCTCCATCGCGGGCAGCGGAAACTTCGACAGGTGCGCCTCGACCCTCGTCAGACGCGACGGATCGGAACGCAGTTTGAACAATTGTTCGTACGCCCAGCGCCATTCGCGGCTCAGGTCCGACTCGTACTTGCGAAGCCGCTTCGTCTCGGCGTCGGGCTCGACGGGCATCCCGCAACAGGCGAGATCCTGTTCATGCGTATCGAGCGGGCTCAGGGTGGTTCGCTGCTCGTCCGCCAGTCGTCCGACCTCGTCCTTGACCAGGTTCATCAGGCCGTCGCGGTCAACGGCCGCGGGGACCCGGGCGTGACCGTCGCGGAGGATCGGGGACGTCCCCAGCAGGTCGAACGCCAGGTTGCGCTGGGCGTCGTCCCACTGGCCCCGGGATTCGAGCGCGTCGGCGAGTCCTTCCCAGCGGTCAATGAGCCAGTCGGCGCCCTGCGTGCTTCGCTCGAGCCGGTGCGCGATGCGCTCGGGGTCGTTTTTGAGGCGTTTTCCCAGGTCATCGGCCTGGGCGCGTTGATCGACGTCCCAGAAGTTCTCGGCGCGTTCGATCACGCGTCGGAGATTGGCGATGGCCAGATCGGCCGATCGGTCAAGCTGGACCGAGGTGAACGCCAGTCGGCCGACCAGCTGTTCCTCGACCCGTCCGACGGGCTTCAATTCCGCGAAGTACGCGGTTTTGAGTTCCACATAGGCCGATTGAAGCTCGTCCGGGAGGATGAGCGTGGAGCGCAGGCTGTGTTTCAGCGAGTTGCGTCGCGAGGCGTTCTTGCCTTCCTCGGTTTTCGGTCCGCCGCCGCGCCTGCGCGGGGCGGGTGCTTCGGACTCAATCGTGTTCTCTTGTGGGCTCGTGATGTCGAGCGCGTCAAGGGTGGCGATCATGGCGTTGGCCTCGTTGGTCCGTTCGTAAGTTCCAGGCGGTCAACCCGCAGGTTCCGGTCATTGTGCGTGGCGCGTTTCGGAACGCGGGACGGCGGCGTCACCGTCCAATCTGGGGTATCGGCGGGATCTGGGTAAGATCTTCATGATTTGTGACTGAAAATATCGGCACTCAAGAACACGAGTGCGTTGGTGCGAGGTCCCGCCGGGGGCTTGGAAGGCCGCGCGAGGATTCACTTTCCAGTTCCTGAGCGAATGCCTGTCGGAGTTCGAGCAGGTCCGACCAGGGTCGGACCCACGGTTTGCGGATCGGGCTTTGACTCACGTTGTGTAACGGTTGGGTATGATGATTAGCATGCTTTCTATCGGCACGTTCAGCGAGCGCACCCGAAATACAATGAAAATTTACTCCTTAATCTTGATTATTCGTTCGATCCGAACACAATCAAAGGGACAGAGAATTCCCAAAGTGCTGAATCAGCAAAACCCCAGCAGCCCACCCTTTACTTAGGGGCGGCTGCTGGGGTTGGATTTGACAGAAAATTAGCAGCATCAATAGATATCTACACCAAATTATTCAGGTGCCATGTCGAAGTCAATGAGCGGCTGCTGAGTAACGGTAGTCGGTTCCCCAAACGGCAAGGTTGAGTAGTCCGCTCTTTCCCGGTTCTTTGCTTTAGGAGCCTTCCTGAACGTCCGTATGTCGCCACTCGGCGGCATGTTCACCGCAGCTTTGCCGTCAAGCAAATCCTCAACGGTCAGGATTTGCAATCGCGGGTGTTTGGTGCCCCACGGCGAACTGTAGATTCCTGCTCCAGCAGCATCAGCCCGCATAAGATTGCTCGGCTTCTCGAGCGTGATCAGAACTCCAATCTGAGCGTTCTCGCGGTCGATCACATGGCCGAGAGCCCGTACGTCGTCGGCCTTCAGGTGTCCAGACTTGACCGAGAAGATAATCTGCTTCGTTGCCCCCGACGCGACATCGTCATGGAAGAAGAGGCGTCCATCGACTCCCTTATCGGCCCCTTTCTTTTGATCAGACGCAACGGGGCGTGCCCCGACCAACCCTACGCCCAATATTGGAACTGATAGCGATCCGTGTGCGCCAACGTCTCGGCATCAGGTAGTGAGACCGGTTCTCCGACAACCCGGTAAGTCTTGGAGATCGATTCCCCATAGGTGTCATGAAGCCGGGACTTGATGAGGCTGATCGCTAAATGCGTGACGTCGATCCCGATCCAATTACGACCCAGGCGTTGAGCGACGGCAATCGTAGTCCCACACCCACAGAATGGGTCCAGAATAATATCCCCCCCATTGCTACTTGTCCTGATGATCCGATCTAGTAGCGCTTCGGGCTTTTGGGTGGGATAGCCGAGTCGTTCTTGGGCCTGGGAATTGATGGGTGGAATATCTGCCCAAACGGAACCGAACGTCATCCCTAGATCGTCCTCGACGTAAACTTTATATCTGGGTAGGCCGTCGCCGTCGGGATAATAAACGAGTCCGGCAGTATCGATGGCATCGAGCCTCTCATGAATCGGTAATCCCTCGACATTGAGCGCCCGAGAGAGTTCCCTTGGGATGCCCCAGTGCCTCCCTCTCGATGTGGGGTCGTAGCCGCGCCAGGGCTTTCCAGAATTACCATTTCGCGTCCCGGAGCCCGTGAGATCCGAAGTGCGGAACAATCGTCCGTCGGCATCGGCTACGAGGTCGTGCCGCGTCATGCGGTTCGTTGTCATGCTTGAGTATTGGTTATTCCAAATATATTTCGGACTTTTGCTGTAAAAAAACAGTGTGTCGTGGATCGGTCCGAACCGTCGCGAACCGCTGTGGGAACTCGTACGCTTCCAGATGATCTCGTTCTGGAAGTTACCTGGACCGAAGATTGCATCCATCAGCAGTCTTAGATAGTGACTGGCTGTGGTATCGCAATGAAGATAAATGCTCCCGGTCGGCTTCAAGGCACGGTGCAACGCAACCAAACGAGGGGCCATCATCGCCAGGTAAGCGAGCATATTGGACTCGCCAAGAAGCGTACGAAACGCCTGCATTGCCTGAGAAACTCGCGACGGACCGCTTTCCACGATATCGTGATATGCCAGCGCCGAAACTTGATCCCATCGCCAAGTATCACCAAACGCCTTGATTTGCGCGGCCGCTCTTGATCCGTCTTGTTCCGCGAACAGCACATTGTAATCGGCGTTAGAGTTGAACGGTGGGTCGAGATAGACAAGATCGACCGACTCGGACTTGATATGCTGGAGCAGAACATCAAGATTGTCCCCAAAATACAGCGTGTTATCCGGCATAACCTTACCCCGAGCGATGCGACACTTGCCTTTGGGCATTCCCACCTTCGGTGGCGGGAAAACGCTGCCATCTCTTCTTTATCGTCTTGGACTTGGCATTTCACCCACCCTTTTTACGGCGCAGTGAGTTCGTATGTACATCATGCGCGGGGCGTGCCTGTTGTTCCAGCAGAAAATGATCAAGGTCGGCGATCGGTTTGTGGTCACGCCGACCGGCTTATGGTCAGATGGGGGTTTAGGGGCAAAGCTACCGCGGGCTGACTGCTCTGAGATAAGCGACCAGATCGGCGAAATCGGCGGGGGTGAGATCTTTCTCCAGCCCCTCGGGCATCATCGATTGTCCCGAGCCGGCGATCGCCTCGATCTCGGTTCGCAGGAGGGTATCCTCCTTCCCTTCCTGGCGCCGGAGCGTGACGGCGGTCGCGGTCTCGCTGGCGATCAGGCCGGTCAGAACCCGGCCGTCGTTCAGGGCGATGTTGAAGCTCGTGTACCTGGCCTCGACCGCCCGGTTCGGGTCGAGGATCGCGACCAGAAGCGCCTCGGGCGACCTGTCCTCGAGGGTGGTGATGTCGGGGCCGACCTCGCTACCGGTATTACCCAGGCGGTGACAGCCGGCGCAGACTTTCTGGAAGGTCCGGGCGCCGGCCGTCGGATCGCCCTGCCGCTTCAAGGCGGGGCGAAAGGCGTCGACGACGGTCTGGCGTGAGGGCGACGACGGAGCCTCGTCCTGATCGAAGACCGCCTCGGCCCGCTCGCGGAAGGCTCGGTCGCGGTGGTTCAGGAGCCGCTTGCGATGCGCGGGATCGATCTCGCCGGGGGGCGTGCAGCTATCTTCGAGGGAGGCGAGCAGGACCGACGTCCCCCCCGACCGGCTCAATAGCGTGTCGAGCACGGCCGACCGGAGGCCGGGCGAGTATCCCCGCCAGGCCGAGAGCAAAAGCTCGGCCGACCGACGCTCATCGCTCCGCCCCAGCGCGTTGATGGCGGCTTGCTGCACCGTTGCCGGCACCTGTCGGCGCAACAGCGCGGCCAGGTGATCGCGATCCTCCTGGAAATGCGCGGGATCGCGGCCCAGGAGCAGGGTCGCGCGAACCCGGTCGTCCTCGCTCGCGGATTCTTCCGCGGCGAGCTTCCGCGCCGCCTGGAAGATCGCGGCGAAGGTCGCGACCTGGGCTTCCGCCTCAGTCCCTCCGCGGCGCGCGTCGAGCCAGCCCGCCAGGGCCGAGAATTGCCAGGGAGCGAACGTCCCGCCCGAGCCCGCCGGGCGGTTCAGGGCGGCGATCAACGACGCTCGCGCCGGCTGGTCCCTGGCTTCGAGCCCGCCCGCCAGCGCGAACAGCGGCTCGACGAACGACGTCGGCGGTTCGGTCCGCGTGTCCGCGAAGAGTTCCGAGACCAGCGTCACGAGATGCGTCGGGGCCGAGCTCAGCAAGGCCGCGCGGAACCATCGGTCGCTCCCGTCGCGGCGCATCAGATGCGCGAGCAGGTGCCCGGCCTGGGAATCGTTCCACGCGCCCAGCGTCAGGGCGAGCTGGAACCGGACCTCGGCATCGCGATCGTCCGCCAATTTCGTCAGCTCACGCGCGACCTCCGCGGGGACCGTCCGCGACCCGCCCAGCAGGTTTTCGCCGGCGGCCAGGGCGTTGCGCCGGACCTGGGGATCGGGATCAGCCAGGACGGTTTTCAGCGGATCGAACGTCAGTGCGCCCAGGTTTTCGAGCGTCCAGAGCGCCTGCACCGCGTTCTGGGGCGAGCGCTGTGGCGGGCGATCGCTTCCAGAATCGGCACCGCGGCCTTGTCGCCGCGCTCGACCAGGAGCCGCTGCGCCGTGTCGCGTTCCCAGCCGCTGGTGCTCTCCATCGCCGCGACCAGCCCGGTCGTGTCGAGCGTGTCGAGCCGACGGATCGGACGCGGTTTCTTGCCGGTCGGATAGACCCGGTAGATCCGTCCCATGTCGCTGCCGGCGCGGAGGTCAAGCTTCGCTTCCCAGTCGTCGGGAATCCACTCCGGATGCTCGATCACCGCGCGGTACATATCCGCGATCCAGAGCGCACCGTCGGGTCCGGTCCGGAGCATCGTGGGCCGGAACCAGTTGTCGGCCGAGGCCAGGAACTCGCGGTCCCGCTCGTCGGCCGATCGATGGCCGATCAGGCTCGGCCCCTCGGGTTCGAGCACCATCCGGTGGACCAGGTTATGCACCGGCTCGCTCACGAACAGGCTTGAGGAGAACTCGGGACCGAACAGGTCGTCGCGATAGGGCGTCGCACTGTTGGCCGAGGTCACCCGGTTCACAGCGCCCGGCGTGTTGAACCGGGCCAGGGTGGTGCTAACCGGGTAGAGCCGGTTGTCCGATTCGAGCATCTTCCGCGGGTCGGGCGGGGCGAACCGCGGGTTGCGCCTGATGGACGCCTCCGCGAGCACGACGTGCCAGGCGAGATTCGGGTTGTTGTTGCCGAACCATCGGCCCCAGTCGTCGCGGTGCCGGCCGTACTGGGTCCGGCCGCTCTCGGCCTCGAACCGGCCGTCGTCGGGGCGGAACCGGAAGTCGCGGCCGTTGATGTCGGTCCTGGCCCCGGTCTTGACCGAGGTGATCAGGCCCCCGCTGTCGCCATTGGCGCCGTACACCCAGCCGTCGAGGCCGAGCTCGAACCCGTTGAGCCGGTGCTGCTGGTTCCCCTCGCGGAACCCGGTGAACAGGACCTCGCGTCGATCGGCCCGACCGTCGTGGTCGGTGTCCTCGGCGTAGAAGATCTCGGCGCGCAGGCGACGATCAGTCCGTTGCGCCAGGGGAGCAGGCCGGTCGGAAATCCCAGTCCGTCGAGAAACGTGGTCGCCCGGTCGTACCGGCCGTCGCCGTCGTCGTCCTTCAGGGTCAGAACGCGTCCGCCCGGCTTCCCCTTACCGTCGGTCCCCATGGGGTAATCGCCCATCTCGACGACCCAGAGCGTGGCGTCGGCCCCCCAGTCGAAGGCGATCGGGTCGGCGACCAGGGGCTCGGACGCGACGAGCTCGACCGTGAACCCCGGCCGGACCTGGATCGCCTTGAGCGACTCGGCGGGCGATCGGGCAGGGGGGATCGGAATCTCGCGATCGGGGGGTGCCGCCAGGAGCGCCTGATGACCGACCGCCAGTCCCAGCAGGACGACAAGACCAGAGACGAGACGCATCGGCGAGATCTCCTCGGGAGGCGGGCGGGGCCGGATCGCGGCGCGGCGCGGCGAGGTCCAATCGAGCAGGAGACCAACATTCCCAGGGTGCCCATTTCCGCCTTGTTCGCAAGGGCGCGATGACGCTACGATCGGTCGCCCGGAACCGGAGGGCCGTCCCGCGCAACCCGACACGACGAAGAGCCATGGCGCCCATGACCGATCGCCTGATCCTCGCCAGCGCCTCGCCGAGACGCCGACAACTGCTCGAAGCGGCGGGTTACGCGATCGAGGTCGTTCCATCAAACGTGGACGAGCCCGAGCCCGAGCCGGGAACGCCGCCCGAGGCGTACGTGACGCGCCTGGCCTGGTCGAAGGCCGTGTCGGTCGGTCGCAGGTTTCCCGGCCGGCTGGTCCTGGCGGCCGACACGGTCTGCGCCATCGATGGCCAGATCCTCAACAAGCCCGCCGACCGCGCCGGGGCCGAGGCCATGATCCGGCTCCAGGAAGGGCGCGCGAGCGACGTCCTGACCGGCCTTTGCCTCTATCGCGACCGCGACAGCGACGGCGACGGCAACAGCGGCGAATGGGTTGGCGCCGTCGAGCGAAGCGTCGTCTGGTTCCGCGTTCTGAGCGACCGCGAGCGCGCCGCTTATCTCGACACCGGCCACTGGCAGGGCAAGGCCGGCGCCTACGGCATCCAGGACGAGGAAGGCGGCGACGACCCGTTCGTGCGGATCATCACCGGCAGCTTCTCGAATGTCGTCGGGTTGCCCATGGAGCGGCTCGAACGGCTGTTGCGGGATTATCCGAGGTTGACGGAAGCCGGATAATCCGCGTTTCAATGAGACCGGAAATCCGTTTGGTTTGATCAAATGTGGGCAAGTCGATCTCTCCCTGGCCTGGACCGAGCTATTCCGAGGATGGCACCATTCGCCGCCGCCAATACGTCGGGTTGGACTCGATTTCGGCGAGGAAGCGACATGCCATTGGCTGAGGTTGCCGTTTACCCTGTTCCCAGGACCGCACCGTGTTGACATTCACTCCCAGGAAAGCGGCGAGTATCGTCTGACTCACCCCCAGCAACTCCCTCACGCGCTTGACGTCCGCGGGAAGATAGGCACACGGTGGGGGTGTGACCTCGTAGGCGCGGACGGTGAGCTGGGTGCTTCCCAAACCTTCCGATCGCAGCAGGCTCGTCGCCTCTTGAATGGCCGCGACAATCCTCGATCCGGCCGCGGTAACGAGGTCTCCCACGCCGTTCGCGCCAGAATGACTCGGGCATGGGTCGGTTTTGTTCCGGGAAGCTGCCATCGTATACTCCTACTCCCTCCATCGATCAGCGCTGCTCAAGCTGACCTCGTAACTCGGCCTCGAAGTCTCGGAGTGCGCTCGCAATGGCACGAAGGTCGGATGTGGTGAGGTTGGCCCGCTCGCTCTTGCCGAAAACCACGAAGAGAGCCACCGTTCCGTTCACCGGGAAATAAGCGTAACCGACCCGGAACGAGCCACTCTTACCCCGTCGTGCGCCGGGTGGGGCAAATCGTAACTTTCTGAGACCGCCTGAATGCTCGATCACCGGAGCCTTCTCCGGTGATCCGATCAACTCCAGCTCCAGGGCTCGTAAGGCCTCATCTCCGAGACCGAGACGCTTCCAGTCTCGGAGGAACGACGGAAAATGAACGAATCGCAAAAGAGCGGAAGAATGGGAATCCGCCAATCCATCAGCCCTTGGTGACCCGTGAACCCGGTGCTCTTCCCTCCTCGTACACGGTATCACGGTATCGAGCTCGGCTCCAGCGTCTCGCGTTCATTCCTCTCCGATCAGGAACTCCTTGAGGAACAGGACCTGCGCGTCCTCGGCGTAGATCCTATGTTCGCGTTTTTGAATAACATGACCCTCACCGTCGAAAAAGATCGACCAGACGGGGATATCGTTGTCGCGCACCGCGGCGCTGATCCGCGTCGACTCACCGACCGGGACGCGCGGGTCGTTGATGCCGTGGATCACCAGCAAAGGGGAGCGGATCTTGGCGGCGCGGGCCAGGGGGGAGATCGATCGGAAGAACTCGATCGTCTCCGGGTCGCGCTCGTCGCCGAACTCGGCGCGTCGGCCGTCGCGGTCGGGAAGCGGCGAGTCCTGCAAGAGCGTCTCGAAATGAGAAATTCCCGCGATGTCGATGCCCGCCCTGATCCGAGGGCCGGCCAGGGCCATCGACGCGAGGGCGAGATAGCCGCCGTACGCGCTGCCCCGGATCGCGACCCGCCGGGGATCGAGATCGGGCTGGGTGTCGATCCAGTCCAGGAGCGCCACCACGTCGCGCACGGCATCCTCGCGACGCCGGCCGTCGTCGAGCCGCGCGAAGGTCCGCCCAAATCCGGTCGAGCCCCGGACGTTGGGCGCGATCAGGGCGATTCCAAGTTCCTCGCCGAGGTAATCGTCGAGCGCCGCGAAGACCGGGCGGGCCTGGGATTCCGCCCGAGCGTCCCCATCACGCTCCAGATCGATCAGGACCGGGTGAGGCCCCTCGAAGCTCGCGCGGGTCGGCGCACGAAGGCCGGGATCGATCGGCCGTCGAAGGAAGGGTACCGGATCAGGTCGGGATCGGCCCCGTTGCCGGCCTGATCGCTCGCCGCGCGGGGCCTGGCCCATTCGGTCTGCCAACGGGTCGCCAGGTCGTATGAGAAGAGCGACGCCGGCCACTGTTGCGAGCGCCAGGTGTAGGCGAACTCCTGGCTCCGGCCCCGGAAGGTGACATCCGTGATCAATCCCCAGGGAATCCGAGGCGCAGTCGAAGGGCCCCCGTGAGCGCGTCGACCACCAGCAGTCGCGATCGGCCGTCCACGTTCAACACCACGACCAGGTTCTTGCCGTCGCCGGAGAGCGCATACTCGTCGACATCGTGGGGGATCGGTGGACTCAGGAAGACCTCTTGCTTCGTCGACAGGTCGTACCGGGCCAGCCGCCGGAACTCCGAACCGCGGGTCGTGAGCCAGTAGAGGGCTCGCGCATCGCGCGACCAGCGGACCATCGTGCGCCGGGCGGCCTCGTCAGGATGTGGGGGTAACGTCTCGATTCGTCGGGAAACCGGGTCGATCAGGTGAACTCCCCCGTCGCTCCCGTCGGGGCGAAGCTCCAGGGCCGCCAGCCGTCGCTCGTCGGCCGACCAGTCCTGCGCCAGGCAACGACCCGATACCGTCTTGATCCGATGCCCGGTGCCCGGGTCCGGCGGATCGACCACGTAAAGGTCCTGATCCTTGCCATCGCGCACGTTGCTCGTGAACGCGAGAAGATGGCCGCGCGGCGACCAGAGCAGGTTCGTATTCCGCCAGTACGAGTTGGTGAATGGCTGCGTCTGGCCCGTCGCCAGGTCGCGCAGGAACAACTGATCGTTCCCGCTCACTCCCGGATCGAACGCCAGGACGAGCCGGTCGCGGGTCGGATGGGGGCGGATCGCGTCGATCGGCCACCCGATTCCCATCAGTCGCTCGGCGGGCCCGTCCGACCGTCGTCGGACCATGACCTGCGTGATCCCCCCCGACTCACGCAGGTAGATCAACGCTCTTGTCCCCGCGAGCCACCCCTGGAACGTGAGCCGGTCGAGCGAACGGTACAGCTCGATGCCCCGGTCCAGGTCGGGAGGGATCACCGGCACGTCTTTCGAATGGATCGATGGTATCAATGTCTGCGCACAAATCCGTGGCGATCCCGGAACCGCCGGCAGCACGGCCAGCCCCAGGACAGCGCCGAACCCGAACCCGATCACGATCCACCTGAAGTCACGCGAAGACATGGCCACCCTCGAGCCCTGATCCCTTTCCGATCGCGGCGGTCTCGTCAAGCCAGACCGGGGAGACCTCCTTATCTTACGCGTCGCGTTCGGCGGATCGGGAGTCCGCAGCCCGGATTCGTTCCCATTTCGGAACCCGGACGGTATCGAATCGAGGTGCGCGGGGGTCGGCCGAATGCCTCCTTAATAGCAATTTCAATTTGATATGTTGACAATCCGCACATTTCGATTTAATAGATTATCTATCCATTTACGATCCTTTACTCCGGCTATGATAGGAATCTCGAAAAAATCAGCCTCAGGCAAAAAAAAGTATTTGCTATTCCCGGCTATCTTTGGTCAAATTCGCTGGGGTACGAAAACGTGCGGTTTAATTCGGCATAGCCGATCAGTTAACCGGGGCGACCCGGCTGGCCGCGCCATTTGTACGGACTTTCCCCCCCATCTTGAGTTCAGAGGAGTCCATGCGATGAGACCCAAGCTGTTTGCAGGTATCCTGTTCGCGTTCGCGCTGTTTGGATTGGGATTCGCGGTCAACCAGGCCTCGGCCCAGCGTGAAAGTGAATCGGCGAGCAATGAGATGACCTCCTCGGTCGAGCGAGCGTTCCAGAGTGCCACCTGGACGGTCCGGGTGCGCTGGGATAATGGCGTCGAGGGAAGCTTCCAGGTCAGCTTTAATAGCGATGGCACATGGGTGGGCGGTGGCCATCAGGGACGCTGGTTCCAGAACGGCAACCGCGCCGTGTTCTCGTTCCAGGACGTCAGTCCCGTCTGGTCGCTCGACTACTCGATCGTGGTCGGGGCCAATGGCACCACGTTTGACGGCATTCAAGGCTATGATCACAATTCGGGACATCCGAAGGGCATCTGCTCGGCCGTCCGGGCAAGCTCGTTCATCTCGTCCGCCGCGAAGCTCACGGCCGACAAGGGTGCCGCCACGGGCAGCGACCAGTGACCGGATGTCAACCACGAAATCTCTCCTCGTGGTCTGAGTCTGGGTCATGACCGATGATCCGCTCTGCGACCGTGGTTCGTCCCGCGGTCGCAGGGCGCCCTTCGTGGTATCCGGGAAACGCCTCGCACCAGACTCCGAAACGGAGGGCCAAGCGATGTTCCGAAAGGCCGCCGGCCTGGCCGCCCTTTTCACCTCCGTGTGCCGCCCTGCAGAGCCGGGGCAGTGACGACCGTCTGTTCCTGGTCGAGCTGCACGGCCGAAGCGAGATCGCGGCGGAGGGTGCCCGAAAGCTCGCTCCCGCTCTGCTCGCCACCAGGGATTCGGGCGGCGTGCTGAAGGGGTACGACGCCTCGGGAAAAGCGGTGATCTCGGTTCCGACCGAACGTGTCGAGCAGCTCCGCAAGAGCCGCGCGGTGCGGTCGATCAACACCGAGGTCCCACACGACTGGCAACCCGTTCGCCGGCTCAAGCTGAGTTACAAGGCCGACCACAAGCCGACCGAAGGCGACCTGCGGAAGCTGGGGTTGAGGCTTATCGAGGACTACCAGAAGGGGCGGTTCCTGGTCGTCGAGCCCGTCAGCGGGCAGGTTGACGCCCGGCTCGCGGAGCACCTGGAGACGGACGCGCGCATCGATTACGCCGCTCCGCTGTTCCCGTTCAAGGCGATCCAGCCCCCTGATTCCTGAGGAAGTCGTCGCTCGCGCTCGCGGAGGATCGGGCCACCCGACCGCGAACCACGCATCCATTTCCGTCAATTGTCAATGATACATTGATCGGAAATGGAAACCCATGTCTCGCGATATGAAGTCGTTAACGGCGGATCATCGCCGTGAGAAGTTCGTTTCGACCATGGTAGGGCGGGTCGTGCCCCCCTACGACATCCCCGGATGTCGCGGCTGAGTCCGTACCTCGGCCTGGATGTTGTCGTTGACAAACTTCGCGAATTTCACATCTTCACCATAGGATCAATATCATGTTCAGGTCTGTCGTTCTCGGTTTGTTCGCGACCGCCCTGTGCGGTACCCTTCTTTCGGAGCCCTCTCGCGGCGAGGACCAGCTCGTCTCGATCGAGCTTCACAACCGGAGGCCGCTGGTCGCCGAAGCGCCCTCGAAGCTCTCGCCCGCGCTCCAGGCGATCAGGGATGCCGGAGGCGTGCTCCGGGGAGCCGATCTCATGGGCAATCCGGTGATCGCCGTGCCGCCAACCCGCATGGAACGGTTCCGGGCGAGCGCGTCGGTGCGCACCATGATGGCCGAGGTTCCGGCCAACTACTTACCCGTAAAACGTCTGAAGTTGAGCTATGCGGCCGACCGGAAACCGACGGAGCAGGACCTCAGGAACCTGGGAGTGAGGCTCGTCGAGGACTACTCGAAGGGCTCGTTCCTGGTCGTCGAACCGCTGACCAGGGAGATCGACGCGGGCCTCGCCGGCAAGCTGGAGAACACCGCGACGGTCCGGTACGCCACCCCGATGTTCCTGATCAAGGCGATTCCGCCGACCACCCAGGGGCCGCCCCGCAATGGCAACCCGCCGTCTTCCAGCCCGCCCACCGACGATCCCGGCTGGACCAGCCTGTGCGATAGCGGCAACGGTCTCTGGGGAATGAAGAACATCCACGCCCCCATCGCCTGGGGACAGATTCACGATAGCAACGTCGTGGTTGCCGTCATCGACACCGGGGTCGACTACACGCATGAAGACCTCAAGGCCAACATCTGGAGCGATTCCAACGGAAAACACGGCTACGACTTCGTCGAGAACGACGACGACCCGATGGACATGAACAGTCACGGCACCCATTGCTCGGGCACCGTCGGCGCGGTCGGCAACAATCACACCGGCGTGGTTGGAGTCAACTGGAAGGTCAAGATCATGGCGGTCCGCTGGCTCGACGCCGGTGGCTCGGGCGATGTCGTCAACGCCATCAAGGCCATCGACTTCGCCGTGGACAACGGCGCCAAGGTTCTGAGCAACAGTTGGTTCTGGCCCGAAGACGATCCCGACCTCGAAGCCGCGATCCAGCGCGCCGACGATAATAAGGTCCTGTTCCTCGCCGCGGCCGGCAATTTCGCCCTCAGGCCCAACAATAACGGCGGCGACAACGACAATCCCAGCACCTACGGCCGATATCCGTCGTCCTACCCGCTCAAGAACATCATCGCCGTCGCGGCGATCGACATGACGGACGGCAAGGCGAGTTTCAGCGAGTGGGGCAAGACCTCGGTCGATATCGGCGCCCCCGGGGTCAATATCCTGAGCACCGTCCCCCACAACGACTACGACTGCACGTTCAGTGGCACCTCGATGGCCACCCCGCACGTCGCGGGCTCGGCCGCGTTGACCATGGCGCGCTACCCGGCGCGTCCTACACCGAGATCAAGGATTACCTGCTCAAGAAACGCGCGGCCGATCGACGCGCTGCGAGGACGTTGCGTTTCCAACGGGACGCTCGATATCTCGTTCCTGGGAAACTCCCATTGATCGACCAGATCGGCCCGCGCCCGTCCACGGACCTCCGATGGACGGGCGCGGGCCCATTCGACCCGTCCGCGTGTGATGGCTTATCCCCCCGGCCTTCCGAACAAGGACCTCTTTTTATGTCGTCTGCATCAGCGCATTGGCTTCGCTCCTGCGGCCTGTGGCTCGCCTTGCTCCCCAACATCGCGTTCGGGGCCGATCCCCCGCGCTGGCTCAAGGTCAAATCCGCCCGCGGCGCCGACCGTGCGACCCTGACGGCCGCGGCGCCGGCGCCCGAGGTCACGGGGAAGGACCAGGCCGGCGAAGATTACGCGCTCATCCGCGGCGATCAGGACACGGTCCAGGACCTCCGCCGGCGTGGACTGCAAGTCACGTATGCCGAACAGTCCGACTTCGTCCACGGCTTCCATCACCTCCAGTGGCGGAACGACGAACAGAAGGCCGATATCCTCGCGGCCGGCCTCGACCTCATCGAGTTTGACGCCAGGACCCGCAACGCCCTTGTCCGGGCCACCGAGGGCGAGGTCCGCCGCCTGAAGGCCAGCAACATCGCGGTCACCCCCAGGGATGACCTCAACCAGCGGGTCGCCCAGGCGCTCACCGAGTCACGAACCGCGCGAAACGCCGGGGCCTACCATACCTATCAGGAGGTCCAGGACGAGCTCAAGGCGATGGCCACGAACCACCCCGATCGCGCCAGGCTGCACGACCTGGGACGGTCCGTTCAGGGCCGCACGATCCTCGCCATCGAGATCGGGACCTTCCAGGCTCAGAACAACGGCGCGAACCCGCCCCAGGTCCTCATCCTGGGCTGCCATCACGCCCGGGAGTGGATCTCGGTCGAGGTCCCCATGATGCTGGCCCGGGAGTTGATCGAGAACCCGGACCGGAATACCGATATCGCGGCGCTGATCGGTTCGTCGCGGATCTGGATCATCCCCATGCTCAACCCGGATGGTCATCAATACACCGTAATGAATGACCGGATGTGGCGCAAGAACCTGCGGGACAACGGCGACGGAACGCTCGGGGTCGACCTGAACCGGAATTACGGCGGCCCCGACTGGGGCAAGCCCCCGGGGTCAAGCTCCGACACCAGCTCCGAGATCTACCACGGCCCATCGGCCTTTTCCGAGCCCGAGACCCGAGCGATCCGCGACCTCGTGGTCGGACCGAACCGGATGGATCGACTGGCCGGATTGATCACCTATCACAGTTACTCACAGTTAATCCTTTATCCGTGGGGTTACACCGAAGAGACCGCTCCCGGCTCGGATGACCTGCGCCGGATGGCGTTGAAGTACCGCGACCAGATCAAGGCGGCGGGGGGGGTGGACTACACGCCCGAGCAGGCCTCGTCGCTCTACATCACCAACGGCGACACGACCGACTGGGTCTGGAAGGTCACCGAGAACAAGGTGCCTCCCTTCACCGTCGAGCTGCGTCCCCAGGACGACTCGGGAGGCGGGTTCATCCTCCCCGAGAGCCAGATCGAGCCGACCTGGAACGAGAACAAACCGGCGATTCTCAGCCTGCTCAAGGAATGGACGACCTCCGCGTTGACCGTCCCGGCGGCTGCGAATCGACAGCAACGCCGGTAAGGTAGGGCGGCTCGCATGGTCGAGGTCCGGGCCCGCGCGTGCCTCGACCATGGCTCGACTGGTACAATCACCTTCCATCAACCCGGCCGCGCGCGGAGGCGGAAGTGGCGTTCATCCTCATCCTGACAACCTGGACCGTCGTGCTCAACGCGGAGCCAACGAAACCGCCGGTCACCCTGGTCTTCCTCCGCGGCTGTGGACCCGCGGACGGCCGGATCGAGGCGTACGACCCGCGGACCCAGCAATATCACCTGAAGCTTGACGGCATCGCGCGATTCCGGGTGGGCGCGGTGGCCGACGATCTCCGAACAACGGCCCCGACCCGACCGGTCGTGCTCCGGATCAGCGGGATGCTCGATCGCCCCGAGGGGCCGCTCACGCTCGAGACCGATGGCAAATCGTACCGATTGCACCACGAGGGGTACGACAAGGCCTTGTTTCGCGTCGAGCGAAACGCGGGCGTCACCACGATCGAATTCCTGCCCGGAGGCATCGCGCTGCTCAAACCCGGAGCCACGTTCCAGTATATCGATCATTATCGCGGCTGACGGTCCGGCTCACGCTCGATCGATCGCCCAGCCAGCCTACCCGAAAGCGTCCCGAGTGGTTACGATGCGGGAGGTGAGACATGATCGAGACGCGAGGATGCGGGCGGGAGGAGCCGAGACGATGCCGGAGCGCGGACCGCTATTGCATGCGAGGGCCTTGAAGTTCTGGGGCGGCCCCGTGTTCGTCGTCGTCCTCCTGGCGCTGGGGGTGCCGCTGGTGCAACGAATTCGATCGAACCGGGCCGAGGCCGCGGCGGCCCTGGCGCCGGCGGCGATCGACGGCGCGCGGGCTTACGGCTACCTGAAACAGATCTGCGCGATCGGCCCTCGGCCGGCGAGCTCGGCGGCCAACACGCGGCAACGCCAGATGGTCGCCCAGCACTTCACCCGGTTCGGCGCCACTCTTCGCGAACAGAAGTTCCACACACCCGATCCCCTCAGCGGCCAGCGGGTCGAGATGGTCAACCTGATCGGCTCGTGGCATCCCGAGCGGACCCAGCGCGTCCTGCTCGGCGTCCATTACGACACCCGTCCGTTCCCGGATGAAGATCCGGACCCCGCCCGCCGCAAGATCCCGTTCATCGGCGCCAATGACGGCGCCTCGGGCGTCGCGCTCCTGATGGAGATCGCCCATCACCTCAGCGCCCTGCCGACACCGTGGGGGGTTGACCTCGTCCTGTTCGACGGCGAGGAGTTGATCTACGGCCGCGACGGCGAGTTCTTTCTGGGCTCGAAGGAATTCGCCCGGCTCTACGTCGAGCAGACCGAGAACCGGCGCAACGGGCCGCGTTACGTCGCCGCCCTGGTGCTGGACATGATCGGCGACAAGGACCTGGCGATCGACCAGGAGCCGCACAGCCTCGACTTCGCCCCCCGACTGGTCCAGGAAGTCTGGTCGGTCGCCCGCGGCCTCCGCTCCCGCGTCTTCCGCAACCGGGTCGGCCGCGCCGTGCTCGACGACCACTTGCCGCTGAACAACGCCGGCATTCCCGCCATCGACATCATCGACTTCGACTACCCCCACTGGCACACCTCGGGCGATCTTCCCGAACAATGCTCCGCCGCCAGCCTCGAACAGGTCGGCAAGGTCGTCACCGCCTGGCTCGCCCTGCCGCGGTCGTCGTCGCGGAGGTAGCGCGTCGTCTCTCAAATCGGCCGCGGGATCGATTCAATGCCCGTCTTCGCGTTATCTGCCCGTTTTCGCGTTATCATTGGAGAATCGAGAGCATTCACAAAGTTGCCGATCCTGGAGTTTACGGATGCCGATCCATAACTGGACGCGCGTTGATGTTGGGATTTTCCATCACTTCCATCAACACTGGATCGTTGAACTTACAAACATTCTGAACAAACGCTTGCTGCCGAAGGAGTATTACGCCCTGACCGAAGCGCAAAGCGCCGGGTTCGAGCCCGATGTACTGACACTGAAGACGAGCGGAACCTCCCGGTCGGATTCCGGCCCCGGCGAAGCACTCTCTCCAAGATCGCGCCCCGCGGGAAACGGGAGTGGAACGCGGCATGAGCCTGGAACAGCCGGCATGCTCGTGGTCGATCCACGCGTCCAGGTCAGGGCTGAGACCGACCTCGAATTCTTTCGGAGGAAGCAAAGCGTCACGGCCGTCCGCCATGCATCGGACGACCAACTGGTCGCCATCATCGAGATCGTTTCGCGAGGCAATAAGTCCGGTCGCAAGCCGTACGACGACTTCGTTCACAAGGCCGTCGAGTTCCTCAGCCACCAGGTTCACCTTTTAATCATCGACCTTCAGCCTCCGACTCCGCGCGATCCCCAGGGAATTCATGGCGCGATCTGGTCCGAGATCTCCGGCGAAGACGACACGCGCCCGGTTGACAAACCGCTGACCCTGGCCGCCTATGACTCGGGTGCGAGTGTCCGGGCCTTCGTCGAGCCCGTGAGCGTGGGCGATCCGCTGATCGACATGCCCCTCTTTCTGGAACCGGGCCGATACGTCGCCGTGCCTCTGGAGGAGACCTACCAGGCGGCCTTTAACGCGGTGCCCAGGCCATTGCAACAGATCCTTGAAACGGGATGAACATCGACACGACCCGGAGGTGTCATGCGGCTGTTCGACCTGATCGCGGCCCTGATCGTGATGGCGGCGGGGTTCAGCTATCTCAACTTTCGCTTCCTCAAGCTTCCCAACACGATCGGCCTGATGGCGCTGACGCTCGGGTTCTCGGTGGTCGTGGTCGTGACCGGCCTGATCGTCCCGGAAGTGGGCCAACGGGCCAAGGCACTGGTCGAGCAGCTTGATTTTCATCAGGCGCTTTTGCACGGGATGCTCGGGTTCCTGCTCTTCGCCGGCGCCTTGCACATTCACCTGGGCGAGCTTGCCGAGCAGCGCTGGCCGATCGCCATCCTGGCCACGTTCGGCGTGGTGGTCTCGACCTTGATCGTGGCGGGTCTGATGTGGGGCGTCTGCGCCTTGCTGGGCATCCCGCTTCGCCTGATCGACTGCCTGCTCTTCGGCGCCTTGATCTCGCCCACCGACCCGATCGCCGTGCTCGGCCTGCTCAAGCAGATCGGCGCGCCCGAGCCGCTCGAGGTCCAGATCGCGGGCGAGTCCCTCTTCAACGACGGCGTCGGCGTGGTCCTGTTCATCGGACTGCTCGAGATCGCGACCGGCGAAAAGGGGCTCGACGCGGGCCATCTCTCGACGCTTTTCGTCCAGGAGGCGATCGGCGGCGCGGCCTTCGGGCTGGCCATCGGCTGGGTGGTCTACCGGATGCTCAAGTCGGTGGATAATTATCAGGTCGAGGTCCTGCTTTCGCTTGCCCTGGTCGCGGGCGGCTATGCCGCGGCCGAGGCGCTTCATGTCTCCGGACCCATCGCGATGGTGGTCGCCGGCCTCCTGATCGGTAATCAGGGGCGGAGCTACGCCATGTCGGAGACGACCACGATGCACATCGACGTCTTCTGGGAGCTGATCGACGAGGTCCTCAACGCCGTCCTGTTCGTCCTGATCGGAATCGAGGTGCTGGTCCTGCCGTTCAAGCCCGTGTACCTGACCGCGGGTCTGCTGGCCATCCTGGTCGCCCTGATGGCCCGGCTCGTCTCGGTCAGTGTTCCGATCTGGATGCTCCGGCGCTGGATTGCTTTCGATCCGACCATGGTGCCCATCCTGACCTGGGGCGGCCTCCGGGGCGGCATCTCGGTGGCCCTGGCCCTGTCGCTCCTGTCCCAGGGTCCGGAAGGGTCGGCGACGGCCCGCGACGTGATCGTGGTCGTCACCTACGTGGTCGTCGTGTTCTCGATCCTGGTCCAGGGGCTGACCATCGGCGCCCTCACGCGTCGACAGCTCGCCCGGTCGGGGCTCACGCCTCCAGGACCGCCCGGAACCGAACTTTTCCCGAGCGAACACGATCGAGAGCCGGGTTGACCTCGGTCATCGGGAACCGCTCGATCAACGGCCGGACGCCGGTCCGCGCGGCGAAGTCGAGCATGAGCGTGGTATCCGACGGACTCCCCGCCATGCCTCCCGAGACCGATCGCTCGGCCAGGAGCGGGAAGACCGGCAATTTCAGGTCCGACTCGGGAAGGCCGCAGAGCACCAGACGCCCCTGGGGCCGAAGCGCCGCCAGGTACTCGGGCCAGGGGACATCGGCCGAGACGGTCGAGAGGATGAAGTCGAACGACCCGGCGGCCCGTTTCAGCTCATCGGTCCCGCGGGTGGCGATGAACCGGCTCGCTCCCAGTTTTCGGGTCTCGGCGTCCTTGTCATGGCTCGACGAGATCGCCGCGACCTCGCACCCCATTTTGGCCAGGAACTGGACGGCGATATGCCCCAGCCCGCCAATCCCCACGACCGCTGTCTTCATCCACGGCTTGACACCGAACTGGACCATCGGCGTGAACACCGTCGTTCCCGCGCAGAGCAGGGGGGCGGCCTCGGCCGAGTCGATCGCCTCGGGAATCGGGATCGCGAAATTCGCCTTGCAGCGGACCGACTCGCCCCAGCCGCCATGGTGATGCACGATCGTCGGGCGATCCTCGGCGCACAAGCACTCCCGACCCCGCACACACCACTCGCAAACGCCGCACGAGCCGCAATGCCAGCCCACGCCCACCCGCTCGCCGATCGTCCGGTCACGGACCTGCGAGCCGACCGCCGCGATCGTGCCCACAACCTCGTGCCCGGGCACGATCGGGTACGCGGTCATGCCCCAGTCGTTATCAATCATGGCGATGTCGCTGTGGCAGACGCCGCAACACGCCACCTTGACCTCGACCTCATCCGGCCCGAGCGGTCCCGGGTCGAACGCATACGGCTCGAGCTTGCCCTTCGGCTCCTTCGCGGCGTAGCCCTGAATGGTCATTGCGAGCGCAACTCCTCTCGTCGTGTCGTGTCGTGATGAACCGGCGGGAGAGACCGGCCGCTAAACGTACCGCGTGTCGAATTCCGACCGCGAGTGTGATCTTAATCCATGCGGACGGTTCGACTCCAGAGATCGCGGGCGATCGCGACGAGCCTCCTTGAGAAACGAGCCCAGGGATCGAACCGAGAGCAAAACAGGCCGACTTCTCACCTCCCCCGGCGACGAGGCGGCGTGATCGATGCGGTGAGTGACGACGTTTCCAGCTCGCGTGTGGGTGAGAGCGTCTGGTGTTTTGGTGCCCTGGGCTACCGTCCGTTCGGCACGGCCGCCGAGTACGTCGTGGTATCGTCCGAGCAGGCGGTCTCCCTATCCGGCGGCGTCTCGTTCGAGCAGGGTGCGTGCTGGATATGCCGGGAATCACCGCCGAGAAGCGGAAGGCGTCGGGTCGCGTGGTCTTGAGCTTCTGAGTCATCAGCCTGAGAGAACGATGCCACGCGAAGCGAGAGGACACGGCCCATCACGCCCTCAGGTCATACTCACGAATTTTATCAAAGAGTTGTCGCCGGCTGATGCCGAGTTTTTCGGCGGTCCGGGTGCGGTTGCCGTTGCAGGCGGTGAGGGCGCGCTGGATGGCGCGGCGCTCGACCTCGGCGAGAAGCGCGCGGAGGGGAAGCTCGTCGGGGATCGCGAAGTCGGCCAGGTTCGATGCCGACGCGGATGAGGATGAGGATGAAGTTGACGATTTCCCCTCGCCCTGATTCTCACGATCGTTCCCGTGCATGTCGATATCGAGATGATCGGGCAGGATGGCGCGGCCGCGGGCGGCGATGGCGGCGCGGGCGAGGCTGTTTTCGAGCTGTCGGACGTTTCCGGGCCAGGGGGCCGATTCGATCGCGGCGAGGGCCTCGGGGGTCAAGGCCAGGGCGGCCCAGCCGTATTTGCGCTCGATCCGGCGGAGGATCTGTTCGGCCAGCGGGCCGATGTCCTCCGGTCGTTCGCGGAGCGGGGGGATCTCGATCCGCACGACGTTGAGGCGATAGAAGAGGTCCTCGCGGAACCGCCCCTCACCAATCTCGCGCGGCAGGTCGCGGTGCGTGGCCGAGATCACCCGTGCGTTCGAGCGCAGGGTCTCGGTGCCGCCGACCCGCTCGAACTCCTGGCGCTGGAGGACGCGGAGGAGCTTGGCCTGCGCCGACATCGGCAGTTCGCCCACCTCGTCGAGGAAGATCGTGCCTCCGGCAGCCCGCTCGAAACGGCCCGCTCGCTGGCGATCGGCGCCGGTGAACGCGCCCTTCTCGTGGCCGAAGAGCTCGCTCTCGATCAGTCCCTCGGGCAGGGCCCCGCAGTTGACGCGGATGAACGGGCTGGTTCCGCGTGCCGAGTGGGTATGAAGCGCCTGGGCGACCAGTTCCTTGCCCGTGCCGCTCTCGCCCACGATCAGGACGGGCTCGTCCGTCGCCGCCGCCCGGCCGATCGCCTTGAAGACCGCGCGGATCGCCGGGCTCCGGCCAACCATCTCGGGATTCTGGCTGTCGTTGCTGTCGTCATCGACATCATCGGCATCGGCGCGCTGGCTGCGCAGGGTGCGAACCTCGGTGGCCAGCGAGCGTTGCTTCAAGGCCCGGCGAAGGGTGAGCAACAGCTCGTCGAGGTCGAACGGCTTGGAGAGATAATCGTACGCTCCGCGGCGCATCGCCTCGATCGCGGCGGCCGAGCCGCCGAAGGCGGTCAGGACGATCACCGGCAGATCGCCCAGGGCCGCGCCCAGCTCGGCGAGCACACCCAGCCCGTCGCGCCCCGGCATCTTCAGGTCGAGCAGGACCGCGTCGGGTGATCCGGAACGGATCAGGGCGAGCGCCTCGTTGCCGTCGGCCGCCGCCAGCGTGCGGAAACCCTCGGCTTCGAGGAGCCGGACCAGGTTGCGCCGGATCGTCCGGTCGTCGTCGGCCACCAGGATCGTTTCCGGGGCGGAGTCAATCGCTGGTTCTGTGCTGAAATCAGATGGTGTCATCATCGTCTCCGAACGCGGCGGGGGGCTTGGCGACCGGGAGGTGCAGGCGGAAGACGGCACCGTGGCCGGCCGTCGAGTTCTCGGCGCTGAGGGTGCCGTGATGGGCCAGAGCGATCTCATGGGCGATGGCCAGGCCGAGGCCCGTGCCATCGGTCTTGGTCGTCTGGAACGGCTCGAACAGGTGATTCAGGAGGATCGGCGAGAGTCCCGGCCCGGTGTCGGCCACGCTGGCCTCGACCAGCGGTCCGCGCTGGCCGTTGGTGGTGCCGACGCCTTCCAGGCGTCGGGTCGCGAGCCGCAGCCGGCCCCCTTCGGGCATGGCCTGGATGGCGTTGGTCGTCAAATTGCGGAAGACCTGGAGCAAGGCGTCGGCGTTCATCGACACGGCGGGAAGGCCAGGGTCGAGCGCCAGCTCGAGCCGGATGTCGCGCTCCTCGGCCAACCCCCGGGCCAGGCGGGCGGCCTCGTTGACGACCGCGTTCAGGTCGCCCGGCGCCAGGTCGTTGGTGTCGGCCCGCGAGAACTGGAGCAGGCTGGCGACGATCCGCTCGATCCGGTCGACCTCGGCCTTCAGGTCGTTGAACGATTCGGGGTCGGGGCCGATCCCCCGTTGCCAGAGCTGGACGGTTGAACGGATGCCCGCCAGCGGATTACGGATCTCGTGCGCGACCCCCGCCAGAAGCTGACCGAGCGCGGCCAGGCGCTCGGAGCGCCGGAGCTCGGCCTGGAGCTTGTCGCGCTCGATTGACTGGCGGCGGACGGTCCGGGCCAGGCTGGTCAACAGCACCAGCGCCAGCGCGATCCCGCCCAGCGCCAGGGCCGCGGCGCGTCGATAGCCGCTGATCGAACGGTCCAGAAACAAGGGATCGATCAGCCGCTTCATGGTCCAGGTCGCGGCGATCACCTGGCCGTCGACCACGACCGGCGCGGTGCGGATGGCCACGGTGCTCGGAGGGACGTCCTGGATGATGAACAGAACGCGTCGGGCGTCGATCGCGGCCTCGAGCTGGGTCTCGATCAGGTCGGCTTCCTTGTGGGGCGGACCGATCGCGAGCGGTCGGCCCGCGGCCCTCCCTTTTCTGGGAGCGGGCTTGGGCTTCGCCGGAGCGTGGCCCGGCTGGACCGTACCCAGGAACTTGTGAAAATCGCGGAGGTAATAGCCCCCCTCGACCCCCTCATAGGCCCGGAGCGCCCGGCCGACTGCTCGACGAGCCGGTGATCGAGTCGGTCCCAGTCCTGCTGGCTGATCGCATACGGCCAGCGCGGCGCCTCGATCAGGATCGGCGCCCCGCGTTCAACGAGGGTGGTTCCGGTGCGCTCAAGGACGTCGCGCGCGGTGGTCCGCCGGGTGTCGCGCTCGACGACCGACGCCCAGGTCGTCCAGAGCGAGATCAGGCTCGCGACGAACAGGGCCGCCACGCCCCCCATCTGGACACGCAACGGCACGTGCCACCTGAGAAGTCGCGTGTACGGCCAATGCCAGCGCCCGGACCAGCCTCGGATCATTGCCTCCCATCCCGAAGGAATCGCGCCGATTTCGCCGATCGTCCCCACCTCCAAACCAAACTCCAGTGTGAACCTGAGCAAGGACCGCGCCAACTCTGGTCTTGCCGGGAACCCGCCAGGAATCCGCCCATGGGGACCGTTTTCGGCTCCGGGGATGGGCGGAATGGCCCCGGACGAGTGGGGGAAACCTGCCCATCACGAGGCCCGAAAACCGTGAAATCACAAGGAAATCGGTCCGTTTCCGCCCTGGCATCGGGCGTGCAATGGCAGGGAACAAGCAGCCGGGTCAGGGTAGCCCCGGCGTCGTTCGATTCGCCGAATCTGGGGAGAAGACACATGCTCACCAAGCTGTTCTCACTGGGACTGACCAGCCTGCTGGGGCTGGGCCTTGCCGCCGTCCTGCCGCCGCCACCACCGGAGGACCGGGCTCCCGCTCCGCCGCCGAAGGGCAAAAAAAAAGGAGGAGAAGGGACCGGAGGAGGGGTTGCGCAAAGCCTACGACCTGCTCCGACGGCTCCGTAGCGACAACCGGGCGGGAGGCCGGCCCGAGGAGCGGCTCCGCGACTGGACCGAGCGGGCGACGTCGATCTATCGCGACGGGGTCAAGGCGCTCAAGAACGATGAATGGCGGACCGCCCAGGAGCTGGGCGCCGCCGCTCACGACCTGGGCCGGGCGGTCGAGCATGCCCGCAACGCCGCGCAGTTCGATCAGGGCGACTTCGACTCCGCGCTGCCGCCGCCCCCCGCCGGCCCCGGCCCCGATGACGCCAGGGACCGGGTCGCTCGCGACCTGCGCCGCGCCTATGACCGGCTCCGCGAACAGGACGATATCGAATACCGCGGCAAGGACGCGAAGTTCTACAATGACGCCGGCCGCGACCTCTACAACGCCGCTCGCCGCGACTTCGAGGCCGGCCGGATCGAACGCGCCGGCGACCTCGCCCGATCGGCCGAGGCCATGAGCCACGTCAACGAACACCTCGCCCGCGCCAGCGGCGACTGGGCCGAACCTCGCCGGCCCGAGCCCCGCAAGGAACGGGAAAAGGAGAAGGAAAAAGAGCGGCGCAAGGGCGAGCCCAAGGAAAAGGAAAAGCGGAAGGGCTTCGAAGCCAAGGGCGACCGCGACCGCGACCGCGAATCGTACCGCGAACGTCCCGAGCCCAAGGGTGAGCGCTTCGTCGGCGACGTCCCGCCGCCACTCTGATCCGCCCCGTTTCCCGGTCCACGAACGTTCCCGCCGCCGCTCGTCCTGTCCTGGGACGAGCGGCGGCGTTTTTTTGGTTCGACCCGAGGAAGGTGGTCCCCATCGATCGAATCCCCCGGAAGCACCGCGAATCAGGCCCGGAGGCATCGCCAACGGCGTGGCGACACGCTAAATTGGCGGTGCCCATTCCCATGGATCTGGTCCGCGTCGAATGCGGGCCAGAGACACATCCCTGGATATCAGGAGCCCCCCGTGCGATCCATGTCGATCCTTTCCACGTCCGTGGTCCTGGCCCTGATGGTCGGTCCGGCCCGGAGCGAGCCGGCACCGGCGACACCACCCGACGCGATCACGGTCATCAAGGCGGGGCACCTGTTCAACGGAACGGGCGACCGGTTTCAGGAAAACCAGCTGATCGTGATCGCCGGTCAGAAGATCGAGCGCGTGGGCCCGTCGGGTGAGGTCGACATCCCCGACGGCGCCACGGTCATCGACCTGAGCAACGCCTGGGTCTTGCCCGGACTGATCGACTGCCACACCCATCTGGGAGGCCGCGCTGATCGGTATGACGAGATCTATCGATTCAAGGACACCCCGTTTCATAGCGCCTTCGCCGCGGTCAAGAACGCCGAGACGACCTTGATGGCCGGCTTCACCACGGTCCGCGACCTGGGTGGCAAGCCGTTCCTGGCGGTCGACCTGCGGACATCGATCGAGGAGGGGTTCCTCGACGGTCCGCGGATCGTCGCCAGCGGCCCCGGGATCTCGCAGACCGGCGGCCATGGCGACATGAACAACTACGCTCCCCAGGTCCGCGTGTCGATGTTCCCGGAGGAGCGCGACTTTCGGATCGCCGACGGCGCCGACCAGGTCCGCCGCGTCGTCCGCGCCCAGCTCAAGCACGGGGTCGACGTGATCAAGGTCCACGCCAGCGGCGGCGTCATGTCGCGGGGCGACCAGCCGGGAGCACCCAGTTCACCGTGGATGAGCTGAAGGCCGCGGTCGAGGAAGCCCACGCCGCCGGCCGGAAAGTCGCCGCCCACGCCCACGGCGCCCTTGGGATCAAGAACGCCCTCATCGCCGGGGTCGACTCGATCGAGCACGGCAGCCTGATCGACGACGAGGGAATCCGGCTCATGCTCGAAAAAGGAGCCTGGCTCGTCGCCGATATTTATAATGACGACTACATTCTCGGCAAGGCCCGCGAATTCAAGATCTCGGAGGAATCCATCGCCAAGGAGAAAGCGATCGGCCAGCTCCAGCGCGACAACTTCGCCCGTGCGGTGAAGGCCGGGGTCAAGGTCGCGTTCGGCACCGACGCGGGCGTCTACCCCCACGGCGACAACGCCCGACAGTTCGCCTACATGGTCAAGTACGGCCTGACTCCCGCCCAGTCGATTCGGTCGGCCACCTCGGCCGCCGCCGAGCTCCTGGGCCGCGACCGCGAGATCGGCCGGATCGCCGAGACGTACTACGCCGACATCATCGCCGTCGCCGCTGACCCGATCGCCGATATCCGCTCGCTTGAATCCGTGGGATTCGTGATGAAAGGCGGCCGGGTCTACAAGGACGGCCTCCCCGGCCGGGGCCGACTGACCCGGGCCGAATGAGCCGGAAACACGCGGAATACGAAGTTTCAGAGAAGCGCTGAAACGATCTTCAGGAACGGCCTGTCCAAAGAACGAGAGACGGCCTTTCGTTTTGCTAACGTAGATTTATATTATATTTTTCAATGATTAAATAATTATAACTAATAAAATCTTATTATTTTATATTATTTGTTATTTTTAATTGTTCGCAAATTTGGACGTGTGAGCAGATGCGTCTTCGATCCGCCGCCATGATACAGGTCGTACTTCGGGTCGGCGTGGTCGCGAAAGAAGGCGTCGAGCCGCTGCCGCAACGCGTCGCGGATCGGCTCTCGACCCGGCTGGCCGTAAAGGTTGACCTTCTCGCCCGGGTCGTTCGCGAGGTCGTAGAGCTCGTAGGGGCCGGCCGGGTGGCGGTGGATGTATTTCCAGTCCGACGTACGAATGGCGCGGACGTTCTCGTTCTCGAAGAAGACGACATCGTCCCACGCGACCGTCTGGCCGCGGAGGGCGGGTGAGAAGTCGCGTCCGGGGGACTTCGGCTTCTCGGCCATCCGGTCGCCCAGGCCAAGGTAGTTGAGCAGGGTCGGCATCAGGTCGTATCCGCTGACCATGACGTTTGACGTCGACCCCGCGGGCACGCGGCCCGGATGCCGGACGATCAAGGGGATGTGCATCATGCCGTCGAAGGCGGAAAGGGGACGGGTGTGGTCGCTCATCCCCCAGAGACCATTCTGACCTCCGACCCAGCCTTGATCGGCGGTGTAGATCACCACCGTGTCATCGGCCAGACCCAGGCGGTCCAGCGCCGCCATGACCGTACCGACGCCGTCATCGACGCCGCTGGTTTCGGTCGCGACCCGGCGCATCGCCACGACGTTGTTGAGAAAGGCCTTGTTGTCCTTCTGCCAGGGATGGACCCCGTCGCGGGGAAAGGACAGGAGCGGCGCGTCGGCGTACTCCGCGGCGTGTCGGTTCCGCCCCGGGAATTTCAGGCTTCCCCCCAGGTTGTACGGTCCATTATAGGCGAGGTACAGAAAAAATGGCCGGTTGCGGTTCGCTTCCAGAAATCGCACGGCCCGATCGGTCCACAGGTCGGTGACATAACCCGGCTCCTTGCGGACCCGGCCCCCCTCGATGACCTCGGCGCCGTAGAAGGTATCGGTATGTCCCTGAGGCATCGTGATCCACGAGGTGAAGCCTTCTTGCGGCGTCGCGTTGGCTCCGAGGTGCCACTTGCCCGCCAGACCGCACGTGTAGCCCGCGCCTGCGAGGACCTCGGGCAGCGATCGGAACTCGGCGATCGTGCAATAGGCGTCCGGACCCATCTGAGCCTCGTTCGCGCCCAGGTAGCAGTGGACCCCGTGTTGCGACGGCAGCAGACCGGTCAGCAGGCTCGCCCGCGTTGGCGAGCAGACCCCGTTGGGGCTGAACTGCGCGCGCGAACCGCATGCCCTGCGCCGCCAGCCGGTCGATACTGGGCGTGTGGATCTCGGGATTGCCGTAGCATCCCAGCGTCCACGCCCCCTGATTGTCCGCCAGAATCAGAACGACGTTCGGCATCCGCGACTTCCCGGCCTCCTGAGCAAGGCTGTCGGTTAGGCCCGCGGCGAACAGAATCCCTGACACAAGCAAGACGTGTCTGCGGTTCATCGTGCCCAACCTCCGGCGAATATTGAATGCCCGGCGAAGGAACTCGGCGGACCGAGAGATCAGACCTCACGATCGAATGGACAGGAATGACCCCGAGCTCCCTCGACCCCCTTATCTCGCCCGGAGATCGTCATTCTGGCCGAGGCTCAAGATTTCTCAAGAAAAATCCCATATGTTGGACAACAACATTCTGCCCGAGCCTGTCCATGGTGACCGCCCTTCCGATCTCTGAGCGGCCCTCCCGGGGTTTGACCAACCCAAATCCGACGGTCCAGCCGCGGGCGTCGTTTCGCCCTCCCATTCGGTAGCCCAGAGCCCGTGGGCGTAGTGTATCATGTCGTTCCGCGAGCCCATCCGTTTCATTCTCGGAAAACTCGATCGATTCAGGCTCCAGACCGGAAGCCGACTTGGGCATGAAGTCCGTGTAACCGTTCTCGCGCACGAACTGATCCGCAATCCCCACGGCTTGCATGGCATTGATTGTCTTCGGACCCTGGCTCTCCTGACCTTTCACAGCCGCGGGCACAGGGCTCCGCCCGCAACCGCCTACGACAAGGAGGAAGAATACAACATGCAACCAATTTACTAGTAGAAGTCTACATTTTAAGAAATCACAATATTTTATGTTAATTAGTCTCCAGAGCTTTCTCATTCTCGCCTCCTCACGGCACGTCGCCGGACCCCGCAGTTCCTGAAAACGTCGCGCCGATAACTCCTCACCGGAGTCTGGAGTCGATCCAGCGCATTGCGGGCCAGAAGTTATCCGATCAGGGCGTGTGGACGATTGATTGGTGAATTTTGGGAAAATGGGCGACTCGATCCGGTGTCCTTCGCCCGTCGTTTTCATCGTCAGTCTCTGGAATTCAGCCCCAACGGGGCGAAATGCCGCCCCGTTAGGGCTCGGAATACCCGACTCAACAGCCGGTTCCCCTGATGCGTATTCTTCCCGCACACCAATAATCCCGCCGCCCTGATCAACCCCCTCAAACAAGAGGTCGCCACGGTCGAGCGGGTCCATCGCCGCGACCCGACCGAGGGTTACGGACGGGGCCATCGTCCCGGCGCTCGGGAACGAACGTACCCCTAGGTCCGTGGGGCGGAGCCCAGTCCACTTCCCCCCCGCGTCTCCGCTTGAGCCTTTCTTTTCTCCCTTGCCCATTTTGTGCATCCGGATTCGCCGCGCACCACGATATTAATCATTAGAAGGCTCACGTCGTGAGTTGCCGTGATCCACCCAGGTTCGGTGGTGTCCCAGATCCCTTGCACGAGAATCGATACAATCTTACCCCCCCTTTTCCAAGGGGGGGTTGGGGGGGTAAGCCCGCCACGAGACCAGGCGGCCGACCAGGCCGACCCCCCCTTCTTGAGGGGGGGGAGAACGTCCATATCTCTTCCTGCAATGGATCTGGGACACCACTCAAGTTCACTGTTGGAACATTTTAAAATGACACTGACTCCTGAAGAGCGCAAGGCCATTAACCGGCAAAATGCGCAAAAGTCGACCGGACCGCGTACCGAAGCAGGGAAAAAGCGATCCCGCAGGAATGCCTACAAGCATGGATTTCGATGCGAGGTCCTCGCCCTTTCCGGCGAGGATGGCGCGGCGGTCGAACGGCTCGCGGACGAGTGGTACGATTTTTACAAACCGCAATCGCCCGCCGAGCGCGAGTCTCGCTCGAGATGGCCGTCACCGCTTCGGTCCAGCGCAAGCGGATCGTCCGGGCCAAGACGGCGGTCGTCGCCGAGCAGGTCCGCGTCGCCGAGTTCAACTTCGACCAGCACTTTCGCGACCAGATCCAGGCGGTCGTCGGCCAGCTCGAAGACGATCCCGGTAATGTTGTTCATCGATACCGGGCGTCCGCCGCCGGCTGCCGCTGGCTGATCGGCCGGTGGGAACGCCTGAGCCAGATGCTCGAAAAAGATCAGACCCTGCTGGGCCATGACCGCCACGAGGCGATCCAGCTTCAGGGATACCTGCATTTCACCGACACCCTCATGTACGCCGAACAGGCGTATCTGACGTTCATGCACTGTTACATTGCTCAGCACAATCATAACAAGAAGTACATGAAACTGTTGCTCAGCAAGTACCGGATTCCCAACACCTTCCGGCGCGGGGTCGGAAAAGCTGGATGCCGACGGTCGAACAGTGCAAACCCTGGCTCCGCAACCTGATCGATACCAATATCGCCGAGCTTCGCGAGCGCGAGCTGACCTTGCGTCTGACGATCGAACAGCCAGCGCGCGATGAAGCCAAGGAGCGAGCCCTTGTGCCGCACGGAAAGGACGGTGCCGCCCTTCAGCGGTATGAACGGATGCACGAGCTGTCGTTTCACAAGGCGTTGAGCGCCTTCGAGAAGGGCCGCGCGTATCAGGTCAAGACCGGCCTGCTGCCGGGGATGCTGGAGCCGGTGGAACCGGAAGAGTTGACTGAAGAGGAAGAAGCGGTTGCGTCGGAAACGGCGGTCGCAACGGAAGCTCCGGAAGCGCCGATTTCGGCCGAGGCCGCGCCGGTCTCGCCGTGGGCGAGCTGCGCCGGGGCGATCGCGTCGGCGCCGAACGAAGCCAATCGGCGGGGGGGAAATGACCGAAATGGTGTGCATTCGGTGGGTTACATCTACACGCGGGAACGTGTGGACGGGCGATCGATCAGGCCGCTTGAGCAACTGATCGAGCACGACCCGCCGCCGTGCATGCGGGTCTTCCCGTACTGATCCAGATTTCTGGATCGGTCGGCGGATCGGCACACGTCAGCTTGAGTGAAAACAGCATTTTCCCGCAAGGGGCGAGTGGAAGGTACGCGCGGGGCGAGGGTGCTTGCCGAATCGGGTGGTCGGGTTGTGCAGGCGAGGCGCGGGGCGGGGCGGTTCGATTGTGAGCACGGAAACCCGTCCGGTCACGATATTGTTGGATGAGGGGTGCGGAAAAAGGGACGCACGGGGAGCTGGTCGTGGCGTGGCATGGACGCGTATTTGGTTGTGGTGGCATCCTCCAAACTGGGGACGCACGGGGTGGAGAATGAGAGCAACCTGTCGTCCCGGGCTTGACGCCTGCTCGCCTTGACGCGAACAATTCACCGGCGTATGCTCCGCGGCGCTTGGTCTGGCTCTCCGATTGTCCGGGACTTGCTAGCTCGCGTGCTCTCCGCGTTCGCCACTCGCATTGGATCTCGATCGGATCGGTTCTGCTCCGACTCGATTCCTCCGTTCGTTTCGTCCCCGGCTTCCTTGCCGATCGCGGACCGGACTGGTCTGGCCTGGTCAGGTAAGAATAAGGTGGCTTCATGCGGATACCGAGCACGACAGCACGGGTGGTCGGATGGGTCCTTCTGGGACTGCTGATGGTTCCGGTCGGGATCTGGATCTCGCTCACGCACCAGCCAGGATTCTACCGGGCGGCGGTCCGGCTCCCGAGGGCGCAGCGCACGGTCGAGGCCAAGCATTTCGTTGCCCAGAGCCTTCAGCTTCGCAACGACATTTGCAACGAGCCGGCGTGGGAGGCGGTGTTCACCGACCAGGAGGTCAACGCGTGGCTCGCCGAGGACCTGGTGACCCATTTTGCCGACCAGCTTCCTCCCGAGGTCCACGAGCCTCGGATCGTATTGGAACTCGACCGGGTCACCCTGGCCTTCCAGCTCGACCAGGGGCCGGTTCCGACGTTGATCTGGGTCGTCGCCCGGCCGCATGTGCCCGAGGGCAACGTGCTGGAGCTGACGCTGGAGAAGATCCGGGCGGGGGTCTTGCCGGTTCCGGCCGATCGGATCCTCGACCGGATCACGGCCCACGCCCGCGAACACGGCATCGACGTGAGCTGGAAGCGGGGCGACGAGGGGTTCCCGGTCGTCACGGTCCGGTATCGCCACGAGTCCGGGGGTGCCGGTGATGAGGCCGGGACCGGGGCCGGTGCCGGCGGGGACGACGAGCCACCGGACGATGTCCGGCTCGAGCAGGTCCAGATCCAGCCGGGCCAGATCCGCCTGGCGGGTCGATCGAAGACGCCGCGGGACGTGGCGCGGACCCCGCGCCTGCCTAGCCGTAAGGTACTTCAGCTCCGGTTCCCGCGTCGCAAGGCGCAGGCCCGGGCGGGGGTCGGAATCGGGCCCGGGGGGGGCACGCCCTCGTTGCCGTCGGGTGGCAACTCTTACTACCACACGATGTGAGCCCGTCTCCTCATGATGTTACTCAGGCGCTCTGACGGGCGTGCTCCTGATCGTGTGGATGCTGTACGAGGCGTTCGAGACGATCCTCCTGCCGCGTCGGGTGGCCGTCGGTTCCGGATCACGCGATGGTTCTATGTTCACTCATGGCATCCCTGGGCGGCGGTGGCCGGCTGGTTTCCGGCGGGTCGACGGCGTGGGACATTTCTCAGCCTGTATGGGCCGCTGTCGCTTTTGGTGCTGTTTTCGATCTGGGCTGTGGGGCTAATCCTCGGGTTCGCGCTGGTGCAACAGTCGCTCGACCTGCCCCTGGGAGGGGCGGTGGGAGATCGGCTCGACTTTGGCGACTACGCGTATTTCAGCGGCGTCACCTTCTTCACGCTGGGCTATGGCGATATCGTGCCGAGCCGGCCGATCGGGCGGGCGCTGGCGGTCACCGAGACGGGTATCGGGTTCGGTTATCTGGCTGTGGTCATCGGTTACCTGCCGGTCCTGTACCAGGCGTTCTCGCGCCGCGAGGTGACAATCAGCCTGTTCGACGCCCGGGCGGGCTCGCCACCGACCGCGGGCACGCTGCTGATCCGCAATGCACGGTTCGGCGACCTTGCGGTGCTCTCGCAGTTCCTGAGTGAGTGGGAGCGATGGGGGGCGGAGGTCCTGGAGAGCCACCTATCGTTCCCGGTACTGAGTTACTACCGGTCGCAGCACGACAACCAGTCGTGGCTGGCGGCGTTAACGGCGGTGCTGGACGCCTCGGCCATTCTGATGGCGGGGCTGTCTGGGAGAGCCCGGACGCAGGCTTCCTTCACGTTCGCGATGGCGCGTCACGTGGTCGTCGACCTGTGCCAGACGTTTCAGAGCCCGCCGATCGAGCTGCCGGAGGATCGGCTCGACGCAGGAGCGGCTGCGGAGCCTCCGCGTCCAGCTCGCGTCGGCCGGTCTGGAACTGGCCGACGGAGCCGAGGTCGATGCGCCGGCCTGATCGAGCTGCGCGGGATGTACGAGCCCTTTGTACACGCCCTGGCGGTCCGGTTCCTGATGCCCCTGCCGCCGGTCCTGCCGGAGAGCGAGACGGTCGACAACTGGCAGACCAGCGCCTGGATGCGCCGGACTCGTGGGTTAGGCCATCTGGCTGTGGCACCGACGGTGCGGGATGAACATGAAGATTGAAGCGAGCCGCTCAAGGGTCGATGGTATCGATCCCGGCTCAGGCGGGGTCTTCCAGACGCAAACTCCATTCTTGACGAAGGTTACGCAGCTCGGCCACCCCGGAGAACCGGGTCCCATGGAGAGCGACCCGGACATGATCGTCTGTCCATACAAGGGTTTCGTACACTCCATGGTCGATCCGACGGACCCAACCGCGACCGCCGCTGACGGGTCCCTCGTAATCGAGGTAGACCCGGCGATGATCGGGCAGCGCCGCGCCGGCAGGTCGAGACCGTGGACCAGCTCGCGGTCGATGGCCCAGGTGCGCAGGACGTCGCCCGATTCGAGGAACAGGTCCCAGTGGATTCCGTTCCAGCGATGTTCCAGGAGGGCGAATCGGGGCATCGATCGCCTCTTTTATATGATAGGGTGGAGAATTCGTGGGTCGTACCCCGGCGGGAAATCTCCCCGGTTCCGGGCGATCCTTTCATCTTGGCCGTCGGATTCGGAACGGACAAGTCGAAGGGGTGCTCTGGTGCAACCGGCGAACGTGGGTTAACTTAGGAAAAGAGACTTCGGTACCCGAACCAGGACGAGGATCGGAGCCAGGCGGTCCCGCGGCGGGTTGTCGATGGAAAGGAACGAATCGCGGTGACACCGAAAGAGGTCTTGGCGCTGATCCGGCAGCGCGAGGTGACGACGGTCGACCTCCGGTTCATGGACTTCCCGGGCGTCTGGCAGCATTTCGCGATCCCTGCCGACGCCCTGACCGAGGAGACCTTCGAGGAAGGGATCGGGTTTGACGGATCGAGCGTCGTCGGCTGGCGAGCGATCAACGAGGCCGACCTGCTGGTGGTGCCGCAACCCGAGACCGCCCTGATCGACCCGTTCACGGCGCAGCCCACCCTGACGATGGTCTGCAACATCCAGGACCCGATCACCCAGCAGGACTATACCCGCGATCCCCGCAACATCGCCCGCAAGGCGGTCAGCCACATGCGGAGCACCGGGATCGCCGATACGCTGCTTGCTCGCCCCCGAGCTCGAGTTCTTCATCTTCGACGACGTCCGCTACGACCAGCGTGGGCACGAGGCGTTCTATCACGTCGATTCGGTCGAGGGGACCTGGAACCGGGGCCGGAACGAGCAGCCGAACCTGGGCTACAAGCCCGGCTCGGGGCTGGGCTACTTCCCCTGCCCGCCGACCGACAGCCTGGCCGACCTCCGCACCGAGATGGCCCAGCGGATGGCCGAGTGCGGGATCAGCACGTCGGCCCATTATCACGAGGTCGCCACCGGCGGTCAGTGCGAGATCGACCTGGTTCCCAAGGGCCTGGTCGAGAGCGCCGACCAGGTCATGCTGGCCAAGTACATCATCCGCAACGTCGCCCGCCGGCAACGGCAAGACGGCAACCTTCATGCCCAAGCCGCTCTTCGGCGACAACGGCTCGGGAATGCACACCCACTTCTCGCTCTGGAAGGGGGAAGTCCCTCTCCTGGCCGGCAATGGCTACGCCGGGCTGAGCGACCTGGGTATGTACGCGATCGGCGGCCTGCTGAAGCACGCCGCCGCGCTCTGCGCGTTCGCCAACCCGACGACCAATAGCTACAAGCGGCTGATCGAGGGGTTCGAGGCGCCGACCAAGCTCTCCTACAGCCGACGCAACCGTACGGCGGTGATCCGGATCCCGATCCACAGCCCCAGCCCGAAGAGCCGCCGGATCGAGTTCCGCTGTCCCGACAGTGCGGCGAATCCCTACCTGCTCTTCTCGGCGATGCTGATGGCCGCGCTCGACGGCATCCAGAACAAGACCCGCCCCGGCGATCCGCTCGACAAGGACATCTACGACCTTCAGCCCGAGGAGCTCGAGGACGTTCCGACCACTCCGCGGATCGCTCGAAGCCTCGCTCGGAGCGCTGCGCGCCGACTCCGACTTCCTGCTCCGCGGCGACGTCTTCACCCCCGACGTGATCGACACCTGGATCTGGTACAAGCAGACCCACGAGGTCGAGGCGCTCCGGGTCCGGCCGCATCCCTACGAGTTCGCGCTCTATTACGATGTTTAGTAAAACAATTATCGTGATGTGACGTGAGCTTCGGCTCACTGGCCGTTGCGATCAGGCCGGTGGACCTCGGTCTTGACCTCAGTGGCGGGAGCGGTACGGACGGCTGGCTCGGGATCGGGGCGGAGGGCCAGGAGCATCAGGATGATGGCGCCGGCGACGAGCATGTTGTCGGCGAAGTTGAAGATGGCGCAGTCGAAGCCGATCGGATCGACGTGGAAGTGGACGAAGTCGCGGACGTGGCCGAGCATGAGGCGGTCGTAGCAGTTGCCCAGCGCCGGCCATGATCAGGCCGAGGGCGATGCGTCAGCCGGGCGTCGCTGGCGGCCCGCTTCGGACGAAGAGCCAGTAGCAGATCGCCACCGCGGCGACGACCGAGAGCGCGGCGAAGATCAGGCTGCTGTGCTGGAGGTTGCGGCCCAGTCCCCAGAGGGCGCCCGGGTTGTAAGCTGGTGTGCAGTTCGAGGACGTTCGGGACCAGAGCAATCGGAGCGGCGGGCGGCGGACCGATCCGGGCGAAGACCAGCGACTTGGTGGCCAGGTCGAAGGCCGCCCCTCCCAGGGCGATGGCCCAGAACAGAGACCCAACGGCTGAACTCGAGACTGGTGCCGTGTCGCTCATCCGCGACGTCTCCAGCTCCCGGGCGCATCCGATGCAATGCCGCGTGTACGGCAGGGCCTGGAGCCGCGGCTTGGAGATCGGCTCGCCGCACTCCTCGCAACGGCCGAACTTCCCCTGCTCGAGCCGTTCGAGGGCCTCGTTGACCTGCTCGAGGGTCCCTGCTCGTTCTCGATCAGGCCGAGCGTGAATTCCTGATCGTAGTTCTCGGTGCCGACGTCCGCCATGTGCAGCGGCACGTTCGACAGGTTGCCCGACGATTCGGGCTGGTCGCGCCGCAGCGCCTCGTCGGTCATCTGGTCGAGATCGCCGCGGAGCCGTGGACCGCAGCCCCAGCAAGCGCTCGCGGAACGACTCCAGCTCCTCGCTCTTCAACACGCTGGCCATGAAACTCCCACCCCGTTCTTAGTCAGCGGCTCTTGCGTGGCGTGGAAGGGACGCGGGCATGCTAGGCCCGACTCCCTTCCCTGTCAATCCGAACCACTGGTGGCCCTGCTCCAGCGTGGCGTTCGATCCGGCACGCGACACCAAACGTCTCAAGAATTCCAGCCTACACCGGACGGACCGCCCGACGCCACTCCCAACTGACGAACAGTTCCGCGATCGGGTTTCCCGCTAGCCGTGGACCTTGGCGTGAGCGATACCGTTGAGGCGCCAGAACCGGGCCAGGACCAGTAGCGCCCCTGATCGGGACGCTTTGGCCTGCATGGATGGACATGGCGGACCGACTTGGGGAGATCGGGCTATTTAGGATTGACCGCGGATGACCACGACGGGTTCCAAGACGATCTTCATCACCGGCGGCGACCGGGCTGGTGGGCAGCCACGTGGCCGAAGAAGCCCTGCGCCGGGGCCATCGCGTCGCGTGCTCTGGTCCGGCCGTCGAGCGACACGCGCTGGCTCGATGCCTGGGGCGTCGAGAAGGTGCCTGGCGACCTCGCCGACCCCGAGGCCCTGCGCCGCGGCGTCGCCGGGGCCGACTGGGTGTTCAACTGCGCGGCCAAGGTCGGCGACTGGGGGACGCTCGGAGGAGTTCCGCACGCTCAACGTCGAGGCGCTTCGGCTCCTGCTCGACGCCGCCGCCGAGGCGCGGGTCGCGCGGTTCGTCCATGTCAGCTCGCTCGGGGTTTACGAAGGCACGCGACCATTTCGGCACCGACGAGACGGTCCCCCCGGCCGCCGAGTCGCTCGATGCCTACACCCGCTCGAAGGTCGAGGCCGAGGAGCTCGCCCTGCAATTCGTGACAGGAGCGCGGGCTTGCCGCTGGCGATCGTCCGCCCGGGCTTCATCTACGGTCCGCGCGACCGGACCGTGCTTGCCCAAGCTGCTCCACTCGCTCCGCACCGGGCGGTTCGCCTACTTCGGGTCGGGCGACCAGGCGCTCAACTGCATCTATGTCAAGAACCTGGTCCACGGCATCTTTCTTGCCGCCGAGGTCCCCGAGGCGATCGGCGAGGTCTTCAACCTGACCGACGGCGGCCGGGTCAGCAAGCGCAAGTTCATCGGCCGGGTCGCCGAGCTCGCGGGGCTGAAGCCGCCGCGGCGGAAGATCCCGCTCTGGCTGGCCTGGACCCTGGCCGTTCTGCTGGAGCGGCGGGCCAGACGGCTGAAGTCGCCCGAGCCGCCGCTGGTGAACAAGGCGCGGTACAAGTTCCTCGGCCTGAACCTCGATTACTCGATCGCCAAGGCCCAGCGCGTCCTGGGCTACAACCCGCCGTTACACCACCGAGCAGGGCTCGTCGAGTCGATGGCCGAGCTTCGCCCCAGAGCTCCGCCGCGCCGGCTCAGTCCCGTCGCGGCCGGCTCGGGAGTCTGATGTACCGGAATCAAGTGATCTCGAAAGTCAGTTCGCATCAAGGAGTTTCAGCCATGGAATCGTTCAAGGGCAAGCGCGTTGCCGTCCTCGTCGAGAAGTTCTACGAGGACCTGGAGTTCTGGTATCCGGTCTTGCGGCTCCGCGAGGCGGGCTGCGCAGGTCAAGATCGTCGGTCCCAAGGCGGGCGAGACCTACGCCTCGAAGCACGGCTACCCCGCCAAGGCCGACACGACGGCCAGCGAGGTCAAGGCGGGCGACTTCGACGCCATCGTGATTCCCGGCGGCTACTCGCCCGACCACATGCGCCGGCACAAGGCGATGGTCGACCTCGTCACCCAGGCCGCGCGCCAGGGGAAGGTCCTGGCGGCGATCTGCCACGGTCCCTGGATGCTCTGCTCGGCCAAGTGCCTCAAGGGCCGGAAGGTCACCGGCTTCTTCGCCATCCGCGACGACGTCGAGAACGCCGGCGGCGTCTGGGAGGACGCCGCGGTCGTCCGCGACGGCAATCTCGTTACAAGCCGCACACCCGACGACCTCCCTGCATTCATGCAGGGTATCTTCGCCGCCCTTTCCGAACCCACCCAGAAACGCGGCTGATGGACGCCATTTCGTGCCACAAATCTTTGTGAGCCAAGGATTTGCGCCGCGGGCCGCGGTAAGCCATGAGTTTCATTCCGATCCCGTCAAGAGCATTTCCGACTTTTTCTACTCCTGTGGACCTGGAAAAAGACGATAAGCTGGGTACTCTCCCACTCGCTGTCTTGGGTAACAAGCCGGGGCAGGTTCCGGCCGAGGCCGGGACATGAGTGACGGAACGATTTGACGCTCGGATGATTGATCCAGGCGACACTCCGATCGAGCCCGGACCGGGCCTCGGGATGTTGGTCCACGCGCCGCGCCGATCGGATCCGAGCGGTTCTAATCCGATCCGAACACGCCAGGAAGGACGTTGTTCGATAGTGACCGAGGAGGGTCAGTTCCATGCAGACACGCAGATGGCTTTTCGCCGGCTGGCTTATGATGAGCTCGGCCCTGACGGTGGCGGCGCAGCCGCCGGTCCCGCCGGCTCCGATCGTGCCGCCTCCCCCCGTGGTGCCGACGCCGTCGGTTCCCCCGGCGCCGGTTGTGCCCACGCCGCCGCCCGCCGCCGAGGCGGCTCCCGCTCCCGCCCCCGCTCCCGCCCCGACTCCGGTCGAGGGTGCCGTTCCCGGCCCGAGCGACCAGTCCGGCCCGGTCTTCGAGTTCGGCCTACGCGGCGAGGAGAAGTGCATCGCTCCTTACACCCATGGCGACGCGAAGACGGAAGAGGGCAAGATCGAGGTCGCTCCCGATAAGAACACGCTCTCGGTCACGATGACCGGCGGCGTGGGGGCGAACGTCTTCCTCGGCGTTCACTCCGAGGCGATGCAGACGTTCCACCTGGTCCAGGAGTTCGAGGTCACCTGCTCCGACCCGAACATCAAGGAGATGGTCCTGACCCTGGACAGCAAGTTGATGGGCTTCGTGCGGAGCAAGCACAAGGCGTCGGCCTGCGTACGTCTGGCGAGTCTGGTGGTCTGCCCGGTCGGTGTGCCGACCCCGGTCCTGGAGCATCAGCCATCCGCTTCCCTGCGTCGGCGGCGCCTGCGGCTGCTCGACCCGCCGATCGGCTCGCAGAGCACCGATCCCCTGCCTCCGATCCGTACTCAGCCCCTGCCGCTGGGCACCTACGTCCTTGACGCCCACTTCGTCCTGACGGCGACGGCCGAGGGCTTCCTCGACGCCCACTCGACCGCCATCTTCAGCCCCGAACCGGCCGAGCTCGACCCCTGGGAACGCGAGCACGACCCGTTCGCCGGCGAGAAGAAGGACGGCTACGGCTTCACCTCGGTCCTCACCGCCTCGACTGTCGACGCGGCCCCCGTCGCCAGCGAAAAGACCTGGAACACCATCAAGAAGCGGCTGGCCAAGGAGAAGAAGGAGCGGCTGCTCGAGAAGAAGCTCGCCAGGCAGGCCGATCCGCGATATGCCGAACGGATGACCCGCTGAGCTGAGTCGAACCGCGTTCTCGCACGGTCCGACCCACCCCACACTGGACAGACCGGCGGCGCCAGGGACTTGATCCGGCGGCGCCGCCGGTTTCTCGATTCGTGACCGCTCGGTCGCTCGCCCGATCGATCGGACTCAGATGAACTCGTTGATCAGGTTCTCGAGCATCTCCTGCCGGCCGCTGGTGTTCCGGGCGGCCTCGCCCTTGGGCAGGATGTAGGCTTCCAGGTCGGCGAAGCTGGCCTGCCCGTTCTCGACCCGCCGGCCCAGCTCGCTGTCCCAGCTCTTGTACCGCTCCTTGACGAAGGCGGCGAGCCGGCCGTCGCTGATGATCGCGTGAGCGATCTTGAGCCCGCGGGCAAAGGCATCCATACCACCGATGTGAGCATAGAAGAGATCGATCGGCTCGAAGCTCTCGCGCCGGACCTTGGCGTCGAAGTTGACGCCGCCGGTGGTGAACCCGCCCATGCCCAGGATGCAGAGCATGCACTGGGTCGTCAGGTAGATGCTCGTCGGGAACTGGTCGGTATCCCAGCCCAGGAGAGGGTCGCCGGTATTGGCGTCGATCGAGCCCAGGGCCCCCGCGCCGATGGCGGCCTCCAGCTCGTGCATCATCTCGTGACCGGCCAGGGTGGCGTGGTTGGTCTCGAGGTTAAGCTTCAGGTGGGGCAGCAGATCATACGTGCGGAGGAAGTTGAGGCAGGCCGCGACGTCGGAGTCGTACTGGTGCTTGGTCGGCTCCTTGGGCTTGGGCTCGATGTAGAACGTGCCGCCGAAGCCGATCTGCTTCTTGTAATCGACCGCCAGGTGCAGGAACCGGGCCAGGTGGTCGAGCTCGCGCTTCATGTCGGTGTTGAGCAGGGTCTGGTAACCCTCGCGGCCCCCCCAGAAGGTATAGCCGGCCCCCCCGAGCTCGACGGTGACCTCCAGCGCCTTCTTCACCTGGGCGGCGGCATAGGCGAACGCCTCAAGATTCGGGCTGGTCGCCGCGCCATGGACGTAGCGAGGGTTGCTGAACAGGTTGGCCGTTCCCCACAGGAGCTTGACCCCGGTCCGGCCCTGCTCGTCCTTCAGGACCTTGACCACCTCGTCGAGGTTGGCGTGGCTCTCGCGGAGGGTCTTCCCCTCGGGGGCCACGTCGCGGTCGTGAAAGGCGTAAAACGGAACGCCAAGCTTCTCGAAGAACTCGAACGCGACCCGGGCCTTCTTCTGGGCATTGGCCACCGAGCCGGAGCCGTCGTCCCAGGGGCGAATGGCCGTTCCAGGTCCGAACGGGTCGCCCAGCGGGTTGCTGAAAGTGTGCCAGTAGACGACCGAAAACCGCAGGTGTTCCTTGAGCGTCTTACCCCCGACCACCTCGTCCGGATTGTAATGCTTGAACTCCAGCGGGTTCCGCGACTTCGGTCCGCCGTAGCTGATCTTGGGGACGTCGGGGAAAAATTCGGACATGGACTGGTCTCACTGATGAAAATGGAACAAGTACCCAGCACCGGAATCTGCCCGTGCGCGACGGAAGGCGAGGTCCGGGGGAATGACCCGACCAGGAGGATCGGCAAATCGTCTTGATACTTTAAAAGGGCCCCGGTTCACGGACAACCCCCCAGTGTGGCGCCTCGGGACGGTTTCGCCTTTCGCCCGAACCCCGTCGCATGACGCGCAGCCTCAACTGCCCATACGTCCCCATCGACCCGGCAGGAGTTGCCGACCTCGCTCCTCAGCGAGTTCGTTCGCGACGCCGCGCGCACCTTCAATCGAAGATGGGGCGTGACCACCCTACAATCGTCATTATCCCGATCTGGAGCCGACTCCGAGCAACCCGACCCGTCGATCCCTGGGGCGGTCGAGTTCGTTTGTGCCGCGGGTCGAGTTCGTTTGTGCCGCGGCTGAGTTCGTTTGTGCCGCGGGTCGAGTTCGTTTGTGCCGCGGGCCGAGTTCGTTTGTGCCGCGGGCCGAGTTTGTTCGTGCCGCGGGCCGGCAAATCGGCACCATCCGGGCGGAAGCCCTTGTTGATTCATTCGCGCGGATTGCCAAGGAGCACCCAGGGCGCAAGATTTGCCCGCCCTTCTCTCGATAGTATCGAGAAAACGGCGGGTCTCGCGCTCGGAATCCAGGCCCGGCGCGGAAACGCCCGCGGTCGCCGTCACGATCGGCACCGCTGGCATGTTGGCGGGGTTTGCTCGGGAAATCCGAGGGCCGTGGCACCCGGGAGATTCGTTGATCCCGGGACACTCCCTCAGCGCGTCTTCGGCTTGCCCTGACCGGACTTCTGGACCTGTTGCCGCGCCTCGCGGCGGACCTCGCGGCTCCGGGCGCGGCGATGACGCCGGTTCCCCTTCGGAGACGCCGGCTCCGCTGGCTGGCGCTCGGTGGGCGTGATCTCGACCGATGGTTTCGATTCCTCCTCCCTCTCCTGTTGCACTCGCGGCTCGGTCGAACGGGCGATCGGAGCGGACTCAACCGGCTCCAGCTCCCGGGCTTCCTCGTCGAATGCTTCGATCACGGCGGCCAGTTGCTCGAACAACGGCTTTTGTTGCTCGCGGGCCTGTTCATACGTCGCTTCGGCCGTCGGCGCGGTCGGGTGCGATCGCTCGAACTCGGCCTGACGTGCCAGGGCGCCGGGGTCGCGTGCTTTGAGCTTCGTTACCTCGTCATGCGTTCGCTTCCACTCGTTGGCCAGCCGGACGTCGTATTTCCGCAGCCGGGCGGTGCGTGCGTCCTCGTGCAGCGGCAGTCCCTTCACGGCCAGGATCTGTTCATGCTCGTCCAGCATGTCCAGCGCCGAGGTCTTCGCCTCCTCCAGCCGATCGATCTCGCGCTCCACCAGCGCGATCAGGCCGTCCCTGTCCGACGGCGCCGGCACGCTTCGGAAGCCGGCCCGCAACGCCGGGTGGGTGCCCAGCAGGTCGAACGCCAGGGTGCGCTGGGTGTCGTCCCAGGTCTCGCTCACATCGAGCGCCGAGCCCAGCCCTTGCCACTGCGCGATCAGCCAGTCGGCCCCCTGTCGGGTCTGCTCCAGTTCCGCGACGGTCCGCATCGGGTCCCTGCGGAGCCGCCTGGCCAGCTCGACAACCCGCTTTTGCTGGTCCTTCTCCCAGTAGGTCGCGGCGCGCTGGCTGGTCTGGCCGAGGTTCTCGAAGGTCATCCGCTGACATCGGTCAATCTGCACCGAGACGAACGCGAGGCGTCCGATGACCCACTCACCATAGGGACCGGCGACCCGGAAGTGGTCGGCGAACTGCTGGCGTCTGAGCCTGGCGTCGGCCTCCATATCGCGGGGCAAGAGGACCGTTGAGGAGAGCCCGTCCTTCAGCGCGTTGCGGCTGGCGATGGCCTTCCCCTCGGGCGTCTTCGGTCCTCCACCACGCTTCTTGACGGGGGGCGGAGTCGGGTTTTCACTTGCGAAATCGGGTGCCTCGACCGGATCGAGGCAAACATCCAGGGCGATCATCGTCGCGGCCTCAACAAGAGGGTTTATAGAGAGTTGCGCCACAACCGCCGACCTGCCCGCATCGGCAGGCCAGCGAAACGAGGGTGGCGGCGGCGTGTTATCGTCCTGGGTTATCGGCGTAGACTGGAGAGGATATTCATTCTTTCGGAAGAAAAAATAACCCACTCAGCAACATGAGTGAAAGGAGTATGCGCGCAGGCTCTCATCAAACGACAGGGATTTCCGAGTGGTTGGCGGGGCATCCCGCGGAAGCGGCCTTCGATTCGCCAGGCCCCGAGGGTTCCGATCGCCGCGAGGGCTTCCTGATCTTTCGTAGGGTGGGCACCGCCCACCACGTGTTACCACACGGACTCATGAGCGTTTGAAAAAGCCATGCCTGCGCTTTCCGCCGTGAGTCGGGGATTGCGACCGGGACCGTGGTCCGGTACGTTTTATCAAGGATCATGGTCTGACTGGCCGGTCCTCACGACGTTTCCGCCCGCTTCCCCGCCTGTCCTCCGACGCCCCCACGATTGAACGCGGAGCCGCGCTGCACCATGACCATGAGCATGACCATGACCCGCCGCTGGTTGATTCGATCGATCGCCCTGATCCTGGGATTGAGGACACTGACGGGTTCATGGCCTGATCCCGCCGCGTCGTTGACCATGGCGGCTGAGCCCGAGGCCGGATCGGCGTATGCGCCATCGATTGTACCGGCGTCGGCCGAGGCCGAGCGGGCGATCCCGGCGTTTCGGATCGCGGACGGGTGCAAGGTCGCCGTGTTCGCGGCCGAGCCCCACCTGGCCAACCCGGTCGCCTTCACGTTCGACGAGCGCGGGCGGCTGTTCGTGGCCGAGACGTTCCGGCTGCACCGCGGGGTGACCGATACCCGGCATCATATGAACTGGCTTGCCGATGACCTGGCGTGCCGGACCGTCGATGACCGGCTGGCCATGTATCGCAAGTACCTGGGCAAGGAGTTCGACAGCTATTCGCGCGATCACGACCGCGTCCGGCTGGTCGAGGACCGCGATGGCGACGGCCGGGCCGATGCCGCCACGGTCTTCGCCGATGGGTTTCATCAGGCGGTTGACGGCCTGGGGGCGGGATTGCTGGCGCGTCGGGGAGAGGTCTACTTCACGTGCATTCCGGATCTCTGGCGGCTCCGCGATACCGACGGCGACGGTCGCGCGGATCAGCGCCAGTCGCTTCAGAACGGGTATGGCGTCCACGTCGGATTTCTCGGCCACGACCTGCACGGGCTCCGGTTCGGGCCGGACGGCCGGCTCTATTTCAGCATCGGCGATCGGGGACTGAACGTCCGGTCGATCGACGGCCGGCATGTCTTTGCGCCTGACGCTGGATCGGTGCTCCGGTGCGATCCGGACGGGTCGAACCTGGAAATTTACGCCACGGGGCTGCGGAACCCCCAGGAGCTGGCGTTCGACGAACATGGTAATCTGTTCACGGTTGACAACAACTCCGACAGCGGCGACAAGGCCCGGCTGGTCCACCTGGTCGAAGGGGGCGATAGCGGCTGGCGGATCGGCTACCAGTTCATCAAGAAGCCGGTGAGCCGGGGGCCGTGGAACGATGAGAAGATCTGGCACCTTCCCTGGGATGGTCAGGCGGCGTATTTCCTACCACCGCTGGCGCACCTGTCCGACGGCCCGGCGGGCTTGACGTATGACCCCGGCGTGTCGCTCCTGCCCGAACGGTATCGCCGCCACTTCTTCCTCGCCGACTTTCGAGGCACCGCCAGCGCCAGCGGGGTCCGTTCGTTCGGCGTGAAGCCGCGGGGCGCCTCGTTCGAGATGGTCGATTCCGAGCAGTTTCTCTGGGGCCTCGCCGCCACCGACGTCGATTTCGGACCCGATGGCGCGCTCTACGTCTCGGACTGGGTCAACGGGTGGGAGATGACCATGAAGGGGCGTGTCTTCAAGGTCCTCGACCCGGCGCTCGGGCGCCGCGGAGGTCGACGCGGTTCGCCGCCTGATCGCCGAGGGGACGGACGGGCGCACTCCCGACGCGCTGGCGGCGCTTCTGGCCCACCCCGATCAGCGGGTTCGCCAGGAGGCGCAGTTTGCCCTCGCGCGGCTCGGGCCGGAGATGGTCGGACGGCTCGCGCAGGTGGCCGCGACGAAGACGCGAGCGGCCGGAACGTCGCCGGTCGATCCGGTTCTGCCCCGCCTGCACGCGATCTGGGCGCTGGGCCAGATCGGCCGGACGTCGGCAAACGCGCTGACGCCGTTGATCGCCCTGCTCGATGATGATGTTGACGAGGTCCGCGCCCAGGCGGCGAAGGTGCTGGGCGATAACCGCCATCGGCCGGCGGCCTCGGCTTTGGTCCGCCGGTTGAGCGATTCGAGCCCGCGCGTTCCATTTCAAGCGGCGATCGCGCTGGGCCGGCTTGGTCCCGAGGTTCGCGGACAGGCGTTTGACCCGATCGTCGCGATGCTCCGGTCGAACAACGACGCCGATCGATACCTCCGGCACGCGGGGGTGATGGGCCTGGCCGGGATCGGCCAGGCCGATCCGGCGAGCGCCGGGTTTACCACGGCGGCGGCCGATCCGTCGGCCGCGGTCCGCATGGGGGTCTTGCTGGCCTGGAGGCGGCTGGGTCGGCCCGAGATCGCGCGGTTCCTGGACGACACCGATCCCAGGATCGCCCGCGAGGCGGCGCTGGCGATCTACGAGGCGCCGATCGACGCCGCGCTTCCCGCGCTGGCGGCCCGGATCGATCGATCGGAGTCGACTCTCGATCCGGTGGCGCTGCGTCGGATCATGAGCGCCGCCGATCGGCTGGGGACCCCGGCGCGGGCCGAGGCCCTGGCGCGTCTGTCGGCGCGCGAGATCGTTCCGACGGCGCTGCGGGTCGAGGCGCTGGAGATCCTGGAGGGCTGGGACCGCCCGACGGTCCTGGACCGGGTGACCGGGCTCTGGCGGCCGACCGAGGCGCACCCATCGGCCGAGGCCGCAACCGCGCTCCTGGCGGTCCTGCCGAGGTTGCTGGCCGCGGCCTCGCCCGTGCCTGTGCAGCTTGCGGCGCTCAAGGCGTTGGGGTCGTCGAAGGCCGAGGGGTCAGGCCCGTTGGTCCGGGCGTTCCTGGCGGATGGAAGCCGGCCGGTCGAGGCCCGCGTCGAGGCGTTCCGAACGCTCGAGATGTTGAATGACCCGGGTCTGTCGGGGTCGATCGAGCAGGCGCTGCACGATCCGTCGGCCCCGGTCCAGGTCGAGGCGCCGCCGGCTGCTGGCCCGGCTCAATCCAGCGCAGGCGCTGCCGGTCCTGAGGAGCGTGCTGGAGAATGGGTCGAGCCCCGAGCGCCAGGGGGCCTTCAGCGCGCTGGGAACCCTGCCCGGGGCCGGCGCCGATGACCTGCTCGCCGCCTGGCTCGACCGTCTGATCGAGGGGCACGTCTCCGACGAGGTTCGCCTCGAGCTGCTCGACGCCGCCCGGAAACGATCGGCCGGGCCGGTCCGGCAGCGGTTGCGCCGGTACGAGGAATCGCTTTCCGGCGACGACCCGCTCGCCCCGTTCCTCGACTGCCTGGCCGGCGGCGACCCTGATCGGGGCGGCCGTGTCTTCCGCGAGAAGGCCGAGGTGTCGTGCGTCCGATGCCACAAGGTGAGCGGCAACGGCGGTGAGGTCGGCCCCGAGCTCACCGGGCTGGGCGGTCGCAAGGACCGACGGTACATCCTCGAATCGATCGTCGCCCCGAACCGGCAGATCGCCCAGGGGTTCGAGACCCTGGTCCTCGCCACCGCCGACGGCCAGGTCCATACCGGCATCCTCAAGCAGGACGACGGTCGCAATCTCAGGCTGATCAACGCCGACGGCAAGCTCCTGACGATCGACAAGGCGAGCGTCGAGGAACAGAAGCGCGGGGCGTCAGCCATGCCCGAGGATCTGGTCAAGCGGCTCTCCCATGCCGAGCTGCGCGACCTGGTCGAGTTCCTGGCCCGATCGGTGTCGTCGGCATCGGCGGGCTCGACCCCGGGTCCGGTTTCGGGGTCGTGAGTGGCAATCGTTTGCATTGACGCATGACCTCCGTTATGGTGGTGGCCATCTGCGCAAGTGATGGGCGGGCACTCACGTCATCAACGTTGCCGAATCGACGGGAGAACAGGGGTCATGCGACGGCGATATCGACGGATCGTCCGGGTACTCGCATCCGGTATGTTCCTGTACCTGGCATCCCTGGCCGCGGCTGCCGAGATCCATACCTGGACCGATAGCACGGGGCAGTTCTCGATCAAGGGGAAGTTTGTCGGACTCGACCAGGGCAAGGTGACCCTGGCCAAGGAGGACGGCACCGAGATCGAAATCGAGCTCACCAAGCTCAGCAGTGCTGACCAGACCTACGCCCAGGAGCAGGCCAGGGCCAGCACCAACCCGTTCAAGGCGGTGACCAACGACCCGTTCAAGGCCAGGACCTCGACAGCGAGGCCGGCACCTTCGGTCACCACGGCGGGTGATACCAGCCAGGTGATCACGCCGAGCTGGTCGGGGGCGAGCTCGATCCTGGTCTCGGCGACTGGCGGCGGCTGGCAGGTGGACGTCGGCACGCCCGTGGCGCCGGGCACCTCTGGACCGCTGGCCAACCGGCCGATTCCGCTGCCGCCCCGGACGCACTTCTTCGAGAAGGCCGCGGGGCTGGTGGTCAACCCGGTGAGCCGACGCGCGGTGGTCGGCTATCATCAGAGCTTCCCTCCCGACGCCGGCAAGCGCACCCGGGTCGTCCTCTGCGACCTCGAAAAAGGGAAGATGCTCGGCTCGTTCAAGGTCGAGGGCGCGGTGCTCGTCCCCCTGGCCCTGCACGATAGCGGCAACCTCGTCCTGATGCGCCGCGATGAGCAAGGAGGAGGAAATCAGGACCGGCTCGAGGTCTGGCGGATGGGTCCTTCAGGGGTCGAGCGCACCCTGAAGTTTATTCCCTACGACGATCTCAAGGGCGACCAGCGGAACGTCAAGTGGGCCGAGTTCCTGGACGCGAAGCGGCTGGCGACGATCAGCAACTCGGGCAAGCTGGCGATCTGGGAATGGGAGTCGGCCCGGCCGATTTCCTACATGGATCTCCCGTCCGGCTGCACGCCAGCCCTGAGCCCGGATCGCAAGAAGATCGCCTTCACGACCGGCAAGGACCTGGGCGTGCTTGATGTTGATGCCGGGCAGGTCATCGCGATGCAGACGATTCCGCACGTCGCGTTTCCGCTCTTGCTTTTCAGCCCCAGCGGCAAGCGGATCGGTTGCGCGACGCTCAACCAGATGTATGTCTGGGATACGGCGACGGGAAACCTCGACCGTGAGGTGCCGTTTTATGGCGTGGTGGTCAACGGCCAGGCCCTTTTCACCACCGACGATCATGTCTTGCTGGGCAAGTCCGCGCTGATCGACCTGGCCAACCAGGTGAAGCTCTGGACGTACCAGGGGGTCGAACAGGTCAGGTGGCTGGGCGACGTCTGCTGGTTCGTGCCCAATACGAACCAGAACCAGGCCGGGGCGCTCGTTCCGTCGTCGATCCCGCAGCCCCAGGTGAAGGACGCGCTTCAGAAGGCACTGGCCGACCCCAATTTCTTCGTATTGCGGCCCGGGACGACGGTCAAGATCAACCTCGACGGCATCAGCGACGCCTCGCAGCGCGACGGAGTCCGCGCCGCGCTCGAAAAACGGCTCGCGGCGAACGGCTTCAAGTCTGGACCCAACGGCACGATCGAGCTGGCGGCCATCACCGAGGTCGGCAAGGAGCGCGAGATCATCTACCGGACGATCGGCCGGGGTTTCCCCAGCGCCAAGTCCTACAAGGTGACCGAGTATTTCTCCCGCGTCAAATTCAACACGGGGGGTCTGACCGCCTGGGAAGCCAGTTCGGTCAACATCCCGTTCTTCGCGCGGCTCAAGTCGGGCGAGACGATGGAGGAACACCTCCGCGCAGGAAAAGCCCAACTACGCCTATTTCGGGCGGGTCGAGCTTCCCAAGCTCCTGACCCGCCCGACCGGCAAGGGCACCACCGCGCTGGGGAACTCGATGGTAACGACCTCGGGAGTCAGGTAAACCTCGGTTGAAGGTGAAATCGCCATTTCACCAGTAGATCCACTCGTACGGCGGCTGGTTGAGCTCGATCTCCTTCTCGTCGAGGTTGCGCGCGTCGCCGCGTCGGATGAAGTCGATCCGCAGGGTCTTGTAGCGAATCGTCGGTTTGCCGCCATCGGGGCCGGGGATGACCTGCTGACCGTCGGAGAGGCCGCGGACGTAGACGCTGAACCGGTCGGCCCTGGGGTCAACCCCCTCCCAGACGGCCACGCCGTAGACGGCGTCATCCACCCCTTGCTTGGTGGAGGTGGGGATCATGCCCATGATATTGACCGCGCCGATCAGGGGGATCGAGGCATCCTCGCGGGCCTGGATGATCGGGATCGCCTGGGGGATCACCGCGTCCTCGAGCCGCTGGCCGGTGTCGGTCACCAGGCTGAACTGGGGAACGAACATCCGGGGCTCGCCGGTGTGGTTGACCACCCGGTAGTAGAGATAATGGATCGTCCGCCGCCCCTTGCCGGGGATCTCGATGAGCCGCAGCCGCATCGGCTTGAACGCGAAGTCGAGGACCCAGATCCCCTCCTTGTCGCGAGGCAGGAGCGAGGCGTCGACCATCTGGACGTTGTACGTCGTCTGTCCCTTACGCACTGGCACGGTGGGCAGGTCCGGAACCAGCCTTGGGTTTTCGATCGGCGGCGGCGGCGGCAATTCGGGAATCGCCGGTTTCGCCGCCGGGGCAGGGGCCTCCTGCGCCCGGACGGACACCGGGACGAGCCCGCCCAGAACGAGCAGACGCTGGAGCAAGACCCTCCGAGTCGTTGGATCACTCACGGAACACTCTCCCCAGCGCCGTTCAAAAGCGGCAGAACGGGATGGTGATGGGTATAGATTGGTCGCAAACGCGTGGGCGTCGGAGCCGACAAGTCAAGAAGATTGGTCGATCGAGGTCTCAATCCATCTTGCCGCCCGATCCGGTTTGCGTCAAGGTAACCTGGGGGGAGCTTGGGGGTCAGCTCTGACCCACGGTTTTCCGGAACGGACCCGTGACACCCCCATGGGTTTGACGGGAAAGCGAACCTGATCGACTGGCACATCCTGGATCCGGGCGCGATTGATCCTATCATGTCGGGGATCGGGGCGACGTTCGCGGGGAATGTCGATCGTCCAGGTTCGGGTTGCAAGCCCTGGGCGGATTTTTACAATAGGCGAGTATTGAAGATCTTGGGAGAGGACCGATCGTCGCTGAGACCGGGACGCGGGCGGGATGCCCGTGGTTTCCGTTTCAACGATCCTCCCTCCTCCGAGGTCGCGTCGAATCGGGGCTCCGGGCGATCAAAGGTCGTGCCGCGCCTCGATGCGCTGCCTGCCACCCAACGAGGAAGGGAACTGGGCCCAATGCGCTGGTTCTTGCCGGTCGCCGTGACGACTCTGGGGGTCGGAGTCGGAACGTTGCTCGCGGGACGGCTCGAGGCGGCACCCGAGCAGATCGGGCTCCGCGACGGGCACCAGGTCATCGGCGAAGTCGTTGCCGAGAAGGCGGGCACGCTCTACGTTGACCTCGGGTTCGACATCGTCCGGATTCCACGCGATCAGGTCGTGCATCGCGGGAAAGTGGGCGAAGCTGCCAGCGGGGCGGGGGTTGGCGCGTCCGGGGTCCGCTCCAGCGACGTGGATCCCACCGGCTTCTGGTCGTCGGGACCGCTCAAGGCCGCGCCGGTCAAGGAGCTGGTCCACCAGTATGGCGAGGCCGTGGTCTCGATCGAGACCCCTTCGGGCAAAGGCTCGGGGTTCATCCTGAATGACGGCGGATACGCGGTCACGAACAACCACGTGATCGAGGGTGAGACCCGGATCTCGGCCATCCTTTACCAGAACCAGCCCGGTGGCCTGGCGCGGTCGGCGGATCGAGAATGTCGAGCTCGTGGCGCTCAACCCGTTCATGGACCTGGCGCTCTTGAAACTTCCCCCCCAGAAGGACTACACCTACAAGCATGTGGTCCTGGGCAGTCTTGACGACCTGAACGCCGGCGATGGCGTCTTCGCGGTGGGCAACCCTCTCGGCCTGGAGCGGAGCGTCTCGCAGGGGATCGTCAGTACCCGGACCCGCAATCTCGAAGGGCTGGTGTACCTTCAGACCGATGCGGCGATCAACCCCGGAAACTCGGGAGGACCGCTGTTTAACCTCCGGGGCGAGGTCGTCGGCGTGACCAGCCTGAAGGCGACCCGCGGCGAGAGCCTGGGGTTCGCGATCCCGGTCAACTACGTCAAGGACTTTCTGCGGAACCGGGAGGCCTTCTCGTTCGACAAGAACAACCCGAACACCGGCTACCACTACCTTGACCCGCCTCGACGGGTCCGGTCGGGCCAGCCGGCGCGAAGCCGGCGCCCTGAGCTGAACTGAACGTGACCGCTGCGGGGAGTTGCGGTGGTGGCGAACCTTGAAAAGAAAAAAGATGGCACCGTTCCGGTTTCCGGGTGGTAAACGCAAGGAAAGCAAGGGGCCCAGGCGGTTTCGGACCCTCCGCGGGTGAGTCGGAGGGTCGTGTCTGAGCCTGAGAGCGTGTGTGAGAAGCTCGTTTTGAAGCTTGTCGGGTCGGTATTGCCTGCCATCTTTCCGGGGATGGCCGACGAAATCGCGCCCGACACGAACTGGATCGACTGGCTCGTTTGGAAACGGAGTCTTCAGCGATGCATATCCGTTCGCGGGCGGCCTGCCGCCTCGCCGTCGCCGGCTGGTTTGTCCTGACCGGTCTGTCGCTCGTGTCGGCCCAGGATCAGGCCGTCGCCGCGACCCCCGTGGAGAAGATGCTCCCGGACTCGACCATCGCCCTGGTCAAGATCAACAACTCCGCGGCCCTCCGCGAGGCGTTCCAGCAGAGCCAGTTCGGTCAGCTCTGGAACGACCCCGCCGTCAAGGCATGGAAGAACGATGTGATCGAGCGGGTCGACGACGCCAGCAAGACCCTCAAGGAAAAGGTCGGCGTGACCTACCGCGAGCTCTTCGATCTTCCCCAGGGGCCGTCGTCGATCGCCTTCATCAAGAAGGACAATCCCCTGGTCCCGATCGTCCTGCTGGTCGTCGCCGACGCGGGCAAGAACAAGACGACCATGAACGACGTTCTGACCAAGGCCACCAAGCAGGGCGAGACCAACGGCGCCAAGATCTCGACCGAGAGCTTCCGCGGGATCACGATCCACGTGATCCAGCCTCCCAAGGAAAAGGAAGCCGTCAAGGACCAGCCCAAGGACAAGGACAAGAAGAACGACCAGCCCGAGCCGCCGATCGTGTGGGCGAACCAGGGTTCGGTCTTCTACATCAGCAGCGACGTTGACGGCATGAAGGACCTGCTGGCCCACGAGCAGGGGCGCGAAGACTCGCTCGCGGCGACCGAATCGTTCGCCCAGGCGGCCAAGAAGATCACCTCCGATGCGCAGGTGATGTGGTTTGTGAACCTTCCCAAGGTGATCAAGCTCCTGATCCAGTCCGGGACCGCCGCGAACGTCGCGGGCGGCGGCGGCGACGCCAACCAGGCGCAGCAGGCCGAGGCGATGGTCAACGTCACCGGCCTGAACGGCCTGAAGGCCGCCACCGGCAGCTTCTCGCTCAACGTCGGCAACTACGACAGCCTGACCAAGACCTACATCCTGGCCCAGGGACCCGCGCAGGGAATCCTCAAGGTCTTCCGCATGCCCAAGATCACCCTTGAGCCCGAGCCGTGGGTGCCGGCCAGCGTCGCCAGCTACCAGACCGTGAGCTGGGACCTCGACAACGGCTTCATGGCGATCAACGAGCTGGCCAACATGTTCCAGCCGGGCATCCTCGAGGTGCTCCAGCAGCAGATGGTCGGCCCCGACGGCGGCGAGCCGTTGAAGTTCAAGCAGGACATCTTCGACCCCCTGGGCGACCGCGTGACCCTGATCAGCGACTTCAAGAAACCCGTGACCGAGGACAGCGAGCGCATGGTCCTGGCGATCGCCCTGGAAGACTCGAAGAAGTTCCAGTCGACCCTGGGCAAGCTGATCAAGATGACCGGCGGTCAGCCCAAGACGCGTGAGTTCCAGGGAACGACGATCTACGACTTCGAGGTTCCCGACGTGCCGAACCCCAACGGCCCGGCGGCAGGGGGCGCGAATGATCTCAAGCCGCGCGGACCGATCAGCGTGGCGATCGCCCGCGAGACCCTGTTTGTCTCGAGCGAGCAGACGCTGCTGGAGCAGGTGCTCCGCGGCGGCGGCTCGGCCCTGGCCGATAGCCCGGCGTATCGCGCCGTCAAGCGTGAAATGCCCGAGAAGCTCAGCGGCATGACCTATGTCCGCCCCGACGAGCAGGCCCGGCTCACCTACGACATGATCAAGAGCGGCCAGTTCGAGAAGGCCCTCCAGGGCGCCGCCGTCGCCGGCGGTCCCGACCTGTCGAAGGTCGCCAAGCTGATCGATCGCGAGAAGATGCCCGAGTTCTCGGTCTTCGCCAAGTACCTCTCCCAGGGTGGCCGATACGCCGAGATGGGCCCGGACGGAATCTCGATCACCGGCTTCACGCTCCGCAAGGCCAAGCCCTGAGCCAGGTCGTGAGGTTTCGCCCCTGAAGCTTGACTCGCCCCTGGCGCGTCCGACCCAGGTCGGACGCGCCAGGGGCTTCCGTTTCGGCTCATGCGGGGTTGCAGCCTCGTGGCTCATCGATCGGCGACGAACATGACATGGCAATCCCTCAGCGTCTTGATGACCGTTTGCCCCGGCACGGAATCCAGCGCCGATTCCAGGCACGCGGCAGCGATCCTGGACATCTGTGCGTCCGACAACCGGAAAACACATTGAATGAAGGTTAGGAATGGCCTCCTCACTTGTCCATTAAAATCATCAAAGTTACGATTGAGTCTGGGCAGAGAAACAACCCGTCAGGTGCTCCGAGCAGTGGATAATTTGCCTCCCGACGCCAAACCCCGACCTCCAGCCATCTTGACCGGCGACCACCTGGCCCTGGACTTCATCAATAGCCGGTCGACCCCCCTCGGTGTCTGGACGGATTGGCTGCGCGATGGCAGCGAACTCCTCGAGTGGCTCGAGGAGACAGGCGCGATCGAGAGTGCGGATGTGTTCCGCTTCCGCGAGGATGCAGGCGCCGCGAGGTGCTCGACGAGGTCGCCGAGCGGGCCAGGATGCTGCGTGAATGGCTGCGGGGTTTCATCACACGGCATGCAGGCCGGGAACTCGGGCCGGAAGCCGCCGCCGAGCTGGGTCCGCTGAATGACCTGCTCGCATGAAGCAACACGTACTGGCAAGTCGGGGATGGCGGCGACCCGATGGCCGCACCGGGCCCCGACAAACGCCCGCTTCGCCTGAGAAGGGTCCGGCGATGGACAGCGCCCGAGCAACGCCTCCAACCGCTCGCGGAGGCGATCGCCGACCTCGTCTGCAACGAGGACTTTCGCCTGGTCCGCGCCTGCGAGGGCAAGGGCTGCGTCCTGTTCTTTCTCGACAGGACGAAGTCCCACGCCAGGCGATGGTGCAGCATGGCCCTCTGCGGCAATCGCGCGAAGGCCGCGGCGCACCGCGCCAGGGGATCGCGGAACCGCAAATCGAGGTAGGCTCTGTCGGAAAAGGGGACAGGCGCCGTGCGAGCCACTCGTGATTCCAGGCGTTTCGCCGACGTCCGCCCGGAGCCAGTCTCCTTTTCCGACAAAACCTAGTCGATTTGGAAACGCCTCAAGGACAGCCCGCACTCCGATAGAAGGGACGCGCAATCTTGGTGAACCTCCTTGGTTCGATCCGCGAGGAATCATTCGGGCTAGCGGGAGCACCGCGGTGGGCAACGGCCGTTTCTCGATCGGATCACACGATCACCACCACGAGATGACGATCGTCGAGGTACTTCTGATGGTACAAGCAAACTCGGGTGGAACCGAGGTCTCGGTTCCACCCGAGTGAATTCTCTCTCCGCCCGAACGGGGCGCTACGACCCTCGGGCATACCCGAAGAGCGAACACGAGAAGCCCGAGGGGGGCACGGTCGCATTCCCAGTCACCGATTACGGGAGCCGAGTCGTTACGGTGTGAACGCCCCCGTCGCTCGTGGTCCGCACGGACATTCTCAGGACGCGATCAGGTGCGGCGTTCGCCATGATCCACGCCAGGTTGTTCGGCAGTTCGGTGACGTAACCGTTGATCGACCGGATCACGTCGCCGTCCCGCAGGCCGGCCTTTTGCCCCGGGCTGCCAGGGGAGACCCTGGTCACCTTGAGTCCGCGACCGCTGGCGTCGGTGAACGGCTCAACGTCGATCCCGAGCGAGCGACTCGCGGCGTGTTCGTCGAGCATCTCGCCAGGGGCCGGGGTCGTGCTCGGTGGGGCGTTCGGGGGGGAAGCGGTACTCACACCGCTGGCCGATCCGCCGGCCGCGGCGCGACTCGTGAACGGGGCGAGCATCGTTTCCGGATAGGGTAGGACGCCGGTGAAGCCGCCAAAGCCGCTTGCGTAGTCGGCCTCGCCGGGTTCGCGCTCGATCTGGATGACCGGCGAATCGGCGGCCAGCGGGCCCACAGGCCCGAAGTAGTTAGGGCAATCAGGCGTGGGGTTGCCGGGGCCTCCGTAGAACGGGAACGGCGCGATCCCGCCGACCCGCCGCAGTTGCGGCCAGGGGTGGGGGTAGCCGGGGCCTCCGTAGAAGGGATAGCCGCCGTCAGCGCCGACGCCCAGGGCGTCGCCGCCGTAGCCGTACCCGAGGTGATATCCCAGGCCGAACCCCTGGAAGCCTGGGTAGAAGCCGGGCGCGCCGTAGCCCAGCGTTCCGGCTCCCGGACCATTGTGTTTGCTGTAGCCCTCGTGGGGCTTATGGCACGTCGGGCAGATCGCTATGCCGGCCGGCATGCCGCCATCGGCCTTGCACGGGTGGACGGAGACGACCCAGGCTGCGAACCCCGTGAGGAGGGCGACCCGGCAGAGACGGCCGACGCGCCGAACCAGAGTGATCATGGGCGAGTTCCTGTAACGGGAATGACTCGGGCATTTGACCCGCCGACTCGTCGGCGACCGGATTTACAACAAGGGTGGGCTCCCTCCCGAGCGGGGGAGCGTCGAAACCCGGGGATGGGTCAGCACGGCACATGGCTTGGACTCCGAGCGGCCGTCGTTCATCGGGTCGCCGGGGGTGGCCCGTTACCCACCGGGGGCAAGTAGGGCGGCCGGGCCGTGTCCACCGGCTGGACCTGGCCGGGCAGCAAGCGGATCGTAACCTCGCTGGCTGGGAAGCCGAGCGCGTGGAACAGCTCGACCTGAGCCCGGTTATAGTCCGCGACCGTGGTGAAATACTCATTGAAGGCCACGTTGAGCAGGTCGAGGGAGTAGACCGCTTCTTGCGGCCGGAACGTCAGGACAAGGACGTTTTCCAGGCGCCGGGTCTGCTCCAGGCCTTCGAGGTGTCCGTTGAAGGTGATGATCCCCGTGCGCAGGGCGCGGTCAGCCTGGGTCACCCGGGCCGCGGCCGACTGGACGCGGGCGAGAGCCCGATTCACGTCCGCCGCGACCATGTCCTGGGCCTTGCGGAGGTCAATGATGGCCCGCGACTCGTTGCCGCGCTGCCGCTTGATCCGCGCGAGGTTCCCGATTCCGAACGCTTCGAGCTGCCACATGAGCTGAAGGCTGACGTCGCCACGGCCCCGATACTGGTTGAGGCTGCTGTTGGGACCAATGCCGAAAAGCCCGCCCTGGAGCAACATCCCGGGTGTCTGGAAGCCGCCGATCATGATGAGTGGCAGGGCCGGCCGCATCTTCTCGCGGCGGACCGCTAGCTCCGCTGCCTGGATCTGTGCCTGTCGCGAGGCCAGCTCGGGGCGGTTCGCCAGGGCGACCGGCATCAGGTCGTCGAGCGCCCTGCCGGGGTCGATCAGGGTGATCTGGGTGTGGTCTTGCTCCAGGGGGACGACCACGGCGCGAGGGTCGAGGCGCAGCACCTGGGTCAGGTCGGCGCTGGCGACACGCCACTCCTGGCGCGCGGAGACGGCTCGTTGTTCGAGGTCGGCGAGGATATTCCTGGCCCGGTCGACCTCGACCTTGGGGACGAGTTCCCTGCTGAGGTTGGCGATCTTCTCGACCAGATCGCGTCCCTCGACAACGGTGTAAAGGGCGCCGGCGTACATCCCGCGGTACTGGTGGACCCGGAAGTAGGCGTCGGCGGTGCGGAGCAGGGCATCGTTCTTCGCGGCCTGGGTGTCCCAGTGTGCGGCATTCAGCGACTGCCGCGCAACCAGAGGCTCGAAGTAGGCGTCGGTCACGTTGACGTACAGGTTAAGGCCGGCCCCGGCGTGGAAGTAATTCACGGTCGGAGCGGTCATGATCCCCTTGTTGAAGTCGGGGCCGCCGCCGTCGTGCCGGAGGTAATCCGCGCCGTAAATGGCCGACGGGACCCAGAGGACCTTGGCCCGGGTGAGCTGCGCCTCGGCGATCCAGACGCTGGCCTGGGCGGCGGCGACGATCAGCGGCCGGGCGTCGGAGAGCCGCAGCGCCGTGGCCAGGTTGATCGGGAACTTCAGGTCGGTCGCCTCCAGCGGCGCCGGCTTGAGCGTCAGGCCGATCTCCAGGGGTGAGGGGCCCGCCGACGCCAGAACGGAGCCGGCGGCAGGTCGAGCCGGGGGTGGCGGCAGGGCCGGGGGCAGGTTGTTCCCGCCCTGCCCGGCGCGGGGAGCGGCGGCCGGCGGTGCTGAGGCGAGCGGCTCCGGCCCGCGGCCCTGGGCCGCGACCGGGACGACAAGCGGCGGCGGAGGGGGGAGGTTCCGACCCCCCTCCTTCATGAACCGCTCGATCGCGGGGGACACCGTCGAGGGGAGTTGGTCCAACCGCTGGGTTCGCGCCGTGGGGCTCACCACCGCCGCCTCGATGAGCGCGGCCGCGGGCGGGGTGCCGGGGCCACGGCTCGACTCCGTCGTCGCGGTCGCCGTCGCCGGGGTTTGGGCCTCGCACGGGCGCGCCCCGACCCGGGCGAGGATCAGTGCGGAGGCGAAGGCTAGCCTCCGGGTGTTGGGCTTTAACATGGGGTTCCCCATTCCGTCAGGGGGTTCCTCGGTCCGATCCGTGGCATGGGCAACTCCTGTGGAGACGATCCTCGACCGTCGGGTCCGTGAGAACCTTCTCACGCCGAGGCCGGTTAGAAGTAGCCGCCGAAGTCGTTACGGTGCTCCTTCGCGGAGACGAACGCATAAATCGCCGTGTCGGCAAGACCGGTCCGGATGCCAGCGCCCCCCTCCGCTCCCGGGCCCCGAGTGACGGCATAGTTGAGGATCTTGTTGATCGTGTCGGGGTTGTACTTGATCCGGAGGAAGATCCCCGACGGCCCCGGAATCGCGGTCGACCACGCGCCACCAAGCTTGAACTGGAAGCCGTAGGTCACCTGGTTCGCCAGGGGATAGTACTTCTTGGTGAGGACGTAGAAGATGTAGTCTTGCCCCGGCTTCCACGTCTCGTTCCCTGTCAGGATCGGGACGTAGTTCTGATAGGGGAGCCTCACCTCGAACCCGCTGCTCGCGTCGAACGTCTGGTTCGTCGCGTTCTTCAAGGAGACGGAGAGGATGTTGTAGACCTGTCCGGGAACCGGCGGGCGGCTCTGGACGTTGACGTGGCCGAATGGGGGTGCCAGGGTGTCAGTGGTCGGGGATGGGTTCGTGATGCGGTACACGAGATACCCGAAGTTCGGCTTTATGGCCTTCGCGGTGATCTTGCCGCCCTCGGCGGCTTGCAGGACGGCCGGGTGTGAGGTCAACGCTGGCGGATCGGCCGTCAGCGTCAAGTGCGCCACAGGGGCCGTCGCGGCGCCCGCGGCAAGCGGTTGCTTGGTCTCCAGCCGCTCGACATCGGGGCGAAATCGTGATTTCCAATGTTCAGGCATGGACGAAGCCCCCTCTCGTTCCAGGGCAGATCGGAACCGACATCCTACTTCTCCAAAGGCTCGCGCTCATCGGGTCGCCGGGGGAGGCCCGTTGCCCACCGGAGGCAGATAGGGCGGCCGAGCGGTGTCCACCGGCTGGACCTGGCCGGGTAGCAGGCGGGTCGTGACCTCCTGGGCGGGGTAGCCAAGCGCGTGGAACATCTCGAACTGAGACCGGTTGTACTCGGCGATCGTCGTGAAGTACTGGTCGAAGGCCACCTTGAGGAGTTGGAGGGCGAAGACCGCCTCTTGCGGGCGGTTGACCAGCACCAGGACGTTGCCCAGACGGGTGGTCTGTTGCAGGCCCTCGAAGTTTCCGTTAAAGGTGATGATAGCCGTGCGCATTGCGCGGTCGGCCTGGACGACACGGGCCGCCGCGGACTGGACACGAGCCAAGGCACGGGTAACGTCCCCCGCCACCATGTCCTGGGTCTTGAAGAAATCGATGATCGCCATCGACTCCATACCACGCTGGCCCTTGATGAGTGCGAGGTTGCCGAGGCCGAGGCTCTGGAGCTGCCAGAGGGGCTGGATGCTGAAGTCGTCGCGACCCCGCCACTGGTTGAGGCTGCTGTTGGGGCCGAGGCCGAAGATGCCGGCCTGGAGCATCTCATAAGGGGTCTGGAAGCCGTTCAGCACGAGATTGGGGAGGAGCGGGCGCCACTTCTCCCGGCGGACCGATTGCATCATCGCCTGAACCATCGCCTGGCGCGACCCGAGTTCGGGCCGGTTGGTCAGGGCGACCGTCATGAGATCGTCGAGCGACCGGCCGAGGTCGATCAGGGTGATCTGGGTGTGGTCGTGTTCCAGGGGGACGACCACGGCGCGGGGATCGAGCCGGAGCACCTGCGTCAGGTTGGCGCTGGCCACCCGCCATTCCTGTCGGGCCGACACCGCTTGTTGCTCGAGGTCGGCGAGCATGTTCCGGGCCCGGTCGACCTCGACCTTGGGCACGAACTCCCGGCTCAGGTCGGCGATCCGCTCGACCAGGTCGCGGCCCCGCTCGACTGAATAGAGGGCACCGGCGTACATCCCGCGGTTCTGGTGTACGGAGAAATAGGCGTTGGCCGTCTGAAGTACGGCGTCGTTCTTGGCGGACTGGATATCCCACTGCGCCGAGTTCAGCACCTGCCGCGCGACCAGGGGTTGAAAGAGGGCATCGCTCGAGGGGAGCGTCCCCGTCAGACCGCCGCCACCGTAGAAGAAGTTCACGCTCGGGGCGGTCATGATGCCCTTGTTGAAGTCGGGGCCGCCGCCATCGTGCCGGACGTAGTCGAAGCCCACGTTGAGCGTCGGGATGAAGAGGAGCTTGGCCTGGGTGAGTTGCGCCTCGGCGACCCAGACTCCGGCCTGGGCGGCGGCGACGATCAGCGGCCGAGCGTCGGAGAGCCGCAGCGCCGTGGCCAGGTTGATCGGGAACTTCAGGTCGGTCGCCTCCAGCGGCGTCGGCTTCAGCGTCAACCCGGTGGCGAGGGCCGCCGTGTTCGCCTCCGACGGCTCGCCAGTTGCGGGCGCCGGAAGGATCGAGGAACCCGGGAGTCCGGGCAGTGCCGGAGGAAGGTTTGAAACACCGCGCGTGTCCGGGGGTGAAGGGGTCGCTAACGGTCGGCTCGACCCCGGGGCCGAGGCGCGGTCGGACGGTATTCCTGGCCCGGCGCCCGGGGGTGTCGTGGAGGGCACTCCGGGAGGGGTCTGAGCGTTGCAATCAGGGGGGCCGGCCCAGAGGAGAAGCAGGGCGGCCACGGGCGTCCATACCCAGGCGGAACGTTCCATCGTGTCAAGCCTCACTACACAGGGAGGTTCACAGAGCGGTGACGATACCTGCCGATCCGGCTGGATGAATTCACCGTTGTTTATCGGGAACAGGCGGCGATACCTTGCGTCCCATTTTTTCAGTTCAACCGGCATTTTCGCTTTATAACGATCAAAGCGACGGCACGAGCGCCCGCGGCGCCGGTCGGTTCGCCAACCGAGCGAGCGCAGCGGGGCACACGGTCGTTGTCCCGGGCCGACTCATGGATGTCGGATGACCAGAGAACCCAGGCGGCCTTCCGTCGGTTGCGCCCGCCAGAGGTCGGTTCGGTCGCGACCTTCGCCCCCTGCCGTGCGGGTGCGACGTCGACGGGGCCTCCATCGGCGAGGATCGACAGATCGCCAAGGATCACCTTTTCCTTGCCGGTGATCGGCGCCCACTCGTCCTCGACGCCGGACGACGGAGCCCGCTGGAGGTTGGTGACCTCGATCCAGTTGCCGTCGCTGATGCCCGTACGAACCTCGGTCCGCACCGCCCGTCCCTCCTTGTACGTCCAGCAGAACGTCTTCTCGCCGTTGTGGGTCAGGGCGGCCACCGGCAGCGCCCTGACGTCGGGGCGTTCGATGATCACCTTCGCGTAGGAGTACATACCGGGCAGGAGCTGACTACCGGGGTTGGGCAGGTCGACCTCGGCGCGGAGCGTCCGGCTCTTGATGTTGAGGGCCCACGAGGTGCGCGTGACGATCCCCGGAATCGGCTCGTCGCGGTACCCCTTGGCGAGCACGGTCGCCTTACTCCCGACGTGAACATAGTTAGCATCTTGCTCGGGGATGTCGATGAAGATCCGGACAATGTCGGTGCGATCGACGACGTAGATCGGCGCGGCCGAACCTCCCGGTGCCAGGTAAGGTGAACGCGTGTTCGCCGTCGGGTCGCCAGCGGCGGGCACGACGAAGTCGCCCGTATTGGCGTTTCGGGCAACGATGATCCCGTCGTAGGGAGCGGGGAGCGTGATGTATCCCACCCACGCCTCGATCCGCTTCGCCTCGCTGGTCGCCACCGAGAGGTCGGCCTGGGCGACGGCGACGTCGACCTTGGCCTTCGCGAGCGTGGCCTGACGAGAGAGCAGCTCCGCCTCGGCCTTCGCGATGGTCGCCACCGCCGCGCCCTTCGCGGCGGTGGCCGCCTTCCACTGGTTGGTCGACTCCAGGAGGATTTGTGGATCGACCACGCCCCTCCTGACCTCGTGATCGAGCCGTTTGACCTCCGAATCCCAACGCTCGACCTCGGCCTTGTACTTGTCCAGGATCGCCCGGGCCTCGTCGAGCTGCGCCCTGGCTGCCGTGACATCGGCGTCGGCCACTTCGACAAGTTTTTTGGTCAGCTCGACCCTCTGTTCGTCGAGCTTGACGGTCGCATTCTTCGTCTGAAAGTCCTCGACCAGCTCGGGCACGAAAAGCTTGGCGAGCACGTCGCCCTTCTTCACCTTGTCGCCAATGTCCACGTTCCACTTCTCGATGTATCCAGTCAGCTTCGGGAAGATCGATGTACGCTCGTAGCTCTCGATAAAGCTCGGCTGCCCGACAACCCGGACAATCTTCCGGACCTGCGGCTGGATCACCTGCACGGTCGGCGGCTTAGAGACACTCTTGACCTCGGCCTTGTGCTCGCCGTGACAACCGGTCAACGCGAGCGCGGCCGCGAGACTGTACACGAGCCGGCTACGGCTACCGAGACGCCTCAATACCTTGGACGAGGGGGAGAAACGCATTGGAAATCTCCAGTTAAAGGAGCGGCGCATCCGTGCAGCCGCTCTCGAAACCATTTCAAGAAAAACCTGGATCCGGGATGACTGATTCTGTGGTCGCTGCATCAAGAACAACCTCCGCTCCGCATGGGGGGCTTTCGTAGACGTGTCGTTCTCGAGCCCCGGCGCGTGGCCGCGGTCCGGGGCCCGACGTGTTCCGCGGGGACGCGGGTTAGCTCATTGGTACTTGCCCGCGCCGGGAGCGGCCCCCTCATCCGGCGTGGACTTCTCGAAACCGAGGGCGACCCGGAGGTCGTCGACAGTGTAATGCGTGACCATGTCATGCCTCTTCTCACGAGCCTCGTTGAGGATCCTCCTGAAGAATGCGAGCACATCCTCGTCATGAGGGATGACGACCACGCCAACCCCGCCGGCCCGGCCCTCGTGAGCCGCCTCAACGACTTGGACAACGTTGGGGCCGTGGTCCGCCTGCGCAACGTGGTCCGCCTCGGCGTCGTGGCCGGGCTTGCCGTGATGTGCGAGAGGAGGCTCGTTGAGAAAGACCCGAGGATCGTAGTGCTTGCTATCGGGGTCGTCCGGGTAGATCGACGGCGAGACGGCCATTCGACCGCCGATGACCATAGCGAAGACCGAGGGGAGCACCAGCAAGGTGGCGAACGTCGACATCACCAGTCCGCCGATCACCGCCAGACCGAGCGGGGCCTGCATCTGGCTCCCCTTCTCGAGCGCCAGCGCCATCGGAACCATGCCGACGGTCATCGCGCAGGCGGTCATGAGAATCGGCCGCAGCCGGTCGCCCGCGCCAGGATGGCCGCCTCGACCGAGCGCGACCCCGCCCTTCCAGTGCTCGTCCATGAACGTCACGAGCATGACCGAGTTCGACACCGAGACGCCCAGGCACATGATCGAGCCCATGAAAGACTCGATATTGAGCGAGGTGTTGGCGAAATAGAGGATGGTCGCGATGCCGGCGAGCACCCCCGGCACGGCCCCGATCGAGATCAAGGCCAGTCGAGGCGATTGGAAGTAGGCCGTCAGGAGTACGAAGATCACGAACACGGCGACCGCCAGACCGACACCCAGCGCCTTGAACATCTCGACCATCGGCGGCAACTGCCCCATCGGCTCGACGCGCACCCCGCGGGGCGGGACCCCGGCGGTGTCGATTGCGTGCTGGACCTGGCGCGAGGCCCGGCCCATGTCCTCGCCCTCGACGTTTGCCACCAGGGTCAGGTAACGCTGCGACATGTCGCGGTCCAGCTCGCCGGGCCGAACACCCTTGCGGCACGGTGGCCACGTCACGGAGCATCAAGTTCACCAGCGGAGTTCACCGACTCCAGGGGCAGGGTCTCGAGATCGTCCGGCTTGTCCAACCGCAATGGCGGGATCTGGAGCTGGACGAGGTAGTCGAAGCCCGTCTTCAGGTCGACCCAGTAGTTGAGGTTGGCGAACCGGGTCGACGCCGTCGCCATGACGAGCGCGTTGCGGACGTCCTCGACCGTGGTGCCACTCAAACCCGCCTTCTCGCGGTCGACCTCGACCTCGACGGAGGGGTAATCGAGCTGCTGCTGGAACTGGATGTCTCGGAGGAAGGGGATGCGCCTTCATCTCGCCGGCGATCTTCTCCGCGTGCTGCCGGACCATCTTGAGGTCGGTGCCGACGACGCGGACGGCGATCGGCATCGGCGAGCCGAAGCTCATCACGTTGGTCACGATGTCGCCCGGCTCGAAGCCATAGGTACACAGCTTGGCCTGCCGCGCCGCTTCATCGTGAGAAAGTCCTCCCTGCTCCAGCCGTTTCGCCATCCAGGGGTTCACCCGGTCGGGGAGGATTTTGCGGAGCCGCTCGCGGAACGCGGCGAGCTTGATCCCGCTCTCCTCGCGGAGGGCGACCCGTAACTGTCCGTCGTCCGGCCCACGCATGAACAGCACCATATTGTCGATGCCGAAGTTCGGGGCCACCTGCCCGACGTAGCCCATCGAGATCTCGATGTTCTCAGGCTTCACCTCCTTCTCGATCTCCTCGAGGCACTTCACTGCCATCTGTCGCGTCAGCTCGAAGTTCGAGCCGGGCGGCGGCCGGAATCGGAGCACGAACTGCCCCGAGTCGATCTGCGGGAACAGCTCCGTCCCGACCTGCACTCCCAGCAGCCAGAGGACCAAGCCGCAGGCCGCCAGGTAGCCCGGTACCACCAACCACCGCAGGCGGACGAACCAGTTCACGGTCCCGCGGTATCCCCTGAGGAGCCGGCCGAAGAGCCCGCTCTCCTCGTCATGGTGACCCATGTGCCGTAGCAGCCCGACGCACATGATTGGCACGAACGTGCTGGAGAGTAGATAGGACGAGATCATGGCGAACCCGACGCCCAGGGTCAGCGGCATGAACAACGACCGGAGCGGGTCACCCATGATGAACGCCGGGATGAACACCGACAGGATGCAGAGCAGTGCCAGCAACCGCGGCACGGCCGTGATGAGGCTCCCGTGGAGCACCGCCGAGGCGATGTTATCCGTCCGCTGCATCTGCACGTGGATACACTCGACCGTCACCGTCGACTCGTCGACGAGGATGCCGATCGCCAGCGCCATGCCCCCCAGCGACATGATGTTGATCGTGTTGCCCGTCACCCAGAGCCCGAACAACGATCCGAGCAGGGCGAGCGGGATGTTCGACACGACCACCAGCACGCTCCTCCAGTCGCGGAGGAACAGCAGGATCATCAGTCCGGTCAGCCCCGCGCCGATCATCCCCTCGGTGGCCACGCTCTCGACCGCCGCGACCACGGTGGGCGATTCGTCGAACTGGAAACTAACCTTCACGTCCTTGGGGACGGCGTCACCGAACAACTTCATCGATTTGCGGACGTCCGCCACGACGGTCAACGTCGAGCCCGTGTCCTTCTTGATGATCGGCAGGTAGACGGACTTCTTGCCGTTGACCAGCGCGTACCCGTAGGTGATGTCCGTGTCATCCTGGAATGTCGCGATGTCACGAAGGTAGACGTTCTTCTCCAGCCGGAGCGGGATGTTGCCCAGGTCCTTGATCCTGTCAACCGTCGCGTTGTTCGAGACCACCGGCATCGAGTCTTTGACGTAGATGTTCCCCGCCGGGATGATCGTGTTCCCCTTCGCCAGGGCCTCGCTGATCTCCCTCGGGGTTAGGTTGTAGTCGAGGAGCTTCTGGGGGTCGACGTTGACGACGATCGACCGCATGTTCGGGCCGAACGGCGAGATCGCGACTGTGCCGGGGACGTACTTCTGCACCAGCGGCCGGAGGACGTTCTGCGCCAGGTCGCCCATGGCGCCCAGCGAAGTCTCGCTACTCTCCAGTACAAGGTAGCCGACCGGGACGCTTCCCGCGTCCATTCGCATGATCATGGGAGGCAGCGTGCCCTTCGGCATCCACGACATAGCCCGGTCGGACATCGCCACGACCTGGGCCATCGCCTGGGGCATATCGGTACCGGGGAAGAATGAGAGCTCGCATAGGGCGACCTGCTGAATGTTTCGCGTGTTGATGTCCTGGATGCCGTCGACGTACTGGAAGTACAGCTCGAGCTGATTGACGATGAACCCCTCCATCTGGTCGGGGCTCATTCCGATGTAATCCAGGAAGACGTAGATCTTCGGGGTGTTCAGCGATGGGAAGATGTCCACCCGCATGCGCTGGAAGGCCAGGGCGCCGCCGCTGATCAGGGCCACGACCATCATCAAGGTCGTGACCGGGCGCCTCATGGCGAAGACGGTAGGATTCATGACGCAAACTCCCGCGCGGGACGCAACAAGTTCGACGGAGAGATCGTTAACGCAACAAGTAAACGTGAGAGAAAGTGACGGAGACGCCGGCCCGGCGGAGGGCTTACAGTTGTCGTTCAGAGGGCGGAGTGATCTCCACCGCTGGAAGGTTGTAACTGAAGCGCGCAGCGCCTACCGCCCAGGCGCCGCGGGTGAGCGGGCCGGTACAGGGGCGGACGCGGGCACAAAACGTAACCCGGACGCGGCAACCGGAGGCCGACTGTCGGCAACGTACCCCGCGGGCGGCCACGGCGGAGGCGCGGGCGATACTGCCTGGATGCCGGAGAGCGCGGGCCGAACGAGATCAGAGGGGGGGTACCGGCACCACGATGAGGTCACTGGCGGAACGGGCTCATGTGCCGATCGGCGCAGTTCAGGTGCCGCTGAATTGTCGCGCTCTCACGCCGTGAGTGGCCTCAACAGCGGAGTGGCTGGGACGCCCGTGTGAGGATGAGGGCGGCCGAGGCTGAAGCCAGCGGCTTGTGGCAGGAAGCGGGAGGAAGTCCGAAGGAGTACGAAGTCGAGTACGTCACCCGCCCTCGTTTCTCATTTTCGACCTCCGAGCGCAACGCCTTGACCGAGGCCGTGCACAGGGTTGACTTGAGAGAAAGGGAAGGCAAACGGGTCGGTGGGATTGCGAAGTTGCGGCGGAGGCAGTCGGGACGAGAGAAGTCGCCGTTGGAACTCAAAGGACGGATCGGCGACGTCATCACGGCCACCAGCAGTGCCAGTGTAGACGCCACACAGATCCAGCGATGGAGAACGGTTCGGCCGGCCATCTTCCCTCTAACCCTGGGCTAGTTCGCAATTAAAGGGAGACCGGTCCGATCAGTCGACCGGATTCTCCTCCAGCCCTCGACAACAGCGAAATCATAGTAAAACACCAAGAATTTGTCAACGCCGAATGGCGAGCCACCAGATCATTCGATCATTGTCCGGGCAATTTTGGAGACAAAGAGACCAGGGCCGTAGGATGTGGCGCATCAAGAAAAAATGCGCTACGGAGCTTTCGTAGTTTCGGCGGGATAAACGAGGCAGCCCTCCACGAACGCCGTCGCGGAGTCCGGCCGTTGATGGCCACGACGATGGCCTCGGAGCCGTTAACCGGTGGAGAGCGATTCAATGCGGCAAGTCGCAGAACGTGCGTTGTGGCTCGGCAATGCCGACGACCTCCGCAACCCGCAGGCCATTTTGGCGGCAGGTGTCGAGGCCGTCGTTGAGCTTGCGGATAGCGAGCAACTCGCGACATTGCCGCGGGAGTTGATCCGATGCCGGTTCCCACTTTCCGATGGCGGCTTCAACCCTCCCTGGCTTCTGCGACTGGCAATCGAATCTGGGGCGGCGATGGTTCGTGCCCGAGTCCCGGTCCTTATCTGCTGCGCTGCGGGCATGAGCCGTTCGGTGTGCGTGGCCGCAGGCGCGGTCGCGTTGGCTGACGGGAAACCGTTCGCCGAGTCGTTGTCGTCGGTCATCGCGTCGGGGCCGGCAGACATCTCGCCGGTCCTTCTGAGGCAGTTACAAGAGGCGATGCGGGTACCGACCGACGGCGGTGCTCCAGACGCCCGATCTCGCGCTCTGGATGCGAACACGGCCCGCTGCGGCGATTTCTGATGGCATCACGGCTGTTCTGGGCGGCCCGATCCGCTCAGCTTTGTGGCAAGACGGCGGAGGCAGACGCGAATGTATCGAGCCGATCGAAAACCGACAATTGCGTTTGATGAGTCGGTTGCGTTGTAGTTTGTAATTCCGGGTTGCATCCATCCTCTCAGCGGGTCGGATGAGCGGGTTTTTCGCCTCTCTTCCCCGTTCACCTGGGTGATTCGCGGTTTTTGGGGCCCTCGGTGCGCACCGCGATTTTCGTCCGGCCCGATTCCAGTCGTCCGTTCGTCCCGGTCAGACTTCGACCGGCTGTTGTTCCGTCTTCGCGCAGGGCCTCGGCGATCGGCCCCAGTTTCAACTTGCCCAGGGTCCCTTCGCGGCGCGGCGCCGATGCCAAGAGCGTCGCGAATGTCGCGTGTACCGCCAGCACCACTCCCACTTCCGCGACGAACCGGCGTGCCCCTCGGATGTTGCCGTCGTCCACCCCCCAGAACACCTTCAACCGCGCGTTGACCCGCTCCACCGACGTCCGTCCCTTGTACATCCGCTCAAACTTCTTCGTCGCGCGCGGCAACGCCGGGAACCGTCGCAGGTCGACCTCGCGGTCGACTCGCACCGTCTTGCCGTACGACTTCCCCGCGTTGCAGACCGACGACATCGGGCATTCCCAGCCCTCGTGTTGGGCTGGGCAGCGGTATTTCAGCGTCTTGCGCTCCGGTTCGTGGCCGATGTAGGACATCTTATGTCGCACCGGAGGTTCGCTCACCTTGTTATAACAGTAAATCGTCCCGGATTCGTCGTACACGACGTTCGATGTGCCGTCGTGGCCCGGCAGCATCCGCTCCGGCTCGCTCTGCCACATCGACCGCATCTGGATCAGCGGCGTGATCGCTTCGTCGCAGAGGAGCCGGTGAACATCTTCACTGTCGGCCGCCTTGTCGTAGGCCAAGGTCTTGATCCGACCCGCGGGCAAGTTCGCCTGAGCCTGCGCGAGGATCGACGGCAGGGTCTCGCCGTCGCCGGCCTTGGTGTCGGTGATCTCATACGAGAGCACCACTTCGTGCTTCGCGTCCACCAGCAGGTGGAGCTTGTACCCGAACCACTCGACCGCCCTGGTCACCTTGCCGTCGTCGTGCTTGTACTCCTTGCGGCCGCCGGAGGGCTGCGGCAGACCCTCGTCGACCTCCTCCCGGGCGGCCTCCTCGGGCTTGCGGCGTGCCGACAAGGCCGTGGCGTCGGCGGCGGTGTCGCGGCCGAGGTCGGCGACCTCCGCACCCAGGCGTTTGATCAACGCGTTGAAGATCTCCTTGAGGTGCGTGCGATGGGGCTCCTGGCCCAGAGCGTCCTCGAACCGCGACATGTTCCACTTTTTGGGGACGCCGGCCTCCGACTCGATGCCGATCAGGCGGCGGAGCCCTTCGTTGCGGCGGAGTTCGTCGAGCACCGCTTCGTTGGTGAGGTGCCGCAAGGCCACCCGCAAGACGATGACGCCCCAGAGCACGGTGACGGGGTACTCGTTACGCCCCTTGCCGCGAGCGACGCGGAGCGACTCCAGGAGCTTGGCGTCGGGGAGTGCGGCAAGGAGATCCTTGATGGTCTGGAGCGCGGGGCTGTCTTCGAGATCGTCCCAGGCGAAGAGAGGTTTGGTCTCGTGGATGATCATCATGGGGGCGTGGCCGGCGGGTGTGTCGGGAGGGTAAAGTGAGGCCCACACGATAACTACGCGACACATCCCCGAAGCGTTGTCGCGTTGGTCGAAAAATCGGGAAAATGTGGGGTTTGTCAGGCAAAGTGCTGCGAATCAAGCAGGGATTTTGGGGAAGGCGGAAAAAGCTCGGTCAGGGACGTCGACGACACAAGGACTTGCGCAGCGCAACCGGCTCGCGTTTGATACTTGTCCCTTGCTAATGGCTCGAGACGACGTTAGGCTCCAACCTGGCGGTTCAGCGGACACCGCCGATGAGCATGTCGGTCGGTGAGCGTCGCTTCCTCTCGCGACAGGGTTGACGTTCGTCATTTGTTGGAATCTGGTACTCGAGCCCGACGGCGGAGGCCAAATGAGCGACGGTCGGGTCGATCATGGATCAGATGGTCACGAGAGTCACGGGAGCGCTTTCGCCCAGGTCTCAGCGGAGGAGCGACCGGCAGGGCCGACTGCTCTCAACGACCCGATCGTGACACGTGCTGGCGAACGTCCGATCATCGTGGAAAGTCCCCTTCCCGCGCACCGAGCGGCGGCGTGAATGGCACCGGCACCTGGTTTCGGGTGCCGGCGGCGGCTGGTGACCTCACCGGCTCCCCTGGGAAATCATAGGACGGGAATCAGTCATGGCGGAAGTCGAAGGGAATGTCGAGGTCTACGAGTCGTCCGACGGCGGGACTGGCGATCCCGCGAAGACGGTCTGGCAATTCTTCATCGGCAAACAGCCGACGGTCACCAAGAACCACGAGATCGCGGCGACCATGCGTCTGGCGATCCAGACGGCCCACAAGGTGAAGGTCACCTATGATCTCCCGGACAATACAATCACCCAGGCTCGAATCGCGCGTTACGGCGCGGATGATGGGGGAATTCGTCTGGCTTAACGCCAGGGCATCCGGCCGGTTGGAACGGCGGTCGGACCAAGCGTTCTCGGGCGCGCCTGGACGGGCACCGGCTTCTGGCATCGGAAGCCATGGGGCTTCACGCCGGGGACCGGCCGCGGCTTCGGCTTCGGCTCGCCCGCGGTGATCGACGAGTCGGCCCTGGTCCCGCCCCGAGACAACAATCAACACATCCATGCGCATCCGGCGTTTCAGAATCGGCGACGCAACGGCTCTCCATGACGTGTTCTTCTCGGCCATCCATCAGATCGCGGCGCGCGATTACTCGCCTGAACAGATCAACGCCTGGGCGCCCCTGGAAGTTGATCCGACAATCTGGTCGGCTCGCCTGCGCGGAATTGATCCGTTCGTCGTCGAGGCATACGGTCAGATCCTGGGTTACGCGGACGTTCAGAGCACCGGATACATCGACCACTTCTTCGTCTCCGCGCTGCATTCACGGCGAGGAGTCGGACGCCTCTTGATGAACCGGATCCACGAGGAAGCCGCGCCCTTGGTCTGATGGAACTCACATCGGACGTGAGCCTGACGGCACAGCCGTTCTTCGCGCACTTCGGCTTTCAGGTGGTGGAGTGCCGCGTCGCGGTCATTCGCGGTGTCACCATCCCGAACGCACGTATGCGTAAAGAGCTGTATTCAGGAAAGTCGGATAGATAGGGGCGGCAGTCGCCTCGTCAGCCGTGCGGACGACGCCGAACATGGCAACATGTCCAAGCACCGTCACGAATGCGGCGAACGACATGGCCACCGGAAGAAAAGACGCTCGGCTGCTCTATCAACAGGCATCGAATTCATCGGGAGACATCGAATTCATCGGGCATCCTCCAGAATTGGTATCCCAGTCAACCACGCATGACCGGCCATACACTCTGCCGCAAAGCACTTTGGCGTAGAAAGCAAAGCGGCGTTTGAAGTCACAAGAGTCCGCGCGGCCGGACCTCGCATCCCTGTTCAAGAAGCCCGGCGGCGGCGCCCATGGCGATTGATCCACTTGTGAGACCCGCCGGCTCCCTCCTATAGTGGAAGGGAGCCCCGCGGCTTGACCGGAGCTTGTTTCAGAACTGAGCTGGCCCGGACGGCTGGAGTTATTTGCCCATGCCCTCTCGCGTGGTCTGCGTGGCGATCCTGCTCTACTGGGCGGCCGCCGCGTCGAGCCTGATCCGCCGCGACATTTTGCCCGAGCTGGGGTTCGCCAGGCCCCCCGACCTGCTGACCATCGCACGCGCCGCGCGAGGTGGCGGACCGTCGCGCTGGAACGTCCAGGTGATCGACGATCCCAACCAGCCGGAGAACCGTCGGTCGGTCGGGCAGGCGATCACCGAATCGATCCATCGCGGCGACGGCAGCGTCCTGCTTTCGAGCCGGGTCCGGTTCGACTCGGGGGGCCTCCTGCGCGGGACCGCCTTTGGATCGCGGGCGCATGTCGAGCTGGAGATCGCCAGCACCTGCATGATCGACCGGGGGGGCAACCTCCAGTCGTTCCGCGCCGCGGTCCGATCCGAGGCCGATCCCCAGGAGGTGCTCCGGGTCGAGGGACAGATCGGCCCCCACGGTGATACCCTGGAGATCAAGGCCCGCGGTCCCCTGCCGATCATGAACCAGACGCGGTCGATTCCCTATCAGCAGCGCAGTCTGGTGCAGAACGCGATGGAGCCGTTTGAGTACCTGCCCGGTCTCCAGGTCGGCCAGCGCTGGGAGAGCCGGATCGTCAACCCGCTGACCGGTCGGATCGAGCCGGTGCGCGTCGAGGTGACGCGGAAGACGGTGATCCACTGGGACGGCCACCCGACCCGCGTCCTGGAAGTCGTCCAGCACCTGACGCCCCTCGCGGTCAAGACGTGGGTCCGCTACGACGGCCTGGTCGTTCGCCAGGAAGTCCCTTTCCCCCTGGTGAAGCTGATCATGGAACGTCAGCCCGGCCCGGCCCGCGATCGGGATCGCGATCGCGATCGCGAGTCCAACCCGAATGACAGGGCCATACCGGCGCCGACGGCTGACCCGCCGTGGGTCAAGCTTCCGTACGAGACCGAGGTGGCTCCGCGATGATCGAGCTGGTGGGCGTCACCAAGTCGTATGGCACCAAGCTCGCCGTCGACGGGCTCGACCTGCACGTCAGGGCGGGAGAGCTGTTCGCCTTTCTCGGTCCCAACGGCGCGGGCAAGACGACAACGATCAAGATGGTCTGCGGCCTGCTCGCCCCGAGCTCGGGCGTGGTTCGGATTGGAGGCTTCCCGGCGTCGAGCCAGGAGGCGCGACAGCTCCTGGCGTATGTGCCCGATCAACCCTATCTCTATGAGAAACTGACCGGGCGCGAGTTCCTCCGGTTCGTTGTCGAGATGTACGGCCTCGACCGGCGCGGGGCCGAGCGCCGGATCGGCCGAGCTGATCGAGACGTTCGAGATGGCCGACTACGTCGACGATCTCTGCGAGAACTACTCGCAGGGGATGAAACAGCGGATCGTCTTCGCCTCGGCCCTGGTGCACGAGCCCAGGGTCCTGGTCGTCGACGAGCCCCTCGTCGGTCTCGACCCCCGCAGCGCCCGGATCGTCAAGGACCTGTTCGTCTCCGCAGGCGAGGTCGGGGGTGGCTGTGCTGATGTCGACGCACCTGCTCTCGATCGCCGAGGAACTGGCCGATACGATCGGGATCATCGACCACGGCCGGATGCTCGCGCAGGGACCGCTCGGCGACGCTGCGCGAACAGGTCAAGCACCACGGGCCGCTCGAAGACCTGTTCCTGTCGCTCACCGGTGGCGGCCGTCCCCTCGCGCGGGACCTGAGGCGGCCGGAGACCGAGCAGGACGATCGCGAGACCGCGGCGGCCCGACGCGAGGGAGACCCGCTGTCATGAGCGCCGAGATCGTCCCGGCGTTTGGATCGATCCCGCTGGCGGCCCGTGCGTCGGTCCCCGTCTGACCACCGCTCGGCAGGCGGCCAGCGCGTTCCGGCTCCTCCGCTGGCGGCTTGTTCCGCAACACCGTCCGCGTCGCTGCTCGCCGGCTCGCGGCTGCGGACGACCATGATCGTGGTCTGTAGCGCGGTGTTCTGGGTCGTGCTCTTCGGGCTCTTTTTCGGCGGGTTTCAGTTCATCCGGATCTACGATGACCTCAAGGACGCCCTGATCGAGATCCTCTTCAGCATGTTTTTCCTGTCGCTCGCTGGCGATGCTCTTCTTCTCGACGGGCATCCTGAGCTATACCGGCCTGTTCCAGTCGCGCGAGGCGGCGTACCTGCTGACGACGCCGGCCACGACCGACCGGATCTTCGCCTACAAGTTCCTCGAGGCGATGGGCTTCTCGAGCTGGGGCTTCGTGCTGCTGGGGAGCCCGATGATGGTCGCCTACGGGATCAATGCGCAGGCCGATCCCCTCGTTCTACGTGATGTTCCTGCCCTATCTGATCAGCTTCGTGGTGATCCCCGGCAGCCTGGGTGCGGTGGCATCGGTCATCGTCGCGAACATCTTCCCGCCGCAGCCAGCGACTCATCGCCGCGCTGGGGGTGACGGTGCTGCTCGCGTTGCTGGTCGTGCTGGTCGTCTCGGTGGCCCGAACGCCCGGCTTGACGCTCTCGAGCGACTGGCTCGGGGGACTGCTCGGCCGCTTATCGTTCAGCCAGCACCCGCTCCTGCCGAGCCGCTGGATGTCGGCCGGGCTACTCGCCTCGGCGCGAGGCGACTGGCAGGGGACGCTCTTTTACCTGATGGTGCTCACCAGCCACGCCGGCGTCTGCTATCTGCTGGCGGCGGTGGTCGCGCGCGACCTGTACCGGCGCGGCTATAGCCGGGTGCAAGGGGGCCGGACCTCACGGCGCCGGAGCGGCTGGTACGGGTTCGACACGCTCTTCCACCGCCTCTTCTTCTTCCTGCCGCACCCGATCCGCCTGTTGATCCTCAAGGACTTGCGGACTTTCCGCCGCGACCCGGCACAGTGGTCGCAGTTCCTGATCTTCTTCGGCCTGCTCGCCATCTACTTCGCCAACATCCGACGCCTCAGCTACGACGTCCGCAGCCCGTACTGGCGCAACCTCGTCAGCTTCCTGAACCTGGCCGTGACGGCCCTGATCCTTTCAACATTCACCAGCCGGTTCATCTTCCCGATGCTCTCGCTCGAAGGGCGGAACTTCTGGATTCTCGGTCTCCTGCCCGTGCGGCGCTCGGAGATTCTCTGGGGGAAGTTCGCCTTTTCGGCGGGCATCTCGCTGGTCGCGACCGAGCTCCTGGTGGTCCTGAGCGACCTGATGCTGCGGATGAGCCCGGCGATGATCGCGCTCCACATGGCGATGGTCTTGATCCTTTGCCTGGGCCTCTCGGGGATCAGCGTCGGCCTGGGCGCGCGGCTGCCGAACCTCAAGGAGAGCGACCCCTCGAAGATCGCCGCCGGCTTCGGCGGCACGCTCAACCTGCTGGTGAGCCTGGTCTTCATCTTCCTGATCGTGACCGCGATGGCCTTGCCGTGCCACCTCTACTTCGCCGGCCAGGACGCCGCCGAGTTCCGCACCGTCGTCCTCAGCGAGGAGCGGTTCCACTTCTGGCTTGGCGTCGCCATCGCCGGCAGCCTGGTCGTCGGCGCGCTCGGGACGATCGTCCCCTTACGGATCGGGATCAAGGCATTTCAGAAGATGGAGTTCTGACCAGCGAAGCCGCGATCCACCTGTCTATCCTGCTCGGCCGAACGAGCGACGCATCGTTTTATGGCAGGACGGTTTAAATTTGCAATCAAAAAATCCAGGAATTTCCTGGAAGTCCTATACAACTCGTCTTACGATGAGATTTCGAGTGATTGATGTCGAGAGCATTCAGGGTTCGGATTCCACGCATCTCTGATCGATTGTTTGAAATCTTGACATGAGCCTACGCTCACACACCGAGAAGGGTCGTTGATCCGGGCGATCTCGCACCGGGTTTCGGAACGGACTTCGTGATCGCGGCGATCCGATCGCGGGATATCCCGGCGAATCGGCAGGTTCTCACCTCTCGGAAGCGATGGCTCAATCTCCAGAACGAGGAGTTTCTCATGATTCGAGCGAAACCATGGATCCTGGCGATGTCGCTGGCGATCCTGGCGGGGTTGAGTCCCAACCTGGCCCTTGCCGGAGTGACGTTGCAATTCACTGATCTGAACAACTTCGGTGGTAACAACGCCAACCTTCAGGCCACCGTAAGTCTCCAGGAGAACAACACGACGCACGTCCTGACCATCACGGTCAACAACGAGTCGACGAGCGCGCGGTCGCGAGGTCTTCTTCAACGCCGCCCACGCGACCTTGACGTCCAATACGCTCGCGGTCACCTTGGCACCGACGAGCGGGCAGTCCACCAGTAACTGGTCGATCGGTTCCGGCGGCCAGGCCGACGGCTTCGGCAATTATGATCAGAAGCTACAGTTCGGCAACGGCAAAAACGACTGGCTCAACCAGGCGGCTTCGAGTATCAAGTCCAACAGCGTGACCTTCACGGTGAGCTACACCGGCACCATTTCCGATGCCGACCTGAGTGCCAGCTCGTCGGGTGGCAACGGTAGTGGACAGGGCGTGATCGACTGGAAGCCGCTTACCGGCGATACCGGCTTCGGTACCGGCCACGTCTCAGCGGTTCCGGAACCGACGCCGATCGTCCTCCTGGGTAGCGGCCTTGCCGCCCTGGGTCTGGTTCGGACCGCTCGTCATCGCTGTCGACGCTCCGTCGTCTAAACGAGCGGATCGATCGATTTGTTTCGTCTCTCGTGCCATCGCCGCCGTCGGTGTTCGTTCCCTGGCAAGGGACGGCACGGACGGCGGTTTCGCGTCTGGAACGCCCTCCGAGCCCGCCCCGACAGCCCAACCGACCTTGCACTCCCACCCAGGCCGTCTATAATTTCAATGTGTTCTGAAAATCCGAGCCAAACCGCGCCGGAGCCTCAGGGGAGGGAACCACCGATGCCCGCTCCGATCCGTGTCGGGGCGGTCAGCTATCTGAACGCCAAGCCGCTCTATTACCGGCTGACGGAGTTTGCCCCGGGGATCTCGCTGGAGATGGACCTGCCGAGCCGCCTGGCCGACCGGCTGGCGGCGGGGGAGCTGGACGTCGCGTTGATCCCGTCGGTCGAGTATCTGCGCGGGGCGGGCGGGGATACGAGATCATCCCCGGGTTCGCGATCGCGGCGCGGGGGGCGGTGCGGAGCGTCAAGCTGTTCAGCCGGGTGCCGTTGGAGCGGATCGAGCGGCTGGCGCTCGACGACGGCTCGCGGACCAGCCAGGTCCTGGCCCGGGTCTGGCTCGACGCACGGCATCGGCGTCCGGCCGGAACGGATCGAGTTCCTGCCGATGGGCGTGCCGGTCCAGGAGAGCACGGCCGACGCCGTGCTCCTGATCGGCGACCGGGCGATGAAGGTGCCCGACGACGCGTTTCACGCCGTGGTCGACCTGGCCGAGGCCTGGCGCGAGCTGACGGGCTTGCCGTTCGTCTTCGCGCTCTGGGTCGTCGCGGGCGGGCGTCGACCTCGGAACCTTGCCCGAAGCGCTGGCGCGGAGCCGGGCCGAGGGGCTGGCCTGCGCGGATCGAGCTCGCGGCCGAGCACGGGCCAGGGCTCGGCCTCGACGTCGCAACCTGCTACGATTACCTGACCCGCGTGCTGTCCTACGACCTGGGCGAGCCGGAGATCGCCGGCCTGGGTCGGTTCGCCCGCATGGCGGCCGCGCTGGGACTGGCCCCGGAAGGAGTGAACCTTGTCTTCCACCGTCGCCGCGATCTTGCAACGCGTCGTTGACGAGGGCCATCGGCTTTCGTTCGACGAAGGGGTCGAGCTCCTCCGCTCGGCCGACCTGCTGAGCCTCGGCCGGGCCGCCGACGCCGTCTGCAAGCGGCTCCATCCCGAGCCGTATCGCACCTACAACATCGACCGCAACATCAACTACACCAACGTCTGCGCCGCGGTCTGCGACTTCTGCGCCTTCTACCGCAAGGTCGGCGACACCGAGGCCTACGTCCTCGACCGCGCCGGTCCTGCTGGAGAAGATCCGCGAGACCGTCGCGCTGGGCGGCGACCAGATCCTGATGCAAGGGGGTCTGCATCCCGCACCTGCACGCTCGAGTGGTACGAGGAGCTGCTCCGCGACATCAAGGCGCACTTCCCGCAGGTCAACATCCACGGCTTCAGCCCGCCCGAGATCCACTTCTTCACCAAGGTGGCGAAGCTGCCGCTTGCGGACGGTGCTGCAGCGGCTCAAGGACGCCGGGCTCGGGCAGCCTGCCCGGCGGCGGCGGCGAGATCCTGGTCGACCGCGTCCGCAAGGCGATGACCCGCGGCAAGGTGCATGACCGACGACTGGCTCAACGTCCACCGCGTCTGGCACGAGCTCGGCGGCCGATCGACGGCGACCATGATGTTCGGCCACATCGAGACGCTGGAGGAGCGGGTCGAGCACCTGGAGCGCGTCCGCCAGCTTCAGGACGAGACCGGGCGGCCTCACCGCGTTCATCTCCTGGACGTTCCAGCCCGACCACACCGACATGGCCGACGTCCCGCCCGCCGGGGCGTTCGAGTACCTCCGGACCCAGGCGATCTCGCGGCTCTACCTCGACAACGTCCCCAACATCCAGTCGTCGTGGGTGACCCAGGGGCCGAAGATCGGCCAGCTCGCCCTCTACTTCGGCGCCAACGACATGGGCAGCCTGATGATCGAGGAGAACGTCGTCGCCTCCGCCGGGCACGGTCTATCACCTCTCGCTCGAGCAGATCAAGCGGGCGATCCGCGAGTCGGGCTACATCCCGCGGCAGCGGAACGTCTTCTACGAGTACATCGACGCCGCGCCCGAGACGAACGCCAGGCCGGGCTGGCCGTCGTCTGATCGATCGAGGAGACGGCGGCCGGTCAGGAATGTCGTCTTCGCTGGACAAGGGTTGCGTCGCGGGGCCGGACGTTCGATGATTGAATCAAAGTCATGGCGTCTCGACACCCACGGGGGCCGCTCGATCGGGTCCTCGTGGCTTTGGTCTTGGTCCCCGCGGCGGGCGCTGGCGTGATCCAGGTCGAGCACCTCAGCAAAAGTTTCCTCGACTATCAGCGCGGCTGGGTGTCGGCGGTCGCCGACGTCAGCTTCGACGTGCCACGCCCGGCGCGATCTTCGGCCTGCTCGGGCCCAACGGGGCGGGCAAGACGACGACCCTGCGGATCCTGAGCACCGTGCTCCGCCCGACCGGCGGGCCGCGCGTTCGTGGCCGGGTTACGACGTGCGGACCCAGCCCGAGGAGGTCCGGGCGCGCATCGGCTACATGTCGGCCAGCACCGGCATCTACGACCGGATGACCGCCTGGGAGCTGGTCGAATACTTCGGCCAGCTCTACGGGCTGACGCCGCGACCGGCTCCGCGAGCGGATGGAGACGATCTTCGACTGGCTCCAGATGAACGACTTCCGCGACGTCCTCGGCTCGAAGATGTCGACCGGGATGAGGCAGAAGGTCTCGATCGCGCGGACGATCGTCCACGACCCGCCCGTCCTGATCTTCGACGAGCCGACGTCGGGGCTCGACGTCCTGGTGGCGCGCGCGGTCCTCCAGAAGATCGCCGAGCTGCGCGACCAGGGCAAGACGATCGTCTTCTCGACCCACTCGATGCACGAGGTCGAGAAGCTCTGCTCGCGGGTGGCGATCATCCACAAGGGGCGGGTCCAGGCCGATGGGCGAGCCGGCCGAGCTGCTCGAGCGAGTACGACCAGCCGAACCTCGAAGAGCTATTCTTCTACCTGGTCGAGCATGGCCGGTCCCGGCGGCCGGCTGCCGGTCGATACCCTGACCTCCTGGGACGGCTGAGACGAAGCCGGGCGACCGTGGATCCGAACCGATCGGATCGACGCGGATGCAGAACCTCAGTCCGATGCGCATGCGCTGGTCGAACGTCTGGGTGATCTTCCGCCGCGAGGTCCGCGACCAGGTCCGCGACCGGCGCACGCTGTTCATGATCTTCGTGCTGCCGATCCTGCTGTACCCGATCCTGGGGATCGGCGTGGTGCAGTTCTCGGCGGCGTTCGAGCAGAAGCCGAGGACGGTCGTGGTCATCGGCGCCGAGTACCTGCCCGAGACGCCGCCGCTGCTGAACGCGCGAGCGCGACGGCTTCGACCCCGCGCTGTTCGACTCGCCGGCCGAGGCCGACGCGGCTGAAGGTCACGCTCCAGCCGGCGAACGGGCCCTGGATCGAGCCCGACTACCGCAAGCGAAGCGGTCCGCACCGGATTGGCCGACGCGATCCTGCCGATCCCGCCCGACCTCCGCAGCGGCTGGCCACGATCGAGTCGGAAGCAGCTCCCGATCGACTACGACAGCACCGACGAGCGGAGCCAGATCACCTACCTGCGGCTCAAGGAGGTGCTGTCGCGCTGGAAGGAGGCGGTCGTCGACCGCCGGCGCGAAGCGCGACAAGCTGCCGCCCAGCTACACCGAGCCGTTCCAGATCAAGGCCGAGGACGCCGCCAGCCGCGCGGAGCAGGGGGTCAGCGTCTGGGCCAAGCTCTTCCCGTTCCTGCTGGTGATGATGTCGCTGACCGGGGCGTTCTACCCGGCGATCGACCTCTGCGCCGGCGAGAAGGAGCGCGGGACGATGGAGACCCTCCTGATCAGCCCCGCCTCGCGCGCCGAGATCGTCCTGGGCAAGTTCCTCACGGTCGTGCTGGCGAGCATGATGACGGCGCTGTTGAACCTCGTCGAGCATGGGCGCTGACCGGCCTCCAGCTCGCCCGCCAGGTCGGGCGGCGGCCTGAAGCATGGCGGCCGGGGCCGACAGCCGCCGCGGCGGTCCTGGCGCCGCCCGTCGCTGGCGTCGGCCTTCTGGATGGTCCTGCTGCTGATCCCTCTGGCGGCCTTCTTCAGCGCCATCTGCCTGGCGCTGGCGGTGCTGGCCCGGAGCATGAAGGAGGGGCAGTATTACATGACCCCTCTTTACCTGGTCTGCCTTCCGCTGATCTTCCTGACGCTCGCGCCGGGGATCGAGCTCAACCTGTTCTACAGCCTGGTGCCGGTCACGGGGGTCTCGCTCCTGCTGCGGGCCCTGATCCTGGGCGACTACGACGTGGCCCGGCGGTTCTTCCTGCCGGTCCTGGTGCCGACGATCGTCTACGGCGTGATCGCCCTGCGCTGGGCGATCGACCAGTTCCAGCGCGAGGACGTGCTGTTCCGCGAGGCCGAGCGGTTCGACCTCCGGATCTGGGTCCGGCACCTGCTCCGCGACAAGGAGCCGACGCCCAACGGCGGCGAGGCGCTGTTCTGCTTCGCCCTGATGCTGACCCTGGCGTGGTTCCTGATGCAGTACCTGGCCACGAGCGGGCCTGGCGAGCTCGACCGGCGGCGATGGCCGCCGGCCAGATCGCGTTCATCCTGACGCCGCCGCTGGCGATGGCGGTCCTGCTGACCTCGTCGCCCCGCCGGACGCTCCGGCTCTACTGGCCGCAGGCCCGGTACCTGGCGCTGGGCGTCGTGCTGGCCCTGACGCTGAACCCGCTGGTCAACGAGCTGCGGCCGATCGTCGAGCGGCTCTTCCCGATCTCGCAGGCGGTCCAGGAGGCGTTCCAGCCAGATGATGGCCAAGTTCCCGAGCCTGGGCACGGCGATGCTCCTGTTCGCGGTCGTGCCGGCGGTCTGCGAGGAGCTCGCCTTCCGCGGCTTCATCCTCACGCGGCCTGGAGCGCGGCCACCGGACGCGCTCGGCCATCCTGCTCTCGGCGCTGCTGTTCGGGTTCATGCACGTGCTGATCAGCCTGTTCCAGCAGCTCTTCAACGCCACGCTGCTGGGCCTGGTGCTCGGCCTGCTGGCGGTCCGGAGCCGGAGCATCGTGCCGGGGATCGTCTTCCACTTCCTGAACAACGCGCCTGGCGGTCGTGATGGGCAACCTGGTCGCCAGCCCGGCCTGGGCCGCGGTTCGCGCACTGGCTCTATCGACGACCCGGCGAGCAGGCTTTATCATTGGTGGTGGGTCGTCCTCGGCGCTGATCGTCTCCGTCGTGCTCCTTCTACGGCCTCTGATCGCGGCGACGGCCCGACCTCGCGCCGGTCGAGAACCGGAACCAGGCCCGCGAGCCGCTCGAGATCTCCGCGTGGCAGCGGCCGCCTGCCTGCGCTTCGTTCCTGAGCCGGAACCTAGCCGGCCGACGCCTCGTCCACGCGACCCTCGATCCGATGAGAGCCGACCTCGCTGACCCTGGCAGCGCGCTACGTCTTCCCGGTCGAGGGGCCGCCGATCGCCGACGGCCGGCTGACGATCGGCGACGGGCGGATCGTCGAGGTCGGCCCGGCGACGGGACGCACGGCCGACCTCGACCTCGGCAACGTCGGCGATCGTGCCGGGGTTCGTCAACGCACACACGCATCTGGAGCTCTCGACGATCAAGCCCCCGAAGGCTGGCATCCCGGACGCGGACGAGGCCGAGAGCGAGAGTGAGTGCGAGAACGAGGTCGCCTGGCTCCGCCGGGTGATCGACCAGCGGCGGGCTCGATCGACGGCGACCTTGCGCGAGGTGGTCGAGCGGAACCTGGCGGCGAGCCTCGCGGCGGGAACGACCCCGCTGGCCGACACGACCACGGCCGGGCTGAGCTGGGAGGCGGTCGCCGCCTCGCGATCCGGGCGGTCGTCTTCGCCGAGCTGATCGGCCTGAGCCGGGCGCGCGGGCTCCAGACCAGCGAGGAAGCGTGGGACTGGCTGGCGCGATCCGATCGGAATCGGAAGCCGAGGCGAACGACACCAGCCCTCCCGCGACCGGAAGCGGCTTCGGACGGGCCTCAGCCCGCACGCCCCGTACAGCACGGCGGGTTGGCTCTACCACAAGGCGGCGGCCAGCCGCCTGCCGCTCTCGACCCACCTGGCCGAGATGCCCGAGGAGCTCGAGCTGCTGGAGACACCGTTCGGGACCACTCCGCGCGTTCCTCGAAGACCTCGGGGCCTGGGACGACGACTGGGAGCCGATCGGCTCGCGGCCGGGCGACTACGTCCGCAAGGGAGACCTGCGGAAGGCCGACTGGCTGATCGCGCACGGCACGTACTTCGACCCATCGGAATTCTGGCAGCTTCGCCCCGAGGCCGCGCCCGGAGGCCAGCGCGTGGCGGTCGCGTACTGCCCGCGCACCCACGCCCGGTTCGGCCACGCGCCTCATCCCTACCGCGAGCATGCTCGAACGCGGGATCGTCGTCTGCCTGGGGACCGACAGCCTGGCGTCGAGCCCGAGCCTGAGCATTCTCGACGAGGTCCGGTTCCTGCACCGCCGCGACCCCGAGGCTGGGCGGCGCGCTGCTGCTGACGATGGCCACGCTCTTCGGCGCCTGGGCGCTGCGGGCCGAGACGGTCACCGGCAGCCTCAAGCCCGGCAAGTCGGCCGACCTCGCCATCATCGCCCTGCCCGACCGCGACGCCGCCGACCCCCACAACCTCCTGTTCGATTCCGACGCATCGGTCATGGGCACCATGATCGCGGGTAAGCCGGTGAGCGGGAAATGGCCGGGAATCTGATCAAACTCAAACCGGCCGATCTCCCGCCGGAGCCGTCTCGACCGTGGCCGGCGGGGGAGGACCAGCAGCGGCACTATACGTGAAAGCATGTGCAGTTGGCACGGCGATCGCGTGCCAGGGGGTACCGTCGACATCCTGACGGAGGATCAGGTAAATGATCGTGGCCGACGTCCAGAAGTACGCGTAGATCCAGGCGTGGACCAGCAGGCCGACCACGCCGAGCCAGAAGGCATGCAGCGTCCGGGCAGCGCCGGGCTCGCGAGACTCGCCGAGCCGCCCACGTTGAAGAGCGTCGTGATCAATCCCCAGGGCGCGGTGAAGCCCAGGGCCCAGTGGGTCAGGTGAACCGTCAGGTGGGCGAACAGTCGACAGCAGCAGAAGGCCCAGGGTCCCCAGGAGCCACGCCAGGAGGACCAGCAGCGCGTAACGGCCGGGCCGCTGGTTGACATAGGCGAATGACCGGCTCAGGGCGTCGAACCCGTCCTCGGCCTCGGCGGCGACCGTGGCGTGCATCAGGGGCCAGCCGGCCGACAGCCCCACCAGCACGATCGCCATGACCAGTCCCGCCAGGAGCGGAAACACGGCGAAGACGCCTCCCACGATCGGTCCGATCGAGCCGGGCAGCCGGTAAACCAGCCCCCAGACCGCGCACAGCGCGGCGAGGAAGGCCACGGCCAGCAGGGCGCAGAGCGGCGTCCCGACCAGTGCCAGCCCCTTGCGCGCCGCGAACCTCACCGACTCGATCAGGCCCATTCCGTCACCCCGCGCCACCTGGACGACGGCGATCCGCGCGATCGCGCCTCCGGCCAGCCCCCAGACCAGGGTTCCCCAGACCGCCGACAGCACGGCATGAAACCAGCGCACCGCCCCGGCCGATCGAGAAGACCTCGACATAAGGTCCGACCAGGTAACGGACCGGCTCGCTGACTCGCCACGCCGAACGCGCAGGAGCACGGTCGTGACGTTGCCGCCGGCCGCGACGATCGACACGCCGTGCGTCCGAGGCTGAAGCGGTCGGCCGGTTCGTGGAAGAGACGGTCGATTCCACCCCGGCCCAGGAAGAAGACGAGCAGCCCGACCACGGCCAGAACCAGCTTCCTGGCGTCGATCGACACACTTGGAGCCCGGCCCAGGCGGACCCAGGGAAACCGCTCGTCCAGGGTAAGCGGGTCCTGGCCACTCGCGTTCACGTTCGCATTCGCAATCGCCATCGGATCGTCGGCCATCGGCGTCCGTCTCTCCTCTCCTTGGAGGTCCCATACCACTCGATCACGGCACCGAGCAGGCGAGCACGACCGGTTCGCCAACGCCGTCGTCAACGCTCCGGGAAGCGGGAGCGATCTCGACCAATCCCACCGCGGCAGGCACGAGGAGCGTCTGGCCGTGGTCCAGCGGAGCCGACTTCGTACCCGACGCGTATCGGACCTCGGACCGCCCTCCAGGCCGATCAGGATCGTGAACCGATCGGGACGGCCGACCGGACACGGGAGCCGGGCCGTCGAGCGTGAACCGCTCGAAGGCGAAGTAGGGGCAGGTCGCCAGCCGCTCGCGCCGGCCGCCCGGAATCGGCTCGGACCGGCTCACCACCGGGTTGACCGGACCGGCGTCGAAGTCGGTCGATTCCAGAGACTCGACAGGATGCAAGGCCCGGGGCTTGCCGTCGGCCCCCACCCGGCCCCAGTCGTCAGACCCGGAAGGTGGCGTCGGACATCTGCTGGATCTCGGCGAGCACCACCCCCGCGCCGATCGCGTGGACCGTCCCGGCCGGGAATCAGGATGCAGTCGCCGGCCTTGGGCTCGAAGCGGTGCAGTAACGGCTCGACCGCGCCGGTCCGCATCGCCTGGCGAACGCGTCGCGGTCCACACCGGGCTGCAGCCCGGCGTAGATCAGGCTCCCCGGCTCGGCGTGGACGATCACCCACGCCTCGGTCTTGCCGTTGTCGTCGGCCAGTCGCCGGCCGCGGTCATCGTCGGGATGGACCTGGACCGAAAGGACCTGGTGGGCGTCCAGGAACTTGACCAGGAGCGGGAACTGGCCGCGATCCTTGAGGGCGGGACCGAGCAGCTCCTCGGGCTGTTCGCGGACCAGGTCGCGGAGCGTCCGGCCCGCTTGCGGTCCCTCGATCACCCGGCTGACGTCGCCGCGATGGTCGGCCAGCTCCCAGCTTTCGGCGTACGTGCTCCCCGGGCCGATCGGCTTGCCCAGCAACGTGCCGAGCCGTCGCCCGCCCCAGATCAAGTCCTTGAGGATCGGCTCGAATCGCAGGGGATCGGTCAGCCTGGCCGGCATCGACATCGCGCCTGTCCCATCCCTTTCCTGTCGTCTCCAACGAGTCCCGCGGCCAATATGTAACGCCAGTGGTCGGCCGCTGTCCACCCGATTCGGCGCATCGTACCTGTTCCGGGCTGTTTCGTTCTTCGATGCCTGCCGAGCTGACGAGGATCTCGACCTCTCGCACTTTCGTGCAATCCGTCGCATCGATCCATGGGGTGGTCGAGTTCGTCTGCGCCACGGGTCGAGTTCGTTTGTACCGGGGTCGAGTTCGTTCGCGCCACGGGCTGAGTTCGTTTGTACGGGAGTCGAGTTCGTTTGCGCCACGGGCTGAGTTCGTTTGTACGGGAGTCGAGTTCGTTTCCGCCACAGGTCGAGTTCGTTTGTACCGAGGCCGAGTTCGTTCGCGCCACAGGTCGAGTTCGTTTGTACCGAGGCCGAGTTCGTTCGCGCCACAGGTCGAGTTCGTTTGTACCGAGGCCGAGTTCGTTCGCGCCACGGGCCGAGTTCGTTTGTACCGAGGCCGAGTTCGTTCGCGCCACGGGCCGAGTTCGTTTGTACCGAGGCCGAGTTCGTTTGTATCGGCGTTCAATTTGGCCGGATCAGCGCGAATCGCCCGTTCGCTGGATTCCCGCGAATCGCCAGGGATTGCCCAGGACACACCAACAGCGCGGCCTCTACTGTTTAACATCGTGAAAAGGTCCGGGTCCGTGCTCGGATTCCGCGCGGGGCGTGGGGATCTGCTCGCGATCGTCGTCACGACCGGCACCGCTGGTAAGTTCCGGTTGAACCGGCCTCGCTCCGGTGGTGCGGGCCGATGAACCCGGCAGGGGCTGCTGCGGGATTTCTCGTGGGAGAGGCATGAAAACGACGGGGGTGGTGGTACGGTTTTGCTGCGATTCCATCGGCGTGAACGAAACGACTGTCGGGGCCCGGTTTCACGCTGGCACCGTCCGGCCCCGGTCTGTTAGACTTGGTCCTTGCAGGAACGCCCCCGCCCGACCGGCCGTCCCCGAGAGGCCCAACGGCGGCGCCGCATCAAAAGGGTCCCGGCCTCGGGAACGGCCGTCGCGACCCGCGTCTCCTCCCTCACCCAACGCTCGCCCGATCCGATCAGGTCCGATCCGAACCGATCCGATCAGCGCACGCCATGACTCTCCGGTATGAGGGTGGTCCCTTCCATGCCTACGACAAAGACCTCTTCACCGAAGAACAGTCAGATGGTCGCCGATGAGCTTCGGCGACCACATCGAGGAGCTCCGCGCCCGCTTGATCCTGGCCTTGCTCGGGCTGATGGTCGGGCGTCGTCCTGACGTTCATCCCGCCGCTCGACCTGGGCAAGCGAATCATGACCCAGATGCAGGAGCCCGCCCAGGAGGCGCTCGATCGAGTTCTACAGCAACCAGGCAGTCACCCGCGCGGAGGACGCCAGGGCCCACAAGGCCGTCACGCCCAAGGTCCAGGCGATCGATCCCGGCCGACGAGTTCGTCGCCGCAGCTGCGCAAGCTGGCCCCGAAGCTCGAACTTCCCGAGCCCGAGACCGTCAAGGACCGAACGGTCACGTTCCCGATGCAGTTACGACGCACTCGGACCTGATCGCGGTGATTCCCGGGGTCAGCGAGCCGCGCAAGGCGCCTGGTCTCGCTCGCGCCGCTGGAGACGATGACGATCTTCTTCATGGTCTGCCTCGTCGCCGGCCTGGTGGTGGCCAGCCCCTGGGTCTTCTACCAGGTCTGGGCGTTCATCGCGGCGGGTCTGTACCGCCACGAGCGGCATTACGTGACCAAGTTCCTGCCGATGTCGCTGGGCCTGTTCCTGGGCGGGGTCTTCCTCTGCTTCTTCGGGGTCCTGCCGTTCATGCTGCGCTTCCTGCTCGAGTTCAACGTCTGGCTCGGCATCGAGCCGACCTTGCGGCTGGTCGACTGGATGAGCTTCGCCACGATCTTCCCGCTGGTCTTCGGACTCTGCTTCCAGACGCCGCTGATCATGCTCTTCCTCGAGCGGATCGGCGTCTTCACCGTCGACGACTACCGCGTCGAAGCGGCAAGATCGCCATCCTGGTCATCGTCATCGCCGGCGCGGTCCTGACGCCGGGGCCCGACCCGTTCAGCCATGTGCATGCTCGCCGTGCCGATGATCTTCCTCTACGAGCTGGGTATCATCCTGGTCAATAACGGCGTGAAGTCGCGGACGCACGCCGGCGTGTCGGGCTGATCGGCCGGGTCGCGTTCCTCGTCGGGATGGAACGGAGACTGAAGGGGCGGGATGTCCGAGGGCATGGGATTTGTCGACCTGGTGGGGGCCGGGCCGGGCGATCCGGGGCTCCTGACGCTGCGCGGGGCGGCGGTGCTGGCGCGGGCCGACGTGGTGATCTACGACCACCTGGCCAGCCCACGGCTGCTCGACCTCGCCCCGGCCTCGGCCTTGAGGATCTGCGCGGGGAAGTCGATCGGCCACTGCACGCTGACGCAGGACGAGATCAACACCGTGCTGGTCGCGCACGCGCGCCAGGGCAGGCGCGTGGTCCGGCTCAAGGGGGGCGATCCGTACGTCTTCGGTCGCGGGGCCGAGGAGGCCGAGCACCTCCGCGCGGCGGGGGTCGCCGTTCCGGGTCGTGCCGGGCGTGACCGCCGGCGGTCGGCGTGACCGCCTATGCCGGCGTGCCGGTCACGCATCGCGACGCGGCCTCGGCCGTCGCGTTCGTCACCGGGCCACAACGATCCCGAGGCTCGAATCCCGCGTTCGGGGCCGGCTCGACTGGTCGGCCCTGGCGGCGTTTCCGGGCACGCTGGTCGTCTACATGGGGGTGACCCGGCTCCCGGCGCTCTGCCGGACGCTGATCCGCCAGGGCAAGCCGCCGGGTACGCCCGCGGCCCTGATCGCCTCGGGAACCCTGGCCCAGCAGCGAACGGTCGTCGGCACGCTCGCCGACCTGCCCGAGCGCGTGATCGAGGCGGGGGTCGGCCCTCCGGCGCTGCTCGTCGTCGGCGACGGTCGTCGCGCCGCCGCCCGGCCCTGAGCTGGTTCGAGGAGCTGCCCTCTGTTCGGCCAGCGGATCGTGTCACCCGCCCGATCGGCGAGGCGGCCGGAGGCGGCGGAATCGCTCGAGGCGCTCGGGGCCGAGGTCCTGATCGCCCCCACGGTCGAGATCCAGCCGCCGGACGACTGGCGCCCGGTCGATCGCGCCATCGAACGGCTCGACGCGTTCGACTGGCTGGTCTTCACCTCGGGCAACGGCGTCCGCTTCTTCCTCGACCGCCTCGAAGCGCTGGGCCGCGACCTCCGGGCGCTGGGCCACGCTCACAGCTCGCCGCGATCGGCCCCGCGACGGCCGAGGCACTCCGGGCCGTACCGGCTGAAGGCCGACCTCGTGCCCGAGAGCTATCGCTCGGAGGCGCTGGCCGAGGCGCTGGCGCCGCGCATCGCCGGCCGGCGCGTCCTGCTCGCCCGCGCCGACCGGGGCCGGACCCTGCTCCGCGACGAGCCCTGGAACCGATCGCCGAGGTCGAGCAGGTGGCCGTCTACCGGAACACCGACGCCGCCGGCACTCCCTCCCGCGGTGATCGAGCGGATCGAGGCCGGCATCGGTCGACTGGATCACGCCTGACCAGCTCGGCGATCACCGAGCGGCTCCACGCCCTGCTTCCCGAGCCGGCCCGCGCCCGGATCGGCCGCATCGATCCGCCTGGCCAGCCTGAGCCCGGTCACCACCGAAACCGTCCGACGCCTGGGATGGCACGTCGCCGCCGAGGCCCGGGTCTACACCTGGCAAGGCCTGGTCGAGGCCATCGTCGCGGCTCGAAGCCTGGCCTAGCGCAGCTCACGCGAGGTCTCGTACCCCTGCCAGATCACGAAGGCTCCTCCCAGGATAAAGAGGATGTCGAGGACGAGGTTGCGCCCGAGCACCCCGAGGGCCGCGTCGAGCACGAAGATCAGGCAGACCAGGCCCGCGACGATCATCGCCGCATAGCAAAGGATCTTGGGCAGCTCCATCGTCCAGAACGCTCCCGTGAGTTACGTCAGGGTTATCGGACCCGAATGCCAGACCAGAGCGGCTCGGCTGGTATCAAATCTATCATACGGGGACCCTGGGAGTGGAGCGTGTCGGCTCGGTGCCGAAAAACGCGACCGGCCGGCTTCCGGAGGACCCGGAGACCGGCCGGTCGAGACCGTCGGACGCCTCGTGAGCGGGCGGACCGCTGGCGAGGGCGTGCTCAGGTGGCGGTCTTGATCGGGATGCTTCGCTTGCGGGCTTCCTCCTGTTTGGGGAAGCGCACCTTGAGGACGCCGTCCCTGGCCTCGGCCTGGATGGTCTCGACGTCCACCTCGCTGGGGAGGCTGACCTGTCGATAGAACGGGCCGAACTGGCGTTCGCGGATCGGCGCGGTCCCTTCGGCGAGGTCGCCGCCGCGCTTCTCGCCACGGATGGTCATGACGTTACCGGTCACCGAGAGATCGATCGAGCCCGGCTCGACGCCCGGAAGCTCGGCCAGCACGATGACCTCCTGGGGGGTCTCGATCACGTCGACCGACGGGCTCCACGCCGCCGGATCGATATCGGTCGGCGCCGGGCCCGCCCCGGCGGCGAACCGGATCGGATTCCAGTATTCCTCGAGCAGCTTGTTCAGCTCGTTCTGAAGCGCGTGGAGCGGGGCCGAGAACTCGCGCCGCCACTGCGTGGGTCGGGGCATCGGGGAAAAACTCCCTTCAGATCGGATCAGATCAGAACAGATAAGTCATCGAGCGACTACGCCAAAGACGACGGGACACGCTTCAAGCCCAAGCTCGTCAGGAAGCTCACGACTTGATCTCGATCCGGCGTGTCCGGGCGCGCTCGGCCTTGGGCAGCAACAGCCGGAGCACGCCGTTTCTGAGCTCGGCGGAAATCCTGCCCCGGTCCACCTCGTCGCTGAGGATGAACGAGCGGTAGAAGTCGCCCACGCCGTATTCCTCGTACAGCGCCCGGGCTCCTTCGGGGACCGGCGGCTTGACCCTGGCGTGCAGGACCAGGACGTTGTCCTCGAGCTGGATGCTCACCTGGTCCTCCGACACACCCGGCAGGTCGGCCTCCAGGACCAGGCCCTCGGGTCCTTCGTGGATGTCGATCAGCGGCGTGATCGACTGCGGGACGACCGACGCCTCCGGCGGGGCGTTCTCACCGGCAACCGGGTTGGGCCGGGAAACGGCTCCCGATCCCGCCTGACCGGACGCTCGACGCGCGGCCTCGGGGACAGGCCGGAGGACCGCGACCGGGATCGCATGTTGTTCCATACTCATGAGTCGATTCTCCATTCTCCAATTCCGATGGTTTTCGATCGACGGGTTGAATCTTGATGCTCAGCGGGACGGGCCAAGGGTTGGACGGAGGTCCCGGAAACCGACTCCGGGCCGCGTCAGTTCGCGGTCGCGACCGCGATCTGTCGAGGCCGGGCGCTCTCGGCCTTGGGAATCGACACCGTGAGGATGCCGTTGCCGAAGCTCGCCGACACCTGCGTGCTGTCGACCCGGTCGGGGAGCGTGACCGTCCGCGACCATCGGCCGAACGGGCGTTCCTGGCGGCGATAGCTCTCGTCCGGAATGCCCTCGGGGCGCTTCCGCTCGCCACGCATGGTCAGGGTCTCGCCCGTGATCGACAGGTCAACCTCCTCGGCCGACACCCCCGGCAAGGACGCGGACAGGATGTAACGATCCCCCGCGTCCGACAGATTCAGGGCCGGGAACTGCCGTTCGAGCCGCCAGGGATGGAACGGCTCGAGGCTCTCGAACAGACGGCCCACCTCGCGCTGAAGGTCACGAAACGGATCCCAGCGCCGCTGCCAGTGCATTCCACTCATCTTGGAATTCGCCTCCCCGGGCGGGACATTTCGCGTCTTCGTTCAGAGCGTCCCGCTCGAATCGATTTCTATGGTTGAAAGGACCAAAAGGACGACGCACCCGTCACCCTCCGCCTGCTGCTCTCAACGCGTCAACGGGGCGACCGGGTTCAGTCTTATTGCAAAGCAGAGCGTGTGCCAGGATGACAGGCATGGCTCGAAAGCTGGCCCGCTATTTCGACGCAACCTTTTATAAGCCAACGATTTATAAATTATTGACAGGCGCCCTGGCACCGGCTCCGCACGGCGACCGGAGGGAGCTGCGTACTTGCCAAAATGGCAGAAACCATTCCGGGGTTGACCAGAGATCGCCTGCCAGAATGGCGGCTAACCCTCAGGACGCGTGGGGTGGCAGCCAGCGGATGCAGAGGTTGCGGACCCGAGAGGGACGATCCGGCGGGGGCTCGATCGTGAGCCGGTGGGGCAGGCCGAAGATTCCGGGGTCGGCCGGGAGGGGCTGGCCGTCGACGGCGAGAGCGAGGTGCAAGGGCCGTCGGCGGACCTGGAGCATGACCCGGTGCCACGTTTCGGGCTCCGGTTCCGATTCCAGTTCCCGTCCCGGTTCGACCTCGAACTCCAGCCCGAGCTCGGACTCGAACTCGACCATCCCCGCGAGAAACGGGTCGTTGGCCAGCGCGTTGGGAAGGGCGAGCCGCTGACCGAGCACCCGACATTGACCGAGCAGCGCGTGATTGCCCCAGACCTCCAGCGTCAGATCGAACTGATCGGGAAGGCTCAGCGGCAGCTCGACGGCCGGTACCAGCCCTTTCGCATCGGCGGTGAACGGACCGACCGTCAGCCGTGCGATCGAGAAGGTCCGGACCGGTGCCGAGGAACCGGACGGGCTTGAGCCTCGTGCCTGTGCCAGAGGGGAGGTGGGTCTGAGGTCCGCCATCGCGTTGAGATCCATCTCGACGCATGCAAGAGCCGGCGTGATCGCGAGCAGGACCAGCGCGACCGACCAGCGCCACCAGGCGGGCGGATCAAGCTCGACGTCGAACGGACAGCGGACCAGCATCAGGATGCGCTGGAAGAGGGGCGAAGCGGCGGGTTTCCCCGGGCTCGACGGGACCGGCGTCCCCGTGGTCAAGGAAGCCACCATCTCGGGCCCGGGTCGGGCGATGGGGGCCTCGGGCGAAGCCGCCAGCCCCAGGAGGGACGAGGCGTAATCCAGAGGCTCGTCGAACTCGGAGGCCGCGCGTCGATCGGCCAGGAATTCGTGATCGAGCCGCATCTGGGCCCTGATCCACCAGAGCGGGGGGAGAAAGAACCAGAAGGCCCACGCCAGGCGCCCCGCCAGGCTGAACCACAGATCGGCCCGCTCCTGGTGTGCGAGCTCGTGCAGCAGGCTGAGCCGCAGGGCATCGGCGGCCGACGGACCGGGCCCCTGGGCATCAAGGATCTCCGGGATCAGGATCGTGGGCCGGAGCCCGCCAAGCAGCACGGGCATGCCGAGCCGATCGCTGACCCGAAGCTCGGGCCACGACCGACGACCGTCGGACGCGGCCTCAAGGTCGCGCGTCAGGGTCTCATACAGGTCCTGTGCCCAGGCCGAAGGCCGCCGTGCACGCCGCGACAGGACACACGCCCCCCACGCTCCCACCGCCAGACCGGCCAGGCTCGTGAGCACGAACGACAGCTCGATCCCGATCAGCAAACGAGCCAGCAACGGCCCCCAGACCGCGCCTCAACCTTCGCGAGCCCCGGAATGACCCATCCGGCGCCGATCGCGTCGACGCCGGTCATCGAGAACAGGGGATGAGGCCACAGGCCCAGCCAGCGCAGGCCGGCGAACACGCCCAGTCGGGGCGAGGGACTCAGAGCGACCAGCGGAATCAGGGTCAGCAGGCCGAGCATCGCCGCTCGAGCCAGCGCGATTCGACGCACGGGCTGGCGGCATCCCAGCATCGCCAGCACCACCAGGCTCGACAGCACGACCGCTGCGAAACTGGCCCGTACCAGCACCAGGCCCAGGTGATCCACCCAGCTCCACATCGTCGGGAGGCGCCTCCGATGGAGACTGTCCGATCACGGGTGATCCCTAACCAACCCGGGCCTTCCGCATTGATCCGGACCGATCCGGTCGAATCCTACCTGTTCTTTCTCTAAGTCAGCGATGATTTCACCCGCCATGGCCGGAAACGCCACGCGGCACGATCGATCAAACGTCCTGGCCGTTCTCGGTTCCGACATGGCTGTTCGAGGAACCGCCGGGACCTTGCTTCTTGGCCTCGTCGATCATGGCGCGAAGCCGATCGAGTTCTTCCGTACTGGGCGGCTTCGAGTCAAGCAGGGCGACCATCACGCGTTCAAGACATCCATCGAAAACGCGGTCGACAAACCGACTGAGTCAACTCGCGAATCGTCCGGTCCGACGACTTCTTGGGGATGTAGATGAACGTCCGGCCCTCGACCACGTGACGCACCAGTCCCTTCTTTTCTTCCATGATGTTCAGCAAGGTCTGCACGGTGCTGTAAGCCACCGGACCCGCTGACTTGTTCAGGTCGTCCTGAACCTCGCGAACGCTCGCCCGCCCGTGAGCCCAGAGGATCTTCATGATCTCGAGCTCTCGATCGGTCAGCATCGACACCTTACGCACGGTAGTTGCCTCCCGGGCCAGGCCTGGTCTGAAATCGAGTTAGTAGAGTACAGAGGAGCGAGAAGAATGGAATCTCGTCCTAAACTAACCGGCGGCTTGGCAATCGGCAACCCGAAGCTGCTCGGTTTCGAAATTTGTGCCATCAAGGCGGCGTGATGCCAACCCCCAGGAAGTCGGGTCGCGCGGCGCGGCCCCTTTCAGGAAAGCGACCGGGCATCAGGTCCGGGCCAGCCCCACGGTGTCGAGGCGCCGGGCAAGCAAGGCCGGAAACTGTGCATACCAGCGCCGGTTCAGGGGTGACGGATGGGGCAGGGGAAGCAGCGTGATTGTCTTGGTCAGACCGGGCAGCGTAAGCACACAGTCGAGCGCCGCCTCGTAACGGTCAGCGCGCGGTCCAGAACGCCGCGAACATCGCGGGGTCGCCATAGGGCGTGAACCATTGGAACGCCTCGGTCCCCAGCGTGATGACGTGATGGCCCGTCCAGTACCTTCCCAGCAGCTCGGCCAGGAACGGCCGGAATCGCTCCTTGACGGCGGCGGGGTACGCCTTGTTGCCCGGCGGTTTGTACGGGACCGTGTTGGTCAGGAGCACGGCCTCCAGCACCGACTCGAGCGTCCGGTCCGTGTCCTGGGGGGCGCGGGCTCGCCGTGAAGGGCCTGGTAAACCCCCGCCCGGACCAGCCGGCCCCCCGCGCCGACCAGGGGCTCGCCCCGCGCCACCTCATCCTTGCCCAGGTCGCGGGCGAAGACGCAGACCCGGGCGTCGAGCGCGCCGGCGTACAGGATCGGCCTGAGCGGGTCCTTTTCCGCCTTCTCGTAGACCGGCCGGTCGATCGGGAAGTCCGCCCGACGCGCCTCGGTCTCGACCGACGCCAGCAAGTCCGCGATCGTCCCCATGGTCTCGAGTCCGCTCCCGCTTCATCCCACGCCACCCCGAACCTCGACCGTCGGCCACGGGTCGGGGTGTTACCCGTCGCCGCTTCGGTTAAGATGTCACGTATTGAACGCGACGGCCGCGGTCGACGCGAGGGTCACGCGGCGCTCGCTCCTTTTTTTTCACGTTTTGACCCCCCGGCGGGTGCAAGGCAAAAGGTTCCGAGGGCCATGACGCGGATCGCCATTTACGACACGACACTTACGCGACGGCAGCCAGGGCGAGGGGGTCAACTTCTCGCTCCAGGACAAGCTGCTGATCACCGCCCGGCTCGACGCCCTGGGGGTCGACTACATCGAGGGCGGCTATCCGCTCTCGAACCCCAAGGACGCCGCCTATTTCCGCGCGGTCCGCGACCTCGAGCTGTCCCACGCCCGGGTCACCGCCTTCGGCATGACCCGCCGACGCGACGTCGCCGCCGAGGACGACATCGGCATGAAGGCCCTGGTCGACGCCGCGCACCCCCGTCGATCACCATCGTCGGCAAGAGCTGGGACTTCCAGGTCCGCGAGGTCCTGGGCGTCTCGCTCGACGAGAACCTGCGGATGATCGCCGACTCGGTCGCCTTCTGCGCGGCCAACGTCGCCGAGGTGATCTACGACGCCGAGCATTTCTTCGACGGCTTCAAGCGCAACCCCGACTACGCCCTGCAAGACCCTCCAGGCCGCCGCCGACGGCCGGCGCGGCGCTGGATCGTCCTCTGCGACACCAACGGCGGCACGCTGCCCGAAGAGGTCGCCGACGGCCGTCGACGCGGTCCGACGCGCGTCGGCGTCCCGATCGGCATCCACACCCACAACGACTGCGAGCTGGCCGTCGCCAACACCCTGGCCGCCGTCCGCCACGGCGCCACCCAGGTCCAGGGGACGATCAACGGCATCGGCGAGCGGTGCGGCAACGTCGACCTGTGCAGCGTGATCGCCAACCTCGCGCTCAAGTACCAGGGCTACGAGGTCCTGCCCCCGGGCAAGCTCGCCCACCTGACCGAGGTCTCGCGCTACGTCTACGAGACGGCCAACATGAACTTCCGCCCCGGCCAGCCGTTCGTCGGCCCCAGCGCGTTCGCCCACAAGGGCGGGATGCACGTCCACGGCATCCGCAAGAACGCGAGCCAGCTACGAGCACATCGACCCGGCCGCCGTCGGCAACGAGCGCCGGGTCCTGGTGAGCGAGCTCTCGGGCAAGTCGAACATCGCCGAGAAGCTGGCCGAGTACGGCCTCGAACAGGACTCGGCGCTCTTGACCCGGGTCCTCGACCGGGTGCAGGACCTGGAAAACGAGGGCTACCAGTTCGAGGCGGCCGAGGCGTCGTTCGTCCTCCTGGTCGAGCGGCTCGCCGGCCGGGAGCCCGCCTGGTTCGAGCGGCTGGGCTATCACGTCAGCGTCGCCGGCCCCGGCGAACGCGGCGCCACCACCGTGACCGAGGCGACCGTCAAGCTCACGGTCGGCGACGCCATCGAGCACACCGTCAGCGAAGGCGACGGCCCGGTCAACGCCCTCGACGGCGCCCTGCGCAAGGCGCTCGAACGCCACTACCCGCGGCTCCGCGAGATGCAGCTCGTCGACTACAAGGTCCGCGTCATCAACGCCCGCGCCGGCACCGCCGCCCGCGTCCGCGTCGTCATCGAGAGCCAGGACAACGACGCCGTCTGGGGCACCGTCGGCGTCTCCGAGAACGTCATCGAGGCGAGCTGGCTCGCGCTGGTCGACGCGTTCGACCACAAGCTGTCCAAGGACAGCCGAGCGGCATCGAAGCCCGCGCCGGCCCCTGCGACAGCGAGTGCGTGAACGAAAGCCAATCGATTGGTAGGATCGTCCGTCCTTTTTTTGAATCGTGACGGAACTCTCAGGACCCCGACCGGCCGCCTGCGCCGCGGAACGGAACCGAACTGGCCATGAGCATCGCCGACCTTCCCAAGCAATACGATCCCCAGGACGCCCAGCGCCGCTGGTACGACTTCTGGCTCGAAAAGGGCTACTTCCACGCCGACCCGGCGAGCGCCGAGCCCGCCGTACACGATCGTCATCCCGCCGCCGAACGTCACCGGGGCGCTGCACCTGGGGCACGCGCTGAACAACACGCTTCAGGACATCCTGATCCGCTGGCGGCGGATGCAGGGCTTCGACGCCCTCTGGATGCCCGGCACCGACCACGCCGGCATCGCCACCCAGGCGGTCGTCGAGAAGCGGCTGCTCGAGGAGGAGAAGAAGACCCGCCACGACCTCGGCCGCGAGGCCCTCGTCGAGCGGATCTGGGCCTGGAAGGACGAGTACGAGAAGCGCATCCTGAGCCAGCTCCGCCTGATGGGCTGCTCGTGCGACTGGGAGCGGACCCGGTTCACCCTCGACCCGATCTGCGCCCGCGCCGTGCGCGCCACGTTCTTCCGCCTCTTCCAGGCCGACAAGATCTATCGCGGCAAGCGGCTGGTGAACTGGGACACCCACCTCCGCACCGCCGTCGCCGACGACGAGATCTACTACGAGGACGTCCAGGGACAGCTCTGGACGATCAAGTACCCCGTCGCCGGCTCGACCACCGGCGAGGCCCTGCACGTCGCCACCACCCGGCCCGAGACGATGCTCGGCGACACCGCGGTGGCCGTCCACCCCGACGACCCGCGCTATCAAGCACCTGATCGGCAAGACGGTCGACGCTGCCGCTGACCGGCCGCGACGATCCCGATCATCGCCGACGCCGATCCTGGTCGATCCCGAAGTTCGGCACCGGCTGCGTGAAGGTGACCCCCGCGCACGATCCGAACGACTACCAGACCGGGCTTGCGGCACAAGCTGCCGATGATCAACCTCCTGAACCCCGACGGCACCTACAACGAGAACGCCGGCGCCTATGCCGGCCTGCACGGCCGAGCCGTCCGCAAGCGCGTCGTCGCCGACCTGGAAGCGCAGGGGCTGCTCGACAAGGTCGAGCCGTACGCCACCGCGTCTGAACTTCTCGGACCGCAGCAAGACGCCGATCGAGCCCTATCTCTCGGACCAGTGGTTCGTCCGGATGGACGACCTGCGCCCAGGCCGCGATGGACGCCGTCACGTCGCGGGCGGCGTGAAGATCCACCCCGAGCGGTACGCCAAGAGCTATCTCGACTGGCTCGGCGAGAAGCGCGACTGGTGCATCAGCCGGCAGCTCTGGTGGGGCCACCGGATTCCGATCTGGCACTGCGCCGACGTGCCACCGAAGCCGAGCTCGCAGCGCGCCTTCGCGCGATCGCGCCGACGTGACCTGGCGCCGCGCCGAGACCGGCGGCTGGCTGATCTGCGCCGAGACCGACCTTGCCGCGCCGACGCCCTCGGCCCCGGATCACGAGCTCGACGCAGGACCCCGACGTCCTCGACACCTGGTTCAGCTCGGCCCTCTGGCCGCATCTCGACCCTCGGCTGGCCCGAGGAGACGCCCGAGCTGGCGAAGTATTATCCCGACGAGCGTCCTCTCGACGGCCCGCGACATCATCACGCTCTGGGTGGCGCGGATGGTCATCTTCGGCCTGTTCAACACGCGGCGACGTGCCATTCCGCGACGTCTTCATCCACCCCGTGATCCAGGACGGCAACGGGCAAGCGGATGTCGAAGTCGGCCGGCAACGGCATCGACCCGGTCGACATCATCGACCTCTACGGCGCCGATGCGCTTGCGGTTCACCCTGGCGCTGTCGGCCACCGAGACCCAGGACCTGCGGATGCCCGTCGAGAAGGCCAAGCTCCCCGACGGCCGCGATCGTGAACACCTCCGAGCGGTTCGAGCAGGGACGGACCTTCCCCAACAAGTTCTGGAACGCCGCGCGGTTCGCCCTGATGAACCTGGAAGGCTACGAGCCCGCGCCGCTCGATCTCGGCCAGCCTGCCGATCGAGGACCGCTGGATCTTGAGCCTGCTGGCTCGCGACCGCCGCGGCGACGACCGACGAGCTGGAAACGTTCCAGTTCGCCGAGGCCACGCGGCGGCTCCGCGACTTCACCTGGAACGACTTCTGCGACTGGTACGTCGAGTTCGTCAAGGGGCGGCTCCGCGACCCCGACGCGCGCCCCACGGCCCAGCGCGTGCTGGCGGCCGTGCTCGACGGCCTCTGCCGCCTGCTGCACCCGATCATGCCGTTCGTGACCGAGCAGGTCTGGCAGGCGCTCGGCCAGGTCGCCCCGGTGCGGGGGCTCCCCGACGCCCGAACCCGCCGCCGAGAGCGTCTGCATCGCCTCCTGGCCGAGCTATCCCGGCGACCTGGACCGACCCCGAGGCCGAGCAGGTGGTCGGGCTCTGGCAGGAGGTGACCAAGGCGATCCGCAACCTCCGGGCCGAGCGGAACGTCCCCAAGGACGCCAAGGTCGCGCCGATCCTGATCGCGGCCGAGCCCGCGGCCGTCGCGGCTCCGCCAGGGCGAGCCGTTCATCCGCAGCCTGGCGACCGGCCGCGACCCTGACGATCGCCGCCGACGGCCGACCGGCCCGCCGAGAGCGCCGTGGCGGTCCTGCCCGAGGTCGAGGTGATCTTGCCGCTGGCCGACCTGATCGACAAGGAGGCCGAGGCGCGCACGGCTCCGCAAGGCCCTGGCCGACCTCGACAAGCAACTCGTCGGCGGTGCAGGCGAAGCTCGGCAACGAGTCGTTCGTGAGCCGGGCCCCAGCCGAGGTCGTGGCCCAGCAGCGCGCCAAGGAGGCCGAGCTGCCTGCGCCAGCGAGCCAGCGCTGCTCGCCGCTGCTGGGCGAAGGCTGAGTCGCAGGGTCGCCGGCGCGCGTTGACGGGCTGCGTCCGATCCCCTTATCATCGTGAGAGATCAGGTCGAACAGACCTGACCAGGATCGATCCGAACGCACGACCGGGGCGACCGTCGCGTAGCCGGGCCGGGGCGAGTCGCGAGGGGATGACGATGTCCGTGGCCGTGCAGATGGAACTTACGCGGATCATCATCAACGAGAACAACGAGCAGCAGATCATCTTCCTCAAGGAGGTTGATGGCGAGCGGACGTTCCCGATCGTGATCGGCATCTTCGAGGCCACCAGCATCGACCGCCGCGTCAAGGGCCTGCCCGCGCCCCGCCCCCTGACCCACGACCTGCTGGCCAACACGATCGAGCTGCTCGGCGGCGAGCTCCAGGACATCTTCATCAGCGAGCTGCGCGACCACACCTACTACGCCAAGCTCCGGATCCGCCACGACGGCGAGCTCGTCGAGGTCGACTCCCGCCCCAGCGACGCCATCGCCGTCGCCGTGACCGTCGACGTGCCGATCTTCGTCGCCGATGACATCCTCGACGAGGTCGGCCAGTAAGACCGGAGGCCGAGACAGGGACCACGACATCCCGTTGGTTCAGATTCGGGAGGGGTGCCAGAGTGGTCGATTGGGACGGTCTTGAAAACCGTAGAGGTGCAAGCCATCCGTGGGTTTGAATCCCACCCCCTCCGTTTGGACGGTTCCTGAGACGGCGAAATCGAACGACTGAGCTCCGTACAGACGCGGATTGATCGATCGAGGGGTTGTGGGATCTGGGGTTCGTTACGGCTCGACCCTCCAAGAGGATCGCAGTGCGAGCTTCAGGAATGCGAAGCCGTATATCTATTCCTCGACTCGATAGGACTTCGTCGGGACTGAACTTTTCCAGGCGCAGAAGCAGATAATCGACTACAGACTCTTTCAATATCATTACGCTTCAGCGGTTTTTACCTTCGTCTCACTCGGCAACTAACTCCAGACGAAACAGAAGTTGGTTGCGGCTCTGGCCGTCAACATCCGGTCCTTTTTTGACTTCATGGCTCACATAACGAAACCGGCCCACATAATTGTAGAAGCCGACGCTCACCTTCTCGAACAGATGCAATTCCCGGCTGGCGGCCTCGTGTTCTGAAATGGCGAGATTGCCACGGGTGAGCTCCATATCACCCGACTGGCCCTCACCTGTGTAGGTGTATTCAGCCGGCCCGGCCCGCCCAACCATCCCGATAGCCGAAATCCTCACCGCGCGGCGAGCTGAACAGCAAGATGTAGGGATGAGAGGCACAGGGAGCGATGCCCGACTGTCGGTTGCCGCCAAATCGATCGTGCAGCTCGCGTTGTCGGTGATACATCTTGCCGCGTTCAAACATGAGTTTCATCGTTCCTGCCGCGAAGCCCGATCCGAGTAACCCGACGTCCACGTTCCCAGTCGCAACACAGACCATCAACGGCGTGGCCCTCGGCCGACTTCAGATCAATGAAGGGTCTCGTGGTCATGGAGCTTACCTTACCCGTGCAGATCTGCCAGTTCCAGCACCACTCTCGTGATGTCCGGGCCCCTGGCGCGAGCGAATCAATCGGACCTCTCGGTACCAAGCACCCGCAGGGCCAGAGCCAGGGAATTGAGCCGGGTCTCGGTAGTATCCGCCCGCGACATGAAGACAACCGGAGCGGTCGTACCGCACAGGATACCGCCGAAGCGGCAATCGGCGGTGTACATGATGGCCTTGACGGTCAGGTTGGCCGAGAGGAGATCGGGGAAGAGGAGGACGTCGGCGGCGCCGACGACCGCGCCGGCGATCCGCTTCTTGCGGGCGGCGCCGGCGGCGTAGGCCAGGTCAAAGGACAGGGGGCCTTGCACGGTGCAGCCGTCGATGTCGCCCCGTTCGGATCGCTTCTGAAGCTCGGCGGCGTCGACGGTCTCGGGCATCGTCAGGTTGACCGATTCGGTCGCCGCCATGACCGCCACGCGGGGTCGCGCCGCGCCAGAACCTGGGCCACCGCGACCGCGCTGCCGAGAATATCGGCCTTCTGCTCGAGCCGGGGGCGGATGCTGATCCCGGTATCTGCCAGCAGGAACCGTCGGCCGTCGCGCGGGAGGTCCATCAGGACCACCTGGCAGACCACCCGCGAAGTCCCGGTCCGCAGGCCAGTCGCCGGGTCAAGCACCGCGTGCAACAGGCCCGGGGTCGCGATCCGCCCCTTCATCAGAAGCTTTGAGCGTCCCGCGCGAACCTCCGCCACGGCCTTCGCCGCGATGGCTTCACCTTCCCCCTCGGCGTCGAGCAGCGACAGCCCGTTCAGCCCCACGCCGAGCGAACCGGCCAGCGCCCGCGTCTCCTCCACGGGGCCGACGAGCGTGGGTACGACCCATCCCCGGTCGGCCGCCGCCCGCAGCGCCTCGAGCACCGTCGCGTCATTGCCTCCGGCCACCGTCAGAGGGACGCGTGGCTGCTCCGTGTCCGCTTCCTCGATCAGACGATCGAAACTATCGAGGCTCACAGTCTGGTCCTCAAAGACGCAAGGCTCATCCCCCCCGGCCCCGATTCTCGGCCCTCGTCCGAACAGGTTCAAGATCGCGCTCCACCCCACCGCGATTCCCGATCCGTCATCCCCATTCCATCCGCAAATCGATGTGCCCGGTTCACCGATCCTGTTGACTTCAGACCTCGGTCCTGGTATGATTCTCTGAATTCAACACTATCGATAATCGATCGCACGAGCTTGGGCATAAAACGATTTGGCGCACCGGAAGTTATTTGCAAGCGGGGATTTGCGTGATATTAGGATACAAAAAGACCCGCAAGCTCTCTGTGGTCGTTTTTGAGTACGCGGTCTGAAGGCGAGAACGCGGGAAAATCTAGCCGATCGCCCACGGCGTTTTTAAAATTTTTCGGAATGCTTTTGTCACCTGGCCTCGACTTGAAGTCGCCTTTACAATAAGACCGAAGTGGTTAGTCGGGACGAACCCTCGTGGTGATTCGCGGGTGTATCGTCTTGACGTGTGAGTATGGTGACGCGGCGCCAGGATTGATTCGCGTCGCCCGAACTATCCGACAGACCTGACCTTTGCTCGTCCCCAAGGATTCGACAGATCAAGGCTCCCGCCATGAGTGCTCGACTTGCCTTGCGACCTGACCTCGACCGATGCCGCCTGGAAGGTCGGGTCCTGCCGGCCCTGGCCACTTTTCTGATGCCATCGGCGTTCCTGCCGGTCAACTCGTCGTCCAACCAGTTCATCGTTTCCGGCACCTCGCCGAGCCTGACCACGGCCCCGACGACGTCCGTATCGGCCAACTTCAGCCTCTCGTCGACCCCGGGGCCGAGCTTTTACCTGCTGAGGATCGGCGTCAGTCTTTCCTCGGGAAGCGGCGGCGTGGGCTCGGTCGCGGGCTCGAGCCTGGGGGGGACGGTCTCGCTGTTCGGCGTGGGCAACACCGTCCCGAGCCTCGCCAGCCTGATGGGAGGAGGCAGCGGCGGTCTCGGTTCAAACGGCGGAGGCGGTAGTGGAGGTGGCGGCGGTGGCGGCGGTGCGGCGTAGCAACAATGGGAACAATGGTGGTGGCGGCAATGCGGGGGGCCTGTCCAATTTTAGTGGATATGGCGCCAACTTCAGCTCGGGGTACGGCTTTGCCCTGGGCAGCCTGAATAATTTCGGGATGGGCGTGACCAGCCTGGGCTCGGTGCCGGTCCATAGCTTCAGCGGCGGCGGCGACCTGTCCGACGATATGCCGAACCAGAATCCTGATGGCGCGGCGGGTTCCATACCGGGTGGGAACCCCAGTACAGCACCGCCCACGAACCCCTACCAGAGCCCCGCCACCGAGGCCCAGTCGCCTCCGGGAACCAACCTCTGGGAGCACCTGCTGGGCAAGAAGGCGGGCGCAGGTGGAGGCGGAAGCAACCCCCTGCTGATCGGACCAGGGCATCCCGCGCCCTGAGGACGAAAAAAAGACGGGTGTTCCACGCGAACACCCGTTCTCCATTTCCAGCCCCCCGAACAAGAGCGGGGGGCCGCGCCCCGATGGTTTGAAGTCGCCGATCAGGCCGGGCGGAGCAGGCGCTCGACTCAGGCAGCCACCCCGTCGTCAACCGGGTCGTCCGCGTCGAGGTCGAGCGCGAGGTCGAGCCCTGCTCCCGTGTCGGGAGCGTCGAGATCGATGCCGAGCTTCGTGGAGCATCTGGACCTCGGCATGGTCGTCGTAGGTCTCGTCGTCGTCCTCGTCGATCTCGTCCAGCTCGAGCTCATCGTCGAGGCTTCCGAGCTCCCAGGCCTCGGTATCCACGAGGTCCGGATCGATCGGGGCGTCCAGTTCGTCGAGGTCGAGGTCAATCTCGCTCACGACGGCGACCTCTTCCTCGGTCTCGGCATCGCCGGACTTCTTGGCCTGGGGCTCCTGGTCGACCGCCGCATCCTCATCCCACGCAGCCCCGGTCCGATCGTGAGCATCCGTGGGAACGTTCTTACGTTTCATGGTGACTGACCCTCCGCAGTCGAAAACGCTGAGGCGATCCGGCACAGCCCGGACCAATCCAGCTCGTCGCGCAGCGCGATTGGCGACATGCCGGGCAGGCCTCGATCGGTCGATCGGATTCCATCGCGTAGGATGCCAACCCTGGCCCATCCGAGCAAGAGGATTCGTTCCGAATGGCTCGTACCTCCGGATGCCCAGTACCTACGCACCCCCAACGTCAGAATCGCCCCGCCCGGTCCCGTTCTGTCTCGTCCCGCACCGCCGCGCGGCCATTTTCGATCGTGTGATCCTCCGGTCGCCTCGTCTTCCAAAAACGAGCGCTGAAACCCAAGCGAACCGGACGACATCCTCCTCTCCCACATTGTTGCGTCAATCGAATCGTGGACAACCCCACTTTTTTTCTAAACGCGACGCCGTATCCAACCGACCACGATTCCCCTTGACTCGTGGCGTACCCGCCACTTGCGACGCCACCGACGCACCCCACCCATCGCCCGTAGGTATGCCTCCTAAAAGACATAGGGCGCAACTGAACGGACGCTCCAAAGTGGTCCTAGTAAATAGGCACGGATGCTTACAACGCAAGCAGCGGACTCTTGTGTCGAGGCACGAAACCGACTCGGGTGTCTTACTACAAATTCTTGCGCAGTTGTGATTAGCGACGATTCGAGAGGCGAGTGTGCGCGGAATCTTGTGCATGGCACATCATTTTCCTTGATCGGTCCTCCAGGGTAGCGCCGAGGGTGAGTGCGTCGTGAGCCAATGGCGTCGCGATCCTTCCACACGTTTCCGTTTCGTGGCAACCGGATGAGAACGCTTCCGTAGATCGGCTGATCCTTCCATGGCAGTCGTGCGCCTTTTAACTCTCACTTAACCGATCGCGAGTGCGAGCCGCCATCGTAGACGGGGTGAGCTTGCGCGGGGATCGTCCTCCGACGTGGGGTGGCCGGACGAAGCGCCTTGTCACGTGGCTGCCAATGGCAAACGCATTTACAAATCCTCGGTATTTGGTTCCTTGAGAGATGAAAGCGGCTCTGGACACAACCGTCGGAAGTTCCTTGATGGCACCGCGCCGTCGCTCCCACGGGCGGGTCCGATGAATGAATTGAAATGCGACCGTAGGAGAATCGAATGAAACGGCGAAGTTTCTGGTTGGGGTTATTGTTATCGATCGGCGTCGGACTGGCGACCGGGACGTCGGTCATGACGATCAAGGCCGAGGAACCCAAGGCCGAGGCTCCGGCGGCGAAGGCCGAGGAACCGGCGAAGGCCGAGGCTCCAGCGGCTGCCCCGGCACCCGCGCCCGATCCCACGGTCACTCCCACCGCCGCTGATCCGACGGGTAGCTATACCGGCGCGAGCACCACCGGCCGCCCTCACCAAGGACGGCGACAAAATCACGCCCGAGACCTTGATGAAGGACGTCAAGCTCCTGAAGATTGGCATTGAACATGTTCTGGACGCTGATCACGGGCTTCCTGGTCATGTTCATGCAGGCCGGGCTTCGCGCTGGTCGAGACCGGGCCTGACCCGGGCCAAGAACGTCGGCGCACACGATGGGGATGAACTTCGTCGTCTATGCCATCGGCATGCTCGGCTTCTGGATCTGCGGGTTCGCCCTCATGTTCGGCGGCTTCGGGCCGCGTCGCTGACGTTCGACGGGCCGAACATCCTCGACAAGATGCTCTCGTTCACAGTTCGTGGGCAAGCCGTTCGAGGTCCTCGGGTTACAAGGGCTTCTTCCTGACCGGGTCGGCCAACGACGCGACGGTCCTGACGCTGTTCCTGTTCCAGATGGTCTTCATGGACACGGCGGCGACGATCCCGACCGGGGCCATGGCCGAGCGCTGGAAGTTCTCGGCGTTCATGGTCTACGGGTTCTTCCTGTCGATGCTGATCTACCCGGTCTACGGCTGCTGGGTCTGGGGCGGCGGCTGGCTGGCCGACCTCGGCGTCGAACTTCGGCCTGGGCAACGGCCACGTCGACTTCGCCGGTTCGAGCGTGGTGCACATGACCGGCGGCGTGACCGGCCTGGTCGGCGCCTGGATCATCGGGCCCCGGATCGGCAAGTTCAACAAGGACGGCTCGGCCAACGCGATCCCCGGCCACAACGTGCCGATGGTCGTGCTCGGGACCCTGATCCTGGCCTTCGGCTGGTTCGGGTTCAACCCCGGCAGCACGCTGGCGGCCACCGACCTGCGGATCGGCTCGATCGCCGTCTGCACGATGCTGGCCACCGCGGCCGGCTGCCTCAGCTCGATCCTCTACATGTGGGCCGTCTTCGGCAAGCCCGACCCCACGATGGGCTGCAACGGCCTGCTCGCCGGTGCCGTGGCGATCACCGCCCCGTGCGCGTTCGTCAACCCGGTCGGCGCCGTGATCATCGGCGCGATCGCCGGCGTCCTGGTGATCTGGAGCGTCCTGTTCGTCGAGCGCGTCCTCAAGATCGACGACCCCGTCGGCGCGGTCAGCGTCCACGGCGTCAACGGCGCGTTTGGCTGCCTCTCGATCGGCCTGTTCGCCACCGGCGACTACGGCGCGGGCTGGAACGGCGTGGCCGACCGTCGCCCGACGGGGCTCTTCTACGGCGGCGGCGTCAACCAGCTCGCCGCCGAGGCGATCGGCGTTCTGGCCAACTTCGTCTGGGTCGGTCACCGTCGGCCTACGTCTCCTTCATGATCATCGAGAAGACGATCGGCAACCGCGTCGCCGGCCAAGGTCGAGGTCGAAGGGCTCGACATCCCCGAGATGGGCGTGCTGGGCTACGTCAACGAGGATACCCATGCCGTCCAGATCGCCGGCGAGGAGTTCATCTCGACGCACGGTCCGGGTGTGCCCAAAACGGTCAAGGTGACCACCAGCTCCAAGGTCCCGGCCGGACGCATCTGAGCCGGAGCGGTTCGACCGCCGCCTTGGCCTTCGCCGTGACCCTCAATCGACCGGCCGTGGGACAACAACCCTGTCCCACGGCCGGTTCGTCGTTCCGCCGAACCAAAGCCCGAAGGCCGTGGTCGATCTCGGAACCCGATCCGCGTGGTCCTGACTTCACTCGCGACGACCCGGCAAGGAGCCTGCCGTGTCGCATCCGCCCCTGGACCGGGTGACGCCGACCCCCGATCTTGCGTCTTGCCCGCCCACCGCGTGCGTGCCGCTCCAGGTGCTTATTCCCTGGGCCTCCAATGCACGGTTCTTGAACGAGAGAAGTCGTTCAAGAACGTCACGGAACGGTGTCCCGCGATCTTCAACGTCCTTATCGGCGCCGAGCCGCCAATCTGGAAATCAAGCAACCGCAAAGACTTGTGGCGCACGATTTGGAAGTGGCCAGAAATCCGAGACCTTCGTCGCAACACTGTGGCACTGGGTTTGCACTATGGAGATATCGTCTGCGAAAATGGAAGATTCAAGTTCTTACATCTTCGCGTTTAAGCTTGATGTTGCGACATCGGGCGGCCCAAGCCATTCCTCGATCCACCCTCATGGCGACGGCAGTCTCGGCCTCCGGTCGGGGCGGTCAACCGCCACGGGGCGAGCGGGTAGCCTCGCACGACCCCTCCCGCTCGCCCCCTCTATTACACCACGATTGGGGCGCGAACCAACCTTCCCCACAGCCGGCCAGGCCGCTCTCGAAGCGGTCTGGCCGGTGTCTCGTTGTGTCCGGTCACAACCTTTGGGTAAGCTTCCCAGGGGTTAATGTCGACGAATGGGAGCAAGTGACCATGTCAGTGCAGGGCGGGTACGGAGTTGCGTGGGTCCTGGGTCTCATGCTGGCCCTCGGTATGGCGAGCCCGGTCCGGGCCGAGCCAGGCCCGAAACCGGAAACGGGACCATCACCGAGCGCGACCGCGGCACCCTCGCCTGAGAAGGGGAAGGAGTCACCTCACGACGAGACGACGATGGTGCCGAGCGTCCTGTGGTCGACGCCGTTCGTCCTGCTCTTGCTGGCCATCGCGGTGCTTCCCGTGGTTCCCGTGGCGCATCACTGGTGGGAGCGGAACAGCGTCAAGCTCGCGGTCGGCCTGGTCCTCGAGGCGCGTTCATCCTGGGCCACTACGCGCTGCGAGGCTACGGTCATCACGAGGCGACGGCCGGCACCGCGACCGTCCTTGCCGTGCTCGAGCATGCCCTGCTCCGCGACTTCACTCCTTTCATTATTTTATTGTTCAGTCTTTATGTCATTGCCGGAGGTCTCCAGCTCAAGGGTGACCTGCGGGCCACCCCCACCGTGAATACCGGCATGCTCGCCGCGGGCGCCCTGCTGGCCAGCCTGATCGGCACGACCGGTGCGTCGATGGTCCTGATCCGCCCGTTGCTCCAGACCAACCGCGACCGTCATCATGTCCGGCACACCGTCGTCTTCTTCATCTTCCTCGTTTCAAACATCGGCGGCTGTCTGCTGCCGACCGGCGACCCGCCCTTGTTCATGGGCTACCTGGGCGGTGTGCCGTTCATCTGGACGCTCAATCTGGTCAAGCCCTGGCTGTTCTGCGTGGTGGCGCTGCTGGCGATCTACTTCCTCTGGGACACCCTGGCCTACCGACGCGAGTCACCACGCGACATGGAGGAAGACGTCGCGGCACCAGTCGCCCTTGCGGCTGCACGGCACGATCAACCTCCTCTGGTTGCTGGGTGTGGTCCTGTCGGTCGCCCTGATCGTCCCCGGCCGCCCCTTGCCGGGAACCGACCTCGTCGTCGTCGACTTCGTGCGCGAGGGCGTCCTGCTCGTCCTGACGGGCCTCTCGCTGGCGACCACCCCGCGCGGCTTGCGGGCCGAGACCGAGTTCAGCCACGCCGCGATGATCGAGGTCGCCTGCCTCTTCTTCGGCATCTTCCTGACGATGCAGGTGCCCATCGAGATCCTCCAGGCCCGTGGTGCCAGCCTGGGCCTGAACTCGCCGTCGCACTTCTTCTGGGCGACGGGACTGCTTTCGAGCTTTCTCGACAACGCCCCAACCTACCTCGTCTTCTTCGAGACCGCCAAGACCCTGACTCTCCCCGAACACTCCAACCTCGTCGACCTGATCGGTGGCGCGATCCGCTACGACCTGCTGGCGGCCATCTCGCTGCGGCGCCGTCTTCATGGGAGCCAACACCTACATCGGCAACGCCCCCAACCTCATGGTCAAGCTCATCGCCGAACAGCGCCGGGTCGTCATGCCCAGTTTCTTCGGCTACATGCTCTATAGTTTCGGCGTCCTGGGCCCCCTGTTCGTCGTTACCTCGCTGATCTTTTTCCGTTGATGGACCGTTGCGGCGCGACCCCGGCGCGAGTAAGACAAAGAACCGTGTCGAACAAAGCTCCCGAACGACGATCAACCGCGCCTGACCAGACCAGCAGGGGAGACCGCGATGAGGATCCCAACGACCGTTTCCATGGGAATCAGGGCCAGGGCCCGAGCCGGGGCTTTCCTCCTGCTCGTGGGTGTCATCACAGCGAGCCCGGTCCGGCGCCGGCCGCCTCGCCCCAGGAGTATCCCACGTTCGGGTCGATCGAGCGGCTCGACCCACGACTCGATCGCGTCCTCGCGCGCGATGCGCGGATGGAGCGGCTGGCCGAGGGGTTCGACTGGGCCGAGGGACCGGTCTGGATCAAGGCGGGGAAGGGAATCGGACCGGGCCCGGAACCCGATCCGGGCGGATATCTCGTCTTCTCCGACGTACCCCGCAACACCGTCTATCGCTGGAAGCCGGGCGAGACAGGGGCCAATATCTTCCTCCGGCCCAGCGGCTACACCGGCGGCAAACCCCGCGGCGGCGAGCCGGGCTCGAACGGCCTGACCCTCGACCTCAGCGATCGACTGGTCCTCTGCCAGCACGGCGACCGACGCGTCGCGCGGTGGGACAACGGAGCCTATGTCACCCTGGCCGACCGATATGAAGGCAAGCGGTTCAACAGCCCGAACGACGCCGCTTACAAATCCAACGGTGATCTTTACTTCACCGACCCTCCCTACGGCCTGCTCGGCAAGAACGACGACCCGGCCAAGGAGATCCCCTACAACGGCGTCTACCGGCTGTCGAAGGACGGCACCCTGACCCTCCTGACCAAGGATCTCTCCTTCCCCAACGGCCTGGCCTTCGCGCCGGATGAGAAGACCCTCTACGTGGCCAACTCCGACCCCAAGCGCGCGGTCTGGACCGCCTTCCCGGTCAAGGACGACGGCACGCTCGGCCCCGGTCGACTCTTCTTCGACGCCACCGCCTCGGGCGGCACGAAGAAAGGGCTTCCCGACGGCATGAAGGTCGATCAGTCCGGCAACCTCTTCGCCACCGGCCCCGGCGGCGTCCTGATCTTCGACCCCGACGGCACCCACCTCGGCACTCTCGCCACCGGCGAGGCCACCGCCAACTGCGGCTTTGGCGACGACGGCTCGACCCTCTACGTCACCGCCGACATGTACCTCGTCCGGATCCGACTCAAAACCATCGGCCGGCTTCCCGGCAGCCGCGATTGATCGCCAGGTGCAAGCTCAAGCGGAGACGTGGAGTCGCCGAGAAGACATCAAGAAGTGGTTTTCGAATGGCTGCTCTCTCTTGAATCCCTCTCAACGTCTCTGCGTGAGCGATGTTCAGACAGCCGGTGGCCGAGCGTCGGTTCGGTTGTCCAGGCTGAACGGTCCGGTTCCGTTGGCGATGATCAGGACCATGGCTCCCATCATCGACAGATTCTTCATGAACTGGATCATCTGCTCCTGCTGATCCTTGGGGTCGGTCTGGTCCCAGAAGTCGTGGAAGTAGTAGGTGGCCAGAACGAGGAAGATCAGGAGCAGCGTCGCGCCGATCCGGGCATGATAGCCGAGGATCACCGAGACGCTGCCGGCGATCAGAAACGCAATCGCGCCGGCCAGCATGAACCGCGACGCGGGAATACCCTCGCCCGTCATGACCTTGGCCACCTCGTTGAAGTGGGGAAGCTTGTTCCCCAGGGCCGACAGCAAGAAGATCGTGCTGAGCATGACCCGGCCGAGCACGGCCAGGACTCCACGCATCGCGACGGGCATGGGGAAACGCTCCTCGTGTGAAATTCACTCGTAACTTCGATCCATCAGGTCAGATCAAACAGCAACACCTCGGCCGCGGACTTCTGATCGGCGTCGGCCCGGACATCGAGCCAGGTTTCGCCGACGATCGCCGCGCCGTCCCCGCACCGAGCCCGAGCGTCGCCCCATCGTTTCCGAGGGCGACTTGCCCCCGGAGCACCTGAAGCCAGGCATGCCGCCCGGGGGCGATGGCGTGACTGGCGACGGCCCCGGGCTCCAGCCCGGCCAGATAAAGCGTGGCATCCTGTCGAATCGTCAGCGAGCCGTCGCGTCCATCGGGCGAGACCACCACGCGGAACTGCCCCTGATACTCACCCGGATCAAACCCGCGCTGCTCGTAGCCGGCTCGAGCCCGCTCTCGCTCGGGGAGCATCCAGATCTGGTACAGATGGACCGGCTCGATCGCCGACGAGTTGAACTCACTGTGCCGGATGCCCGTCCCCGCCGTCATCCTCTGAAGCTCACCCGCTCGGAGGACGCTCCCCGAGCCCAGGCTATCGCGATGCGCCAGGCCCCGCTGAGCACCAGCGTCACGATCTCCATGTCACGGTGCGGGTGCATCCCGAACCCCATGCCCGGCGCCACCCGATCCTCATTGATCACCCGGAGCGTCCGAAACCCCATGAACCGCGGGTCGTGATACTCCGAGAACGAAAACGTGTGATAGGTATCGAGCCAGCCATGATCAAAATGGCCCCGCTCGCCCCCTCGACGCACCTGGATCATCCCACCGGCCTCCCTTCGGAAGCAAGGACTTCCGCCACTCGCAGGTTCCTCGCTCCCCAATTAGTTTAGACCTAAACCATTCTCGGGTCAAGAGGGGGGCTCGGACCGCGGCGCCCTCTTGACAGGCGGCTTCACAGCAGGCTAAAGTCATACATCCTCGTGAGCCACACGACGACGACGGGACGGGCGATTAGCTCAGTTGGCTAGAGCACCAGCTCGACACGCTGGGGGTCGCAGGTTCAAGTCCTGCATCGCCCATTTTCTAAAGCCTTGTGTGGCAGCGACTTATATCTATAGACGGTCGATTTCAAGTAGATATAATCGTCTGTAGCTGCACCAAAATCTGCCGAAAACCGGCCGTAAGTCCTTGCCACGTAAGCCTTTAGTTACTGCACCAAAACTCACTGCTTCAAATCGTCCTGACGGCGCAAATGCCCAAGTTTATAGGGGTTGTGGCGGCACTTGAGGCACTGAACCTATTGCTTGGCTGATCGCCAGTTCATCGGACTGGGTGATCCGGCTCTTGCCGTTCAACTTGTGCCAGAGCGTTGAGTAGTGCCAGCTAAGCAAACGGGCGAGCTTGGATTGCCCGCCCGTACCGCGCTCGTCGTTGAGCGAATCGCAGATCGCCCGCAGTTCGGCGGGGGTCATGCGATCACGGGTCGCACCCTACTGAACCGTGATTCGGTGGGTAGGGTCTGGAAAAACACGAGTCCATCACGCATTCCTCCAGACATGGTCACCAAACCGTGTCCCGAGGGACCTACCGATGGACCCGCAGAGCCAATTCTGCCACAACCCCAGACTGCACCGCACGCGGCCAACTCGGCCTCGGCAACATCTCTGTCCATAGCCAAAGAGATCGGCGTTATCGATGCTCGGTCTGCCGCCGCACCGTCGCCGCCACTCGGGACACCCCGTTCTCTCGGCTCAAGTAATCCGTCGATCTAATCACTCTCGTCATCACGCTCCTCTGTCAGGGCTGCCCCGTCCAAGCCATCGTCCCGCCTTCGGCCTCGACGAATGAACCGTCGCCGATTGGCGTGATCGGGCCGGCCGCCATGCTCAGCAGTTCCATGAGCATCGGGTCCTTCGAGGTCAGGTCGAGTTGGGCCATGTCCAGGCCGACGAACTCCACGTCAAGGCGGTCGCCCGCCGGCTCTGGATGGCCATGGCGATGGCCGTGCCGTCGCGGCTCTGGCTGAGTGGTGTGGTCAGCGAGCGTCGCGATCTCACCCTGATCATGACCGTCGTCGCCATGGTCCGCCGAGCCCCGAGGAGCCTGAGTTTCCTCGTCGGTGTCGATGGCCTGGCGAGCTACGTCGCCGCCTGCACCCAGGTCTTTCGCGACCCCGTGCGGACCGGCCGGCGAGGCCGACCGCGATTGGTGGCGATCCCCGGACTGCTGCTGGGCCAGGTGATCAAGCATCACTGCGGCCGTCGCCTACCGGGTGCTGCTGACCGGCATTCATCTGATGCGCACGGGCGAGGTCGAGGCGAATCTCGTACGGCTCAACGACGAGGCCCGGATGCCGCAGGTCGATGACCTGATCGCCCGCAAGCTGGCGGGGCGGGAGAAATCAGCCCTGGACGACGGAGACGTGAGCTTCCACCGGAGCGAGTACGATCGGCTCCGGGCCGAACTCGAATCCAACCACCGGGCGAGCGCGCTCCCCGAAGGGCCATTGGCCCGCCCGGCCTTGAACGACCTCCTGGTGCGGCTCAGGATGCGGATGATCGTCTGAAACCGCGGGCGGGATGGGCGACAACCTCGGGCTCGTCGCGCCACGCTTTCGAGGCTGGCCGACGTCGGGCACTTCGCGGCCAGTCTCGACCTGCTATACTTCCATTGTTGAACTATTTGACTTCGGAACCGGGTGGGCCTACCATGTCGTCGAGCGGAAAGAAGGGCGGGCCGGACGCCTGTGGCATCCTGGCCAACCTCTGGCAACTGATCCAGTCGGTCATGGACGACTCGGAGGCCGACCTGGAGGCGCTGGGGCTGTCGCCCAAGGCGTTCTTTCTGCTGGCCGCCGTCGAGGAGCACCCGTTCCCCGCCGAGCTTGCCCGGCAGGATGCACCTGCCACCGCCCACGGTGACGTACATGGTCAAGCAACTGGAGGCCAAGGGCTTTCTGGAGCGTCGGGCCGAGCCCGGCGACCTGCGAAAGTTCCGGCTCGTCCAGACGGCCAGCCGGCAGGGAGGCCCTCCGTCAGGGCCAGGAGGCGCTCGGCGGCGTCTTGCGCGAGCGGTTGCAGCGGCTCGACCGGGAGGAAATCGCCGCCTTCGACCGGATCGTCAAGCGGCTCGCCGGACGCAACGGCGGGGTCTCCGACGGTGACCAGCGATAGCGTCCATCGCTTTCGAGTTCATCGGGGCAGCCCGGCCACGGGTGTCGTGGCCGGGGCGAGGAAGATCTGTAGTACATGAGAAGTGTTCATGTACCTCGAGGCCAGCCGCGGCCTCGCTACGAATTGAACGAATGGGTGATCAGGTTCATCGCGTACGGGAGATCGAGCGATGCGATACCGACTTCTTGGCAAGTCCGGCCTGCGGGTCTCGGAGCTGTGCCTCGGCACGATGACCTTCGGCGAGGACTGGGGCTGGGGCTCGTCGAAGGACGAGAGCCGGCAGGTCCTCGACGCCTTCGTCGAGGCCGGCGGCAACTTCATCGACACCGCCAACGTTTACACCAATGGCACCAGCGAGACGCTGCTGGGCGAGTTCCTCAAGGGCAGCCGGGATCGAGCCGTGCTGGCGACCAAATACACCAACGCCATGCCCGGCACCGACCCCAACGCCGGGGGCAACCAGCGGAAGAACATGATGCGGTCGGTCGAGGCCAGCCTCAAGCGGCTCCAGACCGACTACATCGACCTCTACTGGCTGCATATCTGGGACAAGATCGACGCCGCTCGACGAGGTGATGCGGGCGTTCGACGACCTGGTGCGCCAGGGCAAGATCCTCCACGCCGGAGTCTCGGACATGGCGGCCTGGGCGGTCGCCAGGGCGAACACGCTGGCCGAGCTACGGGGCTGGACGCCGTTCGTGGGCTTGCAGATCGAGTACAGCCTCATCGAGCGGACGGTCGAGCGCGGAGCTCATCGCCGATGGCCGAGGCGCTGGGCCTGGGCGTGACGGCCTGGTCGCCGCTGGCGGGGGCGTCCTCACGGGCAAGTACGCCGACGGGAAGGCCGAGACCAACGCCCGAATGAACAGCGAGATGATGAAGGGCTTCCGCCAGGCCGACGAGCGTGCCAGGGCCGTCGTCGCCGAGGTCCAGAAGGTCGCCGGTGAGGTCGGCCGCTCCCCGGCCCAGGTCGCCCTGGCCTGGCTGCGTCACCGGCCGATCCCGATCATCCCGATCATCGGCGCCAGGCGGCTGGAGCAGTTCAAGGACAACCTGGCCTGCCTCGACCTGAAGCTCGACGCGTCGCAAGTCGAACGTCTCGATGCGGCGAGCCACGTCGAGTTGGGTTTCCCACACGACTTCTACGCCAGGGATATGGTCAAGGGCCTGGTCTATGGCGGGCTTCGGGACCAGATCGACGTGTAGACTCGATGGAATGGAGATGAGCAGCGGCGCGCCGCGAGTCCACGCCAGTCAACGTCCAGAGTCTACCTCCCGACGCACGAACAGGCGTCGGGAGCTCGACCAGCGAAGGGGATCACGGTTTCAATCGATGAAGGTGTCCGGACATGAAAGAGATTCACACCGAAATCGAGATCAACGCCCCCGCCGGGAAGGTCTGGCGGGTCTTGACGGACTTCCCATCTTATCCCGAGTGGAACCCTTTCGCTGCGCCGTGCGGAAGATTAAATAAATATCAATACAATCATTAACATATTTATTCAACCGTCCGACAGCGAGGGGATGTCGTTCCGTCCCACCATGCTGGTGGCCGAATTCATCAACGCCGAACGGGGCCAGCCGTGTTATCCTCCGACGCCGGGTAACCTGAACCTCGGTCAGTGCCGGCGTGTCAAAGCCGGCGCGTCGTTGGGCCGAATTCGGGTCGACTGGAGCCGTTCTGAACGGGTCTATCCGGAGAAACCGGGCTCAAGCTGGGTGATCGTGCCGGGCCCCCTCCTGTTGTTCGATGAATCAAGGAGTGATGATCGGCAAGGTTCATGACGAGATCAACGGCAATCTCAAGGACTTCATCCGACGGCAGCACGTCTTCTTCGTCGGGACGGCGCCGGACGCGCCGGACGACCACCTGAACATCTCGCCCAAGGTGATGGACACCTTCCGCATCCTGGGGCCGAAGTCGGTCGCCTACCTCGACCTGAGGGGTAGTGGCATCGAGACGGTCGCCCACCTCCGACAGAACGGTCGGATCACGATCATGTTCTGCGCCTTCGAGGGCCGACCGCTCATCCTGCGACTTTACGGGCGAGGTCGAGAGGTCATCCGACGGAGCGAGCGGACGGGCCTTCGGCGGATGGTGCTGGACACGCTGCCCGAGATGGCCAGGGCGGTCGCCCTGTATGGGGAGTACGGATTCGTCGAAACGGCCCCGCTACTGGTTAACCCGATCGAGCGGATGAGCTTTCTGGAGAAGTCACTCCTGGCCAGGCAACTCGGCGTTCTCGTGAGATGGAAGCGGAATTGAGAGGGATGTGGCTGACGTGGCGGCGTCATGATTCGCCAATTCCTCCTGAAATTCGACACCTGCTTCGATTGGCTCCCTTCCTACGGCGGACCGGAAGCCCGGCCCGAACTCGTCCTGGAAAGAATTCACTGGGACACGAATGCCGGAGCCACTCGAAATCCTTGACAGGAGGTTGTCATGAGGTGAGATCGTTTCTCGGCGTCACGGGTTGATTCGCTCCGTGGTCTTGAGCCATGCTGGATCTCGATCAGGCCCAGGAGATCCGCGTGAGCAACCGAGTCGCCGTCGCAACCGAAACGCCGACCGACCGATCGGCCAGGCCACGACCGCCAGTCACGCCAGGGAAAACGCCTCCGCTGAGTTCAGCGATCGCGACAGCCCTGTGCGCCGGCTTCGGGGTCGCCGGTTGGAGTGTCGGGCATCCTCCGGGTCACCTCTCGATCGCGCTCTATCTCCTCGCGTACTTCACCGGTGGGACGTTGACGACCGTCACCGCAGTTCGCGAGCTGGCACGGCTCAGGTTGTCGGTCGACCTGCTGATGATCCTGGCGGCGGGCGGAGCGGCGGTGCTGGGCGACTGGGGCGAGGGAGCGGTTCTGCTGTTCCTGTTCTCGTTGAGCAACACGCTGGAAGCGTATGCGATGTACCGGACCACCCGGTCGATCGATGCACTGATCAAGCTCCGTCCGCAAGAGGCTTACCTGGTCCGCAACGGTGTCGAGACTCGCGTCGGGGTCGAGGCGCTGAGCGTCGGTGACCTGATCCGGGTCCGGCCGGGCGAGCGGTTCCCGGTCGATGGCGAGGTCTTCGATGGTGAGACCTGGGCCGACGAGGCAACGTTGACCGGCGAGAGCGAGCCGGTCTCGAAGGGCGTCGGCAGCCCCGTCTTCGCGGGCACGATCAACGGCCGGGGCAGTCCCCTCGTCCGCATGACCCGGGCGGTCGCCGACACGACGCTCGAACGGATCGTGCGGCTGGTCCATGAGGCACAGGCCGCGAAGACCAGTGCGCAGCGGGTTGTCGAGGCGTGGCGCGGTCCGTATGTCGCGGGGGTACTTGCTCGCGTCCGCGTTCGTCTTCGTCGGCTCGTGGTTCCTGCACCGTCAGGGGTTCGCCGACTCGTTCTATCACGCCATGGTGATGCTGGTCGTCGCCTCTCCGTGCGCCGTGGTGGTCAGTGCCCCGGCCGTGCTCCTGTCGGCGATCGCGCGGGCGGCCCGCCATGGCGTCCTGTTCAAGGGAGGCGCCTACCTGGAGATGCTGGGAAAAGTGGACGTCATCGCCTTCGACAAGACCGGGACGATCACCCCGGGTCAACCGGTGGTGACCTCGGTCTGGGCGACTGACGACCTTGGCCAGGACCGTCTCCTGTGCCTGGCGGCATCGGTCGAGCGGCAAAGCGAGCATCACCTGGGCGAGGCGGTCATCACCGAGGCGGCGCGGCGGGGGCCGGGCGAGGTCGCGATCTCCGAGTTCGAGTCCCACACGGGCCTGGGCGCGCACGCACACGCCGATGGCCTCTGGGTCGGCATCGGTCGCGAAACCCTCTTCGAATCGCACGGCAAGCGCCTCCCTCGCGCAATCGCGGCCGCTGCCGAGCATGTCCGGGAGGCTGGCCAGACGGCCTTGATCGTCCTGGTGGAAGGCGTCGGGTCGACGAATCTGGTCGGGGGCGTGATCGCCGTGTCCGACCAGCCTCGCCCCGACGCCGCCGGCGCTCTGGCGGCCCTGAAACAGGCGGGGGTCGCCCGGATCCTGATCCTGACGGGCGACCACGAGCGGATCGCCCGCGCGGTGGCCGAACGCGTCGGCGCGGACGAGTTCCGGGCCGGCCTGATGCCCTCCGAGAAAGTGGTCGAGCTTCAGCGTCTGATGAATGAGGGCCATCTCCTCGCCATGGTCGGCGACGGCGTCAACGACGCCCCGGCTCTGGCCGCCGCCCACGTCGGGATCGCCATGGGCGCGGCCGGCACCGACGTGGCGCTCGAGGTCGCCGACGTGGTCCTGATCCGCGACGACCTCCAGGCCCTGTCGTTCGCCGTCTGGCTCAGCCGCCTCGCTCGCCGACGGGTTCGCCAGAACCTCGCGTTCGCCTTCGGCGTGATCGGCCTGCTGGTCCTCTCGTCGTTCTTCGGCCTGCCCCTCTGGATGGGAGTCGTCGGCCACGAGGGGAGCACCTTGCTCGTCGTGCTCAACGGCCTGCGGCTCCTTTGGGAACCGCCGCCGGCAACGCTCGACGCGGCCGCGCGGAGCGTCTCGCCCGCGTGAGGCCGCCCCTCGCCGTCACAAAATCTCGGCCTCCTCTTGCCACGAATACACGACATGGTGTATTAATGGAGCGGGAGGACTTTTTCGATGACTCTCAAGCCTGCTCCATCGACCGTGACCGACTGCTGCCCGACGGGTGACAACTGCGCGTTGCGGCTTCCGTTACAGGAACGGCCGCTGCTCTCGTTTGTCGAGGCGGTCAAGGTGATGGCCCTGTTCAAGATGATGGCCAACGACACACGGATTCGCATCTTGCACCACATCGTGCGGAGCGGCGAGGCGACCGTGACCGACATTGCCCGGGCGCTCGGCATGAAGCCGCAGGCCGTCTCGAACCAGCTCGTGCGACTCTCCGACACGGGGATGCTCTCCGCGCGGCGTGAGGGCAACAACGTGTTCTACCGGGTGATCAACGGTTGCGTCGCGCCGCTGCTCGACCTGGCGCTTTGCCTGATGGAAGACCAGTGACATCCGCACTCCAACCAAACCTTTGAGGATTCCATGAATAAATCGATTGAAGAAGTCGTTCGCGAGAAGTACGGGGCCATCGCGGCCAGCTCGCTGTCGAACGAGCACGCGGGCGTGCGGAGTGTGGCCGAGGCGTTCGGCTACACGGCCGACGAGCTCTTGAGCATCCCGGCCGAAGCAAACATGGGCCTGTCGTGCGGCAACCCGACGGCGACGGCCAACCTGCGTCCGGGCGAGGTCGTGGTGGACCTGGGGAGCGGCGGCGGCCTGGATGTGTTTCTCGCCGCCAGGAAAGTGGGCCCCACAGGTAAGGCCATCGGCATCGACATGACGCCCGAGATGCTCGAGCGGGCCCGGTCGAATGCCGAGCGCCAGGGACTGACGAACATCGCGTTTTACGAGTCGACGATCGATACGCTGCCGCTTCCCGATGCGTCGGTCGATTGCGTGATCTCGAACTGCGTGATCAACCTGGCCACCGACAAGCCGGCGGTGTTCCGCGAGATCGCACGCGTGCTCAAGCCAGGCGGCCGGCTGGCAGTCTCGGACATCGCGCTCAAGAAGCCGCTTCCCCCCGAGATCGCCAGCGACCTGTACGCCTACGTCGGCTGCATCGCCGGGGCCATTCCCGTGGTCGACTACGTGGAAGGGCTTCGATCGGCCGGGTTTTCGGAAGTCGAGGTCGTCGACACCGGCAAGGACCTGAACGCTTACGCGAAGGTCGAGAACCAGGCCGCGTGTTGCGCTCCGCCGGCGCTGGATTCGTCGAATAACGGGCTCGCGATGGTCGGTGAAGCCTGCTGCACGCCCAGGCCGGCATCCAACGCCGTGCACGGCGGCTTCGCCGATCTGTTGAAGACCCATGACATCAACGCGTTCGCGGCGAGCGTTCAGGTGTACGCGATCAAGCCACGGTAACGACCCGAGCTGGCCGGTTGACCTGCATCGAATTCCTGGGAAACCATCGCCCCCGCGGCATCTGGCACGGGGCTCACCACACGAGGAGCTTTTTCGCTCATGCATCTTGCGCTCCTGGCCCTTCTGGCCCTCGCGACCCCGTACGAATCCGCGGACGTCGGCCCGCTCGTGCGCGGCCTCTGGCTGGTTCAGTGGTATGGTAGGCCCGGGGCGCTTGGCCCCGCGAACGACCAGCGCGTGAAGGGGAGGCTTGCGAAAGCCCTCGCGAAGGACGGTCTCATCACACTTCCCGAGCTGGAGGGGCTCATGGAGCCGGATGTCTTTGATCGACTGGCGGGCGCGGACCGGAAGCTCGACCGGGATGAGGTCCAGCGCCGCCCTCGCGTCGGCAACGCCCGAGAGTCGGAAGCGGCTCGCTCCAAAGCTGAGGGAGCACGCGGAATTCCTCGCGACCACGTTCGACCTGATCGACGAGCCGCACCGGATCGCCGGTGAGACGCTCGCCCAATGGATCGCCGCGCATCACGAACCGGGCAAGCCGCTCGATATCACGGTTGTCTGCACGGGCAACTCGCGGCGGAGCATTCTCGGCTCGTCGATGGGCAACCTCGCGTCGGCCTACTATGGAATGCCCGAGGTTCGCTTTCACAGCGGCGGCACGGCGCCATCGGCCTTCAATCCGCGCACGGTCAACGCTCTGAAGGCCCTTGGCTTCGAGATCGAGCCGACCGGTCAGGAAGCAAAACGCGGCGAGCCCGGCACGGCGAATCCGATCTACCGGTTATCCTGGGGCGAGGGCTTCGAGACGCTCGAATTCTCGAAGCGCTACGACGACGCGGCGAACCCCCAGAGCGGCTTCGCGGCACTGATGGTCTGTGGCGAGGCCGACGAGGCCTGCCCGATCGTCAAAGGGGCAGCGCTGCGGATCTCGATGCCGTACCTCGACCCCAAGATCTACGACGACGGGGCGTACGAGACGTCGAAATACGCCGAGCGGCGCGACGATATCGGGCGGCTGATGCTCTCGGTCATGGTCCAGGCCCGCGCATCGCTGGCGGTATCAAAAGGAACGAGTGGGCCCTGACAATGAGCCCGGCGGTTGCGGCGCATCGATCCCAGGGATATCCTCAGGACCGATCACAAACGAGGTCAAACCCGCTGAACCGGAGCCGCGCCATGAGGATGGTCGTTGCCTGTACGCTGACGATGCTGCTGGCCGCTGCGCACGTCTTCGCCGGACCCACCGACGACGCCTACCAGCTTGGACCCGACTCCGAGCCGCACACCGGAGTGCCGCAGGGGAAGATCATCGGCCCGGCTGTCCTGTCGAGCAACGTCTATCCGAACACCACCCGCGACTACTGGGTTTACGTGCCGGCCCAGTATGACGCGACGAAACCGGCCTGCCTCATGGTCTTTTTCGATGGCCATGCCTACGTCGGGCTGAAGGGGAACTACCGGATACCGTACGTGTTCGACAACCTGATCTACCGGCGTGAGATGCCGGTGACGATCGGCGTCTTCATCAACCCCGGCCACGGCCCCGACCAAAAGGAAGCCACCGACGCCGACTGGGGCGATCGGACCACCAATCGACGCGTAGAGTACAATGCTCTCGATGACAAATATTCAAAACTCATCGTGGATGAGCTTCTGCCGGCAGTGAGCCAGCAGTATCACCTCTCGACCGACCCGGAGAACCGCGCGATCTCCGGGGCGAGCTCGGGGGCAATTTGCGCCTTCACCGTGGCGTGGCACCGGCCCGACCAGTTCCGAAAGGTGATCAGCACGATCGGCAGCTTCACCAATATCATGGGCGGGCACGTCTATCCCGACCTGATCCGCCAGAACGAGCGGAAACCGATCCGGATCTTCCTCCAGGACGGAGTGAACGACAACCGAGGAGTCCGCAAGGACGGCGCCTACGACCCCACCCGCGACTGGCACGCGCAGAACATCAAGATGGTCGCTGCACTGACAGAAAAGCAATACGACGTGAACTACGTCTGGGGGATCGGCACCCATTCAAGCAAGCAGGGCGGCGCCATCATGCCCGACATGCTCCGATGGCTCTGGCGCGATTATCCCAGGCCGGACGACCCGAAGGACACGAGCAACCGGACGTTGCTCGTGCCCGGCGAGTCGGCCACAAGATAAACTCCAAGCTCACCGGACCGCCCGTCTCAGAGGCCGACCGATTTGGCAAAGCTCAGACCAGCCGCGTCGGGGCGATCGCCGACGACGCGGAAGGTCATGTGCTCGGGATCGGTCCAGGTCACGCGGCCGACGATCGGCGGCGTTTTTTCCGGTACGAGGGTGAGGATGCCGCCGCCGAAGTTCGAGGTGCCGGAGAACTCTCGGGTCTGACCCTTCTGGACGACCTGCCACCGAAAGGCACCTCCGTCCTGGATCGCGAGCGTGATCCTGGTATCCGCACTCGGATCGGTGGTCCAGGTGCCGGAGATCGTCGCCCCGGCGGGCAACGCCGTGTTCGCGGCAGCGGGCTCGGGAACGGGAGGCTTCTCGACCGACGTGCCGGCCGGCTTCTGCCGGGCATTCTGGATCTGTTCGAGCAGCTTGGCCGAGAGGGTGTCGTTCGGCTTCAGCGCGACCACCTGCTTGAGCGTGGACGCCGCTTCGTCGAAGTATCCCTCGGTCGCGTACTGGTAAGCCAGCACGAACCGGGACGATGCCGATGGGGGATTGGCCTTGACGTACGCCTCCAGGGCACGGAGTTGCGACGTATAGACATTCACATTGGGATAGAGGTTGATCAAGGTCGGCCAGTCCCAACCCGGTCCCACCGAGAGCACGGCATAGAGCGCGGAGGCCGCCTCGTCGTAGCGTCCCAGGGCGAAGAGACAGAGAGCGCGGAATTCGTGCAGAGATGTGTCGTTGGGATTCTTCGCCAGGGCGGCGTCGGCCTGCTGTAACGCCTGTGCGAAGTCGCCCTGCTTGAACGAGTCGCGGCCCGAGGTGAAGAGGGCGGCGGCCTCGTCGGCCACCGATTCCGCGGGGGGTGGGCTCACCGTGTTGATCGGCTGCGAATAGTCGTAGGTCATCCCGGCCATGGCCGGAGATCCGTAGCTCAATCCGGAAAAATAGGGATTGGCGTACGGCGAGTATCCATAGCCGTAGAGAGAACCCCCGTAGAGCCAGTCGTACGGCGCGTAGTAACCGGAGCCGAGACCGCCGTAGCCGTAACCGTAGCCGCCGGCCGGATAGCCCCAGGAGCCGTAACCGCCATAACCACCGTAACCGCCATAACCAAGGCCGCCGTACCCGCCATAGCCACCTAGCCCATATCCGAGCAAGAGGCCAAGCCCGAACGGGCCAAAGCCGCCATAACCGCCGTAACCGAGTCCACCGTAGCCGCCATAGCCACCGTAGCTGCGGCGATAGCCGCCATACCCGTAGCCATGACCGCAACCGTAACCACCATAGCCGCTGCCGTATCCGAAGCCCCGGTTCCCCATCATACCGGCCACGTTGTTGACGCGGTTGGCACCTCCGAAGGTGGCGTTACCAAGACCACGGTTCATTCCAAAGGCATTGGAATTCCCGAAGCTTCGAGAATTGCCCATCGCGGGCCGGGCGCCAAGGTTGGTGAGCGGGGCCCGAGCCCCCATGGCGGCCCGAGGCGACATCGATCCGACGGCCGGGCGGCCAGGTGTGATACCGCGAGCTCCGGCGAAACTCCGGGGGGCAGCGAAACTCCGGGGGGCAGCGAAACTCCGGGGGGCAGCGAAACTCCGGGGGGCAGCGAAACTCCGGGGGGCAGCGAAACTCCGGGGTGCGGCCATGCGAGGAGGACTGAAGGAGCGGGCAGGGGCGCGGAAACCACCGCCACCGCGGAAGCCACTACCACCGCGGAAACCACCGCCGCCATGGAATCCACCGCCGCCGTGACCGCCACCACCATGGCCACCACCGCCACCGCGGGCCAGGACAGGAACTCCCGCCAGGACCGTCGCCACGCACGCGATCGAGGTGAGACTCACGAGGAAGATACGACGCATCGCGACCCCCTGTATGTTATGCAAAGATGTCGGAGACTCTCGTCCTTCGACCTGGGGTCCACGGACCGGACGTCGGGAACAGCTCCACATCCACCGATCTTCCAATCCTTATTCGCACCTCGCCAAGGACTTGTGCGAAGGTTGCGCGGGTCGAAATCGAACATGAGACCATGCGTGGCCGCACCAAGTGCGGACGGGTGTCGGGTCCCGTAAACACGCCCGGATCAATGTTATGAGCAATCGCTGTGCCGACGGAAGGCCATCGGGCGTGATCACACGGTGCCACGGACACCGAACGTCATCGGTCGCCCGGGGGAAGCTATGGGAACGCCCTTCGGGATACGATCTCAAACATTGCCGAGACAGCCGTCGGAGTCGCCGAAGCGGTTGAGGTCGCGGAGGCCGAGGCGGTCGGCCATGCTGAGATAGAGGTTGGTCAATGGCCTGGAGCCGTGCTTGACGTAGCGGCCGGGTGTGAGCGTGCCGCCGCCGCCGCCGGCCAGGAGGATCGGGCAGGTTGTGTGGGTATGGCGGTTGCCGTCGGCGTTGCCGCTGCCGTAGACGATCATCGAGTTGTGGAGCAGGGAGTGTGCCGTCGTCGTCCTTCGTCGCCTGGAGCTTGTCCAGGAAGCGGGCGAACTGGCGGACGTACCAGAGGTCGATGTCGGCGACCTTCTCGATCCAGTCGGGCCGGTTCTGGTGGTGGGTCAGGTCGTGGTGGCCCTCGGAGATCCCGATGTGGTCGAACGACCGGTTGCTGCCGTCGTGGGCCAGCATCAGTGTCGCCACCCGCGTCGAGTCGGTCTGGAACGCCAGGAAGCAGCATGTCGAACATGAGCTGGACGTATTCCTCGTAGTCGGCCGGGACGCCCAGCGGCGTCTCGACGACCGGGTCGCGGGCCGGCGCCGAAGCTGCTCGGCGCTTGCTCGATCCGGGTCTCGATCTCGCGGACCCCGTCGAGGTACTGGTCGAGCTTCTCACGGTCCTCGGAGCCGAGCCGTCGCTGCATCGCCCGGGCGTCCTCGAGGGCGAAGTCGAGGATCGAGCGCTGCTCCTGTCGGCGGCGCTCGAGGTTCGCCTGCCGCTCGCCCGGGCGCGCCGGCGCCGAAGAGCCGCTCGAAGGCCAGCCGCGGGTTCGACTCCGGCGGCATCGGCGTCGTGGGCGAGCTCCAGGAGAGGTTGTACTGGTAGGCGCAGGAATACCCGGAATCGCACGCCCCGGCCTTCCGCACCGACCTCGCACGCCAGCTCCAGCGACGGGAATCGCGTGAGGTGGCCGATCCGACGCGCGATCACCTGGTCGATCGAGACCCCGGCGCGGATGTGCGGTGGCGCTCTTCTTGAGGCGGACGCCGGTCAGGAACGTTCCGTTGCCCCGCGCGTGGTCGCCGGCGCCGTCGGGACCGCCCTCGGCGGTCCGAAGATCGAGCCCGCCGAGAACCTGGACCAGGTCCTTCACCGGCTCCAGGGGCTGGAGGGTCCGCTTGAACTGGAAGTCGGTCCCCTCGCCACCCGGCCACCAGGCCGACGGGATGGCGCCGTTGGGGAAGTAGACGAACGCCGACCGGAGCGGCGTACCCGTGGCGGTTGCGGCCAGGCCGCCGGCGCCGTCGGCTGCGGCGGCGTTGGCGAACCGCGACGTGCCCAGGGACGCGAACGCCGGCAGCGCGATCGAGGCGCCCAGGCCGCGGAGGAAAACGCGGCGGCTCAGGACAGCCGGATGGGGCAACACGGCGTGGTTCGGTTCCCTGGTCATGGTCAATTCCTCGATCAGACTATCATTTTTGTGATGAATTAATTCGTAGGATCGGACCCGCGTCCCGATGCCGGTGCCGAGAGCCCCGCCGAATCAACCGCGCCGGATCGTCGGCACTTCTGGAACGGTGCGGATTCGATGATGCCGGCGATCAGGGTCGAGCCGCGGCCGTCTCGGGCCTCGATCTCGGCCACGATCGTATCGACCGCCTGGACGTCGTGATCTTCCAGGCCCCGGCCGAGAGCGTAGGTGAGCATCTTCTCGGTCAGGCAGCGGTAGAACTCGCGCGGTGCCGCTCGACCAGGATCCGCTTCAGCTCGCGGACGTCGGCGAACGGCTCGCCCGTGATCAGCTTGCCGGAGGCGTCGATCGGGCCGGCCCGCTCCTTGTTCGCGCCAGCGGCCCAGGGCGTTGAAGTTCTCGAGCGCCAGCCCGAGCGGGTCCATCCGGGCGTGGCAGCCGGCGCAGGTCGGCTCGTTGCGGTGCAGGACCATCGACTCGCGCAGGGTCGGGGTCCGGCCGCTGACCTTCTTGCCGGCCTCCTCCAGCGCGGGGATGTTCGGCGGCGGCGGGGCCGGGGGCGAGCCCAGGATGTTGTCGAGGATGAACAGGCCCCGCTTCACCGGCGAGGTCCGGTCGGGGTTCGAGGTGACCGCCAGGACCGTCCCCTGCGTCAAGACTCCGCCGCGCGGGCTGTCCGGCGGCAAGCTCGACCCGGCGCATCGTGTCACCCTGGACGCCTTCGATCCCGTAATGCTTCGCCAGCCGCTCGTTGAGGAAGGTGTAGTTGCAGTCGATCAGCTCCAGGAGGCTCCGGTCGCCCCGGACGATGTGCTCGAAAAGCATCTCGGTCTCGCGCCGCATGGCCCGCCGGAGGTCGCCGGTCAGCTCGAACTCGCGGAATCGGCGGAACGAACGGCCGAACGATCGCGCGGACGGTCTGCAGCTCTTGCTTCTCGGCGATCGGTGAGCTCATCGGCCGGCTTGCGGCACGAGTTCGCGGAACCGCGCCCGGCGCTGCTCCGCGGCGGGGTCCGGCGGCTGGTCGCGCGAGACCACGGCGGCGGCGTTGATCGACACCGTTTCGACGTCGCGGGCCTGGAGCCACTGGCCGACGAAGTTGCGGAAAGCTCCTCCGAGCGCGAGTCGGCGAGCATCCGATCCACCTGGGTACGCAGGTTCGCGCGGAGCTTCCGTGCTCGCCGGCCAGGCGGATCAGCTCGTCGTCGGGCATCGACGACCAGAGGAAGTACGAGAGCCGCGAGGCCAGGCTGTATTCGTCGACCAAGGGATAGCGACCGGTGGCGCCGGGCTCGGCCAACTCCTCGCGGAAGAGGAACCGGGGCGAGGTCAGGACGGCCGCCATGCCTGCGCCACGCCCGCCTCGAAGGTCTCGCCCCTGCTGGGCCGAGGCGGCCTCGGCCAGGGCCGCGAGCCGGTCCTTGGTCGCGTCGTCCACGGGGCGCCGGAACGCCCGCGCGGCGAAATTGCCGAGGAGCTCGCGCGCATAGAGTCGGCGGCCGGCGGGGTCGTCGGGCACCTCGCCGGGGAAGAAGCGGGCGTAGTTCGGCGGCCGGACCCAGTACCGCTCGTCCAGCGGCCCGCGCACGGTCGACCGACTGGATGCGGAGCGTCAGCGAACGGACCTGCTTCTCGTCGGGGGTCAGCGGCTGGACCTCGATCGACAGATCGTGCGGCCCGGCCTTCCAGTCGCGCGCGACCTCGAAGTGGAACGCCGTCCCGTCCTGCCGGACGAACTCGTGGCGAAGTAGCTCCTCGCCGTCGGCGCGGAAGGTCAGACGGCATCGGTTGTAGTCGCTGACCCCGTCCACGAACCGCTCGTTCGCCGTGAGATCGAGGACCAGGCGGTACGCGGCCGTCCTGCTCGACCACGACGCGGGTCGAGACGGTCGCCGGCTCGTAGTACGACAGTCCGCGATACGACGACCCGCCCTGGCCCTTCGCAGGACCGCGCCGACTCCCTCGGGAAGGAAGTCGCGACCCGCGATCACCCGCTCGGCGACGATCTTCGGGACCATGGGCACGGCCCGCTCGATGATCGTCCTGGCCGCCGTCAAATATTTCTCCAGCAAGAGCGGGGAGAGGGTCAGGACCTCGCCGATGTTGTCGAACCCGTGCCCCGTGTCATCGGCCGGGAACTCGGTGGTGGTGTCGAAATCGACGCCGATCAGGTCGCGGATCGTGTTGCGGTACTCGACCCGGTTCAGCCGCCGGACCGTCACCCGGCCCGGGTCGGGGTCCGTCGGGTCGATCCCCAGCGCGACGAACTTGATCCAGCTCTCCAGCCGGGCGAGCTCCGCGTTCGTCGGCCGCGGCTTGTCGGCCGGTGGCATGATGCCCGACCGGACGTTCTTGAGCACGGCCCCCCAGAGCTTCTGATCCTCCGCGCGGGCGCCCTCCAGATCCACCCCGCCCTTCTTGATGCCATTGCCGTGGCAGGCGAAGCAGCGGTCCTCGAGCATCGGCCGGACCAATTCCTCGAACTGCAAGTCCGCCCGCTCGGCGGCCGACACTGGGGTTACACCGGCACCGAGAACCACCAGCAACAACACGACCCTGGCACCCGGGAACCTTGGCGGACCAGGCTGTCGAGGAGCGTCAAGCAAGGAAGGATCCCTTCGTTTCGGGGGAGGGGCGGATTCGTCGCGGCGGGGGCCTCGAACCACAAGCAATCCCCTAAGATTGAGGGCAAGGGGCGAGGCGTGCGCGGAGAATCTCCGTAAAAGTATATAGAGCGGCAAAGCGCCGCGTAAAGTCCCGAGAAACCTAGGGTTGAGCGCTTTCCCATCCGGATCGGCGTGGGGTCGGGCGACCATCCGGTCGTACAACTCCGAAAGAAATTCGCGCGATGCCTAGAGCCGGCCGGAACGCTGAATGAAGCGGTGGACGAGGTGCGAGATACGCCCATGCGCCTCGGAACGCACAGGGGCGTCCAAGACAAAGCTCACTTCGAGATCTCCCGCGTCATGGGCCAGTGACCATCGCGTTCGATTTTCTCGAGACTCGGGTCGTTCGTCACGGACCGGCATTCGGCCATCATTTCGGTGGCGGTCTCCTTACTCCGGCCTTGAGCCGGGTGGGGGATCAGCGAGTGCCTTGGAACGCACGATGATTTCGACCCTCCGCACCGGCCGCCCTCTGTCAGCTTCCCAGCGCCTCCAGAGTCTCCCAGCGCATGTAGGTCTGGGCAAGCTCGCGGTCGAGTTCCTCGAGCTTCGTGCGCGCAGCGACGATCTCACCCGCGTCCTGGCGGTAGAAGGCGGGGTCGGCCATGGCATCGTGCAGCTCCTGGCGGGCCGTTTCGAGGGCTTCGATCCTGGCGGGCAGGGCTTCGAGCTCGCGTTGTTCCTTGTAGCTCAGCTTGCGCGGTCGATCGGCCGGCGCGGGTTGGGCGACCGATCGCGCGGGCTCGACGGATCGGGTCTCGACGGCGGTCTCGGCCGCTCTTCCGCCCTCGGCCTGGCGCTGGCGGAGGTAGTCGTCGTAGCCCCCCTCGTACTCCTTGACGCGGCCGTCGGCGTCGATCGACAGGACACTCGTGACCACGTCGTTGAGGAACGCGCGGTCGTGGCTGACCAGAAGCACTGTCCCCTGATAGGAGACGAGCAAGCCTTCGAGGAGCTCGAGTGTCTCGACGTCCAGGTCGTTGGTCGGCTCGTCGAGGACCAGCACGTTCGACGGCCTGGTGAACAGCTTGGCCAGCAAAAGGCGGCTCCGTTCACCGCCGGAGAGAAACCTGACGAGGCTCCGCGATCGATCGGGCGGGAACAGGAAGTCCTGCAAGTAGCCGAGCACATGCCGGTGCTGGCCGTCGATCAGGATCGTGTCGTATTCACTGACGTTTTGCTGGACGGTCTTCTGCTCGTCGAGCGTGGCCTTCAACTGGTCAAAGTAGACCACTTCGAGGTTCGTGCCGTTGCGGACCGTTCCTTCCTGGGGGGTCAGCTCGCCCAGCAGGAGCCGGAGCAGGGTCGTCTTTCCCGAGCCGTTTGGGCCGATGATCCCGACCTTGTCGCCGCGCTGGATGGTGGTGGACAGGTCGTGGATCACGGGTCGATCGCCGTCCGGATGGGTGAAGGTGATCCCCTTGGCGGCGATCACCAGGGTGCCGGAACGTTCGGACTCCTGGAGTGCCATGCGGACATTGCCCTGCTGGTTCCGGCGTCGCGCGTGGGCCTCGCGCATGGCTTTCAGGGCCCGGACCCGTCCCTCGTTGCGGGTCCGGCGGGCCTCGATGCCTTTCCTGATCCAGACTTCCTCCTGGGCCAGTCGCTTGTCGAAGAGGGCGTTCTGACGCTCCTCGGCGGCCAGGAGCTCTTCCTTGCGATTGAGGAACGTTGGGTAGTCGCAGGCCCAGTCGAACAGTCGGCCGCGGTCGAGTTCGATCACGCGGGTGGCCAGCCGGCTCAGGAAGACCCGGTCGTGGGTGACGAAGATCAGGGTGACGGCCTGGCGGACCAGGAACTCTTCGAGCCAACCGATCGCGTCGATATCGAGGTGGTTAGTCGGCTCGTCGAGCAAGAGAACGTCGGGCTCGCCGACCAGGGCCCTGGCCAGCAGGACGCGCCGTTTCATGCCCGAGGAGAGGGCGTCGAACCGGGCGTCGGGGTCCAGGCCCATCCGCGAGATGATGGAGCCGACCCGGTGGTCGGGGCCGTGTGAGCCATCATCACCACCGCGATCGATCCCCTCGGCCACTTCCTCGACGACCGTGCCGATCCTTCCCCGGGGCACATCCTGGGGGAGCCGGGCGATACGGAGGCCCTGCTGCCGGAGGACCTCGCCTTCATCGGGACCGATCTCGCCCTCGATCAAGCGGAGCAAGGTGCTCTTGCCCTCGCCGTTTCGACCCAGCAGGCAGACCCGCTCGCCCCGCTCGATCTGGAGATCGACCCCATCCAGCAGCCGCGGACCGCCGAACGCCAGGCTGATGTTTCGCAGGCTCAATCGCGCCATGAACTCTCTCGCTCGGACTCCGGCTCGTGCTTCGGGCTGACCGACGACGGTCCTGAACCACTCCGGCCAACGTAACAAAAACCGACCGTGGCGTTGAGAACACAATCGAACGCGCAGACGACCCAGGCTGGACATCCCGGCCGCACCGTTGTTAAATTGCGAGATCGGAGTGTGTTAATCGAAAGTTCAACACCGAGCCGAGTTCGGAAGGGTTCGAGGCACGATGGCGACGAACAGGATGGTAGGGTGTGACGGATTCCGCCAGTTCCTGGCGACGTCGACAGCATCGTCGTCGACGCGCCGCGAGGTGTTGCGGGCCGGCGTGCTGGGGCTGACGGGACTCGGGCTGGCCGACATGCTCCGGCTCCGGGATCGATCGGCAGTGGCGGCCGACAGCGGCGCAGGGGCGGCTCAGCCGGTTGCCGCCGGGTCCGGTTTCGGGCTGGCGAAGGCGTGCATCCTGATCTTCCAGTGGGGCGGTCCGAGCCAGCTCGACACCTGGGACCCGAAGCCAGACGCTCCGGCGGAGATCCGGGGCGAGTTCGGGACGATCGCGACGAAGGTACCTGGACTGCGGATCAGCGAACATTTCCCGCGGCTCGCCGCGCGGACGGACAAGCTCGCGGTCGTCCGGTCGATGTGCCACGACGACTTCGCGCATCTCTCGACCGCGCACCGGCTCGTGACCGGGCACCTGGCGCCCGGCAGCACTCCGACGCCGACGGTCCGTCGCCCGCGGACTGGCCGCACCTGGGCTCCCTGATCGCGCGGTGTCAGCCCGGACGGAGCAGGGGGGCGCTACCGACGTCGGTCACCATGCCCTGGACCGTGTCTCATCCGGCGGCGCCCGGCGGCAAGGCACCGGGACAGCACGGCGGCTGGCTGGGCAAGGGCTACGACCCCTTCCAGGTCGAGGGCGACCCCAACCTCGACGGCTTCCAGGTCGGTGGTCTACAGCCTCCCGAGGGAGTAGCCCCCGGGCGCTGGCTCGATCGGCGCGCCTTGCTCGGAGCTCTGGGCAAGTCGCCCTCACAGGCGATCGAAGGCACCGGGCCACGGGCCTGGGATGCGTTTCAGATCCGGGCGCTCGACGCCCTGAGCTCGGCCGAGGCCCGGGGCGCGTTCCAGATCGATCGGGAAGACCCGAGGCTGCGCGAGCGCTACGGCCGACACATCCACGGCCAGTGCCTCTTGCTGGCGCGTCGGCTGGTCGAGGCCGGGGTCGCACTGGTGACGGTCAACTGGCACGACGACCATCAGAACTTCTGGGACACCCACTCGCAAAACTTCGTCCGGCTCAAGAACGACCTGATGCCGCCGGCCGATCAGGGCTTCGCCGCCTTGCTCGACGATCTGGAGGCGCGTGGCCTGCTCGATCAGACGCTCGTGGTCTGGGCGGGCGAGTTCGGCCGGACGCCCCGGATCAACGCACCCCAGGCGGGCCGCGAGCACTGGCCGCACTGTTATTCCGCGGTCCTGGCAGGCGGCGGCGTCCACCCGGGTTGCATCCATGGCAGCTCGGATCGATGGGCCGCTTATCCCTCCCGCGACCCGGTCTCACCCGATGACGTGGGCGCCACCATCCTCCACGCCCTGGGCATCGACCCCACCACCGAGATCCGCGACCCGCTAGGCCGACCGCTCCAGGTCAACGCTGGAAACCCCCTCATTTCGCTCTTCTCCTGAGCCACACCGAGCTACCCCCCAACTCCGAAACCCCAACACGAAGTGATGTTTTTCAGCAACCATCCAACAAACCCCGGCTTCATGTCCTAGAGTTCCGATGGGCCGTCCGTTTCAACAACAAGGACGGTTTGGCCTATTCTGGACGGGATAATCGCCTATAATATGGTATAGGCTCTTCCTTTCGCTGCGAGCGGGGGTGGTGAATGCTGGTGATCCTCGGGTTAGCGCTCGGGTCGCTCTTGCTGGTGGCCGCGATCCATAACGAGCTTCGCAACGCGGCGATTGAAGTCACGCTGTCCAACGGCGTCTCGTTGCTGGTCAATCCTGATCAACATCGGTCGATCCTCTGGCATTATCAAATGCACAAAGAGGCCGATGACGTGAAGGGGTGGGACGAAGCCGTCCTCGAGTTCCTGCGAAGCGAACGTCCCCAGGAGTGGAAATACCTGGTCCGGTCGCTGGGCTATCACGTGGCCAATGAAGGCTTCGCCACGCATCGGACACGGCCGTTGAAGCATATCACGCTTCATCGCTGAGAAGTCGGTTCCCGCGAGACTCGCCACGTCGGGTAGAATCAGTGGCTGGCCGCCTCGGACGTCGGGGCGGTCGGCGGTGCTTACTACCGGCGTGCAACGAGGACGGCGGGCATGCGGGTCTTGATTGTCGACGACGAGCCGAATATTCGCCGGACACTCCGGCTGGCGCTCGAGGCCGTGGGGCACACCGTCAGCGAGGCGGCCAGCGTCGCCGAGGCGCTGCGGGTAATCGAGCGTCGGCCGTGTGACGCAGCCCTTGTTGACCTGAAGCTGGGCGAGGACTCGGGCCTCGACCTGATCAGGCCCCTGCTCGAACAGTTGCCGCGGCTGGCGATCATTGTGATCACGGCGCATGCGTCGATCGACAGCGCGGTCGAGGTCATGCGCCGGGGGGCGTTCGACTACCTGCCCAAGCCGTTCACGCCCGCCCAGGTCCGGGCGGTCCTCGAGCGCGTGACGCGGCTCCGCGGGCTTCGCGAGCGGGTCGCGGTGCTCGAGGAGCAGGTCCACCGCGAGGTCCCCGAAGCCGACTTCCAGGGCGCGCGACCATCAGGTCCAGCGAGTTTTCGAGCTGGCCCGACGGGTCGCGTCGAGCGATGCCGCCATCCTGATCCGGGGCGAGAGCGGCACAGGCAAGGGGGTCTTGGCTCGCGCACTGCACGTTTGGAGCGCGCGGCGACGGGCCGTTCGTCACCGTCAGTTGCCCCAGCCTCGGCGCCGAGCTGCTCGAAAGTGAGCTCTTCGGCCACATCCGAGGCGCGTTCACCGGCGCAGTGCGCGACGCCCCCGGCAAGGTCGCGGCGGCGGAAGGGGGTACGCTGTTTCTCGACGAGGTGGGCGACCTTCCCGCGCCGCTCCAACCCAAGCTCCTGCGGTTCTTGCAGGACCATCAATACGAGCGGGTCGGCGATCCGCGGACACGGACCGCCGATGTCCGTGTGATCGCCGCGACCAACCGCGACCTCGAGGCCGCGACCGCCGCGGGCTCGTTCCGCGAGGACCTGCTCTACCGGCTCAACGTCGTCGAGCTGACCTTGCCCGCGCTGCGCCAGCGCGAGGACCTGCTCGACCTGGCCGATCACTTCCTGAGTTTCTTCGCCCGACGGCTGGGCCGTCGCCTCACCGGCCTGACCCCGGAAGCCCGCGCGGCGCTGGCCCATCACTCATGGCCCGGAAACCTCCGCGAGCTCCGCAACGCTCTAGAACGAGCGGCGATGCTCACCGACGGCGATGTCGTTGGCCTATCCGACCTCCCCGACCGGATCGCGCATCGCGGGCCAGCACCCCCCGCAATTGATCGAGCTTGGGGGCAAGTTCACCCTGGAGCAGATCGAACTGGAGCATATCCGTCGGATTCTCAACGTCACCGACAGCCGCGATGAAGCCGCGCGCGTCCTTGGCATCGACCCCAGTACGCTCTACCGCAAACGCAAGCAATACGGTCTCTGATTCCACGGCAGGACCGTCGTGCAAATCGAAGGATCTTCCCCCTCGGCCATCATGCAACGTGCATGCTCGAACCCCTACGGCGGGGCCGAGCGTTTTCGATAAGTCTTAACTATTCAAAAGCTTGCGGCACATCGGCGAAGCGCGGCACGGACCTTGCCCCTACGTCCATCGACGCGATGACGCTGCGGGAGGGATGGGAGCGCGATGTTTCGCAACCTGAGGACGACGCTGCTGATCGGGATCACGCCCCTCCTGGTGATCATGGTGGGGCTCGGACTCTGGGGCGTCCTGATGTTTTCCCGGCTGGGCGGGAAGATCGACCTGATCCTGCGCGAGAACTATCAGAGCGTGCTCTACGCGCAGCACATGAAGGAGGCGCTCGAACGGATCGACTCGTCGCTGCTCTTCGCCATCGGCGATGAAGAGGATCAGGCGCACGACCAGTTCGATGAGTTCCGTCCGGTCTTCTCGCTCAACCTGAAGAAGGAGCTGAGCAACATCACCCTGCCGGGCGAGCAGGAGCTGGCGAACCGGGTCTCGGCGCTCTGGACACGCTATCTCGGGCTGTGCGATCGGTTCTTCGCCATGGGACCGCACCAGAAACCCGAGCGGACGAAGTTCTACTTCGCGCAGCTTCTGCCTGTGTTCCGTGAGATCAAGCACGGCGCCGACGCGATCCTCGACCTGAACCAGAAGAACATGGAGGACGAGGCCGAGCGGGCGCGGACTGCGGCCACGGCGTCGACGCGCTGGATGGTGATGGCGCTGTTCCTTTCGGCGGGAGTGGCCTGTGTCCTGGCCCTGGTCCTGAGCCGTTCGATCCTGGGTCCGATCGATTCGGTGACCCAGGCGGCCCGCGCGATGGCCAAGGGCGACCTCGAGCAGGTCGTGCCGGTGCCGTCGCGCGACGAGCTGGGCGAGCTGGCCGTCGCGTTCAACACGATGGCCCGGACCCTACGCGCCTACCGGCAGGCCGGCACGGCGCGTCTGCTTCGGGCGCAGAAGACCGCGCAGGCCACAATCGACTCGTTCCCTGACCCGGTCGTCGTGGTCGATCCGGCCGCCGGCGTCGAACGCGCCAACCCCGCCGCTCGACGCTGGCTCGGCGTGGCGCCGGTCGAGGGAACCACCATCCCCTGGAGCCCCCCCGCCGCGCTCGGTCAGCCCCTGGCCGACGTGCTCAAGGGAGACTCCGACTATCTGCCCACCAGCTTCGAGCACGCGATCTGCCTCCGCGGTGGTGAGAGCCCGGACGTCGCATCCGAGCGGTTCTTCCTCCCCCGCGTCCTGGCGATCCGCGACGAGCACGAGGGGCTGATCGGCGCGGCCCTGGTCCTGACCGACGTGACCCGATTCCGCATGCTCGACCAACTCAAGAGCGACATGGTCTCGACCGTCAGCCACGAGCTGAAGACACCGCTGACCAGCATCCAGATGGCGGTCCATCTCCTGCTCGAGGAGGTCGTCGGCCCGCTCGAGCCGAAGCAGGTCGAGCTCCTGCTGGCGGCTCGGCACGACTCCGAGCGGCTCCTGGCGATGGTCAACGACCTGCTCGACCTGACCCGGATCGAGCAGGGGCGGGTGGAGCTCGATCTCCAGCCGGTCGACGCCTCGGCCCTGGTCCACGAGGCGGTCGAACGGTTCACCGCCCAGGCCCATGATGTCGGGATCACGCTCCAGGCCCGCGCACGGGCACCTTGCCGGCCGTGCTGGTCGATCGCGAGCGGATCGCTCACGTCTTCGACAACCTGATCGGCAACGCCCTGGCCCACACCGATCGGAGCGGCCACGTTCGCATCGAGGCCGCCGCCCGCGTCTCCGAAAACAACCACAACAACGGCAACGCGCCCGGCACGGCCGGCGTTCAGTTCGTCGTCAGCGACGACGGCGAGGGGATTCCCCCCGACGCATTGAGCCGGATCTTCGAGCGGTTCTTCCGGGTTCCCGGCTCGCGGGCGCGGCACGGGGTCGGTCTCGGTCTAGCGATCACCCGCGAGATCGTCGAGGCGCACGGCGGCTCGATCGAGGTCCAGAGCGAGCCCGGCCGGGGGACGTCGTTCACGATCCAACTGCCGTGCGTCCACGCGTCGTCAACCAAGCTCTCCCAATCGCTTCCGGTTTCTACCGACGGTTCGCAGTCATGAGGGAGGACCCGACCGTGTTGAACGCCCATGTCTCATCGACCTCGTCCCGGAATCGACCGGACTCGGCCCGTATCCTGATCGTCGATGATGAGCCCAACGTCCGTCTGGTCTTCCGCACGGCCCTCGAGTCATCGGGGGCCGGCTACCAGCTTCACGAGGCCGCCGACGGCGAGGAAGCCCTGATCCAGGTTCGTCGCCAACGCCCGGACCTCGTGCTGCTCGACCTCCAGATGCCGCGGCTCGACGGCATGGCGACCCTTCAGCGGCTCCGCGACGCCGGGGTCGATACCCCCGTGGTGATCGTCACCGCCCATGGCAGCATTCCCGACGCGGTCGCGGCCCTGAAGCTGGGCGCGATTGACTTCCTGTCCAAGCCGCTGGTCCCGGAGACCCTGCGCAAGGTCGTCGCCGAGGTCGTCGCGCGGCACGCGACACCGATCCCGGCGTATGCGCACGCGCGCAGCTTCCCCGGCCCTCGCGGCGGCGCCGGCACCGGACGAGATCCGTGAGCCGGTGACCGTCGCCTCGCAATTCCTGACGAACCTGACCCGAGCCAAGCGCGCCACTCAACAACCGATGGTTCGACGAGGCCGAGGTCTTCCTCAAGCAGGCGATCGCCCTGCGCGGCGACTCGGCCGAGGCCCACAACCTGCGCGGCGTCCTGCATGAGCTTCGAGGCGAACACGAGGCGTCGTACCGCGACTACAAGGCCGCTCTCAAGGCCGATTCTCACTATGAACCCGCGAGAAACAACATGATGCGCTGTTACGAGCGCTTCACGTTCGGCCGAAGCGACGTCCCGATCGACACCGGCGAGAACTGACCGAAAGAACCCGATCCGGGATTCGTGTCCTCTAAACGGAACCCGCGCGACCCAGCGTGCTTCCTGATTCGTAGAAGAGAAGAGAACGATGGAGGAGCCTCGGAGGCCAACGGGTCGAGCCGGGGTCCAATCCTGGATCGCGTTTGATTCTCGAACCCCAGGGAGAGCACCACATGAACCGGTTCATCGGCCTCGTTCCCGCCTCGAAAGCACTGGCGAAAGCATCGGTCGTCGCGCTTCTGGTCGGCCTCGCCTCAACTTCGTCGGCCTTTGCCCACGGCGGCGGGGGCGGTGGTGGCGGCGGACACGGTGGCGGCGGTTTCGGCGGCGGACACGGTGGTGGCTTCGGCGGACACGGTGGTGGCTTCGGCGGCGGCGGACACCACGGCGGTTATTACGGCGGCGGATACTACGGTGGGTTCGGCGGATACGGCGTCGGAGGCATCGGGCTCTGGCCCGGCCTTTACGGTGGCTACGGATACGGCAGCGGATATGGAGGTTACGGATACGGTAGCGGATATGGAGGTTACGGATACGGTAGCGGATATGGATACGGATATCCCTACTACGGAAACAGCTACTATTCGAGCGGTTACTCCTCGGCCCCGGTCGTCAACACGGCCCCGTACCTGACGAACCGGTACTACACGCCGGGCGACGGGTATCGCTATCCGCTCTATTACAACCCGGCAACCCGGGGCTACTTTTATTACCCCGTCCGGCGCTGAAAAGTGAGTGCCGCGCGGTATGAGGTTCTCCACACTCCTCGGTAGTCGGTAGTGGTTGAGCGCAAGGGCCGCGTCGCGGGGAACCCGAAACCCGCGACGCGGCCCTTGCTCGGTCCGTTCTCGGTTTTCCGATCCGATCGATTCCGCCGGGGTCCCGATCCTGCTACGATCGAGCCAGGCGAATGCCAGCGCGAGATGCGCCCCACAGGACCCCGGACCGATGACGTCTCCCGAGCTTCACGATCGATTCGCCGGCCTGTTGACCGGCTACTTTGGGTCGCAGCTCGTCCATGTCGCCGCCCGGCTCAGACTGGCCGACCTGCTTTCGGAAGGTGCCCGTTCGGCAAATGAGCTGGCCGAAGCCACTGGCACCCATCCCGTTTCGCTCTACCGGCTGCTTCGCGCCCTGGCCGCCATTGGCGTCTTCGTCGAGGAAGAGGAGCCGGGGGGCCGTTTCGCGCTCAACCCGCTGGGCAGCTTGCTCCGCGGCAACGCCCCGAACTCCCAGCGCGCGGCCGCACTGCTCATGGGAAGCGAGTTCTATCACGCCTGGGGCCATCTGCTGGCGTCGATCCGCACGGGTCATCCCGTGTTCCCGACCCTCTACCAGCAGCCTTATTTTGACTATCTCGCCGAGCACCCGGAATCGGCCCGGGTCTTCGACGACGCCATGACTTCGCTGAACGACCGCAAGACGTTGGCGATGCTCGACACGGATCGCTTACAAGACGTCGACGAGCTGGTGGACCTTGGCGGCGGAAACGGCGGCACTTTGGTCCAGATCTTGCGGCGTTTCCCTGCCATGCGCGGCGTCCTCTTCGACCGGCCCGGGGTGATCGAGCGGGCGGTTCCTGAGATCGACCGCGCAGGCGCGGACATCGCGGCGCGTTGCCGGGCCATAAGCGGCAGCTTCCTGACGTCGGGCGAGGTCCCGACCGGGGCCGACGCCTATTTGTTGCGGCACATCCTCCATAACTGGGATGATGAGCACGCTCTGGTGATCCTCCGGAACCTGCGCCCCGCCTTGAAGCCGACGGCGCGGGTCTTGGTGGTCGAGCGCCTGATTCCTGACAGCGGCCAGCGCGGGATCGGTCCCGTCGGCTCGGCCGCCTCCGCCACGCTGATGGACCTGACAATGCTGGTGATCCACGGCGGCGCCGAGCGGACCAAACCGGAGTTTGAGCGCCTCTTCGAGGCCGCCGGACTCCGGCTCGACCGGATCGTCCCACTGGCCGACGCGGCTGGAGTCAACATCATCGAGGCCAGACCTCTGCCGGCGGAGAGATCGAAAACGCCAACGCCCACGACTACAACTGCGAGAACGACGCGACGCGGAGATGATCCTGTGATGAGCCCTGACCCGATCGCCGATATCGCCCAGCGCCACGGTTTCAGCGTGGATGCGGCCCGAACGCTCTATCAATCGCTTCAGTATACAGGCGGCGGCCTGGCCCAGTTCTCCCATCCCGAGCTAGGTGGGACGGGTCAGTGGATGCCTGGCATGATCATGATTGGTGACATGTTTAACAACTCGCTCAAGTACCGCGTGTCGGGACTGTGCAGCGACCTGGCGGCCCTAGTCGCCAGCGGCGGTGGACCCGGCGCCGTCTCCACCGGAGGCGCGGCCGAGTACACACCACTCCGATCGATGGAGCCCTGGTGGCCCCGCGATCTGGGCCAGCCCAATTCGTCGGGAAGCCAGAACGACCTCCGCTACGCCTATTTCGCCGGCCCGCGACGGCTGGCCGTCTCTCGCGGTGGGGTCGTGACCATCTACGACACCGGCGATCACTCGATCGGCGGCGTCAGCCAGCAGCAGGGCGGCAGCTACGGCGACGTCACCTTCAGCAGCCAGCTCGGCCAGGTCTCGCTCCACCAGTTGAAGATCGTCGGCCCGTAACATCCGAGAGCGTGTCGAAAACGTCGAGTTCCGTTCATGAAACCGCTCACCATCCGCCTCGATATCCATCCCGGCCTGATCCTCGGGCTCGTCCTGGCGGCCCTGGCCTTCGCGCCGCGCCGCGCCGCCCCGGCCGAGCCCGAGGTGACGCCTGCCGAGATCCACGCGCTGCTCGACGCCCGCTACAAGGCGGCGGTCAAGCAGTACGACGAGATGTGGACCTTCTACAAGCAGGCGCGGACCGACGCGCTGCCGGTCTACATGTGGTCGCACTTCATCCTGTCCACCCAGTTCGACATGAGCGAACGGAAGCCCGATCAGCTTGCCGCACTCGCCGGCCATCTCGAGCGAATGCGCAAACTCGAGGCCCTGGTCAAGAAGGTCCGTCGCCTCGGCTTCGGCCAGAGCATCGACGTCGGCGCCTCGGAGTATTACCGAATCGAGGCCGAATACTGGCTGGCCCACGCCAGGTTCCAGAAGGACGAGAAACCAAGATGACGATGTCGACCACAACCCCGGGACGCAGGACGCTTCGCTTCGAAAGCGTTGATGAGGTCATACCCGAGGTCGAGCGCCTGCTCGCGGGCCATACCACGGTTGGCAACTGGTCGCTGGCGCGGATCTGCCAGCACCTCGCCGGCGCGATCCGGCTGGCTGTGGATATGCCGGCCACGACCCGGCACGATCCCTCGCTCCAGATCGGCGCGGAGCGGGTGGCGGAGATCTTCGCGACCGGCATGCTCCCCGAGGGATTTCCGCTTCCGACGGCTCTGGCCACCTCCGAACCGCTGGGCGAGCACGAAGCCGCCGACCGCCTGCGTGAAGCCATCGACTACTACAAGGCTTCGCCCGGACCGGTGGCCGCGCATCGCTTCTTCGGGCCGCTCACCAAGGAACAGTGGGACCATCTTCAGCGCATCCACTGCGCCCATCACCTCAGCTTCGCGATCCCGAAGGGGGATTGATCACCCCCGGCCCGCTCTCATCGTGTTCGTCTCTCGGCCCGCCCGCGCGGACAACGACCGGCGGCGTAGGTGACGTGTTGACGATTAGACGGAAGACGTCCGGGCGGGCGTAGTGGCCCACGACATCGAGGTCGTACTTGCCCCGGGCGATCTCATCCTGGTCGAGGTCGGCTGTCAGGATGCCGGGTCCGTCGATGAGTGGGCCGGCAAGAACCCGGCCCATGGGATCGATGACGCAGCTCCCTCCGCGCGACATGACGGTAACGGGGTCGCTCCCCTGAAACGCGGGGTAGTCGTCCGGATAGTCGGAACGGAGTGCGAACTGGTTGCAGGCGAGGACGAAACAACGACCCTCCACGGCGATGTGCCGCACCGTCGCTTGCCAGGTCTCGCGGTCGTCGGCGGTCGGGCGCAGTAGAGCTCGATGCCCTGCGAATAGAGGTGCATCCGCAGCAGTGGCATGTAATTCTCCCAGCAGATCGCCGCTCCGATCCGGCCGATCGCGGTATCGAGCACCGGCATTGTCGAGCCGTCGCCGAAGCCCCAGACCAGTCGCTCGGCGGCGGTGGGCATCAGCTTGCGATGCTTGCCCAGCAGGTTCCCGGCAGGGTCGAAAAACAGGACCGAGCAATACAGTGTGCCGCCACAGCGCTCGACGACGCCGATGACCAGGTAAGCGTTCGACCGGCGGGCAAAGGCCGCGAGCGCCTCGGTGGCGGGCCCGGGTACGTCCACCGCGCTGGCCCAGTAGCGTCGAAACCAGTCGCGGCCCTCGGCGCTGCGCGAGCCGACGCGGGCGCCGAAGTCGAGCCCGCGCGGATATCCCGAGACGAACGCCTCGGGGAAGACGATGAGCCGGCCACCCTGCCGGGCGGCCTCGTCCGTGAGGTCGCCAACCCGCTCCAGCGTCCGGTCACGATCGAAAGCCACCGATGCCGCCTGCACGACGGCGACGCGGACGATACCATGGGCGCTCATGGGCCTTTGCCTCAAGGCGGTCAACCGTTCGATGGGCTGTCGAGGTGAGACGACAGGCTCCGCCCGATCAGCGCCGTTGATTCTCGTCGCGCGAGTCCTTGCCCCAGAGGAACCAGCCTCGCCCGAGAATTCCCGTAGCGAAGAACATCACGAGGAAGACGAAGAGCATGCCAATGATACCAAGAACGTAATCGGTTCTCATGAGGTTCATCACATTCCCAGGCCTGGTTCGGGCATGATCTGAGACGTGTGCCGCGATCCGTGATCTCAGGGCCTCAACGGCGAGGGCTGGCCTCGGGTCGACCAATCCGGCACATCAGCTCCTTTACAATCGGACGCTGGGCGCGGATATGGCGCGAGAGTTCGCGGCGGGCCCTGGGCCAGTCCCGATCGATCAGGGCCCGCAGAATCACGCGATGCTGCCCCGCCATCTCCGAGACGACGTGGGTCTCGGGCGCGGCGAAATCGAAGAGCGTGGTGAAATAGGGTCCGTGGCGCTCGAAGAAATCACGGATGTAGGCGTTGCCCGCCTTTTCCACAAGGTAGTGGTGCAGGTCGTTGTTCAAGGCCGAGGGGCCGCCGGCGGCGCTATTGCCGGCGAGCATCCGGCGGAGGTCGTCGGTGACGAGGTGCGGCCGGGCCAGATCCAGCGCCTTGAGTTCGAGCACCTCGCGGACTTCGAGATATGCGTCGAGATCGATCTCGTCGAAGGCTCGGACACGCCACCCGCACCGCGGGACGTGATCGATCAGACCCCGCCCGGCAAGCCGTCCCAGAACCTGGCGGATCGACGTCCGCCCCACACCGAACCGCGCCGCGGTCGCCTCCTCACGAAGATAATCCGACTCGCCCCGCAGGCTCCGCGAGATCACCTCGGCGGCGATCGTCTCCTCCAGTTGGGATGATGGAGACGGGGTCGGACTCGTCGTCTGGGGAGGAAGGGAGGCCGGCGCGGGCGAACCACTCTTTGTCGTGCTGTTCCACGCCGTCCGATGCGGTTGGGCTCGCCCCGGTTCGATCCGGAGCCGGCCGTTCTGCTGCTTGACCAGGACCCCGGCCGCGACCAGCTTCCGGACCGCCTCGCGGACCGGGGTGGCGCTCACGCCGTAGTGGTTCGAGAGCGCCGTGATTGTCAGGGGAGCCGGCACGCCGGCCTCCGACCCGATCCGGTCGGCCAGGTCGCGCTCGATGAACTCGCTGATCGTCGCCTGCATCGGCATCGCGTCGCACTCGCCGGAAAACATCGTGTTCGGAGAGGTCCCTGGAAATGAAACCCATTTTACGTGATGTCCCAGGCGATCACACACACAATTCCCGACCCGGCTGGCGCTGGTACTCCGATTCCATATTTTGTCTTTGCGTGCAAAAACAATAATATTGTTTCTGCACGCGAAGTCAATTAGGATTTTAAGCGTTGCGCTCTGATCTCCCCTTTTTTTTGAATGCGAGGAGGACTGCTCGTGAAGGACCTATGGACCGGCGTCTTCCCCGCGGTGACGACCCAGTTCCAGACCGATCAGGCCCTCGACATCGCGGCGACGCTCGCGCACCTCGATGTGCTGATCGACGCAGGGGTGCACGGGCTGATCATGCTGGGGACGGTGGGCGAGAACTGCTCGCTGGAATACAGCGAGAAGCTCGAGGTGCTCGAGGCGACGGTCGAGCACGTCGCCGGCCGGGTACCGGTCCTCACGGGCGTGGCCGAATACACGACGGCCGGGGCCTGCCGGTTCGCCGCCGACGCGCACAAGGCGGGCGTCGAATGGCCTGATGGTCTTGCCGGCGATGGTCTACAAGTCCGACCCTCGCGAGACGATGACCCACTTCCGCGCCGTCGCCCGCGCGACCGAGTCTGCCGATCATGGTGTATAACAACCCGGTGTCCTACCAGGTCGACATCACGCCAGAGATGTTCGCCGACCTGGCCGACGAGCCCAGCCTGGTGGCGATCAAGGAGTCGTCCGAGAACGTCCGACGGATCACCGACCTGGCCAACACCGTGGGCGACCGCTATACCCTTTTTTGCGGAGTCGACGACCTGGTGCTCGAGAGCCTGCTTCTGGGCGCGGTCGGCTGGGTCTCCGGGCTGGTCAATGCCTTCCCGGACGAGAACCGACTGCTCTGGGACCTCGCCCAGGCCGGCCGCTGGGACGAGGCCCGCGCGGTCTACCGCTGGTACACGCCGCTCTTGCACCTCGACACGCACGTCGAAGCTCGTCCAGTACATCAAGCTCGCGCAGCAGGAATGCGGCCTCGGCTCGAGACCGTGCGCGCCCCGCGGCTTCCGCTGGTAGGCGAAGAGCGCGAGCGCGTCCTGGCGATCATCCGCCACGGGATCGCCACGCGGCCTCAAGACAGCGAGCAGTGATCGTTTCGTCATGACGAGAGTCCTGCACGTGCCATCGCGTATCTCGGTGATCGACACCCATACCGGCGGCGAGCCCACCCGCGTCGTGATCGCGGGCGGGCCCGACCTCGGCGCCGGCGACATGGCCGAGCGGCTGGCCGTGTTCCGCGACCGGTACGACCCGTTTCGCTCGGCCGTCGTCAACGAGCCGCGCGGCTCCGACGTCATGGTCGGGGCCTTGCTGCTGCGCCGATCGACCCCGACTGTGCGCCGCCGGCGTGATCTTCTTCAACAATGTCGGCTACCTCGGCATGTGCGGCCACGGCACGATCGGCGTCGCGGTCGCGCTGGCACACCTGGGCCGGATCGGCCCCGGCACGCACCGGCTCGAGACACCCGTGGGCGTCGTGACGATCACGCTCGAAGACCGCAACCCCGTCACGATCGACAACGTCGAGAGCTTCCGCCTGGCCAAGGACGTGCGGTCGACGTGCCCGGCCTGAAGACCTATCGTCGGCGACGTCGCCTGGGGCGGGAACTGGTTCTTCCTGGTGGACGAGTCGATCCATCGGCGAAACCTCGACGCTCGCCAACGTCGAACGGCTGACCGACGTGACCTGGCGGATTCGCCAGGCCCTCGACCGCTCAAGGAATCACGCGGCACCGACGGCGCCGAGATCGACCACATCGAGCTGTTCGGCCCGCCCACGTCGGCCGGGGCCGACAGCAAGAACTTCGTCCTCTGCCCGGGCAAGGCGTACGACCGCTCCCCCTGCGGCACGGGCACCAGCGCCAAGCTCGCGTGCCTGAGTCGCCGACGGCAAGCTCGCCGAGGGTGAGATCTGGCGGCAAGAGAGCATCATCGGCAGCGTCTTCGAAGGCTCGGTGCGGATCGTCGACGGCCGCGTTCGCCCGCGCATCCGCGGGACGGCCTACGTCAATGCCGAGTCCACCTTGATCATCGACCATGCCGATCCCTTTGCGATGGGCATCCGGCCATGAGCACGAATTCGACGCTCGAGCATGTGCGTCGTGATCGGCGGCGGCGTCATCGGCACGGCGTGCGCCTACTTTCTGATGCGAGCCGGCTGGCGGGTGACGATGGTCGAGCGCGGCCACGATCGGCCGGGGCAGCTCGCACGGCAATTGCGGACTCGTTTGCCCGAGCCATGTCCTGCCGCTGGCCGAGCCGGGGATGGTCGCCAAGGGACTCAAGAGCCTGTTCCAGCGCAACTCGCCGTTCGCGATCAAGCCGCGGCTCGACCCGGCGTTCTGGTCGTGGCTGCTTCCATTTCGCCGCCGCTGCAACGAGCGCGACATGATCGCGGCCGGCCGTGGCATCCAGCCGCTCTTGCTCGATCGTCGATGGCGCTCTACCAGGACCTCGTCGAGCGCGAATCGCTCGACTGCGAATTTGAAGACGCGTGGGCTGCTGTTCGCCTATCGGTCGAAAGCGGCGATGGAGGCATACGCCGCGACCGACCGGCTGATGGGTGAGGCGTTTCACTGCCCGGCCCGCGCGTATGACGGCGACGCCGCTGGTCGAGCTCGAGCCCGCCCTCGGCCCGGGCTCGCCGGCGGCTGGTATTACCACGACGACGCCCACCTCCGGCCCGACAAGCTGATGCGCGCCTGGCGGCGCGTGCTCGAAGCCGGCGGGGCGACGATCCGCGAGAACTGCGCCTTCCAGCGGCTTTCAGTTCGCCACGAATCGGCCGGCGCTGGCCGCCGATACGGCGCAGGGTGAGCTCGCCGCCGACGTCTTCGTCGTCGCGGCCGGCGCCTGGACGCCGCTCTCGAACGAGCACCTGGGCTGCCGCGTGCCGATCCAGCCGGGCAAGGGCTACAGCCTGACGATGCCCCGGCCGGCGATCTGCCCCAAGATCCCGCTGATCTTTCCCGAGACCCGCGTGGCCGTCACGCCGTTTCAGTCGGGCTACCGGCTGGGCTCGACGATGGAATTTGCCGGCTACGACGAGTCGATCCGCCCCGAGCGCCTCCAGCTCCTCAAGGACGGGGCGGCCGGCTATCTCCACGAGCCCGTACTGCGAGCCGGTCGAGGAAGACTGGTTCGGCTGGCGGCCCATGACCTATGACAGCCTGCCGATCATCGACCGCAGCCCCAAGTATCGAAAACGTCATGATCGCCGCCGGCCACAACATGCTCGGGCTGTCGATGGCCCCGGCGACCGGCAAGCTCGTCGCCGAGATCTGGGCGGCGAGCGGCCACACCTTGACGTGACGCCTTACCGGGTGGGGCGGTTTAGCTGAGAGAGCCCTGGCATTTACTCGATTTGGCCGACTCCGAGTCGATAATCCATAAATTACATATTTTTTATATACATAAAATTCAAATTATTATATTTAATAATTTTAATAATGATGCGGTAGATTCTTTCCAGTGAACTTCTCCGCAAGATGCGGAGAAGTTCACTGGAAAGAATCTATCCTTGGATTTCACCGCCGCCGGGTTGGCAGGCAGAATAGCGGGCGACCTCGACCGCGCCGGCCAGACGATTGGAATGGCCGATCCGCTCATCGCGGCAATCGCCCTGGAACACAACCTGGAACTGGTGACCGGCAACGCCGCTCATTTTCAACGCATCGTCCGGCTTGGTTACCCGCTGACGCTGGTCAACTGGCGCGTATGACTCGCGGCCAAAACCTGTTCCCTCGTTTCAAACCTTTTCATTTCCTCGCCGGCCAGACGTGAAACCCGGTCATGGTCGTCGCGATCCGGTAGAGGCTCTTGCCGGCGGTGATGTACAGCGATCTTGCCATCGGCGCCGCCGAACTCGACGTTGGTGGGGGGCTCGGGAGTGGGGATGACGGCGAGGAGCTGGCCATTCGGGGCGAAGACGTAGACGCCGGCATTCGGGCCGCTGCCGGCCGTGGCGACGATCCGGCCGTCGACTGGTGACGGTCATGCCGTCGATGCCTCGGCCGCTGCCGAAGTCGTGCAGGACGCGCGGGGTGCGACACGTGCGCCGACTCGGGGTCGAGGTCGAGTGCGAGCAGGACACGGCGGTTTGGGCCGTTGTCGGCGACGTAGAGCGTGCTGGCCGTCGGGGCTGATGGCCAGGCCGTTGGGCTTGGCGCGGTCGTTTCGAGCCGCGTGACGCGTGCCGTCGGGGTCGATCCGGAAGACGGCCTCGAAGTCGAGCTCGCGGGGCTCGTCGCCGACATAGCGGGGGTCGGAGACATAAACCCGCCCGCGGCGATCGACGGCGACGTCGTTGGGGCTGTTGAACCGCCTGCCCTCGTAGCGGTCGGCCAGCGTGCGGACGGTGCCGTCGCGCTCGGTGATCGAGACCCGACGGCCGCCGCCGGTGTTCGCCCCCTCGGCGACGATCAGGCGGCCCTCGGGGATCGAAGATCAGGCCGTTGGCCCGACCGCTCGGCTCGCGGAAGACGGTGACGGATCCGGTCTGCGGGATCGAACCGCATGATCCGGTCGCCGATGTCCGAGAACAGGATCGACGCCGTCGCCGGCGAGCGCTCCCCCTTCGGTGAAGCTCCCCTCGCCCCAGAGCTTCTCGAGCACCGCCCCCGGCGCCACGACGTCCGCGGTGCTCGGGCCGCAGGCCAGCACGATCAGAACGCTTGCCAACATCACCAATCCTCATTTTTCCTGATTTGCGATCATGCGAACCGGATCAACAAGATCAACGACATGATGGCCAAGACCAGGCCGGTGATTTCATAGCCATTGAGCGACTCGCGGAAGAAGACCGTGCCGATCCCGGCCAGCAAAAGGATCATCGAGACCGAATAAACGACGCCGATCGTCGCCAGCTTCAGGTGCTTCATCACGAACACCCAGCCTAATGCGGTGGACGCATACACGGCGAACCCGATAAAGAACCAGCCGGATCGGAACGGGTTCCGGGAGGCACTGGCAAGCTTGAGCAAATAATCACCCATAACGCCCAGGACGCTGAAGAGGACAGTGGCAAGAATGGCGACGCCGTTTTTCCCCATCAGTGGCCCTCAACCACACAATTTGTTTACACCTAAACATCACAAGAAAGTGTCGATCCCGCCGGCACGACCCGGATCACCACCGACTTCGACGCGGGCGTCCGGCTGCCGTCGGCGTAGTCGTCCAGGGGGACCAGGACGTTGGCCTCGGGAAAATAGGTCGCGGCGCAGCACCGTGGGATGTCGTAGGCGACGACGATGAACCGGCGTGGCGACCCGCCGCTCGCCGCTGAAACTCGCCGATCAGGTCGACGACCTGCCGGTCGACCAGGCCCAGCGCGTCGATGTCGAGCGGATTCAAGAAGACGACCCGGCGCTCCTGGTAAACGCCGCGATATCGGTCGTCGAGCCCATAGATCGTCGTGTTGTACTGGTCGTGGCTGCGGATGGTCATCATCAGCAACTGACCGTCAGCCAGGGCCAGATCGCGGGATGGGCACGACGGTGAACCGGGCCTTGCCGGTCGACGTGTCCGGAATGATCGGTTCGCGGCGTCGTTGGGCAAGACAAATCCCCCCGGGTTCCCGAACGCGCACGTTGAAGTCCTCGAAGCCGGGGATCACCTCGGCGATCTGGTCGCGAATCCGGTCGTAATCGGCCGCCAGGCGCGAGCCAGTCGACGCCCGACTCAGGGCCAAGCGTCGCCAGCGCCAGCCGGGCGACGATCGACGGCTCGCTCAGGAGAAGCACCGAGGCGGGAGTCAGGCCGCCGCGCGAGGCGTGGACCACGCTCATCGAGTCCTCGACCGTCACGAACTGCGGCCCGCCCGGCTGGATGTCGTGCTCGGTCCGGCCCAGGCAAGGAAGAATGAGGGCCTGCCGGCCGGTGAACCAGATGGGCCCGGTTCAGCTTGGTCGAGACGTGGGCCGTAAGCGGCAACGCCGGAGCGCCTCGGCGGTGTACGCGGTGTCGGGAGTGGCGGAGTGGAAGTTGCCCCCCATCGCGAAGAAGACGTGGGCCCGCCCCTCGTGCATCGCCTTGATCGCGGCGACCACGTCGTGGCCGTGCTGGCGGGGTGGTTCGAAGCCGAACGCCGCGGCCGAGGCGGTCGAGGAACTCGGCCGAGGGACGTTCGTAGATCCCCATCGTCCGGTCGCCCTGCACGTTGCTGTGGCCCGCGGACCGGACACGCCCCCGCGCCGGGACGGCCGAGGTTGCCGCGCAGCAGCAGCAGGTTGACCACTTCCTGGATATTCGCGACCCCGTTCTTGTGCTGGGTCAACCCCATCGCCCAGCAGACGATCGCTCGCTCGGCCCGGATGTAGATCTCAGCCGCCTGCCGGATCAACGCCCGCGATCGACGCCGCTCTGCGCGACGATCTCGTCCCAGGAGACTCGCGTCGAGCGCCGATCGGCGAACTCGTCGAACCCCGAAGTATGCTCGGCGATGAAGGCATGGTCGAGGACCGGCCGGGTCGGCTGCCGCTCCGCATCGAGTACCTCCTTCATGATCCCCTTGAGCAAGGCGACGTCGCCGTTGATCCGCACGGGCAGGAACAGCTCGGCGATGGCGGTGCCCGCCGGTGAGCAGGTCGACCATGTCCTGGGGATGCGCGAACCGGTCGAGGGCGCGCTCGTGGAGCGGGTTGATGCTGACGATGTGGCACCCGCGACGCGCCGCGGCCTCCAGGGCCGAGAGCATCCGGGGGTGGTTCGTGCCGGGGTTCTGACCGATCACGAAAATCGCGTCGGCCTGCGTCGAAGTCCTCGAGCGAGACCGTCCCCTTGCCGACGCCGATCGACTCGCCGAGCCCGACGCCGCTCGACTCGTGGCACATGTTCGAGCAGTCGGGCAGGTTGTTGGTGCCGAACTTGCGGACAAAGAGCTGGTAGAGGAACGCGGCCTCGTTGCTGGTGCGGCCCGAGGTGTAGAAGATCGCCTCGTCGGGCGAGCCCAGCGCCGCGCAGCTCGCGCCCGATCAGGTCGAAGGCGTCGTCCCAGGAGATGGCTCGTAATGTTCGGCGTCCTGGCGCAGGACGCATCGGCTGGGTCAGCCGCCCTTGCGACTTCGAGCCAGTAGTCGGACTGTTCGAGCAGCGCGGGGACCGACCAGGTCGCGGAAGAACTCGGGGGTCACCCGCCGGGTCGTCGCCTCGGCGGCGACGGCCTTGGCGCCGTTCTCGCAGAACTCGGCGACGAGCGGTGGCTCGACCTCGGGCTCGGGCCAGGCGCAGCCCGGACAATCGAAGCCGCCTGCCTGGTTGACCTTCAGCAGCGTGGAGGCGCCGCGGAAGAGGCCCATCTCATGCATCGCGTGCTTGACCGTGCTGGCGATCGCGCCGAAGCCGGCTGCGGCATGATGGTAGGGCCGCACGTCGACCTCGGCGGTTTCGGCCGGTGCCGGTGCCTGATCCGGATCGAGGAGAGTCTTCTTCGGACATCAGACCGGTCCTTTCGTGTCGACTTCGCTTCCACCTGATCGATTCAGCGATCCAGATCGACCCGTTCGGGGTGGGTATACACGTTGAAGCTCGCTCCTCGCAGGAAGCCGATCAGGGTGATGCCGAGCCGCTGGGCGACGCTGACCGCCAGGCTCGATGGGGCCGAGACGGCGGCGACGATCGGAACGCCTGCCACGGCGGCCTTCTGGAGGATCTCGAAGCTGGTCCGCCCCGAGACCAGGAGGATGCGTCCGGAGAGGGGAAGCTCGCCGTCCAGAAACATCCGGCCGACCAGCTTGTCGACGGCGTTGTGCCGGCCGACGTCCTCGCGAACGGCGAACACGCGACCCTCGGAGTCGAACAGACCGGCGGCGTGCAGGCCCCCGGTCCGTTCAAAGACTGACTGGGCCTGGCGCAGCGCGTCGGGCAGTCGCGACAGGACCGAGCGGGGCACGACCGGCCCGGGGCCGACCGGCTCGCAGCGCACCGCGATCTGTTCGAGCGCCGCCTTGCCGCAGACGCCGCAGCTCGAAGTCGCAAAGAAGTTGCGCTTCAGGACCGAGTCATCGAACGGCCGGGCCAGGACAACCTCGACCCGCTGGCAGGCGACCCCCGCGCGTGTCGGCCGGCACGGCCCCGCCGCGACCACGTCCGATCGATCGACGACCAGTCCCTCGGTGACCAGAAACCCGACCGCGAGCTCGGCGTCGGTCGCGCCGCCCGGACCCGGCGTCCGCATCGTGACCGCGACGCTCGACGCCTTCTGCCCTGGCCCGCGGGCCTGAATCTCCATCGGCTCCTCGACCGCCAGCCAGTCGGCCCGCGGCCCGGACGCGTGCTCTCCCACTACCAGGACCTCGGCGCGCGCGACATCGACCGGGGGACGCTGCGCCGCATTTCCGACCGCGAGCCGGGGACTCGGCATGGTTCTGGAACTCGTTCGGCTTCCGTTTCTTCCTATTGTGGAGCCGACTCCACGTCGATTGCAAGCGGGACCTGATCGACCCGAAGCGGGGCAAGACTTAAGAAATTCACGGATTTCCGGAAATCCCCTTCCAAATTCGCCTGGATTGTCCACATCTTATCGGAGGGATCATTTCCACTGGATTCTGGTCGGAATCGTGCGGGCCGTCGTTCAACCCGGACTCAGTCGAAGGGCGGCGGGGATGCGACCGCCCCTGGTCTCGATCGCGGTCGCCCCTTCGCGAAGAAAAATGCGGTCAGGAATCCCATCATCGGCCTCGACTCGAAGGAGGGTCGGCATGGGTGATGTCCGTGGGCGGAACTGTCGAATCCTCCGATCCTCCTCGGAATCGAGGAGAGCGGCGCGGTTTCGAAGGGCCGGTCGTTTCTATTCCGGTTCCTCAAGGCCGAACGTCGAATTTTCGCGTACATCCTGACCCTGATGCCGCATCGGGCCGACGCCGAGGACGTGCTCCAGGAAGTCAGCGCGATCATGTGGGAAAAGTACAAGGAGAACGAGCCGCCGCGCGACTTCATCGCGTGGGGCTGCCGGATCGCCTACTTCCGAATTCAGGACCATCGCAAGGAGCATCGGCGTCGGTATTGTGTCCTGTTCAGCGCCGAGATGCTCGAGCAGGTTGCGGGGACCCTGGCGGAGGCGTCGGCCGACCTCCAGCTTGACAACCAACGCGAGGCACTGGCGCATTGCCTCGGTAAGCTCGGCCGGGCCGATCGCGAGCTGCTCACGGAACGGTTCAAGGAGGGGGCAACGACCCAGTCCACCGCCGATCACGTCGGCCGTTCCGTGGACGCCATCTACAAGGCGATATCACGGATTCGCAAAGCTCTGCATGAATGCGTCGCGCGGACCATGGCGGCGGAGGAACGGCCATGAGCGCCCGACGCCGACCCGACCGACGAGCTGCGCCTCCTGCTCGACGCGCTGTGCGAGGAGTCGATCACTCCCGAGCAGGCCAGCCGGCTGGAGGAACTGGTCCTCTCCGACCCTGAGGCCGAAATCGCGTACATCCGCGCCATGCATCTCCAGGCCGAGCTCGTTCGCGAGTTCGGGGGAACGGCCGCGTCACCCCGGTTTGGCATGGCGTCGTCGAGCCCGGCGGCGACTGGGAATTGGCCCGATCAACCGGCCCCGCGGCTCGAAACTTTGACCGATCGAAGCTGGCTCCGGCTGCCCTGGATGATCGCGGTGGCGGCGTGCCTGCTCACGCTGCTGACCAGCGGCCTGTGGTTCCGGGGATGGTCAGGGAGCTCCTCGACGCGCGAGCCGAACCGACTGGTGCGCGGGTCCTCCGTCCCGATACCGGAGAAGCCGCGAACGCCCGCATCGCGGGATCGAGCGGTCCGTCACGACGGCGTGGCGAGCGAGCCCCTGGCCATGGTGCTTCGGCTCGACGGCGTCGCGTGGTATGGCGACGATGGTCCCGGCCCCACCGAGGGAAGCGTCCTGAAACCAGGGCGTTTCCGGTTCGAGTCGGGGATCGTCACGCTGGTATTTCTCAGCGGGGTGACGCTCACGCTGGAAGGCCCGGCCGACATGGACCTGCTGACGATTGATCGGGTCTTCTGCCGCCACGGAAAGCTGCGGACCCGAGTGCCGACAGGCGCGGAGGGGTTTGTCATCGCCTCGCCGGACTCGGCGATCGTTGACCTGGGGACCGAGTTCGCTCTGAACGTTGAGCCCGACGGAAAAACCCGTGTGATGGTCATCGAGGGCCTGGCTGAGGCGGCGCTGCTCGACGATGCGGGCTCGCCCCGACGAACCCAGTCCGTCGCCCAGAGCAAGGCGTTCGATCTCGATCCCAGCACCGGGCGAATCGACGAGACCACTGTCCGACCCGAGGGGTTCGTCCCGGCCGCCCGATCTGTCGATCGCGTCGCTGGTCCTCGACCCGTCGTATGCCGACACCATCCTCTCGGCGCGGCCGCGGGCGTACTGGCGGTTCGAGGGGCTCGACGGCGGCACCGTCCCCAACGACGTGGCCGGCGCCGCGCCGCTGCGGTTGCATGGAACTGTCACCATCGACGGCCAGAACCAGGGGAACGGGTACGTCCATTTCGCGGCCAACCAGCCCGACCAGTTCCTGGATACCGATGGGCTCTGGGAGCTGGCCCGCGCCGGGACATGCCGTCGAGCTCTGGTTCCTGTCGATGGGGATCAGCCACGCCTCGCTCGTCGGTCTGTTCCCACCGGCCGAGCTCGTCCCGACGGATGCTCCGACCAGGTTCGTCCATACCTTTTTCGTCGAGCTGACCGCCCGCGACCGGAGGTCGCTCTACAAGCCGGCCTCGGTTCGTTTCCTGCACCGATGGCCGCTGGATATCAATATCGGGAATAACATTTTGTCCGAAGATCTGTACATTCCCAGGCGTTGGCACCATGTGGTCGCCCAGAAGAACGGCGATCGGATGGAGCTTTACTACGACGGGGTGCCGGATCGCTCGAAACTGCTGGAAACCGATCACCCGACCCTGTCGTGCCGCCTTGTGGTGGGACGCCGGACGTCGGACCCGCTCGACCTGCACGACCGGCGCTCGTTCGTCGGCCGGCTCGACGAGCTCGCCCTGTACGACCACCCGCTCTCCGCCGCGGAGGTCGAGCGACATTACCGGCTGGCCACGACGAAATAAGATCACGGAGATCCTACGATGACCACTCGACTCGGATTCGGACCTGCCCTTGCCGCGTGCTGGCTCCTCATCGCCTGCGCGCCGTCGCGCGGGGCGAGGACCCGAAGCGTCCGCGAATCACGGGCGTGGCGCATATCGCCATTTACGCGCACGACGTGGATCGTTCGCTCGCCTTCTACAAAGACCTCCTCGGCTTCGCCGAGCCGTTCCGGCTCAACCGTGGTAACGGCGACCTGCACCTGGTCTTCCTGAAAATCAACGATCGTCAATACATCGAGCTGTTCCCGGAAAAGGAGGCGGGGACCGACCGCTTGAACCATATCGCGCTGGAGGTCGAGGACGCCGAGGCGATGCGGGCGTACCTGGCCACGAACGGGGTGAAGGTGCCCGACAAGGTTCCGGTGGGGCGGATCGGTAACGCGAATTTCAACATTGTTGACCCGGACGGCCACACCGTCGAAATCGTCCAGTACCTGCCGGAAGGCCGATCGATTCGCGAAAACGGAAACTACCTGCCTGAGACCCGGATCTCGTCCCGGATCATGCACGTGGGAATCTCGGTGGGATCGCTCGAGAAGGCGATGGTGTTCTATGGCAAGGTCCTCGGGTTCGAGGAGACCTGGCGCGGCAGCTCCAGCGGCAAGCAGCTCAACTGGGTCAACGTGAAGGTCCCCGACGGCGACGACTACGTCGAGTTCATGCTCTACAAGGAGCCCCTGCCGCGCAACCGGCTGGGCACGATGCATCATATCTGCCTCGAAGTGCCCGATGTCGAGGCGGCCGAGGCGATTCTCAAGAGCCGCTCCGAGGATGTTGGCTACGAGCGGGCGCTGGAGATCAAGACAGGCATCAATCGCAAGCGTCAGCTCAACCTGTTCGACCCCGACGGCACCCGGGTCGAGGTCATGGAGCCGAAAACGGTGGATGGCTCTCCCGCTCCCTCATCAGACGCGCCGCCGCCCTGATCGGGCGGCTTGCTCTACACTCGAACACGTGACTATTTTTGATTCTTCATAAGTATTGCACAGGAGAGGATTCATGCCACGTCGCGGCTTCACTCTCATCGAGCTCCTGGTCGTAATCGCGATCATCGCCGTCTTGATCGCGCTCCTGTTGCCGGCCGTGCAGGCGGCCCGCGAGGCGGCGCGTCGGAGCCAGTGCGTCAATAACCTGAAACAGCTCAGCCTCGCCGTGATGAACTACGAGGATGTCAACGGCGCCATTCCGCCAACCGCCATCCTGGCCAAGCCGAGCAATAACCTGACGCCGGACTTCTCGATGAAGGCTCGCCTGCTCCCCTACATGGAGCAGTCCGCGGCCTACGGCGCGCTGAACTTCTCGCGGTGGTACAACAGCGCCGAGAACTTCACCGTCCGATGCATGCAGATCAACACGCTGCTCTGTCCCTCGGATGGCAACGTACCCTCCGCGGCCGTGACGTTCGCCGGGCTGACCGCGACGCCGGCGTATACCAACTATCCCAACAACATCGGCACCTTCGCCCCGGAGACCGGCGGCACTGTCGACGGTCCCGCCTATTATCCCGGCACGACCTCGCCGATGAGCACCACCGTCACCCTCGCCACGGTCACCGACGGGACCTCCAACACCGCGATCTTCAGCGAGTTCATCCGGAGCAAAGGGGCGGGAAACACCCAGCTCGGGAACTGGCAGATCTACCAGGATACCTCCGACTCGGCCAAGACCGCCAAGGCTATCGTTACCATCGCCACGAACTGCCAGGCCGCGGTGGCGATCTCGCTGCCGACGACCACGCTCCTCTCCGCAAGCGATAGCCTGAAGGGCGTGGACTGGCTTTTCCAGCACTGCGGCAACGGTGGTTGCTACAGTCATATCCAGACCCCCGACAAGAAAGCCTGCTATTTCACCGGCAGCAAAACGGCCGGGCATCCGACTGACACCGTCGTTGGCGCCAGCTCGTACCATCCCGGAGGCGTGAACGTCGCCTTCCTCGACGGCTCGGTCCACTTCATCAAGGACTCGGTCAACCCCTATACCTGGTGGTCGCTGGCCACCAAGGCGGGAGGCGAGGTCATCGACGCCAGTAGCTACTGAAGAACCCGGAGACCCACAGGCCGCATTCCGGTGCGGCTTATCTCTTGACGCGGGGACCGCGACCGCTTACCTTCGATTCCGTGATCGGTGTGACGCTCGCGAAGGGCGAACACACCCAACGAGGTGACGAATGCCCCGCCATGTGATTGTTCACATGGCGGGGCATTTTTTAGAACACGGACCATGATATATGAAATCTATAATTTTTTTAATATTATTATTCGTTTTACTGAATCCACAGACCAAGCTCAGGGCGGGTATCCTGCCGGGCGTGGGTGTTCTAGGTGATAGCTATAGCGATGAATATCAGTTCTACCCACCCGATCGATGCACGGCGCGCAACTGGGTCGAGATCCTGGCGGAAACTCATCGTCTGGATTTCGGAGCATTCAGCACGGAACCCCGGGACGAGCCCAGGAACCGAGGATATGCTTATAACTGGGCACGCAGCTTCGCGACGAGCAATGAGATGATCGCCCAGGGGCAGCATACCGGGCTGGCCGAACAGGTGGGGCAGGGGCTGGTGCAATACGTGGTGATCCTCATCGGAGGAAACGACTTCTTGCTGGCGACGTGCGCGGCTGATCCGGTCGAGGCGCTGAGGGCCTCCGAGGTCGGGGCGTACGAGAACCTGCGGCGAGCCCTCTCGCCCATCCTCGGCGCATCCGACCGGGTCCGGGCCCTGATCGCCACGCTTCCGGATATCCGCGACCTGCCGGAGGTCCGCGACGCGATCGCGGCGGGAACGATCTCCAGCGAGGCCGCCGTAGCCGCCGGAGAATCGATCTGGCGGTACAACCGACGAATTTACGCCCTGGCCGCGGCCGAACCCCGGGTTGCCGTCATCGACCTGTACCTCACCACCAGGATTGTCGGCTCAGTCGCCACCACGCGTGTCAGGATTGACGGCCAGGAGCTCGACCGAATCCATCCCGACAACAACATCGATCACTTCTTTCTCGCCGACGGCCGTCATGTCGGCACGGTCGCGCAAGGCATGCTGGCGCGTCTGATTGTCGAGATCCTCGACAGCCGCTTTCAGGCAGGTATTCCTCACCTGAGCGACCACGAGGTCATGGACTTCGCCCGAGAGATCGCTTCGAGACCGGCCGACGTCGTCCGCCATCCGACCGCTCCCAGGCCGCAACCGGCGTCAGCGATCGGTGGAGACCGCAACTCCCCCGCGCGGAACCGGCCCGGTGAATGAGCCGTCGCCGACGAGCCGCCCGTCCTCAAGCTCCAGTACCGAGTCGGTCGGATTGATAAATCGGCGATCGTGCGTCACCACCACGAGCGTGCTCCGGTCTCGCACCTGGTACTGACGGAGAAGCGTGAAGATCTCGTCACCGGCCTTCGAGTCAAGTTCGCCGGTCGGCTCATCGGCGAGGATCAGGACCGGGTCCTTGATCAAGGCCCGCGCGATCGCCACGCGTTGCTGCTGACCTCCGGAAAGCTGATGGGGCCGATGCCTCAGGCGATTCCCCAGTCCCATCTGGGAGAGCAGCTCGACCGCTTTTTGCCTCAGCTTCGGAGGGCGACCGTGGGGCAGGTAAGCCAGCAGGACGTTGTCAACGGCCGAGAGGTTACCGATCAGGTTAAACGACTGGAAGATGAACCCGATCTGGTCGCGCCGGAATCGATCCTGGTCGGCTTCGGACATCGCATTGACATCGCGGCCGTCGATGCGGATCGTTCCTGAGCTCGGCGTATCGAGCAGACCGAGCAGGTAGAGCAGGGTGCTCTTGCCCGAGCCCGACGGACCGACGATGAAGGCACAGGCGCCGCTGTCGATCCGCAACGTCACGCCACGGAGCGCGGCCACGTCCTCGTCGCCGCTTCGAAACGATTTGTGTACGTCGATAACGTCAATCATGCGCGATGTGGCCTCAATGAGCCCCCTGACGGATCGCGTCCATGGGCCTGAGGCGGGACGCCCGCCAGGCCGGATACAAGCCACCGATCGTCCCCATCACGATTGACAGCGCCAGCCCCATGCCGAGCAGCCGCGCAGTCGATCGCCAGTTGCAGGCCGCCGCCCAGGAAGCGGTTGGCGACCGTGGCCGTGACGAGCGACAGCAGACCGCCCAGCAGGCCCGAAAGCAGGCCGAGGTGGACGCTCTCGATCAGGACCAGGGCCAGCACCTCGCGCCGTCGCCAGCCGTTGGCCCGCATCACGCCGAATTCGAGGTAGCGCTCCGAGGTGCTCATCAGCATGGTGTTGACGATCCCGACCGCCCCCACCAGCAAGGCAAGACTGATCGTCATCAGGAGGAACACGTCGAGCTCGCGCATGATCTTGCCGATGTTCAGATTGAACTCGGAGGTGTTCCGCGCGTCGACCTCGGGAACGCGCACCTGGATCAACGCCTGGACTGCATCGATGTGAGCCGGGTCGTCGGCCTCGACCAGGAAGCACGAGACCGTGCCTTCCTTGACGCCCAGGACCTCCCGCGCCGTGTCGATATCCATGATGATCGTCACGTCGAGCACGGCGGATCCGGTCTCGTAGATCCCGACAATGGTGAAGGGACGGTCACCGATCAGAAGCGTGTCACCGGGCTTCTTAGGCTTACCGTCCCGGCCGAGGTTCTCGCGGGCGATCTTGGTGCTGATGACGATCCGCGATGTACCCCGGTCGGCCAGCGTGAGGAACCGGCCGCCGCCTTTCTGGGGCGACAGCAGGGCACCCTTGAAGACCTGGTTCCTCAGCCTGGCGTGCTCGGCCAGGTCCTGGCCCTCGATCACCGTCGTGCTGAGCAACCCCTGGACTCGCTGCTCGCGCGAGCGGGCGAACAGCGTGGAGGCCGATCGGGCGAACAGACCGCGTCCCTCAATCGACGGCGCGATCTTCCAGACCTGCGGGGCCACGACCCGGACATGCGGAATCACGCGGAGCGTCGCCGCCAGATCCGCCGGCAGGTCGCTGAAGATCGGGCTCGGCACGTTCTCGCGCAGGACGAGCAATCCGTGGACCCGGCTCAGGGTATCGCCCATCAGGTTGCGAATGCCCGCCGAAAGGCTGAAAAGCCCGACGATCCCCAGGATTGGGATCGACAGGCCGACCACCGCGAGGAACGTCCGCGAGGGCCGCGTCAGCAAATTCTGCCATGAGAATAACCACATTATTATCTTCCCAGCGAAGTGGATCAGCGGCCTGTCGCGGTCCCGATCGCGCTCGTGGCCGGCGCTCGTTTCAGCTCGAGATCGAGCTCACGGAGCGCGCGCATCGTCTTGAGCACGGCGTCGGGGTTGAGCGAGATGCTGTCGATCCCTTGCTCGACGAGGAACCGGGCGAACTCGGGATAATCGCTCGGCGCCTGACCGCAGATGCCGATCTTGCGGCCGTGGCTCCGCGCGACGCGGATCACGTCGGCGATCATCGTGCATCACCGCCGGGTTCCGCTCGTCGAAGAGATGGGCGACGATCTCCGAGTCGCGGTCAACTCCCAGGACGAGCTGGGTCAGGTCGTTCGAGCCGATCGAGAAGCCGTCGAAGACCTCCGCGAACTCTTCGGCGAGGATGACGTTGCTGGGGATCTCGCACATGACGTAGACCTCCAGCCCGTTCTCGCCGCGGACCTGAGCCCGTGACGTGGCCATCTCGGCGATCACGCAGTCGTCCCTCTTCGACGGTCCGGCAGAACGGGACCATGAGCTTGACGTTCGTCAGCCCCATCTCGTCGCGCACCTTCTTCATGGCGCGGCATTCCAGGGCGAAGCCGTCGCGGTAGCGGGGGTCGTAGTACCGCGAGGCCCCGCGGAAGCCGAGCATCGGGTTCTCCTCGGTCGGCTCGTAGCGGCGGCCGCCGACCAGGTTGGCGTATTCGTTGGTCTTGAAGTCGCTCAGGCGAACGATCACGTCCTTGGGATAAAACGCCGCGCGCGATCATCGCGACGCCCTGCGCCAGCTTGTCGACGAAGAACTGGGGCTTGTCGTCGTAGCCCGCCGTCAGTCGATCGATCTCGGCGCGCGACGGCAGGTCATCGCAGTCCGGTCGTAGTCGATCAGGGCCATCGGATGGATCTTGATGTAGGTGGATATGATGAATTCCTCGCGGGCCAGGCCGACGCCGTCGTTGGGCAGGAACGAGAGCCGGAACGCCTCCTCGGGATTGCCCACGTTCATCATGATCTTGGTGTTGGGGCCGTGGCAGGCTCGCGGAGGTCTCTGCCGCTTCGACGTCGAAGTCGAGCAGGCCCTCGTAGACGAAGCCGGTGTCTCCCTCGGCGCACGAGACCGTCACCTCCTGGCCGTCGTGGAGGACCTCGGTGCCGCGCTCGGTGCCGACGACCGCCGGCAGGCCCAGCTCGCGGCTGACGATGGCCGCGTGGCAGGTCCGGCCGCCGCGATTGGTGACGATCGCCGCCGCCTTCTTCATCGTCGGCTCCCAGTCGGGGTCGGTCTTGTCGGTGACCAGGACCTCGCCGTCGCGGAACTGGTGCAGGTCCTGCACGCGTCTTGATCACGCGGACCGGCCCCCGGCCGATCTTCTCGCCGACGCTCCGGCCGCGAGATCAGAACACCGGCCCCGCTCGCGATCGCGCAGCGTGTAGACCTCGATCGTCGTCCGGCCGCTTCTGCGACTGCACGGTCTCGGGACGCGCCTGGACGATGAACAGCTCGCCGGTCCGCCCGTCCTTGGCCCATTCCATGTCCATCGGCGTCGGCTGGCCGCGCTTCGCGCTGTAGTGGTCCTCGATCTGGCAGGCCCAGCGGGCCAGCGCAAGGATCTCGTCGTCGTTGAGGGCGAAGCGGTCGCGGTCCTCGGGCGGCACCGGGACGTTCTTGGTCATCTTGCCGCCGCCGACGTCGTAAATCAGCTTGAATTCCTTGGTGCCGACCATCTTCTGCAGGATCGGCCGGAAGCCCTGCTTCAGCGTCGGCTTGAAGACGTAGTACTCGTCGGGATTGACCGACCCCTGGACCACGTTCTCGCCCAGGCCGTACGCGGCGTTGATCAGCACGGCGTCGCGGAAGCCGGTCTCGGTGTCGATCGAGAACATGACCCCGGAGGCGGCCAGGTCGGACCGGACCATGCGCTGGACGCCGATCGACAGGCCGACCTTGAAGTGGTCGAACCCCTTGTCCACGCGGTAGGAGATCGCCCGGTCGGTGTAGAGCGAGGCGAAGCAGCGCTTGCAGGTCTCGAGCAGGGCTGGCTGCCCTGGACGTTCAGGTAGGTCTCCTGCTGCCCGGCGAAGCTGGCGTCGGGCAGGTCCTCGGCGGTGGCGCTGCTGCGGACCGCGACGTCGAGCGGCCCCGTGAACGAACCCGGACTCGTCAAGCCGACCGCCCGGTTCAAGGCGTCATAGGCATCCACGATCTCGTCCTGAAGATCGGCCGGCAGGCTCACCGCCAGGAACGCGTGGCGCACGCTCGAGCCCCGCGACCGCAGGTTCTCGAGGTCGCGGGTGTCGAGACCGCGAAGGATCTCCCGGACCTCGACGTCCAGGCCGGTCTCCGCGAGGAAGTGCCGGTAACCCTCGGCCGTCACGGCAAATCCGGCGGGAATGTTGATCCCACGCGGAGTCAGCGTGCGGTACATCTCACCCAGCGACGCATTCTTGCCCCCCACCAGGGCAACGTCGCCGATCCCGATCTCGTCGAACCAGCGGATGTACTTCGAACGGGCGTGCTTGCTCGTGATGGCCATCGTTCTCTCGCTCCTCGGCGTCTCGACGATCTGGCGATTAGGCCAGAGACACAAACGGTCAGTCTGGTCCGCCGAGGACCCCTCCGCCATCCCATTCGAGAGGTGTCGGAGAAAAAAAAGACCTTCGTCGCGTCAAAATGAACGCAACGAAGGGCTCTCGCAGCCAAAGAACCCCGCCCATCGCGAGCGAGGTTGACCTTTCGACTTATACCGACTTTCGACAGCGAAGTCAAAACGCGATTCGAAGGCCGGACCCGTTGACCCGTTCGTCCTATCCTGCTCGGACTGGCTCAAGGTTCCGGAGGAGCCGCGATCGCGGGAATCGCCGGGGTTGCGGGCCCTGCTTTCTGGGTGGCCAGAAGCTCGATCAGGTCGCGCAGCTCGGGCTTGCTCAAGGACTTGACCATGTCGTCGGGCATGGCCGAGTTGCCGCGCGTCTGCTCCTCGATGTCGGATTTGGGTATCGTAAGGACCTTGCCCTCCGGGGTAATCAGGCGGAGGGTCGTGCGATCTTCCGACCGGAAGACCCCGACATGGACCTGACCGTCGCGGGTGGCGACGACGCGGGTCTCAAAGCCCTCGGCGATCTGGCGGTTGGGCGTGACGATCGCTTCGAGGAGATAGGTCCGGTCCTTGCGGGCGCCGATACCGGAGAGATCGGGACCGACCTCGCCCCCCTGGTTGCCGATCTTGTGGCAGCGTACGCAGGCGACCTCCGCCTTCTGCTGGAAGATCTTCCGCCCGGCCTGCGCGTTGCCGCCGACCAGGGTCTCCCGATAGGGGGCCAGCGGGTCGTCCGACGGCCGCGCAGCCTCGTACAGCCTTCAGCTTGCGCTGAAGCTCCGGGACCGCGTGCCGGTGCGCGGCCTCGAGCAGGTCGAGCTGAAGCCCCGGCGCGACCTGGCCGTCGCGCAACCGGTCGAGCCAGGACGAAAGCAAGGTGACGGCGGCGGGGGTGGTCATGGTCCCGAGAATCCGCAGCGCCCCCTGGCGTTCGGCCAGCGGGCCGCGGCCCTGTTCGAGCCGGCTTTCGAGGCGGTGGACCGCCTCCTCGGGACGCAGCGCCGCGAGCAGTCGGAGCGCCTCGGCGCGAACCGGAGCGGCGCGTTCGTCCACCAGGCCGGATGACAGGTCCGCCAGGTCCTTTGATCCCGCTTCGAGCCGCTCGTACGCCTTGAGCGCCTCCACTCGGGTCACCGCGGCGTGGCTACCGTTGCGGGCCAGGGCCGAGAGCGCTGGCCCGGCTTCACGCAGCATCAGCAAGCCGGCGGCGCGGGCCGCGGCCTGCCGGACGTTCTCCGGAGCGCTCGCTAACAGGTCCGCCACGATGGGCCGGAGCCGCCATCGGCCGCCTGCGCCGCCGGTCGCGGTTCCAGCGGACGCCACAGCCCCATGACCCGGTCGCGCCCGACGGTTGGGCCCAGTCGCCCAGCGCGTCGAGGGCGTCGGCCCGGATCGCGTCGGGGGTTTCCGATCGCGATGCCAGTCCGGCCAGGACCGCGGCCGACGCCGGACCGCCCAGTCGGAAGTTGGCGTTGGTCACGCGGCGGAGCACCGACTCGGTCAGCGCCGCCGACGACCCGTGTCGGCTCGCCAACGAGGCCAGCGCCGGCATGGCCGACGCGATCGGCACGTCGTTGATCGCACGCGCCGCCTCGAGCACCAGCGCCGGCTCGCGGTCGTCGAGGAACCGCGCCACCTCGGGACGAGCCAGCCGGCGCAGGGCCAGCAAGACCCCCAGCCGCGCGGCCGGCGAGGCGTCGTCCGACGCGGCGAGCAACGCGTCGAGATTGCCAATCCCCGCCAGGCCCATCACACCTGCGTGTCGCAGGTAGGCGTCGCGATCGTTGTTCTCGCGCAGCATGGCAAGGATCGGCTCGACCGCGGCGCAGCTTCCCGAGCTTGCCCAGCGCGATCGAGGCGAAGAAACGAACCCGCGGGCTCTCGTCGCTCAGCAGGGCGATCAGGCGATCGGAGACGCTGGGGATCTTCCCCTCACCCAGCAAACGGGCGGACTGGGCCCGGACCTCGGCATCACGCGAATCGAGCAGCGCGACCAGGGGTTCGTACGCCTCGGATTGAGTCCGGCCGATCTGGCCCAGTCCCCAGATCGCGTGCAGCCGGGCCAGTTGCTGGTGTTCGTCGGCCGCGACCCGCGCCAGGGTCGCGACCGCCTCGATCCCACGCCCGGCCAGGGCGAACTGCGCCGCCTGGCGGACCCGGTAGTCGCCATGCGCCAGGAACGACGCCAGCGCGTCGAGCGATCGGCCGTTCATTCCCTCGGCGAGCAGGGTCTTGACCTGAAGCGCCTGGGGATCGTTGGCGAGCCCCGGGTTGGTGATCCGGTAGATCCGTCCCTTGCGAGGCTCGCCCGGCCGCGCGATCCGCTCGATCCAGTCGGTGATATAAAGGGCGCTATCGGTCCCGAAATCGACGTCGGTCGAGAGCACGCCCCAGATGAGCTGCCTCGAATCAACCAGCTCGAACGATGCGCCCGACGGCTTGTTCGCGAACGTCCGGATGCCGCTCTGACCGGCCATGCCCCGATAGTCGCAGAGGAAGAAATGATGGCGATAACGCTCAGGGAGCCCGGTCCCCGGGTCGTAGGTCAGCCCGGAGGGTCCGTCGGAAATATTGGCCAGCGGGGGGACGAGGTACGCCGCCCGCTTCGCCTCGATCGGATCCCACAGCTTCTCGGCGTTCCACGGACCACGGCTGACCGGCTGCTGGAGGAACTGGTAGCCGATCCGCCAGCCGCTATCGCCCCCCTCGACCACGTATACCCAGCGCGCCTTGTCGCCACTATCCGAATTATTATCGCACGTAAACATGTTCCCATGTTCATCAAACGCCAGCTCCTGCGGGTTGCGCAGGCCGCTGGCGAAGATCTCGAGGTTCGTGCCGTCGGGGTCGCATCGCAGGACCGTGCCCGAGGCGATCTCGACGAGGTTCCGGCCCTCGCGGGTCTGGACGTTGAACCCTCGGTCGCCGATGCTGAAATAGAGTCGGCCGTCGGGTCCGAAGCGGAGCCCGTGCAGGTCGTGGCCTAGGAAGCCGACGTGTACCCCGTAGCCGCGATGGAGCAGTTCGCGACGGTCGGCCCGGCCGTCGTCATCGAGGTCGCTCAGCCGCCAGAGGCTGGGAATGCAGGAGAACCAGACGTCGCTCCCGCGCGCCACCACCCCCGCGCCGATGCCGCCCAGGATCTCGTTGAACCCGTCGGCCAGGACCGTCGCGTGATCGGCCTTGCCGTCGCCGTCGCGGTCCTCCACGCGCTGGACCCGGTCGTGCTCGATACCGTACGACGCGACCTTCGCCCCGAGGTGCTTTTTATACATCGCCAGCCGATCCTCGATCGTCCGGCTGGCGAGGTCGTCGTTGAGCCAGTACATATGTGATCGCGTATCGGTGACTCCCGCGTGGTAGCGGAATGTCTCGGCGATGTAGAAACGGTTCCGCTCGTCGACGCAGAAGGCGACCGGGTTGGCCAGCAGCGGCTCGGCCGCGAAGACCTCGACGTTGAACCCCGGCGTCACGCGGAACCCCTTGATCGCCTGCTCGGCCTCATCCGACGCCGGCGCGATCTTGGGCGAATACGGCTCCGGGGGCGGCGCGGGCCCGCCCACCCCTGACTGAGCCGACCCCCGGATACCCGGCAGGATCAGAAGCACGAGGACACACGACGCGCTCAGCACACACGATCGTCTCATGGTTCTGTTCGTCCTTCGGGGTCTGGGCGGGCTCGGCTCGGCGGGCGGGCACGGGCCGGCTGTGTTAGGAGCCTCGCGGAAACCAATCTTTCATAAAGCCTGATCCACGAACCGTAGGTCCGACCTGCTCAGGTCGGACCTACGCGATTCCGGACAGGAATTCACTCAACGATCGCACGGGTTATTCGCGCACGGCTCCTTACTGGCTGGCGGCGACCAGTGACGCGAGGACCTTGCGCGTTCCCGTGAACGTCCTCCGTCCGTGCATCGTCACGAAGTTGTCCACCAGGGCGACGTCGCCGCGCTCCCAGGGAACGTCGAAGCTCAGCTCGTCGGCCAGCTCGATGGCCACCTGCACGGCATTGCTGTCGAGCGGGGTGCCGTCGCCGAAGGTGATCGCCTTCGACGGGTCGTTCCGGCTGTCCTTCCAGCCGCAATAGGCGGCGATGAGCTGATTGAAGAACGACTTCCGGCCCGGCTCGAGCTCGCGGACCGCTCCCAGGACCGGCGTGATCGCGCGGAGGCAGCCGTCCTCAAGCCATTCCCACGAGTAGCCCAGGTCGGCGAGCCGCCGCTCGGCCTCGGCGGGCGAGCTGGCCCGCAACGTGCTCTGCCAGCTCCGGCCCATGCCCGACGTATGATCGTTCTCCGACGGCATCACGTTAGCGTAACGCAGTCCCTTCTCGACGCAGTCGCGGGCGAACTCGGGGCAGCGCTCGGCCAGCCGGTCCCAGAGCACGTCCGACCGGCACAGGGGGGTCGCCCCGCCAGTCTCGGCCGGCTGCTCGCAGAAAAAGAACAGGATGCTGGGGAAAACCGGCGTCTGCGCCATCTCGTGGTGCAGGAAGATGTTGACGCTCGGCGGCGCCTCGTTGGCCGTGAAGACGCGGGGCGTCCGGTTGACCCGCACGGCGTTCGAGAGCGAGTCCTCGTACGCGAAGTTCTCGAGCCCGAACGCCGCCACGAATTTGTCGAAGTCCTCGGCCGTCCGCACCGGGAACCCGCGGAAGAGGACCGCCCCGTGCCGCGCCGCCTGCGCCGGAGCTCCTCGCGCCGCGCCTCGACCCAGGCCGTCGCGGCGTCCAGACCCGCCTCCGGGCTCTCGCACTGCAGGACCAGCGGAAACGGCTCGCCGTCGTGCTGCTGCTGACCGGTCACCGAGATCGGAACCACGTCAACTTCCGTATCAATCATCGCTTGGCCCTTTCAGCAATTACTCATAAATCGGGAAAAACGTGTGGAACGCCGACTCGCAGAACACGCCCGGATCGTTGAAGCGCCGGTTGCGATCCAGCGCCGAGATGGCCCGCATCTCGGCGTCGGAGAGCGAGAAGTCGAAGATGTCCAGGTTCTCCTTCAGCCGTTCCGGCCGCGACGACTTGGGGATCACCGCCGTGCCGCGCTGAACGCCCCAGCGGAGCACGACCTGGGCTGGAGTCTTGCCGAGCCGGCCGGCCGCTTGCCGCACCGCGTCCTGATCGAGGGCCGATTCATCCGCCCCGGCCATTCCCAGCGGCACGTACGACGGCGCTCCCAGCGGCGAGAACCCCGTGACCGCGATCCCATCCTGACGGCAGAAACGCAGGAGCTTCTCCTGGGTCAGGAACGGGTGGAGCTCGACCTGAAGCATCGACGGGCGGATCGTCGCCGAGGCCAGCAGATCCCGCAGCAACGCACAATTGTAATTGCACACGCCGATGTTTCGAGCCAGTCCGGCCCGCACCAGCTCCTCCATCGCCTGCCACGTCTCGGCCAGGGGCACCCGCGCCGGCTTCATCCCGCGGCCGGGATCGGCCGGATCGTGCAGCCACCCCGGCGGATACCGCTCCTCAAACGGCACGAACTCCAGCGCGATCGGGAAATGGATCAGGTACAGGTCGAAATGATCGATCTTCAGGTCGCGCAGGCTCCGCTCGGCTGCCTGCCGGACGCGCCCCCGCTCATGATAATTGTTCCAGAGCTTCGACGTGACCCAGAGATCCTCGCGGCGGCAGACCCCGTCGTTCAGGGCGGCCTTGATCCCGGCGCCGACCTCGGACTCGTTGCCGTAGTCGCACGCGCTGTCCAGGTGCCGGTAGCCCAGCCGCAGGGCCTCTCCCACGACTCCCGGCGCCAGACCGGGGTCAACCTTCCAGAGCCCCAGCCCCACCGCGGGCATCGCGTCGCCTGTAGGAAGCGAAATTATTTGATTTGTACTCATGTTCTTGTTCAAAACGAAGATAATCTGTATCCGTGGCCGCCGCCGTGATTGTCGCAAGGCCACACGCGGGACGCTATCCTCCGATGATCAGGTAACGACCCCCGCAGGCCAGCAAGGCCAGGTTGACACCGGTCCGAAGCTGTCGATGCGACACGTATTTCAACAGACGATTGCCGCCGATGATGGCTCCGAGCATGGGAGCGACGGCCCAGGCCGCCGGCGCCCACGCCGCGGCCAGTGCTCGGCCGCTGCCGACCATCAAGGCCAGGCGGATGATCCCGCTCGTCAGGAAGACGCCCGTCAGGGTCGCCACCTGCTGTTCCTTCGGCCAGGGACGACCATAGATGTAGGCCACCAGGGGAGGACCGCCGATATTGAACGCGCCGCTCAGCGCCCCGCTCGTCAGGCCGATGCACCAGCCCGCCCAGCCCGGAATTCCTGGCGCGGCGCCACGCGAAAGCGTGAGCTCGAAACCGACAAGCAGCACGATCGTTAGCCCGAGCAGCCGGATCAGTAGTCCCTGCGGCAAAGCCGAGACGATCAGGAAACCGAACGGGACCCCGATCGCCGACCCGATCCAGAGATACCGCGTGTGCGCCCGGCGCATCTGACCGATCATCAGTCCGGTCATCGCCAGCAGCGACGCCAGACTCGCCAGCGTCACCACCGCCTGGGCCTGGTCCAGCCCGAGCACCGACGGAAGCAGCCCCATCGCCACCAGCCCGAACCCAAAACCGGTCAGCCCTTGCACGAAACCGGCCAGGACCAGCACGCCGATCGCCAGCAGCATCACGGGCATCAACTTCATGTCCCCACGACAAATCTCAAAAAAAAGACGTCCAGGGTCCGCCCCTCGGAGCCATTCCTCAGTTCATATTAATTCGAAATCGAACAAAGTCAAGAAGGCATTCCGTTGCGCGGGCCGATCGGTCCGGTCTTGTCCGGCGTCGTCGAGCCGGTTATCGTTGACGATCAGAGCTCACTCGTGAAGGGCGAGCAATCCACAGCTAAAGGCGGCCCCGACCGGCAATTCCGCACGGTTGGGGCTTTTTTTTGCGCGCGTGGCCTCGTTGACTTGAGGGTTTTCCCACGGTCAACACACGATTCTTTTTTTTGGAGGCAGACCTCATGTTACGGAGCATCCTGATCGGTCTGGACGGATCGTCGCACAGTAGCCACGCGTCGCAGCAGGGGATCGCCTGGGCGCGTCGGACGGGGGCGATGGTGGTAGGGCTGGGGATCATCGACGAGCCGACGATCGCCCGGGCGGAGCCGGTGCTCCTGGGGGGGGTGCCGTACACCGACCCGGTCTTTTATCGCGAGCGGATGGCCGACGCCCGACGCCAGGTCGATCAGTTCCTGGAACACTTCGCGATTCAGTGCGCCGAGGCCAAGGTGGCCTGCAAGGTCCTGGAGGACGTGGGGCTTCCCTTCGAGCAGATCGCCCTCGAAGCCCAGCGCTACGACCTGATCATGCTGGGTGGGGAGACCCGCTTCCACTTCGAGGTCAAGGAGCACGACGACACGCTCCACAAGATCCTCAAGAACAGTCCTCGGCCCGTGGTCACGGTGCCGAAGGCGCCCCGCGAGGGCCGTTCGATCGCCGTCGCCTACGATGGCAGTCTGCAGGCCGCGCGCACCCTGCACGCGTTCGTCGCGACCGGCCTGCACCGCGACCGACAGGTCCACATCCTGAGCGCACACGCCGAGCATCACGAGGCCGCCAAACGCGCCGAGCGCGCGATCGATTTCCTGCGGTTCCACGAGATCAAGGCCGTTCCCCACACCCTGGAGGAAACCTCGGGCGTCTCCGGGCAGATCCTCGACCAGGTCGACTCACTCCATGCCGACCTGCTGGTGATGGGCGCCTACGGCCAGCCGGCCCTCCACGAGTTCGTCCTTGGCTCGGTCACCCGGTCGCTGCTCCAGAAGAGCCCGGTGCCTCTGTTCCTCTACCATTGATGGAGCCGCGTCACTCTCCGGCTGGCCGACATGGTCAAGGCGGACCCTGCTCAACTCGCTAGAAACTGTCCGGGGCGACTTCCTCGTTCCCGTTCCGTTTGAGGAGCGCATCAAGGACATTCGGAGCGATCGAGCTCTTGAGAAACCGTACGGCTCCGTCGGCGAACAGGACGTTGAAGCCGTTGTTGTGGTAACCGTGGTGACTACCAAGGCCGAAGAGGGGGAGGGTCGTGTCGATGGGCAGGACTTCGGGCTTGGTCCAGGGGACGCCGCGGCTTGACTCGCCGACGAGGATGGTATTCCTGACCCCGTCGGTGAAGTCCTGAAACCGCTGGGGCTTGAAGTCCGGCGTGAAGGCCGTGTCAGTGCCGATCACGACCTGGTAACCGGTCATCCCCGCTTTCAGGGTGAGGTCACTGGGGCACCTGAAGACGAGTGGCATCGGGTCGAGCAGGGCGAGATTGTGGGGACTGTCCCAGGGCTCGTCGAGATGAAACCTCGCGTACCGCGAATTGGCTTCCAGGTAGGGCATGAGGATGACCCGCCAGCTCAGAAGCGGTTTCCCCTTTCTGTCCGTGATCGCGGCGGGCGGCAGACAACTGTAGACTTCGTGGTAGTTACTGACCGCTGCGCAAAGGACGTCAAGTTTTCTCGACCCTCAAACCGGCTTGGGCAAAGAAGGATCGGACCAGATGAGGCTTGTGTCGCAGGCGGCCGACCGCGAGGTGGAACTCCTCATGTAGCTCCTCCAAGTCCCGGCACACCCGGTTGCGCAACTCCACGTTCTTGAGGTGATGCCAACCCCCTTCGTCCCACGGGTTCAGATCCGGGGCATAGCCTGGCAGTGCTTCCAGCCAGACCTTGCCTCGCGTCTGGGACACGAACTCCGTAACCTCGGCCCGGCGGTGGATGGGCGAGCCATCCCAGATCACCAATAGCCTGTCCCCCACCACGTGTCCCAAGTGAATGAGGAACTCGATGCTGTGCATGCCATTCAGCGATTCCTGCCGGACCAGGGTGTAGACCTTGCCCTCGGGCGTCATCCCGCCCATGACCGACAGGTGGTCGCGCGTCTGCTTCTCGCGCAGGACCGGCGTCAGTCCCTCAGGAGCGTAGGTCCGGACCAACCCCGGAAGCAGGTAGAATCCCGATTCGTCCTCGAAAACCAGGGCCCGGCGCTCGCGCCGCGCCCGCCGATGCAACTCCGGCCAGACTTCGTCCCTCCAACGCTCTATCGCCTCTTCGTCCCGCTGGATGGCCCGCTTGATCGGTACTTGGGGTGTCCACCGCAGTTCCTTGAGGAGCTTGCCGACATGATCCTTATGGTAATGGACACCGAACTCCTCCCCGATCACCCAGGCGACGCGGGCGCAGGTCCAGACCTCACCACGAAAGCCGTAGGATTCCGGACCGTGCCAGAGGAATTCCGGGATCAATCGCTTCTGAGCGGACGAGAGCTTGGGCGGACGGCCTGGCGAGGAACGCGTCCGAAGCGCCTCGGGACCGCCATCGCGGGCACGGGCGAGCCAGCGACTGATGGTCTCCTCGGAGACGCCCAAGGCGTTGCCGATGTCGCGCTGATGCCAGCCTTATCTCTCGATTCTTATGCCAGGATTCGGGGAGGATCGTCTTTTCGATCCGCGATTGAATCCAGTCGCCGACCGGATCAGCCTCGAACCCCATGGGAACACTGAGTCCCCAAACCTCGATGTTCATGCCGGGAGGCCCATTCTTAGCCTCGACCTCTTTCCTAAATCGCTCGTTGTTTCCGAGCACGATGGAAACGAGAACCCGCAGCCACTGCTGCGGAACCCGGCGGGAGAGGATTCGCCGGATCGCGTCGATGTCCCTGCCAGCTCGGACTAATCCGATAGCATCTTCTTGACTGAGGCTAGCAGTGAAGCCCAGAGGATGGGTCTCGATTGTGCTGCTTTGCGTCTTGGGGGGAATCGGTGGCGTGGCTGATGCGGGCGGCGGCGCACCACAGCCCAAGCAGGCGATGAGCGTCGCAGACAGGCTCTCAGCGGCAGTCGGACGCATGTATCCCGCCTAACGACCAAGCTCAGCTGCCCGCCGCCAGGCGGGTCCGCTGCACGCGCCAGGTTAGGCGAAGTCCTGCCCTGGCAGTTTCGATCTCGACCGCCAGACACGCACCGCGTATCTCGCCTGCAACACCACAGTGCCGACGGCGATCAGGGAAGCATATGTGGCATTCTCGGCCATGCCGTAGCCGCAATCGCCCTTCACCGCGCTCATCGACCACGCCGGGTGGAACGAGAGAGGCGCAAGGCAGACAGCTGGATATCGGATACGGCGATTGAACGGGACCCACACCAAGAGCGAGGCGGCGGTGAGTACGGCGACGACGATCGCTTGCCGCTCGGCGAAGGCGATGTTGCGACCAATCGTCGCGGGCGCTCCGGGTCCGCTACACGCCAGTAGCCACATGCGAGGGTTTGCCTCCCGCCGCCTAACGACCAAGCTCAGCGGCCCGCCGTCAGGCGGGTCCGCTGCATCGCCAGGTTAGGCGTCTCCTTGACTGCAGGCAAACGCGACGATGCGGGCCAGGTTCGAGTCGTCCTCGTCCCCGGCCCACGAAGGCAGGTCCGATTCGAAGGGGGAGAGCAGGCGGTGCTCGCCCATCACCGTCTCGTACGTGACAAGCCCCTCGGCGCAGCGGCCGATGTAATCCAGGACGTCGCGGACGGACCGGAGGTCGAGCACGTCGCAGTCGTCCTTGCCCAAGTTATGGAATCCGAACGACGCGAACGGGGGCTCGATGGCCACGATGAGATCCAGCCAGAAGATCGCCCGAAGGCCGCCCCCCTTGAGCCGCTTGACCGCGAAAGGCGGTTCCGGATTCCGGCGGACGTAGTCCTCGATGTCATCTCCCGAGGCGCGGAACCCGTACTCGAAGGACAGGTATCCGCCCACCTCCAGGGTGTAAGGCGGGTCTTCTTCCGGGGCGAACGGGAAGGCGACCGAGGAGCCGTCCGGCAAGGCGATCGAGACCGACTCGGGTTCTCGCACGCGCGGCGCGATCTCGGCGGCCGCCGCGAACGCATCGCTGAGCCGGTCGATCGGAATGATGTAGGTCCGACTGACGTCAATGCTCATCGGTGAACCTTCTCAACTCCGCCGCCTAACGGTCAGGTTCAGCGGCCCGCGGAGCGGGTCCGCTGCAACCGCTTGTTAGGCTCGGTATTTCCAGGTCAATGGATCTCTCGATGTGTGGAACACCGAGATCACCAGGATCTCCCCGGGTTCCTCGCGGTACAGGACGATGTACGGGAACTTCGGAACCAGAGCCTTGCGGACATCGAGATAGACCGCCGCGTGACGCTGCGGGTCGGCCGCGATGCGGTTGAGGACCTCGCGCACCCGGGCGACGAAGGTCCTCCCCAGCCCGGTCTGTTGCTGCTCGTACCAGTCGGTCGCCGCGTTGAACTCGGCGCGGGCCTCCGGCAGGAGCCGGACCGGCCGCTTCATCGGCCGAGCCGGGCCAGTGTCTCGGCCTCTACCTGCTCCCAGGGGATCGCCGCATCGGGGTTCGCCGCGTGGGCGGCGAGCCGGCGATCGATCTCGGCCTTGATCGCGTCTGACAACTCCGGCTCATGTCCCTGGTCCGCGAGCCGATCCCAGACCTCCTGGACCAGCCGGATGCGCTCCTCGATGGGCCAGGAATCGATCTCAGCCAGGACAGTTTGCAGATCCATGGGCCACCTGCCTCGGGTTGGCATCGGGTCAGTGCCGACGGGTTCGGACGCTCCCCTCCACTTAGTTTACCCGATCAAAGCGGCCAAGCCCAGAGCTCCGAGGACTCCGGGTCATTCCCTTGGGTCGAGGAGTGAGCCTATCGGGTAATGTGTCAAGGAGTGCAGAAGGACGAGAGACGGAGGGTGGCCCGCCTCACCGAGGACGGCGAGCCGGGCCACCCTCCGTGGGCCTCGGATCGTTCGCTGTCCGGGCCCGAGAGGGTGCTCAGGAAAAATCAATGCGGGGGCTTGACTGAAGGCGGTTCATAGAAAGGCGAGTGGCCTGCTATTTGTGTAGGTTGAGCAACGCACTGAGAATTACATGCGTTGGCAAGGCTTTGCCCAGATGATCACGCACTGCCTGGGCAAAATGTTCCGCAATTTGCGGATACACGACGATCCTTTCCTCCGTCCAATCTGGGGCCGGAAAGAAGAGGTCTTTGACCTCCTTCACCTTTTCCTTAAAAGCTGCTCCGTTCGCTAGCTCAAGATTGGTGGCGACTTTCTCGTAGTTCAAAGCCACGGTAGCATCTCCGATCGAATTGGAATTCCCGCCGCCGAACGCCAAAGCCCAGCAGCGGCCCCCGCCGCGTTGAACTCCGGGTCACGAAAAACTCATCGGCGAGGCCGTCTGCTGCAGCGGCTGGTTCGGCGTCCGCGCTGCATGAGGCACCGGCTACTTGGTCCAGGCCGGGGCCAGCGAGGCCGGCCCCTCGTACCTCTCCGTCTGCCCGCCGTGCTGATACCCGCCTCCGACCGGGCCGGCGGACACCCCCCCGCCCGGCATGATGACCGTCCGCTCTGCCTTGATGGTCGGGTCGTCCGGCCCGCACCCAGACGCCGCCACCGCCACCAGCAACAGAAGTCGCCTCATTGGAGCCTCGGTCGTTGAGGTAGCGCCGGCCTCGACGCCGCCTAACTTGAATTCGACGGAACCGCGTTCCGCCTAATGTTTCGAACTCGGATCTCATGATCGCGGAACGTTTCGTCCGCGTACGGTTGGAGTCCTCGGGAGTGCCTTCGGCACGGAACCCGATATGGCTTCAGAAATTACGAATATTAGCGATCACATCGATGTTCCCGATTAGGCGGAATAATGTTCCGCCTAATCCGCACGATGAAACGACGACCGCGAGGAGAAGCTCGGACGGGGTTTCCGTTCACAGGTGATCCGCGGGGCTCTTCACGCCCCGGCCTCCCTGGTTGAGAACGTGGGTGTAAATCATGGTGGTCGAAACGTCGTTGGGGCCCAGCAACTCCTGGATCGTGCGGATGTCGTAGCCGTCCTCGAGCAGGTGGGTCGCGAACGAGTGCCGCAGGGTGTGGGGCGTGGCGTGCTTGAGGACCCCGGCGGCGGCGGTCGCCCGGCGCATCGCTTTCTGGATCGTGGTGGGGTCGAGGTGATGCCGCCGCATCAGGCCACTGCGGGGGTCGCGCACAGCCCCGCGGCGGGAAAGGCGTATTGCCAGCCCCATTGCCTCGCGGCGTCGGGGTACTTCCGCTCCAGGGCGTCGGGCAGGTACACCGACCCGTGGCCGGCGGCGAGGTCGTGTTGATGAAGGTTGCGAACCCGCGACAGGTGATCGGCCAGCAAGTCCTTCGCCGACATGGGGAGCATCGTGATCCGGTCCTTCCGCCCCTTGCCGTCGCGGACGAGGATCTCCTTGCGTTCGAACTCCACGTCGTGGACTCTCAACCGCAGGGCGTCGAGCAGGCGCAGACCCGAGCCGTACAGGAGCAATGCGACCAGGCGGGGCGCGCCTTCGAGGTGGGCGAGAATGTTCCGAACCTCGGCGCGGGTGAGGACCACCGGGAGCCGCTGGGGCCGCTGGGCGAGGACGACGGCGTCGCTCGCTTCTTCGAGCTTGACCTCGAGCACCGCCTTGTACAGGAACAGCAAGGCGCAACGGGCCTGGTTCTGGGTCGAGGCGGCGACATGCCTCTCGACCGCCAGGCTCGTGAGGAACGCGTTGATCTCGGCGATGCCCATCTCGGACGGATGCCGCTTGGCGTGGAAGAGGATGAACCTCCTGATCCAGCCAACGTAAGCATCCTCGGTACGAAGGCTGAAGTGACGGGCGCGGCAGACCGCACGAACCCGATCGAGCAGGCGCGGAGGGCGAACAGGACGACCGCAGGCCTCAGCGCTTTTCCCGAGATGGGCGGGCATTGTTCGCGCCTCATCAAGCGATTCGAACATCCTTTGGATTCATGGACCTAACATAATCGCAACCCATGGCAGCCGCAAGTAAAATCTCCAAAAGATGGCTCACAGGCTCACACCAACAGCCCCCGCACCCGGACATTGTGATGTTCCGATCGCGGAGACTGATATCGCGATGCGATTCACACCAGGGGGACTCGACTCATGGACCGTCAAGGCTCCGGTGGACTTCCTCGACGATGAAGGGTCTCACTCCCGCGACCGCCAACAGGAGCCATCGATGCGACATCGACGGGTCGGCTCATGGCCAACGTCCGGCCAGGCAACAAGGGAGAGGCTGACCGCGGTCGTCGCGAAGTCCGATCGTTCGCCGACGATCTTGCCGTCCCTGGTGGCGAGACGACCGCGCCACCGGGCGCGATTTCGTGGGCCGCCTTATCACCAGGGGATTCAGGTAGATCCCCGCCAGACCCACCGATCTTGATGAGTACGTCTTTTTTCCGGAAAATGGTGTATAGTTTCGCCAGGTTACGCTAATCACCCAGTTCGACAGGCGACACGGAACCACAAAACCGAGGCCGCGGCCATGTTGACCACCACGACTCCCGTCGGTTTGCCGACCGATGGGCTCAATCTCGCGATCATACCCACCGACGCCGTGGCGTCCGCCGATTCCGCGGCCGATGAGTTCGAGGCGCTCTGCGCCGCGCGGTTCGCGGAGCTTGTGGCCGAGTTCGAGCCCGCCACGATTTATGAAGCGTGGCTGGTCCGACGCCTGGCGCTCTATTCGGTACGGCTCGATCGATCCGCCGAGCAGGGCGTCGCCGACATGCGCCGCGGCATTCTGCGGGCGGTCCGGGCCTGGGACCTCGACCGCCGCCACGAGGCCGATCAACTGGGTAACCGGCTCGGCAAGGACCCCGAACGCGTCGCTCGCGGGTTTCGCCGGACCAAACACGGCGCCGACTGGCTGATCGAGCGCTGGGAGGGTCTGCAACGCTCGATTGATACCAAGGGATGCTGGAATGAAGATCAGCGCAGCCTCGCGTTTGATCTCCTGGGCGTCGCCAGGATTCTTCGCGACGGTCACGACCAGGTTCCCGAGGCGACCGACCGCGAGAAACTCGATCGGCTGGTGAAGGGGCAGATCGCGTTTCTGCGTCACGAGCAAGCGGTGTCGCTCAATGCGCTCGACGCCCACGAGCGCGACCTGGCGACGCACGGCATGCCGTTGACCGAGGACGCCGAGACCCGTCGGCTGCGTCGCGATGAGACCAACGCCCGCCGCGACTTTCGCTGGACGCATGCTGAGTTACTACGGCTCCGATCCGGTCGCGAGCCGCGACCGACGAAGTCGAATCGGAAACCGAATTCAAATCTGAATCTGAATCTGAATCCGAATGACCTGGCCGGACCGTGGGCCGCCGCGGACGAGCCGCCGCCGCGGAACTGCGTGCCGCGGGCCGGGATCGATTACGTCATCAACCGCGTCGAGCGGAACGTCGATCAGATGTTCGAGGACGTGTTCGCGCGGATGACCGACGAGGCAGACGGGATCGATCGCGAGGAACTCGACCAGTTCGAGGCCCGGGAAACCCCCTCGGTCGCCGTACCCCAGCCCGCGCCCTCACTCGCACCCAGATCCGCCCCCGCGTTCACGCCGTCGCGAACGCCGAGCCGACCGGGGACGGGCAACGAGCCGTCGGGCAATCGACGCCAGCGCCGGGCGGCGAAGCTCAAGGAGCGTCGCGACGCCCGCAGGTCCGCGGGCCAGTCGCCCGGCCGCTGACGCGGACGCCCCGATCGAAAACGACCGACGACCCAGGAACCGGAGCCGCCCCGAAGGCGACTTCCGGTGCCTTGCTGTGCGCCGGTCGCCGATTCTGAGCACGGAACGGGCCAAAATCACGATATTATGGGAGGGCGGACGCGCTTTCCGGCGCCTCGACCGGCCGTCCGGATGTCGGTCATGCCGCCTGGAGCGATTACGCCGGACGATCGGTTGCCCGGAAGGCCGCGCGCCGCGTACGAACGAACTCGCGGCGCGTACGAACGAACTCGCGCCGCGTACAAACGAACTCGCGGCGCGTCCGAACGAACTCGCGGCGCGTACGAACGAACTCGCGGCGTCCGGGAAGGCGGGGTTCCAAAGTCGGGGACAACCGAAAAAAACTGTCCAATTCGATAGAAATCGGCTCTGATGGAGGTGAAACGACCCTGATCCCGCCTTGTAATCCCACCCGTGGAAATCGAGAGGGTCGCCAACCTGACGGGCGAGGCCGTAAACATGTACAGGCAACCGATCTTCCGCCGACCGATCGCCATGCTTCCACTCCTCGCTTTCGTCGTCGCGGCCGGACCGGCGCGTGGGGACGACGGGGACAGGCAGGCGTTCTTCGAGCAGAAGATCCGGCCGGTGCTGGTCCAGGAGTGTTACTCGTGCCATTCGGCCGCGGCCAAGAAGGTGCAAGGGGGGCCTGCGGCTGGACACGCGCGCGGGCGTGCTCGCCGGGGGCGAGAGCGGTGCCGGCGGTGGTGCCGGGCAAGCCCGAGGAGAGCCCGATCATCGAGGCCCTGCGGCACGACGGGGCTGGCGATGCCGCCCAAGGGGAAGCTGCCGGATCGCGTGGTCGCCGACTTCGAACGCTGGGTCGCGATGGGCGCGCCCGATCCCCGCGAGGGCTCGGCCGCGTCGACCCCGGGCCGGGCGGGGATCGACCTCGAGGCCGGCCGCCGGTTCTGGGCGTATCAGCCGTCCGCCGGCACGAGCGCGCCCGTCGGTGGCCGACGCATCGTGGCCCGCCGGACGAGATCGACCGGTTCATCCTGGCCGCGCCAGGAGGCGAAGGGGCTGCATCCGGTGGCCGACGCCGATCGAGCCGACGCTGGCCCGTCGGCTCTGCGTTCGACCTGATCGGCCTGCCGCCGTCGCCCGAGGAGGTCGACGCCTTCGTGAACGACCCGGCCCCCGACGCCTACGAGCAGCTGGTCGACCGCCTGCTCGCCTCGCCCCAGTTCGGCGAGCGCTGGGGACGGCACTGGCTCGACGTGGTCCGGTTCGCCGAGTCGCTCACCTTGCGGGGCCTGGTCTTCAAGGAAGCCTGGCGGTATCGCGACTACGTCATCGACGCCTTCAACGCCGACGTGCCCTTCGACCGGTTCATCGCGCGAGCAGATCGCCGGCGACCTGCTGCCCGCGACGCGTCGAGCACCGAGGAGCAGCGTCGGGCGACGGATCGCGACCACGTTCCTGGTCCTGGGCAACACGAACCTCGAAGAGCAGGACAAGGCCCAGCTTCGCATGGACGTCGTCGACGAGCAGCTCGACACGATCGGCAAGGCGTTCCTGGCCCAGACGATCGGCTGCGCCCGCTGCCACGACCACAAGTTCGACCCGATCCCGACCCGCGACTATTACGCCCTGGCCGGCATCCTGCGGAACGCCAAGTCGCTGGAGCACGCCAACGTCTCGAAGTGGCTCGATCTGCCCGCTGCCCGTCGAGCCCGACCAGGAAGCTGCGTCCTGAAGGCGCACGAAACGGCGGTCGCCGCGCTCGAGGCCCGGATCAAGACCGCGCGCAAGGCGCGCGGGCGTCGGCCATCAAGCGAGGGGCCCTGTCGATCGCGGCGACCTGCCGGGCATCGTCGTGGACGACGCCCAGGCGCGCAAGGTCGGCGTCTGGACAGATTCGCGATCGTCGAGCTATTACATCGGAAGCGGTTACGTCCACGACTGACGACGAGCGCAAGGGCGAGAAGACGCTGACCTTCCAGCCCGATCTGCCCGCGGCCGGGACCTACGAGGTCCGGCTCGCCTACACGCCGGGATCGAGCCGAGCCGCCGCGGTGCCGGTGACGGTCTTCAGCGCCGATGGCGAGACGACCAGCTCGATCAACATGCGGTCCGAGCCGCCGATCGACGGCCGGTTCGTCTCGCTCGGCCGGTTCCGGTTCGAGCCCAGCGGCCAGGGCTACGTGCTGATCTCGAACGAGGGGACCAACGGCCACGTCATCGCCGACGCCGTCCAGTTCCTGCCGGTCGATCCGCGCGGGACGAGGCCGACGCGCCCAGGGTGGCCGGATCGAAAGCGGACGAGAAACTGAAGCGGATGGAAGCCGAGCTGAAGCGGCTCGAAACGGCCGGGCCGGCGCGCGAGCGGGCGATGTCGGTCATCGAGCAGCCCGAGAGCGAGGACATCAAGGTCCATATCCGCGGCAGCGTGCATACCCTGGGCGAGCCGGTCCCCCGCGGCTTCCTCCAGGTCGCGACCCGGGCGCGAGCCGCCGGTCTTCTCCAGCAACGAGAGCGGCCGGCGCGAGCTGGCCGCCTGGCTGACGGCGCGAGACCAACCCGCTGACGGCCCGGGTCATCGTCAACCGGGTCTGGCACTGGCTCTTCGGCGCGGGGCTGGTGCGGACCGCCGACAACTTCGGCACGACCGGCGAGACTCCCTCGCATCCCGAGCTGCTCGACGACCTGGCCGTCCGGTTCATGGAGGAGGGCTGGTCGGTCAAGACGCTGGTGCGCCGGATCGTCCTGTCGCGGACCTACCGCCTGAGCGCCGGCGACGATCCCCGCGGCCTGGCCGACGATCCGGAGAACCGGCTCCTCTGGCGGGCGAACCGGCGCCGGCTCGACGCCGAGTGCCTGCGCGACACGATGCTGACGGTCAGCGGCCGGCTCGATCCCGAGGATGGGAGGCCCGAGCTTCCCGACCGACCTGGCCGCCGACTATGGCTATCAGCGGCGACGACACCCGGCGGAGCGTCTATCGGCCCGGTCTTCCGCAACGCTCTGCCCGAGCTGTTCGAGGTCTTCGACTTCGCCGACCCCAGCCTGGTCGTCGGCCGCCGCAACGTCAGCACCGTCGCGCCCCAGGCGCTCTTCGATGATGAACCACCCGTTCGTCATCGACCAGGCCCGGTCGGCCGCCCGCCGGCTTCTGGCCGAGCCGATCACCGACGACGCCGCCCGGGTCGAGCGCGCCTTCCGCCTGACCCTCGGCCGCCGACCCAGCGCCTCCGAGGCCCGCATGCGCTCGGCTTCGTGCGCCGGGAGCCTCAAGGCCCGGACGCCGGGAAGAAAAAGCCGACGGAGACGGAGACGGAGGCGGAGACGTGACAGGCGAGGTCCGGTCAGACGAGGAGGGCTGGGCCCACTGTTTCAGACGCTGTTTGCCTCGATTGATTTTCGTTATGTTAACTGATTTCATAAATGACGGGTGGTCATTATCCACCCGACCCGAGAGTTGAATGGACAGCCCGATCACCAGACCTCAGCCGGGGAGACGCTCGATGAACCTTCCGATTCGCCGCCGCGACCTGCTGAAGACCGCCGGTTGTGGATTCGGCTACCTGGCCCTGGCGGCGCTGGCGGCCGAGCAGGCGGTCGCCGAGTCGGTCCGTCGTTCGAGCCGACCCGCTGGCGCCCCGGCCGCCGCATATCCCGCCGCGGGCCAAGCGGGTGATCTTCCTGTTCATGCAGGGCGGGGTCAGCCAGGTCGATTCGTTCGACTACAAGCCGCGGCTCGAGCAAGGCCGACGGCAAGATGCTGGCCTTCGACGACGCCCGCGTGCTGGCCAACACCGGCATGCGGGGGTCGTCGCAGCGGGTCATGAAGCCGCTCTGGAAGTTCGCGCAGCACGGCGAATGCGGCGCGGTGGGCCTCGGACCTGTTCCCCGAGATCAACCGGCACGTCGACGACCTCTGCTTCATCCACTCGATGCACACCGAGGGCGTGGCGCACGGGCCGGCGACCCTGTTCCTGCACTGCGGGGCGTCGACCAACATCCGGCCGTCGATGGGCTCGTGGGTGCTCTACGGCCTGGGGACCGAGAACGCGAACCTCCCCGGCTTCGTCTCGATCGCGCCGTCGGCCGGCAACGGCGGGGCGCGGAACTACGGCAACGCGTTCCTGCCGGCGATCTACCAGGGGACGCGCGCTGGGCAAGGCCGGCGGCCCCGCCGCGCAGGCGACCATCCGCAACCTGACCAATCCGCGCCTCTCGCCGAGCCGCCCAGCGGCGCCAGCTCGACCTGCTCCGCGGCTCAACGCCGAGCAGCTCCGCCGGAACCCCGGCGACTCCGAGCTGGAGGCGGTCGTCGCGTCGTACGAGCTGGCCTGGCGGATGCAGGGCCACGCCCCCGAGCGTGCTCGACCTGGCGCGACGAGTCCAAGGAGACCCAGGCGCTTTACGGGATCGGCGACCCCCGCGACCGACAACTTCGGCCGGCAGTGCCTGCTGGCCCGGCGGCTCTGCGAGGCGGGCGTCCGGTTCGTCCAGGTGACCTACGGCGACAGCACCGCCAACCCCGCCTGGGACCAGCACTCGAACCTCCCCAAGCACGGCGACCACGCCCGCGCCGTTGACCGGCCGATCGCCGGGCTCCTGGCCGACCTGAAGCGGCGCGGACTGCTCGAAGACACGCTCGTCTGGTGGGGCAGCGAGTTCGGCCGGACCCCCTACGCCGAGAAGAACGGCACCGGCCGCGACCACGACCCCGACGGGTTCACCGTCTGGCTCGCCGGCGGCGGCGTCAAGCCCGGCTTCGCCTTCGGCGCGACCGACGAGCTCGGCCACAAGGCCGTGCAGGACAAGGTCCACATGCACGACCTCCACGCCACGATCCTGCACCTGCTGGGCCTCGACCACGAGCGGCTGACCTACCGCTACAGCGGCCGCGACTTCCGCCTGACCGACGTCGCCGGCCGGGTGGTCCGGGAGGTCTTCGCCTGATGCTTAATGCAAATGTGAAAAATCTTCTAAATTCAAAATTTTAGAATATGATATTGTAAAAGAAAACGAGAGTTTCGAGGCCCGGGTCGCGCGCCGCCGGAACGGGCGGAGCGGGGCGAGCATCTTGCTCGACGCGCGGCTTCGTGGCAATGTGGTTGTCCCGGCGCCGGGGCATCGGTCCTGGAGCCCGCGATCAGGTTTGCCCCGACGTCCCGGAAAACGGGCGGCCGGCCGGACCCGCGTTTGCGACGCCTCGAGACGAGGAGACAGACCCCGATGTCGATCACGAACCCTCCCGTTCCGCTGACCAGCCGTCCCGCGTGGAAGGCGCTCGAGGCGCATTTCCCGCAGGTCCGCGACCTTCCCCTCCGCCAGCTCTTCGCCGACGACCCCAAACGGGGCGAACGCCTGAACGCCGAGGCCGCCGGCCTGTTCCTCGACTACTCGAAGAACCGGATCACCGACGAGACCCTCAAGCTGCTTGTGCGACTGGCCCACGAATCGGGACTGAGCGAGCGGATCGCGGCGATGTTCTCGGGCGAGAAGATCAACATCACGGAGGGCCGCGGTCCTGCACGTCGCCCTGCGAGCCCCTCGGGACGCGAAGATCGTCGTCGATGGCGTCGACGTCGTTCCTGAGGTCCACGCCGTGCTCGACAAGATGACCGGGTTCGCCGACCGGGTACGCTCCGGCGCGTGGACCGGCCACACGGGGAAACGGATCAAGAACCTGGTGAATATCGGGATCGGCGGCTCGGACCTCGGCCCGGTGATGGCGTACGAGGCATTGAAACATTACAGCGATCGGCACCTGACGTTCCGGTTCGTCTCGAACGTCGACGGGACCGACTTCGCCGAGGCGACGATCGACCTCGACCCGGCCGAGACCCTGTTCATCGTCTCGTCCAAGACGTTCACGACCCTCGAGACCATGACCAACGCCCACACCGCGCGGGCGTGGCTGCTCGCGGGGCTGGGCGGCGACGAATCGGCCGTCGCCAGGCACTTCGTCGCCGTCTCGACCAACGCCGAGGAGGTCCGCAAGTTCGGGATCGACACCGCGAACATGTTCGGCTTCTGGGACTGGGTCGGCGGTCGGTACTCGATGGATTCGGCCATCGGGCTCTCGACGATGCTCGCCGTCGGCCCGGCGAACTTCCGCAAGCTTCTCGACGGCTTCCACGCCATGGACGAGCACTTCCGCACCACGTCCTTCGAGAAGAACCTCCCCGTCCTGATGGGCCTGCTGACCCTCTGGTACACCGACTTCCTCGGCGCGGAGACGGTCGCCGTCCTGCCTTATGATCAGTATTTGAAGCGATTCCCCGCCTATCTTCAGCAGTTGACCATGGAGAGCAACGGCAAGTCGGTCACGCTCGACGGCAAGCCCGTCAACTACGCGACCGGCCCGATCTTCTGGGGCGAGCCGGGGACGAACGGCCAGCACTCGTTCTACCAGCTCATTCACCAGGGGACGCGGCTGATCCCGTGCGACTTCATCGGCTTCTGCCGGTCGCTCAACCCGCTGGGCGAGCACCACGATATCCTGATGTCGAACGTCTTCGCTCAGGCCGAGGCCCTCGCCTTCGGCAAGACCGCTGATGAGGTCAAGGCCGAGGGGACGCCCGACTGGCTCGTTCCCCATCGGACCTTTCCCGGCAACCGCCCCTCGAACGTCCTGCTTGCCGACGAGCTCACCCCCGAGGTCCTCGGCGCCCTGATCGCGCTGTATGAGCACAGCGTCTTCACCCAGGGAGTGATCTGGAACATCGATTCGTTCGACCAGTGGGGCGTCGAGCTTGGCAAGGTCCTGGCCAAGCGGATCATCCCCGAGCTCGAAAGCCCGGCCGAGCCCGCGCTGGGCCACGATAGCTCGACCAACGCCCTGATCCGCCGGTATCGGGCCCACAAGGCGAGATAAGCCAGCAAGGGAAGTCGCCCGACGGCCCGAGCTTTGCAAGAGATTCCTCCCGGCGTTCGTGGTGCGAACGTGACCTACCGCCCCGTTGCGCACCGCGAGATCGGATCGGGGAGGACGCGGGTGATGAGCCCAGCAGGAGCAAGAGTTGGAACCGAGGTCCAGCGCGACCTCGCGGAGGTTGTCTGCGCGGCGCAGGGCGCGGGGCCGCTTCTGGAGCGCGACTATTCGGCCGTGATCGACCGCGCCACCTGCCAGCCGGAACAGATCGGTTATATGATCCGCGCACGTTTCGAGGAGTTCGCCCCTCCCGAGACCGCGGTCTTCGAGCGGAGCAGACGCGGACGCAAGGGCAAGGACAAGGGCAAGAGCCGCGAGGTGGTGAAGAAGCCGCCGCTGGAAGTCGGTGACGAGCTCGTGATCCGCATCGCGCTGCGGGGCCGCTGCAAGGTCCGGGTCGTTCATACCGACGAGCGCAGCCTGACGCTTCGGACCCTGAAGGGCCATCCCGAGGCCGGGCGGATCACCTTCGGCGCCGGGCGCGACGACCGTGGTCGGCTGACGTTCCGGATCTTGAGCCGGACCCGAGCCAGTGGCCTGCTCAACTACCTGGGCTACCTGGTCCTGGGCAAGCAGCTTCAGTCGCGCTGCTGGATCAGGTTCATCGAGCGGGTCGCCGAGGCCTGCGGCGGCACGATTGTCGAGCCCATCCGGGTCCGGACCCGCAAGGTCTGCGAATGTGCGGAGGATCGGCCCGAATCCGATGCGCCACCTTCCCGGGCGCCACCACTGCCTCGGCCACGGGGGTTTGAAGCCATGTCGCGATGGCGGTTCGGACACGGCTGGTCCGAGGATGAGCTCCGCGACTACCTGGCCGAGCTGCGCGACCGCCCGGTCAACTTCGACGAGCCCCTGGAGTCGATGACCCGGGAAAACGGCTGGACGATCGACGGCGACCACGCTTCGATCGGCCGTGAGCCGGAAGGACCACCGGTCCACGACGGTCTGTTCGTCCGGGCTCGCCAGGCGATCATCCATTACGACTTCTCCGACCCCCGGATCGTCGTCGGCCACTTCGACCCCGATGCACCCCTGGTCGGCCGCGACATGCTGCTGGAGCTGAAGGTGATGGGTCTCCACTTCCTGGGCGGAGTCCGGGTGCGCGAGGTCCGCGACGAGGTCGAGCACGGCACCACACTCTTTGGTTTCCGATACGACACGCTCGCCGGCCATATCGAGCGCGGCTTCGAGTGGTTTCTCCTGGCGAAGGACCACGCCACCGGCGATATCTCGTTCCGGATCGAGGCCCACTGGCGCCCTGGCGTCTTCCCGACCTGGTGGAGCAAGCTCGGCTTCGAGCTTCTGGGCGAACACTACCGGACGGTCTGGCGCCATCGCGCCCCCGATCGGATTCGCCGCCTGGCGCTTCAGCCGGCCCGCGTACCGCTCCACCAGCCGGGCGGCCTCGCCCACCGCGGCGACGAGGCCTTGCAGCGCAGCCGGACGGTCGAGGAGGAAGAAGCTTCGACCGCCCCCTGACGCTTACGGCCTTGGCCCGCGCCGTCGGGGACCCGCTTGTCGAGGGTGACGTACCGGGCTATCCTGTCCCTGGCCGCAACCCTGACCGTGGACGCCCATGGCGCCCTGGAATCCGCCGGAGGATCGCGATGAAAGCGGCAGTTCTGGTGGTCGGATTCGCGTCGATGACGGTGCTGGCCCTGACGACCGCCGCGACCGCGGCGGAGTCCGCGAAGCTTGACCTCCCGAAAGGCTGGCGGAGCGAGGATCACGCCTACCCACCGCCCTGGGCGCGCGAGCTTCCCTGGCGCGGGGAACTCCAGGTCCGGTTCCCGCCCGGCTGGTTCGATGCGAAATCCCCGGAATTCTGGTCCTATCCCGTTCTCTATCAGCTTGACGGCGACGTCCTGTCGAGCCGCGAGGATCTGACCAAAGCCCTGCGCACCTACGACGGCGGGCTCTACCGAGGCCGGTTCGACCCGGCGAAGATCCGGATCGAGGTGGGCGAGGATCACCAGACCGAGAGATCGGGGCATCCCGTCACCCGGCGCTCGGTTGACTTCGACGGCTTCGATCCCTTCGCGACCCGCCGGGAGCTGACGACCCACCTGGAGGTCTTCCGGTGGTACTGTCCCGAGTCGCGGAAAACCGAGGTGCTGATCCTGCGGTCGCCCCGCCCGTTCAAGGAAGACGATCCGGTGTGGAAGATCCTGTTGCCCTTCTGGGAGACGTTCTCGTGCCACGCGAGCAAGAGCTGAGGCACTTCCGACGGGCACTCCGCCAGAGTAGGTGTGTCGGCTCATGAATGTTTCCTCGAAGTGCTACTACGCCTTGCGGGCGATCTACGCCCTGGCCGAACATACCGACGCGAAACCCATGAAGATCGGCGATATCGCCGAGCGCGAGAAGATCCCGCCCCGGTTTCTCGAATCGATCCTCAACCAGCTCAAGGGGGGTGGTTTCGTGCAGAGCTGGCGCGGCGGAGGGGGGATACCGACTGGCGCGGCCGGCCGACGAGATCACCCTCGGCGAAGTCCTCCGGTTCGTCGACGGGCCGATCGCGCCGGTCGATTGCGTGAGCCAGTCACAACCCAGGGAATGCGAGTTCCACGGGGAGTGTCCCTTCTTCGGCTTCTGGGGAGAAGTCCGCGAGGCCATCTCCGCGATCGTCGACACCAGGACCTTCGCCGACCTCATCCGGGAAAACCAGAGTCGACGCCAGAACTACATCGCCGACTGGACCATTTGAGGCCTCTCGCTCGGGAATGTATTAGACTCCCAACGAGCGGATCGTCGAGTCGACGACGCCCCTCATCTTCTGAACGCGCCTGGTGGGCGATGCCCACTCTCCAAAGATCGGCAACCGAGAGGTCGTGTGGTGTACCATCCGATGCGATGGGAAGTGATTCGATCGTGCCCGCGCCGCCCCCGTCGCGAAACGCGCGGGCACGCGTTCGCGCCGCATTACGATGCGCTCGAAAGTCGGCGGGTCTTGCAGGGGTCGGCGAGCCCGTCACTCGCCACGATGGGTCACATTCACGATCGAGGGATCGAGGCATGGGGGCACATCGCGCCGATGCCGATCCTGGGGACGATTCAGGGGCGCGTGACCAACGCCAGCAACGGACGTGGCCTCTCCCACGTGCAGGTGCAACTGATCGACGGCACCGGGAGCGTGGTGAATCGAACCGTGAGCCAGGCCGGCGGTTTTTACCGGTTCGCGATCCGCGCGGACGGCCCGTACGTCGTCCGCGAGGTGACGCCGCGACGCTTCGCGCAGATCACGCCCACCTTCGCGAGCACGCCGCCGCAAGGGTCGTACGCCATCGATCCAGCGACCGGCCAGCCGTATACCTCGTCATCCTGGAACTTCAAGACCGGCAACAGCGACCCCGCGAACGGACCGGTGGGGCCCCCGTTCTGGTCAACCGTCGCGCCATCGGGGCTGTTGCCCTTCGAATCGCCGATCAATATCACGTCCGCGCCGATCGATCTCAGCCAGGTCCTGAGCGTTCACTACGGGCCAACCGTGCCGGCGTCGATCGTGAACACCGGCCACGAGATCAAGGTCAATCTTCCCAGCGAGAATCGTAACACCATCACGCTCGACGGCCAGCCGTTCACACTGACCCAGTTCCACTACCATGACCCATCGGAGAATGTCGTCAACGGCCAGGCGTACACGATGGAGCAGCATTTCGTGAACCAGAGCGCGGGGGGAGCCTTGACAGTCCTGGCGGTCTTCCTCAAGCTCGGCCCGCATAATGACGCGCTCGACCCGATCTTGAACTGCGCTCACACCCACGCTGACCCGTCCGAATACGAGCACGACCATCAGCCAGCCGATCAATCTGGACGGCCTGCTCCCCGACAGTACGATGGGCTGGTACTTCCAGGGATCGCTCACCACGCCGCCGCTGTCGCAGGTGGTCAACTGGGTCGTGTACGCGTCGCCGATTACCCTCGACTACGCCCAGCTTCAACAGTACGAACAGGTGGCCAACGCCTCGGGATTCCTCCCCAACGCACGCCCGGTCCAGCCCACCGACGGCCGACAACTCAACGAGATCAACTACCAGGTCGACTTCCAGAACCAATCGCTTGCCGGTCTGAATTTCAGCCTGGCGCGACAGTAACGATCAGGGCGATCATCGCGGAAGTCCGGGCTATTCCGATCCAAGGACCTTGACCATCTTGTTATACATACCCACCATCAGGATCGTGGGTGCCCAGTGGCCGACGAAGATGCCGGCGGACTTGCGGCCCGTCGCATAAAGCAGGGCCGATAGACCCACCGCGCCGAAGGCCAGACTCAGGTAAACCCCCGAGGGAACCTGGCTGGTGAAGTGCTCGAGCCGCTTGGTGTATTCGCCCTCTTCGTGGTGGCCGGGTTGCACGCTGTACTCACCAAAGTCAACCTGTGGCATGATCGCTGTTCTCCCGGTGAAGGGGATGATCGAGACCGAGCGGGCGGAACCCCGGTGAACCTGTGCAAGCGACATGCCAGACCACGCCTGGCCAGGGCTAGGAACGATCCGGGCTCGAATCGGGCGAGGGCGAGGCGTTTCGGTCGGGAGGCTCGACACCGAGCAGGTGGCGGACGAAGAAATCACGCCGGCGGCGCTCGCCGTAAGGGCTACTGCCGGCACCATGGCCAGCGCCGGGGAAGACGACAAGCTCGAAGTCCTTGCCGGCGGCGATCAGGGCGTGGACCACCTGCATGGTCGAGGCCGGATCGACGTTGCGGTCGAGCTCGCCGACGGTCAGCAGGAGCTTGCCCCGGAGCTTGTGGGCGTTCACGGCGTTCGAGCTCGCCGCGTACTCGGGGCCGATCGGCCAGCCCATCCACGCCTCGTTCCACCAGATCTTGTCCATCCGATTATCATGGCAGCCACAGTCGGCCACGGCGGCCTTGTAGACGTTGCCGTGAAAAAGCAGGGCCGCCAGCGCGTTCTGGCCCCCCGCCGATCCGCCGTAGATGCCCACTCGCGTCAGGTCGAGCGCGGGTCGTGCGCAGCCGCCGCCTTCAGCCAGGCGATCCGGTCGGGGAAACCGGCGTCGGCCAGGTTCTTCCAGCAGACGTCGTGGAACGCCTTCGACCGCCAGTTCGTCCCCATGCCGTCGATCTGGACCACGATGAACCCAAGCTCCGCCAGCTCCTGACCCGGCTGGACGGGAGCGAATCGCTTGGGAACGAACGCCCCTTGCGGACCGGCGTAGATCAGCTCGACGACCGGGTACTTTCGCGTGGCGTCGAACCGGCCCGGACGATAGACCACACCGTGGATGTCGGTCGTGCCGTCGCGCCCCTTGGCGACGAACCGCTCGGGCCGACGCCAGCCGGCACTTTCGAGCGCCGAGGCGTCGGCGCGTTCGAGCTCGCAAACGAGCCGGCCATCCTCGGTCCGCCGCAGCTCGACCACCGGCGGCTGATCGACGCGGGAATATGTGTCGATCACGTAGCGCCGGTCGGGCGAGAGGACAGCCTCGTGCGATCCATCCCCCTCGGTCAGGACGACGAGGCCGGTGCCGTCAAGGTTGACTCGGGCGTAGTCGATCTGATACGGATCATGGTTCGGGTGGATGCCTCCCGCGCGGAACCAGACCTGCCGTTTCGCCTCGTCGACGAGATCGACCCCGCGCACCAGCCAGTTGCCGCGCGTGACCTGGTTCTTGAGGGCGCCGTCTTGCCGTCATACAGATAGAGGTGATTCCAGCCGTCGCGCTCCGAGGCCCAGACGATCTCGCCGGTTTCGGCCAGATCGTGCCGGAACATCTTCTGGGAGTAGTCAACGAACGTCGGGCTCGTCTCCTCGACGATGGCCGACGCGGCGCCGTCGGCGGCATCAACGGCGATGATCCGCACGACCTGGTGCCCACGCTGGTTGTACAGAAACGTGAACCGCGACGAGTCGGCCGACCAGGCGACGTCCTCCAGGCTCCAGGGGTTGGGAAAGAGCGTGTCGGCGATCGCGATCTCGCGGCGGTTGGCGACCTCAAAGAGATGAGGGCTCGGGACCGGTACCTTGTCGCCGGGCTTGAGGTACTCGAACGCATGAAGCCTGGGCTGAAGCTGGTCCGAAGGGGTTGATTCGATCAGGTGAACAGTGTGCCGATCGCCGCCTCGAGTGCGGAGGGCCACCAGCCGGGACGAGTCGGGGGCCCAGTGGAGTCCCGATTCGTAACCGTCAGCCTCGGTCCCCTCGGCCGAGAGCGGGAACGACTCGCCGGTGATGTTGTCGCGCAGCTCGACGTTGTGGTTCTTCAATAGCGCGACGAACCGGCCGTCGGGCGACTCCTCCTCGTGCCGGCTCGAACGGCGCCGGCCGCCACCGCGAAACCGACGCGGAGGGACGGACCGGGGCGGCGGTGCCGGGCGGGGCACCGTCTCCAAAACGCCTGTATCGGAGTGGAACCGCCAGGCTTTGCCGTCAGACTCGAAGGTCAAGAGGGCTTCCGGCCCGTTTCCATCGAGACCGATCCGGTCGATCGTGAGGTGCGCGGGGTCACGCGGCGTTCCAGTGACGCGCGACAGGGCTTCCGCGAGCCGGGCGTGATTGAAGGCCAGGTGCCTGGTCGCCGCTTCCGCATCGACAAGGATGAACTCGTGCGTTTCTCCGGGCCGATCGGCTCGATACCAGAAGCGATGGCCGTCGCTCAGCCATTGCGGCTCGACACGGCCACCGACGACCTTACCGCGGAGCCGCTGGCGAAGGGTGTCGGCCCGCTTGTAATCGTCGGCGGTCCCCTGGGCGAGGCAAGTGCGGAGTGGTGTCGAAAACCACGTTCCGATCAGGAGCACGAGCACAGCAACACCAACGGATCTCGTCACGCCATCAGCTCCTTGATGACCCGAGCCGGCTCGACGCCGGTCAGCTTCTGATCGAGCCCTTGGTGGCGGTAGGTGAAGCGTCGGTGGTCGAAACCGAGCAGGTGGAGCACCGTTGCGTGGAAGTCGCGGATGTGGACCGGGTCCTTGGTGATGTTGTACGAGAACTCGTCGGTCTCGCCGTAGACCGTCCCGGGCCGTGAGCCGCCGCCGGCCATCCACATCGTGAAGCAGCGTGGGTGATGGTCGCGGCCGTAGTTCTCGTGCGAGAGCCCGCCCTGAGAGTAGATCGTCCGGCCGAACTCGCCCCCCCAGATGACGAGCGTCTCGTCGAGCAGGCCCCGATTCTTGAGGTCCTGGATCAGACCATGGCACGGCTGGTCCACATCCTTGCACTGGTCGGCCATCCGACCGACGAGGTTGCCGTGGTGGTCCCAGTTGTTGTGATAGATCTGGATGAACCGGACCCCGCGCTTGACCATCCGACGCGCCAACAGCGCCGAGTGGGCAAAGGTGCCGGGCTTCTTGGCATCCTCGCCGTAGAGGGCGTGGGTCGCCTCGGTCTCGCCGGAAATGTCGGTCAGCTCGGGAACGCTCGACTGCATCCGGAAGGCCAGCTCGTACTGCTCGATCCGGGTGTGGGTCTCGGGGTCGCCCACGGCGTCGTAGGTCATCTCGTTGAGCGCGGAGGCCGTCGAGCGTGCGCCGGCGAACCTCGGCCGGTACACCCGACGGGTTATTGATGAACAGGATCGGGTCGCCTCCCGATCGGAACGAGACCCCGGCGTGCTCGCCGGGGAGGTATCCCGACTGCCAGAGGCGGGCCGAGATCGCCTGGATCTGCTCGGTGTTCCTCGGCTTGGCGACCAGCACCACAAACGTGGGTAAATTGTTGTTCAACGAGCCCAGACCATACGAGACCCACGCCCCAAGGCACGGCCGCCCCGTGATCTGGTTGCCGGTCTGCATATAGGTGATCGCCGGCTCGTGGTTGATCGCCTCGGTGTTCATGCTACGGATAAAGCAAAGGTCATCAACCATTTTAGCCGTGTGCGGCAGGACCTCCGAGACCCACATCCCGCTCTGACCGCGCTGCTCGAACTTGAACTTTGAGGGGGCGATAGGGAACCGTTTCTGACCGCTGGTCATCGTCGTCAGTCGCTGGCCCATCCGCACCGAGTCGGGAAGATCCTTGTCGAACCATTCGCCCATCTTCGGCTTGTAATCATACAGGTCGAGCTGCGACGGACCACCGACCATGTGCAGGTAGATGACGTGCTTGGCCTTGGGGGCGAAATGCGCCAGACCCGGCAGCGGATCGGCTGGAGTCGTCGCCGTTTCACCGGGCGTGGCGGCGCCCAGGCTCGCGCGGCCGATCCCACAGAGCGACGCCAGCGCGGCCCAGCCGACGGCATTGGCCCCCTGGCTCAGGAACTGCCGGCGGGTCTCGTAACGGATGTATTCATGGAACGGGTTCATGTGAGCTCGACCCTCCGACCGGCTTGCTTTGGGATTTCTCCTCGTAGGCTGAACCCCGCCCCCTAGCTCCCCAGGATGGGCGACGGGCAGATGGTGGGCGGTATCCACCCTACAAGGCACGATTTGCTCTCACTTGTTCAGTGCTTCGTCCAGATTCAGAAGCTCGTTCGACAGCATGGTCCAGGCCGCCAGCAACACCGGGTCAAGCTGTGCGTCGGGCTTCGACTCGCCGACGGCGACGAGCACGGCGGCGTCCTTGGCGTGGTCGCGGTAGTACGCGAGCAGGTTAGCGAGTGAGTCCTCGGCCACTCGGACCTCCTCGGGACGGAACGGGCGGGCCAGGAGCCGGCCGGAGAGGAAGTCAAGCCGGCTGGCGGTCGAGTCACCACCCTCCTTGAGGGTCCGTTCGGCAAGACGTCGCGCGGCCTCGACAAACTGGGGATCGTTCAGGGTCACCAGGGCCTGTAGCGGCGTGTTCGTCCGCTCGCGGCGCACGGTGCAGGTCTCGCGCGACGGAGCATTGAAAATTTCCATCGACGCCGGCGGCGCGGATCGCTTCCAGAACGTGTAGAGGCTGCGTCGATAAAGCTTGGCACCGCTGTCGCGGCGATAATCGCGGGTATTGCTCCCCGGCATCGCCACCGCTTCCCAGACCCCGTCGGGCTGATACGGCCGGACGCTCGGCCCGCCCAGAGTCTCGACCAGCAGACCGCTGGCGGCCAGGGCGTAGTCACGCACGACCTCGGCGTCCATGCGGAACCGAGGCCCGCGCAGACCAGGTGGTTCTGCGCGTCCTTCTCACGCTTCTCAGGGGTGACGACCGATGCCTGTCGATACGTCGCCGAAGTCACCAGCAAACGATAGAACTTCTTGATGTCCCACCCGCCTTCGCGAAACTCGACGGCGAGCCAGTCGAGTAGCTCGGGATGGCTGGGGGCTTCGCCGGTGGCGCCGAAATCGCCGGTGGTGCGGACGATCCCCGCCCCGAAGAGCTCTTGCCAGTACCGGTTGACCGTCACCCGGGCCGTCAGTGGATGGTCCGGACTCGAGAAGCCAGCGCGCCAGTGCCAGACGGTTTCGCGGCTCGCCGCTGGGAAGCGGCGGCAGGACGTCGGGGGTATCAGCCTTGACCTGATCCCTCCGTTTGTCGTAGTCGCCCCGGAACAGGACATAAGCCATCGCCGGCTCGGACCGCTCGTTCATTACATGGGCCAGCGTTCCCCGGGCCTTGATCGACGCTTCTTCCTTTTCCAGCGGAGCCAGCCCGGCGCGAACCTCGCGGGTGGGCCCGTCGAGGTTCGGCAGCCACCACGCGAAAAGCGCGTCGGTCTCGGCTGGGGTCCGCTTGTCGGCCGGTTTCGAAACCACCTGGAGCGCCCGAACGACCCCAGCAAGCCGCTCGACCTCGGCGGCGTCAAGCAGCCGGTCATAGAGCCGCAGCCCATGGATCGGCACGACGTCCAGCTTCGAGGAAGTATGCCGCTGGCCCACTTTCAGGGGGACATCGGTACGGATCGACCCCTTGAGGGTATCGACCTGTGGTGCGGCCGACTGGCGCTCGCCGTTGACGTAGATCGATACCCCCGCCGCCTTGGCTGAACCATCGTAGGTGATGAACACATGGTTCCACTGACCCGGCTTGAGGGCGGCATTGGCAACGACCTTCAGGGCGTCGTCCTGCCACTTATGGATGATGTGGGTCCCTACCTTGCCATTCTCGATCCAGAGGTCCCAGCCACGATAGTCGTGCTGGTCGTCCATCCGGGCGACGACCGCACCGGTGATGTCGCGCTTGGGAAGCTTGACCCATGCTCCGAACGAGAACGCCTGCTCCTTCTCGAAGTTGCCGGCATCGGCGATCTCGAGCCGATCGGACACGGCTTCGGAGCGATTTGCCGCCGCCAAGCCCACGCCCTTGGACGGGTCCCAGCGATCGAGCCGGGCCCGCAGTCGGAGGCCGGCGGTAGGGTCGTAACTGGCGAGCGATTCAGGGGTCGCGGTCTTCAGCCAGCCATCGAACTCGGGACGGGCCGACGCCTTCCGCGACTCGAGCCGCTGCCGGGCGTCGGCGAGCGCTCCTTCGAGCACGCTCCAGCGGTCACGATCTATCGACGCTGGGATGAACAAAGTGGGCGGCGTGTCCTTGATGTTGCCGTCGCCCCCACGCTGGGTCGTGTTGTTGAAGAATGCCGCCAGCTCGTAAAACTCCTTCTGGCTAAGCGGGTCGAACTTGTGGTCGTGGCAGACCGCGCAACTGGCCGTCAGGCCGAGCCAGACCTGCGAGAACGTCTCGGTCCGGTCGCGGGTGTAGAGCACAAGGTATTCCTCCTCGATCAAGCCGCCTTCATTCGTCGTGATATTGCAGCGATTGAAACCCGAGGCGATCTTCTGTTCGAGCGTGGCGCCGGGGAGCAGGTCACCGGCAAGCTGCTCGGTCGTGAACGTGTCGAACGGCAGGTTCCGGTTGAAGGCGTTGATGACCCAGTCGCGGTACGACCAGATCTCGCGATAGTTGTCGATATGAATCCCGTGTGTATCACCATATCGCGCAGCGTCGAGCCAGTAACGGCCCCGATGCTCGCCCCACTGGGGGGTGGCCATGAGTCGATCGACGAGCTCCTCGTAGGCGTCGGGGGCGCCGTCCTTGACGAACGCCTCGACCAGCGCGGGCTCGGGGGGCAGTCCGGTCAGGTCGAGACTGAGCCGGCGGGCCAGGGTCCGACGATCGGCTTCGGGAGCGGGCGTCAGGCCGTGCTTATCGAGCTCGTTGAGGATGAACCGGTCGATCGGATTGCGGACCCATGACTCATTCTTGACCGGCGGCGGCACCGGGCGCTTCGGTGGTATGAACGACCAGTGCGGCTGATACTCGGCCCCGGCCGCGATCCAACGCTTGAGCAGTTCCTTTTGGGCGGTGGTCAGCTTCTTGTTCGATTTCGGCGGAGGCATGAGCTGGGTGGGATCGTCGGTCTCGATCCGCGCGACCAGTTCGCTGGCTCCGGGATCGTTAGGCACGATCGCGGCGGCGTCGATCGCCACCTCGCGGCGATCGAGACGGAGATCGGCCTTGCGAGCGGCGCGATCTGGTCCGTGACAGGCCAGGCAGTTCTCCGAGAGGATCGGCCGGATGTCGCGGTTGAACTCGATGGCGCTCTCCTGGGCCTGGACGCTCAAGGGCGGGAGCCAGCCCAGCGTGATGACGAGAAGGATTGGAACCGCGGTTGTTCTCGGCAGAATCATCGGGACTCAACTCCCTTGGTTTGTCGTCCGGCGCGGGAGCGCGCTCGGGCCGTCACTCTTGGCTTCGAACCGGGGGTCGCCGCCTTGTCAGGCTCTGGCAGCACCCCGCACCAGTATCGTTTTCCCGAACGGATATGATGCGCGCATGGCGCGGGCCGCCCGGCGTCGATCGACCGCCAGCAGGCTCGCGACGATCTCCAGATGCTCGCGGGCCTCGACCGGCAGCCGCCGGTCGTCCTGCCGCATGGCTTCCACCTCCCACGCCAGGTCGCGGAACGCACGGAAGAGGATAGTCAGACGGCCGATTTCCTTGCCCAGAAAGGAATTGCCGCAATTCCGCGCAATGGTGTCATGAAGCCGGCTGTCAATTGCCCGGGCCTCGTCGATGATCCGTGGCGAGGCCTCGGCGCACTTCCCGACCAGACTCTCGATCGCGGCCTTGAGCTCCCGCAGCTCGGTGGGGTCGATCCGGCCGCAGGCCGCGCGGACCGCGGCGCACTCCAGAATGCGCCGGACCTCGTAGATCTCACCAATTTCCCGTGGCGTCAAACGGCGGACGACCGCCCCACGGTTCGGCGCCAGGTCGACAACGCCGATCCCCGCCAGTGCGATGAGGGCCTCGCGAACCGGCGTGAGGCTGACCCCGAAGCGATCGGCCAGACTCTGAGCCACCAAGTGCTCGCCCGGGCGCAGGTTTCCCTGCATCACCTCTCGGAGCAGAGACTCGACAATGGCCTGCCGTCTCAACCCGAAGCCATGGTCGCATTTCAGCGACATCACCGGCACCTCTCAACGGGGGACTGATCTGGGTCGTCCTCCCTCAAAGGGTCGGGAGAGCGATTGACCCGGGAGGGATGGTGGAACCGAACAGCACTCGATCAAGACCGAAGGCGAGATCGAACAGGCAGGACTCCCGCGGGCACCCGATTCGCAACTTCAAGCAAACAAAGCCTCGCGCGGGAGTGACATTGCAAATCGTACATCTCCAGCGATCCGGTTCGCAACAGATTTTATAATATCGGCGTCGCTTTTTGCGGAATCGGAGCCGGGTGGCCGCGCGGTCCAGGCTTCGGGTATGCTCCTCGGACGGGAGGAGAGGGCCGGACCGGATGCTAAAGCGATACATTGCCGTGAGAGAAGACGAGGAAACGCCGTGCTCGAGTTCGAGACCCACCAGGATGAGCGGACGGGCGAGGAGGTGATCGAGGTCGCGCTGCGGGGTCCGGCCTTGCTCGACCATCCGATCTTCAATAAGGGAAGCCGCTTTTCCCGACGACGAGCGGGCTGCGTTGGGCCTGCACGGGCTCTTGCCGACGCACGTCGGTTCGCTGGCCGAGCAGATCGAGCGGAGATACGACGACTTCCAGGAGAAACGGACCCTGCTTCAGCAGCACGTGTACCTGCGGGACCTTCAGGACCGAAATGAGGTCCTGTTCTACGCGCTGTTGCACGATCATCTTACCGAGATGATGCCACTGATCTATACCCCGGTTGTGGGGGAAGCTTGCCAACATTTCAGCCGGATCTACCGCAAGCCGCGCGGGCTCTTCATTTCTTATGAACAACGCAATCGGATTGACGAACTTCTCGCCAACCGGCCGTTCAAGGCCGTGGACGTGATCGTGGTGACCGACGGCGAGCGTATCCTCGGCCTGGGCGACCTGGGCGTCGGCGGCATGGGGATTCCGGTGGGGAAGCTGTCGCTCTATACCCTCTGCGGGGGCGTAGACCCGGCGCGAACGCTGCCAATCTTCCTTGATATCGGGACTGACAACCGCACGAACCTGGCCGACCCGCTCTATCTCGGCGGCCGACATGAGCGGCTACGGGGCGAGGAGTACGATGCCTTCATCGAGTCGTTCGTCAACGCGGTTGACCGAGCGATTCCGCGCGTGTTGCTCCAGTGGGAAGACTTTGCCCTGCCGAACGCGCACCGCCTGCTCGACCGTTATCGCGACCGGCTCCTCACCTTCAATGACGACATTCAGGGAACCGCGGCGGTGGCCCTGGCGGCGATCCTTGCGGCCGGTCGGGTCACGGAGAGAAAACTCGTCGATCAGTCGATCGCCATCCTCGGGGCCGGTTCGGCGGGGACGGGCATCGCCGATGCCCTGGTTCTGGCCCTGCGCCCGAGGGCCTGACCGAGCGCCAGGCGCTTGACCACCTCTGGCTGATCGACCGGCACGGCCTGCTTCACACCGGCATGCCAGCACTCGAGCCGTTCCAGCGACGTTACGCGCAGCCTGCCGAGCGGCTGGCCGGCTGGTCCGCTTCAAACGGGTTCGATCTCGATACGGTCGTCGCCAACGCCCGCCCCACGGTCCTCATCGGCGTCTCGGGGCACCCGGGGATGTTCTCCGAACCGACGATCCGGACCATGGCCCGGAACGTCGACCGGCCGGCGATCCTGCCGCTCTCGAACCCGACCGATCGGTGCGAGGCGATGCCGGCCGACCTGCTCGCCTGGACCGGTGGCAAGGCACTGGTCGCCACCGGCAGTCCATTCGACGACGTGACACACGGCGGTCGCCGCTTTCCGATCGCTCAGTGCAATAATGCCTATATTTTTCCGGGCCTGGGCCAGGGTGCGATCGCTTCCGGGGCGGGAAGGGTAACCGACGGAATGTTCCTCGCCGCCGCGCGGACGCTGGCCGGGTTCGCTCCGGTCGTTCACTCCGTGGAGAAAGTTCCGCGATTGCTTCCTCCGCTGGACCAGATCGTTGCCGTCTCGCGGAGGGTGGCTGGAGCCGTCGCGGCGCAGGCGATGGCCGAAGGACTCATACCATTCCACGCGACCGAGGAGCTCGACCGAAGGATCGACGCACGGTGGTGGCGACCACGGTATCGACGCTTGCGGCCCAGATGCTGAGCCGTTTTTCAGACACCATCCGCCATTGCTCGTACAGGGGGAAAGAGCACCCTGGCATTCCTCCTGAACGTTGACGAAAATCGGCGTCGGGGATTGGACCGGGCGAGGTTATTCGGGACTCATCCAGCCTCGCTTTCCTGACACGGTGTGTGAGAGGTTTCTGAAGAGAGTTCGTGACGCCGACTTCAGTGGGCACAGATCAAGTAAGTCAGCAGCCCTGTTATCGTTCCGTGCCGGTCTCCGTCGGCGCCGCTGATCCGATCGCCTCGGCTCCATGATCTTCTCGCAAACGCTTCCTCGGAGCTCGTTGCTTTTTTTCCTCCTCTTCATAGATTCAAAGAGGTCAATCACGGAACGCCATGCGACGATTTTATCTCATCTCCGGCGTGCTCCTGAGCGTGGGCCTGATCCCGGGAATCGGAGCGGCCGGGACCGAACCGGCGAAGCCGCAAGGACCGGCAACGGGACCAGGGCCGCTCCCGAACATCGTGTACATCCTGGCCGACGATCTCGGCTACGGTGACGTCCGGCGGCTTAATCCCGAGGGGAAAATCGAAACACCAAACATCGACAGGATCGCCGTCGAGGGCATGACGTTCACTGACGCTCATTCGAGCTCCTCGGTATGCACGCCTACGCGTTATGGCATCCTGACCGGTCGCTACAACTGGCGATCCCCGCTGAAATCGGGCGTGCTTCATGGCTACTCGCGGCGGCTGATTGAACCGGACCGTATGACCGTTCCGGCAATCCTAAAAACACATGGATACCACACCGCGTGCATAGGCAAGTGGCACCTGGGAATGGACTGGCCGCTCAAGGACAAGCCCGGGGAATTCGCCCGCAACGAGCGCGACGCGTGGAACGTCGATTACGCGCAGCCGATCGCGAACGGACCGCTCACGCTTGGCTTTGACACGTACTTCGGCATCAGCGCCTCGCTCGACATGCCGCCTTTTCTATTCATCGAGAACGACCACGCGCAGGGTTTTCCGACGGTTGAAAAAACGTGGATTCGCAAGGGCCCCGCATGCGCTGACTTCGAGGCGGTCGACGTACTGCCGACATTGACGGCGCGGGCGGTCAGCGAGATCGAGCAGCGGGCGCGGGCAGAAGGGCCATTCTTCCTGTACCTGCCGCTCACCGCGCCTCATACGCCGATCGTGCCGACCGATCAGTGGAAGGATCAGAGCGGCTTGAACGCCTACGCTGACTTCGTGAAGCAGGTGGATGCGAGCGTGGGCCGGGTTCTCGATGCGCTTGACCAACAAGGGCTGTCCGGGAACACCCTCGTGTTCTTCACCAGCGACAACGGCTGCTCACCGTCGGCGAACTTCGCCGAGCTGAAGACGAAGGGACACAACCCGAGCGCCCGATTCCGGGGCCACAAGGCCGACATCTTCGAGGGCGGCCATCGGATTCCGTTTCTGGCGCGCTGGCCGGGCCACGTTGCTCCCGGCTCGATCAGCGATCAACTGATCTGCCTGACCGACCTGATGGCCACGTGCGCCGAGATCCTGGGGACAACCCTTCATGAAACAACCGGCGAGGATAGCGTGAGCTTTCTCCCGCGCTTCTGGGTAAGGCGAACGGGCCGATTCGCGAGGCGATCGTCCACCACTCGATCAACGGCTCGTTCGCGATCCGCCAAAACAACTGGAAGCTCGAGCTCTGCCCCGGTTCCGGGGGCTGGAGCGCGCCACGCCCCGGTCGCGACGATGTGAGCAAACTCCCGCCAATCCAGCTTTACGACCTGGCCGCCGACATCGGCGAGCAGGACAACCTTCAGGACCGCCATCCCGAAGTCGTCGTTCGCTTGACCGAATTGTTGGAACGCTATGTCGCTCGCGGGCGGAGCACTCCCGGCGACGAACAACCCAACACAAGTCAAGTTGATATATGGAAAGGTAAAAAACCAGCCAGAGCTCAAACCCAGGAGAATTGACTCGGCCGAACCAGGATCATGGGGCGGGCCTCGATCGATTCGGCAGGGGTTCGACTGGGGGCACGGGTACACGCACCAGGTGATTGTCGATCCCTTCGGCCTTGCGATAGAGGTGATGGGTGGTGACCTTCTGGTCGGCCCTGCGCTGACGTTCGGACTGCCAGCGAAGTAGGCCCTCCGCGGCATCGGGGTCGGAGCTGATCGGAGCTTCCACCGCCCTGGCCCCCTGGAAAGTGGCGTGCGGTACCGGCACGAGTTGTGCCAGCGGCTCGCCTCGCTTGAAGGCGACGATACCGGGTGTGACGATCTTCCAGTTCAGGGTGAAGGTGTAAGGCAGCCACCAGGTCTCGACAATTCCGTCGAGCGGCGCGCAGTTGGTCTTCCAGTGGTTGACCGGTCCCCGGACTTGCAGATCCCACCCGCGCGAAGTGCGGAACAGCCACGGTGGTCCGAAGGTGACGATCCCCTGGCCGAACTGGCTCTTAATCGCCGAACTGTAGGCGGGATCGACCCGGACCTTCACACCCGACGGGTCGGGCGAGCCGTCCCAGGCAACCAGCACGTCGGTCGGGCAGAGAATCAGCCAGCCCCACTGGTTGGCGACGGTAAGGGGAGGGCACTGATACGCATACGGCTGCGCATCCATCCAGTCCCTGCGCGGCGGCGCGGGAACCAGCCCCCAGCCGGCTCCCCAACCCACGTTGGCGATCCGCAGGGCCCGGAGCTCAAACGGAGTCAGCTCCAGGGTTGGATGCGAGCTTCCGATCGAAGCATCGGCGGTCTTCCGGTCGTTGGTACCGAGGGGGACGTGTGGCTGTGGGGGGCTCATCGCCTTGGGCCTGCCTATGCCGGTTCCACGGGGTCCGGTTCCGCGCGGGGATTCTGCCCCAAAAGCGAAATCCCGGCAATCCCAACCCGCTTACTTGAACCATTCGAGTCGCCCGACCCACACCCTTTCGTCCGACCCGGCCATCCCTTATCTTGCTCGATAGTCATGCCCGGCGGACCCGCCGTTGCCGTTGCCCTTGACTCCCGAAAATCGGAAGGACCGCAACCGATGCGCTCACGCTCCCTGCTCGCAACCTGGTTTGCCCCGTGGCTCGTGCTCTTCGTGCTTCCCGGCCTCGCCAGGGCCGAGGGCGAGCCGATCCTGGTATGGCCCGTTGAGGCACCCGGCGAGACGGGTGAGATCGGTCCCGAGCAGGAACAGCCGGGGAGGCCCGGCGACGACACGATTCGGCTCACGAACGTGAGCCGGCCGACCCTGAGCGTCTTCCTCCCGCCACCGGAAAAGAACACGGGGGCGGCCGTCCTGATCTGCCCTGGAGGCGGCTATCGGATCCTCGCGTTCAACAAGGAGGGGACCGAGGTCGCCCAGTGGCTCAACTCGAAGGGCGTGGCCGGAATCGTGCTCAAGTACCGCGTACCCGCCCGCAAGGGACGCCCTCAGTACGAGGCGCCGCTCCAGGACGCGCAGCGGTCGATGGGATTGATCCGTCAGAATGCCCAGGCCTGGCGGATCGACCCCCAGCGTGTCGGTATGCTCGGCTTCTCGGCCGGCGGCCACCTCGCCGCCACCCTGAGCAACCACTACCTCGAGCGAGCCTATCCCCGGATCGACGCCGCCGACGCACTGAGCTGCAAGCCGAACTTCGCGTTCTTGATCTACCCGGCCTATCTGGTCGAGCGACAGGATCTCACCAAGCTGGCCCCGGAGATGAATGTCCGGCCTGAGACGCCTCCCACCTTCCTCGCGCAGACCGAGGACGACGGCGTCCACGTCGAGTGCAGTCTCTATTACTACCTGGCACTCAAGAACGCCAAGGTCCCCGCCGAGCTCCACATCTATCCCAAGGGGGGACATGGCTACGGCCTGCGGCCCTCGGCCAATACGGTCTCGTCGTGGCCCCATCGCGCCGGAGAATGGATGGAGGCCCAGGGATTTTTGAAGCCTACTACGCCACCTGCTCCGTGAGCCCGGTCAGTTCGGCGCTCACCTGCCAGAGCCGGCGCGCGGCCTCCTCGTCGAGCGCGGGCGCGAGGGGGGAACCGGCTTCAGGTTCTCGAAGTAGCGACCGTTGATCCGTTCCAGTTCGGGCGCGCTGGCCAACAGAATGGTGGTCCTCGCGCCCTCCTCGGGACGGATCGCCATGAATCGCGTGCCCAGACTCATCAACCTTCCTAGCGGCCCCGTCATACCTAGCGCGTTGAAGAAGTTGGTGGCGACAAATCCGGGGTGGAGCGCGTTGGAGGTGACCCCGGTTCCTTCGAGCTCCATCCGACGGGCCAGCTCCAGGGCGAAAAGGACATTCGCCAGCTTCGACTGCCCATACGCCCTGAGACCGCCATAGCGCTTCTTGCCCTGAATGTCGTCGAAGTCGATTCCGCGCGGCCAACGGTGCGAGTCGGACGCGACCGACACCACCCGAGCGTGTCCCGCGGCCCGGAGCGGATCGAGCAGCAGATTCGTCAGCAGGAAGTACGCCAGGTGATTTAACGCCAGCGTCATCTCGATCCCGTCGACACTCTCCAGCCGTTTCAGGAACATTCCCCCGGCGTTGTTCACCAGCACGTCGAGTTTCTCGTGCCGGCCACGGTACTCGTCCGCCAGCCGGCGGACCTCGGCCTGCGCCGAGAGATCGGCCAGGAGGTACTCGACCGCGGGGTTACCCGTCTCCTGCCGGATCTGATCGACCGATGCCTCGGATCGCTCCCGGCTCCGCCCCACGATGTAAACAGCCGCACCCTTCCTCGCCAGCTCTCGCGCTGATCAGGCCGAGACCCGAGGTGGCGCCGGTGACAAGGCAGACCTTACCAGCCAGAGGCTTTTGCGCGTCAACACCCATTAAATCGACACATTAAATAATTTTCGATCCAGAGCGATGATTCATTTGAAGCCTACGCAATGATCACTACCATAGCGTCGGCGAGCTCCTCAGGAAATGCCATCACCCGGGGCTGATTCGATCCAGGTTCCGGTCGATCTCGACTCGCTTCAGCTTATCCGGATTACGGATCGCGAAACACGCCGCGATCTTACCATCCACGACGTCGAACGTCAGGACATTGACAACCTGTCCCTGGTAGATTCCCATCACTCCGGGCTGGCCGTTGACGCGCACGCGTTTGAACTTGGCTTCGGGTGGTGACTTGCGGAAGATGCCCAGGAAGAACCGTGCGATTCGCTCGGCACCGCGGATCGGGGCGAGCGCCGCGGTGGCTTTACCACCCCCGTCAGAGGTGAACACGGCGTCGGCGGCGAGCAGATGGACCAGGCCGTTCAGGTTGCCGGATGAGCAGGCATGGAGAAACATCCTGGTTAGGCGCTCGGCCTCGACCGGGTCGGGCTGGAATCTCGGCCGGCGCGATTGGACATGCGCCTCGGCGCGGCTGACGAGCTGCCTGCAGGCCGGCTCCGAGCGTTGCAGGACCTGAGCCATCTCGTCATAGCCGTAATCGAACACGCGACGGAGCAGGTACGCTGCGCGTTCCGGCGGTGACAGGCTCTCAAGCACCACCAGAAGCGCCATCGACACCGATTCGGCCGTCTCGAGCCCCGAATCAACCGGCTCGACGATCGGCTCAGGAAGCCAGGGACCGATGTACTGTTCCTTGCGCGTTTCGATGTCGCGGCGGCGGTCGATGCTCAGATTCGTCACGATCGCCGCCAGGTAGGCGCGCGGCGCGTCAGGCTCGACGAGTCCCGCGCTCGACGCGACGGACCCGACGCGGCGCGCCCAGCGGAGGTAGGCTTCCTGCATGACCTCGTCGGCGTCGGCCTGCGTGCCGAGCATCCGGTACGCCAGGCGAGTGAGCGAGGCACGATGCTCCTCGAAGATGGCGTCAGCGCGCGACATCGAGAAGACTCCGTCCCTGTGAAGGATTCATCGGCCGGAGCGCTCGCGCAGGTCCCGGCGTCAAGGTATCAAGGACATGTCGGGCCGCCTCCTGGCGCTGGCGGCGGAAGCATCGGCGAGAAGACCCTCGCGCCTACCCAGTCGCCCGCCAGGAATACACCAGGTCGTTCGGCGACCACGATGCCCGGCCGGCCGGAAAGGCCCCCTTCCGCGGCGGCCGGAAGGGCCGGGACCACTTCGATACGGGGCAGGAAGCGACGCTCGACAACCCGGCCCCGCGCCCCCGGCTGAAGCCGTTCGAGGAAGTCGTTCAGCTCTCGCTCGGTCGATCCGGCCGCGCCGTGGGAGTGATCTGTTTTCAGGTACTTCATCAAGTGCAACATCACCACCCCCTCCGGGGCGAGGCGGGCCGAGGCCGAATGCACCGAGTAATAGAGCGGCTGGTCCAGCCCGAAGGCAACATGCCGGCCCGGAACGGGCAAACCCTCTAGCGCCAGGTCGAGGCAGCCGGCGTGGACCGGGATCGCTTTCGCCGCCCAACGCGAGATTGGGGCCTCGGATGGCATGCCGAGCAGCTTGCAAGCGTCGCCCGGCCCGACCGCCAGGACGACGGTCCGGCCGTTGACCCGGCCGCCACCGGCCAGTTTCGCCACGATGTTCTCATCCTCACGCTCGATCGCCTCGACACGCACTCGCTCGCGGACCGCGACACCTCGCTCCACCGACGCTCGCCTCAGGCCGTCCACCAGGGTTTGCCAACCTCCGTCGAGATACCACACATTCCCCGCCTGAGCCATGCGGAATTGATCGATCGCCGCTCCCGTCGAGAGGCGGTCGTGATCGTTGGCATAGGTGCCGATCCGCATGAACATGCGGAGCAAGGCCGCCGCCTGGCCGTCGCCGAGCACCTCCTTGATCCAGACGCTGAGCGGAACCCCGTCGAGCTTACGGGTATCGAGCCGGTCGAGACGACCGAGTAACCGCACGAACCGCCACTTCTGGCGCAAGCCGAGCAGCCGCGAAGCCAGGAGCCCACCGGGACTTCGCGGGATCGGGTACAGCGCATCATGGTCAACGACCACCCCGTGCCGCGCATCGGGAAAGCCTCCGGCGAACGGGATGCCCAGAGCATGGAAGAGCCGAAAGGCATGGCCCTCGCAGTAAAGCGCATGCGGCCCCAGGTTGAAGCGAATCTCTTGACGCAGTTCGGTGGCCGCGCGGCCACCCACATGCCCCGATCGCTCGAGGACGACGACCGAGCACCCTCGGTGCGCCACCAGAAGTGCGGTCGAGAGCCCCGCCAGGCCGCCCCCGACCACGATCACGTCAAACCTGTCCTCCGCCGATCCGGCGCCTTCCTGGATTGAAATCATTGAAACTGCCTCTATTGGGTCTGAAAACGGGAACGTCCCGAACATCCCAGGAGACCCTTTCCACGCTGAATCTGTGACACGTAGCGGCGCAGAATCGCAGGGTGATTGCCTGAAGCCCACCGCTGCGCAAGAATTACGTCTGTTCTCCGCAAGGGTCGAGGCTCGACCGACACCGATCCTCGACCTTCCGCGAGACGATGAACCCGACGAGAAGGGGACCAGCTTTGAGCATACACAACCTGATCCGATCGATCGCGATCCTATCCGTTGCCCTTGCGCTGAGCGACAGCAGCGCGGCAAACGGCCAGGAGCCCAGGACGAAAGCCACGGGCAAGACACAGCTCAGGCCGCCTCCCGTACCTCCGGGAGTGAAAGCTTACCGCGATCTCGACTACGTGGGCGGGGGCCTGCCTCGGCAACGGCTTGACCTCTATGTACCCGAGCAAACCGAGAGAAAGGAGAACGGCCCCCTGCCGCTGGTCGTGTGGGTCCACGGCGGCGCCTGGCAGGCTGGGAGCAAAGAAGCGTGCCGGGCGCTCTTCCTTTCGAGTCGTGGATTCGTCGTGGCCAGCATCAATTACCGACTGATCGACGCCGGGCCCTTCCCTATACAGATCGAGGACTGCCGCGCGGCCATCCGTTGGCTTCGCGCCAACGCCGCCCGGTACAAGATCGACCCGAACAAGATCGGCGTATGGGGCGGCTCGGCGGGCGGTCACCTGGTCGCTCTGCTCGGAACGGCGGGCGACGAGACAGGGTGGGACGACGTGGGTGCGCACCGCGACACCTCGGCGCGGGTGCAGGCGGTCTGCGACTTCTTCGGACACTCCGATTTCCTGACGTTGATCGATGCCAACCCGGACCGCGTATTCCCGGCCGAGGGACCGATCTCACGCCTGATGGGTGGTCCTCCTCGCGAAATGCGCGAGGTGGTCAGCAAGGCCAGCCCCGTTACTTTCATCTCGAAGGACGATCCGCCGTTCCTGATCGTTCATGGCGACCATGATGACACCGTTCCGCTTCAGCAATCGCGAATCCTGGCCGACCGGCTCAAGGACGCTGGGGTCAACGTCACGCTCGTCGTCGTCAAGAACGGCTGGCACGGAATATGGGGACCCAACGCGGAGCCCGACACCGATGCGATAAACGAGACGGTCCGCGCCTTTTTCGAGAAGCAACTGAAGGGTACGTCCGAAGCTTCCCGGTAGAGGATTCCGTCAGATCAGCTCGGCGATCGGTCTGCCGTCGCGGACGATCGGCAAGGGGCGGCCGGAGGTATCGGTGTAAGTGGCGTCGATCGGGATGCCCATATGGTGATAGATCGTCGCGGCGAGGTCGGCGGGAGTGACGGGCCGGTCCTTGATGTACCCGCCGTCGGCCTCGGTCGCGCCGATGACCTGGCCGTGCCGCAGGCCGCCGCCGGCCAGCAGCATCGACATGCACGACCGGCCAGTGGTTCCGGCCGTCGGTGCTCCCCTGCGTCCCCATCATCGGCGTCCGGCCGAACTCGCCCAGGGCAAGCACCAGGACGTCGTCGAGCAAGCCGCGCTCTTCCAGGTCGCTGACCAGGGTGGTGATCAGATGGTCGAAGAGCGGCAGAAGCGGCTTCAGTCCCTTGCTGATGCCGCCATAGGGGGGAATGTTGTCGCCGTGGTTGTCCCAGGTGCCCGACGCCGTGTGATAGCTCAGGTCGAGCGTGACGAACGCGACGCCCGCCTCGACCAGCCGCCGCGCCAGGAGCGCCTGCTGGCACCAGAGATGCTTGCCGTAGCGTGATCGAGCCGGCCTCGGGCTCCCGCGCCAGGTCGAACGCATCGCGGGCCCGGCGGCCGACCAGAAGCTCGAGGGCCTGCTGCTCGAACTGGTCGAGCCCCGCGACCTCGCGCGAGCGATCAAGGGTCGCGCGCAAGCTGGTCGAGGTCGTCGAGCAGCGAGCGTCGGCCGCGGAGCCGGTCGGCGTTCGAGCCCCGCCGGAAGGCGCGAAGAAATCGGCCCCCGAGGTCTTGCCCGTGTCGACGCCCACGTTCGTGTAGACCGGCAGGACCGCTGCCTGGTCGGCGATGAACGGGTCGTACTTCTGGCCCGAGATCGCCAGCGAACGCGACGTGCGACCGCGACTTCATGAACGCGACGTAAGGCGGCATCGTCGGATGGTTCGGCCCGTGCATCTTGGCCACGATCGACCCGATCGCCGGATAATGCACCGCCGACGGATTGGTTCGCGGCTCGGCCGCCAGGTTGGCGGTCTGAAACACCGTGTTCGGCTCGTGGTTGCTGAACCGGCAATCCATCGACCGGATGATCGTGAACTTGTCGAGCATCGCCGCCTGACGAGGAAAGTGCTCGCAGACGAAGACGCCCGGCAGCTTCGTGGCGATCACGCCGAACGGACCGCGATTCTGCAATCGGGCGATCGGGCTTGGGGTCCCAGGTGTCGATGTGGCTCGGCCCGCCCGTCATCCAGAGCAGGATCACGCTCTTGTTGCCCCGGACCGGCCGTCCCCGCCTCCGACGCCCTCGCTCGCCCGCGCAGGATTCCTGGCAAGCTCAGTCCCGCCAGCCCCGCCCAGCCCGCCTTGAGCAGGTTGCGGCGGCTGAAGACCATCAAGCCTTCTTCCGACCGGCCCCCCAGGCTCTCGAAGGCATGAGCGTGGTCGTGATGGGTCGCGCTAGGGCTCGTCTTCTGCGTGCTCATGCCGCTTGCTCGCAAGGCCGCGATTATTTAACTCTTATCCAGCGGTTGTCGATCATAGCTCATCGGCGATTCACCGCCTAGTGGGACATTTGACTCGCTGGTGGCCATAATATCGTCCGCTCTGGTAGGATAGACGGATTCTGATCACACGGAGGCCGGCATGTCCCGACGCAAGAAGGACCCCCTCAGGCCGCTGACCGACGACGAGGTCGCGGTCCTGACCCAGCTCAGCCGATCCCAGGCCGCACCCGCCGCCCAGGTCGCGCGGGCCACCATGCTCCTGGCCGTAGCCCGTGGCTACGACTACCAGCAAGCCGCCCTCGCCGCCGGCCGACGCTCCGGCGACGCCGTCTCGCACCTGGTCGCCCGCTTCAACGCCAAGGGCCTGGAGGCCACCTCGCCCCGCCACGCCGGCGGGCGCACGCCCGTCTACGACCTCGCGGCGCGAGAGCGGGTCTTGGCCGAGGTCAAGCGGGCCCCGACCCCGGAGGCCGACGGGACGGCGACCTGGTCGTTGGGCACCCTGCGGAAGGCGTTGCGGTCCGCCCCCGACGGCCTCCCCGCCGTCTCGACCTACACCCTCTGGCGGGTCCTCCACGGCGGCCGGATACAGCCACCAGCTCACGCGTACCTGGTGCCCCACCGGCACGGGCCCTGCGCCGCCGCAAGGCCGGTGCGGTGGTCGTCACCGAACCTGACGCCGGGTCAAAAAAGTGGATCGAGGACGCCTACCGCCTCGGGGAGGCGATGGGCCTGTCGGTCTGGTGCGCCGACCAGGCCGGTCCGTTCCAGACGGTGCCACAACCCGGCCCGTCCTGGCAGCCCGAGTGCGCGCCGACGCGGCAGCCGCACGAGTACCTCCGCGACGGCACGGCCAAGGTCCTGACGCTGTTCCACCCGGCCGATGGGCAGGTCCGCCTGGAGGGCGCGACGAGTTGCCCCAACGTGGTGCGCCACCCCTGGCTGGGTCGCGAACTGTCCGCCGTCCTGGAGGGGCTCCCGGCGTCACCGGCGGGAGCCAACGCGGCGACCCGCGTCGCCTGGGAGCGGTGGCAGGACGGCCTGATCGTCAAGCCGACGCTGCCCCCCGAATTGCCGCCGCTGCGGATGCTGCTGGTGCTGGACAACCTGGCCGGGCACAAGACGGCGGCGTTCGTGTGCTGGCTGTTCTTGCACGGCATCATGCCCTTATATACCCCGCTGAGCGGGTCATGGCTGAACATGGCCGAGAGCATCCAGCGGATCCTCAAGCGGCGGGCGTTGGGGGGCCAGCACCCGGAGCGGCCCGACCAGATCATCGGCTGGTTCGAGGCGGTGGCGAGGCACTGGAATGCGGATCCGACGCCGTTTCGCTGGGGCGGGAAGCGGATGGAGCGGCGTCGGCGGCAGCGGGAGCGAAGCCACCGGGTCGGCGGCTCGGGGGCGTGCACGCGGGGGCCGATCCGGCGGTGGTCGCGGGGGCATTATGGCCACCAGCGAGGCAAATGACCCACGAGGGTTGCTATTGCGCGATCCGCGAACTGCCAGGATGCCGGTTCGCAGGCGACGGAAAGGAATTTGTCGCCTGCGAACCGTGGATCAAATTCGTTTGTCATCAAGCAGCTATACGGCTCTCGGCCGCAGTAGATTTCGTGGAAGCGCAAGGATTTCGGCATCACATACAAGTTGGAGTTTCACTGATTCAACGTTCTATCATGCGATTAACTGGTGTCCGAGCGTGAGCAGCGCGGAGATATTGGCGCGTCCTGGATGATTGGCCGCCGGGGGGCTCAGAGGGAAGGCTCGGCTCCGAGACGCTCCCAAAGCTGGCGGAGTTGCTCACTCGTTTCGGGGCCCAAGCGCCGGAGAATGCCCATGGAATTGACCTCGGCACCGGTAATGAGTTTGGTCCAGAGGAGGATCTGCTCCCGATCCCCCGGGAGTGGTGTTGGCATCGACCAGAGCCGGGCTACGCCCAGGCGACCGCCCATCAGGAGGGTTTTCCCGTCGCGGCGGAAGGCGATCGCCGACGTGTGATGGGGCAAGACGGCTCCGATCGGTTTGCTCGTGATGACGTCCCAAAGGCGGACGGTCCCGTCCTCGCAGACCGCGGCCAGGGTGCGACCGTCCGGGCTGTAGGCGACCTGGTTGACCGGGGCGGGGTGGAGCATCGGCGCGGTCAGGGGGCAGCACTTAACCGCGTCCCAGATCAAGGCGGTCAGGTCCGCACTCCCGGTCAGGAGGTTCCGGCCGTCGGGGCTGAAGGCGACGGCGAGGACGGAGTGGCGGTGCCGGAGCGGCGGGCCGACCGGTCGGCCGTTGGCGGCGTCCCAGAGCCGGGCCGTGCAGTCATGGCTGGCGGTGGCGATCGTCCGGCCGTCGGGGCTGAAGGCGACGGCGGCGATCGTGTCGTCGTGGGCGAGGCGGAAGTCGAGCTGCCGGCCGTTGGCGGCGTCCCAGAGCCGAGCCTCGCGGCCGGCGCCCGCCGTGACGATCGTCCGGCCGTCGGGGCTGAAGGCGACGGCGAGGACTGGGTGCCGGTGCCGGAGCGGCGGGCCGACGGGCCGGCCAGTGGCGGCGTCCCAGAGCCGGGCCGTGCAGTCATGGCTGGCGGTGGCGAGGCGGCGGCCGTCGGGGCTGAAGGCGACGGCGGCGATCGTGTCGTCGTGGGCGAGGCGGAAGTCGAGCTGCCGGCCGTTGGCGGCGTCCCAGAGCCGGGCCTCGCGGCCGGCGCCCGCCGTGACGATCGTCCGGCCGTCGGGGCTGAAGGCGACGGCGAGGATGGGGCTGAGGTGCCGGAACGCCTGGCCCACTTGCTGCTCTGGCGGCGCCTGGTAGATCTGGACCTCGCCCTGAGCCGACTGGCTCCGCGGGTCGTTGCCGGCGATCAGGAAGGTTCGGCCGTCGGAGCTGAAGGTCACCGTCGCGGTCGGCCCGCCCCGCCCGAGGGGGCTCGAATAGGGCCGGTCGGTGACCGATAGCCAGAGCATGGCGTGCCCTTCCTCGGCGGCGCTGACGACATTTCGGCTGTTGGGGCTCCAGGCCAACGACACGACGCGCCCGGAGTGCGGCATCACCTCGCCCAGGGGCCGGCCGTCGTCCGCGCCTCCAAAGCCGAGCCTCCCCCTTGCCCTCGCCGGGCAAGCCGCTTCCGGTCGCGAGCATGAACCCGTTGGGGCTGAAGGCCAGTGTCCAGACCGGGAATGGGTGCCGCAGTGCGACCGGCGGCGCCCGCCTCGGCGGTCGCGTCGCGGAGGAGGACGATGCCGTCGCGGCCGGCCGTGGCGATCCGCCGGCCGTCGGGGCGGAAGGCCACCGCCTGGACCGGGCCGTCGTGCTGGATCGCCGGGGTGAGCTCGCGGCCAGTGCCGACGTCCCAGAGCCGGGCCGTGCGGTCCTCCCCTCCCGAGAGCACGCTCCGACCATCGGGGCTGAAGGCCGCGGCGAGTACGCGCCCTCATGACGGAACGGCGGCCCGAGGGCCTGGCCCTCGGCCGCATCCCAGAGCCGTACGGCGCCGTCCTCGCCCCCCGTGAGCATCACGCGGCCGTCGAGACTGAACGCGACGATGGCGACGCCCCCGTCGTGGCGCAGCGGAGGCGACGCGGGCTGGCCCCCAGGGATCTCCCAGAGCCGAGCGGTCCCATCGCTGCTACCCGTCAACGCCCGTCGCCCGTCGGGTGCGATCGCGACGGCGAGGACCGACGATCCATGTTGCAGGCGCTCGCCGAGCGGGCTCCCGGTCGTGCAGTCCCAGAGGCGCGCCGACCCGTCCTCGCACCCGACGAGGGCGATTCGGCCGCTCGGATCGCTGGCGATCGAGGTCACGGCGGAGTCGCTCCGCAGGGTGAGGCGGTGGGGCACGAGCGTGTATCGCCACGCGGAGAGGCTGATTCGGACCACACGATCGAGGTCGGTCGAATCGGCCGGGACCTGCGTCAGGGCGTCGGCCAGTCCGAGTACCCCCTCGACGACCTCACCGCGCCGGCAACTCGAGATATTTCGATCGATCAGGAGGCTGACGTTCTGGAGCACCGCTTTCTGCAAGGCCGCAGCCTCGACCTCCTTGGCGTGCCGCTCGAGGTCGGCCCGGGTCGCGGCCTCGCGCCGGGCGCGGATTTCGAGCACGTTGCGGGCTTCGGCCATGCGCCAGAGGAGTGCGGTCGTCGCGAATCCCAGGACGAGGGTCAAGGCGCCGGCCCCCAGGAGCGCCGCGGCCGCGGGGCGACGCTGGCCCCACTTCCAAAGCCGCTCGCCGAACGAGGTCGGGCGCGCCCGGATCGGCTCGTGGTTCAGGTAACGCTCCAGATCCTCGGCCAGGGCCAGCGCGGTGGGATAGCGGTGTTGCGGCTCTTTTCGCAAACAGGCAAGGCAGATCGTCTCCAGGTCGGCCGGCAGCCGGGGCTGGAGCCGCGAGGGGGGGATTGGCTCATCATGGAGGAGCTGGAGGATCGTATCGAGCGAGGACTCGCCCCGGAACGGGGGGCGCCCCGTGAGCAATTCGTAGAGGACGGCCCCCAGGCCGTAGATATCCGACCGGGTTCCCGAAACCGTACCGGGCCGCCCGATTCGGTCGAACACCGGGAGGTCGCCTGCTCGGGCGCCATGTAACTGGGGGTGCCGAGGAACTGGCCGCTGTCGGTCAGCGACAGCGTCCCCTCGTCCAGCCGCTTGGCCAGGCCGAAGTCGGTGAGCCTGGGAACCCCGTGCAGGTCGATCAGGATGTTCGCCGGCTTGATGTCGCGGTGGGCGACCCCGCACTCGTGGGCGAAGTGGACCGCCCTGGCTAGCGTGGCGATCAGCAAGGCCGAGTCGCGGCTCGGCTGAGGCTTCCCGCAGAGCTTCTGGGAGAGACTCTCCCCCTCCACCAGTTCGAGGGCCAGGTAAGGCTGCCCCTCGTGCTCGCCGACCTCGTAGATCTGGACGATGTGCGGGTGCTGGAGGCCGGCGACCGACTCCGCCTCGCGGCGGAAGCGGTCGCGCTCGACGCGGCCCGCGTGGCCGCCGGCGAGGATCATCTTGAGGGCGACGAACCGGTTCAGGCTCACCTGCCGGGCCTTGTAAACCACTCCCATGCCGCCTCGGCCTAGTTCGCGCAGGAGGACATAACCGGGCACGACCGGCAGGTCAGCCGGCGCGGAATCCTTCGGCGGCCGCGCGGGATTCGGCGCCGGCCGTGCGTCCCGACCCCTCCGAAACAACGAGAGGATCTCCCCGGGCGGGGCGGCCATGAACTCGTCCAGGAACGGAGGATACGCGTTGGCATCGGCATCCAGCTTGAGCGAGTCCACCTCGCCCAGCCCCGGAAGGCCCCGGGCGACGGTCAACGCCTCCAACCGCGCCTGGCACGAGGGGCAGGATTCGACGTGTTCCTCGACCTCATCCGGGTCGTGAGCGAGGCGGTCTCCCGTCGCCTCGACGATCAAGGAGCGAAGTTGCTCCATGCCCGGACAGGTCGGGATCATGTCGGCCCCTCCCCGAGCCAGGCCCCCGCGGCTTCGAGCTCGCGGATCTCCTCCCGGAGCATTTTCTGCACGATCGACCGGGCCCGAAACACGGCGCTGACCTTCATCCCGAGCTGACCCGCCGCCGCCGCACCGCTCTGGCGGTCGATCGCCGTCAGGCGGAACGCCTCCCAGGTCTGGGGCTCGACGCGCCGACGGACGCGCTCAGAGGCCCTGGCCAGGAGTTCCTCGTCGAACTGCCTGGCGATGGCGGCGATCATGTCCTCGCGGGCGTGCTCGTTGGCGAGGATGATCTCGACCGCGGTGCCGCCGGTCTCCAGGCGTTTGCGGCTGCGCTGGGCCAGGAAATCGCTGAGCGCGTGCCGCGTCAACGTCAGGAGCCAGACGCGAAAGCTGAGCGTCGGGTCGTACGTGAAGGTCTGCATCCTGACGGCGAGTTTCACGAGCACGTCCTGGGTCACATCGCTCGCATCGGCGTCCTGCAAGTCCCAGCGCCTGCACCAGGCGTAGATCTTGGGCCCGTACGCGCGATACGAATTCATTCCACGCCGCCTGATCCGAGGGACACAGGCGGAGCCTTCCGAGCAGGGACGCGCTGGTCTTGGTCGGCGAATCGTCCCTCATACGTCTGAACCCAACCGGGAAAAGCTCAGCGGCAGACGTGCCACATGACGGCCTGGACCTCGCACGACGGGATCAAAGGTGGATTTCATCTTGGCCGACCCGGGGGGCGTTGGCAAGGAGAAAATGGCCGTCCCGGATCCTGCCTGCCTTCCGCCGTCGACATCTGCGCTTCACGCCTCCTCGGCCCGGGGCCGCGCCCCTACCCTGACTAAAAAATATTGGTTTGGAGTAAGGTCCGCCAGGCTCGGGCCGTATCTTCTGAGCTCCATCTCGACGTCCCCGATACCCGCGACCGAACGACTTTGAACTGATTCCCGGCCGGCTCCCAGGGAGATGCCACGCAAAACCTGTGCGCAAAAGCAGAGCGGTTGCCCGCGCCGGAACGGAATCCTTCGTACCCCCCATTCATGGCCTCAGGTCGGCGGTTCTGCGCGTTTGCCGCCCCGCGTCGATGGAGCCGGACCGACACGCATCCGCAACGTCTCCTCCATCCCGTTCTGGCCGAGGGGATTATCTTCCCATCCTTCTTTCCGAACCTGAATTGAGCGAGGTGTCCACCATGAAGGCAGAGAGAGACCATCGTCGAGGATTCACGCTGATCGAGCTTTTGGTGGTGATTGCGATCATCGCGGTCCTCATCGCCCTGCTCCTGCCGGCGGTGCAGGCCGCCCGCGAGGCGGCGCGGCGGGCGCAGTGCGTCAACAACCTCAAGCAGATCGGCCTGGCCCTGCACAACTACCACTCGTCCAACGATTCGTTCCCGCTCGGCTCGATCTACGCCATGCTGTCCGCCGGCAAGTACGGCGGCGACCCGTGGAGCGTTCACGCCCAGCTCCTCGGCTCCATGGAGCAGACTGCCGTGTACAACGCCCTCAACTTCGCGTGGGCCGCCGACACCGGCGTGGCGCAAATCCCCTACGCGATCAACCTGACCGCCCGCAACGCGACGATCAGCGCGTTCCTCTGCCCATCGGACGGGCAGAACGCGTACTGGCTGCCGGTGGGCGCCAACAACTACTACGCAAGCTTTGGCACCACCACGATTAACGGCTCGCAAATCACCACGGGCGTGTTCGCCCACGACACCACCAGCCACAACGCGATGCCCATCCGGATGGCATCGTTGACCGACGGCAGCTCGAACACGATCGCCTTCGGCGAGGCGTTGATCGGCCAGGGGGCGTGGAACAGCCAGTTGGGCCGTGACCACGCCGTCGGTGTCTCGTTGGCCAGCAGTGCCTTGCTCCAGGACGCCTCGACGAACTACAACGGGGCAATCCAGAACTTGCAGCTCTGCACGGGCAAGATCCAGCAAGACCTGACGGCGCGGCCGGCGGCCAACAACCGCGGCAACAGTTGGACCAAGGGGTACGACGGGGTGACGCTCTTCAACACCATCGTCCCGCCGAACTCGCAGCAGTACCCGTGGGGCTCCTGCTCCAACAACGCAGCCCTGCAGGCGATTTTCTCGAACTTCTCCAACGCCAACAGCAACCACCCCGGCGGGACGAACTTCCTGTTCGCCGACGGGAGCGTCCACTTCCTCAAGAGCTCGATCAACATGCGGACATACTGGGCGCTGGGCACCAGGGGCAACGGCGAGGTGATCAGCAGCGACAGCTACTGAGCGGATCGCCCCTCGGATCCGGCCCGAGCGATGTCGGCAAACCCGGCCCTCACCGACCCTTGCGCCACCGGGCCGACAAACCGGAGGCGTCGGCGAACGCGTCACCCGATGGGCGCGAGCGTCGGCGCATCGGATGCTGTTCGGGCTGGCCGATCGTAAGCACCCGCGAAACGAGATTCGCCCGCGCGGCTCCCCTCCTGGCTTGAAAATTCTCGGATTGGCGTAAGGTCCGCCGGGCTGGCGGGGTATCTCCTCAGTCCCTTTTGACGTTCCTGAACCTCCACGCTCGAGCCGGCTCCGTCGTCTGACCGGCGCGGCCCGGGCCTTGAGTCTTCCGCGCCTGCGCCGCCTCGCGGACCGATAAGGAGTGGCCTTGTGAAACGACCCGCCGTCATGACCTGGCTCTGTCTGTTCCTCCCGGCGGCCTCGACGGGTGCCCTCGCGGCCGAAGCGGGACCCCCGAATGTGGTGATCATGCTGGCCGATGACCTCGGCTGGGGTGACATTCATGTTCATGGGGGAGAAGTTCCGACCCCGCACATCGACCGCCTGTTCGGTCAAGGGGTCGAGCTGCGGAATTTCATGGTCTGGGCCGTCTGCTCGCCGACGCGGGCGATGCTCCTGACGGCCCGCCACCCATTCCGGGTGGGGACGGCCCCGGAGGTCGGGGGCGAGCTCGAGGCGGGCGAGACGACGATCGCGGAGGGCTTCCGGGCGAACGACTATCGGACCGGGGCCTTCGGCAAGTGGCATAACGGCGAAGACCCCGCCACGGAGGAGTTCCTGGCCGCTTATCTCGAGGCCTACAAGGCGACACCCCGGAAGCGGCCCCCGGGCGGGCTGGGGGCCAATGCGCACGGGTTCGACGAGGCCTGGGTCTATTACGGCGGCGGCGCCGACCACTTCAACCGGCGGACCGTCCAGGGTCGCGGTCCGGTGAGCTGGTGGCACAACCGAGAATTCCGACCGCGCGACGAAGGGTACACCGACGATCTGGTCACCCGCCACGCGCGTGAGTTCATCCGTTCCAGCAAGGATCGCCCGTTCTTCTGCTATGTCCCGTTCCACCTGATTCACGCCCCGATGCAGGCCAAACAGGAGGACGAGACCCGCATCTCCCCGGACGTCAAGTCGCCGGAACGGCGGACCTACGATGCCATGGTCCTGGCCCTCGACGGCAACGTCGGCGCCATCCTCGACGAGCTCGATGCCCAGGGCCTCGCCTCCAACACGATCGTGCTGTTCTTCAGTGACAACGGGGCGACGCCCGAGGGGAACAACCTGCCGTTCCGAGGCAGCAAGCACACGCTCTACGACGGCGGGGTCCATGTCGCCCGCGGTCATCCGCTGGCCCGCCGGGGGGCTCGCGGGGGGGCGGAAGTGGGACGGGCTTTGCGGCGCCCTGGATGTTTTCCCGACCCTGATCGAGCTGGCCGGGCTGAAAATGCCGGCCACCCGAGCACTCGACGGTCGCAGTGTGGCCGCGGCGGTCCGGGACGGAGCGGCGAGTCCGGTCGAGAGCTACTACTGGGCCTGGCACAACTACGATGCGGTCCGCACCGGGCGCTGGAAACTGCTGCGCTATGCCGACCACAACGAGCTCTACGACCTGCAGGCCGATGTGGGCGAGAGCAAGAATCTGGCCGGGGAACAAACCGAGGTCGTCGGGGAATTGACGGTGCGGCTCGACGACTGGGCGGAATCGCTCGGTGCGGCGCTCTCGCACCGTCCGGCGGCCAGCGGAACCGATGCCGCCCCCGCCCCGCAGGGCGACGTGCTCGACATCCGCGTCACCCAGGTCGGGCCGGTCACGAGTGCGTCCGGGCCGCTCGTCGTCAACTTCGCGACGACGGCCCAACGCCATTACGCGCAGGACGTCATCGAATACGACGTCTGCATCGCGGCGGACAGCGGGCTCGGCGAGGGCTTCTACTACACGCCGTACAAGGGGACCGACCCCGCGTCCCGCCGCCTCACGTTCCGCAAGGGGATCGGCATCGACCAGTTCGGGCGGGAGCAGGCGCAAGGCCCCGCGCCCCTCGGCGGCCCCGGGACCTGGGAGCACCGCCGGATCGGCTACACGGTCGGCGCACCGACGGTCGACTCGCAGCACGGACTGGTCTTCAGCGGCAAGAAGGCGGGGACGTACCACATCCTCATCGACAACGTCCGCATCCGGCACGCCGACGGCTCGATCACCCCGATCTGGAGCGACGCCGGGGACACCGCAGGCGCCCGCCAGGGCACGGAGCATCCCGCGTTCCGCAACCTGAAGGTCGGCGCGGTGCCCTACTCCGCCACTCTTCACCGGCCGCGGCCGGAGGACGCCCCCGCGAGTAACGGGAAGTGATCGCTCGATGTTTTTTATGAATCTCTGATAGGTATTGAAGAATTCCAACAAGAGGCGAGAGGGGACGATGCGATTTGCGAACGCTTTCCCCGTTCTGATCGCGCTGGGCCTGTGCGGGCAGGCCTGTGCCGCGGATCAGCCCAACGTCGTCTATCTCCTGGCCGACGATCTCGGTTGGGGAGATCTCGGCGCGAATGGCGGCAGCATCCCGACGCCGCGCATCGACCGGCTCTTCGAGGAAGGCGTCCGCTGCGACAATTTCATGGGCTGGTGCGTCTGCTCGCCGACCCGCGCGATGCTGCTGACGGGGCGGCATCCCTTCCGCGTCGGCACCGGCCCGGAGACCGGCGGGGAGTTGGCGGCAGGAAGAAACCACCATCGCCGAAGCATTCAAGGCCCACGGCTACCGCACGGGCATCTTCGGCAAATGGCACAACGGCGAAAACCCCGATACGCCCGAATATCTGAAGGCCTACGCGGAGGCCTACGGCCGGCTCTCGGGGACGAATCGCAGAGGCGGTCTCGGCGTCAACGCCCACGGGTTCGACGAGGCCTGGGTCTATTACGGCGGCAGCGTCGACTACTTCACGCGGCGAATGAGCAGCGGACGCGGCCCGGTCAGTTGGTGGCACAACCGGGAGTACCGCCCGCAAGACGTCGGCTACACTGAGGACCTGATCACCGGGCACGTCCTGGAATTCATCCGCGAAAACAAGGATCGCCCGTTCTTCTGCTACGTCCCCTTCCACATCGTCCATGGTCCGTTGCAGGCGAAGGACTCGGACCTGGAGGGTGTGGACGCGAAGGTGACGGACAAGACCAAGCGCGCCTATGCCGCCATGGTGCAGGCGATGGACAAGAATGTCGCCGCCATCCTCGCCGAACTCGACAAGCTGGGCCTGCGCGACAACACCATCGTCGTCTTCACCAGCGACAACGGCGCGACCCGGGACGGGAGCAATCTTCCCTTCCGCGGCGGCAAGCACTCGATCTTCGAAGGGGGCACACGGCTGCCGACGGTCATCCACTGGCCGAAGGGCAAGGTGGCCAGGCGGAAGTGGGATGGCCTGTGCGGCAGCCTCGACATGTTCCCCACGCTGATGGCGATGGCCGGTCTGAAGATGCCCTCCACTCGCCCCCTCGACGGCAAAAACATCTGGCCCGCCCTGCGCGACAACGGCGCCAGCCCGGTGGACAGCTACTACTGGTCGTGGCACAACGAGGATGCCATCCGCACGGCGGATTGGCGCATGCACCGCTTCACCGATCGCGTGGAGCTTTACGACATCCGCAAGGACATCGGCGAGACGGTCAACGTCGCCGACACGAATCCCGACATGGTGGCGTCGCTCAAGAAGAAGATGGACGCCTGGGTTGAGTCGATGGGAGTTGCGCTCACCCACCTGCCCCCATCGGCCAGCCTGGATGCCAGGCCGGCCCCGGGAGGCGAGGTGCTCGAAATCTCGCTGACGGTCACGGACAGGGCCAAGCCAAGGGATTCTTTTGTCGTCCCGTTTGCCCGGCATGAGGGGCACGTGTACGCGACGGACTACATCGAATATGACCTGGCCGTGGCGAAAGGCAGCCCGATCAACGGCTTCTATTACTCCCCCTTCAAAGGCAATTATAACAAGGACCAGGTCAACGCTCTACTTCAAGCGCGGCGAGGGGATTGATCAATTCGGCCGCGAGCAAGTCGCCGGCCCGGGACCCAAGGGAAGGTGCCGGGGTGTGGGAACACCGAATCATCGGACTTTCCAGCTATGGCCCCGGGATCATCCCAGGGCACGCCATCGTCTTCAAGGGAGCGAAACCAGGCAAGTACACCCTCTACCTGGATAACCTGCGCATCCGCCACGCCGACGGCGGCACGACGTCGATCTGGGCGAGTGGCAAGGACGCGGCCCCGGTGAAAATCCAGGATTCGGAACTGTTCACCAACGTCCGCGTCCGCAGCATACCGCTGGATCAGGCGAGGTGAAGGCGACGCCGGCGACCCGATGGACTGACACAAGTTGAAACACAAAGGATCAAAGATAGAGTATTAATCAAAGGCTCAGCTCCGATTTCCGGGCCCGAGATCTCGTCGATTGATGCTTCGCCTCGGGGCGGCGCCGCATCGTCATGGCGTCGAAACAACAACGGCGGACCTGTCAAGTGGCGTCCCGGGGCGAGCAGGCGGACCATCGGCGATGGCCACCCAACGGCCGGTCGTCCGGCCGCGCGCCCCTGGAAGGGCTCGCCGACGAGCGTCACGCCGCGAAGCGCGATGGCGGCCCTCGAGAGACCCAAGATTGGAGGAAACAGGCATGAATGGCTCGCAAGTCGGACGGCCCCCCTGCCGGCGGGAGTGGGGCTTCACGCTGATCGAGTTGCTGGTGGTGATCGCGATCATCGCGGTGCTGATCGCCCTGCTCTTGCCCGCGGTCCAGGCGGCGCGCGAGGCCGCCCGCCGGGCCCAGTGCGTCAATAACCTGAAACAAATCGGCCTCGGCCTCCACAACTATCACAGCGTCAACGACGTCTTTCCCCCGGGCGGCCTCTATCGGGCGAACTCGAGCAACCCGGCGGGGACGCCGGCCGTGAACCTCGATTTCAGCGCCCACGTGCGGATCCTGGGATCGATGGAGCAGATGCCGCTCTATAATTCCGTAAACTGGTCCATCGGTTCCATCAACGACGCCAACTTCCAGGCCAACACGACCGTCACCACGAGCCGCCTGAATGTGTTTCTCTGCCCGTCGGCGACCTGGCCGGGCTGGAGCGGGATCGGTTTGCCGGGGATCGCCCCCGGCAACAGCTACTTCGAGTCGTGTGGGTCTAGCCTGGAGTATAACGGCACCATGACCGGCGGCGCTCCGAACGGCATGTTCATGGTCGGCGGTAGCTCCATCGGCATCCGGGACGTCCAGGACGGGACGAGCAACACCATCGCGTTCGGCGAGTGGAGGATCGGCGACGGGAATCTCAGCATCGTCTCGGTGCCTTCGGACATCGTCTACGTGGGGGCGTACCCGCAGGGAGTGAGCCGCAACAAACCGCCGATGAATCTGCCCCTGATGGGGGCAGCGGTCTTCCAGCAATGGACGCAGCAGTGCTCCGCGGCTGTGGGGTCCTCCGGCCGCGAGGAACATACCTCGGAACTCGGGGAATACTGGGCGTGCGCCATCAACGCCATGGCACTCGGCAACTGCCTGCTCGCGCCGAATCCGCAGGTCCCCAATTGCACGACGACCAAGAACTCCGCCACCGCCGGCCTCACGGGCCCGGGGATGTATACTCTCAGCAGCTTCCACCCCAGCGGCGGAAACGTCCTGCTTGCCGATGGTTCGGTACGCTTCCTCAAGAGCAGCACCAACCTTCAAACGATCTGGTCGCTCGGGTCCCGCGCCCAGGGCGAGGTCATCTCAGCCGATGCCTACTGATTCGCAGTTATCGGTTTTAATCGGCAATCACGAAATCGTGCTGCGGGCGACTCCGCCGTTCCGCACCCGCGCAGTCCGCCAGGACAGCGGCCCGCGCGAGGCGCCTCCTTTCGTGCCGGGGCTGACGAGCATTTCGAGCGTGGCACCCGGCTGGATGCCCTCCCACTGGTGGGCGTTGATCGGGCGGGGCACCTGGTCGGCCAGGCGCGTCGCCCGCTGCGCGTCGTCGCCGAGACTCGGCGGGTTCATCCCGCACGTCGCCGAGGAAGCGGGCGGTGACGATCGCCTGTGTCCTATCCCCCTCATCTCCAATCCCAGAGGACCGAGCCATGTCTGACACCCGAGCCGACCGCGCCCCCATTCGGAGGGCCGGAGGCTTCACGCTGATCGAACTCCTGGTGGTCATCGCCATCATCGCCATCCTGATCGCCCTGCTGCTCCCGGCGGTACAGGCCGCCCGCGAGGCGGCCAGGCGCATCCAATGCACCAACAACCTCAAACAAATCGGCCTAGGTTCACACAACTACATCAGCACTCATAGTTCGTTTCCCCCTGGGTGCCTCTCGACCTGGGAGCCCGTGGCGCGGAAGTTCATCAACAACGGGGGCTTCAGCCCTCAAGCCTTCCTGCTCGCCTATACCGAGCAGCAGGTACTGGCCAACGCGGCCAACTTCTCGATCGCCGTCTTCAATTCGACCTATGGCGCGGCGGCCAACTCGACGGTCGTCACGAGCGTTCTCAAGACCTACCTCTGCCCGTCGGACCCTGCCCCCCTGAAGCCCGGTGTCAATTACTTCGCCTCGATGGGTTCGTCGCTCGAACGCCTCGCCAGCCAGTCGAACGGGCCGCCCAACGGCATCTTCGCTGAGAGCACCGCGACGGTCTCGATGATCGTCTCGCTCCAGATGATCACCGACGGCACGAGCAACACGATCGCCTTCGGCGAGTGGAAGATGGGGACCGGGAATCTCAACGCCTACACCGTCCCGCAGGACATCATCTTCGTCGGGTCGTACCCGCCGGGCTCCTCGGCGAACAATGCCCTCAATTCGATGCCGGCGGGCGGTGCGGGGTTTCTGCAATGGTTGCCAAGCTGCTCCGCGGCGTTGAAGACGGCCCGGTACGCGTCGAAAACCGCCCTCCTGGGCCAGAATTGGTGCTACGGCCGAGTCACCGACGCCCTGGGTAACGTCCTGCTTGCCCCGAATCCCAAGTACCCGAATTGCTCGGTCAACGGATCCGGGGTGGTCGACAACCCCGGGACCTTCGGCCTGAGCAGCTATCACCCGGGCGGCGCCAACGTGCTGCTCTGCGACGGTTCGGTGCGATTCGTGAAGGACAGCACCAACGTCTACACGATCTGGGCGCTCGGATCGCGCACCAGGGCGAGGTCATCTCAGCCGATGCCTTCTGAACTGAACCGCTTGGAGCGGCCGGTATCACGGTCAGACCGGCCCCCCTAAGCGAGCAAGGATCCCGCTGGCTGGCCGATGCACCCAGCGGGATGAAGGACTCATCGCGGGGGCGTTGCCGCTCACGTGCCGTGCTCAATCTGGCTTGCGACGCCGACAGCCTTGCGACCAAGATCGATGCTTCGGATCGGGGATCGAAATTCGATCGATTCCGAGGCCCTGCTCCACCGTCGGGTTGAATCGAACGTCGAAGCCGCTACGTTACCGGAGCCTTGCCCCTCATGAGAACCCTGGTCACGCTCGTCCTCACGCTCGCGCCGTTCGTCGCCAGCCATGGCGAGGAGAGCAAGCCCAACATCGTCTTCCTCCTCGCGGATGACCTCGGCGGCGGTGATCTTCATTGCTACGGGCATCCCTACGGACGCACCCCGAACATCGATTCCCTCGCGCACGACGGCGCGCGCTTCACGCAGTTCTACGCCACGGGCTCCACCTGCTGCCCGGCGCGCACGGGATTGATGACCTCGAAGTTTCCGGCGACGTATCCGACCTACCCCGCGAACGGCGGCTTCGCGAACCGTGTCACGATCACCGAACTGCTGAAAAAGCAGGGATATGCCACGGGGCACTTCGGCAAATGGCACATCGGTCCGGTGCAGGAGACGGGGACGTACGGCATTGATTCCATCGGCGGCGAGGGCGAGGAGGCACGTGGCGCAAGGAAAACGCCGCGGCGATAATCGCGGACGAGACGCGCATATTTATGACGAGGCCATCAAGTTCATCGAGCAGCACAAACGCGGCCCCTTCTATGTCAACGTGTGGGGGCACATCTCGCACTATGCGGTGAATCCCCCGGACTCGCTCGTGAGACGCTGGGCCGCGCTGAAGGTGAACGACGGCGATTTCCCCGCGCAGATGCTCGCCAAGTTCAGCGACGCGCAGAGCCGGTGGCGACGTGGACGACGGGATGCGCCGCTATCTCGCGGATGTCGAGTCGCTCGACGACGGCGTCGGACGGCTGCTGAAGCGGCTCGATGAACTCGGCCTGCGCGACAACACCATTGTCGTCTTCAGCAGCGACCAGGGCGCGGACATGGGCAAGGTCGCCAACGGTGGACTGCACTTCAACATGATGGGCTATAACGGTCCGTTTCGCGGCGGCAAGCACACGCATTGGGAGGGCGGTGTGCGCGTGCCCTTCATCGTGCGCTGGCCGGGCCATGTGCCCGTCGGCCGCACGGACGAACAATCCGTGATTTCCGGCGCAGGACTGGCTGCCGACCCTCTCCGCCCTCGCCGGCGTGAGAATCAACCCCAACGACTTCGATGGCGAGGACGCCTCCGCCGCGTGGCTTGGCAAAGGCCCGCACGTACGCACCAAGCCGCTTTTCTGGAAGGCGAGCTCGACGGGCAGCGATTCCCTCGTCCGGGACGGCCGATGGAAGTTGGTCCATCCTTCGCGCAGGCGTGGCGAAGTCGAGCTTTACGACATCGTGGTGGACCCCGCCGAGTCGAAAAATGTCGCGGCGGAACATCCCGACATCCTCAAGAAGCTCTCAGCCGAATTGACAGCGTGGGTCGCCACGCTGCCGAAGGAATACCTCAAGTCTGGAGACAAGCAGGATTGAACCGAAATCCGGCGGTGTCCCGAGTCGATCGAACGCGGCAAGTTGGCAGTGGTCAAGCAATCCGGGATCTCCCGCACTCTTGATGATCCAAGAGCGTAGATTTGATATCGACCTACGAGTTTCCGCCCCTGATTTCATCCCCTTCGGAGGCACTCCTTGCTTCTGTTCCACGTCGATTATCGCGAATGCGGAACTTGCCTAATACTACAGTTGTAGATCATCCGTTCACCACGGGAAAAACCCTGAATTCCCAGGGTCCGCAATTTACCGCACTGTCGAGCTCGGCCGTTTTTCCCGTGGTTTCGGCAGACTGAACGGATTATCTACAACTGTAGTATTAGTTTGCGGTGCGAAATAGGCGGGAATCGCCGCGTCTGGTACGCTCAAGGCACGTCCAGGAACCGCGCCGAACGGACAGATAGCGGGGCGGTGTCATGCTTAGAAATCGATGCGAACGGACGGACCTCTTCGCGTTGGTCCCCCAGCTCGGACTTCGTTTCGAGCCCCAGCTCGAGCAGCTCGATCGCCTGCTCGACGACGACGAGCTCTTCGAGCGCGTCCGCGACGACCTCACCCACCGCTACCCCCGGACCCGTTCCCGCGGCCGGCCGTCGACCCCGGTCGAGGTGATCCTACGGATGCTCGTGGTCATGCGGCTGTACGGCTGGAGCTACGAGCAGTGCGAATACTTCGTCAACGACAGCCTGGTGCTCCGCCAGTTCTGTCGCGTCTACCTCGAGAAGGTCCCCGACGACACCACGCTGATCCGCTGGGCCGGCACCATCGACCCGGTGACGCTCCGGGCACTCAACGACCGGGTGGTCCAGTTGGCTCGCTCGCTCAAGGTCACCCGCGGCCGCAAGCTGCGGGTCGACACCACGGCGGTCGAGACGAACATCCACTTCCCCACCGACAGCGGCCTGGTCGGCGACGGCGTCCGGGTCGTCTCGCGGCTCCTGCGTCGGGCCAGGACCGCGCTGGGAGAGGCGGCCGGCGAGTTGGGGGAGGCGTTCCGCAGCCGGGTGCGGGCGGTCCGGCGGCTGTCGCAGCAGTTGCACCGGCTCGCCCGTCGCAAGAACGAGTCGGGCCGTGAGGCGCTGAAGACGGCGTACGGCCGGCTCGTGGCGATCGGCAAGCGGACCGGGGCCCAGGGCCGGCGGGTGCTCGAGGCGCTACGGGCGCGAAGGCGGTGACGCGGCGCGGCGCCTGGCCGGACGGCTCTCGGAGGTCCTGCCCCGGCTCAAGCGGGCCGTCGGCCAGGCCGAGCGTCGCGTCCTCAAGGACGACCCGGTGCCCTCGGCCGAGAAGCTGGTCTCGGTGTTCGAGCCGCACACGCAGGTGATCCCCCGGTTCAAGGCGGGCAAGTCGGTGGAGTTCGGGCACAAGCTGAGGCTCGACGAGGTCGAGGGCGGGCTGATCACCGGCTATGCGATCCTCGAGCAGGCCGGCGGTCAGGACCAGCCGTACCTCGGCGACGCGCTGGCCAACCACGAGCGGCGGTTCGGGCGCCCGCCGCGGTTACTGGCGGCGGACCGGGGGCTGGCCTCGGCGGAGAACGAGCGGCTGGCGAAGGAGGCAGGGGTGAAGCACGTGGCACTGCCGCACGTCGGCAAGGCGCCGCCGGGGCGGCGGGCCGAGGAGAAGGGTCGGAGGTTTCGCGAGGGATACCGGTTCCGGGCCGGGGTCGAGGGCCAGATCCACGCGCTGAAGCGCGATTACGGGCTGAAGCGGTGCCGGTACCACGGCGAGCGGGGGTTCGGTCGGTGGGTCGGGTGGGGCGTCCTGGCCCACAACCTGGTGAAGGTCGTGGGGGCGGCGGGCGAGTGAACCGGGGCCAGACGGGGGCCACCGTCCGACCGGACAGCCCTCGGGCGCAAATGGCGCAAGTTTCGATGGCGAAACGACTTTCATTTCGCACCGCAAACTAGTACTAATTGGCACCCAACTGGCTACGACTGGATAAACATTTGAGTTTCTATAAGCCTATGGTCGCGGCGCGTCTTCGGCCGGGCCCGGGCCATCAGGGACACACCACGTTCACACAACGACCGCCCAGCCACGGTACAGGCTGCGTCAGCCTCGCCTCCTTCAGCAGCGGATTGTGGGCCCGTTTGCTCAAGTGGACCATAACCCCGTTCGGTGTGATCTCGATCCTTCCTGCAGTATCGACGAACTTCCGGAACAACTTGGAGGGGGCCGCCTCTGCGAAGCCTTTGAGCCGCTCCGCCAGCCTGCGGTACAGGAGATCGGCCAGCACCGTCAGCGTCAGGTCGAAGTCGACGTTCAGACGTACGTCGCTGCACAAGCAATCGAGGTGGAAGAACGTGATCTGCTCACCAAGTTGATTCTCCACCTGATTCCGACTGGCGTAGGTCTGGATGACTTCACGGGCCGTTTGTGGTCGCGGCTGGTCGTTGGTCAAGAAGAAAGTCGGAGATTCGTGCCCCAGCCTCATGACGATCAATTGCCGCAAGGGGCCTTCGTAGCCGTCGAGCTGAATCGATTCATCGACGTACGCGATCTGACGACGCTTGCACTTGGCCTGAGTGATCTGGCAACGCCGCCAGCGGTCCGCGGGCAGGCGGTCGACGCGCGCCAACATACCTCGAGCCGCGGCGGCGGATCGTGATGAAACCGACCTGGCGTTGGTTCAATTGGCTCAACCCGGCATAGGTGGTCGCGCGCGAGTCGAAGAGCAACCGGCCCGGGTATTGCCCCGTCTGCTCTTTCCAGTAGTCGGCGAACTTGGGGACCATGGTGTCGGCCTCGGCACGAAGGAGATTGGCCGTCGCGTAGCAGATCACCCGCCGGCCGGCCGCTTGCGCCACGAACGCCATCACCGTGGGGAGAGCTCGGTTTCGCATCGGAACCCAGTGGTTCTCCAGATCGGACTCGGCGCCACGAAAGGGAATGGCGTGGAAGTCGAGATTGAAGCTCAGGGGAGGATCGCCCAAGGGCGTCTTGGCGATCAAGGCGGCGACCAATCTCTCGGTCATAGCCCGCTCGGTCTTGTAGGAATAGTCGGTCGCATAGGTGGACTTGGGCAGCACGTTCAGGCCCGCGAACAGCCCCGCCCCCTCGTCATTACACAGGTCGCTGATATGACTGACGCGCCGCTTGCCGAGCAGTTTGGGGACCAGCAGGGCGAGCAGCGCCTGCAGCGGCGGGATCTGCTCCGAGCCGGGCAGCCCCGCATCGATGACGGCCTGGGGCAGGTCGAGATCCAGCAACAAGGGAAGGAACAGGAAGAGACCGGCGACCTTGGTGGGGAATTGCCGCCCGGCTTCAAGGGACAAGGCGCGGACGTCGGCGATGTCGGGCACGACGGACCCGTCGTTGGCGTACTCGCCCGGTTGCGGCGTCGAGCGATGTTGCCGGGTCGCGGTCAAGCCTGCGCGGCGGAGGACGCGGAAGAGATACGATTCGCTGACGTCGAATCCCTCTTGGAGGAGTACGGCACGAGTTTCGGCCAGGGTCTTCCCTTGGCGGCGGAGTTCGCAGGCCCGTTGCTGGATTCTGCATGCGTTTCGGGGCGGTCTTGGGACCGGGCCGCTCGACGGTGAAGAAGGCGTTGATGTCTGGGTCGCGAGCAAAGTCCCGGACAATGGCCCGGACGGTACCGACATGGAGATGGAACCGCTCGGCGAGCTCGTCGGCGGTGTGCGCCTCGTGGAAGTAAGCGCGGCAGATCTCGTAGCGGCGTTGCACTGGGGAACTGGGCTGCTGGAACAAACACGCGAGTTCCTGGGAGCGAGCCATCGCTGTTGAGTCCCAATGAAGCAAGTTGTCCGCCCCCGAGGGACGTCCTGGGAGCGGTTTTGATCCCAGGGGTAGGGGAAGGGTGGCGAGCGAGAAAAGCAAGAAAAGCAAGGGTCTGGGCAGGATTGACGGGCAATGGAGCTGAAGCAATGGAGAGGCGGAGGGGGGCGAAAACCGGGGAGGGCTTGCCTACGGTACACTCGATTCGGGGACCTCAGCGGCCGTGAAACCAGGGCCATCGACCGGACGCGCTGGGTGCGAAATAGGCGAGTTCGGCATTCGCGATAATCGGCGTTTATGTTACGCCCACTAGTTGCGCCCATGGGAGCAGACCGACCCAGCGGCCCCGTGACGGCTCAGGGACTTCCTCGGCATGCCGATGGAGCAAGAGCTTCTCGGGCCGCTTAAGATCGTGTCGGATGACCTCAACGGAGCTTCGCCACGTTCCCCCAGAAGTGCTCGAGACTCTCCGTGCCACCGAAGAGGGTGGTGAAGATCGTCGAGTCGGCGAGCAGTACATCGCCGCCGCGCGTACCGTTCGGCGGCATCCAAATGAAGGAATTGAACTCCCGGTTCCCGGCGGCGGTGAAGGGGTGCGGCCGAGACAGGTCAATCGGTTGGGTGGCCAGGACACGATTGGACTTCTCATCTGTCGTCGTCAACGCGTAGTGCGGCAGGTGCAGGTGGAAGTTGAACGTGGTCACTCCATTGAGCAAACCTAACTCGTCGAGGTCCTTGTTGACCGTCAGGGCGCAATCTGGTCGGTCCCTGGCACGACGGCGGGCCGGAGCCCGAACTGATTGATGACGGGCACTCCGAGCCCTTGCATCAGCGAGCGCGTGTATTGGCCGAAGCGCTGCTGGCGCGGCACGAGCTCGTCTCCGTGATGCTTGTATTCCATCTGCCGTTGCTTCATGTCATCGGTGAAGCCGACGTCGTGATGCGGTGCCAGGAGCAGGCACGTCCCTTCCCGACCGAGCCAGGCTCGGATGGCGTCGATTTCGCCCGGCGCGGCGTCCTGCTCGGAGGCGAGGTGGTCCAGGCCGAAGACCATCAGCGTGTCCGTGTCCGCGAGGACTCGCTCATCGATCGGGAGCCTGTACCCCGCCTGGTCGATCCGCTGGTAGACGGCCACCGGATGTCCGGTCGTCTCACCCACGATCTGCTGGAAAGCGAGCGTGGAGCGATGAAACAGCTCCAGGGTGCCGGCGATCCCCTGGAGGAAGTTCATCTTGTCCCACTCCGATTTCTCGAAGCTCGGCCACGCGACCCGGCGAACCTCGGTCATGGTCGAAAAGCGATTGTCCAGCTCGGTCGTGTCGCGGTTGCACTCCCAGGGATAGCTCCACGTCCAGTAGATGCTGAAACGACGTCGCCCGGGAGTGTACGGCCGCGGGACGTGGTTCTGGTTGTAGGTTCGACCGGTCTGGCTTGTCGCTCCCATGGCCATGTCCTTTCGATGATCGGAACCTCAGTGCGGGTTTGGGTAGCCATCGGACAGCGTCGCGAGGTATCGAAGCGCGCTCAGGCCGGGCAGGAAGAAGTACGCCCCACCTCGGACGGTGGTGAATGCCGGGAGACCCTTGATCGTCTTGCGGATCGGACGCTTCGGGATCTTGTATTCCAGCGTGCCGTCCTGGTTGCCGATGATCGGGTCGCGCTCGTTGGTGAGCCCGTGAAAGTTCTTATCATTTGCCCACACGTTTTGCGCGAACTCGAACTGACGGATCAGGCTCCCGCAAATGACGAAGGCCGCGATCCCGCGCTCCTGGTCGTCCTCCGGCTCGCTTTCGGGCAGGTGCGGCCCGTAGGTCGCCCCACGCCGGATCAGGCGGCGACGGTTCATGTTCGCGGCCGTGTCACGCGGGTTCATGCGGCGGATGTGCGCCCCGAGTGGCACGGCGTAACCGAGGGGGTCGGACTCCTTGTAATTGAAGTCATTGTTGCGTTGTGGGTCGGCCCCGAGGGCCGGGTCGTCGTTCTCCGGCGCCAGGACGAGCGGGGCTCCGCTCCGCCACCGGCCCATGAGCTTGGCGGCGAGAAATTCCTGCTCCTCGGGCGTCCGTCCGTCCGCGCAGAGGAAGTCGCGGAACGCCCCGACGTGCTCTTCCAATCGGCGGTAGGCTGCATAGCTGCCGTTGCGGCGGAGGATTTCCGGCTCGGGTTGGCTGGCCACGTTGCCGTCCTCGTCGGGGTAGCCGAGGAGGAATTCGCCCGGCTTCAAGGGGTCGCCCGACCCCGGCATCGGCTCGTCGCCGGAGCCTTCGATGACCGGCTGCGAAATCCGGTCGCGGTAGCCGAAATGGTCGTGCGCGTGGTCGAACGGCGGGGTGGCGTCGAGGTCGAGCGACGAGATCACTTCCGCCCCCCCGCAGCGCGCGACGAGGGCCCGATGCTCCGACGCGCATCGATCACGCTCCTCGCGATCGCGGGCGAAGAGGATGGCGATGGCGTGCAGGTCCGGGCTGGCCAGGCCGCCCACCCATTGGTCGGGATGATTCGCGCCTGTGTCGCCGAGGATCTCGGCGCGGGCGACCATCCCCTGCTTGAACTCCTCTGGGAACGAGTCGAGAGACGTCTGGTCCACCCCCAGCGCCCGCAGGCCGTTCCAGGTGAAGCCCAAGGTCACCCAGCGGTTGTTCTCGTCCATCGAGGCACGCGCCTCGGCGGCCGATTGGACCGTCGGCAATAGACCCGTCAGCCACTGCCGACCGGCCGATGGGCTGCGGAACGTCAGGAACTCATAGCGCGCCGTCCTGGCCGGCGCCCGGGCGAGCAGGATGTGTTGGATGTCGTCGAGTTCCAGCATGTCGCCATTTCCCCTCGTGCTACTGCATCTGGTCGAGCATTGTGGAGAATGCTGCCTTGAGCCGCAGTGCCTTCTTGATCTCGTCGGCGCTGACGTAGGGATACTCCCCGTATTCGAGGAAGCTCGGGCGTTGGTGCTCCCGGACGAACTGGACGAAGGCCGCGGGGTTCGTCTTCCAGTCTTCGGGGAACCCTTCGAGGTTCTCGAAGACGGTGTTGATGCCGTACTTCGAGAAGAGGGCGACGGCGTCCTCGGTGTACTTGTCGAAGTCGGTGTCGAAGATGCCCTGGTACATGAAGTAGGTATCGGCGCCGATGTCGAAGAGCACCCAGCGCAGGTAGTGCAGCTTGAGCACCTCCAGCGCGTCGGGCAAGCCGGCGATGGTCTCCTCGATCCTCTTCCCGTACTCGCGGATCGTGTCCTCCCGGCCGGGCTTGATCTTGGCGATGATCGTGAATCCGTAGCAGGCGGGGGTCTTCGGGAAGACCGGGCCGTATCGCCCCTGTTCCTCCTCGAAGAATCCGCCCTTCGGGATCGCCTTGGCGGCGGGCTTCGTCCAGTCGTGCTCCATGTTAGCCTTCCTGCCCTTCTTGTCGCGGGTCTTCGCTGGGTGATGCTTGATTTCCGGATCGTCCAACGGCATGTCTCACGGCCGATCGGCGGCTTGCGAGGCGGGTGATGGTGACGCGGGTGATGGTGACGAAGCCACGGACGATCATATACGGGACGAGGGCCAGGAGCGTTGCCGTGAGAAGCAACTCCAGGGTGAAGATGCCGGAATACGTGATGACCTGGTAGATCGCGTCCAGGACGAGCGCGAGGATGAAGACTCTCCCGACATCCTTCTGCGCCTGTCGCAACAACTCGCGGCGGCGGCCTGGATTCGTGTAGAAGGCCCACAAGAAGGGGGGTGGCCTTCTCGCGCATCGCGTAATCCGGCCCGAATTGCGAAAAAGGCTGCCATCGCCGGCTGCATGATCAGCCGGAAGGTCATCGGCCCGGACGAACGGCCGACGAGATCCTCCCATCCGCGCCTGAGTGCCTCTCCCACAATTCACCTTCCCGGCTGGGCGACATGAGATTGGCCGAGACTTGCCCGATGGGTCTCGCCGCTGGTGAGATTTCCCAAATAATCACAACAGGATATTGGACGAGGTTCCGAAACCCCTGTCCAGACGCAAGCGGAAAGACCGGTTCGTCCGACGGACCGATCGAACACCTCGGTAGTCCGCCGCATACGGAGAAACAGCAGCGGAGTTGTCCGCTCTCCGGGGCGACTCAACAGCGGTGTCGATTCGTCGGCCCGACCCTTTGCCGTCGATAAACCCCTGTCCCAACGAGCAGCCGACCCGAATCCGAGCTTATTCGGGACGCTCTCTCGCTCTCCGTTGGCTCATGCCCAATACGGCCAGAATACCGTCCTGAAATCGGTCCCGGAATCAACGTCCCGAAAACTTGACGCAAGGCTCGGGTTTCGGCACTCTCCAACACAGAGGAGGGTGTCGCCCATGCTCATTGGATATGCCCGCGTCTTCACCCCCGAACAAAACCTCGATCTCCAGACCGACGCCTTGAATCGCGCCGGTTGCGAGAAGCTCTTCACGGACAAGGCCGGTGGCGCATTTGCCGAGCGACCGGGGCTTGAGCAGTCTCTCGCACACTTCAGGACCGGCGACATTCTTGTGGTCTGGAAGCTCGACCGCCTGGGACGCAGCATCCGCCACCTCATCGAGACCGTGGGACAACTCCAGGAACGAAAGGTCGGCTTCCGGAGCCTCTAGGAGAGCATCGACACGACGACCAGCGGTGGGAAACTGATCTTCCACGTCTTCGCGGCCCTCGCCGAGTTCGAACGCGACATCATCCGCGAACGCACCAGGGCCGGCCTCGACGCGGCCCGGGCACGCGGAAAGAAGGGTGGTCGGCCTCGGAAGCTGGACGCGAAAAAGCAAACCCAGGCCCTCACGCTGCACGACGACGAGACAAACACCATCGCCGACATCTGCCGGACGCTCTGGATCGGTCGGACCACGTTCTACCGCTACCTGGCCGAGGGCCGAACGAGTGCCCGGCAGCTTCCTGAATGACGCCGAGCGGGAACGCCTCAAGGGATTCCCCGCCGAGATCCCATCCGAGGATCTGATCGCGTACTTCACGCTCTCCGAACGCGACCGGCTCTTGGTCCAAGGACAGCGGGGTGCCCACAACCGGCTCGGCTTCGCGTTGCAGGCCTGTGCCCTCCGCTATCTGGGCTTCGTGCCGACGAAGCTCCATTCTGCACCCCCGGTCGTCATCGACCATCTTCGGGTAGACCCAGCCGTCGTGTCACCAGGGGCCATTTGAGTCAGTCGAGCTGTATTCGTGCGTTCATGTCGAGCTCGAAGCGGTCGTACGGGTTCACGTGCTCTCAGATCAACGGCGTCCGCGCGCTCAAGTCGCGGGGTTCGAGCCTCTGCCTCCAGTGCGGTTGCGCCAGCACCTGCTGGAGCATGAGCATGTTGACGTAGATCATGCAGTTCTGGAGCAGGTGGGGGTCCGAAACAACCCGCCTCGCCCCGACCAACCGCGATGTCCGAGCGTCTTCTCGCGCACGATCGATGCGGTGGTGAGTCAACAACTCCTGGTCGCATTGAGCCCGGCGGCATTGGAGTTGAGTCTGTCTGCGGCCAGGGGCCTGCAGCGCGAGGCCGATCAACGAGACCGGGACTGGCAATTGAGACTGGAGCGTGCGCGTTACCTGACGGCGCGAACACATCGCCAGTACGACGCGGCGGAGCCGGAGAATCGCCTGGTGGCGCGGGAACCGGAACGCCGCTGGGAGGAAACCCAACATGCTGAACGGTGTCTTCAAGAGGAGTACGCGCGAGTCCGATCGGAATGCGTCCGAGAACTCACCGGCGCAGATCGGAAGCGAATGATGGCCCTGGCCTCGGACATACTCGCGCAGTGGGCGACGGCCGGCCCGGCGGATCGCCAGGCGATCCTGCGCCACCTGGTCGAGGGGGTCGAGATCGAAGCCGCCGAGGATTCGGAAGCCACACGACTGACGATTCGCTGGGTCGGCGGGGTGTCAGCCGACACGAGTTGGTCCGCCCCGTCCGCACGTACGAACGGTTGGGCGAATTCCCGCGGCTCTTGGAGCGAATTCGTGAACTGATGGTGGCCGGACAGCGTTCGGGACTGATTGCGACGTAGTTGAACGCGGAAGGGTTCCGATCGCCGCGAGGAGATCAGCAGTTCACTTCGGACCGGGTCCGCCAGATCGTTTGCCGGTGCGGGCTTCGCGCGGGTCGTTCCGAACCCCCGGCCAATGCTCCGAAACTGAAGCGTCACGAGACATGGATGACGGATCTAGCCGAGGAATTGGCCATCCCGATCCCGACGCTGATGGCGTGGTGTAAGCGGGGCCGGATCGAGGCGCGGAAGGTGGAGGCCACGGTGCTCCGCTGGGTCATCTGGGCGGACGAGGCGGAGAAGAGCCGCCTGAAAAAGTTGGCCGGGGGTCGAGCCAGCGGGTTGCAGCATCCGTACCCGACGGAATTGACAACGCCAAGGCGACTGCAAGGGAAAAACGTGTGCAGTGACTTACAAAGGCCGATTTAATATCCAAGTCGGACCGAGCAACAGCCTGTGACAAGGGAGGCATTATGTCGCAGCAATCAAGACGATCAAGCGGCAGATGTATGGCCGCGCGGGATTCCCGCTCTTGAAGGCTCGCGTCGTCAATGTGGCCTGATCGAGAGGAGCGGCCTCACTCTGTCAAAATAGGGGCTTTGTCATCAAGAGTGCGGGAGATCCCGGATTGCTTGACCACTGCCAGCAATGGGAGCTAACTCCTTGTCCTGATCATCGCCCGGATCAGTACGATCCATAAAGACGCTCGGAGTCTGGACGACCAGGCCGAGCTTTGCAAGGATTATGTGCGGAGCCGGTAACACGGCTTGATTCGGTTCGTCATGATCCAGGGCCGGGGAAGTGGTGAGACACTGGATCGTGAGGAGTTGGCCGACGCTAAAGCACAGTTCGAATGCGGAAGATATGACCTGGTGATCGTCGAGGATCTCGGCCGGATCTGCCGGCCCAATCGCGCCATCGACGTTTGCGAGTTTTGCGAGGACTCGCAGACCCGGCTGATCGCGATCAATGACAACATCGACACCCCACGCGACGACTGGCGGTTCCAGGCCTTCTTCGCCAGTTTCAAATACGTAAGCCTTCAGCCGAATTCAGTTGATCTTGCACGATGGCGACCGCCTCATTCCACTATTCGTATGGCAGCGATGGGTTCGGACACCCTGGACACGGCAGCGTTGCAGGCCCTTTTGGGTCCGCAATTGACGGCCGAACAGGCCGCGCTGATCTTTCAGCAAGGTCAAGACGCGGTCGTCTTCGCGCTCTTGACCTTGGCCAAGCAACTGGCCGAGAAGCAAACCGCCTCGCCCGCCGGTGTCGACCCCTCGGCGCCCTCGGGGCAAACGCCGCCTTACGCCAAGCCCGCCGCCAAGGGGAGGGCCAAGCCCAAGGGGGCCAAGCCGGGACATCCCGGTCAGCGCCGCCCGGCGCCGACGCGGATCGACCGCCGCGAGGAGCACACGCTCTCGGCCTGCCCCAAGTGTCATGGGCCGGTGCGGCCGTGCCGGGGTTCGCGGACCCGGGTCGTCGAGGACATCCCCGCCGACATCACCCCGGTGGTCACCGAACACACGATCCATCGTTCGTGGTGTCCGCACTGCAAGACCACCGTCGAGCCGGCCGTGCCCGACGCCTTGCCCGGCTCCTCGATCGGCCTGCGGGTCGTGGTCCTCTCGGCCTGGCTGCACTACCTGCTGGGCACGACCCTGGCGCAGATCATCGACGTGTTCAACTTCCACCTCCAGTTCAAGCTCTCCTCCGGCGGCCTGATCCAGATGTGGCGGCGGCTGCGGGAGGTCCTCCTGGCCTGGTACCTTGAGATCCAGACCCAGGCCCTCGACGGCGCGGTGTTGCACGCCGACGAGACGGGCTGGCGGGTCAACGGCAAGACCTACTGGTTGTGGTGCTTCGCGTCGAAGGATGTCACGTATTACATGATCGACCGGCGGCGCGGCAGTCCGGCGTTGAAGCGGTTCTTCAAGAACGAGTTCGCCGGGGTGTTGGTGACCGACTTCTGGGTCGCCTACAACGCGGTCGTCTGCGCGGAAGCAGAAGTGCCTGCCGCACCTGTTGCGCGACCTGAAGCGGACCCAACATTACCACAAGCCCGGGGGCGACTGGCCGGAGTTTTCCAAGCAGTTGAAGCGGCTGATCCGCGACTCGATCCGCCTGAGCAAGCGGCGAACGGAACTGCTGCCGGAGGCGTTCGCCTCGCGGCGGCGGCGGCTCGACGTGCGGTTGCGCGAACTCCTGGAGCAGCCGTGGGAGCAGCGCCATGCGCGTCGGTTGGTGAAGCGCCTGCGGCGTCACCAATCCGAACTGTTCACGTTCCTGGACCATCCCGAGGTCCCGTCGGACAACAACCACGGCGAACGTCAAATCCGCCCGGCCGTGATCGGCGCAAGAATAGCTACGCCAACGGCAGCGAGGACGGTGCCGAGACCCAAGCCATCCTGATGAGCGTGTTTCGGACCCTGAAGCAACGTGGTCACAACCCCGTCTCCGCCGTCACCGTCGCCGTTCGCGCCTTCCTCCAGACAGGCCAGTTGCCACCCATCCCAGGGCCGATCGCTGAGATCGGCTGAAGCCTTACTCAAATACGAGTCGGGCAACAAGGACACGTCGCGGCGGATTCGACGCCCATTGCGGAATCGGTTCCAGCAAGGGGGCGTGGTTCAGACCTTCCACTATGGGTATGTCAAGCCCTCTGGGACGAAGTCGGACGACGAGATCGTCAGGGACCCGGACGCGGTACCGGTCTACGAAAAATGGTTCCAACGGTTGGAGAATGGCGTCTCGTACTCCGAGGTGGCCGACGGGCTCAATTCGTCGAAGGTGGAAAGGACGCTCGGCGCCTCGCCAAGCTCGAGGGTGATCCGGCGCGACGCGACGTCGCCTCAGTGTTTTCGAGTCAATAAAATTTAAAAGTGATTGTATTTATAATATCTTGATTTGGTGCGGAGGCTCCGAGCCGGGATGGCGGGGATCCTGCAGGCTATTCGCCCGCCATCTGGATGGGCAAAAATTCATAAATATAATCAGTTAACAAATTATAGAAGTGAATGACTGTATTCCGCCCTTCATTGATCGCGTGAGATCGCCCTGGGTACGGCATCACCGTGAAACGCTTAGTGTGAGCGATCAGCTCATTGATCAGCAGCTCAGTTCCCTGGTAGTGGCCGTTATCGTCCCCCGTGCCATGAACGAGCAGCAGGTTTCCTTTCAATTGACTCGCATAGGTGATCGGCGATCCCAGTCGATATCCCTCGGCGTTGTCGTCGGGCAATCCCATGTAGCGTTCCTGGTATATTGTATCGTAGAGCAGTTGACAGGCGTTGGGTGCGACGGCAATTGCGGTGCGATACAATTCAGGAAATCGAAAGATGGCGTGCAAACTGCTGCTGCCACCACCGCTCCATCCCCAGATCCCGACGCGGTCCGGGTTGGCGTATTTCCAGCGATCGAGCAAGACACGGGCGGCAGCCGCCTGCTCCTCCGGCGCGTCGATCCCGATCCGTCGATGGACGCTCTTCCGCCACGCGCGGCCCCGCGGCACCCCGGTCCCGCGAGTATCCACGCTGGCGACCAGGTAGCCTTGTTGTGCCAGCATCGCGTGCCAGAGTCCGAGCGAGCCCTGCCAGGCGTCGCGCACCGTCTGACCATGGGGCTCGCCGTAGACATGGAACAGCAGAGGATACTTCCGCGTTTCATCGAACGACGGTGGCCTGAGGCACCAGCCGTCGAAAAGCAGGCCGTTACCGGCATTGACCCGGAAAAACAAGGATGCCGGCATGTGGATCTCCGAGAGCTTCGCGCGTAGTTCGGCGTTATCCACCAGCACCCGCGACACGGTGTGATCGGCCAGACGGACCATTTCCACCACCGGCGGTGTCGATAAGGTTGAGTAAGTATGGACCGCCCATCGCGCATCGGGCGAAATGTCATAAGTGTGCCAGCCGGGCTGGTTGATGGGCGTCAAGCGCTGCCGTGTCCCACCTTCGAGGCCAATCCGGTACAAGTAGCGCTGGGTCGGGTTCTCAGGCGAGGCCGCGAAGTAGATCCAACTGCCAAAAGGATCGACGGCTTCGACCTGAATCACATCAAAGTCACCCTGTGTGATCTGGCGAAAGGTGTTGTCCTCGATCCCAGCCAGGTAGGCATGCCGCCAGCCGTCGCGCTCGCTTAACCAAATGAGGCCCCGGCCGTCGTGAACCCAGCGTACGGGGTTTTCGTTTTCGAGCCAGGCGGGATCGGTCTCCGTGAAAATCGTCCGGGTTGCGCCGGTTTGCGGATTCGCCAGCAGGACCTCGTTTCTGTTCTGAAGACGGTTCATCTGCTGCACCAGGAGCCGCTGGCCGTCAGGCGTCCACTCCATCCGCGGGACATAGTGTTCGCGACGATCACCTGGCAGATCGATCCAGCGCACCGCGCCGCCGCCGCTGGCGACGACGCCGAGACCGTGTTGCTGAGTTCGTCTTGCCGACCTTGGGATAAGGGAATGACGTGACGAGGGGGTAGGTCCCCTGCGTATTGTCGATGAGGTGAAACTCCTCTACCCCGCTGGTGTCGAAACTCCAGAAGGCAATCGACTGGCCATTAGGGCTCCAGCGATAACCGTTGCGGATCAGCAGTTCCTCCTCGTTGACCCAGTCCGAAGTTGCGTGAATGAGCCTGGCGGAACCGTTCGTCGTCAGTGGCCTGACGTTCAGATTGCCAAGATCCTGCACGTAGAGGTTGTTCTCGTGGACGAAGGCAACCTGCGAACCATCGGGCGAAAATGTCGCGTACATCAGCGTGGATGGAGCTGCGTCACCTCCCAGCTTCTTCAGGAGTCGGGTGCCAACATCCAGCACCCAGTAATCGCCACGCGTCTTGAGCCGCCAGACGCGGCGGCTATTGGTGTAGATCAGGAGTCTCGACTCATCCGCGGAGAATGCAAAGCCGTCCACGGAGAGCGGCTTTGGCTCTCCCGGAGGGACGAAGGCTTCGGCCGGCACCACCACCTGCTCGGCCCCGCTTGCCAGATCAATTCGGACCAGTTCGGTACGATTGTCTGGCACGTCTGTTTTCCTGAGCGTGAAGTAGGCCTGGGCCTTCCTGCTCCAGGTGAAACCACCCACCGACTCCTCCCGGAACTCGTCGCGAGCGAAGATGCGCTCCACGGTCAACATCGCGTTCGTCGCGGCCGGTTTTGAGACGCCGTCGGGGAGATTCGTAGCCCGCTCAGGCTCGGCAGGTGTTTCGCCGGAACGCAGGGCTCCGTGAGGTTGAGCGCCCTACGTCCCTCCCGATAAGTGATAGACCGAACGCGATACTCGCGGAGACCGCCAGAACCCATAACGAGCGAAGGGGCGGAAGAAGTGCTCGTCGGCGCATGCGGGAACGGGATCTCGTCCGAGCGACGTGAAGAGAACGGTCCGTCATGGATTACCTTCGTGATGCTGATTCGATGGTCGCACCGACCGTAACGCTGAACCCTACTGCTGTCGGAAACCAAGGTTACCAAACGACCTGCGCATCCACTCGCCATCACCTGGGGCCCGGAGGTAGATGCTCGAGGAGGTACCGCGCCATCAACATCCTCAGGTGCACCGCTGTCCCTTTCCCCTCCCGTAGACCGTGATCGCGATTGGGGTAAACCATGTAATCAAATGGCTTTCCAAGTTCGATCAGGCGATCCACCAGCCCTTCCGTGATCTGCAGATGAGTGTTTGTCTCCCCGGATCCCTGAACGATGAGCAGGTTGCCGCGGAGCCCTTCGGCGAAGTTGATCGGGGCCGACTGCCGATAGCCTCCGGGATTCTGTTCCGGAGTTCTCATGTAGATTTCCTGAAACCAGGCGTTGTAAAGATGTGGTTGGGGTTTCGGGGCCACGGCGATGCCCACGCGATAGAGATCCGGCTTGCGAAACATGGCGTTCAGGGTGTTCGACCCGCCGCCGCTCCATCCCCAGATGCCGACCCGGGAGAGGTCGACGTACGGTCGCGTGCGCGCCAACTCCCGCAGTCCCGCCGCCTGCTCCTCCGTGGAGAGCGGGCCGAGGCTGCCGAACACCGCGCGGCGCCACGCCGCTCCTTTCGGTGCGGGCGTGCCGCGGTTGTCGATCGAAACCACGAGGTATCCGAGGTCGGCGATCGTCCGGTGGAACATCGTGTGATTCTGACCGCCATGCCAGTCGTCCAGGACGGTCTGACCGTGCGGCTCGCCGTACACAAACACGAACATGGGGTATTTCTTCTCGGGATCGAACTCACGAGGCTTGATCATCCAGGCATCCATCACGATGCCGCCGCCGATGTCGAGCTGGAAGAACTCGGTGGGGCGAACAATCAACGGCCGGAGGCGGTCGCGAATGAGAGCATTGTCCTCCAGAGCTCGGACGCTACGATGTCCAGGCATCTCCACGAGATCGACGACCGGCGGAGTGTCGAACGTGGAGTAGGTGTGGATGGCCCATCGGCAATCCGGCGAGAAGTCGTAACTGTGAGTACCCGCCTTGTCCGCCGGTGTTACCCTCTCGGGCGGTGAGCTCCCGTCGAGGCGGATTCGATAGAGGTAGCGTTGCGTGGCGTTGTCCGGGGACGCGAGGTAATAGAACCAACCGTTCGGTTCGTCGACCTGGCCACGTTCAATGATGTCGCTGGCCCCCTTCGTCAGCAACTTTGGCTCTCCGCCGTCGCGCGAACTAATGTAGGCATGGCGCCAGCCGTCGCGTTCGCTGATCAGGACGAACGCTCGTCCGTCATTGATCCACTCCAGCCCGGCATTCGCGAGTTTACTGGAATCCACCCACGCCGGGTCGGATTCTTGATAGGCCGTGGTAACTGCACCCGTCTCGGTATTTGCGATCAGGAAGGCCCGCGTATCGCGGCCTCGGCTGACCGTCTCGATCAGCAACTCGGCCGGGTTGCCCGTCCAACTGACGCCGTTGATGTAGAAAGTGCCCGGATCGCTGAGAAGGTCGACCCATTTCGTCGTTCCACCGGCGGCGCTCACTACTCCGACGCGGAGCGTCGGTATGGGTGTGCCCACGCGAGCGAACCGTCCCATCCGGACGGAAGGATATGTCGGGTCCGTGGGCTCGATGGTCGGACGCTGGAGGACTCGGGACGAATCGGACTGGATGTAGGCGAGCTGAGTCCCATCCGGACTCCAACTCGCGACTTCCCCGTTCTCGATTGTCCCACCGTCGCCATCCCTGGTCAGCGGAATCGTCCGCCCGCTGGCGATGTCGAAGACATATAGGTCTGCCTCGCTCCGTAAGAGCAGTCGATCTCCTTGGGGTGCGAAAGTATTCCGCCCGATCAGCTCGCCGATCCGCGCTTCCATGCGCCGAAGTGCGCCGGACGCCACGTCAAGCAACCAGTAGGCCGGCGTCTCGCCGGCATCGCTCGTCTCGATCAGGAATCGATCGCCTGCGGGCGACACCACGAAGGACCGGAGCCGCACGCCGTGACCCTGACCCGATGCGGCCATGGTCTCCGCGAGCCGGCGACTCGCGAGCAGGACGGTTCGCCGTCCGCTGGCGGATTCGTACTTCACCAGATCCGGACCAGAGGATCCGTGCGATGACTCGAGGACAGCATAGGCCGAGCCGTCCCCCAACCAGTGTGCCCGGACGGGGACTGGCGAAAACTCCTGCCAGTCGTAGATCGCCCTGATCCGCGACTCGGCCGTTGCGAACGCGCGCGCGTGCTCCCCGGAGATGCCGTATTCGCCACCCTCGTCCCGTCGCGAGGCGGGCGCCTCTGGCTCGAGCAGCGCCAGCGGGGATGAGCCCCTGGGATCGCGCCGGCGGCGATCCTCGCGGTTGAACGGGGAGGGGTCGTCACGACGGAACGACGCCCCGGTCGTCTCGGCGTTGTGTTCCCTCGGTGTGGTGTCGGGCCCGGGCCGAATGAGCTCGATCGTCCGCGTACCGCCGTTGATGGCTCCCGGCGTGGAGCGTGGGGCGGACGCCGGGTCGGTGAGCCGTTCGGCCGCGGCTGCGAGAGTGCAGGCCAGCAGCGTCAGGAATCCGGCGGGCGCGAGGCGTTTTATCATGGCGGACCACACTCGGGGGTAAAGGGGCGAGTCGCAATCAACTCGCGGGACCGGCCGGCCCGGGAGACCCCGTGCGAGGTCCCGCGCGAGTGGGTGCGCCGGCATCCTTGGAATCATCGGGCGACCTCCACGACACGTCGACCGAGGATATCCGGTTTCGGCGTGATGCCGAGCCCCGGCGCCGAGCTAGCCTGCATGCAGCCGCGGTCGCGCCGGGGGCGCCGTCGGCCGTCCTCACGGTTACATAGCTGTTGAAGTCGGTGCTGGTAAACCGAAACGCCTCCGGTGTGCTGTGCGCCAGGTGGGCGATAGCGGCGGTGGTGATGTCGCCGCCCCAACTGTCCTCCAGCGTCATCGCGATTCCCATGGCGACGCAAAGGTCGCGGGCGAGCTTGCTCTTCGTCAGACCGCCGAGTTTGCTGATCTTCAGGTTGACGACGTCGACCGCCAGGTCTGCCTTTGCGAGCAGCAGCGCGTCGAGGTTGTCGATGTTCTCGTCGAGGACGAACGGATGATCGGTGTTGCGGCGGACGGCCAGGCACTCACCATAAGTGAGACAAGGCTGCTCGATGTAAACATCGAGGTCGCGAACGGCACGGACCACGCGCATAGCCTCGTGCTGGGTCCAGCCGGTGTTCGCGTCCGCGATCAGTCTGTCGGTGGGCCGCAGGATCGCGCGGACCGCGCGAATCCTTTCGATATCCTGGTCGGGATCGCCGCCGACCTTGAGCTGGAAGTGCGTGTATCCCTGCTCGCGGTAGCCTGCGACATTACGGGCCATCTCTTCCGGAGTCTGCTGCGAGATCGCACGGTAGAGTCGAACCCGTTCGCCAAAGCGACCGCCCATGAGCGAGCAGACCGGCAGACTGGTCTGCTTGCCCAGGATGTCCCAGCAAGCAATGTCTATGCCCGACTTGACGTAAGGATGCCCTTTGAGCGCGGCGTCCATGCGGTGATTCAGCTTGTTCAGCTCCCGGGGATCGAGGCCCAACAGGTGCGGCGCGAGCTCCCGCAAACCGGACCGCACTCCCTCGGCATACGCCGGTAGGTAGAACGGCCCCAGCGGACAGACCTCACCGTAGCCGATCAGACCGCATTCCGTCTCGACCCCGACAATCGTGCTATCGAAAACCGAAACCGATTTGCCGCCGGACCAGTTGTAAGAGCCCTCGATCAAAGGCAAGTCAACGCGGTGGGCAAAAATTCGTGTGATCTTCATCAACAATTAAACCTGGGTTGTGAAATGCTTTTTGATCGTTCAATTTTACCTTCGGAGCGAGCAAACCTCTTGCACGGGAAGTGCACCGAGCCGTGAAATTGCGCACAGATTCGCTCGACGACGAGCCTCGGCACGAGCGGTTGTCTGTCGTCGTCTTGTTGCAGACGCTGTTCGACCGGACTCCGAACATGGCGTTATTCGTCAAGGTCGCCGACGGCCGTTACGCAGCAGTCAAGGACTCGCTTGTCGGGAGACACGGACTGAGACACGAGGCGAACCTTCAGTAATTATTTTACCTGCAACTCGAGCGTCTTCGGTTTGATCGTGATGTCATCCTTCGGCAGGGTTGCCGAACGTTGCAGTCGTGCCTCGTACGGCTTCAACTCCCGAGCGGGAACACGAACGCCGTCGAGGTACAACCCATGGAATCGTTTCACCATCGGATGCTCCTGGGCTGCCCCCGTTTTTCACCCCGCTCTCAACCGGGCCAGTTCTCTTCGAATCGGTTCAGCCTACTCGCCGCAGGCGAGCACCCCGGAGACGATCACGCACCCGCGCGATTTGCCCTGCATCCCGACGAATCCGCGGAAGATTGCCTCCACCATTCCTCGGGCGGTCGGCTTCTTCATTGCCTCCGCCAGGAACGACTGAGGTTCTGTCTAGTAATGGTCGAGAACCTTTCGGAACAAGCCCTCCTCGTTCCCGGAGGTGGCATTGAGACTCGGCCAGTTGATGCCCATGGTCCTGGTCAGCTCCGGGTGCGTCGCCTCTCGTCACCGCGTGCCCAGAATACCTCCAGTGCATGGTCGAGGGCATTCTCAGCGTCGAACTGCCGCGTGCGTTCGGTGGGCATGGTTTTCCTCGGAAAGTCTTGTCGGCCCTTGCAGTGGTTCGTATAGTTCGTTGTACCTCACGGTACAGAAAATCCAAGGCATAGGTGTTCCCTCTCTGGGAGACTCTCAGAGCGAGTCTAGAAAGCGTGACCTAGTCTTCTGGCATGGACACGCGACAACCTTACCCGAGTGATCTGACCGGACCTCAATGGGCCCAGGTCTCCCGCTTCATTCCGGCCCCCAAGACGGGCGGACGTCTCGCCAAGTACGACCGCCGCGAAATCGTCAACGCCCTGCTCTACGTGGTGCGAACCGGTTGCCAGTGGCGAGCGATGCCCCATGACCTGCCCCCCTGGAGGATTGTCTACTGGTACTTCATGCAGTGGAAGAAGGATGGGACCTTCAACCGCCTGCTCGATGAGTTGCGGGGCGATCTCCGCCAAGCCGAAGGTCGTCATCGCCAGCCCTCCGCCGCAGTCCTGGACAGCCAATCGGTCAAGACGACCGAAAAAGGGGGGTCCATAGTTACGACGCGGGCAAGAAGGTCAACGGCCGCAAGCGACACATCCTGGTCGATACCCTCGGGTTGCTCCTGACGGTCGTGGTCCATCCGGCCAACTTCCAGGATCGCGACGGGGCCAAGCTGGTCCTGGAAGCGATCCGCGGCCGGTTCTCGTGCCTCAAGAAGATCTGGGCCGACGGCGGCTATGCCGGGGCGTTGGTCGAATGGGTTCGGAACAGAATGGCGTTAAAAGCCACAAAGTCCAGCTGGGCATCGACTTGCATATATCAGACAAAGAATCAATTCACTATTTGTTGCGACCGCTTTCCTTTCATAGTCTCGCCGTCTCGCCTGTCAATCATCGCATGATTGAATCTTCACCAAATATCCCGCACCCCCCCTCGCCCCGTCCCATGGAAATCAGAACGGACATGAGATGCCAATATTTATAAATTCTATGACGCCGAGTCCTGCTCCCCGAACCGCTTGCGCAATTCGGCCCGCGGCACCCGCATCAGGTCGTACTGCTTCGGCCGTCGCTTCTTGCACCGCGGCTCCGACCGCTCAGGCCGCGGCGGATTGACCACCAACTCCGGCATCTCCTCCCCGTCCTCCGCATCGCGCAGCCACCGCAGCGCGTCGATGAAGCTCACCCGGTCCACCATACAGGCCCCCTGACGTGTTGCCGCATCGCACATCACCAACCGCACCAGGTTGTAAGCCAGCGCGTACATCGTCAGCTCCTTGAGCACCCCCTCCACCGTCATGCACTTCAACACGTCCATCTTCATCGTGACCTTCAACGCCTTCAGATTCTCCTCCACCCGCCCGCGGGTCCCGTAGAGCGACGCCAGCTCCTCCGCGGGGTATATCTCGGCATCGAGCAGGGTCGTCACCAGCGTCACCTCCCGCGTCCGGAACCCCGGCAGGTCGATCCGATACCACAGCTCCCGCACCACGATCGACTCGGGCAAGGCCCGATACTCCGCCTCGCTCATCCGCTCGGGGCGCTCCGCCGGTTTGAAGTACTCGACCAGCTGGTCCTTCAGCCCACAGGCCCGGATCCAGCGGCTGCGCGGCATCCCCTTGGTTCCGCGTCTCTGGCCCGGACGGGCGTGGGCCCGGCCCGGCGTGAAGTCGACGACCTGCTTCTGGTGCACGCGGAACACCGCGTGAATCCCCCGGCCGAGGGCCAGCGCCAGGCCGGCGAACGAGCAGAAGCCGCGGTCGGCCACCAGGACATCGCCGGCCGTGAGCAAGGCGAGAATGTCCGCCAGGCCCGCGAAGTCGGAGGTCCGCAGCGGCGCCGCGGCGACGTCGAGCAGCAACCCGGTGCCGGCGTGGAACAGCGCCAGCAGGTGGGCCACCGGGAAGCCGCAGCCCCTGGCCTGATTGCCGGGTTGGCCGAAGTGGGCCTGCAAGGCCGGGGTGTCGGGCATGGAGAAGGACGAGCCGTCGACCAGGAAGGTGCGATGGCCGCGCCAGAGGCCGATGGCGCCGGTGTCCGGGATCACGGCCCGGACCGTGTGTCGAAGGACGGCCCGGAAGACGGTCAGAGGGAGGCGGGCGCGGGCCATGCAGAAGGCGGCGGCGCTGAAGGCTCGGCCGGCCAGGAGCGAGACGTGGGTCAGGGAAGTGTTGCCGTGGAGGACCTGGACGAGGAACCAGTGGATGGTGGCGCTCGGGGTCAACAAGGCCGCGTCGCTCCAGGTGTGTCCTGCGGCGCGGCAGGCGTCGCGAATGACGTCGATGCCGAGAGCGGCGGCGACATCTTGCTGGAGCCTGTGGAGGATGGTAGAAATTCGTCGATGCATCGCGGGGGCCTCCTGTGCCATGGGTTGTGGGAAAAAACCATGGTGCACGGAGGCCCCTGTCATCTCAAGTCGTGATCCCCATTCGGCTTAGCGGCCTTAATGCCATTCGGGACGCAGCTAATATTGACCCAGGATCACCGCCGAGGACTGGTACGATTCCGGCGGCCAGCTCGTCGATACCCTGCGCTTCGTCTACGACTCCGCCGGCCACCTGCTGAGCGCCTCGAACGACGCCGGCACCTACACCTATCAGTACAACGCGAAGGGCCAGCTCGTCCGCGAGACCGAGCCGTTCGGCCAGTGGCTCGCCTTCAGCTACAACGCCCGGGGCGACGTCACGACGATGACCGACTCCGGCGGCGGCGTGACCAGGTCGACCTACAACAGCCAGGGCGAGCTCGTCACGCGGTCGCTGACCGAGCCCGGCCAGGGCACGATCGGCGTGGCGTTCGTCTACGATCCCGCGGGCCAGGTCACGACGATCATCCGCACGGCGGATGGCCAGACCACCGGATCGACGGCGTACACCTACAACGCCTACGGCGAGGTGACGGACATCACCGATCGCGACGCCTCGGGCCGGCTGATCGACGGCTTCCAGTACACCTACGACGCCGCCGGGCGGGTGGCGTCGGAGACCGAAAACGGCGCCGCTCCTTTGCCGTCGACGCCGGTGGACCCGACGCGCACGTCGTCCGCCGCCGCGACCGCCCCGACCGCGACGAGGACCGACGACCCGCTCGCTTCGAGCCCTGCGCCGACCGACGGCGCGGCGTCGGGACCCGGCGATGCCATCGCGTATACGTACGACCCGTCGGGCCAGTTGCTCAAGGCCAACTCCGACGTCTACCACTACGACGCCAACGGCAACCGGACCAGTCCCGGTTACTTGCTCGGGCCGGACAATCAGGTCCTCTCCGACGGCACCTGGGACTACGCCTACGACGCCGACGGCAACCGGATCAGCCAGACCGACATCGCCACGGGCGCGACGTGGAAGTTCGCCTACGACGACGCCAACCGCCTGACCTCGGCGACCGAATACGACGCCCGGGGGCAGGAAGTCACCCGGGTCAGCTACGCCTACGACGTCTTCGGCAACCTGATCGAGCGAACTGTCGCCACGCCCGGGACGAGCACCCCGGCGGTGGAGCGGTTCGCCTACGACGGGACCCAGGCCTGGGCCGAGCTGAATGGCCAGGACCAGGTGACCACCAGCTACCTGTCCGGCGACGAGCCCAATCAAGTCCTGGCGCGGGAGAGTCCGTCGGGCTCGGTGGGATGGTATCTCACCGATCGGCTGGGCTCCGTACGCGACATCGTCGCCAACGACGGCACAGTGCTCGACAAGCTAACTTATGACGCCTACGGCAATATCACGTCGGAGACCGACCCGTCGGCGGGGGACCAGTACGCCTACGCGGGGATGTGGCGGGACGGGACGACGGGGCTGTACTTCGACCACGCGCGGTGGTATGATTCGGGGACGGGGACGTGGACAAGTGTGGACCCACGAGGGCTGGATGCGGGTGACGCTAACCTCGACCGGTACGTCGGGAATAACCCGATCTCTACCACCGACCCTACAGGCGAGCTATGGGGGTGGGTTTTCGCTGGCGTCGGCGCGGGCGTTGGTGCAAGTGTCTATGCAGTTTCAACTTTGGCCACTGGTGGTACGATCACCAAAGGAGGATTGGTAGGTGCGGCGGTGGGCGGCGCTGTAGCCGGCCTCGGAGTCGGGGCCGTTACAGGTGATGTCTCGGCAGCGGGTGCGATCGCAATCGGCGCCGTGTCAGGTGCCTCGGGTGCCTATCTAGGAAGTGTGGTCCGGCAAGGTGTCGATAAAGGCATCGACGGTATTAGTAATAAAGAGGCCCTCGTTGAAGGCGCAGCCGGAGCGGCCGGTGGCGCTGTGGGTATGGGTGTTCTTGGCAAACCGGCGGCGGCTGGGGTAGGCCGAGTATTGGCGAGCGGGGCACTGGGCGGTGGCACGGGAGGTGCCGTTCAGGGTGGGGGGCAAGCCGCGATCAACGGCGGGTCCGCCGGAGATATCGCAAGGGAAGCGAGTGTTGGCTTCGCCAGGGGCGCGATTACCGGTACGGCTGCAGCGGGAGTTGCCTATGGTACGGCCAAAGTTATCCAGCAGGTCACGCCTAAAACTATAGCAACCGAGGTCGAACCCGAAATTGATCGTACGCCTTTGCCAGAAGCAGGAGATGTTGCTCCAAGCAGAACTGCGGTCGAGGCGTTGGCTGACTCCTACCGGGGCCAGATAAAAGCTGGGGGTCCGAAAACCGTCGCGGTACTTGAGACCCCGAACGGAGTGTTCAATGGGAGGTCTGCCTACTCCGGCGGACTGCACCCCGTCGTACAAGAACTTGTCGATGCCAACCCTGGGCTTTACCAGGGAGCTTGTGCTGAGTGCGATGCGATCAACCAGGCGCTTCGTGCCGCCGAAGCTCGAACAGGGCAACCAATCACAACGGTCGAACAAGCCCGCCAAGCCCTGTCCGGCTCATTCGTGCAAACTGCACGAGTCCGAGGGCCAAACTCCGTGGCTCATGGCACACCTCTACCCCCTTGTGTCACGTGCCAGCCCTTGCTCGACGCCCTCGGCATTCCTTACCGATAAAGGAGATGGTATGTTCTCGGACACCGTTGTTTCCATACTTGAAGCATCGGGCTGGTCACTCAATCGCAAGGTGCCGACCTCTCAGTGGGTCGGCCAACTCGAATCTGAAGGGTTCACCATGCTTCCAGATGCGGTCAAGGTACTGGAGGGGTTTGGTGGCCTGGAGATCGTTCCACGAAAGACTGCCGCCGACATTTTTCTAAAAGGAGTTGTACGGTTTGATCCGTTGCTGTCCGCTTCGGGAGAGTTTGACAGGGTCGATTATTGGCAGCATCGTCTCAACATTAAATTATCACCAATAGCAGAAGATTCCAAAGGGGGCATCCTTCTTCTTGCTGAAGACGGCCGAGTTTTCATTTGCTGGGACGGTAGGATGTTTCTTATTGGCGAGTCGTTCGAAGACGCCCTGGAGAACTCGCTGATCGTAGCAAGGAGAAAGGCTGTGGAGTTTGGCTACATGCCCGATTAGACAATAGGCGCACAAATGATACATTCTGATTATCAGCAATTGTAATAGGATGGAATGAGTGATACAAGATGACATTTCGCGTTAGAATGCCCCCTCACCGGCTCGGCACTAACTGGACGGACGCCTCGACACCCCGGGCCGATCCGGCGTCGACGGGACTGAGACCTGCTACGACGAAGCCGGCGACGCCGTAGGAACCGATCCGTCCCATGACGTGCTGATCACCGCCGAGCACCAGCCCTAACCAGCACGATTACGAACCCCTTCGCAAATCCCTTCTCCGCATCCACCACTCTCTACGACGCCCAAGACATCTTGGAATCAGATTGAGCCTTCATGCTGTTCTTGACTACCCTCTCGCTGGCAGTGATCCTCGCGCTATGCCCTACGACTCCGCATCGAGTATCTGAAACGCCATCTACCATGTCAGAGCCCGCGGCAGCATCCAACAGCAAATCGTGTACGACCAAGTTGAATGCGCTCACCTCATCGACGGCTTGCACGGCACCGTCGTCCGCTCCGGGTGGTCGCTGCTCGCCCAAATCCTCATGACCAACCACCCGCATCACCTGCTCCAGGCTCACAGGCCGAACCTCGCGCAGGGCATGCAAGCATTCCGCTCCGGCTATGCCCTCCGGAGCGGCCGGCACGGGCGCCGACCCGGGCACGATACCGCGCCGAGATGATCATGCGCGAGTCGTACGACTGGACCGTCAGCCGCTGCCATTCACCTCAACCCCGTGCGGGCCGGCATGGAGCCCTTGCCGTAGGAATGTCTTGGTCGAGCCATCCCGATGACTATCGCCATGATGCGCGGGACTTGCCGGTCAGACCGCGGGTCGCCGCCGATGAACTGATGGCGGAGTGGCGGGGGTGTGCGGCACGATCCCGCATGGTCGTACCGGGGGGTAACTTGCCGTGAAGATATCCAACCCTCTGCCATCACCACTCCGGGAGAAAATCGGCGGCTGGACGCCGGACTCGCGGGCGCCCGTCGATCGGCTGCTCTGTCCGGCCGGGCCCTTGGCCAGCGAACCGCGGCCGGTCGAGGAGCGTCGGCTCGCCGGATGGGAGATGGAGGAGATGTGCGCGGCGGTGACGCGGAATTACGGCCTGGGCCGGGAGGACCTATCGCGGCAACACGACCGTCTCATCGCCTTCGCGGTGACGACGTATCACTGCCGTCGGTGCACAACGCCCCGATGCGTAAGGTGGCCGATCGCCTGGGCCTGTCGCGGGGCCGACCGCGTGCCGCACCTGACACGGCGGGTAGACTCCCGGCTGAGCCAAAACGAGGGGTGATCGTCGGGGAGTTGACACGGGCGCGGGATGTGTCCTGGCGCGTTGCGGAGAGGCCCGCTGATACCCGGCGGGGGTGATCAAGAAGAAGCGAAAACCCCCGATTCACATAGTTTGCCCCCAAGGGGCCACGGGGCCTCATGGCCGGAGGGTCCACTCTGTTCCGACATTCTGGCTACCCACGTCTCGACTGGGATCTCGAAAAATCTCGGACGGTTCTCAGAGTAGTGGCTGGAGAACGAGGGTTTCTACGCCAATCAAAATCTGCATCAGTCGAGCAAAGTCCAGAATGAGCTTTGGACACGCCGCCTGGCCGATTCCATTACACGATGAGCTGACTTTACCTTCACGACTCGGAGATACCGTAGGAGGATCTCCTTCTGTGGGTCACCTTGGTAGGTTGCAATTCAAAGTGCGCCTTTGATCTGATGGCAATCCGTCCAGTAGAGGCTTCAGAAAGCGCGGTTTACAAACTCACAAATTTCACTCTACCTGCGACGATGTTCCCTTCCTCGCATGTTCGGTCACACATCAAATTCGAGGTGGGTAAGGCAGCGGTCTCAGTATATCGACTTAAAAAGAAATAATAACTCCTCGTGACACGGACTGACACAGTTTGGGGCTAAAAATGACACTTTTTGAGGGTTTTACGGGGGATCGTCCCAAATCGTAAGTCTGCGACTTGACACTCTTTGAGATCAGGCCGCTTTCTCTGCCGTTCTCGGCATCCCGAGCAGGTCCCAGAACCGGTAACTGGGCAGTCTGTAAGGCTTCAGCCGATCTCAGCGATCGGCCCTGGGATGGGTGGCAACTGGCCTGTCTGGAGGAAGGCGCGAACGGCGACGGTGACGGCGGAGACGGGGTTGTGACCACGTTGCTTCAGGGTCCGAAACACGCTCATCAGGATGGCTTGGGTCTCGGCACCGTCCTCGCTGCCGTTGGCGTAGCTATTCTTGCGCGATCACGGCCGGGCGGATTTGACGTTCGCCGTGGTTGTTGTCCGACGGGACCTCGGGATGGTCCAGGAACGTGAACAGTTCGGATTGGTGACGCCGCAGGCGCTTCACCAACCGACGCGCGTGGCGCTGCTCCCACGGCTGCTCCAGGAGTTCGCGCAACCGCACGTCGAGCCGCCGCCGCCGCGAGGCGAACGCCTCCGGCAGCAGTTCCGTTCGCCGCTTGCTCAGGCGGATCGAGTCGCGGATCAGCCGCTTCAACTGCTTGGAAAACTCCGGCCAGTCGCCCCCGGGCTTGTGGTAATGTTGGGTCCGCTTCAGGTCGCGCAACAGGTGCGGCAGGCACTTCTGCTTCCGCGCGCAGACGACCGCGTTGTAGGCGCCCAGAAGTCGGTCACCAACACCCCGGCGAACTCGTTCTTGAAGAACCGCTTCAACGCCGGACTGCCGCGCCGCCGGTCGATCATGTAATACGTGACATCCTTCGACGCGAAGCACCACAACCAGTAGGTCTTGCCGTTGACCCGCCAGCCCGTCTCGTCGGCGTGCAACACCGCGCCGTCGAGGGCCTGGGTCTGGATCTCAAGGTACCAGGCCAGGAGGACCTCCCGCAGCCGCCGCCACATCTGGATCAGGCCGCCGGAGGAGAGCTTGAACTGGAGGTGGAAGTTGAACACGTCGATGATCTGCGCCAGGGTCGTGCCCAGCAGGTAGTGCAGCCAGGCCGAGAGGACCACGACCCGCAGGCCGATCGAGGAGCCGGGCAAGGCGTCGGGCACGGCCGGCTCGACGGTGGTCTTGCAGTGCGGACACCACGAACGATGGATCGTGTGTTCGGTGACCACCGGGGTGATGTCGGCGGGGATGTCCTCGACGACCCGGGTCCGCGAACCCCGGCACGGCCGCACCGGCCCATGACACTTGGGGCAGGCCGAGAGCGTGTGCTCCTCGCGGCGGTCGATCCGCGTCGGCGCCGGGCGGCGCTGACCGGGATGTCCCGGCTTGGCCCCCTTGGGCTTGGCCCTCCCCTTGGCGGCGGGCTTGGCGTAAGGCGGCGTTTGCCCCGAGGGCGCCGAGGGGTCGACACCGGCGGGCGAGGCGGTTTGCTTCTCGGCCAGTTGCTTGGCCAAGGTCAAGAGCGCGAAGACGACCGCGTCTTGACCTTGCTGAAAGATCAGCGCGGCCTGTTCGGCCGTCAATTGCGGACCCAAAAGGGCCTGCAACGCTGCCGTGTCCAGGGTGTCCGAACCCATCGCTGCCATACGAATAGTGGAATGAGGCGGTCGCCATCGTGCAAGATCAACTGAATTCGGCTGAAGGCTTACGGCAGTCTCAGTCCAAGGAGTTCATACGGGCAGTGCCTGCGTCGTTTCCCCTCGCGAAACTCCCGGCAATTCCAGTACAGACGCTTCAGATCCAGCAAGCCTTGGCTCACCGTCCGGTGCCGCGCCTGGTGCATCCGCAGCACGCTGTTCATGCATTCCACCGCGCTGCTGGCTCGCACCGTCCCACGCAACACCCGCGACACCGCACCATACGACTCGCGCCAGTTCGGGCCCAGCTTCTGGCACACCACCGCTTGCACCAGATGCGCCACATGGCCCGCACCCGCGACCTCTCCGGTGTCGTCCGCACGGGGCCGTTGCCGACGCAGCCACCACAACCGCACCAACTCCGCACGCAACCGACTCTCGGGGACCGCTTCCTCCAACTGGCGGTGCAGACGGTCCAGGAACGTCAAGGCCCCCTGGGCCTGGAGCAACCCCCGCACCTTCGACCACTCGCGGCCCGACAGCATCGGCAGCGCCAGGGCGATCTGCTGGGACGCCCAGGCCCGATCGTTCAAGCGACCCTCGGGACCAAAGACTGCCAACGCACCGTGGGCCGATCTTCCAGCCCGCTGCGGATCGCTCGTACTCCGCGAACGCGGCCTCGGCCTGCTTCCAGGCACGACGGGCCACGCTCGCCACGCCCCGGGCATCCTGACCTTGCCGTCGCGACTCTTCGACCCGGCGACTGGCGGCCTCCGCCTGCTCCCAGAGGCGCTCTACACGATTCCAACTCTGGCGCAGGACCCGCCGCGCCTCATACATCGTGTGGAACACATCCAGGCCGCTCTCCAACGACGGCATGCCCTCCTCTTGTCGCTCTCGCTGCACTGCGGCGATCCCAGCTTGCAGCCCCTTGCCCGCGTCCGCCGTGACAAACGACAACGCCTCCCAGTCGCGCAACGCCTTGGCCCAGGTCGCCCTCGTGCGGTCGTCGGCCTTCTGCCCGAGGAACCAGGCCATGCTCGCGGGCTCGACGCCGACCAGCACGGGGCGGCCGTGGAAGAAGATCTCATCGAGACAGCCGACCAGGACCAACGCCCGGCACCGCGTATCGAGAAGCTTCAGGACTCGGCCCGCCGCCACGCCGGCGCGTTTGATCCAGCGGTGCAGCGTGGAGCGACCGGGGCAGGCCCGCGCCCCCAGGATCAGGGCCAACAGGACGAGGACCTGGTTGAGGCTCAATCCCATCGCGGTGGCGGTGACGACGAACTCGTGCTGCTTGCTGGCCGGGAATTCGATGGTCTCTTCGAGCCAGTCCCAGAGTTGGGCATTTTCGTGAGCCAGACGCTGATTCTCCGCGATCAAAGCGGCACGAGTCAGCCCCCCGTCGTGAGCGCCCAGGACGGCGGCCTGAACCTTGTGGGCATGATCGTAGACGGTCTGTCGGCTACAGTCTGCGACCCTGGCTTGGCGGGTGACATCGCCGTAGAAGCCGGTCAAACCGACGGCGGCGTTGGCGATCCAGGAGGCGAAGGGTATCTTGATCATGGGGTGGGCCTTTTAGTGCGTGGATCACGTAAGCAATCCCACTCTGGGGGTCCACCCCCTTGCACGATCAAGATGTCAAGGCCCGGTGTTGCGAATTGTCAACCCGAACGCGACCATTTCGGATCAGTTTAGGACGATCCCGGAGCTGTCCTCGACGAAACACCGTAAAGGCCGAACCTGCTGGGAACTCGGGCGAACCGATCGGAAAGTCAATCCCCAGCTCCTGCCCCCGGTGGGTCCGCGCCGTGGACAGAAGGGTTAACCGCACTCTGCACGGACCCAGCCCGCCGTAGCGTATTCTGGTAACATCGAAGATCGCTCAGGCGGGCCGGTCCGCTGAGCTTACTCGTTAGCCGGCGGACACTTCGATGCCGGTGGATATCAATACTGCGATAAAAGCGCACTCACACTCGTTCGGAAATCGCATGGAGCCGCTTCGGTTGCTCTGCACGGGCGATCCGGCACTTGCCAGCACCTTGTCTGAGCAGATCAACCGGCTCCAACGTGGGATCTTCGATTTAGTGTGGGCTCGTTCGGAGGCTTCCGGCCTGTCAGTCTCCGAAGTAGAGAGGCTTGCCCGAGACTAACTGTCGTCATCGCGGCCGGATGTCAACGAGGTTGGTGTTCAAGGTCTCTTGAGTTACGTCGTATGGTTGGCCTGGCACGAGGGATGCCTGCGCCGAGAACCACAAGAAGGCTAACTGAGGTGGATTGGAGGTCCGCAAGGCCAGACCTCCCATCCATGTTCAAGTAGCCCGGCGGCCACCGCGCGGGGCGTGTCGCCCATGGGCTTTGCTTCCACGACGGGGTCGATTGCCGCGGGGGGATGCCTCGCGGTACAATTTGTACAAGTCGCACTCGTCGCGGAGGCCCTCGATGCAGACCATCAAATTCGTCCACTGGCAGGACGGCGATGCCTTCCTCGGATACCTGCTCGATTATCCCGACTACTGGACGCAGGGAAATTCCCTGGACGACCTGAAGGATCACCTCGTCGACCTGTACCGGGACCTGACAAGCGGCGAGCTGTCCGGCATCCGCAAGGTCGATGAATTGGTGGTCCCGTGAAGCGGGTCGATCTGGTCCGCACGATCGAAGGCATCGGATGCGTCTTCGTCCGCCATGGCGGGCGGCACGACTGGTACCGAAACCCGAAGACCGGGGTGTCTCAGCCGCTACCACGTCACCGCGAGATCAACGATCATCTGGCACGGCACATCATCAGCATGCTCAGTAATCCGCCCGATGACGAACCGGAAGAGGCTGACGATGGCGGGGGCGCCGCCTAACCCGCGGTTGCAGCGGACCCGCTGGCGCGGGCCGCTGAACCTTGGCGTTAGGCGGCGAGGAGCGACGCCGATGGCCGATCCCCAAGACCTCGTCGATCGCGTCCGAGCCCTGGTCGCCAAGGAGCTCGCGATGCCGCTATCCAAGGTCCTTCTGACGTCACGCATCGAAGAGGACCTCGGCATGACCGGCGACGACTCGGCCGAGTTCCTCGAAGCTTTCGCCGAGGAGTTCGGCGTCGACCTGTCCGGCCTCGACTTTCACAAGCACTTCGGCCCGGAGGGTTGCAATCCGTTCTGGCTCTTCTATACTCCGGCCTGGCTCAAGGATCACGGCGAGTACCCCGTCACCGTCGATCACCTGGTCCGTGTCGCCGATGTCGGGCGGTGGTTCTCGCCCCCACGCGTAGGCTCGGCACCCGCCGCCTAACCTTGCGCTCCAGCGGACCCCGGCCACGGGCCGCGCTTTCCCTGCTCTCATGGCTCATCGGTCCGTGGCCGGGTCCGCTGAACCTGGTCGTTAGGCGGAGGTGACCACAAGCATGAGCGTCCTTGTCAGCCGGACGTATATTATTCCGATCGAACGGCTTGTAGATGCGTTCGCCGCGGCCGTCGAGATTGCGCCGCGACGTCGGGAGCCTCGCGAGTTCTCGATCACGCTCTTGGACGGCTCTTCCGTCTCCTTCCCATTCAAACCGCTCTACCAAGAACCGCCCTACGCCATCGGCTCCGGCGACATTGATTCGCTGGAATTCCTCTACGGCGTTCGCGCCGCCGGAGGAGACGATGTCGAAGCCTACCTGAGGGTGAATCCTGAGCCTCCGTTCAATGTCAAGCGACTGAAGCGGGGCGGCCTCGTGGTCGTCGCCTCCCTATGGCTCTCGGTCAGGACCGAGCCGCCGTATGCGTCGTTCGGCTTCCAGGCCGAGGGAGACTCGTGCGACGTGCTCTCTCTTCCCTCCGTGTGCGGGGTGCTCGATTACATTGACCAATGCGCCGGGGGCCTCGTCACCTACAGGTCCGACCCGGACGGAAGCTTTCTGATCTCTCCCTTCGAGGTCAAGTTGCCGGTGTTTGAGGATGACGACGAGGGCGAGAAGGAACTGACGCGGATCGTCGAGTACGTCCGTATGCAGGGGAGGGCCTAACCGCGCGCTGCAGCGGACCCGGCCCGCCGCGGCGGTTTCTGGTAACATCAAGGTCACTCTCGGCGGGCCGGTCCGCTGAGCTTGGTCGTTAGGCGGCGGGGAGACGACCGGAGGTGCGAAGTTGTCCCGGCGTAAGTTGATCGTGCTCGCGGCCCTGCTGGTCCCGGCAGGAGCTGTCCTGGGTGGTGTGGTGTGGTGTGGTGTGGTGGAACCAATTTGGTTGCTTCTCCGCCGTCAACTACGACCGAATCGCAATGGGGATGGACGTCGGCGAGGTGCAAGCGTTGCTCGGGTCGATGGGGGAGGAGATCCCCTTCTCCGAGGTTCCCGGCCTTCGCCCTGCCGATAAGCTCCCTGGATCGCCCGAAGGCTGGCTCGGCGTGGTCTGGGGTGAGAAGTGCTTTCGATGGAAGGACGCACACCGCCAGATCCTGGTCGGCCTCTCGGGTGGGAAGGTGGCAAGCAAGTATCTCCTCGATCACGGCCTCTGACTGTCGGCATCCAGCCGCCTAACGTGAAGGTTCAGCGGACCGGCCCGAATACGAGCCACCTCCGCACCATCTGAAGCCTACCTGCGGGCCGGGTCCGCTGCAACTGCGGGTGCCCCGTTGCACATTAGCGGACCAGTTGACCTCCGCACCGGATTCCGAGCTGCCAGGGGCTCCCTGCACCGGGCAGGCGCAGACGGGCTCGCCGTCGGCGAGCTTCCTGCGGATAATGGCCCGATCGGTCGGGCCCTGGTACAGCGGGCCTGGCGGTGGGCTCGACCCGAAGGTCAGGACCCCGCCGCTCGGCACGTTGATTGTGCGGCGGCCGCGCGACTCGGCGCGGAACCCCAGGTACAGCTTGGCGTCGACCTGGCGCAGTAGTTCGCCGATCGACTCGCTGTCGGCCTCGGTCGCGACCGACAGCTCGTGCAATCGATCCAGCCCGGCCAGCGCCCGCCCGACGACACCGTCGATATCCTGGACCTTTTCTGCGGGCCGGAGCGCTCCCCGTTGGCCGCTCAATCGGACCTGGGTGACCTGGAGCTCGCGAAAGACAGTGGCGATCGCTTGACGCTCTTCGGGTGTCTCAGCCAGGGCCATGTTCCGGCCCACCGTGGCGAGCTTGCGCTCGACCGTCGCAAGCTCCCCCTGAATCGCGTCCCGCTGCTGCTGGACTGGATCCTCCTTCGATTCGGCGGCGGCGATCTGGCCAAGCCGAACTTTCAACTTCGCGAGCGTCGACGGTGCCAGGACGCGCTGACGCAGGCAGGAGAGCACAAACCGTGTCGTCGCCTCGCCGGGTACGACGTTGTGCGAACATGCCTGCGCGTGCGAGTTCTGATAGAGGCCGCACTGGTAGCCCCAGCCGCCTCGACGCGCGTGCCGGTACATCAACCATCCGCAATTCAGGTCGTAGATCCTCCCGCCCAGCGGATTGGGCGAGTTGCGGCGGGGGCGAGCCTTGCCCTTGAGATGCTCGCCGCGTTTCTCCAGGATCTGGGCGATGGCGGCATGACGTTCGGGCGAGATCAGCGGATCGAACGAAGCGGCCGATCGGATCGTGGCATCCGGTGGATTGACGATCGACCTCGGCCGTCCGTCTGCCCAGTAATCGCCGTTACCAAGAACACGTGGCCCGGCCGGTGTGAGCCGCAATTGATCACCCATCGCCCGCCGCCCATACTCGCAAATTGCGATCAGGAGCGGATGAGTCGCGATATGCTTGACCGTGTTCTGGGTCCAGAGGCCGCTGTTTGGCACATCGATCCCGCCAACACGACGGGATCGGCCGGCTTTGGGCGAGGGAACCCCTTCGTCATTAAGAATTCGGTGGTGGGCCGGGGTAATTGAATGGAAGGCGTAAGTTCTCTTTGGCATTGCGGATACGGTGCGGCACACAAGTCCGGCACAGTTCCCACAATCCGTTGCACGCATCTGGTTTGCGGCCCGCCATTCAATTACCTCGGCCCACCACCCAACCCGGCCTGTGCGAAGAAGGAACGGACTAACGAGGCTCCGCCTCAGACCGACGAGATGTAAACAAGAGGGCTCCGGTCGTGCCTATGACGGGGTATGCTGAGGCATCCCCGATGGAACCGCGATGCGGTTGGTTGACCCCGAGGGGTCATGACGACCGGAGCCACCCATGACTCTACCACGCACCGTCGCCCAAGTCCTCAAGGATCATGTGACTCTGGAGGTCGAAGGCATCGACCGCATGTACCTCAACGTCTATCAGCCCCGCCTGCAAACCGATCGCGGCGTCGCGGCGTTCTTCCGCTTCCACCGCGGTGAGATATTCGCCTCCTCGGCTCTCATGGCGCCCATGAGCACGGACTTCATCACGGCCGTCGTGAACTTCGTGGAGCAGGAGCAGATCCCTCTGATCACCTTCGCCAAGGGGCAGCGCAAGGACGACATCGCCAAAGAGTACCACTCCCAGTTCCACAGGAACGAGGGGATCGTCTTCGTCGGCAAGGCGCAGGAGAAGACGCCCGTCTTCCGCACCGAGAAGCGCCGCAACCCCGACACCGGCCAGGCCTACCCCTGGATCGTGCGCACGACCGCCATGGTCAACCACTTCTACTTCTACGGCACCGACGAGGACTTCGGCCCGTTCTTCATCAAGTTCTGCACCTATTTCCCCTACAACGCCAAGCTCTGCATCAACGGGCACGAGTACGTCAAGCGGCAACTGGCCAAGGAGGGGATCGCCTTCGAGGCCCTCGACAACGGCATCCTGAGCTGCGCCGACCCCCGACGGTTGCAACAACTCTGCGACGACCTCTCGGGTGACAAGATCGATGCGCTGCTACGGAAATGGCTGAGACGGCTCCCCCATCCGTTCACCGTCGCCGATCGCCTGGCCGGCTACCGCTACGACGTGTCGATCCTCCAGGCCGAGTTCTCCCTGACCCAGGTCCTGGACCGGCCGCTGAGTGGCCGTGTCTTCTTCGAGGAGGTGATCCGCGAGAACCTCGACATCGGCCGCCCCGACCAAGTTCAACTGATCTTCCAGCGCCGCATCACCAAGCAGACCCCGGGCCGGTTCCGGACGCGGGTGCTCACCGAGGGGGTGACGCCGTCGCTGCATATCGATTACAAGCATTCCCGGATCAAGCAGTATCACAAGGAAGGCCGCGCCCTGCGGACCGAGACCACGATCAACGACACGCGCGACTTCGGCATCGGCAAACGGCTGACCAACTTGCCCGCCCTGCGGCGGATCGGCTTCGACGCCAACCGACGTCTCCTCGACGTCCAACGGATCAGCCAGGACTGTGCCATCGGCGAGGACGCGTTCCGCGGTGTCGATGGACCGGTCGAGGTCGGTGGGCAACGCGCCAGCGGCTTGCGGTTCGCCGACGTGTCGGTGCAGGCGCTGTTCGGCGCCCTGCTGGTGTTCCGTCTCCTGGCCCGAGGTTTCTCCAACCGCGACTTGCGGGACTGTTGGGCTCCCCTGTTGGGGAAGTCGCCCGACGACATGACTTCGGGTCAGATGACATACCACCTGCGGCGCCTTCGCTTGCACGGTTTGATCGAGCGGATCGCCGGGACGCATCGCTATCGGGTAACGAGGCCGGGTGGTCGAACCATCCTGTTCTGCACCCGCACGTATAATCGGCTCTTGCGCCCGGCTTGGCCCAGATCGTCCCCGAGGAGGCACTGGACGATTCCGTGCTGCGCCGCGGCTTTGATGCGTTCGATGAGATGCTCGACCGCTGGATCGAGGAAAAAAGGGTGCCGGCGTGAAACTTGACTCATTCACTATGAGTTTCGCGGTTCAAGTGCCCTAGATGAGGCTTCTGCCGCAGACGCCCGACGGTGAGGTCGAGTTCCTGGTGCAACTCGTCCAGGTCCCGGCACACCAGGTTGCGCATCTCCACATTTTTCAAGTGATGCCACCCGCCCTTATCCCAGGGGTTCAGGTCGGGGGCATAGCCCGGCAGGGCCTCCAGCCGCACCCGGCCTCGCGTGCTCGCCACGAACTCCTTGACCTCCACCCGTCGATGGATCGGCGAGCCGTCCCAGATCACCAGCAGGCGATCCCCCGCCACGCGGAGCAGGTGCAGGAGGAACTCGATGCAGTGCAGCCCGTTGAGCGACTCCGGCCGGACCAGGGTGTAGACCCGGCCCTCCGGCGTCATCCCCCCCATGACCGAGAGATGGTCGCGCGTCTGCTTCTCGCGGAGGACCGGGGTTAGCCCCTCGGGGGTGTAGGTCTTGACCACCCTCGGGAGGAGGTAGAAGCCCGATTCGTCCTCGAAAACAAGGGTCCGGCGCTCGCGGCGGGCACGCCGGAGCAGTACCGGCCAGGTCTCGTCGCGCCCGCGCCGGATCGCCTTGTCGTCCCGCTGGATGGCCCGCTTAATCGGCTGCTGGGGCGTCCAGTGCAGGCCCTTGAGCAGCCGGCCGACATGGTCATTGGGGTAGCGGACGCCGAACTCCTCCTCGATGACGCGGGCGATGCGGGCGCAGGTCCAGACCTGACCGCGGAAGCCGTACGCCTCCGGCCCGTGCCAGAGGAGTTCGGGGATCGATCGCAACTGGTCCGGGGAGAGCCTCGGTGCGCGACCCGGAGCGGGCCGCGCCGGAGCACCTCAGGGCCACTGTCGCGGGCGCGGGCCAGCCACCCGCTGAGGGCGACCTCGGAAACATCGAGCGCCTCGGCGATGTCGCGCTGGATCCAGCCCCGCCGCTTCAGGTCCAAGGCACGGTATCTCCGCCATTCGAGACACTCGGGCGGGGTGGGTTGCTTCCATCCCTCGATCTTACTGTAAAAAACTTAAACCTCTTTGCGCAGCGGTCAGTAGTATCATCAGGTCGGCCCGCGCGGTCGGTTCGCCCTTTCGAGGGCCGGTGATAACCCCTGCCTTGCGGGGAATCCCACCACCTCCAGCAATTCCTCCACCGACAGCACCCCGTAGCCGTCGTCCATGAACAGAACCACCGGGCTGCGGCCCAGCTCCGCCCGCGCCGTCCGGCAATGCGCCGCCGCGGCGTCCCGCCCCCACCGTTGCTCCTCCAGTCCGAAGCCCTCCTTCAGCTCCCGGTAGGCGTCGTTCTTGATAGGCCATCGGGGGCGGAACGCCTGGAAGGCCGCGTAGCCGTCGGCGAACCGCCGCGTGCCCACCAGCGCCCAGCAGTCCGTCAACGGCCTCTCCTCGCGGCTCGACCTCGCGGACCAGGCGCCACCCAGAGGCTCGCGTCCGCCACTCCGTAGCCCTGTGCCGCCTCGATGAAGCTCTCCCAACTGGTCATCTCGCCGACGTCCGCCACCTCGATCGTCCGCGCCTCCTTGTGCCCCTGGACCGTCCGCACGTAGCGGTGCCGCGACCACGCCAGCAGCCGCCGCCGGGCCAGGCCCACCGCGTCGGTGCACATCAGCCGGTCCGACGGCAGGGGCACCAGCACGCCGATCCCCTTCTCGTAGGCCAGTCAGGCGATCAGCGGGCCGTCGGCGTACAGCGCGTCGGCCAGCAGCAGCTCGATGGCACTCCGGGCCGCCGAGCTGCAGGGCCTGCTCGATCAACTCCCGCGTCACCTCGGCCTCGCGGCCCTTCTCCGAAGCGGCCCCTCTCCAACAGCCGCCAGGCCACGATCACCGGCCGCTGCGCCGAGACGCAGACCAGGCAGACCAGGCGAAAGTCGTTGCCCAGGCCGCTGCCGTCGATCGCATAGACCTTGCCCCGGACCAGCCGGCGCCGGTACAGGGCGGAGGTCCGCGGCCTCCTGGACCCGCCGCCAGGCGTCGGCCTCGACCCGGCGGAATGCGTCCCGCAAGGTGTCGGGATGGCAGGGCAGCGACTCGGCCTCGCCTCCCCTCGGGGTGGCGATGCCGGTGATTGTCGCCGGCCTGGATCTGTGCGGGGGCCCAGCCCAGTCGGAGCAAGATGGCCGGCTCCTGGAACAGCAGTCGCGCCGAGGGGTCGAGGCCCGGTTCGGGCAAGAACGGCAGCGCCGCGAGCGTCCGGAACAACAAAGCGTCGGCGATCCCCTCTCGTTGGCGACGGACGGGGAGCCGATCGAGGGCGTCGAAGACACCCAACTCGATGTGCAAAGGCGATCAGTTCGTCCAACGGCCCCGACGCCATCGTCGTGGCCATCAAGGGCCTGACGCCGCGACGACGTTCGTCGAGGACCGCCTCCTTATCCCGCCGGAACCACTGGACCTCCATGGCGCACCTCCCTGGTGCGCCACATCCTACGACCTGAACCCCTTATCTCCAAGGCTCATGATGGATTCCGGGGTGGTGGCCCGCAAGGGGCTCCCGGTCGTTACAATCGGTCTCGTTGGTCGGACGATCCGTCCGCCCCGCTGATCCCGACTTCCCGGCCCCGAGGCGTCGTCCCATGGTCAATATCCAGGATCTCTTCGACGACGCCAGGTGCTTCGACACCATCCGGGACATCCGGTGGCCTGACGGCGTGATCTGTCCCAAGTGCTCATCGGACTCGGTCATCAAGAACGGCCGGGATGACACCCAATCCCTTCGATAACGCTACGAGTGTCGGAACGACCGACAACGCTTCGACGACCTGACCGACACCATCTTCGCCGGCCATCACCTGCCCCTGAGGACCTGGATCGCCTGCCTCTATCTCATGGGGCTGAACCTGTCGAGTTTACAGATCGCCCAGGAGCTCGATATCAAACATCAACAAGAATGACGCTCGGGCCATGTCCAGAAGTTCCGATAGGGGATCGTCGACCGCTCCCCTCCGGTCGTGCTGGAGGGAGAGGTCGAGTGCGACGAAGTCGATGTGGTGGCGGGACATAAGGGCCATCCCGAGGCGGTCAAAAAAAAGGCCGGCTCCCCCGAAGACGACGCCTGAAGGGCGAGCGAGGCCGGGACACGCTGGCCAGGGAGAAGCCGCCGATCTTCGGCAGGTTGCAGCGGGGCGGCGAGGTCGTGATCCGAAGGCTGGAGAACGTGAAGCAGGTGACCATCAAGCCTTTGATCGATGGAAAGATAGCAAAGGGAACCTTGGTTTACACCGATGAATACGACATCTATAGTCGCCTGGTCGAGTGGGGCTACGGCCACGAGACGGTGTGTCATGGGGCGGGCGAATTCGCCCGGGATGACGACGGCGATGGCTTCTGCGAGGTTCACGTCAACACGCTCAAAGGGTTCGGGTCGTTGCTCCGTTCCTGGCTCCGGCCGCATCGAGGAATCCCGCAGGAGAGCTTACCGCTCTACCTGGGGTTCTTCGAGTTCGTTCACAACGTCCGATCGCGTGGGAATAGGCTGTTGGCTACCCTGATCGGCCAATTGCTGGCACCACCCTGGAATCCATCATGAGCCACCGATGAAATTGCTCAGGCGACCTGGTGGGCGATCAGCACCTATGGCGGCGGCGAGGTCGTCAGCGCGGAGCGGTTTTGATGACGGATGGCTCGGGCGAGCGGGATCGCATGAAAGTTGTCAAAATCGTCTCGCTCATGGGGATTATCGGCCTGAACCTCGCGCTGGCGTGGCGTGCCGCGTGGGAAACGTTCCCCACGGTGAGTTCGTTCCGCTCACCAGCGATCGATTCGAGATGTTGCGGCATAATGCCTGGGAAAAAGCGTTCAACTTCCCTGATCTCTACGACTGGCTGATTCGGCAACAACGGCATTAAATAACATTTATTATTATTTGAATATATATAATTACAATTATATTAATTTGTCACATGACATGTGATCGAGTTTGTTCGAGAGCCGCCCCAGGATCTCGAGCGCGGCGTTGCGGCCGTTGATGGCGATGACGCTGCCGCCGGGATAGGTCGACGCGCCACAGAGGAAAATGCCGGGCATTGGGGTCCGGTAGCCGAGCCGCTGGTCCCACATGAAATCCGGCAGGCATTCCCCCTGGAAGATATGGCCGCCGGTCAGGCCGACCTTGCGCTCGATGTCGGGGGGGCCGAGCACCTGCGCGTCGATCACGGCGTCCGGCAGGTTGGTACAGAACCGGGCGATCGAGCCCAGGGCGAGTTCGGCCACGTCAGGCCGGCGTGAGTCCCAGTCGCCCTCGCCAGGGGCGAACGTGTACGGCACATACTGGGCGAAGATGCTCATCGTCTCAACCCCCTGGGGTGCGACGCTCCGATCGTGCGCCGTCTGGAAGTAAAGCTCGGTCCAGAGCCGTTCAGGAAGCCGGCCGGCACGGGCGGCGTCGAAGGCCGCTTGCCACTCGGGTTTTGACAGAGGCGTGTTGATCTGTCCGAGGTGATGGGCTCGCTTCGTGCCGGGGCGGGCCTTGAAATCGGGCAGCTCGCGGAGCGTGACATTGAGCTTGACCGTGCAGCCGGTCATCGGCACTGCCTCGACCCGCGTCTTCCAGGCGGGGTCGGCCGCGTCGCCCAGAAGGCGCAACGCCACGCGCGGGTCGGCGTTGACCACGACGATCGGAGCGTCGATCCGCTCGCCCCCTTCCAGGACGACTCCGCGTCCCGGCTCGATCGACGCCACGGGGACCCCCGTCGCCACGACGGCCCCCGCATCGCGCGCGGCGTCGCAAATCAGGAAGGAGACCATTCCGACACCTCCCTTGACGTACCCCCACATCCCCGGCATTCCTCCTAGCCGCCCCGAGGCATGATGGAAGTGGATCGACGCTGTCCCCGGGTCAAACGGACTGGCGTTCGTGCCGATGACTCCCTGGCCGAGCAAGGCGACCTGGAGCCGGTCGTCCTGGAGGTAGTGCTCGACCAGTTCGACCATCGACCAATCGAATAGGAGCTTGCGGGCCTCGTCGTCGGAGCCAAGCCGTTCGTCGATCCGGGCTCGGCTGGGAGCACGCCCGAGCCAGAGGTCGCCGTCTCCCTCCGGCCGGAGCGCATCGCGGAGCCGCCGCTTCACGTCGCCCAGGGCGCGCCAGCCGTCGACATCGCCCGGCGACAACCGGCGGACCTCGGCCTCGCACGCGGCGTCGTCCTCCCAGAGCTGGATGCTCTCGCCGTCCTCGAACGGCACGAACATGCCCGCCGTGGCCGGAGACCAGGTGAACCCGCGCTCCGGCAGACCAAGTTCGTCGATGACCCGGGGATGGAGCAGGCCCGCGAGATAGGCGCACGGCGAAAGCCTGACTCCCGGCCAGATTTCGTCCACCGTGCAGGCCCCGCCCACCCGCTCACGGGCCTCGAGCACCAGGACCCGCTTCCCCCCCCGCGCCAGGTACGCCGCGCACGTCAGTCCGTTATGGCCCGCGCCGACCACGATCACGTCCCACCGACGCGCCGCGAGATCCTGGATTGATTCGGGCCGCGCCAGCACGCCAAGGGTCTCGGCGGTGGGCCGCGAGGCAGAGATTCCCATGGATCGCTCCCTCCTCACGCCAGGAGCTCCCTGCGGACCTTCGCCTCGCCCTCCGGCCCGATCAACCGCTGTTGCAAACCCTGGAACGGGTACCGCAGCTTCCAGGCGTCGAGGCCCAGGAGGTGAAGCATGGTCGCCTGGAGATCGTGGATCGACATGGCCCCCTCAGTGACCTGGTAGCCAAGGTCGTCGGTGGCGCCCAGGACCGTGCCGGGCTTGATACCCGCGCCCGCCAACCAGATCGTGAAACAGTGGGGATGGTGGTCGCGGCCCAGGAAGGTCGAGCCGCCGCGGGCCTCGTTCATCGAGGTCCGGCCGAACTCACCGCCCCAGATGACGAGCGTCTCGTCGAGGAGGCCGCGGCTCTTGAGGTCCTTGAGCAGCCCCGCGATCGGGCGGTCGATCTCGCTGGCATTTCTTGGGAAGGTGGTCGACGATGTCGTTTTCCGAATTGGTGCCGTGGCAGTCCCAGCCCCAGTCGAAGAGCTGCACATAGCGCACCCCGCGCTCGACCAGCCGACGCGCCAGCAGGCAGTTGTTCGCGAACGACGCCTTCCCCACTTCAGCCCCGTAAAGTGTGCGGATCGATTCGGGCTCGCGGGCGATGTCCATCACGTCGGGCACCGACATCTGCATCCGGAACGCCAGCTCGTACTGGCTGATCCGCGTCAGGGTCTCGGGGTCGCCGAACTGCTCGAGCTCGTACTCGTTAAGCTGCCGCAAGGCGTCGAGCGTGTCACGACGCGTAGCGCGGTCCATCCCTTTGGGATTACTCACATAAAGAATCGGGTCGCCCACCGTGCGGCACTGCACTCCCTGGTACACCGTCGGCAGGTACGCGGTGCTCCAGAGTGCCTTGCCGCCGGTAGGGTCGGTCCCGCCGCTGATCAGGACGACGAAGCCGGGCAGGTCCTCGCACTCGGAGCCCAGTCCGTAGGTGATCCACGAACCCATCGCCGCTCCGCCATTGCGCGGGGTGCCGGTGAAGAGATAAAGCTCGGCAGGAGCGTGATTGAACTGGTCGGTGTACATCGATTGGACGATCGCGACGTCGTCGATCACCTCGCGGAAATGCGGCAAGATCTCGCTGACCCAGGCACCGCCCTGGCCGCACCGCGCGAACTTGTGCGGCGTGCCCAGGAGTTTGGGATGCCCCTTGATGAACGCGAACCGCTGGTTCTTGAGCAACTCGTCGGGGCAGGGTTGGAGGTGATGCTTCACCAGCGCCGGCTTGTAGTCGAATAAATCCTGCTGAGGCGGACCACCTGACATATGTAGATAAATAACATGCTTTGCCCGGGGCGTGAAATGGGGCCGCCTGACCGCCAGCGGGTTTTCGGCCGACCCTGGCCCGTTGGATTCAACCTCCGCTCCCGCGCCGCGGCCCGGTTTGCCCATGAGCATGGCCAGGGCGAGCGCTCCCAGCCCCGTCTGGGAATCCTTGAGAAACTGGCGGCGGGTCCGTGCCCGGAGAACATGGTCCCGAAGATTCCGCGTCATCGGTTCAGCCCTTCATCAGAACGCCATCCAGGTTCAAGAGCACGTTGGCCACCGCCGTCCACGCCGCCAGCTCGGCCGGGTCCATATCCGTCGGCAGCGGCCCGATCGGCTCGGTCGCCAGAGTCCCGGCGGCTTTCGGGTCGATCCGGACGCGCTGATACTGGCGTTCATACAAGGCTTTCAGAACGTCGACCTGTCCCGGATCGGGAGATCGGCCCAGACAAAGCTTGAGCCCGAACTCGGCGCGATCGGCGACCGAGTCTCCCCCCTCGCGGACGATCCGACGGGCCAGGGCCTGCGCGGCCTCGACGTACACCGGGTCGTTCAGGGTGACGAACGCCTGGAGCGGCGTGTTCGTGCGGACCCGTCTTACGGTACAAAGCTCGCGGCTGGGGGCGTCGAACGTCGCCATCGAGGGATAGGGGACCGTCCGCCGCCAGAAGGTGTAGAGCCCGCGGCGGTGCCGGTCGGCTCCATCGCTTGTCGCCCAGGTGCGCTGACCGTTGAAGGCCGCCTGCCAGAGCCCCTCGGGCTGGGGCGGAAAGACCGAGGGCCCCCCGACCTTCCGGCTCAGGAGCCCGCTCAACGCCAGGGCCTGGTCGCGCACCATTTCCGCCTCGAGGCGGTACCGAGGCGCACGGGCCAGGAGCCGATTCCGTGGGTCGACCTCTTTCAGTTCGGGCCGATATCGGGACGACTGGCGATACGTCGCCGAGGTGACGATCAAGCGTACCAGGGCCTTCGTGTCCCAGCCGCTCCTCACGTACTGCCGCGCTAACCAGTCGAGCAGCTCGGGATGGCTGGGCGGATCGCCCTGGGTGCCGAAGTCTTCCTCGGTTTCCACGAGCCCGATTCCGAAGATCTGGGCCCAGAGCCGGTTCACCGCAACCCGGGCCGTGAGCGGGTTGCGGGCATCGACCAGCCAGAGCGCCAGCCCGAGCCGGTTGACCGGCGCTCCCTCCGGCAGACCGGGAAATGCCGCCGGCACGCCCGGCTCGACCCGCGGGCCGGGATCGAGGAAGTTCCCCTTGTTCAACAGGTGGGTCTCCCGCATCTTTCCCGCCGGCAGCTCCTCCATGACCGGCACCGCCGGAACCCTGGGACGCGCCTTTTCGAGCCGGGCGATCTCGTCGCGGACAGGCTTCAGCTCGGGAGCGATCGAGCGATGGTAACGGGCCAGAGCCTTGCGCTGCGCGTCGGAGCGTTCGCCAACCGGCGTGTTCAGGATCGACACCAACTCGGCGGGAAGCTCGGCCCAACCGACGGCATTGCGATCCGTCGTGACCGACAGGCGAAACCGGCCCAGGTTCGCCCCCTTGACCTTCGAGCGCTGCTCGAGGGAGACCGACAGCCGCGCATGGGCCGGGACCTCGGGTGTCGTCTTCAGAACCAACACCGTCGCAAACGGCTCCTTGGGCCGCGGCGCCGCAATCGCCCGGACTTCGTCCAGCACGATGACCGGGGCCGACCCAGGTCCATCGTCATCCTCATCATCCCTGACGGGCCAAACCTCGACCTTGACCCGCGTAAGCGCGAACCGCCCTTGCCGGCCCCGGCCCGAGCCGCCCGCGGGGAGCATGGGATCGGGCAGAGCCTCGAGCCGGATCGCGCGAACCTCGTTCAATGACGTTTCCGCCTCGACGACGACCGTGTCAACGTCGGGGTTCTTACCGGCGGCCCGGATACTCCGATCGGGCAAGACCTCGAGCGTCGCCCCCCCTTCAGAACGGAACGAACCGGGAGCGAGCACGTCCCAGACAGGAGACGTGCCAAGTTCGGCCTCCCAACGCGCCTGAGCTTCGTCCAGCGCGGGGGTGGGCGTGTCGAGCCCGCGCTTCAGGAACGCCAGACGTTCGTCGATCCGCCGGACCTCGGCCGCTGTCGACGGCGTGGGGGCCGGCAAGACCGGCGCCTCGTCGCCACGGTCGGCGTCGGCGGTCTGGTTGTAGAACGCGTAGAGACGATAATACTCGTCCTGGGTAATCGGATCATATTTATGATTATGACATTTAGCGCAACCGAACGTCAAGCCCATGAAGACCTGGCCGGTCGTATCGACCCGGTCCTTGATCGCGGCGACGCGGAACTCCTCGTCGTCGGTACCGCCCTCGGTGTTGGTCATCGTGTTCCGCTGAAACGCGGTGGCGATCCTTTGCGCGTCAGCGGCGCCAGGGAGGAGGTCGCCAGCAATCTGTTCGATCGTGAACCGGTCGTACGGCAGGTTGCGGTTCAGGGCGTCGATGACCCAGTCGCGATATCGATAGATATCGGGCCGGAGCGGGTCGGAGCCATACCCGGCCGAGTCGGCATAGCGCGCCAGGTCGAGCCAGACGCGAGCCCAGCGCTCGCCGTAGGCAGGCTCGGCCAGGAACTGGTCGACCGCCTTTTCATAGGCGTCGGGCTCGCCCTCGCAATCGCACGCGTGATCAAAAGCCGCGATCTCGTCGATTGACGGCGGCAAGCCGCGCAGGTCGAGACTCAGGCGGCGGAGTAATACCGCCGGCTCGGCCGCGGGCGCGGGCGCGATCCCGTCGCGATCGAGCCGCGCCAAGATCCAACGGTCGATCCCATTCCGTGGCCAGTCGGGGCGGCTCACCTGGGGAAGCGGTCGATCGCGGGGCGGCACGAACGACCAGTGCTCGGCGTACGAGGCCCCCTGATCGATCCAGCGCCGTAGAGTCTCGACCTCGGCCCGGGGCAGCCGCGGACCGCTCTTGCGCGGCGGCATGCGGAGCGACTCGTCGTCGTCGGTGACCCGGACGATCAGCTCGCTCGCCTCCGGATCGCCCGCCACGACCGCGACCAGGCCGTCGGCCAGCTCGGCGACGGCTCCCGCGCGTCGGTCGAGCCTCAAGCCTTTCGCACGGTGCTCCTCGTCCTGACCGTGACAGGCGAAACAGTTCTTCGCCAGGATCGGCCGGACCTCGCGGTCGTAATCGACCGCCACTGGTTCCCTCGATGCCACGGGTGCTTCCGTGGCAGTGCCCCAGGAAGCGGCGATTGACAGGAATGTCAGAACGCCGGCGAGGCTGATACCGACATTAATGGACATATCAGGTTCCGCGGCTCGGTGGGATGGTCGCATGCTGTCGGACAGTTCGATCCGGTTCGGTTCGCTCAAGCCCGAGCGTCGGTCCTTGACGGCGGGCTCTGGACTATCATGACTTCAGCGCAGCCGCGAATGCCAGAGGATTTTATAAGATCGCTCGCGAACTCACGATCGGCGTCCTCCGGTCCGGGTCACGCCGGCTTGATCTCGATCACTCGCGCCATGCCGGCGGCCAGGTGCCACTCGATGTGGCAGTGGAAGAACCAGCGGCCGGGGTTATCGGGAACCCATTCGAGCACGACGGTGCTCCGCGCGGGGATGTTGACCGTGTCCTTGAGCGCTGGGTCGGTCAGGTTGAGTGCGCCGGGAGCACCCAGAACGCGAAACGCGTGGCCGTGAAGGTGGAACGGGTGGTCCATCGCGGTCGGGTTCTCCATCACGAATCGGACCGGCTGGTTCTGTAGCAGGATGATCGGGTCAGCCTGGGGATAGTATTGGCCGTTGATACTCCAGCGATAGGGCATCATCGAGCCGCCCAGCACAAGCCGGACCTCACCTGGCCGATCGGCGAGTTTGACCGGAGCCGGGGCGCGCAACAACTCGGGCATCAGGCCCCGCGCGACCGGAGCTGGGGCCAGCCCGGATGCTGATTCAGGTTCCAGGCGCGTGCTCCCGTCATATCGCAGGATCGCCCGGAAGATGTTGCCGTCGAGCGTCGTCGCCTGTATCCAGTGCGTTCCGGGTTGATCACCCTTGAGCAGGACGTCGTACCGCTCGCCGAGGCCGAGCGTGAGGTGATCGACCGTCAACGGCCGGACCGCCGAGCCATCGGAAGCAATCACGGTCAAGGGGTGACCATCCACGGCGAACCGCAGGGCGAAGGTTGACGAGGCGTTGATCAGACGTAAGCGGAGCGTCTCGCCGCGCCTGATCGAGACCACGGTGAACGGCGGATTCACGGTTCCGGTCGCTCGCCCTTTACCGTTGATCAGCCCCGACTCGAACGGGAGATCGGCAACGTCCGGCTTCATGGACATCGGCATGTTTTTCATCTTCGAATCCGCCGACGCCTTGCCCATGCCGGGCATCGCTTTCCGCCTCATCATCTCCATCGCAGGCGGCTTCACGAGCCGGGCGAGCAGGGCTTCGCCCGATTCCTGGAACCAGTCGTTGAGGATCAGGGTCTCCTCGCGGTCGTACGCGGCGATCGGCTCGCGTTCGGCGATGATCAAGGGGCCGAATAATCCTTCGCCGTACTGGACTCCGACATGCGCATGATACCAGTGCGTGCCGCTGGGCTCGGCCCGGAACTCGTAGAGGAACTCACCGCCGGGGGGAATCGGCGGCCGGCTCACGCCATCGACACCGTCCATCGTCCAGGTGCCGAATTGCCGGATTCCGTGCCAGTGGACCGAGGTCGGCGCTTCGAGATCGTTCTTGATCCTGATCCGTAGCAGTTCCCCCTCACGTGCGCGAATTGCCGGGCCCGGAAGCTTACCGTTATATCCCCACACCTCGCGTCGTCTGCCGTCCGGAGCCGCCACGAACCGGCTGGCTCGCAATACCAGGGGGTCGGCATCCGGCTCGCCCTGTGCCGCGCCTGGCCTACGGTCATCGACGATCCGAGCGCGGACCCGGCGACGATCCGCACGCCCCGGACCAAAAAGCCCCGGCGCGTTTTCGGTTCCGAGGAGACGGGATCGCCGCAGTCGTCGGTCGTATCCATCGTCGGGCTCCCTCGAGGTCGACCATGAAAACATGAGCCGTTCGGAGCGACGATAGCACAACCCTGTTGCGTGGGCAAAGGGGAAGAGCTGGCAACTCGAACTTCATCTGCGATCGGCTCGTGATGGACCTACCGAGGAACGAAGAAGAGACCCGGGTTGACCGCGGGAGGCGTGATGTACTGCCGGGGCCGTTCGGCGTCCGGGTTGACGCGAAGCCGCTCGAGCGCGTCCCAGTCAATCTCGGTGGTGGTCACCTGGGTGTTGTCGAGCGAGCCATCGGGCTTGTAGGTCTTGACCACGGTCTTGGTCGGCGCGTGCGGCTTGCCGGTGGCCAGGTCGATGATGGTCATCGTGAACCGGGTCAGCCCCTCGATACCCTCTGGGCCGACCCAGATATAGGTCGGGCCGTAACTGGCCACGTAGCAGGCGTCTCGAGGGACGTCGTGCTTGGTGCCGACGTGATACCAACCCAGAGGAATCAGACACTCCGTCCGTTCGATCTCGCCCAGGTAAAACCGCCGGAGCAGGTTCAGACACTGGTCGCAGCCGGTCGTCTCGCCCCCGCGGAGGACCAGGATCTGCAGGGCGCATCGAATCCGCCTCAGGTTGTCCACATCGGTCACCGGCGCCACCGACCAGTTCTCGGTCAGGGTCCGCGAGGCGCTCGGATTGAACAGAAGGCTCAGGATAGGCAGACCCGAGCCCGCCTGCTGGGCGTGCGTGATCGTCGGCGCGCTGGTCGCGTTCGCCGCCAGGGTCGCCTGGTCGGCCACGGTGATCGTGCCCGCGTTGACCACAACCAGCGACGGCATCGCCCCGACATTCGCCGTCATCATCGCGACATTGTTGAGCACCTGCTGATAGTTCAGATCGGTCAAAGTCGAGGTCGTCCGGAGCGTGTTCTCTCGCAGGTTCTGGTGCGTGCGGCAGCCCGTCGCTGTCACCAGCGCGGCCAGAACCAGCAGCCGTCGGTACCGGAACCCCATCGCGGACTCCTCACCATAGACCACTGGCCGAGCGTGCGACTTTCCGTACATCATGAATCATCGGGCAAGGCACCGTGCAACCTTGAGGGTTTTGCCGATGGTATGGCTTCAAGGAAAACGGCCTTCGACCCCTTGACTCAGTTAATCTTGTCATCTAAGATAACATCGTTAACCAAGTGGAGCGCGTTAACCGATGACTTCGGAAGACACGGCGGGAGCAGGAAAAGGCGGAGGTCCGGGAGCGGATTCTGGACGCGGCGCGGGAGTTGTTCGTGAGTCGTGGAGTGGAGGCCGTGACGATGCGAGCGATCGCCGAGCGGATCGACTACACGGCCACGGCGCTCTACAAGCACTTTGCCGACAAGGAGGCGCTCCTGCACGCACTGTGCGACACCGATTTCCTGACCTTGCGTCGGTCGTTCGAGCGGATCGGACGGGTGGCCGACCCGATCGAGCGGCTCAGGAAGTTGGGGCGGGCCTATGTCGAGTTCGCGCTGGCGTATCCCAACCATTACCGCCTGATGTTCATGACCTCGTACACGAAGCCCGACCCGTCGATGATTCGGATCGAGCAGGGAAACCCGGATCAGGATGCTTATGCATTCCTGAAGGCGACGGTGGCGGAGGGGCTGGCGGCCGGACGGTTCCGCTCCGAGTACGACGACGCTGACCTCATTTCCCAGATCGTCTGGAGCGGGGTTCACGGGCTGGTTGCGCTCCATTTGATCAAGGGGAGCGACCCCTGGCTCGACTGGAAGCCGGCCAAGAAGACGGGGGTGATCTTTGTTGATGTGATGATCCGTGGCTTGTCGCGGGAGGGCTGAACGTGGTCGATCTGGCGTGGAAGATCCTGCTCTACGACAAGGTTCGCTTCCTGATCACGGTTTCGGGAGTGGCGTTCGCGGTGACGCTGGTGTTCGTGCAGGTGGGGTTGTTCGAGGGCTTGCTGTCGAATGCCTCACTGACGATCGAGAAGATCGACGCCGATTTGTGGGTCACGGCGAGGAACACGCCGAACGTCGATTTCTCGAACACATTTCCCGAGATGCTGGTCGAGCGGGTCCGGTCGATTCCCGGAGTGGCCCGCGCCGACAACCTCATCGTCTGGTTCGGCCGGGTCTCGCTTCCGACCGGCGCGAACGAGAACGCCGTGCTCTACGCCCTGGAAGACTTCGGGCGGTGGGGGCTTCCCTGGCAAGTCGTGGCGGGCGATCCACGCGATCTGCGGCGGGGTAAATATATGATCCTCGATGATTCGGCAACGAAACGGTTCGGCCGGTTCAAGGTGGGCGATTATCGCGAGGTGCTCGGCCAGCGACTCAAGATCATCGGCCGGACCACGGGTGCCAGGTCGTTCACCACGAACCCGATCGCGTTCATCGATTATCGCGTGGCGCAGTCGTTGATGCGTCAGGAACTGCACAACCGGACCACGTACATCCTCGTGAAGCTTGCACCCGGGGCCGATCTGGAGACCGTCCGGGCACAGATCCAGCATCGTCTTCCCTATAATAATGTTCATTCCCGGGATGAGTGGGCCACGCGGTCACGGTCGTACTGGACCCAGAGCACGGGCTTGGGCCTGAACATGGCGATGACCGTCTTTCTCGGCTGCCTGGTGGGCGTGGTCGTGGTGGCGCAGACGCTTTACACCTCGACCATGGAGCACCTCAAGGAGTTCGCCACCGTCAAGGCGATCGGTGGCGGGAACGGCGAGATTTACCGGATCATCGCCAAGCAAGCGGCGATCGCGGCGGTGATCGGCTTCGCCCTGGGCTCGGTCTTCGCCCTCGGCTTGCGGCCCGCGCTGGCCGCGATCGACCTGAAACTGATACTCGGTCCAGGGTTCACCATCGGCGTCTTTGCCGGCACGCTGGTGCTCTGCCTCGGGGCGTCGGTCCTCTCGTTTCGCAAGGCCGCCACGATCGACCCGGCGCTGGTGTTCCGCGGTTGAACGACAGGAAGGGGTCATCACGCCCATGAATAATCTCATCATGAGAATATCAAAAACAGTTATCGAAGCACACGATGTGACCAAGATCTTCCGCGAGGGGACCGAGGCGGTGGCCGTACTGAAGGGGGCTTCGCTGACGCTGGGTCGGGGCGAAATCGCCGCGCTGGAGGGCCCGTCAGGGTCGGGCAAGACGACCTTTTTGACCATCCTCGGCTGCATGCTGACGCCGAGCGCGGGACGCGTTGTGATCGACGGACAGGAGATCGACCCACACCGCCCCGAGCGTCTGCCCGAGGTCCGTCGGCGATCGATCGGCTTCGTCTTCCAGCAGTTCAACCTCTTCCCCTCGCTGACGGCGGCGGAGAACGTCGAATACGCCCTGAACCTCAAGGGGATCAAAGGGAACACGGCTCGCGCGGAGGCAGCGCGGCTGCTCGATCAGGTCGGCTTGACCCCCCGCGCCGGCTACTTGCCCCGCGACCTTTCGGGAGGCCAGAAGCAGCGGGTGGCGATCGCTCGTGCCCTGGCGGGCAACGCTCCGGTCGTCCTGGCCGACGAGCCGACCGCGAACCTCGACACCCAGGTCGGCACCCAGATCCTCGAGCTCTTTCGCGACCTGGCCCGCCGCGAGAAGCGGGCGCTGTTGATCGTTACCCACGACCCCAAGGTCCGCGCGGTGGCCGACCGTGTCGTCGGAATTCATGACGGGATCATTTCTCAGGCCAGTTGAGTCGAACTTTTAATAGGAGATTTAAGGGTCATGTCGTTGTTCCTTACCATCGCCAATCGGCTGGTCTTGCCCGCGTCGGGCCTGCTGCTGACCACGGGGCTGGTCTGGCAGTCCGGGGCGAACCTGGGGCGGCTGCGGGACTGGATTTCACCGGGTAAGGCCGCGTCGGAGGCGACCGGTCAGCCCCCCGTACCTGCACCGGCGCCGTCTCCCCGTGTGGTGGCGGAGGGACGAGTCGTGGCATATCCCGGCGCCGAGGTGGTGGTCGGGACCGAGGTCGAGGGCCGGCTGGTGAGGCTGCTGGTCGAGGAGAAGATGCCGGTCCGACGCGGCGAGCTGATTGCCGAACTGAACGCCGAGGATCTGGTCGCCGAGCGGGCCGAGGCCGAGGCACGCGTCCTGGAGGCCGAGGCCGACCTCCACTATTTCGACCGCGACTCCGCCGCGACCAGGCGCTCCTGGCCCGCCAGGCGAGTACGCCCCAGAATATCGATATTAACCGACGCGGTCTCGACGCGGCCCGCGCCCGACGCGCCGCGGCGATCGCGACTCGCGAGCGGCTCGATGCCCGGATCGCCAAGACCCGGATCGTGGCTCCGATCGACGGCGTGATCACCGCGCGACACGTCGATCCCGGCGAGACCGTGTCCTCGGGTGATCAGATTGTCGAGATCGCCGACTTGCGGCGCCTGCGAATCGAGGCCGAGGTTGACGAATACGACACGGCGCAGGTTAACCTGGGAGCGCCGGTGGCCATCACGGCCGAAGGCTACGATCAGGCGGTCTGGCCCGGCCGTGTCGAGGAAGTGCCCGACGCCGTGGTCCCCCGACGCCTCCGTCCCGAAGACCCAGGCCGCCCCATCGATGCGCGGGTCCTGGCCGTGAAGATTGCCTTCGACGCCCCCAACCCCCTGAAGCTCGGCCAGCGGGTCGAGGTCACGATCATCCCGCCGGAAGCTGTGGGGCATTGAACGGCTGTGCGGTGCGGATCGGGCTTCAGCTTTTTCTTTCCCCTGGCGATTCTCCAATGGAGGCCAGCAGCTCATCCCAGCTCGGCGCGTCCGAGACGCGATCATAAAGCTGGTTGAGCTGTTCCCGGTCAGACACCGCCAGGATCGCCGCGGCCACCCGCTCGTCGGGCGGGCCGAGGGTCTTGCGGCCGATGCGCAGCAAGCCCTCCGCGAGTCCTTTCGCCTCACCTCTTGCCTCGCCCCTGGCCTCGCCCTTGGCCTCGCCCTTGGCAAGGATGTCCTGATAAACCCACGAGTCCTCGATTCCACGAATTCCCAGAACCATGGTCATCACCCCCTGGATCAACTCCGCCACCCGCTCCCGTGGGTAACGTGCTCCCATCAGGATCTCCGTCGAGGCCCACAACTGTTTCTTCAATTCGTCGGGAGCTTCCCGCTTCAGCCTCTCGGCAACGGCCGTTAACACCTCGGGCAATCGCTCCTCGGTCACGTCCGACACCGGCGCCAGAGGCAGGATCGGCAATCCGCCGGCGAGCAGACGCTCGGGCGGCTCCCGCCAGACCCGGATGACATCGTAGCAGAACCACAGGTTCCGGCCCCGCCCGGGACACGAGCGTTCAAACGTCCCGGTCAGCTCGGGTCCATCCGCCGTGGGGCGGATCAAGACCAGCACACTCCACACCGGGACCTTATGACGACGCTCTACCAGCGTATTATACCAGTGGCACTGCCCGGGATACGCCAGGTCCCTCCCCGAGAGGAACTCGGCATGCACGATCAACGGCTCCGGGCCGTCGATCCGCATCACCTTGTCGGTCTCGGCGGTGATCGTCGAGACGTTCGAGTCGATCACCTGGACCAGGCTCGGGTCAGGGACCGGAATGCCGAGGAACTCCAGCCACGCCGCCGGCTCCATCTCGAACAGCTCGCGCATCGTCGCGTCGAACGGCTTCGCCATGGCCCCTCGCCTCCTCCTATCCTGTACACAACCCCAGGATGATATCGACGCTCGCGACCCGTGGCCTTGAATGCCTTGACCGTTGAATAGGTCCTTCAAAGGCCCATGCGCCGAGGGCACCACAATTCCGCACCCCCCCACCGAGAAAAAGTTCAATTCTGGCATGATCGCTCGTCAATTCGACCACCAGGCCGGAGTTGCGCCGATCGGGCTGGTGATGGATGCTGAGCCCTTGCCGGATCGAAACGGCTCGGGTCTAATTTCCAAAGTAAAGGATTCGGTATGAGCCGCGTACCGGGAGTGTTAACGACACGAGACGTGCCGCTAAGACTCCAGGTCCAGCTTCGACGATGGCTTGCGGAACGAAGGGACTTATCCCTCCCCTGATCCGGATCCCGCACCGACCGAACGAACACGACCGTCCCCATTGAGACCGAGCGCCGCCATGAGCCGACTCCGACGCCTCTTCCTACGCCGACATAATGCGCCGAAGCCAAAGGTAATGTTGCTCTACGCCATCCTGCTCGCCGGGCTCGCCGCGGTCCCGATCCCTGCACCGGCCGCCGACGCCTCGGCAGCGCTCGAGCTGAAACCCGGCGACCATATCAGCCTCATCGGCAACACCCTGGCCGACCGGATGCAGCACGACGGCTGGCTCGAAACGTATCTCGTACAGCCGGTTCCCCAAGCACGACCTGGTCATTCGCGACCTCGGCTTCTCCGGCGACGAGATCAACTGTTCGGCTCCGCTCGGCCAATTTCGGCACCCCCGACAAGTGGCTCGGACGACACAAACGACCGACGTCATCTTCGCCTTCTTCGGCTACAACGAGTCGTTCGGCGGCCAGGAGGGGCTGGACAAGTTCAAGACCGACCTCGACGCTTCATCAAGGCCACGCTCGCCCAGCGCTATAACGGCAAGACCGCCCCTCGGCTCGTCCTCTTCTCGCCCATCGCCCACGAAAACCTGAACGATCCCAACCTCCCCGACGGCAAGGAGAACAACGAGCGGCTCGCGCTTTACACCAGGGCCATGGCCGAGGTCGCCGCGGCGAACAAGCGTTCCCTTCGTCGACCTGTTCCAGCCGACGCTCAAGCATAACGAACAGCTTCAGACCGGCGCGGCCACGCCGCTCACGATCAACGGCATTCACCTGACCGAGGAGGGCAACAAAGCTCGTCGCCGAGGTGATCGACCAGGCCCTCTTCGCCGGCCAGACCGCGCCGAAGCGCGACCCGCAGGCGCTCGAGAAGCTCCGCCAGGCGATCCTCGAGAAGAACTTCTACTGGTTCAACCGGTACCGGACGGTGGACGGCTACTCGATCTACGGCGGCCGGGCCGACCTGAAGTTCGTCGGCGGTCAGACCAACCGCGTGGTCATGCAGCGCGAGATGGAAGTGCTCGACGTGATGACCGCCAACCGCGACAAGCGGATCTGGGCCGTGGCCAAGGGAGGCGACCTCAAGGTCAACGACGACAACACGCCGCCGTTCATCCCCGTCGTCACCAACAAGCCTGGCGCCGGGCCCAACGGCGAGCACATCTTCCTGAGCGGCGAGGAAGCCATCAGCAAGATGACCGTCGCCAAGGGGATGAAGGTCAGCCTGTTCGCCTCCGAGAAGGAATTCCCCGACCTGGCCAAGCCGGTGCAGATGGCCTTCGACGCCCAGGGCCGGCTCTGGGTCGCCGTCTGGCCGAGCTACCCGCACTGGAAGCCCAAGGAGGAGATGAACGACAAGCTCCTCATCTTCGAGGACACCAACGGCGACGGCAAGGCCGACAAGGAGACCGTCTTCGCCGACAAGCCTGCACTGCCCGACCGGGTTCGAGCTGATCAACGGCGGCGTCCTCCTGGCGCAGGCACCCGACCTGATGTTCCTGAAGGACACCAACGGCGACGACAAGGCCGACGTCCGCACCCGCGTGCTCGACGGCCTCGACTCGGCCGACACCCACCACACGTCGAACAGCTTCCACGATCGATCCCGGCGGAGCGGTCTACTTCCAGGAAGGGACGTTCCACCACACCCAGGTCGAGACCCCTTACGGGCCGCCGGTCCGCTGCGTCAACGCCGGGCGTGCATCGCTATGAGCCGAAGACGCCAGAAGTTCGAGGTCTACGTCACCTTCGGCTTCGCCAACCCGCACGGCCACGTCTTCGACCGCTGGGGCCAGGACATCGTGATGGACGGCACCGGCGCCGTGCCGTACCACGGGACGCTCTTCTCGGGCAAGCTCGACTGGCCCCGCAAGCACACCCGCCCGCCGACCGTCTACAAGCAGCGCACCCGGCCCTGCCCCGGCGTCGAGATCCTGACCAGCCGCCACTTCCCCGAGCGCGATGCAGGGGAACCTGCTGGTCCCCAACGTCATCGGCTTCCAGGGCATCCTTCAGTACAAGGTCGAGGACAACGACGCGAGCCTCGCCGGCACCGAGGTCGAGCCGATCGTCTTCTCGACCGACCCCAACTTCCGGCCCTCGGACCTGAAGATCGGGCCCGACGGCGCGATCTGGTTCCTCGACTGGCAGAACCCGATCATCGGCCACATGCAGCACAACCTCCGCGACCCGAGCCGCGACCGGACCCACGGCCGGATCTACCGGATCACCTACGAGGGCCGGCCGCTCCTGAAGTCGCCCAAGATCGCCGGCGAGCCGATCGAGAAGCTGCTCGACCTGCTCAAGGAGCCCAGAGGACCGGGTCCGCTACCGCGCCAAGGCCGAGCTCTCGGCACGCGACACCGAAGCAAGTCGTCGCCGCCGTCGCGAAGTGGACCGACGGCCCTCGACAAGAGCGACCCGGAGTATGAGCACCACATGATGGAAGCCCTGTGGGTCCACCAGTACCACAACGTGGTCAACGTCGACCTGCTCAAGCGGATGCTCAAGTCGCCCGACTTCCATGCCCGCGCCGCGGCGACGCGGGTGCTCTGCTGCGCTGGCGCGACCGGGTGCCCGACGCGCTCGACCTGCTCAAGACGCTGGCCGCCGACACGCTACCCGCGGGTCCGGCTCGAAGCGGTCCGCGCGGCGAGCTTCTTCACCGTGCCCGAGGCGATCGAGGTCGCCTCTGATCTCGGCCGATCACCCGTCGGACGACTACCTCGACTACACCCGGGGCGAGACGATGAAGGCCCTTGAGCCGTACTGGAAGAAGGCGGTGGCCGAAGGCAAGCCGATCCAGTTCACCAGCAGCTCGGGGCGCGGTTCTTCCTCAAGAACGTCAGCACCGACGAGCTGCTCAAGATGAAGCGCGACCGTGCGGTCGATCTCGAGCTGCTCTTCCGCCGCGGCGTCCGCGACGAGTTCCGCCGCGAGGCGCTTGCCGACCTGGCGAAGCTGCAACAACGAAAGATGAGCTCCTCGTGCTGATCGACGCGATCCAGAGCCAGGACGACCAGAAGGGGAACGAGGAGAGCGTCGTCTTCGACCTGGTCCGGCTCCTGACCGACCGCCCCGCCGCCGAGCTCGCGCGGGTCGCGCAGGCCGCTCGCAGCAGATGGCGATCAGCTCGCAGACCGCCGGTGACCCGCCAGCTCGGCTTCGTCGCCCTGATCGCCGCCGACGGCGGCGTGGACAAGGCGTGGGAGCTCGCCAACGCAGTCGACCCAGGCTCTGCGGCGACCTGCTCGCCGCCATGCCGCTGGTGCGCGACCCCAACCTGCGGGCCGGCCTCTATCCCAAGGTCGAGCCGCTCCTGAACGGCCTGCCCGCGTCCCTGGCGGCGAAGGCGAAATCCAGCACGGTCGACGGGCCGTTTCGTCCGGATCGAGCTGCCCGGCACGACGGACGCTCACCCTGGCCGAGGTCGAGGTCCTTAGCGACGGCCGAACCTCGCCCGCCAGGGCCGGGCCACGCAGAAGAACACCGCCTACGGCGGCGATGCCAGCCGTGCCATCGACGGCAAGACCAGCGGCGCCTACGATAGCGGCAGCCAGACCCACACCGAGGAAAACACCAACAACCCCTGGTGGGAAGTCGACCTCGGCGCCGAGGTCCCGATCGACTCGATCGTCGTCTACAACCGGACCGACGGCTCGCTCGGCAAGCGGCTCGACGGGTTCACCCTCAAGGTGCTCGACGACCAGCGCAACGTGGTCTTCGAGCGGACCGAACCTGAAGGCCCCCGACCAGCGGGCCCTCTACGAGGTCGGCGCCGATCGCGGACGACCACCGAGGGTCCGATCCGCCGCGCCGCGATGACCGCCCTGACCTTTGTCCGCGGCCAGGAAACCCAGACCTTCAAGGCCCTCGCCCCGTTTGTGCGTGACGACGACGACCGGCACGCGGCGATCAAGGCCTTGCAGCGGATTCCCGCGGCCTACTGGCCGCCCGAAGAGGCGCGGCCCTTGCTCGACAGCCTCACCGCCTATCGTCCGCAAGCTGCCGGCCCGCGAGCCGGACCAGCTCCGAGGCGCTCGACGCCCTGCAGCTCGCCGACGCCCTGGCCGCGACCTTGCCGCTCGACCAGGCCAAGCTCGTCCGCAAGGAGCTGGGCGAGCTGGGCGTGCGCGTGATCCGGCTCGGCACGGTGGTCGACCAGATGCTCTTCGACAAGGACCGCCTCGTCGTCAAGGCGGGCCGGCCGGTCGAGATCATCTTCGAGAACCCCGACCTGATGCCGCATAACTTCGTGGTCACCCAGCCCGGCGCTCTCGAGAAGATCGGCCTGCTGGCCGAGGCGACGGCCACGCAGCCCGGCGCGCTCGAGCGGAACTACGTACCCCGCTCGGACAAGATCCTCCTGGCGAGCAAGCTGCTCCAGCCCCGCGAGTCGGAGAAGATCGCCTTCACCGCGCCGAGCAAGCCGGGTGTTTATCCCTATGTCTGCACCTATCCCGGCCACTGGCGGCGGATGTACGGGGCACTTTACGTGGTCGAGGACCTGGACGAGTACCTGGCCGATCCCGAGGGCTACCTCGCCAAGAACTCGTTGCCGATCGAGGACGAGCTGCTGAAGTTCAACCGGCCCCGCAAGGAGTGGAAGTTCGACGACCTGGCCTCGGCGGTCGAGCCGCTCGAGCCCGGCCGTTCGTTCAACAACGGCAAGCAGATGTTCCAGGTCGCCACCTGCGTCGCCTGCCACAAGCTGAACGGACGTCGGCAACGAGATCGGCCCCGACCTGGCGAAGCTCGACCCCAAGACCGGTAGCCCGGCCGACATCCTCAAGGAGCATCCTCGAGCCCTCGGCCCAGATCAACGAGAAGTACCAGACCTACGTCTTCGAGACCTCATCCGGCAAGATCCTCTCGGGCCTGGTGCTCGAGGACACGCCCGAACGGATCAAGGTCATCGAGAACCCGCTGGCCAAGGCCGAGCCAGTCGTTCTGAAGCCCGCGCGAGATCGTCGAGCGGGCCAAGTCGCCGAACTCGATCATGCCCAAGGGCCTGCTCGACAAGCTGACCCGCGAGGAGATCCTCGACCTGATCGCCTACGTCGCCGCCGGGGGCAACCCCAACCACCCGCTTTTTAAGGGCGGCGGCCATGACCATGGTCATGGCGGCGGCCACTGACGCGGATCGGCTTGACCTCTCTGGTTGGGCAGGCTTAAGCCTGCCCAACCAGGTTTTTCGTCTCAGATACAACCGCGAAAATCGATCGCCATCAACCCGATGCGTTCACGTTCATCGTCACTCCGTGACGGCGAGGGTTGTTGACGCTGCCCAGTCCGACTGAAACTGCGTGTTGAGCTGCGCGATGAGTTGCGGGACGTGGAATGTGATGCCCAGCTCGCGATCGTTGCTCGTGGTCTGCGTCTGGAGGTCGATCGACCCCAGGTAGGCGATCCGGCCGTCGACGATCATCGTCTTGGCGTGCATGTAGGGCATGCTGCCCACGGGCGGATACTGACCGATCGTGACGTGGACCTGCACGCCTTTGCTGGCCAGCAGATCAATCCCCGCGAGATTCGACGAGTCATTGCGCGGGCTCAGCGGGAGGATCAGACGCACCTTCACCCCGCGCTGGACCGCGGCGATCAACTGACTCTCAAGGTACGGATCGTCCAGCCATTCGGTCGTGACGTCGATGGTATGACGGGCTTGCTGGATCAGCGAGGTCAAGGTGTTGGTCGCATTGACCGGGCTTACGATCAGGCCGGGGACCTTGATCGGAGGCGTGGGATTGTAGGGGAGCGGCGTCGTGCCCGGCGGTGCGGAGTAGTTCCAGTCGTTGTCGACGAGCTGGGTCACGTTGCGAATGATCGACGGGTTCGCCAGGATCAGCCCGTAGTCGCGCGTGTCCGTGAAAGTTGCCGGCTCCAGGCACATCGTCATGATGAGCACCCGGCGCTGGTCGATGACGAGGTCTTTCTCGAAGCTCTGCACGAAGATCGGGTTGCTCAGATGAACCGAGACTCCACCGTCGATCATCCGCGCCACAAGACCTTGCTCGATCGGGTTGGATTCATACTCATTGTGATCGACAATCACCTGGACGTTCACGCCGCGCCCCGCCGCGGCGATCAGGGCATCGCTGATGACCGGATCGGTGAAGCTGCAAATCCCCAGGCGGATGCGATTTTGGGCGGAAGCGATGGCATCCAGAATCGGCTGCCGGCCGGCCGTCGGCTCGATGAAGATCGACGGTGCCTTCGGCGGCGGTGCGGCCTGGCCGACCGGCCGGACTTCGGCCGCCAGTGAGCCCCGGCCCATCGCCGGCACAACTGCCGTGAGCAAGGCCCGGTGTTCCAGGTGTTCGCACGCCATGACGGCCCTGAGATGAGTTCGCCTCGCGCGCACCGGCATCGGAACTCCCTTCGGATCGCCACGATCGGCAGACTCCGCATGACGCAACCCCGATCGTCGTGCGAGTCGCACCTCAGAGAATATACACCCGGGTTCGCCGAGAGGAGGCGGCTCCGGCGCGCTCCACGGTTATCACCGTGGCTCATAATGGATTCCGGGGTGGTGGCCCACAAGGGGCTCCCGGTCGTTACAATCGGTCTCGTTGGTCGGACGATCCGTCCGTCCCGCTGATCCCGACTTCCCAGCTCCGAGGCGTCGTCCCATGGTCAATATCCAGGATCTCTTCGACTAGGCTGTTGGCTGCCCTGATCTGCCAATTGCTGGCACCACCCCGGAATCCATCATGAGCCTTTGAGTCAATAGCCAGCCGCGTCGATGACCTCCGCGCCGTGTGTTGTGCTCAGCGCACGCCAGACCTTGATGTGAATGGCATTCCTGATGAAGCGGACCTCGCCGTCGGCCATCGCGGCGTGGACGCCACCGGGGTGTCGGCTGCGGGCGGCGTAGACGTCGGGCAGGGCGGTGGTGGTGCCGGTGCAGGGGGGGTTGGGCCGCTGGTTGACGCAGTAGTAGGGACTGAAGAGGACGTCGGGGAACGAGCTGTTGGGCGCGTTCAGGGTCTGGAATGTCGCGGCGTCGCCCCACCACGAGAAGCCGCGGAGGTCGTGACCCTGGCCGACGACGACCTCGGAGGCAAGCAAGGTGGTGCTGGTCCCGTCGGTCAGTTCGCGCAGACTCACGGGCGCTCGCGCAAGCTGATCATGATCGGCCTCGGGCGAGCCCATGTCGCCGAACGGAGCGCCGCCAAAGGAGGCGCCCTGGAAATCAAACTGGGCCGCGACCGTATTGCCGAAGTTCACGGCGTAGTTCTGCGAGGTGCAGGCCAGCGTTTGCCCGTTCAGAGGAGCCGTGATCGGGGCATTCGTCCCGTCGCTGGGACAGAGATACGTCGAGATCCAGGTCGAGGTCACCGTCATGTTGGCGGCGCCGAAGTAGCGCAGGTCGAGATCGTAACCCGAAGGAAGGTTCGGCGCGTTGTTCCCGCAGGTGTTCCAGGCGTTGTACACCGCCTGCTGCTCGATCTGAGGGAGGACATAAATCAGCCACGTTCCCCAGCAACAGCCCTTCTTGCCGGGCGGGAAGACGCCGTGCGCATCGTGGTACGCGTGCATCGCCAGCGCGATCTGCCTCAGGTTCGACGCGCAACGCGTGCCCCGGGCCGCCTCGCGCGCCGCCTGGACCGCCGGCAACACGAGCGCGATCAGGACGGCGATGATGGCGATCACCACCAGAAGCTCGATCAGGGTGAAACCACGCGTACGCCTGATGGTATGATCCATTTGATTTTGTATCAGGAAGTTTTATGGTCAATCCGCCGCCTGCGTTCCGGCTCGATCATGATCGACGGGGGGATCGGAGGTCAACCGGAAGCGGAAGCTCGATGGACCGCGGGGCGGGACAACAACGCCAAGGGTCGATCGACGGTTGTAGCGTTCGGGGATGAGCTCGATCATGGGGCGTGGGACCAGGGGGGACGTCGCCTTGCCGGACAGCGGGGCCAGTACTCCCGAACTGGCGTAGATGCGGGCCAGGTACGGGCCGGGAACGGGTCCCTCGCGGCGTGGAATCGTGAAACGGCCGTCGCGGATCGACGCGCCGACCGATGTGCCGACGGCGTCGGAGGTCGGCTCGAACATCAGGACACCCTGGACGATCGGTCGGCCGTCGAGCGTCACCGTTCCGGAAACGGCGCGCCGGTCCAGGCCGTCGCCGGTGGCGCATCCCGCGACGATCGAGCACAGGACCAGAGACCACCACGGAGACCACGTCAATCGAGGGCGCGGCGCATCGCTCCTGAAACCGCGAACGATCATGAAGCATCCTGGTCGGGGCGGCGGCCGGGGGCGGAGGAAAACCGAGACGTCGCCCGGACCTGAGTTTCTCAGGTCAGGACCGAGATTTGCAACTCCCCGGATCGGATCCATCCGTCGCGAAGGTCGATCCCCGGCCCGAACCCGGCCCTTGTCGCACCTCGCAATCGACAGTTATGGTTATGGTTGCGCTCCCGCGCGGATCGTTTCCCAAAAAAACTGAACCCGCCGGACCTCCTCGGTGCAGGAAAAGGGCGGCACGGTCGAGTGGATGCGACGAAGGAACGAGGCACACCAATGAGCGGCAACCCAGGATCGCAAGGATGACCGATAGCCAGTTGCTCGAACAGTTCGTGATCGAACAGGACCACGCGGCCTTCCGGGCCCTGGTGGACCGGCATGGCCCCGAGGTCTTGCGGACCTGCCAGTACCTGCTGCGCGATCCTCACGACGCGCAGGACGCGTTTCAGGCCACCTTTCTGGTGTTGATCCGCCGGGCCCCATCGATCGAGGACCCGGAACGGTTGCGGGGTTGGCTGGTCGGGGTCGCTCACCGGATCGCCCGGCGGGCACGACTTCGCGCCGCGAGGCAGCGGCAACGGGAGCAGGGGGGGATGGAAACGCGGATCGAGGACAGGCCGGCCGGGAGGCAACCGCCGAACGAGGTGTCCGGGAACGAGCTGGGGGTATTGCTCCGCGAGGAGCTCGACCGGCTCGCCGAGAAATATCGAGCGCCGCTGATACTCTGCTACCTGCAGGGCCTCACCCACGAGCAAGCCGCGAAACGGTTGGGGTGGCCGGTCGGCACGGTCAAGGTCCGGCTGGTCCGCGGCCGTCGTCAGCTTCGCGACCGGCTCGATCGGCGCGGGCTGGGCGCGGCGCTCTTGCTCCTCTTGCTCTGGCCGCGCCGGGCCCCGGCCGCGTTGCCCGACCAGCTTGCGGTATCAACGGTCGAGGCCATGGAACTGGCCGCCGCCGGCGAGCACGCCGCCCTGGCACGTCGTTTCGACCGGGCCGCCGCCTGGGCCGAGGCTGCCCTCCACGCCCGGACACGAGGACCACACCGGTTCTGGGCCCTGCTCGCCCTGCTCGCCCTGACCGCCACGGCCACCGGCTGCGCCTTTCTCGCCGAGCAGGCGGCATCCCATGACGAGATCGGATCGCTGCCGCCCAGCCTCACCAACGTCCTGAACGTGCGCTGCCGCTGATGTTTGATACTTATTTGAGTTAGAAAATCTTCATCTTTTCTAACGAATCGACGGGTCGGACCACGAGGTCCCGATCGGGGGGATGGTCCGCCCCGAGCCAGGATTCGCACCGAGGAGAAAAGGGAGGAACCGCGAGATGCATCTCATGAAACATCGAACGCTCTTATCGATCATGATCGTCGGGACGGCCTGGGGCCTGGTCCCCGCCTCCGCGCGGGCCGGGTTCGTGGCGAGCCTTTCGGCCACCGTGACGCCGGAGGCCGGAGGATCGTTCCTGTACGCTTACGCGATCAATGTCTCGCCGAGCGGCACCGTCGCCGCCTCCGAGTTTGACCTCAGCCTGCCGGCGCCGATCGATCCAACATCGATCATCATGCCGACCGACTTCTTCAGTTTCTACAATTACGGAGATCCCGATATCTCGTTCATCGCGCTCGACGCGGGAATCCTTCCCGGATCGAGCGGAACATTCTCCTTTATGAGCACCTATGGACCAGGGCCGGTCGACTCGCTCGTTCGGGGTCTCGACATGTCGACCTACAACGTGGATGACCTTTCCGGAACGGTCAGCGGCCCCGTGTCCGTGTCCGTACCCGAGCCGTCGAGCTGGCTGATGGCGGCGACGGCCGCCCTCGGGGTGGCCGGCCTCTTCGTCGGTAATCGGCGCCCCGGGTCAACAGCGCGAACCCTGGCGCTCGCCGTCGGGCTGGTCACCGCCGGGTCGATGTCACAGACGCGGGTGATGGCCTCGGACCATGCCGACACGGCCGAGAACGTCAACCGGCAGGGGGCGGACCTGACTGATGTGTTCATCTTCCCGAGCCCCAACGTCAAGGGAAACGTCGTCGTGGTCATGGACGTTCACGGCCTGATTCCGGCCGGCCAGGGGATGAACTATTCGTTCGATCCCCGCGTGCTTTACCAGTTCAAGTTCGATATCACCGGCGACCACGTCGAGGATCTGGTGATCCAGGCGCGGTTCGCGGGCGTGGGGCCGCAGCAGAAGGTCGTGCTCTCGGGCCCGAGCCGGCCGTTCACGACCGGCACGACGGCGGTCTTCGCCGAGCCTCATCCCACGATCGGCACGATCAACCAGCCGTTCTCGATTCCGTTGCCCGGTAACCAGGGAGCAATGATGGTCTTCGCCGGGGTCCGTTCGGACCCGTTCTTCTTCGACCTGAACCGGTTTTACTCGATCCTGCCGGACCGGATGACGCCCCTCCAGGGCGTGCAGATCGATTATCCGAGCATCATGGCGGCCGACACGCCGCACCCGCCGATCTCGTTCCGCGGGTTCCCGGACGACGCGGCGCACCCGGCGCCCCAGTTCGATCATTCGCCGTCCTCGGACTATCTGGCCGACCTGAACGTCCTGTCGATCGTCATCGAACTGCCCCGCGCGGCCCTGGGCGGGGGGATCGTCCGGCTCTGGGAGACGACCAACGTTGCCGGCGGAGCGCCCGGGTTCGCGTTCATGCAGCAGGACCGACTGGCCCGGCCCGCCATCAACGAGGCCCTGGCCACGGTCACGGCGAGCCGGCACGAGGTCAATAACAAGGACAACCCGACCGATGACGTGAACCAGCTCAAGCACGACATCGAGGCCTTCCTGACCTTCCCCGCCGGCCGTTCGACGGCGATCAAGACGGTCCTCGAAAGCGTGCTGGTGCCCGACGTCATGGTCGCCGACCTGTCGAACCTGACCGACAAGGCGTCGTTCCTGGGGGTCGAGACCGGCGGCGCCACGGGAGGCAAATTCGGCGGTCGCGACCTCCGCGACGACATCGTCGATATCGACCTCGCCGCGGTCTTCGGCGGCATCGTCCCCGCGCTGGGACTGGCCCCCGACGACGGCAACGAGATTCCTCAGCTTACCACCGACAACGTCGGGCCACACAACGACTTCCTGGACACGTTTCCCTACCTGGGCACGCCGCACTGAACCGCAACGAACCGGGAGGTTCCATCATGAAGCACCTGGGAATCCTGCTCGTCAGCCTGAGTGGGCTGGCGAGCCAGGCAGTGGGGGCGGAGCCAGCCGTTGCCGCGCCCGACACCCTCGAACGAACGCCGTACGATCCCGAGCGGATCGATCAGACGGTCCGATTCTGGGAACATCGATCGAAGCGTGACGCGCAGGGGGGACTGGAGCTGCGTGAGCTGGCCAGCGCGTATCCTGGCGCGGCAGCGCGAGAAGGGCGACATCGCCGACGCTGTCCGCGCCGAGGCGGCGGCCCGGCAGTCGCTCAAGGTCTTGCCCCGCAACAACGCCGCCGCGCTCGTCCGGCTGGCGCAAAGCCTGCTGGCGCAGCACCGCTTCCCCGAGGCGCTCGAGATCGCCCGACGATGCGCCGCGGTCGACCCGCGCGGAAGCCGGCTGGTCGCCGACATCGAGCTCGAACTGGGTAACGACGACGAGGCCCGGCGCGCTCTCGATGCGGCCCCGGTCGAGACCGACGACCTGAATGCCCTGGCGCCTGCAGCCCGGCTCAAGGAGGCCGAAGGCAAACCCGACGAGGCCCTCGCCCTGCGCAGGGACGCCTGCCGGCTCGCCGACGACCGTACCGACATGCCCGCCGAGGTCGTCGCCTGGTATCACACGATGGTCGGCCATGCCCTGATCGATTCGGGCAAGCTCGACGAGGGCGAGCGCGCTTGCCGCGTGGCCCTGGCGATCTTTCCCCGCGACTACCGCGCCATGACCGGCCTGGCCGAGGCCGCCGCCTGGCGCGGCGACTGGAACCTGGTCATCGACTGGAGCCGTCAGGCGCTCCGGTTCGCGCCACAAAACCCCGAAGCCCTGAGGCTCCTGTATGACGCCTACACGGCCCAGGGAAAGAGCCGCGAGGCGGAGGAAGAGTTCGAGCGCTTCAAGGCGCTCGCGCATTCGTTCCCCAGGATCTACGACCGGCACTGGGCGCTCTTCTGTGCCGATAACGGCCGCGACCTCGACGAGGCCCTCACCCTGGCCCGGCGCGACCTGGAGCTGCGGCACGACCTCCACGCGTACGACACGCTCGCCTGGGTCTATTTCAAGAAGGGACTCCTGTCCGAGGCCGGAACGATGAGCGAGCGGGCGTTATCCCGGGGAACGCAGGACGCCGCCGTATACCAGCACGCCGGCGCGATCGCCCGAGCCGCGGGAGATCCGCAACTGCGCATCGACGTGCTTTGCCCGCGCACGTGAGCTGAATCCCCATGTATCGCGAGCCGTCGAGGCCAGCCTGGAACGCGAATGAAGGTCCTTCCGCTTCACGGTGTCCGGATCGGGCCCCGTTCGGGACTCCATGGCCACGTTCCTGTGGTCCTGTGGTTGACTTCGGTGCCGGGTATCGACCAGAAGTCGCCACTGACCCACGACGCGGTGGGTATGGAGACCCGGATGACCACAATGCGCAGCCTGTTTCCATTCAAAAGTTCACGTATTGTATCCCTTTTCCGGCTCGGGGAGCACGCGGATGAACTCGGCAAGCTGCTCGACGGTCGGGCTCTGGGCGTTGCGGACGTAGTAGCCGCTACAGGCGACGCCGGCACAGAGGCTCTGGGACAGGTCGAGGCCGAGGATGCGGCCCAGGCAGAAGCCGGCGTTGAAGTGGTCGCCGGCCCCCGTGCTGATCCGAGGGTGCTCGACGAACGGGCCGGCGAACCAGGCGGTGTCGGACTCGGTTGCGGCGGCGGCGGCTCCTCGAGGATGGATCACGACGCAGCCAATCCCGAGGGCGCGTCGGATCGCCGCCGCGTCGGGCTCGATCGAAGCCTCCGGATCGGGCCGGGCGGGTAACCCCAGGACTTGCGTGACCTCGACCGCTTCCTTGAGGTTCAGGCCCAGGATCACGTCGACGCCGTCCTGCTCCTGAAACCGCTCGAGCAGTTGCAAGGCGTGCAAGATGTCCTCGGGCGTCCGCTTCTCGGGGTCGGCCAGGTCGATGAAGAGCGTGCGCTGGTGAACGCCCGAATGGGTCGATTCGCCGAACGAGGGCAAGACCTCGACGACCAGGCGCTCCCAGATGGCGCTCATCTGGGGAAGCATGGTCCAGTTGACCAGGCCGATCAGTCGCGATTCGGAGAAGAGGCGGATCAGCTCGTCGCGGCCGACCCGCGCCACCAGGTTCTCCCAGGTGACGTCGCCGAGCGATTCATACTTGCCCAGCATCAGCTTGCCGTCGTCGAACTCCAGGGCGTCGGTATGGCCGGGCTCGGCGATGCTGTGGATGGTCGCCCGCTGGCTGAACTCACTGAAGACCGTGTCGATCGACGGAAAACCGAGGCTGCCGATGTAGCTGACCCCCAGGCCCAGGCACGCCAGGGCGTTGGCCATGATGGGCCCATTGCCGCCGAGCTTGCGCTGCTTGATCACCAGTTCATAATTGCTCGACGCACCCGCCGCGGCCTGGAGCTTTCCGGCCATGGCCGTGATCGTACGGACCGGGTCGTAACTGCCAGGGCTGTACCGCTTATCAACCACGGCGATGATCTCGTCAACGAACCCGTCAAGCCCGACGAGGGCCCGGGTGCCCGCCAGGTTCGCGGTCGCTCGGGCGAGATCGCGAGAGGTTGCGGCACAGATCTTCAGTCGCAAGGCTTGGGTGGACATCGTTTGGATCTCGTCGGGTCTCGACTTCGTCCCGTCACGGGCAGGCTCGTATGCAGGCCCCGGGCGCCTCGGTGCTCGAGTTGGTTCGGGGACCTTCGATGATCGATCAGAACCGTGGTGGAGTCCAGAGCCTGGTGCCGGGCCGTCGGCCCGGGTTCCCGCCTCGCCGGCCGATTCCATGCTAGACTTGGGTGTCGTTTGGGGCGCGCTGCCCTGCCGTGTCGGCTGAGCGGGCGGCGCCTGGAACGCCGCGCAACCTGAACACCTGCCTTGATCAGGACATCGTGCCGTGATGGCCGCGACGATCGCCCTGGTTACATTGACGGCGGCCGTGGTCGGCACGGACAGCCCGCCGGCCTACATCCAGTTCGGAAGCGACCGCGCGCGGGGGGTCCTGGTCAACCTGACGCCCGGCGCCCATCCGGGCGAGCCGCCCGTCGCGGAGCGGCCCACGCTGGTCTTCGTTCACGGCTTTAACCCGATGCCGGGCACGGTCCATTTCACCATGGCCGAGCACATGGCCGACGCCCTGGTGCGCCGGGTCGGAGCCAGGTTCAACATGCTCGCCTGGGACTGGAACGCCGCGACGTTCGTCAGCCTCGATCCTCGGGCCAATCACGACAGCGCCGTGGCCCAGGGGCAAATCCTCGCCGAGACGCTCCGCCGATCAGGAATTCGCCCGGCTCGGCTTCAGTTGATCGGCCATAGCGCCGGCGGCATCGTGGCCGCCGCCGCGGCTCGATACCTCGACACGATGGCAGCCTCCGCCAATCCCGAGCGCGTCGCCCAGCTCACCTTGCTCGATCCCGCCTCGAGCCATCACCCCCTGATCTTCGGACGCCTCGGCGCCGCGACCTCGGCCCGTCGGGTCGAGAACTACTGGAGCCCCGACCCCGGCGCTTATGGACGTCAGGTCAACCTGCCCGGCGTGCTCAACACCAGGATCAACGGCCCGCACCCCTGCCTGGGCCTGGCCAGTCCGAGGCGATCCAGTCACATGTACATTGTCACCTGGTACATCGGCACGATCCGGGAACCGGGACACTCGCTGGGGTTCAACCAGAGTGTGCTCCTGACGCCCTGAAGGATATCGGGCAACCCCGATCAAAATGTTCTTGAACTGCGGGGTGGATGGGGTGGGCTTCAGCCCGCCGGTTTTCCGGCCATGGCAGGCTGATGCCTACCCTACAAGAGCTCAACGCGATTCCTACCACACGCTCTCAGATCTCGTTGACCGCCCGCTCGATCAGGCTCCGAGCGACCGACTGGGTGCCGGTGTGTTCGAAGTAATTGGTGGTCAGGTCGAGGAAGGCGGCGATGTAGTCGAGCCGATTATCGGTGGTCTCGAGGAAGCTGCTGAAGCTCCCCAGAACCTTGTCGGTGGTCAGGGCGTGCTGGGCGGTGAAGTTGGTCATCCAGTTCTGCACCGAACTGACGCCTTGCTGGATGAAGCCGAGCTGGCCCTTGACGTCGCCGCCGGGGACCAGCGATTTGACGCGCTGGAAGGTATCGTTGTGCTCGAGATCGGAAGCGCCCGAGCCGTGGATGATCGAGGTCAGCTTCTGGACGTAACCGGGGCCGAGCGGCAAGAGGCCGTCGACGCAGATCAGGGCGGCCATGCGGATCAGGGCCTCGTCCTTGTAGTGGGTCAGGCTCTTGACGAAGTCGCCGATGCTGTCGCCCGGCAGGCCATTGCGGAGACAGAAGGTGACGAGCTCGACGATCATCTTGACGCTGAAGTCGATCGCCTGCGCCTTGTCGCTCTTGGGCGTGATCTTCTGGAGGAGCGACGCGATCCGGAATTGTTCGCCGACCTTGTTGGCCAGGGCGGCGGCGCCCATCGTGTTGCTGACCGATTCGGCGGTGTGATACAGCCAGAGGGCGCGCTGGTAGCCCTGCGATCGGTCGTTGTAGAGCTGGATGGCCCGCTCGCCGATCTTCTGGATCAGGGCCTGGTCGGTCTCACCGGTGATGACCTTGATCGTGTTCTCGAACCCGACGAGGTTCCGCCACTGGCCCGGGGCGACGAAGTCCAGGGCGTGGAGCATCTTGGTCGTCAGGTTATTCTCGGGAAGCTTGTCGACCAGCGTGAAGATGGGTGTTGCGCTCATGTGAGTGGAGTCCCTCGGGGCTGATCGGTCGGAAGGGGGTCTCGTCGTTCGCGTTCAGGGTGGAAGATCGCCGCACCGGTCATTTCATTGCAGCTTGGCCAGGTTCGCGAGGTCGAACTTCTTGAGCCAGTCCTCGCGGTCGAACTTGGAGAAGTTGGCATCGATCGATCGGATCGTCACCTGGTAGCGGTTTCCCACGAGCAGGCTGGTACCTTTCTCGCCGATATCCATGATGGGGAAGCCCTCGAAGGTTCCCTGCTCGTCCTTGTACTTCTCGGCGGCTTCGGGGTTGCTCGTGGTATCGAAGATCGAGAGCGTGGCGATGTCCTCCCCTTTCTTGACGAGCTTGGCCTGGGCGAAGCCCTGCTTCTCCTGGGTGTAGACGACGTCGAAGTCGCCTTCAGGCTTCGGGAAGAGCTTGTTGAACGTGGCGCCGGGCACGGCTTCCTTCGAGACCGCGGGCACGTTCCGGCGCGTTTCCTTCTGGACCTCGTCCCAGCGGGTCGGCTGTTGATAGCAGCCGGGCAGGGCCGTCAGCAACATGAGGACGAGCATCCCACGCCCGAACGGGCGCGGACCGCGCATCGGATCAACCTGGGGATGGGTAAGTCCGATCATGGCAGCCTGGTCCTTGGTGAGTCGGTCTGATCAGGTCAATGGTCCCCGGGTGGTCGGGCCGTCGGCCTTCGGGCCGATCCGATTCAACTCGATTCGATTCGATTTGATTTGATCCACCCCGGCACCTGATACGCCTTAACAACTCCAACACATTCGCGCCGGGTCTCTGCTCCCGCGCCCGCCACGAGCCATCGACGGTCGCCTGGCCCGATCGATTCACGAGAGGTCCACCCGGCCCGCGTCTGAATTTATAGTCGGGTCGGCTACCCCCGGCCAGGGGTAAAACACCTTCAAATCGCGAAATCCCAGAAAAGTGAATCGCTTTCCAAGCTCAATGCGTGACCACGCGGGGAAGCGTCCCGGCCTGCTCGACCCATTCGGCAACCTGCTTCGCGGACGGGAGATGCCGGACCAGGTGCCGCGTCTCGTTGACCTCGACAAGCTTGGGGTACAGATTCTCCGGGTTCCGCTGCGCAGCTCGGGGACCGAGTCAACCCCCGCCGCCTCGAGCAGCTCGGCATACTGCGCCTCGACCCCCTTGATCCGGAACAGATCAACGTGGTTGACCCAGCGCAGGATCAGGCTCTCACTGATCCCGGATGACTCCGCCAGCGCCTTTCGCCCCTCCCGGCTGGCGCCCCGCTCGAGCAGAAGATCGACCGTGCCCACCCCCACGCTCTTGAGCTTGGAGCCATAAACCTCGCCAATCCCCTCCACCCTGATCACGTCGCTCATCGTCGTCATCTCCTCTCGTTGGGATGCGAGAAAAAAACCGGATGAACCCGCGCGCTATGCTTGCGAACCCGCCAGTTCGACGGGAGGCGTACCGTCCGTGTCCGTGGTTCAGGCCGGAAATCGCGTGCAATTCTTCCGAGATCGTCGACGGGCGGAGCTTCAGCAATGAATTGTAATCACCACGATCCGACCGGGATAGCCCCGTGTCTGGGAATCCGGCAGTTACCATTCACTCTTTGTATCATACATTTTTCGATTAAATCAAATTTGTTCATTTCTCAATTTTATGCGCGACGGACGCATCGGAGATCGCGGCGGCGAGGGCCAGCGCGGCGCGTGGGCGGTAGCCGCCGCGGCGCAGAGCAGGCCGACACCGCGGCGCGGGGTGGGGTTGCGAAGCCTGACGCCGCGCAGGCCGGGCGGGCCGCCCCAGAGCGCCAGGGCGGGCAGGATGGTGGCGCCGCCGCCGGCCTTCACCGCGGCGAGTATTCCTTCGATCGAGTTCATCTCCACCGCCAGGGCCGGTCGGGCTCGTGCATTGGCGAGTGCCTCGTCGACCAGCCGTCGGGTACAGAATTCCGTCGGCAGCAGGATCAGGGGTTCGCCGTCGAGCTCGCCCACGTTGCGCCAGGGGCGGCCCGCCAGGTGATGCCCCGCGGCCAGGACCAGGATCAGCTCTTCCTCGAAAAGCGGCTCGGTCTCGATCTCGTCGGCCCCTTCGTCGGGCAGGGGGGGCGTGAACGACACCCCGAGGTCGAGCCGGCCCGACGCCACTCCCGCCACGATCGAGCCGGCCGAGAGCTCCTCGACCCTGACGGTGATCCCCGGATGAAGCGCGGTGAACCGGCCCAGGATCGGGGGAATCAGGTAGGCGTTGGCCGTCTGGACCGCCCCCAGCGTCACCCGCCCGCGTTTCAATCCATCAAGCTCGGCGATCGCCAGCGCCGCCGCCTCGACCTCGCCCAGCACCCGACGGGCGTGGTCGCGCAGGATCTCCCCCGCCGACGTCAAACGGACCCGACGCTTGCCCCGCTCGAACAGGGGCGCCCCGAGCTCTCCTTCCAGTTGACGGATCTGCTGCGACAGCGTCGGCTGTGACACGAACAGGCGCTCCGCCGCCCGCGTGAAGTGGCCCTCCTCGGCCACCGCCAGAAAGTAACGCAGGTGGCGCAGTTCCATCGCCGGACCTTTCTTGCTCGTCGTGCAAGCGATCGATGAAACCTATCGACTCGATCAGAAAGAACGATTGGACCCTATCATGACCCCAATTTACCATGAGGCACGGGTCAGCGCCCGACTTCCAGATCGTGCGTTGAGCCGGGGAGGCGGGTGGACCTCGGGAAAGGAGTCGAGTCGATGAGCCAGCCAAGACCGACATTGCTCTCGATCCAGGTGGGCCGACCCCGGACGATGGGGGAAGACGGGGCGGCCGACCCGTTGGACCGTCCCTGGACCAGCGGGATCTTCAAGGAACGGGTGGAGGGGCCGATCCGACTCGGATGGACCAACCTGGAGGGAGACGGCCAGGCCGATTCCAGGCATCACGGCGGCCGCGAAAAAGCGGTCCTGGCCTGCGCCGCGCGGCATTACGACGCCTGGCGGGTCGAGCTCGATCGCCCGGAACTCGCGTTCGGCAGCTTCGGCGAGAACTTCACCATCGACGGCCTGGACGAGACGACCGTCTGCATTGGCGATACTTATGAAGTGGGCGGCGCGCGTGTGCAGGTCGCGCAGCCGCGTCAGCCGTGCTGGAAGCTGGCGCACCGGTTCGGCATCAAGGACATGCCCGCGCATGTCCAGCAGACCAACCGCGCCGGCTGGTACTTCCGGGTCCTCGAGCCGGGCACGGTCGAGGCGGGTCAGTCGTGCGATCTGGTCGAGCGCCCGTGCCCGGGATGGACCGTCGCCCTGGCCAACGACCTGATCTATCGACGCCTGCACGACCAGACGCTCCTCGCCGCGCTGGCCGACTGCCCGCTCCTGGCCCCGAGCTGGCGCGAGTCGCTCGCCAAACGACGCGACGGCATACCCGAATCCGACCCCCGCAAGCGCCTGATCGGACCCAACGCCGAGCCCCAGGCTCACCCTCAATCCCCGATCACGGCAGCTTGACCGGCAGTTCCGCCAGCGTGGTCAGGACGGCGATCAGGGTGACGTACTGGCCCAGGACCAGCGGGTCGGATCGGCCCGGCGCGGCGGATGTGTCGCCGAGGTTGCGGACGACGCCGCCGATCAGCAGCAGGACCAGGAGCGGCTCGGCGGAAAGGGACCACGCCACCGCGATCGACAGGACGGCGAACCAGCGCCCGGAGCGGCCCAACGCGCGAAAGGCGCGGCCGCCGTCGAGCTGCCAGAGCGGGATCAGGTTGAACAGGTTGATGAACGCCCCCCAGCGGGCGATCGCCAGGCATACCGGTGCATCGAGCGCTCCGCCGATCGCCAGCGACGTCAGCGCGGCCCCCAGGCCCCAGAGCGGACCGGCCAGGCCGACCCGGGCATCCTGCCGCGAGTCGTGCATCTCCTGGCGGAGCCGGATCAAGGCGCCCAGCCCCGGAATGAACAGGGGCGCATCGGCATGCACCCCATAACGCATCAGTGCCGCGACGTGCCCCATCTCGTGAACGTAGATCGACAACACCATCCCCAGCGCGAAACGCCAGCCGAAGGCGGTCCAGTACACGCCCAGCGACGCGAACATCGACAGGAACGTGCTCGCCTTGGTCAGTCCCAGAAGCAGGAACTTCGCCTTGGTCAGGATCAGGAAGGTCAGGAACTTGAACTTCCAGAGGATCAGGCCGATCGTCCCCACGCCCGCCAGCCCCGCCCGGCCTGACCAGCCCGTGGCCTGATCCTGATCATGCTCATGATCCTGATCGGTCGCGGCGCGCGTGGTCGGCGTGGCCGAAACGGGTACCGAAACCGGTACCGCCTCGGTTCGGGCGACCCGCGCGGCGATCGCCTCGTGCTGGCGTGTTCCCTCGGGAAGCAGCTCGAGCGTTTGTTTCCATGCGGCCAGCGCCCCGGCTCGGTCACCCACCCGCTCGGCCTGCTCGGCGACTTCCGCCAGTTCCTTGAGCCGATCGGCATGGACCAGGCGCCGGCAGACCGGGCACGCGAGCAGACCGGCGCGATCTCGGTGCCGCAGCCCGGACAGGCCAGCGCACGGCTCCCCGCTCGGTCTCAACCATGAGCCGGCGCCTCCCGCGACTCGATCCGGAACGGGCCGTTGATCGACAGGGAGACCTTGCGGTTGAGCCGCCACGCCTGCGAGAGCCCGAAGAAGATGATCAGGAGCCCCAGAAGATTCTGCGCACCGGCCATGAACGGAGCGGCGTACGCCAGGGCCATCAATACCGCCAGCATGGCCGCCAGCATCAGGACGGCCCGGCCGGGCGGCAACGGCTTGACCGGAGCCTTGGCCGCCTTCGCGGGCGCGGGCGCGGCCTCGGCCTTGCCTTTGCCCGCCGGGGCAACGGCTTTCTTCTCCGGGTTGCCGGCGACGGCCGCGGCCTCCTGACCCGGCGGATTCTTGGCGATCTCGGCAATGATCAGGGGGATATAGGAGCTGACGATCGCCGTATACGTCAGAAAGACCGCCAGGACCTGGTAAACCCAGCCCCCACGCTGCCGCGAGCCCTTGTGGACCGCCGTGCCGACCATCATGCCCACCACGATCGCGATCAGCGCGATCTCGTAGCCGGTCAGGGCCAGGATCAGGTAATAAAGCCCCGATCCGGCCAGGGCCGCGAGCCCCCCGAACAACCCGGCGCGGACGAACCGGCCCAGCTTCGACCCCCCTTCGAGCCGCTCGACCAGGCCATCACGACAGCCGTTGCAAAGGAACTTCTGATTGACTTCATAATACGATTCGGCGATCGGCTCCGCGCACACGGCGCACGACAGGGGCGGAGCAGGGGCCTGGTCCTGTTCCGGATCATGGTCATGCTCATGATCATCGTCATGGTCCGTCGCGAACTCGGCATGATCGAACTGGAGTCCGGCGACAGGCTCCATCGATTGGCGTTCATCGGCGTTCGACATCGCAGACGATCTCCCGGGAGAGGACGGCCCACCGACTCCAGGCAGGATGCGCCGGAGACCAGGATAAGGGCATGATAAACGCCCGATCAGGAAATCGCTACACGTCAAGGTCGAGAATGTTGCCCGAAACGAACGAGCGGCGCACGTGGCTCATGGGTATATTATCGGACTTTTCAGACACCAGCAGGGAGGGAGTATCCGTTCCATGGCCCGAGCACGAACGACGACAGGACGAAACACCGAGCGCGACCCGTGGGCGGAGGCCCTGGCCCACCTGAAGCGGGCCGACCCGTACGTGGCCGAGCTGATCGAACGGGTGGGACCGTGCCGGCTCGAGCCGCGGGCCGATCGGTTCGGGACACTCGTCCGGGCGATCATCGGCCAGCAGATCTCCTCCAGGGCCGCCGCGTCGATCGACGCCCGCCTCCGCGCCCTGGCGGGCGAGACGCACGAGCCCGCGGCCTTGCTCGCCCAGGGCGAGACCGGGCTGCGGAGCGTGGGGCTCTCGGGCGTCAAGGCCCGCTATGTCCTGAACCTCGCCACGGCGGTCCACAACGGAGACGCCCCGCTCGACCAGTTCGCCGACCTGGAACGACGACGACATCATCGCCAGTCTGACCGCGATCAAGGGCGTGGGCCGGTGGACGGCCGAGATGTTCCTCATCTTCGCGCTCAACCGTCCCGATATCCTCCCGGTCGGCGACCTGGGCGTTCGCGCCGGCCTGCGCGATCTTCATGGACTACCGAGCTTCCCAAGCCCAGCCATTGCCATCCCCTGGCCGAACACCTCCGGCCCTATCGATCGATCGCCAGTTGGTATTTCTGGCGGGCCGGCGACGCCAAATAGCCGCGGGCCCCGAGGTCTGTTAGGATCGCGGCGGCGTGGATGTTCCGATATCTCAAAAGACCGGGATGAGCCTCGTGAATTTCGACCTGATCCTCAAGGGCGGCTGGGTCATTGACGGCACCGGCGGGACTCGCGTTCCGGGGCGACGTGGGCCTTGCTCGACTCGATGATCGCCGAGGTCGGCCGGCTCGACGCCGCCTTGACCAACGCCGCCCGCGTGCTCGACGTGACCGACCGCTACGTCGTCCCTGGCTTCATCGACGCCCACGTCCACGGCGACCTGATGCTCCTGGCCGACCCGATCCACCTGCCCGCGCTCAAGCAAGGGGTGACGACCTACATCATCGGGCCAGGACGGCAGCTCGTTCGCCCCGGCGGGCCGGCGACGATCGACTACATGCGGCGGTACACCGCCGGGTTCAACGGCAACCCTGCCCGGAAGTGGTCTCCGACTGGGAACGATCGACGAATATCTCGCCCGGTTCGACCGGACCACGGCGCTGAACGTCGCCTACCTGATCCCCAACGGCAACGTCCGGATGGAGGTCATGGGCCTCGATCCGCGCCCCGCCGACGGACGACGAGCTCCGGGCGATGCAGGCGATCGTCCGGCAGGGGATGGAGGCCGGGGCCGTCGGGCTCTCGACCGGGCCTCGACTACATCCCCAGCCGCTACGCCGACGCCCGCGAGATCGCCGCCCTGTGCGCGGTGATCGCCCCCGATGACGGCGTCTACGTCACCCACATGCGCGGCTACGGCCCGAGGGCCCCGGAGGGGATGGCCGAGGTCTACGAGATCGCCCGGTCGGCCAACGTCGCCGGCCCACATCTCGCACTACAACGGCCCGGCCGACCTCTTGCTCCCCCTGATCGACCAGGGGCGCGCGCTGGGCCTGGACCTGACCTATCGACACCTATCCCTACCTGGCCGGCAGCACGATCCTGGGCATGGTGGCGCTACCGCCCTGGGTCCAGGCCGGCGGGATCGAGCCGACGCTCGAGCGCCTGGCCGATCCGGCCGTCCGCGCCCGGCTCGACGCCGAGTGGTTCTCGACGCCCGACCCCGTATCCGCTCGACACCACCACCATCGCCATGGTCGCCGACCCCGACTGGCGATGGGCCGAAGGCATGACCGTCACCAGCGGCCGGCGCAGCAGGCGGGCCTGGCGGCGGGCGACTTCGTCTGCGAGATCCTGCTCGCCTCGGGAATGGCCGTGGGCATCGTCGGCTTCCGCGCCGGCGACCGGACCGAGGCCGACGTCCGGGCGATCCTCCGGCACCCCGCCCACATGGCGGGCTCCGACGGCATCTTCTGCGGCGGCTTCCCCCACCCGCGCGGCTGGGGCGCCTTCGCCCGCTATCTCGGCTACCACACCCGCGCAGCTCGGCGATTACTACCTGGCCCGAGGCCGTCACCGCACCTCGCCACCCACGCCGCGCGCCGGTTCCGCCTCAACGACCGCGGCATGCTCCGCCCCGGCTACGTCGCCGATATCGCCGTCTTCGACCCCGCCACCGTGACCGACCGGTCCACCTACGACGCCGGCCGGACCCTGGCGAAGGCGTCGATCACGTCCTCGTCAACGGCACCCTCGTCCTCGAAAACGGCGACGCCACCGGCGCCACGCCTGGCCGCGCCCTCCGAAGGGGTTGAGACAACCGGGCCGAGCCCCGCAACGAAGCCCGGACCACCGGAAGCCGGCTGCGTTGACTCTCTCGAAAACCAAAAGACCTCGCACGCTCGCCGAGAAACCCACTCACCAACTCCATTGTCTTCGCGCCGGATTCGGCCCCGCACACCCCCGAAAACGGTCGCAGCCGCCCGCGCCAGCCGTCACGATCGACACAATCGATCAATTGCCCTCAAAGTTTGCCCAGTCGCGCCAATTTCCCGTCTACGCAATCGGCTTTCGCTACGATGTTGTTCAATGACGGCCGCGCGTAAATCAAAACGTCCCGGACACGAAACCGGGGCGATTGAACCCGACGCTCGGGATCGCCAAACGACGAGGAACACGATCAATGGACAGCAACATGCAAGCCTCCGAGATTTCGTATCAGCAAACGAGTCCGGGCATGAACGGGAACGAGATGCCGGTCGACACGGGGATTCCGGACGATGGCGACTTTGGGACGTTTGCCAGCCGTCTCGACCGGGAACTCGCGCCGCGCGGGTTGCTCCAGCAGGTCCTATCGAGGCGTCTGACCCTGACAGCCTGGACCTTGCGGGAATCGAGCGATCACGAGTTCCAGCTCCTGGAGCAGGGCCGGTCCTTCGGAACGTCCAGCCTCTCATCCGTCCGGCTCCATCGGTTGATGGACACGCTGGCGACGGGTCTTGACCTGCTCCGGAAACTGCAAGCCGAGGAACCCTGGACGGACGAGGACACGGCCGCCGACCTCAATCCACCGCCCAGGTCTGATTCCCGATCGGCCTCCCGTTTTCAGAACCATGCCGACCCCTTCGAGAAAAACTTCCCGGAATACTCGAACGAATGGCCCTTCCTTCCCGACGATGCCCACCGGGGCCGGTACCTTGCCGACTCGGCCGACGAATTCGATGACGATGACGACGAGCTGGACGCGGGCGATGAGGAAACCGATACTCCCGCCGCGGAGTCGGACACACCCCTGGCCCCGCGCTGGCAGGACCGCCTGGTCTTCGACTTCACCATCTCGGAGCGATCGCCCGTGGTCCGGGGGACCTGGATCACGGTCCATTACGTCGTCTCGCTGATCGTCGATGGCTGGACCTGGGCCGACATCCTCCGCAGCCATCCCGAGCTGACCGAGGAAGACATCCGCACCTGCCTGGCGTACACCGTCGCGGAAGAGGAGGGCGAGATCTAGAGAGCCTGAAAAGGAGGATACGATCCGTTAACCTCAAGTCGAAACTTGTGAATCTCGGGTGGCCATGGTTCGTCCATGGACGGACCATGGCCACCTTGAACGCTGACCGGTCTCGCCCCCTCATCCATTGATTCGCGGTCTCAAACCGAATCGCTTTCCACCGTCATCACCCCATCTCATCCCACCCCGCCGCGCCAACCGCCCCATCCCATCCCTTAATCGGGATAAATCTCCCAGATTCGCCGCACTCCCTGGTCGTTTCCTCCGATGCTTAATAACAACGGGCCGGTGCGCACCCCAATCGATCGGGCCGCTCCGGGTGTTTTCGGCTTCCTTTGTACGGGCAACTCGCCGGGAGATTTCCAATCATGACCGCGCCAACCTCCGAGCCTCTCGACCGCGCAACCTCCACCACCAATTCCACCCCCACAACCCGCCCGATCAGCGCCGCCCGATTGGCGGCCAACCGCGCCAACGCCCAAAAATCGACCGGACCCCGCACCGAGGCGGGCAAGGCCATCTCCCGGCTCAACGGCCTGACTCACGGCTGCGCCGCCGCCACAGCGGTATTGCCTGGCGAGAACGCCGAGGAGCTACAGGCGCGGGTCGAAACCTGGTTCGACGAGCTCGACGCCCGGTCCGACACCGAGCGCACCCTGGTCGAGACCGCCGTCCACGCTGCCTGGAGGGTCGAACGCTGTCGCAAGGCCGAGAACGCCGCTCTCAGCAAGAAGGTCCTGCTCGCGGGCGAGGCGTTCGACGCCGATCTGTTCGCGAAACTCAAGCGCCTGACCGGCACCACCAGCACCCTGGTCAATGATGGCCAGGGCACGGTGTACAGAGCTGCGGAGTTTCAGCCTGGGCTGCCGCTGGCTGATCGAGCAGTGGGAGAACATCGGCCGCGGGATCATCCAGAACGGCCGGCTCGACGAGAGCCAGATCTTCGACCTGCTTCAGTTGCAGGGCCTGCGCTCGACGAGCCACCTGGACAGTCCCGTGACCGGCCTCTGGCTGTCGTACGCGCTGGCCTCGCACCTGGGTCCCAGGAAAGCCGACCCCGAGCGGCTCGATTACTTCTTCACGCTGACCTACCCGGGCGAGGATCGGATGGCGAAGGGCGAATACCGACGCCGCACGGCGAAGCAGTACGCCAACCTGCCCGAGCGTGCCGACGCCAACGCCGCGCTGCTGGCGCAGATCAAGGCGATCCTCGACGAGCTGAAGCAGCGACTATCGGAAGTCGAGGCGCGCGAGGACCAGTTGCGTGAACTCACGATCCAGGAAGCGGCGTTCGACGCCAGCAACGAGGGGATGAAGCGTCAGCGTTACGAGCTGGGCCATCAGCGGGTCCTGCTGGGGTGCCTGAAGGAATTGCGGAACGTGAAGAAGGATCGGGTCGAATCGGATGAGCCGACAGCGTCACCTGTACCGGTCATCCCGGACCCGGCGCCGGCGCCGACCGAACCCAAGCCGGAAGCGCCGAGCGAACCCAAGCCGGAAGCGCCAAGCGAACCCAAACTCGAAGCGCCAAGCGAACCCAGGGCCGCGGCGCCGACCGAACCCAAGCCTGCGGTGCCGACCGAACCCAAGACCGAGGCGCCGAGCGAACCCAAGCTTGAAGCCGCTCCGCTCGCGATGACGATCGAGCCGGCCGACACGATCCTTATTGATGGCACGATCGGCTCAATCGCGTGCCTGGCGAGCCCGGCCTGACCGACCGGGCCGACCGCTCTTTGTCAATTTGGAGATCCCGACCCGCCAACCGCGGAGATTCCGCGCACGGGCAGGGGCCGAAGCCAGACCCATCCCATCGCGCGCACCGAGCGAAGGCAGACGTGATGATGGCTCCGGTCCCTCGCGGTTCGAGCCAGATCCAGGGCGAGACTTGACACCGGTCTCAAGATAAGGACCATGAGGGAACCCCGGATTCGTGATGGGTTTGACAGGAGGAACCGCTTCGCCGATGAGCTCGAGTCGAGTGCCGCCAGCACGTTCGCGTCCGTTTCAGGTGGGCCTGGTCCAGATGCGCTGCTCGACCGACCCGGACGACAACCTCCGACGGGCATGTGAGGGGCTCCGCGAGGCGGCGGCGCGGGGGGCGCAGGTGGCGTGTCTGCCCGAGCTGTTTCGCACGCAGTATTTCTGCCAGATCGAGGACCCGGCGCTGTTCGACCTGGCCGAGCCGGTCCCTGGGCCGACGACCGAGGCGCTCGCGACCGTGGCGCGGGAGACGGGCATGGTGGTCGTCGGGCTCGGTCTTCGAGCGGCGGACCGCGGGGGTTTATCACAACACGGCGGTCGTGCTCGACGCCGACGGCTCGCTCCGCGGCCGTTATCGCAAGATGCACATTCCCGACGACCCGCTCTACTTACGAGAAGTACTACTTCACCCCCGGCGACCTCGGGTTCCAGGCGATCGATCCACGAGGTTCGCCCGCGTGGGCACCCTCGTCTGCTGGGACCAGTGGTATCCCGAAGCCGCGCGGCTGACCGCGCTCCGGGGGGCCGAGATCCTGTTTTACCCGACGGCGATCGGCTGGCATCCCGCCGAGAAGGCCGAGTATCGGCGCGGCCCAGGCCGATGCGTGGGAGACGATGCAGCGGGCGCACGCCATCAGCAACGGCCTGTTCGTCGCGGCCGTGAACCGGGTCGGGCACGAGGGGCCCGTCGGCGGCGGCCTCGAGTTCTGGGGCGGCTCGTTCCTGGCCGACCCGTTCGGCCGTGTCCTCGCCCGCGCCGGACGCGACACCGAGGAAGTGCTCGTCGTCGCGTGCGATCCGGCCCTCACGGAAGCAGACCCGACGCAACTGGCCCTTCCTCCGCGATCGGCGGATCGATGCCTATGGTCCGATCACCCAGCGGTTCCTGACGCAGATAACGCATGAACTCATCTGAACACGAAAACGCGATGCCCGCGGCGCTGGGCTACCGGATGCCCGCCGAGTGGGAGCCGCACGAGGCCACCTGGATCGCCTGGCCGCACAACCGCGACGACTGGCCCGGCAAGTTCGCGCCGGTGCCGTGGGTTTATGTCGAGATCGTCCGCCATCTGAGCCGTTGCGAGCGGGTCAACATCGTGGTCAAGGGACGCCGGATGCGCGAGCGATGCGGCCGAACGGCTCGATGCGCAGGGGGTCGACCTTGCTCGGGTCACGTTCGTCAAGGCCCCCACCGACCGCGTCTGGCTCCGCGACTCGGGTCCGACGTTCGTGGTCAAGCGACCCGAAAACGGATCAAAACGCTTCAATCGCTCTGATCGATTGGCGGTTCAACGGCTGGGCGAAGTACGACAATCATCAGCACGACGATCGGCTCCCGCAGCGCGCTGGCGCAGCGGATGGGCCTGAGGCGGTTCGTGCCGCGGGTCGAGCCCGAGGCGGGCGGCAAGCGGCATCGAGTGGTGATGGAGGGGGGAGCGTTCGACGTCAACGGCCGGGGCACGCTGCTGACGACCGAGGAGTGCCTGCTCAGCGACGTGCAGGCCCGCAACCCGGGGCTCGACCGATCGGGTATCGAACAGGTCTTCGCCGATTACCTGGGCGTGCGCCAGGTGGTCTGGCTGGGGCGGGGTATCGAGGGCGACGACACCCACGGGCACGTCGACGACCTGGCGCGGTTCGTCGGTCCGGAACGGTGGTCACGGTGGTCGAGCCCCGTCGGGGCGACCCGAACCACGAGCCGCTCGCAGGAAAACCTGCGCCGGCTTCGAGGCGGCACGCGACCAGGACGGCCAGCCGCTTCAGGTGGTGACCCTGCCGATGCCCGAGCCGGTCGTCTTCGAGGGCCAGCGGCTGCCGGCGAGCTATGCCAACTTCTACATCGCCAACCGCCTGGTGCTGGTGCCGACGTTCAACGATCCCGCCGATCGACAGGCGCTCGACACACTGGCCCAGGTCTTTCCCGACCGGCGGGTCGTCGGGATTCACGCGGTCGATCTTGTCCTGGGCCTGGGAACGCTGCATTGCCTGTCGCAGCAGCAGCCGGAAGGACCGGAAGCGGTCTCATCCGGTCAGGACGTCGCCGGCGGTTGATTAATCGACAGGGGAAACCTAAAATTCGGACTCTTCCGCGGTCCAGAAAGCTTCGAGCATCATCAATCCCGCCCAACCCAGCCCAGGGAGGCCCGAAAATGGCGGACTTCGAGACGCAGATCAGCGACGTGAAAACGGGGACGGGCGACGAGGCCAAGCCTGGGGACATGGTCACGGTCCATTACACCGGCACGCTGGCCGACGGCGCGAAGTTTGATAGCTCGCGCGACCGGGGAGAGCCGTTCCGGTTTACGCTGGGGCGGGGCCAGGTCATCCGGGGCTGGGACGTCGGCGTGGCCGGGATGAAGGTCGGTGGCCAGCGGACCCTGGTCATCCCCCCCGAGGAAGGCTACGGCAGCCGGGGGCCGGGGGCGTCATCCCGCCGAACGCCACGCTGCACTTCGACGTCGAGCTCCTCAAGGTCGATTAACGGGCGAGTTAGATAAACTTTTCTATAAATCAATTTATCACAGAATCACGGCCATCAAAGTGATTGATCTCGAATCTTCGAAACCGCCCAGCGATCCGGCGTGTGATGAGCTCGAGGCCCTGTGCGCGGCCGGGGGCGTGCGCGTCGGGTTACTGGGTGATCGTGGAGGCGGGAGACGTCCTGGAACAAAGGGCTTTTCTTCCGGGTCCGCTTCTCGATTGTGCGGTGGCCGATGAGTTTGCCTCGGTCACGCGATCGGTCGGGTTGGGCCGGACCGATCTGGGAATCGTGAAGGCCGCGCGGACCGGCGCGGCGGCGATCTCACGGGCGGACGAGTTGCCGGCCGATTCCGGCTCGGGGCTCTGGTTGCGCCGATTCGGCGCGGTCCGCTCGGTGGCGGTTCCGATCCGCGGGTCGGCGCGGAGCGGTCCGGTGCTCGGCGTCGTCTCGGTGGCGCTCCCGGCGGACGAGGATGCGCGGACCGACGCGTCGGTTGTCGAGGCGATCCAGGCCAGCGCGGCGTCCTGGTTCACGACGGGTGCCGAGCCGTCACCGTCACCGTCACTGGCAACCCTTTGTGCCCGGCCCCCCGAGGAGGTTCCCTCGGCGACGCTTCCCCTGGCCACTCCGATCCAGCTCAGCGCCGTGGGGCGGGTCGCGGGGCTCGACCAGATCGACGCCCTGTACGAGGGGCGGCAAGCGGGTTTCACCTACGCGCGTGACGGGCATCCCAACGCGGAACAGCTTGCGGCGAAGGTCGCGCGGCTGGAAAACGCCGAAGCCGCGCTGGTCTGCGCCTCGGGGATGGCCGCGGAGTCGGCGCTGTTCCTGGCCTGCCTGAACCAGGGCGACGCCATCGCGCTGGCCGATGGTCTGTACGGTCGATCGACCGCCCTGGTCACCTCGCGAGCTGGCCCGGTTTGGCGTGACGCATCGGACGTTCGACGCCGCTCGACCGGAGACCCTGCGCGAAGCCCTGACCCCCGCAACCCGCGTGGTGTTCGCCGAGACGCTCTCGAACCCGCTGCTCCGGCTGGCCGACATTCCGGCGCTGGCCGAGATCACCCGGGATTCAGGGACGGGGGCCGTGCTGGTGATCGATCATACGTTCGCCCCCCTGCTCTGCCGCCCACTGAGCCTGGGGGCCGATGCGTTGACCCACTCGCTGACGAAGCTGATCGGCGGCCACAGCGACCTGACGCTTGGCCTGCTGGCAGGGTCGCGGAAGCTGATCGACCGGGCGTCGAAGATCGCCTCGACCTTCGGCCTGACGGGCAACCCCTTTGAAAGCTGGCTGGCCCTGCGCGGACTGGCGACTCTATCGGTCCGATCGGAACGAGCCTGCGCGACGGCGCTCCGACTGGCCGAACGGCTGGCCGGTCACCCGTCGGTCGCGTCGGTCCATTATCCCGGCCTGACCAACCACCCCGACCACGCCCGAGCGGCGCGGCTGCTGGCGGGGGGCTTCGGCGCGATCGTGACCATCGATCTCGGCAGCCGAGCCGCCGCCGACGGCTTCATCCGACACCTCCGGCAGATCCCGTTCGCTCCCAGTCTGGGCGACGTGGCGACCACCCTGAGCCATCCCGCCACCACCAGCCACCGTGGACTCGGTCCCCAGGAGCAGGCCCGACAGGGGATCAACCCCGGACTGGTCCGGCTCTCGATCGGACTGGAAGACCCAGACGATCTCTGGGACGACCTGAACCAGGCGCTGCGGTCGATCCAGCTTATCTTGATGTAGCATGAATCAAATGCATTTCAGGGAGGATCATATCCACCTGGATGCCAGGGGTGGCAGCGTCCCACCCGGGCGAGCCCTTTGAGCGTCCCCCGGGCGAGGCCGTACCGCCGCAGGGCCCCGATCATGTATCGACTACAGCTCGGCTCGAACCGGCAGGCCGCCCCGAAAGCCGACAGGAGCGGGCTGAGCGTCACCTGGTAGACGCGAATGGCGCCGATCAGGAGCCCGATGGCCAGCCATTGAAGCCCGTCGACTGGCGTTGACTTCATGGTTGAACGCTCCTGTTCGGGTCAACGCTCACGGGGCCGCCCGCGCGGTCTTGGTCCGGTGCAGGGCCTGGAGTACGAGCCGGCGCCCGACGGTCTGGGCCAGGACCGGCAGTGCCCGTCGGGCCTGGTCGAAGGTCAGGTCACGCCCGCGGGGGACGATGACCAGGTCGACACCGTCGGGAAGCTCGCCCGCCGCCTTGCTCAGGCGGAACGCCTCGCGAAGCAGCCGTTTGACCCGGTTGCGGTCGACAGCGCGGCGCACCTTCTTGCGGCCGATCGAGATCCCCAGCCGGGGATGATCGCGGCCGTTCTCGACGCCGTAAACGATGATCGCGGCGTCGGACGCCGACCGCTTCCGCTCGAAGGCGCGGCGGAAGTCGCGGGGATCGTTGATCCGTTCGTGAGGCCGGAACGTCGCCCGGTTCATGGCCATGGGAGAGTCAGGGCTCGATTTCGCTCTAAAGGGACTCAAGATTCGTGTCCGTATCCGCGAGTGGGTTCGGGTCGGCCCCGGTCCCGGTCCTGGGGGCAGGCTCCCGGTTGATCTCCGGCCAGCGGACCGGCCGGGGCGGATTGAGGCCGGCCCGGATCAGGCGGGCACGGCGGACGAAGTGCCAGATCAGCAGGGTCCCCAGCGCGGCGATCGCGATGACCGCGGTCGTCAGCAGGCTGACGACCGCCCGGCTCACCCGGGGCCGCGCGTCGGGCCGATCCAGAAGCCGACGCAACTGGGTACGCTTCGGTTCGCGTTCGACGCCGGCATCGGGGGCGAGTCGGGGATCGATTGTCTTCCGGTCTCGCCTCAGTCCGTGTCATCGATCGGCTCCACAGCTCGCGGAGCTCGCGGGCCAGAACGTCGAGGCGTTGATGCATGGCCTCCATGTGATCGCGGAGCTTGAGGATCGCCTCGATGCCCGCCAGGTTGATACCCAGGTCGCGCTGGCAGCTCACGATGGTCCAGACCCGTGCGGATCTCGGCCGGTCCATAGCCCTCGACGTCCCTGATCGTCGCGAATGGCCCGGACCAGCCCGCGCTGCTCATAGCGGAGCAGGACCGCCACGGAGACCGCGAACTCGGCCGCGGCAATGGTCGCGAGGGATGATCGATTGTCGATCATGGCTCGCACGTGACCCTTCTACCATCCAGCCTCGACACGACCCGATCCGAATGTCTCGTTGGTCACCAGAGCCCCGCGCGGGGGTTGAGCGGGTTGCGCTCATCGAACTCGCGAATCAGACGCTGGCTGGTTTCATCGACACTCTTGGGAACGATGATCTTGAGGACGAGGAACAGGTCGCCCTCCGGCTTGTCGCCCGACGCGGGAACACCCTGGCCGCGAAGCCGGAGCTTCTGGCCGCTGGAGCTACCTGGGGGAATGGTCAACGACTTCTTCCCCTCGAGGGTCGGCACGTCGACCCTGGCGCCGAGGACGGCCTCGGCGACGGTGATCGGCACGTCGACCAGCAGGTTACGACCCTCGCGGGTGAAGTAGGGATGCGGCTCGACGGCGACGTGGATTGTCAGGTCGCCGCGGGGTGCGCCGCGCTCGCTCGCCTCTCCCTGACCGCGGAGCCGGAGCTTGGCTCCGGACTCGATTCCCGGGGGGATCTTGACCACCTGCGTCTCGCGCTGGCTGTCGCGGATGGACCTCGATGGTGGTCTCCCCGCCACGGACGGCGGTGAGGAAGGGGATGGTCAGGCTGCGCCTCAATGTTCCGTCCCGAGCCGCGGCCCCGGCCGCGCGACGCCCGCGCGACTGCCTCGAACCCGTCCCAGAAGCTCCTCGAAGATGCTGCCTCCCCTGCTCCTCGGCGGCACCGACTCCCGGCCCTGGTCCGACCCCGGGCCGCCATGACCCAGGAAATCGCTGAAGTCGAACGTGAAGCCGCCGGGCCCCGCCTGGTTCGACGTCCACTCGGTCGCCCCCGACCGCGGCCCCGACGGCGGCCATCCCCTCGAACGCCGCGTTCCCGAATCGGTCGAAGAGCGAACGCTTCTCGGCGTCGGACAGGATGTCGTAGGCCTGCTGCGCCTCCTTGAACTTGGCCTCGGCCGTCTTGTCGCCCGGATTGACGTCGGGATGATGCTTGCGTGCGAGCTTGCGATAGGCCTTCTTGATCTCCTCGGCCGAGGCGTTCCGGGCGACCCCGAGCACTTCATAATAATCACGATCGGGCATGGTCGTGGCAGATCTCTCGTTGCGGACTCGCGCGGGGCGTCGGATGGCCTCGATACGGAGCGACTCGAATCGGAGTCCGTCCAGGATTCTCGGTGTGCGATCCGTCAGGATTGTACCTCTGGATGAACCGGCGATTCAAGTTCACGCGACTCGTGCCGCGCGGACCACGACCAATCAGCCGGTTCCGGGCACGGATCGATTCCAGCTCAGAGCTTCGAGCCAAGCTGGATCAGCAGGCCCCCGGCCACGATGAGCGCCAGCCCCGCCCAGGTCGCGGTGGAGACATGCTCCTTGAAAACAAACCGGCCCCACAGGACGCTCACCAGGGCGAAGACGGCGACGTAGACCCCCAGAAGCCGGGAGAAGTCCCAGCGGACCGTGTTGACCACGACGCCGTAGAGGCCGAGCATGACGATGCCAACGGCGATGAGGACCGCCTGCGCTGCGCGCAGGCCGTGGACGAATGACGGCGTCGCCACCGACTTCCAACAGGGCCGCCGCCACGAAGATGAAGATCGCGACGATCTGATTCATGCGCTTTGATGGCTTTCTCGAGGTGATTTCCGGGGTTCAAGGCGTTCGGATCAGCACCGGGGAGCGAACCTGGTGCGGACGGCACTCGCCTCGTGGGGGGCCAGGAGTTACAATGAACCGCTGTCAGGGGCCGGGTGGGTCGAAACGTGCGCGGTCCAGGTGGAACGGGCGGAGGAAGGCCCCTGGGACGGGTCATCGTGAACACGACGGCGGCTCCGCATTGGGTCTCGTTTGTAAGTCCCGTGGCTCGAAAGTTCAAGAGGAGAAACGAAGGCCTTGGCAAGCCTGGTGGTCGTGACCCACGAGCGACGGGGACCTGGGCCCGTCAGTTGCGTCCGCGACTTCTCGCCTGGCCGATCCGCTGGGTGGAGACCCGTTCCACGGCCGACCTGGACGCGGCCCTGGCGGGCCTGGCCTGTCCGATCGTCCTGATCGATCTGGGTCAGCGGTTTCGGACGGGACTGGAAGACCTGGACCAGACCGCGAGGCGTGCGCCGGGGTCCTTGATCCTGGTCCTCGATCCCGTCGACACACGCGGGAGTGGCCCCCCTGGCTCGCGAGCTGGGTGCGACGCTCGTCCTCGCGGGACCGGTCACGCCGCCGGCCGTCGCCCAAGCTGCTCACCCGCTGGCTGCCGATGGCGCGGCGTCCGGTCCGAGGCCGAAGGCTGGATCGCCACGATCGAGCCCTTGCCCGAGCCCGAACCCTGGAACTGGCTCGCCCCGCTTCTGGGGCCACGTTCACAGACCCCCCTAACCACTCCCGAACGTCCCCGGCGCCTCTGATCTGACTCCGATCGTGGACGCAGCCTCACAAGACCGACGATTGAATGAGATAAAACGATCCACCTCGGATCTGCCCAAGGACCTCCCTCACATGTTCGGCAAGAAACGCTCCGAGCTGACCGAGCAGGACGTCCTCAACGCCCTGAAGGGCGTGAAGGACCCCGACCTGCACCGCGACCTGGTGGACCTGGGGATGGTCCGCAACATCCAGATCGGCGACGGCACGATCGCCCTGATGGTCAACCTGACCACCCCCGCCTGTCCGATGAAGGCCCAGATCGAGCGCGACGTCCGCGACCGCCCTGAGCGAGCGGCCTGGGCCCCGACTGGACCTACCAGGTCACCATGGGGGCCGAGGTCCGGGGCAAGGGAATCGCCGAGAAGGGCGACATTCCCGGCGTCAAGAACGTGATCGCCGTCGGCTCGGGTAAAGGCGGGGTTGGCAAGTCGACCATGGCCGCGGCCCATCGCCTACGGCCTGCAATCCTACGGCGCGTCGGTCGGCCTGATGGACGCCGACGTGTACGGCCCGTCGATCCCCCACCTGGTCGGCGCCTCGGGCCGTCCCATGGCCCGCGGCGAGCGGATCCAGCCGATCGAGACCGACGGCCTGCGCCTGATGTCGATGGGCTTCCTGCTCGAGCCCGAACGCGCCGTGATCATGCGCGGGCCGATGCTCCACGGGATCATGCAGCAGTTCCTGCACCAGGTGGACTGGGGAACGCTCGACTACCTGGTGATCGACCTGCCGCCCGGGACGGGCGACGTCCCGTTGACCCTGGCGCAGAGCCTCCCCCTGACCGGCGCCGTGGTCGTCTGCACCCCCCAGGAAGTCGCGCTGCTGGATGCGACCCGGGCGGTCGCGATGTTCCGCCAGCTCAAGGTTCCGATCCTCGGGATGATCGAGAACATGAGCTTCTTCGACGTCCGCGGCCTACCTCCAGGAACGGGGCGGGCCCAAGGTCCGCGAGGCCATGGAGCGACCCGAGCTTTTCGAGGCCCCCGGCGACGAGCGCGTCTACCTCTTCGGCCGCGGCGGCGCCCGTCGCAAGGCCGAGCAACTGGGCGTCCCGTTCCTGGGCGAGGTCCCTCTGAATATCAACCTCCGCGAGCGCGGCGACGAGGGCAAGCTCAAGGACGCCCTCGCCGCCGGCTCACCCTCCCGCGGCTCACTGCTCGGCGTCGTCGAACAACTCGCCGCCCAGATCAGCATCCAGAACATCAAGACGCCCAAGATGCCGAAGCTAGAGATCTTGACATAAATTATATTTAATTAAGTTAATATACATAATAATCTACTTAACAAGATTTCTGACGAAGGTCGGGCCAGGGCCCTCCGACGCTCCCTGATCGGGGTCAAAGCGTATGACAATCCGCCGCCCGATGACGGTCTCGCCGCTCTGGTTGCAGGGATCGATCCTGACGTTCATCGTCGGGTTCTCGCTCCTGACCTTCTCGGCGATCCGGATCTACCAGGACTACGCGCCGGTCCCCGAGCGGATCGTGGACGAGGCGGGCAAGGTGCTGTTCACGAGGCAGCAGATCCTCGACGGGCAGGAGCAGTTCCTCACCTACGGCCTGATGCAGTTCGGCACCGTGTACGGCCACGGGGCCTACCTCGGCCCGGATTTCACGGCCGACTACCTGCACCGCATGGCCTTGCACATGAACAAGCGGTACGGCGATGACGAGGCGGCGCGGGGGCGGACCCGGCGCGAGCTGCAGGCCAACCGCTACGACCCGGAGACGGGGACGCTGGTCTGGACCGACGGGCAGGTCTCGGCGTTCGAGGAGATCCACGACCACTTCGGCGAGCTGGTGTACGACCGGAAGGCGAGCGGCGAGGGGCTCAAGCCGGGCATGATCACCGACGCCGAGGACGCCCGCGCGATCACGGCGTTCATCGCCTGGACGGCCTGGACGGGCGTGGCCCGCCGGCCCGGCAAGACCTACTCGTACACGAACAACTGGCCCCCCGAGGAGCTGGTCGGCAACACGCTCACCGGCGACGCGATCATGTGGAGCACCCTGTCGCTGGTCACGCTCCTGGGCGGGAGCGGCCTGGTCCTGGGCGTGTACGGCCGCCATTCGCGGGTCGTCGGCTGGCACGAGACCGAGGAGCGGCAGGTGCGGTTCGTGCCGCCGGCCTCCGTGGCCCTGACGCCCGCCCAGCGCGTGACCGCCTGGTTCTTCCTGGTCGTCGCGGCGCTCTTCCTGCTCCAGAACCTGGTCGGCGGCGCGACCGTGCATTACATGGTCGAGGCCGGCGGCTTCTTCGGGATCGACCTGCCGAAGTGGCTTCCCTACAACCTGACCCGGACCTGGCACCTCCAGATGGCGATCTTCTTCGTGGCGACGGCCTACCTGGCCGCCGGCATCTTCCTGGCGCCGCTGATCGCCGGGCGCGAGCCGCGCGGCCAGGGCGTGCTGTCCGCCGTGCTGCTCGGTGCGCTGGCGGTGGTCGTCTTCGGCAGCCTGGGCGGCGAGTACCTGAGCTACCACGACCTCTTGCCCCGCGGGCTGCGGTCGTTCTTCGGCGCGCAGGGATGGGAGTACCTCGAGCTCGGCCGGTTCTGGATGTACCTGCTCATCGCCGGGATGGTGCTCTGGGTGGTGATCATCTACCGGGGCCTGCGGCCCCGCCTGGCCGTCGAGAGCCGGGGCAACCTGCCCTGGCTCTTCCTCTACAGCTCGCTGTCGATCCCGGCGTTCTACGCGGTCGGCCTGCTGACCCACACCCAGTCCACGTTCGCGATCGGCGACTTCTGGCGGTTCTGGGTCGTCCACCTCTGGGTCGAGGACTTCCTGGAGCTGTTCACGACGATGCTGGTGGCCTTGATCTTCGTGCTGATGGGGATCGTCTCGGAGCGGTTCGCCACGCGGCTGATCTACTTCGACGTGATGCTCTACTCGATCGGCGGCGTGGTCGGAACGCTCCACCACTGCTACTTCAGCGGCGGCCCGGCGGTCGAGATGGCGCTCGGGGCGTTCTTCTCGGCGGCCGAGGTCATCCCGCTGACGCTGCTGACGGTCGAGGCGTGGTCGTTCCTCCAGCTCGGCAACCGGCAGCAGGCCGGCGGCGGCGGCGGCGTTCCCGCACCGCTGGGCGGTGCTGTTCCTGGCCTCGGTCGGGTTCTGGAACTTCCTCGGCGCGGGGGTGTTCGGGTTCCTGATCAACCTGCCGGTCGTCAGCTACTACGAGATCGGCACGCTGCTCACCTCGAACCACGGCCACGCGGCCTTCATGGGCGTGTACGGCATGCTGGCCCTGGCGCTGCTGGTCTTCTGCACGCGCTACCTGGCCCGGCCCGAGGACTGGAGCGAGGGGCTGGTGCGGTTCTCGTTCTGGGCGACGAACGTCGGGCTGATGCTGATGATCCTCGGGCACCTGTTCCCGCTGGGGGTGCTTGCAGCTCGGCGACGTGGTGACCAACGGCTACTGGCACGCCCGGACCGAGTGGTTCCGGAACTACCCGTGGCTGTCGTGGGCGCGGATGCCGGGCGACGTGGTGTTCATGGCCGGCTCGGCCCCGCTGGTCTGGCTGACCCTCAAGGTCGCGCTGCGGACGCGAAAGACCCCGGCCCCGGTGGACCAGACGGGGACGCCCCTCGAAGCCACCCTCTATACCGAGATCACGCCGGCCGGGACCGCCGCCCGGGACTGAGCCGGGCGGACCGGACCCGATCGACCCGGGAGGGTATCTCTCGATGCTGCCGACCCTGACCGTGTGGGGCTTCACGCTCGACCTGGGGCTCGTCCTGCTCCTGGCGTACCTGCTCGTCCTCTGGGTCGGCGGCTGGGCCCTGGAGTTCCTGGCCAGGGCCCACTTCCACCGCGCCCAGCGGTACGCGCACGCCGGGTTCGCCTACGACGCCGAGCTCGACCGCTACGAGTGCCCGCAGGGGGAGCTGCTCACCCTGCACACGTTCGACGACCGGAACAAGCTGGCCATCTACAAGGCCCCGGCCTCGTCGTGCAACGAGTGCGTGCTCAAGGCGTTCTGCACCCCGCACGACGAGGGCCGGCACGTCTACCGCATCGCTCGCCGAGTTCCACGAGACCGACGTCGGCCGGTTCCACCGCTGGCTTTCGCTGATCATCCTCGCGGTGGCGCTGGCGTTCTCGGCGGGGGGCCTGCTCGCCTGGTGGAACAAGCCGGGCGAGTGGCTGCTCGTGATCGCGACCGGCATCAGTCTCGTCTTGCTCTGGCTCGACGTCCGACACGCTCCCGAGCCGACCCGTGACGGTGCCTGAGCGGAAGCACAGTCGCATCTCCCCGGTAGGGTACGCTTTGGCCTGCCTACCCTATGCATCGCTCTCCGGCCGAGGGAAGGTCCCGCCCAGCGCGGCGGAATCTCCGTGGTTGGCGGATCGGGATCTCCAAATTGTCAAAGAGCGGTCGGCCCGGTCGGTCAGGCCGGGCTCGCCAGGCACGCGATTGAGCCGATCGTGCCGGTAATAAGGGTCGTGTCGGCCGGCTCGGTCGTCATCGCGAGCGGAGCGGCTTCAGGCTTGGGTTCGCTCGGCACCGCGGGCTTGGGTTCGCTCGGCGCCGCGGGCTTGGGTTCGCTCGGCGCCGCGGGCTTGGGTTCGCTTGGCGGTTCGAGTTTGGGTTCGCTCGGCACTTCCGGCTTGGGTTCGGTCGGCGCCGGCGCCGGGTCCGGGATGACCGGTACAGGTGACGCTGTCGGCTCATCCGATTCGACCCGATCCTTCTTCACGTTCCGCAATTCCTTCAGGCACCCCAGCAGGACCCGCTGGTGGCCCAGTTCGTAACGCTGACGCTTCATCCCCTCGTTGCTGGCGTCGAACGCCGCTTCCTGGATCGTGAGTTCACGCAACTGGTCCTCGCGCGCCTCGACTTCCGATAGTCGCTGCTTCAGCTCGTCGAGGATCGCCTTGATCTGCGCCAGCAGCGCGGCGTTGGCGTCGGCACGCTCGGGCAGGTTGGCGTACTGCTTCGCCGTGCGGCGTCGGTATTCGCCCTTCGCCATCCGATCCTCGCCCGGGTAGGTCAGCGTGAAGAAGTAATCGAGCCGCTCGGGATCAGCCTTTCTGGGACCCAGGTGCGAGGCCAGCACGAGTACGACAGCCAGAGGCCGGTCACGGGACTGTCCAGGTGGCTCGTCGAGCGCAGGCCCTGCAACTGGAGCAAATCGAAGATCTGGCTCTCGTCGAGCCGGCCGTTCTGGATGATCCCGCGGCCGATGTTCTCCCACTGCTCGATCAGCCAGCGGCAGCCCAGGCTGAAACTGCGCAGCTCGTAAACCGTGCCCTGGCCATCATTGACCAGGGCGCTGGTGGTGCCGGTCAGGCGCTTGAGTTTCGCGAACAGATCGGCGTCGAACGCCTCGCCCGCGAGCAGGACCTTCTTGCTGAGAGCGGCGTTCTCGGCCTTGCGGCACCGCTCGACCCGCCAGGCGGCGTGGACGGCGGTCTCGACCAGGGTGCGCTCGGTGTCGGACCGTGCGTCGAGCTCTTCGAACCAGGTTTCGACCCGCGCTTGAAGCTCCTCGGCGTTCTCGCCAGGCAATACCGCGGTGGCGGCGGCGCAGCCGTGAGTCAGGCCGTTGAGCCGGGAGATGGCCTTGCCCGCCTCGGTGCGCGGCCCGGTCGATTTTTGCGCGTTGGCGCGGTTGGCCGCCAATCGGGCGGCGCTGATCGGGCGGGTTGTAGGAGTGGAATCGATGGCAGAGGTTACAGCGTCAGGTTGATCGAGAAGTCGCGTATTCATGATCCGGGTTCTCCAGGCGAGTTGCCTGCTCAAGGGAAGCCGAAAAGTGCTCGGCGCGTCCTCCACATCCGGGCGCACGCCGACCCTCTGTTATTAAGCATCGGATAAAATGACGGGGCAGGACGGCGAAAGCGGGAAGAATATCCCGATTGCGGGATGAAATCGGGGGAATGGAACGGGATGATGGGGTGGTGACGGCCAGGGCAATGGTATGACGTGCAAACTCGTCGCTTTTGATGCTCGCGGCCATTGTCCCTTCACGCGATCATCTGGTTGCATGTCATCGGGGGTTGATTTTCTCCTGGTTGAGGGGAGGGGGGTGACCGCTCGGGTGAACCAGGGCGTGGCGTCGCGTGGTGGTGTGTGGCTATCTTCTGGAGAGAAGAGAGCGAGCGACGGAACATTCCGCGGATAGCGGGAGAAGGGAGGGAGTGTTGCCCGGACACGTATTCATCACTCAGCCGATTCCGGAGCCAGGACCGGGGTTGCTGGCGCGGTCGGCCGAAACGTTGACGATCAACCCCGAGGACCGGGTCCTCACGCGTGAGGAGCTGTGCGCGGCGTTACAGGGGCGGGACGCGATCGTATCGATGCTGACGGACAGGGTTGATGCCGGGGTCCTCGAAGCTGCGCGGCGGGGTGGGGTGCGGATCGTGGCTAACATGGCGGTCGGGTATAACAACATCGACGTGGCGGCGGCGAGCCGGCTGGGAATCGTGGTGACAAACACGCCGGGGGTCCTCACCGAGGCCACCGCCGACCTGGCCTGGGCGCTGATCCTGGCGGTGGCGCGTCGGGTCGTCGAGGGAGACCAGGAGATGCGCGCGGGGCGGTTCCACGGCTGGGGACCGCGGTACATGCTCGGCGGCGACGTCACCGGCGCGACGCTCGGACTGGTCGGGCCGGGCCGGATCGCCACGGCGGTCGCCCAGCGCACGGGCTGCCTTCCGGATGCCGCTGCTCTATCACGGCCGACATCCCTGTCCCGAGCTCGAGGCGCTCGGCGGCCGGCTGGTTCCGCTCGATACTCTGCTCGCCGAGAGCGACTTCGTCAGCCTGCATGTGCCGCTCTCGGACGCGACCCGGCACCTGATCGACGGCCCCGCCCTGGCCCGGATGAAGCCGACCGCCTACCTGATCAACACCGCCCGTGGCCCGGTGGTCGACGAGGCCGCGCTGGTCGAGGCCCTTCAGGCGGGCCGGATCGCCGGCGCGGGGCTCGATGTCTACGAGCACGAGCCGGCCCTGGCCGCGGGCCTGGCCGATTGTCCCAACGCCGTCCTCCTGCCGCACCTGGGCAGCGCCACGGTCGGCACCCGAGGCGCCATGTGCCGGATCGCGGCCGAAAACGTGATCGCCTTCCTCGAAGGTCAACGCCCCCCCAACCTGGTCAATCCCGAGGCCTGGCCCGCCGCGCAGGCCCACGATTCCCCGACCCCCGCCGGCCCCGATTTGGATCTCGAAGGGGTTACGGCTTGAGAAGATCACGCATTTCGCCGATCTTAGACGGAGACGGAGCGTTGCAGGTCTCTCTCTCACCAGGCGCATGCAACGAATCATCGCCACATTCGATCTTCCGGACTGGCGGATGCCGCACACCGGGATAGACGGGTCGAATGGATCGGAACGGAACGGACCGAATCGAATCGAATCGAATCAGATCGGATTGGCGTGGGGCGAGGTCGCATGGGCGTGCTCAAGTTTCAACTGACGTCGCCCGACCTGGCGAGCCGGCTCCCCGAGCTCCGCAAGGCGTTACGTCACCGGTCTCGACCGGACTCCCAGCCGTCTCGGCATCGAGTTCCGCCATGGGCGTGATGCTCTGCCACCGCGACAGCAACGAGAGCGGCCGGCTCTTCGTCCCCTGGCCGGTCGAGGGCTACGGCACGCCGATCGTCGGCACCGCGACGCTGGCGGAGCGGGCCGAGCCGTATCCGCTGGCCGTCGAGCTGGCGCGGGGCAAGCTCAACGAGCTGCGGAACCAGCTCGCCGACTGGAAGCAGATGGGCCTGCGCGTCCCGCCGGAGCTCGAGGCCCATGATGACCGAGGCGCACGCCGCGCCTTCGTCAAGGCGGCGACCGGCGGCGACCGATCCCGAGGCGGCGGCCGACGCGGCGCAGGCGAGCCTAGCCGCTGCCTGGGCCGCCGGCAACCTGATGGTCGAGACCTACACGGCGCAGGTGCTCCAGACCCGGCTCTCGGGGGGCTCGCCGAGCTGCCGACCTGGTTGGGGTGCGTGCTCGACGGCGATCCCAAGTCGCCCCCTGGGCGCGGGAGTGGCCGTCGGCGTTCAACACGGCGCAGGTCAGCACGACCTGGCGGACTCTGGCCCCGACCGAGGGCCAGTACGCCTGGGAACCGCTCGACGCCCAGGTCGCCTGGTGCCGCCGGCACAAGGTCCCGCTCCAGGCCGGCCCGCTGCTCGATTTCCGCGCCGGTGCGCTGCCCGACTGGATCTGGCTCTGGGAGGGCGACTTCGACACCGTGCTCGGCCTGGTCGTCGACTTCGTCCGCCAGGCGGTGACCCGATACCGGGGCAAGGTCCCGCTCTGGCACCTGGTCCACCGCCCCGCCTGCAACGAGTTTCTCGGTCTGTCCGAGGAAGAACAGATCCGGATCGCCGCGCGGGCCATCCAGGTGGCGCGACAGGCCGATCCGGCGGCGCAGTTCACCATCGGGGTCGAGCGCCCCTGGGCCGAGTGGATGGGCTCGACCTCGTTCCAGCTCGGCCCGCTCCACCTGGCCGATTACCTCGTCCGCGCCGACCTCGGCCTCGCCGGCGTCGTCCTCGAGGTCGCCCCGGGCTTCTCGCCGCCCGGGAAGCCACATCCGCGACCTGTTCGACTTCTCGCGGCTGCTGGACCTGTACGCCCTCCTGAACCTGCCGCTGCACATCTGGCTCGCCTTCCCCTCGTCAGCCCAGCCCGACCCCCAGGCCGACCCCTCGGTCCGGGTCGAGACCGGCCAGTGGCCCGGCCCGCTCGACGAGATGAGCCAGGCCGCCTGGGCCGCGAAGTGGATCGCCCTGGCCGTCGCCAAGCCGTTCGTCCGCTCCGTCACCTGGCTCCAGCCCAGCGACGCCGTGCCCCACCACCTCTACCCCAACGCCGGCCTCTTCCGCGCCAACCAGACCCCCAAACCCCTCTTCGCCTGGATCAAGTCGTTCCGCCGCGAGATTATTGCTTGATTTTGATCCATGTGGGGAGAGCGCGATCGTCATCGTCCCGGGGCTGGGCTTTCGTGGCCAATCTGGCGGATCGGATTCCCCTCGGGAGGCGGAAACGGTGACGCGGCTCGTTTTGGATTCCAGGCTCTGTCGCAAACGGGGACTGGCACCGGGCGAGCCCCTTGTGTTTCCAGGCATTTCGGCGCCGTCCGCCCGGTGCCAGTCCCCGTTTCCGACAAAGCCTACTTCTGATTTCCGGTTTCCGGGTGATACCAGGCCGGCGTGCCAAACCATTCATCCATTTCTTTCGTGAATCGGGCGACGACCGAAGTCGGCTCCGGAATTGCGCCGCGATCGCCGGTTTCGTACATCCAGGTATCGAGCGCCGCTCGCAATCTCACCAGTGCGTCCTGATCGTCGCGGCGGGACGATGCGAGCAGGTTATGGATTTCGAAGGGGTCGGCCAGATTGTCGTAGAGTTCCTCGCAGGGACCAGTTCGCTGCATCAGCTCGAGCGCCGGGCCCTGGAGTTGCCCCCTGGCCTGCATGTCGCGCATCACAGGTATAATGAGGAAGCATTTCTCCTTGTACCGGTTCAGTGATGCGAACGTGGGGCCGGCGGAGATCGTCCGGATGTAGTGATAGCGATTGTCATGCACGGATCGAATGCGCTGCGCGGTCTCGTCGATACGGTCGCGGGCGGCGAAGGCAAATGGCCGCGGTGGGTCGGCATGGTCGCCGAGAAAAACACGCCCCTGCATTGTCGACGGGCGATCAATCCCCGCGATCGAAAGGGTCGTTGCCGTCACATCGATCAGGCTCAGGACCCGGTCGTCGATGGTCCCGGGCTTGATCTGCGATGGCGCCGGATCGTGCTTCGGCCAACGGATCATCATCGGCACCCTGAGGCCGCCATCGTAACACCAATGGATGCCCCGAGGTTCGAGCCGGCCGTTGTCACTGAAGAAGATGACGACGGTGTTGTCTTCGAGGCCGTCCGCGCGTAGCTGCGCCAGCACCTTTCCGAATCGCCGATCCATCCCCGAGACGGAATTGAGATACCGCGCCCATTCCTGGCGCACGACGGGGTGATCGGGATAGTAAGGCGGCGGGGTAACCGATTCGGGCCTTGCGTACGGCACGTGCTCGGCTTCGCCGACCCACGGTACCCGTTCCTTGGATGCGCTCTTACGATCGTAAATATCGTATTCACATTCTTCGGCATTGACCACGGCAAAGAAAGGCTGATGAGCTTTCAGGGTGGCCCAGTCGTGTGAATCCTTGTCATAGATAGGACCTTCATTCACAAAGTTCAGATCGAGCTTGCCGGTGCCGACGCTTTGTCCCGCCACCGTCGTGATGTTCGCGGTGAAATACCCCGCGTCTCGAAGCCAATGGGTGATCGGGCGAACGTCCGGCGGGAGGCGGAACTCGTCGTCGCGATGCGACCGCATGTGCTGTGTGCCGGTGGTGGTCTGATACATCCCCGTGAAGAACGCGGAGCGACTGGCGGCGCAGGCCGGGTTGGTCGCGAAAACATGCGTGTATCGCACCCCTTCCGCGGCGAGTTGATCCAGATTCGGGGTATGGACGTCCTTTGCGCCATAGCAGCCAAGGTCATGGCTAATGTTCTCAGCGACCAGCCAGAGGATGTTCGGCTTTCGCTCCGCGGCGCAAGACCCATCGGCAAGGAACGCGACGAGAACAACGATCATTACATAGCGAGTCATGTGGACACCGGCCTCGCGCAGGATCACTCAGTTCCAAACAGGGTCGAAATCGGTCGCAACGATGCTGCGTGGTAGCACCTCCATCGTAACAGATGACCGTCACCGTCGGTGTCTTCGAGCAGGACAACATTGATGCCGACCTTGCGAGGCCAGAGTCCGCCCGGGATGATTGAATCAGGCGTCGATCTGATGCCGCGGAAGCTCTCGACACGCGCTCGGAACACCTTGACGCCCGGTCCGACGAGGATGGGCAAGTGGAGGAGCAGCGATGATTGAAATGCTGAGCCGCAGTTTCGGCAAGGTCTTCGGGATGAAGGTGGGTGGCAAGCTCCAGCATCAGGACTACGAACGCATCGTCCCGATGCTGGAGAAACTGATCCAGGAGCACGGCACCGTCCGCTGCCTGGTCGAGATGACCGAACTTCACGGCATCGAGCCCCGTGCTCTATGGGATGAGATCAAGTTCGACGTGCGTCACGCCCGACAGATCGAGCGCTGTGCGGTCGTCGGCGACAAGGTCTGGGAAGCCTGGATGACCCGATTCTCGCGTCCGATCTTCTTCAACGCCGAGATCCGTTACTTCGACACGACGGAGTGCGAGAAGGCGTGGGTATGGATCCAGGAAGGTCTATCAACCGCGTCGTAAACCGTCAAAATGTCAGTGGATGTTCCGTATACATGCAAAAGCGGCTCGCGACCCGAGGCGCCGAGCGAAGCAGGAGGGTGTCCGGGGCCGGCCTGCTCTTGGTCCATCGAGTTCGAGGGGATCGGCTCAGGAATCTCCCCAGGTATCCGTCTCGCCCTCCAGCAGAGAGCGGAGCAGGGCCACATCGACCGGCTTGACCAGGTGCTGATCGAAGCCGGCGGCCCTGGCGTGTCGCCGGTCGCTCGACTGGCCGTAGCCGGTCAGGGCGACGAGCACGATCCCGTGCCGCGCGGGGTCGTCGCGGAGCCGGCGCGCGACCTCGTAGCCGTCCATGCCCGGCAGGCCGATGTCGAGCAGCACGACCTCGGGCGCGGTCCGGGTCGCCGCCAGGAGCGCCGAGGGACCGTCGTGAGCGATGTGAACCTCGTGCCCCCAACGCCTCAGGAGCCGTGCGAGGCTCTCGGCCGAATCGGCCAGGTCGTCCACCACCAGCACCCGCTTCGTTGTCGGCGTCGTGATCGCGTCAACTCGGTCACGCTTCGGAGTCGGTTCGGAAGCCTTGCAGAGAACCTCGGCCACCGGCAGTCGGACGAGGAACTCGCTCCCGCGGCCCTCGCCGGCGCTGCGGGCCTCGACCGATCCGCCGTGAAGCTCGACCAGGGTCCGCACCAGGGTGAGGCCGATCCCGAGCCCCCCCTGGGCGCGGTCGAGCGACCCCTCGGCCTGATGGAAGAGCTCGAAGACGTTGGGCAAGACCTCGGGCGCGATCCCGATCCCGTTGTCGGCGACGCGGATCAAGACCCTGGCTGGTGCCGTTGCCTCCGGCCGGCTTTCGACCTCGGCGGTCAGCTCGATCCGGCCCCCTTCACTGGTGTACTTGGCGGCGTTGTTGAGCAGGTTGCACAGGACCTGCTCGATCCGGGCGGGGTCGGCCTGGAGGACCAGGGTCTCGGGCGGCAGAGTGACCGAGAGCGCGTGCCGCTTGGCGGTCAGCAGGGGCTGGACACTCTCGACCGCCTGGGCGACCAGGCCGGCAAGCTCGACCGGCTGGCGCCGGAGGACGATCTTGCCCCGGGTGATCCGCGCCAGGTCGAGCAGGTCCTCCACCAGCCGGGTCATGTGGGCGACCTGCCGGCCCATCACCGAGAGGGCCCAGTCGAGATCGGGGTCGAGGGGGGTGGGGGCTTCGGCGTCCTGGCGGAGGCGAAGCACGGAGAGGGCGTTGGCGATCGGAGCCAGCGGGTTGCGCAGCTCGTGGGCGAGCATGGCGAGAAACTCGTTCTTCTGTCGGTCGGCGCGGGCGAGCTCGTCGGCCCGACTCCTCAGCTCGCGCTCCAGCCGGCGTCGTTCCTCGATGTTGTGGAAGACGATCACGACGCCGCGGATCTTGCCACCGTCGCGGCCGATCGGGGCCGCCGAGTTGTCGATCGCCACGGAGCCGCCGTCGCGGCTGATCAGGAGGCTGTCCAGCCCCGGCTTGACGATGGTGCCGGCGCGGAGGACGCGCTCCACCAGGCTTTCGAGCGGCTGTCGGGTCGTCTCGTCGATCACCCGGAAGACCTCTTCGAGGGGCCGCCCAGCGCCTCCTCGGAGCTCCAGCCGGTGAGGGTCTCGGCTACCGGGTTAAGGAACATGATCGTCCCCACGGTGTCGGTGGCGATCACGGCGTCGGCGATGCTGGCCAGGGTCACGCCCAGCCACTCGCGATGCTCGCGCAGCTCCTGCTCGACCCGCACTCTGCGCTGGATCTCGCGATCGAGCTCGTTGATCTTCTGGCTGAGGGCCTCGAACTGGGTGGTCGCCTGGCGAGGCACGAGCCGGATCATGATCAGAGCGTCGGTTGTCGCTTCCTCATGGGCGGCGCGGGTGCTGGGCCGGAGCACCGTTCCTTCGGCCCGGCAGATCAAGGTGCCGCCGTCGCCCAGGTGCAACGCGAGCGAGCCGGGCAGGGGCTCGCGGGTCCGCGAACAGGCCCGCAGGTAGGCCGCCAGTGCCTCGGGGGGATCGGCGGCGACCTCGTCCAGCCGTTTGCCTCGGAGCCGGCTAGGGCTGAGCCCCAGACGGCTCGCAACCCCGCGGTTCGCGGCCAGGACCACCCCGCTGCCGGAGACCAGCAACGTCGCCTCGGCCAGCAGGTCGGCGAATTCCAAGAACGGCTCGATCGACACGGCAAACGCGCTGCCTGGCCAGTCCCGGCCTGCTTGAATCGGATTCCGGTTGGGTAAATCCCGCCTAAGCCTGAAAATACTCCCGCCCCTGAGCCGCCTCCGCGTCCGGCGTCGGCTGGAGATAGACGACAACCCGGCAGCAGGCCGAGCCCGTGGCGATCGTTTCCTCGAGGGCCACCTTGGCGTAGCCGAGGTTCTCGGCGGCGATCAGACCGAAGACGTTCGTCGTCAGCATGCACAGAGTCGGCCGGCCCGCGACCTGGCCGCCGAAGGGACAGGCCCGATTGCCCAGCACGATCCGCTCGTCGTTCTGCTCGATGACGTGGAAGTCTCCCATGATCCGGCGTTTGAAGTCGACGAGGACCTCGGCCACCTGCTCCCGCGACAGACGATCGACGCCCATCGTCGATCGGTAACTCTCGTTAACCTCATCGCCAATCCGCTGCGCTACCAGGCCGATGATACCCCGCGCCTCATCGGCCCCGAGCACGTCCTCGAGCGTGCCGGCGAGCTCACGCACGAGCTTCCGCAGAAACAGGTCGCGATCCCAGGCCGAGGCCTGAGGCGCGATCCCGGCCTTGACCGGGAACACCGATGTCTCGTTCTGGTCGCTCACGAGAGGGCTCCGCCTGGTGAGCCGCTTTGAAAGTTGGTCCCCCCATCGGGCCGTCCAGGCGAATCATACCAGAATCTCGGTCGGTAGGGGAGCGATCACTCCAACGAACCCCGACCCGCCCCCCCTGGTATCCTATTCCTGAAGCCGTACTGGGTCACGGTGCCGTCGCGGTCGCCGCTCGACGCGGGGCTGGCCCGACGAGTTGTCGATGGAGATGGTTGCACTGCCCAGGTGGTCGGTTGACCGCCAAACGATGGCCGGCAGGGCACGATCCGGGGTCTCCCGGACCGCGAATGACCAGGAATCACGATGGTTCCCAAATTCCCCGAAATAACTTGAAAATGGGTCTGACCCCGGAAGCCCGACATAGGCGTAGGCGACGTCCTTGCCGGCGGCGGCCTGCACCGGGTCCTGGCTGGTGAGCCGTCGATTGGCCAGGTCGTAGGTGTAGGTGGTGGTGTTGCCCATCGCGTCGGTCACGGTCAGGACGTTGCCCGCGGCGTCGTAGGTGTAATGGACCGTGGGGCTACCGGGGCCGGGCTCGGTGACGCTGGTCAGCCGGCCGAGTGCGTCGTATCCATAGCTTGTGGTGTTGCCGTTGCGATCGGTGTCGGTCAAGACCTGGCCGGCGGAATTATACGTGAAGGATTCGGAATGACCGTCGGGATCGGTCCGGATCAGAAGGTTTCCGTGGGCGTCGAGGGTGTAGGCGGTGGTGTGACCGTTGAAGTCGGTGATCGAGGTCGGCACCGAGTCGACACCGTAGTGGATGGTCTCGACATTACCGCCGGAGCCGCCCGAGCCCGGTGCGTAGGGGATGGTGATCGACGTCACATTGCCATTCTTGTCGTTTGTGTAGCTCGTCGTATTATTGTTGGCGTCGGTCTGGGCGACCGGGAAGCCGAAATGGTTGTACCTGGCCGAGGTGGAGGCGCCGGTGGCGTCGGCCTGTCCGGTGGGGTCACTCATCCAGTTGAGGGTGACCGTGGTGGTGTGCCCGTCGGGGTCGGTGACGCTGCCGGCGTTGGCGGTCGACAGGTCGCCACTGGTGCCGGGGCATACAGGCCATTGCTCTGCGCGGAATCGACGGAGGTCGTCGAGGTGCCATCAAAGAGCGTCTCGCTGGAGAGCTACCCGAGGCTGTTGTAGGGCGCTGTGGCGGTGCCGCCGTTGGGATTGGTCTCGGTGGTCAGCAGGTGGTTCGACGGGGTGGCATAGCCGTATTGCGTCACGGCGTTGTCGGGATCAGAAAATATGAATTGACACCAATTGACCCTCCCTGTCGAGCAGATCCGAATCTGTGGGAACCCTGGGGGAGCAATCCCCCGGGGCGACCCGGTCATAACTCTCTAATGCTTATTTTTATTTAACAATTTTTCGATATTATCAAACTCATTTAATTTATTTGAATCTTTAAGTTTCTTGGAATACTCTATAATATTATGTTTATAACGATCAATTTGCTCATCGGTAAGTTCACTAAGCAATTTGGTTATCTCTGTAAAAACTTTCTTTGATTCGTTATCCTGACCAAGTTTAGTGTAGATCAAAAACAAATCAATTTTATTAAGTATAATAATACTATCATGCTTATCGAGATTTTTTATATAAATATTCAATGACTCAATGCGGAGCTTCTTTGCCGATTCATAGTCGCAACGTTCGAAATAAAGGCTTGACAAATGCCCCTTTGCCAAGCCACAGCTTAAATCATCTATTCCAAGCTGATTTTCAAATATTATTAAAGATTTTGTGTAATATTTTTCTGATGATCTGAAATCTCTAAGCAATCTATAATTTAGTGCGACACTGTCATAGAGTCGACCTAGAAATAATGAAGTTTCGCCATAAACTTTTATGGCATTATCGATCGAAATTTTGTAGAATTTTTCTGCTTCGATATGATTCTTGCTTTTGAAATAAAAAAAAGCTAGCCAGTATGTTGATTCTGCTATCTTGGCTGTATTCTCTAGCTTCATTGAAAGATCAACAGCACTTTGAAACTTTTGTTGTGCTTCTTCCAATTTATTTATTTTTAAAAAATATTTGCCGATATTTAAATTTTCATCAATCATAAATCCTAGTATTGGATTGTCGCCTTTGTTTGTTGTGATTTGCGATGAAGCGATTTTATCGAACGCCACAAACACCAATAACACCAAATAAATTTGATATTTCTGATTTGGCAGCATTGTGTACTCCTTGAGTTTCTGAATGTTTGTCAGCTAATCAACCTAGAATTGCTGGCGCAAGAGGGAGAGAAACAGGGACGCAGCTAGTTTTACCGTTTTCCACTCGCTGGCGGGCTCGTTGCCTCCGGTTTGGGTGGTCGGCCTTCCGGCCGGATGGTGTGCTCCAGACCCAATTCACGGGACATCCGGTCGACCCAGCTTTCCCCGCCATAAGGCTGGCCCCTGGCGAGGCTCACACGCAGCCGGCCGAGCTCCCTTGACGCTCAGCGGGGCGTTGACCCGATCGGCCCAGTCCGCGGGGAGGCCCCCCGGCCACGGGGACAACAGAGACCCGATCAGGGCGTCCGGGTGCGACCTGAGCCACAGGCTACCCCACCGCCACTGCTCGGCCTGCGGGACCAGGCCCGCCGTCAGGGGGTTCCGCTCGACGTACCGCGCCACGCTCAGCAGGTGCGCGTCATCCTGGACCGGGAAGCTTTTGAACCGCCCCTGGTACAGGGGCCCATATCCCACGGTCCGGTGGGCGACGCGCCAGCGCATCGCGTGGGTGTGCGTGAGCCAGCGGAAGAACGCCGTCAGTTGGCCGTCCCGGTCGGGCCATGCCACGAAGTGCCAGTGGTTCGGCATCACGCAGAACGAGAGGATGCGGACGGGATGGCGCCGGTGGGCCTCAATGATGACTTGCAGGAACGCCTTGAAGTCCCCGTCCTCCCCGAAGAGGCGCATCCTCCCAACCGCCCGGTTCAGGACGTGGTAGGGCATTCCCCCAGGGGCGACTCGCGCTCGTCTCGGCATGCGCCAAAGAGTAACAAGACGACAGGGACGCGGTCAATACTAGCTGCGTCCCTGTTTCACCCTCCAGGCGTGAACTGACACTAATAATCCTCTCCTCGACACTAATAATCCCCTCGATTCAGTGGCCGGGTCTTCAGTTGCGCGTCCATTTTTGCATCCTCTTTCCTGGTAAGAAGAAGGATGCCAAGAATGCCGCTGGCCGGATACCCGGCACTTCAATACCTGCAATCCGTTAGGGTCAGCAATCTTTCTAATATTTTTCTATACGCAGAATCGACAATTCATCAACATATTCACGCATTTTTAAATTATGATTTTTATCATAGATTTCTAAACTCGGGGAATCAGAATTTGTATCTCCTAGAACAAAAATACCTTTTTCTAAACTATTGTACATAACAAACCACGGTCTTTCAGAATCACTATAACCGATTTTTATTCTATTGTGTCCTTGTTTGTCAAACATTGCAAACACTGGCCTACCATCGTCTCCGATGATCAGTTCCGCGCAAGCTATACCCTGCTTATTTCTCAAAATAAATCCTCTTGCATTAATTATTTTATCAAATTTTTGATCGTCACTTGTGCGAATTGATGGCATAATCACAAATTGCAAAAAATTTACAAGTAAAGCAGAAATGCTAATCATTAAAATGATACGACATTTTTGAAATAATAATCCATTATTTTTTTTAAGACACTTAATCTCAATTTTTACATCTGAATTACTAAAATTTTCCATAACGTAAGCTCCTCGAAATACTCCGAAAGATATTTTGTATACGGCTGATATTCGAGGTTGAGACCTCTTCCTTATTTGCCAGAGGGAACCTCGGTGAGCGACCGCTCGATCGGTATCGACGTCTACGAAGCCTGCCGTCCATGGATCGATGTTGCCTGACCATCCCAAACTAATGTCAAGCCTGATAGAAACAAATCAAACAATCATCCACTTGATAAATTTTTAGAATGAATAGAATGAGAGTGCGGACTATTTATTGGCAATTTTCAAACTTTCAATTTTTGATTCTGGGGGTATTGATGTAAGCCTTCATTGGACGCTTTTTTAGCGGGTCCGAAGACCATTTTCCGGGAATTTTCGTGTGTCCGACACAAGTATGACGTCCATCTTACCAGCGTCAGACTCACATGAGGCCCCTATTTTCAGGCTTTGCGACCTGCTAAACACGCACGGCCGGCCGTCATGACGGTTGACACCCATACCCTCAGAAACCAATGCTCTCCCTTTGCGACTTTTCCATCATGGTAACCAAGGCCACGGAAATAAAGGAGTTCCACCGACCGTGGAGGGAGTGAGCGGACGAGGCTGTGACACGGGCGGACCTCCTCCTACAGGTCCGCCCAAACCACCACCTCCCAAAGTACCTCCGCCAGGATTACCTAAGCTGCCACCAAAACCACCACCCCCCAAAGTACCTCCGCCAGGATTACCTAAGCTGCCACCAAAACTACCACCTCCTAAAGTCCCACTCCAAGACGAAGGTGGACCGCCAATGCCGGGTCCACCCAATCCACCTGAATCACCCGTGCTAGAAGAGTCCGAAGGATCACCAAAGTCGAATCCTACATTCACCCAAATAATCTCGAATTCTGGAGGAACGTTTTTGTTTTCACGCTTCTTTTCCTTTTCATCTGGACAATCATCATCTGATTCATCTTTTTCATCCGGTTTTGGTGGTTCAATTTCAATTATCAAGAAGTAACCGCCGCTAAATGGCACTTTGAACGAAATCCCTCCGTTAGCAGGATTCCCGTACTCCATCCCTCCGCCAAGGGGATTGCCAAACTCGGGGCCCATGAGCCCTATCGGTGGTGAAAGCTGAAAGGCACCTGTAGGCGAGCCATCACCCACAACCATAGTACCCGTAGTTTGTCCACCCGGATGAGGATCAACAATAAGGGCATCACCGCTTGGATCTATGCCCATGGTAGGGCCATTCCGTACATAGCGGAAAAAATTAAAATCGCCACCCCCAAAGCTCTTTGGATCCAGGCTGATGAACCGTCCCGACGTTGGGTCATACCACCTCGCCTGATCAAAATACAGTTGGATCACCGTATCATACCGCATCCCAGCATACTTAAACCCATCCCCGTTCGCCGGGTTCGACTCGTTCACCACATTACCAAAGACCCCATAATCCACATGGTCGATCACCGTCCCCGTATTATCAATCAGGTCCCCCACTGTCCCCAGCCGGTCCGTCAGATACCACGCCACCCCACCCGATGGCGTCTCCCGCGCCAGAACCGCATCCACTCCCGTCGGGCTCGGCCCATCAAGATAGCGGGCAACGAGCGTGCCCGACCCGTTGAAGTCGAGCAGCGGCACCGTGCTCGTGCTATCATACACGGTGTATGTCGTCGCACCTCCCTCCGTGACCCCGATTCGCCGGTTCAGCGCATCATACACGTACGTCGCCAGGACCGTCCGAACCCCACTGATCACCTGGTCTACTTCCACCAATCGGTTTCGGAAGTCCCAGGTGTAGAGCGTCTGGTTCCCCGTGGCGATCTCGGTCTTCGAGATCAGGTTGCCTTCGTTGTCGTAGGCGTAGTTGTAGGTGCCGTCGCTCAAAAGCTCGTTGCCCGTGCCGGTCGAGTAGCCGGACATGGTCCGGTTGCCGTTCGAGTCATACGTGAAGCTCTCGTTGGCGAACGACGGGTTCGTGTGCGTGGCGCTGGTGAGTTGGTTGTTGTCGGTATAGCCGTACGTCAGCGTGTCGCTCGACGCGCCGCCGGCCCACTGCCGGGCCTCGGTGGTCACGCGGTCAGCGGAATCGTAAGAATACCCGTACGAGGCGATCAGGCCCCCGCTCGCGTTGTCGTGAACCAGCGAGGTCAGACGGTCGGCCTGATCATACGAATAATTCGACACCGCGACGGTTTGCGGGTTGTTCGGATCGGCGTTGTTGATTCGCGTCAGCGTCGTCAGCCGACCGGCCGCGTCATAGGCGAAAGCCACTTCCTTGCCAGTGATCCCCGTGCCGGACTGCGAAATGTCGGTCAGCTCGTTCCACTCGTCATACGTGTAGACGTTCTGGCCTCCCAGGCTGTCGCTCAACGAGGTCCGGTTGCCCACATTGTCATACCCGTTGGTCAATATCACATTGGGCACGCTCGGCGTGCCGGCGTTGTCCACGGTCAGGAGGCGGTTGGCGTCGTCGTAGGTGTAGGTGTAGCTGCTGAAGGCGTCGCTGATGCCCGTCTCGCGGCCGGCGGCGTCGTAGGTCGTGGTGATCACGTCGAACGGGGCGCCGCTGGGGTTGACCCACGTCTCGGTCGTGAGCCGGTTGTCGGCGTCGTAGGCGTAATCGGTCACGCGGCCGTCGCGGTCGGTCTTCTGCACCAGGTTGCCCACGACGTCATAGGCGTACGAGGTCACGTGGCCGAGCGGGTCGGTCTCCGTCAGTTCGCGACCGGCGGCGTCGTAGGTGTAGCTCGTGACGTTGGTGTCGGGGTCGGTCACGCTCTGGAGCCAGCCGTTGGCGTAATACGCATACGAAGTCGTGCCGCCGCCGCCCGGATCGGTCTCGCTGGTCAGCCGGTTGCGGGAATCATACGTATACGTCGTGACGTGGCCCAGGCCGTCGGTCACCGACATTTCGTTGCCGTTGAGGTCGTAGCCGTAGGTCGTCGTCTCGGCGTCGGTGCCGTTGGGGTACGAGGATTCCGACGTCAGGCGGTTGAGCGAGTTGTAGGCGTACGTCCACTTGTCCCCCAGCGCGTCGGTCTTGCTCAGGAGGTTGCCGTTGGCGTCATAGGTGTAGGTCCACGCCGTCACCGGGCCGTTATCGTTCGAGCGCTGGGGGAGGACTTCATCAACGAGCTGGCCACGGCCGTTGTAGTCGTAGGTCGTGAGGTTGCCGTTGGCGTCCTGGGTGGTGACGAGTTCACCCGCGGGGTCGTAGGTGTTGAAGGTGACCACGCCGTCACTGCCGTCGGGGTAAGTGGTGGTGGTCAGGAGGTGGTTGTCGGCGTCGTAGGTGAAGGTGGTCCGGTCGCCGAGGGGGTCGGTGGCCGAGAGCAGGTTGCTCGCGGCGTCGTAGGTGTAGGTATATCCCTGTCCCGTCCCCTGGTTGGCGGGATCGACCATGCCGATGAGGCGGTTGCGGGCGTCGTAGGTGTAGCTGGTGACGTGGCCCAGAGCGTCGGTGACCGAGAGCAGGTTGCCGGCCGGGTCGTAGGCGTACGCGACGTCCTTGCCCGCGGCGGCCTGGACCGGGTCCTGGCTGATGAGCAGGCGATTGGCCAGGTCGTAGGTGTACGCGGTGGTGTGGCCCATCTCGTCGGTCACGCTCAGGACGTTGCCCGCGGCGTCATACGTGTAATGGACCGTGGGGCTGCCCGCGCCGGGATAGGTGACGCTGGTGAGCCGGCCCAGGGCGTCGTACCCATAAGTGGTAGTGTTGCCATTACGGTCGGTGTCGGTCAAGAGCTGACCCGCCGAATTATACGTGAAGGTTTCGGAATGACCGTCGGGATCGGTCCGGGTCAGGACGTTGCCATGCGCGTCGAGGGTGTATGTAGTGGTGTGGTCGTTGAAGTCGGTGATCGAGGTCGGGATGCCGTACGGATCGGCGTAGGCGAGGGTCTCGGTGACCTGATCGCCGGCGCCCTGGGAGGTTTCGGGGAGGGTGATCGAGGTGACGTTGCCCAGGAAGTCGTAGGTATAGCTCGTGGTCTGACCGAGCTGGTTGGTGACGCCGGTAACAAGGTCGGTCAGGGGGTCGCGTGCGTAGGTGGTCGGCTGGTAGAGGCCGGCGGCGGGATCGGCGACCTGGGTGGGGTTGCCCAACGTGTCGAAGGTGGCGGTGAAGGGCTGATTGTCGGCGTTGGTGACGGTGCCGCTGAAGTCGGCGGGGGTGGGCAGGGTACTCGATGTGCCGCCGGGGGCGAGCAGCCCCTGTTCCTCGCTGCCCGCGATGCCCACGGTGCTGGCGCCGTCGAAGAGGGTCTCGCCCTGGAGCCGGCCGAAGCTGTCGTACGTGGCGGTCGCGGTCTGGTTGTTCGGGTTGGTCTCGGTGGTGAGCTCGTGGTTCGAGGGGTTGGCGTATCCATACGACGTGACAGCGCCATCGGGATCGGGAACCCAAGAAAATGAACTGACACTAATAACCCCCTCTAATAACCCCCTGGAGGAGAGGCCCGCGGGAAACCGGGCCTCGAACCGCTCACGTTCGTCAGGCGGATTTTACCAAAAATCGGGCGTCGGGGGGCAACGTCAACGTTCGGGCTGGGGCGCGTCCTCGGCCCCGATCTCAAACGGGGCGCCCGTCATCGATCGCCACGCGGCCCTCTGCTCCTCATCGAGCTGTTCCAGGTAACGCCCCACGAACGATCGACGGATCGCGACCATCGCGGCTCGGGCCGCGTCGGCGTCCTTCGCCTCCTTCGCCGCCCGGATCGACTGCTTCTGCAACTCGGCACGGGTGACAGCGAGCCGTCGTTTCTGCTCGGCGGTGAGCCTCAATCGCTCTCGAATGCCCGGATCGTCGAACGCCGACGGCCCGCGTTGCTGGAGGATGATCTGGTCGAACCGCTCGGCTTGCCTGGCGTCGAGCCCGAGCGACTGCTTGACCTCGTCCATCATGGCCCGCCGTGCCCGGGTATGGGCCGCGAATCGTTCCCCGGACGGGACGTCGGAGAGGCGGGCGAGCTGTTGCTGGAAGTGCTCGATGGCATCGCGAACGGCCTCGGGAACCTTCGCCGCCTGGGCCTCGGTCATCGCGAGCTCGCGCTGAACGCTCGGTGCGATCAAGATCGTCGGGCCCTCGTCGAGTTGCCTGGGGGGTAGGGGTATCGGCGGCCCGTTCGGCCCCGCGGCCTGGGCCGCCAGGCCGAACCACACCGCCAGCGTGCCGAGCATTCGCATGAATATCTCCGTGTTTTCGCCGGGCCTGTCGATCAGTATTCCGCGACCTCGCCGCCGGAGCGCGTGCCCAGGGCTTGCCAGACGCCGAGCTCGGGCAGGTCGCTCCAGGAGCCGCCGTCATGTCGGACCGCGCCGACGGGGATGCCGGTCGCCGGGTCGAATGGCCAGGACTGGATCGAGTCGGTGATGAACCGGACTGAGCCGTCTCCCATCGCCGCGTTCAGCCCGCCGGGGTGCAGGCTCGATGCCGAGTTCACCTGCGCCTTCAGCGCCCCCGCGGCGACGCCTCGAAACGCATTGGGGGGGAAGAAGGCCGTGAAGATCGTGTCGCCCCAGTTGCCATTGAAGTACCAGCCGTACCGCGTGAAGGCGTTGGGGTCGATCGCGTTCAACGGCCGGAACCGCGTCACCGCCTTCTCGGCCACGAAGAGGGTGTGGCTCAGCCCGTCCCTGACCGATGCCATGCCGATGGGGCTCAGGTCGTTGAACACGCCGTTCATCTGCCCGATGACATCCTGCCGGCCGTCGCCGCAAGGCCGGTATTGGGCGATCCAGCAAGATCCATAGTTCCCCGAGTAGCTCGTGAACATCGTGGTCACGGTCTCCCCCGGTCGGGCGAAGCCGACGGCGATGAATTGCTCGACGTGCAGGGGCCTCAAATACGACGAGTCCGGGTCCGAAGGGCAACTGTACACGCCGATCCAGGACGATTGAATCGTCCGGTTCTCGGGTCCCTCGATCGCCAGATTGGAGTTCACATGATTGTAGAGTGCCGATTGCTCGACGCCCGGCAGCAGGGGGACCAGGAAACTCTGGTCCACGGCCCGCGACGAACAGGGATAGTCACGGCCGGCGACCCTCGGATCATCGCTCATGAACCTGCCGGGCGGCAGGCAGCCGTGCCCGGCTTCGTAGCCGGCCAGCGCCAGGCCGATCTGCTTGAGGTTCGACGCGCATTGGAGCCGGTGGCGCCGACTCGCGCGCGATCTGCGCGGCCTGAAGGGTCAGCGAGCAGAGCAGCGAAACGATCGCGATGACGACCAGCGTCTCGATGAGGGTGAAGCCGAGGCGGCGGGCGCTTGGGCCAACCCATCGTTCGTCCCTCCGCTGGATCAAGAAAGGCGGTATCACGGGATGTTCCTCGGTTGAGAAAAGACAGCGCGATCACCGACGATCCACGGCCGCCTCCGGATCCGCCATCCGATCGAACGGGGCCGGCGTGTCGCCCACAAGGCTGTTGTCGTGGACCAGGGCGCCGGCCTCGCCCACGAGGAAGCTCCGGTCCTCGCCCACCTCGAGATTGAAGACCGGCTCGACGGCGCCCGGCCGGCTCGACGACACCACACCCCGCGATGCCAGGGTCCGAATCGCGTCGCCTCGCTCCAGGTTGCGGGCCATGACCCATCCCCGGCCGGCCGACCAGAACCGGTGGATGCCGGTGGCAACGATAGTCTCGGCGGCCTCGCCGGCATCGAGCCGGATGCGCCACGTCGCCGCGGGGGGATTGTGGAAGATCGCCAGCACGGGCGCCAGACGCAGCCCGCCCGTCCTCGTGTCCCGCGTCAGGACGACGTCGCCGACCCGGACCGATTCGATCGGCCGCCTTCCCTCGCGTGTCCAGACCGGGGTCCCGGCGCCGAAGCAGCTCATCCCGGTGATCCGCTGGTAGCGCGGGACATAGGGGAGCGGGACCTCGTCATCGTAGGTCGGCCGGAACTCTCCGCCGGATTCCAGCGGATGATAGGCGTACCCCTGATGATCGACCCACCAGGCGCGCGACGCCTCGCGATCCTTCCCCTGATCCCGGCCGGTGATCGCGACCAGCACCGAGAGCACCCGCGCATTGGACGAGTCGATCCGGTCGTTGGCGATCTCGAGGGAATCGACATCGTTGACGAGCTGCCGCTGCGCGACGAAGGTTGCCCGCGCGGCAATGGCCAGGTTCCTGGTCAGGTCCTTCACGTTGTTCCGCGTGACCTGATTCATGACCGGCAGGGCGGAGTAGCGAGCCCAATCCTCGCCGAGCACCAGCGCGATGGGGAGGGTGAAATCGGGAGGCGTGGTGGGATCGATCAACCGCCGCATCGTGTCGGCGGGGAGCGGGGGCACCGTGTAGAAGCGGCGGAGGTTGTACTCGTCTCCCGCGACAACAAGGATGCCGGGATCGCCCGGCCCCTGGACGGGGCGAGCCACGTACCTGATCGGGTCGAGCAAGAGGCCCAGTAGCGGCCCGACCACGTCGCGCGGGTCGCGACGGGCGAGGATCTCGGTGGCGAGCCGCCGCGTGTCCGCCGCCTCCGCCAGGATCGCCAGGATCGCCAGGGCGCGCGAGGCCGTCGGCCCCTCGATCTGGGCGAGCAGGCGAATCGCGCGGGATTGGCCGTTCGATTGGCCCTCGACGAACGTCCTCCAGATGGCCGGCACCGCGCCGGGGTCGGTCACGCGCGACAATTCCAGCTCGGCCCGGCCGCGGCGCGATTCGTCCCGCAGCGCGGCGTTGAGGGCGGCCAGCCGGGGCTTCCATCGACGGTCGGCACGCTCGCGGGCCTCGCGAGCGGCGGCCTCGGCATCGATCTGCTCCGGCGTCATCCAGCGGCCGTGCCGCCTCTGGTATCCGAGCCTCCGCCAGGCGGCGTCCCTCCCGGGGTCCCGCCTAGTCACCGCCGTGAGGTGGGCGATCGCCTCGGGCTCGAGCCCGTTCTCCTCGCACCAGAGGGCCAGCCGCCAGTGCGCGTCCGGAGTGTCCTCCATCCGGTCGCGCCGGGCGCGATAAGCCGCGAGGGCCTCGGCCAGGAGGCCATCCCGAGCCAGCAGTGAGGCGAGATCCTCGGCATGCCGCCACCGCCCCCGGTAGGCGACCTGGCCGAGCAAACCGTGCGCGCCGGGATGATCGGGATCGCGGAGCACCGCGAGCGTCAGGTGCTTGAGCCGCTCGCGAGTCAAGCCATGGGCCTCGCACCAGAGGGCCAGCTCGTACTGGCCCGGAGCGTCACGGGCCGCCTGTTGATCCAGCATGTGATACCCGGCCCCATTCGAATCGGGGCGCATCGCCCCGGGAGGATCACCCCCATCGGGAGCGGGGACCGGCGGAGTCGCCCCTTGCCCAGTGAGCGGGACGCACAGGGCGAACAGCAGAGCGGCGACTCTCATTCGATTCATCGATGCTCCCCCATCGTTCAACTGATCTTGCCTCCGTCAACCGCCGGCATTCAACCTTCACCACAGTTCATCCGGGCACTCCAGGTCGGTTCCTGCCCGGTTTGCGCACATGGCGGCGCGGGCCTCTTACCAGCCCGAGGCGCCAGCGAGGGTGATGGACGGGACGGACCCTCGCTGGCGCTTCGAGATGGTATGGTCCCGCCCGTGAGGCGTCGGCCATGCGAGCGTGAATCGCTCTGACGTTCAGTTCTCCAGGATGTTCTTGAGCTCTTGAAGATGGCCTTCGTAGTTCCTCCACCGCCCGACGGACCGGTTCGAAAGGGGCCGCTTGACCTGGCAGTGCTCGGAGTCAGGACGACGCGCTTGGTCACGTGGAAGTCGAGGCACCGATCGTCCCAGGGGAGGCCGCAGTCGTCCAGGAGGTCCCCGATGACTCGCCTCGGCTCCTCCACGAGCCGCTCGTACTGCAAGTCATGGCATTTCCCCGGCAACACGGCATGCCAGTGCTCCATCAAAGCGGCGTACTGCTTGTAAAAGGCCCCCAGCGTGTCCATCTTGCAAGAAAACAGGATCTCCCCAAAATTATGAAAATAGCATGACAGACACGTATCGAGAGGGTCCCTCATGCAATGGACGATCCTGGCGCCGGGGAAGAGGACGGAGATCAGCCCGACCTCCAGGAAATTCATGGGCGCCTTATCCACGAAACGAAGGCGGCAGCCGCTTCCCGCCCCGGACGCGGGTTCGAGAAGTTTTGCCACATGATCCAGGTGTTTCCGGGAGATGCGCATCAGGGTATCGCGATCCAACAGGCGCACACAATGGGGATACGCCCGCTTCGAGCCCAGGTCCAGGAACAAGCGCTCGGCGAGCTTGCGGATATCCCGTCGTTCACCTCCGCCGTGAACATCGGGATGGCTCGCCAGGATCTGCTCCGTCAACGTCGTACCCGATCGTGGCATCCCGACGACAAAAATGAGGCCCTCTCCCTGATCGGACGGCGCCATCCGCGTCGCACGGCCGAGGAATTCCGCGTCGTAGACCTCGATTCGCGCCGCGACACCCCCATCGATGCCGGCGGGCTCGACATGGGCGGTGGCCTTCAGGTCATTGGCATTCTTGAAATGAACGAAAGCCCTTTCGTGATCGGAAAGATGGTCGAAGACCTCGCCAAGCGTGAAATGAGCCTGAATTCGATCCAGCAGGGCGAAAGTCTGATCGCGTGCGAGCAAGGATTGCAATCGATCGATGTGCGGATGATCAGCCGCTCCATAATACTTCAATTTCGCGAGCGAAGCATAGGCCTCGCATAGGTCGGGTGCCAGCGCGATGGCCTGTTCGAGGATCGAGATCGCGTCTTCCTCGCGATTCTGATCGATGTAGTTATTCCCCAGATGGACCATCGCCAGGTATTTGACGGTGGGCAACGACGCGCGGCACGCCTCCTCGAAGAATGCGGACGCCAGATCGAGGTTGCCGGCGTGCCTGTGAAAGTTCCCATGCGCGAGATGATAGCCCGTGGCGGGAGAGGGCGACGGGAGAGCATCGAGATGCGTCCTGGCCTTGTCATCATCCCCCAGCCTGGAGTGGAGGTTGGCGAGGATCGCGTGGCAAAACTCGTGATCTTCGCCCTTGCGCATGTAGCGTTCCAGGACGTCGATCGCTTCGGCGTATCTCCACTCGCTCATCAGCAAGCTGAAAAGGCCCAGGGCCGATTCGCGATCGGCCGCGAATAGAATGTTTGCGATTTTATAAGCGATCTCCGCATGATAGTAGTCCATCCTTCCCCAACATTCGGACGCCAGCCTGAGGAGTCGCTCACGGACGCGGCCAGACAGGGCGATCGCCGGCGCGGCCAACACGCGACGGACCTTCGTCCGACGAGGCCCGGTGTCCATCGCAACGGCAGTCATCTCGCGCTGCTCCCACGGAGGTATAGTGAACTTTAGTACGGGATTCGCGATTTCGGCTCGTTCAGGCGATCTCCGAAGCGCTCGACCTGCTCTGATCCAGACGACGCTTGAGATACCAGCGGATCAGGGTCAGGGCGATCGCGCCCGCCATCGCCAGTAACGCCAGCATCAGGAAGGCGCGGGGGCCATCGGCGTGAGCCGCGCCCGCCGGTTTGTCCGTCCAGCCGAGCCCCAGCGAATCGAGGGTGAACTCGGACGGATCGGACGGGGCGAGATCATATTTATCGAAAGTCAATTGGTTGTCACGGACCGTGATCGCGAATCGATTCGCGCCTTGCGAGACTCGATTCTCATGCTTGTAAGAAACGCGAGCAGGTAATGGGCTCGACCGCTCATCGTTCGTCTCCTGCTCATCGTCGCGATACCAGGTCGTGCCGTGCATGGCATTTTGAATCTGGAAGGATCCCGTCCCACCTCGCGCGTTACCATCGATCCGGCAGGCGAACTCGGTAACGGCCCACTGACGCGACGGTTCCACCGTCCACCATCCCTCCACGAGCACGTTGGGACTATCGGGCGGGTTGTATCGAAAGTCGAACTTGTAGTAATGCCGCGATCCACGATCCCGGGCGGTTTGCACCTGCGTGACCTGCGTGATGACGAAGCTCTTGCGCGGAATGACCTCGGGGAGGTACATGCGATCGACCGTCAACTGGGGACGGAACCGCATGCGAACCTCGTCTTGGTGCTTCTGCGACACAGGCGACCTGGTCGTGTCCCGCGTCCTGAGGCGGAGTTTGCCACCAGCCTTGTTGGTCCCCGCGAGGCTCGCCGTCGTTTGATCGGCGAGGAAAACGTCCTTCCCTCTCACGGTGGCGCTCCTTCGCCCGTGGGGAAGATCGGACCTCCGAAGACCCCGAGGCTTGAGCGGCGCCCCTTGACATTCGGATTCCGGGTCTCATCCTGCTTGCGCCGGTCTCGGTCGTCTCCGGCCAGCTTCGCCGTGAACGAGTCCACGATCTTCGCCTGATCACCGCTCAGGACGCACGCGAGATCGCCGGCCTCATGCTTGACCTCATGAGGCGCCGCGGACTCGTTGCTCTGGATCAACGAGTTCTCATAATGGGCCTCCGCCCGCACGTTGGCCAGACGTGCCGACAGCCTGGCGATCTCACTCTTATAACGGGCCCAGACGCGTGACGCCTCGGCCGTGTCGAGTCGGACTTCCGAGGCCGATGACCGGCCCGACGTGCCGGTCCAACTGGACACGAGTACGCGCGAGCGCCACCCGGCCGAGGATCGAACGATCCGCGGACTCGCCGAAGAGTGCAACGTCATGGTGCATTCCCATGCAAGACTGGTGACGTCTAAGCGGTCTAAGAATCACGAGACAGACGGCCCGAGGCCCGTCGCATCCTTCGGTTCGCGATCTCTCCATGCTCGAGATCAGGCCGGATCATGAAACGCCACCCGGCGGGCCGCTCGCGCCGGCATGGACCCTACTGTTGACACACTGCTATTTTACTATACGAGAACGAGAGGCAATACGTGCGCGAGCACGGATTGCCGTAGTACGTGTAGTTCGGTCCACTTGTGGTTGGAAACGAGACGCACGCAACCCTCCCGATTTCACCGAACGAATTGCAGTTCGCACAAAAGCCAAGCATGTCTGCTCGTGCCTTCTTCGGAGCGAAGGTCATCGCGAAGAAGGCCGTCGAGGTTCCCGTGACGGCCCAGAGCGCCACGGTCGAGAAATCCAGGGAAAGCAGGAGGATCGCCCACAAACGCCGGAATCGATTCATCGATGTCGCTCCTTGGTCAAAGGTCGTGGATGCCAGATCAACAGAAACAGCGAACGGCCAGAGATACCATGAACCCCTGGACTGTGTCATTGCGGGGATCACTGACGGTCCTTTGACTCCATCAAAGTCTCGATAGCCACGCCGTCGATGGTAAGTTCGATTTCAGACTGCCGGGTGGAATCGGTGAAGAGTCGAATGGTCCTGGCGAACAGCCCGGGGGGCCGGGTCACCTTGATCCGGAAAGGCAGCGAGGCGGAACGTCCCGCGTGGACCGTGAGCGGGAGACCTCCAAGCCCCACACAGTCGCACGAGGATTTGAAACCCAGAATTCGCAAGTCATGATCCGCAATGTTCTTGATAGGAATTTGAATGGAATAAGCGCGGTGAATTTCACACGCGCCGAGCGAGACGCGGGGTTCGCAACCACGAGCGGTTGCCCTCTCAGCATGGAGATCCCCGAAGCGAGAGAGCCTGCTCGCATGCTCAAAAACGCAAGTATACCGAGCGCGAAGCATCCTCCGAGGAGTAGGGACAGGAAGACTCTTCGAAGATTATGAGGCGGGGAATGGTGATGGAGAATACTTGGCGGACTGGCGGACTGGCGGACTGGCGGACTGGCGGACTATACTCACTCATTGACTGCCCCTTCATCTTGCATGCCCGCAAACAATGATCAAGGGCGGCGAGATCTATAAAGAATCGCTTATAGCTCCACTGTATCGATTTCGATGGTTTTGTCAAGCTGAATTTAAAATATTTCGTCGCGGCACGATTTGATGTTCAGGCGGATGTGGTGTGAGCACTACGTGCGCCTGAGCATCGGCCTCGTGATCCCGCGGGCGATTCAATCGAATCGCGACTGGCTCGATTCCTCGTGCGCGGCCAGCTCGCGAGCCGCGGCGGAAGTGGGCGCGGGGGGGACGTTGACCATGACCAACACCGGCTCGGCGGCGACGGCCTCGGTGAGCAGAAAGGGGGCCGGGCCGCGGTGGACCTTCTGGGCCACGGCCAGGAAGCCCGCCTGGGCGCACAGGGTCCGCATCCGGGCCGACGACGCGTGGTGGACGTCGCCCTCGACCCCCGCCACGCAGACGTCGTAGATGAACCAGCCCCAGGGAGCGTCGCGGTAGCCGTCGATCAGGAGGAGGTGTCCCCCCGGGCGGAGCACCCGGTGCATCTCAGCGACCGCGCGGTCCTGGTGCGGGTAATGGTGAAAGCTGTTGGCGCAGGTGACGATGTCGAACGAACCGGCTGCGAACGGCAGACGCTCGCTGTCGCCCTGGAGCGGCTGGACCACGCCGGCATGGGCCCGCCACCGCGTGGCCCCTTTGGTCAGCATCCCCGCCACGAGGTCCACGCCCCAGACCCGCGCCGCCGGAAACGCCTCGCGCAGGCGGGCCGCGAACACACCCGTTCCGCAGCCGATATCCAGGATCCGGATCGGCTCGATCACCCGCCAGGGCCCTGATCCGACGCGCCAGGGCACGGTGCGACGGCCCGAACAGCAGCCATTGCAGGATCGATCGGTCGTAGCTCTCGCTCCATCGGTTGAATTCCACCGTCGCCTGCGTCTTGTCGTACGCCATCGTTGCCTCCTTGCGATGGATGGTCGCGTCGTGTCGCTTCGCTCCGTTCCGCTCCGCTCCGGTTTGACTCCGACCTGTGACGGCTATTGTTCCGCGTCTTGTCAGACGAGGGAAGTCCAACTACGATGGAAAACGAGCCAGCGGCCCAACCCCAGACAAAACGGCCGGGCGGGCGGGAGCGGCTGTCCAAACGTGCTGACCTTGCCTGTCTATCTTGACAACCACGCCACGACCCGCACCGACCCGCGGGTGCTCGAGGTGATGTTGCCGTATTTCAGCACGATTTACGGCAATGCCGCGAGCCTGGCGCACCGATACGGCTGGGACGCCGCCGCCGCGGTCGACAAGGCACGCGACGAGGTCGCCGAAGCCATCGGGGCCGAGCCCCGGGAGATCGTCTTCACCTCGGGAGCCACCGAGGCGAACAACCTCGCCCTGAAAGGGGTCGTCGCCTCGCTCCGACGGCGCGGCAACCACCTCGTCACCACCGCCGTCGAGCATCGGGCGGTGCTCGACCCCTTGAAGCGCCTGGCCCGCGAGGGGTGGGAGTTGACGATCGTCCCCCCCGACCCGACTGGCCAGGTCTCCGCCGCGTTGATCGAGGCCGCGCTGACCGATCGGACCGTGCTGGTCTCGGTCATCGCCGCCAACAACGAGGTCGGCACCTTGAACCCGATCGCCGCCATCGGCCAGGTCTGCCGCGCCCGCGGAATCGTCTTCCACACCGACGCCACCCAGGCCATCGGCAAGGTCGAGCTCGATGTCGAAGATGCCGCGATTGATCTATTAAGCCTTTCCGCCCACAAGATTTACGGCCCGAAGGGGATTGGTGCGCTGTACGTTCGACGGGGCGACCGGCCGGTCCGCCTGACTCCTTTATTCGACGGCGGCGGACACGAGCGGGGGCTTCGCAGCGGGACGGTGGCCGTTCCCCTGGTCGCCGGCCTGGGCGCGGCCGCGACCCTGGCGGTCGCCGAGCGACCGAACGAGGCGTCGCGGCTCCTGGAACTCCGGGATCGGCTGCACGCGGGACTGGCCGGGCGGCTGGGCGCCGAGACGGTCCGGCTCAATGGTCATCCCACCGAACGACTGCCGGGCAACCTCAACCTGAGCTTCGACGGTGTCGCGGGCGAGCCCTTGATGATGGCCCTGCGCGACGTGTCGGTCAGCTCGGGCGCTGCGTGCTCGTCGGCCAATCCCGAGCCGAGCCACGTCCTGCGGGCCATGGGCGTCGACGAATCCATCGCCCGCGCCAGCCTCCGGTTCGGCCTGGGCCGGTTCAATACCGCCGAGGAAGTCGATTTCGCCATCGACACCGTCGCCGCTGCCGTGGAATCGCTTCGCAAAGGCGCAGTCTGGGCTTGAACTTCCGGGTATGATACCATTATGCCAACGGGCCCGATGAGTCGGCCCCAGGCGCTTTCATTGTCCCCAGACCGATCTGTCTGTCTGTCAAGGAGACTCACCCCGATGGGCGTGACACTGAGCGAGAAGGCCGCCGACGAGGTCAAGAAGATCATCAACGAGCAGAACCTCCCCGAAGAGACCGTCCTTCGCGTCGGTGTTCAGGGCGGAGGCTGCAGTGGTTTTTCCTATAGCCTGAACTTCGATACCACCACCAGCGAGCGCGACCGGATCGTCGACGTCCACGGCGTGAAGCTGGCCGTTGACAAGAAGTTCGACCCTTACCTCGACGGCACCGTTGTCGACTTCTACGACGGCCTCGAAAAGCGCGGGTTCGTCTTCAACAATCCCAACGTCGTCAAGAGCTGCGGCTGCGGCAGTTCGTTCCAGGTCTGACCCGCCGCCTTGCCCAATCCCTGAATTCTTGCCGGGTCGGCTTCAAGGCCGCCGCCATGCGCTCGATAGGCGAGGCGTATGGCGGCGGCCTTACGATCAGGCGGACGTTTGTTGACCCAGGTTCGATCGAATCAGTGCCGCGCGTACGGTCCCCAGTAAGACAGCGCTCGATCGAGAACAATGTGCGCGCGTGAAGATACCATCCGCGCGGTGGCGGACCTCGTCGACAAACCGACTCGGGAACGGAACCGTCCCGGGGAGGCGACCTCGGGCATCAGCCCGCGATTTCAGACGCGCGTGGCGTCGGTCTCCGGATGACGGAGCCGGATCGGCGGGAGGCCGTCGGGCTCGACCCTTGGATCGGTGAAGACGCGAGCGCGGTCGTGTTGGAGGTCGATCGCGGGATCGATCGGGAAGGTCGCGCCATCGCGGGCGGGAGGAAAGCTGGCGGCGATCTGGCCGTCATCAACGGCCAGGGGGACGGTCCGGGGATGGACGACCAGCACGCTGGCCGGTATGGGTACGCCGGGAGGATCGGTCTGGAAAACGAGTGTCCAGCCACGGCCCGGAAACCGCGTCCGTCGGAAGCGGTATGCGAGGGTCACCTCTGGGTTCGGACCAGGCAATACCACGGCCGCGGTCGGCTCGAGGGCCCGGTGAGACAATCGTCTCGGCACCCACCTGGGCAGCGCTGTAGACCCGCACATGCCACGGGCCGCGCTCGTGCTCAGTATCGCCGTTAGGTAGCGTCAAGACAAAGCGCCCCTGGCGGCCGTATTCGCCCTCGTGGACCCGGAAGACCTGCGCCTGGGGATCATGAGGACCCTCCGGCGCGGCCCCCGCGCGGGCGACCACCAGGGTCTGGCTCGCCTGGGGACTCCATCGCCATCGCAGGTGGACCCGAGCGGCATGACCTGATCCCGATCCCGACCGGGTCGCGCGCAGCTCCGAAGGATCGGGAACGCACGAATAGGTTGCGGGATGGCCCACTGTGTAAACGCCGTCCCAAAGCGTCATCGGCGTATAGACGCAGATTCCCATCGGGGGCGGCGCTGGGTCGATCGCGTGATCCGGGTCGATCGGTTCGAGCCAGAGTCCGTCCTGCGACCGTGCCAGCGCCTCGGCGGCGTCAAGGGCGATCCGGTCGCCGGGGGGCAGGGCGAGGGGCCGGAGGGTGCGGAGGACCTTGACCGATCCCCGCGCGGGTTCGTCCCAGGCGAGGCGGACCCGGCCTCCCGGGTTTTGGCTCAGCGCGGCGCGGCAGGAGCCAGAACCGGCGGATGCGGACGTGCGCTGACGTGAACGCCACGCGCGGGCATGAGGCTCCCGTCGGCCAGCCGATAGATGGCATGGATCGCATAGTGATAAATCCGGTCGTCCGTGACATCCGCGTCGTGCGCCCCGTCGCGAAGAGCGTCGATGCGTTGCGCTTCGGGGTCTCTGAGACCGCTGGCGGCCGCTCCCCGCGTCCGCAAGACCCGCACGTCGATCGCCTCGCTGGGAAGGGACCACGATAGGTCAACTCTCCGGCTGCGAACCATGACCTTGACGTTGCGCACGTCGCTCAGTACCGGAATCGGTCCCACCGCGACCGCGGCGATCGAGGCGACTCCCCCTGCGGCACGCTGCGCACGGCGAAACTATACGTCTGGCCCGAAACAACTCCTGCATCTTCAAAAGTTGGTTCGTTCACGTCGGCGATCTTGAGCCCGTCGCCAGGGTGCGCGGGAAGTCCGCCCGGCTTGCGGAGGACGGCGAAGGAGACCGGGCCAAGGTCATCGTCTACCGGCGGAGTCCAGTACAGACGGACACGGTCCCCGGTCCCCGCGAGCTCGGCGGCCAGGTCTCGGGGAGGGTCGGGAGGACATCGCGACAGTCCGGCGCGAGCCTCGGGCCAGTCCGAGGCGAGGGCCAGCGCCTGTCGGTAAAGCGAACGCGCCGTGGCGGGATCGGCCTGCTCGGCCAGCCGGGCCCGGGCCGCTAGGGCTTCGGCGTCGCGCCAGGCGCGAGCGAGGGTCTCGCGGGCGCTCGAGACATCGGACGCTGCCGGATCGACCAGCCGCTCCCAGGCCGCGAGCGCCTTCCTTGCCGCGACCAGACGGGCGCCGGCCAGAGCGCGCGCCAGGGCGGCGCGTGCTCCTTCGATCTCGGCAACGCGCTGGCGGACCTTGCCCAGACCCTTGCGTGCTCCGACGTGCGCGGGAGCGATTTCCTGGACTCGCTCGAGCTCGGCATGTGCCGTGTGAAAGTCGCTGCGCGAAACGCCTGCTGCGCGGCTTCGAAGTGGCGGATCAAAGGCTCGCGGTCCATGAGCCGGAACCCACAGGCGCACCGCGGCTCGTCGATCCAGTATTGCCGTCGGCAGAGTGGGCAGTCCCAGCGAAGCGAAGCCCGGCAGTGCTGACAGACCGATGCCTCGGGACCTCCCCGGGCCGCCTGCGCGTAATCGGTCAGGCCGCCACAGCTCCGGCACCTCAGAAAGCGATACCGGGTCGATGCGCTGACGGGATTCCGAATGCGCCGCGGGATTCTCGCTCGACGCCAGGCCCGCGTCGAGCGACACCCCCAGATTCCGGCCGCATCGCGCGATCAGCCGATCGGCCCGATCCGGGCTGATCCCCAGTGCGGCGGCCTCGACGTGCAAGGCCGAGCGGGTCCCCGAATCGAGCCGTGCCAGGCCCTTGAGCGCGAAGGCGATCGAGCCGATCAGGGTTTCCTCACGCTCGAGCTCAAGCGTCCGGTCATATTTCGCCGCGGGGCCGGGGTACCCAGGTGCGATTGAGCCAGGGCGACGACCTCGAGCCAGGCCGTCTTCTCGGCCGTCACCTGGGTCTTCTGCATCCATCGCCGGCGTTCCTCGTCGGCCCTGGCGGCGATCGCGGCGGGAGGCGCGTCGGGAACGAGCCCCAGCGCGTTGTACAGGTCGCGGCGCCGCAGGTGATCGAGCGCCACGCGAAGCTGGCGACGCGTCGTGGGATCGAGCACATCCGACGGTGGATCAACGTCGGGCTCATCGGCCGGCGCGGCAACCTCGGGCCGGTCGGGGTAGGGAGCGATCAGGAGCGAAAGGTCCGTCTGATCGAGGCCAAGCTTGACCGCTTCGTCGTGGAGGATCGCTCGATCCGTGTCCGTCAATCCTCCCTTGGCTCCTCGGAGCCGAACAAGCTGCTCGAGCCGCTCGAGCCGGGCGTCGCGCTCGGCTCGACGCGCCGCGGCGAGCTCGGCGTCATACGCCGCGCGCACGATCGAATCACCTAGCAGGGTCCGCCGCAGGGTGGGGATCTGGTCGAGGTACGATTGATACGTATGCTTATTCTTCGGGTTTCGCGTTCCCGACGACCAGACCGGTTGATTCCGCTGGAGGCGCAGCCTCGATCGCGGCCCGATCCGCTCGCGGGTCCACTCCGAGCATCGCGTAATAGTCGGTCACCATCGCCCGTCGCCACTGGTCTGTCGGTCTGTCTGGCCGGTCGGAAAAACGCCCGTGAGCGTGCGAGGCGAATGGGATCGGGAGTCCGGTACCCCGCTCAGATCCCATCGCCTTTGCTTCAATCTTTGCCGATCGGCCCGGCGATGACTAGACTATCGTCATGGCAACATCGAGTCACAGCATCCGGGCGGGCGACGTCGCCCCGACTTCACGCTTCCCTCGGCTGATGGAACGCCGGTCAGCCTGAGCCAGTTCCGCGACCGCGCCGAGGTGGTCCTCTTTTTCTATCCCAAGGACAGCACCCCCGCCTGCACGGCCGAAGCCTGCGCGTTCCGCGATAGCCACGAGGCATTCAGGGCGGCAGGGGCCGAGGTGATCGGGATCAGCGGCGACTCGGTCGCCTCACACCAGCGGTTCGCCGGGCGGAACCGGCTGCCATATCATCTCCTGAGCGATGCCAGCGGCGAAGTCCGCGACCGATTCGGCGTCCCGAAGACGTTTGGAATCTTCCCCGGCCGGGTCACCTACCTGATCGACAGAGCAGGGGTCGTCCGCCACGTCTTCTCGTCCCAGTTCCAGACCAGACGGCACGTCGAGGAAGCCCTGCGGGTCCTGGAACAGATCCGGGTCGAGCGCACGCCTTGATCCCGATCCCCTAGCGCGAGCCCCGGCGACGACCCGCCGTCCTCGTAGGCGACGATCGCCTGCGAGACCCGGAATCCCGATGGATCCACCTTCAGGTCGCCCGAGAACGGGTAGCCGAACATCAGGACGAGGTAAAGGCAAAGCGAGATGATCGTGGCGACCAGCGCCGTCATGATCACCTGGATCTTCAGGTGCTCGAGCTTGAAGAAATAGGTGAACAGGATCGTGATGACACCGCCCGTGATGAGCACGACCCATTCCAGGGCGGGAATCCCGTGGCCGGCGGTGACGATCCGGGTGCGTCGGCCGTTCCAGAACTCGCAAAGGGCGCCGAGTTGGGCGGCATAGAGGCCCTGCTCGCGCTCGGTCCTGGGCTCGAAGGCCGACACCGTGTCGATCAGGTCGACCGCGGTCTGGCGGGCCTCCATGTTGAACTTGCCCTGATCCATCACGGGCCATTCGTCCTCGATGACCAGGTCGATATACGCCAGTGCCAGCTTGTGGATCTGGGCGCGCTTATCGCGCGGCAGGTTATTGGCAAGGAAGATGATGTCGGCCAGGGCGTTTGATTCGCGCTCCGTCGCCGCGCAGCGCCTCCTGGAACCGGCCGAGCGCGTCGACCACGATCAGGCCCAGGATCACGGCGTACATCGTCCCCACGACCGAGAGCAGGTAGCCGCCCACGTCGTGCGTCGAGATCAGGTCGCTCGAGGCCAGCAGCCGACGGAAGACGAACAGCCCCAGCACCGCGAGCGAGGTGGCCACGGCGATCAGGAGCACACCCGAATAATAGCTGTCGAACTTCATGACGGGCACATCAACGGGCCGATCGCGAGCAGCCGCGAACCACGACGTCAGTTCCCGAACATTGTCCCGTTCCAGCGCGTTCGGCCGCAAGAGTGGCTCTGTTTAAATAAGGAGACGGCGGACGAACGGAAGTGCCACCTGGACATGCCGTCACCTTCGTTGCCCTCGTCCATCACAGCGACACACCGAAGTTCAGGGCGCTGGGTTGATGCTCGACCGCGCCCTGATTGAGCCTGCGCAAGTTAGACTGAAACTGCCGGTTCTCAGCCTCGAGCACGGAGACGCGGCGCACGAACTGGTTCAGAAGGCCCTGGGTCTCGCCCATCGCCTGCTGCAGGGCACGCTGCCGGGGGATCTCGCGGTTCAGGTCGAGGTCGGACGGAGCCGGCGCCCGGGACCGACCCGACCACGCAGGGTCACGCGCATCGACCCACGGGATGTCGGTGGTTAGTTCATGAGGCTGGGAGGGCCAACGCCCTGATGTGGCGTGCCCAGTCGATGAAATCCATTGAACCGAGGTCGACTCGACCGCGATCGGGGCTTCATCCATGCTGCCGACGAGTTCATGGGTCGTCAGGGACTGGGTTTGCTGACTCGGATCGTTGCCATGAGCGTTCCGATCGACGGTCGATTCCGAAACCGCGAATCGGGCCTCGCTGGTTGGCGCAACGGGTCCGTCGACGGGCAGGGAAGTGATACCGGTTGTAACGTGCACGCCGGTCGGGCCGGAGGGTTCGGGATGGGCGAGGATCAAGGAGTGCATCGATGGGGACGGAGAGGCCGGGCCCAGAGCGGTCGCGGGATGCGTCACATCCTGCGTGGTGTCGAACCCCGGACCGACGGAGAGGGTTTGTGTCGGCGTGGTAAGTTCTCCGTCGGAGGCGACCCCGTTCTGATCGGGCGTTTCCGTCAGTGTCTGTGCGGAGACGCCGTCCAACGGCGGTGCATCTGGGCCGCTGGTCGCCGGATCGGGGTGGCCACTCAGTTGATCGATCCCCGTTTTCAGGTCGCGTAGCGCGAGGCCAAGGGAACGGGCGGAATCCCTCAGTCGATCCATCTCGGCCTTGATATCACCCGTCTCCGTCTCCCCCTGAACCAGCGCGGTCTTCAGGGCTGAGAACTCGCTGTCGAGGGTGTCGAGCTTCTGCTGATGCTCCTGCATGCGCTGTGCGTCTTTCCGATCCATGATGTGCTGAGGGTGTGTATGAGCGTCTTTGAGCCGGTCCAGGCCGGACTTCCTTTTGTGTTGCGTCATGACTGAAACGTGTCGCCTTGTATCGAGGACCGACCGCCGTCCCACCTGCCCCTCGGCGGCCGGCCTGCCGCGGTCCCACTCGTAAAAAATGATTTGTGAAGGGGCGGGAAGCTCCCGCGCGCACCGATAGCTTCTTTTCCCTCACGAGTCCGCGGCGGCCGGTTTTGGCGTGCCGCGCGGCGATCGCGGAGCTTGTTCTTCAGGCAGGAACCCACGACGGCCCCCGGCCGGATTTCGCTCCGTGCCTTCCAGTCAACTTATCGTGGATATCGAGGACGAGAAGGCGTCGCTTCATCGCGACAGAAATTCAGTGGAGCGGAAGGGGATCGAACCCTCAACCTTCGCATTGCGAACGCGACGCTCTCCCAATTGAGCTACCGCCCCGGTCAGGTGATGGACCCAGATTAACCGCCGGAGAACGGGAACGCAAGGTGAAGACACGCGCGTAAGGGGGGATGAGCGAGGTGGGTGGGCCGCTTGTACGGTCGGAGTCGAGGCGATAGAGTAGGCGACGGTTTGGGAACTTCCACCGAGACTCGGGATCGACTGCCCATGCGCCATCGTCTCACGCTCGTTCTGGCCCTGGCGGGGCTCCCGTTACTGGTCTTGCTCGGCTCGGGTCTGGAAACGGTCCTCGGCGACGAGTTTCCCCGGAGCCTGGTGAAGTGGAAACCGTTGGAAGCGAAACCGGTCTTCGAGGCGGCCGGAGATCATGCCTGGGACCGCAAGATTCGCGAGCGCGGATTCATCCTGCGCAACGACGGGATGTACCACCTCTGGTACACCGGTTACAACGAGGACCGCTCGCCGAACCGACTTCTGGGACACGCCATCTCGACGGACGGCCTGCACTGGAGCCGCGACCCGGGAAATCCCGATTTTTGACCAAGGGTGGGTCGAGGACGTCTGTGTCGTCCGCAACGACGGCAAGTTCCTGATGTTCGCCGAGGGGAAGAACGACATCGCCCACCAGCTTTCCTCAGCCGACGGCCGACACTGGGACGAGCTCGGGCCGCTCGACGTCCGGCTCCGCAACGGCTCGCCGATTCCCGCCGGACCGTACGGGACACCGACCATCTGGTTCGAGAACGGAACCTGGTACCTCTTCTACGAACGGCGCGACCAAGGGGTCTGGCTCGCCACCTCGCAGCGACCGAATGGTCTGGACCAACGTGCAGGATGAGCCTGTCCTGGCCTGCGGGCCCGAGGCCTACGACCGGGCAGCGGTGGCCATGAACCAGGTCATCAAACGCGACGGTGTTTACTATGCCTTCTATCACGCCAACAGCCGCTATCCCTGGGCCGACTGGACGACCGACATCGCCCGCTCTCGCGACCTGATCCACTGGGAGAAATATCCCGGCAACCCGATCGTCACGGGCAACTGCTCGAGCGCCGTGCTCGTGTCGACCGAAACCGGTGACCGGCTCTACACGATGCACCCCGACGTCAAGGTGTTCGTTTCGGAGCCTTGACTCAACGGTACAGGACCCCCACGCGGCGTCGATACTCATCATACGTCGCCTCGAACAGCGCTGCGGCTCCGCTCGGTATCGCCGCCAAGATTGCAGGCGGCGGTCAGGACTGTGGGCGGAGCGCCCGGCCTCGGTCAGTCGTCGTGCGACCTCGGCCTTGATCAGGTTGATGACCGTGCAGCCCGTCAGGGTCGAGAGAGGCGAGACCGGCGTTTCCAACCCATCGACCCATACCGACGCATCGCCGGCTGGTGCATGTTGGTCGAGCACCAGGTCGGCCACCTCGTGGAGCTTGCGCCCGCTCTGGTGCTTCGCAGTCGAGACGCCGGCATGCGCCATCGAAGTCAGCGCCACGACATACAAACCGAGCCGACGTGCCTCGATCGCCACGTCAACCGTCGCGGCGCTACAGCCGCTGCTCGAGATCACAAGCAGGCAGTCCTCGGGCGTGACGGCGAAGTTCCGCCATAAGACCGGGCCGAACCCCTGCACGTTCTCCAGGAACATCGCCTGCCGCTGTCCGTTCGCGCCGACGACCGGGTTGTGATAGGTCATCGACAGTTCGACGATCGGGTGGAAGCCCGGAAACGAGCCGTAACGCGGAAACATCTCCTCGACCGACATCCGCGAGTGCCCCGTGCCGAAGACGTGGACCAGCCGACCGATCAGGATCGACCGCGCGAACCGTTCCGACGCCTGGCGGATCGGCGACAGCTCGTTCGCCTCGATCAACCTCAGGGCAGCGTGGGCTGCGCCGAGGTACTGGTCCAGGACATCGCCGCGGGATGAACTGTCATGATCATTCATCGTGATATTTCTCGCAGACGGACCAGCCGCCGTCGAGGTTCAGGATCGCGCCGGTGATGAACCGGGACGCCGGAGCGCAGAGGAAAAGGGCGGCCTCGGCGCAGTCTTCGGGAGTACCCGGACCGCCGGCCAGGGGCTGCTTCGCAGCCAGGTACGCGCGGATCGATGGGTCGCCCATCGCCCGCGCCGACATCGGCGTGGCGATCAGGGAAGGGGCCATCAGGTTGAACCGGATGCGCTCCCGCGCGTAGGCCGACGCTGCGGACAGGGTCAACGAGCGGAGCGCCCCCTTGCTCGCGGCATAAGCAATCGTGCCAAAATGCTCCGGCGCCGGCGACTCGGCCAGGACCGAGCCCAGGTTCAGGACCGAACCTCGAAGTCCCGATGCGTCGATCGGCTGCGTCCGCATCTGGCGGACCGCGGCCCGGTTGGTCAGAAACGCTCCGGTGAGGTTCGTCGCAAGCACGCTTTCCCACCCCGCACGGGTGCAAGCGTCGAGCGGGCCATCGCCGAATCGCCGCCCGCTGATCCCGGCGACATGAAACAGGACGTCGAGCCGGCCATCGAGAACGCTCAGGGTCGCGGCCAGCAGCGAATCGACGGCCGATTCCTCGGTCACGTCGGCCGCGACCGCCTCGAATCCAGGACGATCAAGCTGGCGCCGCGCCTCGTCACACTCGTCGGGCGACCGGCCGGAGACGACCACGCGCGCCCCTTCGTCGAGGAACCGGAGGGCGGTCGCCAGGCCGATTCCCCCGGTTCCCCCGACGATCAGACAGCCGCGTCCCGAAAGTCGGCCGCTGGATTCAGGCATGGGAAAAGGCTCGCTCTTCAAGGGTCGGCCCGGTTTGGGTCGACTCCGCTCAATCCATTATCTGGAAGATGGCTTCGACCTCAACCGCCATGTTGCCGGGGAGCGAGCCCATGCCGACCGCGCTTCGGGCACCTTTACCCGCCTCACCGAAGACCTCGACCATGAGGTCGGAAAAGCCGTTGATGACCTTGGGCTGATCGACAAACTCGGGGGTACAGTTGACCATCCCCAGCACCTTGACCAGCCGGACGACATGGTCGAGCGAACCCAGATGCGACCGGAGCGTCGAGAGGATCGCCAGCCCGGTCTGACGGGCAGCGGCCTTGCCGTCCTCGAGACTCACGTCGGCCCCGACCTTGCCGGTGTGCAGACTGCCATCAGGACGGAGCGGGCCGTGCCCTGAAACATAGAGCAAGTCGCCGACTCGCAGGGCGGTCACATACGTGGCCACCGGCTTGGGTGCGGGGGGCAGCTCCAGCTTCAACTCGGCCAGGCGGGCATCGGCTCCCATCGGTCTGTTCCCTCGTGGTTCTTGATGAGTTCTTTCGCCAGAGTTCTCTCGCAATGCCAGTCGAAGCTAACCGCTGGCGACGGCCAAATCAACCGACGGTGTTTCCCTTGGCTATAATCGGCGCTTCGCCGGTACAGCCCGGTCATGGAGGGGTGCGAACCACGCAGGAGTTCTCTTGCTTGAATTCGACCAGGCGTGGTGAGGCGAAAGTGACGGAGGCCTGTTGACCTCACTCCGTGAGGAGTCGTCCTATGATCGGGCTGGGGCGTCTTCATGATTCGTCTGAGGCAACACATGAGGGTCGTCGCTCAGGTCCCGGAGCGTTTCCAGACCCGGGGACGATTTGCGTGGCCCGGGCGCGTCGAGTACTCAATACTCGTTCGAGGACAGGGTTTCCCCCTGGTCGCGCGAGCCAAGCTTCCAGACGGTCTGTCGGTTCATACTCGACTTGAGGAAACGGACCGAGCCATCGCACAGGGCGACGTTGCCGCCGCCCCGGTGGAAGCTGCTCATTCCGTACATGCCGCATCCATCAAAGTCGTCCTGTCCGGTTCCGCCGGGCGCATTGTTCACGATCTCGCAGTTCGGATAAGGCGGATTGGGAGGCAGGAGGGTATTGCCCAGGCCTTCACCCATAAAGCCGAAGCTCCAGGATTCGCCGATCCAGGAGCGGTTGTTCGTCGCGCTGGCTCGGATTGCGCACGTGTCGAGCCACGCCTGAAAACCCAAGGCGCCGGAGGGCATGGTCATTCGCGCGTCATCGGAGCGCGTCGCTCCGCTCGGGTAAACTCCGGCGACGGGAATCACATCCTGAGGAACCGAGAGCGTTGATCCGTTGAAATCACCTGTCCGCCATTCGCCGAACGCAATCGTCTGGCTGGTACCATCCCGCACGTCACGGACTCCGATCACGTTCCCTCCCCACATGAACGCCCCGTTCGGAGGGCTATTCTCCGCGTGGCCATCCAGGTTCAGGCATGGCCCGAGGGACGCGAAATAATTGTTCCCGGGCGCGGGGATGCTCCAGTCGTTGATCTCACTTGCCGGGAGGTGGGACGAAGGACAAAGGAACGTGTGAAGCCGCGTCCGGACGACGGTTGCGTTGATACGCTGGGTGATTGGATCGTTGATGTTGCAGACCTGGAAGTTGATCGCATCGTACAGCGGCCCCTGTTCGAGGTAAGGGAGCATTCGCGAATGGGCGCTTCAACTTCCCAGGCCGCCACAGTTGGCCAGCAGGCTCAGGCGCCTCGAAGGGAGGCCGCCGGGAGGGTAACATTCAGCCGCCGCTTGATAATTCTGCATCGCCAGGGCGATCTGTCGAAGGTTGCTCGCGCACTGCATCCGCCGCGCTCCCTCGCGCGCGGCCTGGACCGCCGGTAAGAGCAGGGCGGTCAGCATGGCGATAACGGCGATGACGACAAGGACCTCGATCAACGTGAAGGCTGGGGGCCGAAGTCGCGAACAGGGTCGGTCGATCGTGGCTCTCACGGCGAGGATGGTCCTCGAAGTCGAAGCCGGCTCCGCACCAGAACGACAGAACTCTTGCCTGAGCCGCCGCTTCATTGACAATCGTAGGAGTTCGCTGGCTCCCCGCAAGACGTGCATCCGGTTCCCGGGGCCAGCGAGGCCGGATTTTGGAGAGCGGCTACAGCCTCAGGTGGCATGGCGTGTGCTGGTCGTTGCATGCCCGTCGGATAGAACCAGGGAAACCGGCCGTCAATTCACTTCACTTCACACATCAGGACACCCGACCATGCAAAACCGCGAGAGAATCATCTGGGGAACGCTGGCGGGGGCGGGGCTGGTCTGGGGAGTGAGGGCCTGGCGTAAAGCTCAGCGGCGGATTGATTTGAAAGGGCGGGTGGTGATGGTCACCGGCGCCTCGAGTGGGCACGGGTTCGTCGTGGCCCAGGAAGCTGCGGTGCGCGGGCGCATGTGGTGCTCGCGGCGCGTGGGATCGAGGCCCTGATCGACGCTCGTGACGCGATTCTCGCGGCAGGGGCGGCCAGCGTCCTGGCGGTGCCCACCGACGTGACCGACCCGGAGCAGGTCCGTCGGCTGGTCGATCGGACGATCGAGCGGCACGGTCGGATCGACATCCTGATCAACAACGCCGGGATCATCGGCGTCGGGCCGATCGAGACGATGACGACCGAGGATATCCGGGCCGCGCTCGACACCAATTTCTGGGGGGCCGTGCTTACCACGCTCGCGGTCCTGCCTTACATGCGCGAGCGCGGATTCGGCCGGATCGCGAACGTCAACTCGATCGGCGGCAAGCTCGGCGTGCCGCATCTGGTCCCCTACACGGTCAGCAAGCACGCGCTGGCGGGGTGGACCGCCGGGCTCCGCGCGGAGCTGGCGCGTGACAATATCCTGGTCACGGGCGTCTACCCCGGCACGATGCGCACCGGGGGCCAGACTCACGCCTGGTTTAAGGGGAATCTCCAGGCGGAGTACACATGGTTCGGGCTGTCCGACACCTTACCGGGCCTCTCGATCTCGGCCCGTCGCGTGGCCCGGCGGCTCTGGGAGGCGGTCTGCGACGGCGAAGCCGAGATCGTCGTCGGCTGGGCACCCCGCCTCGCGGTGGTACTTGAGGGGATCTGCCCCAACGAGCTGGCCGAGGTCATGGCCCTGGTCAACCGGCTCCTTCCTCGCGCTGGTTCGGGGTCGGCCAGTGACGCGCCGGTGCAGGGTCAGGAGCTGCGAGGGGCGATTCCCGACGTTCTCAACCGCGCGGTGCCGGAGGGAACACGGCCGGCGCGAGCGTGATCGGGGATGGATGGGCGTTGACATGCCCGGCTCGCTGCCGGATAACTCAGGACGGAATCCCAAACGCGTTCTGACCATCCCCGTACCCTCGACCACCTAGCCGACCCACCATGCCCAACGTCCTGATCGGTCCCGGCCACCTGAGGCACCAGCCGGGTTCGTTTCGTGAGATCCTTGCTGCCGCCGGGTTCCAGTTCATCGAGCCGGCGGGCGACCATATGTTGACCGAGGCCGATCTCCGCGCGGCGCTGCCCGAGGCCGATGCGATCATTGCCGGGGGCGAGCAGATCCATGCCGGATTGCTCGCCCTGGCTCCCCGGCTGCGGGCGATCGCGCGGACGGGGGTCGGCTACGACGCCGTTGATGTCGAGGCGGCAACCGCCCGGTCGATCCCGGTGGTGATCACGCCAGGGACGAACCAGGGGAGCGTGGCCGAGCAGACATTTGCCCTGGTCCTGGCCCTGGCGCGGAACGTGATCGGCAACGACCGGACGATCCGGGCCGGGGGGTGGGACCGGACCCTCGTGCAGCCCTTGCGGGGCAAGACCCTGGGCCTGGTGGGTCTGGGCCGGATCGGCCGGGCCGTGGCGAGCCGCGCTCGGCGTTCGAGATGCGCGTGGTCGCGTTCGACCCTGTCGCCGCTGCCGCCGATGACGATTTCGAGACCCGCCATGGCATCGCGCGGCTCGAGCTCGATGCCCTGCTGGCCGCCTCCGATATTGTGAGCCTGCACGCGCCCTTGACCCCCCAGACCAAGGGGATGATCAACCGTACGAGCCTGGCGAAGATGCGCCCGGGCTCGTACCTGGTCAACACCGCGCGGGGCGGACTGGTCGTCGAGCCAGACCTGGCCGAGAGCCTGACCGCGGGCCATCTCGCCGGCGCGGGGCTCGACGTGCTAGGGGCCGAGCCCCCCGCACCCGATAACCCCCTGTTCGACGCGCCCAACGTTATTTTCAGCCCCCACATCGGCGGGATTGACCTCAAGGGGATGGCTGACATGGCCGAGATGGCGGCGCGGTGCGTCGTCGGCCTCCAACGCGGCGAATGGCCCGCCGGCTGCGTCGTCAACGACTCGCTCCGGCCCGGCTGGACCTGGTAGACCGGAGCACCGGCCCTCCGGGCGCCTGGACAACTCGCCCGGCAACGTTACGATGAAAGGCTGGTCTCTTTCGAGGAGCGCACGCGTGTGCGTCCAACATCTTGAGCGCCATGCGCTGCGATTTGATCAACGGATAGGAATCGTCCCATGGGCCAACGACGCCCCCCGCGCCGGGCGGGACATACTCCGGCCCCGGGCCGCCCCGGGCGGCCCCAGTCTTCGGGTCAGAACCAGAATCAAAATCAGAAGCCGAAGCCCAGACCACACCGGAAGCCAGGCCATGGACCGATCCAGGGTCAGGGGCGAGAGCAGGTTCACGAATCGAACCGGCACACGGCACCGCCACGGCAGCGGCCGCATCAGCGTCCTGTCCAGGGATCGAGCCGGCCGGGGTCTCGTACGAATGGTCCCCGACCTGGTCCCGGCTTTTCGGCCGATCCGGAGTCCGGAAGCGGTCCGCAGCGGCTTCAGAAGGTCCTGGCCCAGGCGGGGATCGGGTCGCGTCGGGGATGCGAGGAATTAATCCTTCAGGGCCGGGTGACGGTCGACGGCCGGCTCGTGCGCGAGCTGGGGACGCGGGTCGATCCCAGCGTGCAGAAGGTGGCCGTTGACGGTCAGAAGATTCACGCCGAGCGGCTCGTCTATTTCGCCGTCCACAAGCCAAAGGGCTACGTCTCGACCAACCACGACCCCGCGGGGCGGCCCCGGGTCATTGACCTCCTGCCCGAGGTCCCCGAGCGGACCTACACGGTGGGCCGGCTCGACGAGCAGAGCACGGGTCTGATGATCCTGACCAACGACGGCGCCCTCGCTAACCGCCTGGCACACCCGCGGTTCGGGATCGAGAAGCTGTACCGGGTCGTCGTCGCCGGCAGTCCCAGTCGCGAGGTGCTCAACCAGGTCGTCGAGGGGGTCTGGCTGGCCGAAGGGAAGGTCCGAGCCCGCCGGGTCCGGGTCGTCGGGACCCGTGGCGAGTCGACGATTCTGGAGCTGACCCTGGCCGAGGGGAAGAACCGCGAGGTCCGTCGGATGTTCGCCGCCCAGGGCCACAAGGTCATGTCGCTAACCCGGATAGCGGTCGGGCCGATCGTCCTCAAGGGCCTGGCGGTCGGTGCCTACCGCCCCTTGAGCGCGGCCGAGGTCGGTCTGCTTCGAAAGGTCGCCCAGGGAATCGCCGTCCCCACGCCCTGGGCCCGCGGGGGAGACCGTGATCGCAATCGCGATCGCAATCAAGGGCGCGACCAGTCCCGCGTGCCGCGGCGCGACCGGGGCGAGAGCATCGCTCAGGGCGAGGGATCGACGTCAGGTCCGCCGCCCCGGCGCCCGGGTCGACCGCCATCGACAACGAACCGGCCCCCCCTGGCGGCCTCCGAAGGCCCCGCCCCTCGCGGCCCGCGCCGGGCTCCGACTGCGGGTCGGCCCGTGTTGGGACCGGGACCGGGAACGGGACCACGATCAATACCAGGGTCGGGACAACGGCAAGGTCAGGGTCAGGGAACGGGTCCAGGCCGGCCGCCGCGGCCACGTCCATCGGGACCGCCGCGATCCTCGTCCTCGTCTCCTCCGCCGGTCTCCGAGCCCCATGTGCCCACCCGTTCGCGGCGGATCATCGGCTTGCAGCCCCCACCCGCCGACGTCTCCGAGAGCGGATCAGCCGGACCTCGTCCCCGTCCCCGGGGCCGTCGTCCCTTGCCGCCACGTCGTCATCTGTCTCCGCCTCGGGCGGGCCAGGGACCGCGACGGACGCGGCCCGCCGGAGGCCCGGAACGCGGCCCGGAAAACGAAGGCTAACGGTGATGTTGATCGCGTCGCGAAGGAGCCGGTCCCTTGGATTTGGATGTTGCATGCCCTGCCTCCGCCGCCCAGCGGATCGCGACCGTGGTCGAGAACTTGCCGATCGCCCGTGACACCTACCGGCTCCGGCTGGATGCTCCCGCGATGGCCGGCTCGATCCGGCCGGGTCAATTCCTGATGATCCGGCCGCTGCCTCAGGGCGAGGGGGATCGCAAGTCCAAAGGGCGAACGTCGACCGACCCGCTCCTGGGCCGGCCGTTCGCCCTTTATGACGTGGTCCACGACCCGGCGAGTCGCCCCTGGGCAATCGATGTGGTTTACCTCGTCTTGGGCCGCGGCACGGCCGCCCTGGCGCATTGCCGGGAGGGCGACCAGCTTCCGGTCTGGGGACCGCTGGGTAACGGGTTCGGACCGCCTCCCGCGGGGGGCTCGGTGGTCTTCGTGGCCGGCGGGATTGGCCAGACGCCGTTTCTCGCCCTGGGCCGCGCGTGGCTGGGGCACGCGACCTATGGGCCGGATCAGACCCATGTCCCCTTTGCCACGTCCGCGACGCTGCTCTACGGTGTCCGCAACGCCAGCCTCGCCGCCGGCATCGACGACTTCCAGGCCGCCGGCATCGACGTCGCACTGGCCACCGATGACGGATCGGCCGGCCATCACGGCTTCGTGACCGATCTGCTGCTCGAACGCATCGAGCGCGGGGAACGGCCGTCGAAGGTGGTCGGCTGCGGCCCGCCGGCAATGCTCCAGGCCCTGTCCCGGATCGTCGAGCGGCACGCGATCCCCTGCGACCTCTCACTCGAAAACCACATGGCCTGCGGCTTCGGCGCCTGTTTCAGTTGCGTCGCTCCGATCCGCCAGCCCGACGGCACGACCGACCTCCGCCGCGTCTGCGTCGAGGGGCCGGTCTTTCCGTCTGAGCGTGTGGAATGGGCCGGATCACACCCAGCTCACGGAGCCTGATCGATCATCGGCGGGCCCGCGGCGAATCTGGTCGCGGAGCCGGGCGGCGCGTTCGTAATCCTCGCGGGCGACGGCGTCATCGAGTTGCTCGCGAAGAGTCTTGGAGACCGAGAAGTTCTTGCGGATCTCATGCTCGAGAACCTGGAGTTGCTCGATCAGGGTCTGGTTGGGCGACTCCTCGATATCGGCGCCGTCGAACCATTCCTGATGGTGTCGATCGATCTGGTTGATCGCCTCGCGGACAATGTCGATCGCCTCGTCGGGCCGCCGGCGCTCGAGCGCCATGGCCGCGGCGGCCTGCTGTCGATGGAACAGAACGAGCCCACGGAACCGCTCGTGTGAGGCGATGTACGCCTCGTCGATGCCGTGCTCGGCAACGAAATCCATCAGGGCGAGGGTGTGGTCGGCGTCGCGCAAGGCGCGATCATAGCGCATCAGGGCGAGCCAGGCGACCCTTCGGTGATAGAACTGGACGAACTCGCGGTCGGCCTCGATGACAATGGTCGCGCGACATCCGCCAGGGATCGCCCTTGCCGGTTCCGCCGCCGCCACTCGAGGCGGCGGAGGCCTCGCGGTATCGGAGGTAAGCCAGATATGTGGCGAACCCGTGCGGTCGGGTCCCATCGGGCCGGCCGCTCATCTCGAGCTGAAGTACGCCCAGCTCGACGCGGACCTGCACCACGGTTCGGCCGTCGCGGGCCTGCACCTCGCGTGCGATGATCTCGCCCGGCTCGGGGTCGTACGGCCACCCCTGGATCGCCTCGTCCAAATCCCGACGCATCGCCTGCTCCCGAACCAAATGGACCGTGCGCCCCAGGTTGGGTCGGGCTTCCCTACCCCTTCCTCTAATTCCTCCTTCCTAATCGTACCAGGAATCGCCTCGAAACCCAACGCTGACGTCCGGATCATAGACGATGCCATACGTCTCCCTTGCCTCACCTGCCCGCCAATGGACAATTGACATTGCGGGACACGTCCTTCATCATGACCACGCGGCGGACCGGGCGCGTCTCGTCATCTCCGAGATCGACTAACGGAATGTTCACTACAGAACCTCGCTTATCTCAGCGAATCGAGCGGATGATCGGCGAGACGCCGATCATCGATCCCCACACCCATGTGCGTTGTGCCCAGGCCTCGGCGCCGGACCTGGCGAGCCTGATGAGCTATCACTGGGTCCAGACCGAGCTCCGGGCCGTGGGGATGCCCGATTCGGACGCTGACCCGAAGCTTCCGGTCGACGAGCGCGTCCGCCGCGCGATTCCTTACCTGCGCCGAATGCGGAATACGGCGATGGCCTGGTGTCTGTTCCGGATCTTCCGCGACCTGTACGACTTCGACGCTCCCGAGCTGACCGAGGCGAACTATCGGACCCTCCTCGACGCAGTCGAGCGGACCGGCCGCGACCCGGACTGGGCGACCTCGCTCCTGGTCGACCGCTGCAACATCCGCACGCTGGTCACGAGCCTGGGCAACCGTGCAACCGGGAAGGGCGGCGCCATTGGAGGGGAAACCCCGACTCCAATCCCCGGCGGCACGTATTTCATGCTCGACGCCCACTACCTGTTCTGCCCCGGGGTCGCGACCGACCTCGAGCCCTTCTTCGTCGGCCGGACCACCCGGGGGGCTTATCTCGACGCCCTGCATCAGCTTCTGGACGCCCAGCCCGGCTCGTCCGCCGATCTGAAGCGACACCTCATGGACTGGCTCGACCGGACCGTGACCGGACCGGTCCGGTTCAGCAACACCTTCATCCCGATCGAGCAGCGGTTCGTCGCGCCGGACAATGGGGCGGTCGATGCGGTTCTCACCCGTGCCGCCAGCGGCAGACAACTGCGCTCTCACGATGACGACATCGACACCCTGGTCCGGTTCGTGCTCGTGGAACGTGCTGGCGCTGGCACCACGAGCACCGCAAGGCGTTCCAGATCGCCGTCGGGGCCGAGTACTTCATCTGCGAAGGCAAGAGCATCCCGCGGTTCCAGGAGACCTGGACCAGCGAGATGGCCCGGACGTTCCACCATTTCGGGAACGCACGCTTTGACCTGATGATGGCCTCGGACGTCCTGACCCATGAGACGGCGGTCCTGGCTCGTCAGTTCCCGAACGTTTATGTTTCGGGCTACTGGTGGCACAACTTTTTCCCTGAGACGATCCGCCGGATCGTGTCCCTGCGGGTGCAGATGGCGCCGATGACGAAGGTCGGCGGCTTCCTCTGCGACGCCTACTACGCCGAGTGGACCTACGGCAAGCTCCAGGTCGTCAAGAAGGCGATGGCCTCGGCCCTGGCCGACCTGGTCGAGGCCGGCTATTACGACGAGGACGAACTGCCGCCGATCCTGCACCACATCCTCCACGACACGCCCCGCGACCTTTACGACTTGAGCTGACACCGTCAGTCCCTTCGCACGACCCACCAGCACTGCCGAGCGACGGCCCGGGAGCCTGAGCCAACGCGAATCCTCCCTCGACCCGTCTTGAATTCCGTCGGGGGGTCTGTCATGATAGGTGCACGCGACCACAAAGCTATCCCGCCTCCCTAGCTCAATTGGCAGAGCAGCTGACTCTTAATCAGCGGGTTGTAGGTTCGAGTCCTACGGGGGGCACTCTAAATCTAAGCGGGGAAAGCACTTAGGGCGATAAGTTGCCCGAAGGAATTAAGGGGCGGTCGCAAAACGGCAGTGAAACTCGTCCGAAATCGCTCTTAAGTCCTTGTCCTGTAAGTATTACCATTGGCAGTAAAAACTCCCGCCTCGCCGTACCCCTTCGCGCCGATGCGAAGGCGTAAGAACCCATAGCCGTTGGGATTGCGGCGCCCCCTGATATCAGCGCCGATCAATGGAGCACAGGGTACGCCGGACTCGCGGCAGCAAAACTCCGGCTTCCCCGCTCCACGAGTCGCTACCGTCCTTCGGCCATCTCCACGGCTTTCTGGATGGCCAGGGCGTCGGACTCGGTGATCGGGGACTTGCCGTTGAGCTTCCGCCAGAGAGTCGAATGGTCCCAGTCAAGCAAGCGGGCGAGCTTCGATTGCCCGCCCGTGCCGTGCTCGCCGTTGAGCGAATCGCAGATAGCTCGAAGGTCGGAGCTGGTCATGCCAGCCTTGGCTATCAGGCTATTACTCATGCTACCGCTTCAGCCGTTGCAAACTCACCCGACTTTTCTACGGGTGCATCGGCTGCGAGTGCCTGCTGGCGTTCTTCGAGTATCATCCTGAAAAGATCGGAGGCGTCGTAGAACTGGTACTCGCCGCGATCAAACATATGGTGGCGGCCAACGTATTTCCACTTATCATCTACATCCTCGATCTTTTCAACATTCAGGACGCATTCGGCATATACCTGCTGCGAGGTCAGTGCCAAGACACGCCAGATGCACTGCATGTACGAGCGATCTCCGCACCCCATATTAAAGGAATGCGTGAAGTAGTTGCCTACGGCGAGGTTGTTATCGCCCTTAGCGACAGTCTGGCGGCGTTCGAGCAGCAGCTTATCCCTGTATTCATCAAATCCGTACATAAGGTATCCTTTAGTTTGTTGTTTATCCATCCCTTTCGCCAGGCATCATCGCCCGTGCAGATGGAGACTATTGCAGATTACAATAACGATCAAGCACTATTTCACCTTAGACGCAACAAAAAACCCGACCGAGGGGTCGGGTTCACAGAGATGGGGATGGGAGGCTGAGGTGACGCTACCGAGGCCTAATAGCGCATACCAAGCAAGCTCCCCGCCGGGGTCTTGTCCGTCAGGGTCAGCCGCACGTACCGGTTGATGTCAAAGCCGTCGGGCAAATCGTTCGTGGGGATCGCGTCCGAGTTAAGCGTGCAGATGTACTGGAAGCCGCACTCGCGCGATTTCCGCTCGGCCAATTCTAGAGCATGAGCGATCTGCCGCTCGTCCACGCCGTCGAACAGGACGCTGTCGTGGATCAGCAGCCGCGGGGACGGGTTGTGCTCCGACCACAGCTCGGCGAGCATCAAATCGTAGCACAATATCTTCATGTTACCGATGCCGCCGCTCCGCGAGCGGAGGATTTCGATGTCGAACTTGAAGCCCGAAGGCCCCAGGTCGATAACCAGATTGCCGGGCGATTCGTAGAGTGCCTCGGAGTTGGCGTTGAAAATCTGGATCGCCTTTTCGCGCTGGGTCTTGCGGTCATCGAGGTCGTTCCGCGTCTTCTTCCTGAGCAACTCTTCCTCGATCCTCAGGTTGCTTTTCCCCTCCTCGATCTTCCGCAGGGTATCGATCTGCGACTCGATCGCCCTCAGCTGAGCAACATTCTCGGCGTGCAGACGCTGGAGCTGCATGAACTGGTCGAGCGCCCCGTGACTCTTGAGAACTGCCATCACGGAGGCCCGTTCGTCGTCGAGCCGATGCTGATTACCATCCAACCTCTCGATGGATTGCCGCAGGCGAGTAATCTCGGACGACAGGAAACGCCGCCGGTTCTCGATGAGCTTACGATGGAATTCCTTGACGTCCTCGAGCCGCTTCCTGGAAGCCTCGGGGAAGAAAACACCGGCCTCCTCATACACCGCGATCACGTCATCGACGTTCGGCTCCGGGGTGTCGGCTAGGCTCGCCTGATAGTTGCCCAGAAGCTGCCGCTCCGCGACGAGCCGGTTCGCTGTGGAGGCGAACTCCTGAGAGAGGCGGTTGGCCGTCGCCTCGAGCTCGTGGTATTGCTCATGAACCCGAAATGAGGCAAGGCTATCTTCTCCCTGTCGAACGGTGGCCTCTAGCCGCACTTTCATCGCTTCCAGCTCGCCGAGCGTGCCATTCATGAGATCCGAGATCAGCCCCTGTCTCTGCGCTTCTTGAGTTCTTCCAGCGACGCATTCTTGTCCTTGAGCTTCTGCCACTCGCTCGCATCCTCCCAAGCCAAGCCGAGGAGGAAGGCGTTGTTCACCTGCTTGTCCCACTCCTTCTGCTTACGGTAGTGCTCGAAAGCGATGGAGTAAGCGTCCTTGCCCCGCCGGATGAAGTAGGAAATCAGGCTGCGAAAGGTCGGCGTATAGTCGGAGTCGAAACCGCCCGACGGCAGCCCGAACATGAGATTCCCGAGCAACCCTATCCACTCTGACGCTTTCAGGAAGAACCGACCCGTCTTCTTATCCTTGCGCGGCGGAATGGGCCAGCCGGTCGTGTCTCCCTCGATGAAGACCTTCCCCGCATCCCTCGTCGCGCGAGTCACCGAGACCGACTGCCCACGAAGGTGCATATCGAGCGTGAAAGACCATTCGCTCAGCGCCTCATGACCGAGGCCGGTCTTCTCCGCCTTGGCGCCGAGGCAGAAGGAGATAACCTCAATCAGCGTGGACTTACCGAGGCCGTTGCGAGAGTCTTTCTTCGTCGATTCCTTGGTCCGTTCGGCAAGAATAACGTTGAAGCCCGGCAGCGAATGTCACCTCGCGGAACGTCGGCTGGTTCGCCCGTATCCGCACGATGGTGGGTAGGGCTATCAGGGGCTTGGCGGCCTGGGGAGCAGCTTTGGTGCTCACGGCTGGGTCCTTGTAATCTGCCCCTCGCTCAGCTCGATCGCTCCCAAGATGTAGAGTAGGTCGAGCGCCAGGACGAATCGGTGGAACGTACCGACCGAGCCAATCTGGCGGCAGGCTTCCCAGAGTGCCGTGATCGTGCGCGGCTCAGGCAGTTGTCGTAGCACCACAGCCCCAACGCCGATGAGCGACATATCTATCGAAATATGTTTAGTTGGGGCGATCATTTTTCGAACACATCGCAGATTTCAAAGAGATAGGTCAGCACCGCCAACCCCGCCGCCTGGTAGCGCGTCCGGTGATCATTTTTGCAGGCGAAGGCGGCAAGTCGGTCGAATAAGACGTCGCCCTCTAAGCCCTCCTCCTTCAGGCGGCGGTATGCGTTCAGGAAGCCGGCCCGGAGCTTGTCGGGAAAATGGGCGTCGATTTTCGTCACGGTCTCGACGTATTGGGTGACAAGCTGTACCTTGCTCAACCCCAAGACGAGACTGTCGTGGGTACGCTCGCTTAGCCCGTTCCGCTTCATCTTCTCGTCCGGGTCCAGAAGGGTATAGTCCACCCCCGGCTTCGCGGGCCGCTCGACGACGAAGTTGGTGACCGTCTCCAGTTCCCCGAACGTCAACTTTCCCATCTCAATGGCCAAGTCGTCGGGCTGTGCTCCACGATCCTTCGGGGGAACCGGCCCGCTACGAAGCATGGTGATCGCAAAAGCCGCAGCTGCATCGCAGGCGTAGGGCCTCCATGCCTTGACCCTCTTCGATGCCTTGTTCCCGGCCTGATCGGAGACGCACCGTACCATGAAGAATCCGCAGCGATGTGCTGACTGGTGAGCGGATACCGCCGCCCCTCCGGCCTCCATCTCAACGCCGATAAGTTTAGGCCAGTTTTGATTCTTGAACGACTCTAGGATCTCGCTGACTGCGATGACCGCATCCCCTGTTGTGATCGTTCCCACGTGCCGCTTGGGCAACCCAGAATCGTTGTGTGGCCTGGCCTCCTTGATCTCGGCCTGCCACGTTGCGGCCGAGATCGAGCGTGAGAACTCCAGCAGACGGTGATCGACCGGGAGGGCAGACCACCGAATCTCGGTTTTGTCCTTGGTGATCTTCTGAGACAGGTAGTCGGCGATTTGCTCCGCGATCAGGATGTCCCCGAGGCCGATCCCGGCCGACTTCAAGCCCCCGGCGATCCCGATTAGAACCACGTAGTCGGGCGACCACCGCTTGATCGCGTCGGTGGTTGCGGCGGTAGCGGGAACCCGGCCCATGCCAATCATGCATACAATCACTGAATAGGCGCACACGCCGTCACCATGCCGAGCTTCGAGGGTGGCCGAGTAGTAGACGCGGACGTCTTCCCTGCTGGACGGGAGTTGCCGGTAACCGGGCAGGCGACTCAGCACCGCGTCACGCTCCTCCTCAAGGGCGGTGATCAGGAGGAAGTCGATAGGTGCGAGCATGAGACCAGCCTTTCAGGACTCTTACGTAGAACGTGCGCACACTATCAGACCTGTCAGGATAATCGGCCGGACAGGCTTGGTCCAGCACCTAAAACGGAGTACATCAGAAGTGGACGTGCCCACGTCCCGGCACCCCCGAGTTTCACTGCCCGGCAGCAAAACCCTGATAAACCCTGCGAAAGCACGGGAAATCTTTAGAAACCCCAGAAAGCGGTACCCGGCCATTTGTCGACACAAACTATTAATTTCAAACCACTTACGGCCACACCGCTGACCCGACTCTTAATCAGCGGGTTGTAGGTTCGAGTCCTACGGGGGGCACTACATCATGAAGCGGCGAAAGGATTTGCGGCGAGAGATTGCACGAAGGAATTAAAAGAGCTGCACTAGAACTGCACCGAAACCTCTGGCCAGACAGCCGCAAGTCCCTAGATCAGATCAGTTTGCGTCTGCACCAAAACTCAGGCTTCCCGCTCCGGAAGCCGAAACCGTCCCTCGGCCATCACCATCGTTTCGCCGGGCATCATCGCCCGTGCGGACGAAGGTTATTGCCGCTTGCAATAACGGTCAAGTATTATCTATTGCGTGGCGCAATAGAAAGGGGAGTGTAAACCCTCCCCTTGGAACCCGGCTCTAGTACTACAGTTGTAACTAATCAGGAGGCTCATCCCCGCGCTTCCGGTAGTGACACCGCCGCGCGTACGCCTGGTGAGCCCGCCGCCACTCCGACCACTCCAGCACCTCTCTGGCCTCGGGCAGCCGGCTCCAGAGCAGCCGCACCAGCAGGCGGCGGACCTCCGGCGACGACAGGCGGATCAGCTCCGGGCCCGTTGCCGTCTTTTTTGGGGAGGCCCCTCGGCCAGCTTCCGGACCACCGCCAGGACGGCCTGGGCCAGCAGGGAGAGGGTGACATGCCGGTACCAGCCTGTCCAACTCCGCACCTCGTAGTCGGCCAGCCCGACCTCCTGCTTGCCCGACTCGAAGGCGCCCTCGATCGACCACCGGGTCCCGGCTGTCTTGGCCAGTCGCGTCAACGTCGTCCGCCGCGGGCCCGCCGCGATGTAGTAGGCCAGATCTTCGGGGTCGTCGAGGCTGCGACGGACCAGCAGCCACCGTTGCCACCTCGGCCCCAGGTCATTGTTGATCGGCAGCCACGCCCAGGCGTACCGCCTCGGCCCCTTGCTCCCCGCTGCGATCGTGATCTTGTGCCAGGCCCGCTTCGGCAGCGCCCCGGCCAGGGCGGCGACCGTGGACTGCCGGAAGCCGACCCACACGTACTGATTCGCCCGGACCGCCAGGACGTACGGCCGCCGCTCTGATTCCAGCCACCGCCGCAGGCCACCGTCACTACCGTAGACCTCGTCGCCGGTGACCCACGCCGCCGGCACCCCGGCCGCGAACGCCCGCTCCAGCATCCGCTTGGCCAAGCCCGGCTTGGTGGCAAACGCCGTCTCCTGCGGGACCCCCGCCGCGTGGCACCGTTTCGGGTCGTCGGTCCACTCTTCAGGCAAATACAAGGCGCGGTCGATGAACGCCGTCCCGTGCCGGCTGGCGTAGGCCAGGAAGACACCGACCTGGGCGTTCTCGATCCGCCCGGCGGTGCCCATGTACCGCCGCGCCACGCCGGCCGACTTGGTGCCCTTCTTGAGGAACCCGGTCTCGTCGAGGACCAGAACCGCCTCGGGGTCGCCGAGGGCCTCGACTACATACTGCCGCAGGTCGTCGCGGACGAGGTCGGGGTCCCAGTCGGCCCGGCCCACGAGGTACTGCACGCCGTAGGGGTCGTCGTCGCCGATCTGCTCGGCGACCTGCCAGCCGTTCTTCCGCTGGACCGGTCCGAGGAGCCCGACCAGATAGGCCCGGACCCGGTCGCGGGCCTCGCTACGGGGGAACCGCGCCCCGATCCGTTGGGCGACCTCGTCGAGTTGCTGTCCCCACTGCCGGACTTCCTCGAGGCGGACGGCGGAACCGGTGCTGGCCATGGTGACCCTCCGTGGGTGTTTCCACGGCCAGTCTACCAGCCCCCTGGCTTAGTTACAACTGTAGTACTAGTTCTACAGCCGCAGGTAATTGACCCCTTTGTGTTTTTCCTTCCAGGTCTTATCATGTGATGCTTTGGCCACTTTGTTCCGACGGACGTGGTAGTCCACCAGGGCGACCGCACGCGACAATTTCAACTCCGGCTCCTCCAGGGCCGCCTCCAGCAACCGCACCGTCCGGTCCAGGGTCAGTTCCGGCACTTTTTTTTCAACCGCAACCGCGTCACGCCCACGAACAGGTGCGCCAACGCGACCAATGTAATGTGGTGGTGCCACCCGACCCACGACCGCGTCTCGTACTGCGCCATCCCGAGGTAGCCTTTGCAGTCCTCGAAGAAATCCTCCACCTGGTGCCTCGTGCACGCGACCAACGCCATCACTCGCAATGGCGTCTCTGCATCGCCGTTGCTGACGTAGTACTTGACCTCGGGAGTCTCCTCCAGCGAACGGCGGACCAGCACCCAGATCGGCGGCCCTGGCTTGCGGTGGCGGACCGCCCAGACCCGCACCGCCGCGAACTCGAAGACCAGCGGCCCGACCGCCCCCTCGCGCACCTGGAGTCGCTGCCAGGCGTCGGCGGGCAGACCTGCCGCCAGTTCGGCCACCGAACACACCGCCGCGCGGTTCGGCGCTTCGGCGGTTGGCCCCGCCCCGAGTACGGCGGGATGCACGACGCCGGGTCCGCCGTCCAGACCGTGGTCGTCGTGGGAACCTCCATCACATACCGCTGGTCCAGTTGCTCCAGTTCGTCGAGCAGGTCCCCATTGGTGCCGTACTCCTCATCGGCGGTGACCCAATCCAGACCGACGATCCCCAGCACGGTGACGTCGCGGACCAGCGCTGCGGCGATCTGCGGCTTGGTTCGGAACGGCAGATCCTCGGGGATATGGGCCTCGGCACGACGCTGGGTTGCCACCTCCCCCTCAAACCAGGACCCGTGGAGATACAACTGGTGATCGAGCAAGGCGGTGCCCGCGGGCGTCACTCCGATCAGGAAGACGCCGACCTGGCAGTTGTCCTCCTTGCCGAGGCGGCCGTTGTGCTGCCGCGCGACCCCGGCGCTCTTGGCCCCCTTCTTGGCGAAGGCCGACTCGTCGATCACGCCAACGGTGCCGATCGGCGTGCCCGCCGCCGAGGGGACCAGTTCGTCGGCGAAGGCGGACTGGATCTCGGCCTGGACGTCGTCCGATTGCCAGGGGGCGACGGCGATGAACTTCTGAAGCCCGGAGACCTGGCCGGTGCCGGTGCAGAGGGCAATCGGCTCGATGCTCTTGCGCTCGGGGCAACACATCAGGCCGTTGACGTAGGTGTAGGCGTGGTCTTGCGCCTGCTCCTTGCCAAAGAGAGGGGCGAAGCGCTCGTGGAACTCGACCAGTTGCTCGGCCGCGGCGCGCACGTCGTCCGGTGTCATGGAGGCTCCCTCCTGACCAAGGGGTTGACGAACGAGGCTTCGGCCGATTCTCGTGTGTTGGAATCCCTACTCGTCTATTCTACCAAGAAGTCGCGAATTTGTCTGCGGCTGTAGAACTAACGAGGCTCCGCCTCAGACCGACGAGATGTAAACAAGAGGGCTCCGGTCGTGCCTATGACGGGGTATGCTGAGGCATCCCCGATGGAACCGCGATGCGGTTGGTTGACCCCGAGGGGTCATGACGACCGGAGCCACCCATGACTCTACCACGCACCGTCGCCCAAGTCCTCAAGGATCATGTGACTCTGGAGGTCGAAGGCATCGACCGCATGTACCTCAACGTCTATCAGCCCCGCCTGCAAACCGATCGCGGCGTCGCGGCGTTCTTCCGCTTCCACCGCGGTGAGATATTCGCCTCCTCGGCTCTCATGGCGCCCATGAGCACGGACTTCATCACGGCCGTCGTGAACTTCGTGGAGCAGGAGCAGATCCCTCTGATCACCTTCGCCAAGGGGCAGCGCAAGGACGACATCGCCAAAGAGTACCACTCCCAGTTCCACAGGAACGAGGGGATCGTCTTCGTCGGCAAGGCGCAGGAGAAGACGCCCGTCTTCCGCACCGAGAAGCGCCGCAACCCCGACACCGGCCAGGCCTACCCCTGGATCGTGCGCACGACCGCCATGGTCAACCACTTCTACTTCTACGGCACCGACGAGGACTTCGGCCCGTTCTTCATCAAGTTCTGCACCTATTTCCCCTACAACGCCAAGCTCTGCATCAACGGGCACGAGTACGTCAAGCGGCAACTGGCCAAGGAGGGGATCGCCTTCGAGGCCCTCGACAACGGCATCCTGAGCTGCGCCGACCCCCGACGGTTGCAACAACTCTGCGACGACCTCTCGGGTGACAAGATCGATGCGCTGCTACGGAAATGGCTGAGACGGCTCCCCCATCCGTTCACCGTCGCCGATCGCCTGGCCGGCTACCGCTACGACGTGTCGATCCTCCAGGCCGAGTTCTCCCTGACCCAGGTCCTGGACCGGCCGCTGAGTGGCCGTGTCTTCTTCGAGGAGGTGATCCGCGAGAACCTCGACATCGGCCGCCCCGACCAAGTTCAACTGATCTTCCAGCGCCGCATCACCAAGCAGACCCCGGGCCGGTTCCGGACGCGGGTGCTCACCGAGGGGGTGACGCCGTCGCTGCATATCGATTACAAGCATTCCCGGATCAAGCAGTATCACAAGGAAGGCCGCGCCCTGCGGACCGAGACCACGATCAACGACACGCGCGACTTCGGCATCGGCAAACGGCTGACCAACTTGCCCGCCCTGCGGCGGATCGGCTTCGACGCCAACCGACGTCTCCTCGACGTCCAACGGATCAGCCAGGACTGTGCCATCGGCGAGGACGCGTTCCGCGGTGTCGATGGACCGGTCGAGGTCGGTGGGCAACGCGCCAGCGGCTTGCGGTTCGCCGACGTGTCGGTGCAGGCGCTGTTCGGCGCCCTGCTGGTGTTCCGTCTCCTGGCCCGAGGTTTCTCCAACCGCGACTTGCGGGACTGTTGGGCTCCCCTGTTGGGGAAGTCGCCCGACGACATGACTTCGGGTCAGATGACATACCACCTGCGGCGCCTTCGCTTGCACGGTTTGATCGAGCGGATCGCCGGGACGCATCGCTATCGGGTAACGAGGCCGGGTGGTCGAACCATCCTGTTCTGCACCCGCACGTATAATCGGCTCTTGCGCCCCGGCTTGGCCCAGATCGTCCCCGAGGAGGCACTGGACGATTCCGTGCTGCGCCGCGGCTTTGATGCGTTCGATGAGATGCTCGACCGCTGGATCGAGGAAAAAAGGGTGCCGGCGTGAAACTTGACTCATTCACTATGAGTTTCGCGGTTCAAGTGCCCTAGACAGTAGTCCGTCAAGCTGTGTCTTCATGCACCGGTATTGGGTATAAGAGTTCAGCGCGGGTGGTCGGCGAAAACGGGGAGCTGCTTGACGAAACGAACCAACCGGATGAACTCTATCGTCTGAATGGACCTTGGACTTCGGGTCAAGTCAAGAGCTTCGGGGAGTGTGCAAGGATGCGTCTAGTCATCGATGGCAGACGATTGGACGCCGAGCGGACCGGTGTGGGACGGTGCTTGGAGAGTCTCCTGTCAGATTGGGCGAAAACGGGACTTCCGCTGAGCGAAACCCTGGTAGTGCTTCGGGATCCAAGTGGTCAGGAACGTGTGCCAGAGGTTGCCGGGCTGCGCTGTGTCATGGTGGGTGAGAGGTGGCCGGGACTTGCCTGGGAATGCCTGGGGCTGGGCCGGTTGCTCTGTCGCGATGATCTCCTGTTCGCCCCCGCGAACTTGATACCGCCGACGTGGCAGGGCAAGACGGTGCTCATGATGTTCGACACTCTTCCATGGAAGGTGCCGGCAAGTTTTCCGGCACATGTTCGCTGGCGATACGGCTGGCGCTACCGACAGGCCGCTCGACGAGCCGAGCGGGTGCTCGTTCCATCACGTGCCACGGCGGCCGACGTGATCGCTGTCCACGGAATTGCGGCGGACCGGATTCGTGTCGTCTATCCGGGTCCCGAGCCCAGCTTCCGGCCGCTTGCCGCCGATGCTCAGGAAGTTCGCCTGGCTCGGCAAAAGTTCGGGCTGGGAGATGCTCCGTTTTTTCTTTTTGTCGGCAAGCGTTCGCGGCGTCGGAACGTTCCTGTGATCCTCGAAGCGTTCGCACAGCATCGTCGCAACTACCCCGCACACTATCTCGTGTTCGTTGGTCCCTCTGGGGGCTCCGCACTTCCATCACCCTCTCAAAGTCAGGCCACCGGCGTGATCGATGGCGGTCATGTGGCCGAGCCGATCCTTCGCGGACTCCTCGCCGTCGCCCGAGCCTTGCTCTATCCATCGGATTACGAAGGCTTCGGACTTCCGGTGGTCGAGGCACTCGCCAGCGCTTGTCCGGTGGTCACTCTTCGGAACAGTGCCCTGAGCGAAGCGGGAGGCGATGCCCCATGGTATCTCGAGCGTCCTGGACTCGATGAGATCGCCCAGGCGCTCCGCGTGCTCGGAAATGATGACGGATTGCGCGGGTCCGGATCGAGCGCGGACTCGCGCATGTCGCACGATTCAGCCGTGAGCGATTCGCGCACGAGGTCAGGGAAGAAATCAGAACCGCCTCGAATTGCGTTTACTGAGAATCAGGAAAGTCGTACTTGTTTACCAGGTCTCTGACCGCTCCCCTGTGGCATTCGGCGGACTCGATTGTGTAAAAACTCCCGTCATGGATGGCAAGCCACCTACCTACGACGAACTCATCGACCTCACCTGGCGGCAGTCCCGCCAAATCGACGAGTTGCGCTCCAAGGTGGAACGACTCAAGGTCGAGCTGGAGTAGTCCCTCAGGGCGGGGAAGCGATAAGCGGCCCCGTTCTCCAAGCGGCCGCCCAAAACCCAACCCAAACGGCCGGGTCGCAAGGCCGGGTACCCGCCCAACCACCGGCCCGCACCGCCGCCGGAGCAGGTCGAACGTATCGTCGCGGTCCAGCCGCCGACGGTGTGCCCGGAGTGCCAGACCTCGCTCGACTCGTGGGTCATTTGCCTCGCTGGTGGTTATAATATCGTCCGCTCTGGTAGGATAGACGGATTCTGATCACACGGAGGCCGGCATGTCCCGACGCAAGAAGGACCCCCCAGGCCGCTGACCGACGACGAGGTCGCGGTCCTGACTTTGCTCAGCTGATCCCAGGCCGCACCCGCCGCCCAGGTCGCGCGGGCCACCATGCTCCTGGCCGTAGCCCGTGGCTACGACTACCAGCAAGCCGCCCTCGCCGCCGGCCGACGCTCCGGGGATTCCGTCTCGCACCTGGTCGCCCGCTTCAACGCCATTGGTCTCTACAAACGCATAGTGATTCACTATTTTATTGCAAAGAGGGGCAAATGATTTTCTAGCATGGTGTTGAGTTGCTCGACGCCGTGGCTGGCCAGGGGACCCAGTGCGCTTTGCAGGACCCACAACCCGGCCAGGAGGCCGCTCGTCGTGATCGGTTGGTTCCGCTTGGTCTGTCGGCCGCTCAACCGCATCAACAACTGCTGAAAGCGCAGCGACAGGGCGTCCCGGCGACGCTGGCAGTGGTCAAGCAATCCGGGATCTCCCGCACTCTTGATACTGCTGGCGAATTCCCTACGAGCGGGCAAGGCAGTATACTGTAATTGTTTACACCAAGTCGCTCTTGCCCTCGTGAGGTCGCTCCGTGTCGCTTCCGCTCCGCCTCGCCCCGGCTGTCCCCGAAGACACTGCGCAGTCGCCCATGCCGCCTTCCCCCACGGCAACCCCTATCTCCAGCTCCGCGACGGACTCGGCACCATCTTCCAGGACACTGATTTCGCCGACCTGTATCCCCGCCGCGGACAACCCGCTTTCACCCCCTGGCGGCTGGCCCTGATCACCATCCTGCAGTTCCGCGAAGACCTCTCCGACCGTGCGGCGGCGGAGGCCGTCCGCGCCCGCATCGACTGGAACTATCTGCTCGGCCTCGAGCTCCACCGACCCGGGGTTCGACGCCTCCGGGCTCTGCGAGTTCCGCTCCCGCCTCCTCGACGGTGGTGCGGAGGGGTTGCTGCTCGAGCGGTTGCTCGATCGCTGCAAGGGCCTGGGGCTGCTCAAGGCCCGGGGGCGGCAGCGTACCGACTCGACCCACGTGCTGGCCCGCGTCCGCGCCACCGTCCGCCTCGGGTGTGCGACCGAAGCGCTGAGGCATGCCCTGAACAGCCTGGCGGTCGTCGCCCCGCAGTGGCTCCGCGAACAGAGCTCCCCGGAATGGGTCGAGCGGTACGGCCGGCGCACGGACGAATCCCGGTTCCCGGCTGCAGCCGAGGAGCGTCAGGCCTACGCCTGCCGCCTCGGCGAGGACGGTCACACGCTGCTGGCCGCGGTCTCTGGTCCGGACGCGCCGGCGTAGCTCGGGCAGGTGCCCGCCGTCGAGACACTGCGGCGGGTGTGGCTCCAGCAGTTCGCTGTCGACGCCGGGCGGGTGTGGTGGCGCACCGAGTCCGATGGTGTTCCGCCGGCGCGGCTGTTCATCAGCTCGCCGTACGACGTCGAGGCCCGCCTCGGCAAAAAGAACACGACGACGTGGATTGGCTACAAGGTCCACCTGACCGAGACCTGTGAGGATGAGGCACCGCACCTGATCGTCCACGTGGCCACCACGCCGGCGCCGGTCGCCGACGGCGAAGTCACACCGGCCATCCCTGAGGAACTCCGCTGTGTCGATCTGCTGCCGGGCAAGCACGCCGTGGACACCGCCTACGTCGATGCCGAGTTACTCGTGACCAGCCGCCGTGAGTACGGGGTGGACCTGATTGGCCCGACGCGTCCCGATTATCGCTGGCAGTCCAAGGCCGATGAGGGGTTCGTGGCGCGAGACTTCACGATCGACTGGGAGCATGAGCAGGCGACCTGCCCCGAGGGCCGGACGAGCGTGAGCTGGACGCCGGCGGTGGACCGCGGGCACAACGAAGTGATCAAGGTCAAGTTCTCGGCGAAGGACTGCGGTACGTGCCCGGCGCACGCCCGGTGCACCGAGGCGAAGCGCCGGAGCGTAACCCTTCGTCCCCGTGAGCAGTACGAGTCCTTACAGGCCGCCCGTTCGAGGGAGTCGTCGCACGAGTATCGGGCCGAATACCGCCGGCGTGCGGGGATCGAGGGGACGCTTTCGCAGGGGGTACGGGCGTGCGGCCTTCGTCGTGCGCGCTACGTCGGGGAGGCGAAAACCCATCTGCAGCACGTCGCCACGGCGACGGCGATCAATGTAGTGCGGATCACGGACTGGTTGGCGGAGCGACCACGCGAAGGAACGAGGAGGTCCACCGTCACGAGGTTGATGTCCGCCGCAGACGCGGCGTGAGGAATTCGCCAGCAGTATCAAGAGTGCGGGAGATCCCGGATTGCATGACCACTGCCACCGGGCCCGGCCGAAGACGCACCGCGACCGTAGGCTTATAGAAACTCAAATGTTTATCCAGTCGTAGCCAGTTGGGTGCCAATTAGGCAAGTTCCGCATTCGCGATAATCGGCGCTGAATCCCGACGAGCGGGACTCAATCACCTTGTGAGGGTGCCAGTCCCACGCGGTGATCCGTTGGACTGCGTCCTGCTGCGCCCGGAACGAACGGGTTGGGCGGTCCTTTACTTCGACTCTCTCGCCAGCAGCGCCTTAGCAGCGCGACTCAGGCACCGGTTTGCACGATTTGGCAGCGGTTGACGCCCGCCTCGCACGCCTTTGCGAGGCTTGGACTTCGCTTCCTGAGCACGTCATCTTGGCCATCTTCGCCCTGATCGACTCGGCCGGCGGAGTGGGGGCCGATCGCCTCCATCACCCTTCCTGATACGCCTTCAGTCTGAAGTCGAGGTTTTCATCGTTATACGGCCCCGGGACGATTCATCGTCAGGTTTCCGACCTCTCGGCAGGCATGCGGCCCCGCGTCCCGATCCGCCGTCTCAAGCTCCCTGCGTCCGGTCGGGGTCGTCGGCAGCCTCGATTCGCAGTCGCAAGGCCTCAATTGACAGCCGGGACGTCTCGCGTACGAGGTCATCGGCCATGGCCTGGAGTCGTTCCAGCAGAGGCCGGCAGTCTTCGAGTCGGCCGGTCGCCGCCAGATCCTCGACATCAGAAGCCACGTCGGCCGCGACGGTGGAGATGGCCGACATCATGCCGCAGAGCCGATGGGCGGCCTCGCTCAACCTCGGGGCGTCCCCGTCTTCGAGGCCGTCCCGGACGGCCGCGAGCTGACCGGGAAGGCGGGTCCGGAACGTCTGAACGATCCGCTCAAGCGTCTCGGCATCGTTTCCGCAGATGGCCATCAGGACGCGGGCGTCCACCAACTGCTCCCCTGGTCGATCGGGCGGCGGGCCGACACTCACGACGCGGTCGATCGCCGCCCAGAGTTCCGCGAGCCGGATGGGCTTGGACAGGAAGTCGTCCATGCCGGCCGCGAGGCAGCGCTCCCGGTCTTCACTCCGGGATCGCGCCGTCAGCGCGATGACGGGCAGATGGCCGCCGGACGCCTCCTCCCGCTCCCGGATTTCTCGGACGACCTGGAAACCGTCCAGGCCCGGCATGTGGACGTCGAGGAGCAGTAACTCGAAGGCATGCCCGCGCACCAGCTCCAGTGCTTCGAGGCCATCTTTCGCCAACCGAGGGACATCACCCCGGCGAGTGAGGACCTCCATGACGAGCTGGGCGCTGAACTCGTCGTCCTCGGCGACGAGGACACGCAGCGGTGCTGCGGCCCGGAGTCGGGCGGAGATCGCGGCCGGAGCCTGCGTGGGTCGTCTCGACGTGCCCGAGGTGCCGCTGCTCCGCGGTTCATCACCCGGTAGATCGTTTCGAGCAGCTCGTCCTGCTGGACCGGCTTGAGCAGGTGGGCATCGATCCTCAGGTCGCGGAGTCGGGCCCGATCGCGTGACAGGTCTCCGGACGTCAGGAGGATGATGCGGGTCGCGGAGAGCTCGGGCTGCTCGCGGATCGAGGCGGCCAGCGACAGCCCGTCCGCATCCGGCATTCGGGAGTCCAGGAGCACCAGGGCGTACGGCCACCCACTGGCGGCGCCCTCGCCGAGGGCGTCCAGGGCCCCCGGTGCGTCGCCCCGCGCCGTCGGCCGCATTTCCCAGCCGCGCAGCCATTCTTCCAGGATGCGTCGGTTGGTGGCGCTGTCGTCCACGATCAGCACGCGGAGGTTGTCGACCGGCACAAGGGATTCGACGGTGCCGGGCCCCGGGGGGCTCGGCTGGCGCCCGAATCTCGCGGTGAAAGCGAAGGTGCTGCCCCGGCCCGGTTCGCTCTCCACGGAGATCGCCCCGTCCATCAGGGCCAGCAGCCGGGCGGCGATCGTCAACCCCAGCCCGGTGCCGCCATATCTCCGTGTCGTGGAGGAATCCTCCTGCTCGAAGGCCCGGAAGACCGAGGCCTGCCTCTCGGGCGGAATGCCGATACCCGTGTCCCTGACCTCGAAGCGGAGGCGTACGCCCCCGTCGGTCGCGGGTTCGCCGGAGTCTTCCACGCGGACGAGGACCTCGCCCGTCTCGGTAAACTTGATGGCGTTGCCGACCACGTTGAGCAGCACCTGGCGCAGCCGGCCGGCATCGCCGACGAGGGCGTCCGGCACATCCGGATGCACGTGGCTGAGCAGCTCCAGACCTTTCCGGTGGGCCCGCATGGCCAGGGTCCGGAGGACGCCCCCGACCGTACCACGCAGGGAGAAGTCGGTCGGGTCGAGTTCGAGCTTGCCGGCCTCGATCTTGGAGAAGTCGAGCAGGTCGTTGATGATTCCGAGCAGGCCGTCGGCCGCCGACTTGACCGTCCTCAGGTAGTGCCGCTGATCCTCCGACAGCGACGTGTCGAGGGCGAGCTCGGTCATGCCGAGGATGGCGTTCATGGGGGTGCGGATCTCGTGGCTGACGTTGGCCAGGAACTCGTCCTTGGCCCGGTTGGCCGCCTCCGCCGCCTCCTTCGCCTGACGCAGCTCGTCCTCCAGGCGCTTGCGATCGGTGATGTCGCGGATCGAACTGCTGACGAGCGTCTCCCCCTCGGTCTCGAGCGGACTGAGGCTGATCTCGATCGGGAACTCCCGGCGATCCTTCCGCATGCCGTACAGGTCGAGCCCCGCCCCCATCAGACGCACCCGGGGCCCGGCGAAGTATTCGGCCCGATGGGCCGGATGCGTGCCGCGGAAGCGATCCGGCATCAGGATCTCAACGGGCTTGCCGAGCAGCTCCGCGCGGGTGTAGCCGAACAACCTCTCGGTCTGCGAATTGACCAGGATGATCTCGCCCCGCGTGTCGACGATCACCATGGCGTCCGGCGCGGACTCCAGCAGGCCCCGCAACTTCTCCTCGGCCCGCTTGCGCTCGGTGATGTCCCGGACCAGTAACACGAGGAATCCTCGGCCGTTGTCCCGGAAGCCCGTGCCCCGGACTTCGACCGGGAAGATCGTCCCGTCCTTGCGGCGGTGACGGGTCTCGAACGCGATCGTCTGTCCCTCGTCCAGCTCGCGGACGCGATCCTCGACCAGGGCGGGCGTGAGATCGGGCTCGATGTCGAATGGGGTCATCCCGAGCAACTCGTCCCGGCCGTACCCCAGGCTCTCACACGCCCGGCGGTTCACGTCCACCACGCGGCCCTGCTCGTCGAACAGGAAGAATGCGTCGGCGGCGTGGTCCACGAATACCCGGAACCGCCGCTCGCTGGCCCGCAGCGCCTCCTCCGTCTGCTTGAGGTTGGTGATGTCGGTGTTGCTGCCCACGAAGCGGACCGGTTTGCCCGCCGCGTCGAACACGACACGGCCGCGTGCTAACATCCAAGTGTTTTCGCTTTTTTTGTTATGGCGCATGCGAAACTCGCATGCAAATTTCTTCGTTTCCCCGGAAAGGGTCGCGTGCGCGGCGAGCATCAGCCTTTCGAGATCGTCGGGATGAACTCTGGAAAGGAACGTGGAAAACTTGTGGCGGTAGTCTCCTACGTAAATGAGGCTGTCCTGAAGCTCGCCGTCCGGCATGTCGATGTCCCAGATCCGTATGTTCGAGCCGCGTACCGAGAGCTCCAGCCGCGTCTTGGACCGCTGCAAGGCCTCCTCCAGCCGCTTCCGCTCCAAGATATCCTCGACGATCGCGATGGCGTAGGCCGGCGAGCCCGCCTCGTCGCGTTGGAGCGAGACCGTCACCTCCACCCAGACGAGCGACCGGTCCGGGCGTACGTAGCGCTTTTCCAGGGAGAAGCGCTGGACCTCGCCGCACGAGAGGCGCCGGTAGTGTTCTTCGCCGACCGCGAGGTCATCGGGATGGGTGATGTCTTGCCAACGCTTGCCGAGCAGCTCCAAATGTTCGTAGCCGACGATGTCGCAGAACGTCCTGTTCAACAGGAGGAAGCGGCCATCGAGGTCCTTGTGGGCGATGCCGATGGCGGCGTTCTCGAACGTGCCGCGGAACCGCGCCTCGCTCTCGCGCAGGGCCGCTTCGGCCTGCCTGAGTTCCTCCAGCAGGGGGAGTGTGATCGGCGAATCGCCGACGACGAGATCCCGCTGCCCGGGCTGGTTCGATGCCTTCTTCGCGCTCATGGGGCGACCCCTTGTTGCGGCGGCCGGCCTCATTTCCCGCGCCGGGCTCCCCGTGCGATGTTAGAATCTGAGGCGTCGAGACTCGCGACGGTCGCGCTCAGTCCGACCTTCGAGAACGACGAGGTTTCGGGGCTTCCTCATCGACTCCGCTCGTCGCGGGCGGCCCCGAGGTAGACATGGCCAAGATCCTGCTCATCGATGATGCCCCGGACCTGATTCTGGACCAGCTCCGCAGGGCGTTCCCCGCCGCTCTCCATCGGGTCAGGGCCGCCTTGACCGGGGCGGAGGGGTTGGAGCAGGTCCACACCGATCCCCCCGACGTCATTCTCCTGGACCTGCGCCTGCCCGGCCAGTCCGGGTTGGAAGTTTATCAACAGATTCAGAAGGTCGATGCGCGGATCCCGGTCATCTTCGTCACCCTGGCTAAGGGGGCCGATGCGGCGATCGAGGCGATGAAGCGGGGCGCCTACGATTACCTGTTCAAGCCGCTCGACCTCGCCCAGCTCACACTCGTGGTCGGGGAGGCGATCGAGGTATCGCGGCGGATGCGCGAGCCGGCCGTCATCGCCGAGTCGGCCCCAGACCCCGACTCCGAGGGCGCCATCGTCGGCTCCTGCCCGGCGATGCGCGAGGTTTACAAGGCCATCGGTCGCGTCGCGGGGCAGGACGTGGCGGTGTTGATCACCGGCGAGAGCGGCACGGGCAAGGAACTCGTCGCCCGCGCCATCTACCAGCACGGCCCCCGGGCCAAGGCTCCTTTCCTGGCCATGAACTGCGCGGCCATCCCGGAGAGCCTGCTGGAAAGCGAACTGTTCGGTCACGAAAAGGGCGCCTTCACCGGGGCCGACCGTCGCCGCATCGGCAAGTTCGAGCAATGCAACGGTGGTACCATCTTCCTCGACGAGGTCGGCGACATGCCGCTGGCCCTCCAGGCGAAGTTCCTCCGCCTCTTGCAGGAGCAGACCTTCGAACGCGTCGGCGGCAACGAAACGATCCGGACCGACGTGCGTCTGATCACCGCGACGCACCGCGAGCTGAAGGTCTGGTCAGAGCTGGGGCACTTCCGCACGGACCTGTACTACCGGCTCGACGTGTTCTCCATCCCCCTTCCTCCCCTGCGTGAGCGGGGCGACGACTTGCCGACCCTCGTGAGGCACTTCCTGCGCCGGTTCAACCGCGAGTTGGGGAGGGAGATCGTCGAGGTCGATCCGGAGGCGCTCGATCTTCTGCGCAACCACTCCTGGCCGGGTAACATCCGGGAGCTCCAGAGCGTGCTCAAGAAGGCGCTGCTCCAGGCCCAGGGCACGACCCTGCTCCCGGCCTTCCTGCCGCCGTTCCTGGCCGTTGCGAACGGGCCGGCCGAGGGCCGTCTCCCCGCGGATGATCTCGGGCTCGAGGGGTTCATCCGGCAGCGTCTCCGGCCGGACGTCCGCGAGCTCTACGCGGAGACGCACGCCGAGGTCGACCGGCTCCTGCTGCCCCTCGTCCTGGAATACACCGAGGGGAACATCCAGCAGGCGTCGCACATCCTGGGCATCGTGCGCAGACCCTGCGTCTGAAGCTCCGCGACCTCGGGCTCTCGGTGAGGCGCTCCGCCGAGGTCGAAGAGGACGATCAGCCGTAGAGTCGCAGGGATCGTACCGTGCAGCCATCGCGACTGGTGGATTTCCATCCGGTCTGGCAACTCCGCTTCCACATGTGCGGCCGCGGCTGGGTTTCGGGATGGCGACGTGCCGTCCCGCGCCGCAACCGGGCCCCTGCACCTGATCCGGGCACGTATCGCAGGGCGGGGATCGGGCTCGTGTGCGACCGGACACCGCCGATTCCCGCAAAATCGCGGCCCGAGTCGTCGTGGCACCTCCCTTGCGTCGGCGCCCCTGGGGCGGATTCGAGATTGTCTCGCCGATCCGAGGAGATGAGGAGCGAACCCGTGGAGACGACCGGCCGTTTGTGGGCGATCGGATACGAAGACACCGAGCGGGCTGCGCAGGTCCGGGATGAGATCATCCGGCTCGGCTGGGACAAGTCGTACCTGCTCCTCGAGGGCATCGCGGTGGTCGTCCGGCACCCCGACGGGACGTACTCGATCAATCGGAGCCCGAGCCCGGGCGTTGTGCTCTACCTTGGCCTCGGCCTCGCCGGTTTCCTCGCGGGGCTGGTGATCGGGATGCCGCTGGAGGGCGCGGCGTTCGGAGCCTCCCTGGCGGGTGGCGCCGCGGTCCTGGCAGACAGCGTCAAGATCGACGAGGACTTCATCCGCGAGGTGCAAGGATTGATGGTGCCGGGGACGTCCACCCTGTTCGTCCTGGCCGAGGAGGGGAACACGGACGAGCTCCTACCCGCGATCCGTGGGCTCGGTGGTACGATCCTGAAGACGAACGTGGATCTCGAGCGCGAGGATGATCCAGTCCACCCTGGACGGCGCCTCGGGCAGCGTGGTCGAGTCGCGACCGCAAGAGTTGGAAGTCCAGGCGGCCGGCGATCTGCCGGCGTGCGGGAAAGGCTGATGAAAGCCGTGGAGAGGAGTCGTCGACGATGTGGCCGTTCGCCTGGCAGAACCTGATCACGCGTCCCTCGCGTACGGCCCTCGCGGCGATGGGCCTGACGATCCCGGTCCTGGCGTTCCTCGGCCTGTTCAGCATCTCACAGGGCATCCGCGACCTGATGGGGAGTACCCTCGGCAAGATGGAGGGCTTGATGGTCCTGCGGGAGAACTCGCCGAGCCCGGTCTTCAGCGACCTGCCCGCCACCGTGGCGAAGTCGTTGCGGGCGATCCCGGGCGTACGCGTCGTGGCGCCCGAGGTCTGGAAGATCGCCCCTCCCATCGACGGGAGAGGCGGCCTCGGCTCCGCGGCGCTCGGGATGCTGGTGCGGCCTCGAGAACAAGTGCTGAAGAGCCTCGCCGACACGATCATGATCGAGGGACAGGACCTGCCCGAGCACCTCAAGCTCCAGAGCGCCCTGTTCGCCATGTCGCTCCTGCCCAGGGAGCGCGGCGGGGGGCGGTTCCTCGGCCTCGGGGACATCGGCCGGAAGAACGTCGTGATCAGTACCAAGATCGCCCGCGAGTTTCCCAACGCCGACGGCACGCCCAAGGCCGTCGGACAGGCGCTGCGGATCGGCCGCGAGGAGTTCACGATCGTCGGGCTCTACGAGACCGGCTCGCTCGTCACCGACACGACGATCGTTATGGAGATCGGCGTGGCGAGGAAGCTGCTCGGCGTCGCCGAGGACGCGGTCTCGACGTTCGACGTCGAGCCTGCCCGCATCACCGAGACCGACGCTCTGGCCGGGCGCATCGAGGCCGCGCTGTCGGGGGTCCACGCGCAGCGGATCAGCCAGTTCAACCTCACGGTCGGCGCCATCATGGGGAAGCTCGACCTGTTCCTGCTCCTGGCGGTCGGGCTGGCACTGCTCGTCGGCGGGGTCGGCATCGCGAACACGATGCTGATGAGCACGGCGGAGCGTTACGTCGAGTTCGGCGTGATGCGGACCAACGGCTGGACTCGCCGGAACATCCTGCTCCTCGTCTCCGCCGAGAGCGCGCTGCTGGGGCTTCTGTCGGGCGTCGGCGGGTGCGTCCTGGCGGTCGCCGGGGTTTGGGGCCTGAACCGCATGCTCACCGGGTTCGCGCTCGACCTGAGGCCGTGGCTGATCGCCGCCAGCCTCGCCGGCGCGGTCGCGATCGCCCTCGTCTCGGGCCTCTACCCCGCCTGGCGGGCCTCGACAATGACGCCGATGGACGCGATCCGGCACAGCGAGGCCTAGGCGACCCGCGCCTTCGCCCGACGGGAGGTCTCATGATCGAAGTCGTCAGCCTCGAGAAGACGTTCCGCGGCGGGGATGAGACTGTCCGTGCCCTCCGTGGCGTGACGTTCCGGGTGCCCACGGGGTCCTGCACGTTCATCGTCGGGCCGTCGGGCTCGGGGAAGAGCACGCTGCTCTACCTGCTCGGTGCGCTCGATCGACCGACCGCGGGCAGGATCCTGCTGAACGGCCGGGACGTCACCGCGATGACCGAGCGCGAGCAGGACGAATACCGCCGTAGCCGGGTCGGGTTCGTGTTCCAGTCGTTCAACCTGATCGGCAACCTCTCCTGCGTGGGGAACGTGCTCCTGCCCTACATCCCCCAGGGGGTCACGCCGGCCCTGCGAGTTAAGGCCGAGGAGCTCCTGAGGGAGGTCGGGATGGGCCACCGTCTCAACTACCGCCCGCGACAGCTCTCGGGGGGCCAGCAACAGCGCGTGGCGATCGCGAGGGCTCTGATCAGGGACCCCGTGCTGATCCTCGCCGATGAGCCGACCGGAAACCTCGACCGGGCGGGGGGCGACGAGATCGTTCGCCTGCTGCGGGCCCGTGGGAGCACGCTCGTAGTCGTGACTCACGACCGTCGGTTCATCACGCCCGACGACATCGTCCTCGAGATCGAGGACGGCCGACTCTCGACCCGATCCGGCGTCGCCCCGCCCGTCGCGGCGTCCTCGTGACGCGGCCAAGGGGACCGACGGTCGGATCGATGCGCTCGACGGCGACGCAACGTCCGCGAATCCGACCCAGGCGCAATCCTCGAAAGAAACGGAGGGTCTGCTCGATATCGTCCGTTACTCCGGGACACAATCCTATCCGATACTCTCGAAGTGAACACTCGCCGTCTTCCGGGGTGAAGGTATGTCCGGCACAGCAATTCGTGGGGGCGTCCGCCTCTCGGTCCTCGCCGCCCTCGCGTTGCTGGCCGGCCCGCCGAGCACGACCCGGGCCGGAGAGGCTTACTACGTGATGGTCTTCGGGTCGGAGTCGCATCCGAAGCAACTCCGCTACACGCACACCTGGGCGACGTTCATCAAGGCGACCGGCGAGTGCAGCGACCCGAACGCCTACGCGCTCGAGTACAACACGATCAGCTGGCTGCCCGCGACGCTCGAAGTGAAGGTCCTCCGGCCGTGGCCCGAGCCGGGTGTCAACCTCAACCTGTACCAGACGCTCCGGGCGGTGCACGCCAACGGCGAGAGCGTCACAATGTGAAGCCCATTCGTCGTCGGCCCCGAGATCTACCGCAGGTCGCTCTGGGTGCAGAGCTTCATCGCCAGCGGTGCCCCGCGGTACCGCGCTATCAGCGGGCCAGAAAACCTGCTCGTCAGCGACTGCATCCACGCCGTCGCCGCCGTCGACCCCGACTTCGGCCGCGGGCACTACCCGCTGATCCGCCTCGGCAAGCCGGCCTCCCGGTACATCGCGCGCGAGATCATGACGCGTACCCCCGCGAAGGGCATCGAGCAGGAGCAATACGACAATTCCTGGCTGATCCCGCGACTGGGGCTGGATCGCTACCCGATCGAGGTCGTCCCACCCCAGTGCATCCCCCGGCGCAATCGCGTCCTGTGCCAGTGCCCGGAGTGATGCCCGCGCCCGCCGTCGGCGTGGGCAGCCCGTGTCGTAACTCACGCCACCGTTGACGACGGATCCACCTGGGCCGGCGCGGGGTTGCGGTTCTCCCTGGAGCACTTCCTCGTCTGCTGCTCGATCGCCGACATCGTCCAGCGGTGCCGGAGACGAGGGAACGACGCCCTCCCCGACAAGGTGGCCATCCAGCTCGACGACACCCACCCCGCGCCGGCCGTCGCCGAGCTGTTGCGAACCCTCCTCGACGAGGCCGGGCTCGGCCGGGACGAGGCGTGGAACCTGACCCGCCCGGCCCTCGCCTACACGAACCACACGCTCCTGCCGGAGGCCCTGGGGCAGTGGCCGCTCACCTTCTCGCGGCGGATCGCCGGCAACGGACCGGCGCGACCCGCCCCCGCGCCAGGGGCATCGTCGACCTCGGCCCCCACGACAGCGCCCACCTCGACGGAGTAGCGTCCGAGGTCCTCGTGTCGTCCGGCCACCTGTGCCAGGGCCACCCCGCCGGGATCGAAGCCGTTCGGAGCATCCTCGCCGGCCACGAAGCGCGTTCACGCGAGGGCCTTCCGTCCGCGGGCGATGAACCAGCCCTTGGGGATGCAGGCGTGCTCCTGGTGACGCCACAACAAGAGGTCAATCCTCGTGCTGTCGCTTGAGCCGCAATTCAATCAGACGGTTCGTCACGGCGAACAAGGCAGAGGCCGACAGACCAAACATCAGGACGCCGTTGGCGGCCTCGAGCGGGCCGAGCAGGCGCCAGCCGGGCGCCATCACGATGTCGCCATAGCCGAGGGTCGTGAAGTTCACGGCCGAGTGATAGAAGGCGGTTGCGAAGTCTGGCAACGCCCCGCAGACGACGAAGGCGCCCGCCCAGGCGGCGACCTGGGTCAGGAGGGCCACAAGGTGGATCAGCATGACCCCCGCCGCGACGCTGACGCTCCGCCAGAAGCTCTGGCCGGCATAGCCCACCCTGAACAGCCAAGCCACGAAACGGACAGTCGCGGCGAGAGCCGTAGCCTGGATCAGGATCGAGGCCGGGAGTACAATCAGCGCGATGAGAACAGGCCCGAGCATGAGAGTTTGTTCCGATCCGGACGACGAAGTCCTCGCGGCCTCCAGCAGAACCTCGCACATTCGGGAGTTCGATTCAGCCGCTTAGGCTCCCGGCGGCGTGGCTCCATGAGGCCAGGTGGCTATCGCGGACGGAGTTTGCACTGTCACCGCGTCGGCTTGCGAAGGGTCGCGCCCGCGGGATTTCGACCCATCCGTCGTCCTTGACCATCCCGAGGGAGCCCAGCAAATGAGCAGTGCGGCCCTCGCCCCGACCGCGGCCAGCCGCCCGGCGGTCAACCCCTGGCTCGTTGCCGTGGCCGTGGTTGTGCCCACGTTCATGGAGATCCTCGACACCACGATCGCCATGGCCTCGCTACGGTACATCGCGGGCGGCCTGTCGGCGACGGAGAACGACAGCGACTGGGTGATGACCAGTTACCTGGCAGCCAACGCCACCATCCTGCCGATCACCGGCTGGCTCTCGGAGCACTTCGGTCGCCGCAGGTACTTCCTCCTCTGCATCAGCGTTTTCACTGGCGCCTCAGTGCTGTGCGGCCTGGCCACCAGCCTCGAACAACTGATCCTGTTCCGGGTGATCCAAGGGATCGCCGGCGGCGGGCTCCAGCCTTGTAGCCAGGGAATCCTGCTCGACGGCTTCCCGCCCGAGAAGCAGGGTACGGCCATGACGCTGTTCGGCGTGGCGGGGCTGATCGCCCCGGTCGTCGGCCCGACGCTGGGCGGCTACATCACGGTCCACTACAACTGGCGCTGGATCTTCCTCATCAACCTCCCGACCGGCGTCCTCGGCTACCTGATGTGCCACTTCGCGGTCGAGGACCCCGATTACCTCAAGAAGGAACGGGCGGAGCTGCGTCGCCGGCCGCTCAACTTCGACTTCATGGGCCTCGGGCTGCTCGCCCTGATGATGACCTGCTGGGAAGTGCTGCTCAGCAAGGGGCAGGAGTGGGACTGGTACAACGACCCGTTCTGGAGGGTGCAGACGCTGGCCGTCCTATTCGTCCTCTGCCTGGGCGGCTTGGTCTTCCGAGAGATGAGGATCGCCAACCCGGTGGTCAACTTCCGGCCGCTGGGCGAGCGGAACCTCGCGGCCTCGTGCATCATCATGTTCTTCTCGTTCGCCGTCCTCTACGGCGCCAGCAAGGCCCTGCCGTCCTTGCTCCAGGTCCTGTTCGGCTACGACGCCTATGTCTCCGGACTGGTGCAGTCGCCCGCCGGCGTCTTCTCCATCTTGATGATGCTCGTCGTCAGCATCTTCCTCGGTTGGGGCACCGACGCTCGCTGGCTGATCGCCGCGGGCCTGCTCGTCATGGCGGCCGGTAATTACTGGATGGCACGGATGAACCTGTTCATCAGCCCGGGGCAGGTGATCTGGCCGCGGGTGGTGCTGGTCTGCGGCCTGTCCTTGCTCTGGGCCCCGATCAATGTCGCGGCCTTCCGTTACACCCCCCAGCACCTGCGCGGGACGGCGGTCGGCCTGTTCGCCCTGCTCCGCAACGAGGGAGGCAGCGTCGGCTTGTCGCTCGCCACGATCGTCGAGCAACGGCGTATGCAGTTTCACCTGGCCCGTCTGGGCGAGAATCTCGGCCCACTGAACCCCCAGGTTCAGTCGTTTTTCGTCCAAGGTGAAGCATTCTTCATGCAGCAGTCGGGCGCTCCGGCCCGGTCGCAGCAGATGTCCCTCCAGGCGCTCGACGATCTCCGCCAGCAGCAGGCAGCCTCCATGGCGTTCTTCGATGTCTTCTGGCTGTTCGCCGTCCTGAGCCTGGGGCTGGTGATCTTTGTGCTCCTGATGAAGCGATCCGTGGCCGAGAAGGGCGAGCTGATCGGGGGTGAGTAGTCCATTTGCCGACAGGTTGAAATCGAGGGCAAGCCCATGAGTTCTCCCAGCCAGCCCGCGACGGGCACCCAGGCGGTTGAGACCAGGCCGGAGGGCGCGGGGCCGACCGCGCCGGCGCCGGCGAATCAGGAACGGCCGAGGGGCCGTCGCCGGCTGGGCCGGCTGTTCGTCTTCGCAGCGGTTGCGGTTGGCGTGGCCGCCGCGGCCTATTTCCTCGATCCGTGGGTCCGGCGGCGCCATGACGACGGTCTCGACCGACGATGCCTACGTCAACTCGCACGTCACCCTCGTGGCGCCCCGGATCACGGAGAACGTGGTCGAGGTCCGCGTCGACGACAACGACTTCGTGCGCAAGGGGGACCTGCTGATCGTCCTCGACGACGCGATGTCGAAGCTCCGCGTTCGCCAGGCCCGGTCCGCCCTCCAGACCGCCCAGAAGACGCGCGATCAGGCGATCGCCAAGGCGAGATCGGCGGTCTCGGCCGCCCGGGCCAACCGCTTCAAGCTCGCCTCGACGATGTCCGACGTGAAGAACCGGGTCGCCGGACTCCGGGTCGCGGTCGCCCGGCTCAACGAGGTGAGGGCCGCCGAGCGGCTGGCGAAGCAGGAGGCCGAGCGCTACAACGAGCTGGCCAGGCGCAAGTCGGTGACGCAGGAGCAGGCCGACATCCGTCAGACCGACTACGAGCAGGCCCAGGCGCGGGTCCGCCAGGCCCTGGAGGAGATCCACCGCGCCCGCGCGGGCCTGGAACTCCCCGAGGAGCCGGAGCGGGGCGGCGACCTCGCGGCGGTCCCGCCCGACCTGGAGCAGACCCACTCGAGCGTACTCGCCGTCCTGGGGGAACTGGCGGTCAACCTGTCGGACCTCGACGTGCCGCTGCCCAAGCTTCTACGACACCCCCGATCAGTTCCTCGCCGACGTCCGCAAGAAGGCGCCGAACGGGAACCTGGACGCCCTCGTCGAGCAGACCGTTCCCAAGGCCCCGAACGTCGAGGCCGCCGGGGCGCAGGTCGAGCAGGCCAGGGACCAGCTGGCCGAGGCGGAGCTGAACCTGAGCTACTGCGAGATCCGCTCCGATATCGACGGCTTCGTCTCCAACCGGAACGTCAACCCCGGCGACCGGGTGATCCAGGGAGAGCGGCTCATGGCGATCCGCTCGTTCGAGGAGGTCTGGATCGACTGCAATTTCAAGGAGACCCAGCTCGAGTCGATCCGGATCGGCCACCCGGTCGACATCGAGCTGGACGCCTACCCGGACCGGGTCTTCCACGGGCGGGTCTCGGGATTCAGCCCCGGGACCGGGGCGGCCACGGCGCTGCTGCCGGCCCAGAACGCCACCGGCAACTTCGTCAAGGTCGTCCAACGCCTCCCGGTCCGGGTCGACCTCATCGGGGGCAACCCGCCCGACACGCCGCTGTTCATCGGTCTCTCGGCGATGCCGCGCGTCCGGATCTACGAGAGGCCGGAGGGACCGAACGCCGGTCAGCGACTGCGGGGGAACTTTCCCAGCGTCCCGACCCGAGGCAGTCCCCCCCGGCCGTCCCCGCGAGCGGCTCCGGCTCGCCCAGCCCCGCTCACGACCTCGGACCGGCGGTCAAACCCTGAGAGTTGTGCGGAGGATGACGACGACGTTCGGCCCCCGGAGTGCTTTCGAATGGCACCACGTACAAGCACCGGCCGATCGACGATATAGGTTCTGCGATCGCGTGTCGCGGCCCCGAGGAACAGGATGTTCCGTTTGCATAGGATGTGCGGGCTCGGGGGAGGGTCGGGATGGCGTCAATGAAGTGGCTCGGACGCGGAGCGTGGCCGCTGATCATGCCCCTCCTGCTCGCGACGACGGCCCAGGGCGAAAACCTCGCCGACGCCTGGGGGATCGCCCTCGGGGTCAACCAGCAGTTCCAGGCGGAGCAGATAAATTCGTTCGCCGAGGGCGAGAATGTCGCGGCGGCGCGGGCGGCGCGAGTGCCCTCGGTCCGCACGTTCACGTTCGACTCGTACATCGCCGATTCTCCCCGGTTCAAGGGCTCTTTCCCCGCCGCCCTCGGCGGGACGGGCGCGGGCACCGGCGGGGGGGGGACAGCCGCAGGGGCCGGCGGCGTGCCATTCTTGTTGCCGATCCTGGGGAATAACCAGCACAACTTGCCGTTCTCCTACACGGCGGTGAACGTCCCGCTGTTCACCGCCGGGCGGATTCAAGGGGGGGTCGACGCGGCCAGGGGCCGGCAGAACGCCCAGCGCGCGAACGAATTCCGGACGGCACTCGACCTGAAGTTGACCGTCGCCGAGGCGTACGTCGGGGTCCTGCATGCCCGACGGAACCTGGAGGTCGCCCGGAGCAACGTCGCCCAGCTCACGTCCTTCGCCAGGGACGTCATGGGCCGGGTCGAGCAGGGAGTGGCGACACGCAATGACCAGCTCGCCGCCGAGGTTGCGCTCGACAACGCGAGGCTTCGCGAGGTCCGCGCGGCGAACGCCCTGGACAACGCCTGGGCGACCTATAATCGCTACCTCTGCCGGTTCCCAACGGCAGTCGTGCCCCTGGATGAGCTGGGAGCTGTCCCGGGGACCGACCCGGCCGGCGGGTGGGACTCGCGGGGCGACCCGGCCGAGGTGCAGGCCCTGATGGACCGGGCGATTGTGAGCCGGCCGGAGCTGGCCGGCCTGGCCGAACAGGCCCGGACTGCGGGAGCCCAGTCGCGGGTGGCTCAGGCGGGGAATAAACCCCAGGTCCTCTTCACCGGCGGCCTCGTCTTCGCCGGCAGCAACACCCTCTCCCCGCAGGCGAACTATGCTGCGACAGTCCTCGTCGACTGGACCCTCTGCGACGGCGGCGCCTCGTGCAGGCGGTCGCGGGCCTACACCCTCCAGGAGGACGCGCTGCTCAGGCGGAAGGTCGACGCAGCGGCCGACATCGCCCTCCAAGTCCGGACGCAATGGAACAACCTCCGGGAGGCCCGGATCCGGATCCGGGTCGCTCGGCACGCCATGAGGCAGTCCGAGGAGAACATGCGGGTCGTCCGCGACCGATACCAGAAAGGTGTCAGCATCTACACCGAGGTGCTCGACGCCGAGACCCGCCGGCTGGAGAGCCTGACGAACTTCTACGACGCCTTCTACGACGAGACACTGACCGACTTCCGCCTCCATCGCGCCGTGGGTGACCTCTGAGGTGTTCGGGGGCGCCCTTCGGCCCTGGGATCGCCCATGGACGAGGGGCGCCACCTTGCGGCTGGCGGCGCTCGCGTCGCGATCAACAAATTCCAGAACGACCCAGAGATCTCGGCTCGCTACCAGTTCTGGGCGTTCCTTTACTTGACTGGCCACACCGTCGTCCGCTCGGCCCAGCGGCTCCGAGAGGCCCGAGCAAAGCCCGGCGCCCCGAGCGAGGTACGCGTCATCCTGCTGGAGAACCTGGCCGGGCCCTGAACGACCCGGCCGCCGCTGGGCTGCGACGGGCTCGCCAGCCCGGGTCTATTCCTTTCCTCGGTCCTGCGTGGGTTTGGCATCAGTCCACCGCCATGCCCAAACACCGTCCCCATCGATCCTCAGTTCCGCGTCGTACTGCTCCACGGGTTGATCGGCTCCGGCTAAGTGGATGGGAGTGATGGAATTCTGAGTCAGCTGCTGGAGTGCCTGCCGGACCCGATCCGGACCGAGCGTGGTCTCGACACGGTCCAGGAAAACGAACCGCGGACCCGCGAGGACCACACGGGCGAGGAGCAGCGACTGCTGGTCGCCGAGCGACACAAAGGTCTGCCAGTCGCGCTCCACGTCGAGCCCGCCAGCTCGCTCCGCGACGGCCCCGAGGCCGGCCGCGCACAAGGCCGCCAGGATTTGATCGTCCGGGGCCGCTCGGCCGGGCAAGAGCAGAAGCTCGCGAAGCGTCGCGGAGGGCAGGTCGGGCCGTTGGGGCAGGAACAGGATCTCATCCAAGGGCGGGCGGATGATCTTTCCCTCTCCCTCGTGCCGGAGTCCGGCGGTCGCCCGGAACAGGGCGAACCGCGCGGCCTCCGTCGGACCCGTGACCAGAAGCCGTGCCCCCGGGGGGATGGACACCGACAGGTCCTTGACGAGGGTGCGGGCTCCGTCCGGCTCCCGGAGCGTCAGCCGCTCGTACGCCAGGCGGTCGCGGTCTTCGATGGTCGCAATGGCCACCGCGTCGGGTGCCGTCGTGTGTTCGATAGCCTCCCCGAGTGCGTCCACCCGGGCGATGACGGCGGCGAACGAGGAGAGCGATTGGAACTGGTTGACGATCAGCGAGAATGCCCCCAGAAGCTGGGAGAAGGCCATCGCCGACTGGGTCACCACCCCAAACTCGACCTCCCCGCGGATATACAGCGGGGCCACGACCAGGGCCGGGATGATCTGGATCAGGTAGTTGTAGCCGGTCGTGAAGAACCCCAGGTTGCGGTTGACTGACGTGATCCGCCGGTAGTTGTCCACGAGGGCGTCGAGGAGTCGGTGCAGCCGGACCGCCGCCTGTCCCTCCCATCGCAGCAGCGCGACCGACTCGGCGTGCTCGTTGATGTGGTTCTGCGCCGATCGGAAGTCGGCCTCGCGGTCGAGCTGTCGGTAGTTCAGGCCGACCAGCGGCCGGCCCAACAGGAGGGTCAAGAGCGAGCCCAGGGCCGCATACCCGATGGCGATGACGAACAGCAGCTCGGCTGATCGTCCAGAGCACCCCCGCGAACGCGACGACCGTGAACGTCCCGTTCAGGAAGATCAGGGTGAACGAGAGGGTGGTGACCGTGAACGCCTTCACGTCCTCGGCGATGCGCTGGTCGGGGTTCTCCACCGACCCTGTCTCCTTGACCCAGTAGTAGGTCCGGCCGGCGAGGTATAACGTGATCAGCCGGCCGGTCAGCCACGCCCGCCACAGCAGCCCGAGCCGTTCCTCGGCGAAGCGCTCGAAGACCGCCACCATGGTCGAGGCCACGAACACTCCCACGTAGAGGATCGCCTGCCGGCCGAACCCGGCCCGATCGCGGTCGGAGATCGCCGTCATGAAGTCGCGGCCGACGTAACTGTTGACGACATTGAGGCCGTTGATGGCGAACAGGAAGCCGATCAGCACGGCGGACAGGCCGAGCGCGTGCCAGCGCACCTCGGAGCTCATGAAGGCCTTGACGACGCGGACGAGGCGCTCGCCGGTCCTCCGGTTGATCGGGACGGCGTGTTCGCTCATGAGGGTCTCCCGCCGGCCGCCGCGCTACAGCCATCCGCCCGTGAACCCGGCCCGCCGCAGCCCCGCGACGATATAAGGGCAGCGGCGCGTGATGTCCCAGATCAGGCCGGTGCGATAGTTCTCGATCATCAGCACCACCGGCCCCTGGTCGATGCCGAACTGGTACGGCGACACCCACCAGCCGGTCGGGCTGTCGTCCACGCGGAACGTCCGGTTGAACGACGCCTTGAACCCGTACGGCCGGTCCTGGCCGCCCAGCTTCAGGCCGGCGAGGTGGCGGACGGTCGGGATGACGATCTCCGGGGCGAACGGCAGCGAGGCGACCACGACCCACGGGGCGACGGTGCCGTCGTCCGGGCCGAACGGGGCGCCACGGGCGTTGTAGTCGAAGAACTCCCGCTCCACCCCGTCCACGACCCGCTTGACCCAGCCGGGGCCGTCGCAGGCCGTGAACCCCCAGCAATGCTCCCCGTAGCCGACGAATTGCATCGGGTTGTGCACCGCGTACGCCTGCTGCACGAAGGTCGCCTGCCGGCTGTTCTCGAAGTAGTCGCTGCCGTGGTCGCGCATGAAGGCGTCGCGGAGGCCGCGGAAGTCGATCCACAGGTGCGAGAGCTGGTGGGTAAATAGCGGCCCGGAGTAGAGCAGCTCGCGGCCGTAGAGCTTCTTCCACTGGTACGTGGCGCAGAAGGCGGCGTAGCTCTCCGGGGGCAGCGGGTGCGTCGGCGAGCCCAGGCCTAGCACGTAGAGGAGCAGCCCCTCGTCGTAGCCCTCCCAGCGGTGCGGGAGGAAGCCGCTCTCCGGCCGCCAGCCGTGCGTGAGCGTCGCGCCGCCGTCGCGGGCCCAGTTCCAGTCGGCCCGGCGGTAGAGCGCATCGGCCAGGCGGCGGACCTCGGCCTCGTCGGCCGTGTCCTGGTCGAAATACGCCGCGGCGGTGAGCATGCCCGCGAACAGGAACGCCGAGTCGATCGTCGACAGCTCGCACTGCCACGACGCGGCGGCCGGTCTCGATGTCGAGGAAGTGGTAGAAGAAGCCCTTGTACCCGGAGGCGTCCGGCTCCGGACCCTGCGGGAGGTCGTGCAGGTAGCGGAGCCTCCGACGTTCGATCTTCGCCGCGAACGGCCGCGAAGAGCACACCGCGCTCGACGACGACCGGGACGGTCGCCAGGGCCATCCCGACGGCGGCGATGCTGGACGGGGCGGCCGGATCGGTCTTGTCCCGGACCAGCCCGTTGTCGGGGTTTGTCTCGTGCAGGTAGTAAAGCATCGTGGTCCACTGGAGCCGTGCCAGGTCCTCGTCGGTCACCAGCCGGTCCCGGTCTTCCTCAGTCGATGATGGTTCGGCCATGGCTCACCTCCTCCTTCAAGGCGACCCGGACGTCCTGGCCATTCCGTAGCAGGTGGACATGAGGGTACCGCCCAGATTCGTGAAAGAATAGGCTCTAACGGCGACGACCCCGGACCTGGATTTCCATGACCTGCGGATCGAGTTTTCGGGTCCGGATGAAGTGCCGGAGACTGGGCGACGAGACACACACGATCCTGACGATCGATGCCTTGGAGACCTCTTTCTCCAGCGGCATCCGGATCTCCCCTTCCTTGCCGTCGAGCTCGGATGAGCCGAGCGAGCCTTTGGGACGGCCGAGCAGATGCGCGCGATCCGGCTCTCAGGCCTACCCATCGAGTTCGATAACGACCTTCGCTTCACCGGTGACGCCCGCGCCCTCCGTCCGCGTGGGCGGCCTGCGTCGTAACTCACGCCACCGTTGATGACGGACGGAGCGGGCCGCGAAACGGTCCCGGGTCGGGTGTGCGCCGCGACAACATCGATCCCGGCACGCTCGACATCACCGGACGGCCCTTCCCGGGACGAGCGCCACGATCGAGGCGTCGCCGTGCCGGTCCCGGGCGAACCGCGGGGCCGACGTCCCGCCTGATAGATTCCTCGCCAGCGCGGCCAGTCATCTACCACCTCGACGGCCGCGCGGTCGTCTACGGGGCGTCCGCGGGGATCGTTTTCGGGCTTAATCGCCCCATGAGACCTGACCCTCGGGACTCTGGCACGTTTGATGCATTCTCAAATACACCGGCGATGTCGATGGGCCGAACTCGCGTCGCGGGGACTCTCCGATGAGCGGGCAACGAGCAGGACAGCCCGACCGATGGACCTCGACGGAGGAGGTCGAGCGGGTCGAGGCGGCGATACGGGACCGCGTCGGCTCGCGAGTGAGCGAGGTCCGGGTGACCGTTCGCGGAGGGGGACTCGTCCTGTAGGGCCGCTCTCGCACTCACCACGTCAAGCAGCTCGCCCAGCAGGCGACCGTCGAGTTCGCCGATTGGCCGATCCTGGCCAACGACATCCAGGTCTACGGCGAAGACGCGGAGGGCGGTGTCTGCTGGGCCGCCGACAACCAAACATAACTGATTCGCAACGGCCGGCGAGCATACCGCTTCGCTCGAATTCCCGACGCGGGCACTCCCTCGGCCCCGGGTGTCCTCCGGGCGCGCTCAGGACATGTGACGGCCGCGAGTTCACAACGCAGCAACGAGGACACCGAGACCATTCACCTCCGGAGGACCCCATGGCCACCATCGCGACCGAGCGCGATTCATTGAGCGCCTACGGCGAGGCCCGCTCCACAATCGAGGGGGCACCCCTCGGCCCGGACGAGCTACGCCTCCTGGACGCCTACTGGCGGGCCAGCCTGTACCTCTGCCTCGGGATGATCTACCTGAAGGACAACCCGCTGCTCCGCGAGCCGCTGACCCTCGACCACCTGAAGACCCGGTTGCTCGGGCACTGGGGCTCCGACCCCGGGCAGAGTTTCATCTACGTCCACCTGAACCGCCTGATCAGGAAGTACGACCTCGACGCGATCTTCCTCTCTGGCCCCGGGCACGGCGCGCGGCGCTGCTCTCGAACGCCTACCTCGAGGGGACCTACTCGGAGGTCTATCCCGACAAGGGCGAAGATGCTGACGGCCTGCGGAGGTTCTTCAAGCAGTTCTCTTTCCCGGGCGGGATCGGCAGCCATTGCACGCCGGAAACCCCGGGCTCGATCCACGAGGGGGGCGAGCTCGGGTACTCGATCTCGCACGCCTACGGAGCGGCGTTCGATGCCCCGAGCCGCCTCGTCGTGGTCATGGTCGGCGACGGCGAAGCCGAGACCGGCCCACTGGCGACCGCCTGGCACTCGAACAAGTTCCTCAACCCGGCCCGCGATGGCGCCGTGCTGCCGGTGCTCCACCTCAACGGCTACAAGATCAACAATCCGTCGATCCTCGCCCGGATCAGCCGTCGCGAGATCGAGGCGCTCTTCGTGGGGTACGGCTACTCGCCGTACTTCGTCGAGGGCTCCGAGCCCGAGAGCATGCACCAGGCGATGGCCGCGACGCTCGAGCACTGTGTCGGCGAGATCCGCGCGATCCAGGACGATGCCCGCCAGACGGGTGTCGTTCGGAGGCCGTCCTGGCCGATGATTATCCTCCGCAGTCCGAAGGGCTGGACGGCCCCGCGCGAGGTGGACGGTCACTACCTGGAAGGCTTCTGGCGGTCTCACCAGGTGCCGATGGGGGACGTGCGGGAGAATCCCGCGCACCTGGAGATCCTGGAACGCTGGCTGCGATCGTACAGCCCGGAATCCCTCTTCGATGAGGCGGGCCGATTGATCCCCGAGCTGAGGGACCTGCCGCCCAAGGGCTCGCGTCGGATGAGCGCCAACCCCGCGGCCAACGGCGGCCTGATCCGGAAACCTTTGAACATCCCCGACTTCCGCGGCTACGCCGTCGAGGTGAAACGACCGGGCGCGGGCGAGGCCGAATCGACCAAGCTCCTGGGCAACCTCCTTCGCGACATCGTCCGGCTCAACCCGGAGAATTTCCGGATGTTCTGCCCGGATGAGACGGTGTCGAACCGACTCACGGCGCCGTTTGAGGTCACGGGGAAGGCCTGGATGGGTGAGACGTTCCCCGAGGACGCCGACGGCGGCATGCTCGCCCCCGACGGCCGCGTGATGGAGATGCTCAGCGAGCACACCCTGGAGGGCTGGCTCGAGGGCTACCTGCTGACCGGCCGGCACGGCTTCTTCTCGACCTACGAGGCGTTCGCCCACGTCATCGACTCGATGGTCAACCAGCACTGCAAGTGGCTGGAGAAGTCGAACGAGGTGCCGTGGCGGGCGAGGGTCTCGTCGCTCAACCTGCTGATCACCTCGACCGTCTGGCGCCAGGACCACAACGGGTTCAGCCACCAGGACCCGGGCCTGCTCGACGTGGTCGCGAACAAAAGCCCCGAGGTCGTCCGCGTCTACCTGCCGCCGGACACCAACTGCCTGCTCTCGGTCGGCGACCACTGCCTGCGGAGCACCGGCTACGTCAACGTGATCGTCGCCGACAAGCAGCCGCACCTGCAGTACCTCGACATGGACGCCGCGATCCGGCACTGCACCAAGGGGATCGGCATCTGGGACTGGGCCAGCAACGACCAGGGGGCCGAGCCTGACGTGGTGATGGCCTCGTGCGGCGACGTGGCGACGATGGAGGCCCTGGCCGCCGTCGAGCTGCTGAGCGAGCACTTCCCTGGCCTGAAGGTCCGGTTCGTCAACGTCGTCGACCTGGCTACGCTCGTCCCGGAGCGCGAGCACTCGCACGGCCTGTCGGACCGTGAGTTCGAGAGCCTGTTCACCCTCGACAGGCCGGTGATCTTCAACTTCCACTCATACCCCTGGATGATCCACCGGCTGACCTACCGCCGGAGGAACCAGCATCACATCCACGTGCGGGGCTACAAGGAACAGGGGAACATCAACACGCCCATGGAGCTGGCGATCCGCAACCAGATCGACCGGTTTAGCCTGGCGATCGACGCGATCGACCGCGTGCCGGCGCTGGCGACGGTCGGCGCCCATGCCCGCGAGCGGCTACTCGATCGCCAGCTCCAGTGCCGGGCCTACGCCTTCGAGCACGGCATCGACCAGCCCGAGGTCGTCGGGTGGCGCTGGAAGGGCTTTGCGGGCGCCTGACACGACCGCCACCCCTCACCGGAGGGACGGAGCGAGGTTCGACCCATGTCCGAAGCACTTCCCGAGGTCTACCTGGGGCGGCACGGCGAGACGGACTGGACGGTCTCCAACCGGCACACCGGCCGGACCGACCTGCCCCTCACCGAGCGGGGGGAGCGGAACGCGGCCAACCTCCGCAACCGACTCCGGGGGCTGACCTTCACCCGGGTCCTGGTCAGCCCGCTCGGGCGCGCCCGCCGGACCTGCGAGCTGGCCGGCTTCGCGGACGTCGCGGAGGTCGTCCCCGACCTGACCGAGTGGGACTACGGCGCGTACGAGGGCCGGCGGACCCCCGAGATCCGCGGCGAGCGGCCCGGCTGGTACATGTTCCGCGACGGCTGCCCCGAAGGCGAGTCGGTCACCGACGTCGGTGCCCGCGCCGACCGCGTCATCGCTCGCCTGCGGGAGGCCGGCGGTCGCACCCTGCTGTTCGGCCACGGCCACTTCTTCCGCGTGCTGGCGGCCCGCTGGATCGGACTGCCCCCCGGGGAAGCACGCCATCTCCTGATGAACACGGCTTCCCTCAGCATCCTGACCTACGAGCACACCCTGGACGACCCGGCCGTCCGGCTCTGGAACGACGATCGCCACGTGGAGCCCTGATCGAACGGCGGAGACCGCCCACCCAGTAGGGTCCGAGACCTGAAGACATCTTTGAGTCCTGGCGCACGAGACCTGCGGCACCCGAGGGGCACGACTGATGAAAACCATCCTCAAGACGCACGCAGCGGACGCGCGAGTCACGCGGGCGCTGACCCCGGACCTCCTGGAGCGGTACGGCTGCGGGCCGATCCAGTTCTCCGGCGATCCGAACGCCTCCTACGACCGGCACCTGGTGTTCGACCACGTCGTCCGCTCCGGGGACGCCAACCCGCGCGAGCAGTTCGAATCGCTGGCGCGGTCGCTCCGGGACCTGCTATCCCAGCGCTGGCTGAAGACCGGGGAGGTCTACGACCGCGAGAACCCCAAGCAGGTCTACTACCTCTCGATGGAGTTCCTCATTGGCCGGTCGACGTCCAACAATCTCGTGAACCTCCTCGTCGAGCCGTTCGTGCGCGAGGCGGCCCGGGGGCTGGGCGTGGACCTCGACCGGCTCGGCGAGGAGGAGCCCGACGCCGGGCTCGGCAACGGCGGCCTCGGCCGCCTCGCCGCCTGCTTCCTCGACTCGATGGCCACCCTCGCCATCCCCGCCGTCGGGTACGGCCTGCGGTACGAGTACGGCATTTTCCGCCAGGAGATCGAGGGCGGCCGGCAGGTCGAGCGGCCCGACCACTGGCTCCGACGGCCCGACCCTTGGGAGGTCGACCGCCCCGCGAAGGCGGTGGACGTCCGCGTCCAGTGCGCCGTCAGGGCGCACGGCGGGGCCCCGGCCCTGATCCCCGACACCCCGACCATCCTCCGCGGCGTGCCCTTCGACCGGCCGGTCGTCGGCTACGGCGGCCGGACGGTCAACACGCTGCGGCTCTGGGGGGCCGCGGCGACGGACGCGTTTGACTTCGCCGAGTTCAGCGGCGGCGACTTCTTCGGCGCGGTCCACGAGAAGGTCGCGGCCGAGAGCCTGACCCGCGTCCTCTACCCCGACGACTCCACCCGCGCCGGCGAGGGGCTGAGGTTCGCCCAGGAGCACTTCCTCGTCTGCTGCTCGCTCGCCGACATCGTCCGCCGGTTCCGGAGACGAGGGAACGACTGGAAGGCCCTCCCCGACAAGGTCGCCATCCAGCTCAATGACACCCACCCCGCGCTGGCCGTCGCCGAGCTGATGCGGATCTTGCTCGACGAGGCCGGGCTCGGCTGGGACGAGGCGTGGGACCTCACCGTGCGAACTCTCGCCTACACGAACCACACGCTCCTGCCGGAGGCCCTGGAGCGGTGGCCGGTCCGCTTCTTCGAGATGCTGGCCCCGAGGCTACTGGAGATCGTTTACGAGGTCAACCGCCGGTTCCTCGACGGGGTCCGCGCGGAGTCGCCAGGCGACGACGGCCTGGTTGCGCGGGTCAGCCTGATCGAGGAGGGCCCGGAGAAGAAGGTCCGGATGGCGCACCTGGCGGTTGTCGGGTCCCACAGCACCAACGGCGTCGCCGCGCTCCACTCCCGCCTGCTGCGGGAGACCGTGCTGAGGGACCTCGCCGGGCTGTTCCCCGCGCGGTTCAATAACAAGACGAACGGGGTCACCCCTCGGCGCTGGCTGCTCCTGGCCAACCCCGGCCTCTCGTCCCTGTTGACCGAGGCGGTCGGCGACGGCTGGGTCACCGACCTCGCGCGGCTCCAGGACGTCGTCCCCCTCGCCGACGACCCGTCGTTCCTTCAGAGGTTCCGCGCCGCAAAGCGCGAGGCCAAGGATCGGTTCGCCGACTGGCTGCGGTCGGCGACCGGGGAGGCGGTCGACCCGGACTGGATCTTCGACGTCCAGGTCAAGAGGATCCACGAGTACAAGCGCCAGCTCCTGAACCTCCTCCACGTCCTCGTCCTCTACGATCGCCTCCGCCAGGACCCGGGGCTGGACGTGCCGCCGCGCACGGTCTTCTTCGCCGGCAAGGCGGCGCCGGCATACCACCTGGCCAAGCTGATCATCCACTTGATCAACAATGTCGCTGCGTCAATCGACGCCGACCCGGCCGCCCGCGGGCGGCTCAAGGTCCTGTTCCTGCCCGAGTACAACGTCACGCTCGCCCAGCGGCTGATCCCCGCGAGCGATTTGTCGGAGCAGATCTCGACCGCGGGTTACGAGGCCAGCGGCACGAGCAACATGAAGTTCATGATGAGCGGTGCGCTCACGATCGGCACCCGCGACGGCGCCACCATCGAGATGGCCCGAGCCGCGGGGGAGGAGAACTTCTTCCTGTTCGGCCTGACCGCCGAGCAGGTCGCGGGCAGCCGCGGGTGGTACGACCCCCGCTGGCACGTCGAGCACGAACCCGAGACGCGCCGCGCGCTCGAACTGATCCGCTCCGGGACGTTCGATCGCGGCGAGCCGGGGGTCTTCACGCCGATCCTCGACGCCCTCACCCTGCACGGCGACCTCTACATGCACCTGGCCGACCTGACGTCCTATGTGAAGGCGCAGGAGCAGGCCGGCGACCTCTACCGGCAGCCGGAGGCCTGGGCGAGGAAGGCGATCCTCAATATCGGGCACTCCGGCCTTTTCTCGAGCGACCGGACGATCGCCGAGTACGCAGCCGACGTGTGGGGCGCCGAGCCCTGCCTGGTAAACTGAGCATCGAGACTTCGGGCCGCGTCCCTGATTGCGCGATGAACCGCGAGCGCGGCCCTGACCCTGGTGGAGGTTGCCATGCAGCTTCCGGATTTCACGGTCGAGCATCTGAAGGCGTTGCCGCTGCGGGCGATTGTGGCGTTCGCCGCCCGATGCGCCCGCCGGGTCGGCGCCCTCGCGCAACTGCCCGAGGGGCACCCGCAGCGCGAGGGCCGACGGGGGGCGATTGAGGCCGCCCTCGATATGGCCGAGGCGTTCGCGAGGGGCGCCGACGGGCCTCCCGACGATTCGTTGATCGCGGCCATCGACGCGAGCCGGGGCGTCGTGGGCGGCCCCGCCGGGAGCGCGGAAGCCGTGGCCGCCGCCGCCGAGGCGGCCCACACGGCGGCCGCCGCCTGGCGATTCATCGGCCACGGTGTCGCCGACAGGAGCGCTCCCGAGGAGTTGAAGACGGCCGAGGCCCGAAAATTCCTCGGCGGCCTCACCCACGCCACGGCCGCCCTCGCCGCCCTCGCCGCCTTCACCGCCGCCGTGGACGCCTTCAACTCCGTCGGCTACCACAACGAGCACTTCGTGAACGCGGCCTTCAACGACTACGACAGACTCCTCCACCTGAAGCTCGGCCGCTACCCGGAGCCGGGCCAGCCGATCGACCCGTCGCCGGGCGGGCCGCTCGGCCGCCTATGAACCGCGAGCCATGGGTGAACCGCCCGGAGTGGATCCATGAAAGATTGGTCGACGAACACCGAGAAGACGGCCAATTCCCCTGACGGCCGGCCGGACAGGCTCGCCGAGGCCGAGGGCCGGGATGGGTTGGTCCACCGCGTGGGGCCGAGGTCGCGGGAACCTTGGCCGCGCTGGACCTCGGTCCTGGGGAACCCCAATCCCCCCGGGGCGTCCTGGGTCGAGGAGCAGCAGGCCTTCAACTTCTCGCTCTACTCCCGGCACGCCGAGCGGGTGCAGCTCCTCCTCTTCGGCGAGGACGACCTGGCCCGCCCCGTCGTCGTCCACGATATCGACCCGCGGCGGAACAAGACCTGGGACCTGTGGCACTGCCGGCTGGGCGAGGCCGACCTCCGCGGCGCCCGCTTCTACGCCTACTCGGTCGACGGACCGCGCTCGGGCCCGGGCCGCCGCGGGTTCGACCCGGACAAGGTCCTCCTCGACCCCTGCGCGAGGGAGGTCTACTTCCCGCCGTCGTTCGACCGCGAGGCGGCCCGGCATCCGGGCCCCAACGCCGGGATGGCCCCCCTGGGCGTCCTTCCCCGCCGGGAGCCGGCGTTCGACTGGAGGGACGACCGGCCCCCGCGACACGACTCGGACACGGTCATCTACGAGATGCACGTGCACGGCTTCACGCGGAACCCGACGAGCGGGGTCTTGCCCGCGGCGCGGGGCACTTACGCCGGCGTGGCCGAGAAGGTGCCCTACCTCAAGTCCCTGGGCGTCACGATGGTCGAGCTGCTCCCGGTGCAGCAGTACGACCCCCAGGAGGGCAATTACTGGGGCTACATGCCGCTGAACTTCTTCGCCCCCCACCGATCCTACGCCGCCGACCCGACCGACCCGCGCCGCGAGTTCAAGGCGATGGTCAAGGCCCTGCACGAGGCGGGGATCGGGGTCATCCTCGACGTCGTCTACAACCACACGGCCGAGGGGGACCACACGGGGCCGACCTACAGCTTCCGGGGGATCGACGACGCGACCTACTACCTTGCCTCGGACGACCCCGGCCGCCCGTACCGGGACTACTCCGGCTGCGGCAACACGCTCGCCTGCCACGCGTTGGCCGTCCGCGCCCTCATCCTCGACAGCCTGCGGTACTGGGTCACCGAGATGCACGTCGACGGCTTCCGGTTCGACCTGGCCTCGGTGCTCGCCCGCAACCCCGACGGGTCCTTCGGCGGTTCCGACGACCCGCTGCTGACCGCGATCCGGGCCGACCCGCTCCTGCGCGAGGTCCACCTGATCGCCGAGCCGTGGGACGCCGCCGGCGCCTACCAGCTCGGGACGCGGTTCCCCGGTCCCCTCTGGCAGCAGTGGAACGGCCGCTTCCGCGACGACGTCCGCCGCTTCGCCCGTGGCGACCGGTGCATGGTGCCGACGCTGATGACGCGGCTCTACGGCAGCGACGACCTCTTCCCCGACGACACGCGCAACGCCCACCGTCCCGTCCAGAGCATCAACTTCGTCACCTGCCACGACGGGTTCACGCTGTATGACCTCGTCGCGTACGACCGCCGCCACAACGAGGCGAACGGCCAGGGCAACGCCGACGGCATGGCGGAGAACTTCAGCTGGAACTGCGGCTGGGAGGGGACCGAGGGCGTGCCTGGCGAAGTCTACGCCCTGCGGGCCCGGCAGGCGAAGAATCTTTGCTGCTTGCTCCTTCTGGCCAACGGGATCCCGATGATCTCCGCCGGGGACGAGTTCCTCCATTCGCAGGGCGGCAACAACAACCCATATAACCAGGACAACCCGACGACATGGCTCGACTGGGGCCGTTGCGATGTCCACTCGGAGCACCTCCGGTTCGTCCGGCGGCTGATCGCCTTCCGTCAGGCCCATCCGACCCTCTGCCGCGGCCAGTTCTGGCGCGACGACGTTCGGTGGTACGGGGTCGGGCCGTCGACCGACCTGGGCGACGACTCGCACAGCCTCGCCTTCGCCCTGCGGGGGGCCTCGGAGGGCGATAGCGACCTGTACGTCATGATCAACGCCTACCACGAGCCGCTCGCGTTCACCATCCAGGAGGGCAGCCCGGGCTGCTGGCGACGCGCGCTCGACACCGGCCTCCCAGGCCCCGACGACATCGCCCATCCCGAGCGGGGTCCGCTCGTACCCTCGCGCGAATACAGCGTCCAGGCCCGTTCCATCGTCGTGCTGGCGAGGGAGACGGCCGATGCATGACGCCCTCTTGGCCAACCGTCCCCGGGGAGCCCAACCCCTGAGGACCCACGCACTGGCGGGGCAGCCGGCGCCCGTCAACGTCCTGATCGACGTGGTTGAGTTGCGGGACGCCTACTATCGGCCCCCGCCCGACCCGCGCGACGCGAGGTACGCCGTCGCCTTCGGGACGAGCGGACACCGGGGAACGTCGCTCGACGGGACGTTCACCGATTCGCACATCGTGGCGATCAGCCAGGCCATCTGCGACTACCGCGCCGGCGAGGGGATCACCGGTCCACTGTTTCTCGGCAAAGATACGCACGCGCTGTCCGCACCGGCGCAGCGCACCGCCTTGGAGGTCCTGGCCGGCAATGGGGTGGAGGTCGTGATCCAGAGGGACGACGGAGTGACGCCGACGCCCGTCATCTCCCACGCGATCCTCGCCCATAACCGGGCGCGACGGGCCAGCCGCGCCGACGGCATCGTCATCACCCCGTCACACAATCCGCCAGCCGACGGTGGGTTCAAGTACAACCCGCCCCACGGTGGCCCGGCCGAGACTGCCATCACCTCCGCGATCCAGGATCGGGCCAACGCCCTCCTCCGCGCCCCCGGGGGCGCAATCCGGCGCTCCCCTTCGCGAAGGCGGTCCGCGCCCGGACGACGCACCAGGTCGACTTCGTCGCCCCCTACGTGGAGGACCTCGCCAACGCGATCGACATGGACGCGATCCGCTCCGCCGGCCTGAGGCTAGGCGTCGACCCGCTCGGCGGCGCCGCCGTCCATTACTGGCAGCCGATTTCCGACCGGTACGGCCTGGATATCACCGTCACCAACCCGGCGGTCGACCCGACGTTCCGGTTCATGACGCTCGACCACGACGGCCAGATTCGGATGGACTGCTCCAGCCCCTACGCGATGGCCGGCCTGATCGGGCTCAAGGATCGGTTCGACCTGGCCTTCGGCAACGACCCCGACAGCGACCGCCACGGAATCGTCACGAGGTCGGCGGGCCTGATGAACCCAAACCACTTCCTCGCCGTCGCGGCCCGATACCTCCTGACCCACCGCCCCGGCTGGCCGACGCGCGCCGCGGTCGGTAAGACGGTCGTCAGCAGCGCGATCATCGACCGCGTCGTCGCCGGGCTCGGCCGGACGCTCGTGGAGGTCCCGGTGGGCTTCAAGTGGTTCGCGGCGGGGCTGTTCAACGGCTACTTCGGCTTCGCGGGCGAGGAGAGCACCGGGGCCAGCTTCTTGCGGAGGGACGGGACCGCCTGGACGACCGACAAGGACGGCCCGCTCCTCGACCTCCTGGCGGCGGAGATCACCGCGAGGACCGGCAAGGACCCCGGCGAGCACTACCGCCTCTTGACGGCCGAGTACGGCTCGCACCTCTACACCCGGATCGATGCACCCGCGACGCCCGAGCAGAAGGCGCGGCTGCGGGCGCTCTCACCGAGGCGGTCCGCGCGACCGAGCTCGCCGGCGAGCCGATCGCAGCGAAGCTGACCCGGACGCCGGGCCTGAACGAGCCGATCGGCGGCCTCAAGGTCGTCGCGGCGAGCGGCTGGTTCGCCGTCCGGCCCTCGGGCACGGAGGACGCCTACAAGCTCTACGCGGAAAGCTTTCGCGACCAGGCCCATCTCGACGCCATCGTGGACGAGGCGCGGCGGATCGTGGCCGCGGCACTGGAATAGGTAAAAGCCATGAAGATTGCCATGGGTGCCGATCATGCCGGCTTCGGCCTGAAGGAAGGCCTCCGCAAGTCCCTGGCCGGGCCGGCGCACATCGACCGCCTGCGCGCCCTGCTGGCCCACGTGGACGTCGGCCGCCTCGACCATTTCCGGGGCTTCGCCGCCGCCTGGTATATCCCGGCCGGCGCCACCACGGCCCGCGAGGGCCAGTGGCTCCCCGGGCCCGGCGAGGATCTCTTCCGGGCCGCCCGGGAGGAGTTGGGCCACCTGCCGCTCATCGCCGAGGACCTGGGCATCATCACGCCCGACGTCCGCCAGCTCCGTGAGCGCTCTGAATCTCCCCGGGATGAGAGTGCTGCAATTTGCGTTCGACGGGAACGCAGACAACCCGCACCTTCCCCGCAACTTCGGCCCGAACACCATCGTCTACACGGGCTCCCACAACAACAACACGACGCGGGTGCTGGTACGCGACCCTGCCGGAGGGGCAACGGCGGGCCGTCTGGAGCTACCTCGGCCGAGCCCCCGGGGCGGAGGAGGAGATCTGCTGGGAGCTGATCCGCCTCGCCTGGTTGTCCGCCGCCGCGCTGGCCATGGCCCCGCTCCAGGACGTGTTGAACCTCGGGTCGGAGGCTCGGATGAACCGTCCCGGCAGCGCGGAGGGCAACTGGCGCTGGCGGGTCTCCGGCGACATGCTCTCCGGACCGATGTTCGATCGGCTCGCTGACCTCACCGAACGGTCGGCGCGGTCGCCGGCCAGCATCGCCGCGTCGAAGGCGGTCATCCTTCATCGTGACTTCCCGGCAGACCCCATCGGGGACGAAGTCCCAGGAGACCTTGCATGACCACCAACCCCGGCTACGACCGGCCCCTGTACATCCTGCCCTTCGACCACCGCGGGACCTTCCTGGCGAAGATGCTCGGCGCAAGGGCCCGCCGACAGCCGAGCAGGCGGCGGCGATCGCCGCCATGAAGCAGGTCATCTACGACGGCTTCCTCGCCGCGCTCGCGGGCGGGGTCCCGCGGGATCGGGCCGGCATCCTCGTGGACGAGCAGTTCGGCGCCGACGTCCTCCGCGATGCGACGGCCAGGGGCTACACGACGGCCCTCACCGTCGAGAAGAGCGGCCAGGACGAATTCGACTTCGAATACGGCGACGACTTCGCCGACCACATCGAGGCGTTCCGCCCCACCTTCGCCAAGGTCCTGGTGCGCTACAATCCCGAGGGCAACGCCGCCCTGAACGACCGCCAGAGGTCCCGCCTGAAGCGGCTGGCCGACGTCCTCCACGGCAACGGCCGGCTATTCATGTTCGAGCTGCTCGTGCCGCCCATCCCGTCGCAGCTGGATCGGCTCCACGGCGATCGGAAGACCTTCGACCTGGAGCTCCGCCCCGCCCTGATGGTCCGGTCGATCGGGGATTTGCAGGATGCGGGGGTCGAGCCCGACGTCTGGAAGATCGAGGGGCTTGAGCGCCGGGGAGACTGCGAGCGGGTCGCCGCGGCCGTGCGCCAGGGCGGCCGCGACCGCGTGGGCTGCATCGTGCTGGGCCGCGGCGAAGACGATCGGAAGGTCCGGGAGTGGTTGGCGACGGCGGCCGCCGTGCCGGGGTACATCGGGTTCGCCGTCGGCCGGACGACCTTCTGGGACGCGCTGACCGACTGGCACGCGGGCGGTCCACCCGGGAGGAGGCCGTCGCCGCGATCGCCCGCCGCTACCGGGAGTGGGTCGACATCTTCCAGAACGCCGGATGTCTGAACCCCGCAGCGGTCGCGCATGGGAACCCGGTAGTCCTCTGAGCGGGGTCGGCCAAAGGCGTGGAGGGCTGAGGGAATGCGTACCGTCCTGACCTCGATCGTCATCGCAACGCTGGTCTCGTTTCCCACGGCCTGGCCCCAGAACCGGTCGGCGGACGCGCCCTCGCGCATGCGGCCCGGACCACCGCCGGCGATGGCCGATGCCGGCGTCGCGGTCCTCCTCCGCTACGAGCCGACGGGGCTGTCCCTCCTCCAGCCGTACCGGCGCTCCCGGGTCCCGGTCGTCTTCGTCCACGGCCTGTGGTCGGGCCCCTGGTCGTGGTCGCCGATGGTCGAGGCCCTGGAGGCCGACCCTCACCTCCGCGACCGCTACCAGTTCTGGACCTTCGGCTACTCGACGGGCGACCCGATCCTGTACTCGGCCTGGCTGCTCCGACACGACCTCGATGAAGTGCGCCGGAAGTTCGACCCCGACCGGACCGACGTGGCATTCGATCGGATGGTCGTCGTCGGGCACAGCATGGGCGGACTGCTGGCGAAGATGATGGTCCAGGATAGCGGGCCTAGGCTCTGGCGGCTCGTCAGCGAGCGGCCGTTCGAGGAGCTCGCGGGCGACCCGGAAGACCGCGAGCTGTTCCGCCATGCCCTCGTCTTCAAGCCCCGGCCGGAGATCCGCCGTGTGGTCTTCATTGCCACGCCGCACCGCGGGAGCCGCATCGACCGGGGCAGGCTGGAGCGACTCGGCGCGCGGCTCGTTCGCATCCAGGAACCGCTCCGGGCGGCCTACGGGCGGCTCAGGGAACGCAACGGACCGGCGTTCTTCCAGGAGCGGCTCCGCGAGGGCCTGCCGACCAGCATCGACGATCTGGAGTGGGGGTCGCCCGTCCTCACCGGCCTGTCGGAGCTGGAGCTGGCCCCGGGCGTCGCGGCTCACTCCGTCATCGCGGATCGGCGCGACCCGCCCCGCGCCGGGGGCGGTGACGGCGTCGTCCCCTACGACAGCGCCACTTCGACGCCGTGGCGTCCGAGTTCCTCGTGTCGTCCGGCCACCTGTGCCAGGGCCATCCCGCCGTGATCGCCGAGGTCCGGCGCATCCTCGCCGAGCACGAGGCCCGTTGACGTGGGGGCCGCGCGGGCGATGAGCCAGCATTGCGCGGGCGATGAGCCAGCATCCAACCCCGCCACGCATCGTCGCCGAGCGGATTCGTCCCCCTCACCTCACTCGAGACTACTCGGAAGGACAAGACCATGGCAGCTCCGGACCAGATTCTTACGAGAGTGACGACCATGCTCGTGCAAGCGCTGGGGGTCGATGAGGACGACGTCACACCCGCCGCGTCCCTGTTCGGCGACCTCGGCGCGGAGTCCATCGACCTGCTCGACATCGTGTTCCGCCTGGAGCGCGAGTTCGCGATCACGATCCCGCGCGGGGAGCTCTTCATCGAGCTTAACTCGCCGGGCGAGGCGGATTACCTGCGCGGCGACAAGTGTGCCGTGCGATCGTCACCCGCCCCGCTTCAGCCGATACAGGCGGCGAGGCTCCTGAAGAGGATGGCGACCAGCTCCTCGCGCGTGGTCGTCCGCGAACGCCTCGGGGCGGAGCACTCGGTGCAGGATCGCGAACCCCATGAGCTGGGCGAGGACCATGGCGGCCCGGACGGCGGCATCGTCTCCCCCGATGTGCTCGGCGAGAAGCCGGAGCTGGGTGCGGTCGAGGTCCCGCCGGAACAGCTCGATCGCGCGGGCTCCGCGGCGGAATGCAACAGGAGCAACAACGGCGTCACCATCCCGTCCGGTGCCCCCTCCCCCGCGTACACCACGACCCGGGCGAGGTGGTCCGCCAGGTCCGCCCGCCCGCCCCGGAGCAGGTTGCCCATGTCGAGGGCGCGCCTGATCACCTCGGCGAAGAGCGCCTCCTTGGAGCCGAAGTAGCGGTTGACCAGCGCGGCGGTCACCCCGGCGTCCGCGGCGATCTCGCGGGCCCCGGCGCGCTCGTAGCCCTGGGCGGCGAAGCGGCGGGTGGCCGCTTCTAAAATGGCCTCTCGGGTGGCGACGGCGTCCCGCTTCCGTTTCGGTCGGTCACCGGCTCGCTTCTCCGGCATGTTCTGGCTTATTTCAAAAAATTCTTACTATTCCATGTAAACACCTGTTGACTTCGAAAGTCAACCGCTCTACGATGAAGTCAACGATGGTTTACTTCGCCATCGCGGCGGTCCGGGGGTGGAGTCACGGGTGGCGAATCCCCCTGGGGGCGGTGAGCCCAGCCCGCAGCCGAGATGGCCCCCGCCGATGTGTCCGGGAAAAATTAATGATCGTCGACCGGGAAATCTGTAAGCCTTCAGCCGAATTCAGTTGATCTTGCAAAATGACGACCGCCTCATTTCACTATTCCTCATGGCAACGACGGGTACGGACACCCTGGACACGGCATCGCTGCAGGCCCTCCTCGGTCCGCAATTGACGGCCGAGCAAGCCGCGCTGATCTTTCAGCAAGGTCAGGAGGCGGTCGTCTTCGCGCTCTTGACCTTGGCCAAGCAACTGGCCGAGAAGCAAACCGCCTCGCCCGCCGGCGCCGACCCCTCGGCGCCCTCCGGACAAACGCCGCCTTACGCCAAGCCCGCCGCCAAGGGGCGGGCCAAACCCAAGGGGGCCAAGCCGGGACATCCCGGTCAGCGTCGCCCGGCGCCGACGCGGATCGACCGCCGCGAGGAGCACACGCTCTCGGCCTGCCCCAATTGTCATGGGCCGGTGCGGCCGTGCCGCGCCTCGCGGACCCGGATCATCGAGGACATCCCCGCCGACATCACCCCGGTGGTCACCGAACACACGATCCATCGCTACTGGTGTCCCGCACTGCAAGACCACCGTCGAACCGACCGTGCCCGACGCCTTGCCCGGCTCCTCGATCGGCCTGCGGGTCGTGGTCCTCTCGGCCTGGCTGCACTATTTGCTGGGCACGACGCTGGCCCAGATCATCGACGTGTTCAACTTCCACCTCCAGTTCAAGCTGTCCGCCGGCGGCCTGATCCAGATGTGGCAGCGGTTGCGGGAGATCCTCCTGGCCTGGTACCTCGAGATCCAGACCCAGGCCCTCGACAGCGCCGTGTTGCACGCCGACGAGACCGGCTGGCGGGTCAACGGCAAGACCTACTGGTTGTGGTGTTTCGCGTCGAAGGATGTCACGTATTACATGATCGACCGGCGGCGCGGCAGTCCGGCGTTGAAGCGGTTCTTCAAGAAAGAGTTCGCCGGGGTGTTGGTGACCGACTTCTGGGGCGCCTACAACGCGGTCGTCTGCGCCAAGAAACAGAAGTGCCTGCCGCACCTGCTGCGCGACCTGAAGCGGACCCAACATTACCACAAGCCCGGGCGGCGACTGGCCGGCGTTTTCCAAGCAGTTGAAGCGGCTGATCCGCGATTCGATCCGCCTGAGCAAGCGGCGAAAGGAACTGTCGGCCGGAGGCGTTCGCCTCGCGGCGGCGGCGGCTGGACGTGCGGCTGCGCGAACTGCTGGAGCAGCCGTGGGAGCAACGCCACGCGCGTCGATTGGTGAAGCGACTGCGGCGTCACCAATCCGAGCTGTTCACGTTCCTGGACCATCCCGAGGTCCCGTCGGACAACAACCACGGCGAGCGTCAGATCCGCCCGGCGGTGATCGCGAGGAAGAACAGTTACGCCAACGGCAGCGAGGACGGGGCCGAGACCCAAGCCATCCTGATGAGCGTCTTCCGCACCCTGAAGCAACGCGGCCACAATCCCGTCTCCGCCGTCACGCAAGCCGTTCGCGCCTACCTCCAAACCGGCCAGTTGCCACCCCTCCCAGCGCCGGTCGCTGAAATCGGCTGAAGGCTTACCGAAAAACAGGGGAAATCCTTAGAAGTCCTGGGAACCGGCAGCAGACAAAATTTCGCCGCAAATCATTAATTTAAAGTCGCTTACGCAATCGACGAACACCCGACTCTTAATCAGCGGGTTGTAGGTTCGAGTCCTACGGGGGGCATTGAGTGCCAGAGGCATAGGACAATGGCCCTCGTTCTGGCGGGGTGCCCTGGCGTAGATCGCACCGGCCAGATACTCCTGGTGCAAGGGCCATGCAAAATCGCTCTCCTGGCGGGCGAGGGACGATTAAACGTCCTTCCGTGAGGTTTTCCATTTACTCGTCGTTCTCGTTCCTCGACGACGCAGGATCGGGGCCAAGCCGGCGTGTGATTGGTTCGACGCGGGCGAATCGGGCCAGGCGCTTCAGGGGTTCGTCGGCGATCCGGTAGACGGTCCATTCGTCGAGCGGGTTGCGCCCAGGGCGCGGTAGAAGCCCAGGGCCGGCTCGTTCCAGTCGAGAACCGACCATTCCAGTCGGCCGCAACCGCGGGCCGTGGCCACGCTTGCCACGTGGGCCAGCAGAGCCTTGCCGATTCCCTGGCCGCGATGATCGGGGCGGACGAAGAGGTCTTCCAGGTAGAGGCCCGGCTGCCCCCGGAAGGTCGAGAACGTCGTGAAGTAAAGCGCGAAGCCCACCGTCGCGCCAGCAACCTCGGCCACGACTGCCTCGGCCGCCGGCTGGGGCCCGAACAGGTCGAGCGCGGAACGCCTCGGCCGTGGCGAAGCCTGCGCCTCGAGCCGCTCATACACGGCCAGTTCGTGGACCAGCGTCACCAGAGTCTCGGCATCGCCGGGAACACAGGGGCGAATCGTGCAGGAGGATTGCGGAGAGGAGCTGTTGTTTTCGTTCATGGCTGTTTCTATAAAATAAACCTCAATAAATAATGATCCGAAGTCGGTCGGGAGATTCGATCGGCGGAAGCACTCTCAAGCCGCACTCGGCAGGAGCCCCCTGGCGTGGAGTGGTGAAACCATTTCCGATCGATGAGCTTCCGACCCTGGAAGACCCACCACCCCTGGACGTCTCGATTGTAAGGGAGCAGATGGATCGACTTCAAAACTCGTCCGGGAGCGACCGCCCGGATGGGTTGGTCGAACTCCTACTTCAAAGCCTGAATAAGGGTCACGATCGCTTCACTCAGGGGCAAGGCAAGGGAGCGATGTTGCTCGATCCGTTGTCCGATGAAAATCGGACCCTCTGTTGCTCGGTGATAGGACTGGTCTGGCACAACGGATTTCCTCGCAATTTCCAGGCAGATCAACACGCTTTTCAACGAGATCTGGCCTGAAACATGCTGGGTAAGGAAGATACCATGGGTTTTGTGATTGACCGACTCACCATCACGGGTTGGGATGAGCAAGTCCTACCCAAACTGAGCGCCCTGCCAATCTCCCCCCGTCAGGCTGGGCTTACTGGCTGGAAGTTCCCATGCAATCAACTCCAAGGTTGCGCCAAAGCGGCAACAACCTCCTCGATCGCCTTTCGGTCGATGAGTTCGATGCGCTGGAACCGGCGCTCCAGCTTGTCAAACCGGCCATGAGAGAGGTGGTCCAGCCGTTTGACGCTGACTTCTCCCACGTCCATTTCCCGACCACCGCGATGTTCTCGCTCCTGGCGATCCTGGAAGAGGACGATCCGGTCGAGGTGGCGACGGTGGGACGGGAAGGTTTTATCGGCCTGTCGGTGGCGCTGGGAGTCGTTCAGAGCCCGCACCGGGTGATCTGTCAGATGGCCGGAGAGAGTTTCCGCCTGCCGATCGGTCCCTTCCTGGAGGCGCTGAAGCGGGGTCCGGGTTTGCGTCGCTTGATCCATCGCTATATCGTCTTCACGCAGCGCGCCACGAGCCAGGCGATCGCCTGCAACACCGTGCATACCGTGGAAGCACGGGCCAGTCGTTGGCTGCTGACGCTTCACGACCAGGTCGGAGGCGACGAGTTCCCGATGACGCAGGAGTTTCTGGCGTTCATGCTGGGCGTGCGCCGCCAGACGGTAACGGTCGTCGCGGGCACGCTTCAGAACGCCGGCCTGATCGGATACCGCCGGGGCATGATCGTGATTCGCGACCGGGCTCGGCTGGAGCAGGCCGCTTGTGAGTGTTACGCCACGCTTCGAGATTACCACGCGCGCATCATTTCGTGACCGTCCCACCGGCGGGACGGCGAATGCGGACCCATCAATCGATGGCGAATGGCGCCGCGTGCAAAAATGACGACCCTATGTCATCCAGCGGACAGACGGAAGGGGAGTCCTCCCGATACCATTATCAGGGAATGCCGGACACGGGCTGGAGCTGGCTCATGTCGATTCCGGGTGAGTCCGCGTCGCCGTCGCAGCGTCAATCGGAACAGAGAAGGCTGGACGGCGGCGCGGTCACTTGGCCTCCCGAGAACCGGGGCACTCTCCATCCGGAATCCTCCAACGACGGGAGTCTGCCATGTCCTCGAGCGTTCCCGAGCGATCTTCCGGGGTCCGCAAGATCGACTCCGATGGCAGCTCGCCGTCCATCATCGATAACGCCTTGAAAATCGACAACTCGTTCGAGCGAGTGCCTGGATCGTGGCACTTCGGAAATAAGGACGAGGCGTCGAAGCCCCTCTCCGACAGGACGAATGCGCCAGACTCGCTGCTCCTGGCGAGCGTTCAAGACGCGGTGGTCGCGACCGACCTGGAGGGGATCGTCACCTACTGGAACGAGGGGGCAGCCCGACTCTTCGGTTGGACGGCCGAGGAGATGCTCGGGCGTCATGGTGGGGACCGGTTTCCGGAGCCGATGCGGACGTTCGTCGCCGGCCAGATCCGCGAAACGTCCACCGGGGCCGAGTGGTACGGAGAGCACGAGATCGATCGAAAGGATGGATCGCGCGCCTGGATCGACGCCCAGGTCAGCACGGTCATCGACGCGGAGGGTCGCCCGGTCGGTATCCTCGGGCTGGGCCACGACATCACCGAGCGGAAGCGCGTCGAGGACGCTCTACGCGAGGCGGACCGCCACAAGAACGAGTTCCTCGCGCTGCTGGCGCACGAGCTGCGTAATCCGCTGGCACCGATCCGCAGCGGACTGGAGACGTTGCGCTTCACCTCCGGCGATGCCGCCATCGTCGCCCAGGTGAGCAGCATGATGGAGCGTCAGCTCGGCCACATGATCCGTCTGATCGACGACCTGCTCGACATCTCGCGCATCAACCGCGGCAAGATCGAGCTGCGTCGCTCCCGCGTCCTGCTGGCCGACGTGCTGAACAGCGCGGTGGAGACGGTCCGCCCGCTCATCGACGCCGCGGGGCATCGCCTGAAGGTCTCACTCCCGTCCGAGCCCGTGGTCCTCGACGCCGACTTGACCCGTCTGGCCCAGGTCTTCGGCAACTTGCTGTCCAACAGCACCAAGTACACAGAGCACGGAGGTCAGATCTGGCTTACCGCCGAGGTTCGGGGCGATGTCGTTTCAATTCACGTCCGCGACTCGGGGATCGGCATCCCATCCGAGTCACTGCCCAGCATCTTCGGCATGTACTCCCAGGCGGACCGCAGCATCGAGCGCTCCACGGGAGGGCTGGGCATTGGCCTGGCCCTGGTCAAAGAGCTGGTGGAGATGCACGACGGGACGGTCGCGGCCGAGAGCGCCGGGGTAAGTCAGGGGAGCATTTTCAGCGTTCGGCTTCCCATTCTGGAGAATTGGGCGGAGCCGGAGCCCCTGCAAACCTCCGAGACCGCGCCGATGGGAGAGAACCGCGGGCGGCGTATCCTGGTGGTGGACGACAACGAGGACGCGGCCCGTTCCCTGGCCCGATTGCTAAGGCTCCTGGGTAACGAGGTCCACACGGCGCACGACGGGATCGAGGCGACCGAGACCACCGATGAGTTCCGGCCCGAGATCGTCCTGATGGACATGGGGATGCCACGCCTCAACGGCTACGAGGCCACACGCCAGATCCGCGAACGGCCGTGGGGCCGATCGGTCACGATCATCGCGCTGACCGGCTGGGGACAGGATGGCGACAAGATACGATCGCTCGAGGCCGGGTGCGACGGACATCTGGTCAAACCGGTGGGATTGCCGGACCTGGAGCGGCTCCTCGGGAGTCTGCCGCGAGACGGTGGTTCTGGATCGGAGACGGCGAGCGAGTCCGTTTGATGAGAAGTCCTTCGGGTCAGCGTATTATTTTTTTATTAATTATAATTTTTATATATATAATTTATTAATTAAGTAATTCTATAATTTATTGTTTTTTTAAGTCTTCTGAGCTGAGCGGTTTGTTACGGTGCGGTCAATTTCACGTTTTCGGCCGGCTCGGTCAACGGTAGCGAACCCGAGCACCGCCTGGCTCGTGGCCGGCTATGGCGGGCAGTTCGGGTTCCGTAGCCGGCATCCCGGCGGCGCCAACTTCGTCTTCGGTGATGGTTCGGTTCGGTTCCGCAGGAACTCGATCACTCCGACGGATAATCGCGGCCTGAGCACCCGCTCCGGGGCGAATCCGTCTCGGCCGACAGTTATTAAATCGCGATCGGCCCGCCGAGAAAATAAGCGAAGAGGCCCCGACCCGATGCAAACGACGTTGCATCGATCCGGTGTTACACTGGCCATGGTCCTGCTAGCCGACTGTGATCCCAAACCCGAAAGCCCACGGGCGCCGAACGTCACGTCCACGAAGGCGAAGTCGACCGGTCAACCGACGGATCGACGCCCCAACATGAAGAACCACCGCGGGATCATCAACCCCGAATGAAGCGCCCGGAGTCACGATCTGCCTCGGGCCATGAGGTCTCCCCATGCCAGATACGCCCACCCCCGCGGGCGCTGTCCCGATGGATCTGGGGCCTTGATTACGGAGCTATCGGTTTTTTGTTCAACGACTCCGGCGCTTTTCCCCAACCCCAGCGGAAGAGGTTGCGCGCGTCGGTGTAACGACTGTCCGACGTCCCGGCGCCGAGGATGACGACGATCAGGTGGCGGTCGCCGCGCCGGCCGCTGGCGATCAGGCAGGCGCCGGCAGCGGTGGTCGTTCCGGTCTTGACGCCGTCGTAGCCCTCGATTTCAAGCAGGTGGTTGGTATTGCTCCAGACAACATTACGGGTTTGGCCAGCGGCGTCGGTCAGTGTGCAGCCGTGTTTCCGGGTCGACACGACCCGGGCGAAGTCGGGCCTGGTCAGGGCTTGCCGGGCGAGGGTCGCCAGGTCACGGGGGCTGGCGAGGTGTCCCGACGCGGGCAGGCCGTGGGGGTTGACGAAGTGAGTCGTGCGCAAGCCCAACTCGTCAGCCACGCGGTTCATCTCGGCGATAAAACGTGGGAGCGGGTCGATCTCTTCAGGAGCGTACACCGGCGGCGCGACGCGGTTCCCGAAGTGCTCGGCCAGAGCGGTGGCGGCGTCATTGCCCGAGGGGAGCAGGAGGCCGTACAAGAGTTCACGGACCGGCAGACGCTCGCCGGCCCGGACGCCCGACGTCGAGCCAGGGGTCCGGTCGGCACGCTCCGAAAAGGTCAATATCTCTTCAAGTGCGCCGGGATGACGCTCGGCGAGGCGGAGGACCACCAGCGCGGTCATCATCTTGGTCGTGCTGGCGAACGGGAGCGGCTCGTTCTCGCGGCCCCCCGCGAGGAGGGTGCCGGTCTTGCCGTCCGTGACCGCCCAGGCCTTCGACGTAACGAACGGCGGCCCATCGAGCGAGTCGGGCGGGAGCTTGCGGGGCTCCTCGACGTTGATGACCTCGGGCGCCGGTACCGCGGGGACGGCGATCGGCGCGTTGCCCAGGGCCAGGCGGGTCGGGGCGTCGGCAATGCCGGTCGATGCCACTCCTTGCGCGCGCTGAAACCGGACGACCGCCGCGCGGGTGGCGTCGCCGTAGTCGCCGTCAATGTCAAGCTCGGGCGAAGGAGCGAGTCGGGCGTTGAGCCGGCGCTGAAGGTCCTCCACGGCCGCCCCCTGATCGCCCGATTTAAGGGTTGGCTCCGGCCCTGGTTCGCGAGTCGATTTAGCGTCGGGAGAACGGCCAAACCGATCGTCGGCGTACCGGAGGAAGACCACCCAGTCCTCGCGGCCGATCGAGTGCGTGCCCGGTCGAATGTGGAAGCCGAGCGGGCTTGCGACCAGGGTATTGACCTCGGGCATCCTGGGGGCGTCGAGCCCCCGAGCGCCGAGCAACCGGTAGACGGGCTCGGCAGCCTGGAGCACCTGGAACTGTCCTTCGGGATTGGCCCCGGTGTCGCCCACGCCGTTGGTGAAGAGCACGGCGCGAGGGGCGACCAGGGCGACCAGGGCATTCTGATCGAAGGGAAGCTTCTCGGGCTGCTCGTTGAAGCTCTTGAACTGGGGGGCGAACCAGTGCGGGTTACCGTTATTGATCCGCTGGACCGACTCGCCAACCTTGCTCCGGCTCGGTGCCGAGCCGCCGCAGCCGGCCTGGTGCGGGATCACCAGCGCGATCCGCTCGTCGAACGCCGACGCCACAAGCGCGGCCTTGCCTTGCCGCGACCAACCCATGACGGCGATCTTGTCGGGATCGATGTCGCGGTCAGTCGTCAGGTAATCGATGGATCGCGAGAGCCCCCACGCCCAGGCGGCGATCGCTCCCCAGTCGTGCGGCCCCCGCTTCGCCTGGCCCGGTTCGCGGTAGTGGGGGAACACGCCCATGTCGAGGCCGTGCCCCTTGTCGTCCGGGGCGACGTCGCCGCAGTAAAAGGTCGCCAGCGCATAGCCTCGGCTGATCAACGCGTCCACCGGCCAGGCGCTGGAGTCCGCGCCCCGGCCGGCGTCGGTGGCGCGGTTGTTCTTGGCGCCCTTGGAGAAGCTCGACACCCACGACTCGGGGAGCGCGACCCTGGGGTCGTCGACCACCGTATGATTGCCCTGGAAGTTCACGCCGAGGAAAACCGGAGCGGGACCTCTGCGCGTTCGGGACGATCAGCAGGAGGTGGATCTTCGGTAGGTCGGGCGCACCGAGGGCGATGGTGACCTGTTTCAAGGTGGCCCTGCCGCCGAGGAAGTCGCGGTCCTCGCGCGCGACGTCGAACGATTCCTCCGACGGGCGCGGAGGCATCTGGCCGTACATGTAGTGCTGAAAGAGCGCCTTGAGCTCAGGGCGGCGTTGCTTGACCCACTGCTCGGTGCTGGTGACGGGCCGGCCGTCGAGCATGACGAGCGGGTCGGGCATTTCGGCCCGCGCTGGCAGATCGGCGACCTCGGGGAAGCCCGCGGCACGACCCTGGGCTGTGCCCGAGACCGCAAGCAGAAGGGCGACGAGGATTTCAAGGCCCGGGACCGAAGAGCGCGTGGGTCGCATCAATGTTGAAGACTCCGGTGGGGGGCCGAAAAAATGGCTAGCACTACAGTTGTAGATCATCCGTTCACCACGGGAAAAACCCTGAATTCCCAGGGCCCGCAATTTACCGCATTGGCGAGCTCGGCCGTTTTTCCCGTGGTTTCGGCAGACTGAACGGATGATCTACAACTGTAGTACTAGGAGGTCAGGCGCCACTCCCGGATCATAACCGATGCGCCAGCGACTCGGCGACACCTCCCAGAAGGCAGGCCCCCGATCGCGAAAGCGATCGGGGGACGTTGCTCAAACGTACCGGGAGTGTCAGCGGGCTTCCGCGCGATGGGTCCTGGACAACTCGGGAGGAAGCTTGGCGTCGGCCGCCAGGACGAACGGTTCCTCGCCAGTGATCGACCAGTAGAGCCGCGCTGGTCCGCGCGGGTAGGTCGTGCCCGAGGCCCAGGTGTGATAGACCTTGCCCCAGAGGGTTCGAACCGCGGCCAGGGTCTGCTTCTCGGCGGCGCCGGTCTGGGTCAGGCTCTTGAGATAGCCGGCGTCGACCTCGTGCTTGTGGTCGTGCCAGTAGGTCTTTTCCTCGGCGGGCATCTTCTGGTAAACCGCGTCACTCACGAGGTATTCAATGCCGATCAGCTTGGCGTCGGGCCCGGTCCCGTCGTAGAGGACGCACTGGTTGAGATCGGCGTTAACTTCCTTGCAGAAGTGATAGGCGACCTGCGACCGTTCGGGAAGATCCTTGAGCAGGTGGACCCCCGCGAAGGCCAGTGGGCAATGGAGTACCTCCTGGATCGGCGCCTTGGCCCCGACGACGGCCGGGGCGGCGGCGTGGCCGTCGGCCCGCGCCGCGTTCGGCCGCGGTATCACGGTCACAAACGCGCCAGCGGCGGCGCTCAGCAAACAGGCCAGGAGGGTGGGAAACCAGCGCCGGAGGCGTAACAGAGTCCGCGGTTGTAGAATCATAAGATGCTCCATCGGTTCGATGACGCGATCAGATCGACGGGCCGTCATTTCCCTGCTTCGGCGGGGAATCCGGCCTCGACCAGGTCACGGTAACCTGGCTTGAGGGGGCGGGCGTCGTAGCCAAGCTTGCGTAGAACCTCGGCTCCCGACAGAGCGCGGCCTCCCGCGGCGCAGTGGCAGTAGACGACCGTGCCCTTGGGCAACGACCTGGCTAGCGTGGCCCGGTCAGCCTCGCCGACACCGTCGCGTTCCCATTCCGACAACTGGCTCAGGGGCAGGAAGACGGCACCACGGACGTGGCCCCGATCCCACTCGCGCGACTCGCGAACGTCGACCAGGATCGCCTTCTTGGCCTCGACCTTGGCCTTCACCTGGACGAGAGGCTCGGTGGTGTGGCCCGTCTCCGACTCCTGGGCCCAGGCCGGTGCGCTCACGGCGAGGCCCAGCGCGAACAGGCTCGCAACAACGATCCGGGACGAAGTACCGATCATGGTCCGGAGACCTCCTCGGGGAACTGGTTCAAGAAACGGTTTGTCTGCGACACGCAGTTGAACCAAGGAAATCCTCAAGTGAACAGCCTAGCGAGCACAACTTGGCGCAGCACCCCCAGCCTGGTTCCAGGGCATCTTGGCGACGGTCCAGGACAGCGGGCAGATATCGGTGATGCCGGCAAAGACCAGACCCGCGCCACAGTAGGCCGACAGTGCGTAGAACCAGGGACTGACGAGATAACCGAGGATCGCGCCGAGCAAGATGAGCATCCCGGTGGCGATCCGCACCTGTCGGTCGAGTGGAAGGACGTAACGGCCCCGGACCAGGGGGAGACCCCGCCCGCTCCCAGCCGAGTGTGCCACCCTCCACGTTCACGACGAGGTCGCCATATCCCGCGGCGGCGAAGGCCGCGCACGCCTTCTCGCCCCGCGCGCCCGATCGGCAGATCACGTAAAGAAGCTCGCCCCCAAGGCGCGGGTGGAGACGATCGACGCCGGGTCGAGCGTCTCCAGAGGCTCCAGGCGAGCGATCGAGGCGTGCGCCGAGCGATATTCGGCCGGGGTCCGGACGTCGATCAGCTCAACGGCCTTACCGCTGGCATGGATCTGGTGGAGTTGTTCCGGACGGATCGTCCGGAGCGTGGTCGGGACGTTCGAGGGCATGCCAGGCGATTCCTTTCGTGAGATCATTCCGATCATTCCAACATATCAGGGCTTGAAATAGGAATATCCCTCGTGCTGCCGTCGGACGACCTCGAAGGCGCCCGAGGGAACGGTCGTCACGCCGGGCAACAGGTCCTCGCGTTGGATCGAACGTTGGCGCATCGTATTCTCGCAGGCCGCGAACCGCACGCCTTTTTTCAGGAGGGCCTCGATCGACGCGGCATGCTTCGTCGCCGACTTCTCCAGCAGGTTGATCCCGTCGGCGTGACAAACGACCTCGATCTCGAGCCCGGCGGCGGTCCCGACCCCGGCCGCGTCCGCGGCCTTGAGGATGTTCTCAACGTTCTTCAGCCCGCCTCCCTGGCGGCCGTCGTCCGCGAAGTTCACGTGGACCACCACTCTGAGCGGCCGGCTCGCCGCCGTGGACTCGTCGCTCCGGGCCGACGAACCCGCCGTCAGCACGAAGCCAAGGATCGCGGCCCCGGCCATCACCCGGCTCAACCTATCCTTGACCTGGCTCGCGCGTCGCATCATCCCGCCTGCCTCGTCGATCGGTGTGTACGGAGACCCCGGCCGCGCCCTCTGGACTTCGATCGAATTCATGGTACAATCCTACCAGAGGAGCAAATTACTATACTGCCAACCGGACATACAGTCAATCCCATGCCCGTGACCATTCCCGACGAGCTCCTGGACCGGGTCGCGGAGAAGTTCCGAATGCTGGCCGATCCGACCCGGCTCTCGATTCTGCGCCCTTGATGGAAGGGGAGAAGAGTGTCGGCACGGTGGTGGTCGAGACCGGGCAGAACCAGGCGAACGTCTCGAAGCATCTGAAGATGCTGGCCGAGGCCGGCATGGTCCGCCGACGCAAGGAGGGGCTCCAGGTCTTCTATGCCGTCGGCGACCCGCTGATCGAGCAACTCTGCGCCCTGGTCTGTGGCGCGGTGGTCCAGGAAGCCCGGGCCCAGGTCGAGGAGACTCGCAAGATCCTCAAGACCTGGAAGGGGCACGGCTGACCGGGCCGTCCGCCACTTATGCGTCGTTCGGACGGACAAGCCGATAGGTCTTGTAGCCGCCGGCCAGGTTGGCCGCGTCGAGCCCGGCGTGTCGCAGGATCAGGGTGGCGTAGTAGCCCCGCTGCCCGGCCTGACAGGTGGCGACGATCCTGCGGCCTCGGGGCACCTCGTCGAGCCGGTCGCGGAGCTCATCGAGCGGGATGTTGACGAACCCCGGGATCGCGCCGGCCGCGAACTCGGCGGGGGTGCGGACGTCGAGTAAGAAGGGGTCTGACGCGGTGTCGCGCTGCGTGTTGGCCAGGTCTTCGGCGTAAAGCTGGGGGCAGTCGCCCTGGACGACGTTTGACGCGACAAACCCGGCCATGTTGATCGCGTCCTTCGCCGAGCCGTACTGGGGCGCGTAGGCGAGCTCGACCTCCTCGAGATCGAAGACGCTCATGCCGGCCTGGAGCGCGACGGCGAGGACATCGATCCGAGTATCGACTCCATCGGCGCCGACGATCTGGGCCCCCAGGAGCTTGCCGGCCTCGGGGCTAAACAGGAGCTTGATCGTCAACGCATCGGCGCCTGGGTAGTAACCAGCGTGCTGGTTGGGGTGAACGTAAACCTTGGCGAAGGGAATCCCCGCCTGCCGGAGAGTTTTCTCGCTCTCACCGGTGATCGCGGCGGTGAGGTCGAAGACGCGGACGATGGCGGTTCCCTGCGACCCCCGGTAGCCACTGGGCCGGCCGAAGATGTGGTCGGCGGCGATCCGTCCCTGTCGGTTCGCCGGCCCGGCCAGGGGAATCTGCGCGGGGCGGCCGGTCACGTAGCCATTGACCTCGACGACGTCGCCCGCGGCGTAGATATTGGGGTCGCTGGTCCGCTGATGGGCGTCGACCCGCACGCCGCCCCGCGGGCCGATCTCGAGCCCGGCCGACACCGCCAGAGCGCTCTCGGGCCGGACCCCGACACCCAGGATCACGAGCTGCGCCGCCAGTCGCTCGCCCGACCTGAGCACGACCGTAAGGCCCTTCTCGATCGCCTCGATCGACGCGGCCGAGTCACCGAGCCGGAGCGCGACGCCGTGGACCATCAACTGGTCCGAGATCGGTACGGCCATCTCCGGGTCGATCGGCGGCAGGACCTGGTCCTGGAGCTCGACGACCGTGGTCCGGACCCCGCGTCGGACCAGGTTCTCGGCAAGCTCCAGGCCGATGAATCCCGCCCCCACCACCACCGCGTCAACCACCCCTCGATCGACCGCGGCCTTGATCCGGTCGACGTCCTCGAGGCTCCGCAACGTGAAGACCCCAGGGAGGTTGACGCCGGGGATATCGGGCCGCAACGGCGCGGCGCCGGTGGCGAGGATCAAGGCGTCATACGGCAGGTCGTAGGTTCGCCCCGCGGCGTGGTCGCGTACCCGGACGGACTTTCCCGCGCGGTCGATCGCCTCGACCTCACTGCGGGCTCGCACGTCGATGCGGAACCGCTTCGCCAGCAGCGCGGGACGGACGACCAGCAGCTCGTCGCGGTCTTCGATCTCGCCTCCGAGGTAATAGGGCAGGCCGCAGTTGGCGAACGAGACGTCGGGTCCGCGCTCGAGCAGGACGATCTCGGCCTCCTCGGAGAGCCGACGCGCCCGCGCCGCGGCCGACGCACCCGCCGCCACACCGCCGATGATGACCAATCGCATGCTCATAAAAGTTATCCTGAATGAATAGCGATAAAATCTCAAGCCGGTTCCTGGCCGCCCCGCTGGTCCGCTCCCGAGTGAAGCAACCAGTAGGTCACGGGGATCACGAACAGGGTGAACAGGGTCGAGGCGAAGAGCCCGAAGATGAGCGACCAGGCCAGCCCCGAGAAGATCGGGTCGAGCGTGATCGGGATGCTCGATAGCATCGCCGCGGCGGCGGTCAGGAGGATCGGCCGCATTCGCACGACGCGGCTCTCCATGATGGCGTCGAACAGGGGGCGCCCTTGCGGACCGACTGGCCGATGAAGTCGACCAGGATGATCGCGTCGCGGGTCACGATGCCTGCCAGGGCGATCATCCCGATCATCGCCGTGGCGGTGAACAGGACGGGGTCGTCGTAGCCGCCGACGACCTGGCCAGCCGTCCAATTCAACAGCCAGAAGCCCGGCATCACCCCCAGGATGGTCAGCGGGATGGCGAGCATCACAACCATCGGAACCAGGAACGAGCCGGTCTGCATCACCAGGATCACGTAGATCATCACCATCGCCGCCCCGAAGGCGAGGCCCAGGTCACGGAAGACGTCGAGGGTGATCTTCCATTCGCCCTCGCCGTTGAACGCGACCCGGATGCCCTCTGGTAGTGCCCAGGCAATCCCGCCGCCGTTACGAATAAACGTGCGTTCGGCAAGCGGTCTTGGCAGCGAGCGCGCTACCCAGCCGCCGCCAGGGACCAGAACCGCGGGTCCCGAAGCGCCGGCGCCATCGGGAAGGCGGTCGAACGAAACGTCCAGCACACACTCCGCCGGTGTCCGGCCCAGGGTCTCGGCGGTCACGTAGACCACCCGTTCGAGGTTCTTGTGATAGATCGTCTGATCGACCCGGGACTCCTCCCATTGGCCCAGCTCCGAGAGCGGCGTGAACTGCCCCGTGCGGCCCTTGACGCGAATCGCGGCCAGATCGCTCGCGCTGGAACGGATCGAACGCGGGAGCCGGAGCTCGACCCGCAACGGGTTCCGCTCGCCGATCAGCCGGACCGTTCCCGCATCGCCCCCCGCCAGTACGAGGCGAAGCGTCCGCGCGATCTCGTCGACCGAGACTCCGTTGAGTGCCGCTTTCTCCTGGTCGGTCAGGAAGACCAGCTTCCGCGCCGGGGCCTCGACCGTGTCGTCCACGTCAACAACCCCCGGCTCGGACGCGAGCCGGCGCGACAGGGTCGCGGCGGCGGCGATCAGGTCGTCGTACGACCGGTCCGACCCGCCGTACACCTCGCCCACCAGCGACGCCAGCACCGGCGGCCCCGGCGGCAGCTCGACCACCTTCAACCGCGCCTGGCGCTTCAACGCCAGCGCGGCCAGGCGGTCGTGCAGCCGGAGCCCGATCGCGTGGCTCTGCGCCGTCCGATGCTTCTTGCCGACCAGGTTCACCCGGATCTCGGCGTTGTGCGGCATCTGCCGCAGGTAGTAGTGGCGGACCAGGCCGTTGAAGTCGATCGGGCTGGGCAGGCCGACGTAGCTGACGAAGTCGGTGACCTCGGGCACCCGCGCCACCTCGGCCTCAACCTCGCGCACCAGGGCGTCCATGCGCTCCAGAGTCGTCCCCTCGTCGGCATCGAGCACCAGCAGAAGCTCGTTCTTGTTGTCGTACGGCAGCATCTTCAGCGGCACGACTCGCAGCGCAGCCAGGCCCATCGCCGCGGCGGTCAAGCCCGCGATCGCGAGCAGAAACGCAATCGCCGACAGCCGCGAACCGATCAAGGGCGCCATCAACGGCCGGAACAGCCGGTACAGGAACGATCGGCGGATCGCCTCGATGTCGTCCTCGTCGCCGTGGCCGTGGCCGTGGCCGTGGCCGTGGCCGTGATCATGGTTCGCGCCCGACTCATAACGCTTGTGCAGGAGCTGATAAGCCAGCCAGGGGGTGATCGTGAACGCCACCAACATCGACATGAGCATCGCGACCGGCACGTTCAGGGCCATGGGGGCCATGTACGGCCCCATCATCCCGGTGATGAAGAACATGGGCAGGAAACTGACGATCACCGCCAGCGTCGCGCTGATCAAGGGGGGACGAATCTCGGCAACCGCTTCGAGCACGATGTCCCGGGTGGCCCGGCCGCGCATGGCGAAATGGCGCGTGATGTTCTCGACATCGACGATCGGGTCATCCACCAGCAGGCCCAGCGAGAGGATCAAGGCGAATAGGGTCACGCGGTTGATGGTGTAGCCGAAGAGCAGGTTGACTCCCAGGGTCAGGCCGAAGACCACCGGGACCGCGACGGCGACAATGATCGCCTCGCGACCGCCCAGACTCAGGGTCAACAGCGCGATCACGATGGCGATGGCAACCCACAGCCCCTCGACCAGCTCGTTGACCTTCTCGTCGGCGGTCAGACCCGAGTTGCGGGTGACAGCCAGCTCCATGCCGCTGGGGATCAGCTCGCGGCGCAGGTCCTCGGCCGCCGCCAGCACGCTTTCGGCGACGGTCACGGCGTTCGTCCCCTTCTGCTTGGCGATCGCCAGTGTCACGGCGGGGTGGGCAGGGGCGTCCTTCGAGGAATGGGGCGTAGGTTTCGGCGCGGTTCCGACCGTGGTTCCGGGAAATCCCTCGGGGGCCTCGAAGCCGCGTGCTGGTCCCCAGCCGTGGCGCACGTAACTGACCGCCTCGTCGGGGCCGTCGCGCACACTGGCCACGTCCTTGAGGAAGACGGGACGGTCCTTGAAGACGGCCACAACCAGCCCGGCCAGCCGCTCGGGCCGGTCGGCCGCCACGCCCCCCTCGACCTGGACCACGGTATCGTCGCGGTTGAACGTGCCGGCCGGGTGGGTGACGTTCGCCCCCTGGAGCGCGCGCTGAATTTCGAGCGGGCTCACGGCGTAAGCCTGGAGACGCTCGGGATCGAGATCGACGCGGACGATCCGCGGTTGGCCACCCACGACATAAGCTCGCGACACGCCCGGAAGCGCCGAGAGCCGCTGCACGGCTTCCTCGCCGACCCGCCGCAGCTCGTATTCCTCGCCCACTTCGCCGGCGAGCGTCAGCGTGATCACCGGCACGTCGTCGATCTCGACCGGCTTGATTACCCAGCCGGTAACGCCGGGGGGCACGATGTCCTGGTTCTCGTAGATCTTCTTGTACAGCTTGACCAGGCTTCGCTCACGGTCCTGGCCGACGTAGAACCGGACCGTGATGATCGCCTGGTTCTCGCGCGACATGCTGTAAACGTATTCGACGCCGTCGATCTGGTAGAGGGCCTTCTCCAATGGCGTGGCCGCGAGCTGTTCGACCTGGTCGGCCGAATAGCCCGGCATGCTGACCATCACATCGGCCAGTGGGACGACGATCTGAGGATCTTCCTCGCGCGGTGACCAGCAAGGCCGCCAGCCCGATCAGGACCGAGACGACGATCAGGATGATCGAGAAGTTGTTGTCGAGAAAAACATGGACGATCCCGTTGAGGATGTCGTGCCGCTTCGGCTCGGCCGGGGCGGAATCGGGTCCGGGTCCGTGTCCGCTCATGACTGGCTCCTTCCCGACGTGTCGCCCTCGTGTCGTGGGCCCGGCACGACCACCCGCTCGCCCGGTTTCAGACCGGAGAGCACCTCGATGCCTTCATCGAGCGTCCGGCCGAGCTGCACCGCACGTCGATAGACTGCGCCGTCTTCCACCACGTCCACCTCGTCGAGCTGCCCGACCCGCCGGACCGCTTCGGCGGGCACGATCAGGACGTCCTCGTCCTCGAGTGGGATGAAGATCCGGCCGAACATGCCGCTGTACACGTTCGGTGGACACGGCCCGGTGACCTTGACCTGGAACGATCGGCTCTCGGCCTGCGCCTCGGGCACGATCTCGCTGATCGTGGCGTGGCAGGCGTAGCCCAGCGAATCGAGCCGCGCGGGAAGCTCCTGGCCAACCTTGAGCTGCAAGGCGAGCGACTCGCGGACCGTGGCGATGAGCTGCATGTGGCTGGGGTCATACATCACCAGCAACGCCTGGCCCGGCGTGACGGTGTCGCCGGCGTTGATCTTCTTGTCGATCACACGGCCCGAGATCGGGGCGCGGACGGTGGCGTACGACACGACGATCCGGGCTTCCTCAATCGCCCGCCTCGTCCGCTCGACCTCGGCCTTCGCGGTCCGCAGCGCGGTGTTGGTCTGGTCGAGCTCGCTCTGGGTGATCGAGCCCTTGGCCTGGAGCCGCTGGGCCCGTCCCTGGTCGATCTCGGCCTGGTCGTACTTCGCCTTCGCCGATCGTTCGGCGGCCAGTGCCTGTTCCAGTCGGGCGTCGAGATCGCCCTTGTCCAGCAACACGAGCACGTCGCCCTGGCGGACCTCCTGCCCGGCCTTGACCTGCACCTCCTCGACCCGCGCCAGGATCTTCGACGCCACGACCGACTCGCTAACCGCCCGGAGCGTCCCCACCGCCGACTCCTGGCGCGGCCGGCGGACCCGCCGCACCACCAAGGTCAACGGCTCGGCACCGTCCGCTTGTCGCGCGGATGCGGCCTTGACCGGCTCCTGGACCGAGACCTTCACCTTGGGCTTGAAGTACCCGGACAGGACCATCATCAAGACGACGATGCCCACCGTGAAGAGCGCCGAGAGCGCGATCGTCGTGATCCAACGCCCCACCCGACGCCGGGCCCCGACCTGCTCGCCCGCTATCGCCGTCATGATCCATCTCCTTTTCCAGACCAGGCCGAAGGCCGGCCGCACCTGGAGCAGTATATTCTTGGTTGGTTATAAAGTCAATATCAGGGTGGCCCTGGTTTCGGCCCCTCATGCTTGAGTCCTACTGCCGCGGGCGGTTCGGGTTGGCGGGGACGCTGGACCGGCGCATGAGCGACGGGGCTTCCCCGGTTTACTTCCGTGGGCAACCCTCAGTAGACTGAGGGCATGCCATTCGCGGATCAAGAACAGGAATATTTCCAGATTCGATTCTCATCTTAAAACATTCTGACTTCTAACAGATCAGCATTCATATTGATCGGACTCATCGTCATGTCCTGCAAACCTCGATTCCGCGTGTCCTTCCCGGCGTCGATCGCGGCGCTACTCGTGCTCGGCGGGCTCGCCGCGCGGAGCGATCTGTCGATCCTCGGCGCGGATGAGCCGACCTCGAAGACCGCGGCCGAGCCGGCGTCGGGCTCGGTCCTGCCCAGGCCCCCCGAGCCGTTTCGTGGCGTGATCAACCTACGAGCGAAGGACTCGAAGTCCGACTTTCCGCGACCGATCGAGGCGCCCGAGGCGCGCCGAACGTCCTGCTCGTGCTGCTCGACGACGTCGGTTACGGGGCGTCGAGCACTTTCGGCGGTCCGTGTCAGACGCCGACCCTGACCCGCCTGGCCGGGACTGGGCTGAAATACAACCAGTTTCACACGACCGCGCTCTGCTCGCCGACCCGCGCGGCCCTGATCACCGGACGGAACCATCACGCGGTCCACACCGCGTGCATCATGGAGGCCGGCACCGGGTTTCCGGGATATGACACCCTGATGCAAAAGGATACGGCCACGGTTGCCGAGGTCCTCAAGCAGAACGGCTACAATACCGCCTGGTTCGGCAAGAACCACAACGTTCCCGACTGGCAGAGCAGCCAGGCCGGACCGTTCGACCTCTGGCCGACCGGGCTCGGCTTCGAGCATTTCTACGGCTTCATCGGCGGCGACACCAGCCAGTGGCGGCCGAACCTCACCGAGGGGACCCGGCCGATCGAGCCCTACTTCGGCAAACCCGACTACAACTTCGACGACGACATGGCCGACCACGCCATCCAGTGGATCGGCATGCAGCAAGCCGTGGCCCCGGGCCGGCCGTTCTTCTGCTACTACGCCCCGGGAGCGACCCACGCCCCGCATCACCCGCGAAAAGCGTGGGTAGAGAAATACAAGGGTAAGTTCGACCAGGGCTGGGACAGGCTCCGCGAGGAGACTCTGGCGCGTCAAAAAGCCCTCGGCGTGATTCCGCGTGACGCCAAGCTCACCCCGAGGATACCCGGCATCCCCGCCTGGGATTCACTCACACCCGAGGAGAAGACGGTCTTCGCCCGGTTCATGGAGGTGTACGCCGGCTATCTCGAACAGACCGATCACAATGTCGGCCGCGTGGTCGAGGCCATCGAGCAGCTCGGGACAGCTCGACAACACCTTGATCATCTACATCGTCGGCGACAACGGCGCCAGCGCCGAGGGAAGCCCGCAAGGCTTGCTCAACGAGATGACGTTCTTCAACGGCGTGAAGGAGGAGCTGCGCGACGTTCTCCGGCGAGTTGATGAGATCGGCACCTGGAAAACCTACAACCACTACCCGGTCGGCTGGCGCATGCGATGTGTACCCCGTTCCAGTGGACCAAGCAGATCGCCAGCCACTACGGCGGCACTCGCAATGGGCTGGTGATCTCGTGGCCCAGGGGGATCAAGGCGAAGGGCGAGTTGCGGAGCCAGTGGCACCACTGCATCGATATCGTGCCGACCATCTACGAGGTCGCGGGGGTGACGCCTCCGAGCATCGTCAACGGCGTGGCGCAGAAGCCGATCGAGGGCGTGAGCCTGGCATACTCGTTCGATGCGCCGCACGCGCCGGGCCGCCGGAACACCCAGTATTTCGAGATGCTGGGCAACCGGGCGATCTATCACGACGGATGGGTCGCCTGCACCACGCCGCCGGCCCTTCCCTGGGAGCCGGGCGGGGGTGACGTTGATGTGATCAACGGTTACAACTGGGAGTTGTATCATGTCGATAATGACTTCAGCCAGGCGACCGATCTGGCGTCGACCCAGCCCGAGCGGCTCAGGGAGCTTCAGCTCCTCTTTTACACCGAGGCCGCCCGGTACAACGTCCTGCCTCTGGACAACAACAAGACGACCCGGCTCGACCCGGCCATCCGGCCCAGCCTGACCCGGAGCCGAACCTCGTTCACCTACACCCAGGGGATGACCCGGATTCCCGAGGGAGCCGCGCCGGACCTCAAGAACAAGTCGTTCTCGATCGAAGCCGAGATCGAGGTGGGCGACCGGGCCAACGGCATGATCGTCACCCAGGGGGGGCTGTTCGGCGGCCTGGCGCTCTATCTGAACCAGGGCAAGCCGGTCTTCCATTACAACTTCGTGGACGTGTCTCACGACGAGATCGCCGCCGACGCGCCGCTGTCCGCCGGGTGGCACACTGTACGGTTCGATTTCGCGTACGACGGCGGCGGCCTTGGCAAGGGCGGCGGCGCGACGCTCGCGATCGATGGCCAACCCGTGGCTCGCGGCCGGATCGCGCGCACCATCCCAATCCGCGTGACCCTCGACGAGAGCTTCGACGTCGGTGAGGACACCGGCACGCCCGTCAATCTCTCTTACGACGTCCCGTTTCGGTTCTCGGGCACGATCCGTACGGTCAAGATCGAGCTCGCGCATTGAGTCGAGGCAGACCGGGAATCGACCACTCCGCGCATCCTGGCGATGCGACGGGGTGGTGTCACTCGACGGACCAGTGTCACAAAGAAAACTTGAAAAACACACTTGAAGGCATGGCATCGGCCTGGTATCGTGCCGAGATGTCTTGACGATCGACTCACGAATGGGTCGATCGGATGCGGCTAAGGCGGCCCCACTGTGCGATACCTGCACGGCGGGGTCTTTTTTTGCGCCGAACAGCTCCTCTGAACTCAAGCAGAGGGTTGTCGGCCAGGATCGTTTCACGCGCTTGATGAATGTGAATGTGATGTCGTCTTTTGAAAATGTTTTTCAAAATTAGACTCACAATACGGTGCATGAAGACCAGCGTCGTTCCGTAATTGACCGCGTGAAGCGGACGGGTTTCGCATGGGCGCGTGGCCTCCTTGATCCACGCAGCGTCTCTTAACAACCGAGGAGATAATTCGATGAAATCGATGCAACGGACAGCCTTGCTGATGGTGAGCCTGGGGGTGTGGTCGCTCGGTCTGGGTGAGATCAGGACGGCCTCGGCCTGGTCCTGGGGCTCGAGCGGCGGCTCGAATGGATCGAATGGCGGATCATGGGGTTCCTGGGGCTCGAGCGGCGGCTCAAATGGCGGATCATGGGGTTCCTGGGGCTCGAGCGGCGGCTCAAATGGCGGGTCATGGGGCTCGAACGGTTCGAGCGGCGGCTCGGGGGGTTCGAGCGGCGGGTCATGGGGCTCGAACGGTTCGAGCGGTGGGTCGGGGGGTTATGCGGTCGCTCCGGTGGCACAGGCCGCCAATCCGGCCAGCGAGATTCAGGTCGCCTACCTGAACGTGAATGTGCCGGCGGAAGCTCGGGTCTATCTTCAGGGCCAGCGAATGGCGCGTGAGCGGGACGAGGCGCCGTTTCATCACTCCGCGAATCGCGTCGGGCAAGCAGCATGTCTATACGGTCAAGGTCGATCTCGATCGTGGAGGCCAGACGCTCACCCGGACGTTGACGGTGGTCGTGGCCGCTCGCCAGGAGATTGATGTCAACGTCGGCTTCGACCAGGCCGATCCCAGAGACCTGGTGGCCTCGGTCTCGCCAGCTCGTTGACGTTTGATTTGAACGTGAACGGCCATTGCGGTCGGCCTTCCCGGCGGTGGCAGACCTCCGGGTGGGCTGACCGTCGCTCGAAACTGGGAAGAGGACGGACGGAGTCGTCGTTTCCAATACGATCACCTGGGCATCCGTTGTTGACAGATCGATCGATGGGAGAGAATCGCGTGATGCTCGAAAACGCCGAGACCCGGCCAGACGGTGAACTCGCCGCTGTTCCATGCGGGAGCTGCCGAGGGCGGCTGGTGAAGTGGGGAGTGAGTCTCTGGCTTGTTTTCCATCTGACGGCCATCATCGTGGCTCCGGCATCGGTCGGCCCCTCGTCCGACCTGGTCCGCTCGGCATGGCGACTCTTCCAGCCGTATCTGGAAGTGCTCTACCTCAACCACGGCTATCATTTCTTCGCCCCCGAGCCGAGCCAGAGCACGCTTATCGCGTTCACCGGCGAGCGGCCTGACGGAACACTCGTCCAGGGCATGATACCGGATCGGAGCATCGCGCCGCGGCTGCTCTACCATCGCTATTTCATGCTCAGCGAACACTGGGAGACGACCCAGCCAGAGCTGCGCGATCGCTGGTGCGCCTCCTACGCGGGCCACCTCTGCCATACCTATGGCACAAGGCAAATCAGTCTCTCACGGGTCACACATTACCTGCCCACGATGGCCATGGTCCGCGGCGGCGTTCGGCTGGACGATCCGCGAAGTTATACCGAGCAGCCTCTGGGTGTTTTTTCATGCGATTCGTACTGAGACCGATCGCGGGATACGTGGCGCACTTCGCGAGATCGATGGCGAAGGGCTGGGATGAGTTCTGGTTCACGCCGGCCGATCCCACCCTGCTGAGTGTGATCCGCATCCTCGCGGGCGTCATGCTCCTCTACACGCATGCGGTCTGGGGTCTGGCGCTCGATGATTTCTTCGGCCCTCGGAGCTGGCTCAGCCCAGGGCTGGTCCGCGCACTCCAGGCCGACACCTATGCCTGCTCGTTCTGGTGGTGGGTACCGTCGGCATGGCGCTGGCACGCTTATGGAGTCTCGATGCTCGTCCTGGTTTTCTCCACCATCGGCCTGTGCTCGCGCGTGACCTCGATCCTCGCCCTGTGGGTCGCCATCTCGTTCGTTCATCGCGTTCCGGCCGCCCTTTTCGGCCTCGATCAGATCAACGTCATGCTCGCGCTTTATCTCGCCATCGGCCCCAGCGGCGCGACCCTCTCGGCCGACCACTGGCTGGCCCGTCGCCGCGGACGTGGAAACACCTCGCCACCGGCGCCAAGCATCGGCGCAAATCTGTCACAAAAACTTATACAAGTTCATATGTGTATTATTTATGGATTTGCGGGCTTCTCGAAGCTCCAGGGACCGGCCTGGTGGAATGGCGAGGCGCTGTCGCGCGCGTTCGCTAACCTCGAATATCAATCGATGGATATGACGTGGCTGGCCTGGCACCCGTGGCTGCTGAACCTGGTCACTCATCTGAGCGTCCTCTGGGAGATATCCTTCGTCGTGTTGATCTGGCGGCCTCTGTGGCGTCCGATCGTGCTCGCCGGGGCGGTGGTGCTTCACGTCGGGATCGGGGCCAGTCTGGGAATGTGGACGTTCGGTCTGATCATGCTGGTCGGCTGCATGTCGTTCCTGCCCAACGAGGCCGTCCGCCAGTTCGTGGCGGCCCTCGTCCCCGCGCGGATCAATCCCACGTCCTCGGCGTCGGCTTCCCTGGAGCGGGCTTCTCCCTTTCCTCGACAGTCCGTGGCGACTTGACATGACATCGTCGTTTCCGATAGGCTCAAGATGCAGATGTTGCTCGCGACGGGCAATTCTTCATGGCTCAGTTCGGCCCCGCTTCGCGGATCAACGCGTGGTGGGGTTTTGTTTTTCCATGCCGTCCTTTGAACGGACGCTCGGGAGCGACAGCCGCCGGTCCTGTTCCGAACGGTTGACGGCCACTCAGGCGGTCTGCGGGCCCATCGCCACGTCCGAAAGGGGGAAATCGAATCCGAGTTTTCTGAATATCTGATTTCGGCGAACACGACAAGAAGGAGCGAAAACGTGCTCACTCTGAGGAAATCGGCAGTGGCGCTCTTCGTGGACAGGTCGGTTCGACGATGGATCGTGAGAGATCCGGAAGGTAACTTCTGGCTACTGCCTCCCGGAGAGAACTCCTGGAACCATCGCGAGCCGTTCCAGCCGACGGACGAAACCACGCTCGAACCAGTTCCCGGCCATTACAAGGACATGATCGGCTTGCCCTTTTGAGTTGAAGGCAGGTGCCTCGTGACCGCCGAACACAACCGACTCGAGGATACCCAGCAGCGGAAGGTCCCCTGGAAGAAGTGGGGGCCTTATCTCAGCGAGCGGCAGTGGGGGACGGTGCGCGAGGACTACAGCGAAGGCGGGCGACGCCTGGAACTACTTCACCCACGACCAGGCGCGCTCGCGCGCCTACCGCTGGGGCGAGGACGGCCTGGCCGGCATCTCCGACGATCAGCAGCGGCTCTGCTTCGCCCTGGCCCTCTGGAACGGCAAGGACCCGATCCTCAAGGAACGCCTCTTCGGCCTGACCAACAGCGAGAGCAATCACGGCGAGGACGTCAAGGAGTACTACTTCTACCTCGACAGCACGCCGACCCATTCGTACATGAAGTACCTCTACAAGTACCCGCAGGCAGCGTATCCCTACGCCGACCTCGTCGAGACCAGCCGCCGCCGGGGCCGGCACGAGTTCGAGTACGAGCTGCTCGACACCGGCGTCTTCGACCAGGACCGCTACTGGGACGTGTTCGTGGAGTATGCCAAGGAGTCTCCCGAGGACATCCTGGTCCCGATCACGCGTCCACAACCGCGGCCCGGAAGCGGCCCTGCTGCACGTCCTGCCGACGCTCTGGTTCCGGAACCAGTGGTCCTGGCACGGCAGCCCCGACCGGCCGACGCTTCAGCAGGTCGCCGGCACCGGCGCGAGCATCGTCCGGGCCATCGACGGCAAAGCTCGGGGAGCGCTACCTCTACTGCGAGGGAGACGTCCCTCTGCTGTTCACCGAGAACGAGACCAACACCCAGCGGATTTTCGGCGTCCCCAACCGGAGCCCGTACGTCAAGGACAGCATCCACGACTTCATCGTCCACGGCCAGGAAGACCGCGGTGAACCCGGAGAAACAGGGGACGAAGGTGGCGGCCCAGTACCGGCTGACGGTGGCCCCCGGCGAGTGCCAGGTGGTTCGGCTTCGGCTGTCCGACGTCGCGCCCGCGGCCATCGCCAAGGACAACGGAAATCCCGGCGGGCCATTCGGCAACCGCTTCGATGAAATGCTCCGGACGCGACACGCCGAGGCCGACGAATTCTACGCCGCCATCACTCCCGCCTCCCTGGACGCCGACGCGGCCAACGTCATGCGCCAGGCCCTGGCGGGGATGCTGTGGAGCAAGCAGTTCTACCACTACGACGTCGACAAGTGGCTTGAAGAACGTGGCTCCGACCCGTTCAAGGCCACGCGCAAGGCCGCCCCGCGCAACGACCACTGGCACCACATGTACAACGGCGACGTCATCTCCATGCCCGACAAGTGGGAGTATCCCTGGTACGCGGCGTGGGACCTCGCCTTCCACGTCCTCGCCCTGACGCTCGTCGACCCGGACTTCGGCAAGCAGCAACTCAAGCTGATGCTGCGCGAGCGGTACATGCACCCCAACGGCCAGATCCCGGCCTACGAGTGGAACTTCGGCGACGTTAACCCTCCGGTGCACGCCTGGTCCACCATCTTCACCTACCGCCTGGAAAAGGCGCAGCACGGGGAAGGGGACAAGGAATGGCTCAAGAGCAGCTTTCAGAAGCTGCTCCTGAACTTCACCTGGTGGGTCAACCGCAAGGACCGATCGGGGCGGAACGTCTTCGAGGGCGGCTTCCTGGGCCTCGACAACATCGGCGTCTTCGATCGCAGCGCCCCGCTGCCGACCGGCGGGTATCTGGAACAGGCCGACGGCACCGCCTGGATGGCCCTGTTCTGCCAGAACATGCTCGAGATCGCCGTGGAGCTGGCGACGACCGACCCGGACTACGGGGACATGGCGCTCAAGTTCGTCGAGCACTTCCTCTGGATCGCCTCGTCGATGGCGCACCTGGGCGAGGACACGGGCATGTGGGATGAAGAGGACGGCTTCTTCTACGACGTGCTCCGATTGCCCGACGGCCGGGCGCAGCGGCTCAAGGTCCGGTCCATGGTCGGCCTGCTGCCACTGTGCGCCGCCACGACGCTTCGAAGGGGAACTGGTGGCGAAGTACCCCGAGCTCGGGGAGCGGTTCCAGTGGTTCCTCGCGTCCCGACCCGAGCTCTACGCCGCGATCCACGACCCGAGAAAGCCCGGCGTCGCGGGACGACGGCTCGGCTCGATCCTGGACGAGACGAAGCTCCGCCGGGTGCTGGCGAAGATGCTCGATGAGAACGAGTTCCTGAGCCCTCACGGCATCCGCTCGCTGTCGCGCTACCACGCCGACCATCCCTACGTCATCCAGGGCGGAGGGCCAGGAATACCGGGTGGCCTACCTGCCGGCCGAGTCCGATACCGGCATGTTCGGCGGCAACTCGAACTGGCGCGGTCCGATCTGGATGCCGGTCAACGCGCTGATCATCCGGGCCCTGCTGCAGTACTACCTCTACTACGGCGATCGACTTCACCGTCGAATGTCCCACCGGTTCCGGCCGGCTGATGAACCTGTACCAGGTGGCCGAGGAGATCGCGCGCCGTCTGTCCGAACATCTTCCTGAAGGGCAAGGACGGCCGCCGCCCGGTCTATGGCGGCTCGCGAAAGTTCCAGGAGGACCCGCACTGGCGCGATCACCTCCTGTTCTACGAGTATTTTCACGGCGACAACGGGGCCGGGCTCGGGGCCAGCCACCAGACCGGCTGGACGGGGGTCATCGCCCGGCTCATGCACCTGTTTGCGACCCTCACGCCCGAACGGGCCCTGGAAGGCGGCAAGAAATCGTATTTCGCGTCGCATGACCGAACTCAGATCATCAGTTCACCTCCTGTTCGGTAGCGTTCTCTCCCCGGGTCGGCGCCCATTGGAATTCCATGGCGCCGCGGCCAGGAATGCCCCGAGACTCTCACCATGCTCAACGCAGCTCCCACGTCGCGTCGAAGCGCCGGGTCACCCGACACGCTGACTTCCGCCGAACCAGGCAAGGTCAGGCCGATCGCAACACCACGTTATCCTTCGCTCTACCAGATCAACACCCGCGTCTGGCTGACGGAACTGTCCCGGAGACAGGGCCGGGCCGCGACCCTGGATGACATCCCGGACGCGGATCTCGACCACCTGGCGGAGATTGGGTTCGACTGGATCTGGTTCCTCAGCGTCTGGCAGACAGGCTCGGCCGGACAGCGCGTCTCCCGGAGCATCTCCGATTGGCGCAGGGAGTTCGAAGACAACGTTGCCGGACCTGTGCGACGAGGACATCGCGGGTTCCGGGTTTGCGATCAACGGCTATACGGTGCATCCCACCCTGGGTGGCGATGCCGCCCTCGCCCGGCTCCGCGATCGACTCCGCGATCGCGGTCTGCGACTGATGCTCGACTTCGTTCCCAACCACACGGCGCTGGACCACCCCTGGGTCGAGGACCATCCCGAGTATTACGTCCTCGGGACCGAGCTGGACCTGGCCCGCGCCCCGCGAAACTACACCTGGGTCAAACGGCGCGGGAGTGGCGGCGATCGGCTGCTCGCCCTCGGGCGCGATCCGTACTTCCCCGGCTGGCCCGACGCGCTCCAGCTCAACTACGGCAACCCGGCAACGCAGGACGCGATGATCGGAGAGCTGCTGAAGATCGCCGGGCAGTGCGACGGCGTGCGCTGCGACATGGCCATGCTGGTCTTGCCCGAGGTCTTTGAACGGACCTGGGGCATCGCGTCTTCCCCGTTCTGGCCGAAGGCGACCCGGCGCGTCCGGGAGCAAGTCCCGGACTTCTGCTTCATGGCCGAGGTGTACTGGGACCTCGAATGGACGTTGCAGCAACAGGGCTTTGATTACACCTACGACAAGCGGCTCTACGACCGGCTCCGCGACCGGCACGCGGGGCCAGTGCGCGAGCATTTCCGGGCGGGTCTGGATTACCAGGACAAGCTGGCTCGCTTCCTGGAAAACCACGACGAACCGCGCGCCGCCGCGACGTTCCCGCCCGACATCCACAAGGCTGCCGCCGTCGTCACCTATCTCTCCCCGGGGCTCCGCTTCTTTCAAAAGGGCCAGTTCGAGGGCCGGAAGACACGCGTCTCGCCGCATCTCTGCCGGGAGCCGGACGAACCCATCGACCAGGCGTTGGATCAGTTCTACGGCCAGCTCCTCGCCGTTCTGCGTGAACCCGTGTTTCGAAGCGGACAGTGGCAATTGCTGGATTGCGAGGCCGCCTGGGAGGGGAACTGGACCTGTGACTGCTTCATCGCGTTCGCCTGGCAAGGTCCGGACCATGATCGGATGCTGGTCGTGTTGAATTACGCTGAGAACCAGAGCCAGTGCTACGTCCGGCTCCCCTTCGCAGACCTGGGCGGCAGGATGTGGCGTCTGGAGGATCGGCTCGGACTGGCGACCCATGACCGCGACGGCGACAGCCTGAAAGCCCAGGGCCTTTTCCTGGCTCTGGAACCCTGGCAGTATCATGTCTTTGAAATCAAATCGATCCCGAAACCTGAGGTATAAGCGGGATGGAACACGGTGGACCAATCGACGTTCTGCCGATCTGGAGCGTCTTCCTGGCCACCGTCGCTGTGGTCCTTCTGGCCATCGAGGGCGGATTCCGGCTGGGCCAGTATCGGCGTCGGCGCTCCGAGCGGGAGGACCGGCCGCCGGTTGGTGAGATGGTGGCGGCCACGCTCGCGCTGCTGGCATTCCTGCTCGCGTTCACGTTCGGGCTGGCCGCCTCGCGCTTCGATGTCCGCAGAGGCCTGGTCATTGATGAGGCCAACGCGATCGGTACGACCTATTTGCGCGCGGGGCTGCTCGCCGAGCCTCACCGGACCGCCGTCCGAACCCTCCTCCGCGAATACGTCGACATCCGCCTCCAGGCGGTCCAGCCGGGAAAGTTGAGCCAGAGCATCCGCCGATCCGGAGAGTTACACGCTCGGCTCTGGACTCATGCGGCCACCGTCGGCGAGAAAAATCCGGGCTCGATTGTCGTGGGCCTCTTCATCGGGTCGCTGAACGAGGTGATCGACCTCCACACCAAACGTCTCGCGCTCGGAGTACGGAGCCGGATTCCGGGAACCATCTGGACGGCGCTCTATCTCGTGGCGGTTCTTGCCACCTGGGCCATGGGATACCATACCGGGCTGACCGGCTCGAGCCGATCGCTGGCGATGGTCGCGCTCGTCCTCGCCTTCTCGGCCGTCATGGCGCTGATCGCCGATCTCGACCGTCCCCAGGAAGGATTGCTCCGCGTGAGCCAGCAAGCAATGATCGATCTCCGCAACTCGTTCGTGGCGACGACGCCATGAACCGAGGTTCACACCGGGCACCTTCGGGTACTCAGGCCCTCCCGATCGGGGCACCCCTCCACGACGACCGTTTATGCTGTTGTTCCGGGCGGGTGGCGTTTTATTCGATCTTTGTTTATCCTGTGGGTCACCCTCCGGCCTGGTCAACGCGATGCGGTGGTGATTCCGTTGCGTTCCGTACCGTTCGCGCCGACCGGATGCGATGAAGGCAGTACGAAGAGGTCCGATGCTCATGAGACGACGGCCCTGGCTGGATCGGCGTTCCTTTCTGGTGGCCTCGTGCGCGGGTCTGGCCGGTTTGCGACAGGGACTGTCGGCTCCGGCGTTCGGAGGCGAGAGCGGGAGCGTGACCACGACCACGAGCCGATCTGGCCCCGCTCGATCGACGATCCTGTTCTTTCTGTGCGGTGGCGCGTCGCACATCGATACCTGGGACCTGAAGCCCGAGGCTCCCGCCGAGTACCGGGGGCCGTTCCGGCCGATCGACACGTCGGCCCCTGGCGTCCGGATCTGCGAGCACCTGCCGCTGATCGCCCGACAGGCGCATCACCTGTCGATCGTCAACGCGGTCGGCGCGACGGTCAATACCAACGACCATCACGCGGGCTATTATTATCAACTGACGGGGCACGTCCCGGACCCCACGTTCCTGAGCCTGGGCAACGACCGGACGCCCCGGTCGGACGACTGGCCGTTTCTCGGCTGTGTCGCGGCCTCGCGCCGGCCGGCGCATCCTCGGGGATTGCCCAACGCGATCACGCTGCCTCACAAACCGAGCAAGTGCCTTATACGCGACCCGGCCAGTTCGCCGCCCGGCTGGGGATCGAGCACGACCCGCTCTACGTCCACGGCGACGTCGCCCAGCCGCTCCACTTTCAGGCGCCGGCCTTGACCCTGGGGGGCGACGTCGACGCGCGTCGGCTTCAGGACCGGCGTTTCTTGCTGGCCGCGGTCGATGACGCGCGTCGGGACCTCGACGTCAGCGCCCGGACCCAGACCTGGTCGACCCTTCAGGAGCGGGCCTGGAACCTCCTGGCCTCGTCGGGAACGACCGCCGCGTTCGACGTCGCATCCGAGCCCCCCGCGCTCCGCTGCGCGTTACGGCGAGACCGTCAACGGCATGAGCCTGCTCCTGGCCCGCCGGCTCGTCGAGGCCGGCGTCCCGTTCGTGACCGTCTTCTGGAAAGAGAACGAGGCGATCGCCAAGAAGTGCAAGAGCGCCGGCGGGTGGGACACCCACGGCAACAATTTCCAGTGCTTGCGCGAAAACCTGCTTCCCGAGTTCGACCACGCCTACTCAGCGCTGGTTGAAGACCTGGCCGGGCGTGGCTTGCTCGACCAGACGCTGCTCCTGCTGACCAGCGAGATGGGTCGCAAGCCCCGGATCGGCGATCCGCGATCGGGAGGGACGACGGGGGCGGGACGCGACCACTGGACGCACTGCATGAGTGTCGTTCTGGCCGGCGGCGGCATTCGTGGCGGACAGGTCCACGGCGCCAGCGACCGACGCGCCGAGTACCCGGCGCACCGGCCCGTGACTCCGGCCCATATCGCACGGACCGTCTACCATGCGATGGGGATCGAGGACCTCGCGGCACGCGACCAGGATGGACGGGTCTTCAACCTACTCGACGAGGGGGAACCGCTGCGCGAGCTCTTCTGAGCCGGAGGAACGATGTGATGAGCGACGATTCCGCAACGCCTCCCGTGCCAAGGACCCCCGATCAGGACCCGAGCCGTCGTGATTTCCTTGTCCGTACGGCCGCGGGCGCCTCGGGCGTGGTCCTGCTCCCGGGGCCGGGCGGGCGGGAGGTCTCGTCGGCCGCGCTGGCCGCTCCTGATCTGAACTCCAGGCCCAGCCTGATTGCCGACGAGAACCGAAAGCCGGGGGCCACCGACTGGCAATTGACCCGGGTTCGCGTCGACGCGAGCCAGTATCGGTCACCCTGGATCGAGGGCTATGGCTCGCGACAGAGCGTCAAGGCCGGGGAGTCGATCGATCTTCACGTCTCGACCGCTCCCGCCCGTCCGTTCCGGATCGAGATCTTCCGCATGGGCTACTACGGCGGCAGGGGAGCGCGGCGGCTCGCGACGCTCGGTCCATTCGAAGGCCGGCCCCAGCCCGTTCCCGAGCCCGCGGCCAAGGACCTGCACGAGTGCCGATGGGAGCCGGCCACGACCCTGACGATCCCGGCCGACTGGCCCAGCGGCGTCTACCTCGGCCGGCTCACGACCTTGCCTCCCGACGAGCGCCAGCCCTACTGGCAAAGCTATGTCGTCTTCATCGTCCGCGACGATCGCCCGGCCGATCTCCTGTTCCAGTGCTCGGACAACACCTGGCAAGCGTATAACCGATGGCCCAGCCATTACTCGGTCTATTCGCATCCCAGAGGGAACCAGGGGCCGTGGGCCGACGTCAGCTTCGATCGGCCCTACGGGCGCGAGGCCCAGTTCACCGGAGTGGTCAACGATCCGCTCACCGTCGGCTCGGGCGAGTTTTTGCCGCTTGAATTTCCGCTCGCCTACTGGCTCGAGCAGCACGGGTACGACGTCACCTACTGCTCGAACAGCGACATGCTCGATCCCGACCGCGGCCTGCGCTGCAAGGCGTTCCTGAGCGTCGGCCATGATGAATACTGGGACATCCGCCAGTTCCGCAGCGTCGAGGCGATGCGCGACGCGGGGGTGAGCCTGCTGTTCCTCTCGGGTAATGCTGTCTGCTGGGTCGCGCCGTTTCGTTCCAGCGGCGACGGCCGAGCCCATCGGATTTTCTTCCGCGGCGGCCCGTACGGGGGCGACAACGCCTACGCCCACCGTCGGGAGAAGGAACACGGGCCGTTTCCCGAGCACGGGCCGGATGAGGGGCTGCTGATGGGCGCGCGGAACGTCGAGCCGGTCAACGGCGGCGGCGACTGGATCGTGACAAAGCCCGATCACTGGATCTTCGCCGGCACCGGAATGAAGCAGGGCGACCGGATTCCCGGCCTGATCGGCTGGGAATATCATGGCGACCCGGCGGACATCCCCGGCCTTGAGGTCGTGGCCGAAGGAACCGCCTGGGTGGGCGGCGACAAACCCCAGCGGTGGGCGGCGACGATTTATCCCGGTCCCAGGGGAAACTTCGTCTTCAACGCCGCCACCATCTTCTGGGCGCAGGGCCTGTCGATGCCACCGGGGCACACCCTGCCGTGGACTCACTGGTCGCGCCCCCACGGACCCGACGAGCGTGTGCAGCGGATCACGCATAACCTCCTGGAACTGCGCGATCAACGTCGGCCGCCGGAGGCCGGCTCATTGATCACCGTCCGCGTCCGCAGGTCGTACCGATAACCGGCAGGCAGGGTGTGGAGCGTCACGCCCACCAGCGCGATGGCGTCGCCGGGATCGAGTTTCGGGCGGTTGTTATGCTCGAGCTTTCCAGGGTCGATCACAGTGACGACACCCTTGCCGATCACCTCGAACTGATCGCCATCGACCACGATCGCCGTGTCCTCGCCCAGGCCCAAGCCAAGCTCGCCGGGGTGTTCAGAGATCGCCGCGAGGAGCCGGCCCAGCCGCCCGCGCTGGGCGAAGTGGGAGTCAATGATCACGCCCCGGATCAACCCAAGGCCAGGATCGAGTTCGATATCGCCGGCGTGCGGGTCATCGTCCGAGGTGCCGGTGCTGAGCATCGTCTCGGACATCAGGACCGCGCCGGCGCTGGTGCCTCCCATCACGAGCACCTCGTCAGCACAACGGCGACGGACCGCGGCCTCGAACCGGCTTCCCCGGATCCACCCCATGATGGTCCACTGGCTGCCCCCCGTGAGGAACACGCCGGTGGCCCAGTGGGCCGCCTCCTCGGCGGCCTGACTCTGAGCATCGTCGCGGCTGGCGATTTTGAGGAACCGGACGTTCTGGACCGCGAGTTTGGCAAATGCGCGTTGATAGTCGGCCTCGATCGCGTCGGCGTGATTCGAAGGATAGGTCACGACCACGATCCGGCGCGCTCGCCGCCTGCCAGCCGGACGAACTCGCGAAGGACAACCTCGCTGCCGCGCTTGTCCTCATGCCCGCCGATGATCACCAGCTTGCCGATCGTCTCGATCTTCGCGGGACCTTTCCCAATCCTGGCCTGGTCGTCTCGCGCGCGGCTCTCGCCGCCCGCCAGGGCGGCTCCCGTAACGGTCCAGACGACGGCCAGAGTCAGCGAGGCGGTGTGGCACAGGTTCCTTCGCATGTTCATCCGTGAGCACTCCTGGCGCCAGATCGCCCCTGGCCTGGCGGCTGTAGTCGTCCTGGCATGTTGTGTTCTCGACCCGTATGCGTGACGCTCGTCTTTACATGCATCTCTCGTGCCAATGACGATCCGGGCACCGACTCGGCTCAGTGGGGGGTCGCCCAGTTGAGCCCGACGATTCCCGCGAGGATCAGGGCGATGCAGCTCAATCGCAGCAGGTTGGCCGGCTCTCCGAACAGGGCAATTCCCAGGATCACGGTGCCGAGCGCCTCCGACACCGGTCCAGACCGTGTAGGCGGTCCCCATCGGGAGGGTTTTGATCGCGACTCCGAGCAGGTAAAGGCTAACGATCATCGAGGCCACGGTGCCAACGCTCGGCCAGAAGCGGGTGAAGCCCTGGGTGTATTTCAGGCCCACCGCCCATCCCACCTCGAAGAAGCCGGCCACAACCAAGACGACCCAGGGCATGGCAACTCAATTTCTTTCTGTGCGTGGCGCGGGGGTTTTCGCCGCGAGGTCGTCCTCAACGATCACCATCGTACGACGTTGCTCAAGGGTCTGGCCAGTGAACTCGGGTCAACCCTTGCTCTAGGCCATGCTGGGGCACTGGGTTACACTTGAGCGTCCATTATGGTATGGATCTTGGTTTTCGAGAACAAGCCGTGATTGAATGGCTGCGACGCCTGGATACACTCGCCGATCGCCCCGCCTGCGTCGTCGGACTTCTGTCCGGCACCAGCGCCGATGCGATCGAGGCCGCGGTCTGCCGGATCGAGCGGCCGGGGTCGCCTGCGAGGCCCGCGGTCACGCTTCTGAGCCACACCCAGCACCCCCACGATCCCGAGGTCCAGGACTGGATTCGACGGGCCGACACCCTCGGCGCGCGCCGGCTCGCCGAGATTCACGAGCGGCTCGGGCGCCGGTTCGCCGAGGCGTGCGCGGGCGCGATCGACGCCAGCGGGTTGCGTCCCGGCGCGATCGATCTGGTGGGCTCGCACGGGCAAACCCTTTACCACCATAGCCAGGTGCCGGGCACGGCCCGTTGCACGCTCCAGGTCGGCGATGGCGACATCGTGGCCGAGGTCACGGGCTTGCCGGTGGTTTCCGACTTCCGGGCTCGCGACATCGCCGCCGGAGGTGAAGGTGCGCCCATTTCTCCCGTGGCCGACCTGACCTTGTTTCAAGCCTTCGGGCCGCACGGTCGGCGCGCGGTGCTGAACCTGGGCGGAATCGCCAATCTGACCGTGCTCGACCTCGATCCCGGCCGCATCCTCGGCTTCGACGTCGGACCGGGCAACTCGTTGCTCGACCGCCTCACCCGGCGTTTGACCGACGGGGCCTCAAGCTTCGATGATGAGGGCCGGCTCGCAGCCTCGGGAATCGTCAACACCGCGTTACTTGAACATTTGCTCACGTCCGATCCATTCCTGCGCCGCTCGCCCCCGAAATCGACCGGTTTCGAGATGTATGGCGACGGCTTCCTCGATACCCTGATCGAGCGGCACGGCGGACTTGATGTTCATCTTCTGGCCACGGTCAGCGAGCTGACCGCGCAGGCGATGGCCCGGGCGCTCACCGATCACGTACCCGCCGCGCTTCAGCCGTGCGAGCTGGTCATTGCTGGCGGGGGAGCGCTGAACCTCGACCTGATGCGCCGGATCGCGACGGCCGTCGCACCCCGCGTGGTGGTCCGTTCGGACGCGCTGGGCGTGCCGCCTCTGGCCCGCGAGGCAATGGCGTTCGCCGTGCTGGCTCATCGGACGGTCCTCGGCCTGCCGTCGACCTGGCCCGGTCTAACCGGCGTGCACCGGCCGGTCGTGCTGGGAAAGCTGTCGCTGCCGCCCATCGGCGAGGCGTAGCGGAACCAGAGCCCGAGGTCCTCGATGACCGATCAGGAGTCGTACGCCGATTTATCCAGACGTCGGGCCTGGACACGGTTGCGATAGGCCCGGGGCGACTGGCCGGTCTGGGCCTTGAAGACGGCGGCCAGATACTCGGGCGAGCCGAAGCCGGAGGCCGACGCCACCGCTGGAATGGGCAGGTCGGTCTCGGCGAGCAGGCGCATGGCGCGTTCGAGGTGGACCCGGCGGATCTCGGAGGCCGGGCTTCGGCCGAGCACCTGATGGAAGCGGCGCTCGAGCGACTGCCGACTGATCGGCACGGCGTGGAGCACATCCTCAACCTGGATCGGCTCGGCGGCCCGGTCGCGGATATAGCGGATCGCCGCCACGAGTTCAGCATCCTCGATCGCCAGGATATCGGTCGACTGCCGGCAGACGACGTGGGTGGGACTGAGCAGGATCATCTCGGGCGGGTCCGCCGCTTTGCGCGAGCTCGATCGGGCGTTGCCCAGGATCAGCGAATCGAGCAGCTCGGCGGCCTCGAGCCCGATCCGTTCGGAGCTGCCGGCGATGCCCGAGAGCGGGGGCGAGACCGACTCATACAGCAGCTCGTCCTCCGAGCCGCCGAGGACCGCCACGTCCTCGGGCACGCGGAGGCCCGCGCGTTCGCAGGCGTCGAGCACGATGGTGCCGAACAGGCCCCAGGTGAAGACACCCGCGGGGCGTGGCAGGCGGACGAGCCAGCGCGACAGGCCCGCCACTGTGTCCTTGCCCGCGCTGGCGGCCCGCGGACGGATCGCGCAGGTAGACCGAACAATCGCAGCCGGCCGATTCGACCGCCGTCACGAACGCCCGGCAGTGCCGCTCGATGTACGAGAGATGATGTTCACCACAGTATCCGAAATGGCGAAGGCCGCGGTCCAGCAGATGGGCCGCTCCCATCCGCGCCGAGGCCGCAAGGTCGGTGGTGACCCGGGGAAAGACCGGACCGCCCAGCTCGATCCCCGAGACGTTGACCACCGGCACCTCCAGCTCATCGAGATGCCGGGCCATCGCTAGCGTGGCGACCCGCGCGATCACGCCGTCGCCCCGCCAGCCGACCGGAGCCCGCTGCCGCTCCGATTGCCCATGAGTCGCGATCTGAAGCCGCCAGGCCCCTCGTTCCCTGCGCCTGGCGTGCGACAGGATGCCCTGAATGATCCCCCGGCCCCACGTGGTCGCCGTGTCGATCAGGATCAAGACGTGTGGGATATTCGATCCATGCACCGCGTTCCTCTCCCGGGCTCACGCGATCCGACCACCTGCTCCTCAGCGTATCATGTCGCCCGTTCCAGGTGACGCAAATTCGCAGATTTTTTGGCGAATTGACCAGGAATCGCGCCGGTCGGCGCGTTACACCAGGAGCACTGATGCCACTGGCCTGATTCAGTCCCTCCTCCGTGGCGTCCCTGGTCGAACGATCGGAGATCCAGCGCCAGGCCCGAGAAGAAACGGGTCGTCCGGGCGGCGTCGCGGGTCGTCGTGCGGTTGTTTCATGTCCCTCGAATCATGTTCTTGGAGATTGTTGCCATGCGCCATCGTCCTCGGCCCTTCCGAGCCGGATTCACGTTGATCGAGCTTCTCGTGGTGATCGCGATCATCGCCGTTCTCATTGCCCTCCTCTTGCCCGCGGTGCAGGCGGCGCGTGAAGCGGCGAGGCGGAGCCAGTGCGTCAACAACCTCAAGCAGATTGGCCTGGCGGTGCAGAACTACAACGACGTCAACGGGGTGATTCCGCCGGCGGCGAATCTGTTTACTCCCAGGCCGGCCGCGGGATCAACCAACGATCTTTCCATGAAGGCGCGCATCCTTCCATTCATGGAACAGGCCGTGGTCTGGAACTCGTTCAACATGTCCACCGACTTCAATGCCGCGCAGAACGCGACGGCGGGGTCCAACAACATCGCGGTCTTTCTCTGCCCCTCCGACAACAACCGGATCATGCGGGTCGCCACCGGCTATCCTGGGGGCCGCGACTTCGCCGATACCAACTATTACAATAATCTGGGCACCCTGATCTCGCTCAACGGCGGGATGCTTGATGGCCCCGCCTACATCATGGGTGCCAATTATGGACCGGCGATCTCCCTGGCGAGCATCACCGACGGCACATCCAACACCGCCATCTTCAGCGAGAACCTGATGGGCAACTCGTCGAGCGGCACCTATCCCGTCACCGGGCCAGGCTCGCCGTCGCCGGGCTCGCTCTGGATCCTATCGGTCGCCGTCACCACGACCACACCCGCCAACCCGAACCAGGGAAGCCTCGCCGCCAACTTGCAATACATCAGTAAGACTTACTGCATGGCGTCCAAGAAGCTGAGCACCTTCTCGACCCAGGGCTTCGCCTGGGCGAGCGACGGCATCGGCGTCGGCGGCGGTTACAATCACGTCCAGACTCCGAACTCGCGAAACTGCTGGGGCAGCAACCAGAATTCGGATTCGCCCATCGGCTCGGCCGGGGTCCAGTACCAGTATGGAAGCCTGATCGGCACGGCCATCGAACCACTCGGGCGGAGTGAACATGCTCTTTCTCGATGGCTCGGTCCACTTCATCAAGAACAGCGTCAACCCCGGCACGTATGGTGCGCTTGGCACCCGGGCCGGTGGCGAGGTGATCGACGCCAGCAGCTACTGAGTGCCCGCGGGGACATCATCCTGAGGAACCATTCATGAGACGGCATCTCGAAGCTTTGTGGCTCGTTCCCTTCCTGTGCTCGCGAGCTTGCCAGCCCGGGGAAGCGACGAGAGCCAGGAGGCCCGGCCCTTCGTCGTCGGCGAGCCGACGACCCGCTATCGGCTCGCCTGGCACGACGAATTCGATGGGACGAGCCTGAACACCCAGGAATGGGACCCGCGCACCGACAGCAAGCACTGGAGCACCCAGCGGCTCGAAAACCTCGCGGTGTCGGGCGGATTGCTCCGCCTGGTCCTGAAGAAGGAGAGCGAACCGGTCGCCGGCAAGCACTACACCGGCGCGGGGGCGATCAGCCGGCGCACCTTCACTCACGGCTTCTACGAGACGCGGTTCCGCTGTCCGCCGGGCAAGGGGTGGCATACCTCGTTCTGGATGCAGAGGCACGACGGCTCGGGCGGCACCGACCCCCGCGCCGCGAGCCAGGAGATCGACGTCATCGAGAACGATTCGGTCAACCTGACCCGCTACGGTGTGAACCTGCACCTCTGGAACCCTCCGCCGCACAGGGCGATGGGCCACAAGGACGTCATCACCCCCAACCTCTCGGCCGATTTTCACACCTTCGGCTGCGCCTTCGACGCTCGCCGGATCATCTATTACTTCGACGGCCGCCCCGTGCAGCAGGTCGATGCCCGCGGCTTCGCGCACGGTCCGATGAACATCTGGCTCACCTCGATCGCCTCCTCCCTCGGCCGCACCGACCAGGTCGATGATACAGTGCTGCCGGCTGAGGCGGTCTTCGACTACGTTCGGTTCTTCGAGCCGGTCGGCGAGGATGAGCCGGCTCCAACCGCGAACCCTGAGACGCAAGGGAAGGACGATCGCCGCGCTCGAGCGCGGCGATGAATCGATCAACGATGCCTGTGAGACCTGCCGCCATTCGCTGGGCGATCGCCGCGCTCCTGTTCGGAGCGTCGATCCTCAATTACGTCGACCGCCAGGCGCTCTTGCTCCTGCGCCGACGATCCAGGGCGAGCTGGGAATGGACGAGGCGGGGTATGCCCGCGTGGTCAACGGGTTCCTGATCGCCTACACGCTGGGCTACCTGGTCTCGGGGCGGCTGACCGATCGGCTCGGGGTGCGCTGGGCGTTGTTCGCGTTCGTGGCCTGGTGGTCGACGGCCAACATCCTGACGGCGCTCGCAACCTCGGTGACGGCCCTGCTGGTCATGCGGTCGCTGCTCGGCCTGGGCGAGGCGGGGAACTGGACCGCGGCGCCGAAGGCGGTGGCCGAGTGGTTCCCGCCGCGCGAGGCGCGGGCTGGCGGTGGGTCTCTACAGTCTGGGGGCGACCATCGGCGCGACGATCGCTCCGCCGCTGGTGGTCTGGCTCGCCGGCCGATACCGCTGGCCCTCGGCATTCGTCGTGACCGGCGCCGCCGGCCTCGTCTGGCTCGTCCCCTGGCTCTGCCTCTACCGAAGGCCGGCGCGAGACCTCGGTACCGGTCCCGATCGGGAGACACCGTCGCCCGGAAGCACGGACGGCCCTACGATCGGCTGGGTCGCGGTGCTCCGGCAGGGGGCGGTCTGGCGGCTGATGGTCGCCAGGCTCCTGACCGACCCGGTCTGGTACTTCTACCAGTTCTGGTTCGCCAAGTACCTGCACGCCGACCGCGGGGTGGAGCAAGGCGACCTCGGGATGACCTGGGTCGTCTTCCTCGCGGCCGATGTGGGCACGCTGGCGGGGGGCTGGCTCTCGGGACGCCTGATCGCGCGGGGGACCGACCCGGTCGCGAGCCGTCGCCGGGTGATGCTCGGCTCCGCCTGCTTCGTGCCGCTGTCGATGCTGGTGCCGTGGGCCCCCTCGGTTCCCTCGGCCCTGGGGCTGGCGATGATTGTGGTCCTGGCGCACCTGGCCTGGCTGATCAACCTGACGGCGATGGTGGTCGATCTGTTTCCCGCGCGCACGCTAGCGACGGTGTTCGGGATCGTCGCCGCCGGGAGCGCCGCGGGGGGCATCGTGATGAATTCGGCGGTCGGCCGGCTGGTCACCTCTTCCTCATACGACGCGGCGTTTACGACCATGGCGCTGGCTCATCCGATCGCCTGGCTCCTGATTGGCCGGCTGAGCCGTCCGAAACGGGAGACCGCTCCCGGCGAACCCCCCGAGGATGGAACGATCCGTGATGCGTGATGAAGGAACGACGGGACGACGCGAGCTTTTGTGCTGCCCCATGACGGCCGACCTGGTGGTGGTCGGCGGTGGTCTGGCAGGGATGTGTTGCGCCATCACGGCGGCGCGGGCGGGCCTGCGCGTTGCCCTGATTCAGGATCGGCCGGTGCTCGGGGGCAATGCATCGAGCGAGGTCCGGCTCTGGGTCCTGGGGGCCACCTCGCACATGGGAAATAACAACCGATGGGCCCGTGAGGGGGGCGTCATCGACGAGATCCTCGTCGAGAACCTCTATCGCAACCCCGAGGGCAACCCCCTGATCCTCGACACGATCCTGCTCGAAAAGGTCGTCGACGAGCCGAACATCACGCTCCTGCTCAACACATCGATTTTCGACCTCGCCAAGGACGGCCCCGACACGATCCGCGCGGTGCGTGGGTTCTGTAGCCAGAACTCCACGCTTTATCATATCGAGGCGCCGCTGTTCTGCGACGCGTCGGGAGACGGGATCGTCGGGTTTCTGGCCGGCGCGGCATTTCGCATCGGCGCCGAGTTGCGCGATGAGCTGGGCGAGCCGATGGCGCCCTCCGAACCGCGACACGAGCTGCTCGGTCACTCGATCTACTTCTACACCCGCGACACCGGCCGCCCGGTCCGGTTCGTGCCTCCGAGCTACGCGCTGAAGGACATCACCCGGATTCCCCGATACCGACAGTTCAACGCCCGCGACCACGGCTGCCAGCTCTGGTGGATCGAATGGGGCGGCCGGCTCGATACCGTGCACGCGACCGAGACGATCAAGTGGGAGCTCTGGAAGGTCGTGTACGGCGTCTGGGACCACATCAAGAACTCGGGGCGGTTCCCCGACGCCGAGAACCTGACGCTCGAATGGGTCGGCCAGATTCCCGGCAAGCGCGAGAGCCGTCGGTTCGAGGGCGATCACCTGCTCACCCAGCACGATATCGTCGAGCGACGGCACCAGGATGACGCCGTTTCGTACGGCGGCTGGGCGATCGATCTCCACCCGGCCGATGGTGTTTACAGCGACCAGCCCAGTTGTGCGCAGTGGCATGCCAAGGGGGTGTACCCCATCCCGTATCGCTGCCACTACAGCCGGAACATTGCCAACCTGTTCCTCGCCGGCCGGAACATCAGTGCCTCGCATATCGCATTCGGATCAACGCGTGTCATGGCAACCTGCGCACGGCGGTCAGGCAGTCGGCCTGGCCGCGGTGCTCTGCCGACGCCACGCCTTGCTACCTCGTGACCTGAACCAGCCCGATTTGATGACCGAGCTTCAGCGGTCGCTCCTGCGATCCGGCCAGCATATCCCGGGCCTGGTGCTCGACGACCCGGACGACCTGGCACCACAAGCCGGAATCCATGCGTCGAGCCGGCTCAGGCTCTCCCGGTTCGCGGCCGACGGCCCCTGGCGCACCCTCGACGACGCGTGGGCCATGCTCCTGCCCGTCGCCACGGGATCGATGCCTCGATTGACCTTACTGGCGAACGTGGCGCAGCCCACGCACCTCGTCGCCGAGCTTCGCCTGGGCAGCCGGCCTGACGAGTACACGCCGGAGCGGACGCTCGCGAGGCTTCAGATCGATCTGAAGCCCGACCGGGGAGAAGCGCAACCCGTCGTGCTCGACTTCGGCGTGACGATCGACGAGCCCCGTTACGTGTTCGTCTGTCTGAAGGCCAACCCCCTCGTGGCGCTCCGCTGTAGCGAAAGCCGCGTGACCGGAGTGCTGGCCCTGACTCACCGTGCCCATCCCTCGGTGGCGCGTTCCGCCGTGCAACGGCCCCCGGCAGGGTCGGGAATCGATACCCTGGAGTTCTGGCAGCCCCAGAGACGGCCGGGGGGTCAGAACTTTGCCCTCGAGATCAACCCGCCGATCGACCTCTTCGGACCCGAACAGGCCGTCAACGGGCGAACCCGGCCCGGTCGGCAGCCCAACGCCTGGGTGGCCGACCGGGACGACGAGCGGCCGACACTCACCTTGCGATGGGACCAGCCACGACGGGTGACGCGGGTCGAGCTGGTCTTCGACACCGACTTCGATCACCCGATGGAATCGGTCCTGATGGGCCACCCCGAGCACGTCATGCCGTTTTGCGTGAACCGATACACCCTCAGGGATGGCGCGGGCCGGTTGATCGCCTCGGGCACCGATCATCATCAGACCCGAGCGACCATCCGCCTCGCGTCGCCGATCGAGACCGATGCCCTGATCATCGAGCTGGAGCGGCCGTCGCCGCGCGTGCCGGCCGCTCTCTTCCAGGTTCGCGCTTACGCCGACGCATGAACGGAGGATTCCGCGTCTTCCCGTGTGACGGAATCACCCCGGTGCACCCGGCCGCCACGAACGACGGTGGCATAGACCCCGACGTTTCCCGCGTTCTGTCGAGCCACGGCGCGAAGGATGGTCGGGTCCTTGGGCAGGTCGCCCTGGGCAAGCGTCGTCATGACGCAACGCGGGCAGGGGCCCGTCACCTGCAAACGGACCTCGTCGCCCAGGGCCAGGGTCTTCCCGATCCAGTCGTTCTCAACGAACCCGGTCGAGCCCGGCGCCGCCTCGATCACCAGGTTGGGCCGGAAGCGTCGGACCTCGAACCGTCCCTCGGGGACCCGCGTGCGAAGCGCGTTGAGCGTCGCCGTCGTCAACAGGTGGACGATCGCACCGTCGAAGAACGTACCCGGCGGTAGGACAACCTCCTGGACCGAATCAGGCTGGGGCATGAAATCTTCGTCGGGGCAATACATCTCGATGCTTGACGCCGACGAGGAACTCCCGTCGCCCGCGATCGACGAACTCGACACCAGCCGGACCGGCCGGCCGACGGCCCTGGAGAGTTGCTCCGCGATCGCGTCGACGGCCTGGTCGGTGGTCAACGTTGACCCGTCGGGCAAGGTGATCCGGACCGGGGGCAACGTGCTCGCCCCCTCCGGCGGCGCAATATACGCGGACCGGAACTCGAACAGGTTCGGCCATTTTCGCGGGTTCTTGGCGCTGACGACCTTCCCGCTCTCGACGTCCCGCAAGGCAAACGCACGGTCCCCCAGCACGCCGACGGGCGTGACCTCGGCCGCGTTCAACTCCTCGCCCATCATCGACTTGACCGGGTATCGCCAGATCGACACGATCCGTCCGGCCTGGATTTCCGCGCCCGCGGGCATGGCTGGTCTTCTCCCTGGAACGGGTTCCTTGGTCGGCAAAAGCAGTCAGCGTATTGTAGGCGGTGGTGTCCCAGATCCATCGCACGAAGAGACATGGACCTTTTCCCCCCCTTAAAAAGGGAAGCAAGGAAGGGTCAGCCTCGTCGGCCGCCTGATCTCATGGCGAGTTTACCCACCCAACCCCCCCTTGGAAAGAGGCGGAACAGGTTGCATCGATTCTTGTGCAATGGATCTGGGACACCACCCGGACCTCAAATTTGCGAAATGGCTGTCCCTGATACCGTCAAGCTTGTTATCTCGGCCGATCGAAAAGGAGGCCGCCGCCATGTCCCGCCTCACCGACTTCCTCCGCGATAGCCGCCCTGACAACCGGGGCCGGACTCTCACCGATATCTGGGCCTACTCGGATGATGAGCTGGAGGAAATTCACGACTTCATCCAGTGGCTCTTTCCGCTTCGCGATGCCAGCCGGTTCAATCCGGAGGCCCCCTTGTTAACGGATGCCGATATCGCCGAGGTTCGGGCCGATCCGAACGCACGAGCGAACCTGCGGCGGTCGTTCGAGGTGTTCCTGGCGTTTCTCGGGCTGAGGCTGGAGAACGGGCGGGTGGAGCGGGCCGCGGATTTCGCGCGCAAAGACGAGGTCTGGCGCTATCCCAACCACAACTGGCTGCGGATCAGCCGGGTGCTTCAGAGCCTGCGGTTGCTGGGGCTGGAGGAGGAGAGCCGGGCATTCTTCGCGTTCCTGAAGGCGATGCGCGAGAGTGGGGCGTCGGGGATCACGGCCGAGACGTTTGGCTACTGGGAGCAGGCCGCGGAGGACTGATCAACTCACTCGGCGAACCGCTCCGCGAGGAAGCTTGCCACCTGGTCCCAGAGTTTGGCGGCGGCTTCGAAGTCGGCGTTCATGGGGTGAACGGTCAAGGGCGTCTCGACGCGGGAACGCGCCCGCGTCGTCTTCAGGAGCGGGATCTGGGCGCTGGGTCCTTCGGCGAGGGCCTTTTCCACTTCGGGACTGAGCAGGTGGTCCGCCAGGGCCTCGGCGGCACGGGGATGGGTCGAGCCCTTGAGAATGGCCAGGGTGTTGGGAATGAACAGGGTGCCAAGCTCATCAGCGCCGCGATCGGGATACACGATCAACACCGGACTGCCGGCGTCGATCTCGCCCATGGCGTCGTCGGTATCGGTCAAGCCCAACAACGCCTGGCCCGAGCCGACGGCCTGGGCGACCTGCTTGTTGCCCGAGAGGACCTGGACGCCGTTGGACTTCAACGCGTCGAAGTAGCCGCGGGCCTTGACATCACCCCAGGCGGCGAACAGGCAAGCGGCGTGCGTGGCGGTGGTGCCGAAAAGCGGCTTGGCGATCGCGATCTTCCCCTTCCACTTCGGGTCGATCAGGTCGTTGATGCTCCTGGGCCGGTCGGACTCGGCGACGCGTTTGGTATTGACCACGAGAATCCGCGCATGCGCGGCGAAGCCGTACCATGTGCCGTCGTCGGCGCGGAAGGGCTCGGGTAGATCGCCGGCGTTTTTGGGGTGAAACGGCGCGAGCAACCCCCGCTGCTTGAGCCGCAGGGTGTTGAGGATCTCGTTGTTCCAGAAGAGGTCGCAACGGACGTGGCCTGAGCCTCTCGCTGCCTCGGCCTCGCTCATGATCAGGTTCGTGAGGCCGACCGTCTTGGTGCTCTCGACGTCGTACTTGGCCAGGACGCGGACCCCGTTTGATTTCTCATAAGCCCGCAAGACCGGCTCGGCGAACTCGCGATCAAGCGCCGAGTAGACCGTGACCTGGCTTACCGGCGACGTCGAGCAGCCGGCGAACGCCAGCCCGGCCGACGCCGCGAGGAACGTTCGTCTCGTAGGGTAGGCTTCAGCCTGCCGCATTTTTTGATTCATGTATCGTCTGTATTTATGAAAAGGCAGGCTAAAGCCCACTCTACAAGATTACAAGGCGGTGGGATAAGGCTCGCGGAGGGCGTACTGGGGATTCGCCTCGCGGAACTTGCGGACGCGGTCCATCCGGTCGAAGGCGCCGGGGAGGAAGGCGACGGCCTGCTCGATCCGTTCGTCGGGCTCGGCGCAACTGAAGCGAAGGAAGCCGGCGCCGGCGGCCCCGAAGCATTCGCCTCCCAGGCAGGCGACGCCGAAACCGTCGTCGGCGCCGTTGAGGAGGTAAAGGGCCAGGCCGTGCGAGGTCAGCTCCAGACGGTTGCAGATCTCGCGGACGTCGGGAAAGACGTAGAACGTGCCGGCGGGGGGAACGACGTTGATGCCGTCGATCCTGGCCAGGCCGGCGGTGAGCCGCTCGACCTTGCGCTGGAACCGGGCCATGTAGTCGCGCGGGTGTCGGCGTCGTGCTCGAGCGCGGCCTCGGCCGCGGCCTGAACGAACGGCGGGCTGCACGAGGCCGTGGTGTTGATCAGCTTGCCGATCGCGTCGGCCACGTCGGGATGCCCCACGGCGAACCCGATCCGCCAGCCGCTCATGCTGTACGACTTGCTGAAGGTGTAGGCCGCCAGCGCGTTCTCGAACATCCCCGGCTGCGCCAGGATCGACTCATGACGCCCTTGCCAGACCATGTGGCAATAGGGTTCATCGGAGAAGACCATCAGGTCGGTGCCACGCACCACGTCGGCGATCTCGGCCAGGTCGTCGCTGGTGGCGACGCCGCCAGTCGGGTTGTGCGGCGAGTTCAGGAACACACCGCGCGGCTTCGGATCATCGGCCAGGAACCGGGCGACGTCGCTGGCGCGGGGGCGGAAGCCGTTCTCGGCCGACAGCGGCACCGTGACCGCGCGCACGCCACGACGCTGGAGGTTGGGGATATACGTCGGGAAATGCGGGCTGAAGATCAGGACGCCGTCGCCGGGGTCGAGCAGGGCCTCGGCGAAATACTGCTCGAACGGCTTGGCACCGGAGGCGACCACGATGTGGGCGGCCTCGGCCGGAATGCCGAACTCACGCTGGACGAACCGCGCGGCCGAGGCCCGGAACTCGGGCAGACCGATGCTGGCGCAGTACCCGGTCCGGTCGGCCTCGATGGCGCGGATGCCCGCCGCCTTGGCCGCGGGGGTGCTGGGAAACGGGCTGTCGCCGATCTCAAGCTCGACGACATCCTTACCTTGCGCCTTCAAGGTTCGCGCCAGGCCCAGGACCGTGAACGCGGTTTCCACCGTCAGGTTCTGGGCCAGCTTGCTCAGTCGGACCATGATGCCGCGGCTCCGCTCGTTACGATGGGTTTGAGGGGTTCGGGAATTCGTGTCGTGAAAGAGACGAACCTTACCGTGAGGCGATCGCGCGGGCCAGGGGGCGAACGATCCGGGGGACGATCAGCCTCTCGACCACCTCCTCGCCGATCTCCCGCTGACGGCGGAACGAGTCGAGGTAGGTTTGCTCCGGACCGGAGCCCCAGTACTGGCGGACCGTGAAGTAGACGCTGATCTGATCGTCGGGAAATTCACCCGTCCGCACCTGGTAGGCGTTGGTCCGGGTCTCGATCGCCAGGCGGCACTGGAGCCGGCAGGCTTCGTCCAGGGCCAGCGTGATCGAGGGTTCGAAGTCGACCACCCGCGCCCCCGGCACCTCGAGCAGCCCCTCCAGGCCCGGCCCGATCCCGAGCGCCTCGGCCACCACCTCGTCGTGGTTACCCTCGTAATTGAAGTCAAATCCGTACATGACGTCCAGCGCCTCGCAGTCGAGCACGCTGATCGTCAGGAGGTGAGGCGCCAGCTCGAGGACCATCTCGTGCTGGCGGTACGCGTCCTCCACCACCTCGGGATTCACGTGCCCCGAGCAGAGCCGCCGCGGCTCGATCGCCAGCCATCGATACGACTCCTGCTCCTTGTCTCCCTCCAGCACCAGGTCGCCGCTCTCCCGGGTGTAAAAGTTTTGCAGATCCGGGAACGCCTTCTTCATCTGCTCGAAATAGTGCAGGACCGTGTCCCGGGTCGTCGGGAGCTCCATTTCGGTATTCAAAGTCAAATTCACATAAAAATCGTCAGAGTCGGTACTGTAGCGGTTCATCCACGTCTTCCTGAAAAACTCGACTCGGTGCCGCCCGACCTCGCCCTCAGCCAGGGCGGGGGCTCCGATCGCGAGAAACGTTCATTCTACCAGATCGACGCCCGCGACGGAACCGAGGGACCTTGAAGGCGGGTGGAAGACGAGAGGTTCGGGGCGTCATCCGCCCTGAAGCGGCGCGTCGGCGAGTTGCAGGATCGTGTTGTGGATGACTCCGCGGACCGGCTGACCGTCGGCACTCTGGATCGTGTACTTGATCTCCATCGACCAGGTCGGCGCCGTCTCGGGAACGTCCAGGACGAGCGTTCGACCATCGTCAAGCAGCCGGGCCCCCACGACGCGGAGCGAGCGCTCGCCGATATGATCGGAGCCGTATTTCTCACTGCGTCTGAGCGACCACGTCTTGACGGCATAGTGCGCCGGGTCGCGCACCGATGCGGGCTCGAGCGCCCCGCTGAACGTGATGGCCAGCCCCCGCGCCGGGCCGAGAGACCGACGGGGACATCGAGCGGCTTGCCGGTGTATCGCAACCGATAAAAGCCCCCCGGCTGGACCTGCGTACCGGCCCAGGCAAACATCCCGCAGGCGTAAAGCTGGCCGTCGATCGGATGGAACCGCCCCCGCATCACGCCGGTCGGAAGCTGCGGGATCGGCAGCTCACACACGCCCCCCTGAAGCTGGTCGCCCACCCGCTCGTGGGGCACCACGAAAAGCTTTCCGTAACCATAAGATAGGCTGATCAGGCTTCCCTTTAGCGGGCCCCAGGCGTTGGGATTTCCCTCGACCCGGACCACCTGCGCCGGCGATCGGTCGATCGCGTTGGTGATCCAGCAGAGCGGGGGCTCCATCGCCTCGTCCGACGTGTCGGTGATGTCGTGATAGCCCCACATATTGCCGTAAAACCGACCGGGCCGGACCCAGTTGATCCGATTCTTGGGGGTCCAGAAACCCTCCTGGTCGGTCAGGAAGAAGGTCCCGTCCGGGTTGAGGCAAACGCCGTTGGGTGCGCGGAAGCCGGTGGCGAGGATCTCGGTCCGGGCGCCGTCCTTGCTCACCTTCAGAAGCGTCCCATGCTGCGGCACCAGCGCGGTCTTGCCGTGGCGCGCGGCCTTGGCGTAGTAGAAGTTGCCCTCGGGGTCGGTCTGAAGGTCCATCGCGAACTCGTGGAAGTGCTCGGTGACCTGGTGATCGGAGTTGAAGCACTCGACGAAGTCGGTCTCGCCGTCACCATTGCGGTCGCGCAACAGCGCGATCTGGTCGCGGCAGCCCACGTAGACCTGGCCGTCGACCACTTTCAGGCCGAGCGGCTGGAACAGCCCCGAGGCGATCCGACGCCATGACAGGACCCCCGACGGATCGCCAAGGCCGTCCACCCGCCAGACGTCGCCGTCCCAGTCGCAGACGAACGCGGTCCGGCCGTCGGGCAGGAAGTCGAACCCGGAGAGCCGCATCCGGCTGCGCCACGGATTGCTCACCGGATGGGTCAACACGTCGACCGCGAACGGGCCGTCATTCCGGCCCGTAACCGTCTGAGTCGTCAGGACCTGCGGCCATCGGCCCGGTCCACCCCCGGTCAGAAGCTCGGGCGACTCGGCGGGGCGCGTCGTGCGCGCATGGACCCCCAGCGCCTCGGCGGTCCCGTCCGAGATCAGGGTCTTGACGACGATTGATCCGGGCGACGCCGCCAGCTTCAGGACCGTGAAGCCCCCGTCCTCCGCCAGCGTTGCGCGAGCCTGAGCCTGGCCGTCGCCAACCAGGGCCACGGCTTTCCCCACCGGAGCGACCCTCATGGTCAGTTCCCGCGCGGCGGGACCGATCTTGAGGGTCCGGGTGAAGACCGGCAGGTCCCTGTCCTTCGCGTCGAGCTCGCAGCCGGGCGACTCCAGGACATCGGTCCCGCCCACGCTGTAGGCGACGACCACGCGGTCGCCGTGATGGTACAGGCCCTTGTACCTGATCCAGGATCGGGGCAGGGGGCCATAGGGACGGTCGTCACGCCCGCGAAGCCTGGGATCGACAAACGATCCCCGCGACGGCTCGCCCCAGCCCGGCCCTTCGGGATTGGCGAAGTGGACCGTGCCCACGACCCGGGGATGAACCCCATGCACCCCGTTGAAGTTGATCCCGTTCCAGTCGATGAACTCCGGGCCGCTCCACGCCGCCACGGTGCTCATCGTGTCGTGGTCATAGACCATCCAGCGCCCCCCCGCGCCACGCCGCCGGGGCCCGGGTCGAGCCGGACGACAATTCCCTTATTCGCAAAGACTTTCCCCGTGTCGCCAATCTCCAGGGTCGCCATCAGGCTTGGTCCGTAGTCCATCTCGCGCCAGGGCTCGCTGACGATCGGATCAGGTCCGAGCGAACCGCCCCGGGGCAGCCGGGCCAGGTAGGTCCGATCGACCGGGACGTACTGCGACGGGTTGTCGTCCTTGAGGAACGTCTCGCGGATGTAGTGGATCACGTCGTACTTCTGCTTCGGCACCAGGTTCACCTGGGGCGGCATCTGACCAAACCCCGACGTCACGGTCTGGTACATCCGGTACGGATCGGACCCGTTCTTGAACGTTCCCGCCGCGAACCTCAGCGAGGTCGGCATCGAGCCGGGCTGCGACTTCGTGCCATGGCAGCTCGCGCAGATGAGGTCATAAGTGACCTTTCCCCTCTTGAGGCTCCGCGCGTTCAGGCTCGAGATCAGCCCGGCGTGGTCGAGGTCGCGCTCGTAGGCGGGGAGCGGAGGAGCGAGGGCCGCGATCGACGCCGGATCGGGCCGCAGCGCCAGCGCCCGTGGCGGTCCTCCGTCGGCGATGGCGCGGAGGTACGCCACCAGGTCGAGAAAGTCCTGCCGCGAGCCCAGCAAGTTGGCCAGCCCCGGCGGCATGATCGACGACTTGCCGGCAACCCGCTCCTCGATGTCGCGCCGCTCGATCGTGACGATCTTGCCATCCTCCGCCGGGTCGCGGACGGCGATCGCGTCGGGCCGCTCCTCGGCGAGCAGACCGGTGAAGGTCCGGCCGTCACTCGTCGCGATCGTGATCGGTTCATAACCTTTCTTGATCACCTGCGATGGACGGAGAATCGATTCAATCAGGTACGCGTCGGTCACGTCCGCGCCGATCTTCGCCAGGTCGGGTCCCATCGAGCGGCCTTCGTTTCCCTCGTGACACTTCGCGCAGGCCAGATACGGCCGCTGGAAGACCAGGGCGCCCCGGACCGGGTCGCCCTGCGCGGACGGCCCGCGCCAGGGCCGCGGGCTCCTCCGCGGCCAGGTCCGATTCAAGGGCAGGCGTGCCGGCCTGGGCACAAATCCACGCGGCGAGCATCGGGAAACAGAACATGGCGGCTCCCTCACGGCAACGTCGGCGGTCAGAGCGAAGCGGTACTCCCGGTCGAGACCTGAAGCATCATACAGAGACCATCGAGGGCAAATCCACCAGGCGATGTCGCCGTAGCCCGCCGGCCGATCCGCGGGAATGACCCCTGACGGCACGCCTCTTGCGTCTTGAACCTGTCGCGAGGCGCGCCGCGTGGGCGGGCCGATTCCCATTCACCAAGACACGCAACGAGGCAATCGACCATGGCCAATGAGCATCCCAACAAGTCCGGCGCATCGCTGGCCGAGAGCACCGGTAACGTCGGGTCGCCTGCCGATATCAAGGAACACATGGAGGTTTACGCCTCCTGCGGCACCAGGGTCGGCAAGGTCGATCACGTCCAGGGCGACCACATCAAGCTCACCAGGAACGATAGCCCCGACGGTCAGCACCATTCGATCCCGATGTCGTGGGTGGCGAAGGTCCACGACCACATCCATCTGAACAAGGACCACAAGGAAGTCCAGAGCCAGTGGCAGCCGGCCTGATCGGCGCCTGGATTATCTCTTATCGGACCGGAGCGAAATACGAAGGCCCGGGTATCACCCCGGGCCTTCGTTGACGGATTCTCACAATATCGCAAATGTTCGTGATGTCCCTGGATCTACTTCGGGGACCTGGCCTGCTGGTTCCGCTTCCGCGTGGCGGCGGCTTTCCTGGCCGACGCCGACCGCGCGGAAGCTGGACGGGCCGCCGAGGCCGCGCCACCGATCGCGCCGCCGCGCTCGCTCGCGACATGCGTGTCCGGCTCGCCGCGACCGCTGCCCGACTGGTTGCCGCCGCCCGACTCCTTGTTGACCGTCGCCCAGGCCCGGCGCTCCGCCTCGTTCTCGGCAACCCCGCGTTCCTCGTAGCTCTCGGCGATGTGCTCGGCCTTGCGCTTCTGCTTGTCGGTGTACTTCGACTTGTCACCTCGAGGCATCGGTTGAGTCTCCCTGTTCCGTTCAGGACGTTCCGGTTGGGAAGCCACGACTCAAGCTTATGTCAGCAAACGGAGTGCCGAGGTGCTCCTGGAACCAGCGGGCCGCCAGGCCGGCAACTTCATCGATGGCCCCCAGCTCGGGGAACAGGTGAGTGGCTCCGGGGATGACCACCAGCTCGCGCGGGCATCGGAGCAGGGCCAGAGCTTGCCGGTTCAGCTCGAGCACCTCCTCGTCGCGCCCGCCCACGATCAGAAGCGTGGGGGCCGCGACGGCCGGCAGTTCGGTCCACGCCAGGTCGGGCCGGCCGCCCCGGGAGACGATCGCGCCGACCCGCTCCGGTTCGCGCGCGGCCGCGACCAGGGCCGCGGCGGCTCCGGTGCTGGCGCCGAAGTAACCGAGCCGCATGAGCGACATCTCCGGTTCCCGGGCCAGCCAGCGCGACGCGGCCAGGAGCCGCTCGGCCAGGAGATCGATGTCGAAGACCTTGCGCCGATCGTCGGCCTCGTCCGACTCCAGGAGATCAAGCAGCAGGGTCGCCATCCCGGCGTTCTGAAGCACCCGGGCCACGTACTGGTTGCGTGGGCTGAGCCGGCCGCTACCGCTGCCGTGGGCGAAGGCCACCACCGCCTCCGCGCCCGTTGGCCTGCCCAGAATTCCCTCCAGCCGGCGGGCACCACACGCGATCGTCACGACGCGTTCGTTCGAATCAGGTCGGATCGTGCTCGGGTTCATCGATGAAGACTCCGCTCAAATCCCTGTGGGGAACGTCTCCGGCACCTCGCCGGCTTCCCACTCGACGGTGCGCTCCAGCGGCTCGACGGCCCGCGTCCGATCGATGTGGATCAACGCGTCGAACTGGTCCGGCAGGCTTGCGGAGAAGTAGTGGCTGGCCCGTTCCGACTCGGGCCGGTAGATCACGCCGATGGCCCGCTCCAGGCGCGGCGAGCGCAGGCAGGCCAGCCGTTCGTCGCCGCCAAGGATCAGCAGAGACCTCCCGATGCCGACCGCGTGGAAGAGCGCCTCGTAGCTTTCGGGCAGGGCCGGTCGGACCTGCTTCCGCTCGACCGCCGCGCCCCAGTTCGTGGCGGCCGTCACCGTGCCGTCGAAGGTGGTGAAGCCGACCGAGACCACCTCGGGACCGTGCCGCTGGCGCAGCGAGCTGGCCGACGTTCCACTCGCCCGAGGCCCCCATCTGCGTGGCCCGCGCGTCGCCGAGGTGCGAGTTATGGGCCCACACCACCACCTTTGCGCGCCGCCCCGACGCCCCAGGTACTCGACCAGCGCGTCGAGCGTCTCGGCCATGTGGCGGTCACGCAGGTTCCACGACGAGACCTCGCCGAGGTACATCGTGCGGTAATACTGCTCGGCGTCCCGGACCAGCCGCGCGTTCTCCTCGGCGTAGAAATAGTCGTCCTCGGCGATCCGGCCGTCGCGCAGCGCGTACTCGGCCGACGATCGGCGCAGGTCGATGAGCTGGGTGACAACCTCGTGCTCGCACGACGGCCCGAGGCCGATCCCGGAGGCGAAGCCGTAGGCCTGGGGATCGTCGCCGTAAAAGTCGAAACAGGCGTAGCGGCTCCGCGCCCGACCCGCCGCCTCGGGGTCCACCTTGTCCAGATACGCGAGCACGGCCTCCATCGAGGCGTGCAGGCTGTACAGGTCCAGACCGTAGAAGCCGACCTTCACCGCCGGAGCCCCGGCCGCGTCGTTGTGGGCGCGGAGCCAGCCGACGAAGTCGAGCACGTCGGCGTTGCGCCACATCCAGGCCGGGAAGCGTCGGAACCCGGCCAGTGCGTCGATCGCCTCGGCGTCGTCGCCCCGGCCGCGAACGTAGCGATTGACGCGATAGGCATCCGGCCAGTCGGCCTCGACGGCGACCGCCGTGAACCCCTTCTCGCGGATCAAACGCCTGGTGATCTGGGCTCGCTCGCGATAGAACTCGTGGGTGCCGTGCGACGCCTCGCCCAGCAGGACGAAACGGGCGTCACCGATCCGCTCCAGGAGCGGGTCGTAATCGCCGGCACCTCCCGTGAGCGGGTGGACCGCCCCGCGCACGGCCTCGACCATCAAATCGAGAGCGCCCCGGGAACCGGAACGGACCGTGATCCCCATCTCAAATACCCTCCTCGTCCGATCAGATCAGACACGCGACGCGGTCGATCGCTCGCCGGCCGATCGCTCCAGGAGGTCGCGGACCTCCTCATCGGTCGTCTGCGAGAAATCCTCGTACCAGCATCCCACGGCGAAGAAAGGTTCGGGGGTGATCTCGCAGACGCACGCGTCCGCCTCGTGTCGAAACTCTTCACAGGTCGAGGGCGCCGCGGTCGGAACCGCCACGACGATCCGGGCCGGCCCGAGCCGGCGCAACGCCGCCACGGCCGCCCGCATCGTCGAGCCGGTCGCCAGCCCGTCGTCGACCAGGATCACCGTCCGGCCCCGTACCAACGGCGCGGGCCGGTGGTTGCGATAGGCCCGCTCGCGCCGCGTCAGCTCCCGGAGCTCGCGGGCGGCCACCGCGTCGATCAGGCCGCGGGGGATGCGAAGCGCATCCACCACGTCATCGTTGAGCACGGTCACCCCCCCCGAGGCGATCGCCCCCATCGCGAGCTCTTCATGCCCCGGAACCCCCAGCTTGCGGACCACGAAAATGTCCAGCGGCACATCGAGCGCCCGGGCGACCTCGTAGGCCACCGGGACGCCGCCGCGGGGCAGGGCCAGCACCAGGACATCGGGGCGGCCGGCATACTCGACCAGTCGCTCGGCCAGCAAGCGTCCCGCCTCGGTCCGATCACGAAATGCGGACTCGGCATGTCACCCTCGATCGATGTTCTTCACCTCACCCCTGGATTTCCCAGGGCGTGATCGTGATCCGGTTCTCGACCTGCGTCACCCCCGGAGCCGACCAGGCCGTCCGCTCGGCCTCGTGGCGCTCGGCCCAGGAATGGACGTCGCCACGCAGGACCACCTTGCCGTCGCGGGCCTCCACGCGGACCTGCTTCGCATCCAGCTCGGCGCTCCGCCGGAAGGCCGTCTCGATCCGGGTCTTGACCTCGAAGGCCGAGGCCCTCGGCTTCACCACGACCTGATTGATCACCCCGCGCACGCCCAGCAGGTGCCGCACGGCCTCCTCGGCCGACTCCTTCTGGAAATGCCAGTCGACCTCGCCCTCGAGCGTGAGCCAGCCCTTGGTGACCGAGATCTTGATCCGTTCGTCCGGCACCGGACCTTTCCACCTCAAAGCGTCAACCGCCGCCTGCGCGAGGTCCGTGTCGGTCCGCGCGCCAACGACACCGACGCCGATGGGCCGGACCTCGATATCGTTGGCCACCGCCAGGACGCCGTGGATTCGCTTGGTCACGCGCTCGGCCGACAGCTTCTCGCTGTAGGTCGGCACCGAACCGTTGAGCGTCACGACCCCGTCGCGTACCGTCACGCCAATCTCGGCCGCGTCGACGCTCGGCTCCCACTGAAGCTCGTCAAGGACGTCGCTTTGCAGCTCCTTGTCGTTCCTCATGGGCGTTCTCCTTCTCTGGTTTTCCATTCGGACGCGTCGTTCGATACCGAAACCCGCGACGGTCCGTCACCAGGCTCCCCGATCGCGACCAGCGGCGCCTCGTACAGGCGGACCGGCGGCGCAGGGGGGGGAGCACAACGCTTCCGAGGCGCCACGCACCGCGCCATCATCCAGAAGCCGGTCGAGATTCCGGATCAGGCCAGCCACCCGCCCGTTCAGGGCCGGGTCACTCGCCAGCCAGCGATCAAAACGCTCGCGCCGGTCGGCTTCGAGCTGCCCCAGCGCATAGTCCAGCACCTCGGCCGGGCTCATGACGTCAGGGTCTTCCCATCCGTTCGTGGTGATCGGCCCGCAGAACGGTGCGCTCCGAGGCGTCGAGCTGGACACGGCTGACAAGGACATGAGTCACCTCCCATGGATCTCGGGTCATGGCCCGAAACCCCCTTGCAGGATGCGACGACCGTCACCTCGCCGAAAGATTCCAAAAGCCGGACCGGAGAGGATGCGGAGGACCGACCGATCGGCCGGACGCAGGGCGCAAAAAAAAGACCCCGCCGTCGCGATGGTTCGCACAGGGGGCCGACATAGCCGGGTTGCATCGCCACGTCAGGAGCGATGATTCACCGAGTATAGACCGTCGTTCGGGCGGCGGTCAATCCATCTTTTCCCATGGCCCCTGCTTCTTTACTTGTTTCCGAGGAGCCGGACAAAAATCAACATGTGCGATTTTTAATGGGAAACTTCGCGCCTGCCGCGTGCCCGACGATGACAATGTGGCCCAGATCCCAACCTCGTCGAGCGTCTGGTTCACGACAGCTATCCCGCAATCGGGATAAATTTCCCAGATTTACCATACAGCCAGGACCATTTGTCCGATCTTAATAAGGAAGGGCTTTCGTTGTTCCAGCTTTGAATAGCAAAGCGACCAGCCGGTGGGTCCGATCTGTCGCGTAATTGAAACGAAGTACGGGCAACTGTTGAGGAGATCCTGGCCATGACATCGACCAACCTCGAAAACGGCGAAACGAACGCCATAAATAACACAAACGAGACGGTCGCTCCGACCCCGACAACCCGCCCGATCAGCGCCGCCCGATTGGCGGCCAACCGGGCCAACGCCCAAAAATCGACGGGACCCCGCACCGAGGCCGGCAAGGCCATCTCCCGGCTCAACGGCCTGACTCACGGCTGCGCCGCCGCCACCGCGGTATTGCCCGGCGAGAATGCCGAGGAGCTTCAAGCGCGGGTCGAAACCTGGTTCGAAGAGCTCGACGCACGATCCGACACCGAGCGCACCCTGGTCGAGACCGCCGTCCACGCCGCCTGGCGGGTCGAGCGGTGCCGCAAGGCCGAGAACGCCGCTCTCAGCAAGAAGGTCCTGCTCGCGGGCGAGGCGTTCGACGCCGATCTGTTCGCGAAACTCAAGCGCCTGACCGGCACCACCAGCGCCCTGGTCAATGATGGCCAGGGCACGGTGTACGAGCTGCGGAGTTTCAGCCTGGGCTGCCGCTGGCTGATCGAGCAATGGGAGAATATCGGCCGCGGGATCATCCAGAACGGCCGGCTCGACGAGAGCCAGATCTTCGACCTGCTTCAGTTGCAGGGCCTGCGCTCGACGAGCCACCTGGACAGTCCCGTGACCGGCCTCTGGCTGTCGTACGCGCTGGCCTCGCACCTGGGTCCCAGGAAAGCCGACCCCGAGCGGCTCGATTACTTCTTCACGCTGACCTACCCGGGCGAGGATCGGATGGCGAAGGGCGAATACCGACGCCGCACGGCGAAGCAGTACGCCAACCTGCCCGAGCGTGCCGACGCCAACGCCGCGCTGCTGGCGCAGATCGAGGCGATCCTCGACGAGCTGAAGCAACGGCTATCGGAAGTCGAGGCGCGCGAGGAGCACCTGCGTGCTCTCACGATCCAGGAAGCGGCGTTCGACGCCAGCAACGAGGGGATGAAGCGTCAGCGTTACGAGCTGGGCCACCAGCGGGTCCTGCTGGGATGCCTGAAGGAATTGCGGAACGTGCGGAAGGATCGAGTGGAATCGGATGAGCCGTCCGCCTCGCCCGTGCCGGCCATCCCGGACCTGGCCCCGGCGCCGACCGAACCCAAGCCCGCGGCGCCGACCGAACCCAAAGCCGCGGCGCCGACCGAACCCAAAGCCGCGGCGCCGACCGAACCCAGGGCCGCGGCGCCGACCGAACCCAAAGCCGCGGCGCCGACCGAACCCAGGACCGAGCGGTTTGAGGCCGACATGGCGATCGATGCGATCGCCCCGACCGTCATGCTCTGCCCGACGCCGGTCTCGGCGAGCCCGGCCTGAACGGTCGGGGCGCCCGGCCGCGTTGCTCGGCCTGGCGGGTCTTTGACAATTCAGACGATGGCGAGGGCCGGGATCGCACGATGCGACCGGTGGCGTCGATCGCGGTGCGCGCCGGCGCGCGGTTGAGCGAGGGGTCAGAACAGCAGGGCGCCTTGCCGTTCGAGCAGGCTCAGGCAGGCGCTGACGATCCGGGCGCTGGCCTGGCCGTCGCCATAGGGGTTGTGGACCCGTGACATGGCGACGCGCGCGGCGCGATCAGTGAGCAGCCGGGTCGTCTCGGCGATGATGGCGGCGGGATCGTTGCCGACAAGGGTGACGGTGCCGGCGTCAACGGCCTCGGGGCGCTCGGTCAAGCGCGGAGGACGAGAACGGGCTTGCCCAGACTGGGGGCCTCTTCCTGGATGCCCCCGGAGTCGGTCAGGACGAGCGCGGACCGGTCGAGCAGGGCGACGAACGCGAGGTAGCCGACGGGCTCGATCAGGTGGACGTTCCGGTTCCAGACCGCGGGCCGTCCCAGAACGCGCTGGACCGCCGCGCGGACGTTGGGGTTGAGGTGCATCGGGTAGACGAACGAGGTCGCGGGGAATCGCTCCGCGAGCGTGGCGATGGCCTGGCAGATCGCTTCGAGGCCCGCGCCGAAGCTCTCGCGGCGATGGATGGTGATCAGGACCAGGTCGCGTCGGTCGGCGGGGCCGCGGTCCTGGTCCTGATCCTGATCCTGGCCTTGCCAGATCGTGTCGGGAAGGCCGGGGACCGTCGGCGGCCCGCTGGCGGCGCGGAGCGTTTCGAGGGCAAGGAAGAGGGCGTCGATGCCGGTGTTGCCGGTGACGACGACCCGATCCGCCGGCACTCCTTCGGCGAGCAGGTTCCGGCGGCTGTTCTCGGTGGGGGCGAAGTGGAGCCGGGCCAGGCGGGCGATGAGCGACCGGTTCCCCTCCTCGGGCCAGGGGGCGTTCAGGTCGCCGGTCCGGAGGCCGGCCTCGACGTGGCCGACGGCGACCCGACGGTAATAGCCCGCCAGCGCGGCCGTGAATGCGGTGGTGGTGTCGCCCTGGACGAGCACCAGGTCGGGCCGCTCCCGCTCGAAATCGCGGTCGAGCCCCTGGACGCAACCCGCCGTGAGTTCGGCGAGGGTCTGGTCCGGCCGCATCAGGCCGAGGTCGGCGTCGGGGACGAGACCAAACGCGTCGAGGGCCTGGTCGAGCATCTCCCGGTGCTGCCCGGTGACGCAGACCCTGCAATCGAAGGCCGGGTGCGCCTTCAGCGCCCGGACCACCGGCGCCAGCTTGATCGTCTCGGGCCGGGTGCCGAAGACGACCGTGACCTTGAAGGGGGCGTGGACGTGGTTCGAGGACGAGGGATGTCGGTCGTCACGTTCCATAAGATACGGCGATGGGTTTCGGCCTGGCTCCGGAATCGTGCTACGGCCAGCGGCTCGCTCACGATATTAATGGTAAGGGAGCGCGGTGGAATAGAGGCCACACCAGCCCGACGCGCGAGCGGGGCGACGCAAAGCCGCGACCGAGTGACCCGGCCGGTCTCCCTCGCCGGCGCCTGGCGCTGGTTTCTTCGAGCCGCGATTTCGCGATTTTGATCATCGTGGCATTGCCGTTGTCAGGCAGGGGCCGAGTCACTAGACTAGTTGGTTCGCACCCTGGGGAAGGGTTCGACCTTGTAGCCCTCACGTTCGAGGCGAAAGCCGGCGGAGCAGGATTCGAAACGGGATCGGCCATGTTCGACGACCTTCAGAAACGACTCGGCGCCGCCTTCGGGCGGTTCCGCGCGCGGGGGCTCCTGACCGAGGCGAACATCAAGGAAGGGCTGCGCGAGGTCCGCACGGCGCTGCTCGAAGCCGACGTCAACTACAACGTCGTCCAGGAGTTCATGCAGCAGGTCGACGAGCAGTGCGGTCGGCGACGCAGCTGATCAAGAGCGTCCGGCCCGAGCAGCAGATCGTCAAGATCGTCCACGACGAGCTCGTCGAGCTGATGGGTCCGGTCGATCCGTCGATCCGGTTCGAGAAGTCCGGGCCGACCGATCCTGATGCTCTGCGGGCTGCAGGGCTCGGGCAAGACGACGACCTGCGGCAAGCTCGCCCGGCTGCTGGCGGCGCAGGGCCGCAAGCCGCTCCTCGTCGCGGCCGACCTCCAGCGCCCCGCGGCGGTCGAGCAGCTCAAGGTGATCGGCCAGCAGCTCGGCGTGCCGGTCTATAGCGAGACCGAATCGAACCCGGTCAAGGTCTGCCAGGACGCCCTGGTCGAGGCCAACCGCCAGGGGCGCGACACGATCATCCTCGACACCGCCGGCCGGCTCCACGTCGACGATGAGCTGATGGCCGAGCTGAGCCAGATCGAGAAGAAGGTCAAGCCGCACCAGGTCTATTTCGTCTGCGACGCCCTGACCGGTCAGGACGCCGTCGCCTCGGCCGACGCCTTCAACAAGGCGCTCGAGCTCGACGGCGTGATCCTGACCAAGCTCGACGGCGACGCCCGCGGCGGCGCGGCGCTCTCGGTCCGGAAGGTGACCGGGGTGCCGATCAAGTTCGTCGGCAAGGGCGAGAAGCTCGACAAGCTCGAGCCGTTCGACCCCGAGCGGCTGGTCGGCCAGATGCTCGGCATGGGCGACATCGTCGGCCTGGTCGAGGCGGCGCAGTCGGTCGTCGACCAGGAGGAGGCGAAGCGGCAGCAGGAGAAGCTGGCGCAAGGGGAAGTTCGACCTCAACGACTTCCGCCAGCAGATCGTCCAGATGAAGAAGATGGGCTCGGTCAAGGAGCTGATGGGCAAGATCCCCGGCCTGAACCAGATGCCCGTCGAACCTCGACGACATCGACGCCGACGGCGAGGTCAAGCGGATCCAGGGGATCATCGACAGCATGACCCCCGACGAGCGCCGGAACCCGCACATGATCGACATCTCGCGGCGGCGGCGGATCGCCGCGGGCAGCGGGGTCGATCCGTCGGACGTGTCGAGCCTGGTCAAGCAGTTCGACGCGATGGCGGCGCTGGTCAAGCAGATGTCGCAGATGAGCATGCTCGACAAGATCCGGGCCATGACCGGCCTGGGCCGCGCCGGCGCGTTCAACCCGGGGGCCGAGCTGGTCGCCCCCAAGCAAGGGACCGGCAAGCGGCTCTCGCCCAAGGAGCGCGAGAAGCTCCGCAAGGAACGCGAAAAGGAAGAACGCAAGCGGCGCCGCGAGCGAACGAGGCCGAGGGGCGACGGCCGCCGAGCCGGAGCCACGCCGCGGCAGTAGCCCGTTCGAGCCTGGATACGGATAGGCATAACCATACCGAGGAAGCGAGCATGTTTGCCGATCGAGAGGGGATGCCCGATCCGATCGAATCGAGACGCGAGGCCGCCGCGGGCTCGGGACCGGCCTCGTCCCGGAGGATTTCGAGTCGACCGGGGTCCCCGCTGGACTTGCCATGCGTCCGAGCCGTTGTGTCTTGAACAGGAGTGAGACGAGTGGTTCGACATTCGCATGAAATCGTTCGGCCGGCGTCATCGCCCGTTCTTCCGGATCTGCGCGATGGACTCGCGCTCGCCCCGCGACGGGCGATCGATCGAGGAGCTGGGGCATTACGACCCGATGGTCCGCAACAAGGACGCGCGGACCGTCCTGAACGTCAACCGGATCCGCTACTGGCTCTCGGTCGGCGCAGCCGAGCGAGAAGGTGCAGGCCCTGCTGAACAAGGCACGGCGTCAAGAAGCCCGCCCCGGGCGAGCCCTGGCAGTTGCCCGAGCCGGCCGCACCGGCCCGCTCCGACCGCACCCGCAAGCGGACCGGCGGCGCCCGCCCAGCCGGTCGAGACCGCTTGACGATCGGACCCGGTCGCGACGATGTCGGCGACCTTGACCTCGGATTCGCCTCTGCCGCTGATCCGGTTCGACGTGCTGACGCTCTTCCCGGGGCTCTTCGACGGCTTCCTGAGCGAGAGCATCCTGAAGCGGGCGATCGCAGCGGAGGCTGGTCGAGGTCGACGCGCTGGGACATCCGCGACTGGGCCGAGGGGAAGCACAAGCAGGTGGACGACCGCCCGTTCGGCGGCGGCCCCGGGCATGGTCCTGATGGCCCCGCCGGTGGTCGCGGCGGTCGAGGCGGTGCAGGCGCTCGGCCGAGCCCCCCGGCCGCCTGATCGCGCTGACGCCGCAAGGCCGACGGCTCGACCAGGAGTGGGTCGACGAGCTGGCGCAGCGAGCCGCGGCTGGTCCTGGTCTGCGGCCGTTACGAGGGGTTCGACGAGCGGATCTTCGAGACCCTGCGAGCCCGAGCCGCTGTCGATCGGCGACTACGTGCTCTCCGGCGGCGAGGTGGCGGCGATGGTCGTGATCGACGCCGTCATGCGGCTGATTCCCGGCGTCCTGGGCGACGCCGAAAGCGCCGTGGACGAGTCGTTCGGCCCCGACGGCGGCCTCGAATACCCCCAGTACACCCGCCCGCGCGAGTTCCGCGGCGCGAGCGGTCCCCGAAATCCTCCTGAGCGGCGACCACGCCGCGATCGCTCGCTGGCGACGCGAGCATCGACGCTGAAGGCTCGAGCCATTGCCGAGTCGAGCTTCGCAAGCCGCAAAGGAATCCGGTCATGCAGAACCGCCTGATGGAGCTGGTCGAGACAGTCCAGCATGAAGGCGACGGTCCCCAAGTTCGAGATCGGCGACACGGTCGACGTTCACGTGCGGATTCTCGAAGGCGAAAAAGAGCGCATCCAGATCTTCAACGGCGTGGTGATCGCCAGCTCGGGGGCGAAGACCCGCGAGATGTTCGTCGTCCGCCGGATCGTCCAGGGCGAGGGCGTCGAGCGGAAGTTCCCGGTCCACTCGCCGCGGATCGCCGACATCGTGGTGAAGCGCTCGGGCAAGGTCCGCCGGGCCAAGCTGTACTACCTCCGCGACCGCTCGGGCAAGGCCGTCCGGCTCAAGGAGCGGTTCCCCGGCGGCAAGGCGACCCCCGCCGAGGCCAAGGCCGCCAAGGCCGAGCGCCGGGCCACCAAGGCCGCCGCCAAGAAGGCCAAGGCCGAAGCCGGCCGCCGCCGCCGAAGGCCGAGGAGTCGTGAATGTTATCTTGGAGCATACTGAGACCGATTTGTCGGTGATCACGTTCATGACACCGGGCGGGCGAACGTGCGCGACGATCGCCCGCGCGGTGCGGAGGCCGTCGACCGCCGCACTGATGATGCCGCCGGCGTAGCCGGCCCCTTCGCCGCAGGGGTAGAGCCCGGCGACGGCCGGGCTCTCGCGGGTCGCGCGGGTCGCGGGGAATCCGCACCGGCGAGCTGCCGCGCGACTCGGGGCCGGTGAGCGTCGCGTCCTTGAGGAACAGGCCGCGGAACCGCCGGTCCATGACCGGCAGCCCGCGTTCCAGGGCCGCCAGGACCAGGGGCGGCAGGATCGTCCCCAGGTCGACCGGCGACCGTGCCGCGGGGGTAGCTGCTGGGCAGCTTGCCCCGGCTCGGCCGGTCGGCCAGGAAGTCGCGGGCCCACTGGATCGGCGCGGCGTAGGTACGGCCCGCCGGCAAGGTAGGCCAGACGCTCGGCGCGCTGCTGGAAGTGGACGCCCGCCAGGGGTGGCGGCTGCCAGCGTCGTCGGCGGTCCGATCGTGACCACGAGGCCGCTGTTGGCGAACGGCGAGTCGTGCCGGCTCTCGCTCATCCCGTTCGTGCAGAAGTAGCCGGGCTCGCTGACGCTGGGCATCACGTAGCCGCCGGCGCACATGCAGAACGTGAACAGGTCGCGACCTCCGGCGGGGACGACGAGGTTGTAGTCGGCCGCCCCCAGCGCCGGGTGATCGGCGAAGCCGCCGTAGCGGGCGGCGTTGACCTGCGCCTGGGGCTGCTCGATCCGCACGCCGAGCTGGAACGGCTTGGCCTCGAGCGGGACCCCGCGCCGCAGGAGCATGGTGTAGGTGTCGCGGGCACTGTGGCCGACGGCCAGGACCGCGACGTCGGCCGCGAACATGGCCCGAGCTGGTCATGGAGCCCGCGGAGCCGGCCGCTCTCGGATCGAGGTCGAGGTCCTCGACCCGGCAGGAGAACCGGACCTCGCCGCCGAGCTCCTCGAGCTTCCGGCGCAGGGTGCGGACGACCAGCGGCAGGCGGTTCGAGCCGAGGTGCGGGCGCTGCTCGTAGACGATCGAGGGCTTGCCGTGGCAGTCGGCCAGGATCTCCAGGACGCGCTGGACGTCGGGGCCGGTGCTCCGGCTGGTCAGCTTGCCGTCGCTGAAGGTGCCCGCCCCTCCCTCGCCGAAGAGGTAGTTGCTCTCGGGGTCGAGCGGCCCGCCGGCGTCGAACCGACGGACGTCGGCGACCCGGTCCTTGACGGCCCGGCCGCGTTCGAGGATCAGCGGCCGGTAGCCGTCCAGGGCGAGCATGTACCCGGCGAACAGCCCCGCCGGGCCGGCGCCGACGATCACCGGCCGGTGCTCCAGGGGTCTGTCCGTTCCCGGCTCGGGCCACTCGAAGCGGCTCGGGCACGTAGGGCTCGACGTCGCTGGCCGAGCCGCACGCTCATCCTCGGCCGCTCGGGCAGCTCGACCTCGGCGGCGTAGACGAAGTGGAGGTCGTCGTGCCGCCGGGCGTCGAGGCTCTTGCGGAGGATCCGCCAGCGGGCGATCTCCGGGGCAGGACGACCCGAGCCTGCGCCGCGAGCTTCTCAGCCAGGGCGGCCTCGGGCTCGTCGAGCTCGAGGCGGAGCGTTAGAGATCTTTAAGGACATGGACCTCAGCTCAGATCGGGTCCGAAGCAGATCAGGGTGATGTCGTCGGTCTGGGCATGGCCGGCGGAGAACTCGCGGATGTCCTGGAGGATCGATCGGCCGACCGCCTCGGGCCTGCCGGGCGACTCGGTCAGTCGTCTGATCAGCCGGCGCTGATCGCGCGAGTCGTACAGCTCCTCGCGGCTGTTGCGGCCGTCGGTGACGCCGTCGGAATAGACCACGACCACGTCGCCGGGATTGAGCGTGATCTCGGCCTGCTCGTACTCGGAGTCGGGCATGATCCCCAGGGGAAATCCGGCGATCTCCTCGCCGAGCTCCTCGACCTCGCCGCTGGCGCGACGGACCAGGAGCGGCAGGTGGCCGGCCGAGCTGAACGTCAGGTGCCGGTCGCTCGAGGTCGAGGACGCTCAGGCTGAGCGTGATGAACTTCTCCTCGATCCCGGCATTGAACAAGCAGACGGTTGAGGATGTTGGCGGCCGCGGCCGGCGCGTTCTTCGGTGTGGATGCAGTAGCGGGTATCGCCCGAGAACTTGGCCATCATCAAGGCCGCCGCGACCCCCTTGCCCGAGACGTCGCCCAGCGCCACGGCCATCCGGCCTGGGGCAGCGGGACGAAGTCGTAGTAGTCGCCCCCGACCTCGAAAGCCGGGTGGTAGTGGGCGAAGAACTCGAAGCCGGGAATGAGCGGGACCGACTGAGGCAAGAACCGCTTCTGCACCTGCTCGGCCAGCTTCAGGTCGCGCTCGATCCGTTCGCGTTCCAGGAGCGACTCGTGCATCGCCGCGTTCTGGATCGCGATCGCCGCCTGGCTGGCGACGGCCGCCAGAACGTCGAGGTCGTCCTGGAGGAACTGCTTGCGGTCGCTGGTATCGAGCTGAAGGATGCCCAGCGGCTGGCCGTCGGGGGGCAGCAGCGGGACGCACATGACCGAGCGGATCTTGAGGTCGGCGATCGAGGCGCTGGTCGGCAGGTTCTTGTCGTTGCCGGCATCCTGGCTGAGCACCGCCTTCTTCTGGCCGAGAACGTGGTTGACGATCGACCGGCTGATGCTCATCGGCACCTCGTCCTCGGGGACAGCTGCCGGGCGTCGAACGGAATGCGGCGGCTGGGCCGATACTTGAACGCCTTGCGCACCAGGCGCTTGGTCGCCGGGTCGATCAGCATCAGGAACAGCCGCTCGGCCTGCGGGAAGAGCTCGACCAGCGAGTCGAGGATCTTGGGGGCGACGGCGTCGATCCTCAGCTCGCTAGAGAGGTTCCGGGCGATCTCGAGGATCGCCTTGAGCTTGACCTCGGGACGGACGGCCGACGCCAGGGCGCTCGAGCGCGAGGCGTCGAACGTGTGCATGTTCGGGTCGTCGACGTCGTCGCCCTCGGTGACGACCATGATGTTGCTGTCCTTCGGGCCGGCTTCCTTCGGTGGAGCGCGTGTAGTAGATGAACTCGACGTCGCAGATGTTGATCCGGTCGCCAGACTGGAGACGGTGGTCGCTGCCGAGGACGACCTCGTTGTTGTTGACCTTGGTCTTGTTCCGCGATCGGAGGTCGGCCAGGAAAACGCCTCGCCCACGCGGCGGATCTCGGCGTGACGGCGGCTGACGCCGTTGGGATCGAGGACGATCTGGCACTCGGGAGATCGCCCGATGACAGTCACGTCGTGCTTCAGCTCGATGATCTGGCCGGCGGCGTCGCCCGTCACCCGTTTCAGGATTGGCATGCGAGAGAGCTCCCTGACACCGCGACCCTGTCTGTTCCCATCGCGTCTCTGCCTCGATTCGTCCCGATGATCCGTTCAACCGGATCGCCTTCGGCCTAACTGCTCATTGATCTCGATCGAGCTCAACCGGTTCAGAAGCTTGCCCTGGATGGCCCACAAACCGGGAGGGGCCGGGGTTGAAGCACCGGTCGTGCGCCGACCGGGTCGCTTGTATCGTGACCTCGAGCGCCAGTTCCAGGAGCGCCGCGTCGATCGTGGCCGGTAGGTCGAGCGAATTCAGCTCTTTGATAACCCCTTCCTGATCGCCGGCTTGTCAAGTGCCTTGACGGCTGCCTGGATGATCGTCACCAGTTCATTCTCGTGCTCGTAGGCTTGATCTGTGTTCCAGCGGGCGATCTCGGCGCCGAAGACGCGAAGCCGATCGGCGTCGTGGCGTCGAAGTAATAACCGGGCAAGTTGGATGTACGCCTGCGCGGCCCAGGCCCGTGCATCGGGAAAATAGCCCGGGACCGCAATCCAGGCTGCCTCGCGATCGGCCGCAGCAGCGCGGAGTTGAGCATAGCGATACTGCGCCTCGGCGGTGGATTGCCGTGGGATCGAATCCCAGTGTGGTGCCATCCAGAGAGCCGGCAGTGGTGCATTTGCCGCCGAAGGTGTAATCGGTGTCAAAGCATCGTGCGCATGTTCTGAAAGAAGGTTCTCAGATCGCCCGTTCCAGCCGGTAAGCAGACCCGCCACCAGACCAAGCCCGACCAGAATCGTCAGCGTTGCCCCGCTCAGCCGAAGCTGGGAGAGCCAACCCCCTCCGCTTCGCGCCAGAGCGAGCCCGCGAGAGGCCAGCGTCGAGACCGACGACACAGTCACCCGGCCGCTCGCCGATGCGGATGAGGCCGCACCGGTGCTGGCATCGGCCTCAGTCACCGGGATCGGAACTGTGTTCAACGCCCCTCGGATCTTGGCCAGGTCGCGTAGCATCTCGGCCGCCGACTGGTAGCGTTCGTCCGGCTTCTTGGCCATCAACTTCATGACCAGAGCGACCAGATCGGAGGCAGATCGGGGCGATGCACCGCAAGGCTGACCGGCGTGTCCTTGACGTGCTTCAAAGCAAGAGCGAGCGGGGTCTCGGCCCGGAACGGTGGCTCACCCGCCAGCATGTGATAAAACGTGACTCCCAGCGAATAGAGGTCGCTTCGGTGATCCAAGGCTTGCCCTGGGCTTGCTCCGGGCTCATGTACAGCGGGCGTGCCCAGCGTCACCCCGGGCTGGGTCAGGTCGAGCTGCTGATCGGCATCCTGGTCGCGGCAGAGCCCGAAGTCCGCGATCTTGACCTGCCCCTTCTTGGTCAGCAGTAGGTTCTCGGGCTTGATGTCGCGGTGGATCAAGCCCAGCGCGCCGGCCGCACCGATGGCCACGCCCGCCTGCTTCATGATCGCCAGAGCGAGGGTCAGGTCGAGCGCCCCCTTCTTCACGATGTAGTCGCGCAAGTTGGTCCCTGGCACGTACTCCATCGCGATGAACCGGATGCCCTCGACGCAGCCGAGCGTGTAGACGTGGACGATGTTCGGATGGTTCAAGCTTGGCGACGGCCGTCGCCTCGGCCTCGAACCGCGTCAGGTAGGTCGGCTTGGTCAGCAGGTCGCTACGAAGCACCTTCAGCGCCACTGGCCGGTTCAGGCTGATCTGCCGGGCAAGATACACCTCACCCATCCCACCCCGTCCGAGAAGCCGCTCGATCTCGAAGTCGCCGAGCGTGACCCCGGTCAGGTCGCGGACGAGCGTACTGCTCCAGGCCTGCGTCTCTCCGGCGGCCGGGGGAGAGGGTATTTCCTTCTCCGATGTGCTCATACTCCCCCCGCATTGATAACATCCACCACGGAACCCGGCCAGACCCCAAAAGAGGGCGTCGACCCCATGCTCCACACCCTGCCATGTGGATTGAACCTAGTTCAGTGTACGGCAACGTCCGTGGCGGCGCGAAGATGGAAGCGGCGCACACCGGTGTGCCGTGGCCTTCACACGGGCCTTCTGCTGGATCATACGCTCGAATCATAAAATTCGCCCAGACCGGATTGGTTTTCACGGCTCGATCAGCTTTGCCTCGTCTGATAGAATTGATGTTGGTGCTTCGGCCTTCGTGGTCCGAGACGCCGACCGGTTTCGACTTGAACTGGTCCGGTCCTTTGGATGATGAAGGGAGGACAGCCCATGACATTCCGGGTTCGCAAGGGGAGCGGACTGGCCCGATTCCTGGTCAGTATCTCGGTGCTGACGGCGGGCATGACCGTCCCCATCGGCGCCAGTCCGCGCGCCAGAACTTCGGCGGGCCCTGGACCAACCTCACGGCCGGAGGGCTCCTACCGCTACCTCCGCCTCCTCCTCAGGGAGCTTTCGCTGAGATCATCTTCGCTAACTCCAAATGGCTGGTGGTCCAGAACCAGCAGGGGCAGCAATTCCCGATCGCCGCCAACGCCATCGGCCAGTTCCTGATCTCGCTGGCCCGCCGCCTCGAGCGACCTATCACCCGCCGTACTTGTCGAGGCCACCGGCGCCGACCAGGGAAGCATGACTCTTCAGACCAACCACATTGATATCTTCGCCGGTAGCGATCAGACCCTGGTCCAGCCCAGCTATACCAGCGTCCTGCCGATCAACCGCCCCGTTACCGCCATTGACCCCACCTACCAGCGATACATGAACACTTTCGACATTGCCGCCCAGAATACCCTCTATCCGTGGGTCTATCCCACTTTGCCCGGCGATAACGGCATCCCCGGCCAGATGCACGTCGTTGGAAATGCCGTCGGTCTGAATCCGCTACGTCTCGGCGTTCCGGGCAATAATGTGGTCAATGTTCTCCCTCAACCCCCTGGAGTCATGTCGATCTCGCAGGTGACCATGGGAAGCGTCTCGTTCGCCCGCAAGGGAGATTTCGCTTTCTTGACTCCCGTCCAGGGACGCAACCCGGTCGGAGAAAAAACGCTCTATCTCAGCCAGCTTGTCCTTTACAAGAAGATCCGCCGCAACCAGTTTGTCCCGTGAGAGATTGCCAATCTCCCTTGATGGGAGCGGTCCGTCCGTTCCTCAACGCGCGGCGGGCTGTTCCATAACAGGTGCCAGTGTCCCCTTGGGCGGATCGTCGGTCGGCCGGCGGGCCACATCGGCGGCCGACCCCTCGGATTTGTTGCGGAGCGAATCGGCGTCACTGGGTTGATATAACGGCAGGTAGCGGTAGTAGACCTCAAGAGTCAGAAGCGATAGTGAGGTCAGAAAGAGCCGTCCCGCCGTAGCGGCCCAGCGGTCGGGTTGGGGAAGGAACGGGTCCCAGCTCCCACGATCGCACCCACCCCCCTTGACCTGCATCGCGACTAGGCCGTCGCGTACCCGGACGTTCCACCGTTTCCAGTCGTCATTCTGCATGTTGTGGAGAAGCTGGGTCGCGTAATACCAGTAGTAGATGTTCCGCTCTTCCGACACCTCGAGGTCCGACGCGATGTGCTTGGCCCCCTTGATCAGAGGGGGAAAGTCGCGAGGCCAGCCCAGGTATTGACGACTCAGGAGCGCTTCGGCGGTCATCACCGGCGTAATCGGCCGACCCGGCATATAGGCATAAGTAATCTTATGGTCGTCCCCGGTGGCTGAATCCAGATAGACCCGGCACCCCTTCAAGACGTTCTTCGGCACAGCAATCCCCGCCAGGCGAGCGCTCCTCAGGGCGAACATCTGCCAGCCGAACACCGATGTATCCCCTGGCTGGCCGGGGTTGTATCGCCAGCCTCCGGATTCCGGGCTCTGCGCCTGCGCGATGAACCGGATCGCCCGCTCGGCGGGACGCCTCAAGGCCGGGTCGCCTGAGATCCCGTAAGCCTCGCAAATCGCCATGGTCGCGATCGCGTGACTGTACAGGTACGCCATCGGGGCGCCGCCAACGAATAGGTCGCCGCTGGCCTGCTGATGATCAACCAGCCATGCGAGTCCCTTGCGGACAACCGTCTGATAGCGCGCTCTTCTGGGTGTGAATGTGCCCGGCGGCAAACATCGGCAGGAGGGCCAGCCCCGTCGCCGCGGTGTCCGACTCGAGGCACTGTTGCTCAGGACAGCCGCTCTCCTGACACTGGACCTGGAAGTTCAGACTCCACCCGCCGTCCGAGGCGCTGGTGCCGCGCCAGCCAGTCGATGCCGTTCTCCACCGCCTGCTCGGAGTGGACTGTCCCCCCCTCGCGACGGATCAACAACGCCTTGGCCGCTCCGGTTCGTCCCGAGAACGGCGCCGAGATGTCCTCGGCATGCAGCCGGAAGCTTGCAGCCTTCGCCCCCCCCTTGGTCTTCGCCTTCAACGGCACCGACTCCTCGATCGTCCCCAGGGTCGGGGCCAGGTCGGCCGGACCCTCGGGTCCCGCCAAGGTTGGGGCGAACTGCGTAATCCGGGGAATCTCGGGTTGACTGACCACCGCGACGTCCTGATCCGGCGGCTCGATCGAGAGTGAGGGCGAATCCTGCGATTTAAGGTCCGTGAAGGGGTCGCCCGCATGGTCCGAGTCATAGAGCGATGTGAGATCCTCGGTCAATTGACCGAGGACCGCACCCTGAAACGCACCTTCACGTGGGGCCGCATTCGATCGCACGTAAAAGTAAAGCGCCAGAAGCAATATCGCCAGACCGTGCAGCAGCAGACTCGTTCCCCACGACGGCACCCACGCCAGCACCAGAGGGGCGGCGCGTTCCATACGGCGGAGCAAACGACGCCAGCGAACCCGGATGATGCGCGTCAGACGTGGGCGCTTGGGCGACATGGGTAGTTTATGGCCATCCCGGACCAGGAGCGAACCGAGTCCGCTCGAATTCGATCGCGATGCGACGTGTCTCCCTGCTGAGCTACTGCCATTCTAGAAGAACCCGGCGCCGAGACCAGCGTCAAGTATGGTTCCGTGCCGGGTTTTACCAATTCTTACGGATTGCCAGAGAGCTGGATCGGGAGGACGAATGCCGTGACCCTCTACTAAATAATATCGTGTTTCCAGGCCGGAGCGTTCATCAATCCGGTCGGGATGCCGGATTGATGTCGTTAACGATCTCAATCTCTGCCCAATCGAGCCGATCGAGCTTTTCAAGCGCCTTCGAGGCGTCGGCGACCACGACGGTGACCAAGGCCTCGGGGACGATTTGCCGACGGGCCGCGGCGGCGAGCGAGCCAACACTGACGCCGTCGAGTCGCTCGGCGAAATGGGTGTGGTGGTCGGGAGGCAGACCGTGCACGAACAGCGCGGCGTACCTCGAGACCAGGGCCGACGGCGTCTCGAACTGCCGCGCCTGGCCCTCGATCAACGAGCGGCGGGCATCGTCGAGCTCGGGCAAGGTAGGCGGCCGGTCGCCAACCAGGGCCTCGACCTCGTCACGGAGGTCGACGAGCGCCTCGTCGATCCGGTCAAGTTGGAGCGACGCTCCGATCGAGAACGGCCCCGCATCCCGACGGCAGTCGAAGTGGCTGCGAATCCCGTAGGTGAACCCCTTCTCCTCGCGCAGCCGGGAATTGAGCCGCGAGGTGAACTGGCCGCCCAGAACCTGGTTAAGGACGAGGACATCGTGGAAATCGGGATCGAGCCGGGGCAAACCGATATGGCCGACCCGGACTACGGCCTGGGGATGCGCCGGGGCGATCGAGCAAGAGAATTCGAGGCCGCGCCGATCGTTCAATGAATGGCAGCGTGGGCCGCTCGTCCTCTCGGGCCGACGTGTCCCACCCTGCCGCCGTCAGCCGTTCATCGAGCGCCGCGGCGATCGCGTCGGGATCGAGGTCGCCGGCCACGATCCAGGCTGCCTGGTCCACGCCGTGAAATCGATCATGAAACCAGCCCAGGTCGTCCCGGCCAAGCCGCTCCACGGTCGAGGTATCACCGTCGATCGGTAGTCGGTACGGATGCTCGAGATCGGGCTCGCGCCCGGCCGGTAGAGGGCATCGAGCAATCCACGGTAGGCGCGGGCCTCGGCGCTGTCGTGCTCCGCCTTCAAAGCGGCCAGGGTCTGACCTTGTAGCCGCTCCCACTCGGCCTCGGGGAAGACCGGGGCGCACAGGACGTCGACCGCCAGATCGAGGCTGGCCCCCAAGTGGGGCGTCAGACACTGAAGGCTGACATAGGCCCCGTCCCAGCCGCAGCTTGTCGAGAGGCTGGTCCCCATTTCCTCGGCCACGCGGGCCAGGGTCAGGGCATCGCGGGAACGGGTCCCCTCCGAGAGCATCGCGGCGGTGAGCCTGGCCAGCCCGCCACGACACGCCGGGGAGCTGGCTTGCTCCCCCGGCCAGCACCGCCGTTGCCGCGACAATCGGCAAGTCGCGCTGCGGGATGATCCAGAGCGGCACGCCGTTGCGGAGTGTCCGAACCTCCGGTCGTGGCGATCGGAACCGCGCCGCGGGGAGACTGACCGGCGCGACCGAGCGGTCCAGCCGGGGAGCCGCGCCGGCCGAGGACGCCGACACCGTGGGTCGCTCCGAGGCCACGACCTCGAGCGCCACCCGCGGCCGGCCGATCACGTACTGCTGCGCCACCGCCTGGATCGACGCGGCGGTCACCTCCTGGTAGCGCTGGACGTCAGTCGTGATCCGCCCCGGGTCGCCCAGATAGATGTTGTAGGCATTGAGGCGATCGGCCACCCCGCCGAACCCGCCGATGTTCTCGAGCGCGTACAGGAACCCGGCAAGCCGGCCGTTCCGGACGCGCCTCAGTTCGTCCTCGTCCACGCCGGACTCGGCGATCGCCTTGATCTCGGTATCGATCAGGTCACGAACCCGTCCGCGGGAGCAGCCAGGGCGTAGGGTGACATAGACGCCGAAGGTCCCGGCCAGCTCGCGCCCCGACTGGTAGGCCGAGACGTCCTGCGCGAGCTCGAGCTCGACGACGAGCTTGCGGTAGAGCCGGCTCGACTTGCCCCGTGCCACAATGTCGGACAAAAGCAACAGGGCCGCGTCATCCGGATGAAACTGGGGAACGCTCGGCCAGACCAGGTAGAGCCGCTCGAGTTCGACCCGGTCGCGAAGCGTGATCGACAGGTTCTCGACCAGCCGCTCCGTCGGCGTCCAGGGACGCAGGGCCCGGGCGCCACCGTCAATCGGACCGAAGTAGCGCTCGACGATCCCGAGCGCCTGGTCCTCGTCCATCGACCCGACCACGCACAGGCTGGCGTTACTGGGAACGTAGTAGCGGAGGAAGAACGCCTCGACGTCGGCACGAGTCGCCGCCTCGACGTCCTCCATCACGCCGATCGTCAGCCAGCTATAGGGATGGCCGGGAGGATAGAGCGCCTCGGCCAGGTGTTGCCAAACCATCCCATACGGGCGGTTCGTGTAGTTTTGGCGGTACTCGTTCTTGACAACATCCTTCTGAATCCGCAACTTGGATTCATCCAACGCAGGCACCAGGTATCCCATCCGGTCTGATTCCATGGCCAGAACCAGCTCGAGGTGGGCCGCGGGAACGTCGACGAAATAATTCGTTCGGTCCGTCGAGGTCGAGCCGTTGATACTGGCTCCAAGCCGCTGGAGCGGCTTGAAGAAGGTACCGGGATAGTGGGCCGAGCCCTCGAACATCAGATGCTCGAAAAGGTGGGCAAACCCGCGCTGTCGATGCTCCTCGTCTTTTGAGCCGACATGATACCAGAGGTTGACTGCCACGATCGGCAGTTGCCCCTGACGCCGGAAAATCACATCGAGCCCGTTGCCAAGTGTCGTCTTGGTCAGGGCAAACTCAGGCAGACGCAAGGATTCGGTCATGGGGCAAATCGAGATCCGGGGTCCATTCTGGTCGATTCGAGCGGTTTTCTTCGTCACAAACTCACGATACCCGAAGTAAGCTTTCATGCCTATTGCAGCGCCAGCAACCAGTCCATGCCCTTTGCTGAATTGCCCGTCTGCCGGAAGATTCGCCCACGTTGGCTGATTTTCTCTTTTCGTAATGCATGAGGGCGTTACAATGCCCGATTAAAGAAAGCAATCTGGTTCTCGGATTTCCATGCGGAATCGACCCCGCGGAGGCCAAGGAAAAATCTTCTCCCGCCGGGATCGAACGTGTGGTCCAATACCGACTTGTTTTGAGTAAAATGAAATACGCCTTCGGTTCAGAAACGGTCGTTCGTTGCGAATACATCCAGCACGGGCGCCCGGTTGTCTTGATTTGATCGGATTCGCTCAAGTTTGAAGTGGTTCGAATTGACCTGTTCCTGGCGGAGCCGGGCGACTGTTTCGCCACGGCGACTGCGGGACGTGGTGTTCAGTCGCAAGGCCGGGTCGTGAACTGGGACGACATCATTATTGACGCCGCCGCAACCGACACCGGGATGCGGCGGTCGAACAATCAAGACAGCCACTCGGTCGTCCGGGCCTCCACCCCCGAGACCTGGAAGCAGCGCGGCCATCTATTCATGGTGGCCGACGGTATGGGTGGCGCATGCCGTCGGCGAACTGGCCAGCAAGCTCGCCTGCGACAATATCCCGCACAACTACAACAAGACAAAGACCGGCAATCCCTCCGATGCCATCACCAAGGCCTACCGCGAGGTCGGCGCCCTGATCCATGGCCGGGCCAGCGCCAACCGCGATTTCCAGGGGATGGGGACGACCTGCTCGACCCTCTTGCTCCTTCCCGACGGCGCCCTGATCGCGCACGTGGGCGACTCCCGGGTCTATCGGATTCGCGGCCAGCGGATCGACCAGCTCTCGTTCGACCACAGCCTGGTCTGGGAGCTGGTCCGGAGAAACCATCTCTCACCCGAACATGCCAACATCGCCGTTCCGAAGAACGTCATCACGCGCAGCCTGGGGCCCGACCCCACGGTCGAGGTCGACATCGAAGGTCCGTTGGCGGTCAGCCCCAACGACGTCTACCTGCTCTGCTCTGATGGACTCTCGGGCCCGATCAACGACCCCGAGCTAGGAGCGTTCGCTGGTAACTTTCACCCCAAGGACGCTTGCCGCTATCTGATCAACCTGGCGAACCTGCGCGGCGGTCTGGACAATATCACGGTCGTGATCCTCCACATTGGCCCCTGGATCGAGCCCGACACCGCCGAAGAGCTGGCGACCCATGGGGCGTTGACGTCCAAGGGGGACGGCGATCGCCGCAAGACACCGGCCTGGAAGTCGGCCCTCACGCAGATCTTCCGGCCCAAGCCCCAGCCGACGACCGTCGAGGACCATCCCTACCGGACCGCCGAGTGCCTGATCACCCTCGATCTGATCGACAAGTATTCCGAGCTGACCCGTCGGGTCCAGGCACACGCCATCGAACAAACCTGGACACTTGACTGGAATCAGTTCGCCAAGTACCGACGTGGCGAGACCGAAGCTCGGGCCGCCGGCAACCTCCGCGCGGCCCTCCGCAACCTCGGCGAGATGATCGCGCTGCTCGGCGTCGCCGCCCGGTTCCACCGCAAGACCAGCCACGCCGTCTAAACCCGCCGCGTGATTCCCCCCGGCTTCCCCAGCAAACAGAACACAACCACCCCATTCGCCCTCAGCAGCCGAATCGTAAAAGCCTTGGGTTCGGTCCGTCGGCCTTGGGTTCGCTCGGAGCCGGGCCTTGGGTTCGGTCCGTCGGCCTTGGGTTCGCTCGGAGCCGGGCCTTGGGTTCGGTCCGTCAATCAGCTGGCCACGGCCATCCCTCACAAATCAGGATGACCGACATTGTCGGACCAACCCCGATCATCGTGGCTTCGTTCGGCGCGGTGAGGTTCACGCCACGTCCGAATCACAACGGCGCGCCTCTCTCGTCTCAAGAGAGAGTATGAGGGATCGACGCCGCCTCAACGCTCACAATCCATGCAATCGCATCAATCCGGGCAATTCTTCTCATCCTTGTGATCCAAATTGCCACAGAGCCAAAGTGATCGATCTCCCCATAGATAATATCGAGCGACTCGAGGTTTTCGTGGTCGGAATCCGTTCTAACCGATCGGCAAGTTCCGGGTAGGCCGGCCGACGATCCGTGCGCTCCGAAGACACGCTTTCTCGGGGTAGGGGGGCGCGATTGAGCCGCACCCCCGATGGGCGGGCAAAACCGGGTTCAACGATCGGCCTGGAGGTGGGCCTCGACGAACCAGAGCCACTTGTCGATACCGCGCGAGACTTCGGTGAACAGGTCGGCCGTGTCCAGGTCGCCCAGGTTGTTGACTTCCTCGATGGCTTTCGCGCGCTCCCTTGCCGAACGCGGCCAGGGCCGAGGACAGCGCCTCGACATGGCCGCGGCCGTCCGGGATGTTCGCCGGGTATTCGGGCAAGGTGCTTCGTTTCGCCACCATCCGGGCCGTTCCCTCGGCCACGCCGCCAAGCTGCACGGCCCGTTCGGCAATCTCGTCCACGTACTCATCGATGTCCTCGTTAATCTTGTCGAACAGCTCGTGCAAGGCGATGAAGTTCGGTCCCTTGACGTTCCAGTGCGCCTGCTTGGTCTGGGTCTGGAGGTCCTTGCAGTTGGCCAGATGGGCGTTGAGCAGCTCGACCACCTTGACGCGAGTGGCCTCGGACAGGTCGTTCTTGGTCTTGAACATCGCTGAATCTCCTGGTTGAATCCCGAAATCAGGTGATCGACGCACCCTGCAGGGATGACGACGATCCACGGGCCTCCCAGGTTACCCGATGCCAGGGTCATCCGACGACCTGAGGCCCGCGCGTGCCGGAAGTACCTGCGGTCGGCCTCCCGGATGGGGCGATCGCCAGACGGACCTTGAGTACGGGACGGGGCATCCCGAATCCTCGACCCCGTCCCGGGTGACGCTCAGGCGGTAGGACACCCTGGACTCCTGGAGGATCTCCTGGGTAAGGACCATGTCGCCGATGTTGTCCTCCACCAGCAAGATCTCCACGAGCCTGATGATCCGGGCCGGTCTCATCGCGTGGCAGCCTCTGGAAATGGGAAAATAGTAAGCCTTCAGCCGAATTCAGTTGATCTTGCACGATGGCGACCGCCTCATTCCACTATTCGTATGGCAGCGATGGGTTCGGACACCCTGGACACGGCAGCGTTGCAGGCCCTTTTGGGTCCGCAATTGACGGCCGAACAGGCCGCGCTGATCTTTCAGCAAGGTCAAGACGCGGTCGTCTTCGCGCTCTTGACCTTGGCCAAGCAACTGGCCGAGAAGCAAACCGCCTCGCCCGCCGGTGTCGACCCCTCGGCGCCCTCGGGGCAAACGCCGCCTTACGCCAAGCCCGCCGCCAAGGGGAGGGCCAAGCCCAAGGGGGCCAAGCCGGGACATCCCGGTCAGCGCCGCCCGGCGCCGACGCGGATCGACCGCCGCGAGGAGCACACGCTCTCGGCCTGCCCCAAGTGTCATGGGCCGGTGCGGCCGTGCCGGGGTTCGCGGACCCGGGTCGTCGAGGACATCCCCGCCGACATCACCCCGGTGGTCACCGAACACACGATCCATCGTTCGTGGTGTCCGCACTGCAAGACCACCGTCGAGCCGGCCGTGCCCGACGCCTTGCCCGGCTCCTCGATCGGCCTGCGGGTCGTGGTCCTCTCGGCCTGGCTGCACTACCTGCTGGGCACGACCCTGGCGCAGATCATCGACGTGTTCAACTTCCACCTCCAGTTCAAGCTCTCCTCCGGCGGCCTGATCCAGATGTGGCGGCGGCTGCGGGAGGTCCTCCTGGCCTGGTACCTTGAGATCCAGACCCAGGCCCTCGACGGCGCGGTGTTGCACGCCGACGAGACGGGCTGGCGGGTCAACGGCAAGACCTACTGGTTGTGGTGCTTCGCGTCGAAGGATGTCACGTATTACATGATCGACCGGCGGCGCGGCAGTCCGGCGTTGAAGCGGTTCTTCAAGAACGAGTTCGCCGGGGTGTTGGTGACCGACTTCTGGGCGGCCTACAACGCGGTCGTCTGCGCGCGGAAGCAGAAGTGCCTGCCGCACCTGTTGCGCGACCTGAAGCGGACCCAACATTACCACAAGCCCGGGGGCGACTGGCCGGAGTTTTCCAAGCAGTTGAAGCGGCTGATCCGCGACTCGATCCGCCTGAGCAAGCGGCGAACGGAACTGCTGCCGGAGGCGTTCGCCTCGCGGCGGCGGCGGCTCGACGTGCGGTTGCGCGAACTCCTGGAGCAGCCGTGGGAGCAGCGCCACGCGCGTCGGTTGGTGAAGCGCCTGCGGCGTCACCAATCCGAACTGTTCACGTTCCTGGACCATCCCGAGGTCCCGTCGGACAACAACCACGGCGAACGTCAAATCCGCCCGGCCGTGATCGCGCGCAAGAATAGCTACGCCAACGGCAGCGAGGACGGTGCCGAGACCCAAGCCATCCTGATGAGCGTGTTTCGGACCCTGAAGCAACGTGGTCACAACCCCGTCTCCGCCGTCACCGTCGCCGTTCGCGCCTTCCTCCAGACAGGCCAGTTGCCACCCATCCCAGGGCCGATCGCTGAGATCGGCTGAAGCCTTACGGAAAATAGACCCTAACTCGATCGAGCGCCGATCAGCTTCAGGTGAAAACACCTCGGACGATTTTTCCAAACCAAACGCCCGGCACGACCCCCTTTGGTGGAATTTCAGACCGTGGTGTGAACGGAATCCGAGTAACTTGCGTAATGAAGAAAAATGGAATCCAGCGACAGGCGTCACCGCGCGGCAAGGCTCGAGGACTCACGCGGCGACCGGGACGCGATCGATGCGACGCGGGTGGGCGGCCGTTGCGTTGAACCGAACCGTCGCCGTTGTTTGTAAGATCGTTCAGGCGTTCGCAACCTCAAAGCAAATCCAAAATGACATCGGGGACAATCCCCATGAACACTCCGTCGGGCTGGAGGCGTGGGTTGCTGCTCCTGGCCATGGTGGTCGGGCAGATGGCGGCCCCGTTGCCGTGGGCTGAAGCCAAGGGACCCCGGGGCGGGCACGCGCGAGCGCCGCGGATTACCAGGCCGCAGCGAATGAACAAGGCGCCCGCGCAAGCCACCCCGGATGCCCCACGCCGCCGCTCCGGCACATACCAAGCACAAGACCAACACAAACGTGAACGCCAACCAGTCCCGTGCCGGAGCCGGTGCGAACCGATCGACGCGCGGCTCGTCCGCCAACGCCTCTCCATACGGCTACACCTACGGCCACGGCTCGAACGCCCGGCGCTACCAGGCCCACGGCTACGGTCGCGGCTACCGCAATCGATACTATGGAAGAAACTACGGCTACGGCAGATCGCAGGGATCCAACCGATCGGTCGTCAATCGGTTGCGATCGGTAGACGCGAGCCTCTCGCGAATCGATCACAACTACCAGGGGCACCGGGTCCGTGCGTTGCACGCAATCACGATGGCGATCCGACAGCTCAGCCACCGATCGATGGTCTACCATGGCTCGGGCTTCGCTCCAGGCATGAATCCGAACCGCATGATGGCCATGAGGACACGGCAGGGAGGCGGCGGCCAGGGAGTGGGCGCTCCTCGACGCCAGCCCATGACGCAGGCTCAGTCCGACGCCCGGATGGGCCAGGCCCTGCGGAGCTTGCAAGGGGTCAACATGCAGCTCACCAGCCAGGGGTTCAGCACGAACAGCCATTCCCGTGCCCGCGGGCACGTCCAGCACGCGATGCGCGAGCTGAATACGCGCCCTGTCGATCCGCTGAAAACCCTGGCGTTTCGCGCAGCGATGATCCCGGAATCGCCCTGGTTGGCCGACGCCTACTCCTCCACGGCCTCGAGCGACTTTGAGATCAGGGCCCCGTTTTCGGCGACCTCGATCAGGTAGATTCGCTTGCGGATCTCGATCTCAGCTTCGTACGTTGGCCCGCCGATACCGGTGGAGCGGGTGATCTCGCCGATCTTGCCTCCTCTGGCCTGCTCGTGCAGGGCCGAGCGCACGGCGGAGGGGCACATCGTCATCTCGACCTCCTCGTCGTCGATGACGAGCGCTTTCTCGACCAGAGACCCGTCCTCGGCGACCACGATCTCGTACGATTTGCCGTTATGCTCGATGACGGTCTCGTAGATGGTGACGCCGTACTTGATGTCCTTGCCGACGGTCTCGACCTTCTCACCGAACGCCTCGGCGCGGAACGTCGCCTGGACGTCGGCCGGACATCGGTCGAACGCGAGCTCCTCGTCATCGACGGCCAGGTTCATCTCGGTGAGGGTGCCGTCCTCCAGGACACCGATCGCGTACGTCCGGCCGCCCAGAGCCGCCTCGGCCCAGAAGACGACCTCGTCGTCGGCGTCCTTCTCGCGAGTGACGGTCTCGATCCTCGCCCCCTTTGACTCGGTCTGAAGCGTCTTCCGCACGGCGGGGGGACACGCGGCGAACTTGATCTCCTGCGTCTGCACGCCTTCATCGGCCGGCGCCAATCCGAGGAGCAGGCCCGTCCACAACCAGAGCGTTTGCATGGCGACCCTTCCCGGCTGCGGGAGCGTTTTGAACGCGGATAGACCCAAAAACGGGTCGGCCTTCCACCCAACCTCCAGTCTCGGTCGGCTGGACAGCAGGGTCAAGAGGGGTCAAGAATCGCGACCCGGCCTCATCGGTGCGTATACCTTCTTGCACGACCATGCCGGATGCGTGATTCGACCCACAAGCTGGAGCGGCCGGCGAAGCGGCGCCGGCACGAGGGATCACACAATTTGTGTCGGAAACCGGTCGGCGCCCCGCCTGTTGGAAGTTATGATCAACGCTTTCGTTTTTTCCGAGGGTAGGGGAGCGGCTCAAACGGTGCGGGATGCCACGAGATCCGAAGCTGAGATCGAGCGAGCGCTGGGGAAGGTCGCCACGCCGCTATGGATCGTGGAGCGTCCCGACGGCTTCGGGTTCCGCGAGGTTCCCAGGGGGCCGAAGGGCGCGGCGTTTGACCGGGAGGGGCTCCAGACGTCGAGCGAGGACAAGGACCATCGGATCGTCGGGGCGGTCCCCGGATGCCGGCTCGAAAATCTGGGCGACACTTCGTTTTGCGACGAGCTGGGGCTGAAGTATCCCTGCGTCGCCGGGGCGATGGCCAACGGAATCGGCTCGGTCGAGATCGTCGAGGCGATGGGCCGCGCCGGGATGCTCGGGTTCTTTGGCGCGGCGGGGCTGGCGCCTCCGGCCGTCGAGCGGGCGATCGATCGGCTCGAACAAAGCCTCGGACGCGACAGGCTCTCCTACGGATTCAACCTGATCCACAGTCCGAACGAGCCGGCCCTTGAGGAAGCCATCGTCGGGCTTTACCTGAGGCGCGGCATCCGGCTGGTCGAGGCGTCGGCGTACCTGAACCTGACCTCGCCGCTGGTCAGGTATCGGCTGCATGGCATCAAGCACGGGGAAGATGGCCAGATCGTGACGCCCAACCGTGTGATCGCCAAGGTGTCGCGGGTCGAGGTGGCCGAGCGGTTCCTGGCGCCCCCGCCGGAAAAGTTCCTGAAGGCCCTGGTCGCGTCCGGTGACCTCACCGCCGAGCAGGCCGAGCTGGCCCGCGCGGTGCCGATGGCGAGCGACCTGACCGCCGAGGCCGACTCGGGGGGCCATACCGACAACCAGGCGGCCATCACGCTGATCCCGACATTGATCGCGCTGCGGGACCGGATGCAGTCGAAGCATCGCTATCGGCACGTGCCTCGCGTCGGCGCGGCGGGGGGGATCGCGACGCCGCAGTCGGCGGCGGCGGCCCTGGCGATGGGAGCGGCGTACCTGGTTGGCGGTTCGGTGAATCAGGCGTGCGTCGAGTCGGGAACGTCGGACACCGTCCGGCGGATGCTGGCCGAGGCACGGCAGGGCGACGTCGCCATGGCGCCGGCGGCCGACATGTTCGAGATGGGGGTCAAGGTCCAGGTCCTGAAGCGGGGCACGATGTTCGCCATGCGGGCAAGCCGCCTGTACGAGCTGTACCGCGGCCATGAAAGCCTCGACCAGATCGGGGCCGACGACCGCGCCGCCCTGGAGAAAAATTTCTTTCGGGCACCGCTCGAAGCGATCTGGGACCAGACCCGCGTCTTCTTTGAAGCACGAGACCCGGCGCAGGTCGAGCGCGCCGGACGCGACCCCAAGCACAAGATGGCCCTTGTCTTTCGATGGTACCTGGGCCTCTCGTCGCAATGGGCCAATAGCGGCGAGCCGACCCGCGCGGTCGATTACCAGGTCTGGTGCGGACCAGCCATGGCGGCGTTCAACGAATGGGTGCGCGGCTCGTTCCTGGAACGGCCCGAGAACCGCAAGGTGGCCACCGTCGCGCTGAACATCCTGTATGGCGCGGCCGTTCTTCAGCGGGCCCGGTCCTGCGTCGCGCAGGGGATGGCCCTACCCCCCGGCGTACCCCGGCTGGCCCCCTCGAGCCGTTCGAGATCGACGACCGGCTCTGACGGTGTCGGTGACTGTGAAGTTGACGGCGACATCGAGCCGGCGCAATCTGATCCGTTCGTTCCGACCGAAGAGGAAGAGAGACCGTGACCGTGAATCTGAACTCGGCCGCAACGAATCCGAATCCGGGCGAACGGGAAATGACGCCGGAGCCGGTCCCCCCTCCCGTCCCCGTGGCGATCATCGGGATGAGCTGTCTGTTCCCCGGGGCCGGCGGTCTCGCGGGCTACTGGTCGAGCATCCGCCGCAAGCACGACGCCATCACCGAGGTGCCCGCAACGCACTGGCGAGTCGACGATTATTATGATCCCGACCCCAAGGCCCCCGACCGGACCTACGCCCGGCGCGGCGGCTTTCTCGACCCGGTTGCCTTTCCGGCGATGGAGTTCGGGATCGCACCCCATAACCTGGAAGCGACCGACACGACCCAGCTTCTGGGCCTCTACGCCGCCCGCGCGGCGCTCGAGGACGCCGGATATGGCGAGGGAATTCCGAACGGCCGGCCACTCGATCGCAGCCGCGTGAGCGTGATCCTGGGCGTCACCGGTACGCTCGAGCTTGTGATTCCCCTGGGCGCCCGGCTGGGCCACCCGATCTGGCGGCGAGCGCTGAAGGCCGCGGGGATTGACTCCGACACCGCCGAGACCGTCGTCCGACAGATCAGCGACGGGTACGTCGGCTGGCAGGAGAACTCGTTCCCGGGCCTGCTGGGAAACGTCGCCGCCGGCCGGATCGCCAACCGCCTCGATCTCGGCGGCACCAACTGCGTCGTTGACGCCGCCTGCGCAGCTCGCTGGCCGCCGTCGACCTGGCGCTCCTGGAGCTCGCCTCCGGCCGCTGCGACGTGGCGCTATCGGGCGGCCTCGATACATTTAATGACATTTTTATGTACATGTGTTTTAGCAAGACCCCGGCGCTGTCGCCGACGGGTAACGCGCGGCCGTTCGACGCGGAGGGAGACGGGACGATCCTGGGAGAGGGTCTGGGGGTCCTGGTCCTGAAGCGTCTGGCGGATGCGCGGCGGGACGGAGACCGAGTGTACGCGGTGATCCGGGGACTGGGGACATCGAGCGACGGCAAGGGGGGCGCGGTGTACGCGCCGGTGGCGTCGGGCCAGGCGAGGGCCTTGCGTCGATCGTACGCGCTGGCGGGAATCTCGCCGGCGACGGTCGAGCTGGTCGAGGGGCACGGGACAGGGACGAAGGTTGGCGACGCGACCGAGCTGGGCGCCCTGGCGGAGGTGTACCGCGAGTCGGGGCGAGCGGGGACGTGGTGCGCCGTTGGGGTCGGTCAAGTCGCAGATCGGGCACACCAAGGCGGCGGCGGGAGCAGCGGGTCTGATCAAGGCGGCGCTGGCGCACTCATCACAAGGTCTTGCCGCCGACGATCAAGGTGAGCCGGCCGATCGAGGCCGCCGCGCCGGGGCGTTCGCCTTTTTATCTCAACCACGAACCGCGGCCCTGGCTGCCAGGTCGCGAGGGGAACGGACAGCAGCCGCATCCACGCGCGCGGGGGTGAGCGCCTTCGGCTTCGGCGGGAGCAACTTTCACTGCGTTCTGGAGGAAGCCGAGTCGGCCAAGACCGAGGCCGAATGGGGCGACGGCGAGGTCCAGATCGTCGCCCTGTCGTCGGCCAGCGACGCCGGTCTGCTCGAGGCGCTCGACGACTGGCCGCGCGGGCTGACCTGGGACGCGGTTCGGGTCCGGGCCGCGGAAACGCGGAGATCGTTCCGGAGCGAGGACTCGTGCCGCCTGCTGGTCGTGATCGAGCGCGAGGGAAAGGACTTCGAGGCGCTTCGCCCAGGCCCGCGATGCGGTCAAGACGGGGCGGAGCCGCAAGGCGGAGGGGATCTTTTACGGCCGAGGGTCTGCGCTGGGGGGCTGGCGGTCCTGTTTCCGGGGCAGGGGTCGCAGTACGTCGGGATGTTCCGCGAGCTGGCGTGCCGATTCCCGTCGGTCTTCAACGCCCTGGCCGAAGCGGAGGCGGAAATCCCGGCCGAAGGGGAGCCTCGGCTGGTCGATCTGATCTATCCGCTGCCGGTGTATGACAGCGAAGGCAAGACCCGGCAGGATGCGGCGCTGCGGGCGACCGAGGCGGCGCAGCCGGCGCTGGGGGCGGTCGAGCGGGGCATCTGGCGGCTCCTCGAGGAGTTCGGGGTTGCGGCCGACGCGTTTGCCGGCCATAGTTTCGGCGAATTGTCGGCGCTACACGCGGCGGGGCGGATCGATGCCGCAGGGCTCGACCGACTGGCCCGGACGCGGGGCCGGCTGATGGCCGAGCAGAGCCGGGGGGGCGGCGGATCGATGCTGGCCGTCCGTGCACCACTCGAAACGGTCGAGAGCGTGCTCGCCGACGAGCGGCTCGACCTGGTCCTCGCCAACCGGAACGCGCCAGACCAGGGGGTTGTCTCGGGACCGTCGGCCGAGATCGAGCGCGCGGCCCGCGCCTTCCAGCAGCGCGGCGATCGCCAGCCGGAAGCTCGACGTATCTGCGGCGTTTCATAGCCGGTTCGTGGCCGGCGCGAAGGCGCCGTTCGCCGACGAGCTGAGGGACGTCGCGCTGACACCGGGCCCGACGCCGGTCTATGCCAACGCGCAGTCTCTGGCCAGGGTTTATCCCGCCGACGCCGAACCGGCGCGCGCGCTCCTGGCCGATCAGCTCGCGCGGCCGGTCGAGTTCGTGGCGCTGGTCGAGGCGCTTTACCAGGACGGCGCGGACGTTTGTCGAGACCGGACCCGATCGCAAGCTGACCGGCCTGGTCGCGTCGATCCTGTCGGGACGCGATTTCGAGTCGATCGCGGTCGATGCCTCGCGCGGCGGGGGAAGTGGAAGCGAGAACGCGGGCAACCTCGCCGACCTGGCCCGGGCGCTGGCCCAGGTCGCCGCCCGGGGCCACGCGGTCGCGCTGACGCGATGGGACCCGCTGGACGATCGGCTCATGCGCGCTCACAATCGCAAACCAGGGCTCACGGTCCCGGTCTGCGGCGCGAATCCGTCACCCGGGGCGGCCATGGCGCCGTTGCCCGTGCCGACGGCCCGGCCCGAGCGCAAGCCGGCCGCCGGCAATGGTGCTCCGAGCCCTTCCCAGACCGGCACGAAGCGCGTGTCGGGAGTCGAACCATTGTCTTCGCATCGGAATCCGATACCGGACGCGTCCTCCATGTTGAATCCGACACCGCCGGCGCAGGGACCGCAATCGCCAACGCCGCCGCATGATCCACCGTCCCAGAGGCATGAGCCTGGTCATGGGATTGAAAATGGGAATGGAAATGGAAATGGGCTTTCGCGGGTCCCGATCCCGGGGTCGGCCGGGAATGGGGCGGCACTGACGCGTCTGTTGCCGTTGCGCCCAGCGCGGGCGAGCCGGGGCTGCTGGGCGAGTCGCTGCGGAGCGTCCAGGAGAATCTGATCGCCCTCCAGAAGATGGGCGAGCAGTCCGCCCAGCTTCACCGACAGTTCCTCGATGGTCAGGACCGGACCCGGCGCGCGTTTCAGACCTTGCTGGAACAGCAACAGAAGCTGGTCATGATCTCGCTCGGGATGGAGACTGTCGAAACCGAAGGAGCAACCGCCCCGCCATCGCCGCGGGCCTATCAACGGCCGGCCGCGCCAGATCCCGCACGAGGTACAGCGGCTCGACCCGGCCCATGTCCGGGAACAGGTACGCGGCCGGAACTCGAACACGAACAGGTACGGGAACCGGCCGGACGGAACGGGAATTCCGGACCGCCGGTGGGACCTTTCCGGAACCCGTCTCCTACGACGCCACCGACGAATCCGCCCGCGCCGGTTCCCGCCGCCAGACCCGACGCGCCCACGCGCTCGGACGAAACGAGGCGAGTCGAGACCGCGCTCCTGGAGATCGTGTCGGAGAAAACCGGATATCCCGCCGAGATGCTCGAACCCGGAATGCGGCTCGACGCCGATCTCGGAATCGACTCGATCAAGCGCGTCGAGATCCTCTCCGCCGTTCAGGAACGTTTGCCGGACGCACCCCTGATCACACCCGAACACCTCGGAACCCTCCAGACGCTTGCCGATATCGTCGCCTTCCTGGACGTCGCAACCAGCGGGCTGGGGAGCGTATCGGTCCCAGCGGCCACCACGCCGAGCCCCAGCACCGCGTCGGTCGTGCAGGATACACTCCTGGAGATCGTGTCGGAGAAAACCGGATATCCCGCCGAGATGCTCGAACCCGGAATGCGGCTCGACGCCGATCTCGGAATCGACTCGATCAAGCGCGTCGAGATCCTCTCCGCCGTTCAGGAACGTTTGCCGGACGCACCCCTGATCACGCCCGAACACCTCGGAACCCTCCAGACACTCGCCGATATCGTCGCCTTCCTGGACGTCGCAACCAGCGGGCTGGGGAGCGTATCGGTCCCGGCGGCCACCACGCCGAGCCCCAGCACCGCGTCGGTCGTGCAGGATACACTCCTGGAGATCGTGTCGGAGAAAACCGGATATCCCGCCGAGATGCTCGAACCCGGAATGCGGCTCGACGCCGATCTCGGAATCGACTCGATCAAGCGCGTCGAGATCCTCTCCGCCGTTCAGGAACGTTTGCCGGACGCACCCCTGATCACGCCCGAACACCTCGGAACCCTCCAGACACTCGCCGATATCGTCGCCTTCCTTCAGGATGACCACCCGACGCATGAACCGACGACGGCGGAGCGCGGCGTCGATCGGGCGGCCCGTCTCCCCCGAACCTGAACCTGAGCCGGAATCGACCGTACAGCGGCTCGTGCCGCGAAGCGTCCGACTGCCAGAACCGTCGGAGCGCGAGCCGATCGCGGTCCGGCCCGGGGGCGAGTTCTGGATTCTCGACGAGGGCGCGAGCGATGGGCTCGCGCGGGCGATCGGGGCGCGGCTCGAGGCGCACGGGTTCCAGGTCCGTCTGATTGATCGCGCGGAGATCGACGACCTGGCGGCGCCGACACGGCTCGACGGGCTGGTGCTAGGCGTGTCGGGGACTGGCGACGGTGACGCGGCGCTGGAGGCGTCGTTCCGGCTTCTGCAGACCGCGGCGCCGGGATTGCGCCAGGCTGGCAAGGAGCAGGCGGCGGTCCTGGCGACGCTGGCGCGAATCGATGGCAGGTTCGGGCTGGGAACAGCCGAGGCCTGGGATGCCGGGGCATCGGTCCTCTCCGGCGGGCTGGCCGGACTGGCCAAGACCGCCGCGCACGAGTGGCCCGAGGTGGCGTGCAAGGCGATCGATATCGATCCCGGATTCGCCTGTACCGACGGACAAAACGCTGCGCGGGCCGTGGTTGACGAGGTCCTCAGTCACGGTCCGGTCGAGGTCGGGCTGGACCGCGCGGGAAGATCGACCGTATCGATGGCCGCCGAACCCGTCGAACGGGCGGATCGTACGAATACGCTTGACTCACCGATCAAGTTGGGGGACGTGGTGGTCATCAGCGGCGGAGCGCGTGGGATCACGGCGGAGGTCGCGGTGGGCCTGGCCCGCGTTTATCGGCCGACGATCGTGATCCTGGGACGGAGCCCGGAGCCGAAGGCCGAGCCCGACTGGCTGGCGTCGATCGACGAGACGGACACCGCGGGGCTCAAGCGAGCCCTGGCCGCGCACGCCGGCCGATCGGGCAACGGCTCGGCGACGCCTCAGAAGATCGCCGAGCAGGCACGCCAGATCACCGCGGGGCGAGAGATCGCGCGGAACCTGAAACGGATCGAGGCGGCCGGGGCGCGCGCGGTCTATCAGAGTGTCGACGTCCGCGACGGCGCGGCGGTCCAGGCGCTGTCTGGATGAGGTCCGCGGCCGGTACGGGCCGGTGCGCGGCCTGTTGCACGGCGCGGGGGTCCTGGCCGACCGCCGGATCGACGACCAGACCGTCGCCCAGTTCCGCGAGGTCTTCGCGACCAAGGTCGTTGGGCTGCGGAACGTGCTCGACGCGCTCGGCGCGGAGCAGGAGGGACTCCGGTTGCTGGTCCTCTTCTCGTCGTCGACCGCACGGTTCGGCCGGATCGGCCAGGTGGCGTACGCCGCGGCCAACGAGGTCCTGAACAAGAAGGCCGTGCGCGAGGCCCGGACCCGGCCGGGCTGCCGCGTCCTGTCGATCAACTGGGGTCCCTGGGACGGCGGCATGGTGACCGACGCGCTCAAGCCCCTGTTCCTGGCCGAGGGGATCGGCCTGATCGAGCCGGAGGCGGGCGCCCGCTTCCTCATCGACGAGATCCAGATTCCGGACGCGCCGGCTCGATCAATCGAGGTCGTGGTGCTGGGAGGGTCGCGTCTCCCCGAGGGGCTGATCCCGCGTCGGGAGACTCCGGCGAAATCCACGGGCGTCGGCTTGAATCCAACGCCGGTCGTGGCGAACGATCCGCAACCGGTGTTCGAACTGACGGCGGACGTGGCCGCGCTGCCAGTCCTGCGGTCGCACGTCATCGACGGCCGGCCGGTGGTGCCGATGGCCCTGATCCTGGAATGGCTGGCGCACGGGGCCCTTCAGCGCAACCCGGGACTGGTCTTCCATGGTTTCGAGGAAGCCCGGCTGCTCAAGGGGGTGATCGTTCGCGGCGATATGGCCGCGCCGGAGGTGCTCCGCGTCCTGGCCGGCAAGGCGAGCCGCGGGGGAACGAGAACAGGAGCCGGCGACGGCTACACGGTACCAGTCGAGCTGCGGGGGATTCAGCCCGACGGCCGCGAGTTCGTACACGCCCGGGGGACGGTCGTCCTGGGCGATCGACTGCCGGTGCCTTCCCCCGAACAGGTAAGCCTGTGGGCAAGCGGAGCCAGAACGTCGGTGACACCTCGGCCGGACCTCGACCCGCGCGTGCTCTATCGCGAGGTCCTGTTCCACGGTCCCGACCTGCGGTCGATTGATCGGATCGAGGGATGCGACGATCAGGGGATCATCGCCGTCTGCCGCCCGGCACCGCTCCGCCGCGCTGGATCGTCAAGCCGCTCCGGCCAACGTGGCTGATCGACCCGTTGATTCTCGACGGCGCCTTCCAGTCGATGGTGCTCTGGAGCTCCGATCGGGTAGGGGCGGGCTCGTTGCCGACCTATGTCGGCCACTATCGACAGTTCCGCCGCGAGCTCTCGGCGGAGACCGCGAGTGGGCCCGGCCAGGAATCGGCGCGAGTCCGTGTTGTCGCCCGAATCACCCACGCCGGCGAGCTCTCGGCGCGGGCTGATATCGCCTTCCTGGATGGCAACGGGGCACTGGTCGCGGTCCTGAACGATTACGAATGCGTGATCGACGCCTCGCTCAATCAGGCGTTCCGTCGCAACCAGCTTGCCGGGGCGCCGCGTTGAGCTGCGTTGGATTTGAGTTGATTTGAATTGAGTTGAGTTGAGTCACGTTGGCACGACCGGCTTGCCTTCACGGGAACGAGTCTGCAATCCAATGCCGCAACACGAGCGGGTGGCAATCGTCAGCGCCGGGGGGACTTTCCCCGGATCGGCGGACCTGGAGCAGTTCTGGACGAACGTCGCGGGCGGGGTCGACACGACCCGGCAGGTGCCGCCAGGGCGCTGGGCGATCGATCCCGACGAGGCATTCGATCCACGGTTGGGCCTGGCCGACCGCGTGAGCTCGGTCCGCGGCGGGTTCATCGACGGATTCGTCCTCGACTGCGACGGGCTGGACCTCGACCCCGAGATCGTCGACAGGCTCGACCCGATGTTCCACTTGGTGCTCCACGCCGGCCGCGCCGCCTGGCGTGCGGCGCGGACCGAACGGCTCGACCGGCGCCGGGTCGGGGTCGTGCTCGGCAATATCGTGCTGCCGACCGAAACGGCTTCGGCCCTGGCGCGAACGTATCTGGGGCGAAGCCTCGCCGAGCAGGTCGGGATCTTCGACGAGGGAAATACCGGTCTCGAGATCGAGCCGAGGAATCGCCATGTCGCCGGTTTGCCGGCGGGGCTCCTGGCCGAGGCGCTCGGGCTGGGCGGCGGGTGTTACACGCTGGATGCGGCGTGCGCGTCGAGCCTGTACGCGTTGAAACGCGCGGCCGACGACCTGCTCGCGCACCGGGTCGACGCGATGCTGGCCGGCGGCCTGTCTCGGCCCGACGCGCTGTACACACAGATGGGCTTCACCCAGCTTCGGGCGCTTTCGCCCTCGGGCCGGGCCCGACCGTTCGACGCCGGGGCCGACGGCCTGGTCGTGGGCGAGGGAGCGGGGGTCTTCGTCCTGAAACGCCTGAGCGACGCGATCGACCAGGGCGACACGATCCTCGGGTTGATCGCCGGCGTGGGACTGTCGAACGACGTCGACGGCGGCCTGCTCGCCCCCAGCACCGAGGGACAGCTCCGCGCCCTCCGCGCGGCGTACGAACAGGCCGGCTGGGAGCCCGACGCTGTCGACCTGATCGAGTGCCACGCCACCGGCACCCCCCTGGGCGACGCCGTCGAGCTGGCGAGCCTGCGGGAGCTCTGGAAGGATGTCCGCGACCCGGAAACCCGGGAGCAACCGCGCCGTTGCGTGCTCAGCTCGGTGAAGTCGAACATCGGTCACGCCCTCACTGCGGCCGGCGCGGCGGGACTGCTCAAGGTGTTGCTGGCGCTCAAGCACGAGGTCCTGCCGCCGACGGCCAACTTCACGAACCCGGCCCAGGCCATGACCGAAGGCCCGTTCCAGGTGCTCGCCCGCCCCGAAGCCTGGGAGCGCCGGGGGCCGGGCGTGCCGCGCCGGGCGGCGATCAGCGGGTTCGGTTTCGGGGGAATCAACGCTCATGTGTTGATTGAAGAATTCATACCCGGATCGGCCACGTCGATCGAAACCCTTCCCCCAACCGTTCCCGTTCCGGTGTCCGCCTCCGCGATCGCGATCGTGGGGATGTCAGCGCACTTCGGCCCCTTTCAGGGCTTGCGGGCGTTTCAGGAACGCGTGCTGGGGGGTGAGCGGGGAAGCTCGACCCTGATCGAGCCCATTGAGCCGCAAGGGTGGTGGGGTGCGCGAGGAGACCGAATGGTATCGCCAGGACGGTTTCGACCGGAGAAGGTTCAAGGGGTTTGCCTCGATTCGATCGATCTCCGCCGGGACCGGTTTCGGATTCCGCCCCGCGAGCTCGAGGAGATGCTGCCGCAGCAATCGATCGCCCTGCTGGCGGCGGCCGAGGCGGTCGCCGACGCCGGCTGGGAGGGCTGCGAACGGCCAAGGCTGCGGACCGGGGTGACGGTCGGCATCGAGCTGGACCTCAACACGACCAACTTCCACCTCCGCTGGCTCCTTCCTGGACAGGCGCGGCGTTGGGCCCGGAAGCTGGGTCTCGATCTATCGGAAGCGAAGCTGGCAGAGTGGGTCGAGGCTCTGCGCGACGCGGCCGGCCCAGCGCTATCGGCGAACCGGACGATGGGCGCGCTCGGCGGCCTGGTCGCCAGCCGGATCGCACGCGAGCTCCGGCTCGGGGGACCAAGCTTCACCGTATCGAGTGAAGAGACTTCCGGCGCCCGTGCGCTGGAGGTCGCGGTCCGGGCGCTTCAGAGCGGCGAGCTCGACGAGGCGGTCGTCGCGTCGGTCGATCTGACATGCGACGTCCGGGCAATCCTGGCGACGGAATCGGCCCAACCATACGCGACGCGCGGAGCCGCCCGCCCGCTGTCGACGGACGCCGACGGCACGGTTCCCGGCGACGGCGCGGCGGCCCTGGTGCTCAAGCGTCTGGAGGACGCCCGGCGCGACGGCGACCGGATCTACGCCATCGTGCGCGGGATCGGTCTGGCTTCGAGCGGCACGGGCGAACGGACCCCCTCGGCCTACCTGGCGGCAGCGAACCGGGCGCTGGTCGACGCGGGGCTCACGCCGGAATCCGCGTCGATCGGCTATCTCGAGGCGCACGGCAGCGGCCGGCCCGAGGAAGATCGACGCGAGGCCCTGGCGCTGTCGGAGCTGGGCGCGCACGGGAGCTGGTCGTCGGGACGCTGCGCGGTGGGCTCGGTCAAGGCCGACGTTGGCCACGCCGGCGCCTCGGCGGCGCTGGCGGGTCTGGTCAAGGCATCACTCTGTCTCCATCAACAGATCGTGCCTCCTTTGCGCGGGGTCGAGACGGCTCGAAAGGAGCTGCAAGGCGCGAGCAATCACCCTTCTACCTGCCCCGGGGTCCGCAGTTCTGGCTCCGCGACCGGGCCGAGGGACCGCGGCGAGCGTCGGTCGCGGCGCTCGGGTTCGGCGGCAGCGCGGCGTTCGTGGTGCTGGAGGCCGACGAGCAGGCGGCCTTCGTCTCAAGCTCCGAGCGTCGGCAGCCGCTGGGGCGGTTTCCTCTGGCGATCTTCTCCATCGAAGGAGACGAGCCGGGAGACCTCGTCCGCGGGATCGAACGCCTGGAAGCCTTGGCCGCGCGGCTCGACGCGGCGCCGATCGAGGCGATCGCGCGGCAATGGTGGCGGCTGCAAGCGAACGACCCCGGGCGCCGGCTCGGACTGTCGATCGTCGCCGACCGGAGCGAGACACTCCGCCGACGGCTAGCCGAGGCGCGCCGAAAGACAAACGGGTCCGCCTCCGAATCCGTTTCCGACGGAGAAGGCGTCTTCCTCACGCCCCGGACACGGGGGGCGCTGGGGCGAAAAGCGGGCGTGGTCGCGCTGGTCTTCCCCGGGCTGGGAAACCTGTTTGGCGGCATGGGGCGCGCGCTGTCGGCGCTCTGGCCCGAGGTGCTTCGACGTCAGGACGGCGAGAACGGCTACCTGCGGGCCCAGACGGCCCCAGGAACGTTCTGGAACGACGAGCTTCCGCCCCTCTCACGGCTCATCGACCAGCGGGCGCCGATCCTGGGACAGGTCGCCGTGGGGACGATCGTCAGCGACTGGCTGCACCTGTTCGGGATCGCGCCTTCGGCCGCGCTGGGATACAGCCTGGGCGAGTCGGCGGCGCTCCTGGCGCTGAGGGCGTGGACCGAGCGAGACGAGATGACGCGGCGACTGGTCGAGTCGCCGCTGTTCCAGACCGAGCTGGCCGGCCCGTGCGACGCCGCTCGTCGGGCGTGGGGGATCGAGCCGGAACGGCCGGTCGAATGGCGGGCGGGGATCGTCCCGGTGCCAGCCGCGTCGGTCCGCGCGGCGATCGATGGACGTTCGCGCGTTTACCTTCTGATCATCAATAGCCCGAATGAAACCGTCATCGGCGGCTCGCGCACGGCGGTCGAGCGGCTGGTCGGCGACCTGGGCTGCCCGTTCGTCCCGTTGCCGATGGTCAGCACCGTACACTGCCCGCTGGCCCGGCAGGTCGAGCCGGCGTATCGGGCGCTGCACCTGCTGAAGACGAACGCCCCGCCGGGGGTTCGGATTTATAGCGCGGCGTGGAGACGGGCGTACGAGCCCGACCGGACCCGCGCGGCCGACGCGATCGTCGCCCAGGCGGTCGGCACGATCGACTTCCCGGCCCTTATCGAACGTGCGTACGGCGACGGGCTCCGCGTTTTCATCGAGGCCGGGCCCGGCGGCTCGTGCTCGCGGATGATCGGCGCGATCCTGGGTGATCGACCCCATCTGGCGGTTCCGGCCTGCGTGGCGGGACAACCACCGCTGGCCAGCCTGCTCGACCTGCTCGGCCGCCTGATCGCCGAGCGCGTCCCGGTTAATCTGGCGCCGCTTTATGGAAGCGAGAGCCACGCGGTCGGGCTCGAGTTCGAAACCGAAGCTGAAGCCGAATCGCCGCGAAGCCGTCCGCTGATCCGCGTCGCCGTGGGCGGATCACCGTTCGTGGTCCCGCACCCCCCCGAGCCTGATTCGGTGAGTGTGGCCGTGGCCATGGCCGAGCAACCGGGAACGACCCTGGCAACGGTCGCGCCAGAACCGGAACCTGGACCTGAATTCGAGTCAGAGTCCTGGAACGATGAGGGAGTGGACGTGATCTCGACGCTGGTGTTCGATGACCGGCTGAGCCGGCAGTTGACGGCCGCCGAGACCGCTCGAGCCGAGGCCCATGAGGCGTTTCTTCGCGCGTCGGGAAACCTCGCCGAGACGCTCTCGAACCAGCTCGCGTTTCAGATGGCGCTGATCGAGGTCCTGATGGCGCCCGGGTCGGAAGACCTTCGCGTCGCCGAACGGGATCGGACCCGGACCAGGGTTGAGAGACAACGGCCGTCGGTCGCATCGGGAAGCTCCGCGACGGTCTGGCTCGACCGGGCGGGTTGCCTCGAGTTCGCCGTGGGGTCAATCGGGGCGGTGCTCGGCCCGGAGTTCGCCGCGATCGACGCCCACCCGACGCGGGTCCGGCTGCCCGATGAGCCGCTGATGCTGGTTGACCGGATCATGGAGGTCGAAGGCACTCCGCGCAGCCTGGCCCGCGGCCGGGTCGTCACCGAGCACGATGTCCTCCAAGGGGGCTGGTATCTCGATTCCGGGCGGATTCCCACCTGCATCGCGGTCGAGGCGGGGCAAGCCGATCTCTTCCTCTCGGGATATCTCGGCATCGACTTCATCACCCGTGGACTGGCGGTCTATCGCCTGCTCGACGCCGTGGTGACCTTCCACCGGAGCCTGCCCAGGGCCGGCGAGGTGATCCGGTACGACATCACGATCGTCGAGTTCTTCCGGCAGGGAGAGACTCACCTCTTCCGGTTCCAGTTCGAGGGGACCGTGGACGGCGAGCCGCTCCTGACGATGCGCGACGGCTGCGCCGGGTTCTTCAGTGCCCAGGAGCTGGCGTCGGGCAAGGGGATCGTCGCGACCGCCCTGAAGCGGAAAGCCCGCGCCGGGGTTCGGCCCGATGACTGGAATGAGCTGGCCCCCTGGAACGGCATCGAGAGTTACGCCGCCCGACAGGTCGACGCCCTCCGCCGGGGCGATCTGATCGGCGGGTTCGGCCCGGCCTTCAACGGGCTGCGCCTGAGCGACCCCATTCGACTGCCCGGCGGCCGGATGACGCTGGTCGACCGGGTGGTCGAGCTCGATCCCACCGGAGGCCAGTTCGGCCTGGGCCTGATCCGTGCCGAGGCCGATATCGCGCCCGACGCCTGGTTCATGACATGTCACTTTGTCGACGACCAGGTGATGCCCGGCACCTTGATGTACGAGTGCTGTTTGCACACCCTGCGGATCTTCCTGATGCGCCTGGGCTGGGTGGCGGAGGCCCGGCCCGAGGTCGTGTTCGAGCCGGTGCCGGGTGTCGCCAGCCGGCTCAAGTGCCGGGGTCAGGTGACCGCGGCAACCCGGACGGTTACCTACGAGGTCACGATCAAGGAACTGGGCTACGGCCCCGAGCCCTACGCCCTGGCCGACGCATTGATGCTGGCCGACGGCCGCGCCATCGTCGCCATCGACGACATGTCGATCCGGCTGTCGGGAGTCAGCCGCGACGATTTACGGAGTCTCTGGGCGGCGCCAAGGGAGACGGTCACGAGGGCTCGGGTCTACGACCGTGCCAGCATCCAGGCCTTCTGTTCGGGCAAGCCGTCGGCAGGCTTCGGCGCGGCGTACCGGGTTTTCGACGAGGGACGGTTCATCGCGCGTCTGCCGAAAGAGCCGTTCTCGTTCCTGGACGGGTCACGGTCCACGCGGGCGAGCCGTGGAAGATGGCCGCCGGCTGCCTGATCGAGGCGGCCTACGAGGTCCCGCTCGACGCCTGGTACTTCGCCGCCGACCGGCAGGAGCGGATGCCCTTCGCGGTCCTGCTGGAGGTCTGCCTTGCAGCCCTGCGGCTGGCTGGCGGCGTACATGGGCTCGGCCCTGACCAGCCCCGACGACCTGAAGTTCCGCAACCTCGGCGGGACCGCTGAATTGCTCGACATCGTCACACCAACGACCGGGCTCCTGACCACGACGGTGCGAACGACCAAGGTCGCGCAGTCAGGGGGAATGATCATCCAGCATTACGACTTCGAGGTTCGCTCGCAGTCAGGCCCGGTTTACCGGGGCGATACCTATTTCGGCTTCTTCCGCACCGCCGCCCTGGCCGAGCAGGTCGGCATTCGCGAGGCATTGCCCTATCGCCCGGACACGGCCGAACTCGGCCCGCGCCGAAACCTGCGACTACCCGACCCGCCCCCCGTTTCCCGACGATCGATGGCGGATGGTCGACCGGATCGACGCCTACGTGTCCGACGGCGGCCCGCACGGGCTGGGGTTCGTCGCGGGTTCGAAGCGGGTCGATCCGTCGGCCTGGTTCTTCCAGGCCCATTTCCAGGGCGACCCGGTCTGGCCCGGATCGCTGGGCTTGGAATCGTTCCTCCAACTCCTTAAAGTCGTTGCGCGAGCGGCGGTGGGGACAACCCTCCGGCCTCGGCGTGAACTCGCTCTTCGCCTGCCCGGCGTCCATCCCCGGTAAGCGGCACCGCTGGATCTACCGCGGCCAGGTCCTGCCCGACCGACGATCGGGTCGCGGTCCAGGCCGTCGATCAAGGCCGTCGACGACCAGGCTCGCCGGCTCACGGCGAGCGGCTTGCTCTCGAATGGAGGGCAAGGTGATCTACCAGATGGACGACTTCACGCTTCGGGCTCGATGGACCAGGACCTTCGCTCTTGATGAAGTATTCGCGTGTTTATATTGATGCCCTGGGTTACGAACTGCCGCCGCTGGTGGTGACGTCGGCGGAGCTCGAGACACGGCTCCGCGGGTTCTACGAGGCGCTGCGCATCCCGCCGGGTCAGCTCGAGGCGATCACGGGGATCGTCGAGCGGCGATGGTGGGACCAGGGCTATCCGGTCTCGCGAGGGGCGGTCGCCGCAGCGCGGCATGCCCTGGAATCGGCTCGAATGCGAGCCGAGCGAGCTCGATGCCCTGATCTACGGCGGGGTCTGCCGCGAGCTGTTCGAGCCGGCGACTGCCTGCCGCGTGGCCGCCGAGACTCGGGGTCGGTCCGGACGCGGCGGTTCACGACGTCAGCAACGCCTGTCTCGGCGTGCTCAGCGGCATGGTCGACGTCGCCAACCGGATCGAGCTAGGACAGATCCGCTGCGGCTGGTCGTCGCGTGCGAGACGGCCCGCGAGATCAACGAGATCACAATCGCCCGGATGCTCGAAAAGCCCCACATTGACGCCTTCCGCACCTCGCTGGCCACGCTGACCGGCGGCTCGGGGGCGGTGGCCGTGGTGCTCGACCGACGGATCGTTCGGCAACCGCGAGCGGAGGCGGCTGCTGGGGGGCACGGTGCAGTCGGCCCCGCAGTTCCACGAACTCTGCCGATGGGGCATCGAGACCGTCGGGCCAGCATTGAACGGCACTCCAGTGGCTCGCCCTACGCTTATCAGCAGTTCGCCACGACCGACGCCAGCCGCCGTCCTGAAGCACGGCGTCGGCTCTGGAGGCGCGGACCTGGGCCGCGTTCCTCCGGGCCCTGGGCTGGGTCGGCGAACAGGTCGACAAGGTCATCTGCCACCAGGTCGGATCGGGGCACCGCGAGACGATTCTCAAGACGCTGGGGATCAGCCCGGGAGAAAGAATTCTGCACGTATCCGTATCTCGGCAATGTCGGGACCGTCTCGCTGCCGATCACCGCCGCGCTGGCCGAGGACCGCGAGTTTCTCCAGCCGGGCGACCGCGTGGCCCTGCTCGGAATCGGCAGCGGGCTCAACTGCTTGATGCTGGGGCTTCGAATGGTGACGAGATAGCGATCTTCGGATTCGAAGCTCGAGTCTCGCCGGGTTCCTGCGCGGAGTACGCGCGGGGCATGACCTGGATCTGGATCTGGGTCCTGGACCGAGGAAGAGGAAGCCGCCGGCTTCATTACCTCGATGAAGGCCAGGGCGAACCGGTTGTGATGGTGCATGGCAACCCGACCTGGTCGTTCTACTACCGACGGTTCGTCGAAGCCCTGCGCTCCGAGCTACCGGACGATCGTCCCCGACCATATGGGCTGCGGCTTGTCTGACAAGCCGGACGATGCCCGCTATGACTATACACTCGCGAGCCGGATCGCCGACCTCGAGGGCTTGCTCGATCATCTGGGGCTCGACGCACGGGATCACCCTGGTCGTACACGACTGGGGCGGGGCGATCGGCCTGGGATATGCCACTCGGCATCCCGAGCAGGTCGCGCGGCTGGTCGTGCTGAACACGGCGGCGTTCCACCTGCCCAAGACCAAGGCGTTTCCCTGGCCGCTCTGGCTCTGCCGGAACACGCCGCTGGGCGGCTACCTGGTCCGCGGTCTGAACGCCGTTCTGCCGCGGCACCGCGCGGATCGGCTGTACCCGTCGGCCGCTCGACCGCGACGTCCGCGACGCCTACTGTGCCCCTTACGATTCATGGGCCACTCGGATCGCCATTCACCGATTCGTACAGGACATCCCGCTCCGACCCGGCGACCGGTCGTATCGACCAGATCACCCGGATCGAGACCGGCCTGAGCCGAGCTCGCTGGCGTGCCCGACCTGGATCGGCTGGGGCATGAAGGACTTCGTCTTCGACCGTCACTTTCTCGCCGAGTGGGTCCGCCGGTTCCCCGAAGCGGAGGTCCACCGGTTCGCCCGGCGCCGGGCATTATGTCCTGGAGGACGAGGCCGAGGCCGTCGTCTCCGCTGGTCCGCGACTTCCTGGCGGCGCACCCGCAGACGGTGGTACCGCCTGGATCGCGCACGCTCCGGACGACGCTCAACATCGCCGCCCACCTTCCCGACGCGGCGCGGAGCCGGCCTATGCGCTGGCGGTCGTCTGCCCCGCCGGCCGCGACCGCGCGGACGCCTCCACACGACTGGACGTTCGCAATGCTCGACGCCGAGAGCGACCGGCTCGCACGCGGACTCGCGGCGATCGGGACCGGCCGGGGGACCCGCACCGTGCTCATGGTCCCGCCCAGTCTCGATTTCTTCGCCCTGACCTTCGCCCTCTTCAAGGCCGGCGCCGTGCCGGTCCTGATCGATCCCGGGCATGGGAGTCAAGAACCTCGGCCGCTGCTCGCCGAGGCCGCGACCGGAGGCGTTCATCGGCATCGCCAGGGCCCAGCTCGCACGCTCACTGCTGGGCTGGGGTAAATCGACAGTCCGCCAGGTCGTTCACGTCGGCAGCACGCTGGAGTCGCGGAGCTGGACGCTGGCCCAGGTCCGCGCGGCCGGCGGGCTCGCACGCTTCATCCGACTCCCTATCCGATCGCCCGACACGCAGCCCGACAGAGACCGCGGCGATCCTCTTCACCAGCGGCAGCACCGGCCCGCCCAAGGGGGCCGTCTACACGCACGCGATCTTCGCCGCCCAGGTGGCGATGCTCCGCGACCTCTACGGGATCGAGCCGGGCGAGATCGACCTCTGCACGTTCCCGCTGTTCGCCCTGTTCGCCCCCGCGCTCGGCATGACGGCGATCGTCCCCGAGATGGACCCGACCCGGCCGGCGCAGGTCGATCCCACCAAGATCTTCGAGCGCGATCGAGGCGCTTCGGCGTGACCAACCTGTTCGGCTCGCCCGCCCTGCTCCGCCGCGTCGGCGAATACGGCGCGAGCGCGGAGGTGCGAGCTGCCGACGCTGCGGCGGGTGATCTCGGCCGGGGCACCGGTGCCGGCGTCGGTGCATCGAGACGTTCGCGAGCCTGCTCGCGCCGGGCGTCCAGATCTACACCCCTTACGGAGCGACCGAAGCGCTGCCGGTCGCCTCGATCGGCAGCGACGAGATCCTGGGCTCGACCCGTCACGAGACCGACCGCGGCGCCGGGGTCTGCGTCGGCCGGCCCGTCGCCGGGATGCGGGTCGAGGTCATCCGGATCGACGACGAGACCGATCGCCGGAATGGTCCGACGAGCTGCGAGTCCCCGACGGCCAGATCGGCGAGATCGTCGTCCAGGGGCCGGTCGTCACCCGGCGCCTACTTCCATCGCCCCGAGGCCGACCGCACTGGCCAAGATCGCTGACCCGGGCAGGGGCAGGGGCAGGGGCAGGGGTTTCTGGCACCGGATGGGCGACCTCGGCTATCGCGACAATTCAGGGCCGGCTCTGGTTCTGCGGGCGGAAGTCGCAACGGGTTGTCACTCGCCCGAGGAGACGCTCTACACGATCCCGTGCGAGGGGGTCTTCAACACCCATCCCGAGGTCCGCCGCACGGCGCTGGTGGGTGTCGAGCGAGCAGGCGCAGATCGAACCAGTGCTCTGCGTCGAACCGCGACAGTCTGGCCGCGGTCGACACGCGAACGACGAGCGGCTCCGCCGCGAACTGCTCGAGCTGGGCGGCGCAGGTTCGAGCACACCCGGACGGATCGGCGATGTCCTCTTTCACCGCGGCTTTCCGGTCGACATCCGCCACAACGCCAAGATCTTCCGCGAGAGGCTGGCGGTCTGGGCAGCCAGGAAGCTGAGCCAGCCATGAACGCGCTGGTCACCGGCGGGGGCGGATTTCTGGGCGGGGCGATCGTCCGGGCGCTCGTGGCCCGCGGCGACCGCGTGGTCAGCCTGTCGCGCAGCGATTACCCCGCCCTGCGCGCCCTCGGCGTCGAGCACGTCCAGGCCGACCTGGCCGACGCCGAAGCCGTGAACAGGGCCATCAAGGGGCACGACCTCGACGTCGTCTTCACGTCGCGGCCAGGGCCGGGATCTGGGGACGATACCGTGACTATCACGAGGCCAACGTCACCGGCACCCGGAATGTCATCGATGCCTGCCACGCGGGGGGCGTACGAGGACTCGTCTACACCAGCTCGCCGAGCGTCGTCTTCGACGGCCGCGACATGGAAGGGGTCGACGAGTCGGTCCCCTATCCCGCGCATCACGACGCACCCTATCCGGCCACCAAGGCCGAGGCCGAGCAATTGGTCCGGGCCGCCAACGACGCGACCCTCGCCACGGTGTCGCTCCGGCCGCATCTGATCTGGGGACCGGGCGACACCAACCTCGTCCCCCGGATCATCGCGCGGGCCAGGGCAGGGCGGTTGCGTCGGATCGGCCGGACGGTCAAGCTGGTCGATTCGACCTACATCGACGACGCCGCCAACGCTCACCTCCTGGCCGCCGACCGTCTGTCGGCCGGTCCCGGCTCGCCGATCGCCGGCAAGGTCTACTTCATCTCACAGGGCGAGCCGTGGCCGGTCTGGGACCTGGTCAATCGGATCCTCCAGGCCGCAGGCGTTGCCGCCCGTGAACCGCACGGTGCCCCCGGCGCTGGCGTTCGCGGCGGGGGCCGCGTGCGAGACAATCTATGGCGCCCTGCGGCGCGAAGAGGAACCGCCCATGACCCGGTTCCTCGCACGCGAGCTGGCCACCGCTCACTGGTTCAACATCGACGCCGCCCGCCGCGACCTGGGCTACCGGCCCGCGGTCTCGATCGAGGACGGGATGAGGAGGCTTGAGCAGGCCCTTCGTGCCGATCCTTCGCCGTCGGCCCGCCGCGAAACGCACCGCTGATCTCGCGTCCGCCGTTCGAGGTCTCGCGACGGAAGCGGAGGGCCGCCGCGGGCATCGCACGCTAAAGCCGCCTCGTAGGTCCGGCTTTCGACTCACGAATCGCCTTGATGAACCGAATCTGATCGATTAGATTCGCGCCACCCCACGCCGCCACGATGGATCACAGCGTGGACGTCATGGTCAATCCGATCCAACCTGCTACCCACCCGCCTGTCAAGGATGAGCCAGCCATGATTGCTCCCGAGCAAGCCACCTCACCACACCAAGTGCGGAAGCCCGATCAGGGAGAAAGCCAGGAGCGCGCGCGGGAAGCCGTGCTCTGGACCTGGGTATGCCGCGGTCCGCTGATTGTCGCCGCGGTGCTCATCATCGGGGTCAACGCCGTCAACCTCGACCGTCTGGTGGCGCGCGGCCGCTCCGCGTAACCCGTGGGAGTCGGGCGAGATCCTGGAAGCGTGGCGAAGCTTGAAGGGGATGCCGGTCTACGAACCCTCGCCCCCGGGGCACTCGACCCACGTCTACGGCGCCTCGGTGCCTTACGTCCAGGGGGCGATCTTCCGCTGGACCGGTGTGAATAACGTCTCGGGGCGGCTCCTCTCGCTATTCTCGGCGCTGTCGACGGTGGTCCTGATCGCCATTTGCCTTCGCGGCGACCGTTCGGCGTGGTATCTCGGGATCGCGTGTGCGCTGTTGCTGGGGGTGAACTTCCGCTCCTGGGAGTATTTCGCCGAGAACCGTCCAGACATGCCCGCGCTCTGGTTCGCGACCCTGGGCGTGGTTCTGACGAGCCGTGGCCAGGAGACCCGGCGCGTCGGGTGGGTCGCGCTGGGGTCGGCTTGTCTGGTGGCCGGGTTCTTCTTCAAGCAGACGGCGTTCATCTTCACCGCCGTGCCGCTGGTCGCGCTCGTCCTGAGGTTCCGGTGGCCGGCACGCTCGGAAGTCTGGCTCGCGCTAATCCCTCCGCTGACGGCCGTCGCGACCGTCGTCGGACTCAAATGGGGAAACCCGACGGTCTACCACTACATGATCGAGGTTCCGAAGGCCTTCGGCTTGCGCTGGCCGGCCGCGGCGCGCGATGGTTGGGAGCTCTTGCTCGACTCGCCCTTGTTCCTGCTGCTGGTGGGCGAATGGATCATGTTCGAGAGGGGCTCGCTCCGCCGCGATCCCCGCGTTTTGTGGGTTGCCGCCGCGCTTGTCGTTGCGATCCCGTTCAGCGCGGTGACCACGGCCAAGGTCGGCGGCGCCCCCAACAGCCTGCTGCCGGCCCTCTTTGCCATGATGGCCTTCTGCGTCCTCCGGCTCCCCAGGCTCCTGAGGTTCGTGGAAGGCTCCGGTTCGGGTTGGTCATCCCGGCTGGCGGCGGGATCGTTCCTCGCCCTGATGATCCTGCTGACGGCCTTCCCTCGGCTCTCGAACCGACATGGACTGATCACACCCGAATCCAAGCACCAGGAGGCTTACTGGCCCCTGGTCCAGCTCGTCGAGACCTTGCCCGGCTCCGTCGTCTGCCCGGAAGATCCGACCATCCCGTTCTACGGAAAAAATTACGTCGGCTATAACATCTTCATGGAATACGACACTCATCTGGCCAATGGTGTCTACGCGGACCATCCTCCCGACTGGGTCTTGAAGGAAGTCGAAACGGCAGACTATCTGGTCGACGTCTACGACACCACGCAAGACCTCATCAAGCCGTCGATGCTCCGGTCGCAGGGCTTCGAACCGGTTGCGATCGAGGGGATGACGCTCGAAACCTCGGGATATCAATTGTGGAGACGCGGCGGGCGTCCCGAACCCGAACGGCTCACGGCCCACACGGTTCGGTAGAGCGATCGATCCTCGAACCGGAACCGGCAGGGCGTCTGTCTCCCGGAGACGGTCGGAATTTCACAGATACAGGCTTCCGACCGTCTCTCGGGCTCGACAACGGGATGAAACACCTCGCGCCGGGGCTTTCCCTTAATACGAACCTTGCGAGACGACCTCGCCGCCAGCCCGCGTTCCCAGGGCCCACCAGACCTGGATATTGATGCTCGACTTCACGGCGAAGACCGAGCCGTCGGCCAGCAGCACATTGGCGATGCCCGGGTGCCGGCTCGAAGCCGCGTAGGCGCCGCCGCTGTTGTTGTAGTTGCCAGTCGGGAACTTGCCGGGATAGCCGCAGCTCGGGCTGTTGGGCGGCATGACATGGTTGTACCGCGCGTTCTCGGGATGGCCGGTGTACCAGTACATTCCCGACGCGTAGGTATTGTGCATCTCGTTCTGCACCGAGTCGCCCTTCGCCTTGCAGGCGGCATAATACGTCGGGGTCAGGTTGAGCGGGTTCTGGTTCAGCGGCGGGTAACTCGGCGGGGTGACCAGCAGCGTCGTGGACGAAGGTCTGAGTCCGTCGAACTGGGACGTGTTCGCGTTGCCGATCCCCTTGACCCGCTCGCTGAAAGCCGCCGTCTGGCTCAGGCCGTCGGTGATTCCCTGAAAACCGACTGACTGCTCCTCGGGAACGTGGCCGAACAGGCCATCGGGCGCCCCTCGATAGAAGAATTGCTGGGTCGAGCCACTGCAAGCGGTGTAGTTGATGTGCCCGTCCAGGGTCGTCAATCGATCCAGGTCGGAAGGACATAACAGGGCGTTGAGATGGGCCCGGTGGACCGTCAGGTTCGCGGGCGTGCCCGTGCGCAGGCACTGGCGACGATGAAGTTCGTCGCGTTGTAAAGCGCCGACTGCTCGAGCATGGGGAGCATGAGCACGAAGGCGTTCCAGTCGTTCCAGCCGAAGGGGCCGTGCCCCCAGGGGAGAGAATTGACGGACTGGTGGTAGTTGTGCATCGCCAGCCCGATCTGCTTGAGGTTATTGACGCACTGGGCCCGACGCGCCGCCTCGCGTGCCGCCTGTACCGCGGGCAACAGCAGCGCGATCAGGACCGCGATGATCGCAATCACAACCAGCAATTCGATCAGCGTGAAGCCGCGACGCCTCATTTGAGGGCCTCCTCGAAGTGGATCCGATGACAGAATTCGAGTGATCAGAACCAAACTTGAAGTGCATCCGCGGCCCTGATCGTAAACGAGGCCCTATTGAATGTCAAAGAACTGAAATATCAAAATTTAGAATGAATTCATTAAACCGAATTCCATCGGTCATCACCCGCGATCACGAAGGCAAGACAACTCAACATAAGCAATATTTTAGATTGATCCGACGGATTCTCCTTCGTCGACTTCGGCCCTTCCTGGATCAGGTGTTGAGAACGATCCGGCCTTCGCTCGAGAGATCACAGGGCACCTTCACGGTCACGAAACCGCTCGCGCCGCCTCTTCAAAAAGTTTGTGAAAAAAAGCGCAAGGCCTCAGTGAGGTTCGCGAATTGGCAAGTGAACACGAAACCTATTATTGGGTAAAGCCTTAGGGAAGGCTCTCCGACCTGGACAAGGTGGGTTGGCTCGGTCAGGGCGGGTTACTGTCGGACCGCTGATCCCTTGTCATGACGGCGCGGGTCATTATACTCTCGGAGTGTCGATGACGAGTGGTGCGCTCGACCTGAAAGGCCGTCCGAGCATCGATTGGGCGGTACGGAGCTACTCCGCGATGTTGACGCTGTTCGGTCCCAGGAAGCGCTACTGCGACGGGGTGTCGCGGCGCTCCTTCCTGACGATCGGCGGACTGACCCTCGGGGGCCTGGGGCTTCCAGCGCTGCTCCGCGCCGAGGCGGAGTCGAAAGCTGCGGGGGCGGGTCGAGCGCGGCCGCATAAAGCCGTCATCATGATCTATCTCTCGGGAGGTCTGGCGCACCAGGACACGTTCGACCTGAAGCCCGAGGCGCCAGCGGAGGTCCGCGGCGAGTTCCGGCCGATCGCCACCCGGGTGCCCGGGATTGACATCGGCGAGCTCCTGCCCCGGATCGCGGGCGTATCGGACAAGGTGGTCCTGCTCCGCGCGGTCGTCGGCCAGCGCGACGAGCATTCGAGCTTCCAGAACCTGACCGGCTTCCCGATGAGCCAGACCCAGCGCGAAGGGAAACCCCATTTCGGCTCGGTCGTGGCCCGGGTCCAGAACCAGACGCGGCCCGACGTGCCGGCGTTCGTCGACCTGTTCCCGACGATGCAGCACAAACCCTATAATTCACCCGGCCCGGGCTGGCTGGGCCAGTCGCACCGCCCGGCACGGCTTGAAGGGGACGACCTGGCACTGTTACGGCCCCAGGGGATCAGTTCCGGCCAGTTCGACAACCGACGCCGGCTGCTCGCCGCAGTTCGACGCTCTGCGACGCACTATCGGCGCCGGGCTCGATGGCGGCACCAGCGCCGAGACCGAGGGCCTGGATCGGTTCTACCGGCAGGCGTTCGACGTCCTGACGCACGACCGCGTTTTCCACGCCCTGGACCTCGAGCGTGAAGACCCGCGGGTCCGCGAGCGGTATGGGTTTGGCACGTCGCAGCACCTGGGCGACGGGGCTCCGCTCTGGAACGACCAGTTGCTGATGGCCCGTCGGCTGGTCGAGGCCGGGGCTCGATGCGTCACGGTCGCCTACGGTTTCTGGGACACCCATGGGCAGAACTTCGCCCACCTCCGCAAGCATCTGCCGGCGTTTGACCAGGGGATCGCCGCTCTGGTCGACGACCTTCACGCTCGCGGGCTCGACCGTGACGTCACGGTGGTGGTCTGGGGCGAGTTCGGCCGGACCCCGAAAATCAACCAGAACGCCGGCAGGGACCACTGGGCACCCGTCAATTCCGCGCTCCTGGCCGGAGGCGGAATGCGGGTTGGTCAGGTGATCGGATCGACCGACCGGCTGGGAGGCTCGGCCACCAGCCACCCGGTCCATTACCACGATGTCCTGGCCACGGTCTATCATAACCTTGGAATCGATCCCCACGGTTTCATCCAGGACCGCTTCGGGCGGCCCATGGCGATCTTGCCCGGAACGGCCCAGCCGATCGCGGAGCTGATCTAGATTTCTCGAGAATCGACCCCCAGGGACCTGTGTCGCAAAATGATCTAAACATCATGAGATTTTGATTCAATCTGAATCCCAGAAAGCTTCCGCCCGGCTGACCGCGTGTCCCCCCGTAGCAACGCGCGGCGAAACGCCCCGGATCAGGTTCGGGGAATTGACACACCGACGACGCTTTTGATTCGTTGATTTCGATGGTTGCGTGACCGCGACATGCCCCACGTCGCCGCCCAAGTTGGGCGGGGGCCAGGCAGGCGGACGCCGTCATGAGCGGCCGGCCTGCGGGGAGATCTCGCGACCGTTCGCACTCAAACCGAGGTCCAGGAAAGACATTACGCATGGCGCGACTCCACAGGACGAATCTTCGCGGCGGACCGAAGACGAGCCGGGCCAGGCCCGGGCGGACCACGACGGCCAGCGCGGCCGAAGTCGAAATCGAAGCCGACGCCAGTGCCGGGTCGGATACCGGGAGGATTAGGAAAGGCAAGGGCGATCGATGACACAGATCTTCCACCCGAGCACGAACACGCTCTCGCGGGTGAGCATCTTCGGGGCCCTGTTCTTCGTGCTCGGGGGCGTTTTCACGGTGTACATGATCTTCCGCTCGCCCTACGTGACGGGGTCAACGTGGTGCTCGACCAGCCGATCCCGTTCTCGCACGAGCACCACGTCAGCGGGCTTGGGATCGATTGCCGCTACTGCCACACCTCGGTGGAGAAATCGTCGTTCGCGGGGATTCCGCCGACCGAGACCTGCATGACGTGCCACTCGCAGATCTGGACCGACAGCCCGATGCTCGCGCCGGTGCGGGACAGCCTGCGGAACGAACACGCCGATCCGCTGGAACCGGGTCCACGATCTGCCCGACTATGTCGTTCTTCAACCACAGCGATCCACGTCAACAAGGGAGTTGGCTGCGTGAGCTGCCACGGGCGGGTCGACCAGATGCCGATGACCTGGAAGGACGAGCCCATGACGATGGAGTGGTGCCTGAGCTGCCACCGCAACCCGAGAAGCACCTCCGGCCCCGCTCGGAAGTCTTCAACATGAACTGGACGCCGCCCAAGGGCGAGGACCAGGTCAGCCCTGGGCCGGCGAGCTGATCAAGGAGCACCAGATCCCGGTCCACCGGCTTTCCGATTGCTACACGTGCCACCGATGAACCAAATTAACACATGACCACACGCTCTAATGGCAACGGTCAGGTCACGGTGACGGACCCAACTCGGACCTGGACCTGGCGGACTCCGGACCCGGCTGGCGGGCCAGCGAGGCCCGCGCTACTGGCGCGAGCCTGGAGGAGCTGGCCGAGACGCCCGAGTTCCTCGCCTACCTCGACCGCGAGTTCCCCGAGCAGGCCGTCGAGTGGACCGACGGGGCGAGCCGGCGGACGTTCCTGCGGCTGATGGGGGCGTCGCTCGCCCTGGCCGGGCGTACGGGCTGACGGGTGCACGCTGGTGACGACCGAGCCGAGAAGATCGTCCCGTACGTCCGGCATGCCCGAGCAGATCGTGCCGGGCAAGCCGCTCTACTACGCCACGGCTTCCCGCTGGCGGGTATGCCACCGGGGTGCTCGTCGAGAGCCACATGGGGCGGCCGACGATGGTCGAGGGGAACCCCGAGCACCCCGACAGCCAGGGCGCGATCGACCCCTGGACCCAGGCGACGCTCCTGACCCTCTACGACCCCGACCGCTCGCAGGTCGTGCACCGCAAGCGGGCTGATCAGCACCTGGGACAGCTTCCTGCTCGACGCCGAGCAGGCGATCGACGCCCAGCGCGGCAAGAAGGGGGCCGGGCTGCGGATCTTGACCGAGACGGTCACCTCGCCCACGCTGGCCCGCCAGCTCCGGGCCTGCGCGAGCGAGTTTCCCGAGGCGAAGTGGCACCAGTACGAGCCGGCCGGCGGCGACGCAGCCGCGGCCGGCGCCAGGCTCGCCTTCGGCACGGACGTCGCCGTCCGCTACCACTTCGAGAAGGCCGACGTGATCCTGGCGCTCGACGCCGACTTCCTGGCCGACGGGCCGGGCCGGCTCCGCTACGCCCGCGAGTTCGCCGCCCGCCGCGAGCCGCAAAACGGCACGATGAACCGGCTCTACGCCGTCGAGCCGGCGCCCACGGTCACCGGCACGATGGCCGACCATCGCCTGGCGTCCCGTCGCGCCAGGTCGCCGCGATCGCCCAGGCCGTCGCCGCGAAGCTCGGCGTCGCCGGCGTGCGGCTCGCCGGCGTCGCCGCGCCCGCGGCCCGCAGCGGCGCTGGTCGACGCCCTGGCCGACGACCTCCAGGCACACAAGGGGACGAGCCTGGTCGTGGCCGGCGAGACCCAGCCGCCGCTAGTCCACGCCCTGGCCGCCGCGATCAACGAGGCGCTGGGCAACGTCGGCAAGACGGTCGAGTACCTCGAGCCGGTCGAGGCCGAGCCGGTCGACCAGATCGAGTCGCTGCCGAGCTCTGCGTGGCCGAATGGAGGCGGGCGAGGTCGACGTCTGCTCCTGATCCTGGGCGGCAACCCGGCCTACAACGCACCGGCCGACTCGACTTCGCCAAGGCGCCTGGAGAAGGTCGGCGCTCGAGCGCCGACCTGAGCCTGTACGAGGACGAGACCTCGGCGGCTCTGCGACTGGCACCTTCCCGAGGCGCACGCGCTGGAGGCCTGGAGCGACGTCGCGCGGCCTTCGACGGCACGGCGACGATCCAGCAGCCCCTGATCGCGCCGCTCTACGGCGGCAAGTCGGCCCACGAGCTGCTCGCCGCGCTGCTCAAGCACCCGAGCACCGTCACCGGCTACGAGATCGTCCGCGAGACCTGGCAGGTCGGCGCCGCTCGAGGGAGATTTCGAGACCTTCTGGCGACCTCGGTCCACGACGGGGTCGTCGCGGGCATCGCGGTCGAAGGTCAAGTCGGTCGTCGAGCGCGACGGAGAGTCTCGCGGCCCCGGCGCCGGCGTCACCGGCGAGCCGAGGGGCTCGAGCTGATCTTCCGCCCCGACCCGACGGTCCAGGACGGCCGGTTCGCCAACAACGGCTGGCTCCAGGAGCTGCCCAAGCCGCTCACCAAGCTGACCTGGGACAACGCTGCGCTCAGCTCAGCCCGCGCGACGGCCGAGAAGCTCGGGCGTGAACGACCGGCCACGTGGTCGAGCTCCGCTACCAGGGGCCGGACGGTCGAGGCGCCGGTCTGGATCCATGCCGGGCCAGGCCGACGAGACGGTGACGGTCCACCTCGGCTACGGCCGGACGCACGCCGGGCGGGTCGGCAACGGGGCGCGGGTTCAACGCCTATGCACTCCGGACGACGGACGGCGCCCTGGTCGGCGTCCGGGGCCGCGGCTGCGAGCTGACCGGCCAGACCCAGGTCGCTGGCCTCGACCCAGCTCCATCGCACCATCGAACTGGGTCAAGGACGAGACCGAGGCTGCGACCGAGCGCGAGCTGGTCCGCGAGGCGACCCTGGCCGACTTCCTCAAGCACCCGGACTTCACCAAGGCCAGCCGGCACGAGCCCGAGCACGCTCCACCGCGCCGACGACACGCTGTACCACAACTACAAGTACGACGGGCTACGCCTGGGGCATGGTCGATCAACCTGAACGCCTGCACCGGCTGTAGCGCCTGCGTGACGGCCTGCCAGGCCGAGAACAACATCCCGGTCGTGGGCAAGGAGCAGGTGGCGATGAGCCGCGAGATGCACTGGATCGACGTCGACCGCTACTATCACGGCGACCTCGACAACCCCGAGGTCGTAGCATCAGCCCCGGCTCTGCATGCACTGCGAGAACGCCCCGTGCGAGCTGGTCTGCCCCGTCGCGGCGACGGTGCACGACGACGAGGGGCTCAACATCATGGTCTACAACCGCTGCGTCGGCACGCGGTACTGCTGGAACAACTGCCCGTACAAGGTGCGGCACTTCAACTTCCTCCAGTACGCCGACCTGCACGACCCCGAGCCTGGCGCTGTTGAACAACCCCGACGTGACGGTACGGGCCCGCGGGCGTGATGGAGAAGTGCACGTACTGCGTCCAGCGGATCAACCAGGCGCGGTACACCGCCGAGATCGCAGGGCCGGCCGATCCGCGACGGCGAGGTCGTGACCGCCTGCCAGGCGGCCTGCCCGACCCGGGCGATCGTCTTCGGCGACCTGAACGACCCGAACAGCCGGGTGGCGAAGCTCAAGGCGCGACCCGCGGAACTACGGCGTGCTCGCCGAGCTGAACACGCGGCCGCGCACCACCTACCTGGCCAAGCTGAGCAACCCCAACCCCGAGCTCGAGGACGGACCGAAGCACGAGCCGACGTCATGGCGTCTGAAACCGAGGCAAGGATCGGTCGGCGAGGGCCGGCGCCCGGTGCTCGAGCCGGGACACACGTTCGGCTCGGTCACCGACAAGATCAGCTCGCTCGTCCTGCGGCGTCCCTACGACTGGCGCTGGATCGCCGGGTTCGCGCTCGTCGTTCGGCCTGGTCATGATGCTGACGGTGGCGATCGCCTACCTGCTGTATCGCGGGCGTCGGGATCTGGGGCATCCGCAGCCCGGTGATGTGGGGCTTCGCGATCGTCAACTTCGTCTGGTGGATCGGGATCGGCCACGCCGGGACCTTGATCTCGGCGATCCTGCTGCTGCTGAAGCAGGACTGGCGGACGTCGATCAACCGGTTCGCCGAGGCGATGACGCTGTTCGCCGTGGCCTGCGCCGGGATGTTCCCGCTGCTGCACATGGGGCGTCCCTGGTTCTTCTACTGGCTGACGCCGTACCCGAACACGATGGCGCTCTGGCCGCAGTGGCGCAGCCCCCTGGTCTGGGACGTCTTCGCGGTCTCGACCTACGCGACGGTCTCGCTCCTGTTCTGGTACGTGGGCCTGATCCCCGACCTGGCGACCCTGCGCGACCGGGCGCGAGCACCAGTTGGCCCGGATCATCTACGGCGATCGCTCGCGATGGGCTGGCGCGGCTCGGCGATCCACTGGCACCGCTACCGGACGGCCTACCTGCTGCTGGCCGGCCTGGCCACGCCGCTGGTCGTCTCGGTGCACACGGTCGTCAGCCTCGACTTCACCGGCGGGATCATCCCCGGCTGGCACTCGACGATCTTCCCGCCCTACTTCGTCGCGGGGGCGATCTACTCGGGGTTCGCCATGGTGATGACGCTGGCGATCCCGCTCCGCAAGGTGTACGGGCTCGAAGACTTCATCACGATGCAGCACCTCGACAACATGGCCAAGGTCATGCTGGCCACGGGCCTGATGGTCGCCTACGGCTACGCGATGGAAGCGTTCTTCGCCTGGTACAGCGCCAACACCTACGAACAGTTCATGATGCACAACCGGATGTTCGGGCCGTACTGCGCACACGTACTGGCTGCTGATCCTCTGCAACTGCGATCCCGGTGCAGCTCCTCTGGATTCAAGCCGGTGCGGCAGAACGTGTCCGTTGCTGTTCGTGGTCTCGATCGTGGTGAACATCGGGATGTGGCTGGAGCGGTACGTGATCGTGATCACCAGCCTGCACCGCGACTTCATCCCGGCGGCGTGGAACATGTACCACGGCACGTTCTGGGACTACGCGACCTACTACGGCACGTTCGGCCTGTTCTTCTCGCTGCTGTTCCTGTTCATCCGGTTCCTGCCGGTGATCTCGATCGCCGAGATGCGTGAGCTGGTGCACGAGACCGCAGGAGCGAGCCGGCGCGAGGAAGCCGCAGCCCTGGGCAGGCACCAATGCCAGCACGACCTGAACCCGTTGGCAAGCCCGGCACCGACTCGACACCGGGAAGGGCAGGCGGTGATTCATGAGCACGATGACGACCCCGACTTCGCACGTCGAAACGACGGACGCAAGCCCGCGCGGCTTTACGGCCTGCTGGCCGAGTACACGACGCCCGAGGACGCTGGTCGAGGCGGCCGCACAAGGCCTACGCGCAGGGCTACCGGCGGATCGACGCCTACTCGCCGTTCCCGGTCGAGGGGCTGGCCGAGGCGATCGGCTTCCACCACAACCGGATCCCCTTGATCGTCCTGATCGGCGGCATCCTGGGCGGCTGCGGTGCGTACCTGCATGATGTGGTTCTCGGCGGTGCTCAACTACCCGCTCAACGTCGGCGGCAAGCCGCTCAATAGCTGGCCGGCGTTCGTGCCGATCACGTTCGAGCTGACGATCCTGGCGGCGTCGCTTCGCGGCGGTCTTCGGCATGCTCGGGCTGAACGGCCTGCCGATGCCGCACCACCCGGTGTTCAACGTGCCCGACTTCGCCCTGGCGTCGCGGAGCCGGTTCTTCCTCTGCATCCAGGCCGACGACCCGCTCTTCGACCTGGAGGCGACCCGGACCTTCCTCGAAGGCCTCGGCCCCAAGGAAGTGGTCGAGGTGCCGCACGACACCGATTGACGACCGGAGACTCCGGTCGGATCGAACAGACCTGAAATCCGAGACGAAGCCGGGCTCCGAAAGCGACGTGCTCCTTGACGGTCGCGGACGCGGGGCACACACCAGAGATAGAAGAGGAGCGACGATGTGTAGCAGGCCCGGAACTCCCTCGAACCGATCGACCTCGGCCCTGCGCCGGGCGGGGGACGTGGGCGTGGGTATGGGTCTGGACGGCTCCCTGGGTCGTGCTCGCCGCGGGTTGCAGCGAGCAGGACATGGTCGTCCAGCCGAAGCTCAAGCCGTACCAGGCAAGCGCCTTCTTCGCCGACGGCCAGGGCTCGCGGCCGGTCGAGCCCGGCACGATCGCGCGGGGGCAGCTCCAGGTCGATCCGGCGTATGACACTGGCAAGACCGGGAACCTGCTCGTCGCCGACATCCCCGGTCAAGGTCGACAAGCGCGCTCCTGGAGCGCGGGCAGCGAGCGGTTCAACATCTACTGCTCGCCCTGCCACAGCCGGGCTGGCGACGGCCGGGGGATGATCGTGCAGCGCGGGTTTCCGCCGCCGCCGTCGTTCCACGAGCAGCGCCTGCTCGACGCCCCCGCGGGGCACTTCTTCAACGTGATGACCATCGGCTACGGTGCGATGTACTCGTACGCCTCGCGGATCCCGGCCGACGACCGCTGGGCGATCGTCGCCTACATCCGGGCGCTTGCAACTGAGCCAGCACGCCACGCTCGACGACGTCCCCGCGTCGGAGCGATCCTTGCTGCGCGAGACAAAGGGCCCGAGAAGGTGAAAACGCCTGCCGCGGAGGAAGCGAAGTCGCCCGCGCAACCGAAGGGGGCGAAGTGAAGCCATGAGCCACGATGTCATGAATTCCCGTTCTCTGGATAACGGCCACGGCGGCGAGTGGTCCGGCCCGCTGCCATGGGAGCATCTCCAGCAGCGGTTCCTGATCGCCGGCGGCGCCGGCGCTGGGCCTGTGCGTCGCTGGCCGCTCTGTCGACCGGCAAGCGGCGATGCTGTCGTACCTGGCGGCCTACCTGTTCTGGCTCGGGATCTGCGCTGGGCTGCCTGGCGTTCGTGCATGCTCCACTACCTGGTCGGCGGCCTCTGGGGCTTCCTGATCCGCCGGCCGCTGCGAAGCGGGGATGATGACGCTCCCCCTGATGGCCCTGCTGTTCCTGCCGCTCCTGCTCGACCTGGGCGCGATCTACCCCTGGGCGCGAGCCTCGGTCGATCGCGACCGACGAGGTCGATCGCAGCACAAGCAGCCGTACCTGAACGTCGGCTTCTTCGTGCATCCGCGCCGCTGATCTACTTCGCGATCTGGATCGGCCTGTCGCCCTGATCATGAACCAGCGCTCGCCAGGCGGCAGGACCAGACCGAGGACCCGGCGCCGACCTGGTGGACGCAGACGATCGCCGCGCCCGGGCCTGGTCCTCTACTTCCTGAGCATGACGTTCGCCGCGGTCGACTGGGGGATGTCGCTCGAGCCCGACTGGTACTCGACGATCTACGGCGTGATGCTCATGATCGGCCAGGGGCTCTCGACCCTGGCGGCGATGGTCATCGTGGCGTCGATCCTGGCGCGAGTCCCGGCCGCTCTCGGAGGTCGCCCAGCCCGACGCGTTCCACGACGTGGGCAACCTGATGCTGGCGTTCACCATGCTCTGGGCCTACATGTCGTTCTCGCAGTACCTGATCATCTGGAGCGGCAACCTGACCGAGGAGATTCCCTGGTATCTCCATCCGCTCGGTCGGGCTCTGGCGGTAGATCGCCGCGGGCCTGATCCTGTTCCACTTCTTCCTGCCGTTCTTCCTGCTCCTGAACCGCGAGGCGAAGCGGCAGTACGAGACGCCTCTGGAAGATCGCGGTGCTGATCCTGGTCGATGCACGCGATCAACGACGCCTGGCTGGTCCTGCCGGCGCTGCGCACACGCGGAACGTCTTCCGGTTCTGGGCGTTCCTGCCGGCCTTCGTCGGGATCGGCGGCCTCTGGGCAGCGGTGTTCACCCGGCAACTGAAGCAGCAAGCCGCTGGTGCCGCTGCACGATCCGATGCTGGCCGAGTCCTTGATCCATCACGGAGTCCACCACGAATGAACATCGAACTGGAACGAACCCGGTCCCCAGGCCCAGGACGGCTCCGGCTCGGAGCTGGGCTACGAGACCCGAGACGCCAGCGTCTCCGGACTGCTCTGGTTCGGCTTCGGCCTGATCGTCTTCTGTGTCGTGATCCAGTTCGCCATGCTCGGGCTCTACAAGCTGTTCCAGAAGGAAGCGACGACTGAGCGGCCCGAGATGCCCAAGCTCACGACGCCGGTGAACCTGTACCAGCAATTGCGAGACCTGCACCAGAACGAGGACAAGACGCTGGGCAAGGATCGAAGGCCGGGCTACGGCTGGGTCGACCGCAAGACGGGCGTGGTTCGGATCCCGATCGACCACGCGATCGAGCTGGTAGCGACCAAGGGGGTCCGGTTCGGCAAGGGGCCGAAGTCCGAGATCGAGATGAACAGCCACGCCGGCAAGGCGGCCGACATCCCTGACGCTCCCCCCGAGATCAAGAACCAGAAAGACACCAACACGCCGATTCCGCCCGAGGCCACAGCCCCGGAGAAACCATGAAGACGATGCGCGGCCTGCCGGGACCCAACGTCCCGGCACTGGCAATGGCTCTGGCACTGTCGATCACGCTCAACGCTGCGGCCCGGCCCGCTACGCGCGTGAGGCGCCGCCGCCCCGACCGACCTCGGACCTGACGCCGGGTCTGTTTCAGAAGGTGCAGTTCGATCAGAACCTCGACGCTCAGCTCCCGCTGGACATCGACACTGCGCGACGAGGAGGGCAAGACGGTCAAGCTCGGCGACTACTTCGGCCGCCGGCCCGTGATCGTCAACCTGGTCTACTACGAGTGCCCGATGCTCTGCAACGAGGTGCTCAACTCGCTCCTGCGGTCGCTCAACGCTCTGTCGTTCGACGTTGGCAAGGAGTTCGACGTGGTGACCGTCAGCATCGACCCGGACGAGTCGCCGCTCCTGGCCGCGCGGAAGAAGGCCGCTGTACCTGAAGCGGTACGGCCGACCCGGAGCCGCGCAGGGGTGGCACTTCCTCACCGGCGACAAGCCTCGATCCGACCGGCTGGCCGAGGCTGTCGGGTTCCACTACGTCTACGACCCGACAGACCGACCAGTATGCGCACCCGGCCGGGATCGTCGATCGCCACGCCGCAAGGACGGATCGCCCGCTACTTCTTCGGCATCAGCTATCCCGGCGCGCGACCTCCGGCTGGGCCTGATCGAGGCGGCCGCCGGCAAGATCGGCTCGCCGATCGACCAGCTTCTCCTGATGTGCTTTCACTACGACCCGCGACCGGGAAGTACAACGTCGCGATCATGAGCGTCATCCGCCTCCTCGGCTGCCTGACCGTGGCAAGCCTGGGAACATTCATGCTTGTCATGTACCGCCGTGATCGCATGAAAAGAGATCGGCCTCCTGACGCGACCGCGTGGACCGGACGCAACCCAGCGGAACTGGACTGAACCCCGGCACGAAATCGATTGGATCGCAGGATCGGAAACGACTTATGTGGAATTTCCCGCTTATTTCCGGACCGGGCCTCGACGCTGGCGGCGGTAGGTCGACGCGGTCTATTCCGCGGCGACCGCGATCACCCTGTTCTTCACGTTCCTGATCTGCTTCCTGATCCTCTTCCACGCGATCAAGTATCGCCGTGGCTCGCGGGCCGACCGACGCAACCCGGTCAGCCACAACACGACGATCGAGGCGATCTGGATCGGCGTCCCGCTGTTCATCGCGCTGGCGTTGTTCGCCGGCGCGACGTCGTCTTCTTCGAGCTGTATGACATGCCCGAAGGACGCGGTCGAGGTCTACGTGCTGGGTCGGCAGTGGATGTGGGAGCTGCGACCATCCCGGGGGCAAGCGCGAGATCAACGAGCTGCACGTGCCGGTGGGCCGGCCGGTCCGGCTGACGATGACCTCGCAGGACGTGATCCACAGCTTCTACATTCCGGCGTTCCGGGTCAAGCAGGACGTGGTGCCGGGGCGGTACACGTCGCTCTGGTTCCAGCCGACCAAGCCGGGGCGGTACCACCTGTTCTGCGCCGAGTATTGCGGGACCAAGCACTCGGGGATGATCGGCTGGGTGGTGGTGATGGAGCCGGCCGAGTTCCAGCAGTGGCTCGAGGAGGGGACGACCGAGGAGTCGATGGCGGTCGCGGGCGAGCGGCTGTTCCGTCGGCTGGGCTGCAGCGGCTGCCACGGGGTCAACGCGACGGTCCGTGCGCCGCTTGCTCGACGGCGTCTACGGCCACCCGGTGCCGCTGGAGGGAGGCTCGTTCGTCACAGGCCGACGAGCGCTATATCCGCGATTCGATCCTGCTGCCCCAGTCGCAGGTCGTGGCGGGCTACAAGCCCGGTGATGCCGACCTTCCAGGGCCACATCAGCGAGGACGAGCTGCTCAAGATCATCGCCTACATCAAGGCGATCGGAAAGAAGGAGAGGGCCGAGCTGATGAGCAGCCGGCCGAACTGCGAGCCCCAGCCCAAGAACTATCTGACCGCCAGCTACGGCATCAAGTCGTGGCTGCTGACGACCGACCACAAGCGGATCGGCGATCCTGTACATGATCTCGATCACCTTGTTCTTCTTCGTCGGCGGCGCGGCGGCGACCCTGGTCCGGCTCGAGCTGATGACGCCGGCCGGCGACGTCGTCCAGCCCGAGACGTATAACAAGCTGTTCACCCTGCACGGCGTGGTCATGGTCTTCTTCTTCCTGATCCCGTCGATCCCGGCGGTGCTCGGGCAACTTCCTGGTCCCGATCATGATCGGGGCGCAAGGACCTGGCCGTTCCCGAAGATCAACCTGGCTGAGCTGGTACATCTACATGCTCGGCGGGCGTGTTCACGCTCTGGGCGGCCCTGAACGGCGGGATCGACACCGGCTGGACCTTCTACACGCCGTTTTCAGCAGCATGTTCTCGAACACGCAGGTGATGGCGGCGGCCATCGGGCGTGTTCATCGTCGGGTTCTCGTCGATCTTCACCGGCCTGAACTTCATCGTCACGATCCACAAGATGCGCGCTCCGGGCATGACCTGGGTCCGGCTGCCGCTGTTCATCTGGGCGATGTACGCCACCAGCCTGATCCAGATCCTGGGCACGCCGGTCCTCGCCGTCACCATCGGCCTGGTGGGCCTGGAGCGGCTGTTCCACGTCGGGATCTTCGACCCGGCGCTCGGGGGCGACCCGATCCTGTTCCAGCACCTGTTCTGGTTCTACTCGCACCCGGCCGTCTACATCATGATCCTGCCGGCGTTCGGGGTGATCAACGAGATCGTCCCCTGCTTCTCGCGGCGGCCGATCTTCGGCTACAAGATGATGGCGACGGCGATGCTGGCAATCGCGGTGCTCGGGCTTCCTGGTCTGGGGCCACCACATGTTCGTCAGCGGCCAGTCGATGTACGCCGGCATGGTCTTCTCGATCCTGAGCTTCGTCGTGGCGATCCCCTCGGCGATCAAGGTCTTCAACTGGACGGCGACGATGCTACAAGGGGCTCGGTCTCGGCCGACACGCCGATGCTCTACGCCCTGGGCTTCATCGGCCTGTTCACGATCGGCGGCCTGACCGGGCTGTTCCTGGCGTCGCTGGCGATCGACGTGCACGTGCACGACACCTACTTCGTCGTCGCCCACTTCCACTACATCATGGTGGGCGGCGCGGTGATGGCCTACCTCGGCGGCATCCACTTCTGGTGGCCCAAGATCACCGGGCGGATGTATCCCGAGATCTGGGGCAAGCTCGCCGCCTTGACGTCTTCATCGGGTTCAACCTGACGTTCTTCCCCCAGTTCGTGCTCGGCTATCTGGGCATGCCGCGGCGGTACTACGAGTATCCGCCCGAGTTCCAGGTCCTGAACGTGATGTCCACCGCGGGCGCATCGATCCTGGCCGTCGGCTACCTGCTGCCGCTGGTCTACCTGACCCTCTCGCTCTGGTTCTCGCCGGTGGCCAGCGCCAACCCCTGGAACGCCACCGGGTCTGGAGTGGCAGACCGCTTCGCCGCCGCCGACCTTCAACTTCGACGAGACCCCGTCGTGACCGAAGGTCCTTACGATTATCCCGAGGAAGAGCTCGTACCCGAGACCACGGCCGCAGCCGAGGCCCCGGTTGTTGCAGGAGCCCATTCGTGACCACGCTTGAACAGACAGCCACTCCCAGTCACGGCCATGCTCATGGAGACGCCCATGAGCATGGCCACCTGGCCCACCACTTCGAGGACCTGGGTCAGCAGCACGCCAGCGCCAGCCTCGGGATGTGGACCTTCCTGGCCACCGAGGTCATGTTCTTCGGCGGCCTGTTCGCCGGGTTCGTCATCTACCGGTTCACCGACCCGACGGCGTTCGCGCGCGGCCTGCCGCCACCTGAGCATCACCCTGGGGACGATCAACACCTTCGTCCTGCTTACCAGCAGCCTGACCATGGCCCTGGCCGTCCGCGCCGGCCAGCCGGGCAAGGCGCAGCAATCAGATCCTGTACCTGCTGCGACCATCCTCCTGGCCACCATGTTCCTCGGCATCAAGGCGTTCGAGTACTACCTCGAGTACGAGGAACATCTCGTGCCCAGGGCTGAACTTCAGCTACCGAGGAGCACCTCGAGATCCCGCGGCGGCCACGCCGCTCTGGTGATCAAGCAGACGCGAGCTCTTCTTCGTCTTCTACTTCTTCATGACCGGGCTGCACGCGACCCACATGGTCATCGGCATCGGCGTGATGATCTGGATGATCGTCCTGGCCCGCCGCGGGCCGGTTCACCCCCGCGTACTACACTCCGCTGGAGTGTACCGGGCTCTACTGGCACTTCGTCGACATGGTCTGGGTCTTCCTCTTCCCACTCCTCTACCTGATCGATCTCACCACAAATGACAACAAATACTCACGCAAAGACGTTTGCCGTGGACCACAACCATGTCCACGTCCTGCCCGTCAGGAACTACATCGCCGTTTACGTCGCGCTGCTGGTGCTGCTGATCGCTACGGTGGGAGCGGCATTCATCGACCTGGGGTGGTTCAACTTCACGCTCACGATGATCATCGCGGTGGCGAAGGCGGTGATGATCCTCCTGATCTTCATGCACGTCGTATTACAGCGAGCGGCTCACCTGGGTCTTCTCGACCGCCGCGTTCCTCTGGCTCGGCGATCCTCATCGCCCTGACCCTGAACGACTACTTCACGCGCGACCTGCTGCATATTCCCGGGAAGTAGTCGCCCCGGGAAGTAGCCGCGCTGTCTGCCTTCCGCTTTAAGGGTAGTCTTCAGCCCATCACCCTCGAGAATGAGAGGCTGAAGCCTACCCTACAATTCTCTTGCGAACTTTGCCATCACCTCGACTGGCCAGCCTCGCGCACGCCAACCCCAGCCCAACTCCCAGCCCGGCCATGGCGAGCCATTCCCGGTTCTTGCTGAGCCAGAACTCGGTCGAGTGATTCCGCGAGCGGGCATCGAAAACACCGTGCGCCCCGGCATCGACCGGCAAGGGTTCCCAGAGATTGTTCGGTTGGTTGGGGTTGGCCGGCTCGTCGGTCTGCTGAGAATCGTAGCCGAAATGGGCGAGATAATGGTCGAGCAAGCCCGGCGCAATGCGGTTCCCGATAATCGCCTCGACCGTCGGCCAGCCGACCCAGACCTCGCGGCGGTCATGGTTCGCAGCCCAGAGAATCGCCTCGGCCGCTACCTCGGGCTGATAGATCGGCGGCACCGGCTGAGGCTTCCGCGGGAGCCGGCTCTTGACCCACCCGAACTGTGGGGTGTTCAGGGCGGGCATCTGTACCATGGTCACACGAACACGGCTCTGATCGTGGATCAGTTCGGAGCGAAGCGAGTCGAAGAACCCCTCGAGCGCGTGCTTGGCCGCGCAGTACGCCGACTGGAGCGGTATTCCCCGGTGTGCCAGTGCTGAACCGACGAGGACGATCGTCCCTCGATCGCGCGGCTTCATCCGCCGGAGCGCCGAAAGCGTTCCATGAACCTGACCCAGGTAAGTCACTTCCGTGACCCGCCTGTATTCTTCCGCCGACATCTGGGCGACGGGTGAGAAGACAGAGACCATCGCGTTGTTGACCCAGACATCGATCGGTCCGAACGCCTGCTCGACGGCTGAGGCGGCAGCCTCGACTGCCTCGGCATCGGCGACATCGGCGGGAAGCACCAGCGCCTCGCCGCCAAGTGCCTGGACGTCGCTCCGGGTTCCTTCCAGACCGTCGCGGCCTCGTGCCAGCAGTCCAATCCTGCGCCCCACACCTGGCGTAGGCGCGAGCCGTCGCCCGGCCGACTCCCGCCGATGCACCTGTGATCATTACTACTTTTGATATTATTTGCATATTTATATTTTCTGGTTGCGTCGCACACTTTCCTCGTCAGGTGCCACGAGGCCTGGCTTAGATCCGGATCAGGGCCAGGCCCGACTCCGGGTCGACCTGCTTGTGCAGATGGCGGGGCAACTCGGTCAGGATGACCTCGAGGGTCGGTCGAACGCGCCCTTCCACGAGGTGGCCGCCTCGCGTGCTGCCGTCGGAACGGCCAACGACGATGTGCGCGTGCACCTGGGGCTCGTCGTCCTTGAGGGCTACGTCCCCGATCAGCGAGAGGACCTCGACCTGCTCGCGGACCGGGATCTTCTTATACTCCTTGGCCTCCCAGTCGAAGTAGCCGAGCGTGACCTCGCTCAGGGCACCGATGGCTGTCAGATGGGCAGCGCCTAGGTGGTACTCGCGGGCAAAGGCGACGAGGTTCGCCATCACCTCATCACCGGTCTCGAAGATCAAGGCAAAGGTCTGCTCACCCTGGTGCTCGTGGATTCGTTTCGATTTCATCGTTGATTCATCCTCAACGCCGTGGAACCAGATGGTGAAGTTAGCTTCCGACTCAAGGCCCAGACGACCCCCACGCCCAGCAACAGTCCGGCGCCGATGACGGTGGCATACGCCACTGGTGACGGCGACGGTTGCCAGCGACCCAGAGGTTCATAGTCCGACTCGGGTAAGCCGTCGCGTGACGGTCCGTGCGGCCCTTCACGGAGCGCCATCTGGATCACCTGCGCCAGGTGCAGGGCGCCTCGATCGGTCAGGCCGGCGATCTGCTCGCGGCAACTGAACCCATCGGCCACGATCAGGGTCTTGTCGTCCGCCTGGCGCACTGACGGCAGAAGCTTACGCTCTCCCACGGCGACCGAGACGTCGTAGTGGCCTCTCTCGAACCCGAACGAGCCCGCCATGCCGCAGCAGCCCGAATCGAGTTTCCGGTAGTCCAGCCCCAGACGATCGAGCACCGACGTCTCGTCCTTGAACGTCATGACGTGCTCGTGGTGACAGTGGCCATGAACCAGCGCTTTGCGGTTCAGTTGGGGGATCGGGAAGTCTCTGGCTTTCTGCTCGAGAAACTCGCTCAGCAGAAACGTCTGCCTGGCGAGCCGCCGGGCGTCCTCGTCCATCGGGAAGAGGTTGCCGAGCTCGTCGCGAAAAACGGCCACGCAGCTCGGCTCCAGGCCCACGATCGGCGTGCTCGCCTCGATCTCGGGGCGGAGCTCATCGAGGATCTGCCGCAGCAAATGCTTCGCGGTGTGGAGCATGCCGAAGTCGTATAGCGGACGGCCACAGCACAGAGAACGCTTCGGGACGACCACATGGAACCCGGCCGTTTCCAGGACTTCGACCGCGGCCTTTGCGGTTTGAGGATGGAAATGGTTGTTGAATGTATCGGGCCAGAGGATCACGCGCGGCTTGCCCACGTTTCGCGGCGGGCGACGGAAGAACCAGCTCTTGAACGTTTCAGGAGCAAACGCCGGCATCTTGCGACGGGTCGAGATCCCACCGGCCCATTGCAAGAGTGACCCCAGAACTGGCGCGTGCGACAGGATGTTGACCACGCCAGGAGCCATCGACGCCAGCCGCGCCCACCAGTAGATCAGGCCCATGCTGTACGCATGGCGCGGCCGAACTCGACCCTCGTAGTAGTGTGACAGGAACTCGGCCTTGTACGTCGCCATGTCGACATTCATCGGGCATTCGGTCCGACACCCCTTGCACGCCAGGCACAGGTCGAGCGCCTTGCGCACCGGCTCCGACTTCCAGCCTTCCTGCATCGGATCGCCCTGGAGCATCTCGAACAGCAAGTGCGTACGGCCGCGTGTCGAATGCATCTCCTCCTTGGTGACCATGTAGCTCGGGCACATGGTTCCATTCTCTTCCTTGCGGCACTCACCAACCCCGACGCATCGTTCCGTGGCATAGGCGAAGCTGCCGTGGTCGTCCATGAACTTGAAGTGCGTCTCGACCTGCGGCGGCCGGTAGTGCGGACCCAGGCGGAGGTTCTCGCCCGGCAGGTACGGATCAACGACCTTGTGCGGGTTCATCTTGTTGTCGGGATCCCAGATCGCCTTGAACTGGCGGAACGCCTCGACAATCTCGGGCCCAAACATCCTGGGCAAAAGCGCCGCCTTCGACTGACCATCGCCGTGCTCGCCCGAGATCGAGCCCCCGTAGCTGACAACCAGGTCGGCCGCGTCGCTCAAAAACCCGCGGAACTTCTCAACCCCCACGGTCGTCTTCAGGTCGAAGTCGATCCGGGTGTGAATGCATCCCTGACCGAAGTGTCCGTAAAGTGCACAGTTATAACCGTGTTTCTGAAGGAGCTGCCGAAGATCGCGGAGATACGACCCGACCTTCGCGGGGGGGACGGCCGAATCTTCCCAGCCCTCCCACGCATCGGGCTCACCGGGAATCCGGGCCGTCGCTCCCAGGCCCGACTCGCGAACCTTCCAGAGGTGCTTTTCCTTCTCAGGGTCATCGTAAAGCATCATCGACGGAGCGCCCGAGCCCTGCTTGTGCTTGAGATGATCCATCAGCCGACGGGCCTTATCGTCGGCCTCTTCCTTCGATTCGCCACCGAACTGAACCAGAAGCCAGCCCTTTCCGTCGGGTAGGAGGGTGATGTCCTGGGGGTGGATATTCTTCTTTTTCATGTCCCCGACGAGGACGTCATCGAGCCCCTCCAGACCGATCGGGCCGAACTCCATGATCTCGGTGACGTGATCGCCGGCGTGGTAGACGTCGGGATATCCGAGGACCAGCACCGTACGCTTCGGCGGGCTGGGTACCAGGTGCAACGAAGCTTCGAGGATCGTGACACACGTCCCTTCGGTCCCCACTAGCGCTCGGGCCACATGGAAGCCGCGCTCGGGCAGGAGATCGTTGAGGTTGTAACCCGAAACCCGGCGCGGAACGTCCTGGGGATAGCGCTGGCGAATCAACGGGGCGAACCGGTCGCGCAGATCCTTGAGCTTGCCGTAGATCTCTCCTCTGCGTCCTCCCGCATGGATGATACGCTCGAGCTCGGCATCATTGGTGGGCCCCACGGTCATCCGGGTGCCGTCGTAGAGCAGGATGTCGAGCTCGTGGACCTGGTCGGAGGTCCGGCCGGTGCCCAGGCCCATGATCGAATGAACCCCGCATGAATTGTTCCCCATCATGCCGCCGAGCGTGCAGTGATTGTGCGTCGAGGGGTCGGGGGCGAACGTGAGATGGTAGAGCTCGGCCGCGTTGCGAAGGTGATCGAGCACGGTGCCGGGTTGCACCCGCGCAAGCTTCTTCTCGGGATCGATCGCGAGGACATGGTGGAGATACTTCGACCAGTCCATGACCACGGCAACGTTGCAACAACCGCCGGTGAGGCTGGTGCCGCCGCCACGCGACAGCAGCGGCGCTCCATGACGTCGGCAGGTTTCGACCGTCGCGATCACGTCATCAAGGTCTCTGGGAATCACGACGCCGATCGGCACCTGGCGATAGTTCGAGCCATCGGTGGCGTAGAGGGCCCGGCTCCCCGCGTCGAACCGGACCTCGCCCCGGAGCGTGCTCCGAAGCTCGGACGCCAGGGCCGCAGCGTCGATGAAGAGCGGTCCCAGGACTTCCATTCGGTGCCGCCTTCCCGGGTCACCTATGGTGTGCGAGGTGGTTGAGGCGCGAGCTTGCAATGGCCATGGTGAAGTCTGGTCCTTTCGTGTCGTGTTTGATCGCGTTGTTCGTTGAATGTGGCGCAGCCCAACTCACTCAGAAGCTCGACACCGCATACCGCGCGGCGTCGCCGCGCTTCAGATCGAGCCCAAGTCCGGGCGCGAGCGGTCTGGCCGAAGCTGTCCGCGATCGGGGACGGGTGCACCGTCGAAGAAGAGGTGCTCGATCCGTTCGTGATCGTGGAAATACTCCAGGTGACAGAAGGGGGGAAGCGAGCAGCACGCCTGGTAGTGCAGACTGGTGCGCGCAATGGGCGGAAAAGGAAAGACCGAATGCCTGGCACAGTGCACCGGCGCGCAAGAATCCGGTGATCCCCGCGCAACGGGTCGCGTCGGCCTGCAACACATCCACAGCACCGGCTTCGAGCATCCGTCGAAAATAGAACAGGTCGTAGCCGTACTCACCCGCGGCGATCGACATCCCCGACGGCGCTCGATCGCGCAGGAGACGAAGCCCTTCGAGGTCATCGGACGAGACCGGTTCCTCGAACCAGGAAACGCCGAGCGCAGCGAATGCCTCGGCCTGCTGGAGCGCCTGCTTGCGGGAGTAAGCACCGTTGGCGTCGACGAACAGCTCGGTTTCCCGGCCGATGGCCTCGCGCGTGCCTTGACCCGTTCGACATCGGTATCGGGATGCGTACCGATCTTCATCTTGACCCGCGGGATACCTTGCTCGGCCCAGGCGCCGAGCTGTCGTTGAAGCTGGTCGATCGTGTACGACGTGAACCCGCCGCTCCCGTAGAGCGTCGCAGAGTCGTGCGCCGCGCCCAGCATCGACACGAGCGAGAGTCCAAGCAAGCGACCCTTCAGGTCCCAGAGGGCTGTGTCGACGGCCGAGATCGCCATCGAGCTGATTCCAGGACAGCCCAGATTGCGAATCGCCCCGACCATGGCCGCGTGCGCCGCCGGGATCGAGAGTGCGTCGCAACCCTGGACAACCCCAGCGAGCGTGTCGTTGACGAGCCGCGCGGTGGCTGTGTCGGCGTACGAATAGCCCAGCCCGGTTGTGCCACCGGCCGTCGCCTCGACCAGCACCAGGGTCGTCCTGTCCCATCGAAACGTCCCGTCGGCTTCGGGCGCATCGGTGGGCACGGTGTAAGCCGATACCGCGATGTGCTCGATCGGCACGTAGCCGCTGTCCTGGGTTCGGTAACTCAAGGGACACCCTCCTTGGTCTCAAACCAGCTCGCGAACCTTGTCCTTGACAATCGACTTGATGATCCTGGCTCCGTCGGGCTCACCACGTATGAGCGACTCGGCGAGCTTGAGGCCCTGCGACACGGTCGCACTGGCGGGCATGGGCGGCTCGAAGGGATCGACCACGGCCTCGATCACAGCGGGCTTCCGCGACGCGAAGGCCATCTCGAGAGCGGGGCGAACCTCCTCGGGCTTTTCGCAACGAACGCCGACGGCGCCACAAGCCTCGGCGAACTTGACGAAGTCGATCGGATGGAGCGCCGACCTCGTACTCGGGGTTGCCCAGGAAGATCATCTGTTCCCACTTGATCTGACCGAGGGTGTTGTTCTTGATGATGATGATCTTGACCGGCAGGTCGTGCTTGACAGCCGTGGCGATCTCACCCATGAGCATCGTGAATCCACCATCGCCGACGATCGCGACGACTTGTCGGTCGGGATAGGCGGCCTGCGCTCCCAGGGCGTACGGCAAGCCCGGAGCCATGGTGGCCAGGTTGCCCGAGCACGAGAACATCATCCCGCGCTTGATGTGGACGTGGCGCGCGGCCCAGGTGGTGATCGTGCCCGAGTCGGTCGTCACGATCGCGTCCGGCTTGAGCAGGTCGTTGACACAGGCGGCGACCACTTGCGGCTTGATCGGCACATCGTCGCGGGTCTCACGGGTGCGCATCAGCTCCCACCACTCCTTCATCCCCTTCTGTGCCTTCTCCAGGAACGATCGGTCGTCGTTCCGATCGAGCAGAGGAAGCAGCGCCTGGAGCGTGGCCCTCGCATCACCCGTCAAACCCATCTCGACCGGATAGCGGAGCCCGATCCGTCGTGGATCGACATCGATCTGAACGGCGCGGGCCTTGCCCGGCCTGGGATACCACTTGAGATAGGGGAAACTCGTGCCGACCATCAACAGGGTATCGCACTCCTCCATCGCGATCTCGGAGGGGCGCGTTCCCAGAAGGCCGACCCCGCCCGTCGTATAGGGCGAATCGTCGGGGACACTCGCCTTGCCCAGTAGTGGCTTGACGATCGGCGCGGCCAATCTCTCGGCAAGCTTCTCGAGCTCGTCGGTCGCGTGCAAGGCGCCAGCGCCGGCCAGAATGGCGATCTTCTTCCCGTTATTGAGCAAGGCGGCAGCGCTCTTGAGCGATTCGGTCTGCGGCACCACGATGGGAGGACGCCAGGCGCTCGATGTGTGCCCTTTGACCATCTGCGGCGATCCCTCCTCGTCCGACTCGGTCCAGTCTTGAACATCGGAAGGACACGTCAGGTGGGAAACCGTCCGCGACGACAGAGCCGACCGGCATGCCATATCGACCAGCGCCGCGCGTGTCGAGGTCCCAGGATCATCTGGTTGTACTCGGCAACGTCCTTGAAAAGCGGGATGATGTCGATCTCCTGCTGGAAGTGCGTACCGATCATGTCGTGGTAGGTATGTCCCGTGATCGCCAGCACCGGCGCCTGGTCGAGCTTGGCGTCATACAGACCATTGAGCAGGTGGATCGCCCCAGGCCCGCTGGTGGCGAAGCAGACGCCGAGCCGGCCGGTGAACTTGGCATATCCGCAAGCCGCGAATGCCGCGGCTTCTTCATGCCGAACCTGAATGAACCGGATCTTCTCCTTGTTCTTTCTCAGGGCCTCGAAGATCCCGTTGATACCGTCCCCGGGCAGGCCGAAGGCCGTGTCCACGCCCCATTCCAGAAGCTTCTCGACGATCACGTCACCGGTGGTCTTCGCCATGGCAGCACGCTCCTTCTGGCTGTGTGAAAGACGTACCATCCCACTCCCTCAAGCCAGCGCGGCTTGTGGCCTTGTGGTCTGGAGACGAACAAGAGAACGCACCGGTGGGGACCGGCCTCGCAGCACACGTCGAAGGCCCGTTGATCGAGCCCGAAGGGGGGAAAGCGGAACTTACAGCCGTGCGGACGCTTCAACGGCGATCAGAATGACCACCACCTCGGCAACCCCTGTGGCCGTCGTTGCACGCATCAAGACTGTTCATTCAATTTACGTGCCGCGGAAAATCCCTTTCGGCTGAAGCGATGAGAGAGCGGTCGCTTCTCGCAAGCAAAAACGCTCCCCCCGGAGGCAAGGCCGGAGGAAGCGTCGGGTGGTTGAGATTGTTCGAGGAGATGTGTCAGCAACCGGGAATCCGCCCCGACCAAGCGCGGCCCTGGGCAGGCTGGAGGTTCGAGTTCACAAGGTTCGTTCGGTCCAATGCGAAGTGTCTCTGAATTCAGGGAGCGTTCGGAGGAGGCGTGCTGGCACCACCGGCCTGACTGGTGCTGAGGTGCTTCTTGCCGGTGGTGGAAACGAGGTAATGATAGAACCCCGACGCCTTGTCCTTGGCACCTCGCTTGATGAGCTTGTGCTTCTGAAGGGCATCGATGGTTCGCAGTTCAGCCTTTTTCTCGCTCTTGTAGCCGGGATCACCGGTCTCGCTGATCTTCTTGAGCAGGTCGCTCTGGGTCGCCGTCAGCTTGACCGCGGCCACAGCCGACTTCTTGGGAGCGGCGGCTTTCTTCTTGGGAGCAACCGTCTTCGCCGCGCTCGTGCTCACTGTGGACTTCTTGGGCGTGTCTCCTTCTTCGCCGCGCTCTTCTTGCCAACGGCCTTTTTCTTGGCCGAAGTCTCCTGGATCTTGGTCTCGCCCGAACTCTTCTTCACGGCCATGACTTCGAATCCTTTGCCTAAAAGAAAACCTGTTCGATCGGCACGAAACCGCCCGATCACGCGCGGGATCATTAGTCAATATATCAGACGCGGCGGATCGTGAAAGGGACGTTTTTTGGCGAAATTTGGATTCGCATGGAAAAATGCTTCCGCGCATCGCCGGATCGCCCGCAAGGTTTACCAAAAGCGTACAGCGCGCTTCCGATCGATGATCACAAGCGATCGCAAGGTGTTGCCGATGGGTCGCATGATCGATCTGCAAGCCTCTCGCGAGCCGCTCTCTAAGTGCTTCCGAACGAATGTCGCGATCGATGAGCACAATGCGGATTGGTAGGTCCTATAGCCTCGCGACCCTGCAAAACAAGGGGTTTCCAAGCCTGTCGAGCCCGGCCTCGACCTATCGCCAACTCACTCAAAATGTCCACGGCTCATTATGTCCGTGTGCTCCGATCGATCCTACGCCTGCCCGTCACCTTACCTCGAACGCGCCCCGCCGCGCGTGAACCCATTGATAACCAACCCATCTACGAGGTTCAAGGGCGCGCGTGCTGCGCAAGCGACCGCTTTCTCCCGTTTTTTCGCCCCACGCGATCATCAAGGTCGCGCGGAGTCCCAAAACAATGAGCCGGACGCCCTGGCGCCCGGCTCGTTTGAAGGAGTTTTGCGATGTCTTCGAGATGGCTCTCTCAGGAGAGCGAAGCGGGGACGATATAGGGTTTGCGATAGGCCCGAGTCAGCATCGCATCGGCATCGGGAGCCGTCTCGAATACCTCGTTCTTTGCGTCGAACGCGAGTGTCCGGCCGAGGCGATACTCGAGGCCGTCGAGCTTCAGACCGTTGGACTTCGAGAGATACTGCTCCATCCGTCTCGAGGGTCTCGTAGGCGGCCTTGAGTCGCCCAAGGCGCGGGACTGTGAGCTGAACGGAACGTTCGTGCCGAGGCGGTACGAGATGTTGGCCAGGTGGCAGAGCGCGCTCGAGTAATGCCCTTCGACGATCTCGGCGTTGAGGTCCGCGCTCTTCCGGCTGCGGACCGCGGCGATGAAGTTGGCGAAGTGGCCTCTCGCCCGGCCCGCGTGTCGCCTCGACCTGGGACAACGCCTCACCAGGTCCGCTCTCCTTTCCCTTGGGGTAGAACTTGCCGCCAGCGATCGTCCCCTCGTCGAGGTGCAGCGATGTTGCCGACCTTTTGACCGCGATAGCGAATCGGTCTTGAGACCCCGAACCTCGAAGATCAGTTCCGGTGCGCCGACCGAAGTCGAACACCGCGATCTGTGAGTTGGGAGTCTCGCCCTGGTCGGTGTAGCCGAACCGCCCGCCCAGGCTGACGCACGCTCGTAGGCAAGGTGGCGCCAGGGATCATCCAGCGGGCGATGTCCATCTGATGGACCCCCTGGTTGCCGATGTCGCCGTTGCCAAAATCCCAGAACCAGTGCCAGTTGTAATGGACGTAGTTGGCGTTGAACGCATGCTCGGGCGCGGGGCCGAGCCAGAGATTGTAGTCGAGCGTCGCGGGGGTCGCACTGTTCGGCTTCTCGCCGATGCGACGGGCGCGGCTTGTAACAGAGCCCGCGCGAGACCAGGAGCTTGCCGTATCGCCCACTCTTGACGATCTCGGCGGCTCGAGCCCACGACTCGGAGCTCCGGCTCTGAGTGCCGTGCTGGACGATCCGGTCGTACTTCCGCGCGGCCTCGACCGCGATCCGCCCCTCGTGAACGTTGTGGCTGCACGGCTTCTCGACATAGACGTCCTTGCCCGCCTGGCAAGCCCACAACGTCATCAGCGCATGCCAGTGGTTCGGCGCGGCGATCGAGATCGCGTCGAGGTTCGGGTCGTCGAGTGCCCGGCGAATGTCCTGGACCGTCTTGGGCGTCTGCTGCCGCTTCCCGCGTTCTTCTCGATCTGCTCGAGCCGCGTCTTGTACGTCGTGGTGTCGGGATCGATCAGGTAGGTGATCTCGACCCCCTTCATCGCGCTGAACTCACCGACGTGCGACCGCCCCGCGCCCGTGCAGGCCGGCCACTCCGATCCGGATCGTGTCGTTGGCCCCGATAACCCGCCCCGACGACTTCGTCCCGCCGATGGCGAAGCGTCAACGACGCCCCGGCGATGGCTTGACCCAGGAACTGACGACGACTCAGATCTGGACGTGACATGGTCGGCTCCTCGAAGGGTGAGATTCGAATTCGAAAACTGTGTGCGACCGGCGGCACCGAGTTCTGCGCGATTATCACCGAGCCGCGCCGGATTTCCCAGAAGCAACCATCGCCAGGGATTCCCAAAGACTCGACTTGCGGCCTAGGTCCTGGACTCTACAATGGACACCGAGCGATCGTGTATGCGGCTCGCGAAGCCCAAGAGATAGGCAACCTGAACAGGGCGAGGCTCGACCATCATCATGACGACCATCCTCGACGAGATCGTCGCCTCGAAGCGCCGCGAGGTGGCCGCGGCCCGGCTGCGGATGCCGCTGGAGGAGATGGAGGACCAGGCCGGCCGCGGCGCCGCCGGTCCGCGACTTCCGCGCGGCCCTGGCCGGCCCCGGGCCGATCCAGCTCATCGCCGAGGTCAAGAAGGCCAGCCCCTCGGCCCAGGTCATCCGCGCCGACTTCGACCCGATCGCCATCGCCCGGACCTACCAGGCCCACGGCGCCGCCTGCCTGAGCGTGCTGACCGACGCCCCCTACTTCCAGGGACACCTCTCCTACCTCGCCCGGATCCGCGCCTCGGTCGCGATCCCGCTCTTGCGCAAAGACTTCATCATTGATGAATACCAAGTTGTCGAGGCCCGCCTCGCCGGCGCCGACGCCATCCTGCTGATCGCCGAGATCCTCGACGACGCGACCCTGCGCGGCTCTGCTCGAGCGGCGCGCGCGGCTCGGCATGGCCGCCCTGGTCGAGTTCCACGACGAGGCCAACCTTCCGCGCGTCCTGGCCGCGGGCGCCGACCTGGTCGGGATCAACAACCGCGACCTGAACCGGTTCGTCACCGACCTGGAGCAGACCCTCCGGCTCCGCGACCGCATCCCGCCCGACTGACCCTGGTCAGCGAGAGCGGCATCCGCACCCGCCGCGACGTCGAGCGGCTCGAGGCCGCCGGCGTCTCGGCCATCCTGGTCGGCGAGTCCCTGATGCGCGCCGACGACATCGGCCTGGCCGTCGAGCGACTCCTGGGCTGCCCCGGAGCCCGAGACATGGTTCACCGAACGGCGTCGAGCGGACATGCTACCAGAGTCAGGAAGTAATGCACGGCCAACCCCTGTATTTCTTGGGAAATTTGGAATCCCGGCGTGCATGACTTCCTGACTCTCAGTGGACGCGCTGCGCGTGGCCTCATTCTGGCTGCGAGAGCGATTCCCCGAAAGAACACGCTTCAGCATGCTCGGGACGCCGAGCCATGTCGGCATGCCGAGGATGGCCGAGAGGCTCGTTCGTTGAGCCCGGCTCGGTCCGCGATTCTGTGTGATGTCGGCGGACCGACCGACGCTTCGCCTTGCCCAGCAGCATCAGGTTCCGCGCGTAGACGACCAGCCCCACGCCCTGGCCGACGATGAACGACCGGGTCCTGCCTGTAACTGGCGTAGGACAGGAGCGTCAGGCCCCCCAGGATGCTCAGCCACCAGAACGCGACCGGCACGACCGAGTCCGCGCTTTAGCTCCGAGGCGATCCACTGCACCAGGAACCGCGCGGTGAAGAGCGCCTGGCCGCCAGGCCGATCATCAGCCAGAGCTTAGCCGATGCGACACCGTCACCATGACTCAAACCTCCTGGCCCTGATCGGCTGTCACCGTTTCGGTCGCGCACGAGCTCGGCCACGTAGAATGCCGCCAGAGGCTCGGTAACGACCTCGATAGACGCGCGGGCCGGCGCATCAGCCAGGCCACGCCAAGCAGGTCGACGATCACCCGGAGCGAGCGGTTCCAGAGGTTGTAGTGCGACCGGCCGTGCGGCCGGGGACGGTGGTTCACCGGCACCTGCACGATCCGAGCATCCCTCTCGCAGATAGCAAAGGGCCGAAGAACCGGTGGCAGCCCTGGAACATCGGCAGTCGCAGGGCCATCTCGCGCGAGAAGATCCGGACCGAGCAACCGGTGTCGCGGATCGACTGGCCGAGCACGTGATTGCGAACCCGATTCGCCCATCGGCTGATGACCCGCTTCGACCAGACATCCTCGCGCTTGCTCCGCCAGCCGAGGACGGCATCATGGCCGGGCAGGGCAGCCCAGAGGTTGACCAGGTCGGCCGGGATCGTTCTGAAGATCGGCGTCGAGCGTTGCCACCCAGTCCCCCCTCGCCACGCGAAAGCCCGCGGCGGTCGCCGCCGATTGCCCGACGTTCCGCGCCAGCGGAACGGCCGCAGCTCGGGATATTCGCCTTCCAGACGGCGCAGAACCTCCGGCGTCTCATCGGTCGAGCCGTCATCCACGATCACGACCTCAAAGCCTTCAAGCCGTGGAAGCGGAAGCGAACGTGGCCCGCCCTGAACGTCGACACTCTCATCGCGGAGAGGACGCAAGGCCGCGGCGATCTCGGAGACGAGTTGCGGCAGGCTTTCCGCCTCATTCTTGGCGGGCACGACAACCGAAAGGACACGTCCCGGTTCCGCCTCACCAGCCGGACCCAGGGCACGCATCCGCGAACGACTCGACGGCCCCGGACGCTGCGATGGATCCTGTCGCAACGATGACATCCCCCTGGCCTCCTTGCCTCGCCCGATCGCGCGAGCCCTTCCTTGGTCTCGACTCACTGAACCGACCGCTCAACTCATCAACTTCCCGAGACAATCCCCCACCATCCCCGAGAGAATGCCCGAGATCGCACCCGGCGCCTATCCCAACTGTACGGCTCGCACCCGACCCGATCCGGCTGGACAGACTCTCGACTTCTCTGTTAGCGTGCGCCCCTCAAACCAATGAGCAGTCATCAGGATGATCGGCCGTCATGCCGCCCTGGCTTGATGGTATCGGTCGATCGTGGACGAAGATCTGGACAAGGATGCCCACCATGCCACCATCGCTTACCGTCGACACTTCCCGATCCCCAGCTTCCTCCCCGATCGCCGGGCCTCGCATGATGGCGATCGATCGGCTCCATCCCAGTCGGTTTAGCCTTGCCGTGTACGGAGAGCCTGGGCTCGAGGTCGACGACCTGATGGTCAGCATCCAGTTGCACGGCATCCTGGTTCCCTTAGTTGTCGCGCCAGAGGCCGGCTCCAAGACCTTCGAGGTCCTCTCGGGGCATCGTCGCCTCGCTTGTGCACGTGCCTTGGGGCTCGCCGTGGTGCCGTGCGAGGTCCGCACGCTGACAACGCGAACGGCCCGAAGGCGAGCGGTTCTGGAATACAACCGTCAGCGCCAGAAGTCGTTCAGCCAGAGGATGCGTGAGGCCGACGCCCTCGAGGCACTCCTCACCTCCGAAGCCCGGCGAAATCGCCTGGCCAATCTTCGCCAGTACGCCGGTTCCGACGTTGAGATCAACCAGGACGATCGCCCGAGTGTCGGAATTCCGACGCTCGGAGCGATCAGAATCACACACAGGGTCGACGGGCACCCAGTGCGCGAGGGCGAACCGATGTCGCCGTCGCCCGCGCGATCGGGCTCGGCGGCAAGGACCTCTACCGCCAGGCCCGCGCCATCTGGCGGCTGGCCCGGTCGGGCGACGTCCGCGCGCGGGCGAGCCTGACCGCGCTCGACGCCGGGACCAAGTCGATCCACGCGGCTTATAAAGACCTGCGCCGCCGCGACCGCTTCAGCGCGGGCTTTCGCCCCACGCCGTACGACGTCTGGCCGTTCCGGCACGACCGGGCCTTTGGCATCCCGCACCCGGGCTCGATCCCCCCGGCGATCGTCGCGCACGCCCTGCACTACTACACCGAGCCCGGTGCCCTGGTCGTCGACCCCATGGCCGGCGGAGGCACGACGCTCGACGTCTGCGCAGTCGATGGGACGCCGCTGCCTTGCGTATGACTTACATCCGTACGCGCCAGAAATCGAAAAGCAGCGACGTAAATGACGGATTTCCGCGAGAAGCTCGCGGATGCGACCTCGTCTTCTGCGACCCTCCGTATCACACCATGCTTGCCGGTCGCTACGGCCACGGCGGCGTCGACACCGCTCCCTTTGACTGCCTGGATCGACTTTCTTGATCACCTGGCACGTGTCGTCTGGGACGTGCTGCGCCCCGGCGGATTTGTCGCTCTGCTGCTTGCCAACCAGACCGAAAAAGACCTGCCAGCCGGCCTGGGCTACCTCGATCACGCTTTTTTTGGCTATAACGCGCTCGGTAGCCGCCGGCTTCCTGCCCGAACGCCGGATCAGTTGCCCGATGGACGGCGCGTACCTGCCCGCAGCACGTCCAGCGTGCCCGCGCGGAGGGCCGGATGCTGGGACAGGTCCGCGACCTGCTTGTGATGCGCAAGTCTCTAGAACCGGAAACTTCAAGACCCAGACATCTAGAATCAGGACAGGGGTTCGCCGCCGGCCAGTTCGTAGACCTTGCCCCGAACGAAGGGGTTGGAGAGGCGTGGGGTTGCGTCGGACGATCGGCTCGGGGAGTGAGTCGACCGCCTGCTGGACCAGGGCATCGAGTTCGGCTGGGGTGAGGCCGCTCGATCACCAGGTCGATCGCCGCTTCCTCGGCATGTCCGTTGTTCTTCGCTGGCGCTCTGCGGTCGCGTTGTGACCTCGCAGCGAGCGGAGTTGCTCGGCCAGCTCCCGCCGTCGGCTTTCCAGCCGGTGTGCCACCTGGGGGAGCAGGTCGTAGCCTCCTTCGAGTCCCGCCCGGATATAGCCGGGGCCGTTCTGAAGTTTGCCCTGGCTCTGAAGATAAAACGCGTTGAGAAGAACCTTGGCCACGTCTTCGGGATCCTTCTGCGCCGCGAGGCGTTCCGCCAGCCGCCGGGGAATTCCCTGATTCGTCAGCAGTTCCTGCAAATCCACAGCAACCAGCAACCGTCCCTCGGCCGAGAGCCGGAAGGGAGTTCCCGGAATCGGGATGCTGTGCGTTTCCTCTTTCGTTCCTGGTTCTCGTTTCGGGCCCAGCCTCGGGGCCTGCCGGGCCGAGGAACTGGGCCAGTGCCTCGAAAGAATCTGGACCAGTCGATGGGGTACCTCTAAAGATTCCGGACCAGTTTCGGACCGTCCCCCTCTAAAGATTCTAGGACAGTCGGAGACTCCGAGACTGCTGGGTGCCGCTCGTCGATCCCCTTCGCGCCGGCGTTTGCTCTTGCTCGGTGGCGGTCCGGGGCCTGGCGGATGATCTTGTAAGCCGTTGACCGCCCCTTCGACTTGCTCGTGGCCAGCAAGCCCCGCCCGCGTCAACTCCGCGATCGCCGCCAGCACGGTCTGCCGGCTTAACCCCGCCTGGCGGGCGATCGTGCGGATGCTCGGATACGCCCAGTCGGTCCCGAAGTCGGAATAGAGCCCGATCACCAGGTAAACCTTGATCGCCGAGCCGCCCAGCGTCTTGAACGACTCGGAGCGGAGCAGGTCGTGCTCGACGCGAAAGAAGTAGGGGGCCATGACCTGCGGTCACCCTCCTTGGAGGCTCGTGCTCGGCGACCTCGATGTTCGGCGGACAGAAACGTATACAGATTCAGATCAATTAACAGTATCCGGTCAGCCATCAGCTCGACGGAACCTGAACTCATCGGTCGACGGCGTCTGGGGGGTCGGAAACGTAGTACGTCTTGACCTTGCCGCGCTCGTGGGTCGTCGAGACGACCAGCCCGAGTCCTCGAGCCGGTCAGGCTCTCGATCACCGTCGGGCACGACAGCCGCGTCCGCTTGGTCAACTGGCTCAGGCTGATCGTCACGCTCCGGTCGGGCATGCCGCCGCACGCCTCGAGCATCACCAGGTAGACCTTGATCGCCTCGCCCCGGATCCGGGCCAGGTAGCCCCGGTCGAAGAGGACGCTCTTGACCCAGTCGGTCTGGATGGGCATGGCGACGGGCACGATCACTCCCCTCCCCGTCGCTCCTGCGCCGATCCTCGCAGAACTTGGCGACGGTCACCACGCGACCGGCAATGTCGGGCACAGCGGATCGTTCGCTATCGTTCTCTTGATCGACCTGTTTCAGTCCCGGAATCCGCAGCGTTATGGGCGAGTATCGCTGACGCACTCCCGGAAATCCGAAAAATCCGGGCAGGGTGTTGACCTCGGCGGATTCGGCGTTAAGATAACTCTTGCCGCTGGTGAAAAAGACGACGGCAAATCGATCAGAACGGCCGGCGTGATGCCCCGCAATGGGGTGGTCGCTCCGGCCGGAGCGTCGGTGTGAGCTGGATCTTTGACAATTCGGTCGATCGTGATGTTGGTCAAGTGAGTGATAGTGAACCCTTGAGGGAAGCCGGCGTGGTGCTCGTGGATCCGTCGAAGCCGTCGTGGTCGTCCCGGTTGGGGCGGTCGCGGTGGGGACGGACTGCATCAACCGGCAGCGCGGTGGGGTAGGGCCGGGGTAACTCGGTCTGAACCGTCTCGGTGCGACCAGTTAGAATTCCTCAACCCTGATGGATGAGGAGCGAGTCGGACGGGCTCTCGCAAGGCAGAGCGACGGCGCTCGACCTATTTCGAAGGGTTTGATCCTGGCTCAGAATGAACGTTGGCGGCGTGGATTAGGCATGCAAGTCGTACGGGCCGCAAGGCCAGTGGCGCAAGGGTGAGTAAGGCGACGGTAACCAACCCCATGACTGGGTATAGCCGCGGGAAACTGCGGGTAATCCCCAGCGACGTCGCGGGGGGGCATCTCCTGCGGACCAAAGCTCCGGCGTCGTGGGACGGGCCGTCGTGGTATTAGGTAGTTGGCGGGGTAACGGCCCACCAAGCCTACGATGCCTACCGGGCGTGCGAGCGTGGCCCGGCACACTGGGACTGAGACACTGCCCAGACTCCTACGGGAGGCTGCAGTCGAGAATCTTCGGCAATGGGCGCAAGCCTGACCGAGCGACGCCGCGTGGAGGACGAAGGCCTTCGGGTTGTAAACTCCTGTCGAGGGGGAAGAAGGCGCGTAAAACGCTTGACTGATCCCTGGAGGAAGCACGGGCT
>CAWGMM010000014.1:0-120000 GCA_963823685.1 uncultured Isosphaeraceae bacterium | reverse complement strand
GCGGGGGTAGAGCGACGGAATTCGGTCGGGGGGCTTCCCGCCTACCCGCCGAAACCCAACTCCGAATACCGCGGGGCGGACCCCGGGAGTCAGAGCGTGGGGGATAAGCTTCACGCTCAAGAGGGAAACAACCCAGACCGCCGACCAAGGCCCCCAAAGCGACGCTCAGTGGCAAAGGAAGTGGGATCGCGGTGACAGCCGGGATGTTGGCTTAGAAGCAGCCACCATTTCAAAAGTGCGTAACAGCTTACCGGTCGAGCCATCCCGCGCCGAAAATGACGGGGACTAAGCGTCGTGCCGCAGTCGCGGATCACGCAAGGATGGTAGGAGAGCGTTGCCCGCCGCAGCGAAGCCGGACCGAAAGGACCGGTGGAGCGCGGGCGAGTGCGTATGCCGGAACGAGTAACGACAAGACGGGTGGGAAGCCCGTCCGCCGAAAGCACAAGGTTTCCTGGGGAAGGTCAATCCGCCCAGGGTCAGTCGGGACCTAAGGCGAGGCCCAAGGGCGTAGCCGATGGACAGGCGGTTAATATTCCGCCACCCGGCGTGAAGGTTGAACCGCGGAGTGACGCCGAGACGAGACGGATCGGGGCGCTAGACACCCCCGTCCCGCAAGGGCGACGGCATTCGATCCGGAAGTCCGTTGAACGTCTCGGCCACGAAAAGCCCGCGCGGGGACGACACGTCGGCCCGTACCGCAATCCGACACAGGTGTGCTAGGCGAGCATCCGAAGGCGTTCGGGAGAACCCTCGTGAAGGAACTCGGCAAAATGACCCCGTACCTTCGGTACAAGGGGTGCTCACCTCAACGGGTGAGCCGCAGAGAATCGGCTCTAGCGACTGTTTATCAAAAACACAGGACTCTGCCAACTCGCAAGAGGACGTATAGAGTCTGACGCCTGCTCGGTGTCGGTAGGTTAAGGGAGCCGATGACCGCAAGGGAAGTTGGCGACCGAAGCCCCGATAAACGGCGGCCGTAACTATGACGGTCCTAAGGTAGCGAAGTTCCTTGTCGGGTAAGTTCCGACCTGCATGAATGGCGTAACGACTGGAGCACTGTCTCCACGAGGGACCCGGTGAAACTGTAGCCGTGGTGAAGATGCCACGTACCCGCGGTCAGACGGAAAGACCCCGTGAACCTTTACTGCAGGTTGGCACTGGCCCAGCGTTCTTTCTGTGTAGCATAGGTGGGAGGCTGCGATCCGGCGGCGCCAGCCGTCGGGGAGCCAACGGTGAAATACCACCCTGAAATCACGCTGGTCCTCACCGGTCGCGTAGCCCGCGACCGGGACCGTGCTCATCGGGCAGTTTGACTGGGGCGGTCTCCTCCCAAAGAGTAACGGAGGAGTGCAACGGTACCCTCGGCCCGGTCGGCAATCGGGCAACACGAGCGCAAACGTAGAAGGGTGCCTGACTGCGAGACCCATCAGTCGAGCAGGGACGAAAGTCGGCGTTAGTGATCCGGCGGTGCTGGATGGAAAGGCCGTCGCTCAACAGATAAAAGGTACTCCGGGGATAACAGGCTGATCTCCCCCGAGCGTCCCTAGCGGCGGGGAGGTTTGGCACCTCGATGTCGGCTCATCGCATCCTGGGGCTGGAGAAGGTCCCAAGGGTTTGGCTGTTCGCCAATGAAAGCGGTACGCGAGCTGGGTTCAGACCGTCGTGAGACAGGTCGGTCCCTATCTGCCGTGGGCGTAGGAAACTTGCGGAGGGTCTCCCCTAGTACGAGAGGATTGGGGAGGACCGACCTCTGGTGTGCCGGCTGTCCCGCTCGGGGCATCGCCGGGTAGCCAGGTCGGGAACGGATAAGCGCTGAAGGCATCTAAGCGCGAAGCCCCCTTCAAGACGAGGTTTCCAGCACTGTAAGTGCGAAGGCTCCTGGAAGACGACCAGGTCGATGGGCTGGGAGTGTACGGCGGGCGACCGCCGCAGCGGACCAGTTCCAACAGCCGATCGCTTGACCACCCCGATCCGTCCGCCTCGCCCGGCGACGGCCACGCCGGCCACCGCGACGGCCGATCGCATCGGACGGCGATGATCCCGATCCCCTTCGAACGCCAATCGGGTCGACACGACGTGTCGCGTCGGTCCGTCCAGGGCGCTCACGCTGCACGTGCGAGATCGGAAGACGACGCCCACCGAACGCGGCCGGCTGAAACTCCTGGCGTGACCGGACCACCGAAGCATGTCGACTCGCTCGGCGCGGCCTGACCGCCGCGCCGGGCGATTTCCCGGCGACCATACCGGCGGGGTCACACCCGTTCCCATTCCGAACACGGCCGTTAAGCCCGCCGGGCCCATGATAGTGCCTCTGGCGCGAAAGTCGGTCATCGCCGGAATCTTTCCCACCAAACCGCCCCGGACCGTCCACACCCCTGGACGGCCGGGGCGGTTCGCGTTTCGAGTACATATGATCGTGTCGTGGTTGCTACAAGGACAGGCTCGGCAACGTCACGGTCGAGCATTTCGATGAAGCGATCATTACTTGATGGCAACAGCCGGACGAGCTCAAGGCCTGGGTGGAGGAACTGGCCACCGCGGGTTCCACTCGCGTCAAGTGCATGCGCTGGGTGTTTCTGCATCGCGCGGATCGGTTCGAGGGGATGTCCGACTTGCCCTGGATCTGAGGAAGCGGCTCGACGAGCGAATGGATTGTTTTCCAGCACCGAGATCGCGGAGCGACGGGTGTCGTCCTGATGGTACCGATAAGCTCTTGCTCGGCGTGTCACGACGGCCGCCGGATCGAGTGTGTGCTGATGGCCGAAGACGAGCGCCGGACGGTCTGTGTCAGCACACAGGTTGGGTGTGGGATGGGATGTGTCTTCTGCGCCAGCGGACTGAAAGGAGTCGAGCGCAACCTGACCCGAGGCGAGATCATCGAGCAGGTGACTCCGGCTCCAGAACCTCTTGCCGGCCCGGAGAGGCGTCACGCAATCTGTGGTCATGGGGATGGGAGAGAGCCTGGCGAATTTCGAGAACCTGATCGCGGCACTCGACCAGATCTGTGCCGACGCCGGAGGGGCTGGGGCTGGGCCAGCGGCGGGTGACGATCTCGACGGTGGGTCTGCCCGAGAAGATGGAACGCTGGCGGCGCCTGGATCGCCAGTATCACCTGGCGGTCTCGTTGCATGCGCCGACCGAAGGCCTTGCGGGACGAACTGGTTCCGATCAACGCGAAGGTCGGCCTGAGGCGGTCGTCGCGGCGGCCGATGCCTACTTCCAGCGGAGCGGCCGGCAGGTTACCTTTGAGTATGTCCTGCTCGGGGGCGTGAACGATCGTGCCGAGGACGCTCGTGCGCTGGCCGCCCTGCTGGCGGCGCGGAAGGCCCATGTCAACCTGATCCCGTACAATCCGGTGGAGGGCTTGCCCTTTGAGCGGCCGAGTCCAGTGGCGATCCAGCGCTTCGTCGAGATCGTCCGCGCACGGGGCGTCAGCATCAGTGTGCGCAAGACCAAGGGGCGCGAGATCGACGCTGCGTGCGGGCAGCTTCGCCGTCAGCTCGACCAGCGTTACGCGATCGGGGTCGAGCCGGAGAGCCGGATCCGGTCGCAGGACGGCCTGGCGTATCCTCAAGGCTCGATCCGAGCGGGTCGGGCCTGATCCCATGAGCTTCGAGGCATGGCGATCGACAGGAGGGCGCCGGCAGTGACCGCTGAGAGTCCCTGGAACAGCAACTGGAGGCGCGCGACCCGGACGTCCGGCTGATGCTCCAGGTTCGCGACGATGTCTCAGGGGGCGTTCGAGGTGCTGGTCAACCGGTATCAGCACCGGCTGCTCGGGGTCATGGTCCATCTGGTCGGCCGGGTCGAGGAGGCGGAGGATCTGACGCAGGAGGTCTTCCTGCGGATCTACCGGGCACGCAAAGGGTACCGGCCCCGCGCGAAGTTCTCGACCTGGCTGTTCACGATCGCCAACAACCTGGCGCTGAACCACCTGCGGGGCAAGGGGCGGAATCCGACGGTCGCCGCTGGGCAGCGGCAGACGACACGTCGAGCATCGCCGGCGGTCCGGCCGGCCGAGGACGCGCGCCTTGGCACGCGAGGGCACCCCCTCGGCCCAGCTCCGCAAGGTCGAGCTCTCGGACGTGGTCCGCGAGGCACTCGACATCCTGGGCGAGGACCAGAAGGTCGCCGTCCTGCTGAACAAGTTTGAGGACATGAGCTACTGCCGAGATCGCCGAGGTGATGGGACGCTCGGAGGCGGCCGTGAAGTCACTCCTGGCCCGGGCCCGCAACCACCTGCGCGAGCAGCTCGAGCCTTATCTGAAGACCGGTCAACGAGCCCCTTGAACTCGTCACCTGGACCTGAAGCCGAGGCTTCACGAGTCGGTATCAAGAGCTCGCGAGGTATTGGTGAGCGAAACCGCGAATGCTCAGGCACGTGGTCTCGCTCGTTCTTCGAGGCGGTCGATGCGCTGGTCTTTCCCTGGCAGTGTCCGATCTGCGGCGCGGAGTCGGGCCAGGTTCCTGGTGCTTGGCCTGTTTCGTGCGGACTGCCGTCGAGGCCGTCGACTCGACCGCGGGCGCGCGCCTGCCCGCGTTGCGCACTGCCGCTGGGTCCCTGGGGACGGCGCGACGAGGGCTGCTCCGGGTGCCGGGGGAGTCAGCCTCGGGTTTGACGCGGCGTTGCGCCTGGGGCCCTACCAGGGGCCGATCCGCCAGCTTTGCCTGCTGCTGAAACACGAGCAAAACGCCTGGCTGGCCCGCTGGCTCATGGACCTTTGGGTCGAGGCCCGGCGCCGAGATCGTCCGGCAGCTGCCGCCGGATGCGTGGGTTGTTCCGATCCCTTTACACTGGCGGCGGCACTGGGGCGCGGGTTACAACCAGGCCGATGAGCTGGCGCGGCGCCTGGCGCATCGGCTGGGCGTTCCGGCGCTCCGGCGCGCTTCGCCGGGTAGTGGCGACCGAGCCGCTGGCGCGGCTGGGACGAGCCGAGCGTGCCCGGATGCATGCGGGACGTGTTCCGGGTCCGGCCGAGTCCGAAGCCAGGCCTCGACGGGACGGACCGTCGTCCTGGTCGATGACATCCTGACCACCGGCGCCACCTGCGGCGCGGCCGCTCGGACGCTGAAGAGGGCAGGGGGCCGAGCGCGTGGTCGTCGTGATCGTTGGTCGAGCCGAAGGAAGTAAGTTGTGATGTCTGCGATCCGTTCCTCGATCCGCGAGCCGCCTTATCGCGCTCGGCGACGGCCTGGTCCGGATCGGGACGCGGGGCAGTCCGCTGGCGCGCTGGCAGGCCGAGTGGGTCGCCGACCGGCTCCGAGCGCTCCATCCCGGGCTTGGTGGTCGCGCTGGTCGAGATCAAGACCCAGGGCGACCGCGACCGGAACACGCCCCTGGCGGCGATCGGCGGTCACGGGGCTGTTCACCAAGGAGATCCAGCGGGCTCTGCTCGACGGGCGGGTCGAGATCGCCGTCCACAGCCTGAAGGATCTGCCGACCCAGGGGCCCGACGCGCTGGTCCTGGCAGCCGTCCCGACCCGCGAGGAACTCGGCCGATGCCCTGATCGCCCCGGTCCACCGGAGCCTGGACCGGCTCCCCGGCAGGCGCGTCGGTCGGGACCGGATCGCTCCGGCGTCGGTCCCAGGTCCTCTGGCTTCGGGCCGACCTGAAGGTCGTCCCGCTCCGGGGGAACGTCGAGACCCGGCTGGACCAGGCGATCTCGGGACGGCTCGACGCCGTGATCCTGGCCGAGGCCGGGCCTGCGCCGCCTGGGACTGGATCATCGGATCAGCGAACGTCTGGGCCCGCCCCGGTTCCTGCCGGCCGTGGGGCAGGGGGCGCCTGGGGATTGAGTGCCGCCGCGACGACGAGCGGACCCGGGCGCTGCTCGCGATCCTGGACGATACCGTGACCCATCGGGCCGTCGCCGCCGAGCGTCGGACCCTCGCCGAGCTGGAAGGGGGCTGCATGGTTCCTCTGGCCGCCTGGGGACGGGTCGATGACGATGGATCGACCCTGGTGCTCGATGCCGCCGTGTTCGACCTCGAAGGACGGCAACGGGTCTTCGCGACCGCCCGCGGACCGATGAACGAGCCCGATCGGCTCGGGGTCCAGGTGGCCGAGGCACTGAGATGCCAGGGGGCTGACCGGCTCCTGGAATCGATCCGAACCGCTTGATCATCTCGATAAACACAGTAGGATTATAATCATGGAAGTGAAAACTTGATCAAAATAAGAACAAGACAGGGTGGTTGCGGGAGTCAACGGCGATGAAGAAGCTGATCAATCGTCCCGAAGCGGTCGTCGAGGAGGCGATCGAAGGCTTGCTCGCGTTGGCCCCCCGATCTGGAGCGTCTGCCGGGCCAGATGGTCATCGTCCGGGGCGATGCCGCTACGGTCCGCCGACGCCAGGTGACCCTGATCTCGGGGGGCGGCAGCGGTCACGAGCCGGCGCATGCGGGCTACGTGGGGCGGGGCATGCTGACCGCGTCGGTCGCCGGCGACGTTTTCACCTCGCCGAGCCCCGACGCCGTGCTCGCGGCGATCCGTGCGGTGGCCGGGCCGCCGGGGGTCCTCCTGATCGTCAAGAACTACACGGGGGACCGGCTCAACTTCGGCCTGGCCGCCGAGATGGCCCGGGCCGAGGGATACAACGTCGCGCTTGTGATCGTGGCCGACGACGTGGCTCTGGCGGCCGGCGACGGCCCGGAAGCGGAGGGCGAGACCGCGGGGCGCCGCGGACTGGCCGGGACGATCCTGGTCCACAAGATCGCGGGCGCGGCCGCCGAGGAAGGCCTGAGCCTCGCCGAGGTTGCCGACGTGGCCCGCGCCGCCGCCGACGCCGTGGGCACGATGGGGGTCGCCCTGAGCGCCTGCACGGTCCCCGCCACGGGTGTGCCCGGCTTCATCCTGGGCGATACCGAGATCGAGCTCGGGCTGGGCATTCATGGTGAGCCCGGGGTCCGGCGCGGTCCGCTCGAGCCGGCCGACGCCCTGGTCGATCAACTGCTCGATCGGATCGCCGGGCCCTCGGGCCTGAATCTGAGCCCTGGCCGTCGCGTCGCCCTGCTCGTCAACAACCTTGGGGCGACCCCGACCATGGAGCTGCCTGATCGTGGCCCGTCACGCCGTGGCCGAGTTGGCCGCTCGGGGCCTGTTGCTCGAGCGGGTCTACCTCGGCACGTTCCTCTCGGCGCTGGAGATGGCGGGGGTCTCGCTCTCGCTCCTCGAGGTGGACGACCGGCGTCTGGAGCGGCTCGATGCGTCGACCGAGGCCCTGGCGTGGCCCTGCGTCGCCGGCGCGGGCCGGGTCCGTCGGCACGACGCCGCCGTACGGGGACCGGGCGAGGCGGACGAGTCGCCCGAGATGGGCGAGACGACCCTCGACCTGCCCACCCTGGCACCCCCCCGGACCCCGCTGGGCCAGGCGCTGGAAGCGGCGTTACAGGCCGTGGCCCAGGCGCTGACGGAGGCCGCGCCCCGGCTCAACGCGCTCGACCAGGCCGTGGGCGACGGCGATCTCGGGGTGAGCCTGGCGCGGGGGGCCGAGGCGATCCGCGGCGATCTCGCGACCTGCCTGTATCCCCTCGACGACCCGGCCGCGACTCTTCAGACGCTCGGCCTGACGCTCCAGAAGACCCTGGGGGGAACGTCCGGTGCCCTCTACGGGATCTTCTTCCTCCGGGCCGGCGCCCGGCTCCGCGCCGGTCCGGCCAGCGACCCCCTGGCCTGGTCGGCGGCGTTCGAGGCCGGCTGCGAGGCGATCGCCGAGCTGGGCGGCGCCCGACCGGGCGACCGGACCATGCTCGACGCCCTGGTCCCCGCCGCGAACGCACTGTCGGCCGCGCTCCAGGCCGGCCGACCGCTCAGGGATGCTCTGGCCGAAGCCGCCGAAGCCGCCCGACGGGGCGCCGCCAGCACCGCCACCATGACCCCGCGTCGGGGCCGCTCCAGCTATCTCGGCAGCCGGACCATCGGCCATCCCGATCCAGGAGCCGAGGCCGCCGCCCTCTGGCTCCGCGTCATCGCGACCTGGACATCCAGTCCCACCAGGGACAAAGGCTGACCGCCCAGGCCGCCCGATCGACCTGGCTCCGGAAACATCCCAGACACAGCCTCGGACTCAGGCGAAGTAGCGGCGGATGAGGGCGGGGAGCTCGGCCGTGAACTTGCTCCGGGGAAGCACTTCCGCGCAGCCGGCGGCGCGGGCGTTGGCCAGGGCGTCGGTGTCGACATGCGAGCCGAACGCCACGAACGGTGTCTCCGGTCCGGTCAGCTCTCGCAAGGCCCGGAGCGATGCGGGACCGGCGAGCTCGCCGGCCGCCAGGTCGACGAAGACGACCCGCGGCGCCTGGGCCTCGATCAGGGCCGTCGCCTGGGCCAGGCCCCCGGCCACCTTGACCCGATACCCCAATGCCTCCGCCGTCCCGGTCACCTTCGAGGTGAAGATCAGGTCGCGGCAGAGCAGCAGGCCCGGAGCGGTGGGGGTCGAGGTTGAATGGGAATTTGAAGATTCAGTCATGAAATTGATCCCTTCATCCCTCGGACTTCAGACGCTCAAGGGGGCGAACCGCTCTTCGATCCAGTCGGGGGTGAGGATCGCCAGGCCGTCGATGATCGCGTCGGCGCCGGCGTCCCGCAAGGCCGGGGCCGTATAGGTGTGGGTGATCCCGATCGCCCACATCCCCGCCCCCTTGGCCGAGACGATCCCGGCCAGGCTGTCCTCGATGACCAGGCAATGCTCGGCGCGGAGATCGGTGCCGCCTGGCCCGTGGCGTCGCAGGCCCTCCAGGGCGAGCTCGTAGCCCATGGGGTCGGGTTTGCACCGGCTCGCGTCCTCGGCCGAGACGATGAACGCGATCCGCGATCGGCAGCGAAGCTGCTCGAGCGCGAACTCGATCTCCGGCCGGAGCGCCCGGAGTTGATCGCCAGGGGATACGCCCCGGCCAGCCGGTTCAGGCAGGCCGCGGCGTCGGGGAAGTAGCGGAGCCCCTCCGCGGCCACCTCGAAGTAGCGGCGGCCCTTCCGCGCGATCAGCTCATCGAGCCGTTCACCCGAGACCGACGCCGCCTGTCCCGCCTCGACCAGCGCCGCCTCGAAACAGCCCCGGTCGTCCAGGCCGAGATAACGCTCGTGATACTGCCGCGCGTCGATCGCCACCCCTTCCTGGGCCAGGACCTCGCGGAACAACTCGAAGTGTACCTGCTCGTCATCGACGAGCACGCCGTTGAAGTCAAAGATCACCGACCGGATCATGCCGAACCTACGTCCCCGCTCATCAAAAGGATGGGCTGAATTGTATGAAAATCCGAGGAAACACCAATAAAATAAATCGAAGAGGACCTCCCATCAAGCGGATCTCTTGATGGGAAGTCCCCTTTCGCCACGGGGTCAACGCGACGGATCGATTCGGGGCGCCGCGACTCGCTCAGATCAGATCAGATCAGATCAGATGGCCTCGGGTCCGCGCTCGCCGGTCCTGATCCGGATGCAGTCGTCCATCGGGAGGATAAAGATCTTGCCGTCGCCGATCTTGCCGTCGGGACCGCTTCGGCCCGCCTGGATGATCGCGTTGACGGTCGGCTCCACGAAGTCCTCATTGACCGCGATCTGAAGCTCGATCTTGCGGAGCAGGTTGACGGTGAACTCATGTCCCCGATAAACCTCGGTGTATCCCTTCTGGCGTCCGAACCCCTGGACGTCCATCACGGTCAGGCGGAACACCTCGACATGCGAGAGGGCTTCCTTGACGGCTTCGAGCTTGGTGGGCTGAATCAGAGCGATGATCAGTTTCATAGGGGATCCGCCGTTTCAAACACCTCCGGCCCTGAGATCGAAGGCGGCCATGCGTGGCGCCGGTGCTTCCCGTTGGAAGCCACCCAGCAGGGCGGATGGTGCATCGAAGGTAGTAAACTCCCTGGCTGGCTCAATTGTCCGGGAATCGACATCGCCGTCAACAAAAATTTTTCCGGTGAACGAGCTTGCGCTCCACGCGGTTGGTTGGTTCCGAATTGTCAAAGATCTCGGCCCACCGTCGGTCTCGATCGTCGCAACGGTGGCAGCATTCACCCCGGCCGCGACTCGATCGTCGTACTCTCTACAGGAATAGTATCGTTTCCGGGCCGGTTTCCGCGCTCACAATCGGAACCACGTCTCGCCGGGCGCCCGGAAGAACCGGACCTGGTGCTCCCACCCCGCGCGTACCTTCCACTCGCCCCTCGCGGGAAATCGCTGTTTTCACTCAAGCTGACGTGTGCCGATCCGCCGACCGATCCAGAAATCTGGATCAGTACGGGAAGACCCGCATGCACGGCGGCGGGTCGTGCTCGATCAGTTGCTCAAGCGGCCTGATCGATCGCCCGTCCACACGTTCCCGCGTGTAGATGTAACCCACCGAATGCACACCATTTCGGTCATTTCCCCCCCGCCGATTGGCTTCGTTCGGCGCCGACGCGATCGCCCCGGCGCAGCTCGCCCACGGCGAGACCGGCGCGGCCTCGGCCGAAACCGGCGCTTCCGGCGATTCCGTCGTGACCGCGACTTCCGATGCGATCGCTTCTTCCTCTTCAATCAGGTCTTCCGGTTCCACCGGCTCCAGCATCCCCGGCAGCAGGCCGGTCTTGACCTGATACGCGCGGCCCTTCTCGAAGGCGCTCAACGCCTTGTGAAACGACAGCTCGTGCATCCGTTCATACCGCTGAAGGTCGGCACCGTCTTTTCCGTGCGGCACGAGGGCTCGCTCCTTGGCTTCATCGTGCGCTGGCTGTTCGATCGTCAGACGCAGGGTCAGCTCGCGCTCGCGAAGCTCGGCGATATTGGTATCGATCAGGTTGCGGAGCCAGGGTTTGCACTGTTCGACCGTCGGCATCCAGCTTTTCCGACCCGCGCCCGGAAGGTGTTGGGAATCCGGTACTTGCTGAGCAACAGTTTCATGTACTTCTTGTTATGATTGTGCTGAGCGATGTAACAGTGCATGAACGTCAGATACGCCTGTTCGGCGTACATGAGGGTATCGGTGAAATGCAGGTATCCCTGAAGCTGGATCGCCTCGTGGCGGTCATGACCCAGCAGGGTCTGGTCCTTTTCGAGCATCTGGCTCAGGCGTTCCCACCGGCCGATCAGCCAGCGGCAGCCGGCGGCGGACGCCCGGTATCGGTGAACGACATTACCGGGATCGTCTTCGAGCTGGCCGACGACCGCCTGGATCTGGTCGCGAAAGTGCTGGTCGAAGTTGAACTCGGCGACCCGGACCTGCTCGGCGACGACCGCCGTCTTGGCCCGGACGATCCGCTTGCGCTGGACCGAGGCGGTGACGGCCATCTCGAGCAACTCGCGCTCGGCGGGCGATTGCGGTTTGTAAAAATCGTACCACTCGTCCGCGAGCCGTTCGACCGCCGCGCCGTCCTCGCCGGAAAGAGCAAGGATCTCGCATCGAAATCCATGCTTGTAGGCATTCCTGCGGGATCGCTTTTTGCCTGCTTCGGTACGCGGTCCGGTCGATTTTTGCTGCATTTTGCCGGTTAATGGCCTTGCGCTCTTCAGGAGTCAGTGTCATTTTAAAATGTTCCAAAAGTGAATTTTGGTGGATCACGACAAGTCGCGACGTGAGCCTTCTTATGATTAATATCGTGGTGCGCGGGGAATCCGAATGCACAAAATGGGCAAGGGAGGGAAAAAGGTCATCCGGCGATGTGGCGAGGAAGACGGGGAGCAAGCCACCGCCAGAACGGCGGCATAACGGCTGACACCAATATCCTTCCTGATTCAGGTTGAAGGGAAAAGACCCGAAGAAGGCGTCTCTGACCGCTGTCGATAATCAGAACGTCACGATTTCCGTCGATGTCCCATTTTCCGTCTACACGCATGAATTGTGAGCTAACTCGCTTAACCGGGAATAATCCGCTTTACGGGCCATGGTCGAGGATGGCTCACCGGAGTCCGAGCTGTTAAGTTCCCCGGTAAATGGGATCTCCCGCACTTTTGATGGCGCGGGATGCTCGAGTCCCGGCCGCGTTGCCGCCACAGACTTCTTCTCAGGCCGCGTTGAGTACCCGTGCCCGAAGGAGCACGAACCCGGCCCGGCCATACATCTGCCGCTTGATCGTCTTCAGGCGGTTCACGTGCCCCTCCTCGGGGCCGTTGCTCCACCGCTCCATCACCGCCGCCTGCACACACGCCTTGTCTCGTCGGATGCCCTCGGCGAACCGACGCAGGTCCGGGTCCGAAGATGCCTCACCTCGTACCAGCCAATCGCTCAAGGTCTCGGTCGACTTCTTGCGGATCAGGTCGGCGAACCCGTCCGCCAGGTCCAGTGCCTCGGCCAGCTCGACGCTGCAGCCGCGGATGGCGTCGAGCCGTGCCTGTTCGGGAGGCTTACGTTTCTCTGGTCGTCGGACCCACTCGAAGGACAGTTGCCTCGTCGACGGCGGCCTCGGGGACGGCGGAGCGGCCGCGTTGAGGCGATCGCGCTCCTTGCCGGCCGCGCCGAGCCGCTTCGTGACGAACGCGTGGACGCAGGCGTACGAACCGTGGAAGCCTTGCTCGGTCAACTGCCGGTGCAACGCGGCGGCGTTCACGAAGCCCTCGGCGATCCGCGAGTCGATCCACTCCCGGTATCCGTCCAGCCGCGAGCGGCGTGACCCCCGGAGGTGCCAGTTGGGACACGTCTGGCGCCGGAGGTACCGGAACACGGACCGCCGCGACAGGCCCAGTTCCCGGGCGATCCGGGCGGCCGAGTAGCCTTTCTTGCGAAGCTCATGGACGCGGTCGAACCGCTCGACCAGTTCCAGACGTCTCGCCCGCCTGGCCCGGAGTCGCGGCGGCTCCGGGGCCGGCTCGACCGACGGTCCGGGCGGAGGCGGTTCGGCAGCCGGTACCGCTGGGTCGGTCGGAGAGGCTATCGGCTTGCCATCTGGTCCAGGATCCGGAGGGGCTTCCAGGGCCTTGAGGGCCGCCTTGATGGCCGCGTAGTGCCGTCCGAGCACTTGCTCGACGGCCTCGCGCAGGTTCTTCAGCAGGTGCCAGCGGTCGGCGACCTGCACGGCCTGGGAGGCACCTTCCGTCGCCGCCTCGGCGTAGGTCGCCGAACGGTCCCGGCTGACGACCTCGATCCCGGGATGCTCCTTGAGCCACGCCGCGACGGTGTCCCCCTCGCGGTCGGGGAGCAGGTCGACGACGTCACGGCGCTCCAGGTCCACGACGATGGTGCCGTAACACTGTCCCTTGCGCCACGCCCAGTCATCGATCCCCACGACCCGCGGTGGCCCTATCGGCTCACACCGGAGTCGCTTGACCCGCCGCAGCAGTGTGTCGGGGCTGGCGGCGATCGCCATGCGTGCGGCGAGGCGGGCGCCGGCCTCGCCGCCCAGCGACGAGCCGATGTCCATCTGGGCCTGCCTGAGCCGGTCGGTGGTCCGTGCCCACGGAGCGGTGAACCCCAGGAGGCGCTCGGTAAAGATGCGCCGTGGGCAGTCGGACCTTGGGCAGACGAAGCGGCGGACGGCGAGATGAAGCCGCACGCATCGGCCGAGACAGGGCAGGTCGTCGAGCCGGCGGTTGTACCGGCTGTGGACACGCGGTGAGTCGTAGCCGCAAAGCGGGCAGCCCGCCGTGGGTGCGGTGGTCGTCAGGTGGACGGTGAGGTTCTCGACGTCGAGACAGGCACGGACGAGGCAACTCCCATCGGGGGCGCGCAGCAACTCAAGCGGAAGCAACCCAAGGCTCCGAGGACGTGGTTCGGGACGGAATGAGCTGGAGAAGGGATACTTCTTTTACGACCGCGGATCATCAAAAGTGCGGGAGATCCCATTTTCCGGGGAACTTAACAGTCCGAGCAGATCGGAATGTTTAGTAGCCACTTGACCACGATAGGCGTGAACGGCTCTAATCGCGATCCTCGACAGGTGCCCCTGCCCGTACTCCGGTGCGGGGGAGAATAGGGAAGACGGTGCGAATCCGTCGCGGGGCCGCCGCTGTAATCGGCTAGGCCCCCGGACACTCAAGCCACTGCCGCAAGGTGGGAAGGCCGTCCGGGGTCTGATATGAGCCGTAAGCCAGAAGACCTGCCCGTCGAGTTTCTGTTCCGATGCTTCGGCCACGAGCATCCGGGCGGGTCGCTTGCAGGCCGTCTGCAACGTGCCGCGAGCCGGAGGGCCGAAGTGGAACCCTCTTGCCCGGTCCGGCGGAAAGGTCTGCTCCCATGTCTCGCCAAGTTCCCACACGCCTCCGTGGTTTCACCCTGATCGAGTTGCTGGTGGTGATCGCGGTCATCGCGATCCTCATCGCCTTGCTCCTCCCCGCGGTTCAGGCTGCGAGGGAAGCCGCCCGGGTGACGCAATGCACCAACAACATGAAACAGCTCATGCTTTCCACGCATCATTTTGGCGCCAGCTTCGACGGCCTCCTGCCCGCCGCGAATTTCTTGCAGGTGGTCAATTCGCAGACGGGTCTCGCCGCCGAGGGAAGTGCGTTTTACGCATTGCTCCCATACTATGAGCAGTCCACCATCGATTCGGCATACACGCAAAACACGACGGCTCCCGGTTATCTGGGTAGCCAATTTGTCCCAATCTCACCCATCCATGTTTGTCCCGACGATACAACAAACGTCAACGGGATTGCCGTCCTGGGCGGGCAAGTCGCCACTTCCAACTACTGCATGAACCTGGAAGTGTTCGGTGCTGGTGGGACGTTCAATATCAAGGGGAAGTCATCGCCCTATCGGATCGGGACCATCCCCGATGGCACATCCAACACCATTGGTTTATTCGAGACGGCGGGTTCTTTTCCGGGATATCCTACCGTTGATCCGCAAACAGGAACCTTCGAGAACATCATGGCGTGGTCCTGGCCGGCGTATCTGAACTCGTATGGACCGTACTGGCCCAATCCGGATGAACTGGATGGGCAGCCCAATTACACGGGGAGTTACCCGCTGCCGCAGATCGGCGTTACCGCCATGAAAGCGAACCCCAACCTTTGTCAAAGTTTCCATGGTATCATGAACCTAGCCATGATGGATGGGAGCGTCCGCAAGATCATGCCCAGTATCAATCAGAAGGTCTGGAGTCAGGCCATCAAACCCGACGACGGAGGGCCGCTGGGTCAGTGGTAGCAGGTCCGTTCGGGGGGGGTTGGACTGGGATTGGCGGTGCTGCTCGCGGTCGGGCTGTGACGAATACGCAGGATTATCGGTGTCCACGATTATTGGTGTCGGTTCACGCCTGTTCGGCACGGCATTTGCGCTATCGGCTCTGCCAGGCAAAGTAACTGCCATCCTGGCGGAGACTTCTTATGGCGGAGCCGCCCGACAGCCCGATCCCTGGACCGTAGACTCCAGGGGCTCAAGTATCTCGAACAAGCTCCTGCCCCTCTTCGACCGGCTCCACGACGTCGGCTGTCAGCGCGACAAGGCCGGCAATCGCAAGCTCCACTTCGACCATTACTGCGCCCTGATCCTCCTGTTCCTCCTCAACCCGGTCCTCCGCTCCTTCCGCGCCCTGCAAGCCGCCAGCCTCCTCGAGCAGGTCCGCCGCAAGGTCGGCTGCCCGCGGACCTCCCTGGGCTCCCTATCCGAAGCGGTCGAGATCCTCGAGCCGGAGCGGCTGGAGGGGATCATCGCCGAGTTGTGGGCCGAGGTCCCGCCCTCCCGCGGCGTCGGTAAGGAGTCTGTCCGACGGGTGCTGACTGCCGTCGACGCCAGCGTGGTCAAGACCCTGGCCTCGCTGGCCGAGGCCGCTTACCTCCGTGATCGCAACGGCCAGGCGCATTGCGGCTGGCGGTTCCACACCCACTTCGAGATCGATCGTCAACTGCCCGTCCGGATCGAGGTCACCTCGGCATCAACGGCGGCAAGACCGACGAGAAGCAGGTCCTGAGACGCTCGTTGCAGCCGGATCGTTGCTACGTGATGGACCGCTGGTACGCCGAGTTCGCCCTCTGGAACGAGATCGTCGGGGCCGGCAGCAGCTACGTCTGCCGCATCCGCGACAACAGCAACCTCGATGAGGTCGTCGAGGAGCGGCCGGTGTCGGAGGCGGCGCGACGGGCGGGCGTGCTCCGCGACGTCGTGGTCAGGTTGGGGACCTCGCGCAAGGCCGAGGCGCGGGCGAACCATCCGGTCCGGGTGATCCTGGTGAAGGTCGAGCCGCACCGCAAGCGGGGCGGTCGCCCGGGGCAGGCGGCCGGCCCGCCCAGCGACGGCATCCTGCGGATCGCCACCGAGATGCTGGACGTGCCGGCCGAGATTATTGCGGATATTTACAAATATAGGTGGACAGTCGAGATCTTCTTCCGCTTCTTCAAGCACGTCCTGGGCTGCCGCCACCTGCTGAGCACCCGCCCGGCGGCCATCCAGGTCCAGGCGTACTGTGCGATCATCGCCTGCCTGCTGATCCACCTCTGGACCGGCGGCAAGCCGACGCTACGGACCTTCGAGATGCTCTGCCTGTACCTGCAGGGCTGGGCGACGCTGGAGGAGCTGATCGCGCATGTCGCGAAGCTCAAGGCCAAGTCGAGGGAGCCACCCGCCCGGAGTTGAAGGCACCTCCGAGATCATGACCCGCTGAGCCCTGAAGCCGACGATCACGACCGAGGGACCACACGTCGGGCCTCCGGCCCGGCCGTGCCCGGTCGTGGCTGCGCCGTCGTCGTCGCACCACCGAGGGCCAGGCGGGCGAGGGTCGAAAGATCGAGCCCCCTGGCTCCGCGGGACGCGCCACGCCGTAGTTCGCCGAGAGATTCGTCGGCGTTTTGCAAACGTCGAGCCGAACAGGCGTGGTGTCGGTTCATTTCTTCACCCAGAAGCCGGAAGAAAACTGAATTGCTCAGAAAAAAGAAGCGAATTGTTCGTCAATGATCGGCTTCGTGTTTTTTTCATGGGCTTCGGGTACCGCCCGAATGGCGGCGTGAGGGCTGACACCAAGAATCCCCCCCCGTCGAACTTACTTCAATCGCTGGTCCGACCGGAAGGCAGCCAAAGGCTTTGGACCATCCTTTGCCCGGAATTCAATCCTATTGAGGGCGTTGCGGCAGTCGGTTCGCGTCGTCATTCCTCAATCAAGAACGCGGTCGATGTCTCGTGCTCCATGCAGGACGCGGATGATTTCAACGCCATCATCGTCGCCGGGCCGATAGAAGATCAGATGTTTGACGAAGCCTTCGACCCGCCAAACACGCAGTCCTGTAAGGCGGGGATTCAAAGAATCTCGCGTTTCGCCTATCCCTGGGTTTTGGGCGATCTTCTCAAAGGTCGTCCTCGCGGCGTCATAGAACCGCAAGGCCGTATCGAGGCTCGCTTCGCGAGCCAGATAATCGGCCTGATGGTCCAGATCGGCGTCAGCGGACGGGAGAACGTGGTAACCGGGCGTCATTGGGGGCGGATGGCCTTGGCGAGACGCTCCGTTAGTTTACGCTTCTTTTCATCCCAGTACTCTTCGGTAACGGGAATCGGCTGCCCGGATTCCAGCCCTTCGAGCAACAGGGTATCGATCCGCTCCTCGACCTTGCGTTTTTGGTCGGCGCGGATTAGCTCCCGGACGTATTCGCTGACGCTGCTGTATCCGCCTGCGGCGACGCGTTCCTGAACGAAATGCTTCATCGATTCGGGAAGGGCGATGTTCATGGTTTCCATAAGCGATCTCCTTTCCCCTCAACTTACCACCTTGGCAGTTATTGTCAATCTGTTGCCAAGAGCGGACATCTCGGCCGTTTAGGTGGTGTCCCAGATCCATTGCAGGAAGAGATTATGGACTTTCTCCCCCTCTTAAAAAGGGGGGCAAGTGGGGTCGGCCTGGTCGGCCGCCTGGTCTCGTGGCGGGCTTACCCCCCCAACCCCTGGGAAAGGGGGGAGAGGCTTGTATCGCTTCTTGTGCAAGGGATCTGGGACACCACCGAGGTTTAGGGGCAAAGCCCCCGGATGAGGGACGGTAAGCATCTTGTGGGCAGGGCGGTTCCGATCTACTGAAACACCGACTGAGCGCGAAGTCCCGTGAATCCCCACCGGATCTGGGCGAGATTCATCCGATAGTATCAGCCATTCATGCAGTCTTGGCAACTCGACCATTCTTGAGGATTAGCTTTGGTCTGCTTATACTGACAGGGCTCGTCTGTCTGACGTGCGGTATCGCCAGCCAGACGGGACCGGGATCAGGAGGACCGGATGGCCCGATCAACGCCGAACCTCGTGCCGAGCCCGCCGCCGCTCTGGGGATGGAGCGAATCGGCTCGGACGTGGTGTCTGGTGCTTGGCGCGCTGGCCGCTTTGTGGCTCATCGTGATCGGTGGGCCAGGGGAAACCGCGGGCCCGCCGCTCGTACCGCCGCGATTGATCGTGGATCCGAACCGGGCGCCGCCGGAGGTGCTCGACGTGTTGCCGAAGCTGGGCCCGAGACTGGTGGCTCGGATCGTGGCGGCCCGCAACGAGGCTCCGTTCCGATCGATCGAGGATCTCGATGCCCGTATCGACGGGATCGGACCGGTGACGATGAAGGCGCTGCGGCCTCATCTCCACATCGAGTCGGTCCCGGATGACGCCACGGCGAACGACTTCGAGTGGGCACCCGCACCGGCCTCGGGCGGCCGTCGCGGTCTCGTCAAACTCTCATACTGAGGCCATCACCAACCGCACCGCGCGATCGAGATCCGATGCCTGACTTTCAGCTCGTTGCACCTTATGAAGCCGCGGGCGATCAGCCCAGGGCGATCGACCAGCTCGTCGAGGGGCTGCGTCAGGAGCGCAAGCACCAGACGCTGCTCGGCGTCACCGGTTCGGGCAAGACGTTCACCATGGCCAACGTCATCGCCCGGATGAACCGCCCCGCGCTTGTGATGTCGCACAACAAGACGCTGGCGGCGCAGCTTTACGGCGAGTTCAAGGAGTTCTTCCCCCATAACGCCGTGCGCTACTTCGTCAGCTATTACGACTACTATCAGCCCGAAGCCTATATTCCCCAGCGTGACATTTACATCGAGAAGGACGCCGCGATCAACGACGAGATCGAGCGGCTCCGGCTGGCGGCCACCAGCGCCCTGGTCAGCCGCAATGATGTCATCGTGGTGGCGAGCGTATCCTGCATTTACGGCCTGGGCTCGCCCGAGGACTATCGCAAGATGATGGTCCGACTGAACGTGGGAGGCACGATCGATCGTGACGAACTGCTCTTGAAGCTGGTCGATATCCAGTACGATCGAAACGATGTCAGCTTCGAGCGCGGCAAGTTCCGGGTCCGGGGCGATGTTGTCGAGGTCTGGCCGGCCTATGAGGAAGTGGCGTACCGAGTCGAGCTCTTCGGCGACGAGGTCGAGGCCCTGACCGTGATCGATCCACTCACCGGGTCGGTGCTCGATCGCCAGAAGGAAATGTATATCTATCCGGCCAAGCACTTCGTCCTGCCCGAGGAGCGGATCAAGGGGGCGGTCGAGTCGATCCAGAATGAGCTCGACGAGCGGCTCAAGATTCTCAAGGACCAGGGCAAGCTGCTGGAAGCTCAGCGGCTCTCGGCGCGGACGCGTTACGATATGGAGATGCTCCTGGAGGTCGGCTACTGTTCGGGCATCGAGAACTACAGCCGGCACCTCTCCGGCCGCAAGCCGGGCGAGACCCCGAACACCCTGCTCGACTTCTTCCCGGCCGAAAGCCTGCTCTTCATCGACGAGTCGCACGTCTCGATTCCCCAGGTGCGCGGGATGTTCGCTGGCGACTTCAGCCGCAAGAGCACCCTGGTCGAGCACGGCTTTCGGCTCCCCAGCGCCCTCGACAACCGCCCACTCCGGTTCGACGAGTGGGAGGCGAAGCTCGGTCAGCGGGTTTATGTCTCGGCCACGCCCAGCGACTACGAGGTCGCGATGTCCGGCGGCGAGATCGTCGAACAGGTCATTCGCCCGACCGGCCTGATCGATCCGGTGGTCCGGGTCGAGCCGGCGCGAGGACAGGTGCCCGCGCTCCTGGGCGAGGCCAAGAAACGGGCGGCCCGGGGAGAGCGCGTGCTCGTGACCACGCTGACCAAGCGGCTGGCCGAAGATCTCTCACGCTATCTCAAGGAGCAGGGCCTGCGCTGCAAGTGGCTTCACTCGGAGCTGGATGCCTTCGAGCGCGTGACCATCCTCCGCGAGCTTCGCGAGGGGGCGTTCGACGTCCTGGTCGGTGTCAACCTGCTGCGCGAGGGACTTGACCTGCCCGAAGTGTCGATGGTCTGCATCCTTGACGCCGACAAGGAAGGGTTCCTGCGGAGCGAGACCTCGCTGATCCAGACGATCGGCCGGGCGGCCCGGCACGTCAACGCCGAGGTCGTGCTCTACGCCGACAACGTCACGCAGTCGATGCAGCGCGCGCTGGATGAGACCGACCGGCGTCGGGCACTTCAGCTCGGGTATAACAAGGAGCATGGGATCACTCCCGAGGGGATCGTCAAGGCGATCCGACGCGGGATCGAGGAAGAGATCCAGGCCAAGGCCGAGGTCCGCAAGGCGGTCGGCCGCGACGAGGTGACCGACGCCAATGAAGAATTCGTGGCCGAGCTCGAGGCCGAGATGCTCAAGGCCGCCGAGGCGCTCGAGTTCGAGCGGGCCGCGGCCCTGCGCGACCGGATCATGCAGGCCCGCGCCGCCCTGAGCGGTGGTCCCGCGCGACCCCTGGCCACGGCTCAGGCAACCTCCGCGCGGGCCAGGGCGAAGGCCAAGGCCAAAACCAAGGGAAACGACAAGAACGGTGGGAAGGCCTCGAGCTCTTCCGGAGGCAAGACCAGCCCGCGTCGCCCCAAGCCGATGTGACGGATCAAGAGTGTCAGCGACCTGGGCAAGGGACTCTCGGCGGTTCCTCCTTTCGAGAGAAATTCATGCCGCATGATTTCGGACCCGCCGAGCAGGCCAACGCCAGCACGCTGATGGATCTGGCCCTGGCCGAGGATCTGGGGGCGCGGGGCGATCTGACCGCGTTGTTGACGATTCCGGGCCAGGCCCGAGGCTCCGCGCGGTTTGTGAGCCGGGGCGCGGGGGTGATCGCCGGGTTGCCCGTGGTGGCCCTGCTCGCCGATCGGTTCGAGCTGGCCGGGCACTGGGAAACCTTCGTCGATGATGGACAGCAGGTCGAGCCCGGGACGGCGGTCGCTCGGGTCTCGGGTCCGTTGCGTTCGCTCCTGACGATGGAGCGCACCGGCGCTCAACTTCCTTCAGCGGCTGAGCGGGATCGCCACGCTCACCGCCCGGTTCGTGGCCGAGGTGGCGGGCACGAAGGCGCTGATCCTCGATACCCGCAAGACCACACCCGGGTGGCGGGCCCTTGAAAAGTACGCGGTGCGGTGTGGCGGCGGGCACAACCATCGATTCGGCCTTTATGATGCTGTCCTGATCAAGGACAACCATCTCGCCTGGCTGGCTCGCGAGACCGAGCCGATCGCCACGGCGGTGAAACGAGCACGGGCGCACGCTCCGACCGGAACGACGATCGAGGTCGAGGTCGATACGCTCGAGCAGCTCGACCAGGCGCTGGAGTGCGACCCCGACATCATTCTGGTCGACAACGTCGGCCCCGATGCCCTGGCCGAGGCGGTCCGGCGCCGTGATGCCCGGAACCTGCGGCGTGCTGCTCGAAGCTTCGGGAGGCGTGAGCCTTGCCGCGGTCCGCGACCTGGCGCGGACCGGTGTCGATCGGATCAGCGTCGGCGCCCTGACGCACTCGGCCCCCGCGCTGGACATCGGACTCGATTTCGAGGAACCCCGGGACGTGGAAATGTCGCGGCCGTGAACATCGCCCTGTTCGCGCCGGCTTCAGAACGCGGGGGGTGACTTCCTCCGGCTCGACGAGCTGGGGCTGGACCTCGAACGCGGCCGCGCCGAGCTTGCCGAGATCGAGGCGTTCGGCTTTGAAATCGAGCGGCATCCTTACCGGGGGGTGGCGTATCGCGGACCCGCCCAGAGGCTCTGCCCGGACCAGATCGAGGACCAGCTCGGAACCGACTGCGTCGGCCGCCGCCTCGCGGTCTGGAACCGGGTGCGGAGCACCAACGACCTGGCCGCGCGGGGCGGGCTCGACGGTTAACGAAGGGCTCGTCGTGCTGGCCGAGGAGCAGACCGCCGGCCGGGGCCGGCGCGGGCGAAGCTGGTCGGCCCCGCCAGGTTCGTCGATCCTGATGTCGGTCCTGCTCTTCCCGCCCCCCGCGCTGGCCGAGACCGCCTGGTTGACCGCGCTCGGGGCGGTTGCCGTGGCCGAGGTGGTGGCGGGATCGATCGGGATCGAGCCCACGATCAAGTGGCCCAACGACGTCCGCATTGACGGCCGCAAGGTCGCCGGGGTGCTCGTCGAACGGAGCCATGGGCCGGGTCCGGCCGTCGTCGGCATCGGGTTGAATGTCAATAGCCGGCTCGACGACCTTCCCGAAGAGCTCCGCGCGACGGCGACGTCGCTGCAAATCGTCTCGGGCCGGCCGACGGACCGCTCGGAGCTGGCCCGGCGCCTGATCCAGACCCTGGACGCCTTCTACCTCCTCGGCAGGCGCCAGGGTCCGGAATCGCTCAACGCCCCCTGGCGCGACCGTTCCGAACATCTGGGACGCGAGGTCCGGGTCTCCACGCCGCACCATTGCCTGATCGGCCGGCTCGAAGACCTGCACGTGGTCGAGGGAATCACCCTCCGCCACACACCGGGTTCGAGCGACGGTCAGCGCATCCAGATCGCGCTGCGTGACGTCCTCAGCCTGGTGCCTTCCGACCACCACGAAGGAACCCGCTTCCCGATAGAAACCGGACCGGGCGATTGATAGACTTCATCGTGTTGCTTGGTGCTCTGCTCAATATGGGACCAGACCATCCCGACCTGATCCGCGCTGTTTGGGAAGGGAGCTCGATCCGATGGCGACCTTGCGGGAATCTTCCGGAACGGGTGCCGGAGCCATTCGGTCCGAGGGGACCCTGGCCAGGACCACGATCGCTTTGGCGATCATGGTCATCGGCGTGCGATGTTCGGGACTTATCGGACCGGCTCCGGTCCGGGCCGGCAGCTCGTCCGTGGTTCCTCGCAAGGGAGTTCCCGGCATGCGACTCCCCGACACGGGTTCGCTTCTGGTCGAATACTACGAGCATTTACTCCAGGATCAGAATGTCGAAGAGTTCCGGCAACGGGTCTCGGTGCGCTACACCGAAGCGACGCTCGCGCGAGGTCCTCGAGTCCGGCGATGTGACCGCGCAACGCGCCGCCGTGCTGGCTCTGGGACTACTCGGAACGTTCGAGAGCAACACCGTGATGGCCAGGGCCTTACGCGATAGCGATGCCGCGGTCCGCGAGCTGGCGGATCGAGCGCTCTGGGCCGTCTGGTTCCGGGCCGACACGCCCGAGAACAACGCCTCGCTCGACCAGGTCCGGCTCATGATCCGGCAGGAGCGGCTGGAAGAGTCGATCGCACTTTCGAATCGATTGATCGAGCGAGCGCCGAAATTCGCGGAAGCCTATAATCAACGGGCGATCGCTCACTTCCTCCTGGGACATTTCGCCCAGAGCGCTGAGGATTGCCACCGGGTTCTCGAGCTCAATCCTTACCACTTTGGAGCACTTGGCGGACTGGCGCAATGTCAGCTCCGCCTCGACCAGCGCGGAGAAGCACTCCAGACCCTGCGCAGGGCGCTGCGGCTTCAGCCTTACAGTGATGGACTCCGCCAGGCGGTCGCCGCCCTCGAGGCCGAGCAGCAGCGGTGAAACCGCAAGGTCACAACGTTCGCAAACAAACCCGCTCGATCGGAACGTGAGCGACCGCCGGCCCGCGCCCGTCGATCGTGACGAAACCCGGCGGGCCGGGTCGGCCGTCTCGAATTGCGAACCGTTTGATCCAAGCGCATCTCGACCCGATTCGCGTATTTCGAGTCATTCCAAAAAATGCCGACGGCCCGGAGATCCCGACCTACAGCAGACAATGTGCCTTCCCCCCCAGGAGCACATTGACCGTCCATAGGCCGGGATCACCGGGCCGTCGAGACATTATCAGGGGATCAAACCGCGCTCGTCTCCGCGCGTGCAAGGTGATGGCGATGCTGGAAGTTCCGACGGCCCGGAGATCCCGACCTGCGGCAGACGACGTGCCTTCCCCCCCAGGAGCACGCTGACTGTCCAGAGGCCGGGATCTTCGGGTCGTCGAAACATACCCGGTAATACGCGTGTCTCCGCGCATGGATGATGATGGTGATGCTGGAAGTTCCGACGGCCCGGAGATCCCGACCTGCGGCAGACGACGTGCCTTCCCCCCCAGGAGCACGCTGTCTGTCCAGAGGCCGGGATCTTCGGGTCGTCGAAAGGAACGAGGTAGGACGACCTGTTTACGTTTACGTGTAAGAACCCGTCGGAAGAGAAGGCTCCCAACGGACCGCCATCCCGACCCAAGACAGGCCGCGTGCCTTCCCCCCCAGGAGCACGAGACCCGTCCAAGGTACGGGAGTGGCGGACAGTCGGGAGTGTATCGTGATGTCTCGGCAATCGAACACGGCCAGGACGGCGGACGTCATCCACCGGGGCGCCATTACGAACCCGTGACGATGATGGCGAGGGCCCGGAGATCCCGGCCCACGATGTGCTTCGTGCCTTCCCCCCCGGGGACACGAAGCGCATCGCCAGGCCGGGATCTCCGGGTCGTCGCACGCCACGGACACGCATCAATAAACCTCCATGAAAACCATGCTCGGGCGACGGCAATTTCAAACCATCGCCACGGAACGCACAGTAGAACCGCTTGCACGCTTTAAAGATCAGGATGCCACAAAGCTCAGTGGGGCACCAATGGTCCAAGCAGAAAGTGGGATCCGGTGAACCGGGTCGCCGCCATCGTCAAGGATGGATCTGGTTAGCGTTGATCCACCGGGTTCGACAATCACCTGAGGCCGATTTCACACCAACCCTCGGTTGGGGTATCGGGTAGGGATGGAGTCATCCCATCCGACCGGTTCCTGGAGAAGGGGCGAAGCCAGTTCGCCAAGCCCAACCCCAATCCAAAGGAACGGGCCACCAACGACGTACCCTTGAGGCGCGGTACTCCGGCCGATTGAGCAATCACTGCCGCACAGTAACCAGAGTGCGACCAGATGCTCTGAAGTCTGCACGCACCATCACGTTTTGATCACGCGAGGGACGTACCATGACGAGAGCGCGAGTGGCTCAGCAGCGGAGAATCGGATTAAGAAAAGGGAATCGAGAATGGGAGCTGAGTGGTGGGAGAGAGAACGTAAGGACGTTCGACGCGTCGGCGAGAATGGCCCCAAAGGGCGAAAGGACAATGCCGTGATCTTCGACCTTGGTGGAGTTTTCTTCGTCGAAAACGGTCTCGTTGGCCGCGTCGATGGGGTTTCGATTACGAAAGGGATACTGGCCTTGTGAGAGACCAGGGTAAGTTGCCTCGAGACGGGACCGGCGTCCCATCGGTTTGATCGGCTTGAATGCGGCGGGTCCTCGATGAGTCTGTACCACCAGGAACCTGCTCCCGAGTGGAAGCAGGGCGGCAAGCACAGCGAGGAAACACGCGAACATTCGCATCGATCCAAGCATCCCGACTACGAGTCCAAACGGTTCAGGATGACACAGGGTTATTATCCCGTCGCGAGATTACTTTGCAAGTGTTTTTTCCGATTTTCCAGGAACTCGCCTCCGGAACTCATCCTGGTCAGCGCTCAACGGCCCGAGATATCTGCCCGCGCGGCCTTCCGGCGGTCGGTCGGACCATCGCCCGAACGATCCTCATTCCTGGTCCTGCTCGTGGCCTCGCTCTGCTCGGAGACGGCCGCCCCTGTCGTCCGGATCGATCTCCCCCAAGCTGACGCCCCGTCGGATGGATTTCATCAGGTTGAGGGGTTGACGGCGAACCTTGCTAGCTCGACTTGCGTCCCATTACCTGGGTTGATACGATCACCCTCTCTCGTCGATTTCAGGACAAAAAAGGCGCCGTCGCCAAGTGGTAAGGCAGAGGTCTGCAAAACCTCCACCCCCGGTTCGAATCCGGGCGGCGCCTCTTCAGGACATGCCGGGACACCATGAGCTAAGTGGTGACATAGAAACAAGGTACGGCAAATCTCAGAGAATTTCTCTATGTCTTCACTCGTGCAACCCTGGGAGATTTCGCCAACCCGTTGACGGGTCATCTCGGGGTAACAGGTTCTCGGTCGGAAACACCGTGCACCACCTGACGTCACGATGCGGAAAAGTGGCCAGCGACGATGGCGCTGGATGGATGCCGGGAAATCCGCACGCTCGGCCGGGCGGCCCAGAACTTGATATCCCAGGCTCAGTTCGGGAATAACTTGACCTCTCGGGCCACATTCCGTTCGACCTTCGACCGATCGAATCGAGCCTGACAAATGACGCGCCCACGAATCCTGAGCGTTGGCCAGTGCGGGTTCGATCACGGCCGGATCGCGCGGTTCTTCGCGCAAGCGTTCGGTGCGGAGGTTCGGGACGTGGGGGCGAGCGACGAGGCGCTCGCGGTGATCGACACCGGAGCGGAAGGGTTCGACCTGATCCTGGTCAACCGGATCAACGACGCGGATGGCAGCTCGGGGCTGGACACGATCCGGCAGATCCGGGAGCGCGGGTCGCGTGTCGGGGTGCCGGTGCCGTTGATGCTCGTCAGCGATTATCCCGACGCGCAGGCCAGGGCCCGGGACCTCGGGGCGCTTCCCGGATTCGGCAAGGCCACGCTGGGTACGCCCGAAACCCGTGCCCGGCTCGCGGCGGTCCTCACTCCGACGCTCGACACTCCGTCCTCATCGTCGTGAACGTCGCATGAGGCGATCGATCATCACTCACACCCTGGTCGCGATTCTCACCCTGAGTCCGCTCGGAGGTCTGGTGGTGTCGGCCGTCGTTGACGAGCCATTTCCGGGTGAGCCGGCGCGAGCGGGCCCGCACGCTCTTCCGGGAGAGCGTTCTGCCCACGCTCCAGAAGCGCTGTTTTCCGTGTCATGGCGACGGTGAGGACCTGGGGGGCGAGCTCGATCTCCGCAGCCGCGAGGCGATGCTGCGCGGCGGAAAGGGGGACGGCGCTCGTTCCGGGTGATCCGCTGGCCAGCCCGCTCTACCAGTCGGTGCGCCGCGCGCTGGATGATCCCAAGACGATGCCTCCCAAGGAATACGACCGTATCGAGCCCGCCCAGGCCGCCGCCTTCAAGGGCTGGATCGAGGCCGGCGCGCCCTGGGAGGAGGAGGCCGGGAAAAACTGATCCGGCCGCGCGGCAACGCCGGCCCGCGGGAGCGGAATCTTGTTGCGTGCCCGAGCGGCTTGGGATAGCGTTGCCAGCAGGCCATTGAGTGATCGGATCAACGGCGCCGTTTCCTTTCGGGGACTTTCATTTCGATGCCGGGTGTACTCGGATCGGGTTGGCTCGCGCTCGCGGAGACGTTCCCACTCCCGTCGTCGGACGTTTCGCGATGGGCCGCCGCTCTGGTTCGCGACCGTGGGAGGACTGGCGCTGGTCCTGGCGACGGCGCTGTACGTCCATCGCCTCAAGAGCAGCCATCGACGCCTGCTGGCCGACCTCGAAAATCAGCTCGCCGAGCGGAACCGGATCGAGGACGCCCTGCGGGCATCGGAAGGGTTCCATCACTCGCTGGTCGAGAGCCTGCCCCAGAGCATCCTGCGCAAGGACCTGAACGGACGGTTCACGTTCGGCAACCAGAAGTTCTGCAACTCGCTCGGGGCGCTCGCTGGAACAAATCCGGGGCAAGACCGACTTCGACTTCTTCCCTCGGAGCCTGGCCGAGAAGTACCGCGACGACGATCGGCGCGTGATCGACACCGGGCTCGTCTTCGAGACGATCGAGGAGCACGTCACGCCGCAGGCGGAGACGCAGTACGTCCACGTGATCAAGACGCCCCTCCACGACGCGGCCGGGACGATCATCGGCGTTCAGGGGATCTTCTGGGACGTCACCGAGCGGAAGCGCGGCCGAGGAGCAACTCGTCACCCAGAACATCCGGCTCCAGGAGATGGCCCGCTCGGAGCACCAGGCGCATCTCGACGCTGAAGCAGGCGCAGAGCCGGATGGTCCAGTCGGAGAAGCTGGCCAGCCTGGGCCAGATGGTGGCCGGCGTCGCCCACGAGATCAACAACCCGGTGGCGTTCGTCTCGAACAACGTCGCGGTGCTCGAGCGCGACGTGGGCGAGATGCGCGACCTGATCGCGCTTTACGAAGAGGCCGACGACCCTGATCGAACGCGAGCGCCCCGAGCTCGCCTCCAGGATCGCGGCGTTCCGCGAACGGGTCGACATGGCGTACACCCTCGAGAACATCAAGGGGCTGCTCGACCGCTCGCGCGACGGCCTGAAGCGGATCCAGCAGATCGTCGGCCATCTCCGCCTCTTCGCCCGGCTCGACGAGGGCGCAGGTCAACGAGGCCGACATCAACGGCGGGATCGAGTCGACCGTCGACGATCATTCGCAACCTCGCCCGCAAGAAGCAGGTTCAGCTCGATCATGGACCTGGTCCGCTTGCCGCAGGTCACCTGCTACGCCGCCAAGATCAACCAGGTGATGATGAACCTGCTGACCAACGCCATCGACGCCTGCTCCGACGAGGGGAGCGGTGACCGTGCGGACCCGTGCCGAGGAGACGGCGAGGAGGTGCGGATCGAGGTCGCCGACACCGGCTGCGGGATCGACGCCGGAGCATCGCGACCGGATCTTCGACCCGTTCTTCACCACCAAGCCGGTCGGCCAGGGGACGGGCCTGGGCCTGAGCATCAGCTACGGGATCATCCAGGACCACGGCGGCACGATCGAGGTCGACTCGACGGTGGGCCAGGGAACCTGCTTCACCATCCACCTACCCATCCGCCCCAGGGCTGGAAAACGGAACCAGGACAAGGAGGGTCTCGGCGTCACCAACCTCAAGCTCAAGGCGGGGGAGGCCGAGAGTACCGGCTCGCAGGAAACGGCGGCGACCTGGTAGGCTGGTGGCGTTGGGCACGGGAGGACGGGACCGAGCCGATTCTCTCCTCAAAGGGACCGACCTCCTGGACCTGTTCTAAAAGACGACGAGAACTGATGGACGCCACCCCGACCCCCACCGAAGCCCACGAATCAACCAACCCCGCCCCGGACCTCGCCGGATCGATCCGCGATTACTTCGCCGAGGATCGATCGCGGATGACCATGATGGCCGCGCGCAAGTTCGGCGTTCCGGAACAGAGCGTGGTCGAGGCGCTCCGCACCGTGGGGATCTGGCCGGTTGTCAGGCTCCGCGACGGCGTCTTTTCCGAACTGATGGAAGCCCTCCCCGGGCTGGGGACGATGCGCGTCTTCGTGCGGAGCCGAGGGGCGGTGATCGAATCGGTCGGCACCTTCGGCGGTTTCTCCGAGACCGGGCCGTTTTTCAACGTCCAGACCGAGACGCTCGACATGCACATCTTCCCCGCCGAGATCGGGTCGATCTACGCGGTCGAGAAGTGGGGCCACGATACCACGATCGTCACCTATTCCTTCCTCTTCTTTGACCGTGTGGGCGACGCGGCGTTCAAGGCGTATCTCTGGCAGGACTTCCCCGAGGTCCCCGCCGCCACGATCGAGGCGTTCCGCGCCCTGGTCAGGCGATTCTCAGCCTGATGGCCACGCTCGCCGTTTCCGGACACGAACGGGTCGTCCGCGAGCTGTGACGTGTGCAACCCCGCCGCAGACCCGGGCTCAGACTGCCGCGAACCCGATATTCTTCGAGTGGATCTCCCACAGCCTCTTTGATTGCACGCAGGGAGCGGCTTCCCGCCCCCCGCCTTCGAGAACCCCAGGACTTCGGCGATCGCGTCGGTGCCGCACTTTCCGGGGCTTGATTGATTTCGAAGTCGTTCCGGCTCGACAGTCCCTTCAACTTCTCTCGCTTCGGAACCCGGGCGCGAACAGGTCGGCGATCCGGTCGGGGCGTCGGACGGCCTGGGCGTGAATCCAGGAGTGGGACCGTTCAGTGAGGGAGCGGCCCTCGTCGCCGCCGAGCAGGGCGCCGAGCCGGAGGTCGGCGACAGCGGCGCAGAGGGCCATGTCACAGTGCCGGAACCGTTCCGCGGCGGCGCGGAGGTGCGTGACGGCCTGGTCGCGATGCCCGCGGAGCGCCTCGATCCCGGCTCGCGTGGTGAGGGCCTGGGCGTCGGCCCAGGCCAGACGTTCGCGGGACAGGCGAGCGGCGTCGCGGCCCGCCGCGGCAGATAGACCGCGCGCGGGTGTTCGCCCGTGACCGACGACGCGGCGGCCAGGGCGCAGCGCGAGCGGAGGCCGAGCATCGCCACCCGGATGAACTGGACGCGGAGCAACAGCGAGCGCGCCAGGATCGGCCAGTGCCGGTTGATCCGGTCCCAGGCCGATCCGCCCTCGCTCTGGTACAGGTCGATCAGGAGAGTGGCCCAGACCTGGTCGTTGTGCTGGACGTGGTAGCCGGCGCGCGACCAGTGGCCCATCGCCCGGCCGGTCTCGTCGCGGGCGGCGTCGGGCTCGTCGGCGGCCAGACGGACGACGGCGAGGATGTAGGTGCTCAGGTTCATCACCGCGTACAGGTCGCCCCGCTCGCGGGCCTCGCCCAGCAGGACGGGAAGGCGTCGGGTCAGCTCGGCCCAATGGCCCAGGTGCGAGAGGGCCCAGAGGGCGTAGGCGTGCGCGGTGTCGAGCTCCCAGGCGACGCCCGTGCAGCGGTCGCGGAAGACCGCTTCGGCCCGGTCGCAGGCCGTCAAGGCGTCGCTCCAGCGCGCTCTCGAGGTAAGAAGAGACGCCGGTCGCCAGCGCGACCATGCCCTGAGCATAGGGCTGTTGCGAATCCCGCGCGAGCGTGTCGGCCGTGGCCAGCAGCCGGGCGGTCCGACCTCGAACCGATGGGCCGGCCGTGGCAACCTGCGCGGCCTCGACGGCCAGGGCGCGGGCGACTCGCGAGGGCTCGCCCGCCTTGAGGGCCAGCAGCAGGCCACGGGCCTGGAAGTCGGCCCCGCGTATCCAGTCGACATTGCTCAGGCCGATCCCCGCCGACCAGCAGACGTCGATCCGGGTCAGGTCGGCGGGCGCCAGCTCGCTGAGGTCGCGCGGGGTGAAGCGCAGGCCGCCGGGGCGGAACCGGAGCCGTCCGCGCAAAGGAGGAGCGAGGCCAGGGCGCGTCGTGGTGTGCCGGGCAGGCTCATGCCCACGGCCCACAGTACGTCGTGGAGCGCCGCGAGCCCTTCGTCGATGTGGCCGCTGATCAGGAACTGCATGGCCGCCCGTCGGCGGAGCTCGAGCGCCTCGGCCACGGTCGCCCCGTCGCAGGCGGCGAGGTAGCGCGCGGCGCCGCCTCGGCCCCCCGCCCGGCGTTGGCGAGCGCTTCGCCGAGCGCCGCGCGGAGCCGACGGCCCTCGGCGCCGCCGGGGTCGCTGCAGCTCGAGGCCCGTCGGTACAAAGCCGCCGCCCGGTCGAACGCCAGGGCCTCGGCCGACAGCGCCGCGGCCCGTGCCAGGTACTCGGCGGCTCGACCGGGCACGCCAGCTTCGAGAAAGTGCCTCCCGAGCATCTCCGGGTCGGCCCCACCGGCGGCCTCCAGCGCCGTCGCGAGCCGCCGATGGCAGTCTCGCCGCTCCTCGGCCGGGAGATGAGCCACCACCGTCTCGCGAATCCGGTCGTGATACGTCTCGATCCATTCACCCTCGACACCCGCGGTCCGCACCAGCTTCCCGGAGCGGAGGACGGCCAGGGCCTCGCGCTCGTCGCCCGTGAGTTCGAGGCAAGGCCAGGCGATCGAGAGCGGGACCGGTCCCCCCGCGACGGCCGCAACCTCCACCAGGCGCCGGGCGCCCACGGGAAGCACCACGACCCGCGACCAGAGCATCTCGTCGAGAGTCGTGGGCAGGCCCCGACGGGCGTCGGCGCGGCCGACGACGGCCCTTCCCGGATCGAGCGCGCCAGCTCGGCGACGAAGAAGCGGGTTGCCCCCCGACTCCCGCGCGATCGATTCGGCCCGCCGATCGGCGTCGATGCCCGCCGCTCCGATCGCGGACCGGGCCAGGGCGAGTGCCTCGTCGGGCGCGAGCGGCCCGACCGACAGGTCGCGCCGGTCGATCGACGAGCGCCCGCCCAGTCGCTCAGGGCCTTCAGAAACGGGTTCGTGCCGGCCTCCTCGCTCCGGTAGCAGCCCAGGAGCAGGAAAACCGGCGGGTCGGGGGGCCGGAGGACCTCGGAGAGCACGGCCAGGCTGTCGATGTCGCCCCACTGGAGGTCGTCGATCGCCAGGACCAGCAGATGTCGGTCGCCCAGACGGGCCAAGAGCTCGCGGAGCGCCACGTAGGCACGCCGCCGCAACTCCTGGGGGTCGGGCACTTCAAGGCCGCGCCGTGCCGCCGCGACGACGGCCTCGACCCGACGGAGCACGGGGAAGACCCGGGCCAGCGCCGTCACGTCGCGCGGCAGCAGCTCGCGGACCTCGGCGACGGGTAGTCTGCCGCAGATAGCGGCCCAGCGCGTCGATCAGGCTATCGAGCGCCTTGTAGGGGACCGATTCCCGTTCGTAGCACCGCCCCGCCAGGATGACCGCCCCCTCGCGAGTGGCCTGTTCCTCGAGAAAGGTCTGGACCAGAGCGCTCTTGCCCGCCCCGGAAGGCCCCTGCACGAACACGACCACCGTGCGGCCCCGGGTCACGGCCTGGAGTGCGTCGGCCAGCGCCACGCGCTGGGCCTCGCGACCGACGAAGGTCAGGTCCGGCCCGGGTGTCGGCCGCGCGGCCGGCTGCCGGGGCCTGCACGGTCCCCAGCCGCGCTGAGCACCTCGGTTCCCGCCGGCCGGGCCTCGGGGTCGCGCCGGATCAGCTCGACGCACAGCGCGTTCAGGTCGTCGGGAATTCCCGACGACCAGGTCGCGGGGCGGGGGCGGGTCGCCCTGCTGCTTGGCCATCAGCACCTCGAACAGACCGCCCCGGAACGGCAAACGCCCCGTGAGCGCCTCGTACAGCATCACGCCGACGCTGTACCAGTCGCTCGCCGGCGACAACCGGCAGCCCCGCCGCTTGCTCCGGAGACATGTAGCCGGCCGTGCCGAGAAGCTGTCCCTCGGTGCTCAGGTCGTGGCCGACCCGCTCCTGCTCGGTCGCCAGCCCGAAGTCCATGATCACGACCCGCCCCCGAGGAGTGACCAGTCACGTTCGACGGCTTGATGTCGCGATGGATCTTCCCGGCCCGGTGCAGCGCATCGAGTCCCTCGGCCACCTGCCGGAGACCCGCGCGGAGCCGTTCCACGGCCGCGGGCGAGAGGTTCGGTGCCGCCACTTCGAGGTTCGAGCCCGTGTCGGCCTCGTCGATCGGCTCGGCCCAGAGTGTGGCCTCCGGCGCCCTGTCGATATCGCCCGGCGGCGCGCCCCGGGTCAACGGACCCTCACGAGCTTCGAGGGTCGAGGTGAGGCTGGTCCCGCGCCGGACATATTCGAGGAAGTCGGACCCCTCGACGTACTCCATCACGATGAACCATGACCGGCCGTCGGAGATCAGTTCGTGAAGGCTGACGAGGTTGGGGTGGGCGACGTCGAGCAGGGCGCGGAACTCCTGCTTGAAGCGGTAGATCGTGACCGGATCGACGTGCCGGATGGTCTTCACCGCGACCGGCATCCGCCGCTTCACGTCGTGGCCCATGTAGACGACGCCCATGCCGCCGCTGCCCAGCACATCGATCAGCTCGTACCCGTCAAGAGCCGGCCAGCCCGGCGTGTAGGCCGCGTGCCCCTCGTCGTCGAGCCCCTGGTCCGGAGCCGGGTCCGAGCCGGTGACAAGGATCGTTTGCGATGGGCTCGACGACGCCCCCAACTTCGTGGTCGGATTCAGGGTTGACCCTTCGCCCGCGTCGTGATGGAGGGCGTCGTGGACCTCGAACAGGTCGCGGAGCGGGGCCGCCAGGTCGGGAAAACGGGCCTGGTACTCGTGAATCGCGGGGGTCTCGCCCCGGTTCTCGCGGAGCACGACCTCGTTGTAAATCAGGTCGAGCAACGACTCGGGGTTGTCGCGAAGGGCGGGATGGCTCGCGAGCAAGGTCTCGACATGGAACGGCTCCCCCTGTCGGCAACGCCTTCGCTGGTCGGCCAGAAGGATGGAAACCGGCGGGAGCGGTTCGGGCTTGGCCATCATCGGGAGTCGTCCAGGCCGATCTCGCGCGCCACGCGTTCCACGGCGCGGGCGAGTTTCTTGCGGAGGGCGTCGGGACTTCCTCCCTCGGTTTCGGCGATCTCGGCCCACTCGGCGCCGTCCTGTCTCCGGTCGAGCAGCCGCAGCTCCTCGGTCGAGAGCCGGGCCCGCGCTTGTTCCAGGAGCTCGCGGGCGGCCAGCTCGCGGCTCGGTGATTCCTCCTTCGCCGCGATTTCCAGATCCTCGAAGCCGACGCCCTGAACCCGCCGGATGTCGCGCCGGGCCGCGTGCTGGCCGTGGGCCTGATTGGCCAGTTTGTTCCGGGCCATGGTCGCCAGTAGCCGTAGAAGCTGATCGGGCGTGTTCAGCTCGTACTGTCCCATCGCCGCGCGGACGAAGAAGCTGGCCATGACCGACTGGCAGACGTCCATCGAGTCGAGCAGCCGCCCGAGCCTGGGGTCGGTCAGGCGGACCCGCGCAGCGCGCCGGACCATGGGCTCGTACCGCCGGACCAGCTCGGTCGCCGCGTGCTCGTCCCCGCGCGGACCTTCCGGATCAAGACCTCGAACCCATCTTCATCGGAATCAGGCATCGCACACCCCTTGGGTCCGGGTTCAACTTCAACTTCAACTTCAACGTGCTGGGTGCGGGTCGTCGTCGATAGGCTCTCTGTCATCCACACCCGATTTTACTCATCGCGTTCGGCTTCCCTCCATACCCTGGATTCGACGCTCGCCCGAGAACGAAAAGCAGCGACCGCGCAGTCCGGTCGGCGCACCGCTCCTGATAACCCTTGCGGAGGGGCCAATGAGACGGCAACCACGGCAGGCCGGGTGAGTTCGCGGCCAGGCCCGACCCGATTCAGACGGCTCGATCCTGCCTTTGCGGGACAACGGTTCGGGAGACAAGCACGAAAGGAGCGTCAACCTGTGTTCGCGATTCGATTCAGCAAGCTGGTGCGCCCTGTGTCGGTTGTGGTCGGCGTGGGTCTGTCGGCCCTGGCACTGACTTCCCCGGCTTCCGCCCAGGTCGGGGTGGGAGTGAGCGGCGGCGGAGTCGGTGTCGGCGTGAGTGGTGGATACGGCGGCGGCAATGTCGGCGTCGGTGTGGGGCCGGGCGGAGTCGGTGTCGGCGTGAGCAACGGCGGATATGGCCCCTGGGGCGGCGGCGGCAGTGTTGGCGTCGGCGTGGGGCCGGGCGGAGTCGGCGTCGGCGTGAGCAACGGCGGATATGGCCCCTGGGGCGGCGGCGGCAGCGTTGGTGTCGGCGTGGGTCGTGGTGGAGTTGGCGTCGGCGTGAGCAACGGCGGATATGGCCCCTGGGGCGGCGGCGGCAGCGTTGGTGTCGGCGTGGGTCGTGGTGGAGTTGGCGTCGGCGTGAGCAACGGCGGATATGGCCCCTGGGGTGGGTATGGCGGCGGAAGTGTCGGGGTTGGCGTGAGCAACGGGTACTATCGCCCGACCCCGTACAGCAACTTCCGCGCTACCCCGACGTTCAACCGGGTCACCCCGACGTTCAACCGCGCCCTCCCGACGTTCGCCGGCGGTGCCCCGTCGTTCGGCGGCTTCTCCCACTTCGGGATGGGCCACCGTTGATCGCCACGTCTCTCAAGATGAAGCGACACGGTGGATACGGCCTCCGGACCCTCGACCGGCCGGTCGGGGGTCCCTTTTTCCTTTCCGAAGTTCATCTACTTAGCTTAACTTAACTTTATTCATGAAGGATGCTATGAAAATGCTATCGCAAACCTGTCGTATCCGGACGGGCCTCGTCGGACTTGCACTGGCCGCCGCCGTTCCGACGGCGTGGGGCCAGACTCCCGAGGCGAAGCGGCCGAGGAGCGTCGTCGTCCGGGATCGAAACGGGTCGGTCGGCGTGTTCGTCGGGGGCGCCTCGGGGTTCATCGGCGGCGCAGGGGCGTGACGGAATCGAAGGGATCGTGGTCAGCCCCGACGGTGGCGTCCAGCGAATCAAACCACGTCCCGGAAGGCCGCCCCTGGAGCTTCCGGGAGGAGTCACGTTCTTCGATCCCGCGGGTTTTGACCCCTTCGCGTTCGCGTTTGGGCCGGGCCGCAGCCCGTTCGGCGGCCGGAACGTCCTCGATCCCGCTCGCCGTCCCGACCTCGAGCCGGCCTGTCGGGCGTTTCGCCGAGGCGACATCAAGACGTCGCTCCGGCTCGTCGATTCGTTGCTCCGCATCGCGCCGGACGATCCCGATGTCCAGCAGGCACGCGCCCTGGCCCTCTTCGGGCTAGGCCGTTACGAGGAGGCCGGGCGGATGATTCGCGGCCTGCTTGAAACCGGATCGGTTGTCGGCTTTGGCTGGGACTGGTCGAACGTGGCACGGTTCTATGAGCGTCCGGCCGATTATTTCGCTCAGTACCAGGCGCTTCGCCGGTCGGCCGTCGAGCAGGCCCCGGCCGACCTCCAGCTCCTGACAGCCTACCACGCCCGGATCATCGGCCGGATCGACGACGCCCGCGCCGCCTTGAATCGCCTCCTTCGGGCCTCTCCCGACGATTTCCTCGCGCACGATCTCCAGGACCAGCTTCCCCCCGACCTCGATGTCCAGCACCTTGGCGAGGAGAAGTGACGGCCACGAGTCACGAGAATCCGCCGACGATTGCGGGGGATCGAGGCGCACGCGTCGCGGCGGTTTCCGATCCCTCGCGGTTTGATCTGGTTTGGTTTGGTTTGGTTTCGGCTCAAGGCTCGACCGACGTTGCCCCCACCGGCTCGAGCCGGACGTCGTCGATCCAGAGCTCTCCGGCCTCGATCTCGTTGCCTTCGATACGGAAGTCAAGGGCCAGGGTGGTGGCGTCGGGCTCGGTGCGGAAGATCACGTCGACCGGGGTCCAGCGGCCGACGGTCGGGAGCGTGGTTTCGTGCCGGCCCTCGGTCAGGACCTTCCAGGCGACCGGCGAGTCGCGGTACTGGGTGACACGCCACCGGCAGATCCCCTCGGTGCCCGTGGCGATCAGGTACGAGAATCGCAGCCGCATCGTCGTTCCATATCGGACGGGGACCTCGCGGAACCGGAAGAACGCGTTGCCCGGAACGTGCGCGGCCAGGTGCAGGCTATCGGGGGCCGAGACATAGAACTCGGTATCGCGGCGATCCTCAGGGACCTCGAAGACGATCCGGCCGGGAACAGCGACGCGCTGCTCCTGCTCAAGCGTGAGCTCGTCATCGAAGACCAGGCCCCCGAGTCGGAGCTCGAAGGTCCGTTTGCCGAGCAGCGGATCGTAGGCCCCGAAGACGACATGCCGGTGCTCGAGCCGCAAGCGGACCCGGAACGTTCCTCCGGGCACCAGCCGGAAGACCTGCGCCGTGGCGTTCGAGACCAACTCGGCGGACTGGCTGATCCGTGCGCTGGCGCTCGCGCCGGTGTCGGGCTCCGATCCGGCCCCGTTCGTCGGCGACACGGGCGAGGCGAAGATCCGGCCGGCCGGGTTGCCGGCGGAGTCTTCGCCCTGAATCTGCACCACGACCCGCTCGTGGCAACGCTTTTCTTCATCCTCGGAGGCGATCACCTCGGCTTCACCTTGCATCCCGGTCCCGCCCGAGACCGCCACCCTCGATCGACGCGGGACCGCATGGCCGACGGCACGCGAGTTCGAGACCCACCCCTCCAGTTGCGCCGAGACCTCTTCGGTGGCCGCGATCACCGGCGCCGAGCCCAGGTACTTCAGCCGGTAATCGATCTGCCAGTCCCCCTGGTCCTGGATCGCGATCCGGCTCACGACCTGCAAGGGACGCCTCGTTGCTCCCGCTCCCGCTTGCGTTGCGCCCGGGACGCGACGATCGACGTCGTCGTGATCGCGCAGGCGATCGCGCCCCACCTCAACCCCCAACCCGTTCCCAACCCCGAGCGAGCTCGCCCGACCACCTCACGCTCATGCATCGTCGGCATCGGCATTCGCACTCCCCATCGTGGGGCTTGAACCAGGAGCCGGCACTGATTGCGGCTCCGTCGGCATCGCGAAGCAGACCCGGATTTCAATTCAGAGACCGAGGGACATCCAGCTTGGCGGTCCCCGGACCATCGACCATCAACAACCCTCACCATCCATCAGCGATTGCCACGAAAAGCGAATGCCGTGCCGATGTTCAAGGCGTCGGATTGCCCCGAATGCTTCCCGACCAAGCGAAAAGGGTTCGCGTCGGCGGAATCCGCTGGGTTCGTGCCGGCGTTCGGTGCCCGCCTGACGCGAGAATTTGATGGCTCTGCTTAATTTCCAGGCAGAACCTGCCAGAAAAATAAGAGAGCAGGGGGGCGACTGACTCAGTCGCCACTCCTGCTCCCGGGTTGCTTCAGAGAGGATACGAGCCGCCTTGCCGACGACAGGTCAGGTCGGCCGCGTCGCGTCACGTCACGTCACTTCATTTCTTTGATCCGGATGTCCTTGAACTGGATGATCATGGGGGGGCCGGCGTGAAGCTGGAGGGCGAGGGTGCCCGAGGTGGCGGCCTTGCTCGACTGGTTGTCGATGACCTCGGACATGACCTCACCGTTGATGATGTGGGTCAGGTGGTTCCCCTGGCCTTGATGACGTACTCATTCCAGTCGTCGCCCTTGATCTTGGAGAGGAGCTCTCCTTGTCGCCGAGGGTGGCGACGACGTTCTTCTTGCCATCGGGGCCGATCTCGACCTTCTGGCCACGCTCGGCGACGATACCGCGGCCTTTTTCCTCGTAGAGGATGCCGGTGTACCGGCCGCTGGCGTCGATATCGGCCTGGTAACCGCCGACGATGACCTTCGCGGGGTCGAGGATCTTGCTGCGGTACTGGATGCCCGAGTTCCCCCCTGGATCTTGAACTTCGCCCGGAGCTCGAAGTCGGCCGGCTGACCGCCGTCCCAGACGAGGAAGGTGTTGTGCCCCTTCAGAGCGGTCTCGGGAGTGGTCCGGCCCTGGATCACCCCGTCCTGGACCGACCAGTGGACCGAGTCACCGTGCCAGCCGCTCAGGTTCTCGCCGTTGAACAGGCTGACGAAGCCCTCATCGTTGCCATTCCCCGCGCGGGCCTGGGGCAAGACCGCGAGGCTCAGGGACACGAACAGGGCCGGGACAATCAGGCGGAGACTTGAGCGGATCATGGAAGGCTTCCTCGTCGTTGGAGCGCAACGGGTCAGGAGAAAAATGGTCCGAAGGCGCATCAAGACAGGATCTTACTGGGAATCCCCAGGGGAGGGAACCGCCCAGATTCCGGCGGGCCGCGGGGGAGATACGCGCCACCGCCCGACCGCATCCCTTCCGTTCTGAGCATCGATCTAACCATTGAATCGGAAAGATGTTAAGGACGAAAGCCATCGTCAGCGCGAAATGTGGCTTGTACCCCCGCCCCATAATCACGCGGATCGGTTGGTGAAGGAACGACGCGACGGCTCCGGAAGTCTCGACCTCAATGGTTTGCTGCCCAACCTCAAACGAACGAACTCGGAGACCCTTCGATGACCCGCTCGATCAAGGTGACCCACCAGTCGGTGAACGTCGGCGGCCTGGACCTCTTCTACCGCGAGGCCGGGCCCAAGGATGCCCCGGCGATCCTCTTGCTGCACGGGTTCCCGACCAGCTCACAGATGTTCCGCAACCTGATTCCGTCCCTGGCGGACGAGTATCGCGTGGTGGCCCCCGACTACCCGGGCTACGGCCAGAGCGCGATGCCGCCGCGCGACCGGTTCGCCTACACCTTCGACAACCTCGCCGGCGTGATCGACGCCTTCACCCAGGCGGTCGGGCTCACCACTTACGCTCTCTATGTGCAGGACTACGGCGCCCCGGTCGGATACCGGCTCGCGGTCGCCCATCCGGAGCGAGTGACGGCCATCGTCGTTCAGAACGGCAACGCCTACGACGAGGGGTTGGACAACGCCTTCTGGGAGCCGATCAAGGCCTACTGGCGCGAGCCGAACAGCGCCGAGAAGCGCGAGGCGCTGCGGTCGTTCCTCACCCTGGAGGCTACCAGGTGGCAGTACACCCACGGCGTGAAACACCCCGAGTTCGTCTCGCCCGACGCCTGGACCGTCGATCAGTACGGGCTCGACCGCCCGGGGAACGCCGAGATCCAGCTCGACCTGTTCCTGAGCTACGGCAGCAACCCGCCGCTGTACCCGATCTGGCAGGAGTACTTCCGCACGCGCCAGCCGCCGATGCTGATCGCCTGGGGCGAGCACGACCAGATCTTCCCTCCCGACGGGGCCGAGCCCTACAAGCGGGACATCCCGGCGCTGGATTATCACCTCCTCGACGCCGGCCACTTCGCCCTCGAATCAAACGGCGACGAGATCGCCGGGCTGATGCGCCCGTTCCTGGGCCGACATCTTCGTCAGAAGTCATGATCTCCAGACCTTGACACTCAGGAGTCAACAATGAGTGCCGATCCCACGCCCCCGAACTCTCCCCCGGTGATCGCCCCCCCGTTCACGTTTGAAACAGCCACGCTCAAGGTCCGACTGGCCGAGGACGCCTGGAACTCACGCGATCCCGCCCGTGTTGCCCTGGCCTATACCGAGGATTCGGTCTGGCGCAATCGGAGCGAGTTCCTTGTCGGCCGTGACCAGATCCGGACCTTCCTGGCCGGCAAGTGGGATCGGGAACTTGATTACCGGCTTGTGAAAGCCCTGTGGAGCTTCAACGACCACCGGATTGCCGTGCGGTTTCAGTATGAGTGGCACGACATCGCCGGTCAGTGGTATCGCAGCCATGGTAACGAACTCTGGGAGTTCGACGCTCGCGGCCTGATGCGACGTCGAGAGGCCAGCATCAACGACGTCACCCTCCTCGAAACCGATCGCAGGTTCTTCTGGCCCGCTCCCGGCCCTCGGCCGGCGGACCACCCCGGAATTCCCGACGTCAGGTAAACCCGACTCTCGCATCATCCCTGGACTGAAGACCGAGGGCGGCGCTATCGTCAGGCGGGTCCAGAAGTTCCTCGGCACACACCGTTCTCCGATCCGATCCGATCCGATCCGATCCGATCCGGAGGGAGGGGTCCGACAATGAGCGTGTATCCAAGCGACATCGCCTTCACCCCCGCAGTGAAGGCGATCCAGACCCGGAAGGGGTCCCGGGGGAGCTACGACCGGATGGAGCGGGGCGGCGGGTGGCCCACGACCATCCCTCCGGACCTGGCCGAGTTCGTCACCGAACTGGATATGTTCTACCTGGGCACTGCCACGGCGGACGGGCAGCCCTACATCCAGTATCGCGGCGGTCCCCCCGGGTTTCTCAAGGTGATCGACGAGCGGACCCTCGCATTCGCCGACTTTGGCGGCAACCGTCAATACCTCACCTTGGGCAACCTCTCCGAGAACCCCAGGGCGTTTCTCTTCCTCATGGACTACGCGAACAGCCGGCGCATCAAACTCTGGGGCACCGCCCGCGTGGTCGAGGGGGACACGACGCTGGAAGAAAAGCTCCATGACCCGTCGTACCCCGGCCGGGTGGAGCGGGCGATCGTGTTCACCGTCGTGGCCTGGGACGTCAACTGCCCGCAACATATTCACCCGCGATTTTCGGAGCGACAGCTCGCCCCGTTGATCGAGCCGCTTCGGGCGCGGATCAACGAGCTGGAAGCCGAGGTCAAACGACTGCGATCGAGTTCTCCCCCCCACAACGAACCGTGACAAGGAGCATCATCCATGGAGTTCAACAAGAGTGATACCGCGCTGGTCGTCATCGACCCGCAGAACGACGTCCTGAGCGAGAACGGCGTCTCATGGGAAATGGTGGGCGACAGCGTCAAGGAGAACGACACGGTCGCGAACATCGAGCGGCTGTTCGAGGCCGCCAAGGAACGGAACTTTGGGGTCTTCATCTCGCCGCACTACCTCTATCCCGCGGACCAGGCGTGGCGGTTCGGCGGAGCCGTCGAGAGGATGATGCTCGATGGCAAGGAGTTTTATCGCCCCGATTCGCTCAGCCTCGACGGATTCAAAGGCTCCGGGGCCGACTGGCTCGAGCGCTACAAGCCCTTCATCGCGGATGGCAAGACGGTGGTCGTCAGCCCTCACAAGGTGTGGGGCCCCCAGACCAATGACCTCGTCCTCCAGCTCCGCAAACGGCACATCGGCAAGGTCATTCTGGCGGGGATGATCGCGAACCTCTGTGTCGAGAGCCACCTGCGCGAATTGCTGGAGCAGGGCTTCGAGGTGGCCGTGGTGAAGGACGCGACGGCCGGTCCCCGGCATCCCGTTCTGGGTGACGGCTACCACGCCGCGATCATCAATTACGGCTTCCTGGCGAACGCCGTCCTGTCGACGGCCGATGCCGTGAAGGCGATGAGCTAGCGAGTTGAACGAAAGGGGAACATCAACGATGCCATACATCACCGTCGGTCCGAAAAACTTCCGGCCCGTTGAGCTCTATTACAAGGAATGGGGACCGGGGACCGGTCAGCCCGTCGTGTTCAGCCACGGCTGGCCGCTGAGCGCGGACGCCTGGGAGGACCAGATGCTCTTCCTGGCGACCCACGGATATCGATGCATCGCCCACGATCGGCGCGGCCATGGGCGATCGGGCCAGCCCTGGGACGGTAACGACATGGACACCTACGCCGACGACCTCGCGACACTCGTCGAGACGCTCGACTTGAAGGACGCGATCCATGTCGGCCATTCCACGGGCGGGGGCGAGGTCGCCCGCTACATCGGCCGACACGGCACGAAGCGGGTGGCCAGGGCCGTGCTGATCGGCGCGGTCCCGCCGCTCATGCTCAGGACCGACGCCAATCCCGGCGGTCTGCCGATGGAGGCATTTGCCCAGATCCGCGCCGCGGTGCTCGCCGATCGTTCCCAGTTCTTCAAGGACCTGAGCGCACCGTTTTATGGTGCCAACCGGCCGGACGCCAGGGTCTCGCAAGGCCTGCGCGACTCGTTCTGGCTCCAGGGAATGATGGCCGGGTTCAATGCGGCGTTCGACTGCATCAAGGCGTTCTCCGAGACCGACTTCACCGAGGATCTCCGAACGTTCGACGTGCCGACCCTGATCCTCCACGGCGATGACGACCAGATCGTGCCCATCGGTGCGTCGGCCCGTCTGTCGTCGCGATTGATCAAAGGGGCTCAACTGAAGATCTACAAGGGTGCGCCGCATGGGATGTGCTCGACCCGGAAGGATGAGGTAAACGCGGACCTGCTCGCGTTCTTCAAAGCCTGAGGCATCGAGGACCGGCCGAAGCGGCTGTCGGGGGGTACATTGCCCGTCACTTCTATGCGATGATCGCGGGCTCTCCGTTCTCCGTTCGGGGATCGAGCCGTCGCGGAGAGCCCCACGTCGAGGAGATACCGATGCACGCATTCGCCAAAGACCCTTCTCGCTTTCACGTTCACGTTCACGTTCGCCGCGAACGACCACTCCTGGCCTCGTTGTTTGTTCTGTCGGTCGCGATGGTCGTGGATCCGATGTCGGCCGCACGGGCCCAGTCGAGTTACGATCAGGTTGCCCCCGTGCTGCTCGGTCAGGAGACGTTCGCGCAACGGATGGCGAAGGACCGGGCCGATAAGGCGGCCGTCATGGCCCGCCAGCAATCGCTGCTGGAGGAACGGTACGACCTGAGCCCGAAGCCGGATGCCCGGGTCAGGATGTCGCGAGGCAAGTCCATCCAGGTCGGGCCGGCCGCGCGGTTGCCCCAGGGGATGACCTGGGACAGTCTCGCCGCGATGTCCCCGGATGAGGTCCGCGAGAAGGGCCTGTTCCCGCTGGGATTCCTCCCTCTGCCGCACCCGAAGCACGAGGTTGGCGGCATGGTGTTTCCGCAGATGGAGATCAAGGCGCTGCCTCGTCTCGAGCGGTTCGACATCGACTTTGATCTGCCCGAGTACTTCCTCCCCGAGTTTCCGCCCGCCATCTATCTGACCAGCCGGTCCGACCTGGGCGACGTGTCGCAGGGGAAGGTGGTGACGGTTGACAACTTCCAGGAGATTTTCGGGGGCATCCTCAACGCGAAGGACCTGGAGGGCCTGCGGCTGCTGGTCACGCAGTTCCCGCAGCAGCAGTTCAACGCCACGGCCGACCGCAAGACGGTGAGCTCCGCCGGGATGCAAGGGGTTGCCTGCTTCGACTGCCACGTCAACGGCCACACGTCGGGCGCGACCCACCTGGTGGGCGATATCCGGCCGCAGTCGCACCGGCGTCGGCTTGACACGACGAGTCTCCGGGGCGTGAACATCCAGCGGCTGTTCGGCTCACAGCGGGCACTGAAGACGATCGAGGACTTCACCGAGTTCGAGCAGCGGGCCGCGTACTTCGACGGCGACCAGGTGTCGGCGGCGGCCAAGGGGGTCAACCCCCTGGAGCGCGGCAGCCAGGTTCACTTCATGACGGAGGTCCAGGAGCTGCTCGACTTCCCGCCGGCGCCGGGCTTGAACCTCTTCGGCATGCTTGACTCCAGGAAGTTCCGCCCGGATTCGCCTGAAATGCGCGGTCAGAAACTCTTTCAGGGCAAGGCCCAGTGCGCCACCTGCCACCCGGCGCCCTATTACACCGACAACCTGATGCATGACCTGAAGGTCGATCGGTTCTACAAGACGCAGACGATCAACGGCCTGGTCGCCACCAGCCAGGGACCGATCAAGACCTTCACCCTGCGCGGCATCAAGGAGTCGCCGCCCTACTTCCACGACGGCCGTTTGCTCACGCTGGAGGACACCGTGGAGTTCTTCAACCTGGTCTTCGAGCTGAAGCTGAGCGGCCAGGAGAAAACGGACCTCGTCGCGTTCATGCGTCAGCTCTGATCCGGCGAGCCTGTCCCAGGAGTGTGCGACAACCTGAAACGAGAGCCTGAGGCGCCGACTTCCGTCGGCGCCATGGCACCCTCGTCCGACGGTCCCATCGAGATCGGGACAGACGGGGGCGACTCTCCCACGCCGGCACGGATCGCCGGATCGGAGGCACGGGCCTGGCGAGGTCTCCCAGAAACGGGCGGTTGTGGCCAACCGATTCCCACCAACGCACTCATGTTCGTGAGTGCCGAGATTTTCATCCGAAAAGGATGAAGATCTTCTCTAGACCCCGCCGATACCCCAGATTGGACGGTGACGCCACCGTTCCCCGTTCCGAACGCGCCACGCACACGCGCCCGGAACCTGACAGGTTGACCGCCTGAGACTTACGACCAACGAGGCCAACGCCATGATCGCCACCCTTGACGCGCTCGACATCACGAGCCCACAAGAGAACACGATTGAGTCCGAAGCACCCGCCCCGCGCAGGCGCGGCGGCGGACCGAAAACCGAGGAAGGCAAGAACGCCTCGCGACGCAACTCGCTGAAACACAGCCTGCGCCTCCACGCTCATCCTCCCGGACGAGCTTCAATCGGCCTATGTGGAACTCAAAACCGCGTACTTCGCGGAATTGAAGCCCGTCGGACGGGTCGAGGAACAGCTGGTCGGCCGACTGGCGTTCACCTCGGTCCAGCTTGACCGATCGGCCGATCTGGCCATCGCCAATCTCCGACGCGTGATCGAACGCGCCGAGAACTTCTGGGACGTCGATCGACGCGCCCAGGCCGATGACCTGGGAAAACGCCTCAAAAACGACCCCGAGCGCGTCGCGCCGGCTCGAGCGAAGCACGCAGGGCGCCGACTGGCTCATTGACCGCTGGGAAGGACTCGCCGACGCGCTCGAATCCCGGGGCCAGTGGGACGACGCCCAGCGCAACCTGGCGTTCGACCTGCTGGGGACGTCCCCGATCCTCCGCGACGGTCACGCCCGGGTCCCCGCGGCCGTTGACCGCGACGGCCTGATGAACCTGGTCAAGGACGAGGTCGGACGACTGGCGGACGAGCAGCGAACCACCCTGAGCCCGCTCGATACGCATGAACAGGATCTCGCCTGTTGCGGGATGCCCGTCGAGCCCGACGCCGAGACGAAGCGGCTTCGCAAGTACGAGTCGGACCTGAGCCGCGAATGGCGCTGGGCGTACGAACAATTGTTCAAACTGCGTTCCGATCCGTCGCGTCTGACGAGGGTCGAGGCGCGCCTGTCGAAGTTTCCGCTGCCCGCGATGGAGAATCCGGCTCCGGAGTCCGTCGCGGAGTCACAGACAAATGTCGTCGCGCCGTTGAATGTCGCCGTTGTGGAAGATGACGAGGGGATGATCTGGTCGAATCCGGCGCCCTGGCCGATGCGCTGGCGGAGCTGGAGACGCTGTCGGAGGAAGAGGACGAGGAGGAAGTACGCGGCGTCGGCGCCGGTTCCGACTCCGGTTCCGGTCTCGACCCCGATCGTGGCGCGCCCGACGGCCCCGAGGTTCGTGCCGTCGGGCGCGAAGGGAGGCAACCGCCAGCAGCGTCGGGCCGCACAGAAGCGGGCGCACGCAGGAGGCGCGTCGATCGTCCCTGTAAAGGGTCGCGTGGTACAGGTCGCGTCGGTTTTACCGACCGGAGCCGCCCAGGAGGCGTCCCCGGCCGTTCGACCGTGCGCCATGCGCGGATTCGCGCCCCGGAAACGGGCGAAAACTCGATATTCAAGGAAGGAAGCCGCGCGAAATCAGGTCCGATCGTGAAGCAATGGGGTTTGAAATACGCGGGCGGTATCGATTGTGGCGATCGCGCGGGTTGGCCGGTGGCGGGCGATCGCGATCCGGCACGAACGAACTCGAACCCGGTACGAACGAACTCGAATCCTGATTCCGCGACGACTGTGGTTCCGGTAGGTGGCGGCGTCCGGGCCGTTTCCGTCTCGATGCGGGTCCTGTCGCCGAACGCGACCTGCTTGACAGCGGTCGATTGTTCCGATTATGTTAAACAGCAATCCTTCCTTGGTCGTCTCATGTACCATGAACAGGGCCCACCGAATCCCGAGGACGCGCGTCAATGACCCAGCCGTCGGGGAGTGTTGAGCATGGCCGGGCGCTGGCGTCAGGGCATGGATCGCCGCGCTGGCGTTCGTCATCTTGCTTCACGCGGAGGCCCGCGCCGATCGGCCGGTCAGCTACCGCCAGGATGTGGCGGCGCTCCTGTCGAAGGCCGGCTGCAACATGGGAGCGTGTCACGGTAACCTCAACGGCAAGGGGGGGTTCCGGCTCAGCCTGCGGGGCGAGGACCCGGGGTTTGACCTCCGGTCGATGACCCGCGAGATGTTCGGCCGGCGGATCGATCGCGCCGAGCCGCGCGGAGCCTGGTCGTTGCTCAAGCCGACGGGACGGGTGCCGCACGAGGGGGGGCAACGGTTCCTGCCCGGCTCGATCGAGGCCCGGACGCTGCTCGGCTGGATCGAGGCCGGGGCGAACGACGACCTGGGCCAGGTGCCGACGCTCAAACGGCTGAGGGTGACCCCCGAAGCCCGGATGATCGAGGCGCCGGGGCGGGCCCAGCAGCTCGTCGTGACCGCCGAATTCAGCGACGGCACGATCCGCGACGTGACGCGGCAGGCGTCCTATGACGTCAGCGACCCGACCAGGGTGAGCGTCACGCCCGAGGGGCGGGTCGAGCTCGCGCCCGACGCGAGCGCGCCTTGTGAGACGACGGTGGCCGTGCGTTACCTCGAAGGGCGGGGCGTGAGCCGGCTGGCGTTCCTGGCCGACCAGCCGGGATTTCGTCTGGCGCGAGCTTCCCGAGCGAAACCCGATCGACACCCACATTTTCGCCAAGCTCCGGGCCCTGAAGATCAAGGCGGCCCGCCCGATCGATGACGCGGCGTTCCTCCGCCGGGCCACGCTCGACGCCATCGGCCGGCTGCCGCAACCCGAGGAAGTCCGCGCGTTCCTGGCCGATCCCGACCCCGACAAGCGCGACCGGGCTCGTCGATCGGCTGGTCGACCGGCCCGAATTCGCCGACTTCTGGGCCCTGAAGTGGGCCGACCTGCTCCGCAACGAAGAGAAGACGATGGGCGAGAAGGGTGTCTGGGTCTTCCAGCGCTGGCTCCGCGACGAGTTCGCCCGCGATTTGCCGCTCGACGAGCTCGCCCGCGCGCTGACTCACGGCCGAGGGCTCGACCTGGTCGAACCCGCCGGCGAGCTTCTACCGGACCAACCGCGATCCCGATCGACCGCGGCCGAGACGGTCGGCCAGGTCTTCCTCGGCGTCCGGCTCCAGTGCGCCCGCTGCCACAACCACCCCTTCGACGTCTGGACCCAGGACGACTACTACGGGCTGGCCGCCTTCTTCGGCAACGTCGCCCACAAGCAGATCAACAACGTCCGCCGCGATGCGCTCGACTCGCACGAGATCAACGGCGACGAGATCATCTACCTCTCGGGCAAGCCCGAGATGGTCCAGCCTCGAACCGGTGCGATGATGGAGCCCAAGGCCCCGCGCGGACCCAAGCCGCGGCTGCGAGGGACGGATGTCGAGGGAGCCGATCGCGATGCCCGGATCGCCCTGGCCGACTGGCTGACGCGGGGCAACCGCGCAGTTTGCCCGGAACATGGCCAACCGGATCTGGTTCCACCTGATCGGCCGGGGCGTCGTCGATCCCGTCGACGACTTCCGCGACTCGAACCCGCCGTCGAACCCGGCCCTGCTCGACGCGCTCGACCGACCGTTTCCTCGCCGGGGGATGCGGCTCCGGCCGCTTGCTGGCCTGGATCATGAAGTCGCAGACCTACCAGCTTGGCTCCGAGCCCGAGGCGACCAACGCCGGCGACGACGACGAGGCCAACTTCGCCCGCGCCTCGGTCCGGCTCCTGCCGGCCGAGGTCCTGCTCGACGCGATCGGCCAGGCGCTGGAGCAAGCCCCAGCGTTCGATGGTCGAGCAACGCGCCCGCGCCGGCGTGGGACGCGGGCCGTCCAGCTTGCCGGCGCCCGGATGGGGGGCGATTTCCTCAAGGTCTTCGGCAAGCCCGACCGACTGCTGACCTGCGAGTGCGAGCGGTCCGAGTCGACCACGCTGGCCCAGGCGTTCCAGTTGATCAACGGCGATGCCGTCCGCCGCATCCTGGAAGCCGACGACAACCGGATCGGCCGCCTGATCCAGGCCGGCACGCCCGCGCCGAGCTCATCGACGAGCTGTGCCTCGCCATCCTCAGCCGCCGCCGACCGACGCCGAGCGCGACGCGTTGCTCGCCCACGTGGCCCGGCCCGGGACAACGACCCGCGCAAGGCGTGGGAAGACGTGGCCTGGGCCCTGATCAATAGCAAGGAATTCCTGTTACGGCATTGACCTTAATTAAGTGCGCTCCGTTAATCCAGTGATAGAATCTGGGATCATGGACCGACGACCTGCCGAACGGAAAGGACCGGCTCATGATCAGGGATGCTCCGACTTCCGGACCATGTGCCGCCTGTCGCGGCGGAGCCTGATCAAGGCAGGGTCGGCCGGCCTGGCGGGTCTGAACCTGCCGCGCCTGCTCCGCGCGGCCGAGGCCGGATCGACATCGACGACGGCGCCGAAGCCGCGGGCCAAGCACATCATCTTCCTGCACCAGTTCGGCGGGCCGTCGCACATCGACACGTTCGACATGAAGCCCGACGCCCCCGACGGCATCCGCGGCGAGTTCAAGCCGATCGCCACGCAGCAGCCCGGCCTGATCGTCACCGAGCACCTGCCGCGGTTCGCCACAGGTGCTCGACAAGTTCGCCCAGATCCGGTCGGTGAACCACCGGATGAAGAACCACAACTCGGCCGGCTACTACAGCCTGACCGGCCACGCGCCGCCGCTCGACGACCAGCCGGCTGCGCGACACGCAGGAGCTCTATCCCGCCTATGGCAGCACGTCGCCCGGTTCCGGCCGGCCGACGATCCGGCGGTGCCGTCGTTCGTCTCCTACCCCTACGTGATCCGCGACGGCAGCGTCACCCCCGGCCAGACGGCGAGCTTCCTCGGCAAGGCGTACGACCCGTTCTTCATCAGCCAGGACCCGGCCGAGCCCGACTTCCGCCTCCCCGAGCTGAGCCTGCCGGCCAGCCTCCCCCTGGGACGGCTCGACGACCGCCGCAACCTGCTGCGGATGATCGACGAGCAGGGCGACCTGCTCGCCTGGTCCGGGCACCGCCCAGGGGATCGACCGCTTCTACGACCGGGCCCTGACCATGCTCGCCTCGCCCAAGGTGAAGCAGGCGTTCGACCTCACGCCAGCGAACCCGCGCAAGCTGCGCGACGCTACGGCCGCTCGACCTACGGCCAGAGCTGCCTGCTGGCCCGGCGGCTGATCGAGGCGGGCGTCCGGTTCGTCAACGTCTACAACTCGCCCGGCATCAACGGCACGCACGGCTGGGACACCCACGGCAACAACTTCAAGCGGCTCAAGGACCAGCTCCTGCCCTACACCGACCAGTCCGTGCCCACCCTGATCGACGACCTCGATGCGCGCGGCCTGCTCGACGAGACCCTGGTCGTCTGGATGGGCGAGTTCGGCCGCATCGCCCAAGATCGATCAACACCGCCAAGTTCGGCCCCGACGGCCGCGACCACTGGCCGAATTGCTACACGGTCCTGATGGCGGGCGGCGGCATCACCCCGGGCGCGATCTACGGCGCCAGCGACCGCATCGGCGGCTACCCGGCGACTCGACCCGGTCACGCCCGACGACGTGGCCGCCACGATGTTCTGGGCCCTCGGCATCGACCCGGCCACCGAGTTCCACGACACCCTGAACCGTCCCTTGCCGATCGCCGCCGGGAAGCCGATCACGGGAATCTTCCGTTGAGCACCGCGACCCCGAGCGATCCGCCGACCAACATCCGTGCCCACCAGGCCGACCAGGTCCTCGAACTGACCTGGGACGAGACCCGGGCCGACCGCGTCCCTTATCGTTACCTGCGGGCCGAATGTCCCTGCGCCGCGTGCAAGGACGAGTGGACCGGCCAGCGCACGCTCGACCCCGCCACGATCCGGCCCGACCTCAAGCTCGAAGGCATGGAAGCCATCGGCAACTACGCCGTGCGCCTGGTCTGGAACGATGGCCACTCCTCCGGTCTCTATAGCTGGGATACCCTTCGCAAGCTGGGGCAGGACTACCCGCGCGAGCCGAAATCGGGCGGTTGAGACCTGGACCTGGTGTCGAGTTCGTTGGTCAACGTCCCTCGCTCCGCGAGGGGCCGCCCATGGGGCCGGAATACATCATGGGTCCCGGATGGGGACGGAGGAGCTGGAGTTCCCTCCGCAGGCTGGCGACCTCCTCGCGCAGGGCGGTCAGGTGGGCGAGCATCAGGGCGTTGGGGTCGGCGACGGTTTCCGGTTCGGGATCGGTGGCGGCGAGCTGGGCGATGATCACGATGCCGTCTTTCTGCACCGTGAAATCGAGCGAGAGCTGCTTGCAGGCGAGCCTCAGCACGGTCGCCATCGGTACGCCTTCCAGGTCGATCACGATCGGTGATTGGAGTGTCCGCTCCACCTCGTTCAAGGCGATGGGATCGACATAAATCGGGATCGCCACCTCGCGTCGGTCCTTGCCCCGGCTGCTATCCTTGAGAAACTTGAGGAAATCCTCGAACGGCATCTCGTTGGCGAACGAGGCGCTGACCGGTTCCTGAAGCCGCAGCCAGGTCCGGGCCGCGGGGGCCGGCATCGGCAGGAAGACGGGCACGATCGGGTTCTTCTCCTCGGTCATTTCCGCCCGATCGGTGCCGCCAAACGCACCGCCCTGAACCGGCGGCCCGGCCTGACCGGCGCAAAGGGTCGTGATCACCACCAGGGCCAGCGCGACCAGACGGGAACGGATCGAAGGCGACATCGGTGCGTCTCCCAGGGTTTCGAGATGGTCAGCCTTGCGTGATCGGACCCCAACGCGATGCGACTTGCTCTCACTCACTGTAACATGAATCAGGATTCATGAGCGATCACAATCATCCCCCAATCACGGTCGCCATCCCCACTTACAATGGCGCCCGGCACCTGGGCCCTGCCTTGAGAGGCATCCTGGACCAATCGGGGGTCGAGGTCGAACTCGTCGTCTCGGACGATCGCTCCGACGACGAGACGCTCGCCGTTGTGCGCGATCTGGCGGGTGATCGGGTTCGGATCAGTGTCAACACCGATGCGCCTGGGCCTGGCCGGGAACTGGAACCGTTGCGTGGCGCTGGCGAGCGCGCCGCTGGTGGCCGTGTTTCACCAGGACGATGTGATGCTCCCGGGCCATCTTGCGGCCCATGTCAGGGCGTTCGACGCCGAACCCGGCGCGGCCCTGGTCTGGAGCGGAGCCGGGCTGATCGATGCCGAAGGACGCAGCCCCGCGGGGTCGGCCATCGATCGGGGTGGCGCGGGACCGGCCGATCGCGTCTTCGCTCCCGGCGAACTTCTGCGCACGCTGGCCGTAGGAAATCCCGTGCGTTGTTCGGCGGTCACGATCCGCAAGTCGGCGCACGCGGCGGCCGGCGGGTTCGATTCGTCGTACCGATACGTGCTCGACTGGGACTTCTGGATCAGGCTGGCACGGACCTGGAAGGTCGTCTGGCTGGCGCGGCCGACCACCGCCGTGCGCTGGCACCCCGCGAGTGAGACACACCGGTTCAAGACCGGCACGACCGACCTCGACGAGCAGGTCCGGCTGCTCGACGACCTTTTCCTCCGTGAATCGACACATGGGCCGGACTGGAGGAGCCTGCGTCGGTTGGCCGATCAACGTCTGGCACGCGCCTTCCTGAATCGGGCGCATGACGCGCTCGCGGCGGCCAGCCGGCGCTGGCCCGGCGTTGCCTGCGACGGGCGCTGGGGTTCTCGCCGCGCGTACTGGGCACCATCGCCCGTGACCCGAGGCTGGCGGTGCAGATGACCGCTTTGACAGTGGCCCCGACGATCGCGGGGCGCTGGTTCGGCGCGAGCGGTCCTTGAAACGTCCACAGGTTATGTTACCTTCGATGTGAGCGTGTGCGCACGACGAGACATGGGGCCCGATCGATGACGATGCGCGTCTCAGCCCAAGCCTGGACCGAACCCTCGCGGCGATGCTGGCGGGGCATCCTGTTTCGTCTCCTGGCACTGGGGATCGGGCTTGTGCCCCTGGTGTCGTTCGAGCTTGTCCTCTGGGCGTTCGACCTGGGGCGGCCGGGCGTGGTGGATGACCCGTTCGTCGGCTTCAGCGCGGTGCGCCCGCTCTTCGAGCTGAGCCGGGACAAAACCCGATACGAAATGCCCCCCGCCGCCGAGAAATTCTTCCGGCGCACCGGGTTTCCCGCGGTCAAGCCACCGGGCGAGTTCCGGATCTTCTGCCTGGGCGGCTCGACTGTACAGGGGCGTCCGTTCTCGGTCGAGACGTCATTCACCACCTGGCTCGAACTGGCGCTCAAGGCCGCCGAGCCCGAGACGAAGTGGCGCGTCATCAACTGCGCGGGGGTCTCGTACGCCACCTATCGCGAGGCGATCATTGTCCGCGAGCTACTGACGTATCAGCCCGACCTGTTCATCATCTGCACCGGGCACAACGAGTTCCTGGAAGACCGGACCTACGAGGATCGCAAGCAACTGCCGAAGCTGGTCCGTGTGCCGCTGGAGCAAGCAGCCCGGCTCCGCACATTCGGCCTGATCGGCTCGGCGCTGTCGCGCTTGCAAAAACCGGCGGGATCATCCTCCCCGCAAACGCCGATGCTTGGACCCGAGGTCGAGGCGGTGCTCGATTACGAGGGGGGGCTCGATAGTTACCATCGCAACGACGTCTGGCGACAGGGCGTGATCGACCACTTTCGGTTCAACCTCAAGCGGATCGTGGTCATGACACAATCGGCCGACGTACCAGTCCTCTTACTCAACCCGGTGGCGAACCTGGACACGCCACCGTTCAAATCGGAACACAGGGCCGGGCTGACCCCGCCCCAGTTGAGACAATTCGATGCGCTGTGGAACGAGGCGCGAGGGCTCTATTCCGTGGGGTTGCCGCGGGCCATCGAGAAGCTGCGCGCGGCGATCGCCATCGACGACCAGCACGCGGGCATTCACTACGCACTGGCCAAGTGCCTCAAAGACCTGGGCCGGCTGGACGACGCCCGGGCCGAGTTCGTGAAGGCCAAGGAGCTCGACATCTGCCCGCTCCGCATTCTCGAACCGATGAGCCGGGCGATCCACGACGTGGCGCTCGAGACGAACACTCCGCAGATCGACCTTCAGGCCGATTTCGGCGGACTGAGCCCCGGCGGGATCACCGGCTATGACTGGCTCGTCGATCACGTTCATCCCTCGATCAAGGGTCATCAACGGATCGCGACACTAATCCTCGACGAGCTGACCCACCTGGACATGGTCCATCCCCGGACGGACTGGATCGCTGAGCGCGACCGTCTCTGGCGTGAGAACCTCGCCTCTCTCGACGATTTTTATTACCTCATGGGCCAGAAGCGGCTGGGTAACTTGATGCTGTGGGCCCAGGGGCGTGGCAACCGCGTTCGAGCCGAGACCCACCCCGGCGCCACCGCGCTGGCCCCCGCCCGCCCCGTCGGCGGCGACGGTCTTGGCGATCCGGACGTTCCGACCCCGGCCGAACCCGCCGCCACGGCCTCCAACCGCAGCCTGTAACCGTTAGGAATGTTGTTACTCGACCCGTCGACGGAAGATCCAGACCGACGCGCTCAGGTTCACCACGGCGATCAAGGCGATCGGCCCGAGCAGTCGAACGACCATCGATGCGGGCATGGCCTTGAGGAAGACCCCTTTGACGATCGTCATGTAATAGCGCAACGGGTTGACCCGTGTCAACGGCTGGAGCCAGTCCGGCATGTTCTCGATCGGGCTGGCGTAGCCCGAGAGCAGGATGGCCGGGACCATGAAGACGAACGCCCCGAGGATCGCTTGCTGCTGCGTTTGCGCCAGGCACGAGATCAGCAACCCGACGCCGATCACTGACGCCAGGTATACGAGCATGGCTGCGTAGAACAAGACCACCGAACCCTGGAATGGAATGTGGAAGACGACTACGCCGACGATCAGGATCAGAGTCGCCTCGGCCGCGCCGATCAGCATGGCCGGGACGGTCTTGCCGATGATGATCTCGATCGGCGCCAGCGGCGAGACGAGTAGTTGTTCGAGCGTGCCGAGCTCACGCTCACGGGCCACCGACAGTGAGGTCACCATCAGCCCCATCGATGTCGTCAGAATAGCAACCAGCCCCGGGACCGAGTTCCAGGTACTCAGCAGGTTGGGATTGAACCAGATCCGGCTGACGACGGCGCTCGGCGGCTTCTGAACGCGGCGCGGGCCGACAAGTTCGGCATTGAACCGTTCGATGATCGAACCGGCATAACCCGCCACGATCTGCGCGGCGTTCGAGCGCCGGCCGTCGAGGATCATCTGGATCACGCAGGGTTGTCCCGCCGTCACCAATCGCGAAAACTCGGCGGGAATGTGAAGAGCGAGCAACACGTCCATCCCATCGATCGATCGAGCGAGCTCGGCCTCGTCGTTCACATAAGTGATCATCTGAATATTCGGCGACCCCTCGAATCGCGCGATCAGGTCGCGCGCGACCGTGCCGCGGTCCCGGTTCAATACGGCCATTCGCACGTTCGTCACGTCCTGGGTGGCGGCGAACGAGAAAATCAGCATCTGGAAGACCGGCGGCACGATCAGGATGATCCGCCCCTTGGGATCTCGCCAGGCCGCCAGAAGCTCTTTGATGATCAGGGTGCGGAGGCGAAGCCACATTGGAGATCCCTTGGTCAGGTAAAGATTGTGAACGAGTTAATAGTTGTATTAATTTTCATTATAAAATTATATTTTATTTTAAAAAATTTATTATATATAAAATTAATTAAAATCTAGATTACTCGAAACAAATATATACTATAATAAATTCAATCCAGCCTCTTCCGCGTCGCCAGCACCAGAAGCATGATCAGAACCCCCGCGATGATCGCCAGAGCGATCGTGTCGGGGACGAGGACCTCGGTGAGGTCGCCGGCCAGGAAGATGGTCTGGAGACAGGAGACGAAGTAGCGGGCTGGCAAGAGGCGCGTCAGGATCCGGATCGGCAGGGGCATGCTATCGATCTCGAAGAGGAAGCCCGATAACTCGAACGCCGGCAGGAACGCCGCGATCATCGCAACCTGGTGAGCATTGAACTGGTTGCGGGTCAGGGTCGAGATCAACAGTCCCAGCGCCAGCATCGCGATCAGGAAGACCGCCGAGACGCCCAGAAGAGCCACCACCGAGCCCCGGAACGGCACGCCGTGAACAAATACCGCTAGCGCGACCGAGATCGCGGTCGCGGTCATCCCCATCACGAAGTAGGGAACAAGCTTCCCGACGATCAGCTCGGCGGCGCTGATCGGGGTTGACATCAGGGCTTCCATCGTCCCCCGCTCCCATTCGCGTGCCACGACCAGCGCGGTTAGCAGGGTGCCGATCAGGGTCATGTTAATCGCGATGGCGCCGGGGATCAGGAAGTTCTGGCTCCGCAGCTCGGGGTTGAACCAGTATCGGGGCTCGAGTGCGATCAGGGGGCTGGCCCGAGGCCGTACGGCGAGGCTCGCGCGGGCGATCGACTCCTGTTCGAGCCAGTTGGACCAGACCCCTTGCACGTAGCCCTGCACCAGGGCGGCGGTGTTCGGGTCGCTGCCGTCGACGATCAACTGCACGGGAGCCTGCTCGCCCCGGCCTAGCTGACGGGCGAAATCGGACGCGAGTACGACCACGCCCCGGAGTCTGCCCGAGACAAGGCCGTCCTCGACCGACGCCCGCGTTCGCGCCAGTGTCACCGTGAAGTATCGATCATTGCGAAACGCCGAGACAAGGCTCTGGGTCTCCGGGGTCGACCGCTCAATCACCAGACCGATCGGGATCCGCTTCAGATCGAGCGAGACGCCGTACGCGAACAGGAACAGCAGGATCAGGGGCAGGGCCACGGCGATCAGGTAGCTGCTCGGGTCGCGGATGATCTGTAGCGTCTCCTTGCGCAACAGGCTGCCGACTCGTCGCAAGCTCGCCCGCGCACCCTCTTTCCCCGCGTGAGGGTACTCGGAGGGCCTGGCGGCTGACGGAATCGCCCCCAACTGCCCTTCGTGCACCCTCTCGTGCCCGGAGTTGGTCGATACCGTCGCACCCGATGTTTCGACCAGGTGAATGAACGCATCTTCAAGGGTGGGATCGGGTCGATCGGTCGAACGGGCGCGTGACTTGAGGGCGTCGGGCGAGCCCTCGGCGATGAGCCGGCCCTGATAGACCAGGCCAATCCGGTCGCACGACTCGGCCTCGTCCATGAAGTGTGTGGTGACCATGATCGTCACCCCGCGCTGGACCATCGCGTTGATATGCGACCAGAACTCGCGACGGGTCAGTGGATCGACCCCGGAGGTGGGCTCGTCGAGGAAGAGCACGGCCGGCTCATGCATCACGGCGCAGGCCAGGGCGAGCCGCTGCTTGAAGCCCAGGGGGAGGGCACCGGCATTCTGGGTCAGGAATGGCCCAAGGCCGAACGCCTCGATCATCCGTCCGACCTGCTCGCGACGGTGTGCGTCGGACAGGCCGTACACACCCGCGAAGAAGTCAAGGTTCTGACGCACGCTCAGATCGCCATACACTGAGAATTTTTGCGCCATATATCCGAGCCGGGCCCGCGTGGTCCCCGACGATCGATACAGGTCGAACCCCGCCACGCGGGCCGTGCCCCCGGTGGGCCGGAGCAGTCCGCACATCATCTTGAACGTGGTCGACTTCCCCGCCCCGTTGGGACCGAGCAGGCCGAAGACCTCGCCACGACCGATCCGGAAGCTGATCCGGTCGGCGGCGGTGAACCTTCCGAAGGTTTTGTTCAGCTCGCGAGCCTCGATGACGGCCTCGTCCTGAGTGACGAGCCGTGGCACCTCGGCTCCGGAACTCAGCGGCGAATCACCTTTCGGGACGCCACCGAGCAGATCCACGAACGCATCCTCGAACCGAGGCGCTGCGGGTGCGGCGACCGACGTATCGAGAATCGAATCTTTGCGGTTACCGCCGTCGCGCACGACCAGCCGAACCCGGTCCCCCTGGATCACGCCATCGACCACCTCGGGCCGCTTCAAGGCGCGCACCAGCAGCTTGCGTCGCCCCTCCGCTCCGGCTTCGACCAGAAAGCAGCGTCCGACGACCCGTTCGGTCAGGTCACGAGGTGGTCCCTGGAACAGAACCCGCCCCCGGTCGAGCAGGAGGACCGAAGCGCAACGTTCGGCTTCATCCAGGTAGGCCGTGCTCCAGACCACGCCGATACCCTGCTCGACCAGCTCGGCGACCATCCGCCACAGTTCGCGGCGGGAGATCGGGTCAACGCCCACGCTCGGCTCGTCGAGTAGAAGCAGGCGGGGGCGACGGATCAACGCACAGGCGAGCCCCAGTTTTTGCTTCATGCCTCCCGAGAGTTTCCCCGCGAGCCGGTCGTTGAACCGCTCAAGACCGGTGAAAGAGAGCAACCGCTCCTGGCGTTCCCGACGCTCTGGGCCGGTGACGCCGCGGAGATCGGCGTAAAGGATCAGGTTCTCACGGACCGTCAGGTCCTCGTAAAGACCGAACCGCTGGGGCATGTAGCTGACCTGCCGGTGCAGCGCGTCGGCGTCGCGTCGCGGGTCGAGCCCGCAGACGGTGAGCTGCCCCGCGTCGGCGTGGAGCAGGCCGTCGAGCAACCGTATCAGGGTCGTCTTGCCCGCGCCGTCGGGTCCAACGAGGCCGGTCAAATGGCCAGCCGCGATTCGGGCGGTCAGGCCGTCGATCGCCGCGACCGATCCCAAGCCTGATCCCGTAGCGAACCGCTTAGTCAGACCGACCGCCTCGGCCAGGGCCGTGGGCTCGCCGGCGCCGACGGCTCGGGGTTTGGCTCTCGGGTCCACGGTTCACTTTCCCCCGCCATTGGCGGAGGGCGAGGGCGCCACGGGCGACAGCGGCAGGGTAACGGTCACCGGCATCCCTTGCCGGAGCCCGCCGTCGGGGTTGTCGACCACCACCCGGAGCCGGTAAACCAGGTCGGTGCGCAGCTCGCGAGTCTCGACTGTCTTGGGAGTGAACTCGGCGGTGGGCGAGATGAAGCCGATCCGGCCGCGATACCGTTTGCCCGCCATGGTATCGGTGCGGACCGTGGCGGGCATGCCCGGCTGGACCCGCCCGAGGTCGACCTCGTTGACATAAGTACGCACCCAGACAGGGGTGCTCATTGTCAAGGTTACGATCGATTCGCCCGAATTGACAATCGCCCCGCGCTCTCGGGAGCGGGTCAGGATGATGCCGTCAGCCGGGGCGATCAGCTCGCTATCGGCCAGCCGTCGCTCGGCCTGCGAGACGGCCACGTCCTCGGCCCGTAGCTGCGCCCGGGCGGCGTCGATGTCTTCCTGGCGCGGTCCGATCTCGGCGAGCCGCAGGGCCTCGCCGGCCGATCTCAGCCGCGCGTCGGCCTCGTTCACGGCGGTTCGAGCGTTGTCGACTTCCTCGCGCGTGATCGATCCCCGCTTGAGCAGGGCCTCGCGGCGATCGAGGGCCAGCCGCGCGTTGTCCAGCAGGGCCTTGCGCTCGGCGACCGCGTCCTTCGCCTGGTCAATCTCCTCGGGCCGCGAGCCGTGCTCGAGCCGGGCGACCATGGCCGCCTGGTTGTCGCGGCGCCTCGGGCGAGCCTCAGATCATCGTCGAAGTAGGTCCGCTCGAGCCTCGCCAGCACCTGGCCGCGACGGACCGTGTCGCCCTCGTCGACTTCCAGTGAATCGATCCGCCCCTCGACCTTGAACGCGAGATTGACCTGACGGACGTCCACGTCGCCCTGCAATTCGAGCGACACCGCCGACGCCTTGCGCCTCCCGCGCGAAACCAGGCGATTCCGCCCGCAACCGCCAGGAGCAACGCCGCGATCCCGCACCCCGCGAGCAACCGGTGCCACCGGGAACCGACGACCCCGGGCGGGGATGGTCCCTGCGAGCGGGATGTGTCCAGCACGTCGATGACCTCGGGGCAAAAAAAACGCCCGTGCGAACGATCGCAAGGGCGCGAGGTTGACAAAGTTTGGAAAGCGCCACCCCTGACGAACCACATGTGACTGTCCGACACAGTCTAAGGGTGGAAATCCGTCCCGACAAGCCCACGAGGTCTGATCTTGCAGGAGCAAGCGGCGGATCGATCAATTCCGAGGAGCGCGTCGTCCGCGGCCGCGCAGGTGGTTGAAACCCAGCAGTCCGGCCGCGCCCGACCCGAACAGGATCAGGCTGGAGGGTTCGGGAACGGTCGCTATCGACAGAGTCCCCCCGGGATAGGACAGGGTCAACGACGGGTCGCCAGGGTTCAGGCCATACGATTGCGGAGCGATGGTGAACGTTCCGTTCTTGGTCCCGAAAGCGATGCCGTCGTTCTGGTCCTGATAGCCGACCGTCGCCGCGCCCGGACCTCCGTCAACCGTGAGCGAATAGAATGGGGACTGGGCGTCGAGAATGGCGACAGTTCCGGCCGAGCTGGCGCTATTGGTAAGCGTCGCGCTGAACGACCCGGATGCCAGGCCAAAAGCCAGATCCGAGACGCTTGTTGATACGCTCGTGCTGATCGACTCGACGCTATCCAACTCGAGCGTGGTCCCCGCCGCGATATCGAAAGTGAACGAGGTACCACCCGGGATCGTGGTCGACTGGGTGCCCGTCGTTGAGCTAACACTTGTACTATAGAGAGGAACGGATGTGTCGCCTGTCTTCACGCTATAAAGCAGAGAGGCCGAGGACGTGCCCGCCGATGCGGGTAGAACGGTGGCAGAAAAACTCCCACTGAGATCAACGGTCACGTGGCTCACTCCCGTGCTGGAGGTGTTGGCCACAAAGAGAGCTCCGTATTCCGTCAGGCTGGCGGAACTGGTGACCAATCCCGCACTCACTGATCGCGGCATCACGATCATCGCACCCAGCATCAACGCTAAGGCCATCGATGCATTCAGCCGAGGCGCATGCAGATGTCTCATGGCGCAACTCCTTGGAAAAGCTTAACAAACCTTCAACGAGCTTCACGTTCTGCAGCAGAACTCGCGTGGTGGTCCGAGACCCACTTTGCTTGCGGCAGGACATGGCGTGGCTTTTCGAGCAAGCCGTTTGAGCCGTAGGCAAGCAATCACGACGATCCTTGTCTTTCAACGCGCTGCTTGATGCCAAAGCTGTTTTTAGGCGGCACAAGCAAATCCGAATTTATTAGGATTTGCGAGTATATTCTCAAAAACCAGCATGTCGAGATTTGGAGGATGGGTTCCATGCGTTACCGGAACATCCCGCGAGTCCAAATCCCGCGATGGCCAGGGTATGCGAGGCCAGGAACCATAATCTAGATTCCTTCGCGATTAGATTCAAGCCGATTGTGCCTTCTACAGTTGTCAATTGGTGCAGGTTGTCGTTATTCGGCAACAACGGTCGTCCCGGAAGGTTCACCGGGATTCTCGGATTCCGATCTCCGTGGAAGGCCATGGTAACCCGATTCAGGCTGGGTTTTTCAGATTATTTATCTAAATAATTATATATGTTAACATTTTAAATTGATTTGATGCCGGCGAACCTCGGATCGGGTCCAGGCTCAGGGCTGGGGGGTGGCGGTTGTCTGGGCCAGCTCCTGGATACGGCGCTCGAGCCGAGGATAATCGACCGGCTTGATGAGGTGGTCGGAGAATCCCGCCTCACGGCTCTTGCGGAGGTCGGCCTCCATACCCAGGCCGCTCAGCGCGATCCCTTCGATGGGCTGGACGTGGCGAAGCTGGCGCATCAGCTCCAGGCCGTTGCCGTCAGGCAGGTCGATATCGCTGATGACCAGATCGAATTGCTGTCTCCGCGCCGCGCTCAGGGCATCGGCCAGGGTCGAGGCCGAGGTCACCCTGTGACCGCTTCGGGTCAAGAGGCGAACCATCACGTTCATCGTATCGTGGTTGTCCTCGACGAACAGGAGCCGGAGCGATGCCGGGCGATTCGAGCGGGCGTCCCCGGGAACAGACGACGGTATGGCTCGATCTCGGGGCTTACCGCCCGATCTCGGTTCCGGTCTAGGACCCGGCACGGTGGAGAGCTCGACCGTGAACGTGGAACCCCGATCCTTGCCATCGCTCCGGGCCGAGAGCTTGCCGCCGTGCAGCTCGACGATCGTGCGGCTGATCGCCAGGCCCAGGCCGAGTCCGCCGAATCGGCGCGTGACCGACGGGCCCCCTTGCTCGAAAGTGTCGAAGATTCGGGGTAGTTTTTCGGGCTCGATCCCGATCCCGCTGTCGATGACCTCGACGATCAGACGACCCCCATGGGAGCCGTCGCCGTCGATGATGCACGCCATCAGCATCCGACTGGATGTTCCGGGTACGAATCAGGACCGTTCCGCCGATGGGTGTGAATTTGACGGCGTTTTTGACCAGATTCCAGATGACTTGCTGGAGCCGCGGGGGTCGCCGTCCACGTGGCTCGAGACCGCGTCCAGGCGAGGCTCGACGGTGAACTTGCCGCTGCTGATCTCGTCCTGGCAGATGATCAGGGCCTGTTGGATCAGCGGGTGGACGTCGACCACCTCGCGCTTCAGGGTCAGCTTTCCCTGGACAATCCGGGTAACGTCGAGCAGGTCCTCGATCAGGCTGGCCTCGAGCCCGACGTTCCGTCGGATCGTCTCGAGCGCTGAGCGGACCGATTCGTTGAGCTGGGGTTCGTCGAGCAGAGCATTGACCGTCAGCATGACGGGAGTTAACGGCGTGCGCAGCTCGTGGCTGAGCATCGCCAGGAATCGGTCCTTGGCACGACTCGCGGCCTCGGCGTCGCGTCGGGCGGCCTCCGTGGCGCGATGGAGTCGCGCGTTGTCGATCGCCAGCGCGGCGCGTCGGGCGAGCTCTTCGGCCAGGGCTCGCTCGTTCGGTCCGTACGACCGCGGTGTGCCCTGGGACCGCAGCAAGACCAGCGAACCCAGGATCTGCTCGCCGATCCGCAGTGGCACGATCAGGACCGATCGAACACCGAGTTCGCCCAGCGCGCGTCGTTCCGCGCGGCGGGGAAACGCCGCGTCGAAGGCAGAACGGTCCTCGGCGTCGACTTCCAGCACAAGGACGCGCGCCGTGCCCAAGACTTGCGCGAACGCGCCTGATCCGTCGCGGTCATCCGGCCCCAGCCGCTGGAGCGTCGCGACGGGTGCGTCCGGATGGCCCGCGACATGTCTCCGGAGCGTCGCGTCATCCTCGATCGTGTCGATGACGCAGGCATCGGCAAGCCCGTCGAGGGCTAGCTCGGCGAGTTGTTCAATCGTGGTCCCGTAGTCGAGAGACGTGCCCAACAGTTCGCTCGCGCGTGACAGGAACCGGAGCGATTCCTGAGCGCGCTTCCGCTCGATACGGGCCTCGACCTCACCCAGGGCTCGGCGGACCGCCGGCACCAACCGGTCGAGCCGCTGCTTCACGACGAAATCGGTCGCCCCGCGCTTCAGGGTGTCGATCGCCAGGTCCTCGCCCAGCGCCCCCGAGACGAACAGGAAGGGGACTTCCGGGGCACACCGCTGTGCAATCTCAAGCGCCGAGATCCCGTCGAACCCAGGCAGCGAGAAATCCGACAGGATCAGGTCGAACTCCCTGCCATGCAGCGCGTCCACAAACTCCTGGCGCGTCTGGACATGAGTCGGGCGAAAAGCCACACCTCCCGCCCGGAGCTTCAGGATGATCAGCTCCGCGTCCAGCGCGTTGTCTTCAAGCAGCAGGATGTTGAGGTCACTCACGACGGCCACTCTCTAGAGACTCGATATCCACGACATGCATCTGCCTCATCCTGCTCCTGAGGAAAGCCCTAGCATTTTGTGTGCCGTGAAGCCGAGCATTTCAGGTCTCACCGGCTCGTACCGGACGTCGGGAAAAAATCGCCCCGCTGGGTTGAAAGATGTTGAAAAGCGTCAAGATAACGATAAATTAGGCTTTCACAGGGCATGAAGTCACTTTCCGTTAGCGCGTTCGACGGGGCCCAGGCCCGGAGCCGCTTGGAGATGGAAACGTTTGTGCATTGACCCACCGTTGGCCGGAGGATGCCCGCGGCTGACGCCGATTTTTTCTTCAGGATGAAAGGAAATTCGCAGCATGACCACCGCCTCATCAGGCACGAAGACCGGGGTGCCGAAATCCAAGGCGACGGCCAAGGCGAAGCCGGCACCGAAATCCGGTGGTGCGGCCGAACGGAGGCTCAAGCAGATCCAACGGGCGTCGATCCAACTCAAACACGTGAGCGATCCTACCAGGCTTCAGATCATCATGATGCTCAGCGAGGGCGAGCGACACGTCGGCGCGCTCTGCTCCGAGCTGAGCCAGAGTCAGCCCGCAGTGAGTCATCACCTCGCCCTGCTCCGACATGGGGGGATCATCATCCCTCGCCGTGACGGCAAGAATAACTTTTATTCGCTAAGCGAGATCGGTCAAGAACTGGCCGCCATGGTCCAGGAACTGATCGTCTGACCGGACCGGATCTGGCGTATCCGGGTCGCGACTCGAGCCACGGGACAGACGCCTGCCTCGATCCGGGAGCGTCTGTCCCGCGACCCTCGGTTCGATCGATCGATCGATCAATCGGTGTATCCACACGTGCGCAGGTGCTGGACGCTCCTCGCGATGCGCTCCTGACGCGCGTGGAGCCCCGGCTCGGGCTCGCCGCCGATGCCCTCGATCTCGATGGTGTAGGGGCCTCGAAACCCAACTCGGTCGAGGATCGAGCGAATCCGGCTGAAGTCGACGCTTCCGCCGTCGCCGACGGCCGGGAAGTACCAGTCCTCGAATCCGCCCCGGCTGTCCTTGAGGTGAACGTTCCGCACCAGGTGGGCGACCTTTTCGAGCTCGTCGGCGGGGTCGAATCCACGGTTGTAGTAGGCGATGTTGCCGGTATCGAAGTTGAGCCGCAGCGCCGGGTGATCGAGCTCGTCGATCAGGGTGAGCATGGCGTCGGCGTTCTGGGTTGGTCCCTTGTGCGTCTCCAGGGCTACGGTGACCCCCAGCGCTCCGGCGGTATCGCCGATCCGGCGGAGGTTCATGACGATCGTCTTCCGCTGATCGGCGTCGGCCGGCTGACCCGCGCCCGAGATCACCACGGGGACGCCGAACCAGCGCGCGGCGAACTTGATCCGACGCTCGGTCAGGTCGACTCCTTCGGGTGTGCGGAGATCCGCCCCACCGACGTTGCAGCCGCTGACCTTGACACCGTACGCGGCCAGGTGGTCCCGAAACGACGATGCCTCGGCATCGGTGGCGCGTTCGGTGATCACCGCCGATTCGGGGATCACAAGACCCCCGAAATCATGCCCACGCAGTGCCAGCTCGAGGTGGTCAATGCCTGTTTCCTTGATCCGTTCGACCGCGGTCCGAACCCCCGCGGCGCCGTAGGAATTGGTGAAGCAGCTCAGAAGCCGTTGCATGGCGAAGGCGTCTCCGTCTCTCTCGGATGGGTGAATCAGGTGGGAGGTCGCACTCCGGCCGATCGATCGTTCCGTCGGCCGCGGGTCCATTCATGGCGTCGAGGGCACCGGCTCGAGCGCGATGGGAACGTCGGCCTCGGGGTCGTCGATGCGGAGAGCCGTCCGGCCCGAGAGGACGTCGAGCAGGGGGGAGCCGCAGACGTCCCGCCGCCAGCCGCGGGCAAGCTCGGGCTCGGCGCCTTCCGGGCGGCCCTGGAGGAACCAGCGGACTAGCCCCTTGAGGTCGTTCGATGAGCCGACGAGGCTGGCGGCGACTCGGGATCGGGCGCAGCAGAGGGCCAGGGTCGCCGCGAGCAGATTGACGACCATGGTCAACCCTGGCCCTTCCTCGTGCCGGTCGGCGGGCTCGGGAAGCTCGTCGGCCGGCACCGACTGGGCGGTCGCGATCACGCCCAGGATCTCGCCGCCGCGGTTCAGTAGGTGTGGCCGGTTGAAATCGCGCAGGGCTTCCAGGTCGCGCCGGCTATTCGGCTGGCGCTTGGCGATCGCCACCAGCAGGTCGTCGCGGAGCACCTGGCGGAGCGGTCGGTTCGCTCGACGCGCTTCCTCGAACCGCCAGTCAGCCAGCCGGCGTGCGATCTCCAGACCGCGTCGGCCCAGTTGGTGCAATCCGGGAAGGCGGCGCCAGCGCTCTTCCTCGACCCGGTTCTGGATCGATGATACAAACGCGGCGAACTCGGCCTCGGCCCAGGCCATCCGTCCCCAATCCGAGAGCCGAGCTTCGAGCATGTCAGCCAGCTCGAGCAGGTACGCGCACGTCGTCCAGCGCATAGCGAAGCTGCGGAGGCGAGAGAGGCCGGCGCCGCCAGTCGGTCCGGGTCTCGCCTCCCGTGACACTGACCCGGAGCGTCTGAGCCACCAGGTTTCCCAGCGAGAGTGGATAGCCAAACCCGACCAGACCCGCGGCGATCTGGACGTCGAAGATTCGGGCCGGTACCGTCCCCGTCTGGAGCCGGCAGATCCTCAGGTCCTCGCTCGCCGCGTGCATGACCACCTTGACCCCCGGGTCGTTGACCACATTCCAGAACGGGGTCAGGTCCCGGACCGCCAGCGGGTCGATCACCGCCAGGCGTTCGGTGGTGGCGACCTGGATCAGGCACAGGACGGGCTCGAACGTTTCTTCCGAAACGAATTCGGTGTCGAACGCGAACCGGCCGACCGCGCGGAGGTGAGCGGCCAGCTCCTCCAGCCCGTCAGTGTCGTTGATCAGAGGTTCGACGGGGGGCTCCGTCATCAGGCGCGAGGGTTCCGCATGCACAATCGCGTGGAAAAACATGGCGTCAAACACGTCTGGCCCGGAATTATCTCCGCGGACCGTCCGCGACGCAAGGGGCCTGATCGCCCTGGTCGAGAAGCGCGAGTCGGCACGGTGACAACCGCCGCGTTCACTCCAGCGTGTTCAGGAAGCCAAGGATTGCCTCATCGGCGGCCTTGGGGTTTTCCCAGGGGGCCAGGTGTCCCGCGCCGGGGATGATCGCGAGCCGTCCGCCGGGGATTCCCCGGGCCATCGCCTCGGCCTCGGCGGGAGGCGCGATCGCGTCGTGATCGCCAACCATGACGAGCGTCGGCACCTTGATCCCGGCCAGGTCGCCGGTTCGATCGGGACGGCTGGCCATCCCGCGGAGCGCGGCGGCGACCCCGTGAACCGGGGCGCGCTCCATCATCTTGATAATCGGCGGTATCCGATCGCCCCGCTCGCTCCGGGTCTCGTTCGAGAAGAACTTCGGCAGCATCGCGTCGACCACGGCCCTGGTGCTCCGCGTGGTCTCGACCGTCCGCGCCAGCTCCTCGCGTCCCTGGGCCGCGGCGGGGGTGTCGGCGGCGGCCCGGGTGTCGATCAGGATCAGGGCGCGGAACCGCTCCGGATATCGCTCCATCAGGTTGAACGCGACGTAGCCTCCCATCGACAGTCCGCCCAGGACCACCGGCTCGGTCAATTGCAGGGCGTTCAGCAATTCGATCACGTCGTCGGCCATGAGATCCATGGTCGCCACGCCTTCCGGCGATGCCGACTGGCCGAAGCCTCGCAGGTCGGGCGCGATCACGCGGTAGATCGCCCCGATGCTCGACTGCTGCGGCGCCCAGATCGTCCGGTCGAGCGGAAACCCGTGGAGCAAGACCAGCACGGGACCTGGTCCGTCGTCGTCGTAGGCCAGCAGCATGGCGGGAGCTCCCTGTGGATCGAATCGTGTCGGGAAAGGACCGGAGAGGAGATAGGCGTTTGGTTCGCGAACGACCTGTGCCGGATTGTAGACCGGACCGATCCCCGGAATCAACGCGCCAGGACCGATCAATCCGGTCCGGATCGGATCGACGGCTTCCTGTCCAGGAGACTGGCCAACCGATCCCGCTCCCTTTTAGAATAGAAATGGAAGCGACTCGTATCTGACCTTACCGAAGCAGCGAACGGAAGCGATTTCCATGCCGACACCTAATGAACTGTACGACCAGGCGGTCGACCTCAAGGATCAGGGGAATCGCGAGGCGGCGATCGCGCGGCTCGACGAGGCCCTGGTCATTGATCCCCGCTTCACGATCGCCCACGGCATGCTCGCCAAGCTCTATGTCGACCTCGCGCAGGCCGACAAGGCCATCGCCCACGCCAAGAAAGTGGTCGAGCTCGAGCCCGACGACACCTTCAGCTACACCGCGCTCTCGGTCATCTACCAGCGCTGTGGCAAGATCCCCGAGGCCGAACACGCCAAGGCGATCGCTTTCAACAAGCAGATGGGCTTCGAGTGAGCGTCGGAAAGCCAGTGAACGTCAGCCAGGTTTCTCAACACACCACGAACTTCCTGCCTGAACCCGGGAGAACCCACCCATGCCGGTCCGTTCCTGCCTAGCGCGGTGCCGCGCCTCGATCGCGTCGATCGCCACAGGGCTTGCCCTGATCGCCATCTTGCCGGCCCCGGCGCCGGGACAGGCGACGGCCCCCGCGCCGTCCGTAACGTCGCCGTCGACATCGAAGCCGAATCTCAAGCCGCGGAAGACCCCGGCCGAGAAGTGGGAGAAGGACATCCGCGCCTTCGAGGAGGCCGACCGCAAGATGCCTCCTCCGCCGGAGGCGATCCTCTTCATCGGCGCGTCGAGCACACGGCGCTGGACGACTCTGGCACAGGACTTCCCCGAATACCCGTTGATCAATCGCGGCTTTGGCGGCTCGTGGGTCGAAGACAGCACCTACTTCGCTGATCGGATCGTCATTCCCTACAAGCCGCGGCTGATCGTGCTCCAGGCCGGAGGCAACGACATTAACGCGGGCCATTCACCCGAGCAGGTGCTGGCCGATATCCAGGCGTTCGTCACCAAGGTCCGCGCCGCGCTGCCGGAGACCCGGATCGCGATCATGGCCATCAACCCGGCCCCCTCGCGCTGGGCCCAGGCCGACAAGCAGAAGAAAGCCAACCGGCTCATCCAGGACTACGTCCGCGCGGGCGAGAACCTCGACTACATCGACCTGTGGGACCAGTTCCTGGGCCTCGACGGCAAGCCTCGTGAAGACCTTTTTGTGAGCGACCGCCTGCACAACAATGCCGAGGGGTACAAGATCCGGGCCGAGGCTGTCCGGCCGCACCTGCACGCGACGAACTGAGGCCGGCACGCGGTTCGCGCCCTCACGACTTCGGCAGCGAACGAGCGAACGTTTTTTCGAGGAAGGCGCGGAGCGGCGCCTCGATCAGTCGGGCGAAGACGGGCAGGTCGCCCGTCGCGTGGACGTGCTGGGGGTCGACTGACATCGCGATCGTGAAACCGGGCCCCTCCAGCCGCGCCGAAGTCTGGTCGTCGGACCATTCCACCTGCTTGATCCAGCGGCCGAACTGCTGTTGCGCCCCTTCGATTCCCTTGACGAAGTTGGCGCGGGCCACGTCCCACGACTGTCCGTGGGCGACCGACATGTTCAACAAAGCCATAAAATCACCTCGAAGCTTCGGTATCCGGGACCGGGTTGCTCGTCCCGCTCGAACGGGGTGCGGCCCGGCTGGGCGATTCCCGGTTTTCGGACGCCGGGTCGATGTGATCCGAACCGTCGCGAAGTTGCTTCAAGCTGACCTTGACGGCAGCCTTGGCGTCAAGCGAGACTACCGATTAACCTGCACCCGGATCGTTCATTCAGCGCTCTGGAAACCGCCGCAAGGAGGCAAGCCATGACCCTGAAGCTGGCCGAAATCACGCTCTGGCAGCAAAAGGTCGCCTCGCTGATTCGCTCGGGATTGCTCACGCGGGCCGAGGTGATCGAAGTCGTGGGTCTGTTTCACATCGTCGGCATCTACGGCGATGGTACCTCCTCGGCCTCGCTGGCCAAGTACGGCGACCGTCGACGCGCGGAAGACGCGCTGGCGCTTCTCGAACGTCTCACCGGACCGGATTTGCCGGTCGATCGCAATTAATCAACCGGCAGGCGCTCGGGTCCGAACGATCGAGCTCCTCGAAGGCTCGCCGGACCTCGACGGGCTCGGGGCGGACGAGCTGTCGGATGACCTGCCCGTCGCGCAAGAAGACCAGCGTCGGCCACAGCTTGACCCGGAACGAGCGGCCCAGCGGCTTGCCCGGCCCGTCCTCGATCCAGATCAGCGGGATGTCCGGATGCTGGGCCATGTGTCGTTCGAGATGGGGCGCCAGGGTCCGGCAGTGCCCACACCAGGAGGCGCCGAATTCAAGGACCAGGGGCCCCGACGACTGGTCGATCGACGCGCGGGTCAGCTCGTTTTCGGTGGGGTTGCCGTCAATCGGTGGCTCGGGCATCGTTTCCTCTTTCTTACCGACGCCCCGACGGGGCATCCGCGCCGCGCCGCTTGACCAGGGTGATCTCGTTTCCGGTCGGGTTGAACGTGACCTCGTCCATGAAAGTCCGGATGAGGAGCAGACCCCGGCCGCTGGGGATGTTCAGGGCCGCGTCGCCGGTCGGATCGGGGACCTTGTGGGGGTCGAAGCCGTTGCCGTCGTCGCGGATCACGAAGACGGCGGCGTCCGGCTCGAAGCGGGCGTGGACCCGGAGCCGCCGGTGGGCATAGGGCGACTCATGCCGGCGCTGTTCTTCGAGCCGTTGATAAGGAGCTTCGTCTCCCTGTCTTAGCCGCGAATCGAGCTCGAGATTGCCGTGTTGCATCGCGTTGACCATTGCCTCGTGCAACGCCAGGGCCACCCGCCGTCGGGTTGCGACGTCGAAGAGCCCCCGCTCGGCCGCGATCTCCATCAGGCGCTCGATGACCTGGGGAAACCGGCGCGGGTCGTTATCCAGGTCGAACGAGAACTCGCTCGACTTCGGAAACTCGCGGGTCTCGGCCATGAGCCCGTCCTCCCGGAGACCGATCGCTTTCCTCGACCCGGCCTCAGCGCCCGCCCGTGCCTTTACCTCGGCCCGTTCACTCGCGCTCCCGCCCGGCCGATGGTCGATCCCATTGGATTACGATAGAGCCCGAACGCCCGACGGGGAATCCCGAAGTTCCGGAATCCGGCTCAGGCCCGCGACGAAGCCGGCCCGCCACCGGGGTGGCAAGCCATCCTCCGACGCACGAGAAGACCCGTTCCCACGACCGCCAGGGCGATTCCCGCGAGCACGATTCCCGACGGCTCGGGGACCGCGTTGGGATTGGTCTGATCCGGATGAGTGACCGGGTCCTTCGTGATCGTTTCCGGGGTCGGGGCCGGGGACGAGTCGCAGGGTGTGAACAAGGGCGGAACCGGGGTCGACTTCTGCTTGTCGAGTTCCTGTTGCAACAATCGCTCGTACCCGAACAAGAACGGCAGCAGGTGGTGGTGATAGTGGGCGAAATTCCGGGGGTGTGCCACCTGCGATTTCAGGACCGACATCAGATAGTCCGGGTTGCGGATCAGATGTCCCAGCACCGGATGCTGATGATCAAACTTCGCCGGGTCCATTCCCCGCTCGGCGATCACGGCCTGGGTCAGTTGAAGCTGGATCGCCGGGTCGCGCAAAACGTGTGAAAATTCGTTATGCTCCCAGAACTTGATCAGCCCCTGATTCGAGAACTGCGGCACATGCGCCGATTTGTCTCCCGACCCTCCCTCGGGCTGGAACTGGCGGACGTGGGCCTCCTGCCGTTCGTGCTGCTGGTACGCATCGAACCCGTGCGACCCGGCCTGCGCCGTCGAGCCGTACTGAAGGACTGTTGCGAGTGCCATAATGGCGAATATTTTGATATTCATGTTCATGATGTTGTTTGCAGTGTATTGTGCAGGCGCACACTGGACGTCGTACGCCCGCCGTCTGACCTAGGGGCGTTGGTTATGGTTATGGAACACGTTTGCAAGAATGGTCTGTAAGGCTTACGCCTTGAGGCCGAGACCCGTGACCTCACGCTGCGAAAAGGGATCTCCTCGTCGACCGAGAGGCAGGACGGGTATCACCATTTCGCGGGTACTCCGGCCATAAGTTGCCATCGATTTCTTGATCCGGCCTTGTCGTTCCGCACGACACGACGCCATTGTAGGCAGTGATTCGGAACGGGGCGTCGGCCGTGGCGTTTTCGCCATCCCGCCTGTCGCGAAAAGGCAACAGGTCGCGCTGGTGAGTGCGCGTGATGATTTGCCAGGGCGGTCGTCGGACCTGGCAGCAGGTGCCATTGCGATCGGGACGCCGGTGGCGTCAGAATGGAAGTGAGAACGACGGCGAGCCGATCACCATCGAAATCAAGGGCCAAGGCCGGACTGGAGCAGGGATGAACAATCAATCGGATCTGCATTCGGACTCAGGCGGGCCGCTGGCGGGCTACCCGGTGATCATCACGCTGCCGGTTCTCTGGGGAGACCAGGACGCGTTCCAGCACGTCAACAACACGGTTTATCTCCGTTGGTTCGAGTCGGCGCGGATCGTCTATGGCGAGCGGGTCGGGCTCACGGCCCTGATGCAATCGACGAACATCGGGCCGATCCTGGCGTCGATCACCTGCCACTACCGCCGGCCGATCACCTATCCGGACGTTGTCCTGATCGGCGCCCGGATCGCGCGGATCGGCCGGACGAGCCTGACGATGGACCACGTCCTCGTGAGCGAGGCCGCCGCCGAGGTCGCCGCCGACGGTACGTCGACCCTGGTCATCTACGACTACAATCTCGCCCGGCCCCACCCAGTCCCGGAAGCGATCCGCGCCTCGATCGAAGCCCTGGAGGGGAAAGATTTCGCCAAGAGATCGTCATGAGGTTCGCAAGCCGGGCATTTCCTGCCTTCCGGTTTTCAGCCCGACACCGGCACGAACCTGACGCAGGAAACGAGCTTTTCGATGGTCAACGGCTCGCCCACGGGAAAGAGGCAATACGTGGGTTCGGCGGCGGTCCCGTCGATGATGATCTGGCGGTGGTTGGGCTGTCGGAAGCCGTGGTCGCAGGGCTGGTGGCCGGTGACGAACCAGTCGGCATCGACCATCGACGCGAACCGGTCGAGGGTCTCGGGCTCGGTGTTCCGGCCCCAGGTCAGCGCGTAGACCGTCCCTCCGCGCTTCATCGACTCGGCGGGCCATTCCTCGGCGTCGAACAGGCCGATGTCCAGTGTATCGAGATGGTTCGGGTCGGGAATGGTGTGACAGAGGAAGACGCGGTTCGGGGTCCGCACCGCCAGCGGCAGGGCGGCGAAGAGCGTCCGATAGGCGTCGTAGACCTCGGCGTCGCGTGGGGCATACGCCGTGGTGATCCCGCGCCGGAATTGCTCGTTGAGCAACATCCCGTTCTTGCCGATCACCCGGCCGGTCAGCTCCGAGAGTTCGTGGTTGCCCAGAATCAGGTGGACCCGCTCGGGGTACTGGCACTTCAGCGCCGCGACCACGTCGACAAGCTGGTGCGACCGATCGCCACCGTCGTCGGGGTAGTTCCAGCTTCCGTGGATCAGCTCCTGCAAGACCAGGTGTCGGCGAGGATACCGGGCCAGCGCGGCGATCTCGTGGACCTTGCGAAAGAGCGGGATGTTGCCGTGCAGGTCGCCGACGACCATCACCTCGTCAACCTCGCCGCCCGACAGCGTGATCAGACCGCCCCGCCGCCCCGGGGTCGATCGAAACAGGCCGGTCGCGCGGCGGATCGTAGCCAGCAACTTCTCGGGATCGGGCATCGGTTCAGCGCGGTCAGAAGGGAAGAATTGCGGGAAATCGCGGGCGATCCCGAGATCGACGCTGCATCAATCCATTCTATCAGTTGGTCCACCCCAAAGCAAACCGTCCCAGCGCCGTTCGGCCATGGCACAAAGGATTTCTCAGATCTTCTGTTCAACGTGTTCGATGATTGGCAAATATCTTGATTCGAATCTCAAGAATTGAGATCGAGCGCCTCTTCCCAGTGCTCGTAGAGCTTCGCAAGCGTCTCCTTCAGGGCGGTGTGCTTATCCTGGGTGGCGACGGCCTTGACGGGATCGCGCCAGGTGGCGGGCTGGCCGAGCTGGTCTTCGAGCGTGGCAACCTCCGTTTCGAGGCTCGGCGATCTCGCGCTCGATCTCGCCGGGCTTGCGATAGGGGAACTTGCGCTTCCGTTTCTCGCCCTTCCTGGAATCCGAAGATGTGGTCGAGGGCGTGTTCGATTCCGACCGCGGTGCCGCCTGCGCGGACGCTCGGCCGGCGTCCTGCTGTTGCTGGGCGAGGCGCTGATAGGTCTCGTAATCGCCCTCGATGACCCGGGCGCGACCCTCGGCGACGACGATCAGGCGGTCGGCGACTTGGTTGAGGAAGTAACGGTCGTGGCTGACGACCAGAACCGTCCCCTCGAACTCGCGAATCGAGCGTTCGAGCGCCTCGCACGACCAGATATCCAGGTGATTGGTCGGCTCGTCCATCACCAGCAGGTTGGCCGAGGTGGCTGAGAGCCGCGCCAGTGCGGCCTTGGCCTGCTCGCCGCCCGAGAGCTGGCCGACGGTCTGGAACACGATCTCGCCCGACAGGCCGAACCGCCCGAGCAGGTCGCGGACGTCTTCCTGAACCCAGCTCGGGTCGTCCTCGGGCCAGACCGCGCGAACCACGGTGGTCTCGGGAGGCAGCGATTCGAGTCCCTGGTCGTGGTAGCCGACCAGCACCTTGTGACCCAGGCGAACCTCACCCGCGTCGGCCTTGACCTGGCCGATCAGGGTCTTGATCAAGGTTGACTTGCCCGCGCCATTCGGTCCCATCACGCCCACGCACTGCCCGCGCTGGACCTGAAGGTTCAGATGCTGGAACAGGGGCTGGTCGTACGATTTTGAAAGATCCTTGGCCTCGACAACGATATCGCCCGAGCGATCGACCTCACCGAAGCCCATGCGGGGGCCGACGATGTCGCGGATCGTCTCAACCTGTTCCTGCTCGACCCGGGCGAGCTTCTTCTCACGGTCCTTGGCCTGCTTGGCCCGCTGCCCCGCGCCGTACTTGCGGATGTACGCTTCGAGATCGGCCACTTTTTCGGCCTGCCGCTCGGCCTGGCGCATCGAGCACCTTGGCCTTCTCGCTCCGCAGCCGCCAGTACTGGGTGTAATTGCCGGGATACGCCTCGACTTTCCCCTCATGCAGTTCCCAGATCTTGGTGACGACCTTGTCGAGGAAGTAACGGTCGTGGCTAACGATCACCATCGCCACGGCCTGACGCGCGAGGTAGCTCTCCAGCCAGGCGGTGGTCTCGATATCGAGGTGGTTCGAGGGCTCGTCCAGGAGCATGACATCGGGGTTTTCCAGCAACAGCTTCGCGAGCATCATCCGCGACTGCTGACCCCCCGAGAACGTGTTGGCGGGGCGCTGAAACGCCGAGGATTGAAACCCGAGCCCGGAAAGGATCTCCTCGATCCGGTGATCGATCGAGTACGCATCCTGGTGTTCGAGCAGGTCGTGAAGCTGGTCGTAACGCCGGCCGGCGCGGGCACGCTCGTCGTCATCCTCGGCCTCGGCCATCTCCTGCGCAGCCTCTTCCAGCTCGTGCTGAAGCTCGAGAATCGACGCGATTCCCGACCGGGCCACGCTCATCAGCGTCTCTTCGGGACCGAACTCCGGATGTTGCCGTAGCAGGCTAACGCGGATTCCCGGGCGGATGTACAGGCTGCCGTAATCGGACTGGTCCTCGCCGCAGGATGCGCATCAACGTCGTCTTGCCCGCGCCGTTGGGCCCGACCAGGCCGATACGCTCGCCGGCGCGGACCTCAAACTTGAGCCCGGAAAAGACCGGGTCGCCCGCATACTGCCGGCCCAGGTCGTTGGCGGTGATCAGGATCATGATGCTCGGTGTTCTTGGAGGGTAGGCTTCAGCCCGCCACACCCTGGAGACATGGCAGGCTGAAGCCTACCCTACGCGAATTCGGTCGTCAGTCGTTTTCATCACCCAGCGTCCGCTTCTTCCGCAGCATGTGATGGTAATGCTGCGCGAAGCGGTGCGCCTCGTCACGGACATATTGTAGCAGCCGCAGCGCGAAAGAGCGGCGCGAGAGGACGATCGGGTCGGACTGGCCGGGAATGTAGATCTCCTCCTCACGCTTGGCCAGCGAGATCAGGGTCGGCGGCGCCACGTTCAGGGCCGCAAATGCATCGAGCACCGCGCCGAGCTGCCCCTTGCCACCGTCGATCAGGAAAATATCCGGAAACGGCTCGTCGCGCTCGCGCAAGCCTTGAATCCGACGGCTGACGACCTCGCGGATCGAGGCATAGTCGTCGACCCCCTTGACGCTCTTGATCTTGTAGCGGCGGTAGCCCGGCTTGAACGGAAGACCGTCGATGAACGTGACGAGCGAGCCGACCGTCTCGGTCCCGCCCAGGTGCGCGATGTCCACGCCGTCGATCCGACGGGGCATCGATTCGAGCTTCAGGACCTTCTGGAGCCCCTTGAGCCCCCGGCGCGGATCGACGTAAAAGACCTCGGGCTGTGCATGTTTGGCCAGGTCGCCGCGCAGGTTCAGGGTCTTCAGCGCCTTGATCTCGTCGCGAAGCCGCGCGGCCTTCTCGAACCGGAGTTCGCGGCTGGCGGTCTTCATCTCCTCCTCGAGCTCGGCCAGCACGACCTCTTTTTTACCGTCGAGAAAGAGCCGGAGGCGTCGGATGTCGTTGCGGTACGCCTCGCGGTCGATCCGCAAGTTGCACGGGGCGGTACACTGGTCGATCGAGTGAAGCAAGCAGGGCCGGAACCAGCGCCAGCGGGGGTCGTCCTCGTCGATGTCGAGCGAGCAGGTGCGGAACTTGAAGATCCGCTGCAAGACCTGGATCGCCCCGCGCAGGCTCTTCGCCCTCGGGAACGGCCCGTACAGCTTGACCCCGCGGTCCATCGGCTCGCGAGTGAAGTTGACCCGCGGGAAGTCCTCGCCGGTGGTGATCTGAAGGTACGGGAACGACTTGTCGTCCTTCAGGTCCTGGTTGTGCCGGGGCTGGATGTCCTTGATCAGCCGGGCTTCCATCAGCAGGGCATCGACCTCGCTGTCCGCCATCAGGAAATCGACGTCGGCCACCTCGCCGATCCAGTCGCAGATCCGCCGGTCGCCCGAGGCGCTCTTGTGGAAATACGACCCGGCGCGGCTCCGCAAGTTCTTCGCCTTGCCGACATAGATCACCCGTCCCTGGGCATCCTTCATCAGGTAAAGACCCGGCCCGGTCGGAAACCCGCGTACCTTCTCGGCGGGGCCGGCGGTTGTCGTCGAGGCGGTTGGGGACGCGGGGTCAATCGGTGAATCAGACATGGAAGCCTCGCCCATCCCGTGAGCATTGTTGCGTTGTGGAAAAATCAGATCTTCGCGACGGGTTCAAGCCACGTTTTCAAAAGCGCAGGCCCGCTCGCCAACCCGGCGCATGAATAAATATATAAAAAATTTATTAATTCCATCTATTCCAAGCCAAGAAACAAGCAAGATACAGCCGTGCCAAGTCATGGATTCGGATCTCATGCCCGTCGGCAAACGCCGTCTCAACCTGCTCGACAAGAAGCTTGGCTTCACCTCTGGTGAAAACCTTGCGTAAATTATAGTCGGCCTCGTGGCGAGCATGTTGCGAATCGACAACGACCTGGGCAATCGATTTCAGCTTTGCAATCACAGGGCTTATCGATGGATCAATACTGGCTCCAAAAGAAAGTCAAAATCGCCGGCGGAAAAACCCTCGACGGACTTAGGCGTAAGCCAGATGACCGCGCCACGAAGCATGTCACTGATTTGTTTGGCATCAAGTCTCGGCGAATCCACAATGGCACGCGGAGACCGAAATCCTGCCCCGGTTTTAAGGTTGATCCAAAATTCCTTGAGTGAATCCCTCACTTCCATGACAGGCTATCCTCGTAGGTTAAGCATATTATAAAAATGATTTAGTGAATTTGCGGTTGCCCCCTTAATTCCTCGCCAACTCATAGCATCCCTTGCTTCGCCCATTCGGAGAAATCCTAACGTTCGGCTCACGTGGCCGCCGGCTGTTGAACCACCTGTTCGCGGCACGCGATCAGGAGCGAGTGCAGGGCCGCCGCCAGGCCGTCCAGATCTTGAAGTGAGAAGAGCCTCGAATCCTGAAGGAAAACATCGCCCCGCAAGCGCGCGAACTCCCAGCCGCGGCCGTTCGTGGTGATACCGTAGAAGGTCTGATCGGGCAAGTCGTTCAGCTTTGTCGCCGCGATCATTGCCGCCCGGCACTGGCCCCAGCCGCGATTGAAGTCATCCTTCTTGGCCTCGACGACGAGCAGCATGGGCTTATCCGGGATCAACGGCCCGAGCGGCGATCGGCGGGCGATGAAGTAATCCGGGACGCCGCACAGGTCGTCGTCGTAGACGACCGGCTGATGGCTCCAGAGAGTCAGCACGTCGTGAATCGGCTTCCAGACGGCGCGGAGCAACGGGTAGATCAGGGTCTCGCAGGCCGCCGACTCCGACGCCTCGAAGGCGACCTCACTGAGCGTGAAGGCCAGCTCCGAGCGGAATTCCTCGCTGAGCGCGAACGGCTCGGGCACGACAAAAGCGGCCCGGCTGCATCGGATCTGGTAACGCCGGGCCACCTCGGACAGGCTGCCATAGGACGCGAACGGCATGGCGACTCAACCTTCCCTTCCCCTTCCGGCCGTTCTCAGAAGTTATGTGAGTCATGCCTGAAGAGAGGCGGTGGTGCCGTCTGAATTCGGCACGGATCACAAAACAACGGCTCTCGAATCGCTCCGTGCCGAATTCAGTCGGCACCACTGATCCGATCGCCTGAACTTTGCAAGCTTCTCTCACATACTCGTCAGGCCGGGCTTCCCACAACGCTCTTGATGAATTGTTCGATGTCCGCCGTCATCCGGTCAAGCCGGGCCTCGGTCTGGCGCTTCAGCTCGGCGAGCTTGGCGCGATCGGTGACGCCTTCGGTCGGGGTCCGGGCGAAGAGGTAGAACTTGATCTTGGGCTCGGTGCCGCTCGGCCGGGCGGCGAACCGGGTTCCCTTGGCCTCGGTCTGGAAGATGATCAGGTCGCCCGAGGGCTGGGGCAAGGGGCGTGATGCGCCTCCGCTGAGGACGCGGACCTCGTGGGTCTTGTAGTCGTACGCTTCGGTCAAGGTCAGCCCGCCGACCTGCTTCGGGGGCGCCTCGCGGAAGGCGGCCATCAGCTTCTTGATCTGCGCGACCCCCTCGCGGCCCTCCAGGTACTTGTTGAGCAGGCGCTCGCCGTAGTGGCCGACGTCGAGATAAAGCTGATCGAGGTATTCCAGGACGGTCTGTCCGCGCTCCTTCACGGTCGCGGCGAGCTCGGCGAAGAGCAGCGACGCGGCGGCGGCGTCCTTGTCGCGGACGTGGGTGCCGCGCTCGTAGCCGTGCGACTCCTCGAACGCGAACAGGAACCGCGACGGGCCGACCTCGTCGATCCGCTGGGCGATCCACTTGAAGCCGACCAGGAGGTCGTCCTCGATCTTCACTCCCTCGCGCTCGGCCAGGTCACGGGCCATTCGCGTCGAGACCAGGGTGGTGACGATGTAGTCGTCCGGGTGCAGCTTGCCCTGTGCCTTGAGCTGCTTCATCACGAACGCGGCGAGCACCACGCCGATCTGGTTGCCGTCGAGCGTGGTCCAATCGCCCTTCGGGTCGCCGGTGACCGGCAGTCCGACGCCGATCCGGTCGGCGTCGGGGTCGCTGGCGAGCACGAGGTCAGCGCCGGTGGCCTTGGCCTCGGCGATCGCGGCGTCGAGAGTCTTGGGAATCTCGGGGTTCGATACGTGCCCGGGAACGTTGGGGAAATCGCCGTCGGGCGTGCGCTGCGAGGCCAGGACGTTGACCTTGGCGAACCCGGCGGCCTTGAGCGCGGCGGCCACCGAGGTCTCGCCCACGCCATGCATCGGCGTATACACGATCGACAGCTCACGCGCCGGGCTGACCGACTGGCTCACCACGGCGGCGATGTAGGCGTCGTCCACCTCGGGACCGACTAGCACGATCGAGCCGTCCTTGAGACCTTGGTCAAACGACTTCTCGGGGATCTCGCGGTCGGAGGCTTCCTTGACGCAGGCGATGATGCCCGAATCATCCGGCGGCACGACCTGGCCGCCGGTCGCGGCGTAGCATTTGAAGCCGTTGTCCGCCGGCGGGTTGTGCGACGCCGTGATCATGATGCCGGCGTCACACTTGAGGTGGCGCACGGCGAACGAGAGCAGGGGGGTCGAGCGGTACTCGTCGAACAGCTGGACCTGGAAACCCGCCGCCGCCAGGACGCGGGCGCAGAGCTCGCGCGAACTCGGGCGAGTTGTGCCGGGTGTCGCGGGCGATCACGCACGACCTCGGCGCATCGGCCCCTTTTTTCCGCGTGACGTAATCGGCCAGGCCCCGCGCGCTCTCGGCCATGGTCCGATCGTTCAGGACATTGGTACCGACCGGGTACATCTGACCGCGGCGCCCACCGGTGCCGAACTCGAGCACGGCGTAAAAGGCATCGTCAAGCACCTTCCAGCACCCCGCGTGGATGTCCTCGACCAGCTTCGCGCGATAGGCCAGAAACGGCGGCTCGGTCAGCCAGCGTCGAATATTGGCAACGGCCGGGGCGGACAGATCACCCGACGCCTCGGCGCGCGACCAGTCCCAGGGCTTCGTCGACGTTGGACTCGGACATGGCGGCGATCACTCCGTCATTCGATGAAGAAGAAATCATGGGAGGCTGACACGATCGCACAGAGCGGCCGGGAAGCCGATCGGACGGGTGTATCCAGCCAGCAACGGCCGCGCCCATCGGGAGATCCGGCATCCTCGGTTCGGGCCGGCCAGGCCGCGTGTCCAGGCTATCCCGAAGCCTCCCCCTTCGCAAGCCGTCAAGCCTCGTGAAGAGCCGGTTGCGCTGCGCAAGTCCTTGTGTCGTCGACGTCCCTGACCGAGCTTTTTCCGCCTTCCCCAAAATCCCTGCTTGATTCGCAGCACTTTGCCTGACAAACCCCACATTTTCCCGATTTTTCGACCAACGCGACAACGCTTCGGGGATGTGTCGCGTAGTTATCGTGTGGGCCTCACTTTACCCTCCCGACACACCCGCCGGCCACGCCCCCATGATGATCATCCACGAGACCAAACCTCTCTTCGCCTGGGACGATCTCGAAGACAGCCCCGCGCTCCAGACCATCAAGGATCTCCTTGCCGCACTCCCCGACGCCAAGCTCCTGGAGTCGCTCCGCGTCGCTCGCGGCAAGGGGCGTAACGAGTACCCCGTCACCGTGCTCTGGGGCGTCATCGTCTTGCGGGTGGCCTTGCGGCACCTCACCAACGAAGCGGTGCTCGACGAACTCCGCCGCAACGAAGGGCTCCGCCGCCTGATCGGCATCGAGTCGGAGGCCGGCGTCCCCAAAAAGTGGAACATGTCGCGGTTCGAGGACGCTCTGGGCCAGGAGCCCCATCGCACGCACCTCAAGGAGATCTTCAACGCGTTGATCAAACGCCTGGGTGCGGAGGTCGCCGACCTCGGCCGCGACACCGCCGCCGACGCCACGGCCTTGTCGGCACGCCGCAAGCCCGAGGAGGCCGCCCGGGAGGAGGTCGACGAGGGTCTGCCGCAGCCCTCCGGCGGCCGCAAGGAGTACAAGCACGACGACGGCAAGGTGACCAGGGCGGTCGAGTGGTTCGGGTACAAGCTCCACCTGCTGGTGGACGCGAAGCACGAAGTGGTGCTCTCGTATGAGATCACCGACACCAAGGCCGGCGACGGCGAGACCCTGCCGTCGATCCTCGCGCAGGCTCAGGCGAACTTGCCCGCGGGTCGGATCAAGACCTTGGCCTACGACAAGGCGGCCGACAGTGAAGATGTTCACCGGCTCCTCTGCGACGAAGCGATCACGCCGCTGATCCAGATGCGGTCGATGTGGCAGAGCGAGCCGGAGCGGATGCTGCCGGGCCACGACGGCACATCGAACGTCGTGTACGACGAATCCGGGACGATTTACTGTTATAACAAGGTGAGCGAACCTCCGGTGCGACATAAGATGTCCTACATCGGCCACGAACCGGAGCGCAAGACGCTGAAATACCGCTGCCCAGCCCAACACGAGGGCTGGGAATGCCCGATGTCGTCGGTCTGCAACGCGGGGAAGTCGTACGGCAAGACGGTGCGAGTCGACCGCGAGGTCGACCTGCGACGGTTCCCGGCGTTGCCGCGCGCGACGAAGAAGTTTGAGCGGATGTACAAGGGACGGACGTCGGTGGAGCGGGTCAACGCGCGGTTGAAGGTGTTCTGGGGGGTGGACGACGGCAACATCCGAGGGGCACGCCGGTTCGTCGCGGAAGTGGGAGTGGTGCTGGCGGTACACGCGACATTCGCGACGCTCTTGGCATCGGCGCCGCGCCGCGAAGGGACCCTGGGCAAGTTGAAACTGGGGCCGATCGCCGAGGCCCTGCGCGCGAAGACGGAACAACAGGCCGGTCGAAGTCTGACCGGGACGAACGGACGACTGGAATCGGGCCGGACGAAAATCGCGGTGCGCGCCGAGGGCCCCAAAAACCGCGAATCACCCAGGTGAACGGGGAAGAGAGGCGAAAAACCCGCTCATCCGACCCGCTGAGAGGATGGATGCAACCCGGAATTACAAACTACAACGCAACCGACTCCCTCGTGAATTCGCCCCGCCGGAGGCCGGATCGTGACGGGTCCAATCGATGATAGCGGTCGCGCCGAAGCCTGATGGAATTCGCCCCCGGTTGCCGTAACCTGAAACTTTAGAAAAGTTTTGGTCGTTGAGCCCGATCGTCCGGAGTTGTAAAAAGCCGCCCCTTTGTAAGTTCGCCACGCGGTCCGTGGACGAATCGTCCCACGCCCCGATCGCGGCCGGCCGCCCTTCGGATGCGTCGGCCTGAAGCCTGAAGGGTTTTTTTAAATGCATGGTCCAGAATGATTTGGGATTATTCGGACCTGCCGGCGGCATTCTCGCCTTGACTCTGGCACGCACCTTGCATTTCTGGGACGACGCCAAGCCAACGAAGCCTGGCAACCCTCCCGAAATTTTTCCTCAAGTTGGATCTGATAGAGCGGATGCGGCAGGCTCGACGACCGAGTCTGAAATCGCGATCGCACGGTCGATTAACTTTATCATTATAGTCGCACGCCTCGGGGTATCGGGGCGCTTGTCGATACGGTCACGGAGGCCCGCATGATTCGGTCGAAGACCCGACGGACCCCCCGGTTGGAGAGCCTTGAGTCCCGAGCCCTGCTGTCCAGCGGCGGTCCCAGCGGCGAGCAACAGTACATGCTCGAGCTGATCAACATGGCCCGCACCAACCCGGCCCAGGCGGCGAACTGGATCCAGTCGAACCTCAACGCCAACGACATGGCGACGATCCAGCACTACGGCGTCAACCTGAGTGCCACCCTTTCGGCGATCTCGAGCTCGACCCCGGTCCAGCCCCTGGCCTGGAACGACACCCTGGCGTCGACCGCGACCGAGCAGAGCCAGTACGAGGCCAACAACCAGATCCAGACCCACCAGGGCCCCGGTGAGATGAACCTCGAGCAGCGGCTCGACGCCGCGGGCTACACCAACCGGGTCGCCGACGGCGAGAACTCATACGCCTACGCCCAGTCGGTCGATCACGCGATGAAGGCGTTTCTGATCGACTGGGGCGTCTCCGACAACGGCCACCGCGCCAACCTGCTCCAGCCCAACACCCCCGATAACCAGACCTACAACGAGGTCGGCATCGGCATCGTCGCCACCGCGCCCGGCTCGTCGGTCGGCCCTCTGGTCATCACCCAGGACTTCGGTCGCCAGCAGAACTCCCAGCCCCAGCTCCTGGGCGTCGTCTACAACGACTCCAACAGCAATAATATGTACGACCCCGGCGAGGGCCAGGGGGGCGTCAAGATCGTGGTCGATAACATGAGCGGCCAGGAAGTCGCCGAGACCACCACCTGGGGTTCGGGCGGCTACCAGATCCCGCTCGCCCCCGGCTCGTACGAGGTCTCCGCCGTTGATAACGGTCAGGTCGTCAAGACCCAGAACGTCACCATCGGTAGCGACAACGTCAAGGTCGACTACAACCTGAGCCAGCCGTGGCAGGGCGGCTCGCTCCCGACTCCGACCCCGGCGGTCGTGACCTCGGCGCCCACGCCCACGCCGGTCGCGACGCCGACGCCTGTCTCCACGCCGACGCCTGTCTCCACGCCAACGCCTGTCTCCACGCCGACGCCCACCGTCACCCCGCAGACGATGGCGGTCACGTTGAGCAACGCGAACCCCGTCCAGGCGTCGAGCCCGGGGAGCACGCCCAGCTATGATGCGTCGTGGCTCCAGAGCTGGTCGTCGTGGCTCCAGAGCTGAACCTGCTCATCCCTCAGGGTAGGCCTTGTCATGTCGATCGTATCAAATTCGATGGCATGCTGACGCCTACCCCACGCAGCCCTTGAACAAGCCCCGGTTGTGCCTGTCGACGAACCCACCCCAGCGCACGGACCCGCCCGTGCGCTGGGGTGGTTTATTTGGTCCGCTCTCACCGAGCCGGGACGACAGTCCGTCCGGACCAGGAGGCGACTCCTGCCGAGCCCGCCAACCTGTTCCTCGCCGCGTCGGGTGTGTCAACGCCCGGATCGTGCCGTCGCGCGCCTCCATGACAGATCCTTCCGTTGAACTATCGTAGGCGATCCCGGATGGCCGGGTTAAGCCCTCCCTGATCAAGGGCTCTTCGACACCTGCTTTATTGGGACGAGTGTCATTTTTGGAGATGCCCGATCTCTTTTGTCATGATTGCCATTTTCTCCTTGATTTTGAATTACCTCGTTATTCCTAATAGGCGTTTGGAGCGGTGTGCGCGAGGTTTACGGCGAACATCCAGCTCACATAAGGACTTCCGACCGAAGACGGATGAAACCTCGGGGATGAGGTGTCCAGCGGCCGGTGTCTGGCCATCAGGGCCAGGTCTCCGAGGTGGAGCGCGCAAGGATCGCAATGTCGAATTCGCCTGAATGACTTGCACCTTCGAGGAATGCACCCATGCGAACCCGGACGAAGCGAAGAGTGCAGCCGCGCGTGGTGGGTCTTGAGGATCGCCGTTTGCTTTCGCTGGCGGTCGTGGAGATCCTCAACAAGAGTACGTATAACGTCACCTTCGAGTTTCAGTGGACACCGAGCTCGACACCCAAGGTTTATTCGTTAACGCCCAACCAGTACGAGCTGATCTGGGCGTCGTATTCGTCGGCTTACACGCCGCAAGTCGTCTACAACACAACGTCGTCGCCTAGCTCGCAGACGATCGTCAGGCTGGCGCAAGGATATGGCGAATGGGACGGGCCCGGCAATCCGCCGATCACGTCGGCCACGATGTACGACTTCGCGAACACGGTGACGGGTCTCCAGCTCTATTATGGAGCGCCGCCGACGCCGACCGACGCCGTGATCGAGATCATGAACGAGAGTACGTACAACATCAGCTTCAACTTCCAGTGGACGGCGAACTCGAAGCCGACGGCGATCACACTGACCCCGGGCCATGGCGAGATCTTCTGGACGTCGTACGCGACCGGGCTGGCGCCTCAGACCACCTATGACATGACGACCTCGTCGTCCTCGCAAATCACCGCCTCGATGGTGCAAGGCTACGACGAATGGACGGGCAACGGCCAGCCGCCGGATTCGGCGGCGAAACCCTACGAGTTTCAGAATACCTCGACGGGTGTCGAGCTGTATTACGGCGCGGCGGCCCCGACGCCCACGCCGAGCCCTTCGCCGGCCGAGTCGTCGAGCCCGAACTGGTCGGGCTACGCGATCTCGGCCCAGCCGAACTCGGTGACCTCGGTGTACGGCACCTGGAACGTGCCGGCGGTCTCGGCACCGCCGGGAGGTTACTATGACTCATCCACCTGGGTCGGTATCGACGGCGACAACAACCAGACCGTCGAGCAAATCGGAACCGAGCAGGACGTCGTCAACGGCCTCCCCGTTTATCAGGTCTGGTGGGAAATGTATTCGTCGGGTCTCAAGCAGAAGGAACAACGCATATTAAATATGTATATTCTGCCGGGAGATTCGATCACCGCCACGGTCCAGTACGTCACCTCGGGCGTTTATGCGGGCCAATTTTACCTGGCGATCGTGGACAACAGCCGGCCCAATGATTCTTACTACACCTATCAAAGCTCTTACCAGACGCAGTACCCCTGGGCCCAGAGAAGCACGGCCGAGTGGATCATGGAAGCTCCCTCGGTCAACGGCGCGACCGCGGAGTTGCCGTACTTCTCGACGGTCAACTTCACGAACGCGGGCGCGGTGATCAATGGGGTGCAGGGAGGGATCAACTCCTCGGCGTGGCACGCCTCGGCGCTCTACGTGGCACAGCCCAACGGCACCGCGGTCGATACGACCTCGGTGCTCAACAGCTCGGGCAACGGCTTCTCGGTAAGCGCCACTACCGGCGTGGGCGCCGGCGATCAATCAAGCTCCGGCCCTCAGACCGCACAGCCGCTGATCGGCAACAATGATCCCCAGGCGATCGTGGTCGGCCGGCAAACGCCGCAGCCTTCGGCGCGACAGCTCGTGATCCAGAGTCAGCCGCCGGCTTTCGTGGCCCCCGGATCGGTCTTCGGACTCGACGTGGCCGTCGAGGACGCCTCCGGCCAGATCGACACCTCGTACAACGGAACGGTCAGTCTCTCGCTCGCGGACGGACCCGGCGGGGCGAGCCTGGGAGGCTGGACGGTCGCACCCGTGGTCAATGGCGTGGCGCACTTCACGAACCTGACGATCAATCAGCCCGGTTTCGGCTATCTCCTTCAGGCAAGCGCCTTCGGTATGACCCTGGCAACGACCACCGGCGTTGCCGTTTCGTCCGCGCCGATCGGCTTCGACGAGCAATATTACCTGGCCACCAACCCGGATGTCGCCGCGGCGGTCCGCAATGGCGAGTTCGCATCGGGATATCAGCATTTTCTCGAATACGGCCAGTACGAGGGCCGCAACCCCTCGCCGTATTTCGACACCGCGTACTACCTCGCCAATAACCCCGACGTCGCGGCAGCCATCCAGGCCGGCTCGATCCCCTCGGCGTTCGAGCATTTCCTGCTCTATGGCCAGTATGAGGGCCGCAACCCCTCGCCGTATTTCGACACCGCGTACTACCTCGCGAGCAACCCGGACGTCGCGGCGGCGGTCCAGTCGGGCGCGATCCCATCTGCCTTTGCCCACTACATCCTGTACGGCCAGCATGAGGGCCGCAACCCCACCCCTGTCTTCGACGAGCAATACTATCTGGCGAACAACCCGGATGTGGCCGCGGCGGTCGCCAGCGGGGCCCTTGAGTCGGGCTACGAGCACTTTGTCCTCTACGGTCAGCACGAGGGCCGTCGCCCGTCTCCCCTCTATAACGAGTCGTACTATCTGGCGAACAACCCGGATGTGGCCGCGGCGGTCGCCAGCGGGGCCTTTTCCTCGGGCTACGCGCATTTCATGGAGTACGGGCTGTACGAAGGGCGGATTCCGATCCCGAACTGGAACGAGGCCAACTACCTGGCGGACAACCCCGACGTCGCGGCGGCGGTCGCGGCCCGGAAGTTCGCCTCGGGATTCGAGCATTACGTGCTCTACGGTCGTGCTCAGGGGCGTACCGGCGGGCTGACCTGACGATCGGGCCGCGCGCCCCGCCCCGGGGACGCACCTCTCTTGAGGACACCGCCCCGGAGTGTACGATTGAGCCCTGAGCCCAATCGAAACGCCAATTCTCCTTCGTCGGGAGCCCATGCCGTGATGAATACGCGTTGCTCGCACCAGTACTTGATACGGACCTTTGCCCGGTGCGCTCTTCTGGGACTGGCGCTCACGACAGGGGTTGCGGCCGACGAGCCGGCGCCCTCTCAGCCGCGGCCGCGCCTTTTCGTCGCCAGCGATCTTCCCATGATGGCCGAGGGAATCCCGATCCGGGCCGGTGGCGATTACACCCTCAAGGTCTGGGCCCCCGCGCAGCAGGTCTGGGAAATGTCCGGGTCCGGTGACACGCTCACGCTTACCTCGCACATCTCCGGCGACGACGCGACCCCGCGCTGGCAGGGCCTGGGCACGACCGCACGCAGGGCCGGTGATACGCTCCGGATCGTGGTTCAGGGGCTTGTCACAAGTCCGCCGCCCCGGTTGACCGTCCTCCCCCGATTGAAGAAGGGCCAGCCGCCGGTGACTCCTCCCAAACCCCCGGCGGTGCCGACCTTGATCCTGCTCAGCCCGACTCCCGGGCTCGATCCCGAGCCAGCGCTCGACCTGGCGCGGGGCCGGATCGACACCGCGATCGCGCCGCCTGATCAGCGTCGCGGCCGGGTGCGGACCAACCAGGAAGGCGCCGGCTTCACCCCGCCGGCCACCGCCGACGCCTGGTGCGCCGGGCCGACGAAATCCGCAGCCAGGTCCTGATCGCGGCCGGGCTCTGGCCGCTCTTTCCCCGGACCCCCCTGAAGCCGCGCGTCTTCGGCAAGCTCGAGCGCGATGGCTACACGATCGAGAAGGTCGTGCTCGAGACCTTGCCCGGCCTCGTTCTCACCGGCAACCTCTACCGCCCCGCCTCCCTGACCGGCCGTCTGCCGGGCATGCTCAGTCCCCACGGACACTGGAAGGACGGCCGGTTCACCGAAGACCTCCAGATGCGCTGTATCGGCTGGGCGAAGCTCGGCTGCGTCGTCTTCCTGTATGACATGGTCGGCTACGGCGATACCCAGGGCTTCGGCCATGCGTTCCTGAACGACCGGCTCCGGCTTCACGGTCTGAGCCTTGTCACCCTCCAGACCTGGAACAGCATCCGGGCCCTCGACTGGCTCAGCTCGCGCGATGACGTCGATTCCGCCCGGATCGGCTGCACCGGCGAGTCCGGCGGCGCCACGCAGACCCTCATCCTCGGCGCGATCGACTCGCGGATCGCGGCCGATGCGCCGGTGGTGATGGTCTCCGACTCGTTCCAGGGGGGCTGTGTCTGCGAGAACGCCGCCGGTCTGCGAATCGGCACCGACAACGTCGAGCTCGCGTCAGTCTTCGCTCCACGGCCCATGAAGCTCGTCGGCGCCTCGGGAGACTGGACCGCCAAAACTCTGACCAACGCGTTTCCGACCATTCGCTCGGTCTACCAGTTGATCGGCACCCCCGATCGCGTCAGCGCCGACGTCTTCGACTTTCCCCATAACTACAACCGGACCAGCCGCGACGCCGTTTATGCCTTTCTCGGCCGTTGGCTGCTCGGGATCGACGACCCCGCGCGGCTTCGCGAGGGCCGACAGACTCCCGAATCCGCCGAGGCCCTCCGCGTCTTCGACGCCGATCATCCCGCGCCTTCGGGACTCAAGACCCCCGCTCACTCGAGTCGTACCTGATCGACCTTCAATACAGCCAACTCGCCGCACTGGCTCCTGGCCGGTCGTCCGAAGCCTGGGAAGCCGCGCGAGGCTTGCTCCGCACCAGCCTGAAGGTCCGCGCCGGTGTGGTCACACCCACGCCCGATCAGATCGTCACCCGCGAGGTCCGCCGTGGCCGTCGCGAGGACATCTCGTTCGTTCACCAGATTGTCGGCCGGGCCGGCCAGGGCGATCAGGTTCCGGTCGTGCGGATCGACCCCGCGCGCCGAGCGGACGCCTGACCATCATCGCCAGCTCGCACGGCAAGGCGCGCCTTGTCCGGCCGGACGGCCGGCTCGATCCCCTGGTCCAGGCGCTGCTCGACCGCGGCCAGTGCGTCGTCGGGTTTGACCCGTTCCTGGTCGGCGAGGCGCTCGACCCTCTCGACTTCGCCACCCGGCGTCCCGACACCGTCCACTTCGAGACCTATAACCCCACCACGACCGCCGACCGGCTTCAGGACCTGGCCACCGTCACTGCCTGGGCCCGGAGCCTGCCCGACGTCCGCGAGGTCAGCCTCATTGGCACCGGCCGCAGCGGCGCTGATGCCCTGATCGCTCGCCCCTTACTGGATAACCTGTCGCTGGCGCGCACAGCCGTCAGCCTGGACGACCGCGACGAGTCGCCCGATTTCGACCTTCCCGGCCTGCTCCAGTTCGGCGGTCTTTCCGCCGCCGCCGCACTCACGGCTCCGGCACCGCTCTGGATCAGTCGCGCCGGCCCCGCGTTCGAGGCTGCCTGGCCACGCAACGCCTACGCCCTGGCAGGGGCCGACGAATCCCTCCACGTCACCGCCGGTGACCCCGCCCCCGACGCCCTCGCCCGATGGATTGATACCGGCGAGTGATCATCTCTCCAAAAGGTATCCTTGCGCTCGCGACTTAACGTTGCAGCAAACGTTCCAGGTCATCCCGGTATCGCGACAGGAGGGGAGGAGCCGCTTCGGGTTCGGTGGCGACCAGGTCGTGGGTCTCATGGGGATCGGTCGCGAGGTCGTAGATCTCCTCGCGACCGTTACCCTGGTTGAAGATATAAACCCGGGAGTCGGCCACGATCGCCTGGAGCGGACCAAGCGAGGCGGGGATGTGGGGGCTGGGAGGGAAGACGGTCTGGTGCTCGACCTCGGCCAGCAGGGCTTCGGGTCGGGGCGGGCCAGGAGGGCCGGCCCAGTACCGGGCGAGTGATCGACCCGGCAGAGGCGAGCGGTTCCCACAGCCCAGCAGGTCGTTGATCGTGGCCGGGAGATCGCGCAGGCTTACCGGGTCGGTGACGACCTGGCCTCGGACCCTGTCCTTCCCCGGTGGGAAAATCAGCAGAGGGACATGGAGTAAGGGACGGTAAAGGCTGTTCCCGTGGCCAAAGAGGTGACGGTCGTTGAAGTGCTCGCCGTGGTCCGAGGTGATGATCACCAGCGTGTTTTCGAGCAACCGTCGGCTTTCGAGCGCGTCAAAGAGCCGTCCGAGCTGGTCATCGATCGCGGCGATGCAACTATCATACGAGTCGCGGAACAGTTCGGCCGTCTCCTGGATCAACGCCGACGGGTCCTTGGAATGTTGTAGCGGCTTGTGTTTGGAAAGGCGGTCGAAATCGTCGAGAATCTCCTGACGCGTCTCCAGCGGCAGGGCCGCCACGCCGAATCGACGCTCGAACCCCTCCGGGGGCTGGAACGGGCCGTGCGCGTCGTAGTAGTTCAGGAAGACGAAGAAGGGGCGATCCGAGCGTGGCCGCCGGTCGAGCCAGGCCAGGGCATCGCGGTTGATCATCGCGGCCGTCTTGCGCGAGTCTTTCGCCCCCGGCGACTCGGTCGGAATTCCCGCCGCGGTGACCAGGGCCCGGCCCAGGCTCGAGCTCCGTACGATCTCCAGCGGTGAAACCGTCGTGTTCGCGTAGAAGTCCTCGTAGTGCGCGAACCCGCGATTCAAACCGTACCAGGCGTTGCAATAGTACGTGTTGGCGACGAACCCGGCGGTATCGTACCCCTGGCCGCCGAGGTACCCAGCCAGGGTTGGATGGATCGCGTCGAGCGCATGGTCGGCCGACGCCGAGAGTTCGTGCGGCCACCGGCCGGTCATCATGCTGGCGTGCGAGGGGAGGGTCCATGGGGCGGTCGAGCGCGCCTCGTCGAACCGGATGGCCTGGCGTGCCAGCCGATCGAGGTTGGGCGTGGTTTCACGGGCCGCGCCATAAAGGCTCAGGTCGTCGGCGCGAACGTTGTCCATGACGATCAGGAGGACGTTCTTCGCCCCACGCGGCGGCTCCGTCAGGTTCGCCACCGCCCGTCGTTCGGCCAGAACGACTCGCCCCCCCGCCACGACGACGAGCACCACCAACCCGATGGCCAGGACCGGCGTGCTGATCCGCAACAGCCGGTCGAAACCCTCGCGATTTCGACCGATCAGGCTCGCCCCGCGCGCGGCGAGCCCCAGTGCCAGGAGCCAGCGTGCCCATGGGTAGAGCCCCTCGATCGAGCCCAGCACGCTCCAGAACCCCACGCCCAGGAGCAGCCAGGACGCCAGTCCCCGCGTCGTTCGCGGCCAGACTCGACCCAGGCCCCAGAGCACGCAGCCCATCGCCGCGAATAAAACGACATACGAGACCGGCACCATCCAGACCCAGTGCCGGTTGATCCGGATCGAGTCGACCGTCACCCGTCGCCGGCAGCACCAGTCGATCAGCCGCAAACCCAGCTCGAGCAGGCCCATCACCAGGCCAACCCAGACGGCCACCGACAGGAGAGAGCTCGCGCCGAGCCGATTCGGAACGCTCATGCGGAGACGCGAAGGCACGGAGTGAAGAGAATCGAGCAGCGAGACGATTTTTGTCTTGAACATAAGACCACTCCTTGGTCGATTCCGGACCTTCTCTTGTGTTCACTCCTCTCTTCGTCTCGGTGTCTCCGCGTGAGCTCGCATCGTGTGTTCAGGAGATGTAGCCCAGCCCGCTGAGCCGGTCGCGGACAAGGGCCTCGGCGTCGGGCGCATAGCCGGCGGGAGTGCCGGCGGGGATGATGCTGGAGACCAGCGAGCGGCCTTGCATCGAGTCGGGAATGTCGTAGCCGCCCAGCTCCAGGAGGGTCGGCGCGATATCGAGCAGGTGGGCTCCTTCGATCTCACCGGAGAGCGGGTTATTCGAGGCGGCCAGGATGAACGAGCCGTACTGGGCGTGGTTGCAGTCGTCGGGACCGGTGTCGTTTTCCTGGACGTGGATTGTCGGGTAGCCGACACCGCCGACCGATCGCCAGGCCAGGGCGCCGAAGTGGACGATCAGGTCGGGGGCGACCCGCCGGACGTGCTTGGTAGACCTCCTCGGGACGGAAGACCAGGGTGCCGAGCGGCTGGCCGCGGTCATCCACGGTCGCCTCGAAGCGGGCCTTCACCTCGTCGCGGAACCGTTCGTAATCCGATGGCTCGATCACCCCGCGCGGCTCGCGCCCCTTGACGTTGAAGAAGACGCGGGCGTAATAGCCCCCTTCGCTCCAGACCCGGGTCTTGTCCCAGTTCACGTCGAGCTTGGCGAACGGCGTGATCGTCTCGGGGTAATGATTCAGGACGAGCAACCCTTGCTGGATCAGCCACTCGTTGACGCAGAAGCCGCCGTCGAGCTTGCCGCGCGCCGTGGTCCGAGACCACCAGGACGATCGTGTCGTCGGTCGAGCAGCTCGAGCAGGCTGCCGACCTCCTCGTCGAGATAGCGGTAATAGTCGCGGATCACGTTGCCATACGGGCTGTTCGGTTCGTGCAAGACGTGCTCGGGGTCGTGATACTTCCAGAACCCGTGCTGGAGCCGGTCGAGGCCGATCTCGACGAACTGGAAGTAATCCCAGTCGGTGTTCTGCAGGTCAGTGCCGGACGACGGTGAAGTGTTTCCGGCTCATGGAGTCGATCTCGCGCCAGAGCCAGTCCTTGTTGTTGGTGCGGAACCCCTTGACGTCAACCGGGTATTCGCCGACGAGCCGCTCGATCTCGCGGCCGATCTCGGGCGGGTGGGTGTAGGTGTCCTTGGTCGTGTCGGGAGTCAGGAAGCAGCCGACCGAGACGCCGTTGACCTTGCGTGGGGGATATCCTGGAGGAACGCCGATGACGACCGAGCGCTTGCCTTCGCGGGCGAGCTGGTCCCAGATGGCCAGCTCGTTCGACCGAGCGGGCGCTGACGATTCCCAGGCCGTCGTACGAATGGTCGATCCGGTTGCGGAACCCGTAGACGCCGAGCGAGCCGGGGTCCTGGCTGGTCGCCATGCACATCCAGGCCGGCACCGTGATCGGCGGGATGATGCTCTCGAGCCGGCCGTAGCAGCCGGCCTCCATCAGGCGTCGGAAGTTGGTCAGCCGGTCGTCGCCGAAGCAGGAGCTCGGGGGCGGCGCAGTCGAGGCCGATCACCAGGATCTTCATGATGTCAGGAGCGAGCTCCCTTCCATGTCGGGTCCTCTGGCAACGCCCAGGGCGGCCAGGATCGTGGGGGCCAGATCGGTCAGGTCCGCGCCGGCCGTGCGAAACGGCCGGTTCAGGAACAGGGCCCCGGGCACCAGGGGGGGATCAATGATGTGATCGCCGCCCCACTTCTTCGTATTGTCGGCGAACCAGCCTCCGTCGGGAACCCCACCCAGCGACGACTCCCACGAGACCCGGTATCCCGCCGCGAACCGGACAACCAGGTCGGGCGCCTCGCTCACGTAAGGGCCGCGGTAAATCTCCTCGCGCGTCGAGACCTGGCGGACGGCCAGGGCGCCGTCGCGACCGTCGTCCTTCAGGCCCCCCAGCGCCCGGGCGATCTCGCTCTTGAGTGCATCGGCCTCGGCGGGAGCCACGATCCCCTTGCCTTCGCGGCCGGCCAGGTTGAGGTAGATCCCTCCCAGGCCCAGGGCGTACGCCCTGGTACGCGACCAGTCGACCCCGCGGAGCATGTCGTGCCCCGGCTCGGCCTCCGGGCGGATCGCGAGCAGTCCCTGGTCGCGAAGCCATGAGTTGATGTGAAGCCCACGCTGAAAGCTGTTGAACCCGTGGTCGCTCAGGACGATCACGAGCGTCCGGTCATCGACGTACTTCAGGACCTTGCCGACGATGGCGTCACCGCGTCGGTACTGGTCCTCGACGACCCGGGCGCGATCGGCCCGAAACGGCTGACTCTCGACGCGGTTGGCGGGGTGGTCCGGCTCGCGGTACCGCCAGAACATGTGCTGGACCCGGTCGGGGGTGTCGTAAAGACAGTAGAACAACCCCTCCTCGAACCGGTCGAGCTCGTGGATCATCATCGCCTCGCGCTCACGCCAGGCGGTCTCGCACTGGTCGAGGAAGGCGTCCTCGCTGATCCGGTCGTTGCTCAGGCCGGCGTGGTCCTCGACCATCCCGGTTGTGTGATACAGGCCGATCGAGCGCGCGAGCCCGGCGGCGTGGTCTTCCGGCGTGCTGATCGGGAACAGGGGGGCGTCGGGGTCGAAGTTCACCGGCGAGGCGTAAAGCTCAAGCTCAGGCTCGAGCCGGACCAGGTGGAACCGGACGATGCCCCGGATGCCCTGGAACATCCCCAGCTTGAACTTGACCCGGAGCCAGTCGCTCCAGCATCCGGGGCGGACCTCCAGCTCCTGGGGTGTTCCGGACGACTGGATGAGCAGGCGGCCGCCGGCCCGGTCGATATGGAGATTCAGCTCGAGCGTGAGGTCCTCGCGCGTCCGGGGGTTCCGCGGCCCGATCAGGTGGGTCACGGCCCGTTCTCCCTGAACCTCAAGCCTGACCACGTTCTCGCTCTCGCGTGGCGTGGTATCGCCCACGGTTGTGTAAAAGGTCGACGTGCCCAGCCCGCCCCGAAGATCGGGAACGCCCATCCCCGAGAGCATCCGGCTACCGCCGCGCCCCTTGAGGGGATCGGGCGGGTAGGTGCAGGGGCATCGGAGGACATTCGCGGCGATGCTCGCGTCGGAGAGAAACTCCCAGACCGCTCGCCCCCGCCGCAGGTTGACCGCGCGGGGGGGTACGAAGGCGTTCTTCTGCTCGTAACGGTTCAGCGCCAGGTCGGGAAGATACGTGGCGGGGTCGCGGCGGATGAAATCAAAAATGCCGTGACCACCGGGGTTTGTCCCCGTGGCGAAGCTCGACCAGGCCACCGGCGTCTGGGCGGGACACGTGGTCGCCACCCGCGAGAAACCGCCGAGTGACCGCAACCGATCGAGGTTCGGCAGCTCGCCCGCCGCCAGGAGTGACTCGACGATCGATGGCTCCAGACCGTCGAGCCCGATGACGATGACCCGCTTGTGCATGGTTCCTTTCGGCTCTGGGTTCCCCAGTTTGCCCCGGCTTCCTGCACGGGGTTATTCCCTTCGCAATCAATCGCTAGCCGTTTCACTCATAGAGCGATTTTCGACCCCGACCGGGAAGTGCGGCCGCGCGATATGATGCGCCGGCTGGGAGGCGGACGACCCGGACCGGAGCTTCAGGACCCGGCGGAGGACTCCCAGGGTAGTGCGGCCAAACATCAGAAAGACCCCCGCCGCCGCCGCCACCACCGACGTCATCGGAAGCATCGACTCAGGACCGAAGTAGCCAAAAAGCAGCGACATGAATCAGATCCTCCATGATCAAGGGGCTCGGTGAGTCCGCCCACTCCGCGAAGGGGGCCTGGTTGCGCATCAGGCCGGGCGAGAGCAGGGCGGCCAGGTGGGGGAACATACGACCGCGCGGTTTCGCTTAAGTAACACGTTCCGTTGATCGGCTCAAGGCGAGATCATCACCAGTCTTATTTTGTAAGATTTCTGTAAATCTTCGTGGAGCCGGTCTTTTCGGACTGATCCACGAAAGATTTAGGACGGGTGCGGAAGGTCAACGGACCAGTACCTGAAACAGGAGACGCCCTTCGGCGCCCGGCGGGATGGCCCCCTGAAGGCCCCATCTCAGCTCGGTCGAGCCGGCGCGGTTCTCGCCCGCGGTGAAGCCGGTCCCCCTGGGCCCCTGGGCGCTGCCGGCCAAGTATTCGAGACGGGGCAAGGAAATCTGGGCCGAGGTGCTGACCTTGATCTCCACGGCCCTCACGATGGCGGGAGTGGTGATCGGTTTCTTTCTCGAACGCTTTCAGGTTTGGGGAACCGGGGAGTGGAGATGCGGTTCACATTCCAGTCCGGATCGGGTGGGCTCAGGAGGCGCTTTCCTGGCTTTCGGCCATCAGCTCCGCCCAGCTCGAAACCACGACCAATCGGTCGCTGAGTTGCTCGAGTCGGTCGAGATCTTTGAGACCCTCGATCGCCTGTCGGACCGAATCCTCGGGGGGTCCGAAACGGATCTGACCCAGGCGCAAGATGATCCGCCGCGCTTCCTCAAGACGGCCTTTCACCTCTCCCTCCTCGATGATGAGCCGGTAGTATGATGATTCCATGGTGATATTCATTGTCCTCAACCTTTCTCGAAATCCTTCAATCTCGGGTTTCTCCAGCCGCAAGCCAGTCAGGAGCAGAGTCGCCTGCATGATTTTACCGGCTTCCTCGACCGATGCCTCCGCGACGAGCCTGGCATCGATCCGCTCGATGATACCAGCAATTTCGGAACGCGGTACGTCGGCCAGTGGGGCAAGAGGCAAGGTTCCCAGACTTCCGGCGAGGATCGTATCGGCGGATTGTCGCCAGGCGCGAATCACGTGGTAGTGAAACTCGATCACCCGGCTCGCATCGGGAAGCCGGAGCTCCAACCGGCCGCTCAGGTCGCCGGCATCGGCCTCGGGACGCAGGAGTACGGCCACGCTGCGAACCCGCAGGTCATGACGCAGGTCCAGCAGGACATGATAACGCAGCAGGCGCCTGGCCAGGGTGAGGTCGCCACTGGCCTGCATCTCGAAGTGGATCAGGTACGGAGAGGTCCCCTCTACCCGGCAAACCTTGTCGGCCTCGGCCGGGACGGTCGCCAGGTCGGCGTCGATCATCTGGACGGGGCCGTCGGGCGTGAGGCCGCAATACCGGAGCCAGTCCTGGGGGTAGGTTTCGAGCAGGTCCTTGGTGGTGGTGTCGTACGGCTTTGACATGAGGCGACCTTGGGACCGGAAAGACTGGCTTCGGCGCCGATCGGGTCTCGCGACTCGTGAGAGTGAGAAACTCGGAGGACCGGCGCCACGGTCTCGGACAGCGCACCAACGTGGAGAAACGCGAACCGAGGCGGGCGGAGCTGCCGAAGTTTCCGGTCGATCTCATCGCGTTCAGGGCTGTGGAACAGCACCTTGCCGGCCAGAAGATGTTGTGACTCGTCGGTTTGCGGGTCGCCGATCCGTACCCATTCCGAAGGAAAAAGGGCCTCGATCGTCTCAGCCGACAAGGTTTTGTTTATGCTGACTTTTTCTGGAGGCCGCCGCGGTCCCGGCGCGGACCGCGATCGAGCCGGAACCTTCGTTGCGGCCGACCCGACCGCCAAGAAGCCAGGGTGTCGCCTCAACGGACCAGTACCTGGAAGAGGACATGCCCTTCGGCGCCGGGCGGGAGGGCTCCTTGAAGGTCCCATCTCAGCTCGGTCGAGCCGGCGCGGTTCTCGCCCGCGGTGAAGACGGTTCCCCTGGGCCCCTGGGCGCTGCCGGCCACGTATTCGAGACGGGGCAGGAGGCTGTCGACGATCGAGACGGCGGTGATCGGAGTGTTGCCCATGTTGCGGAACTGGATGACGAAGGTCAGGACCTCGCCGGGCTCGGCCATGCCTTCGCTCACCCGCTTGATGACGGCCAGGCCGGGCCGGTTGGGGGGAACCTCGACTCCCACGACTTCGCGCGCCGGCCAGGTCATGACCTTTTCGCCCGCCCCCTGGACGATTCCGGTGGCCTTGACCGAGGTGCCGACCTTGATCCCCAGGGCCTTCTCGAGGTCGCGGGTGGTGATTGGCTTCTGACGGTTCCGGGCCTGGACGGGCCCCTGGGTCAGGAGGTTGGTGGCGATGTGGGCGTCGGTCTGGAAGCCTCCCAGGACGCGGACCTCGGCGTGGTCGCCGGCGTAAACCCGGCCGACCAGGCCCGAAGGCCGGACCCGCCCGCGGTCGAGTCTCGGCGGCCACGTTCTGGACCAGCCTGCGCGAGTACTGGCTGCCGGTCGCCGAGGTCTGCCGTTGCTCGATCTGGGCCTTCCAGGGCTGTTCGACAGTCAGGTTCTCGTTGACGCCCAGGCTGGCGCGGACCTGGGCGAACCGCGGGGCGTAGATGCAGACCATGTTGGTGGGCAGGACCCGGGCGCGCCGGCCGTCGGCGAACTCGATGACCGCGTCGCGCGGGTCGATGCCGGCGAGGTTTCCGTCGCCGCTGAAATGAACCGGCTGGCCGCGGTCGCCGCCGTCGCAGAGGAACTCGTCACGCGGCAGCCACGGCCGACCGGGAGGAGGAGGCGTGCCCCGGACCGGCCCGCACGTCAGGCCGCACGGACTTCCCTGCGGTCCCACGAACGGGCAACGGATCGGCGACGCCAGGTCGGTCAGTCCGAACTCGCCCAGACCCGGGTCGCGCCGGCAGCTCCTCGGGGCCGGGCCGTCGTCCTCCGAGCCGGACGATCGCCATCACCCGTCCCAGCGCCCTGGCCACTCGCAACGGCTCCTCGGCCGGGCTCAGGGACACCACCGGCGTCTCGTCCTTGGGCAGGGCCAGGGGCATCGCCTGGTCGGGGTCCTCGAGATAAACGATCAGCGTGACCAGCCGGCCGTGATCGACCGCGTCGTTCAGGTCGTCCTGGGAGAACGTGACCCGGATCGGGAACCGCGACGGGTCAACCCCCTCGGGCCGGTGGAGATGGCCGACCACCTCGATGACCGGGAAGAGCTCCGCCCCCGGCCGTTCGGGGAGGTTGGCCAGGCGGAGTCGGTAACCCTGGCCGACCCGGAGCCCGAATGTCCCCAGGCCGTGGCCATCGCCCAGCGAGACCGGCTCCGGGGCCGGTCCCAGGACCTCGGCCGTCACTCCCGCTGGCCCCTGGATCCGCACGACCTGGATGTCGGCCGGCAACACCGGCGAACGGACCGGCGCCGGCGTCATTGCCGCCGATCCGGTCACCGCCCGGCCCGGAGGTAACACGGCTCCTGGAGCGAGAGCGGGAGCGGGAGCGGGCATGGGCGTGAGCCCTGGAGCGCCGGCGATGGGCGGCGGTTCCTGGGCTCGTAGCCGAGGCGTCCCCGATCCCGCGACGGCCGACGCGACGGCCAGTCCCGCGACCAGGGCGCGGCGGAACATTCCTTGGCGGCTCATGAGCGTTTCGGTTCCCTGGAGTTTGAAGGGGTTGGTCATGGGAAAACGCCCCGACGGTTGGCGCGGTCGGCTCGCGCATCCGCCGGGGCGTTGGTTCACATCACGTCACATCACATCACATCGGTCGGATCGATACGACCAGGGTCAGGGAGCCGGAGTTGGCGGCACCGGAGCCGGCGGTTCGGCGGTTGGCGGAGTCGGCGAGGGCGTCGGCGGTACCGGCTCGGGTGCCGGCGTCACGGGGGCAGCCCCCGCGTCCGTTGCCCCCGGGGTCTCCAGGGGCACGCTATCGATCGGCTGGACCATCGTGCCGCCCGGCGGCATCGAGCCCGGTGCCAGCATCACGCCCCCAGGGCCCGTGCTCGGTCCGGGTGTCGTCACCGCGGTGCCCGCCGCGCTGCCTGGTCCGCCGGGCATCTCCAGGTCGATGGCCCCGAGCCGGACGATCAGGAGGATCGTGCCCCGCTTGTCCGCTTCGAGGATCGGGTCGACCCCCGGCTCCAGCCGCGTCGAGACCAGCGTCTCGACCCCCGCCACGGCCAGCTCCTGGTATTTCGGATCGGGCAGGTAGATCACCTTGGTCACGAAGTTGCCGCCGTCGACCACCTGGTCGAAGTCCTCGGGCGTGAACTGGATGGGGATCGGGTTGTGGGTCAGGTAGGCATCGGTCGGCGGCGTCGAGGGAGCCACCTCGACGGTCGGGTAAAGCTGCACTCCCGGTCGGCCCGGGATGTCGGTGAGCTTGAGCCGGTAAATATAGCCCTGAAGGAAGTTATAGCGGGCTGGCACGGTCAGTTGATTGGGCAGATAGACCCGCTCGTTCGAGCCGGTGTTGGTCTGCCAGCCGATTTTCATGCCGTCGGGGTCGAGGAAGTAGACCTGGCTCCGGGTATTGGGGAACCGGCGTCCGCCGCCGGGTCCTCCCGGACCGCCGGGCCCCCCCGGGCCCATCATGCCCGGCGCGATCGGACCGCCGGGGGGCGCCGGACCGCTTTGCACCACGTGCGGACGCAACAGCTTCTTGAAGCCGACGCCCGGCTTGCTGTATCCGAACCCGTCCCCGGCGGTCGCCGCCGCCAGGAGCAGCACACCGATAGTCTGCATGGAAACCCTCCAACCCTCGCGGCTGTCGTCGGCCTACATGCACCGCGGCAAGGGCGAACGCCGAATTGAACCGTAGCGAAACAAACGAATCGAGATCGATCCGGGCGGAACAGGAACCATCCCCTTCCACCCCGCCCTCCCGCAGCGGAGAGGGAGCCGGGATCGTCGACGGCCGTTGCCGATGACCCGATCCCTTGGCCGGCCTTGCGTCTTCCGACGCCTAGCGATATGATCGGGCATTCCAATCAGACCCTTGAGGAAAAGCCCTACATCCCCACCATGATTTACAATCGGTTGATTCCCACGGTTGGGATCGCCCTGCTCGCGGCCCTGTCGCTGCGAGCCGGAGCCCAGGGGCCTGCGCCCGCCCCCGCCGAAACGACCAATCCCGCAAGTCCGTCGGCTCCGGCCGGTCCCTCGGAGGCGCCGCCGACCGAGGCCGAGCAGACGCTCGCCGAGGCCGCGCGCAAGGTGGCGGCCATCCCCACGGTCGCGGCCGATATCGAGCAGTCGGTTGACATGCTCAATCAGAAGTTCGCGATCAAGGGCCGCTACCTCAAAGCAACGGGCGGCCGGTTGTTGCTCGAGCTCGCCGTCGCGGGACTTCCCGGCTCGTCCGGCGAGATGCGCCAGGTCTGCGACGGCTCGACCCTCTGGGACTACAAGCAGCTCCTGGAAAGCAAGTACTACAGCAAGATCAACCTGAACCCGATCATCGAGAAGCTGAAATCTCCCGAGATCGACGCCGCGGCGCGCCAGCAGATTCTCACCCGCCTGGGGGTCGCCGGCCCGGATGTGCTCCTGGTCAGCCTGGGCAAGGCGATCCTTTTCGACCAGAAGGAAGAGGGGACGCTCGACGGCCGTCCTGTCTGGATCCTCCGCGGCACCTGGAAGGATCGACAGGGGCTACTTGGCCCGAACCAGCAGCCCCTTCCGCCCAACGGTCCCTTGCCGCCGTACGTCCCGAGTCAGGCGACCCTGTACATCGGCAAGGAGGACGGCTGGCCCTACAAGCTTCGGCTCGCCGGACGCCAGCCCACCATGTTGTTCGATACCCGCCGGGTCGGCGTCGACGGCCAACGGATCGGCTCGCGCAGCACCATCCAGACGATCGAGCCCAGCTTCACCGAGCTGGTCTACAAGAACATCGATTTCCATCCCACCTTCAAGGACGACGCCTTCGTCTACAACATTCCCGCGGGCGTCCGACCTGACGATGGCACCGAGACCTTGCTGGGCGAGCTTGAACAGCTCATCCAGATGAAGATCGCCCAGAAGAAGGCCGAGGCCGCCAAGGCCGAGCCGATCCTGGATCAGGCGATCCCCGTTCCCAGGAGCGCGGAGTCTTCTCCGGGCCCAGCCAACAGCCCGCCATCACCGTCGCCACCGCTCTCCGCGCCGAAATCGAAATAGGCGTCGCGTTACGTTGCTGCGTGGCTCTACTCGGGCTCGATCGGCCCTCCCTCGGGCAGGAACCCGCGCAGCGGGCAACGCTCGCAACGCGCGGCGCGAGGGGTACAGAAGTCGCGGCCGACGCGGGCGAATCCATCAGAGAGACGCGCCAGAGAAACCGCGTCGCCCCGCGCGGGAACTTCCATCGCCGCGCGGGCCTCATCGGCCTCGGTGCCGGCGTCGATCCAGCCGTGGCGGACCAGAATCCGATAGGTCGATCGATCGAGGGGATACACCGGCCGCCCGAGTGCCAGCAGCAGCAGGGCGTCGGCGGTCGCCGGGCCGATGCCGTTGATCCGCGCGAGCTCGGCCCGCAAGGTCTCCGGATCGATCGATCGAAGTGAATCGGCCGCGCCCTCGAACCGCTCCACGAGCCAGCGGGCCAGCCCGATGACCGGTCCGAGCGAACGGGCCAGGACCTTCCCTTTGATCCCACTCGATTTCAGTGCGTCGGCCAGCTCGTGGACATCAGCCCCGGCCAGCGCCTCGGGCTCGAGCAGACCGGCATCGGTCATGGCATCGAGCGCACGTCTCGGATCGAGTCCGGTTTCGCGATCGAGGAGGACGGAAACCAGGGCCCGCCAGGGATCAGGCCCCGCCGCGATTCCAGCGCCGGGCCCGGCCGGTGCCGCCGAACCATAGTGAGCGGTCAGAGCGTCGATCAGTGCGTCGGGTTCGAGCGCCGCCATCAGCGCCGACTCACTTCCCGCGAAGAGGAGCGAAGGGAAAACGAAGGCTCAACCCTTGGCCTTGGCCACGGCCGCCTGATAGTCGCGGGTCAGCTTGCTCTTGCGGCGAGCGGCGGTGTTCGGGTGCAGGACCCGGCGAACACCCGCCTTGTCGATCTTGGCCACGGTCATGCGGAAGTCGGTCTCGCCCTGTTCGAGCTCACCGGACGCCACGGCGGCCAGGGTCCGCTTGGTGTAGGTCTTGATAATCTTCTTGGCGATCCGGTTGTGCATCCGACGCTTGGTACTCTGCTTCAGGCGCTTGATCGCGCTGGGCGTATTCGGCATGGCTGAATTCCGTTCCCGTCGTCGCTATCAGGATTACGAAACGAATCCCCTGAGATCAGAAACCGACCGCGCTGACAGCAGCGCGGTCGGTCGAAACGAGGATCATAGCAAACAATACGGTCGCGTTTCAAGTTCAAGCGAAATCGATCCTGGATCTCCCGGCCGCCATCGGGCCGCGCCTGCTCGATGGCAGGCCGTCGCATGGAACACGCATGGCTCACCGAGATGACCTGTCGGAAATTAATCAATTAAGGGAATGGCTCTGTGTGGCCAGAGCGTACTCCAGCCGGGATAATGGTTTACATTATTCGAGGATATGGCTACTTTCGCGCACGTTTCAGGAGATCTGGACAAGGAAGGAGACAGAACACATAATGCCGGCCGTTCACGGGAAGGTTTCTCGGTCAAGAGCGAAGGCGCTCTGATGAGCCGCTCTTACGGGTCGCGGTTTCCGCCGCCGCCTTCGGCTCACACCAGCCGCTCTGGTCGTCCGGGCGGCGGCCTCCGGCCACGGAAATGTCGTACCCTCCGAGTTCCCTACTCCGGCTGATTCGATACGCGCGAGCGAGCATGCCCTGGGTGGCCTTACCATTCATTTAATGCAATACCGTCGCTATCACGGAGGCGATTGCGATGCCGTTGATGAGCGTGATGTGGGCGTACATGGCACCTCAGCCGTTCCTGCCCCTGGCCTCGGCCCTGGCGGTCCTGTGCGGAGTGGTCCTGTTGTTCGGCCGGAGCGTATTTAGCCTCATCGCCCGATGGGTTCGACCGGATGCGGTACGTCGGTCACGAGATTGAGGAAGTAAGGACCGCGATCGGTCCGCTCGGTCGCCAGCGGAGTCACCCGGGACGGGGAGCTGTCCGCTTCCGGTCGATTCGGGTCAGGCAAGGAGGTCCTTTCCCCATGACCTTGATGGCACGCGAGGCGGATCATCCCGCCGGGTTCGAGAAGGTTGAGACCGGTTCGCAACCCTCGAGCGGCGGCCTGTTCCTGATGACCCTGTGGTTCGGCCTCGTCGCGGGCTGGCTCGAGCTGGGGCTGGTCCTGGCGCAGTGGGCAGTCAATCCGCACGTCTCCATGGACCGGCTCAGGACGAACTGGCACTTCGTCTGGATGGTCCCGATGGCCGACGTCCTGATCTTCGGGGTCGTCGGCTTGCTGATCGCCCTGCTCGCCAGGATTCGATGGAAATTCTCGCACGCGAACGCCTTGCGGCTCCCGGTCGGGCTGACCTTTCTGACTCTGCTGCTGACCATCGAGGGCCTGAACGCGATCGCCTGCCTGATCCTGTCGTGTGGGCTCGCCTGGAACATCGGCCCCTGGCTCGGGCGTCGAGGCGCGAGGTTCGGCCGGCTGGTCCGGTGGAGCTTGCCGGTACTGGCCGTCTGCCTGGTCGCCTTGACCGGACTGACTTACGCGTGGATCAGCTCGGCCGAACAACGCGTGCTCGCCCGTCGCCCACCCGCGCAGCCCGGCGCGACCAACGTCCTGTTGATCGTCCTCGACACCGTCCGCGCCGCGAACCTGAGCCTGTATGGACATCACCGGCCCACCACGCCGAACCTGGAGCGGCTGGCACGCAAGGGCATCGTCTTCTCGGAAGCCCGCTCGACGGCCCCCTGGACCCTGCCGTCGCATGCCAGCATGTTCACTGGCCGATGGCCCCACGAGCTGTCCGTGGGGTTCGACCTGCCGCTTGACGGCAAGTTCCCGACCCTGGCCGAGGTCCTGGAGCGCGAAGGTTACGCCACCGCCGGATTCGTCGGCAACACCACGTATTGCAACGCCTTCTACGGTGTGAACCGGGGCTTCGCCCGGTACGAGGACGTCTACGAGAACCAGACCGTCTCGCTCTTCGAGACCGTCCGGAGCTCCGGCCTGGGCCGGCGCGTCATCCAGGCCCTGGGTTACTCGATCTCGTTCGATAGCGGGGAGACGGCGGTCCGTAAATCGGCCGAGATGCTCAACCGGGATGCCCTCGGCTGGCTCGCGGAGCGACCCGCCGATCGGCCGTTTTTTGTCTTCCTGAACTATTATGATGTGCACGTTCCGTACTACATTCATGGTGAGCCCGACCCCCGGTTCGGGATGGCGGCCTTGCCGCTGGCCGATCACCACGCGATCAACCAGCGGTTCTGGGACATGACGGCGGGGCAGCCCACCCCGGCTGGTTTCACGCGCGAGCAGATCGTCTCCGAGGGGTATACCCTGTTCAAGGATTCCTACGATAGCTGTATCGCCTACCTTGATCGGCAGGTCGGCAATCTGCTGGACGAGCTGCGAGCGCCGGGGGTTGCTTGAGAACACGCTCACGATCGTGACGTCCGACCATGGCGAACAGTTCGGAGGGCGCGGCCTCCAGGGGCACGGCGTGAGCCTCTATCGCCGAGAAGTGCATGTGCCTCTGCTGGTGATCCCTCCCTCCCGATCGTCGACCGCCAGGGTCGTCGATGAGCCGGTCAGTAATCGCGAGATCGCCGCGACGGTCGCTGAGTGGGTCGACCTGGGCCCGCGCAATCCCTTCCCCGGCCGCTCACTCACCCGGTTCCTGGCCGGTGATCCGGTGCGGAACCTGGAGGACATCGCCGGTGCTCTGTGAGATCGACCACCGGAAATCAGTACCCCCAAGGGACGAGATACCGGCGACCGTCGGCCCGGTCCGTTCGCTCGTGACGCGCGACCGTGTCTACATTCGCGTTGAAGGGAGGCGTGAGGAGCTCTACGACCGCTTGAACGACCCCATGGAACGGGTTGACCTCGCCCGGTTCCCGCAATCACGATCGGAGCTTGCCTGGTTCCGCGAACAGCTCGACCGGCTCCGCGGCGGATTGACCGTCCCGACACGATAGGGTGGGAGCCCGGTACGACCGGGCAGGGCCCTGGAATTCCCCGAAGGCTTTGGGTGCGAGCCGAGCTCTATGATCCGGGCGCCCAGCGTCACGAATCGGGACTTGATGTCACTCCAGGCGAAGCTCGGGGAGATCGGATCGGCAAACACCGGCTCCAGGGATTTACGGTGTTTACTCTCCGCGGTTCTCGTTCAGTTTCCGGAGCCGCTCGGCGACGTCGAGATAGGAGTAATCGTTGGCGGCGACCTCGTTGTAGTGCTCTTCGGCCGCCTGGACGTTGCCCTGGGCCTCGGCGGCCCGGCCGAGTCGATAGCGCAGGGCGTTGATGACGGTGAGGTCGTCGGGGTCGGCCGCCTTGAGCGCTTCCTGGTAGTTCCGTTCGGCCAGCTTCAGGACGCCGGTCGCCTCGAAGCAGAGGCCGGCCTGGTGAAGCGCCTCGACCCGGTGGGCGGGGCTGTTGCGGGCCTGCTGGAACGCCGCGATCGCTTCCTGGTGCTTGCCGGCTTTGGCCAGGCGGATGCCAAGCTGAAGCTGGAGGCCCGGGTCGCCGGGGTTGAGCTTGGAGCGTCGGGAGTATTCCTTCAGCTCGTAGTCGGTCAGCATCGACGAATATTGATTGAGCTTGGCCTTGATCGCCTCGTCCTGGGGCCGTTCCTGACTCTTCTTGGTCAGCTTCTCCACGGCATCCAGGAGCCGGCTGATCTGGATGTCGGCGTGGTTCAGCCGCAGGGTCTCGTCGTTGGGCTGAATCTTCAGCCCGCGGGCCAGCACCTTCTCGGCTTCTTCAAGCTGAGATCGCGATTTGTAGATCTCGGCCAGCTCAAGGTAGGAGCCGACGCGGTTGGGATCGTCCTGGATCTCCTTCTGGAGCCGATCCTCCGGCGAGAGCTTCTGGAGCGCCATGGCGGCGAGCTCGGCCGGGTCGGGACCGGCGTTCTTGGCGGCGGCGGCCTCCTCGTTCCGCTTGTCGATCGCGTCGGTCAGGCCCGCGCGCTGGATCGTGGCGTTGGCCGACAGGGCGTTGATCTTGCGCCCGGCGACCTCGTCGTTGGGCTCGATCTTCTTGACTCGTTCCCAGGCCGAGATCGCCTTGTGCCAGGCGGCGTTCAGCTCCTGGACGTGCGCCAGGTGTCGGAAGAAGTCGGCCTCGGTCGCCTGCGTCTGGACCGACTCGAGCAGCCACTGCGCCACGGCGTGGAACTCAAGCTGCTCGCACGCCTCGGCGGCCTCGCGGGCCGTCGTGATGTCCCAGGGGTGGATGACGAAGGCTTCCTCGCAGCATTCGAGGACGCTCTTCCAGTCCTTCCTCGTCTTCAGGGCCTTGATCTTGAGCCGGGACCCCTGGAGCTTCATCCCCACGAGCTTGCCGACCTTCGCCGGGTCGTTATTGAACTTCCGGCGCTCGATGCCTCGCAGCGCCTGTCGGTAGATCAGGTTGTCCGGATCGATCTTGCAGCGCGCTGATACATGTTGACCGCGTAGTCAAAGTTGTTCTTCAGGGCCGCGTCGTTGCCGTACTGGAAGAACGTCTTGGCCTTTTCCTTCTCTCTGTCCGTTCCTTGATCCACGTCCGAAGACATCAGAAGCGCCCCTCCCCCAAGAACCCGCTCGTACCAGGCAGCTCACCAGCCTTTTTCAGAATACCGGATTCTTGGGCGTGCGTCACGGGCTTCGGTAAAATGAACGGGCATGATTCCCGCCCTCGAATCGCGACCGGACCCGAAGCCTCACACGTGAAGGAATCGACCTGACATGATACCCATCCTGCGCGACGCGGGACTTTCCGACCTGGTGGCGGCCGGCGAGGTCGAGACCCTGGCCCAGGGGTTCCAGTTCACCGAGGGACCGCTCGGGCTGCCCGATGGCGGCCTCTTGTTCCAGGACATGAAGGCGAGCCGGACCCACCGGCTCGGGCCCGACGGTCGGCTCGATCTCGTCCGCGACCAGACTCGCGGAGCCAACGGCCAGACGTTCGCCCCCGACGGCCGGGTCGTCTTCTGCGAGCAGGACGGCCGGCGGGTCTCGATCGATGTCGCCGGACGGCTCGGGCGTCGAGTCTCTGGTCGAGACCTGGTCGGGCCAGCGGCTCAACAGCCCCAACGACATCATCTGCCGGTCCGATGGCCTGGTCTATTTCACCGACCCACCCTACGGGGTCAAGCCTGAGGAGCGCGGGCTTCATTTCCAGGGGGTTTATGCCTACGACCTCGCCCGCCGCGCGCTCCAGCTTCTGGCCGACGACTTCGAGAAGCCGAACGGCCTGGCGTTCTCGCCCGACGAGCGCACGCTCTATGTCAATGATACCGGCCGGTATCACGTCCGTGCCTTTGACGTCGAGCCCTCGGGCGCACTGCGGGTGGGATCGAGCCGGATTCTTGCCCGCCTCGATCCGGCCGAGCCCGGCGGCCCCGACGGACTCAAGGTTGATCGTCAGGGCGCCTCTATGTCGCCGTGGCGCAGGGCGTTTGGGTGTACGATCCCGACGGCCGCCTCCTGGGTATCCTGGCGTTGCCCAAACGGCCGGCCAACCTGGCCTGGTGCGGCTCCACGCCCGGAACCTTGCTCATCACCGCCGTGGACATGGTCTACCGCGTCCGGCTCAAGGTTGATGGAGTCCTGCCCTCGTTTCAGCCGGCCTGAGATCGATCGCGAGAACGACGGCGTCTCGTCGCGAGCCCATGTCCCTCCAGGCTTGCCGGCGGTGCCGATTTTGACGACCACCGCCAGCGTTTCCTCGCGCTCGCCGGAATCCGACCTCGGACCCGCCGAAATTCCCGATGTTATCAAGTAGAGGGCACGGTGGTGCGTTCTGGGTGATCCTTGGCAATTCGGATGAATTCAGCGACAGGGTAATCGGCGTCGATCAGTTCAACTTTTAAAAGGCGGTACAAACGAACTCGGCCCCGGTACAAACGAACTCGGCGAGCGGTACGAACGAACTCGGCCCGGGTACAAACGAACTCGGCGAGCGGTACGAACGAACTCGGTTGACATTACGAACGTTACAAACGAACACGACGGGCGATACAAACGAACTCGCGCCGCGGTACGAACGAACTCGGTGACCGTACAAACGAACTCGACGGGCGGTCCAAACGAACTCGGCTGACGGCGCGAACGAACTCGACGGGCGGTCCAAACGAACTCGGCTGACGGCGCGAACGAACTCGCACCGCGGTCCAAACGAACTCGGCTGACGGCGCGAACGAACTCGCACCGCGGTCCAAACGAACTCGGCTGACGGCGCGAACGAACTCGGCCAACGGTCCAAACGAACTCGACGGGCGATACAAACGAACTCGACCGACGGCGCGAACGAACTCGGCCGACGGTCCAAACGAACTCGCGCGGGACCGGGGCGGTCGAACATCACAATGGAGGCGACGTGTGAGAGGACGAGTTCGGTCGACACGGCTCTGGCATCGAAAAACGAAACGACCCTGAGATCGATCGCAACTCGCCTTTGCGCCGAGAGGGGTTAGGGATAGACTACGCCCCGTTTTCCGTCCGGTCCGCCCGGCAATTTTGGGATGAGCCGGTGCGTGGCCAGGCAGGACGGACGGCTGGCCGGTGACGCGACCCATAGGAAGGGGACCCCAGGATGCGACGGATCGCGATCTTGAATCAGAAGGGCGGCGTGGGCAAGACGACGACGACCGTCAACCTCGCGGCGGCCCTGGCGGCGGAAGGGCACCGGACGCTCGTGCTCGATCTTGATCCGCAGGCACACGCCACGCTCCACCTCGGTCTATTGCCGGGCCGGTCGGGACCGTCGCTCTACGAGGTCCTGACCCAGAACACTCCTCTGGCCGAGGTCCGCCGTGAGGTGGGTCCGAACCTGCATATCTGCGGCAGCCATATCGACCTGGCCGGCGCCGAGCTTGAGTTGCTGGGCACGGTCGGCCGCGAGGTCATCCTCCGTGACCAGCTTGACGCCGACCCCGAGGCCGAGAGCTTCGATTTCGTCCTGATGGACTGCCCGCCGTCGCTCTCGGTGCTGACCCTCAACGCGCTCTGCAGGCCCGCGAGGTCCTGATTCCGCTCCAGGCGCATTTCCTCGCCTTGCACGGCCTCTCGAAGCTGCTGGAGACGATCCACCTGGTCTCGAAGCGAGTCAATCGCGACCTGAAGGTTGGCGGAATCGTGCTCTGCCTGTACGACGCTGGCACGCGGCTCGGAGGCGAGGTGATCGAGGATCTCGACCGCTTCTTCGCGGGGCGACGCTCGGGACCGGCGGGCTCGCCCTGGGCGGACGCCAACCTCTTCCGCACGCGTATCCGCCGCAATATCCGCCTGGCCGAGTGCCCGAGCTTCGGCCAGACGATCTTCCAGTACGCCCCCAGCAGCCAAGGCGCCGAGGACTACGCCTCGCTCGCCGCCGAGATCATGGGCCGCTCCCCCGCCTCGATCTGGCTGGGCGCCGACACCGCCGCACCGGCTTCCTCCGGCAACGGTAAGTCCCGCAAGAACGGCGACGGCAGCGGCGACGAGGTTCCCACCACGACGGCCATACCGACGTGACACTCAAACGATGGGTCGGAATTGATGAAGCCGGCTACGGCCCCAACCTCGGCCCGCTGGTGATGACGGCGGTCGTCGCCGAGGCCACCGGCCCGGCCGGAACCGTCGATCGACGGAACCTTGACCTCTGGAACGATCGGGCGGCCTTCATCGCCCGCGCGGGAGACTCCTCGGGCCGGCTCTGGGTCGATGACTCGAAGGCCGTCCTCCGCCATCCGAGCGGACGCGATCATCTCGAAGCCACCTGCCGGGCGGTCCTCGCCGCCGCCTGTGCCAGCGTTGACTCGCCGGTTCCGGGTTCGTTGTCCCAGATCCTGGCGGCTGTCGGGGCCGGCTCGCTCGACGAGGTCGAGCTGACCCCCTGGCTCGATGGGGCGGAGACGCCTGTCGAACCGGAGCGTGAATCCGTCCCGGCCGACGCCTTCCAGGCCGAGGGCTGGCATATCACCCAGGTGCGCTCCGCCGTGGTAGGCCCCGCTCGTTTCAACGCCGCGCTCGGGGTAGCCGGCTCGAAAGCCGCAGTCCATTTTGATGTGTTTGTCGAGTTACTCGATGCGATCTGGAAAACTGCACAAGATGGGGAAGAGACCTGGGTGCGCAGTGACAAGCACGGCGGCCGACACTTTTACTACGATGGTCTGATCGGCGCGTTTCCCGAGACATGGATCGACCGGGGACTCGAGGGGCCAAGCCTGAGCCGGTACACCGTCCGCGACCGCGACCGTGGCCGACGCCTGGAGCTGAGCTTCGAGCCTCGGGCCGACGCGGTTGACGGCCTTGTCGCGCTGGCCTCGATCGTCAGCAAGTTCCTTCGCGAGCGGTGGATGGACCACTTCAACGCCTACTGGATGTCGCGGATCGCCGGCCTGAAACGGACCGCGGGTTATCCCGTCGACGCCTGGCGGTTCCGCGAGGCGATCGAGCCGGAATGCCGGGCCCGGGGCCTCGATCCCGCGGTCTGGTGGCGGTTGAAGTGAAGATCAGGGACCTTCCGTCAGGCCCGGTCGCGGTCAAGCGAGCGGCATCGTGTTTGCTTCATGGGTAGGGTGAGGTTCGTATTTTGATCCTCTCTTGTGCTGTTTCACGGCACACCCTTACACCACACCCTACGAAGGAGCCTCTCCGATGGCCAACCTGAAGCAAGACCGCGCATCGTCGCTTCCAGCCGACGCGAATCGCGACCCGATCACGGGAGAGGCCGGCGCGCATCCGGTCGGGACGGGCCTGGGAGCCGCCACCGCGGGTGCGGCGGTCGGCGCCGCGGGAGGAGCGGCGGCGGGCCCGGTTGGCGCCGTCGTCGGCGCGGTCGCGGGGGGGATCGTCGGTGGCCTGGCGGGACACAGCATCGCCGAGTCGATCGACCCCACCGCCGAAGACGCCTACTGGCGCGAGCACTACGCCAGCCGCCCCTACCATGAACCAACCCATTCTTATGACGAGTACGCTCCCGCCTATCGCCATGGCTGGGAGTCGCGAGCCCGCTACCCCGATCGACGCTTCGAGGAGGTCGAGTCGGACCTGGGGCGGGACTGGGAAAAGGTCAAGGCCCACTCTCACCTGACCTGGGATCGCGCCCGGCACGCCACGCGCGATGCCTGGGAGCGGATCGAGCATGCCGCCACCCAGAAGAATCCGGGTCGCGGCCCCGGTCGTTGATCGATCGGAAAGCCACTGCGTAAATTTCAATTACCGGGCCCGGGCGCATCGGGAGCGTGCCGTACGCACCCTCCCGATGCCCATTTCTCAAAAAGCTGCGGGAAGAACGAATCGAGAGTACGAGTCCGGCGTCCTCAGACTCTCTCACAGGTGAGCAAAGGAGCGCACGATCACTCGCGCTCGCCATCGATCCGTTGATGATGCGGGCGAGGAGAGCCAGGCCAGCTCGGACTTACCGCTCGCGGTACACGATCCGTCCCTTGGTCAGGTCGTACGGTGTGATCTCGATCTTGACCCGATCTCCGGGGACGATACGGATGAAGTTCTTGCGCATCTTGCCGGCGATATGTGCCAGGATGCGGTGTTTGCTTTCCACGAGTTCCACAATGAACTGCGTGTTGGGCAGGGCCTCGACGATCCGGCCCTCTGTGACGATCGGTTCCTCTTTGGCCAAACGCGGATCTCCTGGGACGACCAGCGCCGGCCTCTGGGGCTGGGGCGTGGTCCCATCCCGTCCCTGCCGGCGACGAACACTCTCAAACGGCGGGGACCTTCCTTGACCTCGGGATCAACGACGGCACCCTGGGTCTGGCTCAAGCTGGGTGTCGGAGTCCGCACAAGCCCCACGCGCTGGTCCCCCCGGAACCGCTTCAGAATAACCGAAGGAATGAACCTTGGCCAGTGCCGAGGCAACGGACTCCTGTGAGTTTCTTGTCGATGGCCCCATCCCAGCCATGATCGAGATCAGGCCTGGCTCGTCGCGGCGGCCAGCTCTTCAACCCCGATCCGGTGGCAGAAGTCGCCGAACGCCTCGCCGGGCTGACACTCGGCCTTGAACCGGGCGAAGACCGGGACGAGCTCGGGTACGACGCGATCGTACGGGACGTAGTCCTTGTACTCGACATTGAGCCGGTCGCCCTGAGTCCGGCCGCCGAGAAAGATGGTGTAGGTGCCTGGGCTGGGTGTCCCGTCGGGATTCTTGGCCGCCGACCGGCCGACCAGGCCGATGTCGGCGTTATAGGGTCGGGCGCAGCCGTTGGGACAGCCGGTCATCCGCACCGTGAACCGTTCGTGGTCCAGGCCGAGCTGGGAGAGCTCGGTCTCGAGCTGATCGAGAATCGAGGGCAGGGCGCGCTCGGCCTCGGTCACGGCCAGGCCGCAGGTCGGCAAGGCCGGGCAGGCCATCGACCAGCGTCGGACGTTCGAGACCTGTTCGACGGTGGCGATCCCGTACTCCTCCAGCATGTCCTCGATCGCCTCTTTCCAGGAGGGATCGAGATCGGCGAGAAGGATCGACTGCTGGCAGGTCAAGCGGGCGGGGGTCCTGTATTTCGCGAAGAACGTCCGCAGCACGCTCGCCAGCCGGAAGCTACCGGCATCCTTGATCCGGCCGTTCTCGACCGGGATGCCCAGGAAGAGCTTGCCGTTGCCCTGGGGGTGCCAGCCCAGGTGGTCGTCCACCTCGGTCACCCGCACCGGTCTAGGCGTCGTGCAGGGAATGACCCAGGTATTCGTCGATCTTGGCCCGGAAGGCTTCGATTCCCCAGTCGTGGATGATGTACTTGAGCCGTGCCCGCTTCCGGTCGGAGCGGTTGCCGAAGTCGCGGAAGACCTTGATCACGGCCTCGCCGATCTTGAGGACGTCCGCCCGATCGACGTAGCAGAGCGGCACACCCAGGAACGGAAAGGTCTTCTGGGCGCTCGGCGTCGTTCCCAGGCCGCCGCCGACCAGGACGTTGTAGCCCACGAGGACGCCGTTCTCGACCATCGGCGAGGTAACCCAGGTCGTTGGCGTGGATGTCGGTGCAGTTGTCTTCGGGGAGAGCGAAACCGCTCTTGAACTTGCGCGGCAGATACGTCTTGCCGTAGATCGGCTCGACCGGGTCATCGCCGGGCGTGGGCACCTGGATCGGACCCGCGGCGGGAAAGTCGGGGTCCTCGATCTTCTCGCCATCGAGCCAGATGTCCCAGTAGCTTGACGACCGCGGAGCGCAGTGGGCGGCCAGCTCTCGGCGTCGGCCAGCATTGCCGCGCGGACGTGGTCGTGGATCGGCGCGGGACAGCAAAGCACGTTCCGCTCGACATCGCCGCACGCGGCCAGGGTGGTCAGCAGGCATCTCGTTGATCCGTCGAATCGTTCGCCTTGAGGTCGTCCTTGATCACCCCGTAGAGCTGGAACTCCTGGCGGGTCGTGATCCGGAGCGTGCCATTGCCGACCTGCTGAGCCAGCTCGTCGATCTTCAGATATTGGTCCGCGTTGAGCTTGCCGCCGACAATCCGCACGCGGACCATGAACTGGTAAGCCTTTTCCTTCCCCTCACGCTTCATCTGGGTGCGCAGGTCGCGGTCGTCCTGCTGGTACGACCCGTGGAACTTGAGCACGGTGGCCGCGTCCTCGCTGAGGTGCGAGGTGCCGTTCTGGACCTCCTCGGCCAGGATCGTCTTGAGATACTGGCTGGCGACCTTGATCGCCTCGACCTTGCTCGGCTTGGCTCGCGGCCGGGGTTGCACTGTCTTGCCGTTGCCGTCCTCGACTCCACCTCCTCGCACCAACCTCTCCTCGACGCTGCCCCTCGACGAGGGAAAGGTCAGTTTCTGCATCAAGATTGTAAAGTATCGGATTTTAACGCAGTTCGGCTTGAGAATCAACGCGCGTTTTGGCGATTGATCCTGGCGACGTCCGGGGTAAACCACAAGGCCGCGGAATGCGGCCTGCTCGTTGACTTCGGACTCCGACGCGGGCCCACAATCCAGTCGCGGGGTTGAAGCGAGGGGTCGTCTTCCACGCCGTAACTCGGGACGGGAGCTGGTCCGATGGGGCAATTCGCCGTCATCCTGCCGGCGGCGGGGCGTTCGACGCGGTTTGGCGACCCGAAGCAGAAGAAGATCTTCGCCGAGCTCGAAGGGCGCGCGGTCTGGCTGCGTGCGGTCGAGCCGTTCATCAACCGCGACGACGTGGCGCAGACGATCGTGGTGATCGCTCCCGAGGACCGCGAGCTCTTCGAGCGGCGGTTCCGGCCCAGTGTGGCCTTCATGAACATCCAGGTGATCGACGGCGGGGCCGAGCGGTCCGACTCGGTCGCGCGGGCGCTGGAGGTCGTCGATCCGGCGTGCGAGTTCATCGCGGTGCACGACGCGGCCCGGCCCTTGCCTGACGGGCGAACAGATCGACGCGGTCTTCGCCGCCGCCCAGGCACACGGAGCCGCGCTGCTGGCGATTCCGGTGGCCGACACGGTCAAGCGGGTCGGGGCCGACGGCTTCACCATCGAGACGCTTTCCCGGCAGCGGTCTTTACCTGGCGCAGACGCCGCAGGTCTTCCGCCGCGATTGGCTGCTGCGCGCCTATGCCAACCGCTCGCGGCTGGGAACAGCGGCGAGCGTGACCGACGACACCCAGCTCGTCGAGGCGATCGGCCACCCCTGTGCGGTCGTGAGGGCTCGCCGCTGAACCTCAAGATCACCACAGCGGCCGACCTCCGCCTTGCCTCGGCCATGCTCCAGGCCCTGCCCAAACCTAAAGCCGACCGTCCCGTTCATCCGTTTGCCGACGAACAGGCGATGTGGGGCGACCTCCCCAAGCCTCGGAAGCCGTCGGACCTGTTCTGAACCAGAATCACATCGAGTCTGGTAATCTGCCGATAATTAGGAAAGTCGGACAAACGAGGAAGCCTGGGATTGTTTCCTGGACTTAGGGAAATGGTCTCGGAGTCGATGGTCAGGGCAGGAGGCAGGGCGGAGACCATGTCCAAGCTACCACAGTCGATGATTCTCGGGCCCATGGTTCTAGGACTTGGCCTGGGCTGTGTATCGGATCAGGTCCGAGGCGAGAGTCTGGTGGAAGCCTGGTCGATTGCGTTGCCGGCCAACGCGGGTCTGGCGGCCCGGAGTGATGAGACAGCCGCAGCCGATCGGAACTTGACCGCCGCGCGGCAGGCCTGGATACCGACCGTGCGCACGTTCAACCTCGACACGAGCCTGACCACGACGCCGAAGCTAAAGTTTGCGAGCCAGGCCGGCTTCACCGGTGCCTCCACGGGCGCGGCGGCCGGTGCTGCCGCAGGAGGGGCCGCCGCCACCGCCGCGGCGGTTGCCGTACCGATCTTCGGCGCCGATCAGACCAACTTGCCTCTGTCGTTCACCGCGGCCACGGTGCCGATCTACACGGGTGGCCGGATTATCAACACGATCCGCGCTGCCGACTCTCTGCGTAACGCTCAGCGATCCGAGCAGTGCCGCAGCGCTCTCGACCTCAAGGTCACCGTCGCCGAGGCGTATATCGGCATCCTCCGAGCACGTCGCAACCTCGAGGTCGCCGAGAGCAACGTCGCTCGGCTGGATTCATTCGCCCGTGACATACGCAACCGCAAACGCGAAGGACTCGCCACCCGCAACGATGAACTCTCCGCCGAGGTCGCGCTAGCCAACGCCAAGCTCGGTGTGATCCAGGCACGCAATCGCAAGAGATTGCCTGGGCCACCTACAACCGTTACCTCTGCCGCCCTCCCGAAACGGTCGTGCCTCTGGAAGATCTGACGGCCGCTTCCAGCGCAGGCAGCGCGGAGTCCTCGATTGAAGTCGAAGCCCTACCGGGTGCGACAATTCCCGGCAACGCCGCCAAGGCTGAGGTTCAGCAGCTCACGATGATGGCACTTCAGGGTCGCCCCGAGCTTGCCGGCCTGACCGAACAGGCGCGTGCCCTGGGTGCCCAGTCCGAGACGACGAGGGCCGGAGTACGGCCCCAAGCCAGCTTTATCGGCGGATTCTTCTTCCTGGGCAACGAGCTCATGGTTCCTCAGGGGTATGGCACGGCCACCTTCCTGGTCGACTGGACCATCGTCGATCCTCCGACCCGTCGTCGGGCCGAGGCCTTGAAATTTCAGGAGACCGCCGCACTGAAGCGTCGTGATGACGCTGCCCAGGACATCATGCTTCAGGTCCGCACCCGCTGGATCGAGCTACAGACCACTCAACAGCGCATTGTCGTCGCCCGGACCGCGATCGCCCAAGCCGAGGAGAATGTCAATGTCGTCCTCGATCGATACCGACAACAGCTCTCGAATAACACCGATGTTCTCGAAGCCGAGAACCGGCGGGTTCAGAGTCTGAACAATTTCTACAACGCCGTCTACGATGAGGCCCTCGCCCGGATTCAACTCCACCGCGCCGTCGGCGACCTATAATCGCGTCGATATCGTCGTCAAACCTGGTTCCGTGTGGAGCTCGGGACTTTGGCCGATATTGCAATGCTGCTGTTTAATCATTTTCGCGCCTCAGAATCGACGTGATTCGTCGTGTCGCGACTTTGCCCTGCTGCGAGTGAGAGATTGAACGAGATTTTCCTCTGATGAGCGGTATCGACGGCAATAGCTCTGGCCATACGATTGGATATACAAAGCCTCAGGATGGAAATGGCCGGTTTGAGGTCACGACCGTCGTGACAATGAGGGACTGGCAAGTTCGAGGCATGCATCCAGTCTCTGCGGCCCCTCCAAAGTCGATCTGCCGGTAGACTCACAGATCGTGGCCTGGGCTGGCTGGTTCCGGCGCATGAATGCTCAGGAACAATTGCGGGAGAATGGTAGCGCAGCTTCGCTCCAGCGTCGCTACTCTGCGGGCTCGATAAAGTGGACCCCTGAAACTGGACAGCTCGGGATGTTATACTGATCGAAGGTCGCTGATCCATCCCGAGGTGCATCATGGCCGGCAAACGCAAGCGTCACGCCGGCCGCCTTCAAGGCCAAGGTCGCCCTGGAGGCCGCCAAGCAGACCAAGACCGTCGCCGAACTCGCCAAGGCGTACCAGGTCCATCCCGTCCAGATCAGCCAGTGGAAGAAGCAACTCCTCGACGGCATCGAGTCCCTCTTCCGCGACGGCCGCACGGCGCGAGCACGAGGCAGGGCGAGGCCGTCCAGGCCGAACTCTACGAGAGGATCGGCCGGCTCAACATGGAGGTCGAATGGTTGAAAAAAAGCGTTGCCCGCTGCGGTTGACCCGAGGCGGGGGCTCGTCGAGCCAGATAACTCATCAGTTTGAGCATTTGTCGTCAATGCGAACTTCTGGGCCTCAACCGCTCGACCTACTACCTCCCGCCGGCGACCGAGTCGGAGGAGAACCTGCGGCTGATGCGGCGGATCGACGAGCAGTACCTCAAGACCCCGTTCTACGGCAGCCGGCGGATGGCGGCATCCTTGGAGCGGGCCGGGGAGCCGGTCAACCGCAAGCGGGTCCAGCGGCTGATGGCGTCTGATGGGCCTGGAGGGGCTGCATTCCCGAAGCCGCGGACCACGCATCGCGGACGGCGGGGCGAAGGCTTATCCCTACCTGCTCCGCGACCGGGTATTGACCCGGATCCACGAGGTCTGGAGTTCCGACATCACGTATGTGCCGATGAGGCACGGGTTCATGTACCTGACGGCGGTGATCGACTGGTACAGCCGATACGTGCTGTCGTGGCGGCTGTCGAACACGCTCGACGGCGGATTCTGTTTGGAGGCGTTGGACGAGGCGTTGTCGCGGGGCCAGCCGGAGATCTTCAACACCGACCAGGGGTCGCAGTTCACGTCGCGGGAGTACACCGGCCGGTTGGAGGGATGCCGGGGTCGCGGTGAGCCGGGACGGTCGGGGTCGGGCGTTGGACAACGTGTTCGTGGAGCGGCTCTGGAGGAGCGTGAAATACGAGGACATCTACATTAAAGACTATGGACGAGTGTATGAACTGGAGTCGGGCTTGACGGCCTACTTCCGGTTCTACGACGAGGATCGCCCCCATCAGTCGCTCGACTACCGGACCCCCGGCGAGGTCTACCGGGCCGGGGCTCCAGGCGAGCCTGAGTGGGGGAGGATCATAACAAATACAGGCCGCCCGGGCTGTCCAGTATTTGGGGTCCACCATAGACAAGTCAGGTCGATCACCGCGCTCAGTTCCACCAGTCGCGTCTGAACGAGCGTATCCGCCCAGCCAATCACCTGGTCAACCAGACGATCGACTGTTTGTCCCAGATCCGCCAGATCCGAGGCGGAGCGGCCTCGGTCATGGGCCATGACCAGGGTCTCTCGCTGCTGAGCCAGACGGTTCGTCAGCAAGCCATGTTGATGGCGTATCTCGATGTCTTCTGGGTCCTCGAGGTGATGATCTTGGTCGCTGTTCCATTGGTCTCTCTCATGAAGAAGTCGGTGGCGAAGGAGATAGCGGCGATGCCTTGAACGACGTTGTCGACGGCTCGTTGATCGCTTCACCTAGGGTCCACGGCTGGCCGAAGTGTTCCTGGAAGCAAACCTCGCCCAGTCCGAACCGGCAGGGGAAGCGGGGAGGGGCCTCACTCTCGAGCGGCATAGCCCAGCGCGATCAGGCAGCAGATGACATGATCGTCGGGAATCCCGAACTCGGAGCGAAGTCTCTCGGAATGGAAGACTTCGATCATCGACGAGGCAACGCCGAACGACTCAGCCGCAATCAAGACGTTCGCGGCGGCGAGCATGGTCGAGCGCGTGCTCCATATCTCGCGGTCGACGATTCGTTCCATGGTCCGCGATGCGCGGGCGCGAAGTTCGGCCGCAGCCTCTGGAGTGATCGTACCGATTGCGCATTGCGCATCGACCATGGGCTTGAGGTGAGTGCACTCGGGGTTAAGGTAGCCAAGCACGATCAGCACTGCCGAAGCCTCTTCGACCTGTGCCGACCGAATACGCAGGCCTGGAGGCGGCGCAGATTCCGCTCGTCGCGAACCACGACAAACCGCCAGGGTTGCAGGTTGTAGCTGCTAGGTGCCAGTGTTGCCAGGTGAAGAATGCGCCTCAGCAGTGCATTCTCGATCGGCCGCTGGGAATCGAACCTGTGGCCCGATCGGCGGCAGGTGATCGCATCGAGGCCTGGGAGTGGCGTGTCAGGATTGGGTGTCCACATGGTTTTTCGTAGGGTCCGAAGCTCTCGTTCCGATCGTACCCGAACCAGCCAGAAGCCTCTAGCCGCTGGCGCCCAGGTGGCTTATGATTCGCCTTTCCGGGCCATTTTCTGGCTTGCATCGAAGGTCCCCACCGTTTTCAGGTTCAACCCCAAGGAACCGACTAATGAACCGTCTGATCCGTACCGTCTGTGGACTTGCGCGACTGTTCTCCTGGAGTCTCGCCGCACCCGTGACCGCCTCGGCCGATGACAATAGCAGCAACTGGGTCTCTCTCTTCGACGGCAAGTCGCTCGAAGGCTGGACTGTGGTCGATCTCGGCAAGGTGAAGGGGGAGACGC
>CAWGMM010000013.1:0-91077 GCA_963823685.1 uncultured Isosphaeraceae bacterium | reverse complement strand
ACGTCGGCTTGTAGTCGCCGAAGACGTCGCGCATCGCGCCGCAGACCTCGCCGATCGAGCAGCGGTCCTTGAGCGCCTGCGCGGAGCGGCGGCAGCATGTTGCCGGTGCCGCGCGCGGCGTCGCGGACCTCCTCGAGCCGCCGCGCGACGAGCTCCTGGTCGCGGTCGGCCTTGAACGCCTTCAGCCGCGCGACCTGCTCGCGCTCGGACTCGGGATCGACGCGCAGGATGTCGGGCACCTCGAGCGTGTCCTCGACGAACTTGTTGACGCCGACGACGATGTCCTGCTCGATCCGGTAGCGCTCGTGGTAGCCGAACGCCGACTCCTCGATCTCGTTCTTCATGAACGTCGATCGCCTGGACCGAGCCGCCGAGCTCGTCGACCTTGTCGATCAGCTCGCTGCGCGCGCGTCTCGATCTCGTCGGTCAGCGCCTCGACGAAGTAGGAGCCGGCGAACGGATCGACGGTGTCGGCCGCGCCCGACTCGTAGCCGATGATCTGCTGGGTGCGCAGCGCGATCTTGGCCGCGCGCTCGGTCGGCAGCGCGAGCGCCTCGTCGAAGCCGTTGGTGTGCAGCGACTGGGTGCCGCCGCAGACGGCCGCGAACCCCTGCAGCGCGACCCGGACGATGTTGTTCTCCGGCTGCTGCGCGGTCAGCGTGACGCCGCCGGTCTGGGTGTGGAAGCGCAGCCGCCACGAGCGCTCGTCCTTGGCGCCGAACCGCTCGCGCATGATCTTCGCCCACATCCGCCGGGCCGCGCGGAACTTCGCGACCTCCTGGAAGACGTTGTTGTGACCGTTGAAGAAGAACGCCAGCCGCGGCGCGAACTCGTCGACCTCCAGCCCCGCGTCGAGCGCCGCCTGCACGTAGGCGATCCCGTTGGCGAGCGTGAACGCGACCTCCTGCACGGCCGAGCACCCCTTCTCGCGGAAGTGGTAGCCGCTGATCGAGATCGTGTTCCACTTCGGGACGTGCTCGTCGCAGTAGGCGAACAGGTCGGTGGTCAGCCGGATCGCGCCCTCGGGCGGGTAGATGAAGTTCCCGCGCGCGATGTACTCCTTGAGGATGTCGTTCTGGGTCGTGCCGCGCAGCTGCTCGCGACGGCACGCCCTGCTCCTCGCCGACCAGCTCGTAGAGCAGCAGCAGCACCGCCGCCGGCGCGTTGATCGTCATCGAGGTCGAGACCTGGTCGAGCGGGATCCCGTCGAACGCGGTCCGCATGTCGTCGATCGTGTCGATCGCGACGCCGGTGCGGCCGACCTCGCCGAGGCAGCGCGGATCGTCGGAGTCGAGCCCGAGCTGGGTCGGCAGGTCGAACGCCATCGAGAGCCCGGTCGAGCCGTTGCTCGAGCAGGTAGCGGTAGCGCTCGTTGGACTCCTTCGCCGATCGCGTAGCCGGCGTACTGGCGCATCGTCCACAGCTGCTTGCGGTACATCTCGCGGTGCACGCCGCGCGTGTACGGGTACTCGCCCGGCTCGCCGAGTCGCTGCTGGCAGGTCGGGCGGCAGGTCCTGCTCGGTCGTAGAGCGCCTCGATCTCGATCCCCGAGTCGGTGAAGTGCCGCGGGTCCTCGGGACCGACGATCGGCGCGATCGTGCGGTTCTCATCAGCGGTCGCCATCGCCGCCGGGAGCTTACCGGCGCACCTGTCTTGCCGACGGACCGCCGCGCGGTTAAGCTGGCGCATGGATTCGACCTGGGGACGGGGGACGAGCTGCCGAGCGCTGCGCGGTGGCTGGACGCGCATCGTGATCGCGTTGATCGCCGTCGCGTTCGCAGCCGGCGCGGTCACTGCCGTCACTGCCGTCTCGGCGGTCGCCGCGCCACTGACCGAGTTCAGTCTACCAACAGGCGCCACGGCGAGAAACCTGATCGATGGACCCGACGGCGCCCTGTACTTCGGCGAGGTCACCGCGTTCAGCAAGCCTGCAATCGGGAGGATCACGACCGCCGGGACGATCACGTCGATCCCCGTCCCCTCGACCGGGAGCATCAACGATCTGGCCGTCGGCGCCGGCGGGACGATCTGGTTCACGCTCAGCACGAACGCGATCGGCGAGCTCAGCGCGTCGGGCCAGATCAAGCTGATCACGCCCGGCATGGACGGTCTGAGCAGTGGTGCCGCGCCGGCGGAGCTGACGGAGGGCGCGAACGGAACCGTCTGGTTCCTGGACCACGGCACGACGAATGCGATCGGTCAGATCACCCCTTCGGGCGCGATCCTCGAGTACCCGACGGCCGGCAACAGTCCGCCGGACGACCTCACCGCGGCCCCGAACGGGGACCTCTGGTTCACGGTCTTCGAGACACCCGGCGGCGTCGGATTCGCGACTCCCAGCGCGACCGCCGGCACACCCGCCACCGTGGTCGGAACGGGCGTGGGGACGATGCCGGCCGGGATCACTGCCGACGATGCCGGGAATCTCTGGTTCAGCGACCAGGGGACATCATCGATCGGCAGGGCCAGGACCTCGGGTGGGACGACCACCGTGACCGAGTACGGGACCACCGACGGCATGCAGCCCGGCGCCGACCCCGACGCGCTGACCGCCGGTCCCGACGGCAACATCTGGTTCGACGACCAGTACGGGGCCAGCCCAGCGGTCGGGAAGATCACCCCGACCGGGCAGATCACGGAGTATCCGATCGCTCACGAGGCCTGGGACGTCACCGTAGGGATCGACGGAGACCTGTGGTTTCCGACTGGCGACGCAGGGGGCACGAATCCCGGCGTCGCCCGTGTCACACCCGGCGGCAAGATCGACATCTTCAGCGCCGGGCTGAACGCGAGCGCCGTTGTCGGAGACAACTCGAACATCGTCTCAGGGCCCGACGGGAACCTCTGGTTCCTCGACATCGGCACCCCGTACGCGATTATCCGCGCCGACGTACAACTGCCGCCGACCGTCACCACCGGCGCGGCGGCGAACGTGACGACGTCGTCGGCGCAGCTCGAAGGCACCGCGAACGCCCGCGGCTCGGCAAGCACGATCACGGTGCAGTACGGCACCACCCCAGCGCTGGGCTCGACGGGGCCGGCGGGTTCCGAGCCGGCCGGGGACACGTCTGGCGCGGTCGCTGGGACCGTGACCGGTCTGCCGCCCGGCACCGTCATCTACTACCGCCTGGTCGCGAGCAACGCGTACGGGACTGTGTTCGGGAACACGCTGAGCTTCACGACGGTCGCCGCACCACCGCCACCGGCCCCGGGGACGCGGACCCTGCACGCGAGGGTCGGCAACCAGCAGGTCACGCTCACGGTCCCGACCACGACGCCCTGCCTGGCCGCCGGCGCTCGTCTGTCGCTGGCGCTCAGTTCGACCGCGATCCTGGGGTCGAAGGCGGCGAAGCTGTCGTTCAAACGTGCCGCGGTGTTCGTCGACCGCGGCGTCAAACGAACGCGGACCAAGCTCGTGACGGTCCACCACCATAAGCACCACAAGCGGATCACCGTGTACGTCCCGAACGCGACCGCCAGCCACCTGCCGGGGACGCTGTCACCGTCGCTGAGCGGTCTCAGCGCCGGGCCTCACACGCTGCGGATCACGTTGACCTATAAGCGCACGCGTCACGTCAAACATCGGACCGTGCACACGGCCGTGACCAAGACGATCAAAACGACGTTCACCGTCTGCTGAGCCGAAGCTGGGAACTTTTCCCGTCCCCACGCCGGAAAAAGTTCCCAGCTTCCGGATCGGCACCGTCAAATAGGAGATCAACGGTCGACATATGGCCCGGCGGGCTCAGCGAGTCGCGGGCCGAAGACGGTCAGTCGCCAAGCAGATCCTGCAGAAATTCGACGGCGGCCGGGTAGGCATCGAGGCGGTTGGCGAGCCTGGCGAGACCATGGCCCTCGTCGTCGTAGATCCGCAGTTCGCAGCGGATCCCGCGCTCACGCAGGTTGGCGACCAGTTGCTCGGCCTCGGAGACCGGGACGCGGGGGTCGTTGCGCCCGTGGATCACGAACAGCGGCGCGCGGATGTCGCCGGCGCGGCGCATCGGCGACGCCGCTTCGAGGAAGGAGCGGTCGTGCTGCAACGAGCCGTACTCGCGCTCGCGGTGGGCGCGCCGGTATTCCGAGGTGTTCTGCAGAAACGTGACGAGATCGGAGATGCCGACGATGTCGACGCCGGCCGCCCACAGATCGGGTGAGAAGGCGACGCCGGCGAGCACCATGTAGCCGCCGTAGGACCCGCCCCACAGCGCCGCCCGCCCCGCATCGAAGCCGGCCTGGTCAAGGAACCCATGCACCGCGGCGAGATCGGCGACCGAGTCCAGCGCTTGGTCGTGTCGTCGAGCGACGCATAGCGCTTGCCGTAGCCGGTCGAGCCACGGACGTTGGGCACGACGACACCGAAGCCGGCGAGCACGAGCCCCTGGATCACCGGATTGAACAGCTGCGTGGCCTGTGCCTCGGGGCCGCCGTGGACGAACACGACGACCGGTGGCCGGAGACGTCGCCGCGCGCCGTCGCGAAGTCGCCGTCGCCGTGCTGCGGACGAAACACGAACACCGGAACGGACTCGCCGTCGAAGCTCGTCACCGTGCGGCTCTCAGGCGGCGCGAGTTGAGCGGCGGACACCCCCGTCGGTGCCCCGGTCAGGCGGCGGGTCGTCGCGGTGCGTGCATCGAACGCATACACCGACGTCGGCGTCCGCGGCGTCGACAGCGTGTAGTACACGCGTGATCCGTCGCGTGATAACACGGGCGGGTCGAGCAGCCCGGAGACGACCCCCGGTTCGGGCGTCTGAAGCTCTGAGCGGACCGCGCCGGTCGCGGCGTCGCGCAACGTCATCACGGCGGCGCCGTTGCGGTTCTCGATCAGCAGCAGAGTGCTGCCGTCGCCACTGGAGACCACCTCGGTGTCGGCGTCGATCGGGGCTGCGGGTAGCGGCAACGTCGCGCCGGACACGAGCTCGTGGCAGACGACCGCCATGAAGTCGTGGCCGATGTTGGACGCGACCGCGAAGCTCGAATCCCCGATCCACGCGGGCGAGCCGACGAGCGCCGCCTCGTCCGGGTGTGGGAGCGGCGTCGTCACCGCGCCGGTGTCGACGTCGACCAGCACCAGATCCGCATCCAGGGGGCGCTCGCCGGACGCGAGCACCGCAACGGTGCGGCCGTCGGGCGCGAACCCCGAGCTCGGGTGCAGCCAGGTTCCGCCGGCGTACACCAACCGATGCCGGCCGGTATCGAGCGCCAGGGTCCAGAGGTCGAAATCCACGCCGCCCGCGCGATTTGACAGATAGGCGATCAGGCGTCCATCGGGGGATACTCCGGCGAAGTAGTGGCCGAAGCGCGGATCATCGGTCAGTGCCGTCAGACGCGACAACGAGGTGACGGCTTCAGAAGACGCCGCGTCGAGGTCGAGCAGCCACAGGCCGAATCGTTCGTTGCCGCCCGCGTCGATCTCGAGCACCGCCCGGCGCGACCCCGGCAGGTAGTGGGCTCCACGGACGGGCTCGGGCAGGTCGGTGAGCACGACCGGCCGCCCGTCGACGAGTTCGGCCAGCTGCATCGTTCCGGTCGCGTCGCCGCGGATCAGCAGCCGCTCGCACCCGGACCGGTCATCGTCGACGTCGGCCAGCACCGAGACCGGGGTCTGCAACAGCGTGCGGAACGCTCGAAGCGATGCGGTCTCGGACATCGTTTCCGCCTCCCCGCCCCGCCACTAGCCCTGGGCAGCGAAGATGCTCGCGTTGATCACGTGGAGCTGCTCGATGTTGTAGCGCAGCGCCTCGGTCTCACGCGGACCGTCGGCCGTCGTTCCAGGTCGGCAACCGTCAGCTCGACGTCCCGCTTGCGCAGGGCGACCCATCCGTGCTCCCATGCGCGCCCGGCGTGGTCGTCAGCTCGACGACTCAATGCGCCAATTCTCGCGTGCCACGTGGAAAATGGTCGAGTCCGCCCATGTCCCAGGCGCCCTTGGAGATCACGAGCATCCCCGCCCGTTGCTCGTCCCACGGCAGCGGCAGAATCTCTGCCGCCATGCTGGGGCCGAGGTAGGACGACACCAGCAGGCCACCCTCGCGCAGTACGCGATGGACCTCGAGCAGCCAGCCGGCCCAGTGGTCGGTCAGGTGCGTGAACACCGAGGCGGCCCAGACGAGATCGATCGAAGCGTCCTGGAACGGGAGCCCTGGCTCCTCGTTGACGATGAACCCCCGGATCGGCGGCGAGAGGTTGCGTCGCAGCCATTCGACGCTTTCGGCGTCGATGTCGCAGCCCCACAGCTCAGCCTCGGCGGCCTCGCGGTGGAACTGGCGCAGAACGCGGCCGGCGCCCGCGCCGAAGTCGAGCACACGCTTGCCCGTCCACTGCCAGTCGTCGGGCAGCAGGTCGAGGATCGTCTGCTTGACGCGGTGACCGTCGGCCTCGTAGTCGCCCATCGGGTCGGGGACGTCGGTGCGGGTGCCGACGCGCCGCGCCAGATGAGCGGGCGGCAGCGGCAGGCCGGTGGCGCCGAAGCTGGGCTCCGGCGCGCGCCCAGTGACGATCCCGCGGTCGCCGAGCACGTACTGCGGATCGTGGTCGGCTCGCGCCTGCAGCGAGGCAACGGCGGGGAAGCCGGCGTGCCTGACCATCTCGGTCAGCGCCGCACGGTTGGGCACCAGGCTCAGCACGTTGCCGATCGACGCGAGCGGGTTGTCGTCGTCCTGCTCGAACCAGGCGCCAAACGCAAGCGGCGTCTCGCAGAAGAAGTTCGGGGCGCCGTTGGAGAACAGCATCGCGCGGTCGTGGCGCACGAGCTGGCTCTCGACCACGCACAGGCCGGCCGACAAGCGCCGCGCGATTCGCAGCGCCTCCATCGGCTGCTCGAGGTGATAGATCAGGCCGAGGACGAGCACCACGTCGTAGCGGCCGAGCGCCGCGGTGTCGAGCGAGAGCACGTTTCCCAGCCGGAATTCCAGCCGCTGCGCTGAAATCCCGAGCTGGTCGCGCACCAGCGTCGCGCGGCGGATGTTCTGCTGCGCACGTCGATTCCCAACCACGCGCTCGGCGCCCCACTCGAGCAGCCGGTGCGAGAACCAGCCCTCGTTGCAGGCGAGATCGATCGCGCAGGCACCGGGACCGGCCGCCGCCAATGCCTCCCGGACGACCGGCTCGATCATCTCCGCACGCGTGCGGTGGACCCGTCGGCGAGATTGCCCCCGAGCAGCGGCGTCGCCACGCCGGGTGCGAGGTGCCACTGGTACATCCAGCCGCCGCCCGCGACCTCGCGGCGGAGCTGGGAGAGAGCGCCAGCAACGGATCGCGGTCGGCCCGCTCGGGGGCCAGGCTCATCCGCGCAGCTCCAGCGCGCCGCCTGGGCTCGCCGCTTCGCAGCACGCAGCGGCGTCGTCACCCGCCACGAGACCGATGCCTGATGGTCGGTCAGCCAGTGCTCGGCCGCCTCAGCGCGCCTTCAGCCTCGCCGCTGAGATGCCGCCTCCGTCCGCGCGCGATGCTCGGCCTCGACCGCCCGCACCTCGCTTTCACGTCGCGCCTGATCGGCGGTGCGGAGCGCAGCAACGCTCGCTCGTGCTCGAATCGCAGGACGCCGCACTCGCCGGTCAGGGTCGCGACGTCGGCCTCGGCCAGCAGCGCCCGACGCTCGACCTTCGTGAGCGACTCGTGCCAGGTGCGGGCGTGGACATGTTCGTCAGCACCGCCATTCCCGCAGCTCCGGCAGCTCACCGTCACTGGCGATGGCGACGCTGTACAGCTCGTCTCGGGCTCCCGCCGACGACCTTGCGGAGATCGGCGTCGAGTGGCGTGCCGGCGTCGACGGCGAACTGCTGGTCGTCGGAGATCAGCGAACCGACGTGCGTCTGCTGCCGGTACGCGGCGACATGGGCGAACCGGGCATGGAGCGCGGCGGCGAGCTCCTCCGACGCATACTCGCGAATATGGTGGGGGTTGCCGGACGGGAACACGTCCCGATTCGGGGAGGAGATCACCAACAGCCCGCCGGGAGCCAACACCCGGCGATCGCGTCCAGCGCGCGCTCGGGAGCCGGCACGTGCTCGATCGCCTCGAAGCACACGATCAGATCGAAGCATCCGTCCTCGAACGGCAGCTCCTCGAGGTCGCCCTGAACGAACGTCGCCGCGCGATCCCCAGCGCGATCGCGTGCGCTCGCCGAGTGCGCCAGGGTGGTTCGATGCCGACGACGCGCGCGGCGCCGGCATCGAGAGGACCACCGACCCCCACCCGACGCCGCAGCCGGCATCCAGGACCGTGCGACCCGACGCGAGCGCTGCGCCCACCGATAGCGCGCTTCGTGCTCGGCCTCGATCACACCACCCTCATGGATCTCAGGGACGAAGCGCTCGCCGTTGCCGTCGAGCGGGAGCGTCGGGACCGGCAGTGGACGATCGCCGTTGGCGGGCACCCGGCGGGTCATAGGCACAGACCTCGATCGAGTCGAGACACCGACGGCCCGGCCGGACGCGTCGAGTGCGACCACGGTCACCTGGTGTGGCCCCGGGGGCAGTCCTCGGCGGTGAGCAAGATGCGATAGCCGCAGGCGCCGGCGTCACGACCTCGAGGACCTGCATCACGTCAGAACGCCATACGCCGTGCAGTCCCTGGACCCAGTTGCACCCGTCGACGACGCCCCAGATCTCGGCGACCCCGCCTATGTGTAGCCGTTGAGCGTCAGCGGGGCCACGAGCGGCTCGCCGCGCAGATCCAGATCCACGAGAGCAGCAGCTCGCCATCTCGTGCCCGCCGCGGCAGTTCGGTCAGCGGCGGCGCAGGCTCGTAATCAGGGATCGGCAAGCCGGCGACCGCGTGGTGGGTCCCATGAAGGTCGGTATCTTATATGCGCGCAGGGGTGACCGTCAGCGATCGGAGCACCGTGTCTGAAAGCATGCCGGTGAGCGACGGATGACGATCGGTTCGGCTCGGCGATCGCGTCCGACGAGAAGTACGCGCGGATGGCGCTGCCGGGGCAGCGAGCGAGCGCGGAGCCCGATTCGATCGTCCTCACCCAGCGTGGCCACGACTCGATCCAGGTGCCCTACAACCGGCTGCTCGAGGAAGCGGCGTCGGTACCGGGTCTGGAGGCCGTCGTGCTGCTCCACGAGGACACGGAGATCCGCGACCCCCGGTTTGCAAAAGGTCCGACGCTCGCTCGCGTTGCCGAACATAGGCGCGATCGGAGCAACGGCTCACGCGGGGTCCAGAGCATTGCGTGGTGGGCCAACGGCCCGTGCTACGGCCGGGTCGACGCCCCCAACGTCTCCGTCGACGGGCTCTGCCGGGGCGACTTCGACATCGGCTGGCATGAGGTCGAGGCGATCGACGGCCTGATGATGATCGCGTCGCCATGGGCCGTCCGCAACGTCCGCTTCGACGAGCGCTTCGCGCCGTCGTTTAGCGGCTACGACGTGGACTTCTCGTTCCAGGTCCGGGCGCTCGGGCACCGCTGCTACGTCGCTCCGCTCGACGTCACCCATTACGGGACCTGGAAGATCGGGCAGCGCGAGCGATGGATCCGAGTTCGATGCTGTGGGAGCGCAGAATGGGGGGGCGTGGCGCGCCGGCGCGTCGCTGGACCCCGTCGGCTTGGTCTGAGAGCGACGATCACTAGTCTGAACGTCAACGAACCGCAAGGAGGGACGCGATGCCACTGCAGGGTGAATACGAGCCGAGCACGGCAGACTGGGTCAACAAGCAGGTGACGGAGTACGAGGGATCGGGCGGGACGGCCGGGACGCTGTTGCGCGGGGTGCCGACCGTGGTCGTCACCATGGTCGGAGCCAGCACCGGCAAGCTGCGCAAGCATCCGGTGATGCGCGTCGAGCACGACGGCACGTACGCGGCCGTGGCGTCCAAGGGCGGCGCGCCGAAAAACCCCACGTGGGTGGGCAATCTCCGCAAGAACCCGCTGGTCGAAGTGCAGGACGGAACCGATCGCGGGGACTACCGCGCACGGGAGGCGTCAGCCGAGGAGTACGCGGTGTGGTGGAAGCGAGCGGTCGAGGTCTGGCCTGACTACGTCTCCTACCAGAAGAAGACCGAGCGTCAGATCCCGATCTTCCTGCTCGAACCGGCTTCATAGCCCGGCATCCGATGGACGTCAGAGTCAAGCTGTTCGCCGGTCTGCGGGAGCGAGCCGGCGTCAACGAGCTGCCGCTGACGCTCCCCGACGGCGCTCGCGTCGCCGACGCGCTCGCGCAACTGTCGGACGTCACCGCCGGCGTGCCCGTCGTGATGGCGGTCAACCAGGAGTTCGCGGACGAGTCGGTGGTCCTGCATGCTGACGACGAACTGGCGCTGATCCCACCGGTCTCAGGTGGCGCTGCGACCGAGCCGGCCGTCGCGCACGCGCGGATCACGGACCAGCCACTGGCGCTCGACGCGCTGGCCGAGCTCGTTCGCGACCCACGGGCGGGGGCGATCGTGACCTTCACGGGCGTCACCCGTGAGGTCTCGCACTTGGATTACGAGGCCTACGTGCCAATGGCCGAGCGGCAGCTGCGTGAGATCGTCCAGGCGGCGATCGCGCGCCACGGGCTGTGCGCTGCGGCGGCCGAGCACCGGATCGGGATGGTGCCGCTCTCAGAGGCGTCGGTGGCCGTTGCGGCCTCGGCCCCGCATCGGGGCCAGGCGTTCGACGGCGCGCGTGAGATCATCGACGAGATCAAGGCACAGGCCTCGATCTGGAAGCGTGAGCAAGGCACCTGGGTCCATCCGGCCCGCCCCGCGTCCTCGCCGCAGCCGCCTCCCGGGTAGATTCAAACGCCATGACCACCTGTCTAGTCACCGGCGGCGCCGGCTTTCTCGGGTCCCACCTCTGCGACGAGCTGCTGCGACGGGCCACCGCGTGATCTGCGTCGACAACCTCGAGACCGGCTCGCTCGAGAACATCGAGCACCTCCGGAGCGACGCAGTTCGTCTCCTGCAACATCGACATCATCGAGCCGTACTTCATCGACGAGCCGGTCGACTTCGTCTACCACTTCGCGTCGCCGGCGTCGCCGATCGACTACCTGCGGCTGCCGCTGCAGACGCTCAAGGTCGGCTCCTACGGGACCCACCACACGCTCGGGCTGGCCAAGTCGCACCGCGCCCGCTTCCTGACCGCCTCCACCAGCGAGGTCTACGGCGACCCGCAGGTCCACCCGCAGCCGGAGAGCTACTGGGGCCACGTCAACCCGATCGGCCCGCGCGGCGTCTACGACGAGGCCAAGCGCTACGCCGAGGCGCTGACGATGGCCTACCACCGCCAGCAGGGCGTCGACACGGCGATCGTCCGGATCTTCAACACCTACGGGCCGCGGATGCGACCGCACGACGGCCGCGCGATCCCGACCTTCCTGCGCCAGGCGCTCCAGGACCGGCCGATCACGGTGTTCGGCGACGGCTCCCAGACGCGCTCGTTCTGTTACGTCGACGACCTCGTCCGCGGGATCATCGCGCTGTCGCGAGTCCGGGCACCACGACCGGTCAACATCGGCAACCCGAACGAGTTCACGCTGCTCGAGCTCGCCGAGCAGGTGATCGAGGTGACCGGCTCAAAATCCGAGATCGTCTACGAGGCGCTGCCCACCGACGACCCGCAGGTGCGCCGGCCCGACATCACGCTCGCCAAGCAGCTGCTCGGCTGGGAACCGGAGATCCAGCTCGACGAGGGCCTGCGGCGTACGCTCGAGCTGTCCGGTCGCGCGGCGCTGATCGGCGCCGGCTAGCGACGCCGGCGACCGTCGCCGTGCCGGCGCGGGTGCCGGCTTGCGGGTCAGCGACGCCCGCGCGGGTAGATTTCCCGCGACCGCAGGGGATTCCCGCAACTTCACCGAAAGGTGACACGTTCTAGTGTCTGGGACGCTCTGACGCACCGGGAGGGTGTAATCGACCACGACCAGGCCATCGCCAAAGGTTCCAATGATCTAGCGGCGCCACCGCCGTTCGCGCTGTCAGAACTGGACATCCGCCGCAAGCACGACTCGGTGGTCACCTTCATCCTCGGCCGCGGCGTGATGCGGCGGGCGACACGGGTGCTGCTGCTGCTCGCGTTCGACTTCGTCGGCGTGATGGGCGCGATCTATACCGCGCTGCTGCTCAAGTCGCTGTTGAACGGCAACGTCAACTTCGCGACGGCCTGGGACGGCACCCATTCCTCGATCGCCATCGCCTACCTGATCGTGGCGTTGATCTTCGCGCGCGTCGACGCGTACGCCGACCGGGCGCGACGGCCCGGATTGGCGAGGATCACGATCGCGCTCGCCCAGGCGACCGTCGTCGGGTTGATCTTCGAACTCGCCAGCGGCACCCACTTCAACAGCTACTACCTGTTCTACGGCATCGTTCTTCTTCGCGATCGTGTACATCGGCACGCTGCGCGAGCTGTACACGAAGGTCACCGGCTGGCTGCTGGAGCGCGCCGGATATCGCCGTCGGGCGGTGCTGGTCGGCTCGGGCGGTGCACATCGCCGAGGTGGCGCATGCGCTGGGCGGCTATCCGCGCACCGACCGGGAGGTGCTCGGCTACATCTCGCTGACCCCGCAGCGGCTCGAAGGCATCCGCTCGCTGGGCGTCGATCGACGGCCTTTCTGACGTGATCGGCGCGCACGGCGTCGACGAGGTGATCATCGCCGACCCCGACTTCCCGGAGGACCGGGCTCTCGATCTCGTCGAACGCTGCCATCAGCGCGGCGTGACCGTTCACGTCGCCCCATCGACGATGGAGATCCTGCTGCAGCGGGCGGAGTTCATGCCCGGCGCCTCGGTCCCGCTGTTCACGCTACGCCCACCGGTGCTCGAGGGCATCGAGTTCATCGGCAAGCGCGCGTTCGATCTGGTCGGGTCGCTCCTGCTGCTGACGTTGCTGTCGCCGATGCTGCTCGTGATCGCGGTCGCGATCAAGCTCACCTCGCGCGGACCCGTGATCTATCGCTCGGTTCGCCCCGGGATCGGTTGCCGGCCATTTCAGTGCCTGAAGTTCCGCACGATGAGCGTCGGCGCCGACGCCGCCCAGGACGAGCTCGAGGCGCTCAACGAGTCCGACGGGACCCTGTTCAAAATCCGCGACGACCCGCGGCTGACGACGATTGGCCGGATCCTGCGGCGGTTCTCGCTCGACGAGCTGCCGCAGCTCGTCAACGTGCTGCGCGGCGAGATGTCGCTGGTCGGACCGCGGCCGTTGCCGACCCGCGACTTCAACAAGCTCGAGGAATGGCACAAGAAGCGCTATCTGGTGCTGCCGGGGATCACCGGGCTGTGGCAGGTCTCAGGCCGCTCCGAGCTCAACTTTGACGAGCTCGTCCGGCTCGACTTCCTCTACCTCGAGCGCTGGTCGATCCTGTTGGACATGTCGATCCTGCTGAAAACGATCCCCGCCGTGATCAGCCGTCGCGGGGCGTACTGACCGGCGCTCCAAAGCTGTAGGCTGGCCGCGGCATGCCGCCGACCGACCGATTCGTGATCAGCTTCGCCGCCGAGCCGCCGCGGGAGCCGACGCCCTACGGCCGCTGGGCCGACACGCTCACCGCCCATTTTCTCGGTGCCTGCCACGCGCTGGAGACCGACGGCGAGGACCTCGGCGAGGCCGGCGCGATCGCCTGGTTCCCCGATCGCTCCTACGGCGGGCGCACATACGTACCGGCGGTGGCGCGCACGACGACCGGTTACGAGCTGTTCGGGTTCGTGTCGTTCACCCACCCGGTCGGCGGGGCACCGACGGAATTCCAGGCGCGGGCCGACTTCACCTCCGAAACCGCTGACTCCAACCCCGACTGGAACCTCGACCTCAACGACGAGGTCGTCTCGAGCTGGCAGGGCGGAACACGGCAACGTTGCCGACATCACGCTGATCTGGGGCGTACCGATGGTCGGCGGCGGTGCGATCGTCACCGCCGAGCTCGCCGACCTGGCGGTCGATCAGTGCGCGCTCGTCGAGGAGCGGTTCACGCTGCTGTCGGCCGATAACTACCGGGGCGACTACCTCGAGATCAAGCTCTGGGACGGCAGCGGCACACGAGCTCGCGTCAGAGCCGCTGTGGGTCGATGCACGACGACGGGGACGACGAGGCACGAGGCATTCGGCTCAGGCGGCCGACGACCCGTCCGACGGGAGTCAGACGGCGACAGGGCCGACACTGATCCGCCGGCCCGGTCGACGGCACCGCCGCGACGCCGCCCTCCGTCGGCGTCTGCAACGGGAAGTGACAGGCCGCCGCGGTGGCCCCGAACGCGCGCAATCGGCTGCACCTCTGCGCAGAGCGCTCCCTGCGCCCGTGGGCAACGGGTGCGAAACCGGCACCCGGTCGGCGGGTTGATCGCGCCGGCAACTCGCCGCGGATGCCGGCGACCTCAAGCTTGCGCCGCTCTCCGCCTGGCGCTCCGGGTCGGGACCGCTATCGCCTCGACAGGCCGGCGGGCGTACGGGTGCAGCGGCCGCTCAGTAGATCTCGCTCGCAGGACCGATCTCGACGAGCGGCCGAGGTAGATCACACCGATGCGCTCACTCCGGCGAGGTAGCCAGAACACCAGAGAGGTCACGGGACAATGACCGATGTACAGGTGGGGCCGATGGGTCACCTGCACAAGGCGGCGCCATGAGGTCGAGCAGATCTGCGACCGGATCGAGATGTCCAGCGCCGATACCGGCTCGTCCGCCACGATCACCTTGGGGTTGAACAGCGAGCGCCCGGGCGAATCCCAGCCGCCCCGCCGTGTGCGGCCGCCGGAACATGGGGATAGCGGACCTCGGCGTCATGGGCGAGCCCGACCTCGTCGAACAGCCATGCACTCGCTCGCTGCGCTCCTTCGATGTCCCCCGCCGGGCGATGTCGAGCGGCTCAGACATAGGATCTCCCGGACGCGCATCACGGGGATATTCAGCGACGCGTACGGGTCCTGGAACATGAACTGCAGGTCGCGGCGCAGGTCGGCGGGAGGGACTCGCCGCCCTTGAGCGTCCTACACAGCTCGGTGCCCTTTGGAACATGACCTGCCCGTTGGTCGGGAGTCCAACTCAGCGCGACCCCCATCGTTCCGCAGCCGCCGGCTCCTCTGCCGCAGCCCGACTCGCCCACGAGGCCGAACGTCTCACCGCGGCGGGACCCGCGAGCGCATACCCCCCAGCGTCAGGCCTACGCTGCGCCACCTGTTGCTGCAGGACGGCGCCCGCGGTCACCGTGAACTCCTTCGAGACGCTGCGGAACTCGAGGATGATCTCCGTGTGGCGCCGTTTCCCTGCGCCTGCTCGGTCTGCTCCGTCCTCCGGTCTCGTCGAGACATCTCGAGCTCCCGACCGAAGTGACCCCGCATCTCCGCTTGGACTCGGCCTATCAGCCCGGCTCCGAGATGGCCCACCTCGAGCGCGGAGGTGGCGCGCGTGCGGTCGTGAAAGCAGGCGTACGGATGGTGTGGGTCGTCGCCGCCGAGGGGCGGATCCTGCAGACGGCACTCTCGGTCGCGAACGCGCAACGGGGGGCGAAGCGGCAGGCCGGCGGGGATTGCGAAGGTCCGGCGGGATCCCGGAATCGAATAGAGCTCCTGAAGACCTGTCCTGGTCGAGTTGGGAGATCGAGCAATCACCTAGATATGGATGACGGATGTTGCGAAGAGCTGACAAAGTGCTCCGACCGGCTGCTCCGACCTCTCCGCCCCGGCGTACATGACGACGACTCGGTGGTCCGCCCTGGTGCCGGCCGGCGATCACCCCCCAGAGGTCGTGGGTGATCAGGACGATCCCCATGCCCAGCTCGCCCTTGATAGGGCTGTCGAGCAGGCTGCAGGATCCCTGGGCCAGGATCGTTACGTCAAGCGCCGTCGTCGGCTCGTCGGCGATCAGCAGTTTTGGGGTGCCACAGCAGGCGAGCGCCATCGCGATCATCACCCGCTGGCGGACTGCCACAGCTGGTGGACAGATAGTCGTGGAAACGTTCCTTCGGGCGGGGAAGGCCGACGAGGTCGAGGACCAGCGGCCCGGCTCAGTCCCTCGGCTCGGCGCCACGCCTTGGCGGCGGCAGGCGCACCGATTCGGCGATCTGCCTGCCGATCGTCATCGTGGAGTTCAATCTGTACGCCACCGGATATCCGGAAGAAGACGATCCCGATGTTGTTACCGCGCACCTTGCGAATCTCGGAGTCGGAGAGCGGGACGAGGTCGAAGTGGCCCTCGAATAGGATCTGGCCGGAGTGGATGTACCCGCGTGCGGGCAGCAGCCGCATGATCTCATTCGTCACATCGCGGCCATCGTCTTTCCGCAACCGGACTCGCCGACGATGCCGACCGTCTCGCCCTTCTCCACGTCAAAGTCAGCCCGTCGACCGCGTGGACCACGCTCTGGCGCTGCCTGATCTGGGTACGGAGATCCACCACCTCGAGCAGCTTGGTCATCGACTACTTCTCCTGGAGCCTGACGTCGAAGGCGTCCGCCGAAGCGCGTCTCCGATGAAGTTGAAGGCGACAACTGCGAGGACGATGGCAATCAGTGCCGGATAGACCTGCCACCCAGTAGCCGCTGGTGAGGTCGGTGGTGCCATCGGAGACACATCCAACCCCAGGCCGGGCGGTCGGCGCAGGCCGAAGCCGAGGAACTGCATGACGGCGAGGGTCAGGATGGCGTTGGCGATCTGGACAACGTGACCGTGACCACTATCTCGTCCATCCCGTGTCGGGGATGCACGTGGCGCACGATCGTCCACCACTACCGTCCGCCCATCACCTTGACCGCCTGCACGTATTCCCGGGTGCGCAGGCTCAGCGCCCCCGCTCGCCGGCACCAGCGGCTGGCTGCCAGGAGACCTCGACGGCCAGCAGCACGATCAGCAGCAGCAGCGTCGGCTTGAAGATCTGGGCCATGAGAACACAGACCAACAGGAAGACGACCGCGTTCTTCGCCGAGTTTCAGCCGAATAGCTGGTACGAGAAACGGCTCGTCAGCCGGCTGGCGTTCACGTCGGTCCAGCTCGATCGATCGGCCGAGCTAACGATTTCCGACCTCCGACGGGTCATCGATCGGGCCGAGAACTACTGGGACATCGACCGCCGCGGCGAGGTCGACGAGCTGGGAAAACGCCTCAAGAACGACCCCGAGCGGGTCGCCCGGCGGCTGGAGCGGAGCACGCAGGGGGCCGACTGGCTCATCGAGCGCTGGGAAGGGCTGGCCGAGGCGGTCATGACCCACGGTTGCTGGGACGAACGCCAGCGCGACCTGGCGTTCGACCTGCTGGGGATCTCGAAGATCCTCCGCGACGGCCACGTCCGGGTCCCGCGCCGGACGATCGCGCCGGGCTGGAACGGCTGGCCAAAGGCGAGATCGATCGGCTCTGGGAACAGCAGCGGGCCTCGCTCAACCGGCTCGACGCCCAGGAACAGGACCTGGCCTGTTGCGGCCTGCCGACCCGCGAGGACGCCGAGACGAAGCGGTTGCGGAAATATGAGTCGGACATCAAGCGAGAATGGTTCTGGACAAATACTCAGTTGTTCAAGCTCCGTGAGAACCGGCCGCTCGCGGCGGACCCCAGCGCGTCGAATCGCGCGCGACCCGTTCCCCCGCCGTCGCCACGCTCATTCCTCGACGCGATGCCGGGCGTGTCGACGACAAGCCCGGACGAGCCGCCGCTGCCGATCGCGGCGCGGGCCGTGATGGATGCCGATGGCCTGATCTGGTCGAGCCCGGAGGCGGAGGCCGCAGCCCTGGCCGAGCTGGAATCCATCGATGAGGACGCCGAAGGCGACGCGTCGGTCGCCTCGGTGACGCCATCGCCCGTAACCGGATCGGTATCGGTTTCCGCCCCGGCGGCGGCGGTGTCGCGATCGACGGTGCCGACCTTCAAGCCGGGCGGTAACCGCCGCCAGCGCCGGGCGAAGCAGAAGCAGATTCGCCAGGCCGAGCGTCGCGCGGTCAGCAAGACGCCAGCCCACTGAGCTGAGCTGGGTTTCGAGATCGACGCATATTTGCCCGTCTCGCAAATCCAAACGCATCGCCCACCGGACCCGGGCCGCCCGCAAGGCGACACCGGGTGTTCGGCTGCGCGAAGGCCGCCGATTCCGACTCCGCGCCGGCCGGAACCCCGAGATTCCAGGAAGGCCAACGCCCTAAAACGGCTCGTCGCCCGACCCGGCGACGCTCGGACCTTGCGGGTTACGACGATTGCATCGATCGCGCGAGCGTCGCGCCCCGGTCCGGCGGTGGGATCGTACGAACGAACTCGACGCGGATACGAACGAACTCGATCCGGGTACAAACGAACTCGACCCGGGCACCAAACCCAGGTGCATTTTTTGAGTGGACGTCTGTCGGATCTACTTTTCCTGGTTCATTCGCGGGGATGACCGCGCATGGGCTTTCGGGCACGGTCGGGTCAGTCCATCAGGCGTCGGAACTCCTCGAACAGGTAGCCGCTGTCGTGCGGGCCGGCGGAGGCCTCGGGGTGGTACTGGACGCCGAAGACGGGGAGGCGGGTGTGGCGGAGTCCTTCGAGGGTCTGATCGTTGAGATTGATGTGGCTGGCGACGACGTCGGCGGGGAGTGTCGCGGGGTCGACCGCGAAGCCGTGGTTCTGGGTGGTGATCTCGACCTTGCCGTTCCGCTCGTCGCGGACCGGGTGATTGGCACCGCGATGACCGAACTTGAGCTTGAATGTCTGAGCGCCGAACGCCTGGCCCAGAAGCTGATGGCCCAGGCAGATGCCGAAGATCGGGCACTCCGCGCGACTCGGCGGCGGTCTGGATCAGCGTTTCGATCGTCGCGGTGGCCTCGGTCAGGGCGACGCGGGTCGCCGGGACCGTTCGAGAGGAAGATGCCGTCGGGCTCGTGCTCGAGGACCGCCCTCGGCCGGCGTCGAGCCGGGCACGACTGTGACCCGGCAGCCGACTCGACCAGGTGGCGGGGGATGTTCCACTTCATGCCGAAATCGAGCGCCACGACGTGCGGCCGGCGCGAGCCGACACCGGCTTGTCGGCCTCCGCGGTCGTCGAACCGCGATACAGCTCGTGGAGACCCGGGCTCCCAGGTGGTCGATGCCGTCGGGCATCACCTCGCGGACCAGGTCGCGGCCCGACGAGGCCGGGGCTGGCCTGGGCGCGGGCGACGAGGGTAGCGTCATCGAGCGTCGACCGTGGAGAGGATCCCTTTCATCGCCCCGTGGCGCGCGGGTCCGGCGGACGAGGGCGCGGGTGTCGATGCCCTCGATCCCGACGATCCCATTGTCGGCGAGATAGGCGTCGAGGCGCGCCCGTCGCGCGGAAGTTGCTGTGCAGGCGGCTCAGCTCGCGGACGACGAACCCGCGGACCCAGGGCCGGCGGCTCTCGGCAGTCCTCGGCGTTGACGCCGTAGTTGCCGATCAACGGGTAGGTCATCGCGACGATCTGGCCGTGGTACGACGGGTCGGTCAGGATCTCCTGATACCCGGTCATGCTCGTATTGAAGACGACCTCGCCATCGACCTCGCCCCGGGCGCCGAACGCCCGGCCCTGGTAGACCGTCCCGTCCTCGAGCGCAAGCTTGGCTATGTCCATGTGATTGCAAATGATACGGTTTTGTGTCTGAACACGTTCGTCAACAATCGACCGGCCGTCACCGGGACTTTCAGTATACGGGCGATCTCGCTCGGCGACCAGTCGCGGCGCGGCGGGATCGTGGCTTCCACGGTGAACTCAGCCCCAGAACCAGCTCCCGAGCCGGATCGAACGCCGACGCGCCGCGAGGCCCAGAGCGGCCAGGTTGAGACCGAGGCCCACGAAGGCCAGCGCCGCCGACTGCGCGGCACCATCGTCGGGCTGATCGGACAGGATCAACGCCGCGGAGGCGATCGGGCGCGTCGTCAGGGTGGGAGCGAGCAAAAGGGGCGGTCCCAGGCTGCTGGCGGCGAGTGCCCCGCTCAATATCAAGGCCGGGATCGGCACCCTCAGCCAGCCCCCGCCGGCGATCCGCCGCGCCTGTCCGGGCGACGCTCCGAGCAGGATCGCCGCCTCGCGACGCGCCTGCAACGGCTCGTCGCGCGTGGGATCGAACCCATCGACCCGCGCCAGCGACCCCAAGCGCAGTCCGGCGAGGACCAGGACCAGCGCCACTCCCGGCGACCGGACCGGATCGAACCATCCCGCGAGCACCGCCGCGCCCCGGGAGATGATCCGGAGCACCGGCGGACCGCCCAGGCTTCCAGGGTCAATCCAATCGGCCACCAGACCAAAGACCGGTCCGAGCACGAGCCCTCCCATGGCGAGAGTCAAGGGAGGCATTGCATCCGACCACCCCGACCGAAGCCGCGGGGGACGTGCACGTCCGTGTGTCGACCCATCGACGGTCGTCACGATCAACAGCCACGCCAGGGCAACCGCGAAAAGAGCCAGGCCCAGAGAGTTGGAAATGGCCCGGATCACGAGCGGGTCAACCAGTCTCACGGGATCGAGCCTCGCGAGCATGGGGACGAACGGGAGCCAGGCCAACACCATGGCTGTGCCGAGCACCAGAACCGACGCCGCCGCTCGATGCCCGGGGACGACCGACCGCCCTGGTTCCTGGGACCGGTCGTCAGACCCAGGCGGTTTCAGGTGCGACGGCCCGCCCCACCACTGGATGAGGAGCCGGCCGAAAAGCGCCAGAGCCGCGGCGCCCAGGGCCAGGCAGGCCCCGCGCGCCGTGTTGCCGGGCTGTCTCAAGGTCGCCGCCTCGACGATCTGGAACGCCAGGGACCGGCGAATTCCCAGGACAAGGGGGGCTCCGGGCTCGACCAGCGCCAGGGCGAACACCAGACCCGCCGACCGGGCCGCGGCCGGTCGGACGAGCGGATACACCACGTTCCGCCAGGTGGCCGATCGACTCGCCCCCACCAGGCGCGCGGCGTCGCGCCAGACGGGGTCAACCTGCCTGAGCGCCTCGGAGGTCGCCAGCCCGACCAGCGCGACGCCCCAGGTCAGCTCGACCCAGACCCACGCCAGTCCGCCGACCGAGACACCGGGCGCGCTCCAGGAACCGCCGACCACCCGGTCGATCCACGGCATGATCCACGGTCGGAGGGCCATCGCCAGGGCAAACGGCGGCACCGCGACCAGCGCCAGCAACGCGCCGACCACGATCGGCCGGCCCCAGAACGTCCCCCCCACGGCGACCCGTGCCAGCACCGTTCCCAGGACGAGCGAGCCCCAGGCCGTCAGCCCCGCGACCAGGGCGCTCGAGCGCCGGCATCCCAGACCCAGGGATCGAACACCGTCAGCGCCATCGAGAAGAGGCTCGCCCGGACTCGCCCCCCGGCGTCCCGGTCCAGCACCATCGCCGGCACCAGCGCCAGGGCGGGCGCCATCAGCACCACCCACAGCCCCGCGTGAATCCACTGCGCCATGCCGCGCGCCAACCGACGTCCCATTCTGAGACCGCTCCCCTGCCGAAATCGATCGTATCTCCGCGTTTGATCAGGAGCGGACATGGTACCAGAAACGAGGGACGAGGCCGGTCGGGAGGATGGGATTACCCCTACGAAAAGGTTGCCTTTCTAGCTATTCATGACATATTTACCCAGCAGTACAACCATATGTTCGGGAAGTACCGAGAGCGTGACGCTCTGGCCTTCGCGGAGGTTCTGCGAGCTTCCCTGAAGGGCGAGGGCAATGATCGGCCAGTCACCCTGACCGCGGAGCTCGACCCTTCGGACGGGTCCCTGGAAGGAGAGCCGCTCGACCGTGGCGGGGAACCGGTTCGCGTCGGCGGGGACCTGGGGACCGAGCCCGAGCGATTCGGGGCGGATCGCGAGAGTGACCGCGCTGCCGGGTACGAGCGGACCGCCCGCGGCGGGAGCCTGGCCGATCAGGCGGCCGAACCGGGTCCGCACGACCAGTTCGCCCCGCGCGTCGAAACCTTCGACCTGCCCCTGAAGCAGGTTCACCGGGCCGAGAAAACGCGCGACGAACGCATTGACGGGCCGGTTGTAGACTTCCTGGGGCGTCCCGATCTGGAGGATTTTGCCCAGGTCCATGACGGCGATCCGATCGGCCAGCGCGAAGGCTTCGCGGACGTCGTGGGTCAGGACAATCGTCGTCAGGCCGAGTTCGGCCTGGAGGCGCCTCAGGTCGTCGGCGAGATCGTCGCGCACCCGGGCTTCGAGCCGGGCGGTCGGTTCGTCGAGGATCAGGAGCCGCGGTTCGGCGGCCAGGGTGCGCGCCAGCGCGACCCGCTGTCGGTTCAGGCCCGAGAGCTCGTCAGGATACAACCGGGCCAGCCGGTCGATCCGCAGGAGGTTGAGCGCCTCGGCCACCCGCTCGCGGCGCTCCGGGCGCGGGACGCCTTGAAGCTTCAGGGCGTAGCCGACGTTGTCCGACACCTTCCAGGCCGGCCAGAGGGCATCGTCCTGAAAGACCAGTCCGACCTTGCCGCTCACGGGGCGGCAGGTCCTGGATCATCCGGTCATCGACGAAGACCTCGCCGTCGTCGAGCCGCTCGAGGCCCGCGACCAGGCGGGCGAGGGTCGACTTGCCGGCGCCGGACGGTCCCAGCACCGCCATGATCGATCCCGCCGGGACGTCGAGGCTGGCGCATCGACGACGGCGACACCGTCGTACCGCTTGGTCAGCCCTTCGAGCGTCAGGCGGACCGCGCCCGGCCCGGTGCTCCGGGGCGGCGTGGTCTCGGTCTGGGAGGAATTTGAATGTATGCTCATCAAGCATGCTCAAAGGCTAGCGCGTTCCGTCAGTCGGGTGACACGTCGATAGCGCTGACGGGCCCAGGTGGTCCACTCCGCGGAGCCAGGCGCGGAAGGTCGGCGAGCCTGCGAGCCTTCCTCCGGCCGCTCCCGCCAGATCATCGAGGAGCTTGCCCTCGACGTGTCGGGACCGGTCGAGCCAGCTCCGGCGCAGCCAGTCGCGCGACTCGATATCGGGTGCGACCTGCGCCAGGAGGGTTTCGAGCAGGGCCAGGCCCTCGGGTCCGCGGGCGGTCAGAAGGGCCACCGACGCCGGCGGCCAGGGGGGCGGCTCGACCATCCAGCGCTCGGCCCGCGCGGGGTGCCCGGACGTCTCGAGACGGGTCCACGCGACCCGGAGTTCGTCCTGGGCATCGACCAGGGTCGCCCCCAGGAGGTCGGCCAGGAGGTCATCCGCCACGAGCGATCGCTCGTCGTCGGGGACGGACAGGGCCAGTGGTGGGGCGGGCGCCTCGGCCTGACCGCGATCGTCCAGGAACCGCACAAACTCCTGCGCAGACCGGCGCAGGGCGCTCCCTGAACGACTCCGACCGCTTCGACCCAACCGGCCTCGGCGGCCTGGGACGAGATCGGTCGAAATTCCAGGGCCGTTCCGTCGGACCCATTTCTGGCCACGAGCCAGGACGCGGGCCCGGGCGTCGACGCGGCCTCTCCCCGTTGGACCGACGCCCGCGCCGAGCCCGGCAACCGGCCAATCCGGCGCGTCGAACCGGCAGAGCGAACGAGGCGGGCGTACCCTTCGGGCCATTGGTTCACCGCGAGCAGGGCGCGGGCCCAGTCGAGCGCGACCGGATCGTGTCGGAAATCATCGAATGTCAGACTCGATCGGTCCTCGACTTGTTCGATCCATCCCAGCGGAGCGCGTCGGGCGACACACCACAGCGGATGCGAGGTCCGCTCAATCGGGGCGAGAAGCCCGTCGCGGGCCAGCCGCCGAAACGTCCTGGCGTCGCCACCGAGCAAGAGATCGGGCGGGCGCGGGCTCCGCGCGAGGTCGGCTGGGTTATCACCCGGCCCAACGAGAATCCAGGAGATCCGGATCGATCCGACCGCACCCCCCGCACTCGATGCGCACCAGTGGCGAAAGGCCGATGCGAGCCCGGCCCGTTCGTCGGACGACCAGGCGGTCGCGATCCGGAGCGTCTCGCCATCATCATCGAAAGATGTACATCCCGCAATGGAGCAGGTGAGCAGTCCGAGCCCGGCGAAGCTCAATGGCGTCCTGACTTGGAGTCGCAAGGGTCACTCCGGCCTGCGGCCCAGGGTGACCTTGAGCGTGACGTCCTTGCCATCGCGCTGAACGACAACGTCGACGGTATCGCCCGGTTTCGATCGGCCGAGGCTTTCGGTGTAGTCATAAATGGTGGTGACGGGTTTGCCGTTGAAGCCGACGATGACGTCGCCTCCCCGAATCCCCCCCTTCTCAGCCGGGCTCCCTTCGCGCACGCCTTCGAGCTTCACTCCCTTGATCTCGTCGCCATAGGCCGGGATCGTACCCAGGTAAGCCGACACCGACGACCGACCGGTGTCACTGTTCGTATTCGACGCTCCGGGCTGGTGGTCCTGACCCAGGGCACCATCGGCGCCGCCACGGCGCTCGACCTTGACGAACTCAGGTCGAACGGGGCGGCGGACCACGTCGAGCAGCAACAGCTCCGCGACGTCGGCGATCCGCGCCATGCCATCGAAGTTGATCCGTTCGATATCGTCGCTGGGTCGGTGATAATCGCGGTGATTGCCGGTGAAGGCGAAAAGGACGGGGATATTCTTGAGGTAGAAGGACTCCTGATCGCTGGGTCCGTGCCCCTCGGCCACTTTCTTGATCGTAAAGCCCGCCGACTTGCCCAGAGCGTCGACCAGATGATCCAGACCCGGCGTGGTGCCGGTGCCGTAAATGGTCAGTTCGTTCTTGTCGTTCAGGCGGCCGACCATATCGAAATTGGCCATCAGGACCGTCGACGAGAGAGGATAAAGCGGGTGCTCGACGTAATACTTCGATCCCAGAAGGCCGCGCTCTTCGCCCGAGAAAGCGATGAAGACGATCCGGCGCGGCAGAGGATCGCCGCGTCGTCCCAGGCGGCGCGCCAGCTCGAGCATCAGGCTCGTACCCGAGGCGTTATCGTCGGCGCCGTTGTGGATCTCGGACGATCGAAACGCCAGCGAGCCCGAGAAGAGCCCGCCCCGGCCCAGGTGATCATAATGGGCACCGACGACAACGGTCTCGTCCGACGTCGGCCCCGCGCCTTCGAGCACACCCACCACGTTGCGGGTCGCCACGCTCGGTCGGTCGATCGTGAACTTCGCCGTCAGGTTCCAGCCTTTGATCGCGGCCGGGTGTGGCTTCAGATCGGCATCGATCTGCTGTTCAAGATCGGTCAGGGTCGGCAGGTCAGAGCGCGCCAGGAGCATGTCGGCGAGCGCCCGGGTGATCATGACGAACGGAACCGCCGAGTTCCGTTCGGGACCGGCGACGGTCAGCCCGAGCAACGAGTCACTGGCGGATTCCGCCTTGAGCGTGTATCCATCATTGACGAGCAGGACCGCCGCCGCGCCGTGCTGGAAGGCGTTGGTCGCTTTGTGGCGGAAGGTGGCGTAGTCGGAGTTGCGCTTGCCGTCGAACGGGCTGTCGTCTCGGTCCTGGCGCGGCTCGCGGCGAAGAATCAAAACGGCCTTGCCCTTGACGTCGAGCCCGTTGTAGTCGTCATAGTCGAGCTTACGACTCTCGTCCTTCGCGGTGATCCCGTACCCGGCGAAGACGATTGGAACGTGTTCCAGCGAGGCGCCATCGCCGATCGCCAGGGGCGAGTAGTCCGTTCGGATCTCGCCGGTCCGGGTCAGAGTTTCGCCGTCAGGCCCTTGAAAGTCGAACCGAAGGACGGGATCGGGGCCGATTGTGGGATTACCGCTCAGGGGGAACCGCTGGAAATAGCCGTCGGCTCCCGGCAGGCTTGAGCCCGGCGTCGCGAAACGTCGAGGCGATGTAATCGGCCGCCGCCTCGATCCCCGCGGTCCCGGGGGCCCGGCCTTCCCGGGCGTCATCCGCGAGGAAGTTCAGGTCGGAACGCAACCGCGACATCGAGGCGCTCTCGATCTTCTCCGCCGCGTAGCCGGGAACGGCGGCCACGGCCGCGAGAGGCGCCCAGATCATGACTCCGATCCTGCATGTCCGGCTCGCCGCCTTTCCGATCAATCGATGCATCTCCGTTGGTCCTTCAGAGATCGCGTTCTTTTCTTAGTCTATAGTGCCCATCTGATTCTCGACACCCGGCGTCACCTCGTCAAGAACCTTGGGCGAGGTCGGGCGCGAGCCCCTGTTCGAAAGATTGCGATCGGCGCGGCGAAGAGCTAAAGTGAAGCTGGTTCAGGACGAGTGTCATAGGATCGATCGAAGTAGGAAGGCGAGCCTTCCTGCGAACGAACGGGGGGAAAAGACGGGTGGAGCAAGCACGAATGGAACGGTGGGCGGATCTGCTCGTCGACTACTGCCTCGCCGTCGCGCCGGGGAACTGGTGCTGATCGCGTCGGAGTGGGAGGCCAAGCCGTTGGTGGAGGCGTGTTACCGGGCGGTTGTCCTGCGCGGGCGCACCCACTGGTCCGGCTCGAATTGCCCGGACTCAGCGAGTTCTTCCTGGAACACGCCAACGAGCACCAGCTCGACTATCTGCCGCCAGTCGGACTCTTCGAGGCCGAGACGGTCGATGCGCGGATCCGGATCGCCGCTGATTCCGACACTCGCTCGATGGCTCGCGTCGACCCCGCCCGCCAGGCGATCGTCGACCGTGCCCGCGACCCGATCCGACGCGCGGCCAGTCGCAAGCGGTGGGTCCTGACCCAGTACCCCACCGGATCGTACGCCGAAGACGCCGGGATGAATAAATCTGAATATAATAACTATGTTGCTAAATCAATGTTTTTGGACTGCTCCGACCCTGCCGAAGCCTGGCGCGAGTTGGGCCGGAAGCAGGCCGGACTGATTGAGTACATGAGCAAAGCTGCGTCCGTGCGGATCGAAGCCGAGGGAACGGATCTGACCCTCTCGGTCAAGGGCCGGACCTGGATCAACTCCGATGGTCGGCGGAATATGCCCTCGGGCGAGATTTTCACTGGACCGGACGAGCAAAGCGCCTCGGGCCAGCTTCGTTGCGCGTTTCCCGTCTGCCGCGACGGCCGGCGGCTCGAGGGGATCGGTCTCGAGTTTAAGAACGGTCTGGTCACGGCCGCGCACGCCGAGGAAGGTGAGTCCTACCTTCTGGCCATGCTCGACCTCGATCCCGGTGCCCGAAGGCTGGGTGAACTGGGGCTGGGGCTGAACCCCAGGATCGATCGATTCACCGGCAGCATCCTCTACGATGAGAAGATCGGCGGCACAGTCCACGTGGCACTGGGCCGCAGTTATCCCGAGACCGGGGGCACCAACGAATCGGCCCTCCACTGGGATCTGATCGTGGATACCCGAAAAGGAGGCCGGATCACCGTCGATGGTACGGTCGTGATGGAAGACGGAAGATGGCATGTGGGTCGAGCAAACTGATTGGCTCGATTTCACAAGTGAGGAAGGAAAAAATTGTTATGTTATTAATTATGTTAATTCTATTTACTCAATTTCCCGACGCCGCAATGCGCGATCGGGTGCTCCAGCTTGTCGAGAAACTCGAAGCGCCGAAGGTCGAGGCGCGAAAGGCGGCCGAGGAAGCGCTGCTCAAGCTTGGTCCGCGGGTCTTGCCGCTGTTGCCCGAGGCCAGGTCCGTGCAGGGGGATGATCGTCGCCAGCGCCTCGAGCGGGTTCGAGGCGAGCTTCAGGCCGCGCTCGATACCTTGAAGCCCGAGGCATCGAAGGTGACGCTCAAGGGCAAGGGCATCCGGCTTTCCGAGGCTCTCGAACGGCTTCAGAAGCAGTCGGGAAACGCGATCAGCGACCTTCGCGAGGCCACCGGTGCCGAGACGACCAACCCGGCGCTTGATATTGAGATCGTCGATCAGCCCTTCTTCGCCGCGCTCGACATGGTCTTGAAGCAGGCTCAGGTTACTGCGAACTATTATACCGGAGATGGGACGATCGGTCTGATGGCGGGCGCACCGGCCGATACCCGGTGGGTTCAATATGTCGGGCCGTTCCGAGTCGCGATCAAGCAGGTGGCCGTTGTGCGCGACTTCCAGACGGACTCCGGATCGGCCAATGTGCAGCTCGACGTGGCGTGGGAGCCACGGTTCCGGCCGATGCTCCTGAGCCTCGATGGCGATGAGTTGGTGGTGAAGGACGACCGCGGCCGCGAGGTCAAGCCCCAGGTGCGTAACGAGTCATCCGAGGTTGTGCTGCGGCCCGAGAACCCCGCGGCCGAGATCAATGTCAACCTCGACGCGCCCGATCGTTCGGCCAGGGCGTTGAGTGAGCTCAAGGTCAAGGCCGAGGTCACCATCCCGGCGGGCGTGCGCACTTTCCGGTTCCCGAACCTGGCGGCGAGGGACGTGGTCCAGAAGCTGCACGACGTATCCGTCACACTCGAGTCGACCGAGGTGGACGAGCAGGTTTGGAAGGTCAACGTCGTGCTCGAATATCCCGGCGGTGGACCTGCGTTCGAGAGCTATCGCCAGGGGCTATTCAACAACCGGATCTGGCTCCAGAAGGCCGACGGGGCGCGGTTCGAGCACAATGGCGGCTTCTCGAACACCGCCAGCGACCAGGGCCGGCTCGGGTTCGAGTATCTGTTTGTCGATGCGCCCGGCAAGCCGGCCGACTACCAACTCGTTTACGAGACCCCGAGTCGGGTCGAGACGCTCCCCCTGGAGTTCACATTCAAGGATGTGCCGTTACCGTAAACTCGGTCGATCAATCGACTCTGTCCGCGACCGCGACGTCCTTGAACCGGGTCCGGTCGAGGTCGTACTTCTGGAGCTTCTGGGTGACGCTCCGCCGCGACAGGCCGCTGTGCTTGGCGCAGCGGGCGACGTTGCCTTGTAACGTGCGCGAGCAGGCGGGTGAAGTAGTCGCGCTCGACCTGGCCGATCAGGTCGTCGGTCAGGTCGGGCAGCGGGCGCTCGATGTCGATCAGCGAGCCGGCGCCGGCAGGGCGTCGGGCACGCGGGGCGACGGTGGCGGGCAGGGCGTCGCGGTGGATGACCGAGCCTTCGGCCATCGCCACGGCCGCCTTGATCGCGTTTTCCAGCTCGCGGACGTGCCCCGGCCAGGGTGGTCGAGCAGGGCCTGCATCGCCTCGGAGTCGATCTCGGTGACCGGCGGCGTGCTCATGGGCATGAACTTCTCGAGGAAGTGCATCGCCAGGAGGGGGATGTCCTCGGGACGCTCGCGGAGCGGGGGCAGGTCGATCCGGACCACGTTCAGCCGGTAGAACAGGTCGGAGCGGAACCGGCCGGCCTTGACCTCGTCCTCCAGCCGCTTGTTGCTCGCGGCGATGATCCGCACGTCGACCTTGATGGTCTCGGTCCCGCCGACCCGCTCGAACGTGCCGGTCTGCAAGACCGCGGAGCAGCTTCGACTGCATGGCGGGCGAGACGTCGCCAATCTCGTCGAGAAACAAGGTGCCGCCGTCGGCGGTCTCGAACCGCCCTTTCTTGCGACGGTCGGCGCCGGTGAAGGCGCCCCGCTCGTGGCCGAAGAGCTCGCTTTCGAGCAGCGATGTCGTGCAGGATCGCGCAGTTCAGTGCGACGAACGGACCCTTGCGGCGGCTGTCGGCGGCGTGGATCGCCTGGGCGACCAGCTCCTTGCCGGTGCCGGTCTCGCCGTAGATCAGCACCGTCGAGCCGAGCGGCCCGACCTGCTCGATCAGGTCGAAGATCCGCCGCATCTTCGGGCTCTTCGACACCATGTTGTGGAAGCTGTAGTCCGCCCGCATCTGCTTGCGAAGCTGCTCGAGCTCGTCGATCAGGCGCCGGCGTGCCAGAATGCGCTGGACGATGCATCTGGAGATGGTCCGGGTCGTACGGCTTGGTGACGAAGTCGTCGGCCCCGGCCTTCATCGCATCGAGCGCGACCTGGGTGTCGCCGTGCCCGGTCAGCACGATCACGCCGAAGGGAAGCCGCTCCGAGCGGACGGTCGTCAATAGCTCGATCCCGCTCATGTCGGGCATTCGTAGGTCGGTGATGACCAGGTGGAACAAACGTTCGCGGAGCGCCTCGAGTGCCGAGCGGCCGTCGCCGGCTGTCTCGACCTCGTAGCCGTCGCTTTCCAGGATCACCCGGAGATGCTCGCGAATCAGAGGTGTGTCGTCCACGACCAGGATGCGGCGATTCATCAGAGGAAGCCTTCCTTCGATCCAATCCCTGGAGGGGGCCATCTTGCCCGGCTGATCCATTGATCCAGGCGGCCCGCGATCCCCCGCCTCGTTTCGGTCCCGAACATGATAACCCGAGGCTCACGGCTCCGCCATCGCCGTTTCACGGAACGGAACGGCGAGCACTCGGGAGGCGTCCCCATGTCTTCTTGAAGTGGGATGTTGAGATAGTTGGCTGGTTAGCTCCTGGGTTGACGGCCATCCGGCTTGCGGCGTGGGCTGTTTCACGAGGCATCAGCACACGACCAGGCCCTTCGACCATTAGTCGGGGAGGGGTCAAGTCGATTCCCGCCCAGCCGGCCTCCTCGGTGCCCATGCTGACGCTGATATCGAGCGCATTGTCACGAAAGCCGTCGCTCTTCGATGCCGATCTCGATCAGCCGCAACAACGCTTGCCTCAGGGCCTCAATGGCATCAGCGTCGATCGAGGTCCCTCGCCATGCCGGTCTTGGACGAGAATTCCATAAGGAAGGACCGATCGCCACGTCAATTCAACGCGGTTTCGAGGTGCTCTTCCGCGCCGTTGCGTCGGACGCGGCTCGCGCGGGCGCTGCGTTCCTGGGCGACGCTACGACTTCCTCGATAGGCATGACCACGGGCAAGATGGTCGTCCGACGACCTCCTTTAAGGGTCACCGAAACCGGTTCGAGTCGGGGGAGATCGCTGCTGTTTGGAAACGTCAAGGTGTGTGACTCCTTGACCTCCTGGGGCGAACCCTCGTGGCGGATCACCTCCAGCGACGCGGCCGTCGCGGGGCGAGCAGGGTTGTTGTACACCGGCACGACACGAATCTGGTAGGTTCCGTCGAACCCGCGCGGGCAGACGTATACCTCTTCAGGATGCGTACCGAACCCGTTCCTGACGATCGCGCCGCCAAACGGTGTGCGCGGGGTCACGTAGCTGGCCGTCGCGCCAAGCGGCTCATCGACATACAGGTCGAAATCAGCGTCGCCGGTCCAGGTCAGGCGGATGAACAGGTCGCGTGCCTCCGACGCGGTCAGTGCGTCAAGCATCCGAGCGGCATCGTCGCCCCGTCCTTCCTCGCGGAGCGTTTTGGCAAGTTTTTCGACCTGGCGGCGAGCATCGCGGCGGACGGCCTCGTCGTTAATCGGCCAGCCCTGCGCCAGCAGCTTCTCGACCGATTCGGTCATCCGTTTCGGGTCCTGGGTCGCCTGGGCCAGGTTGATCGACATCAGGATCGGCTCGCCGCGTTGTGGGACCTTCGCATTCGCCTCGTCCAGCAAGGGGCCGACCAAATCGTACTGCTTGTGCAGGTAGAGCAGATCAGCCGCGCTGACCATGTGGTTCGGATTCTGGCTCTGCCGCGCCGCGTCGGCGGAATACCCAAAGATTTTGCGGATCTCCTCGGGCTTGGCCTTGTTCTCCTCCATCGCCAGCGCGAGCGCCGGGTACATCCACGGCTGGGCGTTCTTGTGGCGATAATTGAGGTAGGCGATCAGGATCGCCTGAACGTCGGCGAACTTCTTGTTGACGTTCAGAAGGGTGATCTTCTCGCGGAGGTCGGTCGGCGACTCGTCGTGCTCGCGATAGTATTTCGCCCAGAAGTGGGCGGGGCTCGCCGCCTTGCTCCGCGCGACCGACGACTTCGACTTGGTCGCTGGGATCTCGATCAGTCGCCGAGGAGCTGCTCCTTCCCCTATGGAAGCGTCCCTCGGCGCCATGGGCCGGATTGATGGCTCGGCCTGTCGGTCCTTGCCGGCCGGTTTCGTATTCGACTTCGAAGGCGAACCGGGACCCGCGGGCGAGTTGCCGCGCGGGTCCCGGTTCGTGGGCGTCGTGGAAGCAGGAGACGAGGGGTTATTCTCGGTCAGTTGCTTTTTTTTTGCAGGTAGGGGCTCACCGGGGCATTCGGATCATCCGGCGGCAACGCCATCATGCCCATGCCGCCCATCATGCCGCCGCCCATACCGCCGCCCATGCCGCCCATCATGCCGCCGCCCATACCGCCGCCCATCATACCCATACCACCACCCATACCACCCATACCACCGCCCATCATACCCATACCGCCACCCATACCACCGCCGCCGCCCATGCCCATGAGCGAGAGCGGAATGATCGCCAGGTCGGCGACCGGGTAGACGCGAATCTCGGTCGGCTGGTCTTCCGACGATTCGGACGTGATGGTCAGCAGCCCGTCCTTGACGGTGTAGGTCAGGTCCAGTTGCTTGAGCAGCAGCCGCAGAGTCGTCTTGAGAGGCACTCCTTCGAGGTCGAGCGTCACGGGCGACGACATTGTCTTCTCGGCCTCGTTCAGGCCGACGGGGTCGACGTAGATCGGAATCCCGTTGTCGTTCGGTCCCTGAGTGGCCGACTTGATGTACTTGAGCACGTCCTCGAGCGGGGTCGCGTTGGCGAACGACATCGAGATCGGCTCGTCCAGCTTGGCCAGGATCGCCTTTGTCTTGCCATCGCGTTCGAGCAGGTCGACTGCGTTGCCGTACCGCTTGATCCGACGCTCGGAGAGAGCCCGCCACCGCTCGGCGTCGGGATACTCGATGGTGGTCGTATCCGGGAACGGAATCGCGGCGCGATCGACGTCCTGGAGCGAGAGCATGAACCGGTATTCCTTGATCTGCTCGAAGGCGAGCTCCTGGGCGAGGAAGCCCATGGCAGAAGCGACGAACACTCCCGCGCGGGGTGCGGGGGAGTTCGGCACCAGGGCACTGGCCGACATGGCGAGCAGCCGCGCGTCGTAAAATGGGGCCGTCGTGGCCGCGATGTCGCCGAGACCGCCGTTTGCCAGGACGTTGTACTGCCCCTGGGCCATGAGGGTATCGAACTGCATCATCAGGGTGTTGACGGTTTCCTGATTGCGGTTGAGCTGATCGAGAGCCCGGACCTGCTGCTCGGCGGAGGACTGGAGCCGCATGGCCTGGGCACGATCCTGAACGATCCGTTCCTCGGCCCGAACGGTCGAGAGGATATCGGCCTGGAGCTCGCGATCGAGCGAGTTCTTGGCCGCGTCATCGATGTCGGGGCTCGAACGCAGGAGGTTCTGCGCCAGCTTGAGCGTATTGATGGCCGCTTCGGGCTGACCGTTGTTCACGAGATTGCGGGCCGCCTGGATCCGTTCACGAATGCTGGCGGTCAATTGCTCGCGGGCAATGCTCTGAAGCTGGCTGAGGTTTTCCAGAGTGGCCCGCGCCTCGGGCTCGCCCGGAGGGGGAGACGGCGGGGTCTCGGTGGCGGTGGCGGTGGCGGGGGCCGGTGCCGGCTCCGGAGCTGCGCGGGGGCCTCGGCGGCCGGCGCCGCGGCGTCAGCCGGTGCTGCCGGTTCCTGCAGCGCGACCCGGCGAACCTTCGCCCGAGCGCTCGACGCCTGGCTCAGGCCCTGGCTCGCTTCCCGGTTCGTGGAATCAAGAGCGAGGGCCTTACGGAAATAGCTCGTCGCCTGCGTCGACTGCCCCTGGGCCAGTGCTTGACGGCCCAGATCGGTCAATTGCCGCGAGAGCGGAGGCACGATCGGCTCGGCGCCATGAACCAGGACACCGGACAGCAGCACGCCGCCCAACGCCCAGGGACCGGCACCCTTCCACAGACGCGCGGTTCGGTACATCGTTCGTGTGACCTCTCAAGCTGAAAGGAATACCGGCTCCCGTCGAAGCCCGGTGGATGGCGCGAGTTCAATCAATTTTATGCGATGCGTTGCGATCTGATGCGATACGCGGAATGTCGCGATGATTCAGGGACGCTTCGCTCCCGTCCATTATGCCACACGGAAAGCGCCCGGGCCAAACCCAGGGCCCGCCATCCGTCGGACCAATCCACCCGCGCCTTCGATGGCAGCGATCGCCACCGGTGGCACCTCTCATTATCTGCTTCCTTTGACAATTCGGAAAGAACGTTCTATCAACCCTTTAACCGATGAGTGCGGCGCATCGGTTTCCCGACGACCGAGGGGGAAGATCGCATCAAACGATCTGGAGGAATTGTCCCGGCGCGGTCGGAGCATGGTTACCGATACCGAACGGGCTCTCACGATGTGCCCCCGAACCGAAAGCGAGCCAGACCCATGATCGATGATACTCCAGGGACGTCGGAGCCGGCCGAAAAATTCGACTTCTCCTCTTTTCCCGAAGATACGCTCTTCCACGAGCGCCGGTACAAGGGTGATCGGAGGGGTTCGTCACGCCAGGACGCCGTGCCTGGCGACGCCTCGAAACCACGTATCGAGCCCAACCGCCGAGTTCGCAAGGAACGACGCAGACGGGTCGATCCGACCACCTTCGAGAAGCAGTACACCGACGACGAGATGGAGTTCATGAACGCCATGCAGGAATACAAGATTCAGTCCTGCAAGTCGTTCCCGAGCTACGGCGAGGTCCTCGAAGTCGCCTATCGACTGGGATACCGCAAGGCCGAAGCCGGGACCAACGAAGAGACCGGGACCGACCCCGCGTCCACTCCGGAATCGCCGTCCACCGAGGCGTGAACCCGGGCGCTCGATCACCGAAACGACCCGGGGCCGGATCATGATCCGGCCCCGGGTCGTCTTGTCAATTTCAACGCGATATCAGAACCGGCTCAATGGCTGATGGTCATCAGCGCGGGGCTCTGAAGCAGATTGAACCAGGCGATCGCGGCGTCGCGAGTCAGGCGGACCGCCTGGTTGAGCTGGTTGCCCGTTGGTGCGTGTTCGGGCTCAGGTTCAAGCGCCGGCTGATGGGACAGGATGTCCTGTGCCGCGGCGAGATCCTCGGGCGCTTCCATCGCGAGGAAATCGTCACCGAGCGTCCCGAGCTCCTCGGCCTCCGAGAGCGAGGCCGCCAGATCGGTCGCGATCCGCACGTGTTCGGGTAGTTCCGGGCCGCTCCCGATGGTCTCCGACTCCGCCTCGGTGGCGAGTTCGGAGGCGGACGCGTCGACGATCGCGAACCCGGCCACCATCTCCTCGATGATCGCGTCGAACTCCGCCTCCGAAGTCTCGACCACCACGACGTTCACAACCTCTTCCACAGTCGCTCCCTTTGCTTCCGCGACCACTTCCCGATTGGCGGCCACGACCGCCTCAGCGGCGGGCGCTTCGTCCATCAGGGCCGCGAGCTCCTCGTCAGCCGCTTCGTCCTCGGCTTCCATTGCCCTGGCGTCGTCCGATGTGTCGTCCGACGACTCCTGGAATGCGATCGCCACGTCGGCTTCGTGGCTGTTGTCGCGTTCTTCGACGTCCTGGACGGCAACCGTCCGGTCCGCGACCCCGCCACCGGCTTTCATCGCCAGTTCCGCCTTCATCAACGCTGATCGATCCCCGACGCTGGCATCCCACTCCGACAGGCGAGCCTCTACCCATGTCTGGGCCGAACGCAGCCAGACGGTCAGCTCGTCCTCGGCCGGCGGCGTGATGCCCAGTCCAGCCACCACACTGACCAGCACCATTCGCAACACCATCGATCGTTCTCCACGGGTATGAAAACTCGACACGGGTGTGATCCGTCCACTTAGGGGTGTCGAACCGTTCGGGAAGGTAAAGGAGAGAGACGCGACCGTCCTGATGTTAAACACTATCGACGAAGCAAGACAGGGCCTTTAGCTTGTTCAGAGAAACCAGGAAATGTAATTGGAATCGGTCCTTGGCGCGTCTGAGGGAGTCTGATCGGAGCGAATCGGTTTGGATAGCCGCGAAACCCGAAAAACCGTACGATACGACCAGGAAGGACAGCAGGTGGCCTGTCGAGCGGCTAGGGAGCCATCGGATAAGGAGGAGGATGCCGATGGGGAAGACGGTCCTGGTGACGGGGGCGGCGGGGTTTATCGGAAGTCACCTGACCGAGCGGCTGGTCCGTGACGGGCACGACGTCCGGGTTCTGGTCCGGTACAACGGCCGCGACGACCGGGGGCATCTGGACCATCTACCGCGCGAGGTTCGCGATGCGGTCGATGTCCATCGAGGCGATCTGAAGGACCCGGGCGCGGTCCGCAAGGCAATCGAGGGGCGGGCGTGGATCTTTCACCTCGGGGCCCTGATCGCGATTCCGTACTCGTACCAGAACCCCTACGATGTGGTGCAGACCAACGTGCTGGGCACGGCCCACGTCCTCGACGCCGCCCGATCCAGCGGAGCACTCGAGCGGCTGGTGCTCGACCTCGACCTCGGAGGTCTACGGCACGGCCCGGTACGTGCCGATTGACGAGCGGCACCCGCTCTGCGGTCAGTCGCCCTACGCCGCCACCAAGATTGCCGCTGACGCCCTGGGCGAGAGCTACCACCGGGCGTTCGGCATGCCGGTGACGATCCTCCGCCCGTTCAATACCTTCGGGCCGCGGCAATCGGCGCGAGCGATCATCCCGACGATCATCAGCCAGGCGCTGACTCGGCCCTCGGTGCGGCTGGGTAGTCTCGAGCCGCGCCGCGACCTGACGTACGTCAAGGATACGGTCGCCGGGTTCGTGGCGATCGCCGGCTGCGACGCCGCACTCGGGCGGGTCGTGAACATCGGCCGGGGCGAAGACCTGACGATCGGCGACCTGGTGATTCGGATCGGCCAGCGGCTCGGCCGCGAGCTCCACGTCGAGACCGACGCCGCCCGCGTCCGACCCGCCGCCAGCGAGGTCGGACGCCTGCTCGCCGGCACCGCACTGGCCCGCGAGATCATGGGCTGGACGGCGAGTTATACGCTCGACCAGGCCCTCGACGAGACCATCGACTGGGTGCGCGGCCACCTCGACCAGTTCCGGGTCGACACATACACGACCTGACACGGAACCGGCCGCGTTCCGCGTCTCTCGCCCACGTACTTAACGGCGGTAAGCAATCGCCCTTCGGACGGCAGGCGGCAGTGGGGCGTCGGTCCCCTTGACGGCGTGCCAGAGGATCTCGTTGAGCGCGAAGTCATCGACCTTGTCGTATTCGCTGAAGTCCATCCGCCGCGAACGCTCGGCGCCATAAGCGGTGGCCTCGTTGATCGCGTTCAGGTCGATGCGGGGCGGACGGTTGGCGTACGGCGTCAGGTCGGCCTGGTCGGTGAACGACGCGAACATCGGCCGGGCCGCCGCGTCGAACTGGCTCAGCGGGGGAAGGCCCAGGATCAGCTCCATCGTCCGAAGCATGCTGACCGTGCTGTACTGGGTGCTGTCGAGGGCGTGTCGGCGCGTATAGGGGCTGATCACCAGACCGACCGTTCGGTGCGCGTTGACGTGGTCAGGGCCGTTCTGAGCATCGTCCTCGATCACGAAGATGGCCGTCTCGGGCCAGAACTTGCTATGCGTCACGGCATCGACCAGCCGGCCCAGTGCCAGGTCGTTGCTGGCGACACAGGCCGACGGAGTGAACGTGCCGGGCGTGGTTCCCGTGGTGTGGTCCTCACCCAGGCTCATGACGATGAACCGGGGCAGGTCGCCGTTCTTCTCGTATTCACGGAACTCGCGGAGGAACACCTCCATCCGGTCGGTGTCGCGGACCGTCTTGCCCTCCTTGCTGATCCCGAACTCGGGGCTGACATGACCGACCAGGCCCGGAACGCGCCCTTCCATGCGGAAGGTGCCATCGGGCTGGCTGACGCGCCCGCCGTACTCGCCATAGCTCCGGTAGGTCAGGTTGTGCCGGCGCAGGCGTCCCAGAAGTAACCCGACGGCGCCCGCGAGAGGTCGCCCTCGTCATCGTCGTCCACGCCCTCGCGCCGCGAGTAGGTCAGCGCCCAGTTCCGGGCGATGTAGTCGGTGCCGTAGGCCATCGTCGACCACGGATGGCCGTCGGCCGAGACGTGACCGTTACAGTACAGGTTATCGAGCAGGACGAACTCGTCGGCCAGGGCGTGGTGATTGGGTGTCACCTCGTGCGCCGAACATCACCAGCGACGGATCGCCGTTACCTCGCGTGATGTCGCCGAAGACCTGATCATAGGTCCGGTTCTCCTTGATGATGTAAATCACGTGCTTGATCGGCGACGGGTCGCCAACCCGGCTGGGTATGGCCGTTTTCGAGGGAGCGGGGGCGTTGCTCAGCAGGGCGTCGGAATAGGGGCAGTTCTTGTAGACCGTCTCGGTATAGGCCGCCAGCGCCTTGTCGTCGGGGATGGGAACGATCGAGAGCGCTCCCGAGAGGGTCGTGCCGATGTACGGGTACGGTCGACGTCGGGAGATGTAGATCTTCTGGGGATCGTCGGCATCAGCCCTGGTATCGGCATCGGCCTTGGGCCGCTCGATCGGGTTCGCCCGGGTCTGGTTCCCCTTGCCGACCCCGATCAGGAGGTTCTTTCCGTCAGGAGTGACGGCCACCGCGGTGGGATACCAGCCGGTCGGGATGAAGCCCTTGACCTGGCTGCGGCCGGGATTCTCGACGTCGATCACGGCGATGGCGTTGTTATCGGCGTTGGCGACATAAAGGGTCTCGCCGTCCGGGGCCAGCGCCAGGGCGTCGGGCGTGCTCCCTTCGGGAGCGCGGGGAAAGAGGCCGGTGGCGATGGTCTCGGTAACGACTCCGTGCGCCGTGTCGTAGACCGAGACGCTATTGCTCGATGCGCAGGCCACGAAGAGCCGGTCGTCGTGAGGATGGAGGACGATCTGGTTGGGGTGCTCGCCGACCGGCACCCTGGCCAGCGTCCGCAGGTCGGACGGGTCGAGGACGAGCAAGCTCCGCGCCGCCCAGTCCGAGACGAACAGCCGCGAGCCGTTCCGCGCGAGTGCGACGTCGTACGGGCGCACTCCCACCGACGCCGTTCGCGTCTCACCAGCCTCCGGTCCTCCGGTCGGAATCGCCTTGATCGCCGATCCGTCGATATCGAGGGTGTAAAGCGTCCGGCCGTCGTGCGACAGGGCGAGCCCGCTCTGGAAATGAGCCGCCCGCTTCGCCTTGGGCGCGTTGCCGGCTGCTTTCTTCGCGGCGTTCCGCTCGCGTCGCGATTCGGGCTCGGGCTCGGCGGGACTGAGCCGCCTGAGCCGACCCTGGTCGAGCGCGAACCGGTGGAGGACCGCACCGCCCCCACCCGACCACCAGACCTTGCCGCTGCCGGGTTCGTGAACCAGCCCGAACCAGCTCTGGCGGACTGTTTCCGAGGCGGTCACCCGGGCCCCGGCCAGGTCCACGATCGAAAGCTGGTGGGCGTTGTAGCCGCTGGTGGCCACCAGGGCGCTTCGGCCGTCGTCGATCGGGATGATGTTCAGCGGCAGGTCGGTGAGCGCGACCTGGGTTCCGGCCGGCGTGACCGTCCAGCCATTGGGCAGCAGGAAGCCACGCTCGGTCGGCCCCGCGTACCGGGGCGCGGTGCCGTCCCGTTCCTGGGCCCAGAGCGCGGCGGGCACCGCGACCGCGATCAACAACAGGGGGGCGAGTCGCCGGCAGTGGCGGGTCATGGCGTGTCCGATCCCTTGGAAAGGCGGAGGATGTCGAATCCCGGGGAGTGGCCGTCGCCGGAGCCGGCCTCCAGCGGCCGACTCCCCAATGGTGACGACCCAACTGGTCCGCGTCCAGAACCTGGATCATGAGTTCGCGATGAAGATTGGGCGATCCCAAAAAACCGTCGTGTCCCGGCATGCGCGAACCGCCAGGAGCCCTTCGGGTTTTCGCCGTTCCCCGCGCGTGATCGAAGCGATGGCGAATAGGCCGCGGCGGGGACGTTGAATGATTCCGGAACTCCCCAGTGTACCGCGGCGCGGGCAAGTTGACGTTGACAGTCACGCACGAGTTTTCGATAGTGACAGGTCGAATGGAACCTCGGGATTGCCGCTCGATTTGTCCGCCGACAGGCGGTTCGGCGGGGCGAAACGGGAGCGACGCGAGGTCCCGCCATGGGGCGTAGTGCAGGCGCAACCCTTGCAAGGCAACACGGATGAGGGCCTCTCGCTTCATTCCGGCACACGGAACGGAATCGTGCCCTCCCGCCTTGTCTCCCCACGTTACGCTCGGCCTCGCCGTCGGTTGACGGCCTCTTCCAACGACTCCGGATCGATTCGATTCTTTCTCCGACTCGACTTCCACGAGCTATCAAAGGATCGCTCCCACCATGCGTATTCTCGTCACCGGCGGCGCCGGCTACGTCGGCTCGACCCTGGTCCCGATGCTCCTGGAACAGGGGCACCGCGTCCGCGTTCTGGACAGCCTCCGGTTCGGGGGCCACGGCCTGCTCCCCTGCTGCTCGAACCGATCGTTCGAGCTGGTCAAGGGGGATGTCTGCGACGAGGCCGCCGTCAAGAAAGCACTCGACGACATGGAGGCGGTGATCCACCTGGCCGCCATCGTCGGCTACCCGGCGTGCAAGAAGGAGCCGCACGTCGCGCAGGCCACCAACGTCGAGGGGACCAAGACGCTCCTGAAGGTCCGCAAGCCCGATCAGAAGATCCTCTACGCATCGACCGGAAGCATCTACGGCTCGGTCCCTGACTACATCTGCAACGAGAACACGCCGATGGCGCCGATCACGCTTTACGGCGAGACCAAGGGCGCGGCCGAGAAGATGATCCTCGAGTCGGGCAACAGCGTCGCCTACCGGTTCGCGACCGCTTTTGGCGTGAGCAACCGGATGCGGCTCGACCTGATGCCCAACGACTTCACCTACCAGGCGGTCAAGAATCGCAACCTGATCGTGTACGAAGGCGGCTTCAAGCGGACCTTCGTGCATGTCCGCGACATGGGCCGGTCGTTCGTCTTCGCGCTGGAGAACTGGGACAAGGTCAAGGACGACGTGTACAACGTCGGCCACGAGACCATGAACTTCACCAAGGAAGACGTGGCGCGAAAGATCCTGGAGCATGTCGATTATTACCTCCACTTTGCCGAGGTGGGCAGCGACGCCGACCAGCGGAACTACGAAGTGTCGTACCAGAAAATTCGCGAGAAGGGATTCGAGACCACGGTCGATCTCGACCGCGGGATCGGCGAGCTGGTGCGTGCGGCGCAGCTCATCGAGTTCCAGAACCCGTTTGCCAACGTCTGACCTGACCTGACCTGACACCCCGCCGGCGTTGGAGCCCGAGAGGTAACCTAAGACAGGAGCGGCGAGTTGACAACCTTCTGGAGCGGCAAACGGGTGACCGTCACGGGGGGAGCCGGTTTTCTCGGCCAACACCTCGTGCGACGGCTTGAAAGCTACGGGGCGCGGGTCTTTGTCCCGCGCCAGCGCGACTACAACCTGACGGCGCTCGACGCCTGTCTGCGGTGCCTGCTGGAACATCCCTGCGACATCCTGTTCCACGCGGCGGCGTACTACGGCGGGATCGGGATCAACGTCACCGAGCCCGCCAAGCTGTACTACTCGAACCTCGTGATGGGGGCCAACCTGATGGAGGCGGCTCGCCTGGCGAAGGTGAACAAGTTCGTCGCCATCGGCACGGCGTGCAGCTATCCCGGTTACCTCGAAGGTCATCTCAAGGAGGATGATCTCTGGGCCGGCCCGTGCCACGCCAGCGTCGTGAACTACGGCCTGACCAAGAAGATGATGGCCGTGCAGGCCCAGGCGTATCAACGGCAGTACGGGCTCGACTCGATCCACCTGATCCTGACGAACCTCTACGGGCCGGGAGACTCGTACAATCCCGACCGTTCGCACGTCGTCGCCGCCCTGGTGCGGAAGTTCGTCGAGGCCGAGCTGGCGCAGGCGCCTTCGGTCGAGGTCTGGGGGACCGGCAAGCCGGTCCGCGAGTTCATCTATGTCGAGGACTGCGCCGACGCCATCGTGCTGGCGGCCGAGGTCTATGACGACGCGGCGAAGCCGCTCAACATCGGCACCGGGGTCGGTACCACGATCCGCGAGCTGGCCGAGACGGTCTGCGACGTCTCGAAGTACGCCGGCAAGATGGTCTGGAACACCGACAAGCCCGACGGCGCCATGCTCAAGGTGCTGGACGTGACCCGGATGACCGAGGCCCTGGGGGGCTGGAGGCCGCCCACCGATCTGAAGGCCGGCCTCGAGAAGACGATCGCCTGGTACCGGGCCAACAAGGCCCAGGCGGACGCGAAATGGTGAATGCCAGGACGCGGCCCACGGACGGTCTGCCGCGATCCTGGCGCTCGGATGACGGGGGAATGAGCCCCCGTCCCGATGCCGACGCTCCGCGGATTCTGTTCGTCAACCAGTATTACTGGCCCGACCACGCCTCGACCGCGCAACACCTGGCCGATCTGGCCGAGTCGCTCGCCGAGCAGCGGCATGCGGGTGCATGTCCTCTGCGCCCAGGGCCGATACCGCAAGCGGGCCGACGGCTCGGGCTCGCCCTTGCCGACCCGGGAGGAGCATCGCGGCGTGTTCATCCGTCGCGTCCCGGCGACCTCGCTGGGACGCCGGAGCACGCTTTGCCGGATGATCGACTACCTCAGCTTCTACGCCCGCGCCTTGATCGCCGCGCTGCTACTGCCGCGGTGCGACGTGGTGGTGACCCTGACCACGCCCCCCCTGATCGGCCTGCTCGGGACGATCCTCCGGCGGCTCAAAGGGTCGCGGCACGTCTACTGGAGCATGGACCTGCACCCCGACGCGAGCCTGGCGCTGGGGCGGATGTCGCGGCGCAATCCGTTGGTCCGGCGCTCGACCGGCTGGGCGAGGTGATCTACAGGCAGGCCGACCGGGTGGTCGTGCTCGGCCCGTACATGGGCCAGCGGATCAGGGACAAGGGCGTGAGGTCCGAGGACCTCGTGACGATCCCGGTCTGGAGCCGTCGTGACGAGGTTTACCCGTTGCCCCGCGCAGGGCACCCGCTCCGCGCCCGGCTCGGGCTCGACGACCGGTTCGTGGCGATGTACTCGGGCAACCTCGGCCTGGCGCACAGCTTCCACGAGTTCGTCGCCGCGGCGAACCGGCTGCGGGACGACGAGCGGATCCTGTTCCTGTTCGTGGGCGACGGCCCGCGGATGGCGGAGGTCAAGCGCGCGGTCGCCGCCGAGGGGCTGACCAACGTCCAGTTCCTCGACCCGTTCCCGCGCGAGGAGCTGCACCTGTCACTGACGATGGCCGATGTTCACCTGATCTCGATGCGGTCCGAGATGACCGGCATCGTGGTCCCCGGCAAGCTCTACGGGGCGCTCGCGACGGGGCGCCCGGCCGTGTTCATCGGGCCCGATCGGTGCGAGTCGGCCGACACGATTCGACAGGCCGGTGCTGGTCTGACCGTTCCGCTCGGCGATGTCGACGCCCTGGTCGACGCGCTCGTGGGACTGGCCGGCGATCCGGGGCGGGCCGAGGCGATGGGGCGGCGCGGCCAGGCCGCGTTCCTGGCCGATTACGAGCGCGACCCCTGTTGCGCCCTCTGGAATGACCTGATCGACGGGCTTCTCGCTCCGGCCCCCGCCCGCGCGGCGGACCGTCCGGAGCCGGCGGCCCATCCGGCGTTACGGAACGCGAACGGTTTCAACGGAGTGAATTGAGCATGAGGTTACTCGACAGGATGCTCCTGGCTTGCGGTCTGGCTGTCCTGGAACTTATCCCGGCGGGACCCGCCGGCGCCGCCGAAGCGGCTCCGGCTCCGGCGCCGGCGCCGCCGGCCAGTGTGGCCGAGCTGAAGACGACGCACGACCGGGCCCTGGTACGCGATCTCCAGGCGTATATCGCCGCGAAGCCGAAGGCCGAGGATATCGACCAGGCGTACCTGGCCCTCTTCGACACGGTGATCGAGCACGACTGGTTCCTCGACGCCGAGGACGTGGCGAAACGCTACCTGGCCGCGACTCCGGAAGGGGGCGTCCGGCCGCTGGCGCAGATCGTCGCGGCCATGGCTCGGGCCCAGGCCGGCCAGTTTCCGGCCGCTCTCCAGCAGTACAAGTCGCTGATGGCCGGGCTGGGAAAGCCCGAACAGGAGGAGTTCGCCGTCCAGTTCAGCGAGTCGCTGGCGCAGGCCGCCACCTCGGCCGGCGCCTACGACGTCGCCCGGCAGGTCTACCTGGCGGTGCTCGACAAGTACGGCGCGAACCCCGAGCTTGCCGCCAAGCTCAAGCGCGATCTCGATCGGCTCGCCATGGTCGGCAAGCCGGCGCCGTCGTTTGAGGTCAAGGACCTCAAGGGCAACACTCTCAGGCTCGACGACCTGAAGGGACGCTATGTCCTGGTCGATTTCTGGGCCACCTGGTGCGCTCCGTGCGTGGCCGAGCTGCCCCGCGTCCAGGCGGCGTACGGCCAGTACAGGACCGCCGGTTTCGAGGTCGTCGGCGTCAGTCTGGACGAGACCAAGGGGGCCGTGCTCGACTTCGTGACAGCCCGAAAAATCCCCTGGCGGCAGGTCCATAACCCGAGCTGCGGGGGCGATCTTGTCGAAGCCTTCGGCGTCGGCTCGATCCCGGCGACGTTTCTGATCGACCCCTCGGGAACGATCGTCCGCCTCGAGCTCCGCGGGCCGGCGCTCGACCAGACGCTCGGTCAGCTCATCAAGGGGACGGCTGCCCTGCCCCGCCCGGCCACCCGTCGGTAGGTAGCCGGTCGGCGCGCTGGCGCCCGGGACGAATCCCACTGGGTGGTTGTTGTTGAGGCCGGGCAGCGCCGAACGGGCGAAGCCCGGCCTTGCTCATTCATTCCTACTTCCGCCGATCCTTGCGCGGGCTGGCGGCCTTCTTGACGTCTTCCTCGATGAGCTTGAGGAAGTCGTCCTCGTCGGCGTTGACCACGGGCGCGGCAGCCGCGGGGAAGTCCTCGGGCATCTCGGCCGGCATCTCGGCGGGAGCCGGTCGCGCGCTGGCCGCCGGCTGCCGCGAGGGGGCGGCGGGGCCCGGGCCACGCTGGATCGTGAAGCCCGCCGGGTCGATCTCGGGGAGGTCGATCGACGACGAACGGCCGCGGTGCCGGGGCTTGTCCTCGTCGGTGTCGATCCCGGCCAGCTCGAGCAGCGAGTGCCGCTTGGGGCTACTGGTTTCGTCGGCCATCTCGTCGATGACCCCTTGCGCGCGAGACGGCCTCGGGGCCACCGGGCTCGTAGTCGATCGTGAACAGGTGGCTGGCGATCCCCAGCTCGTCGTCGGGCAGTACGCTGTGCTCGCTGGAGAGGAGCATTCCGTTGAGCGAGGTGCCGTTGGTACTTCCCATGTCGCGGACGTGCCAGACGCTGTTGATCAGGCGAAGCTGGCAATGCCGGCCCGAGATGTTGTTGAAGTCGAGGAAGATGTCGCAGGATCCGCCGTCGGCCGACGATGATCTCCGGCTTGAGAAGCGGGATCGGGTCTCCCCCTCCGATCGGCTTCAAGATGCCCAGGATCTTCCCTTGCGGGTTCGGCGTCGGTAACGGCATGGAACCAACCTCCCCGGCCTGCTCAGGACCGCTCGCAACCGAATCGGGTGTGAAGAAGCGAAGAATCAATAAAGGCATGGTATCATACGCGATATCGATATCACAAGTAGGACAGCGCGCGGGCCCGCCGCTGCGTTTTTTTCGAGGCCCGTCCCTGGAACCGCCTCGACCGATCGGATAGCCTCGGTGCGATCGGGTCTTGGAGACTTGCGGCAACGTCTGTCGGACGAGTCCCAGGCACGTGTTTCCGAAAGTCCCATCCGGAAGGGAGAGCAGCACCATGCGATCGGATCAGCTCAGGACCATGCGGCGGACCCGTCCCGGATCATGACCCGGCGGAGTGCCCTGGCGGCGGGAACGGCGCTGCTGGGGGCCTGGACACTGGGCCGTGCGGCCGCGCCTGGCGCCGCGCCGACCGCGGGCATGGCGCCTACGGCCCCTTCAAGATGGGGCTCCAGAGCTACACGCTGCGCGGCATCGGGCCGGGGGGCAAGCCCGACCTCGACACCGCCCTGGCCGCGACGCGGGAGCTGGGCCTGCATTACTGGGAATCGTACCCCGCCCACCTGCCGACCACCGACAACGCCGGCCGCGATCGAGGGCTACAAGAAGAACCTCGAGGCCGCCGGGGTCGCCGTGCTCGGCTACGGCGTCGTCCGGCTGACCAGGAATCGCGACGCCGGCCGGAAGACGCTTCGAGTTCGCCAGGCGATGGGCATCGAGTACCTCTCGGCCGACCCCGACCCCGATAGCTTCGACACGCTCGACTAGCTGGTCGAGGAGTACGGGGTGAACCTGGGCATCCACAACCACGGCCCCAAGCACCGCTGGGAGAAGATCGACATGATCGCCGCCGCGATCAAGGACCACAGCCCGCGGATCGGCTGCTGCGTCGATACCGGCCACTTCCTCCGCTCGCGCGAGGACCCGGTCCGCGCCGTCGAGGTGTTCGGCCCGCGGTGTCTACGGCGTCCACCTCAAGGACGTCAAGGATGCCACGGACTTCACGATCCTGGGCGAGGGCGACCTGCGGACCAGCCGACCTGCTCCAGGCCCTGGCCCGGCTCAACTACCAGTTACGGCCTCAACCTCGAGTACGAGGAGAACCCCAAGGACCCGCTCGACGACATCCGCGCCTGCCTGAAGGCCGCCCAGACGGCGGCGCGCGAGGCCTGAAGGACGTTTGATCGGTCCGGGTCCGGTTGCTGATCGCATCGCATCCCGCGAGGCCAATCCCACGATGCTTCCCCGGACTCTCGAGCCCGAGGCGATGGACACGCCCGAAGAGGCGGGCGACTACGACGCCATGGACCACTCGGCGACGAACGCCCGGTTCGTCGCCGACTTCCTGGCCGCCCGCGGCCAGGCGCGGGGGGGCCGCATCCTGGACGTCGGCACCGGTCCGGGGCGAATCGCCATCACTCTGGGTCAGGCCGACCCCGCGGCCTCGATCGTCGGCGTCGACCTGGCCGAGTCGATGCTCGCGCTCGCCCGGTCCCACATCGACGCCGCCGGTCTGTCGCGCCGGATCACCTGCGTCGTCGGCGATGCCAAGGCCCTGCCCTGGCCCGACGGTTACTTTGACGCCGTGATCAGCAACACGATCCTCCACCACATTCCCGACCCGGTCCCCGCCCTGGCCGAGATCGCCCGCCTGACCGCCCCCGGCGGCATCCTGTTCATCCGCGACCTCGCCCGTCCGCCGAGCGCGTCGGCCGTCGCCGCCCTGGTCGCCCAGTACGCCGCCGAGGAAAGCCCCGCCGCGCGGGCCCTGTTCGAAGCCTCGCTCCACGCCGCCCTGACCCTCGACGAGGCCCGGGACATCATCGACCGGCTGGGATTCGACCCCGAGGACGTGACCATGACGTCGGACCGGCACTGGACATGGGTCCGAATGGGAACTCAGGTCGAACCGCCGTCACGCGGGTCGTAAACGCGAATCCGGTCGGGCTCGACGATCCACAACGAGCCCCTGAGCGGGTTGCTCTTCAGGAGGGCGATTACGCTGAGAAGCGTTGCGCGGATCACGGAGACGACGGGTCGGGGGGGCCGCATAACGATGATCCCTTCCGTCGGTCCTGGAGGAAAACGGAATGGGTTGGCGAAGTCCATATCCAGCGTGATCAGGGTTCTTCCCTCGGCTACGCATACTTGATCGATGACTTGATCACGGCTTCCCGCCAGGCGCTCGGAGAGGACGGTTTCGGCGTCGTGACCTGCCTCAGCGAGCAGCGGGACCAGTCGCGAATCCAGGTTCTCATCGAGCTTGAATTTCAAGGGACGGAAGGCTCCACTGGAATGGGAATGATGCGCTCGCGCGACATCTCGGCCGCGTAGGCCAGTGCCGCGCGGATGTCATCGGAGTCTAACTGAGGATAGGCTTCGAGAAGCTCGGCTTCCGGAACTCCCTCGGACAGCTTGTCCAGGATCAGGCTTACCCAGACGCGCGTCCCGCGGATGCAGGCGCGGCCAAAGCAGACCTCCGGGTCGATGGAGATGCGCTGGAGAAGCTCATTGCGATGGCCCATGACTTGATGTTTACCTCGATGGCGTCCTCTCTGGCAAGCCGACGCCCGAATCCGAAGTGGCTTGATCGACGGTCGACCCGCCTGTGTATCATATCTCGCGATCGCGAGCAGTACAGGGCGGCGTCCGCGGGTCGCCTGGGCGTGTTCGACGAACGGCCTGTTCCCATTCCCAAGTCGTAGAGGTTCCCGGAGCATGATCACCGCCACGTTCGCCCCGCGCGATATCGTCATCCCCACGACCGGCGGCCTGGAATTACGGGGGTGGCACTGGGCACGGCCGGAACCGAAGGGGGTCCTGGCGATCGCGCACGGGCTGGGCGAGCACGGGGGCTGTTACCGGCATGTGGCCGAGTCGATCGGCCCGGCGCTGGGCATCGATATCGTCGCTCCCGACCTCCGGGGCCACGGCCGGAGCCCCGGCCGGCGCGGGGTGGTCCGCCGCTACGAGGACCTGCGGAACGATGTCTCGGCGACGCTCGAATGGTCGGCGGCCCAGCGTCCGGGCCTGCCCCTCTTCCTGCTCGGCCATTCCAACGGCGGCCTGCTGGCGCTCTGGCTGGCCAGCGACCCGGAATCGTCCGCGAGCGTGCGGCTGGCCGGGCTGATCGTCTCGAACCCGGCCCTGGCGATCTCGGCGCCGGTGCCCCGGGCCAAGATCCTGCTCGGCCGCGTCCTGCTGGCCCTGGCGCCGGGGGTGACCCTCGCGGGCAAGCTCGACGCCTCGCACATGACCCGCGACCCCGAGATGCAGCTTCAGCACCTGACCGACCCCTTGCGGCACAGCCGGGTCAGCGCCCCGCTCTACTTCGGCATGGCCGGCTCGGGAGCCAAGCTCGTCGGCGACGCCCAGGGCGTTCGCCTCCCCCTGCTCATGATCCTGGGCGAGGCCGACCCCGTCATCGACCCGACCGTCTCGATCCAGGTCTTCGAGCGGTTCACCAGCCCCGACAAGACCCTCAAGGTCTACCCCGAGATGCGCCACGAGCCCCTCAACGAACTGGGCCGCGAACAGGTCCTCGCCGATCTCGAAGCCTGGATCAGGCCGCGACTGAAATAATGCCTAATCTTGGATATACTAACGTGATTACGCTCTCACAAACTGATGTCCTGGCAAGCGCCGGACGAGGCGGCGCATCTCGAGGACGCTGAGGGTGGCGAGGACCTGCGCGGCGGTCAGGCCGGTGCGGAGGATCAGCTCGTCGACGCCGGTGGGGCGGTCGGCGAGCTGGCCCAGGAGCGAGCGCTCGTGGTCGGAGAGCGAGAGCTCGGCGGGGTGCCGGACGGGGGTCTGGCCGGGTTCGACGGGGACCTCGCGGACGAGCGGGCCGAGCTCGTCGAGGATATCGTCGACGGTCTCGACGAGCCGGGCACCGTCGCGGATCAGGGCGTGGCAGCCCTGGCTGGCGAGGCTATCGACCGGCCCGGGCACGGCGAAGACCTCGCGGTTCTGCTCCATGGCGTGGCGGGCCGTCGAGAGCGAGCCGCTCCGGGGCGTGGCCTCGATCACCACGACGCCCAGGCTCAGCCCCGAGATGAGTCGGTTGCGCTGGGGGAACAGGCCGGCGATCGGGGCCTGGAGCATCGGCATCTCGGTAATCAAGGCCCCCGCGTCGATCACGGCCGCGGCGAGGTCTTCATGCTCGGGCGGGTAGACCTGCGCCAGGCCGTTGGCGAGCACGGCGATGGTCCGGCCGCCGGCCTTCAAGGCGCCGCGGTGGGCCGCCGCGTCGATCCCCGCGCCAGGCCCGAGACCACCGTCACGCCCACCCGGGCCAGTGACGCGGCGAGCTTCTCGGCGATTCGCAGGCCGTAGGGCGTACACCGGCGCGAGCCGACCAGGGCGATCGATAGCGCGTCGGCGGGGACGAGCGATCCCTTGACGTAGAGCAAGGCCGGCGGGTCGGGAATCTCCTCCAGCGCCTCGGGATACAGCGGTCGCCCCCGGGAACGAGCCGGACGCCGGATTTGTGGCAACGATCAAGCTCGGCCTCGGCGTCGAGCGTGTCGCGAGCCTCGCCGATCCGGCCGGCGAGCCTGGGTCCGACGCCGGCCACCGCGCGGACCTGCGCCAGGGGCGCCTCGAATACCGCGCCGGCCGATCCGAACCGCTCGATCAGGGCCCGGCAGGTCTGCGGCCCCACGCCGGGCACGAGGAGGAGCCGGACGAGATCGGCCACGTCCGCATCCCCTTGATCGTCGGAGCTGTCGTCGGCGTCGGAATCCATCGGTCCGGCGATCACCCTGGGATCTCCCATTCGGCCTGGGGACCGGTCCGATCGGTCCGTGGCCCGGCCTTGGGCGTGGAGCCTGCTCCCAGGACGTGGCGGACGTCGGCCTCGGTCGGCGCGTCGGTCAGCTCGACCCGACCCATCGAACGCGGCAGGATGAACCGGGTCCGCCCGCGCTGGTTCTTCTTGTCGCGGGTCATCGCGTCGATGAGGGCGTCGGGGTCGAGGCCCGTCGGGCAGCGCGGCGGGCAGGCCGAACCGCTCGATCAGGGCGACCAGGCGCCCGGTCAGGTCGGGCGCGATCCAGCCCAGACGTTCGGCCAGGCGGGCCTCGGCGGCCATGCCGATCGCGACGGCCTCGCCGTGCGGCACGGCGCCGGTCCCGGCGTACCCATGACCGGCGACGGCCTCGACCGCGTGGCCGATCGTGTGGCCGAAGTTGAGGATCGCCCGCAGCCCGGTCTCCTCGCGCTCGTCGCGTGCCACCACGTCGGCCTTCAGCCGGCAGCTGTGGGCCACGATCGTACGCATCGCGGCCGGGTCGCGGGTACTGATCGACTCGGCGTTCTGTTCGAGATAGGTAAAGAAGTGGGGATCGAGGATCACGCCGTACTTGATCACCTCCGCCAGGCCGCACCGGAGCTCGCGGGGAGGCAGGCCCTGGAGATACGCGGTGTCGATCCAGACCCCCACCGGCTGGTGGAACGCGCCGATGATGTTCTTGGCGCGGGGATGGTTGACGCCGACCTTGCCCCCGACCGAGCTATCGACCATCGACAGGAGCGAGGTCGGCACCATCAGGAGCGGCAGGCCGCGGGCGTAGGTCGCGGCGACGAACCCGGCGAGGTCGCCGACGACGCCCCCGCCCAGGGCGACGATCGCGATGTGACGATCGGCCCGGAGCCGGACGAGGTCGTCGTACAGGTCGGCGGCCCGGTCGAGCGACTTGGACGGCTCGCCGGGAGGAACCACCGCCAGGGTCGCGTTGATCCCGACCTCGGCCAGGCCGGCGACGATCGACGGCGCCAGCCCCGCGACGTTCGCGTCGGTCACCAGCAGGGCCCGCCGGCATGATCGGCCGCCCCAGGTCGCGTCGAGCGCGGCCCGCGCGAACCGGCCCAAGCCGTTCGACCCGGTGACGACGCGTACCTCGTACCCACGCGCCCCGAGCTCGACACGGACCCCGACCTCCGCCTGCGACGGCTCAGGACCTGGCACTTCCGGCGACACGGGGCCGGTTGTCTCGGCGCGGACCACGGCGCACTCCCCTTTCCCCAGCGGTCGATGGCTCGCTCACTCGAAGATTCCAAGAATACCCGGACGCTCGGTCCGTGGCGCGGGTTATTCCGCCAAAATGAAGCGGCGGGTGAAGGACGGCCCGAAGTTCGCCCCGCGCAGCGCGCGGAGCGAACGGCTCCGGACCAGTCTCCGGCCACTCGACGGGCTCGATCGAGGCGCTGGGACCTCATTCCAGCCGTTTCGGAGTCGTCGCGGGCGAGCCGGCGCCGGGCAGGCCGGGCATCCGGCCCGCGGGACCAGCCTGACCGGAACGACCGTCACCAATTGCCGTTGGCTTCGTTTCGCCACGCGAATCGCGCGGGGCCTGGGGCCGCGGCGTGAGGGCGGGCGATGACGCCGGCGCGGGCCTGGACGCGGATGTCGGTGCGGGTGCAGGCGCGGGCGTGGACGTGGGCGTGGGCTTTGCCGCGGGTGCGGGTCGCTCGGTTCCGGCAAGGGAGGGCGCGCTGGGTAACGGTGCGGGCCTGGGCTCGATCGCGGCGGGCGCGGCGCGGGGGCGGGGGCCGGCGCCGGGGCCGTCGGCGTCGGCGTCGGCGGACTGAAGGGGAGGGACCGGGGCTGGTCGTCGGGCTCGTTCAGGAAGACCAGGCCGTGCGGGGCCTTCGTCATGTCCGGGAACTTGTTCAGAACGATATGGCCCAGCGCCCACTCGAGCCGTCGATGGCTGCGGGCGGCGTACTTCTGGAGCCGGAAGTAGTCGACACCGAGGGCCAGCCCCATCGCGGCGATCTTCTGATCCATGGCGTCGAGCGTGTTCATGGCGCGCTGCTGGTGATCGTAAAGCTCGTCGAGCTCGGTGGCGGCGGCCTCGGCCTGCTGTTCGAGGGTCAGAAGCCGGGGCAGGTCGCGGAAGACGGGGGGAATGCCCTTGAGGTTTTGCGCCATCCGGCGCTGGGCGTCGGACCAGAGCTGGCCCTGGTCGCTCACCTTCTTGAGCTCGGACCAGCGGTCGATCAGCCAGTCGTAGCCCTGCGTGGTGGCGCGAAGCTTGCTGACGATCCAGCTGGGGTGCTTGGTCCGCGCAAGCTTGGCGCCCAGGGCCTCGGCCTCGGCGCGTCGATCCTCGTCCCAGTTGCTGACCGCGCGCTGGGACTGCTGGGCGATGAGCTCGATCTCCTGGCGCGCGCATCGATCGATCCGCACCGACTCGAGCACCACCAGGTCGAGCAGCCACTGGCCGACCTTGCTCTCGGTCCCCTTGCCGAACGAGCCGGCCCACTCCTCGCGGCGCTGACGAAGCTTCTCGCGCTCGTCGGCCGGCTGGACCACCCCTTCCCCGGAAAGCCCGTCCCGGTACGCGTTGCCCCGCGCGATCGCCTTGCCCTCCGCGGTGATCGGCCCGGTCGAGAGCTGGGCGTTGCGCCGGTTCGCCTCGATCTTTCGCATGCTGCTCACGGCTCGACTCCTTGGTTTCACAAGCGGTTTTGTGTGATTGATCCACGAATCATTCCGTGCTCATCAATCGTCACTCCGCTTAAAGATCGCAGCCTTCGGCCCCGACCTTTGCCAAAAAAAGCAGGCGCGGGGGCAATTCCGGTCGAACTCGCGGGTCGTGCCGGTTAGTTCGCTCGGGAAAGGGACGGAAACCTCACGCGGGGCCGCCAAAGGCGCGGAGAGGGCCAGCAGGACCGAGGGCCGAAAGGAGCGGACAGACTGCCTATCAAAAAGATATTAACATAAATCATTTTTAACTAAAAAGCAAGAAAATTAAGCTGAAAACATTTTAATACTTAGTGCCGGAGTGCTCTCCGTGGAACGCGAAAAACCGCCGACCCGCCGACCCTACACGCTTCGGGTGGACCCGAGGTTTGGGACTTCCCGTCAACTCGGGCCGCGGTTTCCGGTAAGATGCCGGATCGGCCACGACCTCGGTATCCATCTGGAACCAAAACGTATGAATTTAAAAATCGTGAGATTTGCCGTCGTTGCACTCGGCTTACCCCATCCGCGCCGCGGCGACTCCGCGTGAGCTCGCGCCCCTGTCCGTTTTGCCAGGGCGTGGCGCGCGCATTGCAGAGGGTCTTGCCGACTGTTACATTATTCATGGTGGATGAACCGCGTTTTTTCCACTTTCGGCCGGACGTGTGTATGTCGGTGAGATCGGGCTCCGGGCCACCGGCGCCCTGGTTCGAGCCGAGACTGTCCGACGCGAGCCGATCCCTCCGCGGGTGGCCGATGATGACCGATCCCCTGACCTGGTCGCCGATCAACCTGGGCCGATGGTCCGGGACGCAAGTCCGGGTCCATTTTTTCCTCATCGTCTTCGTGCTGTTCCGGCTCCTGAGCGCCATCATGGCGCCGGACCATCCGGTGGCGCAGACGATCTGCTGGCTCGGGCTGCTGATCGTCGCGCTGGCGATCCACGAGCTGGGCCACGCCTTGATGGCGTCGTGGCTGGGCGTGGAGACCGAGGACGTCCGGCTCTGGCCCCTGGGCAACCTGGTCGGACCGTCGTCGAGCGTCCGATCGTCCGAGAACGCGGTGGTGGCCTTCGCCGGGCCGCTCACGTCGGCCCTGATGGTCCTGTCGGCCGCGCTGACGGTGTACCTGGCGGGGGGGCGATTCATCTGGAGTCCGTTCGGCAACAAGGACGGAACCGGCGCTCCGCTGATCGCCGGCGCGCCGGTCGCGGCGTTCACGCCCTTGTGGTGGGTGGGCTGGTTCGGCTACCTGAACTGGGTCGTCCTGATCGCGAACCTGATCCCGGCGCTGCCGTTCGACGGCGGCCGGATTCTGCGGGCCTTGCTCGCGGGGGCGAACGTCGTCTCGACCAAGGACAACATGCTCGCCCCCTGGACCGCGCGATCGTGCGCCGCGCTCCTGGTCCTGGTGGGGCTGGCCCGCCTGATCTTCCAGGGCATGGGCGACGGCATCACCCTGATCGGGCTGGCGATCCTGATCGAGCTGATCGTCCGGGCCGAGTCGCGAATGCTCGAGGACGGCGGTTTCTTCGAGGACGGGGTCTTCGGTTACGACTTCACCGAGGGCTACACCAGCCTGGAATCGAGCGCGGCGAAGGTCCGCCCCTATCGCGAGAGCGCCCTGAAGCGCTGGCGACGGCGCCGCTCCGATGTCCGTCGCCAGCGTCGACAGGCCCGCGAGGCGGCCGAGGAGCGCCGGATGGACGAGATCCTCGAGAAGCTGCATCGCGAGGGGCGCTCGGCCCTGACCGACGAGGAGCAGCGGTTCCTGGTCCGGGTCTCGGCCAAGTACCGCAACCGGCCCCGGTCTCGTGGTTGAGGGGTCGGTAGCCGGATCGCCCCGTTCGCGGCTCGGGGCGTCGATCGACCGCGGCCTGTTATTGCTCGACGCCGGGATCGGCACCCGGCTCGTCGGGCTCGGGCTCGTTCTGGCGGTGGACGACCCGTGCCTGTGGAACCTGACCCGTCCGGATGCCGTTTTCGCGATGCACGCGCGCGACGTCGGGGCCGGGGCCGGGGCGCTGGTCACGAACACGTTTGGAGCCAATCGACGCTGGCTCGCGCGGTTCGGCCGCGCCGACCAGGTCGATCAGATCAACCGGGCGGCCGTCGCCCTGGCGCGTCGGGCCGCGGGACCGGACCGGCTGGTCCTGGGCGATATCGGCCCGACCGCGGTCCCGGGCGGCTCCGAAGCCGGTGTCGGCGCGGTCGCGGTAGCGGACGCGGTCGTCGAGCAGGCGGCGAGCCTGATCGATGCCGGGGCCGACGCCCTGGTCTTCGAGACTTACCGCGTCGAATCGGCCCTCGCGGCGCTCGATCAACTGGGGCGCGACGCCGCGAACGGCAGGGCCGTTCCGATCCTGGTCAGCCTGGTCGACTGGCCCGATCCGGCCGGCCCGGCGGCCTCGGCCCTGATCGAGCGCGGAGCGGTCGCCGTGGGGCTGAACTGCCAGGAGGGGATGGCCGAGGCGCTTCCCCTGGCCGAGCGGGTCCGACGGGCCGTTCCTCCCGGGTTCCCGATCATCGTCAAGCCCTCCGCCGGCCGGCCGGGAGCGGGGGCGAACCGGCCGCTGGACCAGGCCGGCGACTTCGCCGCGGCCGTTCCCCGGCTCAAGGCACTCGGGCCGGTCCTCGCCGGGGGCTGCTGCGGGACCGACGCCGATCACCTGGCCGCGATCCGACGGGCCTGGTACGATCGTCCCTGACCTGAGGGGTTGGGATCGGTGCTTCCGGGGATGTGCCTCGACGCGCCGCGGTCCGCGAACCTGCTCTCGATGAAAGGACCCGCCTCGTGCCCAGCACGCCGCGCAAGAACCGGATGCGCCGCCAGGACCTACCCGCCGGGGATTGCCTGTGTGACCATTGCTCGGGCAAGTGCTGCCGCTATTTCTCGCTTCCGATCGAGACCCCCACCAACTGGGACGATTACGACGCGATCCGATGGTACCTGGCGCACGGCCAGACCCTCGTCTATACCGAGAAGCGGACCTGGTATCTCGTCGTGATGACCCGGTGCCAGTACCTGACCCGCGAGGATCGATGCCGGATCTATCTGAGCCGGCCCAAGATCTGTCAGGAGTACACCACAAACGAATGCGAATACGACGACGACTGGTTGTTCGATCAGGTCTTCGAAACCCCCGAGCAGCTCTGGGAGTACGCCGAGGCGGTCCTGCGCGCCGCGGAAGGTCAAGAAATCGAAGCCGGGCGCGGGTCCGCTGATCGTGATCAACGGCGAGCCGACCGCGGTGTCGTGACGTTTCGTGACGTTTCGTGACGTGTCGTGACGTGGGAGGGAGTGAGCGATCGACCGATGGCCAACCGAGCGAACCATTACGAGGCGGCGTTCGAGGGCTTACGTCCGCTCGGTCCGGCGTGCCGTGCGTGGCGGTGGACGAGGCCCGTCGGGCGGTCTCGGGGCTGGACGCGGCCGATGGCGGCGTGAAGAACCCCGATTTCCTGCTGTACCCTCGGCTGGGGACGAACCTGGTGGTCGAGGTGAAGGGTAAAAAAGGGAAAGATGCGTCGGGGCGCCGGCCGTGGGAAAACTGGGTGACGACCGACGACCTGGACGGCCTGGTGCGCTGGCAGTCGATGTTCGGACCGGGTTTCCGGGCCGTCCTGGCGTTTGCGTATGCCGAGGCCTTGCAGCCGTTCCCGCTGCCGGGCGACAATGGGGCTTTCGTCTTTCGCGGCCGGGCGTACCGCTTCTGGGCGGTCGGCCTGGACGATTACATCGCGAACCTGCGGTCGCGCGGGCCGGCGTGGAAGGCGGTGGCGATGGCCCGCGGGCCGAGTTCCGCCGCCGGGTCCGGCCGCTCCGGGAATGGCTGCCGATGTCGCCCCTGGCCCCGCGCCGTCCGCTGGCCCTCAAGGATCGGATCAGAAACCGATGATTCCGCTCAAGCTCAAGAACGCGATCGCCCGTCGTTATCGGGGCCGGGTGCTTCCCCTGGTGTTCGCCGCCGGTTTGCTGGGTACGCCCGGCCTGGTCTTGACCCCCGTGCCGGCCCTGGCTCAAAATGAGCCCCCGCCGCCCGAGGGTGAGGGCGACAAGAGCGGCCGGCCTCTGGATGGCTACCTCGCGACCGGCTGCCTCGTCGGCCTGGCCCTGTTCATCATCGCCAAGTCGGCGCGTCGGTGAGCCGGGCCGTGCCGTTCGATCGGTCGCGATCCGATCGACCCTGATTCCCCATTCGACCCTGGCCCGAACAGGATGCTTCATGCCGGCCCCGAGCTTGAATTCGACGCTGGACCCGGACGCCGTCTCCTCGGTTTCCGCGCCGCTTCATCCTCAGCCTCATCCTCAGCCTCCCCCTCGCGACGAGGTCGCGGCGATCTATCGCACGCCCCTGCTCGACCTGATCGGCCGGGCCTCGGAGGTCCACCGCCGCCATCACGAGCCGGGCGCGGTCCAGGTCTGTGTCCTGCTCTCGGTCAAGACCGGGGGCTGTCCCGGAAGATTGCGGCTATTGCCCCCAGTCGGCACGCTATCAGACCGGCGTCGACGCCCAGGGCCTGATGCGACGTCGATGCCGTGCTCGCCGCGGCCCGCCAGGCGCAGCGACGACGGCGCGACCCGGTTCTGCATGGGGGCCGCCTGGCGCGAGGTGCGGACAGCGCGCCGTTCGATCGGGTGCTGGAGATGGTCCGCGGGGTCAAGGCGCTCGGGCTGGAGGCCTGCTGCACGCTCGGCATGCTGACGGCCGATCAGGCCCGCCGGCTGAAGGAGGCCGGGCTCGACGCGTATAACCACAACCTCGACTCCTCCGAGGAGTTCTACGACCGGATCATCTCGACCCGGACCTATCAAGGACCGGCTCGAGCACGCTCCAGCACGTCCGCGACGGCGGGGATCTCGGTCTGCTGCGGCGGGATCGTCGGCATGGGCGAGACCGAGGACGACCGGATCGACCTGCTGCACACGCTGGCCACGCCTCCCCGAGCCGCCCGAAAGCGTGCCGATCAACGCGCTGGTCGCCGTGGAGGGAACCCCGCTGGCGCGATCGGCCCAGGGTCGACGATCTGGGACATGGTCCGGACGATCGCCACGGCGCGCATCCTGATGCCGCAGCTCGATGGTCCGGCTCTCGGCCGGCCGGCTCGACATGAGCGAGTCCGACCAGGCCCTCTGCTTCCTCGCCGGCGCCAACTCGATCTTCGCCGGCGACAAGCTCCTGACGACGCCGAACCCCGAGGTCGACCGCGACCAGGCGATGTTCGACCACCTCGGCCTGAAGCCGATGCCCGCGCGCGTGTGAGCGAACCCGACTGATTGATTGATTCGATCCTCGATGGCGAAATCCGGCGCATGGCATCGAGATCTCGGGTACTGGTGACGGGGATCGGGCTCTGGACCGGACTCGGGACCAGCGCCGCCGCGACCTGGACGAACCTGCAAGGCCGGTCGCCACGGGTTCCGAGCGATCGATCTGCCCTGGGCGGGCGACGGCTCGACCGTCCGGCTCGCCGGCGCGCCGCTGGCCGTCGAGGCTTCCGGTTCGCGCCCGTGGATCTCGGAGATCGTGCTCGCCGCGGCCGATGAGGCCATGCGCGACGCGGGCCTCGTGCGCTCAGTCGCTCGACCGCGACCGTTGCGGCGTGGTCGATCGGGCTGAGCAAGGGCGACCTGGCGGAACTGTCGGCCTGGCGCCGAACAACGAATCGGGAACCGATCCCGCCGACGCGGAGTGGATCGAGCTGGGTCGATGGCTGGCCTTACGCCGGCGCATCGAGCCGGATCGCCCGGACCTGGGGCTTGCGCGGGCCGTGCCTGGCCCCCGTCGCGGCGTGCGCCACGGGCCTGATCGCGGTCGATTCAGGGGCCGAGCCTGATCCGCCGCGGGCGTCTGCGACGTCGTGCTCGTCGGCGCGGCGGACGCGTCGCTCGATCCCGCTGGTCCTCGGCGGCGTTCCGCCGGATGGGCATCCTGGCCCGCGATCGAGTGGCGACCCCGGCCGGGCGGTCCGGCCCTGGGACCGGAGCCGCTCCGGGTTCCTCGTCGGCGAAGGGGCGGCGGTCCTCGTCCTCGAGCGCCGAGGACCACGCACGGGCACGCGGGGCGTCGGCCTCGCCTACGCCGAGCTCGCCGGCGGGGCGTCCGGGGCCGACGCCTATCACGTGACCGACCTGAACCCCGACCCGGCCGGCCTGGCCGCACGTCATCGGCCGGGCCCTGCGCGACGCGGGCGTCGACCGCGGCGGAGATCGACCACGTCAACGTCCACGGCACGGCGACCCGGCGCAACGACCCGCTCGAATGCCGGGCGCTCCGGCCTGGCGCTGGGACGCCAGGCCGATCGGGTCGCCTGCTCGGCGAACAAGAGCCAGATCGGCCACCTCCTGGGCGCGGCGGGCGCGGCCGAGCTGGCGATCACCTGCCTGGCGATCCGCGACGGCTTCGTGCCTCCGACCCTGAACCTGACGATCCCGACCCGGCCTGCGACCTCGACGGCACGCCGCGCGTCGGCCGCGCCTTGCCGATCCGCGCGGCGCTGAAGCTCTCGATCGGCTTCGGCGGACACCTCGCGGCGGCGGTCCTGAGGCGTTGCTCGCCGTGAACCAGCCTGATCGATCGAGCCATGACCCGACCCGCTCGCCTGGATCGACGACGCCAGCGCGGCCTGGGCCGCGCCGTCGGCCTGGAGCGCCGGCGTGCGGGTCCGCGACGGCCGGGGCTGGTCGAATTTCGGCACGAACGACTACCTCGGCCTGGCGGCCGACCCGCGGGTCATCGCCGCGGCGCGCGCGGCGGCCGGGCGGTTCGGCTGGGGTGCCGGGGCGTCGCCGCTGGTCTCGGGCTGGACCGAGCGCCCACGCACGCGCTCGCCGACGCGCTCGCCGAGTTCGAGCAGGTCGAGGCGGTCGCGCTCTTCCCGACGGGGTTCGCCGCGAACCTCGGGACGATCGCCGCGCTGGTCGGACCCGGGCGACGCCGTCTACGCTCGACCGGCTCGAACCACGCCTGCCTGATCGACGGAGCCCGGCTCTCGGGGGCGCGCCTGCGGGTCTATCCGCACGGCGACGCCGACCGGCTCGACGCGATCCTCGACGCGCGACGCGCGGGCCGGTTCCGCCGCGCTCCTGATCGCCACCGACGGCGTCTTCAGCATGGACGGCGACCTCGCGCCGCTGGCCGACCTGGTCGACCTGGCCGAGCGGTTCGGGGCCATGCTGCTGGTGGACGAGGCCCACGGCACGGGCGTCTTCGGTCCCGACGGCCGGGGAGCGGCGGCGGCGCTGGGGGTTGCCGGAGCGGGTCCCGGTGCGGGTCGGCACGCTCTCAAAGGCCCTGGGCTCGCTCGGCGGGTTCGTCGCCGGCTCGAGACGGCTGATCGACTGGCTCACCAACCACGCCCGCCCGCTCGTCTACTCGACCGCCCTGCCTCCGCCGGCCGCCGCCGTCGGCCGCCGCCGGCGCTGTCGATCGCACAGGCCGAGCCCTGGCGCCGCGAACGGGTCTCGAGGCTGGGGCGGACACTCGTCCGAGGAGCTGCAACGACGCGGCGGTCCACGTCGGTCCCACGGCCGGCTCGATCGTCCCCTGGATCGTGGGCACGCCCGAACGCGCGCTCGGGCTCGCCGAACGGCTGAGTCTCCAGGGTTTCCTCGTCCCGGCGATCCGCCCCCCGACCGTTCCCGCCGGAACGGCCCGGCTGCGGATCAGCCTCTCGGCACGTCATTCGGAGGCCCACCTCGACGCGCTGATCCGGGCACTCCCGGACGATTGACCCGCCTGGTGATGGCCCTGGCTCGGTCGGGAGCGGAGGGCTTGAGGGCTCGGGGATGGTCCGGAGCGGGCCTCTTCGGCTAGTCTGTTGGGAAACGCGGTCTCTTCGCATCGCACCGCCGGGAGCTTGCTCGACCCATGACCGATCGCTGGGATGCGCTTCGCCGGGCCGAGTTCCCGGTCGCCGAACGCTGGGCGTACTTCGACCACGCGGCGGTGGCCCCCCTGCCCCGTCGATCGGCCCAGGCGCTGCGCGCCTGGGCCGAGGACCAGGAGCAGAACGGCGTGGTGCACTGGCCCGACTGGGAGCGGAAGCTTCAGGCGTTGCGTCGGGGCGACTCGCCCGTCTGATCGGGGCGAGCCCGAGGAGATCGCCTTCGTCTCGCAGCACGACGCACGGCATCGGGCTGGTGGCCGAGGGGTTCCCCTGGCGGCCGGGTGATAGCGTCGTCACGGCGGCCGAGGAGTATCCCGTCGAACATCTATCCCTGGATGAACCTGGCGAGTCCGCGGCGTGACGCTTCGGCTGGTTCCCAGCCGGGACGGCCGGATCTGGCTCGACGACCTGGCGTCGGCGATCGACGGATCGACGCGGCTCCTGACGATCAGCCACGTCGAGTTCGCGTCGGGCTTCCGTAACGACCTCGACGCCCTCGTCGGCCCTGTGCCGGAGCCGCGGCGTCGCGCTCTTCGTCGATGCGATCCAGGGGCTCGGGCCGCACGTCATCGATGTTTCCAGCACGCCGATCGACTTCCTCGCCGCCGACGGCCACAAGTGGCTGCTCGGCCCGGAGGGCGCGGGACTGCTCTACGTCCGTCGCGACTGGATCGAGCGGCTCCGGCCGCTCGGCGTCGGCTGGCACAGCGTCGTCGGGTCGTACAACTCGCCCGAGATCGAGTTCCGGCTCAAGCCGACCGCCGAGCGCTGGGAGGGGGGCTCGTTCATCATGCCCGGGTCTCCAGGCGCTGGCGGCGAGCCTGCGGCTGTTCCTGGAGATCGGCCCCGCGTCGGTCTCGGAGCGGATCCTCGAACGCGCCGCCGCCGTGCGCGCCCTGGCCGAGGTCGCGGGGTGGGAAGTTTACGGATCGAGCCGAACCCCGAGGAGCCGTCCGGGATCGTCGCCCTGACCCGCCCCGGCGTCGATCCCGATCTCGCCGCGCGGCGTCTCCTGCGGAGCCGCGGAGTCGCCGTCGCCTGCCGACGCGGCCGGCTCCGGGTCAGCCCGCACATCTACAATGACGAGGACGACCTCCGACGCCTGGCCGACGGCCTCCGCGCGGTCCGGTCGGCCTGACGTGGAATCGACCCCGCATGAGGGCATCGTGACATGAGTCTCTCGCGGCGAGACCGCGGACCCATCGCGGACGGCGGTGTTCACCGGCATGTTCGACCCGATCACGCTCGGGCACCTCGACGTGATCCGGCGCGGCCGGCTGCTCTTCGAGCACCTGGTCGTCGGCATCGGCGTGAACCCGAACAAGGCGGCGCTGTTTTCGATCGACGAGCGCGTCGAGCTCGCGCGGCGCGTGGTCGCGCCGTTCGACAACGTGTCGGTCGAATCGTTCGAGGAGCTGACCGTCCAGTTCGTCCGCCGGATCGGCGCCCGCGTGATCCTCCGCGGCGTCCGGACGCTGTCCGACATGGAGTACGAGTTCGGCATGTCGCTGACGAACTACCGGCTCGACCCGTCGATCGAGACCGTCTTCCTGATGGCCGACGGCGAGTATTCGCACGTCTCCAGCTCGCTGATCAAGCAGGTGGTCCAGTACGGCGGCGCCGAGGCGCTCCGATCGATTCGTCCCCCCCGAGGTCGTCGAGCCGATCCTGGCCAAGATGCGGCAGATCCGGCAAGCGGGCCGGGAGCCGGGCGGAATCCTCGGCACGATAACCGGACTGGGCGAAGAAAATGTCGTCTGACAATCGACCGGCCATCGATCGGGCGGTACGGAGCTTCGAGCGATCAGATCAGGGTTTCTTCGCCGCTGGGAATAACTTGCGGTGCAGCTCCTCAAGCCGAACCTCTCGCGGGTCGCGAGCCAGACCCGGTGGTGCGGCGGCGACGCGCGGGCGATTAGGATCGACGGTGAATCGCTCGGCGAGTAGCCGCTCGTATTCCTCGACATCGGCGGGAGCGACAGCCGGTCGTTTCAGGATTTCCCTCACGGACTCGGGCTTCAACGGTTCCATGGATGGGCTCCTCTTCAGTGCTGGAACAAAATCGACTCGTGACTCAGCGCGAGATCTTGGCGAGCAGGCGATCTCTCAGAAATTGTCGCGTGATCTGGTCGTGCTGACAAGCCTCGGGAGTGGTCCCACCGCCGGCCAGCCAGTAGTTGTCCATGATCGCGGGGTACGCCGGATCGTGGAGCGCGGCGTGGTACGACCGCCAGGTCGCGGGATAACCCAGACTGTCTCGCGTGGGGTCGGATGGGACCACGATCCCGTTGTAGGTCGTGAAGTCGGGCGGGATCGGCCGGCCGATCTTGTTGTTCACGCCGGTCCCATCGTCCACGTACAGGTCGACGATCGAACCGTTTGAATAGCTCGAAAGCGCGTGCCCGAACTCATGCAGGGCGGTCAGCGACGTGCTCGAGACCGGCAGCGCGATCGTGCCCGGGATCACGTGGTAGTATCGGTGCGTGAGTGGCACGCCGTCGAGCATGAAGGGGACCCCGCCCCGAAGATCGTCATCGGTAGTGAACCAGGCGCTGGCGCGGGTGTGAGTCGGCGACTTCGTTACCGCGTACGCCACGTCGGCCGCCAGCCCGTACAGGGCGAGCAGCGGCGTGAATGCGGTCCGGCGCACCACGGCGATATTGCTCACGCCGTCCTGCGCGACCAGCGCATGCGCATCCTGCGGATTCAGCCCCGCGTCGAACAGCGACACGATTCGCACCTTGGGACCGATCGCGGGGTCGTCCAGCAGGTTCTCGGCCTCGCCGGGAAGGGCACCGAAGAGCGACTCGACAATATAATCGGCGCAGGCGTCGAATCCTGGGGTGTCGGCAGTGATCGGATCGACAACAAACGTGCCTGAGTTCCAGGGCGTCTCCAGCGCGGGATTGGCGACAATGACGATCGTGAACGGATCCGCCTTGGTCGTATCGCCCGGCCGCAACAACCGGATCAATGGCCCGCTAGTTGCCCCCGACATTGCGATACCCTCCGATAGATCGCCGCGCAAGGCTTCTGAGTGGAATTGACGGATGTATCGTGTCGGCTTATTCTAACAGGGCGGATCTATTTTTGAAGCAAAAAAATGGTTCTCGACTCATGCCCTGAAACCATAGGGACTTGTGACGAAATTGTTGTTCACACATGAGCATTTATAGCATGGCCAGAGAGGCCGCCCAGGCGGCGGTTCCCGGTCCGGTACGAGCACCCGCGATCGCGGCGGCGCCGGGCCGCCCGGAACTTCCTCTGTCCAGAGCGCACATGGGAGACAGCGCGTTGACAACGGCGGCCAGCGCGCTGGCGAAGTACATTCCGAAGGAGATCGTGACTCTTTACGTCGCTGGCCTGTCGTCCGGATCAGCGATCAAGGCGGTCGTGGGGTTCGGAAGTCGCCTGTTATTTTACGAAGCGTTCGTCGTCTTGACCGGGCCAACGTTCCTGGTGGTCTATCTAAGCTTCCTGAAAGCGAACCAGAAGCCGATCCCTCCACCACGCCGCTGGCCATGGTGGCGGATGGCGGCCTCGACGATCGCGTTCGCCGTCTGGGCCCTGGCGATCCCCGGCAATCCCCTGATCCACGGAAACATGGGCGCGGCCTGCGCGGGCTTCTTCGCCCTGTTCGTCTCGACGTTTCTGAGTCTGGCAGATCCGTGGCTGGACAACGTGCCGTCGTAGTAACGCGTCTTCAATGGCTCGCGAAAGGATCTCGCCATGATTCACAAAATGGGCGGTATGGCTAGAGCGATTCACGGCCACAACCGGCAGAATGATTGTATCTGGATCATTCGGATTTGTTATACCTTAAAAGCTAGATAGACTATCGGTTTATGAACGAATGGCCCCGTCAAGTCCGATCGTTCTATGGGAGAGGCCACTGAAGGATTCGACGTCCTGGAGATATGGAAAACCGGAAATCTCATGCGATCGCTGCTGTTGTTAAGTCTCGCGCTCGCCGTTTCTTCGGGCTGTGCCAGCCAGCAGCTACGCTTTACTACCTTGCGCCAGACCTCATCATTAGCAGACCTCCAGGAGTCGCAGGTACTCGAAAACTTCGCAAGATTGGCAGCGAATCCAGGATCGGTTCCGTTTTACGCAACGGCGAATACCGGAGCCGTCACCGTGGCGGACGTCGGGTCCGGTTCACTCAGTTTCGTGGGGGGAAGTAAGTTATTCACTTCCGGAACATACGGGCTTGGCGCTAATCGAACGGTGACCGTAAACTGGGGCCTTGCACCGCTCAATAATCCGGATCGTCTGAAGGCGATGAGAGCGGCTTATCTGCTGGCCCTCCGTCGGTCGCCCGTTGACCCCGCGGAATTGGCCAAACTCGAGGCGGCGCTGGGTCAAGATCCCTCCTACCGGATCCAGAGTGGCTGGATTTGTGTTGGTCGAAGACGTGACGTTCCACGCGAAGCCTTAAAAGTTGCCCGCGATGGACCAATCTATGTTTGGATAATGCCGGAACAAGCTGGCGAGTTCGGACGATTCGTCTTGCTGACGCTCAACCTTGCCTCTCTTCCGTCCGGCCCACCCACTTCTAGAAGTATGACATCGGCCCCGGTCACCGGCGGGATCGCTCCGGTGTCGCCCGCTGTATCGCCGTTTCCTTCGCGCTTGTACGACCAGCCCCCAGGAATCAACCCAGGGCTATTTTTCTTGCCACGGCAGTGATTCAGCTTTCTCTAAACGCAATAATTTTTAGATTTTTTATTTTTACATAGTAACAATTTTTGATCTCAGAATATTACTGAGATCGGTTGAAGTGCGATCGAAGGTTGGTTTTGTCGAGGTGAGTTTAGAAGTTTTTCTAATCAAGGTTAATCGCAAAACCTCAGGCAAGAATGCCCCTGATGACCTTTCCATGCACGTCGGTCAGGCGGAAGTCGCGGCCGGCGTAACGGTAAGTGAAGGTCTCGTGGTTGAAGCCGAGGAGGTGGAGCACGGTGGCGTGAAGGTCGTGGACGTGGACGGGGTTCTCGACGGCCTTGAAGCCGAACTCGTCGGTGGCGCCGTAGGTGGTACCCCCCTTGACGCCGCCGCCGGCAAGCCAGGTGGTGAAGCCGTAGTGGTTGTGGTCGCGGCCGTTCATCTTGCCCTGGTTGGAGCCGGGGGTCGGCAGCTCGACGGTCGGCGTCCGGCCGAACTCGCCGCCCCAGATGACGAGGGTGTCGTCGAGCAACCCTCGCTGCTTGAGGTCGGTCAGAAGCGCGGCGATCGGCTGGTCGCACTGGCCGGCAAGGCGTCGATGGGCCGTCTCGATATCGTCGTGGTTGTCCCAGGGCTGACCCTGGCCGTGCCAGACCTGGACGTAGCGCACCCCGTGCTCGAGCAGTCGGCGGGCGATCAGAAGCTGGCGGGCCTGGACGCTGTCGCCGTACAGGGCGCGGACCGACTCGGGCTCGCGGCTGACGTCGAAGACGTCGCCGGCCTCGGTCTGCATCCGGAAGGCCAGCTCGAACGATTGAATCCGCGCCTCGAGCTCCTGCTCGCGCTGCCGGCGCTCGAGGTGGGTCTTGTTCAGCTCGGCCAGAAGGTCAAGCTGGGCGCGCTGGGCGGTGGTGGAGACCCGGTGGTTCCGGATGTTCTCGATCAGTTTCTCGATCGTCGTGTGCTGGCTATCGATATAGGTGCCCTGGTAGATGCCGGGCAGGAAGGCCGACTGCCAGTTCTGGCTCTCGGAGATCGGGTAGCCGCCGGGGCACATGACGATGAACCCCGGCAGGTTCTGATTCTCGGTCCCCAGGCCGTAAAGCAGCCATGAGCCGACGCTGGGCCGGGGGAGCCGGGCATCGCCGCAGTTCATCAGCATGAGCGACGGCTCGTGGTTGGGCACGTCGGCGTGCATCGACCGGATCACGCAGATATCGTCGATGTGCTCGGCGGTCTTCGAGAACAGCTCACTGACCTCGATGCCGCTCTGGCCGTACCTCTGGAACTTGAACGGCGAGCCGAACGCCGCGCCGGTCTTGCGCTCGGTGGGCAAGGTCTCGGGGATCGGCTTGCCCGCGTACTTCGTGAGCGAGGGCTTGGGGTCGAAGGTGTCGACGTGCGAAGGACCGCCGTTCATGAACAGGTGAATCACCCGCTTGACCTTCGGCGCGAACTGGGGCGGCCGGGGCGCCAGGGGCGCAGCGGGTCGATCACGATCGACGGATTGGCATTCGGGCCGGGTCCGGGCGCCGGAGCCGCGAGCAGGCCGGCCTGGGCCATGAGGTCGCTCAGGGCCAGTGCTCCAAACCCCATCCCCGCGCGGCAGAGGGCCTCGCGGCGGGTAAGCTGGGCATCCTCGAGCCGGGGGGCATGGTTCGACATCGGCGGACAGTCCCTTCCCTCGGGTGACCCGATCGCTCGGTCCCGTTCAGTCGAGAAAAATGAACTCGTTGGACAGTAGCAAGACCTGGGCATACGCCTCCCACGCCGAGAGTGGCGCGGGGGCCGGTCCCTGAAAGTCGGACCGGGCGCTCCACGCCAGCGGCCCGGCGTTGGCTCCGGCTCCATCTCCGGTTCCATCCTTGGTTCCGGCACCGATCGATCGGATGGTGGGAGCCCAGGCGAAGGTATCGTACGAATCGTCGCCCTGGCCATCGACCACGAAGTCGAGGGTGTCGCCCTGCTTCACCTCGACCGAGGCGACGCGCGTGCCGGCGCGCTTCTTGTGGGCGGTCCAGGCGCCGAGGACGCCCGAGCGTGACGAGACGATCCGGGCCCGGACGCCGTTCCCATTGGTCTCGTCGTGGCGGAGGGTTCCCTCGATCGCGACGGTCAGGTCGCGCGGGGCGACCCAGCGCCGGATCACGAGGTGGTCGGCGTCGCGGCCGACGTGCCCGCCCTGCTCGGTCAGGTGCAGGAAGCCCGCGGGCGAGGCGTCCGGCATCGACGGGCCATACTGCCAGGCGTTGCCCGTCCAGTGGGTCAGCGTCGTGAACCGCGTGACCCGCCCGGCCGACTCGTCGATCGTGCCGAAGCCATACTGCCAGGCGGGACGGGATTCGGCATCGGGCTCGAACGCCCGGCCCGCGAACGACAGGCCGAGGGCCCGCTCGTGCGCGTCGGGCGGACGCTGGAGGATCGCCTGGTAGAGCCGCTCGACCCGCGGCTCGGGCGCGGGCGTCTCGACCTCGATCCGTGTCGCCAGATCATGCGCCTGTTCGAGCACGAAGGGATGGTTCAGCAGGAAGAGCGCCTGCTGGGGGACCGTGGTGACGAACCGGCGCGGGCTGGTGGCGTCGGGGCTGGCGAAATCAAAGGTTCGGAACAGACCGTCGAGATTCTGGCGGTCGATGAAGCCGTAAACCGTGCGTCGATGAGTGAACGGCGCGCTCGAGAGCGGAACCGAGTGGCCCCCCATCCGCGCATCGAGCTTGCCCGCGACGGCGAGCAGGGCGTCGCGGGTGGCCTCGAAGTCGAGCCGTCGGCGGTTCTGCTTCCAGAGCCACTTGTTCTGCGGATCGCGCGCAGGCCCTCCGGGCGGTTGTCGCTGGCCTGCTGGTAGGTGCTCGATCTCAGGATCAGGCGATGGAGCCGTTTGATCGACCAGCCGCCGCGGATCAGCTCGCCCGCGAGGTAGTCGAGGAGCTCGGGGTGGCTCGGCGGCTCGCTCCGCAGGCCAAAATCGCTGGGTGTGCCGACGAGCGGTGCGCCGAAGTACTGGGACCAGACGCGGTTGACCAGCACGCGGGCCGTGAGCGGGTTTCTGGGATCGACGATCGCGCGCGCGAGTTCGAGCCGGCCGCTGCCGTTGGTGAAGGGCTGCCGCTTCTGACCGGGTGGGGTGAGTAATTCGAGGAACTGGCGAGGGACGGCACTTCCCGGTCGTCCGGGGTTACCGCGAATGAAGATATGCGGGTCCACCGGCCGGGCCGCGTCGCGGACCGACATCGCCCGCGCCGGGCGCCGGGATGGGTAACCTGAAGCTCGGTGATGGCCGATTCGAGCTTCCGGCGCTCGTCGTTCTCCTTGCGGTTGAGCAGACGCGAGGCGGCGCTGAGGTCCTCGGTACGGACCACCGTCGGGCCGTTCGGTCCGTAGAGTACCTGCCGGATCGATTCCCAGGCGCTATCTTCCAGGTACTGGGCTCGCGGGTCGGATTTCAGGCGGTCCTGCCAGCGAGCCTCGGCCGCGGCCAGGAGCTCGGCGTAAACGGCGGCGACCTCGGACATCCCCGCGGGCGGGTGGTCGGCGAAGCGAGCGGCGACCAGGGGATGATAGGTCTTCGCGTTCTCGGGCAGGGCCATCGACGGGGCGAGCTCGATGGCCCGCGCGGCGAACTCGGTCTCACCGGACGGCAGAGCGGCGAAGGCGTGCCAGGGGGCGAACACCGGGTCGCGGCTCGCCTTCGTGGCGTCCAGGTAATTGCGCCAGCGAACCATCGCCCCGCGGAGCCGCTGCGGGCTGAGCTTGGCCGTGCGCGAGCGCTCGTCGAGCTTCTCGGAGCGTGGGTTGAACTTGAGGTCGAACGCGGCTTCGAGGTAGTCGCCGGCGTGGGTCCGGTAATCGGCCTCGATGTCGGCTCGGACCCGGGCGAGGAACGCGTCGACCACGCCCCGGCGCGCCTGAAGCTGCTGCTCGAAGTCGAACCGCGGCGAGCCGGGCGCCGGGGAAGCCACGGAAGCCGATTCGATCACCGGCAGCTCGTCCATCGACGGCTCCTCGGTGCTGGCGAAAACACCGTGAAGCGCGTAATAGTCGGCCGTCGGGATCGGGTCGAACTTGTGGTCGTGGCAGCGGGCAAGGTGACGGTCAGCCCGAGCAGACCACGGCAGACGACATCGATCCGGTCGTCGATGTCGTCGTGGACGTTGCCGAGAAACCGCCGGCCCACCGTCAGAAAGCCGAGCCCCGCGAGCGATCGTGGGGCTGAACCTGATCCTGATCCTGAACCAGCGTCCGGCTTCGCCTCGAGCAGGTCGGCCGCAAGCTGTTGCTCGACGAACCTGTCGAACGGGAGGTCCTGGTTGAACGCCTCGATCACGTAATCGCGGTAGGTGTACGCGAACGGATACCGACGCTCCTGGTTGGCGACGGTGTAGCCCCGGGTGTCGGCGTACCGGGCGATATCGAGCCAGTGCCGGCCCCAGCGCTCGCCATAAGCGGGCGAGGCGAGCAGTCGATCGACCAGGCGTTCGAAGGCGTCGGGGCGGTCGTCGGCCACGAACGCGGCCACTTCCTCGGCGGTTGGCGGCAATCCCGTCAGGTCGAAGCGAACGCGGCGGATCAGGGTCCGCTTATCGGCGCGGGGCGAAGCGGTCAGCCCTTCGCGGCCAAGCCGGTCGGCGATGAAGGCATCGATCGGCGTGGAGGCCCACGTAGCGGGCGAACCGTCGAGCCTCGGCGGCGCGACCGTCGCGATCGGCTGGAACGCCCAGTGCCTCGACGCCGCCTGGTCGCGGGCCTCGGGGGTCGGGATCGGGTCCGACGACCACGGCGCGCCCATCGACACCCAGCGTTCGAGCGTGGCCAGCGACTCCGACCCGAGCTTCGGCTGCGGCGTCGGCGGCATCTTCAGGTCCTCGGAGTGCCGGACCGCCTGGATCAGGAGGCTCTCGTCCGGCTTGCCGGGGACCACCGCCGGGCCATTCGCGCCCCCTTGAAGCGCCGCGGCCCGCGAGTCGAGCCGGAGCTCTGACGCCTGCTTCTTCGCGCCATGGCATCGGACGCAGCCCTCGGCCAGGATCGGCCGGACCTTCGACTCGAAGAAGCCGATGGCCTCGGGGTCGAACGATGGCATCGGTGCCGGCGCCGGCTCGGCCGACACGCCGGCTCGGCCCAGGACGAGGCCCAGGAAGACCAGGACGACGACGAGGGTTCGGTTCTCGATATCGAGTTGGCCGGGGATTGGCGTAGGCATCGGGCAGGCCCCGGGGTTGGTGGGACGGTTCGGCGGGTCATCTTGCCGGCAGGGTTTGCTGCTTGTTAAATAATAACGCCGGTACAGGCCGGATGGAACCGCCTTCATCGCTCGCCGGGATCGATTCGAGCGAGAGGTGCCAGTCCGACCGTCGTTTCGTGCCTTCGAGCCAAATTAAATTTGTCATCATGCACGCTCACAGGAATGATCGGCCCGCGACACCGTAGAGCGTCATCCGGGCGCGGAGCAGCACGGGCGAGTCGGCGAACCCGACGGTCAGGCGGCGGACGGCCATGGGGTCGGTCGCGCCGGGCGGGTTAACTCCCTCGATCCCGGTGAACGCCAGCTTGTAACCCGATTCGCGGGCCAGTCGCTGGGTCCGTGCATCGAATGTGCCTGGCCAGCCGTAGGGGTAGGCCAGCGTATCGACCGACCGGCCCAGCTCGGCTTCGAGGATGGTCCGGCGCCGGCCAGTTCGTCGCGCTGCTCCGATTCCGAGAGGAGGGCCAGCGCCCGGTGGGAATGCGCGTGCGAGCCGACCGACATCCCCGGCACCGACGCCAGCGCGCGGGCCTGGTCCCAGGTCATGAACAGCGCGCGCCCGAGAGCGCTGTCGTCCACCTCGACCCCGGCGCGGTCCTTCAGATGGGCCCGAAAGCCAGCCTCGTCATTCACCTCAACGTGGTGATCGAGGCAAGAGCGCACGACCCGGGCGATCGACTCGGTGCGGGGCGTGCGTTCAAGGTCGATTTCCATCGGTTCGGGCCGGTCGAGCCGGAGGACCGGGACGGTCGCGCGGTTGACGGCGTAGGCGACGAAGTCCCACCAGGGGAGTCGCGGCTCCTGGAGAAATGAGGTCGGCAGGAAGAACGACGCCGGGACGCCCAGCGCGCTCAGGATCGGCGCCGCGACCTCGGCGTTGTCGCGATAACCGTCGTCGAACGTTACCAGCGCCGTCGGCTGGTTGACCACGAAGCCCGAACCCGCCAGCGTGACGGCCTCGTCCAGCGTCAGGACGCGGTAGGTGTCGCGCAGCCGCGTCATCTGCGCGGAACGCTTCGGGCGAGGCGGCCCAGATCGGCGCGTAATAGGGGGCGTCGGCCGGTGTGCCGATCCGGTGGTAGATCAGGACCAGAAAGACCGGCCGGCGGCCGAGCCGCTCGAGCAGCCGCAGGACGCCCGTGTCGCGCAGGCGTCGGGCGAGGAACTCGCGCTTGTTGGAGATCAGGGGCATGTTTCTCGGGTCTTGGCAGGCTCACGCCTGATCGAGGAACTCATGTGTAAGCATAATCCGCCTCCAGCGGCGTGAGATGGAACGTCGAGGCACCGGCGGGGGGAAGACGGTTCGACCGGTTGCGGAGCCGGAATTCTAAATCATGGACCGGCGAGAAGCCAGCCGACCGCCAGGCGCGAACCGACCACGCGGTGCTGGCGAACGCCTGGGCCACGTCGGCCCCCTGGCGGGCCAGCTCGTTCGTCAGCGCAACCGCCGACGCGTGCCAGAGGTCGGGGTCGTCGAGATCGACGACACAGTCGACAACTTTCCCCAATCGGACGCCCCCCGGCCGGGGCACGAGGCTGAGCATGGCGAAGCCCCGAACCCGGCTTTCCGCGAGAAGATGCCAGCCGGTCACTCCGCTGCGCGGGTAGTGGAGAACGTGGTTGAGCAGGTCAGGCGCGCGCGTGGTGAAAACCGCGCGGGCGCCGTAGGCGTCGAGAATCGGAGTGATCTCGCCGCCAAACGTTTCGACCGCCTGCAAATCAATGTGGGTGCGCGGGCGGCGCGGCGGACGGGTCAGCCGGGTGGCGACGTCCCTGGCGGCGCGGAGCCAGCGGACCGCCCGACCGTGGCCCGGGACGCGAAGGCGATGCGCGGGGCGGAACACGCGCTGATAGACCGGAATCAACCGGACCAGCCCGTAACCGCCCCCGCCACCCACACCCCGACCCGCGTCGCTGCCACCAAGGCCATACTGGCATGCCGTGTTCCGGTGCGCCCGGCGCATCAGGGTCGCGCCCACGCCCGTCCCGGCCACCGAGGCCAGCCAGTCAATCATGTGGAGTGTCGAGACCCCCTCCGCCGGTAGTCCCGCGCCGTGGAACCGGCCCGGGCAGACTCCCAGGTGCCCGACGATCCGGCCGGTGCTCGGTTCGCACCCGAGATAGCTTCGCGGCGCATCGCCCGCCTCGATCCCGAGAGGGTCGAGGTATTTCCAGCGCAGCACCTCCGGAGCCGCGAACGCCGCATCGGCCGGCGCATGAAACCCCTCGATCAGGAAATGGCTCAGCTCGGACAGGTCATCGGGGGTCAACGGGCGGATATCAAACGCCATGGAACTCCTTGCCCGTTCCGGTTTGCCTTGCCACGCCGGACCCTTGTGGGACGCCACGCGGCTCGAGGGTGTTCCGCGACGGCCTGCGAACCCATTATAAGAAAGATTCCACGGCCTCCGCTCGGCTTCGCTTCTGGGACGTATTGGAATGGACGACGAAAACGGCGAGGGCGAGATCCTCCCTTCCGACACCTGCCGGCTGCATGTCGTGCTGGTCGAGCCCGAGATCGCGGCCAACGCCGGCGCGATCGGCCGGACCTGCGTCGCGGCGGGGGCGATGCTGTGGCTGGTCCGACCGCTCGGGTTCCGTCTCGACGACCGGCACCGCCGCCGCGCGGGTCTGGACTACTGGGAACAGCTTCGCTGGAAAGTGGTTGACGGGCTCGGCGAGGCCGTCGCGGCCATCGGTCCCGAACGGATCTGGTCATTCAGCACCCGGGGAGACCGGCCCTACACCCGGGCGAGCTTTCGACCGGGCGACGCCCTGATCTTCGGCGCAGAGAGCCGGGGACTGCCGCCAAGCTGGGTCGCCGCCGAAAGGACGCGGGACCGCCTGCTGCGAATCCCGATCCGGCCCGAGGCGCGGAGTCTGAACCTGGCCAACGCGGTCGCCATCGGGCTGTTCGAGGCGGTCCGGCAGATCGATCAAGGAACAGGAACCTGAGGCGCGTCCTGATTCATCCCTTCCAGTCGCGCGGAATGATGATGTCGCGCGTCCACTGGCGGACGGCCAGACCGCGGTGATTCAGCTCGTCGTGGAGTCGGTCAAACGCACTGCTGGCCAGGGGGATGCTGGGATAGCTGAGCCACCCCTGGAACCGATTCTCCTCGACCTTGCCGCGGGAGTTGATCGCGGGTGTGTTCAGGTGGACCTGTTCGAACGCTTCCATCAGCTTTTTGAGGAGCGTTTCGCCGTCGGCGACCTGATCGGGATGAATCCCTTCATCGGGCCACGAAAGATTGAGCGTGCAGCTCAGGTATCGGTCATCGGCGGACCCTTGCTGGATCAGCCAGACGTGGTCCACCTCGTAGCGGACCCAGAGCTTCTCGACCGCGACGACGGTGTCGGGGTCGGCCCCGCGGTCGCGGACACCGGGGCGAACCGCCTCGGCCGGGTTCGGGTGTGGGGTAGGCCCGGGTCCCGTTGCGCGGTCCCGGTCCCGCTCCCCCTCCCGGACCTGTGTCACGGCGATGTGAATGCGGATCGACACCCGACGACGGGGCCGGCTCGGGCCGGGGGGGAACCGTGGCGTGGGTCGCCCTGACGACCCGGGCCGTGCTCACGATCTCGTACGATTGCGACACGATCCGGAACGCCCAGGTCTCACCCCCGGTGTCGGGATGGTGCTGCTTGGCCTTGCGGCGATAGGCGTCCCGGATCTCCTGGAGCGAAGCCTCCGGGGCGATTCCAAGGACGGCGTAAGGATCGATCTGAACGCTCAGGCTTGGCGGCACGGCCGTTGATCCCCCAGTCGTTGGGACTCCGGATTCCGATTTCGATGCGATCCGAAGTTGAGCGTCAGTTTACCGCAACTTCGAGGCCGTGGTCTCCATCAAGTCCAGGGAAGCACCCCGAGCCGGCTGGCCAGCCGGTTACGCCGATCGCGCCGGGAAGCTTCGGGTCGCGCTGCGAGGGCGGTGCCGAGGGTGATCACGACACCGGCCAGGACCGGGTCGAGGATGGGCTCGGAATCGCGGGCGCGGGTGTCAAGGTCGACAGGGGCCAGCCCGTTGCGGGGATCGAGTTCGAATTCGAGATCAAGATCACGGTCCCGACCGATCAGGCCGTCGAGCCAGGCGTCGACCCGTCCCAGCGCCGCGGCGCGTCGGCCGATGGCCAGCAGGTTGAGGCCGTCATCGCCAGCCCGACCACCGAGCAATTCCTGATCCTCCAGTGGGCTGGCGGGTTCGGGGGTCTCGATCGGCTCGCCCACGCCGTGCAGGAGCAGGCTTCGTTCGAGGTCGCTCACGCCGCGCTGCTGGAGCAGCGATTGAGGCGGCCGGACCGGACCTGTTGTCGCGCCCGAGCTCGATGCCGTCAGGATCGAGACCGACGAGCCGACGGCGGACGAGCTGGAGCCGGTCGTGGACGTCGACGCAGACGTTCCGCCGCTGGTCGCACCGAACGGCTGGCTGGTGTTGCCCACCAGAATGACGAAGACTTCCGAGACGTGCGTTCCGGGCTCGTTGATCACGAGGATGATCTCGGTGACCGGGGCAGGCGTCGGTGACGTGGGTGTGGTCGTGGTGGTGGTCGTCGTCGTGGACGTGGTGCCGCCGATCGGGAAGATCACGTCCGACCTCGTGACCGAGCTGTTCTGGAGGCCGATCGTCGCGGTGTGGAACGTGAGGCTGGAGCCGGTTCCCGAGACCCCCGTCAGGGTGAGGATCAGGTTGCCGGCCCTGGGGCTACCCAGGCCGGTGACGAGGTCATAACCGGGCCCGGCGTGATACTGGCCGTTGCTTCCCGAGGTGATGTCGTTGAAGTTCGAGGCATAGGTCGTGCTGTTGGAGGCCAGCGAGTAGAGCGCCGGCAGGACCTGGGTGCCGCCGTTCAGCGAGCTGGACCCTGAACTGAGGCGCAGACCGTCGGCGACCGCGACCAGGCCGGCCCACTGGGGAGTGCCGGCGCTGGTGCCGCCGACCTGGACCCAGCCGGGTGCGTACGAGTAGCCGTAGGGCATCGAGTCGTAGACCGCGAAGCCGGTGCTCGGGTTGGCGTCGTAGGCCACGTCGGGCACCCCGCGCATCGTGGCCGTCCCGCTCAGGGCCGAATTGCCGGTCGCCGAGGCGTAGCTCGTTTCAAAGGACGTGAGGGGATTGGCCACGCTGTAGCCGCCACCGCTGCCGCTCCAGGCGGTCTCGGCGGACCCGTTGGACGGCAGGGTCGTGCCGCCGACGCCGATCACGGTCGGCACGCTCGCCGGCCACTGGGCCCCGGAGCCGTTATCGCCCGACGCGGCCACGAATGTGACCCCGGCATGGCCGCTCGGCGTGGTGAACGTGTTGTCGTACGACGACTGGCCGGTGAAGTCGCTCCCGCCCCAGCTCATCGACACCGCGACCACGCCGGTGTAGCTCCGCGCGTAGTTGACCGCCGAGAGCAGGTCGTTCAGCGACGGGCTCCGCGCCTCGACGACCAGAATGTTGGCCGCCGGCGCGATGGCGTGCGCCGACTCGACGTCGAGCGCGGTCTCCAGCGCCCAGCCCCCCCCCTGCCAGTAGTCGGACATCGTCCCGTTCTCGATGGCGCGGGTCAACGTCGGGCTCGTGCTCGAGGAGTTGAGCGCGGGCAGGCCGTACTGCTGACTGAACATGTTGACGTCGTTGAGGATGTTCGGGTCATCGTACGCGGTGACGATCGCGATCGTCGTTCCCGCGCCGGCGCTGGCGTTGTAGGCCGAGGTGCTGCCCGAGAAAAGCGTGCTGAAGCCGTACGCCGCGCGGACCTGGCTCGGCGTCATGCCGCTGGGCGTTCCCGCCGAGGTTGCGTTGATGGTGATCGACGCCGGAGCGATCACGGTGGAGGCGGTCGCCGCTGCTGTCGCTGTCGCCGACGATGTCAACAGGCAGCGGGGCTCCAGCGGCTCCAGGAACATGCCGAACAGACGGGCCGGACGAGACAACGACGAACGCGACCGGCCTCGGCCGCGCGCGGGATTCCGATCCAGGGAGAGCGAGCTGCGCATCGGTGAGCACTCCAGTGCAGGTCCATCTTGGCGCGATCAGGAAGCGAGCGAAGGGGGGGCCGGCGAAATGTTTCCGCGGTGCCGGCTTCCGTCGGTGCGAATCAATGGTCGAACACTCATATCGTTGTGTGCCGACGGAAGCCGGCATCGCGGAATCGGGTCAGCCGAGCCCGTGAAGCGCTCGGCTTGCCCTTGAAATCATGCAACCCGTCCGGAGGTTTCATCAAGCGTTTTTCGAACGCCTTTACAAAAAATTACTTCACGAAACCGCACAGGACAGAACCAAGATTCCAGCGGCCCCAGCGTGTCCTATGCTTCCCATTGGAGCCAGAACGATTGGGGACATGGGGTGATGATGCGGAGAATCAACGCGATGGCTGGCAGGCGGCGGGACATCGGGAAGTTGGTCGGGTTGTTCGTGCTGCTGGCGATGGGGGGGTGCGCTCCGCTGGGGGCCGACATCGGCGGCTCGGGTGCGCTTCCCGAAGGGATGATCCCCGACCCTTCGTATCAGCCCCGGATCGGCGACCATGCGGTACTCTTTGACGAGTCGGGCGACCGGCCGCCGCTCCTGAAGGACGTGACCGCGTACGATATCTACGTCCGGTCCCGCCAGGAACGTGATACGGCGCGGCTCCAGGAACTCGAGACGCAGGGATGGCTCCGCTGGGCCGAGCCCGGATCGCGCGTCGCGGTGCTTGGGACCCGCGACCGGAACCACGTCGGCGGTGAGTCGGCCGCCGAGGTCCGGCTGGTCAACGAAGGCGCCAAGGGTCCCGTCTACTGGACCCCGGCGCGGCGGATCACCCGGCTGGTCCCGCGTCCCGCCGAGGTTCCCTGAGCCAGTCGAAGGACGGCCTGAAGGAGTCGCTGTTCGCCCGGGAAGGCCACCCCCCGGGCAACTCCCCGAGTGCGATCGTTTTTGACAGCCCGTCGGTCACCACCACGAAGCTGATCGGCGCGACCTTCGCCGTCCCGCTGTAAAAGAGCAGGCCGTTGGGCGGGCCTCCGGAGTGCGTAGCATCGTATTCCTAGTCCCGCTCGGCTGCGCACAAACGCTCGATCCTCCTGATCGTCAGAAGCCTTTCTATGGGCTCGTGCGAACCAATCGCCAGAATCATTAAAGTCGGTGCCGGTGGAACGCCGATGTCATCAGGTCGGACGCGGTGGGCGGCTCGAGAGGCAATGCGCTGTCGCAACGCTCCGGGTGGGGAACGGTCTTGCGGCCGAGCGCGACGAACGGTATCGTGCCGCGGCGCAGCCCTTTCTTTCTCGCTGGAGGTTCCCGGCGTTTTTTCCCATTTCGAGCGGCTCCAGGCCGTCGGTCAAAGTCAAAGGTTGATGCGGGTTTCGCCTGATCAGCAGGCTCGTCGGTAGCTTCGTCGCGGGAGCCAGGCCCAGGATGTCGGCCCGGAACTTCCCCGGCACACGCGTCGTCGTCGTGTCTCCAAGGAGGGAGAGGACTCGATGAAACGTCCGATCCTCGTCGCGCTGGCCGGCCTCGGGCTGGCGGGCTGCGCCCAGACTCGCCCGGTGTCGCCCGATCCACGGGTTTCCCGGCTCCCGCCGGTCGGCCTGGAGCCGATCCCGAATATCTACGAGGCCATCGCCCGCGAGAACACACGGATTCCGCCCGCGATGCTCCATCCGGAGAACGGTCCCGTTCTCGCGAACATGGGCGAGCGTCGTGCTCCTTCGACCGCGGCTTCGGCCGCGCCGAGCGTCGCCCAGGCGGCTCCGGCGGCACCCGCGTGTGCGTCGTGCGCGGCATCGACGTCGAACCCGGCCCCGGCGGCTGTCTCGACGCCGAATCCGACGGCGCCCCCGGCACCGCCGGAGGTCCAGCAAACCTCGGCCCCCGCCCCCGAGGCGATTCCGATCGCGCTGCCGGCGCCCATCGAAGCTCCCGCGGAGCCAGCAGTAACAGCAACCGGCTCCGAAACTCCCGCCGCGCTTCCCGCCCCGCTGGAGGCCGCGGGATCGGAGCCGCCGCAGCCGCCTCCGCCGATCGTGCTCTCGCCCGGTCCCGCCGCGAGCCCCGAGCCCACGCCGGCTCCCGCACCCGGTGGGGCGAATCTTGAAGACCTGCCTCCCCTGCCCCCCGAGCTACCCGGTCCGCCGGCATCGGAATCGGCCCCGGCCCCGGCACCCGTGCCGGCCCCGGTTCCCGCGCCGGCCTCGGCGGCGTCGGCCGAGTTCGTCCCTGCGCCAGCCCCGCCGGAGCCGAACGCGCTACCCCCTACTCCCCCCGAGCCGGTTCCACTTCCCGAGCCCGCTCCCGCTCCCGAGCCCGAAGTCGTGGCACCTCCCACCCCTTCGGAAGCGAACGAGGCCGCCGCCCCCGATCCACGGACCGGGGCGTCGGCCACGGCTCTGGCGATCGTGCCGGCACCGGAATCGGCTTCGGCATCGCCTTCGGTCCCGTCGGCGGCTCCGCCGGCCGCTCTCGTGGCGCCGATGGACCCGAACGTCGTGGCAGCGGCGGCCGACCCCGAGACCATCCGGGCCTCGGGGACCCCGATCCAGCTCAAGGAGGCCGGACGCGCCGCGGCGCGGGTGGGCGACGAGGTGATCACGGTCCACGAACTCACCACCGCCGTCAAGGACAAGATCGCCAGCCTTCCCGGTGATTACAAGCCGAACCGTCAGGAGATCCTCTTCCTGACCTCGCAGATGCTCGACCACCTCATCGAGCGCTCAATCGTCTACCAGGAAGCCAAGCGCGAGCTCAAGAAGCCCGAGAACCTGGAACGATTCATGAGGATCGCCGAGAAGTACTGGCGCGAGGAAGAGCTTCCTCCCTTGCTGCGCAAGATGCACGCGGATAACGAGTATCAGCTTAAAGAGAGGCTGACCGAGCAGGGCAAGTCCTACGAGAAGATGCGCCAGGACTTCAAGCTCGACTTCCTGGCGCACGGTTTCATCGACTCGAAGCTGAAGGAAAAGATCGCGGTCACCGTTCCCGAGATGCGGGAATACTACAACGAACACCTTACCGACTTCGATCGTCCCGAGCACTGGACCTGGCGCGAGGTGCTGGTGGAGGTGGACAAGCACAAGAGTCGGGCGGAGGCCCGCCAGAAGATCGAGGCCGCACTCGAGCGGCTTCGACGTGGGGAGGACTTCGCGACGGTCGCCCGGGCCGAGAGCGAGGGCCCGAACCGCGGCAGCGGCGGCCTCTGGGAGACCGCGCCCGGCAGCTACGCCGTGGCCGCCGTCAACGACGCGGTCCAGAACTCGCCGGTGGGCCAGGTCACGCCGATCATCGAAGGCCCGTCGAGCTACCATCTGATCAAGGTCGAGGTCCGCCGCCCCGCCGGCCCGGCAAGCTTCGCCGAGGTCCAGGACAAGGTCCGTCAGAAGGTCCGGGGCATCAAGATCGCCCGCGAGTCGAACGCCTATCTCGACAAGCTCCGCAAGCAGACCGTCGTCACAACCATCTTCGACAAGACTCAGTACGCGCCCTCCGCCACCCGCGACTTTCCCACCGTCACCAACGTGACCACCGCCACCCGCAATACGCAGTGAGCCGACCGGGCCACTGGCAATTGCCTTCCCGCCCCGTCCTCTCGAATCCCTGACATTCGCTCGGGCGTGACTCTCCCCGCGCCTTTTTCCTTTTCTGCATCTCCCACGATTCCGCTTTCGGCTCGCAGCCCGGGCGCTTGATTGCGACCCTCGGTACGTTTGCGATACGATCCAGGGGTAGGAACAGCCTCGCCCATCGGCCGGCTCGAGGCGCACGCTTTCGTTGGGACCCGAAGCAGGGGCTTTCCGATTGTCTGTCGGTATCGCTCGTCCATCCACCGCAGCCGGCGTCGATTCCAACCCATCGACGGACGAGGGCCCCGCTCCGATCGACACGACCGTCCGGCTGATCACTCCCGAGCGGATCGTCTTCGCGTACCCGCTCGCGGGACCGTTCCGCAGGCTGAACGCTTACCTGTTCGACCTGGGCGTCTGGTGCATCCTGATCGTGCTGGCGACGATCGTGTCGCAGATCTTGACGTTCGGATCGAGGGCGGGAACGGGCCTGATCTTCGTGGCGTACTTCGTGCTGAGCTGGGGCTACGGCGCCTTTTTTGAAGGGTTGTTCAACGGTCAGACTCCGGGCAAGCGGCTGCTGGGCCTGCGAGTGATGTCGGACCGTGGCGTGGCGATCAACGGCGCCCAGGCGGCGCTCCGGAACCTGGTGGGCGTGGTCGACGGCCTGGTCCCGTTCTTCTTTCTGCCGGGGCTGGCGAGCATGGTGCTCACGGGGCGTTTCCAGCGGTTGGGCGACCTGGCGGCGGGGACGATGGTTGTCGTCGAGGAGCGTCGGAGCCGTTTAAAGCTCGTGCAGGTCAAGGGGCCGGAGGTCGAGCAACTCCTGCCGTTACTGCCGCTCCGGGTCGCGTCGGGTCCAGAGCTGGCGAGGGCGGTGTCGGACTACGTGCGGAACCGCGGCAGGTTCGCCCGCGAACACCGCGAGAAGATGGCCGAGCCGCTCGCCCTGCCGCTTCGCAAGCGGTACGGTCTTCCCAGGAACAGCCGGGCCGACGCCGTCCTGTGCGCGTTTTATCATCGCGTCTTTCATGGGGAGTGAGTCCCGAACGTGTCGTTGCGGGTTGCCGACCGACTGGCCGAACGCGAGACTTCCTGGCGCGAGCTCGACGCCCTGATCGACACGCTCGAAGGGTCGACCATGCGCCGGGTCCAGCCCGAACAGGTGCTCCGCCTGGGTGAACTGTATCGCGCGGCCTGCGCCGATCTGATGCTCGCCGAGGCTTATGACCTGCCCCGCGAGACCGTTGGCTATCTGCACGCACTGGTCGGGCGGGCGCACAACGCGGTCTACCGGGCCGAGGGGTTCAGCTTCGCGGACTGGGCCGGCGAGCTCTTCGGATCGGTACCGCGACGGCTCCGGGTCGATCCGACCCTGAGGCTGGCCGCTCTCCTTTTCTGGGCGCCTTCCTGATCTGTGGCGCCCTGGCGGCCGGGCGCGGCGATTTCGCCGCGCGCGTGATCGGCGAGCCGATGGTCGACCAGATGGAGCAAATGTACGCCGAGCCCATCGGCACCGCGGGCAAGGAACGAAGCTTCGAGCGAAGCGACACGATGATGACCGGTTTCTACATCCAGCACAACGCGTCGATCGGCCTGCGCTGCTTCGCCGGTGGTATCTTCTTCGGGCTAGGGAGCCTGCTGGAGCTGATCAGCGAGGGGATGATCCTGGGCACCGTCTTCGGCCACATGGCGCGGAGCCCTTCCGCGGCGAACTTCTTCACGTTCGTGACGGCGCACGGCCCGTTCGAGCTGACGGCGATCGTCTTCACCGGCGCGGCGGGGCTGCGGCTGGGCTGGGGACTGATCGACACTCAGGGCCAGACCCGGCTGGCCTCGCTTCGCCGCGAGACCGCGCGCGCTCTGCCCGTGGCGGGAGCGGGGGTCCTGCTGTTCGTCCTGGCGGCGTTCCTCGAAGGGTATGTCTCGGCCTCGGAGATTCCCTACGCCTACAAGGCGTCCATCGCCGCGCTGACGGCCGCGACCCTCGTCGCCTACCTGACTCTGGGAGGACGAGAGCGACCACCAGAGTCGTCACCGGCCGAAGGAGGTACCGATGGCGCATGAGCCCACGCTCGTCCAGATCCGCGAACGGCCGTTCCTGGAATTGCTCGACCTGGCGCTGCTGGTTGTCCGGCGCGGCCGTTGGCGATCGGCGTGGCGGCGTGCGTGGGCATCGCGCCTTTCCTCGCGTTGAACCTGTTGCTGACGAGCGATCCGGATCTCCCCTTCGGCGTCTTGCTGGGTCTGATGTACTTCGAGGCCCCGTGGGCGACCGCGCCTCTAACTCTCGTGATGGGACGGTTGATGTTCGGTCAGCGACCGGTACCTGGCAGCCTGAGCGTCGAACTGCTGCGTGCCCTTCCGGCAATCTTTCTTTACCAGGTCGGACTGAGGTCGCTGCTGGTCATGACCTGGGTGCTGGTTCCTCTGATCCCGACCCGTTTGCTGTTCCTCAACGAGGTGATCTTGCTCGAACGGGTGCGCTGGTGGCGAGTCCCCCGGCGCTGTTTTCAGATCACGGAGGGATGCGGCGCGGAGCTGTTCGGCCAGTGGCTGGCGGTACTCGGCTCCGGCGCGGCGTTCATCGCCTGCTGCTGGTTCGGCCTGGCGCTCTCTTCAAGGGACTGACCACGTCATCGCTGACCTGGGACAGGCCGGCGTGGAGCGAGCTGCTCGGGTTCCGGTTCCAGATCATCACCTGGGTGTCGATCGCCTTCTTCGCCGTGGCCCGGTTCCTGGTGTATATCGACCGGCGGATCCGACGCGAAGGCTGGGAGATCGGCCTGCGGCTCGAAGAAGTCGGGCGGAAGATTGAGGAGGCCGAATCGTGGTGAATCGCCCGGCACTCCTTTTCAGGCTGATCTTTGCGCAAACTCAAAACGTGACCAACCCGTCGCCCCAGGTCCGCGCCGCGCTCCAGAAGGGGAGCTACCCCTGGTACGACCCCAAAACCGACGCGGTCCGCCCGGTCTGGCCGCCGTCGGAGGCGGCTGAAAACTGGCTGTCGCGATGGCTGCGGAGCTGGAGGTTCGACAGGCTGGAGAGGATCGGCGAGGTCGTCGCGTGGGGACTGACCTTCCTGGCGCTGCTGATCTTGCTGGGCCTGCTGGTGCGCCTGTGGCGAATCTACCGGCCTCAGGGCGAGCTCCTGCTGCGCCGACGGCGCCGCTCCGGGGATGCTCCGGCGCGAATCGAGCCGGTCGGCGAGCTTCCCGAGGGTCTGCGGCCCGAGGACGGCGCGAGCGATCCGTGGTCCGAGGCGATCGCGTGTCGGGCGCGGGGCGACTACGCACGAGCCGCGGTCCATCTCTTCGCCGACCAGCTTTTGACGCTCGACCGGCTGGGCAAGATCCGCCTGGCGCCCAGCCGGACCGGGCGGCAGCTCGTGAGAAGCGTCGCCGACGACGCGGTCCGGCGCCGGGTTGGTCCGGCGCTTCGACTCTTCGAGTCGGTCTATTACGGCCACCTCGTCCCCGACGCGGCCACGTTCGAGCCCGTCTGGCGCGAGGCCGAGGCGTTCCACCACGAGTTCGCGCTCGCGACCCGGGAGGCGTCATGAGCGGGATTCGTCGGGCGATCTTCCTCCTGCTTATGGCGTCGCCCCTGCCCGGTTGCGGTCAGGAGCTCGACACGACGTATGGCCGATCGCGCGGCCAGAGCGTCAATGGCACTGGGGTCCTCGCCGCGCTCTTTCGCGACGCGGGTCACACAGTCCGCCCGGCGTGGAAGGCGAGCGACGAGCTTTCGGACTGGGCCGAGGTGATCGTCCGGTTCGCCCCCTATTCCTCGCCTCCCGAGAAGGCCGAGGGCGAGTGGCTCGACCGATGGCTCAGCGGCGGGAGCGATCGGCGGCTGATCTACGTCGTGCGCGACTACGACGCCCGGGCCGATTACTGGAACGCCGTCCTTACCCGTCTGCCCCGTGACGCCCCCGCAAGCCAGCGCGAGCGGGCGAAGACGCTCCGCGACATGTCGAAGATCACGGCCCCGCCCGGCATGAACCCCAAACCCGCGGATGTCGGCGATCCGGAAACGTGGTTCGCGCTCGACGCGCCGAAGCCCGACGCGGTCGAGACCTGCAAGGCCCTGGACGGCCCCTGGTCGCGGGGCGTCGACCCCAGCCAGGCCGTGCTGCCGCGACATCGGACGTTCCGGGTCGATGCCGAGACCGTGCTCCTGGAGGGGGATGGCAAGCCGCTGGCGATCGGCTGGACACGGTTCCGGGACAGCCAGGTGCTGGCGATCGCCGGTGGGGCGTTCCTGCTCAACGCCGCGCTCGCGGTCAACCCCGCGCGGCGCCCCTGGCGGAGCGCGTGGTCAAGTTCGCCGGCGCCGCGCCCCGACAGGTGGCGTTTCTCGAAGGGGCGAGCATCCTGGGCGAAGAGGCCGAGGGGCCTTCGATCTTCGGGTTGCTGAAGCTCGAGCCGTTCGGCTTCATCGCCGCCCAGATGCTGGCGCTCGGCCTCGCGGCCTGTCTGGCGCGGGCCGTCCGTCTGGGACGCCCGATCGCCGAACCCCCGTCGGGCGCGGAGCGGCCCGCCGCCCATCCCGAAGCCCTGGGTGCCTTGCTCGCCCGGACCCGTCGGGCCGAGGGCGCCCGCGCCCTGCTCGAAGCGTACCGGCAGGAGCGCGGGGGACGCGGACCTCATGGATCGTGAAGGTTCAACGGTCGAGCCCCGCCTGAGCCGGTGGCGGACCGCCAGGTCCGCCGGGACGGGGCGGCCGGATCTCGTCGCCTGTGAGCTTGCCGTCCCCGTCGCGGTCGAGCGCCTTCAACGAGGCCCCCGCCCGAGCGATCTCGTCGGCCGAGAGCTCGCCATCCTCGTCACGGTCGAGCGCGGCCATGATCGGCGAGCGAGGTGGGCCGCCAAAGCCACCGAATCCAGGGCCAGGGCCGGCACCGGGACCGGGACCGGGACCGAAGCCGGGGCGACCGCCGCCGGGACCGCCCGGAGGAGGCCCACCGGGCCCGCGTCCGCCGGCCATCAGGCCGCCACCGCGCCGGTTACGCGCGTCGACCTTCCCCCAGTAGCCGCCGATGATGTACGGGAACTTACCCGGGGTGACATGGTAATGCCACCCGCGCGCGGTGTCGGTATGGCCGTTGAAATCGTTGAGCGGGTTTTCCTTCGAGTCCTTGGCCATGACCCCTTTGGATTCATAGGGCCCGTGGATCGCGAATCCGTCGAACGCCCAGCCGATCGGCGGCGAGTGCTCGGCCCCCTCGTCGGCGAAGGGCGATTTCACGCAGACCGGGTATTTGTGATAGTGGTAGCGATTGTCCGGGCTGGGGTGCCCGCAACACCGGTCCATCAGGTCGGTGGCGTCGGTCATGCCGGCGTCGAAGGGGTTGTAGAAAACGACACCGTTGATCGCGATGCCTATGGCCCCCATCGGCAGGGCTCGGTTGGCGTTGTTTCGATCCATCGCGCAGGGCGCCGGGATTGCGCTCGGGCTGGAGTGGCAGATAATAGGTGTAGTCGTGTTCCTGGATATATGACGGATTGCGATCGCCGGAGCCGGGCGGGCTCGGGAACTTCGCCGTCGGGTGATTCGGCAGGTTCCTGGCGTGGACGATCATGGTGCCGCCGTCAAAGGTGATCGTCACGTTATCGGGCCGGAACTGGTCCTGATCGACGAGGTTTCCGGCCAGGTCGAGATAGCCCTTGCGGAGCCAGGCGGTCATGTTCGCGGCGAAGGGGTTGAGGTAGCGTTCCGCGCCGTCGTGGTAGACAAGTCGGTCGGCGTTCCGATCGTCGACGACGAGTCCCGTGCCACCGGTCGCGACCGTCTCACCCGAGCCCGGCAGGTACGCCCATCGGCCGCCCAGTGAGACAAGCCGCGCGGGATCGACGGCCGCGGGTTGAGCCGAACGGACCGATGGGCCCTCGGGGGCGTTGGCGGGGCCGTCGATCGGCTTCGAGGGAGAATTCGTCAACAAAGAACGATGTGTCCTTTCCCTGTCCCTGGCCATCCCGGAAGCCGACGATCAGGCGGACCTGGTCGATCTCGGGAAACGGGAGGCGAAACTCGAACGCATAGGTCTTCCAGGTGGCCGCGCCCCTTTGTGGCGAACGCCATTGACCGACAGGTCGCGCCGTTCTTGCTCGATCAGCGGGTAGATTTTGCGAGTCACGCCGTCGAGCGGTCGCCGGCCCTTCTCGGCGAAGAAGTCGACCTTCATGTGCAGGTCGTCACCCGCGACGGTGAAGCCGTCTTCGGGAAGGCCGCGGACCTGGAACCGAAACCATCGGCCCGGGTGGGACGTGTCGATCGAGACGTCCTGCGCCACCGAGCCCTCGCGCTTGCCGTCGCCATCGTGGTCACGACCGGAGTCGAGCACCACCCCCATCGACGAGAACTCGTTCGACGTGCCGGCGAACTTCCAGGCGGCGTCGCCGCGCAGGCTAAATTCCGCCGGCGTCGAGGGATCGCGACCCGCCGCTTCAAGATTCGCGTTCTTGACGAGCGGCGGCTTCTGCCTCTCCCCGGCGCGGGTATCGGAGAGCGAGGCGAACACGATTGACGTGAGCAAGGAGCCAGACATGGACATGGGTCTTCATCGTTGGAAATCTCCCGGGTGTCACGTTCCATGGCGGACGAACCTCACTGTACCAGCACCAACTCCCTGGAATCGCGTCATTTACACGACGTTACGAATCCGAGCGCGGGAATGGCGACGGGGCGACCGATCTCGCGCTGGCAAGATCGATCGCCCCGTGAATGAGTCAGCGTCGTTGATTCCGACTGTCCCCTGCCCTTGCCCCTGCCCCGGTCACTGGACCGCGGCGGGATACGGGAACGGCTGATTGCTCGGGGCGGTGACGTTCACGCCGGCGGGCAGAAGACCCGGGATCGGCGGGCCGACCTTGTGGACCTGCTGAAGGACCCGGCTCGCATTGCCGCTGATCGAGTGGATCTGGTGGATCGTGTTGTTGGGATCGACCACCACGCCGATGTAGTAGTTCCTGGGACTGGTCGGCAAGGTGACGGGCGAACCGTTGATCGTGACGACGTTGGCTTGCGGGTTGATGTTGATGTCGCCGACGAGCGTACCTCCGGTCGATACCGACGCGATACTCGGGATATCGGTCACGGTATAGGTCGCGATCCGCGAGACCCCCGCGTTGAACCGGGGCGTGGTCGAGGCGACCAGGGCCACGGTGACCGGGCCCTGCGCGGCGGTGTCGCCGGGGCCGATGTTGGCGATCCGGATCGACGGCGCGATCGTGTCGCCCGGCTGCATCACGCTGGGGACGTCGAGCGAGGTGACCACCAGCTCCGGATAGGGCGCGGTGATCTGGACCGGGCTGCCGACGGCGTTGTTCTTGGGGTTAGTCCCCGGGTTCAGCGAGAAGCTGACGTAGAATTTGCTGCCGTCGCCGGGGAAGCCCCTGGGCTGATCGGGCAGCGTGATGGTCTGGGTCACCTGGACCAGGTTGTTCTGGCTGATCGCCGGCAGGCTCACCGTGCCGACGGTGCGCACCTGTCGTGGCGCTGGTGGGATGGGGCACCCGTGAGATCAGGACGGTGGCCGTGGTCGGGGCGGCGTCGGCCTGGCTGCCGGCGCCGGGCGCAAGCTGGGTCGGCTCAATCAGGCTCGAGGCGCCCAGGTTCTGGGCATCGATGGTCACCGTCAGCGGGCCGCCCCACGCCGCGGCGGTCGATGCGTAGCCCGAAAGCCTGAGCTCGGGCAACGAGTACCCCAACGGCGTATAAGCCAACAGCTCGCGTCCCTCCAGCCGCTCCAGGGCGGCCCGCCCTGCCTCGAGCCGGAGACCGGCGCAACTCTTGCGGCCGCTCTGCCGCGGTTGCCGTGAAAACACCGATCACCTCCCTGTTGATCCCGACCCCGATCCAGCGCCATTTGGATTTCGATGCGAGGCGATACGCTCCAGGGCCAACTCGGGACCTGTCTCGCCGCACCTGTTCTTGATCTAAAACTTCGTCCCCGGACGTCGCGAAGTTGGGACCAATTCTCGCGAGTGGATCGCCCGAGGTCGTTGTATGAACGACATTACGGCAATCGCGATCGACGCGGTCCGAACGGTGGTGACGATCGGATGACTGGATCGGTTGAAGCCGGGCAGCGGGCTAGCTCGGAAGCCCGATTCAGGAGGACGGCTCGGCTCCGCGGCCGGCGACAAGGGGCACCAACCAGCGCCGAGGCCGGCCGCGAGCAAGGCCAGGAGGCAATGCCCCAGGAGCAGGTAGTGATCGACCGATGACGGGATCGTCCTCGGAGGATTCGCAGGTGATGATACAGCAGCCCGTCCCTGACGCGGTAGACCAAACCGAGTTGTTTCAGGGCGAGCCGCAAGGTTGTGCTCAGGGGAAGCCCCGCGAGGTCGATCTGGATCGGTGACTTCATCGTCTTCTCGGCCTCTTTCAGCCCGACCGGGTCCACGTAGATCGTGACCTCGCGGCCCTCCGGATCACGGGTGGCAGCCCGAATGTAATTCGAAGACGTCTTCGAGCGGGGTCTCGTGGGGGAAGGGCATGGGGACCGGCCGAGCGATGGCCCTGATGACTCGCTCATTCCCGGCGGCGATGCTGGCCGTCTCCGGCGGGATATCCGCTCACGATCCCCGGCAGCCACGGGCGGAGAGCCGTCAGGAACTCGTCCACGACGAGGTGTACATAGCTGGGCTCCTCGAACCGATCCGGACCGCGGTTCAGGACCATGTAGCCGAGGCCGAAGAGGGCCGCCCCGAACCAGATCATGCGTCGCTGACCCTGGCGGCATGCGAACCCGAGGGCCGCGAAGCCGAGCAAACCCCACGTCAGCAGGTACACCGCGCCCGCCCAGAGGGCCGGGTCCGACCTGGACCCGACCAGCACCAAGGCGTGATCGTGACGAGCCCCGCCAGTCCGATGGCGGCAAACCTGCGCCACCACGTCCGGGCCGGCCGGCCCTCCCGTCGAGGCCCGGCATCACGGTCAATCGAAGGGCCCGCCGACGCGGCGAAGAGGGCCTGGGACAGCGCCGCCCCCGATCGTCGCGGCCAGGAGGCTCCAGAGGCAATGCCCGACAATCGAGTAGAAGTGGCTGAAGGGGTCGGGCAGGCGATTGGTTTGACTCCGTTAGGCCTGATAGCATTCGAGCAGCGCATCTGTCGGGAGTGTGATATATACATAATAAGGGTACCAGAACGTGCAGTCTCCAGTAACCCAGGCCGAACAGGGCAAACCCGAGCCACCACGCCCTCTCGGACGCTCCGCGGCAGACAGCGCCGACGACCGCGAGGGTCAGAACTCCGTATGTCAGCAAATAGAGCCCGCCGGCCCATGTCGCGGAGCCTGAGTGGAGTGCGGCGAAGCCGACGAGGCAGACCAGCACGACGACCATCAGCCCGGCGATCGAGAATCGTCGTGGGAGTTTCATGTACCCGTCCTCCCCTTACAAACTCAACCTGAAGTCCGCGCGAAACCCGGCGCGAACGCCGGGGTGCCTCTGGCGATCATTTTACTATTCTAAATCATATCGTCCCGACTGAGGTCGTGCGCCACTGATCCGATTACGCACGCAGCCCGTCCGTCTCGACCAATGCCCCGCCGAGCCGAGTGGATGTTGGATACGCTCCAATCCACCCCGGAGACTGTTGAGTTTCAACCGGGTCCTCCCCGCGAACCGGGCCGGGTCTGGTAGAATCCATCCTGTCGAAACCCGATCGAACCTCCATATAGTCCAGGAGCTGACTCGTGGCTGGTCGAATGGCTGATCCCGACGTTGAAGGAGACCCCGGCGGATGCCGTGGCGCCGAGTCACAAGTTACTGCTGTGCGGGGGATGGTCCGCCAACTCGGGGCGGGGGCGTAGACGTATCGACCACTCGGGTTCCGGGTCCTGAACAAGGTCGTGCGAATCATCCGCGAGGAGATGGACGCCGCCTCGCTGCCGCCACTTCTCCAGTCATGATCTCAATATCACTCTCAGGCACCAAGATGCTCATCGTGTCCATCAGGGCACGCAAGCCTCTGACGTACCTTGGCCATACTTCATACCGCTTCTTGACAAACTCATCCACGGAGCCAGCTCCTACAACCATCAGCAACTGCTTTTCCGAGCATGAAAAGGAGCTGTCCGATCAGGCGCTCATCCGACCGCACCAAGGGCGGTCGCCGTCGTTTCGACGGACATTGGCTCGAACAGCGCACCGAACGTGCCGACAACACACGGAGCCATTCCTTGTTGCGGAATGTCCAGAAATGCTACGTGCAAGCCCCCGGGGCTGTGTCGACATACCTCCATTGTGAAACCGATTCAACATGCGTTACAGTCCTCTGCTAACTAAGATTTGTGCTTGCTCCTCTATCCCCACCCTCTTTGCCTCTTGCCCATCTCGAAGGGCCATCTTCCATGATTGACAAGACCCGGCACGCCCTCACCATCAGCTGCGCCCCAATATCACTCAGTATGATGCTCATTCAGGGCCTCGTGGACGATCTTGAAAAGGCCTGCACGTTCAGATCCATTCCGTGCCTCGCCAAGACACACGCTGAAGCGATTTGGGGGGCAACTCAATCAGCACACAATAGTACATCGCCCTGTCAAGTGTCTTATAGGTAACTGTGGTTCTATAGACGCTCTCATTCCCAAAAGGATACTGAAAGTTTATCAGTCGCAGATTCGGGAACGAGCAAGACTCGGGGCAAGGCAAGACCCGTCTGGGCTTACTTAAGTGTATTTGTTCCTTATGCGATAGGGCATTTGGACGGCACCGATCCTTCCCAACCTTTTTCCACAGCCATCCACAAAAATATTCCCCATTCTTGTGACGAACAACCTTGACCCTGGATATGAAAAGCGCAAACTCAAGTCGTGCGCCAACCTTCCACCAGCGCCGGCAAAGCCGGTCAGACAAATCGGCCGCCGCCTAACTCCTTATTCCGCAAGATTTTACCTGTAACCCCTTTGCCTCAAGATTTTGCCCGGATCGACCGAGATCTGCCATACCTAACTCACAGAATCATAGATTTAGAGAATTCGCAAAAAAAATCTGTGGTCCAACCACTTCGTATTCACACTCACCTCGAGACCACAACCACGAATCACCTCTACCGGAAGATCGCTGCAAAGAATCCCTTGAGCCGATGGAAGAATCCATGGTTCTCCGCCTTCTTCTCCGGAGCCGGAGGAGGCTGCACCACGGGAGCGAGCCAAATCTGCCGCGCTGACAAATCTTCAGCCGGC
>CAWGMM010000012.1:0-350968 GCA_963823685.1 uncultured Isosphaeraceae bacterium | reverse complement strand
CACGCCGGCGCAGCCCGTCCACCCGGGAAGCTGATCCTGGTCTCGGCGATCACGCCGACGCCGGCCGGCGAGGGGAAGACCACGGTGTCGATCGGCCTGGCGCAGGGCTTGAGGACGATCGGCAAGCGGTCGGCGCTGGCGCTGCGGCAGCCGTCGATGGGGCCGGTCTTCGGACGCAAGGGGGGGGCCACCGGCGGCGGTGCCAGCCGGCTCGAGCCGTCGAACACGATCAACCTCCAGTTCACCGGCGACTTCCACGCGATCACCGCCGCGCACAACCTGCTGGCCGCGGCGATCGACAACCAGCTCCATTTCGGCGACACGCGGCTCGACCCGCGGCACGTCCTCTGGAAGCGGGCGCTCGATGTCAACGACCGCGCCCTGCGCAGGATCGTGATCGGCCTGGGCGGCCCGGGCCAGGGCGTGCCGCGAGAGTCGGGTTTCGACATCACCGCCGCCAGCGAGGTGATGGCCATCCTCTGCCTGGCCGACTCGCCCGCCGACCTCCGCGCCCGGCTCGATCGGATCCTGATCGGGTATGACGCCGAGGGAAGCCCCGTGCTGGCCTCCGAGATGGGAGTCACCGGCTCGCTGGCGGCGATCCTGAACGAGGCGCATCCTGCCCAACCTCGTCCAGTCGCGCGAGGGGACCCCGGCGTTCGTGCACGGCGGCCCGTTCGCCAACATCGCCCACGGCTGCAACTCGATCCTGGCCACGCGGATGGCCCTGGCGCAGGCCGACTACGCCGTCACCGAGGCCGGGTTTGCCTTCGACCTGGGGGGCGAGAAGTTCTTCGACCTGAAGTGCCGGTCGGCCGGCCTGAACCCGTCCGCGATTGTGATCGTGGCGACGGTCCGGGCGCTCAAGATGCATGGCGGCGTGGCACTCGACGCCCTCGACCACGCCCGATCCGGCGGCGGTCGAGCGCGGGACTCGAGAACCTGGCGGCGCACCTCGACAGCGCGGCCCACTTCGGCAAGCCGGTCATCGTGGCGATCAACCAGTTCGCCGTCCGATACCGCCGAGGAGCTGGCGGTCGTCCACCGGTACTGCGAGCGGCGAAACGTGGCCTGCGCCACCGCCAACGTTTTCGGCGCGGGGGGCCAGGGAGCGGCCGAGCTGGCCGAGAAGGTCGTCGCCGCGGCCGCGGCCCGGCAACGCCCTACCAGCCGCTCTATCCCCTGGACTGGCCCGTCGAGCAGAAGATCGAGCGGATCGCCCGGGTCATGTATGGCGCCGAGGGGGTGAACTTCCTCCCGGCCGCCGAGGCCAAGCTCCGCAAGGCGCGGAAGCACGGCTACGGCGAACTTCCGGTCTGCATGGCCAAGACCCAGGACTCGCTCTCCGACAACCCCAAGCTCCGAGGCCGTCCCCGCGGCTACACCCTCACCGTCCGCGACGCCGAGATCGCCGCCGGCGCCGGCTTCCTCGTCGCCCTGACCGGCGAGATCGTCCGCATGCCCGGACTTCCCGAACGGCCCGCCGCCGAACGGATCGATGTCGATGGGTCGGGCCGGATCGTCGGGCTGAGCTGATGGTCGAGAGCCCGTCTCGACCAAGTCCCAGAGCTTTCAACACCCACTACGAAGAAGGACCGCTCTCATGTCCACGCCCCGGATCTCTCGCCGTCACGCGTTGAAAGCCGCGGCTGCCGGACTTGCCGCCCCGTTTGTCTTCCGGCGCGGGGTCGCCGCGGCCGCGGCCCCGAGCGATACACTCCAGCACGTCAGCGTCGGTGCCGGCGGCCGGGCCGCGGCCGATATCGGTGAGCTGACCGCAAGCCCCCATCTCAAGCTGATCGCCGTGGCCGACGTCGATAGCGGGGCGGCGGCAGCACTCAAGTTGACGATATCCCGAGATCCGGACCTACGCCGACTGGCGCGAGATGTACGATAAGGAGAATTTCGACTCGGTCAGCGTCAGCACACCCGACCACACCCACGCCGGGCCCACGATGCGGGCCATCGCGCTGGGTAAGCCGGTCCTCACTCAGAAGCCGCTCACCCAGACGATCCATGAGGCACGCCAGTTGACCCTGGCCGCGAAGGACAAGGGCGTGGTGACCCAGATGGGCATCCAGATCCACTCCCATCAGGCTCACAAGTCCGCCGTCGCCACGATTCAGGCGGGCCTGATCGGCAAGGTGAAGGAAGTCCATAGCTGGAGCGGCAAGTCCTGGGGTGACCCCGCACCGAAGCCCGACCGGGTCGATCCGGTCCCGACGAGCCTGAACTGGTACCTGTGGCTGGGACCGTCGGCCGATCGCCCTTACATTGGCCACGAATATTATCATCCGGGCAACTGGCGTAAACGGCTCGACTTCGGGTGCGGGACGTTCGGCGACATGGGGTGTCATATCCTCGATCCGGTCTACGGGTCGCTCGCCCTGACGGCACCAAAGTCGGTCCGATCCGAGGCCGAGGCGCCGAACGCCGATAACTGGGCGCTCGATGGTGAGGTCGTCTTCACGTTCCCGGCCACCGAGTTCACGGTGGACGAGGGGGTGAAGGTGACCTGGTATCACGGCCAGCGCCGGCCGCCCGAGCCGGTCGCGAAGCAAATCGCGCCGCGGCGTCTGCCGTCGCAGGGCTCGATCTTCATCGGCACCGACGGCGTGTTGTTCTCGCCGTACATCGGGATGCCGGTCTTGCTCCCGGCCGAGAGGTACACCGAGCGGAAGCTGCCGGAGGTCGCAGGTAAGAACCACTTCCGGGAATGGGTCGATGCGTGCATGGGGAAGGATACGTCATCCACTCCGTTCGCCTACGCCGGCCCACTGACCGAGATGGTGCTCCTGGGCTGTCTATCGACCCGATTCCCTCGGACGACTCTGGAATGGGACGCGGCGAGCCTTCAGATCACGAATGTCTCTGACGCCAACACGTTCGTCACACGGGCCTATCGGAAGGGATGGGAGGAGCCGGGGCTGTGACAGGAGTATCCTGGAAGCCGGTTGGTCTGCAATCAGGGCTGGAGGGGGATTGTGTGGGCTACCGTGGGCGTGGCAACGTCCCAGACGCTGATCCCGCCGTTCCGCCGCTCGCGCCCGGTGTCGAGTCCCGGACACGGACGATAGGCTCGTTACGATCGACCGCGGCGAGGAGTGTGCCGTCGGGAGCGTACCTGAGCGCGAGGGCGGTCGGGATCGACGATGTAGTATTTGATATTTGTTGATATAACTAAGTGTACCAGATGAAATAAGTTCCGTCGGCTCCCGCCGAACTGATCTGGCGGCCATCGGGACCACAGGCCACCGCCCAGACGGCGCCCTGGTGTCCCTTCAGCTCGCCAATGAACTCGAGCCGCTTGGTCACGCCAAAGTCGGCGATCTTGGGCCCGCCAACGCGGTGGATGATGCCGCGCCGGTAGGCGTAGTCAATCGCAGGAGCCAGCGTGCGGATCAGCTCGGCCGTCTGCTGCTGCGGTTCGGGCTTGTCTGTCAGCCGCGCTTCGAGCGAGCCCCTCGAGATACGCGATCACCAAATTCGGCGAGGCTACACTGTAGGTGTTACCTTCTCCCGCACCGTGTTCCTCACCTTCGGACTTGCCTCCGCCGATCTCGACGATCTGGACGATGTACGGATGCTGGAGACGAGCGACCACCTCGGCCTCGGCGCGGAAACGGGCCAGGATCTTGCGCCGGCCACCGCCGATCATCTTCAACGCCACCAGGCGGTTCCGCTTGAGGTGTCGCGCCTTGTAAACAATCCCCATCCCCCCTTCCCCGAACAGCTCGATCACCTCGTAGCCATCCAGCCAGGGGAGCCGCGAGCGACCTTCGCTCGGGCGAGCGTAAGTCGCCGTCGAGGGTGCCTCGATCGGTGCGCGCACCATACCACGACGGGCCGTGGGGACTGGCGCCGGCAGCGGCGGCGCTCGAGCGCATCTCTTCTCTCAGAGAAGGGGATCGATTCGAGCGTCGAGCGGGCGGGCCTTCCGCTCCCAGTCCTCGCACCACTCAAGGTGCTCCGCGACCCGGTCGAGCGCCGCCTCGGCGAGGTGGCCGAGGTTGGAGGCGGAGAACTCGGCCTGGGTAGGACATTTCGTCGGACGCACGTTTGACATCCTTCGTCGTAACGTTTAGGATTGAGCTGTGTGAACCAGATGCAGTGGTTCCACCTCGATAACCTCGGCTGGCCGGTTCTTCTGTCTCACTCAAAGAGCAGACTCCGGCGCACCGGTTCCTCCGACGCTACTATCGCCGTAGTGTGACAGGAATCGATTGTCTGTCATCCTCTCCCGGATTCGAGTCGGTCCAAGTCCCTGGATCTACCGAGCCGTTCGATCGAGTTGAATCGAGCCCAAGGATTTCCCGAATCGAATCGGAATGATCGAATGGTGCCCCGAGCTGGAACCTCAGGCCCAACCTGATCTCCATGAGGCGACAGGGCGTACCATCTCGTTGACGTTGATGGAGCAGGTCACAATGCGCACGACCAGGATGCTTGGGCCCGTCTGATCTATCTCTACAGCCCCTTGGTGGCCCATTGGTCCGACACTGGGACGACCAGGGCGCCGATGTCGACGACGTGGATCCAGGAAGTGTTTCAGGCTGTTGCCGTAGGGCTGAAGAACTTCCGTCGCGAGACCCAGTGCGACACCTTCCGCGGCTGGCTCCGGAGGATTACCCGACATAAGATCCTCAGCACGTTCCGACGCCCCGCGCTGAGAGGTCAACGAGGTACAAATTTTACAATCAGTTACTCTCGGTTTCTGAACCCGATTCCGTTGATGTCAACAGCGAACAGCCCGACGACCTGCTGGCGATAGGGGAGGTCTTCCGCCGCGCCTTCGAGATCGTTCGCGGCGAGTTCGAGCCGAGCACCTGGGACCTTTTCTGGCGAGCCGCCATCGAAGGTGAATCGCATGTGGACATCGCCTTACATTGTGGAGTCTCACCGTCAGCCATCCGCCAGGCCAAGTCGCGTGTACTTCGCCGGCCGAAAGTGGTCCTCGGTGAATCGACGAATTAGACCTGCTTCGTCAGGTACTGAAAAACCCGCCACACCCTGAACGATACCGTATTGATCGACGAGATCCGGGGTTCACCTCTCCTTGACCCCTCGGATCGATACAGACCCGACTGCACGAACTGGGTTCACACTCCAACCGCAACGAAACGCCCCGCAGACCCCACGAATCCATCCCTGGGCCCGACTCCCCACGGCGATCGGTACCGAAGCTTCAAGTTCGGGCGACCGTGGTCGGACCACGCATGAGGTCATCAATGATACCGCGAGTCCCATCGCGAACAGCGGGCTTCCTACTGATTCTCGGTTTCCTCGGAAGTGGCTGCGCGGGCTCGGACGACGGGCCGCCCCGCATGGCGATCGCAGGAAAGGTTACGCTCGACGGTAGTCCCCTGCCCGGCGGCACGATCGAGTTTCAGCCTGCGACGGGCGGCCCACCGCAAATCGGCCCCGGTGGTAGCGAGATCCGCGACGGCTCGTACAGGATCGACGCGTCCGAGGGACTTGTCGCCGGGCGCTACAAGGTCCTGATCTTCTCCGGAGGCCCCTCCACGACCCGGGACACGGCCCCATCCGAACCCGGCGCGCAGGCCCGGCCTCCGCGCGAGCTAATTCCCGCCCGGTACAACACCGCCACCACGCTCACCGCCGAGGTCTCAAAAGACAAATCCAATCAATTTAATTTTGAGATCAATAAATGATAAACAATAAGCATTTCTGTCTATTCGTGATCGTACTCCGCTTCATAGCGGCGTCGATTCATTCTCCCTCGCGAGAAAGGTAGGAATCGTCCGATGAGCGTACGTTCGATTCGAAACGGCTTCACCTTGATCGAACTCCTGGTGGTGATCGCGATCATCGCCGTGCTGATCGCCCTGCTTTTGCCGGCGGTGCAGGCAGCCCGCGAGGCCGCTCGACGGGCGCAATGCGTCAACAACTTGAAGCAAATCGGCCTGGCCATGCACAACTACCACGACACCAATGGTAGCTTGCCCCCGGGAATCAAGGGATGCTGCTACGGCTCGTGGCAGGTCTTCATCCTCCCCTGGGTCGAGCAACAGGCTCTGTTCAACTCGTTCAACTTCCTGGGCAACAACACCAAGAACAACAGCGCCTACGACACGCCGCTGCGCTACGGCGGGGCCTTCAACACAACTGTGACTCATAGTCATGTGAATGCATATAAATGTCCGTCGGACGGTAACAACATGACGCCGACGACCGCTGGAGGCCCGACGTCCCACAACATGGTCGTCAACTTCGGCAACACCGATCTCGACCAGAATACCCCGTACTTCGGCGTCCCGTTCCTGGGGGCGCCGTTCGCTGACATCGGTTCGCCACTGCCGGACCAGAACGTGGGCCAGAACGGCTCGGGCGTCATGATGAGCATCGCCAACGGTACGTTCAATTTCAGCGCGATTCGCGACGGTCTGAGCAATACGCTAATGACCTCGGAAGTGATTGTCGGCCAGGGGGGCGACCTCCGCGGCTATGGGTGGTGGAGCAATGGATCGATCTTCAGCTCGTGGGGCACGCCCAATACGTCGCTACCCGACATTTTGCCCAGCGGTGGCTATTGCAAGCCCGCCATTCCCACCAACCCCCCGTGCAGCACCCAGGGTCAGACTTCGACTTCCGGCCTTCTGATCTCCGCGCGGAGCCGTCATCCCGGCGGTGTGAACGCCGGCATGTGCGATGGCTCGGTCAAGTTCATGAAAAATTCGATCAGCCTCAATATCTGGCGCGCTCTCTCGACCACCGGCGGAAGCGAAGTCCTCAGCGCCGATTCCTACTGACCGGCCCTTCACGGACCATCCGGGCGCTGGCTGCGCGGTGCGATCACAGGACATTATGATTTTTAAATGAGAAAATGTTAATAATATTGCTTCGATATTGCTGTATGGTCCTGTTAGCCCTGGTGTTGGGTGCGGCCAGCAGTACCAGGGCCGAGGCGGTACCGGACGCTCCGGCTCACCGCGACCGCCCGCCCAACGTGATCTTGATCATGGCCGACGACCTGGGATGGGCCGAGCTCGGCTGTTACGGGCAAACCAGGATTCATACGCCGTCGATTGATCGGCTCGCGGCGGAAGGCATCCGGTTCCAGCAGTTCTATTCCGGGTCGCCGGTCTGCGCTCCCTCGCGCTGCACACTGATGACGGGTAAGCACACGGGACACTCCTGGGTCCGCGACAACCGCGAGGTCAAGCCGGAAGGCCAGACGCCGATCCCAGCCTCGGAGGTAACGCTCGCCGAGCTGTTGCACGACCAGGGATACGCGACGGGCGCCATGGGGAAATGGGGACTTGGTCCGCCAGGCTCCGAGGGCGATCCGCTACGGCAGGGGTTTGATCATTTCTTCGGGTACAACTGCCAGCGGCACGCGCACAACCACTATCCCACCTACCTCTGGAACGATCGCGAGCGGGTCACGCTGGCGGGTAATGACGGCGGTCTCACCGGCCGTCAGTATTCGCACGACCTGTTCGAGGCCGAGGCCCTCTCGTTCATCCGGCGCACAAGGATCGGCCGTTCTTCCTGTACCTGCCGTTCACGATCGCGCATCTGGCGATCCAGGTGCCCGAGGACGCACTGGCCGAGTACAGGGGGCTCTGGGATGACCCTTCGTATGATGGCAAGCACGGCTACCTGCCCCACCCGGCTCCTCGGGCCGCCTACGCGGCGATGGTCACGCGGATGGACCGGAGCGTCGACCGGATCATGGACTTGGTCCACACTCTGGAACTCGACGCCGACACCGTGGTCCTATTCACCTCCGATAACGGGCCGACCTACGATCGTCTGGGCGGTTCCGACAGTGCGTTCTTCGCCTCGGCCGGCAGCCTCCGCGGACTCAAGGGCTCGGTCTATGAAGGGGGAATCCGGGTCCCTCTGATCGCCCGATGGACAGGGTCGATCCCGCCCAGCGCCACCTCCGACGTGCCCGGTTACCTGCCCGACCTCCTGCCAACTATTCTTGATCTCGTCGGGGCTTCGAGCCGCATTCCACGCGGGGTTGATGGAAACAGTCTGGCGCCGACCTTGCTGGGGCATCCCGACCAGCAGTCGAGGCACGCGTTTCTCTACTGGGAATTCGCCAGCTACGGAGGCCAGCAGGCCGTCCGCCTCGGCAACTGGAAAGGCGTCCGGCCCAAGCTGGCCAAGGGCCAGACCGCGATCGAGCTCTATGACCTTTCAAAGGACCCCAACGAGCAACAGGACGTATCCGCCGCGAATCCGTCGTTCGTTCGGCGGATCGAGCGGATCATGAGGGACGAGCATATCCCCTCAATCCTGTTCCCGCTTCCATCGATCGACCCCCGCCCCGCCGATCAACACGATTGACGCGATCCGGTCTGACCGAGAAGAATAAACGGCGGAAGGCAATTTGCCTCCCGCCGTTTATTGTCCGGTCCCGCGATCCGACGCGAGTCGATCCATGCTTCAGGAGCCTTGTCCCGTGGCCTGGGCCGAAGGGGTCGGGCACTGGGCCGAAGGTGCCGGCGCATAGACCACCGGGCACGGAATCGGTGGCGGCGCGCAGGGAGGCACGATGCACGGCTGACGCTCGCACTTCGGCGGATGGCCCACCTTGCAGAACATGGTATGCTTGCCCCCGAAAAGCCCACCCATGCAACACTTCTTCGGCGGTGGGCACTCCGCTGGCGGCGGACACTGCGGCGCCGGCGTCACGCACTGCGGCGTTGCCACCGGCGCGGCACACGGCTGGGGCTCCGGGCACGCTTTCTTCTTGAAGTGGAACGCCTGCGCGTTTCCCGCCAGCAAGAGCGTGCTCGCCACGCCCCCGAAAATCAGAACTTTCAACGCCTCTCGCATCAGTCTCGCTCCTGTCGGTGAACATCCACGATGCTGGACTGGTCGAACGACCCGGTGCCCTCTCCACCCATCCTGCTCGAATCAAGAGACTGGGCGAAAAAGCACCCTTCCGGTAGATAGGATAAAAGACAATCCTTGGTTTGCCAATCCTGATTTTAGTAAATAGAGATTTTGGGTAGTTTGGAGAATATTGTGTCGTCGCAATGGCCGAAGTCGGGGCAAGAAGTGATGGGACGAAGGTGGCGTGGGGCGGCGCTCATCGCCGTGCTGGCGCTGGTCCTGGCGGCGTCTCTGCCGACGACGGGGGACATCGGTCTGACGTGGGACGAACCCGCGTATCGTTACAGTCAGCTTGTCTCGGCGCAATGGTGGGAGCGTCTGGCCGGGGCGAGAAGCTGGTCCGAGGTCAGCGCGCTGCTCGCGCCCGATGCGTTGCTCTATTACTGGCCGTACGGCCGGCACGGGATCAATTTTCATCCTCCGCTGGCAGGCCAGCTTGATTTGCTGACGTACACCCTCTTCGGTCCCTGGGTCAAGGACGTCCCGGCGCGTCGACTGGCGTCGGTCTTCGAGTTCGCGGCCACGATCGTGCTGGGGTATCAGTTCCTGGCGCGTCGTTATGGCACGACGGTGGGCGGGGTCGCGGCGCTGGCGCTCTTCTTGATCCCCCGGGTCTACGGCGACGCCCATCTCGCGGGGACCGACACGCCGGGGCTCTTGCTCTGGGTGGCGACGTCGCTGGCATTCTGGAAGGGTTTGAATGAGCCGGGCGCGCGGCGCTGGCGCGTGCTGGTCGGGGTGCTCCTGGGCCTGGCGTTCGTCGAGAAGATGGCGGCCGTCATGGTGGTCCTGCCGCTTCTGGCGTGGTTGGCCGTAACACGCTTGCCGCGCACGTTTTTCCAGCCTGGCGGTGCGCGCCGCCTGGATCGACGGCGTGGTGACGACGGCCGGCCTGGCCGCGCCGCTCGGCGTGTCGTTCGTCGAGATCGTGCGACTGACCCATGAGTTGCCTCCGCCGATGAGGACCAGCTTGTTCATCGACCGACCCCCCAGCATCATCCCCGGCGCGATCCTCGCGGTACCGGCTCTGGTCTGGCTGATCCGCCGGGGTCTGGCCCGGCTCTTGCCAGCGCACCCGGTGTGGGGACCGGAGCGCCCGGCCCTGGAGACGTGGGAATCGATGCTCGCCTTCGGCCCGCTCGTCGCCTGGCTGGGCAACCCCGCCTGGTGGCGCGAGACCCTGCCTAGACTGGCTCATTATTACATGTTAAATACTAATCGTGAAGGAGCACTTCCAGATATCCAAATTTATTATCTTGGTGAAATTTATAAATTCAGTCTTCCCTGGCATAATGCGTGGGTGCTCCTGGCGGTTACTGTTCCCTCCAGCCTGCTGATCGCCGCGATCTTCGGCCTGGTCCGCACGCTGAAAAATGCCCGTCACGACGCGCTGCCGCTCTTCTTTCTGATCCAACTGGCGACGCTTCCCATCCTGCGGATGCTGGACACTCCCGCGCACGATGGCGTGCGCCTGTTCCTGCCGACGTTTTTCTTCCTGTCGGCCGAGGTGGGTTGGGGAATGGTCGGGATGGCGGATCTGCTGGCGGGATTGGCCCGGAATCCGGATCTCCGGCGCAAGTTCGATCGGCGACTCAAGGTCGTGGTGGCACTGATGGTTCTGACACCCGCGGCCTGGCAATTGATCAAGGTACACCCGTTCGAACTGTCGTATTACAACGAGCTTGTCGGCGGACCGCGCGGCGCCTGGCAACGCGGGTTCGAGCTGTCATACTGGTTCGATGCTTTCAACCCGACGGTGCTCGCCGACCTGAACACCGAGCTACCCCGGGGCGCGGTGCTTGACTTTCTGAACGAACGGATAACCACGCCAACGTTCACCGAGCTTCAGTCGCTGGGCGAGCTCCGCGGTGACCTGGTGGTCGGCCAGCGTGATCCGCAAGCGTTCCCCTACGTCTTGCTTCTGACACAGGACTCCAAGGCTGCTCCCTTGACGCGCCTGCTCTTCGCGATGCAGCCCTGGTATGCGGTCCGGCCGCGGGCGCTCGACAACCTACGGGTGGCGACCGTCGACGATCCGACGGCCGCGGCCCGGGCGTGGGCGCTGGAGTCTCCTGTGCGTGGGAACTGATCCGCCGCAGTCCGAGCCGATTTTCCAGGCGCCGGCGTGGGTCCACGATCATGCACCGTTCCTGGCCCGGTTCTGGGGCGAGGGGTTGAAGCGCGTCCCGACACCGAGGATCAACCGGGCGTTCTTCGATTGGGCCAGGACCGATCCCGGCAGTCTCCGCGCCGCGGCGGTCGAGCTAACCAAAAAGGGCCCGGCGGTCGAGTCATCCAGCGCCGCGGCGCGCCGGCTCTGGTCGATTCTCAAGCGATTCGATCGTCCTGGCCGTCCGGGAGGCGATTTCTCAGGCCGGCTCATGAACGGAGGTCCCGGCGCGCTGATCGAGGCGGTCGAGATCGTGATTCGACGGCCCGACGAGGTGGCAACGGTGTTGACCCATCCGGGCTATCTCGATCCGGAACGGATCGGTGGCTATCTCGATCGCGATGTTCATCAGGCTGCTCGCTCGGCAACGGCCGCGCCGGAATCGGCGCCCGGATTACACGAGTGGCAAGGGCGAGCCCAAGCGCGGCGATCGCGCACGCTTCCCAGTAAGGTCCGGCCGACCCCCACCGTTCGAGTACGAGGTTGGCCACCGCATAGTTAACCATCCGGCTGAGTGTCTGAGCCGAGGTATAGGTACCGAAGACCGCGCCTTGCTCACTGGCGGGCGTAATTCGCGAGAGCAGGCCCGCGACGCTCGGGCTGACCAGGCCCTGGCCAACCCCGACGGCGCAGATCGCCCCGAAGACCGCCGGCCAGCTTTGCAGGACCGCCAGTGCGGCAAAGCCGACGGAGACGGTCGCCAGTCCAACGAGGATCAGTCGCGGCTCGCCGAACCGGGGGACGAGGCGACGGATCAATCCCCCCTGAACGAACGCACTGATCAGTCCCAGCATGGCGAAACCGAACGCGGCGCCTTCGGGAGTCCACCCGAGTCGTTCCTTGAGATAGAGGCTGAACGTCCCCTCCAGCGCGGCGAAGGCCAGGACCGATATCGCCCCGATCCCGACCAGGAGCCCGATACCAGGAAGGCGGATCGTATCGGCCAGGCCCCGAATGCTCAGGACGCCGCGCTGGGGTCCGTCTGGAATGATCATTAACGAGCGGAACCGACTCGGGTAACCGGGTCCAGACCAGGATCAGCGCGAGGCTCGAGAACGCGGCGGCTACCAGGAATGGGAGTCGCAGTCGCCAGGCCGGGTCGATCGGCAAGGCGACCAGCAGTCCTCCCAGGAGCGGCCCGAGCACGAAGCCCAGGCCGAACGCCATGCCGATCAGCCCCAACCCGCGGGCCCGGTCCTCGGGGGCCGTCACGTCAGCCACGTACGCCTGGGCCACCAGGATATTTCCACCGGAGGCTCCGTCGAGCATCCGGGCCAGAAGCATGACCGTGAAGTTGTGCGAAAGTCCCAGGATCAGGAACGAGACCGCCGTTCCCGCCTGACTGACGATCAGAACAGGCCGTCGGCCGTACCGGTCGCTCAGTCGACCCAGAATCGGGCCCGCCACAAGCTGACAGAAGGGAAACGCCGCGTAGAGCAGGCCGATCTGTCCGCCGCTGAACCCGTACTCCTGCGCAAAGGGGGCCAGCAACGGCATCACCAGGGTGAACCCGAGCAGGTCCACCAGCACGATCAGGACGACGATCCTCAGGGGCGACAACGGTTCCCTTTCTCCACGTTCAATAATAATTAGCTCTGTTCCACCGACGACGGTGATGTGGTGCCGGCTTCGAGGCTGGCCGCGCGGAGTCGGTCGGCCTGCGCCTTGACTTCGAGCAGGAGGCGGACCTGGGCGACAATGACGGCGTACTCAACCACGAAGGTACCGAGGTTGAACGCCAGCGTGACCGACGCGATCGCCAGATGCCACAGTGGGCTCGTTCCCGAAGTGTCGGCCGCCGCGCCGAGCCAGGCCGTCACGGCAATCAAGACCATGCTCCAGAACTCGAACCGGAACGCCTTTCGTTTGTTCTTCTTGGCCTGGGTGTTGATCCATTCGGGAAGCCGATAAACCCGCACCACTTCCTTGGCCCACTTGCCGGTCGCGAGGAAGTAGGTATAGGCGATCGAATGCACCGCGAGCGTCGCCATCGTCGTCGCCAACGCGAACAGGACGTGTACCCCGTGCCAGACCGCACCCGGCCCGCGCGGTTCGGCGCTGGCCATGAGGCCAAGGACGAAGCTCGCGACCAGGAGCGACCCGTCGGTGACGGCCAGAACCAGGAAATAACGAAGCATCGCTTTCGGGGCGTTCCGGTTGGGTGACGCGGGGTGATCTTGCCCCGTTCGCGTTTCAAAGGTACGCGAAGGCTCCGGCTTTGGCAACGCCCCGCGTCCTGATAGACTGTTGGTTTCGGGTCGCAACGACGCCATCACACGGCACCTTGGAAACCGCGAGGAGCTCGACGAATCGTGAACGACGCCTGGATCGCCGCACGGATGAACCGGATCGAGGCCTCGGGCATCCGCAAGGCGTTCGAACTCTCCAAAGGCATGAAGGACCCGATCAACCTCTCGATCGGCCTGCCCGACTTCGACGTCGCCGAGCCAGTCAAGGCGGCAGCGATCGATGCGATCGAACAGGGTCACAACGCCTACACCCTCACTCAGGGGCTACCTTCACTCCGCGAGGCGTTGCAGACCGCCGTCGACTCCCGGTTCGGCCACCCCGATCGTCGGGTCATGGTCACCTCGGGCTCCTCGGGAGCCTTGCTCCTGGCGCTTTGTTCGGTCGTCGATCCCGGTGACGAGGTGATCCTCTTCGACCCCTACTTCGTGATGTACAACAACCTCGTCGCGCTGGCGGGGGGGACCTCGATTCTGGTCGACACCTACCCGGACTTCCGCATCGACATCGACAAGGTTGACGCGGCCATCACCCCGCGCACCAAGTGCGTGCTGGTCAATTCGCCCAACAACCCGACCGGCGCTGTCGCCTCGTCGGCCGACGTCCAGGCCCTGGCCCAGCTTTGCCGCCGCCGCAACCTGCTCCTGATCAGCGATGAGGTCTATTCGTCGTTCTGCTACGACGGTCCCTTCACCACACCCGCGACCTACAACCCGGACGTCCTCGTCGTCGACGGTTTCAGCAAGTCGCAGGGGATGACCGGCTGGCGGCTCGGCTACGCTCACGGGCCCGGCCGGCTGATCGCCGAGATGGCCAAGCTCCAGCAGTTTAGCTTCATCTGCGCGCCGAGCATGGTCCAGTACGCCGGTCTCGTTGCCCTGGAGCGCGATCTGTCGGCCCAGATCGAGGCCTATCGCCGGAAGCGCGATCGCGTCGTCGATGCGTTATCCGGCCTCTACGAGCTCTCGGCTTTGACCGGCGCCTTCTACGCGTTTCCGCGCGCACCGTGGGGTAGCGGGACCGAGTTCGTTTCCGCCGCGATCGCCCACAACCTCCTGCTCATCCCGGGCAACGTCTTCAGCCGTCGCGACACCCACTTCCGGTTGTCGTACGCCGTCGCGGATGCCACCCTCGATCGCGGCCTGGCGATCCTCTGTGAGCTGGCCCGGTAGTGAGCACAGCACGAGATCGGGGTTGGCGTCGCAAGGCGCTTCGCCAACCCATCGATCAACCAAACCCCCCCGGCTCCTGCAGCCTACCTTTCAGGCGCTTTCTTTCTTCCGTTCCGCCCCTTTGGGTGGCGTCAGCGGTACGGGCGGAACGTCGAAGAGGCTCTTTTCTTTGCGGACGACCTCGGGGGTGACAACGAACCGCCCCTTTTCCTTGGCGCTCCGGTCGGGAAGCTCGTACATGATGTCGAGCATCACTTCCTCGACGATCGATCGCAGGCCGCGGGCGCCGGTGTCCTTGGTCTTGGCGCGCCGGGCGATCTCGACGAGGGCCTCAGGGGTGAACTCGAGGTCAGCTCCTTCCATCTCGAAGAAGCGGCGGTATTGCTTCACCAGTGCGTTACGCGGTTCGGTCATGATCTGGACCAGGGCGTCGACGTCCAGGGGCATGAGCGGGCAGATCACGGGGAGGCGGCCGACGAATTCGGGAATCATGCCGAACTCGAGGATATCGTCCGAGGTCACCCGGTCGAGCAAGGCGCCGAGCTCGTGGTTATGCTCGGCCTCGGACTGGCTACCGAAGCCGATGGTCTTGCGCCCGACCCGCCGCGCGATCAGGTTATCGAGCCCGACGAAGGTCCCGCCGCAGATGAACAGGATATTGGTCGTGTCCATCTGGATATATTGCTGCTCGGGGTGCTTTCGGCCCCCCTGTGGAGGGACGTTGGCCACCGTCCCCTCGAGCATCTTCAAAAGCGCCTGCTGAACACCCTCGCCCGAGACGTCGCGCGTGATCGAGACGTTGTGGCTGGTCTTGCCGATCTTGTCGATCTCGTCGATGTAGATGATACCGCGCTGGGCGCTTTCGAGATCGAAATCGGCGGCGTGCAACAACTTCAGGAGGATGTTCTCGACGTCCTCGCCCACATAGCCGGCCTCGGTCAACGTGGTGGCATCGCCAATGGCGAACGGCACGTTGAGAATACGCGCCAAGGTTCGCGCCAGCAGCGTCTTTCCGCAACCGGTCGGACCGATCAGGAGGATGTTCGACTTATCGAGTTCGACCGCCGATTCGGGATCCTCGCCGTGGACCAACCGCTTGTAGTGGTTATGAACCGCGACCGAGAGCACTTTCTTGGCCCGATCCTGGTCGATCACATACTGATCGAGCTGTTCCTTGATCTCACGCGGGGTGGGAATGTCGGTGAAGAGCGTTTTGGGTACTCCGCGGCGCCGCCGCTCCTGGTCGAGGATCGACTGGCACAGTTCGATGCACTCGCCGCAGATGTAAACGTCCCCCGGCCCTTCCACCAGCGGACCGACGTCGCGATAGCTCTTGCGACAGAACGAACAGAAGGCGTTCTTCTTGGTGCCACCGGCCGTCCCGGAAGGGGAGCCGCCACCGCGACGTCCGCCCCCCGACGAGCCACCTCCGCTGATGTCCTTACCCGATGGCATTTCTCATCCCTCGTTTCAGGTCGATCGACTCGTTGTGGCGACACAGCGCAACCAAAGCCCACGCCTCGGCCCGCCCGGCTCAATCCGCCAAGACGCGACAAGCCGGTCCTCGGCTTTGAACATCGGCCATTCGACGCTGTCAATAATAGCCGAATCTGTCCGATTGTTTGCTTTAAAAAGAAGAAACAGAGGCTAATCGGTGGGTCTTGCACTGGTCCGATCGCGCGCCCGAGGACTCCAGTCGGGTTCGATCCGCCGCCCACGATCCGATCCGACCGATTCGTTAGCGCCCTCGCCGTCCATCAACTGAGTCATTCTAGAGCACGATCGGGTTCCGAGCAAGTCCGCGGGCGACTTTCCCGGAGATCCAGGAAGAGGAATACCAGGGATGTCACGGCCCCGGCCTATCGCGGCCGTCGCCCCCGGTTTCAAGCTGCCGCGCGAGCCGTCGCTGTGCCGATCCCAGCGGGTAGTCCGCGATTGAGTCCGGGGTTACCCATGCGGCCTGCGCCAGTCCGGGGCCTGCCGTTAGCGGCTCGCTGATACCCACGGCTCGATACGCGCGGAGCTCCACCCTGTGACGGGTCACGCTGTACCGGATCGTCGCCACAGGAGCCTCCGAGGCTAGCTCGATCGCCGCTCCGGTCAGTCGCCGGACACCCTCGACGAGGTCCGCGATCGAGGTCGAGGCGATCGAACGGCGTCTTGCCGCCGGGTCGGCGCCTTCGAGATGAATGGTCGGGAATTCCCAGAATCCTTGCCAGAGTCCCCCCCCTGCGCCTGAACGAGCAGCCATCGGTCGTTGCGCTGAACCAGGGCGCACGCTTCGACCACGACCCGCGGAGCGGCTTTCGGAGCGATCAAAGGTATCTGATTCTCGATGCCGAGCTGATGAGCCTGGCAGTCACGGGCAACTGGGCAGAACAGACACGCCGGGTTTCTGGGGGCACAGATCAACGCACCCAGATCCATGAACGCCTCGTTGAAGGCCCCGGCTCCCGTTTTCGGGACAAGCCGCGAAGCCGCTTCCCAGAGACGGGTCTGAGTTTGTGAAGATCGGATCTCACCGCGCCAGGCGAGCCAGCGTGCTAGCACGCGCTGGGTGTTGGCTTCAAGGATCGGGGCGGACTGGTCGAACGCGAACGAGCGAATCGCCCCCGCGATGTACCGCCCTACTCCTGGCAGGGCCGCCAGCGCCTCGGGTTCGGCCGGAACCTCGCCGCCGTGGTCCCTCACGATCGCCCGCGCGGCCTCGTGAAGTTGTCGGGCGCGTCGATAGTATCCCAATCCCTCCCAAAGCTTCAGGACATCCGACTCATCCGCCTCCGCCAGCGATTGGACCGTCGGAAACCGGGCCAGGAATCGCTCGAAATAGGGGATAACTGCGGCCACCGTGGTCTGTACGAGCATCAACTCCGACACCAGGACCCGGTAAGGGTCGCGCTGCTGCCGCCACGGCAAGACCCGTCCTTCCTCGCGATGCCATGCGAGCAGGTGCTCACGCATGCGCGCGGTCCACTCGGGGTCTTGATCGGCCCCGTCAGGATCTCTCAAGTTTTCCCGTTTCCGGGCCATAATGGTCCATTTATCACGGAAAAGACAACGTATTTCACAAGATTCCCTGGAATTCCGTCGTCAAAAATTTCGTTTACAGAATAGACATCCTGTTTATGGGCTGTATATTGCCTATATTGACAGGAAGCCTGTGATCAGCATCCCGAAACAGGGTGAGGGCGGTTCGATGGTCAGTCCATCCGCATTGTGTGTCCTTGTCGAAGCAGGTCCGACGACGGTTGGGTCAGTGGCCGCGCCGGAGGGCGATCTTGACCGCCTGGTCCGACTGACGCGGTGCAGTGCGAGATTCGCGCGGGAGCTGGAGCGCTTGACCCTCAGGCTGCGAACGGTACGGACCTATCTGGCCCGGCCCGGCTCCAACCCTATCCTTGGACGGGCGTACGAGTCCTCGGTCCGCGAGAGCCGGTCACGCGTTCTGACGCAATTGCGAGCCAACCGGATCGAAGCCCGCCGCCTGCTGGCCCGGCTCGATCCCGCTCTTTCGGAACCGACTTCGGGCGAATGATCGATTCACTAGCCCAACGCTGGATTTTCCATCCTTTCGATTTCTAGACGAGCAAAGGGGAGGCACCCATGAAACGCAACCCGCCGATCGATACCTGGCTCGACAAGAAAAACGCCGCCAGGTCGCAGCGCAAGTCCGCAACGAGAACCGATTGGAAATCGCTAAAACGTCAAAAACCGCAACAATCGCGTGCGTCGGTGGATTCGGCTAATCGTGAACGGCTCTCGACCGAACAGCAAGACCTTGCCGCGCGATATTTGCCGCTGGCCCGTTCGTTGGCCAAGCCACTCAAGAAGGCCTGGCCAAGCGTTAGCGACGAGCTCGAATCGGCCGCTTGCCTCGCGCTGGTCGAGGCGGCTCAGGCGTTCGACTCATCGCGGAACGTCCGGTTCTCGACCTTTGTGCGGTATCGGATCTGGGGTGCCCTCCGCGATGTTCAGCGCCAGCTCCCGATCGATCCCAACGAAGATGTCGAGGGGGAGTTTCCTTTATTCGTTCCCTTCAGCAGCAACATTGAGGAGAATGATCTTCTTGTCAGGTCTCAGAACGATCGGAGCGTCGAGGAGGACTACGAATCGAGCGAGACGTTTGAGAACTGGCTGGGCCGGCTTCCCAGCCTGCACGCGGCCGCATGTCGTGAAATCTATATCAACGATCGAAACCACAGCGAGGCCGCGAAGGCCGTCGGATGCTCCAAGTCGCGGCTGTCCTACCTTCACAAGCAATCGATCGCAATGCTTAACGACGTGCTGCGGATGCAGGAACTGGGAAGAAACCGCCGGTTCGACGACGAGGACGACGACGAGCGCTCCGACCTTGATGACGACTTATGAATCAAATGGCCAACCCGCCTCACTGGCGTTAGCCAATCGAATCAGGATCAGGGAGTGGGCTCAGGCGGCCCGCTCCCCGTTCTTGTTTCCCTCGGTTGAGCCGCCGGCCGAACCCGGTACCTGTTGCCGACCCGCCATGAACCGGGCGGTCTCGGCGATGACGTAGTGCTGGGCCGTTTCCGACAGTTCGGGATAGATCGGCAAGGCCAGGGTCTCGCTCGCGGCGGCCTCGGCAACGGGGAAATCCCCGGCGGAGTAGCCAAGCCCGGCAAAACAGGTCTGGAGATGGAGCGGAATCGGGTAATAGATCTCGGTCCCGATTCGACGGCTGGAGAGGTAGGCGCGGAGATCGTCACGGATCGTGGCGGCGACCCGAATGACGAACTGATTATAGACGTGAAACCGGTCGGGAAGCTCAACCGGGAGCACCACAACATCGGCCAGTCCGAACTCGGTAACCAGAGCGCGATACCGATCGGCAGCCAATCGACGGGCTTCAGTCCACGCGTCGAGGTGGCGGAGCTTTACGCGCAGGACCGCGGCTTGCAGCGCGTCGAGCCGCGAGTTGAAGCCAACCTCGTGATGAACGTACTTCGGCTCCATGCCGTGGACCCGGAGCCGTCCCATCCGACGGGCGAGCTCGGGGTCGTCGGTCGTCACCATCCCGGCGTCGCCGAAGCCTCCCAGGTTCTTGGAAGGGTAAAAGCTGAACGCGGCCACCTGACCCAGTGTGCCAGCCGCCGGCCGTTAAAGGCCGCGCCGATGGCCTGGGCGGCGTCCTCCAAAACGGTCAGTCCGTAGGCCGAGGCAATGATATTGATCGCGTCCATGTCGGCGGTCTGACCGTACAGATGGACCGGGATGACCACCTTGGTTCGAGGCGTGACAGCCGCTTCGAGCTGGCCGGGATCGAGGTTATAGGTCACCGGGTCGATATCGACGAACACGGGCTTCGCGCCGGTCCGCCAGATCGAGCCCGCGGTAGCGAAAAAGGTGTAAGGTGAGGTGATCACCTCGTCCCCCGGGCCGATCCCCAGCGCCAGGAGCGGCAGGAGCAAGGCGTCGGAACCCGATGCGCAACCGATCCCGTGGGCGGCCCCACAATAACGCGCAATCTCGGCCTCGAGACCGGAAACCTCGGGGCCGAGGACGAACCCCTGGCTTTCGAGGACGGCCTGGACCACCGGCTCGATCTCGTCGCGGATCGAACGGTACTGCGCCTTCAGGTCAAGCGCTGGCACCGCGATTGGCTCGGAGGGACGTTCGGGTGTGGAATTCGTGGACGTTGCGGACGACTCTGACGGAGACGGGGACGTCGACATCGGCAGGTCACTCCATTGCTGCCTCGTTGAATCAACGGCGAGGCGGGATTCTCCCTCCCTGGAGAACATCGGACGTCGTACGCTAGTGCTTCGTTCGATTTGTGTCAACGCCCGTTGTGAGGGCGTCAAAATCCAATCCTGAAGCAGATCGAGCGGCTGGCACGAGCTCGGTCTGGCGGATTCGCTCGGCCACCAGCGCATCGAGCAGCGGATGCGGGCCCAGCGGCGGGCCGAGCCGGAACTCAATCTCGGGGAAGCGCCCCTGAAGTTCGTCGCGGGCGGCCGACAGGTCGCGGACGATGTGGACCCCGGCCGAGAAAATAGGGCACCATGAGCACACGCTGCGCGCCTCGATCGACGCAACGCCTGCCGCCACCAGGGATATCAGGCTCGGCCAGCTCCAGAAACGACGCCTCGACAATCGGGTGATCGCCGCTCGCCTCGAACCGTGCCGCCAGCTCGAACAGGTCGGCGTTGGCCGCGGCGTGACGGCTGCCGTGCGCGATCAGAAGGACTGCGGTGGTCACGTCATGGCCAACGTCTTCGGTGCGGATCATGCGAGTTTTTCGGTCGATGGACCACCTGATCGATTCGTGCGAGATTGTCGGCTGACGATTTGGAGGCCGACCACCTGGCCGTATTGTAGGACTGCCCTGCCCGTCGTCAATCCATGCTGTCGCGAGCGTCTCGTCGCGGGGGTGACGAGCGCCGCGGATGTCGAATTTGTGTCCTTGCGAACTCGAAATTGGCGTCAGTCGCTCTCCCCGATATTGTCGGTTCGGATTAAAGTACGCACGGCGATGGGACGCATTGTGAACCGGCCCTCTTGTAAAGAAAGAGCGCCGCACCGGCGGCCCGTCTTCCGCTTTTCGGTATGGAGAAGAGGCCCCCGGCGCCGTCGATGTCTTGCCGGCGTCCGTGGGGCCACTTTGAGACAAGCCAGGAGGTCAGGGATGACGTCACGCCGCGCGCTCGGGCTCTTGATCGTGGGTACCGCAGTGCTCAGGCTGACCTGGGCCGCCAGCGTTGGGGGGTACACGAACGAGGCATACTATTACATGTATGCTCATCACCTCGACTGGGGCTATTTCGACCACCCACCGATGACGGGTCTGGTCTCGGCCCTGGGGATCTGGACGGCGCGCGGACTTGGACTAGGACCGGAGCTGGGTCTCAGGCTCGGATTCATCGGCCTGTTCGCCGGGGCGACCTGGCTGCTCGCGCGACTGACGACCCGCGCGTTCAACGATCGCGCCGGTTTCATGACCGCGTTGATCTTGAACTCGACGCTGTTCTTTGGCTTGATGATCGCCACCTTTGCCGAGCCAGACGGCCCGCTCGTCTTCTTCTGGATCTTGACCCTGGACCGCTTGCTCGTCGCGCTCGAAGCGTCAGAGCGCGACGGGGCGAGCGGCAGGGCGACCCGGGCGTGGGTCGGGGTCGGTCTGGCGTGGGGCTGCGCCGCTCTTGAGCAAGTACCACGCCGTGCTCCTGCCGGCGGGAGTGGGCCTCTACCTGTTGGTGCGTCCCTCGGCCCTGCGCATCTTGCGGACGCCGGGGCCTTATCTCGGCATGGCGATCGGCGGCCTGATGTTCACGCCGGTCATTGCCTGGAACGCCGCCCACGGCTGGGCGTCGTTCGCCTACCAGAGCAACCGGGCCGGAGGCTTCCACGGGCTTCAGCCCGAGATGTTTCTCGAAGCGCTGGTCGGCCAAATTCTGTACATGACTCCCTGGATCTGGGTATCTCTGCTCGTCGTCCTGGTCGGTTTGCTCCGGCGCGGCTTGCGAAGCTGGAGCGCGGCTGAGGCGTTCCTCGTCTGCGAGGCGTTGCCGGTGCTTGCGCTCTTCATGTCGATTGCCACCTTTCGCCGGATCATGCCGCACTGGCCGCTGATCGGCTTCGTGGCGCTGATGCCGCTCCTCGGCCGGGTCTGGGCGCAACGGTTCGAGTCCAGGCCGCGAGTCCAGGGCCTCAGGTTCGTGGCGATCGGTCTGGTACCCGTCGTGCTCGGCTGCCTTTTCGTGGTCCAGGCGCGCACGGGTCTGTTGCAGGACGACAAGGGCCGGCTCCTGGGAGTGATTTCGCCCCGCGTCGACCCTACGGTGGACACCATCCGATGGCGCCAGATCGCCGCCGAGCTGAGACGCCGTGGGCTTCTTGACGAACCCAACACGTTCTTCTTCACTGAGGGCTGGCGATTCAGCTCCGAGCTGGCCATGGCCGCCGACCCGGGTAACCAGGGAACCATTGGCGCGGGGAAGGACGTCCGGGACGCGATCGCCTGCTATCATCGCGACTCGCGAGCTTCACGTTCTGGGGTCGGCCTGAGCAATGGGTCGGGCGGGACGGGATCTTCCTACAGCTTGTCGATAGCATCGTGCCGGCCGAGCTGTACAGTCCGTGGTTCACCCGGGTCGAGCCGCTCGGCTCATTTCCCATCGTACGCAAGGGGACCGTGCTCCAGACGGTCAAGATCTTCCGGTGTGTCCACCAGACCGACCCGTTTCCGATCGGCTATCGAGGAACGGGCGCGATGCCGCTTCCACCCGGCAAGTCCCGGTCCGATGCGCTTCGCGCCGCAGAAGAAGGCGTGAGGGTGGGGAGCTCAAAAGCCAGCGCAGTGCGCTGAGGGAGTGGGGCTCGATCGGATTCGGCCGGGAACGCTCGAACAGCCAGTAAAAACCGCTCGCGACGAGCAGGCAACCAGGTACTCCGATCAGCACCAGCCCCCAGAACCGACTCTCCGTGGCCCACCGCTCAGCCCGAAGGATCTTCCCGGCCAGGGCCAGGACCGGGAAGTGGGTCAGGTAGAGACTGTACGAGAAGGCTCCCAGCCTCCGAGCCGGCCTGGACGCGAGTAAGCCATGGCGGCGTCCGGGGCGAGTCAGGACGACGATCAGCACCGTTGAGGCCGCGCCGACGATCAGGTCCATGAACATCACCGATCGATCGATCGCGTCGGTCCGCGACGCGGCAAACCCGAGCACCACGGCCAGGAATCCCGTCGTCCATGTCGTGACCCGACTTCCGCGAATCACACACCCGGAACTGGCCCACGAGGCTCCAGTCATACCCATCGCGAAGAGCCCGAGGTACCAGGGACAGAGCTGCGCCAGTGCGGGTTGTTGGCAGACCTCGGCGAACATGGCGATGCCGAAGCCTAGGAGCAAGGCGACGGCCAATGTCACGCTGATCCCGAGCCGGCGCCAGACCATGAGCAAGACCGGGAAGACCAGATAGATCTGCGCCTCGGTCGCCACGCTCCAGAGCGGTGGGTCGATTCTGAAGATCCAGCGTTCATTCAGGTTATGCACCAGGATCAGGTGCGAGACCACGACTCCCGGCTCGAACGCCGGCAATGCCCGGTCCCAGCGCGATCCCGTGGGACGGTCCAGCCCTGGGACGTTGGCGATCAGCAACATCGAGGCGGCTAGTGCCGCATAATACGGTGGCAAGATACGCCGTGCCCGTCGGCCGAGATAGCCGATCAACCCTCCCTGCAATCGACGATCCGTCGAGCACAGGACCGACCGGAACAGGCAGAAGCCCGAGAGGACAATGAAGACGGCCACCGCGAAGTGGCCGGGTCGGAGTCCCGCACGGACCAGTCGCGCCGCCGTTGAGAGCGATTCTTCGGTGAATTCGGTCGCCGCGTGGTGCAGGACCACGTACAGCGCCGCGATCCCGCGCAGCCCGTCCAGGACGTCGAGCCGCCGGGCGGAATCGGACGATTCCGGCCGTTCGTCACCGCGTTCCGGCATCGGTCGCTCACTTCCGTGCTGGCGAACGGCGTCGATCGGATCTTCCGATGCGACCTGGCTCGGACAGTATGACACGCCCGGCGGGTTTGGGCGAGGCGAGCTTGACGATCCGCCGCCGGCGCGTGGGATTTACCCATGCATTCCGGGAGTTCGCGACCTTTATCTCGCCTCGCGCGGGATGATGTCGAGGTTGAGGATCTCGTTGCCGCGAAGGACCTTCAAGCGGGTCCAGACGCCGACGCGTTCCTCGTTGAGCAGCTTGTGGAGGTCGTCGATGCCGGCGACCGGCTGGTTATCGAAGGCGATCAGGACGTCTCCTTCGGTGAGCCCGGTCCGATCGGCCGGTCCTTCCTTCTCGACATCGACCACGAGCACGCCCCCCGACTGGACCAGGCCCAGCCGTTTTGCGAGGCGATCAGGGAGGGCCACGGTCTGGACCGATACGCCGATCCGGCTCCGTCGCACCCGGCCATCCTTGATCAACCGTCCCGCGACGTACTTGGCAGTGTTGATCGCGATGGCGAAACAGATCCCCTGAGCCGGGAGGATCATCGCCGTGTTCACGCCGATCACCTCGCCGCGCGAGTTGACCAGGGGTCCGCCCGAATTACCCGGGTTGAGCGCGGCGTCGGTCTGGAGTACGTCGTCGATCGAACGCCCCGAACTGGCCCGAAGCGATCGACCCAGGGCGCTGATCACTCCGGCGGTCACCGTGCATTGAAACCCGTAGGGATGCCCGATCGCGATGGCGAGCTGACCGACCCGGACCGCCTGCGAGTCACCCAGGCTCACTGGTGCGAGGTCACCCGCATGGACCCGCACCACGGCCAGGTCGGTCTCGGGATCGTCCCCGACCAGCTCGGCGGAAAGGATCCGACCATCGCCCAGGGTCACGCTCAGCCGATCGGCCCCATGGACGACGTGGCTGTTGGTGAGGATGTAGCCCGTGGTCGTGAACACGAATCCGGAGCCGGTACCGCCCTGGATCATCCGGCCGTCGCGGCCTTCGCGCCCGGCCCGGAGGTGAACGACCGACGGACTCACCCGCTCCGCGGCCTGGGTCACCGCCCGCGAATAGGCGTCAAGAAGCTCCCCATCATCAGGCGCACCATAAAATCCCGCATGGCCGGTCGGCTCGTCGCGACCGGTCTGGGGATGATTGATCAGCGAAGCGAACACGCTCATACTCGCCATCTTCCTTTCTGCGTTGGACAATGAGAAATGTAAGCGCGACCCCCAGGCAGGACAAGTATCGCGCTGATGGAGTGTTGGGATGCGAGGGACTTGGCGTTCCGGTAATAATCGAGAGTGAACCTTCGACGCACGAGCGACGTCGCATCCCATTTCCGGACCACCGTGGAGACCCAACGATGAGCACCAGCCCCGAGATCCTGAGCACCAGCGCGGGCGATCGTGCATTCGGCGGTCTCAAGGCCAAGCACTGGCAAGACCGGCTCGAGTTCATCGTCGAGACGATGCGTGAGATGAGCCTCCAGGTCGATCCCCAGTCGATGGTCCGCACCTACGGTCAGCGGATGCGCCAGATCATGCCCGCGGACCGATGGATCTCGATCAGCCGACGCGAGCTGGAGGCTCCCTGGTACAAGGTTTCGCGTTCGAGCACCTGGAACCGCGAGGTCAATCCCTGGCAAAGCAAGGACGCGCTACCGGTATTCCACGGAGGGACCATCAGCGACCTGATCTACGGCAACGAGCCCCGCCTGATCAACGACCTCGTGATCGCGCCCGACGACCCGGGGTTCGAGTATTTGAAAGGTATGCGTTCCCTGATGGCCGTGCCGCTGTTTGACCGCGGTGTGGCGCTCAACATGGTGATCCTGCTCCGCGAGCACCCCGGCGCGTTCGACCCCGAGGAGTTTCCCGAATGGGTCTGGCTGAGCAACCTCTTTGGCCGCGCCACGAACAGCCTGGTCCTCGCCGATGAGGTCCGGCGGGCCTACGAGCTGGTCGAGAAGGAGCTGAAGGTCGTGGCCGACATCCAGCGCTCGCTCTTGCCCAAAACCATGCCCGCGATTCCGGGCCTGGGCCTGGCGGCGTTTTACCAGACGTCGCAGTGGGCCGGCGGCGACTATTACGACTTCTTTCCCTTACCCGACGGCCGATGGGGACTTCTGATCGCCGACGTCTCGGGCCACGGCACGCCTGCCGCCGTGATCATGGCCATTTTGCACAGCCTGGCACACAGTCTTCCCGGCCATCCCGATCCGCCCCGAGCGCTTCTGAGCTACGTCAACCGGCATCTCGTCGACCGCTACACATCGGAGGGTGAAGCGTTCGTCACGGCGTTCTACGGCATCTTCGACCCGGTCCGGCGCGAATTGACCTACGCCAGCGCCGGGCACAATCCGCCCCGTCTCAAGCGTTGCGAGGACGGTTCGATCATGGCGCTGGACAGTGTCGGCAACCTGCCCCTGGGCGTTTTCGCCGGCCAGGAATACGAGCAGGCCACGCTCCAACTCGTCCCCGGGGACCAGATTATCTTCTACACGGATGGCATCACCGAGGCGCGCAGCCCCTCGGGCGAGATGTTTGGCTCGGCCCGCCTCGACGAGGCGCTTGAGAACTGTCATCTCGACGCCCAGGGCCTCATCGAAACCGTCCTTGCCGCCCTCAAGGATTTTACCGCCGGGGCCAACCCCAGCGACGATCAAACGGTTGTGGTGGCCAAGGTTCTGTGAGTGAACCGCGATCGGCATCAAGCCGGCACGGCCCATGCAAGCTTGTCCCATGTCGTGGTAGGCCGTCCGACCCGCTCGTACGGGGCCGACGGCTGGGACTCCTCAATCGACGGCCGCTTTGCCATACTGAACTGCGTGCAAAGGGCACGTCGCCAGGCCATGACCTCACGGTCTTCGACCCGCCGTCCGGGCAGACCCTTTCGACCCAACTCAATCTTGACGAGGGACTTATCCATGACACTCCTCGAATCGCTCAAGAAGTACACGACCGTGGTCGCCGACACCGGGGACATCAACGCGATCGCCAAGTACAAGCCGCAGGACGCGACCACGAACCCGTCGCTGCTCTTCCACGCCGCTCAGCAGTCCGAGTACGCTCATTTCGTTGAGAAGGCGCTGCACGACGCGAGCGAGGCCGGGGGAAGCCACGAAGCGCAGACGGAAGAGTTCATGGATCACCTGTTCGTGAGCTTCGGACAGGAGATCCTCAAGATCATTCCCGGGCGTGTCTCGACCGAGGTCGATGCCCGGCTCAGCTTCGACACCGAGGGGACCATCGCCAAGGCCAAGAAGCTGATCGGCATGTACGAGAAGGCTGGGGTCGATCGGAACCGGATCTTGATCAAGGTCGCCAGCACCTGGGAAGGCATCCGCGCCGCCGAGAAGCTCGAGCAGGCCGGTATCCACTGCAACCTGACCCTCCTGTTCAGCTTTGCCCAGGCGGTGGCGTGCGCCGAGGCGGGCGTGACCCTGATCTCGCCGTTCGTCGGCCGGATCTACGACTGGTACAAGAAGGCGAAGGGGGTCTCGGACATCAGTCCCGAGGACGACCCCGGCGTGGCATCGGTCACGCGGATCTACAATTATTACAAGAAGTTCGGCTACAAGACCCTGGTCATGGGAGCGAGCTTCCGCAAAGTTGAGCAGATCACGCATCTGGCCGGCTGCGACCTTCTGACCATCAGTCCCGACTTGCTCGAGAAACTTGCCGGCACCCAGGGCGAGATCACCCCCGCGCTCACCGTCGAAAAGGCAAGGACGAGCGACGCGCCGAAGGTCCATCTGGACGAGAAGACCTTCCGATGGGAGCACAACACCGACGCTATGGCGGTCGAGAAGCTCAGTGAGGGTATTCGCAACTTCTACGGCGATGCCCGAAAGCTCGAGAAGTATGCCCAATCGATGGTGACCCAGGAAGTCGGTAGTTGATTTGAATAGCCGATCCCGAGCCGACCGCTCTGGTTGGCTCGGAGATCAATTTTCCCGATTCTTCCGGAAATGCCCAGGCTTCCCGTCTTCTGAGTGTGATAAGATGAATGTGATCGAGCGGCTGATACCTGGTTCCGTCCCGGGAGTTCGCTCGGCCTCGCCCTGCGCGGTTGGATGGGCATCATTTTCTTTGAATCAAGCACCCGCAACGCGGAGTCGTCCGGTTATGAATCAAGGGTCGAGTCGGGGACAATCCCCCGGGACGTCCCTGGCCCCGATCGTGTTCTGGTCTGGGCTGGCCATTCTGGCCATGCTGGCGGGGACCATGCTGTCATGGCGAGGTTCGGCGGCTGGGGCTAAGCCCGATGAACCGGCCAGGACGGAACCGTCACCGGGATCGGCTGGGTCGGTTTCGACTCCCGCGGTCCGCGAGGTCCACGCCCTGGCACGGCTCGAGCCGGAGGGGGGAGTCATCAACGTCGGCGCCCGGCCGGGAGCGCGGATCGATAAATTGCTGGTCAAGGAGGGAGAAGAGGTCAGCGCGGGGGCCGTGCTCGCTCTCCTCGAAGGGCAGGCCGAGGCGGAACTCCAGGTTAAGCTCACCGAGGCCCAGAAGAAGAACGCCGACTTTCAGCGGGCCCTGGGACGCGACAAGCTCGCGGTCGAGCGCGCGCGTGAGGACAGGCTCAAGAAAGAACGGCTCGATACCTACGAACGGTTGGTTGATCTGGCCAAGCGCGGCTTCAAGCCTCGACCGACATCTACAAGACGCTCGGCCAGGCGGCGCAGGGAAAGGTCAAGTTCGACCTTGACCTGGCCTTTTTCCAGGCCGAAGCCGAGGCGACCAAGGCTCAGCTCGAACTCAAGGAGTTCCAGGTCGCCGACGACCTGATCGCGCGCCGTCGTGAAGTCGAGGACCGTTCGCTGGCCGACAACGTGCCCGAGACCGATGTGATCGACCGGCAGCTTGAACTGGCCCGCGCGGGGCTGGCCCAGAGCCGGATCGTGGCCCCGGTGGCGGGTACGATCCTGAATGTCTCGGCTCATGAGGGCGAGGTCTCCTCGGGACCGCTCCTGGTCCTCGGCGACCTGTCGGCGATGGTCGCGATCGCCGAGGTCTACCAGTCGGACCTACCCGAGGTCCGAATCGGGGATCGTGTCGAGGTGGCGATCTTGTCGCGGAAAGTCGCCGGCCAGGTGACCCGGATTGGCAGGCTCGTGGGCAAGAACGGGCTGAACCACCTCGACCCCCGGGCACTTCAGGATCGTCGCGTCGTGGGGATCACGATCCGACTCGATCAGGCCGAGCCGGCCGCCGTCGTACGTGAACATGGAAGTCGAGGTTACCATCCGGCCCCACTCCGGGCCTGGCGGCTCGCGATGAGACCCCCGGCCGATGACGCGGACCCCTCCCCTGGCGCTACGGAATGTCGTGCACGGGCGGTTCCGCTCACTCCTGGCGATCGCGGGGGTCGGGTTCTCGGTCACCCTGGTCCTGCTCCAGCTTGGTTTCCTTGAAGCGGTGCGGATCACGGCCACGACGGTCTTCGACGAGCTCGAATTCGATATCGCACTGCTTTCGCCAGAGTATGAACAGTTCTTCGGTCCTGACGGCTTTCCCCGGCTCCGGCTCGACGAGGCCCGCTCCGATCCGGACGTGACGTCGGCCCGGCCGCTTTATGCCCTCATGGCCTTCTGGCGATGTCCCCCCTACCCCGTGGTATCGCCTCGGAGTACGTTGTCGAGTCTGCCGTCCCCATCGGAATCCGCGACGAAAGCGGTTCCCGAGCCTGGCGCGATCGAGCGCTGGTGGCTGAGGATCGAACCGGCCGAGGCCGCTCCAGCTTCGCGAACTCCTGGTCCTGGGCATCGATCTTGATCAGAACCCGTTCCGCGACCCGATCAAGAGCCAGGTCGACGCGGCGCTGGGCCGATCTCCGGCAGACCGACCGGGTCCTGCTCGATTCGCTGGTCCAGCCCCGACTTCGGCTGGGAGGTCGCACGATGTCTTCAGCGGCTGGGAGCTCAACGGGCTGGCCGTCAAGGTCGTGGGCGGTTATACCCTGAACCGCAGCTTCGGTGCCGATGCGAGCGTCCTACGCAGCGACGAGACCTTTGCCCGGGCCCTTGGGATGCCGGGAGTCGATCGGACGAACTTCGGGCTTCTGACCCTTCGCCCGGAGAGCGATCCCGAGGGGGTTGCCGCCCGCCTGAACGCGCGTTTGCCGGAGGATGTCCACGCCTGGTCACGCGCCGCCTCGATCGCGCTGGAGGAAGACTACTGGGTCCGCCAGACGGCCACCGGCCAGATCTTCTCGGCGGGCGTCCTGGTCACCGTATTCTGTCGCCGCCGTGGTGATCTACCAGGTGCTCGCCAACGACATCCGCGACCATCTCGTCGAGTACGCCACGCTCAAGGCCATGGGCCACACCAACAGCTATCCTCACCGCGTGGTCGATGACCCAGGCCATGATCTACGCCCTTGCGGCCTACATCCCCGCGCTTCTGGTCGGCGTCGGCCTCTACCGGGCGACCGAGGCTCTCGCCAATATCCCGATGCGCCTGACCGCCGCGAACGCTGGCTCGTCTTCGTCCTGACGCTGGTGGCGAGCCTGGTGTCAGCGATCTTGACCCTGAACAAGGTCCGCTCGGCCGATCCGGCCGAGCTTTTCTGACTGAATCGATCGTGAACCGCATTCTCTATGTTCGATTCGACAGATGACTCCCGATTGTCCTGGCCTGGCAAACCTGACCGAGTCGCCGAAACGGCTGGCGACCTCGCTGGCGGGAGTGGCGTTCGCCGTGGTCCTGATGTTCCTGGAAAACGGTTTCGCAACGCCCTGCTCGATGGGACCGTGGCGGCGATCCGGCGGATCGACGGGCCACTCGTGCTGATCAACCCGCAGCGCTACATTTTCACCGAGCCGCTCCAGTTCCCGCGGCGACGCCTGGACCTGGCCCGGAGCGTCCCCGGAGTGGCCGCGGCGTCTCCGCTCTATGTCGAAGCCTGGCGGAGTCTCTGGCGCAACCCGGCCAGCGGGCTCTCGCGACGAATCCGCGTCCTGGCTTACTCCCCCGACGACGACGTTCTCGCCATCGACGCGGTTCGCTCTCAGAAACCACTCTGGGAACGCCCCGACACCGCGCTTGCCGACGTCCTCTCCAAGCCTGGTGAGTTTGGACCACTCGGCCCGGGGATTGCTTCCGAGCTCTCCGGGCACCGACTCGAGATCGTCGGCACGTTCGCGCCTCGGAACCGACTTCCAGAACAATGGCAATCTCGTGCTGAGCGAGGCCAACTTCTTTCGTGTCTTCCCGCGCAGGCTGGGGCCGAGCTGGGGAGATACCGCCGTGGATCTGGGCGTACTCCGGCTCGATCCCGGGCTCGATCCCGGCCGGCTCAAGCCCAGGATTCAGGAAGTCCTCCCAGATGACACACGGGTCATGACCCTCCAGGAATTGCTGGACAAGGAACAGGCGTTCTGGCAGAAGGTGACACCGGTCGGCGTCGTCTTCGACATCGGCATGGTCATGGGGTTCATCGTCGGGATGTCGATCTGTTACCAGGTTCTGTTCTCGGAGATCAGTGATCGGCTAGCGGAGTTTGCCACTCTCAAGGCCATGGGCTACAACAATGGCTGGCTTCTGCGGGTTGTCGTGGCCGAATCGATTTTCCTGGCCCTGCTCGGCTACGCGATGGGGCTTGGCCTGACGCTCCCAGCGTTTCGGTTCATTCACGACCTGACCGGCCTCCCCATGGCTCTCAAGCCGGCCGACGCCGCGAAAATCCTGGGGCTTGCCCTCGTGATGTGCACGGTGGCGGGCCTCCTGGCCGCCCGAAAGCTCATGACGGTCGATCCGGCCGACCTTTATGCATGAGCGGCTCGAAGGGCACGAGGCGATCGACGCGCATCGAGTCGAGAGGCGATCTGAATCATGAGCACCGGCACTCCGTATTTCGACCCCGCGATCAACGCTGAAGCCGGGACCACAACCCGGACCGCGGCGCTCGACTTCCCGCAGGAGTCGATCCACGACGTGTTGATCCACGCGCGGTCGATTTGCGTCCGGGGAGTGAACTTTTACTACGGCCAGGGAGAAACGCGGAGCCAGGTCCTCTTCGACAACCGGCTCGACATCGGGCGGGGCGAGGTCGTGATCATGACCGGGCCGTCGGGCTCGGGCAAGACGACCCTGCTCACCCTGATCGGCGGCCTGCGGTCGCGCGCGAGGGAAGCTTGCTCGTCAATGACCGTGAGCTCGTGGGAGCGTCGCGCCAGCCCTCGTGGCGCACCGCCGACTGATCGGGTTCATCTTCCAGCACCATAATCTTTTCAGCTCGCTCACCGCGCTGGAGAACGTGCGGATGGCGACCGCGCTTCGTCCCGGCGGCCGGTCGCTCCTGAAACGGCGAGCCCAGGAGATTCTCGACCGCCTCGGTCTGGGAGATCGGGCGGCCTATCTTCCGGGCCGGCTCTCGGGGGGACAGCGGCAGCGAGTGGCGATCGCCCGGGCCCTGGTGAACCGGCCCCTGCTCGTCCTCGCCGACGAACCGACCGCCGCGCTCGACGCCACATCGAGCGCGACCGTGATGGAATTGCTACGCGACCTGGCCGACGGACCCGAGCGCACCACCGTTCTGATCGTCACCCACGACCAGCGGCTGCTCGACCGGGCCGACCGGATCGTCAACATGGTCGGCGGGCGGATCGTCTCGAACGTGGTCCCCGCGATGACAATCCGCATCCTCAAGGCCCTCTCCCGCTCGCGCGAGCTCCACGGCCTGAGCGAGGCGACCCTGACCCGGATTGCCGATCGGATGACCATCGAGCACCGCAAGGCGGGCGAGATCGTCGCCCGCGAAGGGACCCCCGGCCACAAGGTCTCGGTCATCGGCCAGGGGACCGCCGAGATCCTCAAGGGCGACAACGAGGTCGAACGCACCCTCGGACCCGGCGACTATTTCGGCGGCTTTACCGTCATCACCGGCCGGATGACCCGCGAGACCGTCCGCGCCCGTACCGATCTCGAAGTGTATTGCCTCGCCAAGGAGGGCTACCTCGAAGTCCTTGAATCGGACAAGGTGTTCGAACAGCGCATCCGTGAGCTGTACATGACACGGCAATAAGGAAGATTTAACTACAAAAATCACAAAGAAATATGTAAGCGGATCAAATTAAATAAACCATCATTTTTATGGTAGTATTTTAATTTTTTTGCTTTTTGTGTCCTTTGTGGGTGTGTTTTTCGGTTCACTCCCGGGTGATGGTTTCGTCGAGGTTCAGGATCACCCTCGCGATCACCGTATACGCAGCCCACTCGGTCGGTGTCGCGCCGGCGGGCAGACCGGCGGGCCGGTTAGCATTCTCGCCCGTGACGACCAGCCACGGGTTGACCCAGCCGTCGGCGATTCGGGCTTTTTGCTGGTCGAGCAATTTCAGCAGGACGGCCGTCTCGGTCGGCGCCGGGGTCCGGCTGACACACCGTCGGAACGCGTACGCCACCCGCTCGGCGTCGGTCATCCCACCCTGAGCCAGGACCTTGAGCGCGAGTGCGCGCGCGGCCTCGATGGCGATGGTCTCGTTCAAGGTCACCAGGGCCTGGAGTGGTGTGTTCGACCGCCCGCGTCGGACGCAAGCGACACTCCCCTCGGGGACGTCGAATGTCGACAGGAGGGGATACGGCGTCGAACGCCGCCGCCAGGTATAGACCGGCGCCGGTATCGATTCGGCCCGGTTTCCTCGACCCAGGGGAAAGGCGCGTAGCTCACCGGAGGCTGGAAAAGGAATGCCGGGGCCGGCGGCATCACGCTCTTGCCTCCCAGCGCTGGATTCAAAAGCCCGCTCGCCGCGAGCTGGATGTCGCGGACGATCTCGCCATCGACCCGCATCCTCGCCCCGCGAGCCAGAAGCCGATTATAGGGGTCACGGGCCAGCAGATCGGGGGTAACGACGCTCGACTGGCGATAGGTCGCCGATCTCACGATCAGGCGGTGGAGATTCTTCTGGCTCCAGCCCCGATCCATGAACTCGCACGCCAGCCAGTCGAGTAGCTCGGGATGGCTGGGCCGCTCTCCCTGGGTACCGAAGTCTTCCGAGGTGGCGACGAGGCCGATGCCGAAGTACGCCTGCCAGACCCGGTTGACCAGAGCCCGCGCCGTGGTTGGCGACCGACGATCGGCCAGCCAGCGGGCCAGTGTCAGCCGCGACGGCTCGTAGTCCTCACCGTCGTCAGCCAGGGGATGGAGGAACGCCGGTACCCCCGCCTCGACCGACTTGATCGGCTTCAGAAAGTCGCCCCGCTTCAGGATGCTGGTCGTCCGCATCCGATCGCGCTCGCGAGCGTGCAGGACCAGAGTGGTCGTCCCTTCGGGATGCCCGGCCCAGAGCTTCTCGATCTGTTGATTCAGCTCCGCGAGCTCGGGCACGGTCGTTCGCCAGTAGGAGAAAACCGCCGCGATCCGCCGGAGCTGCGGCGGTCGCGTGGGATCGAAAGGACCTCGCGAACCCGGGCCGGCACCGGGTCGGCGGCCGGCTTCACGTCGCCGGTGTCGGCGACCGAGATCCGGAACCGGCCCAGGTTGTTGGTCATCAGGTCGTCGCTGTTCCAGCCGCCGTGACTCTGCTTGAGGGTGATCGTCAGCTCGGTCCCGCCAGGGTTCTCGATCGGGGTCGCGGTGACGAACACGGCATGCCGGGGCAGGTTACGCCGGCCGGGACCGGCGTCGATACCCCAGGCGGTCTCGTCCTTGCCGTCGATCGCGTAGCTTGCCGGCCCGGTCGTCCGCCTGCGGTTGGTCCGGTCGTCAAAGTTGGGCTCGAGCACCCGTTCGGGCTGCTCGTAGTCTGCCGAGGCGGCGCTCAGCTTGACTGGTGCTGGCTTGGCCGGCGAATCACCGTCCTTCGTCAACGGTGCGGCTTCGACCTGGATTTCGCTCAAGGCACACGTCCCCTTGAACGACCGTCCCGGCCCGCCAGCCGGCAGGTTGGGGTCATTCAGGAGCTCGATGCGGAAGGCGCTGATCCTGGGCAGATCCACCTTCACCGTCACCTTCGCCGCGTGCTTGGTGGGTGCGTAACCCTGGGCCAGGAACGACCCGTCGGGCTGGAGCAGGTACTTCTGCCCGCCGGTCGAGATTTCCTCAAATGGTGCCTGAACCACCACCCATCGTGGCTGGTGGAGCGTGGCTTCACGGCGTTCGTCCTCCCAGCGATCCATCTTTTGCCGCCAGTCGGGTACCTGCTCCCTGATCCGGTTCTCGATCGCGCGCACCTGGCGATGGATCGCCGCGACTTCCATCTCCTCGGCGGCGGTATAGACCACCCGCGACGATTCGTCGTCGTTGTTGAGGAAGGCGAACAGGCGGTAATATTCTTCCTGGGTCACGGGGTCGAACTTGTGTGTGTGGCACTGGGCGCACTGGATCGTCAGGCCGAGCACTCCCTTGCCGATCGCGTCCATCCGGTCGAACATGGCCTCCATGCGGAACTGTTCGGGATCAACGCCCCCTTCCTCGTTGACCATCGAGTTCCGCAGGTAGCCGGTGGCGACGACCTGCTCCTCGGTCGGGTTGTGGAGCAGATCGCCCGCGATTTGTTCGATCAGGAACTGGTCATACGGCATGTCGCGGTTCAAGGCGTTGATGACCCAGTCGCGATACGCCCAGATATACCGCGGTTTGTCCTTCTCGAACCCGTCGCTATCGGCGTATCGGGCCGCGTCGAGCCAGAGTCGGCCCCAGCGCTCACCATAATGAGGGCTTTCGAGCAATCGTTCGACCAGTCGCTCGTAAGCATCGGGTCGTGTGTCGGCGAGGAAGTCATCAACCTCGTCGATCGTGGGAGGAAGTCCCACCAGGTCGAGGCTCAGTCGACGGATCAGGGTGACCTTGTCGGCCTCGTGCGACGGGGATAGCTTTTCCCTGTCGAGCCGGGCCTTGATGAACCGATCGATCGGATTTCTGATCCACCCTGCGCCGGGCTCGGAAATGCCTGGGAGCGGTGGTTTCGCTGGGGTCTGAAATGCCCAGTGCTTGAGCCGCGGGTCGGTCGCGTCGCCGCCATTCCAGACCGCTCCCTGGTCGATCCAGGCCCGAATGACTCCGATCTGCTCGGCGTTCAGGGGTTCGCCTTTTCCCGCGGGGGGCATGATCAGATCGGGATCGAGCCCCGCCACCCGTTCGACCAGCGTGCTCTCGGCGCTGTGGTCCGGTACGATCACCGCCCCCTCGGCTCCGCCGCGCAAGGCCGCCTCCTTGCGATCGAGCCGCAGGTCCCCTTTCTGCTTCTCGGCTCCGTGGCAGGCGTGGCACTTCGCCGCGAGGATGGGCCGGACCTCACGGTCGAAATCGACCGTGCGTCCCACGGGTGGCGGGAGCACATCGGCCAGCGCCGGGGCGGTGATGAGGCTCGCGATCAGGCCCAGCAAAGACGGCAGGGAGTGATGTCGACGATGCATTCGGGTTCTCGCATGGTCGTTCGGGACGGGCCGAGATTGAAACGGCCGCGGCAGGACCCATCAAGCGTGCATCGGACCGAAGTCCATCCGCGCACACTCGAGGGCTTAACTGAGCGGGTCAAGCGAACCCCAGGGCACCATGCTTGACCATCCCTTGATCTTAACCCAAGTCGGCGAGGACCGTCCAATCGATTTTGGAACATCAGGGATGGCGATTCGCGGGGAATGAACCTGGCTGTCTCATGAATCGGACCGTTGCCACCCCTTTGAATTCGCTCGCCTCGCCCCTTACGATGTCTCCTTCACTCTCAGGCGGACGGTGGCCTGACGCAAGTTTCGCTGTCAACGAGTGCGCGCCAGCCCCATGAACGAAACGAGCCGACCCGACCCGTATGTGCTGTCGCCCGACGCGGTGCGGGAGCCGCCGCACGGGTTTTTCCCGGCGCTGCGACAGATCGGGCCGGGGCTGATCCTGGCGGCGTCGATCGTCGGCACGGGCGAGCTGATCAACACGACGAGCCTGGGGGCCAAGGCGGGGTTCGCCTGCTCTGGCTGATCCTGCTGAGCTGCGTGATCAAGGTGTTCGTTCAGGTCGAGCTCGGGCGGTACGCGATCACGCACGGCAAGACGACGCTGGCGGCGTTCGACACCCTGCCCGGCCCGCGGCTGGGGGCGTCGTGGCTCTGCTGGCTCTAGCTCTTCATGCTCCTGGCCACCCAGGCGCAGATCGCCGCGATGGAGGGGACGGTCGGCCAGGCCGCGCACATGGCGTTTCCCGGCGCGTCGCAGGCGGTGGCCGCGGCGTTCGGCCGGATCAATCCCGGCGTGGGGGACGTTCCTGGCGACCCGCGCAGGAGTATTTCTGGGCCAGCCTGACGACTCTGGCGGCGATCGTGCCTCTTGCTCTCCGGCGGCTACCACCGGCTCGAGCGGGTGACGACCGTGCTGGTCGCGGCGGTGACGCTGTTCACGGTCGCCAGCGTCGCGATCCTCCAGTGGACCTCGTTCCGGATCACACTGCGCGGACCTCGAGAGCGGGTTCACGCTCGCACGTGCCGACCGCGGCGGTGGCGCTGGCGTTCTCGGCGTTCGGGATCACCGGCGTCGGGCGGCCTCGGAGCTGGTCGCGTACCCGTACTGGTGCATCGAGAAGGGCTACGCCCGGAGCACGGGACCGGCCCGCGGAGCGAGAGATGAGGCTGGGCCCACCGCGCCCGGGGCTGGACCCGGGTCATGCAGCTCGACGCCTGGTTCAGCATGGTCGTCTTCACGGTCGCCACGGTCGCGTTTTACCTGCTCGGCGCGGCGGTCCTCCATCCCCAGGGGCTCGACCCCAAGGGGCCGGAGATGATCCCGACCCTGTCGCAGATGTACCTCCAGCCGCTCGAAGGGACGCCGCTGGCCGGTCTGCGCGGCTGCACGCGGATCGGCTTCCTGATCGGGGCCTGGGCCGTCCTGTTCAAGACGCTGTATGTCGCGACCGCCGGCAAACAGCCGGCTCACCGCCGACTTCCTCGACCTGACCGGCATCTGGTCGCCAGCACGGGCCGGTGCAGCGGACGCGGGTGATCCACGCGTTCTGCGTGCTCTATCCGCTGCTGGCGCTCGGCTGTACTACGCCTTCCGCGAGCCCCAGGCCCTGATCAAGGTCGGCGGGATTCGCCCAGGGCCTGATGCTCCCGTTGATCGCCGGGGCGACGCTTTACCTCCGCCAGCGCGACACCGACCGCCGCGTCGGGCCGAGCTTCCTCACCGACATCTTCGACCTGGCTCGCCTTCTTCGCCATCTCGGCCGTCGCGATCTACAGCGTCTTTGATCTGATCACGAAATCGATCTGGCCGTCCTTGTCGGACCGTCCTATCACGTTATAGGTAGGAAGAGCAAAGCTATTGGGCGGTCGTGGAACGTTCCACTTCGCCTGCTGTCTCTTCTTGACCCATCTTGTCTGGTCCAACGGGAAGGTACGACCGTGATCCGCGCCTCCTGAAGGCCCGCCACGTTGCCTTCGGCGTCGACGGCCCTGGCGCTCGTGCTGCTGGCCCTCTTCGGCCAGCGGGTCAGCTACGAGCAGTCGATCAAGTCGTTCTTCGCCGACGACGACCCGAACATGAACGCCTACCAGGAGGCGGCGAAGGTCTTCGGCGACGACAACTTCGTCTTCGTCGCCTACGACGACCCCGCCCTGCTCACTCCCGCGGGCATGGACCGCGTGGCCGAGCTGGCCGCGGCCGTCGGGCCGGGCCAGATCCAGGGCGTGCTCCGGGTCGAGTCGCTCGACGCCATGCCGCTGCTCTGGAAGATCGACGACGCCCTGCTCGCCGCTCGACAAGGCTCCCTGCCTTCGCTGCGGAACGCCTTGCTGGCGGCGGCCCGTCGAAGTAGCCTGAAGAACGTCGATCTGAAGACGAACGCCGATGGCCGTCGGCGGCGCCGTCCGCGCCAGCGGCGGCCGAACCCGGATGCGCTCAAGCGACCTGAAGGACGCGTGTGACGCAGCATCCGCTCTTCGAGGGGACGGTCATCGACCGGACCGGCAACGACCACGGCGGTCGTGGTCCGGCTGACGAAGACGGCCGAGCACGACGTCAAGCAGCACGGTCGTCGGCACTTCGGGAGAAGGCCGACGCAGTTCGCGGCCGCGCACCAGCTCGGCCGGCCGGCGGTGGTGGGGCCGCCGGTGCTCCTGGCCGACGGGTTCACCAGCATCGAGCGCGACGGCCGCCGGCTGGCGGTCGTGGGCATGCTCCTGATCGGCCTGGTCACGCTCTCGGCGGTGCACAGCCTCTGGTGGGCGCTGGTGCCGATCCTGGCCGGCTGGGTCGTCTGGCTCGCGACCGAGACGATCCTGGCGACGTTCAACCTCAAGCTCTCGCTCTCGGGCGGCCCGCTGGTGGCGCAGATCATCGTGCTGACGATGCCGGCGGCAAGCCACCTGGCGATCCACTTCCGCGACGATCGCCGCCGCGAGGCCGACCGCCGGGTCGCCGCCGCCACGACCTTGCGAGCGGTCTGGCCCTGCCGATCTTCTGGTGCGCCGATCACCGGCGCCATCGGCTACGGGGCGCTGGTCACCAGCGACGTGGTCCCGATCGTGCAGTTCGGCGCGATCCTCGGGCACCTGCACGCTGGTCGCCGCCTTGCTGGTGATGGCGATCTCGCCGATCGCGATGCTGCCGCCGTTCCCGCTCGAGAGTCCCGGTTCGGTTCGGCTCCGAGTCGCGGGTCGTCGCGAGGCGATGAACCGGCTGATCGCCTGGGTTCACCTCCATCCCGATGCCGATCGTCGACGGCGTGTTCGCCGTGGTCGTTCCCGTGACCGCTGGGGATGATCTGGGTCCGCAACGAGTCGAACTACATCAACCTGTTCCGGCCCAAGAGCCGGGTCGTGCGCGACTACCACACCGTCGAGTCGAAGCTCGGGGGCATCGGCCTGGTCGAGCTGGTCGTGCCGGTCGGGGCGAGCCGTCGACACCGCGACGCTTGAGCAAGTTCCGCGCAGGTCGAGCGCCAGGCTATCCGATCTGGGCAAAGCACGGCGGGCCGAGCGTCTCGCACGTCCTGTCGCTGGCGACGGTGCTCGACCCCGACGGCCGGCTCGCGGCCCTGCCGCCGAAGACGGCCGCGCACGCGCTGGCCACCAAGCTCGACCTGATCGCCGCCTCGCCTCAGGCCGAGCTGCTCAAGGGGTTCTACAATCCCGAGCACGAAGCAGGCCCGGGTCCTGGTCCGGCTCCTCGAACAGCAGCCGGCCCCCGACAAGGAGGCGATCTTCGAGACCGCGGTGTCCGAGGCCCGCAGCGACCTTCGGCGCCGGGTCGTACCTGACCGGCCTCTCGTACCTGATGACCAAGACGACCGAGGCGATCCTGGTCACCCAGTGGAGCACGTTCCTCTGGTCGCTGGCCGGCATCCTGGTGATGCTCACGATCGCCTTGCGAAGCCCGATGCTGGCGGCGCTGGCCCTCGTGCCGACGCTGCTGGCGGTCGGCCTGGTGCTGGGCCTGATGGGCTGGCTGGGGATCAAGCTCGACATGGCCACGGCGCTGGTGGCGAGCGTGGCGCTGGGGCTTTCGGTCGACGACACGTTCCACTGCCTGCTCCAGTTCCGCCGCGAGCGCCAGGAGCGGACGTTCCGCCAGAGCCTCTTCGACAGCTACGCCGTGACCGGCCCGGGCGTCCTGCTGTCGAGCCTGGCGGTGGCCGTCGGGTTCGCCGCGCTTGCGGTTCAGCGAGTTCATCCCGTTCGTGTACTTCGGCACGATGGTCTGCATCGCCACGGCCGGCAGCACGCTGGGCAACCTGATCCTGCTTCCTGCCTGCCTGACGCTGGGCGAGCGGCTTCGCAACCGACGGGCTCGCAAGGCCAAGCGAGCCACGGCGGTCGCGTCGCCGTCCGCGTGAGTTGCGTGGCTTCCCCGATCGTCACGCCCCGGGGTGAAGCGTCAGGTAGCCCGGGGTGACCTTCGATACATTCGGCTCGACGCTGGCGTCGACCTTGCCAGTGATCCAGCCGAGCGCCCCGACGAGGAGGCCCTGGTACAGGGGGTTTTCCCAGACGTCTTCACGGTGGCCCATCGAGGTATAGAAGACGCGCCCCTTGCCGTGCATCCGGGCCCAGGTCTCGGGGAAGCTCGGACGATCGTAGACATTGTTATTCTTGGTTTTCTCCATGTCCTTGGTGTTCTGGACCATGATGACGTGGAGGTCGTCCGGGAAGTTCTTCAGGGCGTACCACTCGTCCATGATGTCGAACGAGCCGCCGAACGCCCCCGCGCCGGGAAACTGGGTGTCGACGACGTCGATCCGCGACTTCTGCTGCGCCCCGTGGCGGATGAACTCGCCGCCGATCATGGCGATGTAGGGGTCGATTCCGCCCCCTTTCGGGCTATGGAACGTATCGGTGGCGCAGTGCATCCCCATGAAGCCCTTGCCGTCGTGGATCGCGTCGAGGAAGGCTTTCTTGCCGTCGGCCGACATCGGCTCGCCGTCCTTGTGGGTGCCCGGCGTGGTCAGGTCGCCGGTCGTCTCGAACGCGAAGGCGTCCCACTGGCCAATCTTGTCGGGGTCGAACAACCGGCCATCCTTCGAAGCCACCACCTCGAAGCCGTGCTCCTTGCCCAGTTCGGTCAAGATCCGCTCGGCCAGGCTGAGCTTGCCGTCCTTGCGGGTGATCACCGAATGCTGAAAGCCCGAGCTCTTGGTGAAGAACAGCACCTTCTTGCCGCTCGACTTCTCGGCGGCGAAGGAACGATTCAGCGCGCCGGTGCCCATCCCCAGCAGGGCGGCGCCTCCGGCCAGCAGTGCTTGACGACGGTTGAGCAATGTCGACATACGGCGAGTCTCCCGCGATCTGGAGCCACAAGGGGTCGTCATGATCCGGCGTGCGCTCGATCGGCCGCCAGGCCACGATTTGCGAGCGAACCGGTTTGAATCGGCATCCTAAACCGAAAGTGGAGTGATTGCTAAACAAAAACGGAACCGCGCGAGGTGCTCCGCGGATCGGCCCGCGATCGGTTGCCCCTGAGCGCCGCCTCGTTCCACGACCTGACAGTCTGGCCCACGTCTGCCAAAACGGCAGAGACGGTGGTCGCTCCGGAATCGGCCGAATCGTCCTAACTGTTGATTTTTCAAAAGGTTGGCTATTCGTCAATCGGGGTGGTACACAACTTGCTTACTCGGTTGGCCGAAGACCGTCGGGCCGGCGCTCGAGCGTTGAGTGCGGGCGTCGTGACCGCTGGCTAACGAAGCGAAAGGGAGACACACAACGTGGCGAAGATGTTGGCCTACGATGAGGAGGCGCGGCAGAAGCTGGCCAGTGGCGTTGGCAAGCTGGCCCGTGCCGTCCGCAGCACCCTGGGACCGCGGGGCCGCAACGCCGTGATCGACAAGGGCTGGGGGAGCCCGACCGTCACCAAGGACGGCGTCACGGTCGCCGAGGAGATCGAGCTGACCGACCCGTACGAGAACATGGGGGCCCAGCTCGTCAAGGAGGCCGCCAGCAAGACCTCCGACGCCGCCGGTGACGGCACCACCACGGCCACCGTTCTGGCCGAGGCCATCTTCAAGGAAGGGCTCAAGGCCCTGGCCGCCGGCGCCGACCCGATGGCCCTGAAGCGCGGCATCGACAAGGCCGTCGCGGCCGTCGTCGAGCACGTCAAGGGGCAGTCCAAGAAGGTCTCCGGCAAGAAGGAGATCGCCGAGGTCGCCGCCATCGCCTCGAACAACGACCTGTCGATCGGCGAGAAGCTGGCCGACGCCTTCGAGAAGGTCGGCACCGACGGCGTGATCACCGTCGAGGAAGGCAAGGGCTTCGAGACCAACGTCGACGTGGTCGAGGGGATGCAGTTCGACCGCGGCTACCTGAGCCCCCACTTCGTGACCGACCAGGACCGGATGGAGGTGGTCCTCGAGGACGCCTACATCCTCATCTACGAGGAGAAGGTCAGCTCGCCGACCAAGCTGATCCCGCTGCTCGAGCAGATCGCTCGGGCGAACCGGCCGCTCGTGATCATCGCCGAGGACGTCGAGGGCGAGGCCCTGGCGACCCTGGTCGTCAACAAGCTGCGGGGCATCCTCAAGGTCGCGGCCGTGAAGGCCCCCGGCTACGGCGACCGCCGCAAGGCCATGCTCGGCGACATCGCCGTTCTGACCGGCGGCAAGGCGATCTTCAAGGACCTGGGCATCGACCTGGAGAGCGTCCAGCTCACCGACCTGGGCCATGCCCGCAAGGTCACGATCGACAGCGAGAACACCACGATCGTCGAGGGGGCCGGCACGCCGATGAGATCAAGGGGCGGACCGAGATGATCCGCCGCGAGATCACCCAGACCGACAGCGAGTACGACCGCGAGAAGCTCCAGGAACGGCTCGCCAAGCTCGCCGGCGGCGTCGCCCAGATCAACGTCGGCGCGGCGACCGAGACCGAGATGAAGGAGCGCAAGGCCCTGGTCGAGGACGCCCTGCACGCCACCCGCGCCGCGATCGAGGAAGGCGTCGTCCCCGGCGGCGGCACCGCCTTGATCCGCGCGCCGGCCGCGCTCGACGAGCTCAAGCTCGCCGGCGACGAGGCCATGGGCGTCACGATCATCCGCAGGCCATCGAGCAGCCCGCCCGCTACATCGCCGAGAACGCCGGCGATCGACGGCGCCGTGGTCGTCAACAAGATCCAGAAGTCGAAGGAACGCCCACTTCGGCTACAACGCCGAGAACGGCCAGTGGGGCGACATGTTCGCCGCCGGGATCGTCGACCCGACCAAGGTCACCCGCTCGGCCCTCCAGAACGCCGCGTCCGTCGCCGGCCTCCTCCTGACCACCGAGGCCCTCATCGCCGAGCCCCGGAAGAAGGCCGAACCCGCCGGCCACCATGACGATCATGGCGGTGGCATGGGCGGTATGGGTGGAATGGGTGGCATGGGTGGCATGGGCGGCATGGGTGGCATGATGTGATCGGTTGTCGCCATGGGTCGAACCCGAAATCGATTGATCAACATATCAATTCAGCTAGGCGTGAGCAGCCAAAAGGAACGATACGCATGCCAAGATTCGCCCGCTCGAAGACCGCGTGGTGATCAAGCAGATCGAGGCCGAGGAGAAGACGGCGGGCGGTATCGTCCTGCCCGACACGGCCAAGGAGAAGCCGCAGCGCGGCAAGGTGCTGGCGGTTGGTCCCGGCAAGCTGCTCGACTCGGGCGAGCGGGCGGCCGATCGGCGTCGTCGAGGGGGACGAGGTCCTCTTCGGCAAGTACTCCGGGACCGAGATCAAGGTCGACGGCGAGGAGATCAAGATCCTCCGCGAGTCCGACATCCTGGCGAAGATCGTCAAGTAAATTCATTCTAGCCAAAGAGGATGTACGAGAAGTTTCGGACGGCAAAACCCAAAACCAGTAGTGACGACTTCCGTCGTCACAAAACTCACAGAAATCAATTGACGTGATGGTTTTGTGCCGACGGAAGTCGGCACTACTGGTGTGTTGACGGGGCCTTGTCCGCTTCTTGTTCATGCTCTCCCATCATCCGAGCAGGAGTCAAAGACCCGTGGCAAAGCAACTGCTGTTTTCCGACGCCGCCCGCCGCAAGATGCTGGAAGGCGTCGATATCCTGGCCCACGCTGTGGGCACGACGCTCGGCCCGACCGGGCGGAACGTCATCCTGAGCAAGTCGTTCGGCGGCCCGACGGTGACCAAGGACGGCGTGACCGTCTCCAAGGAGATCGAGCTGGCCGACCCGTTCGAGAACATGGGAGCCAAACTCGTCAACGTGGTGGCGTCCAAGACCTCCGACGTGGCCGGCGACGGCACCACCACCGCGACCATCCTGGCGCGGGCGATCTACCGCGAGGGGCTCCGCAACATCACCTCGGGCGCCAGCCCGACCGCGGTCCGCCGCGGGATCGAGAAGGCGGTCGAGGTCGCCGTGGGCGAGCTCCGCGACAAGGTCTCGCGCCCGTCTCCAAGAAGGAAGAGATCGCTCAGGTCGGCACGATCTCGGCCAACAACGACCCGACGATCGGCAAGATGCTGGCCGACGCCGTCGAGCGCGTCGGCCGCGACGGCGTGATCACCGTCGAGGAAGGCAAGACCGCCGAGACCACGCTCGAGTTCGTCGAGGGGATGCAGTTCGACAAGGGATACCTGAGCCCCTACTTCGTCACCAGCCCGACCACGATGGAGGTCGTCTTCGAGGACCCGCTGATCCTGCTTCACGAGAAGAAGATCAGCAGCCTCCGCGACATGATCCCCCTGCTCGAGAAGGTCGCCCAGTCGGGCAAGCCGCTTCTGATCGTTGCCGAGGACGTCGAGGGCGAGGCCCTGGCGACCCTCGTCGTCAACAAGCTGCGGGGCGTGCTCAACATCTGCGCGGTGAAGGCCCCCGGCTTTGGCGATCGCCGCAAGGCGATGCTCGGCGACATGGCCGTCCTGACCGGCGGGACCGTGATCAGCGAGGACCTCGGGCTCAAGCTCGAGAACCTCAAGCTCAACCAGCTTGGCAAGGCCAAGCAGGTCAAGGTGAACAAGGACAGCACCACCTTGATCCAGGGCGCGGGCAAGAAGGCCGACATCCAGAAGCGGATCGAGCAGCTTCGCCGCCAGATCGAGGAGACCGAGAGCGAGTACGACAAGGAGAAGTTCCAGGAGCGTCTGGCGAAGCTCTCCGGCGGCGTTGCCCTGATCCACGTCGGCGCGGCGACCGAGGCCGAGATGAAGGAGACCAAGGCTCGCGTCGAGGACGCGCTGCACGCCACCCGGGCGGCGGCCGAGGAAGGGATCGTCCCCGGCGGCGGCACCGCGCTCCTGCGAGTGGTTCCGGCCGTGCAGAAGCTCCATGACACCCTCACCGGCGACGAGAAGCTCGGCGCCGCGATCATCCTGCGGGCGCTCGAGGAGCCGGTCCGCCACATCGCCTCCAACTCGGGGCATGACGGCGGCGTCGTCGCCGAGGAAGTCAAGTCGCGCAAGGGCTCCGTCGGCTTCAACGCCAATACCGGCGATTACGTCGACATGTTCGAGGCCGGCATCGTCGACCCGACCAAGGTCACCCGCATCGGCGCTTCAGAACGCCGCGTCGATCGCCGCCCTGATGCTCACCACCGAGGCGATGATCACCAGCATCAAGGACGACGAGGAAAAGGGTTCACGGGTCGAAGGTTCGGTCCGCTGAGAGATGGCTGCGAATTGCCAGGGTGTTGGCCTGTCCCACCCCCCACCCAACTCTTCCCTCTTCTGAGGGAGGGTTGGGTGGGCGACAAAGGGACAACACCGGTTTGGTCAACAATTTCGTGTCCCCGGGAGACACGGCGCGACCTTTCGTTGAATTTGGCACTTTTTTATGATCGAACCGCCGTTGCCTTACGATCCTATGATTAAAGCGAACCCTCTTTTCCAAAACGTATGGTCCTGACCCCAAATGGAGGCTGGTCTTCCCCCGATCCGAAGCGGTGTCGCGATTTTTTTGGTCCGTGTGCTACGATGGTCCAACGCATTGTGCGCCGCCGGCATGGAACGGAATGACCAGTTTGAGACGCCATGCCGATGGCAACCACCAAGCGTGACTATTACGAAGTACTTGGAGTCAAGCGTGACGCAACCCCCGATGAGATCAAGAAAGCCTATCGGCAACTGGCGCTGAAGAACCATCCCGACAAGAACCCAGGCGACCCCGAGGCGGAGCGTCGGTTCAAGGAAGGGGCCGAGGCGTACGAGGTGCTCTCGGACCAGTCGAAGCGCCAGCGGTACGACCGTTATGGTCACGCCGGTCTCGAAGGAGCCGGGGTCCACGACTTCCGCAATGCCGACGACATCATGTCGGCGTTCGGCGACATCTTCGGCGGGGGTCTTTTCGGCGACCTCTTCGGTCAGCGCCGGCGCGGGCCCCGGCCGGGGCAGGACCTGCTCCTGAAGATCGAGATCGACCTGGTCGAGGCGGCTCGCGGCACGACCCAGCCGATCGAGCTGAACCGCCAGGAGTATTGCGGCGAGTGCAAGGGCTCGGGCGCCGGCAAGGGGACCGTGGCCACCACGTGCAACTATTGCGGCGGCCAGGGGCAGGTTGTCCAGTCGCGCGGATTCTTCCAGGTCGCCACCACCTGCCCGGCCTGCGGAGGCGAAGGGGTGCGGGTCACCGACCCCTGTCCCAACTGCCGGGGAAGCGGCCGGCAGCCGACCGCGGTCAACCTCAAGATCGACGTCCCCCCCGGGGTCGAGAGCGGCATGTGGCTCCAGCTTCGCGGCCAGGGCGAGCCGGGCGACCCCGGCGCTCCGCGGGGCAACCTACGCATCCAGGTGATGGTCCGCAAACACCCGTTCTTCGAGCGGAACCGCAACGACCTGTATTGCCAGGTGCCGATCAGTTTTGCTCAGGCCGCGCTGGGCGCCGATATCGAGGTGCCGACCCTGGACGGCCCGGATCGCCTCCACGTCCCCAAGGGCACGCAGAGCGGTGAGGTGCTGCGCCTGAAGGGCCGCGGCATGCCCGATATCGGGGGCCGCAGCCGGGGCGACGAGCTCGTCGAGGTCGTGGTGGAAACCCCGCGCAGCCTGACTCCGCGTCAGGAAGAGCTGCTCCGCGAGCTCGCCGAGCTTGACCATGAAGAGGTCAGCCCCCGTCGCAAGAGCTTTTTCGAGAAGCTTCGCGACTATTTCACCGAGGAGGCCGAAGGCGAACACGACCCTGCCTGAGCCGGTTCCGAACCTGATTCCGATCCGGAACCACGGGACTGATTCAGGCATGCCGTTCGCTTGCCCCTGGAGGGATTGAACCCATGACCATCGAGACACCGGCAACTCCCGAGTCCGAGACCGAAACTCAGGCCCAGAACGATACCGCAATGAAAGACAAGACTCAATCTGGTCCACAGGCCGCGCTCCAGGAGGAGATCGCCCAGCTTCAAAAGCAAGGCGCCGACTACCTGGAGCAGCTCCAGCGCAGCCGCGCCGAGTTCGCCAACTACCAGAAGCGAGCCAAATCGCAGGCCGAGGCCGATCGGACCTACGCGGTCGGAACGCTGGCCCGCGACCTGCTGGACGCGCTTGACAACCTGGAGCGGGCCATCGAGGCGCTCCGAGCCTCGGCGGCCGAGGGAATCACCTCAGGGCTTGCCATGGTCCACCGGCAGCTTCTGGGCGTCCTGGCCAAGCATGGAGTCGAGCCCATCGCCGCGCTCGGCCAGCCGTTTGATCCCAACCAGCACGAGGCCATGGTCCAGCAGCCCGATCCGAACCATCCCGAGGGGACCATCGTGGCCGAGCTGAGCAAGGGATACCGGATTCACGACCGGGTCCTTCGCCCCTCGAAGGTCGCCGTATCGACCCATCCGGCCGCATCGCCCGCTTCTCATCCTCACGATCATTCCTGAGTCGAACAAGGCCCTGTCCTGTAAGGATAGCTGCGTATGCCCACGTACGATTATATTTGCGACGCGTGCCAGCACGAGTTCGAGGAGTTCGAGTCGATCAAGGCCGATCCCCAGACGATCTGTCCGGTGTGCAAGGAGCCGAAGCTTCGTCGCAAGATCGGCGCGGGGGCGGCCATCCTGTTCAAGGGTTCGGGCTTCTACCAGACCGACTACCGGAGCGAGTCCTACAAGAAGAGCGCGAAGGCCGATTCGTCCTCTGGCTCGGATTCCGGTTCCAATGGTTCGTCGACCGCGCCAGCTCCCAAGGCCGAGTCGGCCAAGCCGGCGTCGAGTGGAGGCGGCGGAGCGAGCTGACGATGATCCAGGGACGTTGCCCGACCTGCGCGCGCACCTACCAGATCGCGGTCCTGGCCGACCTGTCGAGCTTCCCGTTCTGCTCCGATCGGTGCCGCCTGATCGACCTGGGGCGCTGGATCGATGGCGCCTACGCCATTCCCGGGCCGGCGGCCAGGGATGACGCGGACGAAGCGCTTCCGTCCATCGAGGAAAATGAAGAGGACGAGGGATGAGCCACGCTCGATACGTGGCTCATCCCTGGCTTTCGGGTTTTTCGGGTCGCCTCAGAGTGTCCAGCCCGACCGGAAATCCGGCTTGATGAGTCGATTGGCGTCGGGATCGTTGGTGATCCGTCCGGCGTCGCCGTCGTATTCGATCGGCTTGCCGAGGCGAACCGACACGTTGCCCAGGAGCATGGCCTCGGTCAGGGTGCCCGCGTAAGCGAAGTTCGACCGGGCGATCCGGGCGTCGTTCGCGCGGATCGCCTTGACCCATTCCTCCTTGTGGGCTTTGTCGGAATCGCGGTTGCGCGCCTTGCGATCGGCGTCCGAGATCGAGGGCTGGCTGTCCTTGAACGTGCTGATCGGCAGCAGCATCTGGTCAGCGCCGTAGTCGCTGGGCGAAAAGATCGAGCCTTTCTCTCCGATCAGAAGCGAGCCGCTCGACGAGGGCGTTTCACCCTGGAGGAGCTCGGCCGGCGGCAGGTTCCGCTTGCCGTCACGAGCCCCTTCGTACCAGGTCAGATGGACCGGGGGCAGGTTGCCGCGAGCCGGGAACTCGTACTGGATCGTGGCCCAGGCGGGATAGGTCTCGGAATTGATCTCCGCGCTCTGCGACGACACCTTGACGGGCAGGCCCAGCTCCAGCGCCATGAACGCGAGATTGGCGGTATGGCAAGCCATGTCGCCCATGGCGCCGGTGCCGAAGTCCCAGAACCCGCGCCAGTTGTGGGGGTGATAGGCGGGGTTGTACGGCCGCTCGGGGGCTGGGCCGAGGAAGAGGTCCCAGGCCACGTGCTCGGGAACCGGTTTCGGCTCGGGCCGCGCGACGATGTCCGGGGCCTGCTTCCAGTAGTTGAACGGGCGATTGGTCCAGACGTGGACCTCGCGGACCGGGCCGATGATCCCGGACCGGATCAGTTCGAGACCCGATCGGAAGCCGGGATTTGACGTCCCCTGGTTGCCCATCTGGGTGCAGACCTTGCGCCTCGGCCGCGGTTTCGCGCATCAGCCGGGCCTCGTAGCACGAGTGCGCCAGCGGTTTCTGACAGTAGACATGCTTGCCGAGCCGCATCGCCATGACGGCCGCCGCGGCGTGGGTGTGGTCGGGAGTGCTCACGGTCACGGCATCGATCTTCGGGGCCAGCTCTTCGAGCAACTGGCGGAAGTCGCTGTAAGTCTTCGCGCCGGGGTACTTCTCGGCCTTCTGGCCCAGCCGCCTGGAGTCGATGTCGCACAGGGCCACGATGTCACCCAATGTGCCGACGTGCTCGGTGTCGCTCGACCCCTTGCCGCCGACGCCGATGCAGGCAAACCGCATCCGCTCGTTCGGGGACTTATCTTCCGCCCGCCCGGTGTTCCCCGCCACCCAGATGCCGAAGCCCGCCAGCGACGACGACTTCAGGAATCCGCGACGATCGATACGAGTGCTCATGGGCTCGTTGCTCCTCAAGAACTCAAGTCCGTCCCGCCAACACCACGCACGCCGAGGCGTACCGTCCACGCCACGCCACGCCACGCCACACCACACCACTCCAATGAGATTGAACCCGTCCGGAGCCAGCTCGGACCGATCCCGCCGGGTTCAAGCCGCGGCGGTTCACTTCCGGCCGAGGATCTTGTCCTGTTCGTCCTGGAACTGCTTCTTCTTCTCGGGATACTCGATCACGACGAGCTCCTGCTTGTCGGGGTCGTAGCCGTATTCCTGGTAGTAGGGCAGCATCGGAAGCTGGATGCCGTCGGGTTTCCCTTTCCTGATGATCAGTTCCATGAACTCTTCGTAGGTCTTGGGCTTTGTGCCATTGAGCGCCTCGTACTGGTCCATGTCCATCTTGACCTTCATCTTGGCGATGTTGGCCACGCTGGTCCGGTACGCATCGGCGTTGACCTCGATGTAGTTGGTGGCGTGGATCTTGCCGTCGGTGACCTCGCCCCCCTTTTCGAGCTCGGGCTTGAGGTTGCGGACTTCCTGAGTCGTCTTGCCAACGGTCTCGCGGATCTGGACCTTGCGTTTCGGTTCTTCACAGCCGACCAGCAGGGCGAACAACGGGAGGGCCAGGCTAACGGCCAGGCTGAGCGAGAGGCGCGAGCGGTGTGTCATGTTTCGCGTCCTTGAAGGAGATGATGCCATCAATCCAACCGCCATTCTCACCGAGTATCACCGCGACGGAACCTCAAAGGAAGAGGCAAGAACCGGTCGCGTGCTCATTTGTGGCGAGGCAACAGGAACGCCGAACGGACCGGAGGCGGCATGACCGAGTCGGCCCCCTTGACGGCTTTCCAGATGATCTCGTTGAACACCAGGTCATCGGCCCGGTCCTCGATCTCGAGGTTCAGGCGTTTCGATTCCTCGGCGCCCCACGCGGTGCGGAGGTTCCGGGCGTTCAGGTCGACCCGGGCGGGACGGTGAGCGTAACCGCTGAAATCCGGCACGGCCGTGAACGCATTCGACATCGGCCGCGCCGCGGCGTCGAACTGGCTCATTGGCTCCAGCCCCAGGCAAAGCTCCATCGTGCGGAGCATCGACGACGTACTGTACATCGTCGAATCGACCGCGCGCCGCTTGATATAGGGGCTGATCGCCAGGGCCACGGTCCGGTGGGCGTCGACGTGGTCCGAGCCGTTCTGCGCATCGTCCTCGACGACGAAAATGGCCATCTGCTTCCAGAACCGGCTCTTGCTCAGTCCCTCGACCACTCGTCCCAGCGCCAGGTCGTTGTCGGCCACGTACGCCGTGACGGTGGGTTTGCCAGGGGTAGTTCCGGAGGTATGGTCGTTCGGCAACCGGAGGATCACCAGCCGGGGATATTCCCCATTGGCCTCGAACTCGGCCAGCTCGGCGAGGAACCGGTCGGCGCGCTTCGCGTCGGGATAGTCGAGGTCATAGCCCCGGAACCTCGAATCGAAGTGCCCCTTGAGCGTCTCCACCGCGGTTGTGCTGGGATCATCGGGGGTGTCGCCGTTCTTGATGAACTCGCCGTAGCTGCGGTAGCTGACACCTTTCTCGCGGGCCTTGTCCCAGAGATAGCCGCCGGCCGGCTCGGCGATCTTCAGCGCCCTTCCGAAGGATAGGGAACGCGCCGGTTGCCGCGATACATCAGGGGCCAGGTCTTCTCGACGTAGTCGGTGGCGTACGCGCCCATGGTCCATTCGTGGCCATCGGCGCTGACCTCGCCATCGACGTAGAAGTTGTCGAGCAGGACGAACTCGCGGGCGAGCGCGTGATGGTTCGGGGTCACGGCCTCGGGGAAAAGACAGAGGCTCGGCTCGCCGTTTCCCTCGGGAATGTCACCGAATACCTGATCATACGTGCGATTTTCCTTGATGATATAGACGACATGAGTGATCGGCGAGATCTGGCCGACCTTGACCGGAATCGGCCCGGGGAGAGCGTTCGGGTCCGCGGGTTCCGCGACGTTGACGGCGGTTGGGTCGTCCTTGCGGAGCGGTGAGCACTCATAGACGGTCTTCGAATAGTCGGCCATCTGGCGGGGTGACGGGAACGGAATGGCCGACAGGGTGCCGCGGAAGAGCCCGGCGATGTACTGGCGGGTCCGATCGCCGCCGCCCCGCGCCAGCGGGTTCGGCCCGTCGCGGTTGGCCTGCGACGTCGCCCCCTTGCCGTTGGCGACGTAAAGCGTCTGGCCATCGTGTGAGAGGCGGACCGAGGTCGGGTGCCAGCCGGTCGGGATGAAGCCGAGCGGCGTGCTCGCGCCCGACTCCTTGACGTTGACCACGGCCAGGTTGTTCGTGTTGGCGTTGGCGACGATCAGGACCGACTCGTCGGGTGAGAGGGCCAGCGAGCTCGGCGTGCTCCCCGCCGGGGCCCTGGGGTCGATCGCCGTGCCGATCGTCTCGACGGCCCGGCCAGACGCGGTGTCGAAAACGCTGACGGTGTTACGATTGGCGTTGGCGACGTACAGAAGTTTGCCGTCGCGGGTCAGAAGCATCTCGTTGGGATGCTCCTCACTCTTCCATCGGCCCACGATCTCGCCGCTGGCGGTATCGACGACGGCGACCTCGGCGCGGCCCCAGAGGCTGACGTGGAGTCGCTGCCTCGCCTCATCCCAGGCCAAACCGTAAGGATAGCAGTCCTCGCCCAGGCTGATCTCCTTCCGGAGCGTCTTCTCTTTCAGGTCAAACCGGGCCAGGGTGTGGCTGAACGCGTTGGCGACCCAGAGCGTCGCGCCGTCGCGGGCCAGTGCCAGCCCGGCCGGCACGCGCCGGCGCTGTGGGCTCGCGGCCTCGCCGGACAAGCGGTCGGGATAGCTCAGCTTGACCGGGTTCGAGAGCAGGCCCCCGGCATGATCGAAGCCGTGGATCACGTCGTCGAAACCGCCGCCGGCGTAAAGCCTGGAGCCGTCGGCCGACCACGTCAGCCCGGAGAAGGTCTCATGGAGCGCCACCCGACCGATGACCTTGAAGTCGCGGGCGTCGACGGTCACGATCTCGTGCTCGCCGTAGCCGGCGTGGAGGATCGCCAGGATCGGCTCCCTGGGATGAAGCGCCATCAGGACCGGGAAGTCGCCCAGCAGGAGCTGACGCCCCGCGGGACGGAGCGACCAGCCGTTCGGGAGGAGCACGGCGCCATTTGAGGTCATCCCGGGCCAGGTTGCCCGCGCCCGAGATCGAACCTCGGGTTCATCGCCGTTGGCGAGCGGGCCGAGCAGGTTCAGGGTGCCGCACAGGGCGATGGCTACGATCGGGAGGCGTCGGCTCATCAGGGAACGACCTCGGTGGGTTAGGCTCATCTCCGGCCTGAGGCGGGACGTCCGGCTCGGGTGCAACGGGCCTCACGAAGCGAACGAGAGCTTACCATACACCGTGTCGTCGTCCTCGGCCACCGTCCAGTCGATTCAAGAACGGACGCGACGCCGCCACCGCGCTTGAGAGTCGGGCGGCTGTTGCCGTACAATCGACGCGAATACATGAATCGCGGGCGATATCGAGACGATCCTGGAGGTCGAGTCGAGGCCGACCAATGAGTGCGCCGGACGAGGGCTCGGTCACACGCTGGATCGGTGCGCTTCAGGGGGGCGACCCGGCGGCGGCGCAGCCGCTCTGGGAACGCTATTACGAGCGGCTCGTCCGTCTGGCCCGGCTGCGGCTTCAGGGAGCGCGGACGGGGCGCTCCGAGGCCGACGAGGAAGACGCCGTCCTGAGCGCGTTCGATAGCTTCTGTGCCGGGGCGGTCCAGGGTCGCTTCCCCCAGCTTGCCGACCGTGACGACCTATGGCGCCTTCTCGTGGTGATCACCGCGCGGAAGGTCCAGGCCCAGACCCGGCGCGAGCGTCGTCAGAAGCGGGGAGGCGGCCGGGTCTGGAACGAGTCGGAAATGGTCGATGACCACGACGCGGAGGAACCCAAATGGGCCCTCGACCAGGTCGTCGGCCACGAGCCCACCCCCGAGTTCGCCGCGACACTCACCGAGGAGTGCCGCCGATTGCTCGACGCGCTGGATGACGACGCGCTCCGCCAGGTGGCCCTGGATCGACTCGAAGGCTATACCAACGACGAGATCGCCGCGCGGCTCGGCTGTGCCCGCCGGACCGTGGCGCCCGGGTCGACCTGATCAAGAAGACCTGGAACGCCGCGCTGACGTGACCGAACGCACCGACGAGATCAGGGAAAGCCCTCCTACACCCATGCCCGACCAACCCCCCGAGTTTCCCCTGACAGGAACGGACGTGCTCTCGCTCTCACTCGAGCGGGCTCGCAGGGTCAACGCGGTCTGCGAACGGTTCGAGACCGACCGACGCGCCGGGCTGCCGGCGTCGATCGAGGAGGCGGTGGGCGAGACAACGGGACTGGAGCGGGAACGTTTGCTGGCCGAGCTGCTCATGCTCGACATCGAGCTCCGTCGCGAAGGGGGTGAGCAACCCGAGGTCTCGGACTATCTGGTTCGCTTCCCCGCCGACGCCCTCATCGTGGCCTCGGCCTTTACAGGCGGCGAGGGGTCGGGCGAGATCGAGACGATTGCCTACCCGGCCCAGCGCTCACCATTACCTCTGGCCGGGCTGGCCGACATCGTGAGCGACCTGGGCGACTTCACGCTCATCGAGGAGATCGCGCGAGGAGGGATGGGACTGGTCTTCAAGGCGCGGAAGAAAAGCCTCAACTGCCTGGTCGCCCTCAAGGTGATCCGCGACGGACCGCTCGCCTCGGCGGCGGAGAAGCGGCGGTTTCTACTCGAAGCCGAGTCGGCGGCGAACCTCGACCATCCCAACATCGTGCCGGTCTACGAGATCGACCGCGGCCAGGGCCTCTTCTTCACGATGAAGTGGGTTGAGGGAGGGAGCCTGACCGAGCATGTCGCGCGGCTGGTCCGCGATCCGCAAGCGTCGGCCCGCCTGCTCGTCGCGATCGCCCGAGCCGTCGATCACGCGCACGGCCGAGGCATCCTTCATCGCGACCTGAAGCCGGGTAATATCCTGCTCGATGCCCAGGGGAAGCCGTATGTGGCTGACTTCGGCCTGGCGCGTCGGGTTGGCCAGGAAAGCGAGCTGACGCAGACGGGGGCCGTCCTCGGAACGCCCAGCTACATGGCACCCGAGCAGGCCGGCGGTCTCGGCCACAGCGCGGTCGGGCCGACCGCCGACGTGTACAGCCTGGGAGCGATCCTCTACGAGCTCCTGACCGGCCGGCCGCCGTTTCGGGGTGAGAACGCGCGGGACACGCTTGTCCTGGTCCTCGAACGCGACCCGATCCCCCCGCGCCGGATTTGCCCCGGTGTCCCGCGCGAGCTTCAGGCGATCTGTCTCCGCTGCCTCGAGAAAGACCCCGCCAACCGATACCCGAGCGCCGCGGCCCTGGCCGACGACCTCGACCGCTATCTCCGTGGTGAGGGAGTCGAGGCTGACCGTGTGGGCCTCGCCGTTCGACTCCGCCGCTGGACGCGCCGCGAGCCGGAGCTGGTCGCTCGCCTGGTCGGGCTGGGCGTGGTGGCGATCCTGACCCAGTACAATTATCAGATCAACCCGCACCGGGAGCTCGGGATTCACCTGGGCGTGATGGGAGCGCTGGCGGCCTGGTCGGCGACGTCCACGCTTCTCCAGTTCCTGGCGCGCCGTGAGCGATGGAGCCACCTGGTCCGACCAGCCTGGACGGTCGCCGATGTCACGCTCCTGACGGTGCTGCTCCGTCTGCTCGACGCGGCCAATGGCGAGCTGGTCGTGGGCTATCCGTTGGTCGTCGCCGTTTCGGGCCTATGGTTCCGCGTCGGCTCGGTCTGGCTCGCGACGGCCCTGGCCGAACTCGCCTACAGCCTGCTCGCGCTCGACGCCTGGCGGCGCGGAACCCTGGCACCCTACGCTCACCCCAACATCGTCATGGCCGCCATCGCCGTCACCGGATTCGTCGTCGTCCGCCAGGTCCGCCGCATTCTGGTGTTGAGTTCATATTATGAGTTAAAGATATGTAAATAATCACTAATCTCGTGTTTTTTCAATCGCCGCAAGCCTGTCCGTGGCGATCCGCTTGAGCGCTCGCAGGTCGAGCTTGCCGGTGCCGAGGATGGGCAGCGTGTCGACACGGATGAACTGGTCGCGGCGGGGGATGAAGAGGTTGGGCAGGCCGGCGGCGTTCAGACCGTCGATCGCACGCTGAACCTGAGACTCGTCGAGGGTATGGAGCACGGCCAGGCGCTCGCCTTTCTTCTCGTCGCCAACGGATGTGACGGCGAAGACCTGGGTGTCGGCCTGGATCGCGTTCTGGAGAGCCTGTTCGACGCGGCCGTGGGGGACCATCTCGCCGCCGATCTTCGAGAACCGCGAGAGCCGGCCGGTGATGGTGAGGAACCCGTCCTCGTCCACCCGGCCGATGTCGCCCGTGGTGTACCAGCCGTCGTGAATCGCCGCGGCGGTCAGGTCGTCGCGGCCAAGGTAGCCGCGCATCACGTTGGGACCTTTGACCAGGATCAGGCCGTCCTCACCGGTATCGAGGGGAGTCTGGGTCTCGGGATCGACGATCCGCACCGAGACACCAGGTAGCGGCTGCCCCACCGACCCGCGGCGGGAGCCGGGCTGGAAGAAGCCGGGGGCGCGGTAGTCGAGGGTGCTCACGGCGACGACCGGAGCGCACTCGGTCATGCCGTAGCCTTCGAGAGGTCGGATGCCGAACCGGTCCTCGAATGCGGCCGCCAGGTTCGGAGAGAGGCTTTCCGCCCCCACGATCACGAGTCGGAGGGAGCCGAACTGAGCCGGTGTGCACCGCCTCAGATAAAGCTGGAGGAACGTGGGCGTCGCCAGCAGGATGGTTGCCCGGTATCGCTCGGTCAGAGCGCCAACTCCTGCGGCGTCGAGGGGATTGGCATGGAAGACGATCCCCATGTTGTGATTGCTAGCCAGCCAGAGCGAGAGATAGCCAAACGCATGGAACAGGGGCAAGATCCCGAGCATCCGGTCCTCGGGCTGGACCCGGAAGACCTGGGTGATCGCCTCAACGTTCGAGTCGATGTTGAAGTGTGAAAGGACGACGCCCTTGGGCTCGCCGGTGCTGCCGCTGCTGAAGATGATCGCCGCCGGGTCGTCGATGGTGACGGGGCGGCTGGCGCCTGCGATCGCTTCGAGGCGGCGGGTCGGTGCCAGCCAGGCGAGGGCCAGGGCGATCAAGCGATCGATCCGGGTGATGCTCGCGACGACGTCTTCGAGCCAGACCGGCTCGACCCCTGCGGGAAGCTCCAGCCTGGCGCGTTCCAGGAAGGTCCGGCTGGTCACGACCGTCTTCAATCCGGCCTGTCGGGCGGCCGATTCCATCCCCGCCCTCCCGGCGGTGAAGTTGAGATTCACGATGGCACGGCCGCCGAGCGCGGCGGCCAGGTTCACGAGGGCGGCGGCCACGCTCGAAGGGAGCAAGGTCGCCACGTTCGGCTGGCCCTCCCATTTCGCCCGTAGCGCCGGGCCAGGGCGATTGTCCCCGCCAGGGCGGCCATGCCCGAGACCCGCGGGCGCAGAAAGTCGGCCATCGCGAGCCGGAACGGATGGCGACGCGCCCGCCGGATGAACCCATGGTGGAGCGGCCGTCGATCGATCTTGCGATACGTCCATGCCTCCTGGTCCAGGTCGTGAATCGTCCGCCGGATCGTCGTCAGGGGCGTTTCGGGCGGGAGCGCCGGGCCGAACGAGACCGTGACGGGCAGCGGAATTCGCTCGGGCAAACGGTGCTCGGCGCTGGCGCGAAGATGCTCGCGGTGGCGCGGTCGAGGTGGACTGGAATGATCGGTGAGGTCCGTCCCTTGAGGATTCTCTGCATCCCGCGCTGAAATGGCTGGAGCAGCCCGGTGCGGGTGAGCTGACCCTCGGGGAAGATGCAGACCAGGTGTCCCTCATCGATCGTCTTGCCCGCCTCTCGAAGCGCCTGGAGGATCTGCTTGGGGCCGCCGCCGCTCGAGATCGGGATACACCCGAGCACGCGGAGAAACGGGCCGTAGAGCGGGTTGTTGACGTGTCCCGAATACACCACGAACCGCACAGGCCGGTCGATACTCGCGATCAGGAACAGGCCGTCGGCGAACGAGACGTGGTTCGGTGTGAGCAACGCGCCGCCGGTCTCGGGTACGTTCTCGCGACCGATCACCTTGACGCGGTAGAGCGTCGCCGCGAGCACCAGCAGGATGAACCGGAGGAAAGCATCGGGCACCAGCCACAAGGCCCATGCCGAGCCGGCCGCGAGCGCGATCCCGGCGGCGAGGAATGTTCCCCGGGGCGAGAGCGCGACCGCCGCGCCCACCATCGACAGAAGCGTGCCGACGACCATGCCGCCAAAAACCAGCGTATTGGCCAGCGCGATCACCGCGCCCCGGCGATCCGCAGGCGCCCGCCACTGAAGAAGCGCGTTCAAGGGGACGAACAGCAAGCCGCTGAACACGCCCACCACCCCGAGCAGGAGGAACGTCCCCCACAGGCCTGGTCCCCAGAGAGCGAACAGGAGCGTCGCGGCGGTCAGTCCCAACGCGCCCATCGGCAAGAGGCCGTACTCAACCTTGGCCCCCGAGAGCTTACCCGCCAGCAACGAGCCGGCACCGATCCCCAGCCCGAGCGCCGCCAGGGGAGACCCCGTTTGCGAGTGCGGCAGGCGGAGCACCTTCTCGGCGTACGCCAGGATCGCCGCTGGCAGAGAGCTCGCGATTGTCCAGATCACGAGCTGGCCGACGAGGGCGAGGCGGAGAATCCGATCGTGTCGGATCGCGCTCCAGGCGATCCGCACCGTCGATGCCAGCCCCCCCTCGGCCCGCGCGGCACTGACCCGCGGCACCTCGAGCGCGGCGACGAGACCGACGACCGAGAGTCCCAGCAGGACGAACGCCCCCAGGTACGTCTTGCCGCCAGACAACGAGAGCAGGATGCCCCCCGCGACGGTCCCGGCGATCATGGCGAGGTTGCTATAGAGCTCGAGCAGCCCGTTGCCGGACGAAAGTTGCTGGTGGGGCAGGATCTCGGGCAAGATCCCGTACTTGGCCGGGCTGAACAGGGCCGACTGGACCCCGAGCAGCGTCAGGACCAGGAGCGCCGGCAGACCCCCCGCCGGGTTGAGCCAGAGAACGCAGACTCCCGCGGTCATGAGCACGAGCTCGACCACCTTCATCGCCACGATCACCGACCGCTTGCTCACCCGATCGGCCAGCACACCCGCGGGAAGCGACACCAGCATCAACGGAACCAGAAGCACCGCCTGTGCCAGCGCGGCCCGGCTCTGGGCCGCGCGTTCGTCGGCCGCCGCCGCCATGGCGAGCTCGGCCACGATCATCTTCCAGGCGTTGTCGTTGAAGTTCGCCAGGAACTGCGCCACGATCAGCCCGCGCAACGGGTGCGCGTGCGGATGCGGAGGTGTCGCCGCCGCCGACGTGGGGCCGGGAACCGGCCGGGGACGCTGCCGGGAATCGGGCTCGATGCGTGCTGGGGCCATGGACATGCGGGTCAGCTCCCGGTTCGGGCAGGGACGGCCCGGATTCGAAGCGAACCAGCGAGCCTCCTTCCTGAGAACCAATACGATATGTCCAGTCGGGCTCAGTGAGTGCCAGGAGAATAACCGGAGACTCGGTCGAGCCATAGATGAAGTTGGAAACCCGGAAGTCGCCGGGACAAGCACACCGTCCCAACCTCACTTCAAGGCCCATATCCATCATGCTGATCAGCATGGTTGCAAGACGCTTCCGCATCGCGCTCATGGATCCGACCGCCTCCCGCCACGAATTCCAGTCGGGGGTCGCGCGAACGCGGGACCGAGGTCAAATCCCGGCATCAACTGCCACCTTTTTCATCAGCGAAGCCCTTGAATTAGGCGCGAAGACGTCGGTTGGGACGCCTGTTTCCTCGTCGATTTCAAACGCATGCACCGCCGAGACGTTTCTGAGGTCACCCGTTCAGAACCTGCGTGTGTCGACGGATTTCCGTACAAAGATTTGACCCTGATGCTCGCGACGTCGCTTCTCGATGCACTTCGAGTGAAAAGCCGTTGAGGTTAAGTGGTCCGACTTTTGCAATTCGTCCTTCCTTAACCATGCCTTTGCGAGAACTTCACGATTCGGCGGTTAGCGTTCAAGGATGACGGAGTTTGGCGACCGAGTTCACGTGGTCCCCGGTTGCGGGGCGACACCCTTGCCCTGCGCGGCTCGACCTGAGACGAAAACGACGAGCGATATGCTGCGAGAACCTTCCCCCCCCACGAGCGTTCTCGGCTCATCCCCGAGCGATCAGTCGAGAGCCCGCACGCGATATAACCGCGCGATGCGGTCTCGTGCGGCGCGCCCACCTTTATGCCGGGCTGTTCATGACTCCGTGGGTCTTCCTCTACGGTGTCACCGCCCTGCTCTTCAACCATCCCGGCGCCTTTCCCGATCAGGAGGTCCTCTCGTTCGGGCCTTCGGTGGTGGCGGGGACGTCGTTGGAGCAGGTTCCGCGCCCCGATGCCCTGGCATCCCGGGTGGTCGAGGCGCTGAACCGGGGGGAATCGAAGGCGACGGGCGGACCTCCTTACCGTCTCGTCGCGCCTTCCGAGGCCCGATACACGCGCGATCTCTTCGCAGCGGCCCAGGGAGCCCGCTCGGGCGAGGAGTATTCGATCCGGATCGACCTGGAGCATGGATCGGGTTCGATCCGGACCACGACCCCGACGGTCGCGAAGCCGGCCCCTTTCGCCAGGGTGAGCGGGCTCAAGCTCGATCCACCCCCGTTCGAACCCGTCGTGGGGGCGTTGCCCACGATTCTGGAACGTACGGGAGTCTCGGGCCACGCGGCCGTCGTGCGGTCGATCCCCGACCTGTCGTTCCTGATGCAGGGCCGGGGACAGACCTGGCGCCGTCTTCTACAACCCCCAACTCGGCAGGACATCGGGACGGCCTGTCGAGGCCCCCAGCCCGCTCTCCCTCCGTCGATTCCTGATCCTGCTCCACGTCGCCCATGGCTTTCCCGCGGAACTCAATTCCCGATGGATCTGGGCGGTGGCCGTGGACCTCATGTTCGTCTCGATGGTCGGCTGGGGAACCACCGGCCTCCTGATGTGGTGGCAGATGAAGAACGTGAGGAAAGTCGGGCTCATCGTCCTGGTCGCCAGCGCCGTGGTGGCGACCGCCCTGACGATCGGCATGCATCGTATCCTGTCCGCGTAAACCGGATCGCACCGGCTCCGGCCGATCGAGCGGCATGTTCCGCTTATTTCTTCATTGTTTTATGGTAACAGGTGAGGAGAATCGATCATGACTCTGTCTCGGAACCAACGTCGATCGGGCTTCACGCTGATCGAGCTGCTGGTGGTGATCTCGATCATCGCCGTGTTGATCGCCCTGCTGCTCCCCGCCGTGCAGGCGGCACGCGAGGCGGCGCGTCGAGCGCAGTGCACGAACAACCTCAAGCAGATCGCGCTTGCCATGCACGGCTATGCCGACATCTATCAAGGTCTGCCGCCGCTGGGCTCGTCGTATTCGATCCCCGGGCTTGGGTCGATCAAGCACGGATGGGGTGTCAAGATTCTTCCTCACATGGAGCAGACCACGCTCTTCAACGCCTACAATTTCGCGATCGCCGCGTACACGATGCCGCAGAACCAGACGGTGACGATCAGCAGCGTTTCCAGCTTCCTCTGCCCGTCGACCCCGAGCACCCCGTCATCAGGCAAGGCCTGATCAAGACCGGCTCGACCACTCCGGACATGACGATGGGCGCGGCACGGGGCGATTATTTCACCCCGTTCGGGATCAACGTCCTGTTCAACGTCACGCCGCGAATCTCGAAGCTCGGGGCCCTGGTGTGGAACACCAGCACGCCCTTCGCCAATCTGACCGACGGGACCTCGAACACGATGCTGCTCTATGAGTTCGCGGCGGTGCCCGACTACTACGAGCACGGCAACAAGCTGGTCCGTCCCTACGTGGCGGGCAGTTATATCCGTGGCGGCTTCGACTGGGGTGCGTGGGCGAGCTTCCAGGAATACTGGATTCAGAGCTTCTACGGCGGTGAGAACAAGTACGACGGCCCCTGCATCATCAACTGTCACAACGGATATAACTCGACCTATTCCTTCCACCCCGGCGGGATGAACGCCGCGGCCTGCGACGGCTCGGTGCGCTTCATCAAGGAGTCAACCGCCATCTCGGTCATCCAGGCGTTCGTGTCCAAGGATAGCGGTGAGATCATCAGCTCCGACAGCCTTTGAACGGACCTGATCGGCGGCGTGTGTACCGTTTCGAGCCGAGGCGCTTCGAAGACCAGGTTACCCCGCGTTTCGTTTTGCTCGGAACGCAGGGCCGGGGGGGATATCTTGATGCTGCGGAGGAGGACCGCGCCGGTCGGGCGCCGGCGTTCTGCTGGGGCGTGGGTGGCACTTGTTGTCGGACTGGGGGGGCTCGGAGCGGGCTGCGGGGATGATCACGGCATCCCGCTCTATCGGGCCCGGGGACAGGTTTTAATCGACGGCAAGCCGGCACAGGGAGTGGAAGTTCGCCTCCATCCCGCCGACAAGCTCAACGACATTGATGCTCCGCGGCCGTTCGCGCTCACCGAGGCCGATGGCACGTTTGAGTGCGGCACGTTCCAGCCGAAGGATGGGGCCCCGGTCGGTAAATATCTCGTCATCTTCTTCTGGCCCGGCGAGGCTCGCGGTCCGGCTCCGCCCCCCGATCGACTCCGTGGCGCCTTCACCGAGGTTGCGAAATCCCCGTACGTGGCCACGGTCGGCGAGGGGAAGAATCAGTTCGAGCCGTTCCAGCTCAGGCTCCCCCAGGCCCGGAGCGTCTCGCGTCCCACCGCGCGTTCCGGGCCGTCTCCGGATGGGCCCGGTGGTTGAAATCACCCGGCGGCCACCGCGCAGGTAAAGCCAGCCCCTTTTCCATGCGCCTCGATGTCCTGGAACTTCCTGGCTATTGTCCGCACGACTCATCAAGATGTTCTCGTCCCCCTGGGCGGAACCGGCCGTGTGATGATCGATCCGACGAGCCGTCGAAACACCTGGAGAATGCCACGTGTCGCGAACCAAACAAACCACGCCGCCGCGTACGCTCCTGATCGCGGCGCTTTGTGTCGCCGCGGCGTCGGCCGCGCGGGCTGGTCGGGCGGACGAACCGAAGGCGTCTGCGGCCGCGTCGGCCCCTGCCTCCGCCCCACACAAGGCCGGCGACGTCGTGCTCGAAACGGCCTCGATGAGCCCGCCGGGAGGCAAGCCGGTCGAATTCGAGTGGGGGACGCTCTACGTCCCCGAAAACCGCTCCGATCCCGGCAGCCGGATCATCGGGGTGGGTTTCGCCCGATTCCGGGCGACCCGGCCCACGTCCGCTCCTCCCGTGTTTTACTTGCCCGGCGGCCCGGGTCAGTCCTATCTCGGGAACGTCTCGCGGTCGTACCGCGGCTTCGAGCCCTACCGCGCCGTCGCCGATGTGGTCGTCTTCGACCAGAGAGGCTTCAGCCCCCGCGCCGGTATCCTGAGCTACAAGCATCACTTCGCGGCGCACCCCTCGACCAGCCGGCCGATCTCGAGCGCGAAACCGCCGCCTTCGTGGAGACGGCCCGCGAAGCCGTGGCCGATTGCGCGAAGAAGGGGGTCGATCTCCGAGGTTATACCATCCTCGAATGCGCCGACGACGTGAACGACCTGCGCAAGGCCCTGGGTTATGAACGAATCACCCTCGTGGCGACGAGCTTCGGGTCGCAGTGGAGCTTCGCGACCATGCGGCGGCATCCGGACGTCGTGGCGCGAGCGCTACTCTCGGGCATCGAGCCGCTCGATTACGGCTACGATATGCCGTCGCACATCGTCACGGCCGTGCAGCGCAAGTGGTGGGAGGCCGAGAACGTTCCCGAGCTCAAGCCCTACCTCCCCGCGGGCGGACTCGCCGCGGCGGCGCGTGAGGTCCTGAAACGGCTCGACCGCGACCCCGTGCGCGTGCGCACCAGGGACGAGAAGTCGGGTGAGGACGTGACCGTCGTGCTGGGACGCCAGGACTTCCAGCGCGATTTCCTCAGCCAGTCCGAGCCGGCGGCCCTGCTCAGCCTCTTCCACGGCCACTACGATGGACTGGCGCGCCTGGCCCTGGCGAAGCGTCGGGCGCGTGATGTCACCACGTTTCTAATCGGGCCCGTCATCGACACCAGTCTCGGCGTGACACCCCGGCGCGCGTTCCTGCTGCGGACCGACGTCGGTTCGGAGTTTCTCGGGCACTGGAACTTCGACGACTACCTGGCGACGGCCGGCATCTGGCCCAGTGAGGACGTCGGGGACGAGTTCCGCAACGAGCGGGTCTGCGACATCCCCGTCATCTTCACCCAGGGAGACTGGGACACCTCGACACCCGTCGAGAACCTGGTCGCCCTTGTCCCGTATTTCAGAAACGCGCGGTACCTGGTGGCCGAGCATGGCGGTCACGGTGTGCTGGGACCGATCGGACGCTCGCTCCCCGAGGTCATGGAGAAGCTGGTGGAGTTCGTGCGGAGCGGCGACTCCTCGGGCGTGCCGCCTCGGGTTTCACTGCCGGTGCCGACCTTCAAGGCGCCAGGTTTCGCGCCCCCGGGGACGACCGCGTCATCCGCGTCTCGACGCGCGGGGAACACCCAGGGAGTTGATTCATGATCGTTGATGCAAGAGTCCGACACCTGTGCGCCGTGCTGGCGCTGCTTGGGGTACTGGCCCGGCCGACGGAGGCGATCGAGCCGGCGACCATCGAGAGCGAGATCAAGGCCCGCATGCTTTCGGGGGCGGCGTCCGAGATCCATCTGCTCCAGGCCCCTCCCGAACGCGTCGCTGTCTGGCGGGAGGGGGCCGACGCGGGTGACCCGGCCTGCCAGTGGCTGATCGGCCGTTGTCATGATTTCGGGTTCACGGTCCCGAAGAATCCGGCCGAGGCGGCGTCGTGGTATCGCAAGGCGGCCGACCAGGGGTATGCTCGGGCCCAGCTCAGCCTCGGTCACAAGCTGGCGGCGGGCAAGGGTGTCGCGAAGGATCTCGACGAGGCGGTCCGGCTCTATCAGAAGGCCGCCGATCAGCCCTTTTGCCCGGAAGCCTATGAGTGGCTGATCCAGGCCTATCTGCGGGGATACGGCGTCCCGAAAGACCTGGTCAGGGTGAAGCAACTGGCCCCCAGGGCGATCGCCGCCTATCAGAAACTGGCCGACCAGGGATACGCCGGGGCGCGGATGCGGCTCGCCCGGATCTACACCACCGGGACCTGGGGCACCCCGATCGACATCGAAAAGGGCCTCGCCTTTTATCGGCAGGGACTGGAACAAGGGCACGTCTACTGCCAGTTGAACCTGGGCGAAGCCTATGTCAACGGCGAGTATGGCCTGCCGAAGGACCTCGCCCAGGGGGTCAGGCTCATCCGGCTGGCCGCCGCGCAGGGCGACTCGATCTCGCGACGAAACCTCGTCGAGATGTACCTCGACGGAACGATCCCGGACCCGGACCCGTCCGAGGCCGACCGGCTGTACGCGGCCGTGGCCCCGGCGCTCCGGGCCGAGGCCGAGAAGGACGCGAGCGCCATGTACCGCCTGGCCCAGTTGACCGAACGGGCGCCGGCGTGTCCCGGGACGACGCCGAGGCCGTCGCCCTCTACCGCAAGGCGGCGGACGCGGGCTCGCCACCGGCCGCCCTCGCCCTGGCCGATCGCTACGAGGCCGGCCGCGGTGTTCCAAAGGATCCGGACGAAGCGGCGAGGCTGCGAGACAGGGCCAGGCTCAAGACGACTCGTTAACGAGGCGAAGGACGGTTCCGATCGATGGTTCGGGCCATCATCGGGCGGACCCTTTCACCGCGGCGTCGGAGGCGGAGGTGGAAGTGGAATTGGAATCGGGGCCGATCAGCTCGTCGAGCCAGGCGAACACCTGAGTCCACATGTCGCGGACGTTGGCCGGCGACTCGAAGACGTGCCCCTCGCCCCAGTATCGGACAAGGCGGGCCCGCCGCCCCAGACGTTGGAGGCCGATGTAGAACTCCTCGGCCTGCTGGATCGGGACGAAGTCGGCATCGCCGTGGATCATCAGTAACGGGGTGTGGACCCGGTCGACGTAAGTGATCGGGCTATTCCGTCGGTAACGGTCCGGGTCGGTCCAGGGGCTCACCCCCATCCTCCCCTGGCCGACCTCCGTCCATTTTGGCCCGAATCCGTTGAAGAAGGGTTCGGCTTCGTATCGGACGCGGGCGTCGAGGATGCCGTGGAGGGCGACCAGGTCGGTGATCCCGGCCATGGCGATTCCGGCCTTGAACCGCCTCGACTGCGTGAGCAGGCCGTACACGCTGTAGCCACCGTAACTGTGGCCCATCAGCCCCAGTCGGTTGGGGTCGGCGATGCCGATCTCGACGAGCCTGTCCACCGCCGGAAGCACTCCCTTGGGAAGCTCGGCCAGAGGGTCGGCCGAGCGTCCTTCCGGTCCCAGGGGCATGCTTGGAACCAGGACCGCGTATCCACGGCTGGCCAGCAGGACCAGATTGGTCGGGTGGGGCGAGTTCTTCTGAAGGTACTCCTCGCGCCGATCGCCGACGACCGTCCCGGCGTACACCCAGACCACCGTGGGGAGCCGGTCGCCGTCGCGGTGCCCGGGAGGAAGCAGGAGCAGGGCTTTCAGGGGACCGCCATCGGCTCCCCGGTAGTCGATCACCCGGAACTGTGGGTCGTCAACCTCGGCCAGGAACGTGTTGAGCGCGAACGGGCGAGCGAAGGGCCGCCCGGCTCCGGACGTGCTCCAGACGGTCGTCCCGTCCGGGGTGACCGCCGTGAACACGGCGGCCGTCCCCCGACCCCCTTCCAGCAGACGCGCGGCTGGATCGGGCCGGGTGAGGATCGACGGCTCACCCCCCGGATCGAGGGGAACCAGGACGAAATCGCCCGCGGGAGGCGCTGACGCTGGCCCCGTCGCCGACGCCGACACCCCGGCCGGTGCGCGGCTCTCGACCAGCAGTCCGAGGTCGGGTCCGGTCGGGCGGATCGCCCGGATCGCCTTGCGCCCGCTCGCCAGGGGCACCTCGTCGCAACGCCCTGCCGACGGGTCGAGTCGGTACACCTTGCCGGCCGCGACCCCCAGCGCTGTCCGTTGGCCGAGGGAGTGCCATTCCTCGGGCACCATCGGCATCCCGGCCGTCAAAACGGCCGGGGCCTTCGCGGCGTCCGACAGGTTGACCGACCACCACTCCTCGCGTCCCCGCCCGCCCGATCGGCCGTGGGCCAGGAGCGCGTCACCAACCCGTACCGTGGCGGACACGCGGAAGTCGTCGCCTCCGGCTTGCCGGGCGGTCCCTTCGGTGTCGACCAGGAACAGGGTATCGGCACGTTCGGCCTCCGGGGCCGGCTTGCCAAGCACGGCGACGAGCGACCCGTCGTCGGCCCAGGTCATCTGAACGCGTCGGATCTTCGTCCTGGGCTCGAGTCCCTTCGACCCACCGGACCATCGGCGGGCCGGACAGGCTCGCCAGGGCGAGCCGGCTCGGGTTCCGGTCGCCGAACGGCGGGAGCGGTTTCTGTTCCCTCGGCTGGTACCGGCCCGCCTCGACCACGACCGCGACCTGCCGATGGTCCGGCGACGCGAGGGCTTCGATACAGTTCCCCTCGACAAGGGTGACCACCGCGGAAAGATCGGAGTCGACCAGGGCGAGCCGGCCCCGTGGCGACTCCGGGCCGGGCCGGTTCGGGCCCGCGTCGAGGACGCTGGCGGTCGGCTCGCGCCCTTGCGCCGCCTTCGCCCACCCGTCGACGGCCCGTGGACGCATCGGAAAGTCGAGGGTGAATGCCGTGTGGGCCTGTCCGGAGGCGACGAGCGCGCAGAGCAAGCGCCGATCATCCAGCCAGGCGAAGGGTGCCCGGGTCGGCGGATCGACCGCCGCCCAGAGGTCGATACCGTCGTCGGTCAGGCGACGGACCTTCCCGGTGTCCCGGTCCCAGACGTACAGGCGGACGTTGTCGCCGCCGCGGTTGGAGAGCATCGCGAGCCGACGGCCGTCCGGCGACCAGAGCGGTCGCCAGAATCCGGCTCCGTCGTCCGCTCCGTCGTCGATCGGCCGCGGGTCGCCTCCGCCCGTCGGCACGAGAAAGACGTGGGATCGATCGCCCCCCAGGAGCAGCGGCCGTCCGTGACCCCGCCCGGGCGCCACCGCGCCTCGGATGACGACCGCGGCCTCGGTCCCGTCCGGGCCAAGCGCAACCTCGCCGACTTCCTCCATGCGGAACAGGTCGTCCGGCGTCAACGGCCGTCGATCGCCCGCGGTCGCCGGCGCGATCGCGACCGACAGGGACAGGAGGGTAGCCGCGAGAATGGTTCGGAATCGGAAGCCGTGCATCATCTTCATCCAGTGCCGCCATTTCTTTCAACGGTTTCCGGTCCATGTTCGAGGGAACCGACACCGTCCGGTGGGGGAGCATTGTGGGATTTGAACAATCGCGAGCCGGTGCGGATCATCGGCCGAGTCCGATCACCGCGCCTTGCGCTTCGGGCGGCTCGCGCGATCCGTCATCGCGACGCGTTCGAGCGTATCGCCGCAAAGGAGAAAGCCGTTCATCATTACATAATCTATATTAATACTATTCTTGATATTTTCGAGCGGGTTGGCGTTGAGGATCACGAGATCGGCGAGCTTTCCGACCTCGATACTGCCGAGGTCCGATTCCATCCCCAGCGTCCTTGCCGAGTTGATGGTCCCGCACCGGATCGCCTCCAGGGGCGTCATCCCGCCCTCGACGTAGGACCACATCTCCCAGTGGGTTCCCAGGCCGGTGGGCGTCGGCTCGTCGTGGGAACCCACCGCGACGTTGACGCCGCCCTCCCGCATGCGCCTGGCGTTGCGGGCCGAGATCTCGAAGACCGTCAGCCATTCCGGCTCGGTCTTTTGCCCGAGGATGCGCCGCCAGAGATGCTCGCGATCCGCGTGCGAGAGCCAACGGCGCTGCTTGGGATCGCGATCGACCTCCATCCTGCGGTACCAGTGTTCCGACGCGGCGGCGGAGGTCCCCAGCGTGGGGGTGTACGACACCCCGGTCACCGCCGCGAGCTGAACGACGTCACCATGAAGCGGATGGTGGGCCCACATGTGCTCGGTCTGGGGAAATCCGTCGATGACCCGGACCAGGTTGCTTTTGAGGTCGATCGAGCCCTCGGCGGTCACCATGATCCCGGCCTTGCGGGCCGCGTCGAGGAGCAGCCGCCAATCCCTCCGGGCCGGTTGCTGGTACTCCTTCAGGACGATCGCGCCCAGTTGTTGCTGGATGGCGACGATGCGCTCCGCGTCGCCGGCGTCGCGGATCTGCACCAGGGGGGGCAGGAGGTGCTGGCCGCTCTCGTAGGCCCGGGGACCCAGCATCTGGCCGCTGTTGATCAGCTCCGAGAGGTAGAACGACCCCAGGTTCGCCGCCGACACGTCCCGGATCGTCGTGACTCCGTACGAGAGGGCCGTCGCCATGTAGGGGTCCTGCTCGGGCCAGTTGCGGATGGTCGATCCCATGAGAATGTGGTCATGGACATCGATCACGCCCGCGATGATCGTCTTCCCCCGGACGTCGATCACGTCCGCGTCGCCGGGCACGTCGACCCGGTCCGCGGGGCCGACGGCCTTGATCCGGTTGCCCGCGATGACGATCGTCCCTTCCGGAATCACCTCGCTCCCGTTCGACGTGATCACGCGGGCGCCTTGGAGGGCCAGGGTGCCTTCATGTCGGGGTGTGTTCACCCGCAGGTTCACCGGCACGGCCACCACCTGGCTCGTGTCCAGGCGACGTCGGTACAGGCTGTCGGCGAAGGTCCACGAGAGCTCATCATTCGACATCCAGGTCGGGAAATAGCCCGCGAGGGGGGTGAACCGCCGCAGGCCGGGCAGGTTTGCGGCTCGCATGTCGATATCAACCGCCCTGGCCGTCGACCACGGCATCGGCATGACCCAGATCTCATGGTTTCCGGCCATGAAGGCGACATGCGTCTCGTCCGGAGAAACGACGAAATCGCACGGCACGTCGAAGTCCTCGAACATGCTCCGGGTGACCAGCTTCAGGTGGACGCGATCGTCGCCGCCGTCGAGTCGTACCGAGTGCAGCGCGCCGGTCTGGGTGTACCAGATCCGGGTTCCGTCGCGATTGAACCGGGCGCCGACGTCGCGCACGCCCTGGAGATGCACGTTGCTCTCGCTCTGGTCATAGGCGAGCGTCGTGATGGGCTGCAGTGCGCCCCCTCGGCGGGGAGCCAGCTCAGGGTTCGCGAAAGGTCGTGAATCGACGCCTGGCCCTGGAGGTCCGCCCCGCCGCCGACCGCGACGACGATCCGGGAACCGTCCGGTGACCAGGTGGGATGGGCGTAGTAGCCGGGCACGCGGGTGAGCTCGATCGGGGTGCCTCCACCCGCCGCGACCTTCATGACCGAGCCTCGCCGTCGGTCCGACCAGCGGACATAGACCACCCAGTCGCCGTCGGGCGAGATGGCGGGGGCATATTCCCGATCGACCTCGCTCGTGAGCCGCCGCGGCTGACCGCCCGAGCCCGCGTCATCGAGCCGCCACAGTTTTCCGATCGCGTCGAAGACGGCGAAACGTGCGTCGGGCGCGAACGCGGCCCAGTGGAGCATGCGGACGGGCATCTCCCCGTCGATCAACGTGGCCTTCCGTGAGACCGCCGGGCCGATCGCGAGCCTGGTGTCGACGTGGAACGGCACGTCCTCCACGCCCTCGCCGGGCCCTTTGGCGATCCCCACGCGGTGGAGCTTGCCGCCGTAGCTCAGGTAGATCGACGTTCCGTCGGGACTGAAGCCGTAGCCCGGCAAACCGTCCAGGCGTCCGCCTCCCGTCACGAACAGCCCCTGCTCGATCCCGCGCAGCAGGCTCCGATCCTCGCCGGTGACCAGGTTGCGGAGTCGGAGGACGGTTTCGCCGTCATCGAAGGTCGCGTAGGCGAGCGAGCGGCCGTCGGGCGAGACCCGCGGGCGGAGGGCGCCGCCGAAGCACTGGGTCATCTGGGTGGTACGCCCCGTCGCCTTCTCGAAACGCCAGATCTGGTGGTTGCCCGCGAGACGGGTCGCGTAATAAACGCTGTCGCCGCCGGGCCCGAAGGTCGGGCCGGTGATCGATCGCGCCTGCTGGAGATCGACGGGATAACCTCCCGAGCCATCGGCCCGATAGACCCAGAGCGAGCCTCCCCCTCCTCCGGCGGCCGGGGTTCGGCGCACCGCGACGAACTTGCCGTCGGGCGACCACTCGGGGGTCATGAAGACATCCCGCCCCGTCGTCAGACGCCGGAGGCCCGATCCGTCCGTCCGCATCCGGTAGAGGTTGTCGGCACCGTCGCGATCCGAGACGAACACGATCTCGGTACCGTCCGGCGAGAACCGTGGCTGGCTGTCGAACGCCTGCCCGCCCGTCGGAACCGCCCGGTCCGTCGCCTCTCCGGGAATCGGTTTCGGCAAGGTGGTCAGGCGCTTTGCCTCACCTCCCCGGATCGGCAGCGAATAGAGATCGCCAAGCAGGTCGAATACCAGACGCTGGCCATCCGGTGAGACATCCACCGACATCCATGTCCCCTCGCGGGTGTCGATGGGAACCGACTCCGATGCCGGCAGCGAGGCCGTCAGGCTCAGCGAGGCGAGGAGACCCACGATCAAATCGCGCATAACCATCCTTCAGGATTGGGGGGGAGCGTTCCGCGCCGGGGGCATTCCCGGTCGCCGACGCCGCCGTTGGGATGTGCCTGTGCCCGTCGTTACCGGACGTCGACGCAGCAACGTCCACCATCGCCCTGATCGATCCGAGCGAGAACGATCCGCTTCATCTTCCTGAGCGGTGCGTCGCCGGCGCGAGCCGGCTTTACCGTGTCCCGGTCACTGGCGAAGTGGGAGGCATCGACGGACCGGGCGCCCCCGACAGGTCGTCGGAAGCGTGCTTGCTGATCGAGGCGTTGCTCCAGGGTGAGAATCAACTCCGATGCCACAACATTCTAACAGCTTGGCCCGTGTTCGCCACCGGTTTGTGGGGCCAATTTTCAGGCGGTTCCGCGACGATCGGGAATCAGGCCAACGGCTCACTTCCCCAGGTGGGGATCGATGAGGCCCGTGTGATGTTTTCGACGGTGCGGTGCCAGGCGCGGCTACGGGTACGGTACGACCTTTGCACCACGCCTGATCACCTCACCCCGAATCCGCACCCTGTCGGGAGCGCGCCGACGGTTTTCCCATCGAGTTTCTGAGCCTTCACGACCGGATCTGCCGATGAAAACGGTAAGGCCGATCATCGCGGAACCAGGATGTCGGCGTGGAGATTGGGATCGCGCGGGGAGCTGAAGTCTTGAAAAATTTACGAATCTGGGCGATCAGGATGGGCGATCGGATGCCCCGGAAGCAAAATGGGGGGGATAGCCCGCCCACTCCACGGGCCCGAAAGGAGACACCGATGCGATCCCTGCGAGGACGGAAAACCTGGGCGTTGACGGCGGCCTTGCTCGCGGGATTCACTCCGGGTGGAGCGTCGGCGCAGAACCTGCCGCCCGTCAAGGGAATCCTGGACGTTCCGCCGGTCCTGAAGAAGTGGGCCGAGTACGAGACCCCCCCCGACGCCGCGGCCCTCAGCGCGTGCAAGGTGGAAACCGTCCTGAACGCCCAGAAGCGGCCGGTCGGCTACGCCCTGCGCGATGGCCAGGGGAAGCTCCTGCGCCGGTTCATCGACAGCGAGGGCAAGGGCGGCGCTGAGCCAGTGGAGCTTCTACCAGGACGGATTCGAGGTCTATCGCGAGAGCGACAGGAATAATGACCACAGTCCCGATGAGTGCCGCTGGATGAACGCCGCGGGGACGCGGATCGGCACGATGGCGGGCGGCAAGATCAACGGCTGGAAGCGGATCTCGGCCGAGGAAGCGTCGAAGGTCCTCGTCCAGGGTCTCGTCAGCGGCCGATCTCGGCCTGATCGAGACCGTGCTGGCCACCCCCGCCGAGCTCGAGAAGCTGGGCCTTCCCAGGGCCGCGGTCGACCAGATCACCGTCGCTTCGGACAAGCGGGTCGAGGCCGTCAATGCCTTGCTCAAGGGACTCACGGGCTGGAACAGCCAGTTCGTCTGGAACCGGCTCGACGGCATGATGCCCCACCTGCTCCCCGCCGATCCCGAGTCCGGGCTCAGCCAGGATATGATCCTGTATGAGAACGCCGTCATCTTCGCCGGCCCGGCCAGCGGACAGGTCGACCCGTCCAAGGTCGCGTTCCTCCAGGTTCCCGAGATGGTCAAGATCGGCGATGTCTGGAAGTTCGTCGAACTGCCTCGCGCCATTCGCGCCCGACAAGCCGGTCGTCGCCGCGGTCGAGGGGGGGATTCGCTCGTGGCTGTTCCGCAGCCAGCTTGGCGGCGCCGCCGGCGGCCGAGCCCCGAGCTCGACACCGCGCTCAGCGAGCTGGCCAGGTATGACGACGGGCACACCAGCGTCCTCCTCGGCGACGACAAGAAGGCGATCGCCCAGTACCACGTCGGCCGCGTCCAGCACCTCAGCGCGATCATCAAGCTGATCAAGGGCCCCGACGAGGCGCTCGACCTACCGCAAACAGGTCATCGACAGCCTCGTCGCGGCGGTCCAGACCGGGCTTTATCCCGGCGGAATCAAGGTGATCGACCGCGTGGTCGCCGAGGACCAGGGCGGCAAGCTCGAGTCGTACGCCGCGTTCCGCAAGCTGGGTGCCGACTTCGCCGTGCGGAACGACGAGCAGGGCGCCAACCTGATGTCGAACCAGAAGAAGTGGATGGCCGACCTCAAGTCCTTCCTCGAGCGCTACCCACGCTCGGACGAGGCTCCCGAGGCCCTCTTGCAACTGGCCAGCGCCTACGAGTTCAACGCCGAGGAAGACGAGGCCCGCACCTACTACAAGCAGCTTGCCAGGGACTTCCCCGCGACCGAGCCCGGCAAGAAGGCCGCCGGGGCTCTCAGGCGGCTCGACCTCGTCGGCCAGTCGCTCGTCCTGAAGGGCGCCGGCGTGTCGAGCGACGCGGTGTCGACGGCGACGTACCAGGGCAAGGTGGTCCTCGTCGAATACTGGGCCACCTGGGCCGAGCCCGTGAAGCGCGACCTGCCCGAGCTGGTCAAGGTGTACCAGAAGTACCACCCGAAGGGTTTCGAGATCGTCGGCATCTGCCTCGACAGCGACCGTGCCGATCTCGACGCCTTCCTCAAGGATAACCCGCTCGCCTGGCCCCAGATCTTCGAGCCGGGCGGGATGGAGAGCCGCCTCGCCACCGAGCTCGGCGTCGTCTCGCTGCCGACCATGATCCTGATCGACGCCCAGGGCAAGGTCGTCAACCGCAACATCCGCACCGCCGCCGAGCTCGAGCGCCAGCTCGACAAGTCCCTCGCCGGCGGCGAGCCCGGCGTCGCGCTCGGGAACAGGTGAGCGACGGTCCACGAACGAACGAACGCACGCACGCACGAACGATGACCGGCTCGAATCCAAGGGCGGCCCATCTTCCTGAATCCTTCAGGGGGATAGGCCGCCCTTCGCGTTGAGATCATTCAAGGATGGTGGTGATCGGGTCAGGGGTCTCGGTTCGCCTTCTTGGGAAAATCAAAATCTGATCACAACTTCCATATCATCTCGTTCCGGCTCCGTCTGCCTGACGGGCGAACGGAATACGACCATGCGGAAGCCTCGCCCTTCCTTCGCGAATCGGGGCAAGGTAAACTTTCCGGTTGTCGAAGCGGACATTTTGCACGACTCGCGCGAGTATCGGGACGGAAGTCCTTGTACCGCAACAGATATCGGTGTCTATTCACGCTTTCAAAACCGAGAATCCACTCTTCGCGACGGCTCTCCCGCCAGTCGCCTGGGAAGACGTGCGGAATCGGAGTTGAAGCGTTACACGATGCGTACCTTCCGCCCGTTATCCAACAAGGTATCTCAATGGAAGTCTTGCAACGTTGGTTTCGATTCGCCCTGATTGGCGTCACACTTCTGGCATTCACGCATGCGGCGGTCGCCGCCGACCTGCCGAATCCGGCCGCTCCGGCAACCGAAAAAAACGCCAGGCCGCTGAAGGTCTTCATCCTGGCCGGGCAGTCGAACATGCAGGGACATGCCAGGATTTCCACGTTCGACTCAATGGCCGATGATCCCAGGACCGCCCCCCTGCTCAGGGAGATGCTCGGACCCGACGGCAAACCGCGGGTTTGCGAGAAGGTGTGGATCTCGTCGGTCGGCTCCGCGGGCGACGGCTGGTCCGACGTGATCGAACAGACCGGCAAGCTGACGGCGGGCTTTGGTGCCTCACCGGAAAAAATCGGTCCGGAGTTCACGTTCGGCCTCACCATGGAGAAACACCTGGGTGAGCCGATCCTCATCATCAAGACCGCCTGGGGCGGCAGAAATCTGCACACGGACTTCCGGCCGCCCAGCGCCGGGCCGGAAACGTTCAGCGAATACACACGGGAACAGTGGAAAAAGCGTGGCCTGGACGTGGACCAGGAATCGGCCAAGGCCCTGAAGAACGGCGGTGTGTTCTACCGCCACATGATCGATCATGTGAAAAAAACGCTCAGGGACATCCGGCGGGTTGTGCCCGATTACGACCCAGCGCAGGGTTACGAGCTGGCGGGATTCGTCTGGTTCCAGGGGTTCAATGACATGATCGACGACTGGACGTATCACGACCGGAAGACGCCCGGCGGTTACGACCCGTATGCGGAATTGCTCGGTCAACTGATCCGCGATGTGCGCAAGGATCTCGCCGCGCCGAAGATGCCCTTCGTGATTGGCGTGATGGGGATCGGCGGTCTGGAGGAAGGGAAGAAGCCGCCGCAATCGTATTTCCGGAAGGCTCAGGCCGCGCCGGCGTCGCTTCCCGAGTTCAAGGGCAACGTCGTCGCGGTGGAGACCGCACCGTTCTGGGACGATGACCTGGAGGCGCTCCAACGCCGGTCGGAAATCCTCCATCGTGCGCTCGATCAGAAGGCGAAGAAGACTCCGAATTGGAGTCGCGAGGCCAGGTCCACGGCCGAAAAGCAATCCATGGATGAGCAATTCACGTCCGAGGAACGAAAGCGTCTGAAAGGTGTTTCCAACGGGGGCTATCACTATCTCGGTGCCTCCAAGATCCTGGCGCCGATCGGAAACGCGTTCGCCGAGGCGATCATCAGCCTGAACCACACTGACAAGGCCCGTGTGACATCGGCTGCTTCGTGTGTACCGGCCGAAATGGCGGGGTATCTCATCGTTCCGCACAGTCGAGTCCCGGGCGACTTCAACGCCGGATTCTCGATGTATGTCGCGGCCTGGCCGCTGTTGAAAGCCTATCCCGGCGAGAATTTTCAGAGCGGTCTCTTCGGCACGTGGATGTTCGCCCAGTTCGACGGCCAGGCGCCCAAGAAACACTACTCCGATATCGAGGGGGGACTTGGCTGGTGGCGAGACACGCGGTTCGCCACCGAGACGCCGAAATTCATCATGGGCGGCGTCGCCCTGAATTTCAGCCAGTGGGCCAACGGCCCCGGCGCCGGTAAGGGCCGTAACTGGAACCATCCCGCCGGTCACTACGCGATCGCCCAGCTCAGCCCGTGGGTGCTCTGGCCGCCGGACGGACTCAACCTCAAACAGGGCACGCGCGGCGAGCTCTTCGGTTATGGCTACCTGCCGCTGCCGCTCACGACGCCGAAGACGACCACCGCGGGGAAAGACGTGCCGACCGGCAACCAATGCTGGACGCTTTTCCTCAACACCGGCAATTTCAAAGGGCCGGTGACATTCTTCCTGCCGTACTTCTGGTCTCGCCCTTCGGTCGAAAACCCGGGCCTGAGCGGGTTGTTTCTCGACACCCGGCCCTCCGAACCGAATCGGGCCATCCAGATGGAAACCCAGCACATCCCGGCGTATCTCGCCACGGACGGGAAGGAAGATGCTTACGTTCGGATCGCACCCACGGTGTTCCCCGGGCAATCGGACGCGCCTTCGGTGCTGATCCACCGCAGTACCGCCTATAGCAAAGCCGCGCTTTGGGATCGCGTTCAGGCCTGGTTCGACGGAGGGCCGCCCGCATCCGGCGAGATCGATCCCACGGCGGCCGTGGTCCACAAATTTGACGGGACCGGCCGAGGGACGTGGGAGATCCGGCCCCCCAAAGAGAACACGATCAAGAAGGCGCCCATCGCCTGGAACTCGCTCGTCACTCCGGTCGCGATTGATGAATTCACGTACGGGTATCGCTGGGCCAAGGATGTGGTGACGAACGCCGATACGAAGGACGACGCGCTCGTCACCCTCCCCCAGTACTATCGCATGGAGACGGATTCGAAGGGCCGGACGCGCTGGGTGACGACCCGTCCGGAGCAAGTACCCTCCGAGACCGGCCTGGCCAGGGTCGAATTCCCACACGGCGCAATCCCGCCCCTGCGCCTTACGTCACGCCCGACGACGCGGGCAGTTCCTGGAAGACGCCAGGGCCGGCGGCGGGACCGTTCGAGGCCAGGCTCGGGGACGGCAGCGTGGTCACGTATTCCTGGTATCGTTTCGCTGACCAACCCGCCTTGCTGAACGCCGATCTGACCGCGGACGAACGGGAGAACCTCCAGAAACGGGTGGAGATGCTGCACAGGGAGTGGACCAGGGACCGCCAGTACCTTCCCCCTCCCACGGTCGGCAAGCTCGCCGATCTCGACCCGGCCGTGATCGTGACTCCCCCGAAAGGCATGGAAATCGGTTACGTCCCTATCGTCACGCGACAGGGCGTCAAACCCGGCGACTGAAACACGCGGTTGCTGAATACTCGAACGCCTCTTCACATCTCAGCAAAACCGAAATAAGGGGACATTCTGACGATCGATATTTGTCATCGTTAGAATGTCCCCTTGTCGCGGTCGCGTCAATATTTCATTCCCTCGTCCGTTTCCCGTCCTTCGTTTCCCATCCTTACTCACCTACCCCCCTTTCCTGCCCACGAGTGATTCCTGCCAACACACAAGCAAGCCCCTGACAAGGGATCTCAATAAACCGTTTGCCGAAACTCATTTTCCAGAGCGCGGATCTCCTATACAATTAAGATTACCTCTCCGCTCAAAAGACCGCACCTCTCGATGGTTGCATGATATCTTGCGTCGGGTTCGGGATTTCATTCGCGGGTTCTGTTTGGGAAATCGGAAAGGAATGAAAGAATGAAGAATTCATCGTTTCGTCATGCATTCACTCTGATTGAGCTGTTGGTGGTCATTGCGATCATCGCTGTGTTGATCGCGCTGCTCCTACCCGCGGTGCAGGCGGCACGCGAGGCGGCGCGGCGGTCGCAGTGCGTCAACAACATGAAGCAGATCGGTCTGGCGATGCATAACTACCACAGCACAAATGACTGTTTCCCTGCCGGAGCACTCATCCATTACACGGGGGGCAACCCGGCGGGAGCCACTCATAACGACTGGAGCTTCAGCGCCCACGCATTTCTTCTGGGATTCATGGAACAAGGCGTGCTTTTCAGCGCGGCGAACTTCTCGGTCGGCGCCTTGAACGATGCCTATGGCATGGTCGCCAATTACACGGTCACCTCGAAGCGAATCAATACCTTCGTCTGTCCCTCGGCCGGAACACTGGGCTGGAGCTCGCCCGCAAGCATTACGGCTTTCCCGCAGATGAATCCCGCCCCCGGCAATAGTTATTTCGCCTCACTCGGGTCGAGCCTGGAGTTCGCCTCCGAGCAGTCGGCCGGCCCGCCCAATGGCATCTTTTCCTACCTGGGCAAGGTCGGCCGTATCGTCGGCCTGCGCGACATCTCCGATGGATCGTCCAATACGATCGCCTTCGGTGAGTGGCGGATTGGCTCCGGCAACCTGAGCGTGGTCTCGATCCCCTCCGACCTCATCTTCCTGGGCAGCCTTCCCGCCAATACCGCGCAAAACAACGGCACGTTGAGCATGCCCAATCCCGCGCTCGTCAGCGGCTTCAATGCCTGGCTCAGTCAGTGCGCGGCGAATGTGAATACGGCGGCGGACCGCGTCAAGCACACCCCCACTATAGGACTTGCGTGGGCGTTCGGGATGTGCGGCTTCTCCATGGGCAACACGTTGCTGGCGCCGAATCCGAAGTATCCCAACTGCACTTCTAACCCGGGCAGTAGCAATAGCCTTCAGGCTCCAGGTATGTTCGGCCTCAGCAGTTTCCATCCCGGAGGAGGCAATGTTCTGATGTGCGACGGCTCGGTGAAGTTCCTCAAGGACAGCACCAACCAGTACACCGTCTGGGCCCTCGGGTCGCGTGCTCAGGGCGAGGTGATCGACGCCAGCAGCTACTGAGGCGCGGGATCACGAGCGAAATTTCGATCATGACGTGTCGATCGTTGGGCCGAAAAGAGGGGACACCCTGATTCTCAACATTTGTTATTGTTAAAATGTCCCCTTTCACGACTCGGTTCTTCCACGCGGTTTGCGGGGGCGAGGCCGTCGCGTTTCGAGGCGTCGCCCCGAACCGAGGCGACGCCATCCGATCGGTCAAAACGCGTCGGCCGAGATGACCTCGCCCCCCGCCATGGTGCTCAGGGCGCGCCAGACGATGAGGTTGATCGAGTTCTTGACGAACTGGACCCGGCCGTCTCCGAACAGGGTGTTGACCCCTCCCGGGTGGAAGCTCCGGGCCGCGTTGAACTCCGGGGTGTTGTTATTGCACGGAGGGTTCTGGGCGTTCGGGTACTGGCAAAAGGAGCGCATCTGGTCGGGGATCGTCGAGTTGGGCGGGGTGAAGGCCATGAACATGGAGCAGTTGGGCCCGTCGTTGTAGATGTCGCCCCGGTGATCGGAACTGTTCCCCTTGTTCTCGCCGATTTTCACCTCGCTCATCAGCAGGGTGTTCGAGGAGCCGTCGGTCATCTTCGCGAAGTTGCTCACGATGTTGGCGCTGAAGGGAGCGGGCAAGAAGGCGACCACGTTCAGCGGCGGCGGTAACAACGTGGTCGACCACGGATTGGCCCCGAGGGACTGGTTCTGGTTCTGCCAGTAGTGCATGTTCCCCCAGTTGACCATGTAGTTCGCCTTGGCGCGGGGGTAAGCTGTCGTCGGTTCCTCGATCATGTCCTTGCCGGGGTCGGACGGGCAGTCGAACACCGAGAGGTTCAACAGAATCACGGTCGTGTTCGGTCGGTTGTAGAACGGAACGGAGTAATTGGTCGCGTTGGCCGCGACATCCTGCTCGACAAACGGGAAGATCCCGAACGCCCAGGTCCGACGATTGTCCGTACTCGTCCCCGGGTAAGTGAAGCCTTGCCCGGTCCGGCCGATCGGAAACGACCCGTTCACGTCGTGGTAGTTGTGCATGGCGATGCCCAACTGCTTGAGATTGTTGACGCACTGGCTCCGACGCGCCGCCTCGCGCGCCGCCTGCACCGCGGGCAAGAGCAGCGCGATCAACACGGCGATGATGGCGATCACCACCAGCAGCTCGATCAACGTGAAGCCGTCTGGCTTGCGGAGTTCCCTTTCACGCACACCTCGATCTCGGCTCATTGAATCTGCCCTTTCGACTGAAGCGTGAAACGCCGTACCCTTACAAAAGGAAAAACGCCACCCGCGAACTCGTTCGTGCGAAACATCGAACCGGAGCCCGAACCTTGACAGATCGGCCTCGCGGCTTTGATGTCGAACCTGGCGGACTTCGATCTACTGTGGGAGTGTGTCAAAAATATAATATATTTTAGCCGCCCGCCAGGGGGTGTCGCTTGGACCAGGAGCGCGTGGATCCGGCAGTTTGCGCACAACCGACCTGAAGAGGCGAGCTGGACTCGTTGCGCGCCGCTTTCCCCGGTCCCGGTTTCCCTTCAAGCCGCATCCCGTTGATCCCTTCGCCACGAACTCGCGAGTACGTGAGGTCGATTCTCCGGCGAGGCAGTCACCCGGCCAGGCATCTCGGCGGGCCAGACTGTATGCGTACAATTTTGATTTGTGTTTATAATAAAGAAAACTAATTGTATGTATATAAATTATTTGAGACCAGTGGATTGTGGTGCCGGTTCAATTTTCGGATCTCGACAAATTGACGTTGATAGGTTGTTCGGGAACAACTCTTCCCTGGCCGCCGACTCGGTTGTTGCACGCCGCCGCTGAGCCTGTAGACTGGATTCCATCGAGGGACCTGGGCCGCTATCCGTGTTCGATCACCAGAAGGAGAGGAGTACCGCCATGCCTGAAGGCTCGCAGAACCTTTCTCGTCGGGACATGATGCGGCTCGGGGCGACGGGTGTCGCCGCGGCCAGCGTCGCCGGCCTGCCGGTGCTGGCGGATGAGAAGGCCGCCCCCGTCAAGCTGCCGACGCGGCGGTACGGCCGGACCGGTCTGGAGATTGGCTGGCTCCTGGGCGCGTCCGACTGGCCCAAGGAGCTGATTCCCAGGGCGGTGAACGCCGGGGTCAATTACTGGCACAAGGCCCAGAGGTGGAACGCCGAGACGCTCCCGCCGGCCCTCAAGGCTCTGCCGAGAGAGTCGTATTATCTCGAATGCGTCGTGGACCGCGTGAACGGGGACCATACGCGCGGCCATATCGATGAAGAACAGCACTACCAGTTCGTCAAGAGCCGCTTGAAGGAAGCGGGCGTCGGGTACTACGACGTCTTCAAGTTCCATTTCGGCTATCACTCCGTGGACGAAGCGAAGCAGAACCCGGGCATGGTCCGGGCGTTCGAGCGGCTCAAGAAGGAGGGGCTGGTCAAACACCTGGCGATCTCGCAGCATCACTACAACTCGATCGGCGGGGGCATGGCCTGGGAGATCCTGGACTACCTGGCGGAACATCAGCCCTACGACGCAACCCAGTTCTTCCATACCTACGGCGACCGCAAGGAGGTCCAGGAATGGATCGAGGTGGCGAAGAAGAAGGACATCGCGACCATCGCCATGAAGACGATGGGCGGCGTGGGGCGCGCGGCGCAGGACGATAAGTTCACGAGGCTCCTGGCGGATCCGAAATACCAGGGCAGTACTCCCGGCGCGGCGATGGTCAAGTGGCTGACGTCGAACCAGAACCTCACCGGAGCGTTGATCGCGACCAGGAATTTCGACCAGTTCCGAGAGAATGTGGGCGCGGCCGCCAGCCTGGCGATGGGCCCGCACGACCACGCGGCGCTCGCCCTGCTGTCCGGCTACAACAAGGGATTGACCTGCCTGCTGTGCGCCCAGTGCGTTTCCAGTTGCCCCGAACACATCGGGATCGCGGACATCTTCCGGTACGAGAGGTATGCCCGGGATTATCTTGACCTCGAGCGGGCGCGGAGCGAATACGCCGCCCTGACGCGGAACGGCACGTCCTGCGTCGGCTGCGGCGACTGCCTGCCGGCCTGTATCCAGGAGATCGACATCCCCGCCAAATTGAGGGATGTGCACCGGCTACTGGGATGAGCGGCCGAACCGCTCGACCTGGTGAATGATCACGGGGACCCAAAACGGGGACGCGGCCTGGAAAGGTTTCCAGGCCGCGTCCCCGCGTTTCGTTTCTCGCCGCGTCCCGGATTCCCGGTCCCTTTTCTGGGCCCTGGTCCGCCGGTCGAGCTCAGTAGCTGTCGCCGCTGATGACCTCGGCGTCCGCCCGGGTTCCCAGTGCCCAGAAGGTCTTGATGTTGATGGAATCCTTGAGAAAGTGAACGCTGCCGTCGGCGAACCCGAAGTTCGCTCCGCCGGGATGGTTGCTGCAGGAGTTGGCGAAGTTCGAGTTTCCGGCGGCGGCTCCGCCTCCGGTGTGGCAGTTGCCCCAATGGTATTGCTGGGTGTTGGGCGGGACGATTGTGTTGAACATCGAAATCCCGTTGTTGCCGATCGCCCAACTGTTGCCCCGATTGTTGCCCACCGGATTGCTCGCCGACTGTTGCTCGGCCATCTCCTTGGCATCGCACGACTGCAAGCACTGAATCACCGCCGCTGAGGCGGACCAGGCATCCTGGACCTGGCAACTGGCGGGCAACGAGACCCCGTAGATACTGTTGCGTAGCCAGTTATGGGACTTTGTCTTCTGGCCGACCAGCGCCTCGCCGAACGCGATCGTGTTCGAGGTCCCATCCAGCACCATCGAGATCTTGACGACCATCGCCGTGTGGCTGGTCTGGTCCGTGCCGAAGAGCCCGGTCGTGATCTGGGCGGTGGGGATGGTGGTGGTGCCGGTACTCCCGACATAGTTGACGGAACCCTGCGGAAGAAAGATCGAGGTCCCTCCATCCGACGGGCAGTTGAACGCGTTAATCGTGGCGTTTACGACCGTGGCGTTGATCTGGCTGGAAAGGTTCCCGATCGGTCCGAAGATGAAGTTGGCGGCGTTGTAGATGGCGGACTGCTCCATGAACCCGAGCACCTGAGCCTGCGAGCTCCAGTGGTTGCCGCCGTATACCCCGGGGCTGGTCAAGGCCAGGATCGTGCCGAGGGGATAGGAGTCATAAGTCGAATGATAATTATTCAGGGCGAGGCCCATCTGCTTGAGGTTGTTGACGCACTGTGCCCGCCTTGCGGCCTCGCGCACCGCCTGCACCGCGGGCAACAGCAGCGCGATCAGGACGGCGATGATCGCGATCACCACCAGCAGCTCGATCAACGTGAAGCCATTCGCCCCACGGATTTGTCCCTTGCGGACACCTCGATCACAGCCCATGAGCTTCTCCTTTCGACTGAAGCGCGAAGTGTGAAGTGTGAAGTGTGAAGCGTCGTTCTCTTGAAAAGTCGGAGTACCGTCCGCGAACCCGGGCGTGCGGATCACCGGGTTGGAGACCGAAACCGACCGGAGCGATCATCGCGGCTGAGATGCCGAGCCTGATGCGCTCGATCGACTGATGGGTAGGCGTCGTCAATCTACGCATTCTAGCGGCCTCGTGGGGCTTTCGCTTGGACCAGGAGCGCGAGGACTCATGAGTTTGCGCACAAGCGACCCCTTTTCCTGATCTCGGAAGGGAGGCCCCGCTCGTGATCACGCCGGACGCCGCAAAGGGCGCCAGGTGAACTCGCCGCGTTCCGCTCTCCTCTCGCCACGAACCCGCCCGCATATCAGAACCATATCCTGTCGAGCCAGGCACTCGGGCATACATGTGGTTTGATAAGAAACTGAACGCTTCTTTCATTCACTCGTGTTCGTGAGTGAGTGAAATTTTACTCCAAAAAGATGAATAGACAACCCAGGCTCCGCCGATAACCCAGAGCGACAACCTGCCGCTGTTACCCTCCTTTCGCTGGCTTGCCGAGTCGGGCATGCCGGGGGCGGCGGTGCGGGTTGTTCTGGCCCTTTGAGGTTGAGGCCGCGACGATGAACGCCCAGGATGTTTGCCTTGATGCGGTCGACTTGCCAGGTGTCGCGGCTGAGAATGCGGCCCCGCCCGTCAAGCGGCGCGGCGGGGGACCGAAGACGCCCGAGGGGAAGGCCAGCTCTTGCCGGAACGCGCTCAAGGACGGCCTCAACTCCAAGGTCATCCTTCCCCGCGACATGGAGGAAGACGCCCGGCGCACGCACCGTGATCTCGCCGATCATTTCCAGGTTGCCGGGCCGTATGCCGACCTGCTCCTGGGACGACTGGCGTTCGCCTCGGTGCAGCTCGAACGCTGCCAGAGCATGACCTTTCAGAACCTGGGCCAGGTCAGTCTGCGGGCCGCGAACTGCTGGGAGGAAGACCAGGTGCGCCGGGTCGCCGACCTGGCTAAACGACTGCCCCGCGACCCGATGCGGGTCGCCTCGGAGCTGCGTCGGACGCGACAGGGAGCCGCCTGGCTGATCGAGCAGTGGGAAGGACTGGGCTCGGCGCTCGACGTCAACGACCTCTGGGACGACGATCAACGAACGCTCGCGTTTGACCTGCTGGGCACGCATCCGGCCCTGCGTGACGGGTATCGACGCGTGCCGGCTCCGACCGAGAAATCGGCCTTGCTGGCGCTGGTGGATCGCGAGATCGCGCGGCTGGAGGCGTCACTGGACGAAGCGCTCGACATGCTCGACGAGCAGGAGCAGTTGATGGCGGTGTCGGGCCTGCCCATGCACGAGGACGCCCGCAGCGCCCGTTTGCGGAAGTACGACACGCGACTGGCCAGCGAATGGAAGCGGGCGCATGACGAGGTCATGAAGCTGAAATCCGGTCATCCCGACGCGATGGCGCGACAGGCCGAATTCGATCGATCGGTCGGTTCCCCAGGAACCCGCGAGACGATGCTGGAGCAGGCCAGGGCGCATCACCAACCCCTGTTCGAGCAAATGGCCGCGACGATGGAGGCGCTCGACGAGGAATCACGGGCGCTGGACTCCGTGTTGAATCCGAGCGAGCCGGAATCGAAACCCCAACCCCAACCCGAACCCGAACCCGAACCGAAATCGAAATCGAAATCGCCCGCCAGGCTTCAAACGATCGCGAGCCATCCGGCCGGGCCGACGCCGCCGGCACCGAAGGGGAACCGCCGGCATCGACGCGCTCACACCAGCAAGGCGCGGCGCAAGGCGCGCCAGCAGCGCGAGCAAGGGCTGTACACGCCGGCGAAGCGCCGAGTCGGCGGCCGGCGTCGGAAATCTCGGAGCGAACCCATCGCGAGAGGCCAGTGGTGCCGGATCTGACGGCAACCGCCGGCCTCGCCGCGCGCCGGGCGCCGTTTTTGAGCACGAAGGCCGCCCATTTCTCGATACTATCGAGTGAAGGGCGGCCCGTTCGCGCGCCCTGGGCGTTCCTTGACCATCCCAACGATTCGATCGACACGCCTGGCCGCGCCGGTCTTTCCGGTCTCACGGCCTTCAGCGCGAACGAACCCGGCCTTGAGGACAGAACGAACTCGCCCGGCGGGCAAAACGAACTCGGGTTCGGATCGGACGGGGGTATTGTGGGGTTGCGAGGGTTCTGATGGTCCGGTGCCGGGTCCGGGTCGGCCGGCGCGGGTTGGCGGCATTGCCGCGAGCGTCGGGAGCCGTTATTTTTGAGGAGACCTTGCGAGACCTCGCGAGGTCGGGCGGAATCGGTTGCCCGGATTCCGCCATCCTTGACGAGAACAACGACTGTGCGGCCCTCCGCGGCCGGATCAAGGGGAGCCGCCGATGGAGAGCCCGAGTCCGAGTCCGAGTCCGAGCTTGAAGCCGAGTCGAATTCTGGCGTGTCTCAACGGCGAGCTGATGCCGGTGGAGGAGGCCAGGGTGCCGGTCTGGGACCGGGGCTTCCTGTTCGGCGACGCGGTGTACGAGGTCTTCCGGCTCTACCGAGGGCGGTGCTGGCTCGAAGACGAGCACATGGCCCGGCTGCGCCGGAGCCTCGCGGCGATCGAGCTGGACGGTCGACTTCGAGCAGTTGACGGCCCGGACCTATCGGACGATCGCGGCCAGCGGAATCGACGAGGGGACGGCGTATCTTCACGTCACGCGCGGGGTCGCGCCGCGGCTGCACGCGTTTCCTTCGCCCGCGGTGCCGCCGACCGAGCTGATCGTGGTCCGGCCGTATGACGACGCGCCCGTGGCGAAGCTCCGGGAAACCGGGGTCGCGGCGATCAGCCAGCCCGACCTGCGCTGGAAGTGGTGCGACCTGAAGACGACGAACCTCTTGCCCAACGTTCTGGCCAACGAGGCGGCGCATCGGGCGGGCTGTTTCGAGGCGATCCTGGTCGATGAGCGGAGCCGCGTCACCGAGGCGACGCACACGTCGCTGCTCTGGGTCCGCGGCGGCAAGCTCGAAGGGACGCCCGAGGGGCCTGGCATCCTGCCGGGAACGACCCGGCAGCTTCTGCTCCGTCTGTGCGAAACGGCCGGCATCGTGTTCGACCGCGACGCAGGTCACGCTGGCCGAGTTGCTCGCGGCGGACGAAGTCCTGCTGGTCGGGACCACGACCGAGGTCCTGTCGCTCGTCACGATCGACGGTCAGACCGATCGCCGACGGAGTTCCCGGTCCGGTGGCCCGCCGTCTCCAGCGCGCATACCGGATCGCGGTCGATCGATGGCTGGCCTCGGAGCCGGTCTGAGCCGCCGTTGCCAAAGGCCATGTCCCATGTCCATGACCCGCGTGCCCGACGGCGAGCCCCCGACTTCGACGACCCGTTCGAGGCCCACTTCCGGCGCGAGCCCCTGCCGGGCGCGTCGGTGCGCGTGGTGGTCCTGTCGGTCGGGACGGTCGAATCGGTCGAGCCCGTCGTCCGATCGCTGGAGGACCTGCTGGCCGGCGCGGACGCGAACGGTCGAGGACGTGGTCGTCGCGTTTCGCGGAGCACGAGGGCTGGAATCGTGCCCTGGAGCAGGCGATGGCCGGATCGACCGCTCCGCTCGTCCTGGTCACGACGCGCGACGGCCCCCTGGACCGCGGCGCATCTCGACCCGCTGCTGGAGGCGATCGACCATTGCGACCACGTCGTCGGCGAGCGTCAGGACGAGCTCGCGGTCCGGCTCTGGCGATGGCTGGCGCGACTGGCCTGGAAGCTCGGTCTTCGCCGTCCCGGTGCGCGACGTCCACTCGCCCTGCCGGCTCCACCGCGCCGAGAAGCTCGCGGGCGATCGCCGCTCCAGTCGTCGTCGTCGTTCCTGGACGTCGAGATCCTGGCCAAGGCGACCTTCCTGGGCCACCTGATCGACGAGGTGCGACGTGCCTCCGCTCGCCAGCCTTGCGCCGCGCGCACGATCTGGCCCGACGTCGCGACTGTCTTCGACATCCCGTGTTCGTCATGGATGACGCCGTTTCCGTATCAGGTCCAGCGGAAGATCCGCAAGGCGACCAGGAAGGTGACGACCGCCCAGGCGGCGAGGATGGCCATGGCGGGGGCGACGTCGAGCCAGCCCATTCCTTCGAGGATCACCGCCGGAGCGCCTTGAGGACTGGGTCGAGCGGGAGGGCCTGGATGAACGGCTGCATCGCGTCGGGGAACCGCTCGGAGGAGAAGAAGACGCCCGAGAAGAGCCACATCGGCAGCATCACCAGGTTCATCAGGCCGCTGACGGTCTCGGTGGTCTGGGCGCCGGCTGGCGATCAGCAGGCCGATGCCGGCGAAGGCCAGCGCCCCGACCACGTCGATCACGACGACCAGGAAGAGGCTGCCGCGGATCGGCATGCCGAAGACCAGGGTGCCGAGCAGCAGCAGCACGGCCAGGTCGGGGATCAGGAACGTCAGCCGGGCACCGAGCAGGGCGAGCAGGAAGTCGCGCCGGGGCATCGGGGTGGCCATGAAGCACTTGAGGAGCTTGGCGATCCGGAAGTTGACGAGCAGGAAGCCGATCCCCCAGAGCCCGCCGCCCATCGTGTTCAGGCCGATCAGGCCGGGGATCAGGAAGTCGATGTAGCGTGAGCCGGGCTCCTGGTGCGCTGAGCTCGCGGGTGGCGACGAGTCCTTGCGGCCCATGCCGCTCTGGATCATGTCGTCGACCGCCGCGCGGGCGACGCGGCCTCGGGCCGGGTCGGCGTCGTAGCGGTAGGTGAGCGGCCCCGAGACGTCGGCGATGACGACCAGCGGCGTCTTGCCGGTGTCGAGCCGCTTCAGCGCCACGTCGGCCGGGCTCGACCCTGAGCAGGCAGCCCGGCTTGCCTTGCCGGCGGGCCTGGGCGTCGTAGTCGCGGAGGAGCTTCTCGATCGGCGGCCGACGCGGCGTTCTGGACGAGGTCCACCTGGACGCTCTCGGGAGGCCGGCTCTTGAACGCCAGCCCGAGCCCGACGGCCAGGACGGTCGGGAACCCGTAGACCCAGAAGATCCGCGCCGGCTGGCGGTAGAACTCGCGGAGCCGGGACAGGTAGAGTTCGCGGAGCGATGCGAACGGGTCATGAGCGAGCTCTGGCGAGGTGCTGACGGTGCACGATCGCGAACGCGATCGGCAGTTGGGTGCAACTCGGCTCGCGATCAGGCCACGACGGCCGGCGCCTGCGGCCTCGGCCGTTGCGCGCGCGGCTGGGCGTTCCTCGGTCTCGTTGTCGCGGAGGTGGCGGCCGGTCAGGGCGACGAAGACGTCTTCGAGGCTGACCTGGCGGGTCGTCAGGCGGACGAGCGGGCGGCCCTCGGCCTCGAGCAGGTCGAGCAAGGCGGGGATCGCCCGGTGGGGCTCGCCGACGGTCAGGGCGTAGCCGTCCCCCTCGGCCCGGCGGCGAGGACCGTCGGCAGGCCGGCGAACCGGTCGGGGTCGGGGGGCGGGCCGTCGCCGCCGACGGCGAACTCGACGATGTGCTCGCCGCCGAGCCGCGCGATCAGGTGCGCGGGCGAGCCCAGGGCGATGACCTTGCCCTGGTCGATGATCGCCACCCGGTCGCAGAGCCGCTCGGCCTCGTCCATGTAATGGGTCGTCAGGACGGTGGTCCGGCCCCGGTCGTGGAGGTCGCGGATCACGTCCCAGAGCTGCCGGCGCGACTGCGGGTCGAGGCCCGGTCGTCGGCTCGTCGAGGAAGAGCAGCTCGGGGTCGCCCACCAGCGCCACCGCCACCGCCAGGCGCTGCTGCTGGCCGCCCGAGAGCTGCTCGACGAAGGCGTTGGCCTTGCTCTCGAGCGAGACCCGCGCCAGCACCTCGATCGGGCTCCAGGCCCGTCGCGGTAGAAGCTGCGGAAGAGGCGGAGCATCTCGCAGACGGTCTGCTTGTCGGGAAACCGCGTCTCCTGGAGCGTCACGCCGATCCGCTCGCGGATCTCGGTCTCGTCGGTCGCCCAGCGCAGGCCGAGGACCTCGACCTCGCCGGAGGTCGGCTGGTTCAGCCCTTCGAGGATCTCGACGGTCGTCGTCTTGCCCGCGCCGTTGGGCCCGAGCAGTCCGAAGCACTCGCCGACGGGGACCTCCAGGTCGAGGCCGTTGACCGCGTCGACCGGGCCGTCGCGACCGGGGTACTGCTTGCGGAGGTCCTTGACGCGGATGGCCCAATCGCTCATGACCTGACTGCTCCGAGGTTGCGGCTTGCGAAGCCCCTGGCCATCCAGGGTCCAGGTGTCGTTTACGAAAGTTTTGTGGATTGTAATCACAAAGGGTCCGATCGCCCACCCAGCGCCGGGAGGGGGATGGATGAAGTCAAGCCGGAGGGGGGGGCGTTCCGATGAAGGTTGGGCGTTGACCGGCGGGGTCGTCGTCCCGGCCGGGAGTGCCGCATTTGGTCTGGAAACTGAGAGGACGCCTCGATGGATCGACCCTGGACCCTCACGAGCGGCGTGCTTGCCGGCGCGGACCGTTCGGCCTTCACGCTCCCGAGCCGAGAGGCGGCCCTGGGCGTTCTGCGCGCGGCCTTCGATCGCGGAACCGAGACCGGTCCGATCCTCCTGACCGGCGACTCGGGCGTCGGCAAGACCTGGCTCTGCCGTCGGATCCAGGCCGAACTCCCCGCGAACTGGCGATGGCTGGCGCTCGACATCGCGCCCGGGCTCGATCCGGAGACGCTTCATGGCGTGATCGGCCATGAACTGGGCGTGGACCTGAATCGCGAACGGGTGAGCACTCCGCCCCGCCTGGCCGTGGCCGACTTCCTGGTCGAGGCGGTGGCGGACGGCGAGAGCTGGGCCCTGGTGCTCGACGAGGCCCAGAACGCCTCGACCGGCGCTCCTGGAGGAGGTCCGGCTGCTGGCCAACCGGCTGGGCCGCCGGGGGGGTTCTCGGGCTCCTGATCCTCGCCGGTCAGACCGCGCTGGCGCAGCCGGCTGGCCCGTCCGCCCGCTCGCGGCCCTGGCCGCCCGGCTCACCGCGCATGTTCACCTGCGCGGCCTCGATGTCGACGAGGCGGGTCTTCTGCTCGACCGGCTGGTGCCGGACCTCCCCACGATGAGCGGGCGCTGGAGCGCTCATCACCGCGACGCGCTGGGAAATCCCCGCCGGTTGCTCCAGGGGGCACGGGCGTCGACCATTCACGAGGCGCCCGCGGAACGTTTGCCCATGACCGCGTCCCGCTGGCCCGCCTTCGAGGCCATCGACGGGGACCGCATCGCCGCCCCGCCCTTGCTGGGGACGGTCAAGCCGCCCCTGCGCGTCGGCGAGGGGATGGTCGAGGTCGGCTGGGAACCTGGCTTCGAGGCCGAACCGGACGGGGCGATTGAAGTCGGTCCCGCGGCCGTCGCCGAGGGGGCTGAGGATAACGGCCACGTACCGTTCGCCACTCTGGATCTGCCCGAGCACGAGATCGGGGAAGACCTGGAGGAGGCTCCGAGCCCGGGCGACTCCGGCCGATCTGAACACGATCGAGACCCTGACGACCATTACGCCGCGCTCCAGGCGTGGTCCGAATGGGAGCGGAACCAGGCGCGGCTCACGTCCGCGGCCGTCGAGCCCCGGCCCGAGCCGGCATTCGCGGCGACCCACGCTTCCAGCTCCAGCTCCAGCTCCATTTCCCACTCCATGTCTCCGGCCGCCTCCAGCTCGCTTCCCGGTCCCATGCCGGCGCCCGCCGGGCTTCGCCTGGAGGGCCAGCAGGGCTTTGCGCCCTATGGTCAGCTCTTCTCACGGCTGCGGCAGTTCTCGTCGGTCAATCCGATCGTCGGCGACGATTGAGGCCGGGTTCGGGTTCGGAAACGGGAGCCGGACCAGGTCTTGCCGGCGCCGGAATCCATAATTCCCTCGACTGGTAAGTTTCGATTGATGAGACACCGTGAGTCGGGCCGAATGCATTAGCAATAGTGGCCCGCGACTGTTACCCGCCGGCTCGAGACCGAGTTTCGCGTCCCGGCCGGGGGCATCGACGAGGGTCGCCGCCGTTTCCTTGGTTTGACAAGCAGGTGCCGTCGCGCGTCGCACTGGTGCTCCCAGTCGTCCTTTCTTTCCCGAGGAAGGATCGAGCGGCGGCGGCGGACCTTGTCCGAGGTCGTATCCTCACCTTCACGGATGAGGATCGATCCGGAACGGGCGCCCCGAACCACGGCGGCACCTGCTTTTTCCTGCGACCGCTCCATTTCGGCTTGACCCACGCATTGATTGGCCCTCGCTCCGTTGGCCTTTCCGAATTTCCGGGCCAAGAAATGGCTTGGCGCCAACCCATGCGAGCGATAGAACCAACATTTGTGTACCACGTGCGCACCAAAAGGCGTGTCCCAACCCATTTCCCACTTGATTTTTGACTGGGGCCTCGCTCGTGAACGGAGTCAACTCTGGCCGCATGCATGCGTCCGCGACGGAGCCGGGAAGCGGCCGGCTACTCGTGTCGCTGGCGACCTATAACGAGGTCGACAACCTTCGCCCCCTGGTCGAGGCGATCCGCGCCGCACGCGCCGGACACGTCGATCCTGATCATCGACGACAACTCGCCCGACGGAACCGGCCGACTGGCCGACGAGCTCAGGCGCGACGTTGCCCAATATCCATGTCCTGCATCGGGCCGGCAAGCTCGGGCTGGGAACGGCCATGCTCGAGGCGATCCAGTTCGCGATCGAACACGGCTACGACTACTTCCTCAACCTCGACGCCGACTTCAGCCACCCGCCCCGGTTCATCCCCGCGCTCCGGGCCGGGATGCGCGACTACGACGTGATGATTGGCTCGCGTTACATCAAGGGGGGCGGGGTCGAAGGCGAGTTCAACCTCAAGCGGAAGTTCATGAGCACCGGGATCAACTGGTACGCCCGGCTGCTCCTGGGCCTGAAGACCCGCGACAACAGCGGCTCGTTCCGCTGCTATCGGGTCGCGAAGCTCGCCGAGATCGACCTCGAACGGGTCCGATCGCGGGGTTATTCGTTCCAGGAAGAGATCCTCTTCTGGTGCCGGCAGGTCGGCTGCACGCTCGGCGAGACCCCGATCCTCTTCGAGAACCGCCGCGCGGGGTTCTCGAAGATCAACAAGGGCGAGGCCGTGGAAGCCCTGCGGATCATCCTCCAGCTCGGGATCGACCGGCTGCTGGGCCGCACGAGGCTCCGCCACAAGCTGGTTTGAAGGGTAGGTTGACCAACCAACCAACGTAGGGTGGCACCGCCCACCCTACGAAAACTCAGACCGCGTCGTACTCGCGCACGGTCACATAGACTTCCTGGCAAGTCTCGGCGATCCTGTCGCCCAGCCCCTGGTGCTTCGACTCGAGCTGGCTGGAGTACATGCCGAGGATCTTGCACAGGAACGCGCCGTGGCAGGAGTCGACATCGCCGCTCAGTTGCTCGAGCGACTCCTCGATCTGGTCGGCCAGGTAGAGCACGAACTGGGCCTGTCCCTTGACCTCGGCGAGGGCCTGTTTGAGCTCCGGCGAGGCGACGGCCGAGCGCGTCGAGGTCTCGGCGGTCAAACCGCCGGACGCCGAAGCCGATCCCGTACCGTGGTGACTCTCGTGCCCGCGAAGCGAGGCACTCCCGATCGGGCCGCGGCTGGGGGTGATGCCACTCATTCTTCGGTCTCCCCGGTTCCATTCCGAAGAAGGTGCGCCGAGGTCGACGCCGATGGATCGTCATCCCGATCGTGGTCGTGATCGCGATCCTGATCGTGCGTGGGGTCGTCTTCCCCCTCGTCGTCGTGGATCAGCCCCTCGAGCGCGTTGCAGAGTTCGCCGACGAGACGCATGTTCTCGCTTTCGAGCGCGAGGCTCGCGGCGTGCATCTCGATCAACTGTCGAATGAAGATCCGGGTGCCGGCATCGCTTTCCTCGTGGAACCGATCGACATCGGCCACGGCCGCCCGGACCAGGTAGTCCATGAACTGAAGCTTGCCCCGGATCGAGACGCTGAGCCTGGCGAGCTGGTTCAGCTCGGAGGCTTCGGGCGCCGTGGTGAGTTGTGACATCCGTATCAGCGCTCCTCAACCCATTCGTTCGACCGTCCAGGAAACGACATCCGTCCTGAACGGAATACGAGAATAACTCGGTCCCACCGACATCGCAAGCAGAAAGGACCCCGCCAACGGGCCGTCGAGCGGTCCCCGGCGCCGTTTCCTTAGCGGCGATCGACCGGCGTGTGTCCGGCTCACCACTTACCCCGACCGCCCCTGTTGTCAGGGAAGTTCGGGTTGAGGAAAAGGAGCGGGAGAAACCAGCCGGCGTTGTCAAAGCAATCCCCTGGATCGGGATCACGGAAGTCCGAACCAGGCCGCCGCCTGCTCGCCCATTGCTTCACGAAACCGCGCCACCGCCCTGTCTTTGCCAGATTGCCGAAACAATGAGCGCGCGATCCGCGACACCGATGTCATGAATCCGGTTCCGCCTGAACCTACCGGCAGCGCAGGTCGTGACGGTGATTACCGAACCTCGCCGATCGCCCCGCGCGGAATCCGAGTACGGACCCGGACCGTTTCACGATGTTAATAAGTGAAGGCCGCGCATCGGTCGCGTCCTGGGCACTCTTTGGCAATTCGCAATGAATCCAATCGACCCGGCGCTCCGCGCTGGTTCGACTCCTTCGACCTTCGGTACACACGCATCGACCTGATGGCCTGCTCCGAAGAAGGCGGGAGGTTCTCGCGCCACGAAGGCTCGGTCGTCGGCGCGAGCGAGGAATGTGGAAGGGGAAGGATCTGGTGAAACGTGATCGGATTCGAGAAAGAATCGGCCCCGAGGTGGCCACTGGCAAACCGGGTGGCGATCCGGCACGATGTCCCGATCGCCAGCATCTTGCCTGAGAATTGACGTTGGATAACGCACCACTCCGGAGTCTGGTCATGACAGAGATGGCTCGTCTGAGGACGCTGGGTATCGTTCTGGGGACCGCACTCACGGCCGTTCTCGGTCGATGGGCCGGGGCCGCGGCCGGCGAGGCGGAGCCTGATCCTGCCGCCGTCCCGCCTCCCGTCATCATTCCACTCTGGACCGGCAAGGTGCCGGGTTCCGTCGGCGATGACCCGTCGCGTGATGTGCCCACCCTGACGATTCATCTCGCCGCGCCCGAGAAGGCAACAGGTAGCGCGGTGGTCGTGTGCCCGGGGGGCGGCTACGCGATGCTTGCGGCCGACCACGAGGGGAAGCAGATCGCCCAGTGGCTCAACCGGCTCGGCGTGTCGGCGTTTGTGCTCAAGTACCGCCTGGGGCCGAGGTATCACCACCCGGCCATGCTCCAGGATGCCGGCCGGGCCATTCGCACGGTCCGCGCCCGCGCGGGTGAGTGGAAGCTCGATCCCGGCCGGATCGCGATCATGGGCTTCTCGGCCGGCGGCCACCTCGCCTCCACGGCCGGTACGCATTTCGACGCCGGACGGCCCGACGACCCCGACCCCATCGAGCGCGTCAGCTCGCGGCCTGACCGGATGATTCTCCTGTACCCGGTCATCGCCCTGAATACCCCCTACGCTCATCCTGGCTCGCGGCGAAACCTCCTGGGGCCCAATCCTCCCGATGAGCTGGTCGCCAGCCTCTCGAACGAGACCCAGGTCAGCGCCGAGACCCCGCCCACGTTCCTGGTCCACACCGACGCCGATACGGTCGTCCCCGCCGAGAACAGCTTGCTGTTCGCCCTGGCCCTGCGCAAGGCGAGGGTCCCGCTCGAGCTTCACCTCTTCGAGCACGGGCGCCACGGTCTCGGCCTTGGTGACGGCCTCCCCGGCTTCACTCCCAAGGACAAGTCCGAAGGCTATCGCGCCTGGCCGGGCCTGTGCGAGACCTGGCTCCGCGGCCAGGGTTTCCTGAGTCGGTGAGCGTCCAGCACATTTCGCAGGCGACATGGACTTCGTTCAACACGTGGAGCGCCGGTTCGGCCAGGCCACGAATAATTTCGAAGTCGGCCATTCCCCTGAGGGGCTTCCCGACTCTATGATCTATGGTATTACCCGTCTCGTGGTTGATTCGCCTCGTTAACCTGAGTTGTCGACACATTGTGACTCAGGCCGGATCAATTTCCAAAGCGCGGACCTCAACCTCCGTCCCTCGGAAACTGGATTCGCACCGTCTGCAAGCGGGGGGACCTGTCGATTGTCGGTCTTTCTATGTTCTCTATAATGCATAGGATGAGGAGAAGCCCGAATGAGATCCCGTGCCTTTACTCTGATCGAACTGCTGGTCGTGATCGCGATCATCGCGGTCCTGATCGCCCTGCTACTTCCCGCCGTGCAAGCCGCTCGCGAGGCGGCTCGACGATCGCAATGCGTCAATAATCTCAAGCAGCTCGGCCTGGCGATCAACAATTATCACGACGTCAACGGGGCACTGCCGCCAACCTCGACGCTCACGAGTAGTGTTCCGCTGTTCCAGGGCAATATGGGCATGAAGACCCGGATTCTGGGCCAGCTTGAGCAGCAAAACGTCTTCAATTGTGTCAATTTCCTTCTCGACGCGACGGCCGCCGCGAATACGACGCTCCGTAACTCGGTCAACATCGCCGCATTCTCGTGCCCTTCGGACGGCAACAACCCGATTCCGGGCGTCGGCTCGACGAGCTATCCGAACAACCTGGGAACGACGCGCACGGTCCGGGGAACCTCGACCTACACGGCGCTGGACGGCCCGGCCTACAAGATGGGCCAGGCTCCCGAGAACACGCCGGTCTCCTTCGCATCGATCACCGATGGGCTCTCGAACACCGCGATTTTCAGCGAGTGGGTGAAGGGGACCAGCGGCAACAGCGTGGTCACCACCTCGATCGGTCTGGACCAGGTCTTCACCGGCCCCCCCGAAACACCGTGTCCGGCCAATCTCCAGACCTTCCAGCAACAATGCCGGGCTTCCACCAAGCTGAACTACTCGGGCAAGGGGGTCGACTGGGTCAATGACAAGGTCGCCAATGGAGGGGGCTACAGCCACGTCAATACACCGAATACCCGGGCTTGCGTCTTCAGCACGGGCAGCTCCGGAAGCACCGATAACACCCTGATCGGCCCCGAGCTCGCGCCACCCGGGTGGCGTGAACGTTTGCTTCCTCGACGGTTCGGTCCACTTCCTCAAGGATAGCGTCAATAGCCTGACCTGGTCGGCGCTGGCCACCAAGGCCGGCGGCGAGGTCATCTCGGCCGATAGTTATTGAGACAGGCGTTCCGAACGGGACGTGGAAAAACCCTGGGTGGCTGGAGTTGCGGACGACCGCAACTCCAGCCACCCAGGGTTTGCCGATTTACCCTGGCTTCTCCAGGATTTGCCCTCACGACCCGGCTGGCGAGCGTCGAGATCGCGCGCCAGGGGCTTTTCCGCGGTCAGAACGGTCTGGGATGGCTTTTTTCCGCTCCAGCGGTGACAATCGGGCTGTCGTGCAGCCAGCCAGCCGGTCCTGGTCGACTTGCCGCCGTCCATCCGATTGTCCGATCGGCGGCGATGTGGTCCAGCGCCCCGCCGTGCGGTCCTGATTCCCAGGCTGGTTCCCGGTCATTGATCCGTTGGAAGCCCGAACGTCCCCTCATCCCACGCTCTCCCGTGGGCGAGGTGCCGTGCCGGTTGTCGGCGAGTACGGAAATCGAGCCCTTTTCCGAGGCGAACGCGCCACGGGACGAACGACCGTCAGAGTACCGGCGGCCACGTGTGTGGCGCAATATCATGAAGCTAGGATTGATCGCGGATATCCACGCGGACCCGCGGGCGCTGGAGAGAGCGCTGCGGCATCTGGAGCGGCTGGGGGTCGAGGCCGTCCTCTGCGCCGGTGACCTGGTCGGCTATGGATCGAGCCCCGATGCTGTCGTGGGGCTGATGCTGGGGCGAGGCATTCCCTGCGTCCGTGGGAACCACGATCGATGGCTCCTGGAGCGGAACCAGGTGCTTGGCCCCGGGGGCTGGAAGTAGCGCCCGGCTTCGCGACGAGACCCTGGAGTACCTGGTCGGCTTGCCGGTCAGCCTCGACTTCGAGCTCGGCGGCCACAAGATCGCGGTCTATCACGGCTCGCCGGCCGCCGACACCGAGTTCGTCACTCCCTACAAGATCATCCCTCCCTCGGTCGATCGGTTCTGGGACCAATCGGGCGCCGAGCTCCTGATCCTGGGGCACTCCCACATTCCGATGGTCGAGCGCACCCCGCACGGGACGATCGTCAATCCCGGGTCGATCCTGGGAACGGCGGGGGTCCAGACCTCGTACAGCTTCGCGATCGTCGAGCTTGACGATGGCCTGGCGGTTCGCTGGTACGATGTCCGCAACGGCCGTGAGCTGCGCAGAGATCCCGTGTTTATCGATGCATGAGGCACGGGACTGTCGTACCTTGAAAACGAGCCGATCGACCGGTGCGGTCCCTTTCGCCTCGCCCGGCATTGCGATATCGTTGAGAGCGATCACGCCCAGGATCTCGCCTGAAGCTCGCCTGGTTATCCCTCGGGATTGATTCGACTCGACTCCAAAACCGAACGAGTTCGCTCCAGACTTTGACGTCGAGGGGGGAGAGGTTGCCGATGATCAGCCGCGACGGCTGCTTGCTGCGTTGGGGATCACTTCTCGGCCTCGTGTGGGCGCTGGCGGGACCGGGCGGGCGAGCCGCGGCGTGGTCGGCGGAGGTCTCGACCGTTCACCCGGTCGTGCCCGGGTTCGAGCGGTTCCACGACACGGCCAGAGCCGGGAATGGCGATGGCAATGGGGCCAACGACGCCTTATCGCGGATCGAAGGCGGCCTGATCCTGCTCGGCGAACTGAACTGCACGTCGTGTCATGCCGCCGACGCCTCGGCCGTGGCCGTCATCGCTCGGAAGCAGGCGCCGATCCTCGACCAGGTCGGCCGGCGGGTCCGGCCGGAATATCTGCGGGCCTTCCTGAGCGACCCTCACGCGGTCAAGGCGGGGACGACGATGCCCCACGTGCTGGCCGGCATGTCCGCGGTCGAGCGCGCCGAGACCGTCGAGGCCCTGGTTCATTTCCTGTCCTCGATGGGCGGCGGCACCGGATCGCCGGCCGAGAGCCTTCCCGACCGTCGGAAGAGCTCGGCCGGCAAGAAGCTCTATCATCAGGTCGGCTGCGTCGCCTGTCACGGGCGGCGCGACCAGGCCGGGCCGAGGCTGTCGGCGTCGATGCCGCTGGGCGACCTCGCCGCGAAGTACACGATTCCGAGCCTGATCACGTTCCTCCAGGACCCGCTCCGCGTCCGCCCCTCGGGGCGAATGCCCGCGCTGTCGATGAACCCCAACGAAGTGACCAACCTGGCTCACTATCTGCTCCAGGACCTTCAGCCTGTCTCTCGCCCAACCTCGAGTACCGGGCCTATCATGGAAGCTGGACCGAGCTTCCCGACCTCGACGCGCTCGAGACTCGCCGCTCGCGGCCGGACGACCGGCTTTGACCTTGATCGCGCCGGCGTGGCCAACCACTGGGCGCTCCGGTTCGAGGGGACGCTACAGCTCCCCTCCGAGGGCCACTTCACGTTCCACCTCACGTCGGACGACGGCAGCAAGCTCTGGATCGACGACGCGCTGGTCGTCAACAACGACGGCGTTCATCCCGAGCAGACTCACGACGGCTCGACCGTGCTGGCCAAGGGTCGGCACCGCCTGGTGGCCGGAGTCTTCGACGGTGGCGGCGAGAGCATGCTCGACGTCGAGATCGAGGGGCCGGGCCTGGTCCGGCAGCCGGTCGCATCGTTTCTCGTTCCCGTCGAGGACGGTGGAGACGGGGCCGAGGCCCGGGCCGATAAGCCCGCGCCCGGTCCGTTTCGGATCGACCGGACCCTCGTCGACAAGGGACTTGCCCACTTCACGCGACTGGGCTGCGCGTCGTGTCATCAGCTTCGCCAGGGAGGCGCCGCCATCGCCTCGACCCTCGCGGCGCCGCCGATCTCGGCGCTGCGGGGCGACGCCCGGGGGTGTCTGGCTGTATCGCACGAGAAGAGCGGTCTGCTGTATCGCTTGAGTGAGCCCCAGCGCGCGGCCCTGACCGACGCCTTGCAGGCCCTGAATGCCGGCAAGCTCGGTCCGCCGACTCCCCGCGAGGTCGTCGCCCGGACGATGACCGCCTTCAATTGCTACGCCTGTCATCAGCGCGACGGCAAGGGGGGCGTCGAGGAGACGCGCCAGGAGTTCTTCCAGACCACCCAGAAGGAAATGGGGGACGAGGGTCGAATTCCCCCCAGCCTCGATGGCGTGGGCGCAAGCTCGAAGCCGACTACATGAAGCGCTACTTCGACGCAGGCGTGCAGGACCGTCCCTACATGCTCACGCGGATGCCCCGATTTGGCTCGGCCAACCTGGCGTCGGTGATCAACGCCTTCGCCGCGCTCGACCCGCTCGAACCCGTCGCGCCCGTCGCGTTTGACGACTCGCCCCGAAAGGTCAAGTCGGTCGGTCGGTTCCTTACCGGCGGTGAGGCCCTGGGATGCATCAAGTGCCATAACTTCAAGGGGATCGAGGCCGAAGGCGTCCAGTCGATCGACATGACGGTCATGACGCGCCGGCTCCGCCACGACTGGTTCCACCGCTACCTAGTGAACACCCAGGTCTATCGTCCCGGCACGCGGATGCCGACCCCCTGGCCCGAACGGCAAGACGATGCTCCCCAAGGTCCTTGATGGCAGCACGCCCCAGCAGATCGAGGCGATCTGGCAGTTCCTCTCCGACGGCCGGAGCGCCACCGAACCCTACGGCCTGGGCCGCGATCCGATGCCGCTGGTCCCCGAGAAGGACGCGATTCTCTACCGGAACTTCCTGAACCACGCTGGCCCGCGCGGGATCGCGGTGGGTTATCCCGAGCACGCCAGCCTGTCGTTCGACGCCGACTCACTCCGACTGGCCCAGATCTGGCAAGGGGCCTTCATCGATGCCGCCCGGCACTGGACCGGGCGTGGGACCGGTTTCGGCTCGCCGCTGGGCGACAACGTCCTGAACCTCTCGGAAGGCCCCGATCTCGCCTTCCTCGACAAGCCTGAAGATTCCTGGCCGCTTGGCTCGCCCCGCGAACGCGGCGACGCCTTCCGCGGCTACCGCTTGAGCAAGGACGGCCGTCCGACCTTCCTTTACGAGATCGGTAGCGGCAATGAGGCCGGCAGGGGGGGCGTCCACGTCACCGACTACCCCGACGCCATCCCCGGAGCGTTGGGCAAGCCGGCCACGATCCGTCGAGCCTTGACCGTGTCCACCCAGGCGAACGTGGCCCCCCTGCCCCGCTCTCTCTGGTTCCGCGCCCTTGCCGCGAGCAAGATCGAGCCCCTGGGCGACGGCTGGTACGCCGTCGACGGTGAGTGGAAGCTCCGGATCAGCGCCGAGCCCGCCGCCGAGCCCGTGCTACGCTCGTCCAAGGGAAGGACCGAGCTCCTGGTCCCCGTTCGGCTAGATCATGTGCGTGAGATGAAGATCACTCAGGAATTCGTGTGGTGAGGACTTCCTCGATGGTGCGTGTGCTCGGACCTTGATCTTGACCCTCGCCTGGCTGCTCGTCGGAATCGCCTGGCTCGCCGAGGTCAGCGCGGCCGAGCCGGTGCAGCCGCGCGAAGGAGGACGGTATTACAAGATCCTCACCTTCGAGATCCCTCAAGGGGTCGTCCTCGAAGCCGGTGCGCTCGAGATGACTGCCCGACGGCAAGCTTGCGGTCTCGACGCGCCGCGGTGAGATCTACCTGGTCGACGAATCCGCTGGCCGACGACCTCGAGGAGGCGAAGTTCACGCGGTTCGCCCACGGCCTGCACGAGGTGCTCGGCCTGGCCTATCGCGACGGCTGGCTCTACGTCACCCAGCGTTGCGAGCTCTCGCGGATCAAGGATAGCCGACGGCGACGGCAAGGCCGACGCTATTCGAGACGGTCAGCGACGCCTGGGGGATCAACGGCGACTATCACGAGTATGCCTTCGGCTCGAAGTTCGACCGCGACGGCTTCCTCTGGGTCGACGCTTTGCCTCACCGGCTCGTTCACCAGCGACAACACGCTACCGCGGCTGGTGCTTGCGGATCACGCCCGATGGCAAGAGTCGATCCCGACGTGCAGCGGCATCCGCTCGCCCGGGGGCATCGGCATGAACGCCGCGGGCGACATGTTCTACACCGAGAACCAGGGTCCCTGGAACGGCGCGTGCAGTCTCAAGCACCTGAAGCCCGGCATGTTCCTGGGCCACCCCGTCGGGCGAATCGCTGGTACTTGGAACCGGCCGCCGCCAGGGCACTCGGCGCCGCGGCCGAAGGAGCCCGAGAGCGGCAGTCGGATGGCGGTCGAGGCCAAGAAGATCCCCGAGCTGCTCCCGCCGGCGGTCTATTTCCCGTATCCCGAAGATGGGCCAGTCGGCCAGCGGCATCGCCTGCGACACCACCGGCGGCAAGTTCGGCCCGTTCGCCAACCAGCTTTTCGTCGGCGACCAGTCGGCCAGCACGATCATGCGGGTCGTCCTGGAGAAGGTGGGCGGCCGATACCAGGGGGCCTGCATCCCGTTCCGCCAGGGATTTGCCTCGGGGAACCTGCCGATGCTGCTCACCCCCGAGGGAAAGCTCGTTCGTCGGCGGCACCAACCGCGGCTGGGGCTCGCGCGGGACGTCAGCCGTTCGCCCTCGAGCGGCTCGACTGGACCGGCAAGGTCCCGTTCGAGATCCACGACCATGCACGCCCGCCCCGACGGCTTCGAGCTGACCTTCACCCAGCCCGTCGATCCTCAGGCCGCCGGCGATACCAGAAGTCGATACCAGTCGAAACGTACACCTACATCTATCAGTCCAGCTACGGCAGTCCCGAGGTCGACCAGACCGCACCCGTCGATCGAGAAGGCGGTGGTCGCCGAGGATGGCCGGAGCGTCCGGTTGTGTGTCTCAGCCCTGGCCGAAGGACATGTCCACGAGCTTCACGTCGACGGCGTTCGCTCGGCCGGTGCCCAACCGCTGCTGCATCCGGTCGCCTACTACACGATGAACGCGATTCCGAACCCGTAAATGTAATGGCTCGTCTGGATATTCGAACACCGAAATCGAACAGGTCCAACTCCAGTCCGACAAAAAATTGATTGATTTTCGTCCGGCTGAACTCAGAATTACTGAGATTTGTCAAAAATTTTTAATTAAACATAAAATAAATCTAAAGGGGTACTGGGAAATGCGCTGGATAAGCAAAATCTTAGATGCCGTTTATGGGGTGTTTAGCTCCATCCGTTAGGATGAGGCTCGGAAGTCGGACGGTAACCGGCTTCTCCGATCTCTCATATCCTGCGGAGGACGACGATGCAGCCATTCACGCGGTGGACGACTCTGGCGAGCACCCTGGGTTTGCTGATGCTCGGCGGGTTCGCGAGAGCCGAGGAAGAATCGATCCCCGTCAAGAAGCTACCCAAGGCGGTGATCAAGACCGCCAAGGCCAAGTTCCCCAAGGCCAAGATCAAGGAAGCGACCAGGGAAGAGGCCGAGGGCGAAACCATTTACGAGGTCGTCCTTGAAGTCAAGGGCCACACGATCGACGCGGCCATGAAACCGAACGGCAAGATCGTCGAGATCGAGCGAGAAATCTCCTACGAGAAGCTTCCCAGGGAGGTAAAGCGGGCCCTCTCTGAGAAATATCCCAAGGCCAGAATCGAGAAGATCGAAGAACTGCTCAAAGGTGGCAAGGGGCCGGCTGTCTATGAGGTCGTCGTCACGACCGAAGTCGTCATGACCGCCAAGGGCAAACTCGTCGAGTCCGACGAAGCGGCTGACGAGGATGACGATGACGAGAAGGAAGCGAAGCACGTCAAGGGTAAGAAGTCGAAGGAGAAGGAAGAGGCCGACGACGACGATGAGGACGACGACGAAAAGGAAATGAAGGGCAAGAAGTCGAAGGAGAAGGAAGAGGCCGACGACGACGACGATGACGACGACGACGAAAAGGAAATGAAGAGCAAGAAGTCGAAGGAGAAGGAAGAGGCCGACGACGACGACGATGACGACGACGAAAAGGAAATGAAGGGCAAGAAGTCGAAGGAGAAGGAAGAGGCCGACGACGACGATGACGATGACGACGACGAAAAGGAAATGAAGGGCAAGAAGTCGAAGGAGAAGGAAGAGGCCGATGAGGACGACGAAGACAAGGATTGATTCAGTTTGACAACAATTTATGTTGTAAATTGGTGCTCATGGCCGTCCTCGAGCCCCAGCGAGGGCGGCCTGGCCGTCGCATGCCGCGTCGGAAGGAAGCGTTTCAGTGAGGGTAGGCAAGACCATGGGGATGCGAATCCTGGTGGTGGAGGACGATGCGGAGATTGCCGACTCGCTGGTCCGCGGGCTGGAGGAGGAAGGTTATGTCGTCGAGCATGCCGCCGATGGCGAGGTCGCGAGGCGGGCGATCTTCAGGACCACGGTTGGGACCTGGTGATCCTCGACTGGTGGCTTCCGGGTCCGGACGGACTGACGCTCCTGCGCCGGTTTCGGCGGGACGGCGGGGCGTCCCCTGTCCTGTTCCTGACCGCCCGTGACGCCGTCTCGGACCGGATTCGCGGCCTGGACGGCGGGGCCGATGACTACCTGTGCAAACCGTTTGATTTCGACGAACTGATGGCCAGGGTCCGCGCCCTGGTCCGTCGGAGTCATGGCCGGTCAACCGGGGCTTTGCTTGCCTCCGCCGGACGTGCGCGTTGACCTGGCGAGCGGCCGGGCCGAGCGCGCCGGGCATCTGCTCGACCTGACACCCAAGGAGATGGCGCTGCTCGTCTACTTCCTTCGCTTCCCTGGCCAGATTCTGTCACGTACGCGGCTTTACGATAATGTTTGGGACGAGGGGGTCGACCTCTTCTCAAACACGCTGGAAGTCCATGTCATGGAGCTGCGCCGGAAGCTGGAGACGCATGGACCCCGCCTGATTCAGACCCTGCGCGGCCAGGGTTACCTCTTCGGCGACGATTCCAGGCCGGGCGTTATCATCGGCGGCGGAGTTGAACCATGAGTCTGGCGTCGCGACTCTCGGCTTTCTTTCTGGCCGCGCTCGGGGCCGTGCTCTTCGGGTTTTCCGTGGCGCTCTATGTGCTGGCGTCGCAACACCTCCAGCGCGAGGTGAACGCCCGCCTCGACGCGGGCCTGTCCACGCTTGCGGCGGCCTCCGAGGTCGGCGAGGAAGGGGTTGAGTGGGAGCCCCGCGAGCGCGACCTGGGTCTGGGCCGTGATCGAGGGCCCGATCAGATCCGCTGGCTGGTCCTTGACGATCTCGGCCGCGAGCTGGATCGATCGGCGAATTTCGACCCACGACGGCTCGTGCCGGCCTCACCCTCTGCCTCGAGCACCCGCAGGTTCCTCGGTCGTGACGGCCGCGCCTGGCGGGCGAAGATCCGACAGGTTCTGTTTTCTCGGAACGCTCCCGAATCCGGCCCCGACCCCAGTCCTAGGCCCGAGCCCGGCGGTGCGGCCCGCGCTGAAACTCATCGCCTTCGCGCCGCTGGAGCCGACCGAGGCGACACTCGGGTGGCTGGCCCTCGCGCTCGTCGTGCTTTCGGTCGCCGTCTGGTTCGCCGCGGCCCTGGTGGGCCGACTCTTCTGCCGGCGCGCACTGGCTCCCCTGACGCGGATGTCGGCCGCGGCGCGGGACGCCGTCGATCCGTCCGACCGGCTCCCCCTGCCTGGCACTCGCGATGAGCTTGAAGACCTCGGCCGCGCCTTCAACGGCCTCCTCGACCGGCTTGAGGAGGCCCTCGAGCGACAGCGACGATTCACCGGCGACGCCTCCCACCAGCTCCGCACTCCCCTGGCCGGTCTGCTCAGCCAGGTTGATGTCGCGATGCGTCGGGAACGTCCCGCCGAGGAGTACAAGCGCGTCCTCGGCGTGGTTCGCAATAAGGGGGCTGCGCTTCGACAGATCATCGAGAGCCTGCTCTTTCTGGCACGTGCCGAGTCGGAGTCCGGCCGACCCGAACTCGAGCTCGTCGAACTATCATCCTGGGTCACTGCGTACTTCCGGAGCTGGGCTGCCCATCCGAGGATCGCGGACATTCAGCTCATCACCCAGGACGAAGGCCCGTTCCCGATCCGCGCATCCTCCGCTCCTGGCGCAACTACTCGACAACTTGCTGGAGAACGCCTGCAAATACAGTCCCTCCGCAACCCCGATCGAGCTCCAGCTCATCGCCGGGAGGGATCTGCCGTGCTTGCCGTGATGGACGTCGGTTACGGACTCACGCCCGAGGAGCAGACCCGTATCTTTCAGCCCTTCTACCGCGCCCCGGAGGCGAGGAGCCTCGGACTTGCCGGCGTGGGCCTGGGGCTCGCCGTGGCCGCGGAATCGTCTCGGTTTTCGGCGGCGTCATCCGGGTTCAGAGCGCCGGGCCGTGGGACCCGCTTCGAGGTGATCCTGCCGCTCTCAAGCGATCCGCAGAACGTCCCTGTGGCTCAATGGTCGCATCAAGGTCGGGACGAGATCGGAGCCTGCTGAGTCCATTCCACGTTGCCGAATGGCCCGCGAGAGGTGCCGAGACCTCCAGGCCTCCAGGTAACCCGAATACCGCGATTCCGTTCCGATCGTCGACGAGGCGAGTTAGGAGGCCGGTTGCCCGGCCAGATCATCGCCGAGTTCAAAACCGAATCGGAATAAGGATTTGCGACCCCGATCGCCATGGCTTCGCGGTGTGCTGTTGAACTGAGGCGAACGAGTCGGTATAGTACCTCTCATGGCGTGCGTCCTGTTTGGATTCGCCCAGAACGAATCCCGTGGGCTGCGAACGTTTCGGTTGCGATTCGCTCCCTGGTAGTCTCGCGGCGCACGCTTTCTCGGGGGATTAGCTCAGCTGGGAGAGCGCTTGCATGGCATGCAAGAGGTCAGGGGTTCAAATCCCCTATCCTCCATTGACGGCAAGGTGAGGTGGTCCGGCCGGCCACATTGATCCAAACATTTCCGCCATCTCCTCGTTGACCGGGCTGGGTGCCGGGCTTCGAGAACGAGCATCGTCACCGAGGATGTTCGGCTTGTACGGACTTCCGGCAAGGCGATCGGGTCCTTCATATGTCAATTCTGGCAACTGGAGTTCGGGCCGCCTTGAAAATCGAGGGTGAGTCTGTAGAATCTGAGGGTGTCGTAAAGGCCGAGAACCGCTCCAGTTTGTGGCAAATCTCAGGCGCGGCGGCTTTTAGGACATGCAGGAGGTCAGGGGTTTCGATCCATTCTTCCAATCGCTTCGGCGGATCGTTCTTGATCCGCGATGTTTAAGGTCGTTCATGCCGGTTCATCGATTCGATTGTCTCGTCTCGCATCGTTTCTTCGTCTCCCCTGAACGATGACCGAGCCGGCTCTGGGCACATGCTCCAGGAACTGGAGCGGAGGCCGTTGCATCCATGGTGGACAAGTCGCCCGATTCCCCTGTCCGGATCATAGGCAGCCGGGAATTGCATCAGAACCTTCCGGGAATCCTCCGAGAACTGGAGAATGACGACGTCCGCTACGTGCTGACGGTCCACGGCAAGCCGCGCCCGGTGCTGGTCGGAGCGGAGCCATATCTGAACATGGTTCTCGACGGCAAGAGCAACAGCGAAGCTCTCGTCGGGCTTCAGCTCAGCGCCCTGCTCGGCAGCAGCCTGGGCTCGGTGCCGCTCGAGACCCTTGAACGGGCCCTCGACGCCTCGAAGAATGGCTAACTTGGCGTTGAGTCGAATGTCTTCCGGTGGTAGGAAACCAGTGCCGTGCGTGTGAGTTTCTCACGACGGATCGGGGCGGGGAGCTTGGAATGACCGACAACCCCTCGTCCGGGTCAAAACCGGGGACGACGACGAAGCCAATGCCGAAACCCGGTGGACCGTTTGGATTTCGTGTGATCGGGGCCATGAAGATGGTCACCGGCCTGGGTCTGTTCGCCGCCTGGTTTGGCATGTTTCGCCTGTTCAAGAGCGATCTCTCCACCCAGATCGACTGGTTCGTCCGACATTTCCGGCTCGATCCCGATAACCGGGTCTTCCACATGGTGTTCGACTGGATCGACGGCATCGATCCCAAGAAGGTTCGTGTCATCGAGGCCGGTACGTTCTTCTATGCCTTGCTGCATACCATCGAGGGGACGGGCCTGCTCCTCGAGAAAGACTGGGCCGGCTATCTGACGATCATCGCCACCAGCTCGCTTGTCCCCTTTGAGCTTTATGAGGTCTATCATAAGGTCAATATTCTCAAGATCCTGGTGCTGATGGTCAACATCGGGTTCGTGGTGTACCTGGTCGTGAAGCTCCGTCAGGAGCACCGCCAGAAGCGTGAGCCGAAGGCGGCGGAGGCCGCCGGAAGAGTGAGTTAGCCCGCCTGTGACCATCGGCGTGTTGATAAAGTTCTGTTCATAACCAAGGGAAAGTCCTAGGGGAATGTTGAGGTGAGGCAAGACCCGTGCTAGCGGAGTACGCCCAGGGCTACCGGACCTTATGGGAACGCCACTGGTGGTGGCGCTCGCGCGAGGCCCTGGTGCTACGCTGGATCGACCGGCTGAACCGTCGGGCGGATCGGCGGTTCGAGCGAATTCTGGACGTGGGCTGCGGCGACGGTCTGTTTTTCGATCGACTCTCAAGGCTGGTGCTCGCGTCGAGGGGATCGAGCCGGACGCATCGCTTGTCCGCAACCCGCGGCACCGAAGGCAAATCCGTACGATCCCACTTGGTCCGGGGGTGTTGCCGCCGGGGACGTACGACTTGGTGCTGATGCTTGACGTGCTCGAGCACATTGCCGACGACCGAGGCGCGGCGGTCCTGGCGCTTGAGGCCTTGCGGCCCGGTGGATACCTGCTTCTGACGGTACCTGCCCTGCCCTGGCTCTGGAGCCGGCACGACGAGGCCAACGCACACGTCCGTCGCTACTTGCCACGAACGATTCGCACGGTTCTATCGGACGCGAAGTTCGAGGTCGAGACCGTTCGCTACGCGTTCGCCTGGACGGTCGCGCCGATGGTTCTCAGGCGATGGATGGCTCCTGCCGGGTCGAAGCGTTGGGCGGCCGATTACCACGTGACAATCCCCCCTGCTCCTGTAAACGGTTCGCTCGGAATGGTCAGCCGCGCCGAGCACGCGCTGGGCGCTATATCCGATGGCCGCTGGGGAGTTCGCTCCTGGCGATCGGCGCCGGCCGTTTCGTTGATGGAGTTGTGGGTTTCCGGCGGCACGGCGTTGCTCCTGGCGCGATTCCGCGCAGAATGATAGCACGCCGGCCTGCCGCGATACGGCCGGGGGTCGTTGAACTGGGTTCGAGATTTCGTGACACGACGGTTTTTGAAACATGATCCTCTGTGTGACCCTGAACCCCTGTCTGGACAAGACGTTGACAGTTCCCGCCTGGCAACCGGGTGAATCGGTTCGCGGCCGGGCGGTGCGTGAGGTGGTGGGGGGCAAGGGAAACAACGTCGCCCGCGCCCTGAGGCATCTCGACCGATCGGTCCGGCCGGTCACCTTCCTGGGGGGTGCGGTGGGGGCCCATTGCCGGCACCTGCTGGAGCACGACGACGGCCTCGACCCACTGGTCATCTCCACGCCGTCGGACACTCGCGTGATCCTGACCGTACGGACCGAGGGGACGCCGGACCAGACCGCGTTCTTCGATCCCGACCCCGCCATCGGTCAGGCCGAGGCCGACGCCCTGCTCCGCGCGGTCGAGTTGCGCTGTCGACCGGCGGTGTCGAGGCGCTGACGCTCTCGGGCTCGAGCCCGTCGTCGGCCACTCATACGTTGTATAGCGACTTGATCGCCCTGGCCCGCGCGCGGCGCGTACCGGCGTTCCTTGACACATATGGGCCGGCACTCGAGGCGATCTGGGGCTTCTGGCCCGACGCCATCCAGCTCAATCGACGCGAGGCCGGGGCCCATCTCCGGATGCACCCTCAAGACCTGGACGACGCGCAGGTCTTTGGCCTGCTCGATTCTTGGGCCCGGCACGGCGTGAAATCGGCCCTGGTGACCGACGGCCCACGCCCCGCGCTGGCTCTGGCCCACGGCCGGCGCGTATCGACTGATTCCCCCGGCCATCGCCGCGGTCAACCCGATCGGCTCGGGCGACTGCGCCTCGCGGGCACGGTAGACGCCTGGCTCGCCGGGTCCGATCCCGAACGTATGCTTCGTCACGCCCTGGGATGTGCGCTAGCCAACGTGATGGTCTGGGACGCCGGCGCGATTGATCTCCAGGAGGTTCGCCGGCAGGAAGAGGCAGTAGGGGTGGAGGCGTTGGGGCGTTGAGTCAAGACCAAGGCCTCAACTCAGCCACGAGCCGTCCACCTCGAAGAACGACGAGACGGCGACCTGCCCCTCGGTCTTTCCGTCGATGACGACCCGCACGACCGTTTCGCGGTCGTAGACGGACGGCGGACTCGCCATAACCTGGCGATTGCGCCGGTCCGCTGGGGCGGGTGTAGACCTCGATCCGGCGTTTCGGGATGTTGGCGATCCAGGACACGGCACCTGCTCGACGGCCAATGACTTCAGGACTGTGTTGCGGTCGCGTCCGAGCGAGCTGCCCCGCAACCTCGATGACAAGCGGCGCGTCCGCAAATGTCGGATCGGTGGTGTGGTCTCTGGGATGTCCTTGAACGACCATGAGGGCCGGTTCGGGCAGACCGTCCTCTCGATATCTCAGGCGGATCGGAGCTTCCTGTTCGATGTATCTGAATCCTGCGACCAAGGGCATCAATCGTCTGGTAGAGACGCAGTTTCAAAATCGCATGTGAATTTAACTTGTGTGATTTTTACTTGTGTGATTTTCACGAGAATAGGCCCCTCCCAGAGCAACTCACGGTCGTTCTTGCGCACGACGCTCTGAGTGGCCCATTCCAGGTATTGATCGACGGTGATCCGCCGGGGCCCGCGACCCCCGGCACCTGGGCCGAGGGCGAATCGGTCCGGCGATCGGTTTCGACAGGGGGCCGTGGAAGTCTGGTCGGCCATGCTTAGCTTCTGGGAGTGAGCTGATTCTCGGCGATCTCGATCGCCTTGAGCAGGCCCTTGGCCTTGTTGACGGTCTCCTCGTACTCGTCGCCCGGGACGCTGTCGTAGACGACGCCGCCGCCGGCCTGGACGTAGGCGGTCTTGCCCTGAAGGACGAGCGTCCGCAGGGCGATGCAGGTATCCATGTTGCCGGTGAAGTCGATGTAGCCGACCGCGCCGGCGTACGGGCCGCGCTTCTGGGGCTCGACCTCGTCGATGATCTGCATGGCGCGGACCTTCGGCGCGCCCGAGACCGTGCCCGCCGGCAGGCCGGCGCGGAGGGCGTCGAACGCGGTCTTTCCGGCCTGCAGCCGGCCGGTCACGTTCGAGGTGATGTGCATGACGTGCGAGTAACGCTCGACCTTCATCACGTCGCTCAGCTGGACCGTGGCGATACTCGGCCACCCGGCCGACGTCGTTGCGCCCCAGGTCGACGAGCATGATGTGCTCGGCCCGCTCCTTGGGGTCGGCGAGCAGCTCCTCGGCCAGCGCGCGGTCCTCGGCCTCGTCCTTGCCGCGGCGGCGGGTGCCGGCCAGGGGGCGGATCGTCACCATGCCGTCCTCGACCCGCACCAGGATCTCCGGCGAGCTGCCGATCAGGCAGAAGTCGCCGAACGGTAGATAGAACAGGAACGGGCTCGGATTGACGACCCGGAGCACGCGGTAGATGTCGAACGGGTCGGCCGTCGTCTCGACCTGGAACCGCTGGCTGGGGACGACCTGGAAGATGTCGCCCGCCTTGATGTATTCCTGGCAGTGGCGGACGACCGCCTCGTACTGCGCGCGCGTGAAGTTCGAGCGGGGCTGGCGTTCGAGCGGTCCGTCGGTGTCGATGTCGCGGAGCGAGCAGCTCGGGGCCGGGCTCGGCCAGCCGTGCGACCAGTTCGTCGATCCGGGCGCAGGCGGCGTCGTAGGCCGCGGCCACGTCGATCCGGGGCCGGACGTGCGCGTGCGCCACGACCAGCACGGTCTTGCGGATGTGGTCGAAGATGACCATCCGGTCGTAAAAGGCGAACGACAGGTCGGGCAGGCCGCGGTCGTCGGGAGGGGCATTGGGCAGGTCTCGGTGTACCGGACGGCGTCGTACGCCGCGTAACCGACCGCCCCTCCGGAGAAACGGGGCAGGCCCGGCAAGCTGACGGCCCGGTAGCTGCTCCAGCAGGGTTTCGAGCTCGCGGAACGGGTCGTCGGTCGTGAACTGCCGCGATCGGGCTGCTTCGGACTCCCGTTGCCTTCCCGACCCGGTTCGGAATGGTGACCTGATGGCCCCGGGCCTCGAAGATCAGGAACGGCTCGGTCCCGAGGAAGCTGAACCGGCCGACCTTCTCGCCGCCGATGACGCTCTCGAAAAGGAACGACGGCGCGGCGCCCGCTCGATCCGGCGGAAGGCGGAGACCGGAGTCAGGGCGTCGCCGGTCAACTGGCGGTAGACCGGCACGCATGGCGCCAGGCGGCCCGTTCGACGAAGGCGGCGCGAATCCGGCCGATGACGCGAGGTCGTCAAGTTCACGGTCATAGCGACTCGGAGCAAGATCCATTGGATCAGGTTCGGTGCCGCCCGGCGCTTTCTGGAAAGGCTCCAGGCATGTCGGGATTGTAGCAGCCGCGGGCGCCCGCGAGCAAGCCGACGAGGCGCGACCGCGGTGATCCACGGTCCCACTCGATCTGCAAAAGTCGTTCAAACGTCAAGCTTTAACACGCAAGCCCCCGTCCCGTGCGACTCGCCTGGCACGGGACCCATTTGCTTGACACCCCGTGGGCGGAATTACAATAAACTCTGGGAAACGGGGACATTCCGGAAGGACGGCCAGAGTACGGTTGGGGACGCGTGTCGGTCTCGCGCCCTCGAGGGTGGCCGTGTCGGCAGGGTCGGGCCGGCCGGCCGGAACGGGTCGCCAGGCGGCGGAGATGCATCATGAAATGTCAGAAATGTGCCAAGCCGGCCACGTTCCACATCACCGACATCGAGCGGGGCAAGCCCCGCGAATATCATTTCTGCGACGAGCACGCCCGCCAGCACCTGACGCCCCAGCGAGGAGGCTCCCGAGCCGCCGCCGATGGGCGACCTGGCCAAGAAGCTGATCAGCGGCGGAGCGGCCGCGACCCGCGAGGCCTCGCCGGCCGACAAGCAGGTTTGCCCGGTCTGCCAGATCACGTTCCTGGAGTTCCGCAACTCGGGCCGGCTGGGCTGCCCGTACGATTACGAGGTCTTCCGCGACGAGCTGATGCCGCTGCTGGAGAACATCCACGACGAGACCCGGCACTCGGGCAAGGTGCCCACGCGGCGCCCCGAAGAACAGTCAGCAGCAGACCACCATGATCCAGCTCCGCAACGACCTGAAGCGGGCCATCGCCGCCGAGGACTACGAGACCGCCGCCAGGGTCCGCGACAAGATTCGCACCCTCGAGCAGGAGCAAGGGCGGTAGTCGAGATGGATCACGGTTGCACAGTCGCCCCGAATCCGATGACCGACCGGTCGCTCGAGCTTGGCCAGGACCAACGATGACACGCCGGACCGACCGCCCATGATGTGCCAGCGCTGCCAGGAGGAGGCTTCGGTTCACCTGACCGAGACGATCGACGGTCGGCGACGGAGCTTCATCTCTGCGCCTCTGTGCCGGAAGGCGGGCTGGTCCTTCCCGGAAGCGGCCCCCGAACTGGCGCTCGATGCGGTCGTGCAGGAGCTGATCGTGGCCCACGTCGGCGAGCTCGTGGGGGAGCTTGCCGGCTGACCTGCCCTGACTGCGGGCTGAAATTCATGGAGTTTCGGGCCCGGGGCCGGCTGGGCTGTCCCAACGACTACGGCATCTTCGCCCGCGGCCTGCTTCCGCTGGTGCAACGGGCGCACGGCGCGACGCGGCACGTCGGCAAGGTGGCGCGGCGCCGCCCGGCCGCGGCGAGTCGCCTCCGGCTCCGCACCGAGCTCCGCGAGGCCATCGCCCGCGAAGATTACGAGACAGGCCGCGCGGCTCCGCGACCAGCTCCGCCTGAAGGACGCCGACGAATGAATCTGGACGACCTGACCCGAACCTCCGGCGAGTGGCTCCGCGGCACCGGCCCCGAGAGCGACATCGTCATGTGCTCCCGGATCCGACTGGCGCGTAACCTGGCCGATTTCCCCTTCACCAACCGCGCCAGCCGGGGCGAGAAGGCCGAGATCGAGGCGCACGTCCGTTCGGCGATCGAGCACGCGGCTGGCTCGAGCTGACCTACCTCGACGTCAACGCCATGACCATCGCTCGACCGCCAGTTCCTGGTCGAGCGCCAGCTGATCTCGCGCGAGCTGGCCAACGGAGAAGGGCCCGCGCGGCGTCGCCATCGGCCCGCATGAGAACATGTCGATCATGGTCAACGAGGAGGACCACCTCCGCATCCAGGTCATGCTCTCGGGCCTCTCGCTCGCACGATGTCTGGGAACGGATCAACCGCCTCGACGACCAGCTCGAAGACCAGCTTGCCTACGCCTACAGCCCCCAGCTCGGCTACCTGACCGCCTGCCCCACCAACGTCGGCACCGGCATCCGCGTCGGCGTGATGCTCCACCTGCCCGCGCTGGTGCAGACCAAGCAGATCGACAAGGTCTTCCGGGCCCTGCAGAAGATCAACCTGGCCGTCCGCGGCCTCTATGGCGAGGGGACGCAGGCCTTCGGCGACTTCTACCAGATCTCCAACCAGCAGACCCTCGGCAAGAGCGAGCAGGAGCTGATCCGGATCCTCACCGACGTCGTCCCCCAGGTCATCCAGTACGAGCGGACCGCCCGACAGGCCCTGATGAACGAGCGCCGGCAGCACCTTCACGACCAGGTCAGCCGCGCCTACGGCGTGCTCAAGACCGCGCACACGATCTCCAGCGAGGAGACGATGCACCTGCTTTCGAGCGTCCGCATGGGGATCAACCTCGGCCTGATCGACGACCTGGCGATCTCGACGGTCAACGAGCTGTTCATCCAGACCCAGCCGGCCTACCTCCAGAAGATCCAGGGGACCGAGCTCGGCGCCGACGAGCGGAACGTCGCGCGCGCCTCCTACCTGCGAAGCCGTCTGTCGAACGGACGGCATACCGAGCCGGAATGAGCCGGCTCGTGTCAGCGTCACCGCGTGCCCGATCGCGATCAGCCGCGCTCTTGCGGCACGCCGGTCGCCTCGAGCACCTCGGGAGGGATTTGGCCATGCTCGCGCTTCTGCCGTCGCCAGTTGCGGAGGAACTCGATCACACCAGGTAGAATCGAGATCACGATGATCGCCAGGATGACGAGCTTGAAGTTCTTCTGCACCATCGGCTGGCCGCCAAACCACCAGCCGCCGAGCAGGAACAGGAGGACCCAGGCCACACCGCCGGTGATGTTGTAGAGGGCGAATCGGGCATAGCTCATCGAGCCGATCCCCGCGACGAACGGGGCGAAGGTTCGCACGATCGGCATGAACCGAGCGAGGATGATCGTGATCCCGCCGTACTGCTCGTAGAACCGATGCGCCTCGCTCAGATGCTTCTTGTTCAGCAGCCAGGAGTCCTCGCGCGAGAAGACCTTGGGACCAAGGCGGTAGCCGATGGCATAATTGATCGCGTCGCCGATGATCGCCGCTGCGATCAAAAGCACGGCCACCACCGGAAGGTTGATCGGCGAGGTCGGCGACGCGGCGACCGCCCCCACCGCGAACAGTAGCGAATCGCCCGGCAAAAACGGCAAGGCCACCAGCCCCGTCTCAGCGAAGACGATCAGGAACAGGACGACGTACAGCCCCTGGCCCATCTGATGGGCCAGCGCGTTCATCGCGTCTGGGCTAAGGTGCAGCAAGGCCTGGGCCAGCGAACGCAGAAGATCCATCACGGCGATTGGTCCTTTGTGAAAGAGCCCGCGCGGCAGCCAGGAGTGCTCACGCGGAGCCGTAGGGAGAATAAGAAGCGATAATATTCGATTGTTTTGTATGCTTTTAATAAAAAATATCGACGATCTTATTAATAATGTTTTAATTTATTTGTGTGTATACCATTAATCTAATCTTTTCGCGACTCCGCGTCCCCGCGCGGCCCCTGTACGCGGGGACGGACCGGTAGGCGGACGTTCTGGATACCGGCGGAGTCGCACACCGAGAGAACATCGGCGAGGTCCTGGTAGTTGAGCGTGGCATCGCCACGGATGACGACGCCCTGGTCGGTGTAGGACCGACGGGCCGAGCCCAGATAGGTGCCCAGTCCGGCCAGGTCGTACGTCTTCGACGCCACGGCGATTTTTCCCGGAGCGACGATCATCAGCTCGAGGTCATCGGGAGCGGCGGTCAGGGGGCAGCCTGAGTGACCTCGGGAACCTTGACCGAGAACTCGTTCTCTTCCCAGTCGTAGAGCCGAGTCGCCGCCATGAAGAAGACGAGGAGGCAGAGCACCACATCGACCATCGGTGTCATGTTGATCTGAGGCAGATCTTCGGTCTGATGGAGATCCCAGAGCATCGTCGGTGTGGTCCTCGCAGGAACAAGCGTACGATCGATCGGGCCGTTCGGGGGTGAGGCGAGGCGCGGTCTAGCCGTGGATACGCGACTCGTGCCGCGTCAGTGGATCGCGATCGACGGCGGCGGAGGGAACGTTGGAATTCGGAGGCGGAATCGCACCTCCTGCGCGTCGATCGACGATCAGGGAGTGCGGGCGAAGGGCTTCAGCCGAGACCAGGTCGATGACGCGCCGGGCTTCCTCGTCGAGAGCGCGGACCAGGAGGTCCACCCGGTTGAGCAGGAAATAGTAGGCCGTCACCGAGACCACGGCGATCGACAACCCGAACGCAGTCGCCACCAACGCCAGGCTGATTCCCTGCGCCAGGGCTTCCGCACGCGCAGGACCGACCTTGCCTCCCAGAGCCTCGAACGATTGGATCATCCCGATGACGGTACCCAGCAGGCCCAGCAGTGGTGCCAGGGTCGCGGTGCCGTTGAGCACGCGAACGTTGCGCTTCAGGTCGCCGAGCTCGCCGGCGGCATCGTAGCCGATCCGCTGTCGGATCGACGCCGCCGGTTGACCCCAGTCGCTCACGATCAGCGCGAAGATCCGGGCGGCCGGGCTGTCGTTGGCCCGGCACAGTTCGACGGCTCGCTCGCGGTCGAGCTTGCCCCCGGCCAGTCGTTCGAGGAACCGCTGGACGAATTCGCGAGGGATGACCCGATCGCGCCGAAGTGCCAGCAGCCGTTCCAGCGAGTAGCCCAGGGTCACGATCGAGCAGACGACCAGGAGCCAGAGCATCGGGTTGGCCCGCGCCAGCATCCGCAACAGGCCGGCCCGCCCCACATCGAGCTTTTTGGATCGCGATTCGCGTACCCCGGTGCCGCCGACCGGGTCAGCGCCGGGCTGTCCGATCGCCTGGGTCACGGTTACGGTTTTCGCCGACGGATCGACGGTCTGGATCGGGTCCTGGGCACTCGCGGCGGTCAGCCCCAGTCGTTCCGCGTCGAACACGACCCAGCAGGTAACGAGGAGCCCGGCCAGGGCCAATCGAAATCCGGGGCGGCGTGCGTGCGTCGTCAACGTTCAATCCTCCCTGGAGCCGCCGACATTCAGGCCTTTTAGCGACCGGACCGTCTTGCCATCTCGATGCAGGTCGCGGGGCGAATGGGGCCGTAACTTCTACTTCCTTACGAACGCGGACCCCAGGGCTCGATTCTATCCCTCAAGTCACTCCTGTCAATCGAACTAGGCCCGTACTCCGCGACGTGCGGCCGGTATGCAACGTTTCGCGATCCGGCGGAGTTTGGGACTTCGTGGCGTGATTGAATTCCGCCTCGACATCAGCAATTCCCCGATCCGTGATCAGGAATCCACTGATAGTCAACGGAAGGTCTGGGAATCGATGATGGTAGTGCGGTGAGAGATGGAATCCCGTCTCGGCCTGGTTTGAATCGGCTCCGTTCGGTTTGGCTCGTGCGACTTGGATCAGCCTCAAGAGATGGAGATACCGAGATGGTCATGGTGTCGTCGAGTGCGGGACCGGCAGAGGGTCGTTTTCGTTTCGACCGGCGCCCGGATCGATCGATCGCGTTGCGCGAGTTGCCGCGGAGCCGGCGTTGGCGAACCTTGCTCGTGGACGACAGCCCGCTTTTTCTCGCGGCCATCGCGGATGCCCTGGCCATCCTGCCCCAGATCGAGGTCGTTGCCAAGGCCGAAACGGGGCTTGAGGCCATTATGCTCTGTAACGAGGTTCAACCTGATCTTGTCCTCGTGGATCTTTGCATGCCCGAGCTCGATGGCCTCGAAACGATTCGCCGGATCCGGCTTGATCCTGACCGGTCATCCGAATCCCTGGTCATCCTACTGATGTCGCTCCAGGATGCCCCCGAATACCGCACGGCCGCCTCCGCTGCTGGAGCTACGGCATTCCTCTCGAAACAGGAATTCGTCACCGAACTCAACGAACTGCTCCGACATCTCTTGCCAGATTACGCGGAAGAGATAGTCTGAGAGATGCCTGATCTGACATTGGTCGGCTAAGGATGGCCGATCCAGTGCGAGCAGGTGCTTTTGTATGGTTTTGTTCGCTTAGGTGCTCCAATGGCGGAACACCCGTCCTGTTCGATGAGGAACATTACGATGCGTGTCACCAATCTGGCCGATCGCAAGACAGACGGGGTAGGTCCTCTCGACTTGAAGACACAGGAGAAGGATCGCGATCAAACGCTTCAGTCCCTGCTTCGCGAGCTGCTCGACCAGGTGAGCAAGAGCAAGGAGGTCGGGGTGGTCGAGGGCCAGGAGGTCGAGACGTATGAAGGGGGCGGCTATTTCTACGTCGAGACGTCGCTGGCCAGCCGGCCAGAGGCGGAGATCGACATCAGCATTCAGGGGGGCAGGGCCGTCATTCGCATCGCCATGTAGCGGTAGCGGTGGGCTGGATCTCCGATCGCGCCAGCTCGTCCATCACGGTAGGATCGCGGTCGCAATGAAGGAAGATTCCCAACATGCTTGGCCGTGTGGTCTTCACCAGGGAAGGGAAATTCGTTCGAGGCCTTGCTCGGATCAGATGGTGTCTGGACCTGCGCGGGCAAGCCTGAAGTGGCCGCGGAGCTGAACCACGATGTCGTACCGGAGCCAGTCAGTGAAGGGTCGTGGGGGCACGATGCCTTGATCAAGGCCGCTCACCGGCTTCGAGGGATGGCATGGCTGGGACCACGACAGCCGTGGCCGAAGGAGATGCGTGCCGTTGTGGCGGAATATACTCCTGGGGATGGAGGCGCAGTTCGGCGCGTCGTTCCGGCTCCTGATCCTGCATCTGTTCGTAATGAGTGACTCGATCGCGACCCTTCCGTTTGCGCAGTAAAGCGCCTGGTCGGCGGCTTCCAGGAGACTGGAGCCGTCGTCGTGAACGGGTCCGTAGGTGGTGGCGATTCCCAGGCTGATGGTGACGGGTCGAAGCGGCCACGGCTGCTGGGCGACGGCGGCCCGGAGCCGTTCAGCGAGTTCACGAGCGGTAGCGGCGTCGACTCCCGGTAGGATCAGGACGAACTCCTCGCCGCCGAAACGGGCCACGATGTCGTGGCCCCGGACGGTTTCCTGGAGAACTTCACCGAGCCGTCGAAGCACGGCGTCGCCGGCCTGGTGACCAAAGTCGTCATTATAGGGTTTGAAATGATCGAGGTCGATCAGGGCCGCGGATAGCGGCTCGCCGCGCTGCGCTGCGAGGGCGAGCTGGGCTCCGAGCGATTCCATCAGGTAGCGGCGATTGTAGAGGCCGGTAAGCGGGTCCCGCGCCACCATTTCGGCCAGACGTTCGTTCTGTCGGCGAAGTTCGGCCTGCATCCGTTCGGCCTGCACCGCTCGATCGAGCAGGTCATCCTGCACCGAGAGGATTCGACGCTGCGATTTGCAGCCGCGCCGCCAGCTCACGGATGTTGAACGGCTTGACCAGGAAATCGTCCGCCCCGGCGTTGAGTCCTTCGAGCCGATTCTCGGTCCCGCCCTTGCCGGTCAGCAGCAAGATGTAGGTGTACGACCGGCCTGACAGCTCACGAATCCGCTGGCAAAGCTCCAGGCCATTGAGGAACGGAAGGTTCCAGTCGGCGATCACCATCCGGATTCCTCCCTCCTGGAAGAGCTTCCAGGCTTCCTGGCCGTCGTGGGCACTGACGATCATATGGCCCATGGACTCGAGCGTCCGGCCCAGGGCCCTGGCCATACCTGGATCGTCCTCGACCAGCAGGATCGGCAGGTGCCGATGGCACGTGTGGCCCGGGTCGTCGCGGTGGGACAGCGCGATCCGGGACAGGGGCAGTGCCGGCGTTCCGCGGGGCGTCGATGCGGTCGTCATTTTTATTCCGGGCTTCGTCATCGAGCCCCGGGAAAACTCCCCGAGCATCTCGAGAAAAACCGTTGTCACCTTCGGGTCAAGATGTGAGCCTGATAGCGTCTCCAGGTGGCTTCGGACCCGCTCTGGCCGCCAGGCGTGTCGATAGGGACGGTCGCTCGAGAGCCATCTCGAGATATCGACCGCCGCGAAAATCCGTGCCGACAGCGGGATGGCCTCTCCCACCAGGCCCTTCGGATAGCCGGTCCCGTCCCATTTCTCGTGGTGGTAGTGCGGGATCTCCAGCGCGGGGCGGAGGAACTCGATGGGCCAGAGCATCTCGACGGCCAGCTCGGGATGACGCCGCATCACCGTCAGCTCCTCGTCGGTCAAGGGGCCGGGCTTGAGCAGGATGCTGTCCGGGATTCCCATCTTGCCGATATCGTGGAGCAACGCCCCGCGGCGGATATGGACCAGCTCGGATTCGCTCATACCCAGGGCTCGCGCGACCTGGACCGTCATCTCGGTCACTCGACGGCTATGCCCTTCGGTCTCCTTGTCGCGGAGGTCGAGTGCCCGAGCCCACCCTTCGATCGTGGCTTCGTAGGCGGTGATCAATTCGGCGTGGGCGTTACGCAGCCCCTCGAGCAGACTGGCGTTCTCGATCGCCACCGCGGCCTGTCCCGCCAGGGTCTCGACAAACGCGAGCCATTCGGCGTCGGGCACGAGGTGGGTTCGGGACAGGAGCTCGAACACACCGATGGTGCGTCCCTTGGCGCGAAGGGGTATGCCATGGTACGTGACAAACCCGGAAGCCGCGAACCAGGGGGCGGCCACGTCCATCTCGGACACCTTCAGCAGGTCGGGCAGGTGGAGCGTGCACGCCTCGCGGGCGATCCGGCGGGCCGGATCGTTCCCCATCCGGAACCGGGCCGGGTCACCCGCCTGCTCCGAGACACCTCGGACCGACACCGCCTCCAGGTTGCCGCTGATCTCGTCGAAAAGGAGGACGACCGCCGCGTGAACGCCAAGCTGGCTGCAAGCCTGGTCGACCACCAGGCTCAGGGTGTGGCACAGGTCACGGTTCGAGGCGATTGCCTCGTCGATCCGATGCAGTCCTTCAATCTGCCGAAGCCGACGTTGCAGGCAGTCGTTCAGACGGTGGATCTCCCCCTCGGCACGCTTACGACCGTCGATGTCGGTGCAGGTCCCGAACCAGCAGTCGATCTGACCGCTGTCGCCACGTAGCGGAAGCGCCCGGTTCAGGTGCCAGCGGTATGAGCCGTCATTGCCCTTGAGTCGAAGTTCGACCTCGTAGGCCTTACCTTCGCTCACGGCCTCCAGCCAGCGCAGCTTCACGGTCTCCAGGTCATCAGGATGGATCAGGCCGAGCCATCCCCATCCCTTCTCTCCCTGGGCGTTGACTCCGAAATACTCAAAGCAGCGCTGGTTGGCGTAAGTCAAAGCTCCCGTGCTATCCGTGATCCAGACCATCTGAGGGATCGCGTCGATCAAGGTCCTCAGCGATTCCTCGCTCCGCCGCAACGCTTCTTCCGAGAGTACGCGCTCGGTCACGTCCTCATGCGCCACCACGGCTCCCGCACGGATTCCCGATCGGAGCGGCGTGACCCGCCCCACGAACCAGCGACGTCGATCCGCGGAGTGGCAAGGATACTCGAGCTCGAAGTGTTCGCGGCGTCCTTCCAGAACGTCGCGGATTCCGTTAGCGAACTCGGACGACCGCGACGTTTTGCCATCGTCGCTATCGCCCTGACAGTGTGAATACGTGGCGATTGATCGGTCGAGGTCTTCCGGCGGATTGGACTCATGTTCGCAGATCGCCACGTAATTAATGCCCACGCCGACACGATCCGGCAGGGCCCCATTGGCCCTGGCGAATTCCTCCCAGGACCGGTTCACGGCAATGATGGTCCCCGTTTCGTCGAGCACGGCGACATGCGCCGAGAGGGCGTCGAGGATCGATCGATTGAACTGTTCCGTTTGACGTAGCGTCGTCTCCCCTCGAGCCCGCTGGATGGCGTGGCGCACGGTTCGCTCGAGGAAGGTTGGAGTCAGCGCATTCTTGTCGAGGTACTCGGCCGCACCGGCGGCCATGGCTTGCTCGTCGAGATCGAAATCGCCGCATCCCGTCATCAGGATCAAGGGAAGTCCTTCGAACCGAAGCTTTTGATGGGTCCTCCGGATGAGGTCAAGACCGTTTTGAATTCCAAGATGGTAGTCAACCAGGACCGCGGCATAGGATCCGGTTTCGATCGCCTTGGTCGCCTCGTCGAGCGAAGTGACCCAGTCGAGGTCGATTGCCGCATCAGGGACCTGGTCCAGCAGACCTTCGATCAGGATGAACTCCTTGCGGTCGTCGTCGACCAGCAACACTTTCGTCCGGGATCTCGGCATCTGCGATCCACTCCTTCGACCCGATCGTCTCCGCCAGCATCTTGAGGATCATCGCCCAGGTCTGCCGGAGGCCGCACGGACCGGAACCTTCCGTCGTAACCGGGGCCGATCGATGCAGCGCGGAATTGATCCGTTCCGCGTGGTCCCCTCAAGGACTCTAGGTTATCCTGGGAAAGAGCGATCCCGGCTGATCGAAAATCGATCAAGGCCGTCGTCGATCGCGTAAGTGTCAGCACGGCCGAGACTTCGCCGATCGGTACGCGATGCCATTCGGGGAGGCAATGCGATCCCCGGCTGGCGGTAACGAGCCGGGTTCGGTGGCGCCAGGATTCAACAAACGAGACACGCGCCATGCTTACCATTGCCGAGGGGGCCCCCGAGGCCGAACTGTCCGATGAACGTCTGGAAGCGCTGGCCGAGCTGTTCCTCGATCGGCTGTCTGCATCGGGTCCGATGCGCAAGGTTCTGCTCGTGCCGCCGGACTACACCCGTGCCGCATTCCGGGGCGGGCCTCCTGACCTGCCGGATCTTCAAGCGGCTCCATGGTCGGGCCGAGGTGCTCGTCTTGCCGGCTGTCGGCACCCACTTCCCCATGGAGGACGCCGAGCTCGCGGCGATGTTTCCGGGAATCCCGCCGGAATCATTCCGCAACCACGACTGGCGGCAAGGCGTGGCGACGCTGGGGACCGTACCCGCGGAGGTGGTCGCCGAGCTATCCGAGGGCCGCGTCCGACGCTCAGCGGCGGTCCAGGTCGACCGACTACTGGTCGAAGTTCCCTGGGACGCGATCATCTCGATCGGTCAACTCGTGCCGCACGAGGTCATCGGCATCGCCAACCACGTCAAGAACATCCTGGTCGGCGCCGGCGGTCCCGAGATGATCCACACCTCTCACTGGCTGGGCGCGGTCTACGGGATGGAGCGAATCATGGGGCGGGTGCGGACGCCTGTCCGCGCCCTTTTGACCTGGGCGGCGGAGCGGTTCCTGAGCGATTTGCCGATCCACTACCTGTTGACCGTCCGCGGCACGGGACCGGAAGGCCGGCTGGTCACGCGCGGGCTCTTTGCCGGCGATGACGACCAATGCTACGCGCGCGGGGCGGAGCTCTGTCGCGCGGTCAATCTCGATGTCCTGGACCGCGCCCCCTCGAAGATCGTTGTCTATCTCGATCCCCAGGAGTTTAAATCGACCTGGCTGGGGAACAAGGCGATTTACCGGACACGGATGGCGATCGATGACGGTGGAGAGCTGATCATCCTTGCCCCCGGCGTCCGCCAGTTCGGTGAGGACGCGGCGATCGACGCCTTGATACGTCGATTCGGCTACCGAGGAACCCCGACCACGATCGATGCCGTCTCAGCGTACCCGGAACTCGCGGGCAATCTCTCCGCCGCCGCTCATCTGATCCACGGCTCGTCGGAGGGAAGGTTCCGCATCACCTATGCCCCAGGCCCCATGACCCGGACCGAGATCGAGTCCGTGGGTTACGAATACGGTGTGCTCGATGACTTGATCGGTCGGTATCCACCCGGCGAGCTCAGACCTGGCTGGAACCAGCGCGGTGGCGAAGAGTTCTTTTATGTCGCCAATCCCGCGCTGGGGTTGTGGGGAACGGCCGACCGTTTCGGTCGTGCCTGAATGTGAGAACAAGTCGATCGATCAATCGTAGGGTGACGACCACTCCTGTGCGTACTCGAGGTCGTTTCGAGCGTCATCCGCCAGGCTGGAAGGGGACGGGTGGCGCAGGGGATGCGCCGGTTCCGTGTGCGGGATTGGCTCCTCGTCCGGTGACGCGAACCGGTCGATGGCATGAGATTCAAGCGTCAAGCCCTCGTCCTGTTCCGGCTTCTCAAAATTCATGGTGGTCACCGCTGACTTCTCCTCTCGATCGACAGATCTCGGAGATCGCGGCCCCGGCCGCGGTCGCTAGGTTACCAGGGCCGCGAAGAATTGACCTTTGACACGATCAGGCGTTTCCCCACCGGCTCAGAAGCTCCTCGCGGAGCATGCGGAACTCGGTATCGAGGGCCGAGACCGCGTTTTCGGGATGCCAGCCGATCACCGAGGCACTGGGACGGACCGATTCGCGGGCCCACCGAATCGGCCTCATCGTCGCCTTCGGTCTCGCCTTCGATGGCTTGAGGCCGGACGTAGGGCCGACGAGACAGCTCCCAGAAGCTCAGGAGCTGATCGGGATCATTGCGCTCCGCGGCATTGATCAACATCCGGATCGCGTCCAGACGTTGAGGCTCGACGTTCAGGACGATCCGCGGCAATCCCGAGCCCGCTGACCGGACCTTGCGGTGCTCGATCCCTAGCTCGTTGAGCCAGGTGCGGACCCGGGCCAGTGTTTCAGGATGGGCAAATTGACGGGAAAAGTACATGGTATGTCTCCCTCCCATATGAGCTAGTACGACTTAAACTGTCTTTACCTTGGGGGAATAGAACAGCTAGGTCCGAACGCAGGGGAGAGGGAAAGTCGAGCACGACTCGGTGCGTCCGATCCGGTCCGATGCGACCCGAGAGCAAATCGCTCATCTCAGGTCCAGGTCGCGCAGGGTCGGGGTCGCTACTTCACCGACTCGGGAACCACGTCAGGCCAGGGGGGCCCGGGGTGTGAGTCGTCGGTTTCAAGGTCATTCAACCTGGACGGCACATGATCGATCTGGTTCTTGATCTACCGATCGATCGGGCCGGATAGGTCGATGGCCCGGTGGGCGCGGTTAAAGCTAACTGCGAAGGTCGGACGTCAAAGAGGGAGCAGCCTGGCGGACGCAGTGAGCTCCGCCGCGCCTTCACCGAAGAAGCGCGACGACTTGGCTCGACTCGCCTCGGAGTGTCTCAACAGCGGAGGGGAAGGTGATGACTGGATGAGCGGGAGAGCCCATGGGGCGAGAGCGACAGTCCCAGGACGTTGTGCTCCGGCCAGTAAAGCAGCCGGAAGATCCAGAGCCCCGATTCGAGACAGGCGTCGTCTTCAACGCTGTCTTCCTCGTCGCAGACCGAGGCGGACGCCGTGGTGACGGCGGGGTCGGCGGGCAGTTCATCCCTCAAGGGACGTTGCACCACAGGTGTCGCGTTATGATCGACAACGCCCACAATGGAGCCGGCGCTGCTGGCAATGGCCCGGACCGGAGACTGATCAACCGACGGCAGGGGTGCCATGGTCGAGAACAGCCAGACGATCATTACCGAGACGCTTGCCATTTTGGGGAGGACCCTCCCTTTCGAGGCGCCGTTTCCTCTGACCCACTCTTCTAGATGCCATATCGTATCCCCTCCTGTCAAGAGTGCTCCAACCGATCTTGCTCGTTTGTTGAATCGCAAGCGGTCGTATCCCGTGGTACCACCTTTGGTCACGTCCGGCGCTCCTCGATCGTCGCTTCCGGGGAAGCAATGCGGTAGGATCGACGTTCGCGAAGGGTTCGGGACCGGCGGAAGGCGGTGTCTCGTTCACTCCCACAAACCGGAGAGCCATGGGCATGGAACTGTTCCTGGTGCGGCACGGCGAGGCGAAGTCGGCGCTGGAAGACCCCGATTGTTCGTTGACCGAGCGAGGGATCGAGGGAGTCCGGCGAATCGCGACGTGGGCGAAGCGGCAAGGCGTTCAGGTCGACCAGATTCGACATAGCGGCAAGCGTCGGGCCGCTCAGACCGCAACGCTGCTCGCCGAGCGGCTCCAACCGCGAGAAGGAGTCATCGCCGTCACCGGGTTGTGTCCCGAAGATTCTCCGGAATCCCTGGCCGCGAGCCTCGCCGTCCCCTCAATCCCGCTGTTGCTCGTCAGCCACCTCCCCATTCTTCCCAGCCTCGCCGCGGTGCTGTTGAACGGAAGCGGCAACGGTCCGGTACCTCGGTTCAGGAATGCCGAGCTTGCCTGCCTCGGCCACCGAGACGGGCGCTGGACCCTGGTTTGGACCGTGGCGCCCGATAGCGTTTGACACCAAGCGTCCAAACAAGAAAAGAAAATGCCGGGGTGATGGGATCACCCCGGCATCCGGTCTCGTCTCGTGGAACGAGTTCAAGCTCGACGGCTCGTCAAGAAACTCCCCGACTAGGACTCGAACCTAGAACCTAGCGGTTAACAGCCGCTCGCTCTACCGATTGAGCTATCGGGGAATGGACTTCCGAGCATAACGCGAGCGAGGTTCTGGCTCAAGGGCACTTCGTCGTACATTTTCCGGAGCCAGGTGGTAAGGGCGTCGGCCTGGAGCGCGAGACCCACTCCGAGATCGGACCACAGTTCGATCACCCTTCCCGATCCGGTTAGCCGGCATGCCAAGAGCGAGCTGACCCCCGACGAGGCGAAGCCCGTGGAGAACTGGATCTGCCGGGGCGGCACAAACCCGGGTTAGCAAGGGAACTCGAGACCGGAGTTGACGGATCGAAGCGACATCAGTCCTGGCCAGGTCGCATCCTGGTCGAGTCAGTCCTTGCTTGCGGACTTGGCCTCGTGCTGCTCGATCGCCTTTTCCAGAATGCCCACGATCAGCGCGTTGAGTGATGCCTTGTCCTCCTTGGCCCAGCTCGCCAGCTGCTCGTGAAGGACTGGAGGCATGCGAATCTGGAAATGAACCACGGTTTCCGGCATGGGTTGAACTCCTAACTCGCCTCAGGTGCGGCCGGAGCCGCCAACGGCTGGTGGACGAACGATTGGACGGACGGGAATCAAGTCCCCATGGTCGCATCGGCCGACGCGCGACATGGGGCATGCATTGGTATTGTACCTGAAAAACTTCTGCCGTCCTCAGGTTTTTCTTCGAATCTCGTCGCGATCCGTTCTGGGCGTCCCGCTAGCGGCCTTAGCCCTCGTGATCGCGACCGATCCTGGCGACCGAGTAGCCTGATAGGAGTAGGCGATGCGTGACCGGTCCGGGCCATCCCGCCCGGGTCGATGACCGGGAAGCACGCCGAGGCGAAGGGAGTAAGCCGAGCCGATGGACGTGCCAGCACCACCCCCCGAACCTCGCCGATGCCGCGTTCCCAGCCCCTCCAGTGCATGGAGATCTGGGGAGGCAACCAGGCCGTCGAGCGCCGGTTCGCGACCCCGGGGCTGGATCTCTGGATCTCGAGCCAGCCCTACCAGGGCGACGAACGCGGGGGCGACCTCTATTACGTGTCTCTCTGCGGCGGCGGCGTCATCACCCGGCTGATCGTCGCTGACGTCTCGGGGCACGGTGCGGAGGTGGCGGAGTTCTCTGGCTCGCTCCGTCGTCTCCTGCGTCGGAATATCAATCGCAAGAGCCAGACTCACCTCGTCGCGGCGCTCAACCGGCAATTCACAAAGCTGGCACAACTCCGCCGCTTCGCGACCGCGATCGTCGTGACCTATCTGGCTGGTCAGAAAGTACTGAGCGTGAGCAACGCCGGCCATCCCCGGCCCCTCTGGTATCAGGCCGCGACCAACCAATGGCACCTGCTGACCCCTCAGGTTGTCGGAGAGTCCGAGGGCGTCGCGGGCCTGGCCCTCGCGCATCGACGTACTTCGCCCCGGAGCCAGGGTGTTGCGAACCTGCCCCTGGGGTTCGACGACTCGACCCCTTACGACCAGTTCAGCATCGGCCTCGGTCCTGGCGATCTGGTCCTGTTCTACACCGACGCACTGATCGAGGTGATGGACGGAGCCGGCCGACAACTGGGCGAGGCTGGCCTGCTCGATATCGTCCGCAGGCTCGAGATCGACCCCGTCACCCCCACCGCCTGGGCACGGCTCTGCTCGCAGGGGTCTCGAGGCACCGCCAGGGGACACCGGCCGACGATGATATGACCCTCCTGGTCCTACACCATAACGCCACCCCGCCGCGCCGGCTTTCGATCGGCCAGAAGCTGGACGTTTACGCCAAGTTTTTCGGGATCAAGCCCGTATGACCTCCCGAGTCGAGGCCGTTGTCCGAGGCGCTCCCGGCGTCTTCCCGATTCTCACCGACTGATCTCCTGCGACAGGTAGCGGACACCTTCACCCGTCAGGAGCCAGTGGGGGTGGGCATCGGTCACTTCGATGAACCGCAGGATCGACTCGGCGGGGATCGTCTGGCCCGTCTCGTAGTTGTGCCAGGTGCGGAACGGAAGATCGAGCGCCTCGGCCAGCAAGGGCCCGCCGTGCTCACCGTAGAGCTCGACGCGGATCGCACGAATCCGTCGCGCCAGATCTTGCTTGATCGTTTGCCAGTCGGAGTGCTGATACGATTGTTCCATGGAAGCGTTACCAGGGCCACTGGGCTGCGCGATACTCGCGACGCTTTCCGATCATGCTCCAGGTTTCCCGAGAAATACAAGTAAAAAAATGCGGAATGACGCTCCGGCGGCTCGATCGCGTAGACGCCACCGACGTCCGGATCGTGCCGGATGCTTCGGTTTTCAAGCAAGCCAAACACTCCCTGATGGGGCATGGTTCAGGGTCGTTTCGGAACACTCGCGGAATGCAGTGAGAAAAGTTTGGAAAATTGCTGGTTACTTGTGTCGTCCTCGGTTCGCGATTTCGGTTTCACTTGCACAGGCCGTATGGAACAGATCAAGAGGAATGCAACGACGCACTTGCAACCGAGGTGACCGTGTTGGCGACTCAAGCGACGATCGAGACACTGGCCGATCGGATTGAACGCGCTTACGGGCTCCGTGGACCAAGCTGGTCCCGTGGTTGCTCGACGGAACGCGTCTGGGAAACCGCCGCGGCGTTTCTGCTCCAGTTGCATCAAGATGATCCGACCCTGCCGATCGATCCCGAGCTCTACGTGGTGGCACAATTCAACATCACGCGTTATGATGATCCCTGGATGATTTTGACCCAGCCTGAATCGGGTGAGCGCTATCGCTCGCAGGTCCGCACCCTGGTTCGCGGCCTCAGAAGCGAACTTCGCGGCGAGGTTCGCGAGGCCGAGCGGCGCGTTCAATGCGGCGAGGCGATCGCCAGCGTCCTGCTGACCCCGAACAAGCGACTTTCCCCCCTGGGATGCTATATCGTCGCCCGACGCGCCGGTTGCGACGCTCTGGCCGAACATTTTCGCATCCCCGCCCTGCGGCAACATGAAGCCTGCCCGCTCTACCGCAAGGCCAGCCAGACACTGATACCGGCTAAAAGTTATCCTCAGCCGGAAGTCAACGTCGCGGAGGTGCCCGCCACCGCCACGCGACAGCTCCGACCCCAGGCTTCGCTGAACTGAACGAATCTGAACGAAATCGCTCCGCCTCCCACGGACGGTCAGGCAGCTCTGGCCTGATCCCTCGGCGCTGGTCCGACGAACGACATGGCCGCGTCACTTCGAGACCGAAGTCGACCGCCGTCCGCGCCGAAAATCGGGAAACCGTGCCCGGTCCTACTCCAGACCGCGTAAGAAGTTGACGATCGTTCTATGGCACCGCACTAGCGCGCGGCGATAGAACGACTCGATCGGCCTCTCCATTCACTTTTTCGTGTTTCAAAAAAGCAACATCCGGCTCCCGGGAAGGGTTCGAATGCGCCATTCCCGGAAGGTTGTTGGTTTATTTAAGCGATATTGGTGCGGCATACTCATGCCATAAGTCGCGTGCGGCGGGCTTTTTCAGGTGGATGTTCCAGAATCCTTGAAGGGGGTTTGTCATGCGTTTCCGTCGTCGATTCGTTCCGCAAATGGATGGTCTCGCGATCCGCGTCACGCCTTCGGATGTTGCCGGTACGGCCGACGTTGCCGGCACGACGGACCCGAGTGCCGCCACCTCGACGGCGACGGCGCCGATCCTCGTGAACTGCGGTCTCGACGATCTGGTCTACTCGGCGGACGACGGAGGCGACCCGATGGAGCCCTGGATGCCGACGGGCGACCAGTTCACGGTAGCGACCCCGGTCTATCCCGCCTCGGTTCCGGTGCTCTGAGGCTTGCCCGCCGCGCTCGGATTGGTCGTTGCGGCCGACGGCGACCGCTCAAAAAAGCAGGCCCGAGCCGGCTGATCGCCAGCGCGACGGTCAAGACCGTCACGACGTGATCGACAGGTGTTGTACTTCGTGACCCCTTTGAATTTTTTCTGATCAACAAATTGCGCCCGTCCACTTTGGCGGGACCGCGGGTGTTCATGTCGCTTCACGGCAAAAGTAGACCGTAGCCACGCTGGGGCTCGACGAACCTGGAGCCGAGAGCCGACGGCCGCGTGGCGGGATTCGATCAGCTCGAGGTGACCAGATTTAGCTTGGTTGCGTGCATGGTACAGATCGCGATCCCCCCCACCTCCCCCTCCTGAGCGAAAAAAAACACGCTCTCCATCCATTCGTCAGAGGCGATGGTCTGATTATTTTTATCGTCATCGTCCACCCATCATGCCTAATTTTTCACACTTCGGTCCAGAATCGGCATAATCCGAGTGATTTTGGGGTTGAAACCCGAAATTGCCCCTCTTCTTCCTGGATCTCCTGCGCGGCTACAATATGATGCTGCTGTGGGTTTACCGGGCGAGGCTGCATCGGTTCCCACGCCGAAGCCGCCTTTCGCCTGGCACCTCCCATCCGTGTCGAGCTCCTGGGAGGAAGTTTCTCCATGAACTTGCAGTCGGACGCATTGGATTTCGATTCCGACGCGCTCATCGCGCGAGCACGAGCGGGCGATCAGGCGGCGTGGGAAGAACTCTTCCACACCTGCTATCCGAAGGTGATCCGGGTGGTCCGGCGCAAGCTCGACCGTCCCTTACGTTCGCTTTACGACTCGACCGACATTGCCAGCGATGTCATGAAGAGTCTGGCGGCCAACATCGATCGCTGGGATTTTCCGTCGATCCAGAGCTTGATTGCGTTCCTGGCGCAGGCGGCTGAGCAAAAGGTGATCGACGAGTATCGGCGGCGGCATACGCTCAAGCGGGACATCACCCGCGAGTGCGCGCTGGTCACGGCCGATGGCGCGGACATGAAGCAGGTGACCCTGGCGTCGCCCGATCCGACGGCCAGCCAGGTTGCCCAGGCCAGCGAGGTCCGGGAACGGCTGCTGGCAGGTCAGGACGAGTTGAAGCAGGCCGTCATCGAGCTCCGGCGTCAGGGCTACACGAACGACGAGATCGTCGAGCGGACGGGTTGGAGCATTCGCAAGGTCCAGCGGTTCCTCAAGGACCTGCGCGAGACGCTTGAGAGTGAGGAGGAGGACTCATGAAGAGCCTCCACGTGTCGGTACGCCATGGCGGCGCGACCGATCGACTGGACGTCGCGGTCCAGGCGCTCGAGGACGAGTGGCGGCACGCAAGGCCGGTTCTGGAACGGCACTGGGCCGCTCACGACCCTGATCGATCGGTCTCGGTCCTGGCCGGCTTGATCAAGGCCGACCTGCGCTGCCGCTTCGAGCGCGGCGAGCGGCCGGAGGTGAATGAATACCTCGCGCGCTTCCCGTCCCTCGCCAAGGAAGGGGACCGTGTCCTGAGCCTGATTTACGAGGAGTTCTGCCTCCTTGAGGATCGCGGCGAGCCGCCCGATCCCTCAGACTTTTGCGCGCTACGCTCCCTGGCGGGACTCGTTGGCCTCGCAGCTCCAGTACCACCATCTTCTGAGCCAGGTGGCGGCCTCGCCGGTGATCGCTCCGCGGTTCCCCGAGCCGGGCGATCACTTCCAGGAGTTCGCCATCCAGTCGATGCTGGGTCAGGGGGGGGCGGCGCGGGTTTACCGGGCGCGGAACGACCTGCTGGGCGGTCGTGAGTTCGTACTCAAAGTTTCGCCCGATCGCGGACCCGAACCCTCGATCATGGGACGGCTCGACCACGAGCACATCGTGCCCGTGTATTATGTGCTGGTCCAGCCCGAGACCTGCTTGCGCGGCCTGGTCATGCCGTACCGGCCGGGCCTACCTCTCGACGATGTGATCCGCCGGATCAAACTATCGGGACTGCGTTCCTCCGGAGCTCGTGTCTTCGCCGACATCCTGATCGATGCCAACGAGAACCCACCGGAAAGTCGCGACGAGCGGGTTCCCGGGCCCAGAACGGATGTGGAAGTATCGTCGGTCAGCCCCGGCGGCTTGCTCAAATGGGAGGGATTTCCGAGAACCGGGACGCATGCGCAGGGAGTGGCCTGGATCATCGCCGCGTTGGCCCGGGCGCTGGCTCACGCGCACGGGCGCGACATCCAGCACCGGGACATCAAGCCCGCCAATATCCTCCTGACACTCGAAAACGGCCCGCAGTTGCTGGATTTCAACCTGGCGCACGACCTGAACGCGGTCGGCGAGGCGGCGGCGGCCTTACGGGGGGGAACACTCCCTTACATGGCCCCCGAGCAGCTCGTGGCATTTCTCGACCCCCTGTGTTGGGAACGGGTCGGGCCGAAGGCCGACGTATACTCGCTCGGGCTGGTGATGCACGAAGCTCCTGACCGGGCAGGCGCCCGAGATTCCTGACCCCGGACTGTCGCCCCAACAGGCGATCCGGTCGTTGCTCAAGATCCGCGCGGGTCAAGATTTCACGCTGCGCCAGCATGATCCGTCGATCCCCTGGGGGCTCGAGGCGATCGCGCTTTGCTGTTTGTCGTATCACGAGGATGATCGTTACCCCAGCGCAGCGGCATTGGCTGAGGATCTCGAGCTGGTTCCTCCGCCGGCAGGAGCCGCGGCACGTCGTCAATCCCTCACCGATCGAGCGTACAAGCAACTGGTCGCGGCGCCACAGGATCAAGCTGGCCGTGGCGGTCCTGATCCTGGTGGCCGCCACGGCGGCCTACGCTCCCCGTCTCATGGCCCCCGAACGTCGGAGCGCTTTTCGAGAGGCCCAGGCGGCGATCGATACCGATCATCCCGGCCGGGCGAGCTGGTTACTCGAGGCCCTGAGCAAGACACACCCGAATTCGCTGTTGCTCAAGATCTACCTCGCGGCGGCCTACGCCGACTCGAAGGACGGCATCCGGGCTCAGGAAACGTACTCGCTCTTCCAGACCACCAGCGATTCCGAGATCCTGGCCGAATGCCGCAAGGTGGCCGGGAGCTGCGCGTCGCCTGGAAGCCCTGGGACGGTCGTTGGTTGAACAGAAGAAATGGCACGACGCCCTTCGGCTCTTCGATCTCGCCCGTCGGCTCGGCTCGACCGGCACCGCGGTGGTTCAGGAAACCGCGATGGCTTATGAGAAAGTCGGCGAATTCAGGGCAGCACGGGCCAAGTGGTCCGAACGGCTCCGCCAGCTCGATGCCGGCTCGGAACCCGAACCCATGTTCCGAGTCCAGGTGCTGCTGTGCCGGGCCCGGGTCCTGATTAGCTGGGGAGAACAGATCGCGAACGACCCATCAGCGGATCGGCAGGCCGAGGCCCGCGCCCATCTCGATACCGCGATCAGCGAGCTGATTGGCACCCGCAAGGCCATCACGGACAGCGAGAAAGAGAAACCGGTCGCGTGCATGAACGACACACTTCTGGTCGAGGCCAAACTCCACCGGGCCATGATTGACGCGCGCTCCCGACATCTTGAAAGCGCAAGAGCGCAACAGGATGAGGTCCAATCGCTCCTGGATGGTCTGGATCAGCATTTCCGCGACCCCACGGCTTACGAACGGCTGAAGGGCTTGAACGCCGAACTCTCGCACCTGATCGATTCCTCCGTCACTCCGTCGGTGGCGCAGTCGAATTCCTGAGTGTCTGGCCGATTCAACGCCAGGGCAGCAGTTGGCCGATCATGGCCAGCATGATGGCGGCGTGCGCCGTCCAGGCGATGGTTCTCACCCAATTGCTCCCGACGAGAAAGCGGTGGATGCGAGCATCGAACCCTACCGCCAGCCTCGTGTGAGCCGGAACCTGAAGCGCCGCGGTCGAGAGCCAGGCGACGATCGACCCGGCGAACCCGGACCAGGCCAGGACCGAACCGATTCCCGTCGGCCGGCTCACGGCCGCGAGCCAGAGGCTTGACACCAGTTCCAGGACCATTGGCGCAACGACTACATAAGAGATCGTTTGCGTATGCGCCGCGTGATAGGACGGAAAAGCCGGGGCTGGCATCTGCCCAAAGAGCGGATAGTGGACAACCTGCACGAACCAGATCACCCCGGTCATGAACAGCGTCGCGCCCAGGCACACGAGCAAGGCAGGAGTTCCCGTCCCCGCCAGGGAAACCGCCACGACGGTTGGAAGCGTTCCCACGCCGATTTCTCCCCCTCTCGCCGGTTCCGCGATCCATCACCTACACTTCTGTCGGGACTGCCGGACCACAGGGCCGGTGTTCGAGATCTCCATATCGTATTCCATGAGGCCGAATCAGGATGTCCGCATCGATCACGCATATCTGGGAAGGTCTACGCGATGCGGGACTTCCCGAAGTCATGCTCTTCCTGCCCGACGGGACCGCCAGCCGCTGCAACTGGGACGAGACCACGATGATCGGGCCGGTCCGGGTGGCTCTGCTGGGCGACCAGGATCGGAAGATCGTGCGTGTGATTCCGGTCGAATCCTGTATCGGGATCGGGATCGCCAGTCCCAAAGGGGTGGACACCAGCAGTTATCGATGGACGGTCCTGAACAAGCTTGGCGAGCGCCTCCAGCGAGGCGAGATCGAAACGGGGTCCGTGCCCGCTCATGAGCCGACCCCGGCAGCTTCGATTCCCGTTCCCGCGCAGGTCGCCGTTCCGGTGTCTCCGCCAGGCCCGGGTCCGGCACATGTCTCAGCGTTGGTCGGGTCCCCGGGCCGGCCCCACGGTTCGATCGTCTTCGGCCGCTCCTGAGCGGGGATGGAACCGTCCATGGACCTCGCGGAGCCGGCTCAGCTCGACGCGCGTATAGATCTGGGTGGTGGCGATCGACGCGTGCCCCAGCATCTCCTGGACGGCGCGGAGGTCAGCGCCGCCGGCCAGGAGGTGGGTGGCGAAGCTGTGTCGGAGCGTGTGCGGGCTGACGTCCGAATTCAGGCCCGCCCTGAGCGCGTGACTCTTGACGATCCGCCAGAGCCCGACCCGAGACAGCGGCCGACCCGATCGGGCGACGAAGACCGTGCTGGTCTCGGGATGCCGGGCCACAAGCGCGGGTCGGTCGGCTTCGAGATATTCCCGCAGGGCCAGCCGGGCCCGGGTGCCCAGGGGAACGATCCGTTCCTTGTCCCCCTTGCCAACGCATCGCGCGATCCCGCCCTGGAGGTCCAGATCGCGCGGTCTCAGACCGACAACCTCCGAGGCCCGGCAACCGCTGGCGTAAAGCGTCTCGAGGGCCGCGCGATCGCGTCGCCCCAGGCGGGTCGCTCGGTCCGGGGCGTCGAGCAAGCGTTCCACGGCGGCCGGCGAAAGGACCGTGGGCAACCGGTCCCAGACCGTCGGTGCCGTGAGCAGTCGCGCAGTGTTCTCGGTCAGACGGCCCTCGAAGATCAGGTAGCGAAAGTAGGTCGAAAGGCTGGCCAGATGCCGGCCAACACTGCTCGGTGCCAGACCCTGCTGTCCCAGATATTCGACATAACCCACCAGATCCGAAACGCCAAGCGCTTCGAGCGGCTGAGGTGCCAGGGCATTGCGCCATCGGGTAAACCGCATGATGTCCGATCGGTACGCCGCGAGGGTATGCGGCGAGACCCCGCACTCCGCCAGCAAGTAGTGGAGAAAGGGGCCAATGGGGTCCCGATCCCGCTTCGTGTTCGATCGTACTCCCGTATCCGTGCGTGCTTCGGCCATGACGTGGTTCCCGAGCCCATGAGACGTCCGTCTCATGGGAAGATCGGCCCGGGCCGCCAGCGCGGCTGGAGCCGGTCGGAACCAGAATCTCAGGCTTCGGCGACGACCAGGTCCGCGAAGTCGCGTTCCTGGACCCGCGAGCGAAGTTTCTCGAGGGCGCGATCCTGGATCTGCCGGACACGCTCCTTGGAGACGTGTAGCACCTCGCCGACCTGGCTCAGCGAGAGTCGGGCCGAACCGCCCAGCCCGAAACGGAGCGCCAGGACCTGCTGTTCGCGAGGCCGGAGCGCTTCGAGGAGCCGGCCGATCGCCTCGTGTCGATCATCGTTTTCGCTCTCGCTCGAATCAGGCGAGCTCATCGTCTCCATCAGGCTGAAGCTCGACGCAGGGTCAACGGTGGCGTTGAGCGAGACGGTCGGACGGGTCGCGGTGTGTATCCGCTGAATGACCTCGGCCGAAGCATCCTGCGCGGGATGACCGGCTGCCGCATCCGGGCTTCCCTGCTGGGAGAGCGACAGGTCAAGCTGGTCCTGGTTGCGGCGAGCTGGCGCAGGTGTCGGGGACTGAGGCGGACCGGGTAAGCGCCCGACGCGACGGCCCGCTGCATCGCCTGGCGAATCCACCAGGTGGCGTAGGTGGCCAGCTTGGTTCCGTGATGGAGGTCGAAGCGGTCGATGGCCTCGAGCAACCCGCAAAATCCTTCCTGGAGCAGGTCGGCGTAAGCGATACCCCGGTCGCGGAACCGCTTGGCGACGTGCGCGACCAGACGCAGATTGGCCAGTGCGAGCTTGCCCCGGGTCTCGTGGTAACGTCGGACGACCGCTCCCAGCCGGGCTTCCTCCGAACCGTTGCCGGCGTAATGGGCCGCGATCGAGTGGGCCAGCGCGATCGGGTCGTCGCCGCCGGAAAGGTCAAACACCTCGGCGCCTCGCACCTGCTCCAGGGCCTCGGCAAGCTTGCGCTTGCAATCCGACAGCACGACCAGCAACTCGCGCTCGTCGTGTGTGGAGAGTACCGCCACCGCGGCTCCTTCGAGGTTCGTCAAGTCGTCCAGACCGGCCCGCCAACGCGTCTCCATCGGAGCACCTCATGGGAAAAAATGAATTTGCAAACCTAATTCATCACGATTAATTCATCAAAAATTAGTCTATATATCAGGTGTCAAGACTCAATCTCCTGGACGAGCCGCCGGGGCAAGCCGTCGCGCAGATCCGCCAGGTGGACCATGCGCTCGCCGTAGCTAGCGCGGGCGAGTCGGCTCCTGAGTTCGGGACCGAGTGCTCGGCCACCCAGGATGACCGTGCCGCCGACAGTCAGGGCGGCCTCGTGGACCGGGACGTACTCGCGAACAAACCGGTCAGGATCGACCAGGTAATTGACCGTCAAGAAGACGATGCGGGGTCGATATTCGCGGATGGCTCCCACCAGTGAGACCATCGGGAGGTTGACCCCGAGGTTGCGGACGTCCCAGCCCAACTCCCGTAGGACCAGTTCGCCCAGCAAGCCTGGCAAGACGTACGGATCGCCCTCGGGCGCCGCGCCCAGGGCGAGGGGCCAGGGCCGTTCCTGGGCCTGCGTCGTCAGCTCGATCAGCTCGAGGCAAGGCGGCGGTCACGATCTGGGTGGCTTGATGTTCCTGGAAGACGTCGATGGCCCCGACCATCCAACCATGCCCGATCCGTTCCATCGACGATCGGATGAGCTGGTCGGCGAGCACCTCCGCCGACACGCCTGAGGCGTGAACCGACCGGATCAAGGTTCTTGCCTCGCGCCCACGGCCCGAGCGCAAGGCGTTGACCAGAAGGTCGCAAACCCGGTCGTCGATTGTTTCCAGCGTCGTCGCTCCGACGCCGACCAGTAATTCGAGATCGGCGTACCGGAGCCGCTGCTCCTTGGCGAACCGCAATGCCTCCGAGAGCGGGATCAGACGATGCTTGCCAACCGTGCGGATCGCCTTCAGACTCCCCGAATCGACCCAGCGCTTGATCGTGCTCACGCTGACTCCCAGAGCCAGAGCCACCTGCCGGGTCTTCAGGAGTGTGTCGGAATCGGTCATGGGTCCCGTCTCGATGAACGTTTTGAACGATTTCATTGTAGAGCGTCCCAATCGTGGCGAACAGTGGCATCTGTCTAAATTTTTCAAGATATCCCTGTGTCGCTCGTTGATCCTCTTGGATCGCAACATCTTTTCTATTTAAGAGATCCGTCCGATCATCCGTGGTGGGCCAGCCTTTTGAATTGAAGTTCAAACGATGGTGATCCCGCAGCGAACACGATGGGGAAACCAGGGATTCGGAACAGTTTGGATGTTTTGAACGATTTGCCGTATCAGGGAGAACGCCTGTCTCGTGGGAGTCGCGTCGTGTCTACTGGAAGGGGAGCGAGGGCTCTGTTAGGGTTCAGGAGAGCGACGTGTTTCCGCGCGGACCGAATGGACCGGCAAGTTTTAGATGAGGTGGGTGAGGACGACCGCAATGTACGATCGGGCACGATTGATGACGCTCTTGAAGCGTGATGCGCTCCGCACGGGGACGTTCACGCTGGCCAGCGGACGGACGTCGCACTATTACGTGGACGGCCGGCAGGTCACCCTGGGAGCGGAAGGAGCGGCGCTGATCGGGGCGGGGGTCCTTGAGGTCCTCGATGAGTATCCGGCGATCCGTGCGGTCGGCGGACTGACGATGGGAGCCGACCCGATCGTGGGAGCGACCCTGGCGGTGGCGGGCCTCCGCGGCCGGACGGATCTGACTGGCTTTCTGGTTCGCAAGGAAGCCAAGGCACATGGCACTGGCCGTCTCGTTGAGGGGCCGTTGAGCCCCGGTACCGCTGTCGCGATCATCGACGACGTCGCGACCACGGGCGGCTCGGCGCTTCAGGCCGCCGCGGCTGTAACGGCGCTGGGGGCGTCAGTCGCCTGCGTGATCGCCGTGCTCGATCGGCTTGAAGGGGCCGCCGCCGCCTGTGCCGAGCGCGGTTTTCCATTCCGATCGCTCCTGAGCATCCGCGATCTTGGCGTCGAGCCGCTCCCCCCTGCCCCTCTTCCAACGTCGAATGTTCCGGAACGGTGAACCGGCAAACCCTGAGGCTTCCGACGCTCAATTCAATCTCGGGGCAAATTCGCCAGCGATGGACCGGAATTTACCGATTGAGTTTCGCGCCGGCGCGCGTCATGATCAGGAAATTCCCAGTATTGCATCAACGTTGCGCATCGGACCGTCATATCCGTTAATCTCACGATTTGATGGGTAGGGGTCCGCGATCGATTCGATAACGACCGATGGATTCGGGATGGGACGAGGCGAGAGGGGTTCGGCGGCCTGCCGAAAAATTTGAGATCGGCATGATTCAGGAATGTCTTTACCTCGGTCCCCCCCGTCGTGGAAGGGTGACGCGAGCATGGCAAGCAAAAACGAGGCCCCGGACTATTCGATTGCGGCGGTCTCGAAGCTGACTGGAGCGAGCTGTCACGCCTTGCGGGTCTGGGAGCGGCGATATGGGTTCCCGGTCCCGCACCGGTCACCTTCGGGACATCGTCGATACGATCAGGAGCAGGTTGGAGCGATCCGCGCCATCGCGCGGCGTGCCCGGATGGGGCAGCCGATCGGCGAGCTGATTGCCGAGTACCGCGCGGGCCGTCTGCATCTGACCGAGCCGGTCGTCGAAACAACCGAGGAGTGTGAAGCCTCCGCCGAGCCGAATCCACACTTCGATCGTGAAGTGGGAGTGGTTCGACTGATCGATTGCCTCGCGGAAGCAAACCTGAGCGCCGCGGAGAGATTGTACATCGAGCTGATCGTCGATCTCTCACCTCCCGAGATCGTTAGCCAGGTGATCGGTCCGGCCTGGACCGAGATCGGCGAGCGCTGGTTTCAGCGCAGGGCTCAGGTCTTTCACGAGCGCGTGGCCAGTGAGTTTCTGAGGCGAAAGCTAGATATTCTGATCGATTACGCCCGGAGGACGAACGTGGTGCCCCGGGGGACCTTCGTGGTCGGCACGGTCCAGGGTGACCGGCACGAAGGAGGCGGCCTGATGCTCTCGCTCCTTCTGGAACAAGCCGGTTCGCGCGCGATCTATCTCGGTGTCGACCTGCCGGTGCGCGAATATCAGAACTCGGTCGTTCGGTTTCGACCCGACGCACTGGCCCTCTCGTTCGTGCTCTCGCGGAATATCAAGAAGCGGTTCCAGGAACTGTCGGCGATTGATGGTCTGCCGATCTTCGTGGGCGGCCGGAGCATTCTCAATTACCAGGGGCTGGCGCGTCGGCATGGCTTAATTCCATTACCCGGCCCGATCAGCCCGGCGTTTTCCCAGCTTCTGGTTCAGCATCAGCTATGGAGCACCAAGCACGCGGTGTCGTCGTCGCCGGATACATAGCGAGCCCATTCGAAACCGAGACGGCGTCGGCTCCCCTTCGGAAGCCGACGCCGTTTCGTGGATCAAGTCAAAGTTGGAGCCCTGGCATGACCCGTGGAAACCCGTCGTCCTGGAAAGGTCCGAGCTTCCGCGAGGAAGCCCGGACCGTCCCATTCAGACCGGCTTCAGCTCTGCGGGGCGCACTTGGCCGGGGCCTGAGGAGCGCACTGCGGGGCGCACTTGGCGGGCGCCGGCAGGCACTTGCCCGGGGCCTGGGGGCTGCACTTCGAGGGGGCCGGCAGGCACTTCGTGGGGGCCTGGGGGCAAGGCGCGGCCTTGCAGGGCGCCTGAGGCGTGGGCATCGACTTGCAAGGCGCCTGGCCGGAGGCCATGCCATGGAAGCCCAGACCCGTGGCGCTCAGAGCAAGAACGGTAATCAGACTGGTCATCGCGATGTCCTCGTATAGTTGTTGAGGTTGTCGGTCGACGTCTCGATCGAGTCGATAAACTGACAATCCCCTGATAGCTCGGCACGGTACGGTCGATTCGGGACTTACGTCCGATCGCCAACACCACCGCCCCTGTCGTGAGCTCACCTTGACCAAACTTCGGTCGCCACCGGACGCGTCCGGTACGAGCCTCAATCCGTCGCGGCTCGCCTGGTCCCTCACCCGCAAAACCAAAGAGGGACCCGACACAACGCTGGCCTCGGGACGGTGGCGGAAGGTCCAGGCCGGTCATCGTGGCCGACTCGTCCACTCCGCCCCAGGGGTGGCCGTGCATGTTTATCGGCAGACCTCGGCGCGGCATTCAGTGATCTTGGCAAAGTCGAGAAATTGCCGACGAGGCGAACTCTAGGAGATCTGATTAGGTTCCAAGGGTCTGGGTAAACCAGTTTTCGTTTTTCATCCACCCTCAGGGCCTGGCATGCCGAACACTCTTGGGTATCGTGCGGGTGTGGGTACCCCGGACCCCTTACCCTGCCCTGCTTGCTGAGACTACTCTCGTTGTGATTGCGACCCAGAGCGACGCGGATTCATCCCGCGTTTACGGTTCGATATCCGGGGACGGGAAGACGCATTTGGGGTGGTTTCTACAGGGTAGGTAATTGGGAGGCAGCATGCGTATCGGCAACAGGCTCGGCGGCGCGGTGTCGCGAGCGGTTCTCGCTGCGGTGGCCGCGGCCTTCTGCATAGGCGCTGGCAGTATCGCCAGTGCTGCGGAGCGGGTCATACCGGTCCCCCTGGGCGGGGCGATCTCTGAAGAGTCCGGCGACAAGAGCTTCGGGGTTTACGTCCCGACCATGTACGGCGGCGAGCTCACCATCAAGACGACGTCGGGAACGGTCAACAAGATCACCGGGCCGGACGGCCTATCGCGACAGAACGGCCAGGAGGTCGGCCGGAACCAGCAGGGCTGGTACACCTTCGAGATTAGTGGGGCGACCACTTCCTATACCGTGGAGACGAGCTTTGTCCAGGTCGGACAGAGCAACCGCAAGCCCTGGAACTACTATTACTGGCCAACCAAGTCGGATGCGATCCACGAGCCATGGGCCGGCGGCAACGGCCGGGTCGACACGATGCGACCGCTGGGCGACGATGAGATGGTGGCCACGCCCGGAGGCTACATCCCTCCCGGACAGGATATCGTTCGCGCCGGAAACAATGGAGTCCTCGAGACTCCCGTGCCCACTGGCGACGATTCGACCTGGTTTCCTAACCTCTACGACGACCTGACGTTCCGTGGGGCTGACGGTCAGCTCTACCAGACGCCTTCACCGCTTCTGAAGTATGATCAGCTTTTCCGCACCTCGGCCCGCAACTGGGAGGCTCGCAATAGCCAGAACCGCGACATTCAGCGCTGGCCAGGCCATTGCCTGGGCGGTGCGGTGGCGTCGATCCTCCTGAACGAGCCGATCCCCGCGCCCGGCACGGGTATGACACGTGACGAGCTCAAAGCCCTCTGGGCCGAGCTAGGCGAGAACCACTACAACCACAAGATCGGCGACTTCGCCAACGACATCCCCGCCGGGCCCCCCCGCCCTGGTTATGACGGCTGCGATCGGTTCGTTCCGCGGGTCCACCAGATGCTCGAAACGCACATCCGCGGCAACCGCGAGAACCTGCTCGCCAACCTGCGGGCGTTCCCGCCGCGCGGCACGCCCAACGAAGTCTGGAACCACGGCGTCGGCAAGTACGTTGCCACGTACCACCCGGTTCCCGGCAAAGGCCCTCGCGCTGTCCGGCTTGAGGTCGAGATCCACGCCAACTCCGGATCGTCGCTCAACGGTCAGGACGACACCGGACGGCTCATCAAGTACGAGTACACCTTGCTCTACGGTCTCGACGGCCGGGTCGACGAGTCGAACCCCTATGCCAGCGACTGGATCTCGGTCGGAGGTGAGGCCATGTACGCTCCCCTGAACATCCTTCAGATCACCGGCACCACCTGGCAGGGTCACAACCCGATGGTCACCGAGTCGAACGTCCGGGCACTCGACATGGCCAATGGCGGCGGCTTCCGGTTCGCCGGGGCTCCTCCCCAGTTCCGTCCCGTTGCCAGCTACGAGGCTGGCCGGTTGTTCGCGGGCGACACCGACGGCAACTCGTTCTCGGCCCGCCGGTTCTTCCGGTTCTTCGGGGGCGGTGGCGGCAACCGCTGATCCGGGTCGATCCGCAATTTCGTTTCGACCCGCTCTGTCGATGGAATGCCCCGATCGACAACCCGCTTTCCCGTGCCTCCCCTCCGCCGACAGCCGGCGGAAGGGAGGCATTTTGGTGTTTTCTGGACATAAACCTTTGATAATTATGATGTTAAGTGATCAGCCGTTGGCTTTCTCGAAACCCGGATCAGGTGCCAGTTCTTACGCGATCGGAGCCTTCGCTCTGGGATTGCCCCAGTTTCCGCTCTTTACCAATTCACTCATCTCCCCGATTTCGTCATTTTCCTCACGGCCGTTCAAGTTTGCCGCCGCCCCAGCCGATTTCTTTGGGTAGGGGGAAGCAGGCGGCGGTCGTTCCGCTGACTCGACGTGGACTCCCCGGTTTGGCGAGAAGCGCCGCGTTCGGTGGCGGCGGAGCATGGACGCGACGTGTTTTTCCAGGCTGGTGCGTGTGGGTCAGGATCGCCCGCGAGCCCGATTGGCCACCCGAAGTGAATAAGAGCGTGGGGGACCTTACCATGAACCGAGAACATGGTCTCCAGTGCGGGCAGACGCCGGCTCGGGATCAGAATCCGTCATCGGGTTCCACACCGTCGCCGCTCCCGCTCCAGCCTTTCGTGGCGGCGGTTCCCGGGACGAGGCCAGGAACGCGGGCGGGTCTGGGCTCGAAATGGAAGTCGCCCGAAAAATCGAAATCGAGGTCGAAGCCGAATGCGAAGTCGCGGTCCTACGCGGCGGGGCCGGATGTGGAGGTCTTGCCGGTCTTGATCCAGGTGCCGGTGTTGCCGGGAACCTCGTCCCGACGGGGACGTCGGAAGACTCGGGTCGAGGTCGTCGGCGACCGACACGGTCCGGCGCGTCCACGTCGTCGTCTCCGTCGCGAAGTCCGTTGGGCCGTCACCCTGTCGCTCGGCCTTTTCGGCCTGGGCCTCGGGGGAACGCCTTGGATTCTCCGCGGTCTGGGCATGACCCCGGTCGACCCTCCAGGGTCCACCGCGCACGCCGAGAACCGGAGCGGCAACTCCCCGCGGCCTCCGTCGATCTCGATCTCGATCGAGCCCGCGACGATTACGCCCTACCCCTATGTCGACGCCGACGCCCCGGTGGTCTTTCCGGGCTACTTATTACCCGACGACGGTAGCGAGGAGCCGCTCCATGCGGGAGGTTGATCACGCCCTGGCGCGCGCCTTCCAGCGCACGCGCCCTGGAACGTCAGCGCCAGCGCGAGCTTGACCCCGACCGAGCCGGCGTCCCCGGCGCCGCACTTGCCAGGCCGCGGGACGGAAGCGTCACTCGATGACGAGGCCGAACTCGCCATCGGGACCGACGGCGTGTTCGAGATCGAGGGCACGGTGGCGCTCGAGCCCCCGGAGCCAACCCCCTCAGATCTCGGGCCGGGGCTAGCGCGGCTCGAATGGCCGGCCACGGTCCGCTCGCTCGAACGCCACTTTGGCGACCGGTTCGAGCGGCTGGCCGACACCTTGCTGGCGATTCGCGATCAGCGACACCTCAAGGTCGTGCTCTTCACGAGCTGTCATCGCGCCGAGGGGCGGACCACCCTGATCTTATGCCTGGCACGGGCGCTGGCGCGTCGGCCGGGTCGGACGCTCCTGGTGGATGCCGACCTGACCGGTCCGATGCTGGCCCGACAACTGGGTTTACGGCCCGATTGCGGGCTAGATGACGTGGTCGAGTCGGGCCAGGCGCTGGCCGATGCGCTGATCGAGGCCCCCGACGATCATCTCAGCCTGTTGCCGCTCCGGGCGCCCGTGGCCCGACCGCGCGACTTTCTGGCCAGTCCGTCGTGGTCGGTCGCCATGGCCCGGCTTCGACGCGAGTTCGACCTGGTCCTGCTCGACGGCAGTCCCATGTTCGCCGGCCTGAGCGCGGCGATGCTGCACCGCTCGGTCGATGCCGCGATCCTGGTCCATAATCGGACCCTCACCGGCGAACGCGCCCTGCTCCGCGCCCGCGAGGTCCTCGACGGAGGGGGCGTGCCGCTGCTCGGACTCGCCGAAACCTTCGTGTAACGCGTGGTCCTTCAACGCGACGCTGCGCAACAGCTTGGAATGAACCAGGAAGGGTCAACGGAGGGCCCGCTGTCTTGTACGAGTCGCATTTCGGCCTGAGCCGCCGGCCGTTCGGCGAGACGGTCGATCCCGCGTCGTTCGTGGCCCTGGGCAGCCGCGAAACCGTGCTCCGGCGCGTCCGGTATGCCCTCGAGCACGGCCCGGGACCGGCTCTGATCTTCGGCCCCCCCGGCAGTGGCAAATCGATCCTGGCGCGGGTCCTGGCGCGCGAGCTGGGAGGGCCAACGGCCTACCTGTCGTTTCCGGCACTGCCGGCGGCGGAGCTCCTGGCGCTGGCGGCCGACGAGCTGGGCGGCGCTGGAGCCCTCCGCCTCGGGTCCTGCGCACGATCCGCTCCCCTGGTCGAGCCTGGGAGGCTCGGTCCGGCGCCTGGGGCGGCACCTATCGTCGGCGTCGAGCCGCGGCGAGCGACCGCTTCTGATCATCGACGAGGCGCACCTGATCGACGATTCCGCCACCTTCGAGGCGCTCAGGCTCCTGCTGAACTTCGCGAGCCGCGGGCCGTCGGACCTCTCGCTGCTGCTGGTCGGCACCGCCGAGGTGCTTCTCCGGATTCCCCCTGGATTCCACGACCGGCTGGCGGGGCGTGCCTGCTGGGCCCGTTGACCGAGGAAGAGGCCATGACCTATCTCCACGGCCGGCTCGCCGACGCCGGAGCGGCGGCGCCTGCGAGCTTACTCGGCGCCGAGGCCGTCAATATCCTGCATCGGGCCGCCTCGGGCTTGCCGCGGCGGCTCAACCGGCTCGCCGACATGGCCTTGCTCATCAGTTACGCCGAGGGCCTCCCCCGTCCCGATGCTCGCGTGCTGGCCCTCGCCGCGCGCGAGGCCGAATTCGATCCCCTCGCCGCCTGAGGCACTCCGGGTTGCCGGTCCGCCTACGATACGATCAGCCAATCGATACCCGGGCCACACCGCGAGGCGACATCCCCCATGAGCCGGAAAACATCATCCATGCGTCCACACACGTCGGTCCGGGCACCCGAGCGGCCCCTGCTGCTTGACGGCCCGGGGCTTCGCGATCGGTTCCAGGCCGTCCGGCGGGCCACCGAGGCGCTGTGCGCGACACTGGTGGCCGAGGACTGCATCCCCCAATCGATGCCCGATGCCAGTCCGGTCAAGTGGCACCTGGCCCACACCACCTGGTTCTTCGAGACCCTGGTGCTCCGGCCCGCCGGGTTCGACCCGGGCCATGTGCCCGGCCAGTACGCCTATCTCTTCAACTCGTACTACAACGCTCTGGGCGAGCGCCATCCGCGCTCCGAGCGCGGGCTCCTGACACGGCCGACCGTGGCCGAGGTGGCGCGTTACCGCGAGTCGGTTGACCTGGCGATCCTGGGCTGGCTCGACCAGGCCGACGACCGGGCGCTCGAGCAGTTCGGGCCGGTCCTGGAACTGGGCCTGCATCACGAGCAGCAGCATCAGGAGCTGATCCTGACCGACCTGAAGCACCTCTTCAGCCGCAACCCACTCCGCCCGGTCTTTCGCGAGCAGGAGCCGACGTCGGAAATCAAGCTACCACCCCTGGGCTGGGTCGACCATGGCGCGGGCCTGTACGCGATCGGGCACGATGGCCCGGGTTTCGCCTTCGACAACGAGCGGCCCCGGCACCAGGTTTACCTCGAGACGTTTGCCCTGGCCGATCGGCTGGCGACCAACGGCGAATACCTGGCGTTCATCGCCGACGGCGGCTACGCGCGTCCTGAATTCTGGCTCTCCGATGGCTGGAATGCCCGGAACGTCCACGACTGGAACGCGCCGATGTACTGGGAGCCGGCCGCGGGCGGAGCGTGGCGGCTCTTCACGCTGGCCGGAATGCGCGACCTGATCGATAGCGAACCGGTCTGTCATGTCAGCTTCTACGAGGCCGACGCCTTCGCTCGATGGGCCGGCGCTCGTCTGCCGACCGAGGCCGAGTGGGAGATCGCCGCCACCGAACGCGCCGCCGTTTCCGGCGGGTCCAACCTCGTCGAGCACGGCCGATTTCACCCCGCTCCCCTGAACCCAGGCCACGACGAGACCCCGGCGCAGCTTTACGGCGATGTCTGGGAATGGACCGCGAGCCCGTACACCCCCTACCCCGGATTTCAGCCCCTGGCTGGTGCGCTCGGCGAATACAACGGCAAATTCATGTGCAACCAGATGGTCCTGCGCGGCGGCTCGTGCGCCACGCCTTGTTCGCACATCCGGCCCACCTACCGCAACTTCTTCCCTCCCGAGGCTCGCTGGCAGTTTTCGGGCATCCGGCTGGCGCGTTGACACGGGTATCGAGTCCGGATGCGAGACACGAGCGGCGCGCGGCAAACGCTTGGTCGGAACCGCCCAGCTCTGGTACGATCGGGCGCCTCGCCTCGTTGACCGCATAGGTCGACGCATTGTTGAACTCGCGGGAGGGAACGCGCGTTGCCGGGTGAAGGAGCGAGACCCGTCGATTCCCTGGCCGAGCTGGCCGGTCCGGTCCGTGACTGGTTCGGGTCGGCATTCCCCGGCGGGCCGACCTCGATTCAGCGGCTCGCCTGGCCGTCGATCGCGTCGGGCGAACACTCGCTGCTGATCGCCCCGACCGGGACCGGCAAGACCCTGGCGGCGTTCCTCGCCATTCTCGATCAGCTCTTTCGCGAACATGCCGCCGGCACACTCGCGCCGGCATTGCGGTGCGTCTATGTCTCACCGCTCCGGAGCCTGGGCTACGACATCGAGCGTAACCTCGCGATGCCTCTGGAGGCGATTCGCCAGCGTCTGGGAATGGGACGAAGCCCGGTCGGTGTCGGGGTAAGGACGGGCGATACCTCGGCTTATCAACGCAAGGTTTTGCGCGAACGGCCGCCGCATCTGTTGATCACGACCCCCGAGAGCCTGGCGCTGCTTGCTCAGCCAGACCGGCTGGCACGATCACTGGAGCGGGCTCACGCATGTCGTCATCGATGAGGTCCACGCCCTGGTGCCGACCAAGCGCGGGGCTGATCTGTCGGTGTCGATCGAGCGGCTGGCCGATCGGGCGGGGCGCGACCCGTGTCGTGTCGGGCTCTCGGCCACCTGCCGCCCCGCCGAGCCGGTGGCCCGGTTCCTGGTCGGCGTCGGTCGGGAATGCCGCGTGCTTGATGCCGAAGCCGAGCCGGTCGGTCTCGACCCGGCCCCACCCATCGAGCTCGAAGTCGAGTCATTGATCAACGATGACGAGGCGCCCGATCGCTCGTTGACCTACCGCCGGCTGCTCCGCCGGGTCACACGTGAGATCGAGCCGGAACCGGACGACGGTCGTCTTCGCCAATACGCGAGCCTTGACCGAGAAGCTGACCCACGACCTGAAACGCGCCCGCCCGCGATCTGATCCGGGCGACTGGGCCGACGCGGTCGCCGCGCATCACTCGGCGCTCGACGCGCGGCGGCGCAGGGAGGTAGAGTCAGCCCTCAAGGACGGCCGCCTGCGCGGCGTGGTGACGAGCACGAGCCTCGAGCTCGGGCGTCGATATCGGCACGGCCGATCGAACGGTCCAGATCGGCCTGCCAGGGAGTGTCGCGCGGCTGGTCCAGCGCGTGGGGCGGTCGGGACATCGCGTCGGGGTCGGCTTCGCGCGGTCTGGTCCTGGCGGCCACTCCCGCCGAGATCGCCGGCGCGGTCGTCACCGCCGGATCGGCACGAGCGGGCCAGGTCGAGCCCCTTCGCATGATCGAGGCGCCGCTCGACGTGGTCTGCCAGCAGTTGATCGGCATGGCCTGCGGCGGCGAATGCGCTCGGCGACGCCGCGTTCGCCCTCATCCGCCGCGCCGCCCCCATGGCCGGGCTGACGCCGCGGCGACTTCGACGCCTGCCTCGCGTTCCTGGCCGGCGATCTGGCCGCGCCGTCGGGGGCCTTCGAGCCCGAGCCCGGCGCGTCGCCCCGGTGGACAGCCCCGCGGATCTGGAAAAAAGGGGGTCTGTTCGGCATCCGCAACCGGCGGGTGATCCGCTGGTTCTGGAGCAACGTCGGCACGATCCAGGCCGAGGAATCGGTGCGCGTGGTGGTCGACGGTGTCGATCTGGGCACGATCGAGGGCGCGTATGCCGACCGACTGACCGCGGGCGACCGGTTCGTGCTCGACGGCCGCGCTCTGGAATTCCGACGGCTTGAGGGGTCGGTGGTGCAGGCCCGGACCACGGGAGGCGAACCGTCGCTGCCTCGCTGGTCAAGCGATCGACAGGCCCTCTCGCCTCAACTCGCCCGGTCGCTCGACGCTTTCCGGGTCGAGGCGGCGCGACGGCTCGCGGAGGGAACCTCGGCCCTGCGCGGCTGGCTCTGCGAGACCCATCGCCTTGACCCCAGGGCGGCCGGCGTGCTGGCGAGCCTGTTCGAGGCCCAGGAGCAGCTTCAGCGAGATCCCCGCGCCGGCCACGCTCCTGGTCGAACAGGCGCCTGGGGTCGGAATCGGTCCGGAGGGCGACGGCGATGGGACCTGCTATGTCTTCCACGCCCCGCTGAGCCGGTCGGCCTGCGAGGCACTCGGGCGCGCGACCTCGGCGCGACTGGGGCGCCGGTTCGGCCGCAACCTCGCGCTGGGCGTGGCCGACCTGGGCTGGGTCATCACGCTACCGGCCGGCGCGTCGATCTCGGCCGCCGACATCCCGGCGCTGATCGACCCGGATGGGCTGGCGAGTGACGTCCTGGAGGGTCTGGACCGGGGCGATCTCCCCGCACGCCGGTTCCGGCACGTCGCGGCCACCGCGCTGATGGTCCTCCGCAACCCGGAAGGGCCGAAGCGGCGGGTCGGCGGCATGCACTGGGTCAGCACGCGGCTCTATCCCCTGGTCCGCGCAGCGTGCCCCGATCACCCCTTGCTCCGCGAGACCCGCCGCGAGGTCCTTGACGACCTGCTCGACACCCCCGGCGCCCTCGACTGGCTGTCGACCCGGCCGGAGGTCCGGTTCCGAGCGCTCGCCGGCGCTCTCGCCGTTCGCCATGGCCTGGATCGCGCCGGGCGCGCCCGAGTCTCTGAGCTTTGAATCGGCCGCCGACGCCCTGAGTCGGCTGCACCAGCGCCTGACATCGAGACCGCCGTCATGACCGGCGCCGAGATCGCGGTCGGCCCCTGGACGCTCGCTCCCGAGGGGGCCCTCATCCACGAACGGGAGCGGCTGGCGGTCGTGGCCGACATTCACCTTGGCTACGAGTGGGCCCGGGGCCGCGGCGGTGATTGCATCCCCGCTCACAGCCTGGCCGAGACCTTGAACGCCCTGCGTTCGCTTCGCGATCGAGCGCCGATCGATCGACTGGTCGTGGCGGGCGACCTTGTCGAGTCGCGCACCTACTGCCGGCGGACCGAGGCCGATCTCGGCGCGTTGACGCGCTGGTTGCTCGATCGAGGGATCACCCTGATCCCGATCGCGGGCAATCACGACCCGCCGCGCCGCCCTCGGATCGCTTCCTCTCTCGAGGTCGACGGCTGGACGATCGCGCACGGGCACCGACCGATCGACGCCGCGCGCACGATCAGCGGACACGAGCACCCGGTCCTTCGCACAGGCCCGGTCACAGCGCGTTGCTTCCTGGCCGGGCCAGAGACGATCGTCTTGCCGGCCTTCTCGGCCAACGCCGCCGGCCGGAACGTCGCCGTCGCCTCCGAACAACTTCCCGACGCCTGGCGTGGGAGAAGCTTACGGTGTGTCGCGGCGGTTGGAACGCATTGCCTCGACTTCGGACCGCTGGAAGGCCTGAATCGCCGGCTGCTCGCGGCGGGCTCGCGATCCTGAGCATTCAACCGCGCGGCAACGGCCCGCTGGTCCGGTGGGCGACCACGGTGAACATCTCCATGTCGTTGCCGTGGTGCTTCTGTTTGTGGAACGTGACGCGGGCGTCGGCGAAGCCGTGGACGGCGAGCATCCGCGTGACCAGGGCGGGAGTCAGGAGCCACCACGACTCGCGGGGCTGGGTGGTCGCGGCGTCGGGTACGAACCGGAGGACAGGCGCGTCGGGATCGGTCCCCGGGATCAGCAGATCGACCACCACGGCGGTCTCGCGGGCCAGCCGCAGTCCGTTGGCGAGCGCCTGGAACGGGTCGCGGAGGTGGAGCAAAATCGCTCCGAAGGTCACGATATCCACCGCGCCGATGGCTTCGGGAATATGGTAAACGTCGCCATGAACGAGCCGCGCCCGCGAATTCAGGAGACGGTGGGCGAGCCACCAGGCGTTATTCAGGCGCTGGATGTGCCGCTTGCGGTCCTGGACGGTCGCCCCGATCTCGTCGGCGACACGGGCGTAGGGGACGATGTCCCAGTCATGATCGGGCGAGAGGTCGTAGCAGACCACGTTCGCGCCCTGGCGCTCGATCCAGAAGCCAAGCGCGCCATTGGCCGTGCCGAGCTCGAGCACGCGCTTGCCGTGAAACGGCACGTTTCCCAGGTATTCGGCTTCGCGACCGCGCAGGTCCCAGGCACCCGCCTGCCGGCCGAGGCCGGGAAGGTCCATGTCGTGGTAGAAGTCGCAATCCGCCAGCGCGGTGATGTGCCTGGGCGTGGCCTCCACCCGGCGGGGCAGGCCCGGCGCCGCGGGACGATAACGGACGTGCGGCAGCCACGATCGGAGCGACAGTCGACCAGCGCGCTTGAGCATCGTTCGGCCCGAGATTTGTGAGGGAAAACGGACATCAATCAGGCCCACCGCCGGGTTGCGGCAGGGAATCTAGGAGAAGCGGGTTGATCCGTCAATCGCAGTTCCCCATGCATTTGAGCCTCCAGGCCCGCGTGTCAATCTCCCCCTGATTGCTCCAGCTTCTCAAGTGTTGGCGCAAAAGCGGCGGCGATCGAGCGTCGGGTGCTTGCGAGGTTACGGTTGGGCGGGTTACGCTCTCGGGTCACCTTTTGCCGCTTCGGGCGGTGCTCATGATGGGTACGAACCTTCGGTCCTGGAGTCGTCGATGAAGGTGTTGCTGGTCCAGCCGTCCCGCCTCGAGCCGGACGGGTCGGTCTACAAGAACAAGACGCGCTGGCTGCTGGGGATGACGCTCCCTTACCTGGCGGCCCTCTGTCCCGAGGGGGTCGACGTATCGATCAAGGACGACCTGTACGAGACGATCGACTTCAACGAGCCGTGCGACCTCGTCGGGCTGACCTGCATGTCGCACCAGGCGACGCGGGCCTACCAGATCGCCGACGAGTTCCGGCGCCGTGGCAAGCCGGTCGTCATCGGCGGGTTCCACGCCACGCTCGCGCCGGACGAGGCCCTGGAGCATGCCGACGCCGTGGTCGTGGGCGAGGCCGAGGGGGTCTGGGACCGCGTGCTCGAGGACGCCGCCTCGGGCAAGCTTCCGGGCGCTACCAGAGCCTGAAATTGTCCGACCTCAAGGGCCTGCCCATCCCGCGCTACGACCTGCTCGACCTGAAGCGCTACCGGATCCCCAACCTCCCCGCGCAGACAACCCGCGGCTGCCCGTACGCGTGCAGCTACTGCGAGGTGACCCAGGTCTACGGCGCCAAGTTCCGCTACCGGCCCCCCGAGGAGGTGGTCGAGGAGGTCAAGACCCTGATGCGGCTCGGCAAGCGGAAGTTCGTCTACTTCGTCGACGACATCTTCAACGCCCACCGCAAGCACGCCTTCGCCGTCATGGAGGGGCTGCTCCCGCTGAAGGTGCACTGGACCTGCCTCTGCACCGCCAACGTCGGCGACGACGCCGAGATGCTCGACCTGATGCGAGCCAGCGGCTGCCTCCATATCAACATCGGCATGGAATCGGTCAACCCCGAGAGCCTGAAGTCGGTGAACAAGAAGCAGAACCACGCCGACAGAGTACAACGAGCAGTTCGCCACGATCCGCAAGCATGGGATCGAGTTCTCGCTGAACGTCATGTTCGGCCTCGACGGCGACACCAAGGACTCGTTCGACGCCACGGTCGGACGCCTGATCGAGTACAAGGCGCCGCTCTCGTTCATGTTCATCCTTTCGCCGCGCGTCGGCCTGAAGATCCGCGACGAGCTCATGGCGCAGGGGCGGATCGACCACAGCGACTGGGACCGCTATCATAGCTACGAATGCGTCTTCGAGCCCAAGAACATGACCCGGGACGAGCTCGAAGACGGGTTCTGGCGTGCCCAGCGGCGGTTCTACTCGCTGGGCTCGATCGCCCGGCGGCTCCTGATGCCCCCGAACCGGCACACGTTCCAGTCGCTCGTCCCCAACCTCTTCTTTCGCTGGGGCGTGAACCGGGGAATTCATCCGCTGACGTATTATTGACGTCATGAGATGAGAGGACGTCCCATGGACCATTTCGCCGACCGGCTGATCGCGGCGATCCGGCGGGTGGGGAACCCCGTGCTGGTCGGGATCGACCCGCGGCCCGAGGACATGCCGCCGGGCTGGCTTGATCGCTATCCGCCAACGCGCGGAGGCGTGGCCGAAGCGTTCAAGTCGTTCGCGGCCCAGGTGCTCGACGTGGTGGCGGGCCGGGTCGCGGCCGTCAAGTTCCAGGCAGCGTATTACGAGGCATATGGTCCCGAGGGGATGAGCGCCCTGGCCGCGAGTGCCCGCCTGGCTCGCGAAAAAGGGCTGATCGTGATCATCGACGGCAAGCGCAACGACATCGGCTCGACCGCCGAGGCGTATGCCCGCGCCTATCTCGGACGGGTCAAGGTGGGGGACGGGCTCGAGCTGCGCGTGGGAGGCCGATGCGCTCACGGTCAATCCCTACCTGGGCCGCGATGGTGTCGCGCCCTTTTTCAACGAGGCGGCGGCGTACGGCAACGGTCTTTTTGTGCTGGTCCGCACGAGCAACCCGTCAGCCGGAGAGTTTCAGGACCTGGTCTGTGACCGATGGCCTCTGTATCGACACGTCGCGCGCCTGGTGGGCAACTGGGCCGAGCCGTTACGCGGTCAGACCGGCTATAGCCTGGTCGGCGCCGTGGTGGGCGCGACCTATCCCGAACAGCTCGCCGAGCTTCGCTCTGACTTACCTGGTGTGCTCTTCCTCGTCCCCGGCTATGGCGCTCAGGGCGGCACGGCCCGCGATGTGGCGGCGGGTTTCGACGCCCAGGGACTCGGCGCCGTGGTCAACAACTCCCGCGGCCTGACCTTCGCCTACAAGCGACCCGAACTGCGCTCGAAATACGGCGACGACTGGCCCCGCGCCATCGAGCACGCCCTCACCGACATGATCGACGACCTCACCGCGCACACCCCGGCGGGCCGCCTGCGGGACGCGCGGGGTAAGTTCGAGTTCGAGATCGAGTTCGAGTTCGAGTTCGAGGTTGTCCGCGAACGATGCCGTTCAGGACGAGGCCGGTCGCGACCGCGCCTCGCGACGGAATTCCCCTGGGGTCTGTCCAAACTCGCGCTTGAACAGCACGCTCAGGTACTCGCGATGTTCAAAGCCGGTCAGCTCGGCGATCCGGTGGAGCTTGAACTCCGTGTCGGCCAGCAACTGTCGGACGCGCTTGAGCTGGACCACGCGGATCTCGGCCTGAGGAGATCGCCCGAGGTACTTGCGGAAACAACGCTCCAGCGAGGTTCGCGAGAGTGTGACCTGATCCAGCACATCCTGGACATTGATCCCCTGACAGGCGTGTTCGCGGATGAATCGGACCGCGGCGGCGATCCGCGGGTCGTCGATCGCCAGCGTGTCGGTGGACTGGCGGGTCGTTACCCCCAGGGGAGGGATGAGACGTTCCTCGGACGAGGGTGTCTCGCCTTCCATGAGCTGGTCGAGGAGTTTCGCGGCCTCGTAACCGATGCGCTCGGCGCCGGTTCGAACACTGCTCAGCGGGGGAGCACTCAGTTCACACAGGACCGGGTCGTCGTTCACGCCGAGGACCGCCGCCTCGTCCGGGACCTGGAGTGCGACCTGGCGGCACGTGTCCAGAAGATGATGGCCGAGGACGTCATTAGCGGCGAGTATTCCGACAGGCCGGGGAAGTGTCCTGAGCCACTGGCCGATCTCAGCCCGGTTCACGTCCCACGAGCGATGCTCCAGTCCGTTCCACGATAATTCGAAGACGCGCCCGGGCTCGACGGCCCCCGGCCCGTGGTCCGACGCCAGAAAGCCCTCCTTCCGCCGAACCGACCACCGTATCCCGGTGAACCCGCAAAACGCGAGCTCTCGAAAACCGCGGTCTCGCAGATGCTCGGCCGCGGTCCGGCCGATGGCGTGATCGTCAATGCTGATGCGCGGAAGACCGAACGGTTCGTCACGGTGCGTGAGGTCCACCGTCGGGATGCCGCTGTTTCGAACCAGGGCGGTGAACGCCGGGGTGCTCGTGCGCGAAATGATCCCGTCGCCACGCCAGTTCTCAAGCCAGAGCGGTAGCGCCGAATCGAAGCTCCTCTGTTCCACGAACACCGTCCACGGCCGGTGCGATCGAAGGAAATCGGCGATACCTCCGAGAATCGCCCGACCGAAATGCGTGGATGTCTCAACGATCAGAACGACCTGGGGTATCCGGGTCATTGACACAACCTCAACGACCTATCTTGAAACCGAACCCAAGCTCTCGCGCCGGTGCTGGTAATCAAGTTCACAACTCCCAGGCGCTTTCCGGTCGCGGGCACTCGTGTCACGGCGGCGCTACTGGCAAAGATTCTCACAGAATATACGTGGAATCTCATCGCTTTTCCACGATCGGCGAGGAACAATCCCTGAAGCTATGGTCGGTTCGGCGCTTTTTGAGGCCGCGACGACGAAAGGTCAAGGGCGCACCTCACCGGGTTCATCGTTCATTTTGTCCCCGGGTGGACACTTCGATCTCCAGGCTCAATCATTGGGAGAGATTCATGTCTTATTGTGTGCTGACTCAAGCCCGTCGTGAACACCGACGGCCGGGGTTCACGCTGATCGAGCTGCTGGTCGTGATCGCCATCATCGCGGTCTTGATCGCGCTGCTCTTACCCGCGGTGCAGGCGGCGCGCGAGGCGGCGCGGCGAGCCCAGTGCGTGAACAACCTCAAGCAGATCGGCATCGCCTTGCATAACTACCACAGCGTCAACGACTGTTTCCCACCGGCGCGCTGTACCACTGGAACTTCGCGACCGGCAAGCTCACGGGGGCGTACGACCTCAGCGCTCACGCCCGGCTGCTTGGTAACCTCGAACAAACGGCGCTCTACAACGCGATTAACTGGTCGGTGGGAATCATCAACGATTCCAACCATCTCATGAACAGCACGATCGCCAAGACGCGGTTGCAGGCGTTTCTCTGCCCCTCGGCGGGCGTGCCGAGCTGGAATTCACCCGGACTGAATAATATCGTGGCGACGGGCAACAGCTACTTCGCGTCGGTGGGATCGGGCCTTGAGTTTGACGGGACCTTTACCAGCGGACCGCCCAACGGGGTTTTCATGCAGGCGGGTCCGTCGATCGGCATCCGGGATATTCTCGACGGAACCAGCAACACGATCGCCTTCGGCGAGTGGAGGATCGGGGACGGCAACTCGCAACAGGTCTCGGTACCTTCGGATATCATCTTCGTGGGCCAGCTACCGTCGGGGGTGAAGCGAAACACCCCCCAGATCGAGTTACCCGCGATGGGTCAGGCGGTGTTCCTGCAATGGGCCCAGGCCTGCGCCGCGGGATTGCGGGCGGACCGGACCACCACTCATACCTCGGAACTCGGCGCGATCTGGGGATTCGGCATGTACGCCTTTTCCCTGGGCAATTGCGTGCTGGCCCCGAACCCGAAGTACCCGAACTGCAATCCGGGGCAAGCCACGACGAGTGCCGGATATAGCAATGCGGGCATGTACACGTTGAGCAGCTTCCACCCCGGCGGCGCCAATGTCTTGATGTCCGACGCCTCGGTCCACTTCCTGAAGGATAGTACCAACCTGTTGACGCTCTGGTCACTCGGCTCGCGCGCTCAGGGAGAGGTCATCGACGCCAGCGGCTATTGACGGGGCTAACACGGTCGCGGGCCGCCAATCCGGTCAAAGCTCGGGCAAGAGTCCCTTCCTGGCGGCCCGGACGACCATCAAGCTACCCGTGCCCAGCAGGGTTAACGGCACGGCGAGCATGAGCATCACGCTCCAGTTGTAGCCGCGGGCCATTCCCTCGACCTCGCTCGGCTGGGCCGAGACCGCTTCCTTGCAGTTGGGGCAGGCCGGCGCGGGAACCGGGAGTCCGAGCAGCACGAGCAGGGCCAGGAGTCGCAGGCGTCGCATGGCGAGATCCCTCCAGGAGCGGATCAATCCCTCGATCAATGCCCCATCCCCATCGCCCCGGCGTTCGAGAACGGGACCTGGTAGAGCATGAGGTAGATGACGACCCCGGTGATCGACACATAGAGCCAGATCGGGTACGTGACCCGCGCGATCGACGCATGGCGCTCGAAATCGCGTCGGAGCGCCCGCGTGAGGGTCAGGCCCACCAGCGGTACGACCCCGAAGGTCGCCAGCAGGGTGTGCGAGAGCAGGATCGTGAAATAGACCTGCCGGATCGGGCCCGTTCCGGCGAAGGGTTTGCTGCCGGCGTTGAAATGGTAGAGCAGGTAGCATCCCAGAAAGATCGCCGACGTGATCACGGCCGTGATCATCGTCGCCGCATGGGCGCGAACGTTCCCGCGCGAATCAGCCACCAGCCCAGGATCAGGAGGATCGTACAGGTGCCGTTGAGACTGGCGTTGATCGCCGGGAGCCGGCGGACCCAGGCCGGCGTCGCATTCAGTCGGTCGCGGGTCCGGGCGTCTTCAACCAGTGCGGCGAGCCGCTCGGGCTCGTTCGAGTCGTAAAGGCCCGACGACCCGGTTGCCGCGGTCGACCAGCGCGATCCTATCGCTATGCGTGACCGCCTCGGCCCCGGCCTTCTGCTCGTCCTCGCTCGTCGGGGACAGGCCGAGCCCGAAGCCCTCGGTGACCAGCGGCACGATCGTCGCCCTGGGGCCGGTCAGGAACCACCAGCGGTCCTTGTCGGCACCGAAGCGTCGGCGTACGCGGCGAGGACCTCGGGGGTGTCGCGGTCGGGGTCGACGGTGATGCTGACGAGCCGGACGGGCGAGTCCTTGAGCTTGTCCTGGAGCCCTTTCATCACGCTGCTGATCCGCGGGCACGACAGCGGGCAATGCGTGAAGATGAACGAGGCCACCCAGACCTCGTCGTTCAGGTCGGTGTCGCCGACCGGCCGACCCGACCGCTCGGTGAGTTGGAACGCGCCCAGCCGGAGCGCCACGCCGTTGGCCTCGAGATGCTCGGCCGCCCGGACGACGGTGTCGCCCCGGCTCGCCTTGCCGGCGATCAGCGCGTAACCCAGGGTGGTCGCCCCGGAGGCGATGAGGGTTCCCAGAACGGTCAGGATTCCGAGCCGGTACGACTTATCCACCACGTGGCTTGCCCTTACGACGACTTCTCGGGGTTGAAAGTGAACGGGTCGATCCGGCGAGCGTCAGGTACGACGGCGACAGCGCCCGGCGCGTGCATCGAGATCACCTTCGCCGTTTCCTCGTCCGGGTTTTCCTCGGTGACGGGCTGCATCGCCATGTCCGGGATCAGGGCGCAGGTCAGGATCACGGCCAGGATGCCCGCGGGGACCAGCATGTAATAGACCCAGCTTCCCCTCGAACTTCAGGTGCATGAAGTACCAGCCCGACCATCGACGCCTTGATCACCGCCCAGAACATCAAGCCCAGGACCAGGACGCCAAACGAATCCTTGAAGACGCGGGCGTAGACAGTATTCGATCGCCGTGAAGACCGCCAGGGCCGACCAAGACCTTGAGGTAGGGCGCGTGCGACTCGACGTGCAGCTCCTGCTCGTGCGTCATCGAGGTCTTGACGAACGGCTCGTCCGGCGCGTGTCCATCATCTGGTCGTGCGTCGGGCGGTCGTGCGATGCGTGCTCGGACATCGGCGGCTCCTCCCCGTTTTCACGGTTCTTCGTCAACACACTGAGTTTAGATCAGGTAGACGACGGTGAACAGGATGATCCAGACCAGGTCGACGAAGTGCCAGTAGAGCCCGACCAGCTCGACCGGGCTGTAGTGGTTGCGGCGTGTACGCGCCGACGGAGCGACTGGATCAGGATGCAGGTCAGCATGATCACGCCGCCGGTGACGTGGGCCCCGTGGAACCCGGTCATCGTGAAGAAGCAGGACGCGAACAGGCTCACGCTCGGCCGGAAGTGGCCGGTCGCGCTGATGCCCGGGGGATAATGGTGGCCGACATCAGCTGGTAATATTCATAAACCTGGACGCTCAGGAAGCACGAGCCGATCAGGACGGTGCCAGCAGGAACAGCGCTGCACCTTGCCGCTTGTCGCCCGCTGGAGCGCCGCCAGGGCCAGGACCATCGTCACCGACGAGCAGATCAGGATGAAGGTGTTGACGGCCGTCAGGTCGATGCTCAGGGGGTTGGTGAGGCTCGTCGTAGGGGAGCGGCCAGTTGTACGTCTTCAAGGGCTCGACCTCGGCCGTGGCCGCCGGCGGCCGGTCAGGGCCTTGGCCAGCGCCTCGGCCTTTTCCTTCGGAGAGGCCGTTGATCAGGGCGTGCGGGCAGCTCGTGAAGCCGGTGCCTCGGCCTGCGCCGCGGTCGAGCCCGGCCGCGGTCTCGAGAGGACGCTCGACCGCCTCTGGCCTCGTCGCCGGCCGACGTCGAGCACGACGCCCTGCGGTGTTGCTCCAGCATCGCCTGAGGTCGGTGCCGCGGCGAGTAGAGGTTGCTGTAGGCCGTGGGCGGGCTGCCCGCGCGGAGGACGATGTACGAGCCGATCAGGCCCGGTGAAGAACATCACCTCGGTGGCCAGGAAGAGCCACATCGCCACCTTGCCGGGCGTGACCGGCGGGTGCTGGACCGCCGGTCGTCGCGGCCGGCGTGACGTGGTCGGCCAGCGCGGTCTCGGAAGGCATCGGCGGCGTGTGCCATGGCTCGGGTCCACCTCCCTTCCCTCGAATCGAGTCGAGTCGAGGCACGCGGACCGATCGGCTCGGGTCAGGCCGGCAGCGGGTTCAGGAGCAAGAGCATCAGGATCGCGGGCAAATACAGGAACGATGCCCGCAGCAGCCGGCGGGCCGACCGGTCGGTCACGTCGCGCCCAGAACCGGACGGCGTAGATCAAGTAGAACAGGCCCAGCAACAGGGCCCCGGCGAAGTACGAGCGGCCCGGCCAGGCCGACGACCGCCGGCAGGAGCCCGGCCGGGACCAGGGCCAGGGCGTAGACGGCCGCCTGCCGGCCGGTGATCGCGCCCGGCGGGTCGACCGTCGGCAGCATCCGGTAGCCGGCCCGGGCGTAGTCGTCGCGGTAGATCCAGGCGATCGCCAGGAAGTGGGGGAACTGCCAGAGGAAGACGATCAGGAAGAGCGCCCACGCCTCGACCCCGAGCCGACCGGTCGCCGCCGCCCAGCCGATGACCGGCGGCAAGCGCCCCCGGGACCGCGCCGATGGCCGTGTTCAGGGTCGTCAGCGGCTTCAGCGGGCGTGTAGACCGCACACGTAAAGCACGAACGTCGCCAGCGCCACGGCCGCGGCCGACGAGGTTCGCTCCCAGGACGCAGCATCAGCGAGCTCCGAGGACCGTCGAGCACGGCGCCGAAGACCGCGGCCTCGGGCGGCGCGAGCCGGCCGCTGGGCAGGGGCCGGCTCGCGGTCCGCCGCATCCGGCTGGTCGCGGACCCGCTCGAGGTACTGGTTCCAGGCGCTCGGCCCCGCCGGCCACCGAGCGCGGTGCCGAGCAGCGTCAGCATGCAGCGTCGACGGGTGCGACGCGCACCCCGGCTCGCCGAGGAAGAAGCCGGTCGCGACCGTGACCAGCACCATGACGGCGATCCGCGGCTTGGTCAGGGCGATGAACGCCGACGACGTTGCGGCCCGCGTCCGGCGAGCGGTCCACGCTCGTCGGCCGGTCAGGTCGGGTCGAGCCGAGGCTCCGTGACCTGCGGGGTGCCGAGCGAGACCGCCGTCTTCACGCGACCACCTCCAGTTCCGCGACCGGAGCCGTCGTCGGACCGTCGAGCTCGCTCGCGCCGGGGCGCAGATGCCGGCAGGCCCGCAGGGTCAGCACGACGGCCGCGGCCAGCAGCAAGGCCCCGTTGGCCTGGTGGCCGGTCCGGATCAGGGCCTGGGCGTTCGAGACCGCCCGGGGCATGCCGTCGAACGGACGCAGCGAGCCACCACGCGGCGACGCCCAGGACGACCTGGAGCGTCAGACGAAGTCCGCCAGCGCCCGGGCCGACGGCGACCAGCGCCGGGAACCTCGTCCCTTGCGCTGCTCGACCCGCCAGGCCAGGGCCAGCGCCGTGGCCCCAGACCGGCCACGGCCAGCAGGGCGTGGCGACCAGAGCCGCCGCGGCCGAGGAAATGCCGGAGCCAGGCGCCGGCGACGATCTGGGCGTAGACCAGCGACCAGCGTCACCAGCGACCGGCGCCGCAGGTGGCCGGCGTCGGGCCGGGGCCGTCGACTCGGCGTCCAGCCAGTCTCGCCGGTCAGGACGCAGAGGGCGACCATCAGGGCGAAGAACGCCTGGCCGAAACAGCCGTGGACGGCCGCCAGGAAGGTCGAGTTGCGCCGGACCCGGTAGCCCGCCCAGCACCCCCTGGACGATCACCGCCAGCGAGCGCGACCACGCCCAGAGCCTTGAGCCAGCGCCGCCGCTCGGCCGCGAGGAACCAGACCGCCAGCACGATCGTCGCCAGGCCGACCGCCGCGCCGTAGAGCCGGTGGCCGTGCTCGATGCAACGCCGAACGGCGCGTCCCAGAAGTCGTAGAGGAACATATTCATGCCGAACGTCGTCGGCCAGTCGGGCACGGCCATGCCGACCCGGTAGGTCGTCACCGAGCCCCCCGACGAAGAGCAGCGGCCAGGTGAAGACCGCCGCCAGCAGCGGCGACCCAGTGCGGACCGCGGCGGTAGGCGGGCGGGGTCGGCTCGGGAGTGGCGGGTTCAGGGTCTCAGTCGCGATGGTCGTGGACCAGTCGGATTGCGGTGCGCCGACGACGCGGTCGCGCCGGACTCGCTGCGGGTCGGTACGTCGGCTCACGCCATGACCGGGTCGAGCGGGCCGGCCTCGGGCGGGCGCGGCTCGGTCTGGGGCAGGTAGTCGTCGTCGACGCCCGGCACGCTGTACTCGTAGGGCCGGGTGGTAGACGGTCGGGATCATCTCGAAGTTGTAGTGCGGCGGCGGCGAGGGCGTCGGCCCACTCCAGCGTGTTGGCGTGCCAGGGGTTGTCGCCGCGCCTTCGGGCCGGCGACCAGGCTGTAGAGGAAGTTGAAGGCGAAGATGATCTGGGTCAGCCCCAGCGCCGAAGGCGCTGTAGGTCATGAACTGGTTCATCCCGATGATCGCCGGGTTGTTCAGGAAGTGGTAGACCGTACGGGTCGGCGATCCGCCGCGGGTGGCCGTGCATCCCGATGATGTGCATCAGGAAGAACGTGCCGTTGAAGAAGATGAAGGTCAGGAAGAAGTGGATCTTCCCGAGCCGCTCGTTCATCATCCGGCCGAACATCTTCGGGAACCAGTAGTAGATCGCCGCGAAGATGCCGAACATGCTGCCGCCGAAGAGGACGTAGTGGATGTGGCCGACGATGAAGTAGGTGTCGTGGATGTGCATGTCGACCGGCGTGGCCGCCATGAAGATGCCCGACAGGCCGCCGATGATGAACATCGCCACGAACGCCATCGCGTTGAGCATGGCCGTGGTGAACTGGAGCCGGCCGCCCCACATCGTGCCCAGCCAGTTGAACACCTTGATGGCCGAGGGCAGGGCGATCATCATCGTCGAGAGCATGAACGTCGCCCCGAGCGCGGGGTTCATGCCCGACTGGAACATGTGGTGGCCCCAGACGATGAACCCCAGCCCGGCGATCCCCGCGATCGCGAAGACCATCGGCTTGTAGCCGAACAGCGGCTTGCGGCGAGAACGTCGCGATGATGTCCGAGACCATCCCCATCGCCGGCAGGATCATGATGTAGACGGCCGGGTGCGAGTAGAACCAGAACAGGTGCTGCCACAGCAGCGTCTGGCCGCCGCCGACGCACGGGCGGCGCGTTGGCCACCGTCCAGCCGGCCGGCTGGAAGAAGTTCGTCCCCGCCGTCGCGGTCGAGCAGCTGCATCACCAGGGCCGAGGTCAGCACCGGCAGCGCGAACGCCTGGAGCAGGGCCGTGATGAACAGCGCCCAGACCGTCATCGGCATCCGGAACATCTTCATGCCCGGGGCCCGGAGCATGATGATCGTCGTGATGTAGTTGATCGACCCCATCAGCGACGAGATCCCGGCGAACAGCAGCGCCATCAGCCAGAACGTCTGGCCGTTGAGCGAGCCGGGCGTCGCCCACCGCGCGACCGACAGGATCGGGTAGCTCGTCCAGCCCGCCTCGGCCGAGCCGCCCTCGACGAAGAACGAGTAGAGCGATCAGGACCATCGCCGGCGGCATGAACCAGTACGAGAACATGTTCAGCTTCGGGAACGCCATGTCGCGCGCCCCGATCATCAGCGGGATCAGGAAGTTGCCGAACGCGCCGGTCAGCAGCGGGATGATCACGAAGAAGATCATGATCGTCGCGTGCATCGTGAACAGCTTGTTGTAGAACTCCGGCGGCATCCGGTAGCCGAGCGACGGGTCGGACCAGAGCAGCCTGGCTCAGGACCGGCACCGGCGTCCAGGGCCAGGCGAGCTGCCAGCGGACGGCCATCGCCAGCAGGCCGCCGAGCACGAAGAAGATCAGCCCCGAGAACAGGAACTGGATGCCGATGACCTTGTGGTCGGTCGAGAAGACGTACCGCTGGAAGACGTTGCGGTCGTCCTCGTGGATGTGGTCGTGGCCGTGGCCGTGGCCGTGACCGTGGCCGTGGCCGTGCGGCGTGGGTGGCCGTGCGTGCCGTGGCGGCGGGTTCGGTGCTCATGGTCGGCGTCATCTCCCCTGGGGGCCGGCGGCCGCGGCGAGCTGGCTGCGGTTCTGTTCGGCGAGGGCCTGGCTCATCCACTCGTCGAACTCGGCCTGGGTCTCGTGGACGGTCACGTTGCCCGCGCATCTTGTAGTGGCCCCAGCCGCAGAGCTCGGCGCAGACCAGCTCGAACTTGCCGGCGCGGTCGGAGTCGAACCAGACCGGGATCGTCAGGCCCGGACGGCGTCCTGCTTGATCCGCAACTGCGGGCAGGAAGAACGAGTGGAGCACGTCGCGACGACTTGAGGTAGATCAGCGCCTTCTTGTCCTTGACGAAGTGCAGGTCGTTGACGACGTAGAGGTCGTCGGGCGTGTGCAGCTTGCCGTCGGGGCCCGGGGTAGCGCATCACCCACTGGAACTGCCGGGCGGTGACCTCGGCCAGCGGCTGGACCTTGGGCGCCGCGCTGCGGAACTTGATGCTCGGCCCAGGTCCCCATCTGGTAGAGGGCGATGAAGACCAGGATCGCCGCCGGGATGATCGTCCAGATCACCTCGAGCCGCTGGCTGCCGTGGAAGTAGGTCGCCACCCGGCCGGGCCGGTCGACGAACCGCCAGGTCGCCCAGACCAGGACGATCTGGGTGCCGATGAAGACGATCCCCGTGATCCAGAGGATGATCAGGAACAGGCTGTCGATCTCGCGGCCGAACGTCGAGACGACGTGGTGCGGCTCGCCCGGCGGGTTGGGCAGCCACCAGTCCGGCGACGAACGGGGCGTAGACGAAGGCCGCCGACGCAGAACAGCGCGGCCAGGGCAACAGGACACTCCAGTAACGCACGGAATACGCTCCCTTAGGGGATCGACACCGACGCTACCGGATGCGACTCGGCCGCGACGGCGACTGGTGATGCTCGACCGACGATCCGCATGCAATCAGCCGCGATCACGACCCGACCAGGTCGTGACAGTGACTCGGGGACCGCGCTCGCACGCGATCAGCGCCGGGCCACCGTTGGGAGCGGGCGTCGGCGGCGGTCGCGGGCAAGCGTCGCTCCTTCGAGCAGCTCGGGTTCGTAGGGCAGCGCCAGCACGAAGTTGACCAGGTCCCAGATCTCCTCGGGCTCGATCGTCGGGTAGTGCGCCGGCATCTTGGCGCCGTTGATCCCCTTGGCGATCCGCCAGTAGATGTCGATCGGCCGCCGCCCCCCCTTGTAGACCCCCGGTTCAGGTTGGCCGGCCGCAGCGGGTTGCCCCAGTCGTCGAGCGAGCCCTTCTTCCAGAGCTCGCGCGATCTTCTCGTCGTAGCTTCGCCAGCCGCTCGGCCATGGTGCTGGGGTCGCCGCCGAAGACCACGTCGTTGAAGACGTCCTGCTGCACGAAGCTCGGCCCGTCGCCCACGCGCCTGCGGACCGTGGCAGCGAGGTGCAGTCGACCTTGTTCCCGCGTCGTGTTCCGCGACGAGGAACAGATTCGCGGCCCCGCGAGATGCTCTCGCGGGTCGACGGCGGCCGCGGGACCGGCGGGTTGACGACCTGGGTCTCGGCCGCCTTCCACTTGTTGAAGACCGCGCCGACTAGTCTCGTGCAACGATGTCGTCGGCCGAGCGCCTCGGGGTCGTTCTCGTCGGCGATCGCCGCCTCGTCGATCAGCGCCAGTCTCGGTCTCGCCCCGCAGGCTCAGGAAGATCACGTAGTCGAGCACCTGCTCGATCTCGCTCGGCGCCATCAGCGCCTCGAACGCGGGCATCGACGTCCCGTGCAGGCCGTCTTGGATCGTCTTGCGAAGGTCGTCGCGGGTCGGCTTGGCGCCGGTCGGCGTCGAGGTGAACTTGAAGAGCCCCTTGCGGTAATCGCGGGGCCGGGGATACAGGAACGGCGACGGTCGGGCCGTCGCCGGCCCCCGAGACCCCGTGGCAGTGCAGACAGTGCAGGCGGTAGAGCGCGTAGCCGCCGGCCTGCGGGACGTTGACCGTCTTGCCCGCTGCGGTCGCCGGGTCTACAGTACCGACGATCGGCTTGACGTCTCTCGCTCCCTTCTCGTCGACCTGGACGTAGTTGGCCAGGTAAATGCCGCCGTAGCGGCAGGCCCGACCCGGCGGGGACGTGGATGTGCTGGGGGTCGGGCCCGAAGAGGTCGGCCAGCGGCCTGGCGGACCTTGCCCTGGAGCTTGGGCCGATCCTTGAGGTCGGTCGCTCAAGCGCGTCGTTCTCGACATACTGCAGCGGCCCGCATTGAACGCGTCGCTACAGCCGGCGATGCCCAGCAGTGCCAGACGCCAGGCCACGATCAGGGTGAACCAGCGGAGACAAGGGCCAGGTCGAAGATGCAACCGCGATGTCACGCACTTCCCTCCCAGACCGAATCGCTCAACATATCGCGCCGGCATGCGGGCGGCCGTCTGACCGGTCCAGGCAGCGGAGACCGGGCATGACACGAGCCCCGGCAGGACCGTCAGACCCGTGCATCGGCCGCGTGGACCATGGCTCGCTGGCTGTCGGCGGCTCGATCCGATCACGGATTCACATGACGGACGGGGGAATGTTATTCTCGATCAGACGCGGCGTCCCGCTTCGACGCCCATGCCTTCCGAACCGGTCCCCATGCCCCCGGACTGCCTGTCTCCGACGAGTTATGGTAGCCGTGCGCCGGACCCCTACAAGATGCCCGCGCATTTCGTCCGTTTCAGTCGATTGCGAAATTTCGTCCATGCCGAAATCTCGCGCGGGTGACTTCGCGGGTTGGCGATCGGCTCATTTTTCGGACCCGGACGGCCGATCGCATGATGATGTGACGTACCGCGTCATCCCGCATCGAATCCGCGATCGCAGACGGAGCCGGCCCTGCCGGCTGGCTGCGTCGCGAGTTGGGCCGCGGCCGGGTCGCCCCGGTTCGGGCTACAACCGCGCTGCCGCGTCCGGGCCGACGCTGCCGCGCGGCCGTCGGGTATCAACCGCCAGGATCGGCTCGTACTGGGCCGTCACCCGCCGCCGTTGCCCTGTCTTGTGCTTCGTCGCCCCGCTCTTGCTCCGGCCTACGAGCTGGGCTGGGCCCTGGATCGGCGGGCTCCGGCCGAGGCCTTGCGCACCGGGGCCGACGCCTGGATGCGCCAGGGCCTGGCCGCCCTGGGCGCTCACGGACCGCTGGCTTCCCCCGCCGCTGGCGGTCCTGTTGCTGCTCTGGCGCTGGCCAGCTGGTTCTGGCCTGGCGACCTGGCCGGTCTGGCACCTCGGCACGGCCCGTAATGGCGGTTCTCGCCCCTGGCCCTCCTGGGCATGGCTGCTCGAGAGCCTGGTCCTGGCGGTGGCGCTGGTGGCCTGAGCAAGGTCTGGTCGACCTGGGATTCGAGCACCTGGAAGTCGCCGCGCATGGCTCGCCTGAGGTCGGGGGACCGGCAGTGCGACGGTTTCCGCCGCCGGCCGAGCATCCCGCCGCGCTCGGATCGGCTTTCTTGGGGCGGGGGTCTACGAGGAGGCGCTGTTCCGCCTCCTCCTGGTGCCGCTCCTGTTCGTGCTCCTTGCGGCTCTTGCAGACCCCGGCAGTGCTCGCCAGCTACCCTTGCCGTGACGGCTCTCGGCGCTGCTCTTCTCGCTGGCGCACCACGCCGGCACGCCGGGCGAGGCCTTCACCTGGTTCGCCTTCATCTTCCGCTGGGCTGGCGGGCGTCTATTTCGCCTGGGTCTTCGTCCTCCGAGGGTTCGGCGTCGCGGTCGGCACGCATACTGCCTACGATATTCTTGTCGGCGCCGTTGGCTGGCACCTCTGACCGGTCGATCCTCTCGGATCGGAGCCCCGGCCGGCTCAGCGTCGGTACAGGGTAGGGCAGAGTCGCGTGCGGATCATCCATCTCTCCGACATCCACGTCTGGCGGTACGCCTTCAACCCGGTCCGCTTGTTCAACAAGCGGCCGTTGGGATGGCCGAGCTGCTGCTGGGCCGGGCGCGGCGGTTCCGGCTCGAGCGGCTCCAGGCGGTCCTCGAGCGGGTGCGTTCTTTGGCCCCCGACCATGTGCTGATCACGGGCGATCTGACGACCACGGCCCTGGCCGAGGAGTTTCATCGGCGCTGCTGGCGCTGAAGGCTCTGGCGGAACTCCTGATCGACGCGAACAAGGTCACGGTGATCCCGGGCAATCACGACCGCTACACCACGGGCTCGGTGCGTCACCGCGCAGTTCGAGGAATGGTTCGGCGTGTTCGCGCCGGCCGGGCCGTTTCCCTGGCTCCGGCCAGTGGCGATCCGGAGACGGCGATCCTCGGGCCTCGACCCCACCCGTTCGCACCTGACGGCGACGGGCCGCCTGCCCGCCGAGCAGCTCGCCCGGGCCCGGACGCTGATCGCCGAACGAGCTGGCAACGGCCCGTCGCCTGATCGTCGCGTGCCACTACCCGCTGGCCGCCCCCGAGTCCTACGTCGATGAGCTGGCCAGGAAGCGCCTGAAGAACGCCGACGCGAGGTCGCCGGCTGGCTGGCCGGGCTCGGGCCGCACCTGTACTGTTGCGGCCACGTCCACGCCGCCTGGGCGTTTCGACGCCGCCGGACGTCCCCGGTCAGCTCTGCCTGAACGCCGGGGCCCCCTTGCTCCGCGACCTGACCGGCCTGCGCCCTCCGGGCTTCCTCGAAATCATGCTCCGACGACCGCGACGTGATCGTGACGCACCACGCCTGGACCGGCGCTGGGCAGATTGCCTGGTCGCCGTCATTCCCCTGGCGGCGAAAACCTGGGTTCTTCGCCGGTGCGCCCGCCGCGGCCCGTTCCTGACCGGCCGTCATCCTTCGGGCGTGATCCCGAGCACGATATCGAACTGGGCCGCGAGCTCACCGATCTTCGAGCCTTCCAGCGGCGCGAAATCGATCGTCACCGACGCGCGGGCCTTGGGGTCGCGTGAGGCTCGCGGTAGATTCCGTCGCTTCTCGTTGCGCGGCTCGCCCTTGACGTAGCACTGCGTCGTCAACAGCTCCTGCTCGCCCTGCTTGACCTTGAAGTGGATGTGGCGGGTCCGGCCGGGATAGGGGACCGGCTTGATGGTGCGGAAGCAGTACTCGCCGTTCGACCCGGTGAGGAACCGGCCGATAGCCCTGGAAGTTGTTATCGTGCTGGTCGTGGTTCCGGTCCTCGGCTGTGGATGTAGACGCCGTTGTTGTCGACCTGCCAGATCTCGACCAGGGCGTTGCTTGAAGCGGGTTGCCCCGGGCGTCGAGGATCCGGCCGGTCAGGTAGGTCACCTCGCCGACGGCGGGCGTGGTGGCGTCGTTGATGATCAGCAGGTCGTTGTCGGTGTCGAGCGGCAGCTTGTTGGGGTAGAACGGCCCCTCGGTCTGCCGGGGAGTGCGGAACAGCTCCTCGGCGAACAGGCCGCGGGTCTCGAACAGGGCGGTCCCAAGGGCCAGGGTCCCCAGGAACGATCGGCGGCTCGCGCTGGCGCTCGCGGCCGATGCGGGATGGGTCGGGTTCATGTTGGTCGGCGCTTTCTCTCTCGTTGCCAACGTGCGAGACGAGACGGCCGGACCCGCCATCCGGGCCTCTCGGGATCGGCCATGCCGTCGCCTTTGCCTTTGCCTTTACTTTATCGGAGCGACATCCGCGCCGCCAACGCCCCGTCTTTTTCGGACTCAGGGCGGGGCTCAGTCGTGTCCGGCGACCCAGAGCAGGCCGCGGCGCGGGCGATCGCTCTGGCCTTTTCGGCCTGATCGTGCGGGCCGACGGCCTTGCGGGCCTGGGCCTCGGCGAGCTCGCTGGCCGCCTTCGTCGCGTCGATCTGGGCGGCGGGGATCGCCCGGTTGGTCAGGACGGTCACCACGTTGTCGCGGACCTGGACAAAGCCGCCGTCGACGAAGTAGCGGCGGGTCTCGCCCTCGCTGCGGGTCCGCAGCTCGCCAAAGCCGAGCCGGCCGATCAGCGGCGTCCGTTCGGGCAAGACGCCGAGCTCGCCGTCGTAGAGCGGCAAGACGACGAAATCGACCAGTTCGTCGAACAGCGTCTTCTCGGGCGTCACGACCACGCACTGGATCTGGTGGCCGGCTTCTTCCCGGCCTTCTCGACCTCCGGATCGAGCGTCTCCAGGCTTGTCATCGTCGCCAGCTCCTCGTCGTTTCAAGGCTTCGTCGAGCGGGTGGTGCCACCCGCCCGACCGTTTGTCAAAACCGGGTCCAGGGACTACCGGGCCATCTTCTTGGCCTGTTCCTCGGCCTGTTCGACCGCGCCGACGTACAGGAAGGCGCTTTCGGGCAGGTGGTCCCACTTGCCGTCGCAGATCTCCTTGAAGCTGCGGATCGTGTCGGCCAGCGGCGTGTACTGGCCCGGCTTGTTGGTGAACGCCTCGGCCACGAAGAACGGCTGCGACAGGAACCGCTCGATCCGGCGGGCCCGGTGGACGACGATCTTGTCTTCCTCGGAGAGCTCGTCGACGCCGAGGATCGCGATGATGTCGCGAAGCTCCTTGTAGCGCTGGAGGATGCCCTGCACGCGACGGGCGACGTCGTAGTGTTCCTGGCCGACGTACTGGGCGTCGAGGATGCGCGACGTCGAGCCGAGCGGGTCGACCGCCGGGTAGATCCCCTTCTCGGCGATCGAGCGCTGAAGGACGATGAAGGCGTCGAGGAAGCCGAAGGTCGTGGCGGGGGCGGGGTCGGTCAGGTCGTCGGCCGGGACGTAGACCGCCTGGACCGAGGTGATCGCCCCCTTGTTCGTCGAGGTGATCCGCTCCTGGAGGGCGCCCATCTCGGTGGCCAGGGTGGGCTGGTAGCCGACGTTCGACGGCATCCGGCCCAGCAGGGCCGAGACCTCGGAGCCGGCCTGGCTGAACCGGAAGATGTTGTCGATGAAGAGCAAGGTGTCGGCCCCGGTCGAGTCGCGGAACCACTCGGCGTTGGTCAGGGCCGAGAGCGCCACGCGGAGCCGGGCGCCCGGAGGCTCGTTCATCTGGCCGAAGAACATGACCGTGCTGTCGATGACCGACTTGCCGGTGGCGCCGATCTTGGTTTCCTGCATTTCGAGCCAGAGGTCGTTCCCTTCGCGGGTCCGCTCGCCGACCCCGGCGAACACGGCGTAGCCGCTATGGACCTTGGCGATGCGGGCGATCAGCTCGGTCAGGATGACCGTCTTGCCCAGCCCGGCGCCGCCGAAGAGGCCGATCTTGCCGCCGCGGACGAACGGCGTGAGCAGGTCGACGACCTTGATGCCGGTCTCGAACACCTCGGTCTTGGGCGAGAGCTTGTCGAACGACGGCGGCTCGCGGTGGATCGGCCAGCTCTCGCCGGTCGCGATCGGTCCCCGGCCGTCGATCGGCTCGCCCAGCAGGTTGAAGACCCGGCCCAGGGTCTCCTTGCCCACCGGCACGGTCACCGGCCCGCCGGTGTCGAGCACCGCCATCCCGCGGACCAGGCCGTCGGTCGACCCCAGGGCCACGCACCGGACCCGGTTGCCGCCAAGCTGCTGCTGGACCTCGCCGGTCAGCGTGATCTTGACCCCCTTCTCCTCGGTCTCGATCCGCAGCGCGTTGTAGATGTCGGGCAGATGCCCCTCGTCGAACTCGACGTCGAACGTCGAGCCGATCACCTGGGCGATCCGTCCGGTCGCGGTCGCGGTGGCCATTGTGCTAGGTCCTCACAAGTGATGATTTGATACTATCAATAATTATTCAAGCGCCGCGGCGCCGCCGATGATCTCGGCCAGCTCGCGGGTGATCTGCGTCTGGCGGGCCCGGTTGTACTGCCGGGTCAGGGTCTTGATCATGTCGTCGGCGTTCTCGGTCGCGCCCCGCATGGCGACCATCCGGGCGATCTGCTCGCTGACGGCGGCGTCGAGGAAGCACTTGAAGAGCCGGACCTTGAACGAGACGGGCACGATCTCCTCGAGGATGCTCTTCGGGTCGGGCAGGAACTCGTAGGGGACCCGCTCGCCGCGCCGTTTCGGGGCCCCGGCCGTCGGGCTCGCGGCCTTGGTCGCCGGCTTCGCCTGGCGGACCGACGGGCCGGCCTCGCCGACGCTGGCGGCCGACATCGGCAGGAGGGTCTGGACCGTCGCCTCCTGCCGCGCGGCGTTGATGAACCGGGTGTAGGCGACGTCGAGCCGGTCGATCTCGCCCCGGACGAACATCCCGATGTAGCGATCGGCCAGCTTCTCGACCTCGTCGAACTGCGGCCGGTCCTCGAACTGGGTGTAACGCGGACGTCGATCGGTAACCCGCGGAACCTGCAGTAGTTGATCCCGCGCTTGCCGGCGACCTCGAGCGTGGACGACACGCCTTCGGCCTGGTGGTCGTAGTACGTCCGGGTCGCCACCCGGACGACGTTGCCGTTGTAGCCGCCGGCCAGCCCGCGGTTGCTGGTCAGGACCAGGAGCAAGCTCCGCTGGACCTTCGCGTGCGGCTGGAGCAGCGGGTGCGAGACCTCCTCGGCGCTGGTGCTCGAGCCCAGGTCGGCCACCAGCTCGGCGATCTTGCGGGTGTACGCCTCGGCCTCGGTGGCGCGGTCCAGCGCCTTCTTGAACCGGGCGGTGGCGATCAGCTCCATCGTCCGGGTGATCTTGCGGATGTTCTGCACCGCCTTGCGGCGGATGACGATCGCTCGGGCCTTGGCCATGGGGGGTCAATCTGCGGATGCCGATGATGCGTCAGAGATTCTCATGCAGGGTGGCCACCGGCCACCGTCGTCTCGGGTGGCCGGCGACGGACTGGTGGTCGGTGCCCACCCCACGAAATCGGACCGACAGTCGGCGCAGCTCACGCCTTGGCCGCCGCCAGGGCCGGCTTGGCGGCCGACGCGGGGCGATACATCTGCTTGAACTCGGTGATCGCCGCCTTCAGGTCGGCGAGGATCGCGTCGGTCAGCTTCTTCTCCCTGGCCAGGCGGTCGCGGACGCTCGCCTTCTGGTCGCGCATGAAGGCGAGGAACTCGGCCTCCCAGCGCTGGACCTCCTTGACCGGCACGTCGTCGAGGAAGCCCTCGCGAGCCGGCGTAGATGCTCATCACCTGGTCGACGACGTCCATCGGCTGGTACTGCGGCTGCTTGAGCAGCTCGACCATCCGGTAGCCGCGGTCGAGCTGGAGCTGGGTCGCCTTGTCGAGCTCGGTGCCGAGCTGGGCGAACGCCTCGAGCTCGCGGAAGGCCGCCAGGTCGAGCCGCAGGCCGCCGGCCACCTTCTTCATCGCCGGGATCTGCGCCTTGCCGCCGACGCGCGACACGCTGATGCCGACGTCGACCGCCGGCCGGACGCCCGCGAAGAACAGGTCGGGCTGGAGGTAGATCTGGCCGTCGGTGATCGAGATCACGTTCGTCGGGATGTACGCCGAGACCTCGCCCTCGAGCGTCTCGATCAGCGGCAGGGCGGTCAGCGAGCCGCCCGAGGTGGTCGTCTTGACGACCTTGTGCCCCTGCGGGATAGTGCTCCTTCAGCTCGTGGTTGGCCTCCTCGAGCCCGGGCACGCCGAGGTAGACCTTCTGGTTGACGCCCGTCGCTCTCGGTGACGTTGTCGGTCGCGGCGCGATTCGGGAACGATCACGTACTTGTTGGCCAGCTTGGCCGACCGCTCCAGGAGCCGCGAGTGGGCGTAGAAGACGTCGCCGGGATAGGCCTCGCGGCCCGGCGGCCGGCGGAGCAGGAGCGACAGCTCGCGGTAGGCGACGGCCTGCTTCGACAGGTCGTCGTAGACGCACAGGGTCGCGCCGCCCTTCTCGTACATGAAGTACTCGGCCATCGCGCAGCCGGCGTAGGGGGCGATGTACTGGAGCGGGGCCGGGTCGCTGGCGCCGGCGGCGACGACGATCGTGTAGTCCATCGCGCCGTGGCGGCGGAGGACGTCGACCAGGCTCGCCGTGGTCGACTCCTTCTGGGCCACCGCGACGTAGACGCAGATGACCCCCTGGCCCTTCTGGTTCAGGATCGTGTCGATGGCGATCGCCGTCTTGCCCGTCTTGCGGTCGCCGATGATCAGCTCGCGCTGGCCGCGGCCGATCGGGGTCATGGCGTCGATCGCCTTGATCCCGGTCTGCATCGGCTCGTCGACCGGCTGCCGATCGGCGATCCCGGGGGCGGTCGACTCGACCAGCCGCGAGCTTGTCGGTGACGATCGGCCCCTTGTTGTCGATCGGCACGCCGAGCGGGTTGACCACGCGGCCGACCATCGCCTCGCCGACCGGCACCCGCAGGAGCTGGCCGGTCGCGGTGACGGTCTCGCCTTCGTGGATCGTCGTGTAGTCGCCCAGGATGATCACGCCGACCGACGATTCTTCGAGGTTGAACGCCAGCCCCTGGACGCCGTTCTCGAACGCGACCATCTCGCCGGTCATCACGCCCGAGAGGCCGTGGACCCGCGCGATGCCGTCGCCGACCTCGAGCACGCGGCCGACCTCGGTCCGCGTGACCTCGGCCTGGAACTGCTCGATCTCACGCTGAATGACTGAAGTGATCTCGTCGGCTTTGAATTTCATGCGTCTTCCCTTCGATCAGTCGATTGCGGAGCTGTTGCGAGTCGGTTGCGGACCGAGGCGTCGTAGACGTCGTCGCCGACCTGGACGACCAGGCCGCCGATCAGGGCGGGGATCGACCTGATAGGTTGAGGATCGGCGTGGCGTCGAGCATCCGGGCGAGCCGCTCGCGGAGCGAGCCCTGTCTGGTCGTCGTCGAGCGGGACGGCCGAGCGGACGAGCACCGGGCCGGCGGTTCTGCTGCCGGTCCCACAGCGCCCCGCGCCTCGGCCGCGACCGGACTATCAGGAGCGCGAGCCGGCCGTGGCGGTTGAGCACCCGGAGGAAGTCGGACGACCAGCGGCGAGGCCCGGCCCTCGAACGTGCTGGTGATGATCCGGTCCTTCTCCGGCGCGGGCAACGGCTGCGCGAGGCCAGGATCGCGGCGAACATCGGGATCGGTCCACGAGACGTCGGCGACGAGCGCGTCGAGCTCGTCGAGCACGGCCTCGGCGTCTGCCCTGTCCTCGGCCGCGGCGTGAGCAGCGCCTCGGCGTAGGATCCGGCGACACTCTCGGGCTGATCGTCCGTCGAACGACCGTGCCGGTCGACGTCGGGAACGGACTCTGGCATCGGGCGTCGCCCTGTCATGCCGGAGCCCCTCCGTGTGCAGTGACGGCCTGACCGTCGGCCGGGCGCGGCGGGAAGCTCGCTCGACGGCGGCCTCGATCAGCCGGCGGTGGTCGTCGGCCCGAGGTCGCGGGTCAGCACCTTGCCGGCGACCGAGACGGCCAGCTCGGCCGTCTTCGACCAGATCTCGACGAGCGCCTGGTCGCGGGCGGTGGCGATCTCGCGGCTCGGCGCGCTGCCGCGTGGCCTCGGCCTCGGCCTGCGCCTTGCTTGACGATCTCGTCGGCCGCGGCCTTCGCCTCGCGCCGCGCCTCGTCGATCAGGGCACGCACCTCTCCTCGGCCTCGGCGACCAGCCGGCGGTGCTCGGCCAGCAGCCGCTCGGCCTCGTTCCGCGCCGCCTCGGTCTCGTGCAGGACGTGTTCGAGGTGCTCCTCGCGCTGGTGCAGGGCCGTCAGCAGCGGCTTCCAGGCGAACCGGCCCAGCACGAGCGAGCAGGCCGACGAAGACGACCACCGTCCAGATCGCCAGGGACGGCTGGGGCTCGAGGATGTTGGGCTGCGGCCTCGGCCTCGTGCCCTGCCGGCGCGCGTGGCCTTCGTCGGCGGCGGCGCCGGGTCGTCGGCGCCGGCCGCCGCCGGCCGGGTGCGGCGGTCGTCTCGGCAGAGGCCGCGACCGGACCGCGGCCGACTGCGACGCCACGCGTCAGGCACAGCCAGGCCAAGGGCCAGGGCCAGGATCAATTGCCGGGGCATGAGGTGATCTCGGGGGACCTGCGTTCGGTCTGCCGGGATCGTGGCGGTCGAAGGCCTCGAAGCCGCGGTCGCGAGCGCTGCGACGCCGGCTCGCGGATCCCGACGATCCGTCGGTACTGGTCGCGAGCCCGATGCCGGCCGGACCGTTCGTCCGCGTCCGGTCAGTAGGTTATGCAGCAGCATGATGATCAGGGCGAAGAACGTCACGCCCTCGATCAGCGCCGCCGCGATGATCATCGCCGTCTGGATGTTGCCGGCCGTCTCGGGCTGGCGGGCCATGCTCTCGACGGCCGAGCGGGCCAGGCCGCCGATGCCCATGCGCGGCGCCGATGATCACCAGGCCGGCGCCGAGGGCCCGGATGTCGGCGAACGGCGCGCTGGGGCTCGGACTCCGGCGGCAGCGGGCTGCCGACGTCCGCGGCGGCGCCGCCCTGCCTGGGCGAAGACCGCGCCCTGGGCAAGCAGAAGCAGCCAAGGCCAGCACGGCGGACTTGACGAATTTCATCGGACCCTTGACTCCTCAGCGTGGTCAAACACCAGGGGGAGAATCAGGCGGTGCCGCCGGACGACCGGAACCGCACCCGTCCGGAGCCGGGGAACCAATCGCTCCCCGTGACCCGATCAAAAACCGCTCGACCTACCGCCGCTCCGCGACCGCTGGACGACCCGATCGCCGGACCGCGACCACCGCCGCGTCGACGGACCGGCCCGACGGATCGGTCAGTGCGGATGGACCGCCGAGCCGATGAACAGCGCCGACAAGAAGGTGAAGATGTACGCCTGCAAGAACGCCACGAACAGTTCCAGGAGACTCAGCAGGATCACGCCGACGACGCTCGCCGCCATCACCGGGTAGAACAGGAAGCCCCTGCGCCATCAGGATGAACCCCAGGATCACCGCCAGCACGATGTGGCCGGCGAACATGTTGGCGAACAGACGCACGGCCAGCACGACGTGGCGGATCAAGAGCCCCGCCACCTCGATGACGAACATCAGGGCCCAGAGCGGCGGCTTCATCAACCCGGGCACGTCCATGTGAGGCACGATCCCGACCCAGAACCCGACGGCGCCCATCTCGCGCATCCCCGCCAGCACCACGGTCACCAGCGTCATGACGCCAGCACGCCGGTCACGTTGATGTTGCCCGTGGCCGAGGCCATGCCCGGGATCAGGCCGAGCAGGTTGTTGAACAGGATGAAGAAGAAGACCGTCCAGAGGTACGGCAAGAACGCGTCGGCCCCGTGCCCGCCGATCGCCGGCCGGGCCACCTGGTCGCGGATGAACAGGATCATCGCCTCGAACATGTTCTTGAACCAGCCGCGCGCCACGTGCTGGCGGGCCAGCTGTGCCGCGCCAGCGGCAGGACCAGGAGCATCAGCACGGCCGCGATCAGCTCGGTGACCATGAACCGGGTCACCTGGACCCCGGCGATCCGCGGCAGGTGGATCTCCCAGGCGTAGGGAAACCGCCAGTAGGGCAGCTCCAGTGTCGGATGGTCCACCACGTGGCTCAGCGGACTGTGACCGTGTTCGGCTGCCATGGCGGTTGCGGTTCCCGGTTGCCTCGACTACCTTGCCGACGGATCGTCACACGCCGACCTGACTCGATGTTCCCTGCCGGCGGCGACCTACCGTCCGTTTCGTCCGGCGTCCTTGCCGCGGTCTCACTTCCTGGGTGTGGCGGCACTTCGCGCCAGCCGGAGGAGATGAAAAAATCCGATCCCGAATCCGACCAGGGCCCCGGCGATGGTCATCCAGGGGGACAGCCTCCACTGTCGATCGGCCCAGGAGCCCAGAAGCGGCGGCAGCGCGAACTCCAGGGCGATGGCCGTGACCCGCGACGCCCAGTCCAGTCCCACCGCCAGAATCGAGCGTGACTCCGCATCCGATTCCCGCCGGCTCAACAGACCTGCTCCCGCCGCGCTGGACCCACGCGGTCGTCAACGGTGTTCGACGCGACTGAAGACCTGTCCGCCCGACCCTGGAACGCTGCCGGAAAACCCCCAACGGGCGGACAACCCCCGCCGCACGCCCGTGGTTTCGACCCCTTGAGCGACCCGGCACTCCGGCGGCGACGGCGCCTGCGACGCCCCCGCGCGGAAGCTTTAGCCCGTAACGGAGTCCCATTTATACCCGCGCCAATCTCACTGTCAACTCCCCACTCCCCGAGTTCGAGAAATTTTTCACAAAGTCGGCCGCCGCGTCCAAACCAGCAGCGCGGCCACAGCTTGAGACACGCGCGGGTTCGCGGGTCCGGCGCGACGCAGGACGTTACAGTCCGGCGGTTTTGTCCGCAGTCGGACACTCAGAGTCAATTTTTCGTTGACAGCGGAACCAGGATTTGTTATCTCCTATGAAGCGACCTGTTACGTACAACCGATCTCCGGCACGTACTCGAGCCGAAGCGGGGGCAACTGATGACGTCACCTTGGCGTCCCGAGTCCGACCGAGCCTCAGGGCGGCATCGACCTGTCGATACGACGGGAACGATGGCCGCCCTTGTTGTTTGATGGGTCTAACGGGATCGCTTCGGGTCCGCCGCCCCGCATCCACCGCGCGTCCGCTCCACTTGTGGGAGCCGGGCCTGCCGATGGGTTCCGGTCCCGCTGGCCGTTCCGAATCGGTTTGAACCAGGGCTCCTGCCTCGTATCAGCCGTGGTATCGGTCCCGGCACCCTTGGGTCGGGACTGGCGGGGTCTCAGGAAACGTGCCGTCCGCGTCCGGTCCCTCCGGGAACCGGGTCCGTTGGCCCGTCTTCTGGCCGATGTACTACTGCGCCTCGAGAGTGGGGTAAGGTCGTCCCAGGACGCGTCTCGTTCCTCCAACTATCCGATGAACAGGGAGTTTTTCGGATCGGTCTACTCAGGATGATTCCAGCGTTCCTTGTCCGATCCGCGCCCGGCGCAAGTGCCGCGGATGGAGACGGAGTGGCCCCGCATGACCGTCGACTCGCTCAAGGACTGCAACAAGAAGTTTCTGGCGCAGATGGCCAAGGATCAGGGGATCGTCGGCTGGCACGCCATGCGTAAGGATCAGTTGATCCGTGCGCTGTCCCTGCCCCCGGCATCGAAGAAATCCAGGAAGGAGGCCGCCAGTCGAGCGGCCGCGGCGTCCACTACCACTTCCGCGACCGCGACGGCCACGGCCGCGCGCTCGAAGGATCAGGTCAAAAACCGGGACAGGTCCAGGGCCAACGGTCACGACGAATCGGCGACCCGCCGTCCCCTGGCCGACCTGGCGCCCAGCCGGCCGATTCCCGTCGCCCCCCCGCGGTCGCTGGATCACGCCTGCGTCAAGGACCAGATCGTCGCCGTCGCCCGCGACCCCTACTGGCTGCACACCTACTGGGAGCTCAGCCGATCGACCCTGGCGCGGGCCCAGGCGGCCCTGGGCCAGGAATGGCACACCGCGCGGCCCATCCTTCGGGTGATGGACGTCACCAGCGAGGACACCACCAGCGCCAGCGAGCGCCATGTCCGCGACATCGAGATCCACGGCGGGGTCAATAACTGGTTCATCGACGTCCAGTCCTCGCCCCGCGCCTTTCGGATCGACATCGGCTACCTCGCCCGACGCGGCAAGTTCTTCGTCCTGGCGCGGAGCAACGTCGTCAACACCCCCCGGGCCGGCTCCTCGGACATCTTTGACGATTCGTTCTCGAACGTCCAGGAACAGTTCCAGAAGCTCTACCGGCAGTCCGGCGGCGCCAACGGCTCGGCCGACGCCCACGACCTCCGCGACCTCTTCGAGGAGCGGTTCCGACGCCCCATGCACAGTCTCTCGCTTCAGAGCCTGGGGACCGGCGCGCTGGGCTCGTTCGGCCGCGATTTCCATTTCGAGATCGATGCCGAGCTGATCGTCTACGGCACCACCGAGCCCAACGCCAAGGTCACGCTTCAGGGCGAGCCCGTCCTGGTTCGGCCCGACGGGACCTTCACCGTCCGGTTCAGCCTTCCCGACTCGCGGCAGATCATCCCCGCCGTCGCCGCCAGCCCCGACGGCGTCGAGGAACGGACCATCGTCCTCGCCGTCGAGCGGAACACCAAGGAGCTCGAACCGATGATCCACGACGGCAACGAGCTTTGAGGCCCCGACCGCTACCCGCAACCGATGTCTCTTTTTCTCGAACCAACGGGACGGGCCCCGGTCCAGGGGCCCGTCCCGTTGGTTCGATTCAGGGACCCGCGGGCTTGACTTCTCCTTCAGACTGACAGCGGAGAGGGCCGTGGAGCCGGCCGCGCGGGCCCGTCCCGGGACAGGTGGGTGAACCTTCCCCGGCGCGATCGCGTAACAACAAGAGGTCAATGGGATCGGTGAGTTGATCGCTGGAGATCTGTCGCTTGAGCAAGGACATCACGCGGATCTTACACGGGTGGGATTACGACCCGGAAGACCTCCAGGTTCGGATCGTGGCCGGCGACGATGGCCGCGACAAGATCCAGATGCGGAGCGATCTGGGCCTGATCCAGATGGAGCTGGACGGCCGCCCCGACGGCCGGAAGATCGGCGAGGACGAGTCGCTGCTCGACTCCCTGCTCCGCCAGGCGGAGGTCGCCCGGCAGCGGGGCGAGCCCCACGAGCTCGATTCGTCGGCCTGTTCCGCCCTGATGCGCGAGGGGCTTCAGTATTACCACCGCTATCTCGCCGCGTTCCACCTCCAGCGGTATGACCTCGTCGTTCGCGATACCGAGCGCAACCTCCAGCTCTTCGCCTTCGTGGTCAAGCACGCCGCTCGCCAGCGCGACAAGCTCGAATTCGACAAGTACCGCCCGTACGTCCTGATGATGCAGACCCGCGCCGCGCCGCCATCGAGCTCGCCCGCAACGAGTACCGGGCCGCGCTCCAGGCCATCGATGACGGGATCGCCCGGATCAGGGCCTTCCTCCGCGAGTACGGCCAGTCGGAAAACGAGGCCGAGCTCTTCGAGCTGGGCTTCCTCCTCCGCCTCCGCCGCGAGGTCGACGCCGAGCGCCCGTCGGCCCGATCGAACGGCTCGAACAGCAGCTCGAGCTCGCCGTCTCCCTCGAGGAATACGAGGAAGCCGCCCGCGTTCGCGACCAGCTTCAGCGGCTCAAGGCCGCCCAGGTGGCCGACCGCGATTGAACGATCGGCGAACCCCCGCCGAATATCGAGCTCCCTACCGACCCCTCATCCCACTCATCTTCGTGAGTGCATCGATTTTTATCTCGAAAAGGTGAATATCCTCTCCAGTCTACGCCGATAACCCAGGACGATGACATGACGCCGCCACCCTGTCTTTTCCGGCTTGCCATCGCGGGCAGGTCGGGGGCCGCGGCGCATCCTGATGTCTCCTCGTGAGTTGAGGCTGGAGCGATGAACGCCGAGCTGGCTGTGTCCGAGCCCGTTGAATGCCCTCCCAGGAAGCGCGGCGGCGGTCCCAAGACCGAGGAGGGCAAGCGCGCCTCGCGTCGAAACGCCCTCAAGGACGGCACCCGCGCCAAGGTCGTCCTGCCTCCCGAGATGGAGGCCGCCGCCAGGGTTCGTCAGCAGGAGATCGCCGATCACTTCAAGGCTGATGGGCCTTACGACCACTGGCTCGTCGGCCGGATGGCGTTCGCCTCGGTCCAGCTTGATCGTTGCCAGCAGATGACGCTCGAAGACCTCGCGCACACGATCCGACGCGCGGAATTGTTCTGGGACGATGACCGCAATCAGCACGCCGTTGATCTCGCCGCGCGGCTGCCCAGGGACCCTCAGCGGGTCGCGATCCGGTTGCGGCAGACCCGCCAGGGCGCCCAGTGGTTGATCGATCAGTGGGAAGATCTCGGCTCGGCGCTCGAGGTCAACGAGACCTGGGACGAAGACCAGCGCCGGATCGCGTTCGACATGCTGGGCGTTCACCCGGCGCTTCGCGACGGGTTCCGGCGCGTGCCCGAGCCCTCGAACCGGGCCGGGCTCGTCGCTCTGGTCGAGCGCGAGGTCGATCGGCTCCGCGAGCAGCAGGAACACGCCCTCGACGAGCTCGATCAGTACGAGCAGATGCTGGCCGCCTCGGGAATGCCGATTCATGAGAGCGCGACCACGAAACGTTTACGGAAATATGAGACCGCGATCAAGCGGGAATGGAAGCAGGCGCACGACGAGCTGTTGACGCAGGACCCCGCCGCCGCCGCGGCGTTCGCCGCGACGTTGCCCACCGCCACCGAGGACCGACGGGTCGAATCGCCTCCGCCCCCCGCGGTCGAGCTGGAGTCGATGCCGTATTTCTACACCGATGACGAGATGTTTGATTATCACTTCAAGCAAGCGCAGGAGCACCAGTCGCCCGAGATCCACCAGATGTTCGCCGTGATGGAAGCGCTCGATGCCGAGGCCCGCGAGATGGCGCGTGCCGAGGCCGCGGGCGAGGTCGTCCATCCCGACCTTGACCTGGACGACGACGACGCTGAGGTCGAGCAACCCGAGCAAATCACCTCCGTCGCACCGGCCGTTTCGACGCCGGCCCCAGCCGCACCGAAGACGTTCCGCGGCAACCGACGCCAGCGTCGAGCCCAGGCCAGCCGGGCGCAAGGCGAGGCGTCGGTAAGTCGCAATACCGTTGAATTAGCCATAGGTCGTTGTGAAACAGGAGATTACCAGTTCGCCCCCCTTGCAAAGGGGGGTTGGGGGGTAATTGCCAGGCCGGATCGCGAGTGATCGCGGCGCTGAAGAACCCCCCTGTATCCCCCCTTCGCCAGGGGGGACGAATTCGTAATCACCGAAATGCCAGGTGCTTGCGGCTAATCAACGGTATTGTCGCCAGGCGTCCGTCCTCGGAAAAGTCCGTCCCCTCCCTGCCAGCGGTGCCGATTCTGACGGCGACCGCGGGCGTTTCCGCGCGCCCGCGCGGAATCCGGTTCCAGACCGGGCCATTTTCTCGATACTAACCAGAGGAGGGCGCGCTTCGGGCGCGTCCTGGGCGCTCCTTGACAATACGCATGATTGCACCAGAGCGACAGGTTGCGCTGATCCTGCCGATTTGCCGGCCCGCGGCACAAACGAACTCGGCCCCGGGCACAAACGAACTCGCGCCGCGGCACAAACGAACTCGACCCCGGGCACAAACGAACTCGGCGCCGGGCACAAACGAACTCGAACCCGGGTGGGGGGACATGGCGAAAGGCAAGGGATATCGCGAAAAAACGACCGCGCCGCGATCTGATCGAGGCCGCCTTGAAACCGGGGGCGATCGACGTTACAGTAACCTCGTTCGGCTTTGGCCGGGCGAAAAACCTCTGCCATGTTCGACACGGGGTGATCCTTTTGGCGAACCAATGAAAACCCGTTGGGAGCCGATCAATCGGCCGCTGGGCTTGTCCCTGATGGCCTGAGGCACCCACTTGAACTGCGGGTTCTCAAAAGCACCTCACCGGCATTGCGGTGGAGGTTTTTTTGGAATCAAACGATCGGCCCGTGGCCGCCTTCTCGCCGAAGGCCGCCACGGGCCGGTTGACTCGCTCGGCTTCACCCCGAACGACTCGCTCCATGTCGGACCCGGCTTCCTCAGCCGATGATTTGGTCCAGCGCAAGCGGACCCTCCGGCGCGCGATGGTCGAGCGCATCCTGGCTCTCGATCCCATCGCCCGAGCCCGCGAGGAGGCCGAGCTGGCCCGATGTTTTCCACGGCTACCGGGTCTCGACGTTGCGCAGACGGTCTTGCTCTACGCCCGCGCCTTCCCCGAAGAAATCGCCACCGGGCCGTTCTTCGAGTCCCTCCGGAGCGCCGGCAAGGCGCTGGTCTGTCCCCGTGTGGACCGGGCAAGGCGCCGGCTGGTCCTCCACCGGATCGACGACCCCGCGCGTGACCTGATACCGGGAACGCTGTCGATCCCTGAGCCGCGTCCGGGCACCGCCGTGGTCCCCCCCGAGGCGGTTGATTGGGTGCTCGTCCCCGGCCTGGCCTTCGACCGACGCGGTTATCGCCTCGGCCGGGGCGCGGGCCACTACGACCGACTCATTCCCACCCTCCGACCCGATGTTCCGACGTGGGCCTTGATCCTCGACTGCCAGTGGATCGACGACCTGCCGGTCGAACCGCACGACGTGCCTGTCACCGGAGTTGTCTCCCAGGCACGCCGATGGAGCCAGGAATTCCGAAGTGAGGGAGCTTGAACCACACGGATCACAAAGAAATAAACCATTCCGTTCTTTGTCTTTGTGATCCGTGTGGTTCAAATCTGCTGACGATGGGCTTACTCGCCTTTGATCTCGACCGTTGGGGGAGTGCGGTATCCCTCGAAGGCTGATGCGATACCGGCGCTCTGGGTATCGCCCTTATGGAGGATCACGCGGTATCGGAACCGGATCGAGTCGCCCGGGGCGAGGGTGTAGGCGCCGGGCTTCTTCATGCCGAAGTCGTGCCAGCCGAAGGGGTTGGCGGCGAAGAGTCCATAGTCGCGGACGTGCCAGGTGGTGGGGTATCGGAAGCTGTCGGGGTGGTTCAGGATGGCGATGCCCACGGTCTGGCCGTCGACGGGTCCGACGTAATCGACCCAGGGCGAGGCCTTGCCCCAGGCGGCGTCGTCCGTGATGCCTTCGGCGTTGGTGATGGTCCCGTCGGCCTTTTGCTTCTTTTTCTTGACGTCCATGCTCGACGCGACGCGGAGGCCGAACATCCCTTCCTTGGTATCACCGAAGGTGGCGGGGCTCTCGGTCCCCTTGAGGGTGACGTCAAAGTCGATGACGCGGGCCTCCCTGGTGTCGTAGAAGGTGACGACCCGTTCGTCCTCGCAGACGCGCTTGCCGTCGGGGCCGAGCCAGTCGTCGGTGGTCCGGATCAGGGCCAGCACGGGTCCGGCGACGAGGGTCTTCCTGGCGGTTTCCTTGATCGACCCGAAGTTCTTTTTCGGGGCGTTCAGGGGGTCGGAGGCCCAGAAGTCGAACCCGTTGACGTCGCCGTGGCTGAACCAGAGCGAGCGCTGGTGGTTGTGGTCGGTGTCGTCGCCGGGCTTCTTCGCCATCGGGAACTCGCGGGTGAACTTCGCCCCGGTGGGCCCGATGACGGGATAGTAGTAAGGCTTCGTGGCCTGGTCGCTGAGGTATTCGGTGAGGAGCGAGTTGCTGGCGATCACCTTGATGTTGGCGCCATCATTCTGAAGCGCGACTCCCTGCTTCGCGCCGGTTGAGTCGGCGGCGGGTTCGAGCGTGTAGGTGTGCCGGCCGGCGCTGGCGCCGGGTTCGAGAATGAACGCCAGATACGACTTGCCCTCGTCCGAGAAGACCTGGGCGGCCTGGCCCGCGTCGGCCTGGGCCGCATCGACGGGCTTGAGCCTGTAGACGCCCGCGGCGAGGGGGTGGCCCAGCGCGACCACGACGGGCGTCTCGCCCCGGGTGTCGCCGCTGTTCCGAACGGTGACCTGCAAGGTTCCGGCTTCGACCGGGATCGCGCCGGCCATGAGCAGGAGCGAGAAGCCGACACGACCAAACCAACGCAACGACGCACGCATGGGGCACACTCCACGTTCGATGGACCAGTCGCGCCTGTATTCCGCGGCCGACGGGCCGCGCTTCCGTCGTAACGATCGGACGAGGGGCATGCAAGAGACAAGCACGATGGCAAAGTCATTTTCAGAGCACGATCTTGAGTGTCACCGCGTTCCGTGCTCCCGGGGTATATTTTTACGTTGAAGGGCCTCTGCCTCGCGCTTATACTTCACGACATGCAGCGATCCCCAGGGCGTTGCCGATGTTTCGAGGTCATCCGTTCCGGGTAACCGAGCGGAGATCTCCGGTATCGGCCGCCGAACACGATGGGACTGAAGTGGTTCCGGGGGTCGTCTGTGTGCCTCGCATCCTGGAGGCGAAGCCACGGGCTCGATTCCCGTGGGCTCGATTCCCGGGAGGCGATGCACAAGAATTCGGTCGGTTCCGTTCAGTCCCGGTTGCGGCAAACTGGGGGAGAGCCTGGGCCAGCGGTTCGGGCGGGCACGCGATGTCGAAACGGCTTTACGTCGGAAATCTTTCCTACTCGGTCACGTCGGATGACCTGCAACAGTTGTTCGAGCAGTACGGGGCGGTGACGTCCGCCCAGGTCCTGAGCGATCGTGAAACGGGCCGGAGCCGCGGGTTCGGCTTCGTGGAGATGGCCAACGACGACGAGGCCGATTCGGCCATCGAATCGCTCGACGGCACCGACCACGACGGCCGACGGCTCACCGTCAACGAGGCCAAGCCCCGTACCCCCGGCGGTGGCGGCGGACCTCGCGGGGGCGGAGGGTATGGCGGCGGCGGTCGGGGCGGCTACGGTGGCGGTTATTGAACCGTGTATATGTGTGAATGTCGTGCGTAGGGGTGGCGACGGCCCGGAAGGAATCGTACCCATGTGGATCAAGCCCGCGCCGCTCACCGCGGACGAGCAGGCCGATCTGCGGCGTCGGATCGAGGCCGTCGCTTGAGGAACAGGTCCGGCCCGGCCTGCACGCCGACGGCGGCGATGTCGAGATCGTCGGCGATCGACCCTGATCGGATCGTCCAGGTCCGCATGATCGGTGCGTGCCAGGGTTGCCCGTCGTCGATCATGACCCTGACCTTCGGCATCGAGGCCACCCTGAAGGCCCGTATGCCCGAGATCCGCTTCCTGGAAGCCGTCCCCTGAACACCCCGGACCTGCCTCGTCCTGATGGCGGCCTGCGCGGCTGGCCGTGCGCCGCGTACGTTCATATTCCGTTCTGCGCCACAAGTGCGGCTATTGCGACTTCGCTCGTCGCTGGCCTGGACCATCTGGCCGATCGCTATCTCGCGTCGCTCGAACGCGAGATGGCGACGGGGCCACCGGCGGACAGCCTCGCGAGGTGGACACGATCTTCGTGGGCGGCGGCACGCCAACCCGGCTCGAGCCCGGCTCAGCTCGATCGGATGCTCGCGAAGGTCGCCGCGTGGCTTTCCCCTGGCCGAGGGGGGCGAGTGGACCGTCGAGGCGAACCCGGGGACGCTCGACGAGGCCAAGGCCGACGTGCTGGCCGGCGGGGGGGTCAACCGGGTCAGCCTGGGGGCGCAGTCGTTCCAGCCCGATTTGCTCCGCGTCCTCGAGCGGAACCACGCCCCCGACGAGGTCGGCCGGGCGCTGGACCTGGTCCGCCCGGTCTTTCCGCGCTGGTCGTTCGACCTGATCTTCGGCGTGCCCGGCTCGCACCCTCGAGACCTGGGCAGCGCGACCTGGAGATCGCGCTCGGGTCTCGAGCCGCGCGCACCTGTCCTGCTACGGCCTGGTCTACGAGAAGGGAACGCCGCTCTGGAAGCAGTGGCAGACCGGGCACGTCAACGCGGTCGATGAGGAGGTCGAGCGGGCGCATGTACGCCCACACGATCGACCGGCTCGCGGCGGCGGGCCTCGCCAGTACGAGATCTCGAACTTCGCCCGGCCCGGGCACGAGTCGCGGCACAACCTGGTCTACTGGGCCAACGACAGCCTATTTCGGCGTCGGGGTCGGGGCCGCTCGGTACGTGGAGGGTGTCCGGTCGGTCAATACGCGCGACCTGCCGGCGTACCTCCGCCGGATCGAGGCGGGAGAATCGGCGACCGGCCCGACGCGAGACGCTTGATCCCGAGGCCCGGGCGCGCGAGACCGCCGTGCTCATGCTCCGCCGGACCGCGCCGGGAATCGACCGACGACGATTTCGCCCGCCGGACCGGCTTCGACCTCGACGCCCTGGCCGGCCCGGCCCTCGAGCCGCACCGTCGCCGGCGGCCTGCTCGACGACGACGGCCGCCGCGTCCGGTTCACCCGCGAGGGGCTCTTCCTGGCCGATACGGTGCTCTGCGACCTGCTCTGACGGCCGTTGTCTGTCTCGCCCGGTGCTCGGATCAGAGCTTGCGCAACTGATCGGCGCGGGCGGCCAGCTTGATGACGGCGGTCTGGAACAGGCCGCGGGAGTTGCCGCTGGCCGCTTGATAGGCTTCGACGAACCCCTCGGCCTGGGTCCAGGCGATCATTTCCATGATCTGCTTGGCCATCAGCGCGAGCATCTCGTCGATCGTCGGGGCCGCGGGGGCGATCGGGTCGGCCAGCGCGACCGCCTTGGGTCGAGATCGGCGGCTTGGCCCCCGGCGGGGAGCGTATCGCGGACGATCGACCGGGCGATCGCGAGGGGAGCGGGGACGTGGCGTCGTCCCAGGGCGGCGGTCGCTCTCGCGCCCGCCGCGATCGCGAGGGTCGTCCTGCTGGGCGACCGGCTTGCCCTTGGGCAGGCGCTCGTTCGGGTCCTTGGGCAAGCCGGCCGACGAGTAGGTCTTGCCGTCAGCGCCGACCCGGCCGGGGTTGTTCGGGACCTGGCCGCCGTCGATCAGGTTCGTGCGGGTCTTGGCCACCAGCTCGCGGCTGACCCCCAGCTCCTCGGCCAGCCGGCGGTCCGACCAGTCGTGGTGGAGCCGGAGCTTGACCTCGACCGCCCGCCGCCGCTCGGAACGCGTCAAGCGGCAGGCCGTGGAACAGGTTGACCCCGGCCACGAAGTCGAGCGCCTCGTTGAACGAGCCCGTGCGGACCTCGGCGCGGATCGTCTTGCGCCCGAGCATCACCGCCGCCGCGTGGCGGTGGAAGCCGTCGGCCAGCAGCCACTGGCCGTCCACCTCGTAACACCGTGACCGGCGGCATCCGCTGCCACGACTCGGCATAACGCTCGACCGTGAAGTCGTCGAGCCGGTCGCGCAGGTTCAGATTCGGGTCGAGGACCAAGTCGTCCAGCGGTAGTTCCCGGATCTCCAGCAGCATGGCCATCGCCTGCTCCCTCGCCCTTTCGATTGAGATGCGCCTCCACTTCGCTTCGCTTGGCCATGCTCGTCCGCTCCGGTCCGAGCCAGTCGTGCCGCGCCCCGCGTTCGACGGATCAAGGAATGAGATGGGAGTGCGTTTTGAGGTTCGATCCGGGACCTTGGTCCTTCCTGTCCCGACGTTGTCTCGTATGATCGGCGGTAACCTGGGCGGGATTCAGGCGAATTCCCGACGTTCGCGACGCACCAGGAGGGAGGAATCGATCATGCGGATCGTGTTGACGGGTGCCAGCGGCGAGCTCGGTGCCTACCTGGCCGAAACCCTGCTGGCGCGAGGCCACGCGCTGACGCTGTGGAGCGGCCGGACGAACGGCCAGCGCCACGGTCTGGAGCTTCGGCCCGTTGACCTGTGCGACCCCGCCGACACCCGCGGCCCTCGACGCGGCCGACCCCGAGGTCGTCGTCCACGCCGCAGCCTGGAGCCGCGCCGACCAGGTTTACCAGGACCAGGACCGCGCCTGGGAGATCAACGTCGCCGCAACCGGACGCCTCGCCGACTTCTGCGCCGCTCAGCGGCGTCGGCTCGTCTTCACCTCGACCGACCTGGTCTTCGACGGCTCGCGCCCCTGGAACCGCGAGGACGACCCCGCCGAACCGGTCGTCGCCTACGGCCGGACCAAGCGGGCCGCCGAGGAGCTGCTGCTCGAGCGATCCGACCTCGCGGCCCTGGCTCTGGTCGTCCGCTTGAGCCTGCTGTACGGCCCGTCGCGTCGGGCCGACCGCTCGCCACCTTCTTTGATCGAAGCCTCGCCGCCCTCGGACGGGGCGAATCCACTCGTTTCTTCGACGACGAGGTCCGCACGCCCCTCGATCTAAGGACCGCCGCGCTGGCACTCGCCCTGCTCGCCGAAGGCCCCGCGCCGGACTGCTCCACCTGGCCGGTCGCGAGCGTGTCAGCCGGTACGACCTGATGCGCCGGGTGGCGCTGGCCTCGGGACTCGACCCCTCGCTGGTCCAGCCCAACCAACGCCGCGACGCCCCCGGCCCCGAACCTCGCCCCGCCGACGTCTCGCTCGACTGCGAGCGTCTGCAAGCGGTCTTGCCCACCCTGGAGCGGCCATCGATCGAGGAAGCCGTCGCCTCGCTCCAACGTTAAGCGAGGACCGTGTTCCTTCGCTGAAACCAGACGTATGCCGGGAGGCCCGCCGCGACGATTGACAGGCCGGCGGCGGACTCGGTGGGCGTCTCGAGGAGCATGTTGCCCAAAAGGAGCAAGGCGGCGATCACGTAGAGCGCCGGGGTGAGGGGATATCCCCAGGTCCGGTAAGGTCGAGGCCACTCGGGGTGCTTCTTGCGGAGGACGAACACGCTGGCGATCGCCAGCATGTAGAAGATGTTCGCCCCGAAGATGACGTATGTGAACAAGCACATCGTACAGCGGCGTCTGGTTGAGCTTGGACCACGCCTTGAGGGCCGCCGACGGCAGCATGACCGCCTGGGATGACGTCTGGGGGCGGGATCAGGATGAGCACGGTGGCGGCGAGGGTCAGCACGATCGCCCAGAGCCCCTGGGTCGCGATGGCGTTGGCCGGGGTCTGGAACCGGGTCGATGAATCCGGCCGAGGAGTCGCGGGAAAGAGGCCGTCGCGGGCCATGGCGAAGTAGGCCCGAGGACCGGTCAGGGCATTGCCGTTGAGCGAGATGAAGGTCGAACACATCACGAGCAGCGTGATCGCCACTGCACGCCGGTCGGACCGAGCAGCCTCTGACAGTATGACGCGGCGATCGCCCGGGTGGCTCCCTCGCCCTTGCTGGCGGCGACGACGTCGGCAAACGGCAAGACCCAGTGATACGCCAGGGTCACCACGATATAGAGCGTCACCAGCATCGCCATGCCGCGATCAGGGCCCAGCGGGACGTTCTTCCCGGGTTCGCGGACCTCTTCGGCCAGCGGCGCAGGTTGACCCAGCCGTCATAGGCCCAGAGGATGCCCACCATGCCGCGGCCATATCCCTGGGAGCCATGAGGTCCCGAACGACTGGGGCCAGACCGGTGTCAGGTTCGCGACGGCGTGGTCCGCCAATGACCAGCGGAAGCGCAAGCAGAGCGAGCACGCCGCCGACCTTGAGCATCGTACCGGCGACCTGAAGCCGACCCCCCCAGGCGGTGCCCAGGATGTTGACCGTCGCCACCGACGCGATGGCCCCGACCGCAGCCACCGCCTGCCAGACCAGGACCGCGTAGGACTCGGGGGGACATTGAGCACCAGATACCGCGCGAACGCCGCCGCCAGTGTCGCCATCGAGCCGGCGCGGATCACCAGGAACTCGGTCCAGCCGAAGAGGAATGCCGGCAAGGGTCCGTAGGCGTCACGCAGATAGACGTAGGCCCCCCCTGCCCTGGGCCAGCATCGCCGACAGCTCGGCCAGCGTGAGCGCGCCTGCCGCGCTGAAGACCCCTCCGACCAGCCAGACCAGAACGATCGGCCCCAGCGCGGGCACGTCGCGTGCCACCCGCGCCGGTACGATAAAGATGCCCGAGCCGATCACCAGTCCCACCACCACACACAGGCTCTCGACTGGGACCGAGAACGCGAGGAAGATCTTTGGTTTGCATCAATACGTCCACTGAGAAAGAAAGAGGGGTTCCGTCAGGCGAGTGTCGAGGATGGGAGAGGATGGAAGGTTCTTACACGGAAATTCGTCGAAGAATCCAGGAATCGATGCGGATCGATCCTGAAGCGGAGTCAACGGGCCAGCTCCTCGGCGGACTTCATGGCCTGGGTAGCGGCGTCGATCCGGGCGGCGTCAGGATGGTCTGGGCGGCGAGCAGCGAGGCGTTCCGTGTCCTCGATGGCCTGGCGGATCGCTGGCAAGGGCCACGACGCGTATCCGGTCGTGGTGCCGGGGGCATAGATACTGTGCTTGAACCAGGGACGTCCGGGGAGTCCGTCGGCGATGAGCAGAGGCGCGTTCGATCCTCACAGCGCGTCATTGAGCCGGGAGAGCCGGTCGGAGGGAACGTCGTTCCGCTGACAGAGCTTCGCGGTGGCACGGTCGAGCGCGGCCGCCTGTGCGTGGAAGGCGCGGATGGCCCGGACCAGCTGAGTCGAGGCCCTCGAACGTGAGTGGTGCCTCGGCGTCGGGAGCGGTCGTCGGGTCGTCGTTGCCAGGCTCGGCATCGGTCTCGGACTCGCGCCGACGGGCCAGACGTTCGACCATCCGGCGGAGATCGTCGGTGTGGGCCCGCAGCGCCTCGGCGTACGGCGTGAAGGTTAGAGGCACCACCTCGGCGGCGGCGGCGCGCATGGCGAGCACTGTGTAGAAGGCGGGCGGCATTGGCATGGGTGATGAACTCGGGATCGCCGACCTTCTCCATCCAGGTGAAGTTGTCGTAGACCGAGTGATAGACGCCGTAACGGCCGCTGAATCCCAGCGTCGATCGCCGGCACGCCGATGTGGTCAACGAACGCCGTGTAATCCGAGCCCGACCCGAGCGGACGCATCTGGGGCACGAACCTGGCGGTCGGCCGCGACCGCGGCCGAGTCCGGGCCGATTCGGATTCCGGGTTCTTATCGGAGCCGAACAGGTCGGGCAGGTCAACCGGGTCCTGGCTCGCCCAACGCTGACGCTGCTTGGCCAGCCAGACCTGGTTGAGCGGTCTTGCCCGTACGGACGTCGGTGCACGGCGGCGGCGGCGTCGAGGAACCAGTCGCGAAGCGATGGGACGCCGTCGATATCCAGCTCGGGACCGGCGACCGCCGAATCGACGTTCAGAAGCAGCACGCTCTTCTCGTCGAGTTCCCGGGCATGGTCCTCGACCCATTCGGTCGAGCCGACAAGCCCGTATTCCTCGGCGTCCCAGCTTGCGTAGACCAGGGTTCGGCGCGGCTTCCAGCCGTGCTTGACGGCCGAGCCCAGGGCGCGGCACATCTCGAGCGTGGCGGCGGTCCCGCTCGACGGATCGACCGCGCCGTAGACCCAGGCGTCGCGATGGTTGCCCACGAGGACCCATCGGTCAGGCTCGACCGTGCCGGGCAAGGTGGCGATCACATTCCAGATCGGGCGGACCTGGTAGTCCATCCAGGTCTCGAAATGGACCTCGGCCGGACCGGGCCCGACGTGATAGGCCATCGGCAAGCCTCCTTGCCAGCCAGTCGGGACATTTGGACCTCCCAGCGCTTCGAGAATCGGCCGCGCTGCGCCGTAGCTGATGGGCAAGGCGGGAATTGAGGCGTAATAGTCAAGCCGCTTCAGGCCGCTGGCCTGCTCCCACTTGCGGACCTTTTCATCCGACTGGCCTTCCTCAACTCTCGGGAACCCATTCCGGAAATCGATCGGCAGACGCCTGGCGTCCTTCGTCGAAGGTGTGCCAGGGGTCGACGGATCGCCCGGACCGAGCGACAGGAACTGCACGCTCCCGCGCTGGATGGCCGAGTCGGGACGATACGGTCCCACCGGATAGACGTCGCCCTTGGCGTAGCCATCATCCAGAGGGTCAGAGTAGAGCAGGACGCCCTTGGCCCCCCGCTGCTGAGCCTGCGCGGACCTTCAGTCCACGAAACAGCTCACCGTAGCGGACCAGGACCACCTTACCACGAACCTCGATCCCCAATTTCTCGAGCGCCGTGAAGTCCTCCGGGCGGCCGTAGTTGGCGTAGACGACCTGCCCCGTCACCGACCCGCTGGCGCCGTATCCGTGAAACGCGGGAAAGGCGTCGAGGCTGGCCGAGTCCTTATCCGCGGCCAGAGGCTTTCTCCGTCATCGGCAGCGCCTGTCGGGTGGGCTGGATCAACTGGAGGACGGGGCCGCTGGCGCCGACATTTCGGTCCGGATAATTGAGCAGGACCTGGTATTCGACCAGGTCGGCCTTCCAGCCCCAGGCGCGGAGCTTATCGCGGACGAACACCGCCGTCTTGTGATCGGCAGGCGTGCCAGCGACATGCGGCTCCTCGGTCAGGGTTCGGAGCCAGCCCCGCGCCCGCTCGGGGCTCGGTACACTCAGTGCCCTGGCTTCGGCCGCGATCTCGGCGGCACGGCTGTCGGTGGTGAAGCCAAGTGGTGACGGCGACGAAGATGGCTTAGTTTTCCCAGAGTCCGCAAACGTCGGAGATATCAAGATCAAGATAAGGATCGCGCCGAGGGGTGCCAGGAAGAAACGATTTGGCATCAATCAGCCCTTTCCTTGAATCTGGTTCTTGACAGCGTCGGCGCGGGGGGCCAAACTCAGGAAGACCCGTCTGCTGATCGTTGGATTTTTCGACTGGTTTTTCAGGATACGGCCTGGCGACGGGCGAATCCAGTCCCAGGCTTCCGGTTCGGTTCGGTCCTCTCCCTTCCTGTCGTGTTGTCTCGTGCGGGCCGTTCGGCGTCGCGTGATGTTCGGATCGAAACCATCAGGGGTTTGACGATGGGTTTGTCCTTCACGGTGGGCGGGACGCGGGGAACCTTCGACGAGCCATTCGCGAACGAGGTAGCGGGTCTGCTCGACCATGCCTTCGGAGCCGAGGGGGACTGGGAAGGCGTTCCGCCCCGTCATTTCGGCGAGCTGATTGGCAGCGGCTGGAGTGACCTCCAGGCCCGCGCGGTCGAGACCCTTGGGTCGGAGCGGTTGCCGAACCTGCTGGCCCTGGGCGAAGAGGGGCGTGGCGTCTATCTTCCCGCCCACGTACAGACGGTCTCCTTACCTCTCTCGGCCGGCGAGACCTTGCGGTGCGCCAGCTTGCCGGGACTGAGGGCCGAGCTTGCCGAGCTCACCGGCCACTGGGAGCTGCCGCTCGACGACGACGGCCTGAATCGGCTCCTCCAGACTCGACCTCGATCCCGACGACGGTTGGGTGGCCGATAGCCCCGAGGTCCTCGCCTTTGCCCGGCTAGCGCTCGCTGCCAACGAGGCCGTCCGCCGCGATTGCCCTCTGTGGGTCGTCGGGTGATCGGTTCCTGAACGATGGAATGAATATCGACTCTCAAGCCGTTGGTTTGCAGGGCAGGCTTCATCGAAGCCTGCCCTGTTCAGATTCATGAGTTAGGTCGGAATCATTTCCTAAGAAACGTCCGCCCGCATCGTCTAACGAGAGGAATGGGTTCACGCCAACGTTCCGTTCCTTGAGCGGGCGAGCCGATGCAGGGCGATTCCAGTAACGAGGATGGTCGCTTCGTCCGCGCCGCCCTGGCGCGGTTCGAAAGGCCCCTGACGCTCTACGCAGCGCGACTACTGCGTGACGGCGATTCCGCGCGAGACGTGGTCCAGGAGACATTCCTGAGGCTCTGTGCCATCAAAGAGCCGGGCCGTGTGGATCTCGAGCCGCGACTGGCCGAGTGGTTGTTCACGGTTTGCCGCAACCGGGCGCTCGACGTCCTGAGGAAGGAGAAGCGCATGACCGCGCTGGGCGACCAAGAGGCCAATGGCCAGGTGGCCAGCGAGCCCGATCCCGCCGCCCTGGCCGAGCGGAACGACGACACGGCGCGGGTTCTCGCGTTGCTCGAAACCCTGCCCGACGGCCAGCGCGAGACGATCCGCCTGAAGTTCCAGAACGGTTTCTCCTACAAGGAGATCAGCCGGATCACCGGTTACACCGTCACCAATGTCGGCTACCTGATCCATGTCGGCATCAAAACCCTGCGCCAACGGCTCGAACTCGAGAACGAAATCAAGAGCGGGAGTCCTCCTGTTGCGGCGAGCGAGGTTTCCAACCATGCCCTACGACTTCGATCCGAATGACCCCCGCTGGACCGCGCTCGCTCTCGACGAGCTGCCGTCCGACGATCCCGATCGCCCCGTGCTCGAAGCGGTGCTGGCCGGGTCAGCCGATGCCCGCCGGTTCGTGGCCGAGATCCAGGCCACCGCGCGGCTCCTGAGCGAACAGCTTGCCCGCGAGTCCGTGCCCGAACCCGCGGCCGGGTTTGATCACGCGGTCACGGCATCCCTCGACGCAGAACACCTCAAACGCCCACGCTTCCGCTGGCGTTTGATCGGGCTGGCAGCCGCGGCGTCGCTGATCGGGGTAAGCGTGCTCCTGTTGATGAAGGCCCCGAACAGCGCCCGTGAGTCGACGAAGGCCGCCGAGCAACTTCAAGGCGCCCTGGCCTTCTACAACCCGACACCAGCCACCGGGCCGCCGATGGCATCTCCTCCGGCCGAGGCTCCACTCCCCAAACGCGATGCCAGAATCGGCGATAGGGATTATGCCCTGGACTCCAATTCGTTGTATAAACTGGCCGAGAACCTGGATACGAATACCTTCCTGGCCGACCAGGGAACGACCAATCCGATGGACGGGCGTGCCAACACGCACACGCTCCCCGCGTTCTCGAAAGCTCCGATGACTGTGATGGGTGGGCGTGCGAATTCGCGTAATCTCCCCCCGCTCTCGCGCACTCGGATGGCCGCGATGGATTCCGAACCACCAAACTCACCCAACCAGGCCGGTCAGGATGCCGCTCGCAGGCAAAGGGTAGAGTCTCCTCCGGAAAATCCATTCCAGAGCGTCTCGAACGCCCCCCTCTCGACCTTCTCAATCGACGTGGATACCGCGAGCTACGCCCTGGTCCGGCGGTTCTTGAATCAGAGCCAGCTTCCGCCGCCGGGACTGGTCCGGGTCGAGGAGATGATCAACTATTTCCCGTACCACGACGCGCCGCCCTCCGGCGCCGAGCCGTTCTCGGTCAACGTCGAGGTCGCCGCATGTCCCTGGAATGCGGCGCACCGGCTGGCCCGGATCGGGCTGCAAGCGCGGCCGATCGATCAGAACCAGAGACCGCCGTGCAACCTCGTCTTTCTGATCGATGTCTCGGGTTCAATGGACGACCCGCACAAGCTTCCGCTGGTCAAGTCGGCGCTTCGGTTGCTCGTCGAGCAGCTTGGCGAGAACGACCGGGTCGCGATCGTGGTGTATGCGGGAGCGTCGGGACTGGTCCTTCCTTCGACGTCGTGTCAGCATCAGGCCAGGATCGTCGCTGCGATCGACCGGCTTCACGCCGGCGGCTCGACCAACGGCGGCGCCGGGATTCAACTGGCGTATGACACCGCGGTCGCCCACTTCCTCAAGAACGGCGTCAACCGGGTGATCCTCGCCACCGACGGCGAGTTCAATGTCGGCATCACCGACCAGGCCGAGTTGAAGCAACTGATCGCCGCCAAGGCCAAAAGCGGCGTGTTTCTGAGTGTGCTCGGCTTCGGCATGGGGTATCACAACGACCGGACCCTGGAGACCCTCGCCGATCAGGGCAATGGTCACCACGCCTACATCGATTCGCTTCAGGAAGCCCGCAAGGAACTGGTCGAGCAGATGGGCGCGACGCTCGTGACCGTGGCCAAGGACGTGAAAATCCAGGTCGAGTTCAACCCCGCCCACGTCGGCGCCTATCGCCTGATCGGGTACGAGAACCGCATGCTCCAGGATCGCGACTTCAACGACGACAGCAAGGACGCTGGCGAGATCGGCGCCGGGCACCACGTCACCGCTCTTTACGAGCTGGTGCCGGAAGGCATCGCCTCGAAACTCGCGGCGGCCAAGGCCGGAAACGGAGTCCAGGTGGACCAGCTCCGTTTCCAGACTCAGCGTCTGGAGCAGCTTGCCCAGAACGCCGCCATCGCCAGCCCGGAATCGCTGGCTGTCAAGCTCCGCTACAAGCGTCCCGACGCCGACAACAGCCACCTGATCGAGCTCGGCGTCGTGGACGACGGCCGCGACTTCGCCGCGGCGTCGCCCGACTTCCAGCTTGCCGCCACCGTCGCCGGCTTCGGCATGCTCCTGAAAAACTCGACCTATACGGGGAACTTCAGCTATTCCGCGCTTCTGGGAATGGTCCTGCGATTAAACTCCGACCCATCGGGTTACCGCTACGAGCTTTTGAACCTGATCCGCCAGGCGAATCGTCTGGCGAAGTAAGGGGGGAATTCTCAAGGCGGCTCATCCCCGCGTCCGGAGCCACGCCAGGAGATCAGCCTCCTGCTCAGGTTTCAGCGCCGCGGTGAAGCCGGGCATCCGGCGCCGGCCCTTGGCGACGACCTCGTTGAACTCACTCGACCGATACAGGACCGGTCGGGCGACCAGGCACGTGCCCAGGTCACCCCCCCTGGCGTCGGGACCGTGGCAGGTGGCGCAGTGCTGGGCGTAGAGTGTCCCCCCGCGAGCGATGTCGCCGCGCAGGGGCGCCGACGCCGTCTCGGGTTGGATCGTCGCCAGTGCCGCGCGTTCGCTGATCCGCTGGGGTGGCGGGACCGGGTTGGCCTTCCGGTCAGAGAACGCATGAACCAGATACTCGTGAAGCATCGGTTTCTGTTCGGGAGGAACGGGGGCGCCCCAGCCGATCATCTTGTCGATCTCGGCTCCCCATTGTTTCTCGGAGAGGCGCAGTCGCGTGACCATCTCGGGCGCGTGGCACATCTGGCAGTTGTCGCGGAACGCCGCCTGGCCGACTTCAAGCCGGTCGTCGGCGTCGAGATCGGCGATGGCCGGTGTTGGCGCCGGCGCTGGGGCTGGCTGAGCGTCCACCGAACCGCTCATGATCCACGAGCAGGCCGAGGCCAGAGGGATGATCGTCATGATCGAGAGAAGCAAGGACCGGGTTCGCATGAGATTCATACCACCTCGAATTCGACCGAATCGATCGCGTTCCAGAGATAACCACTCTTGTTCCAGGGAGTGACCGCCGGCTGGGTCTGGCCAGCCGAATCGGTCGCGCGAGCGAAGACCCGGACCGGTCCGCGCCGGGCCTCAGCGCCGAGGTTGATCTCGGCCGTCCAGAGTCGCCAGGTCCCTTGCCGCGCGGGCGTGGTAAAGCGCGGACTGCCACGGGCCTTCGGCCGATCGGGCGATCTCGAGCCGCTCCACGACCGCGTCCGGCCCGGTCCAGGCGACGCCCTGGATCGCGATCTTGCCAGTTTGGGCCGCGACCTTCGCCCCCGCCATCGGCCGCGCGATCAGCGATTTGACCGTCATGCCGGTCACCGGCACCAGGTCGGCGGGCTTGATGTCGACACCCGGCGGCACGGGGTGTTTGGGCATCTTGTAACCGGTCTGCTGATAGAAACCCGGCGCTTCCTCGGTCGCGACGTTGATCTTGCGGAGCCATTTGACCCAGTGGTTCGCCGTCCAGCCTGGCACCACCAGGCGAACCGGGCCGCCGTGTGTCACCGGCAGCGGCTCGCCGTTCATCCGGGTCGCGAGTATCGCGTCGCGGCGCAACACCTGGAGCAGCGGAACGCTCCGCAAGTACGCCGGCGTCTTGGGCGAGGGGGGCAAATCGGCGCCGTGAAGGTGCAGGTGCAGGCCCGGCGTATCGGTATTCACTCCCGCGCCGGCGAGCACATCGATCAGCCGGACGCCGGTCCACTCGGCATTGCCCACCGCCCCCTTTTCCCAGGGAACGCCGGGAATTGTGGGATCAAAGAACGCCCGGCCGTTGCCCGCGCACTGGAGCACCGCCGGCATCCGAACCTGCCGGAATCCCGCCAGGTCGCGCAGCGCTAGCGTCAGAGGCTTCTCGACCAGGCCCACGATCTCGAGCCGCCAGTCGCTGGGATCGACGACTGGCGCACCGAAGTGGCTGCGGACGAAGAAGCTGTGGTTTGGCGTCAGGAACTGGTCAAATGCCTGGACCGGCGACTCCAGATCGAGCGGCCGACTCGAACGGACGATCAGCTCGGTTGATCCATCGGCATGGTCGGTCGCGACGTTCTCGGCGCCGTCGGCATCTCGGAGGCGATCCGTCACGAGGCCGCCTGCCGCCAGCGCCGCGGTCGAGGCCGCGGCGGTCCGCAACCAATCGCGTCGACTGGGAAATTGGCCTGATTCCGACTGCGGTTCGCTCATTGGTTCTGGCTCCCCTTCGAAGATCTTTCGAAGGTCTTGTTAACGAGTCGAGGATTCCAGCTAACTCTTTACCATAATCTTCGCAATTCAAAAGAACAGCCCTCCGGCGGCAAAACCGCCGGCCGATCGTCTCGGAGTCCGACACCGATGCCGACGGGAAACTCTGGACTCATGGACCTGAACACCCCGGCAAGCGGCAGCTCTGACCACGGCCGTGGCGCGGAGCACTCCGGCCCTTACGAGCACGCGGTCATCCGTATTACCGCCGCGCAGCGACCGCTTTTCGCCTACATCCGATCGATGGTCCTGGCTCCGGTTGACGTCGAGGACATTCTCCAGGAGGTCAATCTCGTCCTCTGGCGGAAACTTGGCGAGTACGACCCGCGCCGGCCGTTCTTGACCTGGGCCTGTTCGATCGCGCATCTCCAGGTCCTGGCCTATTACAAGCGACGCCGGCGCGACCGTCACGAGCTGTTCGACGAGCTTGCGCTCGATGCGATCGCCCGCTCGATGGCTCCCAAGGTGGAGAACCTCGATTCCCGGCTCGACGCGCTTCGCTCATGCCTCGGCAAGCTCGGCCCCGCGCATCGGCAGATGATCCTCAAACGTTACGACCTGGGCGGCTCGGTCCAGGCGATCGCCGACGAGCTGGGCCGCCCCGTCGCCTCGGTCCGAGTCACGCTACACCGGATTCGCCAGGCATTGCTGGCGTGCGTCAGTCAGTCCCTCTCGGCCGGAGATCGCGCATGAACGTTGATGACACATCACCCCGCGATCCCATGCTTGACGAACTGCTCATGGCGCTGGCCGACGGTGAGCTGACGCCTGATCAGAAGCGCCGGCTCGCCGCGTTCGCTCGAGGCCAACCCGGCCGCGCTCGATGCGTATACCGATTACGTCCTGCTCGACTGCTTGCTGAGCTGGGACCGGATGCCCGCCAGTCCTGTCCTTGAGCCCGAGCCTCTTCCGGGCGGTCCGGCCCCGTCCGCGTTGACCGCGGTTCCTCCGGGGAGGCGGATCGTGCGAATCCTCCCCTTCCTGCTGGCGGCGGCGTGTATGCTGGGCCTCGTCTCGTGGATCGGGTTCCGGCTCACGGGGCATCCGGCGGAACGGCTCAACCGGCCTCGACCCGCGGCCTCGAGTGGCGGCATGGCCGCGGCAGCCGAGCCGCTGGTCAGCGGCGGCGTGGCGATCCTGACCCACGCCGTGGACGTGATCTGGGAGCCGGGCGCCTCGCGGCCCGCGGTGGGCACGCTGCTGGGTTCGGGGCCATTGCGGTTCGAGCGCGGGATGCTCCAGCTCGAGTTCTATTCCGGCGCGACCCTGATCGTCGAGGGCCCCGCCGACCTCGATCTCAAGGGAAGTGATCGGGCGCTTTGCCGACGGGGCAAGCTCCGGGCACACGTCCCACCCCAGGCCCGCGGCTTCCGCATCGAATCGCCCGCCGCCGACCTGGTCGACCTGGGAACCGAGTTCGTCATGGAAGTCGGTCAGGACCGCGGCGCCGAGGTTTACGTCATCGACGGCTCGGTCCAGATCCATGATCCGGGCGCTCGTGCCGGCGGACCGGGAGGGCGGGCGCCTCGCGAGCTGACCGAGGGTCAGGGCCTCTCGATCGCGCCGGCGGGCGCGATGACGGTCCGTCCCCCGGGCAGTGAGCCACGGACGTTTCCCTCGTTTCTCGACATCGAGCGGCTCGATGCCGAGGAGATCGCGCGGCGGCTGACTCACTGGCGGGGCGACCTGGCCGCCTGGCGGAGCGACTCGCGACTGGTCGCCCACTACGCGTTCGAGCGCGACACGGTCGCCCGTTCTCGGTCCCGGACTCTGGTCAACCTCGCGCCCCCATCGCGGTCGGGCGTGGCGGTCTCCGACGGCGCGATCGTGGGTTGCGACTGGGTCGAAGGGCGATGGCCGGGCAAGGGGGCCCTCGAATTCAAGCGCCCCGGCGACCGTGTCCGGGTCGAGATCCCGGGCCGCTACCGCGCCCTGACGCTCATGGCCTGGGTCCGTGTCGATGCCCTGCCCCATCGCCTCAGCTCGCTCCTGCTCACGGACGGCTTCTATCCGCGCCAGCCGCACTGGCAGATCAACCAGGACGGCGACATCAGCCTGAGTGTTCATCAGGAAGTGGGCCGGCACTGGACCAACTATCGTTCGCCCCACGTATTCAGCCCCGATCGACTCGGCCGCTGGACTCACGTGGCGGTCGTCTATGACTCCAGCGCTGGCACGATCACTCACTATGTCGACGGCCGGCTCGACACGCGTCATGACCTGGCGGAAGTCGACCGTCTCGAGCTCGAGATCGGTGCCGCCGAGATCGGCAACTGGGGCGCTCCCATATCGGGTGACCTAACGCCGGTCCGCAACCTGTACGGTCGAATCGACGAATTCTTCATCTTCGATGCCGCGCTCGAGCCCGGCGATCTCACCGAGGCCTACGCCCGCGGCCGTCCCGGCTCGTAGCCGCGACGAACGACCAATCGTCCTTGCCCCTGAACGGGTCGATTGAATTCTCATGTAGCCATAATGTCAGGTGCCTGATCCCGGCCTGACCCGTTGCGGGTCCCTGCGCGTCGTTATCCCTTCTGTCGGTCGTGTCCCGTCTTTGCCGTTCGGTCTGATTCATTGTCAATGGGTAAAGGAGAAGGAGTCATGACTCGTCGTTTTCGTCACGGTTTCACGCTGATCGAGCTTCTGGTCGTCATCGCCATCATCGCCGTCCTGATCGCCCTGCTTCTACCGGCCGTCCAGGCCGCGCGCGAGGCAGCGCGGCGCATCCAGTGCACCAATAATCTCAAGCAGTTCGGCATCGCGATCCACAATTACCACGACACGGTGGGATGCTTTCCTCCCGGCAATCTGCCGCTGTACCATTCATGGGGAGGGTTGACATTCGTCCTATCGAAGATCGAGCAGGTCAACGCGTATAACTCGCTCAACTTCATGCCGATCAGCAATCAAAAGCCCTATCCATGCGGGGCGGGAGACAATAGCGGGGCCTGCGCCTGCAACACGACGGTTTCCTACATGCAGCTCAGTGTCTTCCTCTGTCCCTCGGATGTGAACCGGTTAACGACGAACTGGGGTCATACAAACTATGCGCTGAACGCCGGTTCGGATGGACTGGCGATGTACCAGAGCGACGCGAACAACGGCCCCTTCTACGGCCGAGGTGACCCCAACTATGACAAGCCGGTGACGACGGCCTCGATCACCGACGGAACCAGCAACACGGTAGGCATCGCCGAGCGCTGTCTCGGCATCTCGAATGAAAACCGGAACGTGCTCGATAACATGAGGCCCTCGGCCTCGTATATCCAGGCCGGTCCCCAGTCGGCCCTCCAGTCAAATAGCTCAAGCGTCGCCTACCAGGCGTGCAAGAATACCCCGTACCCGACCACGTCTGCTGGCCTGGTCGGCGGCGACCCGGCCGGGAGCAACTGGTTGAATAATGGGGTGGACGAGGGACAGTATAACCACGTCATGCCACCCAACACATGGAACTGCGCGTTCAACAGTTCCGCCAATAATAACAATGGGATCGCTGGGACCGCGATGAGTCGCCATCCCGGCGTGGTCAATGCTCTGTTCATGGATGGCTCGGTACACGTAGTCAAAAGCTCGATCAACCCCGTGACCTGGTGGGCGTTGGGCACCATGGCCAACGGTGAGGTTCTGAGCGCCGATGCCTACTGACCGATCGATCGATCGAACGGATTTGCTTGTCCCTTCAGGCCGCTGGCTCGGTTAGAGTGGCGGTCAGGTTCCGATGGGCAGTCACCGCCACTCATTTTCGTACGCGAGGTCACGAACGACCATGAACGAGACCACCCTATCCAGGTCCACTCGCCGCGAATTTCTCAGGAACACCGCGGCCACCGGTCTGATCGTGCCGCTGGTGCATGCGGGCTTCGGCTCGCCCCGCACCATGGCCGATGAAACGAAGAACCCCAATGACCGCCCCCGGGTCGGCTGCATCGGCCTGGGGGGCATGGGCAAGGGCGACGCACGCGCCGCCAAGAAGTACGGCGATCTCGTCGCGTTCTGCGATGTCGACCGGACCCACGCCGAGGAGGCCCGCGACGATCCCAAGATCGGCGAGCGTAAAGGCGACGTCCTGGACGACTATCGCAAGCTGCTCGACCGCAAGGACATCGATATCGTCACGATCAGCACCCCGGATCACTGGCACGTCCCGATCGCGCTGGCGGCGCTGGCGGCCGGCAAGGACATTTACTGCCAGAAACCGCTGACCCTCACCATCGACGAGGGGAAGAAGCTCCGTCAGGCCGTCGCCGACAGCAAGCAGGTCTTCCAGGTCGGCACCCAGCAGCGTAGTGAGAACAACAACCGGTTCCTGACCGCCATCGCGCTGGTCCGCGAAGGCCGGCTTGGTAAGATCCAGCGCGTGACCTGCGCGGTCGGCTCGGCCCCGCGCGGCAAGGCGTTCCGGACGACGACCCCGCCGGCTTCGCTGAACTGGGACTTCTGGCTCGGCCAGGCGCCCGAGACCGACTACATCAAGGAGCGTTGCCATGGCACCTTCCGCTGGTGGTACGAATACTCCGGCGGCAAGCTGACCGACTGGGGGGCTCACCACGTCGATATCGCCCAGTGGGCGATCGGGAAGGAAGAACTCCGGACCGACCCGGGTCGAGGTCATCTCCGCCGAGCACCCCGTCCCCTTCCGCGGCGGCTGTCCCCTCGTCGATGACACCTATAACACGGCCGTCGCCTTCAACATCCGCTGCCTGTTCGATAACGGTGTCGAGCTGATCATCCGCGACGACACCGAGAACGGCATCACCTTCGAGGGCGAGAAGGGCTCGATCTTCGTCAGCCGGGGCAAGCTCACCGGCGAGGCCGTCGACGCCCTCAAGACGGACCCGATCGCCGAGTCGGTCCTCATCGCGCTCCGCAAGGGGAAGCGAATCGACACCCACATGGGCAACTTCGTCGAATGCTGCCGCGACCGATCGACGCCGGTCTCGGACGTCGCCTCGCACCACCGCGTTCTGACAACGTGCCACCTGTCCAACATCGCGATCCGGCTCGGCCGCAACCTCGCCTGGGACCCCGCGAGCGAGCAGGTCATGGGCGACGTCGAGGCCAACTGCATGCAGAGCCGCGACCCACGTCCCGGATTCTCGCGCTGGAGTTGATGATCCAGCCTCGTGGAAATGAAACGATACGGCAACCGCGTGACAACATCGCACGGTTGCCGTATCGTTTTCAAAATTGAGACGAATGATTAGGTTCACCCCCCCAGACCCGGGAGCACGCCTCTGATGAATCGCCGCCACTTGCTTGCCGCCGCGATCGGCCTGGTCCTGTCAGCCCTCCCCGCGGCCCGCGCGGACAACGAGCCCAATGGCTTCTTCTTCAGGGATGGCGACCGCGTCGTCATGATCGGCGACAGCATCACCGAACAACACCTCTACAGCAACTACGTCGAGATGTGGACGGTGACCCGGTTCCCGGCGTGGTCGATCACGTTCCGTAACGTCGGGATCGGCGGCGACCGGAGTATCGGGGGCGAGAAGCGCTTCGAGCGCGACGTCCTGGCGTACAGGCCAACCGCCGTGACGGTCGATTTCGGCATGAACGACGGCGGTTATCGACCGTTCGACGAGGGGCTTTACCAGACTTACATGAAGGGCCTTCAGTCGATGGCCGACCAGGCGAGGAGCGCCGGCATTCGCATGGCCTGGATCACCCCCCAGCCGCTCGACGGCGGCGAACCCGGCGCGACCGCCTTGACCGGCTATAATCAGACCCTCGACCGGTACGCCGACGGCGTCCGCGCGATCGCCGAGAAGAACGGCGGGCTTTATGTGGATCAGTTCCATCCCTATTTGAAAGTGCTCGACAAGGCCCGCGCAGCCCTCAACCCCTACCCCCGGATCACCGGAGGCGATGCCGTCCATCCCGGCCCCCCCGGCCAGTCGCTCATGGCGTTCGGTATCCTCAAGGGGCTGGGCTTCCCGACGCTCGTCTCCTCGGCCACGATCCATCTCGATGCGCCCGAGACGGGGGCGGCGAAGGTTGACACCGAGAACTGCACCATCAGCGAGATCGTCCGCGATGGCCAGGTCCTCCGATTCCAGCGGCTTGACGCCGCTCTTCCGTTCTTCCCCGAAGACGCCCGGCCGATCCTCGAGTGGGCCGACGTGCTCGACGAGCTGAACCAGTACACGCTCAAGGTCAACGGCCTCAAGCCCGGCCGCTATGAGGTCCGATGCGGAGGTGCACGCCTGGCCGAGTTCAGCCACGAAGCCCTTGGCCGCGGCGTCAACCTCGCGGCTCCCGCGCTCGCCTCCGGGCCGATCGCCGAGCAGGTCCGTACGGTCAAGCAGGCGATCGAGTTGAAGAACAAGTACCATCACGACCGGGTCTTCCGCGGGATCGTCCTGTCCCAGGTCAACATCCCCGACTGGCTGGGCATGCCCCAGCTCAGCCGTTCCGAGATCGATAAGCTTCGCGCGGCCGCGCGCGACCAGCGCCTGGCCCGGCTCCCCGACCTCGAAGCCGATGTCCGACAGGCCGCCAGGCCCCGCGCTGAGTCCTTTGAGCTCGTTCCGGTTGAGAAGTGATCTGCTTCGATCCAAATTTCCGGTCGAATTTGTACATTCGACAAACCACGACACGGGACCCCTCGAATTTGGTGGGGGGTTCCGGTTTTTTTTGACGTGTTAGTCGGTTTAAATTTGACGGAAGCGACCTAATCGTCCTATTGTGAGCGAGCTGTTGCAACTCTGTAGGGTCTACGTAAACTATGATGGCTAGCGGGCGTCCTGGCGCGCCTCTTGCGTTGACCTCAGGGTTCCGGGGCTCCGGCATCGAGATCCAACAGGATCGGCTGGTGCCTGTGCGAGAGTTTAGAAAAAATCGGGTTTCCGCTCATTTCCCAAGTTACCCATGTTATATTGGATCGGATGCGATCGTTTCGCGCGTTGTTGTCGGTTGAAGGCATTGTTTGCCGCATGTGGGTAAAGAGGGGAAACAGGAGGGTTTCTCAGGGACGAGGCATGGCTCTCCTCGGATTCGCCTGGTTGGGGCCATCGCGACCACCCGTACGACGAGACAACTGGAATGCCCGGTCAACCGTTTGAGGAGTTACGCATGTCGGAGCCTATGAAACAGTTGCGTCGCCTGGCGGGCGTGCTCGTGGTCCTCGGGGGCCTGAGCGAGTCCCCCGGCCTGGGCGACGTACGGCGGTGGGGCCTGTCATAGTTGCGCCCCGGCGCCGGTGATTCAGACCACCTGTAACGTCGTGACGCTGGCTCCCCAGTGCACGAACGTGATGCAGACGGTCTATGAAACGGTCTACGAAACGCAGGCCGAGACCGTCATGGAGACCCGCTACCGCATGGGCTACAAGACGGAGAATTACACCGTCATGCGGCCCGTGATGGAGACCTCGCAGGTCGCCCGCAACTACACAGTGATGAAGCCGGTGTATCAGACGGTGACCCAGGAGCGCCGGTACACGGTGATGAAGCCGGTGGTGCAGACGCAGAAGATGGAGCGTCGGTACACGGTGATGAAGCCGGTGTACCAGACCGTGAATCAGGAGCGCCGGTACACGGTGATGAAGCCGGTGGTGCAGACGCAGAAGTTGGAGCGTCGGTACACGGTGATGAAGCCGGTGTACCAGACCGTGAATCAGGAGCGCCGGTACACGGTGATGAAGCCGGTGGTGCAGACGCAGAAGATGGAACGTCGGTACACTGTGATGAAGCCGGTGTACCAGACCGTGAATCAGGAGCGCCGATACACGGTGATGCGGCCGGTCGTACAGACCTCGATGGTTTGCCAGCCGTACACCGTCATGAAGCCGGTGACCACGGTGCGACAGGTAACCGAGGAATGTGGCTACTACGAGCGGCAGATGGTCACCGTTCCCGGTCCGGTGGTGGAGCGGCAGGTCCGCGTGCCCGAACCGTGCGACGAGTGCGCCCCCCGCGGTCTCTTCAAGTGCTTCCACCGAGGCGCGGTTGCGACGGTCGCCGTTCAGTGCCCGCCGCGTAACGTCTGCCAGACCGTGTTCGTTTCCCGGCCGGTTGTCCGCAACATCTCCGAGACGACGTATGTCGCCGAGACCATGACCCGCCAGGTCCCCGTCCAGACCTGCACCATGGTTCCTGAGGAACGCGTTGAGAGCTGCCCGGTGACGACCTGCACGATGGTGGCCGAGGAGCGGATTCAGCCTTATGAGGTCCGCACCTGCACGATGGTGGCCGAGGAGCGGGTTCAGAACTGCCCGGTGACGACCTGCACGATGGTGGCCGAGGAGCGGATTCAGCCTTATGAGGTCCGCACCTGCACGATGGTGGCCGAGGAGCGGGTCCAGAACTGCCCGGTGACGACCTGCACGATGGTGGCCGAGGAGCGGGTCCAGCCTTATGAGGTCCGCACCTGCACCCTGGTGGCCGAGGAGCAGGTCGAGCGTTGCCCCGTCACCACCTGTTCGATGGTGGCCGAGCAGCGGACCGAGATGGTGCCCGTGACAACCTGCCGGATGGTCGCCGAGACCGCCAGCAGACAGGTGCCGGTCTGCGTGCCCGAGCAGGTTCCCGTCACGGTCAACCGATGCGTCGCCAAGGTCGTGGCCCGTCAGGTTCCGGTCCAGACTTGCACCATGGTCCCCGTCGCGGTACCCGCGTGCCTGAGTTGTCCCTGACGTTGACCAGAACAGGTCGGTGCGGTTCCTCCTTCACCGAAAACGGCCCGCTTTGAGATCAGACCAAGACGGTGCCACCCCACGGGGGTGTGGCACCGTCTCTTATTTTGGCAATTCCCTGACCCGTCGCGCAAAAACGTACTAAGAGTCTTTATAGGACGTCGCCGCGAAGGTGGTGAGCCCGTTCGCTCGGGCTCACGGCTGGTCTGAGCGACGGTGAGTCGTTCGCCCGTCGTCGATGGTTCCTTGACCTTCAAGGTTGTTGTGAGGATACACGCATGATCCATTCACTTCGCCCCCTGGCGTCCCGACGCCTGGTTCTCACGGCACTGCCGGTAAGTCTGGCTCTGCTCGCGGCCTTCGCGCTCGGATTCTCGATGGCCCGAGGCACGCATGCCGCAGGGGCAAGCCCGACGTCCAGCGCCAACCACGAGGTCTCTCAGAAGACCTGGCTGACGGCCCAGGAGATCCGCGAGCGATTCCCCGAGTCGAAGCACGAGGAGTTTCTCCGCAGAGCGATCGCCAATTCGCGGATGGCGGGTGTCGAGAAACGGACCGGGGGTGCCTTCGGGGCGGTGATCGTCAACCGTGAGGGTAAGATCGTCGGTCAGGGCTCGAACCACGTGGTGGCCAACCACGACCCGACCTGGCATGGTGAGATGGAAGCGATCCGCAACGCCTGTGGCAGTCTCAAAGCACTGAAGCTCGACGGTTGCATCCTTTACACATCGAGCGAGCCTTGCCCGATGTGCATGGCCACCGCCTACTGGGCGGGACTTGACGCCATCATTTACGGCGCGAGCGTCGCCGACTCGAAGAAATATGGTGGATTTGACGACGCTTTCATTTACGAACAGTTTACCAAGACCGCGGGCGACCGGAGCATCCCCGAGCTCCAGATGCTCCGCGACGACGCCGTAAAGGTCTGGAAGGAATACGCCTCGCTCAGCGGTAACGTACCGTACTGATGCGGGTATCGATGGTCTCTCCTTTTTGCGGGTAGGCTTCAGCCTGCCGCGATTCCTCCTCGGGATGGCGGTAGGTTGAAGCCATATCGGAAATGTGTCTTTCGGCTCCAACCGACCTGTCTCGATCGGACCGGTTCTCCCACTTCACCGGCTTGGCTCGCGCCTGCCTGAAATAGCCCCTTGCGTAATCCCGCGAGAGCGGCGATCCTGAAAGAGAGTTCTGGGGCAACGTCCAGGTTCCCCGAACTACCCCCCCATCCGAATCGCGTTGACCGTAACCTCGAAAGCCTGCCGGCTTCCGAATGTTGCTCGTGGTCCGTGCGGACTGGTGGATGAGGGTATGAGCAGAACGATCCTTGGAGGTTGGACGCGCTGTCGGGAAGCGTTCCGGAGGAAGCCGGGGCCTGACCGGCTCCGGCAGCGCCTGCTTCCCGCGTTCGAGCGATCGGCTCGGTGGGAACAGCGGTTCAAGTGGGGAATTTTCGCCGCGACGCTGCTGGTCCTCGCGGGAATCGTTGTGCTGACACCTCCCGGGCGGTACGTGAGCTCGCGCACGAGTCGTCGTCTCAACTGGGCGGCGCTGGGGTTCCTGGGAATCGAGCCTCCGCGCGCTGAGATCGACGCTGACCTCGCCGAACAGCGCCGCCGCGGGATCGAGGCGACGCGACGGACCTACCGTGACTTCTTCAAGTATGATGCCCGGCCAGGCCTCCGCCACATCCTGACCGCCGCGCGGATGGGTCCGGACGAGGTTCTGCTGCGGTGGGCGAACATCGACTGGACCATCGTCTTCTCGCCCCTGGTCTTTGAGGCCGACAATCACGGCCGGGCCTACCGGATGCGGCCGAATGTCCGCTCGTTCTGGCTTCAGGACCACGTCATGACCCGCGGCTTGACCAGTTTCTTCTTTCTGCCCGACACGCCCGAGGTCCGTCGACAGGCCGCCGATTATCACGAGCCGATCATGCCCGAGTCGTACCAGACGACCAATTCCTGGGGCTGCCGCGGACCCGAGCCCGACCCGAACGCCCCGCGCCGCGGCCTGATCCTGGGCGATTCCTTCATGCAGGGAATCTTCGTGCTCGACCATCAGACCCCGGCCGAATACCTCCGGCGGTTCCTTGAACGCGCCTGGGGCGAGCGCGTCTCGCTACTGAACACCGGGCACATCGGTTATTCGCCGGAACAGTATTACGCCACGCTTTGCGAATATTTTGATCGAATCCGGCCCCAGTTCGTGGTTTTGAGCGTCTGTCCCAACGACTTTGGCGGCGGTTACGATGTGGTCGCCGGGCGTGGCAGGGGCGACTGGTCCGAGGCGCAATACTGGCTCGACGAGATCGACCATTTCTGTCGACGCCGCCAGGTCCCCTGCCTGCTCGTGGCCGCTCCGTGGGAGACTCAGGTTGTCGGTCCCCGGAACGAGGGGTACTATCCGGGCCGGGCCTCGAATCTGTGGAAGGAGGCCGCGTTCGACTTCCTCGACCCGACCGATGACTTTGTCGACGCTCATCTTCGCCTGATGGCCGAGGCGGTCGAGACCGGTCGACGGCCTCAGCACTCCCCCCTGTTCAATGGCCATCTCTACGATGTCCACTTCTCGCCCCAGGGCAGTGCGGTCTGGGGAGAAGCCGTCGGCCGACGGCTCGTGCAGCGACTTGCTTTCCTTTCCGCCGGTAAACGGGAACGGACGCGGGCTCCCTCCCAGGCCGAGGCGTCGCAATGGTCCGTCTATCCGACACCCGTTAGCGGTCCCGGTCCGGCCCACGACCCGCGGTGAACTCCTCCGGGGCGATCAGCGGGCGGATCGCCTCCTCGATCATTCCCTCGCTGAACGCGCGCTGCATCACGTTGTCGGCCAGCACGTTGGCGATCGACGCCAGGATCATGCCCTGGTCCAGGGCCAGCACGCACCGCGACACAACGCCGGTCGTGACGTTGACCGAATCCTGAAAGCCGAAGGGGCCATAGATCGGGAAGTCGGCGAGGAGCTTGTCGAGGTTCTGTATCGACTCGCTGGGCGCGAACGGCAGGGCGAGGAACACGGCGTGAGGCGTCACCACGCCGTTCTTGTACGCACCGGGCGGCGGCGGGTTCATGGGGTCGTAGCGTGTGTTGTCGTCGTTCGATCCGTATCCGTCGATCATCGCGCCGATCGCGGGTACGCCGTAGCTCTCATAACCTCCCTCGGGCTTGCACGCCGGGGAAAATCCCCAGTACCCGTACCGGGCCTCCTCCAGACCATGAATGATCTGGGCCTCGATATACAGCGGGTGGTTGATCGCCCAGCTCCGGGGCGCCCAGCGTGCTTCGGGGACCACCAGCGGGACCATCAGGGCCTCGAACATGCTCCCGCCCCAGCTCGGCACGATCCTTAACCCGCGGTAGTGGTAATGTCCCTCGAAGACCGGCACCTCCAGGTAAACCCGGGTCTCGCCGTCCGGGACCTGTTTCTGTTCCGTCTGCGTCGGCTGCCTGGTCCTGCGCATCCGGTAATAATGCTCCGGAGGCACCTGCCCCCGCGCGATCGCTATGTAGCTGACGATCCGAGGCTCGCTGTTGACCATCCCGTATGCCCAGCCATAGCTCTGGGTGTCGGTCCAGTAGCCACCGTAAAGCAAACCGGCGTGGGGATCGATCCGGCTCTTGTTGGGCGAGTTGTAGAAGAAACCGAAGTCCATCGGCCGCAGGAGCGCATCGGCCCGGTCGCGAAATTCGCTTCGGGTGTTGCGAACCATGATCAGGGCCGTGGCGAGCCAGCCGTTATCGACCGTCGAGAGAAACGGCCGCGATGGCTCGTTGCTCCCCGGCCAGATCTTCAAGGGCTCCGAGGTGCGCGGATCAAGCTGGTTCAGGAAGAACCCGTGCGGCCGGGTCATCTTCTCCAGCGTCGCGATGATCCGATCGAGCCGCCGATGCGCCTTGTACGGCGCGATGAGGCCCAGTTCCTCAGCCGCGATGATGCTCCATATATACATCGCCACATTGGTCGGCGAGGTATGCTCGGTGAGCGTGATCCGGCCGTCTTCCTCGCGGCACAGGCCGTCCGAGGGCAGCTCCCGTCCCTCGGTGAGAGCCTCGAAGGTCTTCCAGGTGTCCCGAGCGTAAGTCCGCAGCCGTTCCTTCTCGGAGTTCGAGAGGACGTGCGGCCTCGCTGGTTCGGGTTCGTTCCGCGTTGGCCCCGCCGCGATCATCCCGATGGCGAGAAGACATCCGCTCCAGGCCCAGGCCGATGCTCGCGTTCCCCTTTCCTTGTTCAAGGCCGATACCCCTCTCACCCCGATTGAGGACGTCGAGGCGGGACTCCCCTGTCCTGCCTTCGCGTCTTGGAACTCCATGACCTTACCAGTTCCCGGGCGGGTCCGCATCCCTCGCGAGACCCTATTGTCCGGCGCGGGGTTGCCGTTTATCGTCATCGCTCTTCTTGAGATCGCACCGCGCTGGTTCGGTCTCTCGTCTCGGTCCGTGCTCGTCTGGGAGAAGCCGCGGATGGTCGACTCCTCGCAAGCCAAAGTGCCGATCCGGGCCTGGGTGGTGACGTTCGCCGGCACGGCTGTAAACCTCTGTCTGGGCATCCTCTACGCCTGGAGCGTCTGGAAGGCCAACCTGATCGCCGACAAGCTCCACCCCGCCGGCTCGCCCATGAGCGGGCTCAGAATGCGGGCTGGACCTACCTCACCGATGCCCAGGCGACCTGGGCGTATGCCCTCTGTGGGTTCATCTTCGCCCTGGTCATGATCCCCGGCGGCCGGCTCCAGGATCGATACGGCCCGCGGCTCGGCGCGACCCTCGGAGGCATCTTCCTGGCGAGCGGCTGCATCCTCGCCGGCCTGTTGAAGAGCTACACCGGATTGCTCCTCGGTTTCGGCGTGCTGGGCGGGATCGGGATGGGCCTGGGATACGCCTCGACCACCCCGGCGGCCGTGAAGTGGTTCGGTACCCACCGGCGCGGCCTGATCGTCGGGCTGGTGGTCGGGGGCTACGGCGGTGCGGCGATCTACATCTCGCCGCTGGCCAAGACCCTGATCGCCCATTACGGTCTCTCAGGAAGCTTCATCGGGCTGGGAATCCTGTTCGCGGTCGTCGTGATCATCGCCGGCCGGTTCCTGGTCTTGCCGCCGGCCGGCTACGTCCCGCCGGGGCCGTCGCCGTCAGCCTCGACCACGTCCTCGACCGCGAGCCGGCAGTAATGACCCGGTCGACTGGACGCCCCGCGCGATGCTCGGCACCTGGCAGTTTTATGTCCTGGTGTTCCTGTTCATCGGCTCGGCGCAGTCGGGACTGCTGGTGATCGCCAACGCAACGCCGATGCTGAACGCGACCGCCAGCTCGCTGGCCTTCTTGGCCGCGAACGCCTGGATTCTCGTCGTCCTTCGGCGGACTGATCAATGCGACCGGCCGGATCGGGACGGGCCTCTATTCCGACCGGATCGGCCGGGCCGAACGCCTACCTGATCAATGGCGTGATCTCCGCCGCCTGCCTATTCCTGATGCCTAGCATCATGGCCTCGGGGAACGTGACCCTCCTGTTTCTGGCCGTGGGCGTGGCCTACTGGCAGTACGGCGGCGGCCTCGCCCTGATGCCGGCCTTCACCGCCGACTACTTCGGGCCCGGAACCTCGGTTTCAATTATGGCCTGGTCTTCATGGGCTGGGGGATCGCGTTCTTCGTGCCGCAGATGGCCGGCTATATCAAGGACGCGACCGGCAGCCTCGACGCCACGTTCTACCTGTCCGGAACGCTGCTCGATCGCCGCCGTGGTCCTCAGCCGCTTTCTGCGACGGCCGCTGACCGACGACGAGCGGAGCGGCGGCCCGCCGCCTGGCCATTGAGGACTCTCAAGCCCTTATCGCGGGCCTGACTTGAGGAACGACGGCGGCAGCAGGGTCCGCACGGTGTCGATGATCCGGTCCTCGGCCTCGGGGGCGAGCCGGGTGGGTCGGCCGTAGTAGACCATCGAGCTGTCGACCTCGTAGCCCCCCTCGCCGATCAGGCGGCGCGAGGCGATGTAGCAGGGGACGTCGTTGCAGTAGGCGCTGACCCAGAGGCGTCGGCCGTCGCCTTCGGACTTGAGCCGGCGGGCGTAGTCGACCACGACCTCGCCGGCAAGGAAGACCATGGCGAGGTCGTCGCCGAAGGCCCAGGTCTGGACCACGTAAGGCACGGTGGTCGGCAATCGGCTCGCCTCGATCGAGCCGCTCGAGGTTGAGCCGGGCGTGCATTCCCTCGGCGCCGGGCTTCCTGGCCGCTCTTCCCAGTCGGCTCGGGTCGGCAGCGGCCCGATGGGGAGCTCGATCCGTTTCAGGGCCGTCTGATCGGGCCCGGAAGCGGGGTCAGGGGCCCCTGGAGCAGTCGATCGACCTCGTGACCGATCGACTCGCCGTGTCCCTGGCGTCAGGGCGATCGTTCCGCGCGGGTTGGGGTTGGCGTCGGCCCCGCAGCCGATGGTCACCATCGCGATCGCACCGGGATGGGCCCGCTCGATCGCCTCGCAGGCATAGCCGGCCCAGTCGGCGCAAATCTTGTTGAACTCGCCGCCGAGTGTCGTGCAGTGGCAGGCGTAATTGACCACGAGGCCGCGCACCGTGCCATCGGGCCCCGGTCCTTGACGCGGAGCAAGGGGAGGGTGTGATCGACGGGTCCGTCCGGGTTGACGCCGAGCCGGGTCCACCTTGCCGGTGTCGTTAGGCGCGCCGGTTGACGGCGAACCCGACCGAGCCCTCGCCCCAGGCAAGCTCGGCCCGGCTGTGCGCGCGGCCAGGGCGGCGCGGGCGACCGCCTCGATCTTGTCGGTCAGCTCGCGGGTGTATCGGTCGATCCGCTCCTTCTGGTCGGCCGGCACTCGGCACGCCGAAGATGACCGGAAGGATGCCGGACAGCACCGGGCCGCAGTGGGTGTGCGACGAGCTGACCACGAACCGCGACGCGCGGCAGGCCGGTCGATTTTTCGAGCCGCCGCGCGACCTCGTCGGTCACGTGGCCGGGCACGCCGCAGTTGTCGACCGTCACGAGCACCACGGGGCCCTGGTCCGGGTCGGGGGCGTCGGCACCGATCGCCAGCGCCTTGGCCAACAGCCGCTCCTCGACCCCTTCGGACTCGGTCTTGCGCTAGCCGTACCCGTTCATGCGGATCGGGGTGTCGGGGGTGACGTCCATCTGGGCCAGGCCGACGGGAACTTCCGCCGCGTCGCACCGAGCGGGGCGATTGACGAAGAGGACCAGCGAGAGGATCAACAGGCTTCCGGTCAGCAGGGTGGGAATCCGGGAGTGTCGTGTCATGGTCGGACCTCGCGGGGTGTTGGTCGGCGGCGTGATGGACTGCCCGATCGGAGAGAGTCGTTTCAGCGTACAGAAATCGAGCGCAACTGCAAGAAGCGAGGCCATCGGGTGCCCGCCGTCGCGCTCAGCGAAGCATCCGACGCCGGGGTCCGGCGGTTTTCGTGCTTTCGGCCACCAGGCGCTGGTCGGCCGGGCGTAGGGTACTCAGGAGAAACCGACGGACGTCGAGGTCAGGGGGGGCCGTCGATCGTTCCGGAGCGTCGACGATCAACAACAGGTTCAGGTCGGTGGACCACTCCCGGCAACGCACCGGAGCCATCGCGGCGACGATCTGCGCCCGCGAGATCCCTTCGTGCCGGCACGTCGAACCCAGTCGGTCAAGAGCCGAGAGGGTCGCGACCTGGTCCGGATATCGGTAATTCCAGCCCCAGGCCACGATGCACGGAGCATGCGTCAAGGCGAGCACCGCGGTGACGGCGGTGACGGCCAGCACGCCCGGCCACGGCCGCGGGAAGAACCGGCGCAGGGCCGCACGCACCAGGGGAGCCAGCGCCAGCGCCAGGCCCGCCTGAGGAAAGAGGTGGTAGCGATGGGCCAGATCGATGGGCGGTTCGCCCGGCCCGCTCCGGGCGATCAGCGTGATCGCGTAGCCCGCGAGAATCAGGCAGAGACCCATCACGATCAGCGGCCGGTGCCGGCTTCGCCACGCCTGGATGGCGAGCACGCCGACCAGCGCCAGCGAGATCTCCGCCGAATAACGGCCGAAATGGGGCGCGAGGCCGAACAGACCCGGTAGCAGGAACTCTCCCGGTGCTCGAAGGGTTGCGGCCAGGCCAGGGACCGCGCCCTCGTGGATATGTCGCGACCAGCTCTGGGCCAGCACGTCGCCGTACTGGAAGGTCGAGCAAACCAACAGGTTGAGCGAGGTCCCGATCGGTCCGGCGAGGGCCGGAACGAGCGGCGACCGCCCGCGCAGCGCCTCTCCTTGGGACCCTCGACCCATGACCCGGAGCGCGGCCAGGGGACCGGCCAGCAGGCCGATCGCCGAACAGGCCGGCGCGAGGGCCGAGGCCGTGAACATTAGCCAGACGCCCTGGCGCCGGCCGTCGGTCGCGCGGATCGCGCCCCGATACGCGGCCAGGGTCCAGGCCAGCGCCCAGGTGAAGCTGCTGGCCGAGTACCAATCCACCGTCTCGCAGGCCAGGAACGACTGGCTGAAGATGGCCAGGCTCGTCAGGGCCGTCAGCAGCGAGCCCGTCTCGCGCCGGACGACCTCGATCAGCAACCAGAGACATCCGACATAGGGAACCAACGAGGCCCACGTGAAGGCATGAGGTGCCCAGGCCAGCCGGCCTCCGATCGACTGCCACGTCAGCCACGAAATCCCCTGGAAGAGAGGCGCCATGTGCTCGTTGAACGGCAGGAACAGGAGCCGCGGCAAGGGCTCGGTTCGCAACTGAATCAGGCGCACGAAGTCGTCGCCGTGAAGCGAGGGGGTCTCGAGCCGGTCGAGATAGGGCAGGATCGCCGCGCTGATTCCCAGGACGATCAAGATCAGCGCCACGGCGCTGGGGGGCGGGTCATCGATTCGTCCGCGCGGAGATTCTCGCGGACTTGCTGGAGTTGTTCCGCGACGTCGTCCGAATCCATGACGGTCCCTCCGCGATCCCTGCCCGAAGGCCGACGCTCGCGCGGGCCTCAAGTTCCCTACCAGTATCGTCCGAACCGAGGTTTCGGGAAGAGCTTCCCGGACTCGCCGGCGGCTTTCTGGGTCGTCCGGGGGGCGTGGATTGCGATGCTGATTGTGATTGTGACGATCGGCCAAGGTTGGTAAGGTTGCCCGGCGGCGGCCTGGATCTCCGACAAGGATGGGTGAACCGGATGTCACTCACGCGGAAGAGCGCCTGCGTCGGCCTCGTGATGATGCTGGCGGCGGGGCTGCTTAGCTGGCTGGTATTACACACGGAAGTGCTTTTCGCCGATGGACTTCGCTATATCCGACAGGCCCAGGCGCTCGATCGCGGCGGGTGGGCCGAGGGGCTAGCGCAGGCGGTCGATCATCCGGTCTACCCGGTGTCAATAGCGGTCGCCCACCGCCTGATCGGCGGCGAGGGCCCGATGGCCTGGCAGGCCGCCGCGCAGGGGGCGTCCGCGACGGCCGGGGTACTGCTGATCGCGCCGCTCTTTCTGGTCGCCAGCGAGCTATTCGGGCCGGGCGCCGCGGTGCTCGCCTGCTTCCTGACCTTCCTTGTACCGCTGACCGGGCACGTCTTCGCCGACACGCTCAGCGAGAGCACCTTCCTCCTGTTCTGGACCTGGGGCCTGTGGGGAGCGCCTCGGTTCTTGCGCCAGGGGAGACCGCTCTGGCTCTTGCTGGTCATCACGGGAGCGGGTCTGGCGTACCTGACCCGCCCCGAGGGCTTGCTCTTGCCGGCCGCGCTGGTGGCCGCTCTTGGCCTGATTCCCCTGATCCGCCCGCTCCGGATGGAGCGTCGTCGCTGGTGGCTGGCCATCGGCTTGCTTCTGATCGGTCCGACCTGCCTGGTCGGGCCGTATATCGCGATCAAGGGAGGCATCGGCACCAAGCCCAGCATCGCGCGGCTTCTGGGCACGGCGCCCAGGTCGCCGGCGCAGGCGGTCGAGCGTCAGCGTCCGCTCGAGCCCGGCCAGTCCGCCCTCGCCACGTCGACCCTCGCCGCCGAGGCCGTTTACGACGCGGTCCGCGAGGCGGTCACCACTCCCCTGCTCTGCCTCTCGGTCGTCGGTCTCCTGGGCCTGGTGGTCCATCGCCCGTTCGATCCGGCGCGGCGCGTGGCTGGCTTCTGGTCGCCATCATCGCGGGTGCCTCGATCCTGGCTCTCTGGCGACTGCACGCGACGGGAGGTTATTGCAGCCCGCGGCACGCGATGATCGTGGCCCTCTTGCTGATCGCGTCGGCCGCGGCGGGACTTCAGCAGTGCGTCGGCTGGCTCGCCGCCCGCGCCGTCGCCGCCCGGCCGTGGCCGGCATCGACCCTGGTGTGGGTCCGGGCCTCGATCTGGAGTCTGGCCCTCCTGCCGCTGAGCCTCATCAATCTGCCCGTCTCGCTCGCGCCGGTGAACGAAGGAATGAGCAGCTATCGCTCGGCGGCAACCTGGATACATGAACATGTGTCGACCGAAAGCCGGGTGGTTGACGTGACGGGGTGGACGCTCTATTACGGTCAACAGCCCGGCTACACCTTCGCCGACCTCGACCGGGCCGGAGCCGACCCCGAGCGCGCTGGGTCGTGGCGCGCGAGGCGCACATGAAGGGACCGTGGGCCTACTGCCAGCAGCTTCGGGCCCTGGTCGGAGGCGCCGAGCCGGTCGCGGTCTTCCGCGGCGCCAACCGGCGGCATCCGACCACGGTCTTTGTTTACGATCGATTGCAGCCGGTCTCGCGGCTCTCCCGGTCAACGCCGCCGGCGCAACTCCCGGATGGCTCAACGCGTTGATGGCGAGGAGCCGAGGAACGTCCCCCATGAAGATTGCCTGGTTCACGCATCGTTATCATCCCTGCATCGGCGGCGCCGAGACGTTTGGCCGGGCCCTGGTGCGCCGGTTCGTGGCGGCCGGGCACGAGGTGGATGTCCTGACCAGCAACGCCCAGGAGCTCGGCCTATTTCAACGACCGTCGGCGGTGCCGGGTCGATGCGCCGTCGGTCTCGCAGGTGGATGGGGCGACGGTCCGCCGGTTCGCGGTCCGCCATCTTCCGCTCCAGCGCTATATCCGCAAGCTCCTGAGCTACACGCCGCACTGGCCCACCCAGTGCCGGGTGGCGTCTTATATGCCGATGCTTCCGGGGATCGAGCGGGTCCGGGGCGATTACGACGTGGTGTTCGGGGTGGGGTTCCCGTTCACGATCTTCTCCTACGCCGCGCTCAAGACCGCGCGGGCCGCGGGGGCACCCCTGGTGCTGACCCCGTTTCTCCACCTGGCGACGCCGGGCGACCCGGTCCATCGCAGCTACACCCAACCGCACCAGATCCGACTCCTGGCCGAGGCCGACCTGATCATCACCCCCACGGGGCTGGAAGCCCCGCGGTCGCGGATTGGGGTATCGATTCCGGTCGTATCCTGCACATGCCGATGGCGATCGAGCGCGGCGAGGTCAGCGGCGGCGACCCGCTGCGACTCCGGGCCCGTCTGTCGATTCCTCCGGGAGCGGGGGTGGTCGGGCAGCTCGGGGCACTCGACCCGAACAAGGGGACGTCCGACCTGGTCAAGGCCCTGGCGCGTCTGAACGCCGGGAGGCCGGAAGCCGAGCTCATCCATCTGGTGCTCGCCGGTGCCGCGACCCCGGACTTCGAGGCGTTCGCCGCCGGATTGTCCGAGTCGTCCGACCGATGGCTCCGTCGCCTCGGGCCGATCCCACCCCGCGACGTGCCCGACTTTTACGCCGCTCTCGACGTGTTCGCGATGCCGTCCCGCACCGACTCGTTCGGGATCGTCTTCCTCGAAGCGTGGGCCAACTCCCTGCCTGTCGTCGCCGCGTCGGCCGGAGGGGTGGTCGAGGTCGTGACGCACGATCGCGACGGCCTGCTGGTGCCGTTCGGCGCCGTCGGCGAGCTGGCCGACGCGATCGAGCGGCTGCTCGAAGACCGATCGATGGCCCGACGTCTGGGCCGTGCAGGCTTTGAAAAGGTCCGCGACGGCTTCGACTGGGACACCCGGTATGCCCGTCTCGATCCGATGGTCCGGGAGCTATCGCGGACGGTACGGGGCCGATCTCGTCGAGCTGGGTAACCCGCCGCGACCGGCTCGATTCAATGCGTGGCGTCCATCGCCCGGAGCAGCGCCTGGGCACGGCTCCGAACGCCAACCAGTCCGGAACGGGTCAGCCCCTCGACCTGTGGGCGAAGGGTCCTGGCCAGGTCGCTCCCCCGAGTGCCCGTTTCCTTTTTCTGACGGTCGAGCGGCGGTCTGAACCGCCTGGAGCGGCCTCGAGCTCGATGGCCTCGACCTTGTTCTGCTTCTCGCTGGCCGAGGGGAGCTGAAGGACCTGGTTCAGGCTGGCCGTCGAGAGCATCTCGGCGAGCGTGTCGCGGGCCGAGAGATCGCCGTGGCGGGCCAGAGCGATGGCGGCATTGTAGCGGACAAACCGATCAGGGTCGTTGAGGTGTTCGCGAAGGGCCGCTTCCGCGGCGTCGCCTCCGCAGAAGCCAAGGGCGAAGACCGAAAGGCGGCGGAGTTCGGCATCGGGCTCCGTGGCTTCTATTTCACTGGTGCTGGGTATCTCTCCGGCGGTCGTGCCGGCGGCCTCCTGAAGCGCCTTGATCGGCCGCGGGTCATCGAACCGGCCTTCGAGCCGGGCCGCGTGTTGCGCCAGACTCGCCGCGGCGGCCAGTCGGACGACCGTCGCCTCGCGCAGAGCCAGGGCCCGGCAAAGCGCGGCGACCGGATCGACCGGCTGACCATCGGGGAGGCGGGCATCCAGGGTTGTGAAGGCCCCCAGGCTCAGGGCCAGGTACTGGATGAGCTTCGGATCAGCGTCGGAGCCGGCCCGATGCGCAGCAGGTCGAGGTCGTGGTCGAGCAAATCGGTCAACTCACCGAGGAGCGTGGCATCGCTGGCGAGGCGGGCATCGTTCTGGATCAGGCTGGCGAGCTCGAACGCCGCGCCAATGCTGCTACGCCAGTTGGTCTCGGACTCACGGAGCAGCCGCACGTATTCGCGCACGTCGCGCTCGCCGCCGGCGAGCTTACCGAACAGGAGCCAGACCACGATCACGATGGCGACCACGACGGCCGGGATCACGAAGAGCTGGACGATGAATCCGGCCGACGGCGCTTCGACCGGCGGCAAGTCGCCCAGGGCCGGACCTGCATTGTATCAGGGGCACTGGGCACCCCCGCATGTGACGATTCCGCTCCCCGAAACGGGTCGGCCGAGCCCGGGGACGGTCGCATCGTGGACATGGGTCGTTTCTTTCGTGTCGAGTGGCGCAGTCGAGGTGGCGTTGGTCGCACGTTGAACGGGTGTTCCCAACAGTTTAGATGATCCAGGAGGGGCGTCAAGCCGGCAGAGGCTCCGGCATGGAGCCGTTTCCTTCAAGTCGAGCGACCGACGTATCCCCTGCTCACCTCCCATCGCTCGCCGCGCCGGCTCGCGCCCCTCCGCGGCACCGCTCCGAACCGACGTTTCTCACCCCCGAGATCAGGTTGAGTCACGAACTTGCCAGCGGCGCCGGTCGTGACGGTAGTTGCTGACATTTCCGATCGCTCCGCGCAGAATCCGATCGCGGACCCGGTCCATTTCACGATGTTAAAGAGTGAGGGCCGCGCCGAGGACGCGTCCTGGGTGCTCCTTGGCAATTCGTACGAAATCAGCGAAACAGCGATCCAGACCGATCAGGCCAACTCGGCCGGCGGCACGAACGAACTCAGCCCCGGTACGAACGAACTCGCGCCGCGGCACAAACGAACTCAGCCCCGGTACGAACGAACTCGCGCCGCGGCACAAACGAACTCAGCCCCGGTACGAACGAACTCGCGCCGTGGCACGAACGAACTCAGCCCCGGTACAAACGAACTCGCGCCGCGGCACAAACGAACTCGGCGCACCACGAACGAACTCGACCCGGCACAAACGAACTCGCGCCGTGGCACAAACGAACTCGCGCCGTGGCACAAACGAACTCGCGCCGTGGCACAAACGAACTCGCGCCGTGGCACAAACGAACTCGCGCCGTGGCACAAACGAACTCGACTCGGCGCGAACGAACTCGATAGTCCGACGGTTCGGCGGGAAGGGTTGGGCGGAATCCGTTCCGAAACGGGGTTATGACAATGGGACCGAGGGGTCTTTAGCCGTCGCAGAGCTGTCGCGTTTGAGAAACCGGATCGCCGCGAGCCCTGGCATGGTTTCATCTTCGCCTACCGATCAAGATCATCTCCGGCTCACTCTCACCACGACCCGTCCCCACCAGGGGGGAGAGCGATATATGTGCCGACCACCTTTTAGGCAAAGGGCAACGGTGAAGCGGGATGGGATATGGCGAATCGTGACCCGTATCGAGAGAGAAACGGCCCGGGGACGCGGCTCGTCGGCGGTTGACTCTCCTCGACAAGCGCCCCATAATGACAACCAATCCGGCGCAAACGGGTCGGAAATGGACCGATTCCGCGAGGCAAGTCCGTGGTTGCATTCAAGTTCCTGTTCGATTGATACGAGGCGATACCCATGGCCGGCAATGTGCTGGAGTTCACCGACGCCAACTGGAAGTCGGAAGTGCTCGATTCGGCTGTCCCCGTCCTGGTGGATTTCTGGGCACCCTGGTGCGGTCCGTGCCGCATGCTGGCACCGACGATCGAGAAGCTGGCCGGCGAGTTTCAGGGCCGGATCAAGGTCGGTAAACTGAACACCGACGAGAACCAGGAAACGCCCGGTGGATTGCGGATCTCGGCGATCCCGACCGTGCTGGTTTTCCAGGGAGGCAAGGAAGTCGATCGGCTGGTCGGCGTCAACACCGAGGCGAAGTTCAAGTCAGCCCTCTCCAAACTCGGAGTTTCGTGACGCCCGAGTACCCGTCCCCGGAATCCCATTCGAAATCCACACGGCTCCCGGCGCCGGAATCCGGAGCAACTCGGGTCAGGGTGAAGGTATGCGGCCTGACCCGGGTTGAAGATGCGCTTGCGTGCGCCGCGGCGGGCGTCGACTGGATTGGTCTGAACTTCCATCCGGGATCGCTCCGGAAGATCGAGCCTGCGCAAGCGGCGTCGATCGTGGCCGCCTTGCCTGACGCCACTGAAGCGGTAGGACTCTTCGTGGATCGACCTCCTTCCGAAGTGGCCGCGATCTGTGGCCAGGTCGGCCTCAGGATCGTCCAGCTCCATGGCGCGGAGCCTCCCGAACACCTGGCCGCGCTGGAACACCTCACCATCATCCGTGCCTTCCGATTAGGCGATGCCGCCATGGTCGGCGCCATGATTTCCTATCTCGACCGATGCCGCGAGCTCGGCCGGCTACCCGATGCCGTCCTGGTGGATGCCTATGTCCCCGGGCATGCGGGAGGGACCGGGCGCGAGGTCCTACCCGAAGTGCTCGACCTTCTTCCCAGCCTGCGGCCGAACTTACCTCCCCTGATCCTCGCCGGTGGCCTCACACCCGAGAACGTCGCGTCGCCGCCGCGCGAGTTGGTCCCTGGATGGTCGACGTTGCCAGCGGAGTGGAATCGTCGCCCGGTCGCAAAGATTCGGATCGTGTTGCAGCGTTTGTCCAGGCTGTGGTCGGCTCATGATGAATCTCAAGTCAAATACCTGGACCTGGAAAATTACCGCAAATCCAGCAACTAAAAAACTCAGTAATTTGACGAAAACCTTCAATGACGGCAGCAGCTTTGCCCGTTAAACTAATCTATTAGGTAGGTTTTGCCGACCTCTTCGTCCGTTATTTTCCTCCAAACCGGGTCATCCAAGAACGTCTGGATCGAGTCGAACTCGGCCGGGACCGAAGTCCCCCCTTACTCTTGACCGGCCGTTTTCGAGGATTGAGCGAGTTGATCCCACTTCGGCATCGTGACCTGTCCTTCCTCGAAACAGGAATCGGTCGGGATGCACGACCGTGAGACGCGGGATCGGAAGCTCGTGTTTCGAGCGGATCAACTTCGTCGTCCATCGTTTTCAAGGGAGAGCGGGCGAGCAATCACCCGGGCGAGCACGGCTCGTTGTCGGGTGAGGATGCCGTCATGCTTTTCCAGCCGTCGCTGAGTTTCAGCCACGAGCGCGGTCGCTCGACCGCGCGGTTGGTGTGGGTTTCTCGGGTCGAAGCCGCAGGATCGTTGTCCAATCGTGATGGGCCGTGGTCGCGGCGATAACGAGCCCGCCTTGCTGTTATCAACGATCACCCGTCGGTTTTCGACTCATCGTAGGATTCGATCTTTTTCTTCTTCATCAGGAAAGGAACACACGCATGTGGTTTGGCCAGCGGAAACGCGGATTCACCCTGATCGAGCTCCTGGTCGTGATCGCCATCATCGCGGTCCTGATTGCCTTGCTGTTGCCCGCCGTGCAGGCCGCGCGCGAGGCGGCCCGGCGGTGCGCAGTGCGTCAACAACCTCAAGCAGCACGGACTGGCGATCCACAACTACATCTCCGCCAACGACGCGATTCCCCCGTCAGGTAGCTGGTTTGGGTCTTCGAGCAGCAGCTACAACCCGAATCCCGGCGGTGCGCCGGTGAAGATGCCGAACCCCGCGAGCGGCCCGTACGAACTCACGGCATCCATGAAAGTCCGCCTGCTCCCGTTCATCGAGCAGCAGGCGCTGGCGAATTCCTACAACTATCAGTGGTCGGATTACGTCGCGTCGGCGGTGACGAATTTTGCCCCGAACTTCACGGTCATGTTTACCCAGGTTAACGTCTTTCTCTGCCCATCCGATGGCAATCCGGGAGATAACCGATCCGTCACCGGGCCCTCAGGGGCGAAACCCACCACGAATAACAATTACCCGAACAACATGGGAATGGAGCCGATCATCACGGGAGGGCGGCTCAATGGCCCGTCGTGGTACCTGGGAGGCGACTCGAGGATGGGGACGGTCTTGACCCTGGCCGGGGTCACCGACGGGACAAGTAACACGGTGATCGTCTCCGAGTGGGTCAAGGGGAACGCCGGTGCCAACAAGCCGGGCCCGGGCGCGATCTATGACCTCGCTCCGATGACGGGCGCGGCCACCATCCTGAATCAGAAGGATGTGGCCACCTGCCAGGCTCAGAACACGATCAAGTGGGACTACAAGGGACAGTTCTGGACCTCGCAGTCCACCGCCCGAGGCGGCGGCTACTGGCACATCATGACTCCGAACAAGAAGGGATGTAACACGTCCGGGACGAACATCAGCTACCTCGATGTGGGAAGCCTGATCGGCCCGAGCTCGAACCATCCTGGAGGTGTGAACATGCTCTTTCTCGATGGCTCCGTCAAGTTCGTCAAGGATTCCATTGGATATCAAGCATATTATGGGATCTCGACGGTTTCGGGCGGTGAAGTCGTCAGCGCTGATGCCCTTTGACCAGGATCGCGCGGTCGGAAGGGGTGCCGCCAGGCCGATTCGGAGGCCGGCGGCACCCCTTTTCGCTGCCGAAGCGCTCTTGACACATACGTACGCGTGTCATAACCTTGGGTTCCGTCAAAGGTCGGAATTCTCTCTCACCTGGGAAGAGGTGGACGATGGATCGTGATCGACGCGGCCGAAGGCGTCAGGCCGGGCAGGAGCGTGGGCTGCGACCGTTGCATCCACTCTTGCCCCAGCAGTGGAGCAGCAAGCCGATCCGGGTGTCGATGTCGGATGAGGACTGGGCTCGGTTCGACGCGCTGGTCGCCGCGGTAGCTCCGCGGGCTTCCACCCACGCGCGTGCCCAGGGCCTGGTGCTGGGCTGGCTGCTCGATCGGGCTGGTGTGGGAGCCGCGGTTTCGCCCCGGAATCCTCCCGGTACGCCTCTGGACTGGATGGACTGGGAGCGACAGAAGACCTTGCGACTGTTGCGGTCCGCGATCTGAGCCACGTAGCAACGGCATGACGCGGTTGGGTGTCGGACATCAGGACGATCTCTTCAAATTGATCTTGGGAGTCGCTTCTCTTGGCAACCATGACTTCGGGCGATGTGAAAGACCTGGCCTTGGCCGGGGTTGGCTACCAGCGAATCGTCTGGGCCGAACGCGACATGCCGGTTCTTCGGGCCATTCGCGAGCGGTTCGAGAGCGAGAAGCCCCTGGCGGGCCTACGTATGTCGGCGTGCTTGCATGTGACCGCCGAGACGGCCAACCTGGCGCGGACCCTGGTCGCGGGAGGAGCCGACCTGGTGCTGGTCGCCTCGAACCCGCTGTCGACCCAGGATGATGTTGCCGCCAGCCTGGTTCAGGATTTCAACATTCCGGTCTATGCGATCAAGGGCGAGGATGAGGCGAGCTACTATCGACATATCGCCGCCGCCTTGAAGCATCGCCCCAACGTCACCATGGATGACGGTGCCGACCTGGTCAGCGCCATGATCTTCATCGCGCTGAACCGCCTGGACGACCTCCATCCCGAAGTTCGTGACTGGGCGCGTACGCTGCCGGCCGCCGAGCGTGCGAACCTGGCCTCGGAGATCATCGCCAGCATGGAGGAGACGACCACGGGCGTGATCCGTCTCCGCGCCATGGAAAAGGACGGCGTGCTCAAACTGCCGGTGATCGCGGTCAACGACGCCGAGACCAAGCATTTCTTCGATAACCGTTACGGCACCGGCCAGAGCACGATCGACGGCGTGATCCGGGCGACCGACATGCTCCTCGCCGGACGCAACGTGGTCGTTTGCGGTTACGGTTGGTGCGGCAAGGGGGTCGCGATGCGGGCCCGCGGCCTGGGCTCCCACGTCATCGTCACCGAGGTTGACGCGATCCGGGCCCTCGAAGCGGCGATGGATGGCTTCCAGGTCAAGCCGATCGCCGAAGCCGCCAAGGTGGGCGACCTGTTCATCACGGTCACCGGCAACATCCACGTCATTCGCGGCGAGCACTTCGCCCTCATGAAGGATGGCGCCATGATCTGTAACTCCGGGCACTTCAACGTCGAACTCGCGCTCGATGACCTTGCCAAGATGTCCAAGGTCGTCAATAAGTACGTGCGTGAGTTCGTCGACGAGTTCGTCCAGCCCGACGGACGTAAGCTCTACGTTCTGGGCGAAGGTCGGCTGATCAACCTTGCCGCGGCCCACGGTCACCCGGCGAGCGTCATGGACATGAGCTTCGCCGCGCAGGCCCTCGCGACCGAGTGGTCGATCAAGATGAAGGGGCAGCTTGAGCACCGTGTCTATAACGTTCCCAAGGCCGTCGATCAGTGGGTGGCGGCCTTGAAGCTCCAGACCATGGGCGTCGCCATCGATACGCTGACCGAAGAGCAGAAGAAGTATCTCGTTAGCTGGGAAATGGGCACATGATCGCCATCGCCCGAGTTCGGTAGTGCATCGACGTCGGCTTGACCGCGGCGCAGGCCTGGTCCGTGCCGCGGTAGCCGAGGTGTGATTGGATCGTGTGGTGACTCCGGTCGAAATCTCTCTTATCTAACACGCAAACCTGACGTACCAGACCCATGCCCGAAATCCGTCCGTTCCGTGGTGTTCGTTACGACATGGCCCAGGTCGGGACCCTGTCGGACGTGGTCGCTCCCCCATACGACGTCATCGACCCGACGCTTCAGGACCGCCTCTACCAGGCGAGCCCGTACAACGTGATCCGCCTGGAGCTGAATCGTGAGGAGTCGAGCGACGACGCCTCCGAAAACCGGTACACCCGCGCGGCCCGGTTCCTCAAGGACTGGCTGCGTCAGGGTGTGCTTCGTGAAGACGGGGCCCCGGCCTTTTATCTCTATCACCAAACGTTCACCGTGGAAGGACGATCGCATACCCGGAAGGGATTTCTGGCGCGGGTCCGGCTCGAGCCGTTCGGCGAAGGGAAGATCTATCCGCACGAGCAGACGCTATCAGGACCGAAGGCGGATCGCCTGGCTTTGTTCGAGGCGACCCGATTCAACCTGAGCCCGATCTTTGGTCTGTATCCCGATCCCGAGGCCATAGTCCTCCGTACCGTGGAAGCCGGACTCCGAGACCGAACACCACTGGAAGCCACCGATCACCTGGGTGTCTGCAATCAGCTCTGGCAGATCGAGGACCCGGAAACACTCACGGCCGTGCAGGGATTGATGGCTCCTCGGCCGATTTTCATTGCCGACGGTCACCACCGTTACGAGACCGGACTGAATTTCCGCGCACGACAGACCGCCGCGGGAGCGCTGAGCGGGCCGGACGATCCGGCCAATTTCTGCATGATGATGCTCGTCGGCATGAGCGATCCGGGGCTTTTGATTTTGCCGACCCACCGTCTGGTTTCCGGACTTCCGGGTTTGACCTCCCAGACTATCAAGGAACAGCTTGGCCCCGAGTTCGACATTACCGTCAAGGGTTACGGAAGCGACGCGGCCCGAGCCGTCTGGGAGGAGATCGAGGCGGGTTCATCCCAGGAGATGCTTGGATTCGGTACCGTGGCTGATGGTGCCTGGCATCTGGCACGCCTCCGCTCGGACGTAAAGATGGATACCCTTGCCCCCGACCATAGCGCGGATTGGCGGTCGTTGGGTGTCAGCATCTTACACGTCCTGGTATTGGATACCCTGTTGAAAGGTCTGGGATCGCCAACCTGTCGTTATGTGCATCTTCTGGACGAGGTACTCGACGACGTCGCCTCACGCGGTTGTGACCTGGCCTGTCTTGTGCCTCCGGCCTCCATGGATCACGTTGAGGCCATTGCCTCCAACCTCGAGAAAATGCCTCCCAAAAGCACCTACTTTTATCCCAAGCTTCTGAGCGGCTTGGTCCTCAATTCGCTTCAATCGCGTCTGGGTTGAGGCGTTCTGGGGAGGAAACGGCTCCTCGTCGCCGGTAGACTCCGAGGGTGGGTCGCCATCCTTCGATCTGATCCCAGCGGATCAGGTGATGGTTGATTGTGGCCATGTGCTCTTGAAATGTGGACTTCCCCAATTCCAGACGGCCGCCGGTAGGTACCCACTCTCCACCGATCTTCGACGCGGCCTCCTCGAAGAGGTCGACGGGCACGATTAGGACCGAGATTCGCTGTCGCTCGCGATCGAAAACCTCGGAAAAGCGGCTTACCCGGCTTGCGTAGGTGTAGCTGTAGAAGAACATCTCCGCCCTCGTCTTGACCGCATAGTAAATGGCGGCATCGCCATAAACCCAGTCATCCGACCGCACAGTCGCAGCAACAAACCGGTCGATGTCCTGGTGCAGGCGACGGTCGGAATCCGTGATCGAGGCGAGTCGAGCGGGGAGGCCTACCCCCCCGGTGACGGCGACGGCAAGGACTAGCCCAGCTCGCAGCCAGAACGGAGACGGGCGTTCCCAGACTTCCTCGATGGCCCGACAAGCCGCCAAGACCAGAGGTAGAAAACCCATCCACGAATAGTAGAAACTGTACTTTCCCAGCAAGAGTATCGATGGTGGGACAACAAGCGCGACGATCAAGCCGATCAGCGGAATGGATTGCCCACGACGATCCCGCTTCGCCCAGTGATAAGAAGTTGCGGCGAGTGCCGCCATGAGCAACGGGAGAAAGCTGGGGTTGTTGAGGTAGCACTTCCATAGCTGGAGAAAGGTTGAGAGTCTGGTCTGGAGTCGGCCGGCCATGCGGCTTTCCCCGCGAGCCACCCGGGCAACTTCGCCGAAAACGACGTGTGGCGAGGTCGCGAGCTCGCGGATAAAGACCATCAACACGCCCTGGCTGGCATAGAATGCGAGCAGGATTCCAAGCCCTGTCATTGATCCTAATGCCACCAGTAATCCGGTCGCGAAAAACCTGCGACCGAGGAACCCCCAGAGCAGCAGACACACCACCGCCGCGTACGCGACAAGCTGCAATCCCGCAACGGGATAAAGCATCGCCAGGATGAACTGGGTCAAGGCACGGATTCGAGGCCTTCGGATCGAGGTGGCCCAAAGCGTGGCGATCGCCAATACCTGCGTGATGGTATCGACACGTCCGTACCGGAAAGACAATGGCGTCGCTGTCAGCATCAAGCCGACCAACACCAGCCGGGTACCTGGACGCCGAAGCCAGCCAAGTCGGATCGTCGCCGACCAGAGCAGCAGCGCCGAAGCGACTGCGAGCACATCGTTGAGTGCACGAACCGCGCGGGCGCTCACCCCGAAGACTTCAAGCCAACCTGCTAGCAGGATTGTGTAAAGCGGGCAGTAGCTAGCCCAGAACTCGGTGCTTGGCTGCCCGGGCCAAGCGGTTGATGTAAATCCGTGGCCCTGAACCAGATTCACCGCGGGATCGGTGAACATTACCTCGTCGATCCAGGGGGGCGGGAACCACAGTGCCGTGGTAAGGTTCACCACCAAAAAAAGAAGGGCAAGGCCCGCAACGATCCCGATCTCCGCCTTTGTCGGTCGCGAAACGTCCGTGTCACGAGCCAACAGCGGATCCTGCGACGCTGCCAAACCAACAGACATCATGAATCTTCCTATTCCAGGCGTCTAGTCGTCTATCGCCCAATACATACTCCCTTCCCATGCGCAGGAATCCCGTCCCTCATAATACAGTCTGACTGCATCCCGCGCAGGAAAAGAAAAAATCTTCCGACCTTGGCAACTCTAGGATGATTGTGACGTTTAGATAGCCATATAGCCGGCGACCCACCCCCATTAGTTATCGAGAAGCACAATTATCGTTTATCGCTATTTGGCCTATCCTTCCAAAAAGGCGGTATTTGAAACTGCTCAGCGATCTACTCGCCACCTTCGGACCTCATGTACGTGGTTTTTTAGAAACTATCAAAGGCCGGTGAAAAACTTCTTGACAGGTCCATGGGGAATCGTTCACATTTGATGCTTAAGTGCTACCGATCCTCCCCAGGCCGGATTGAGACTAATGAAATCAATCCATCCGTACAGCGGAGTCGGAGCAAGAATCCAGGGAGCGAGACGGAGTATTCCTTGAGAAATCCGAACTCTCACCGGAGGAAGATTCATGAAAGTCTTGTTTATCTATACAGACATAGGAATCTCTGTCGGCTATTCCTGCGGGATCGGAGTTCTCTCCGCCTACCTTAAGGAACATGGACACGAAACCCGTTTGATCCATGTATCCGACGAACTGGATTATCCTCTCGATCCCGAGCGAATCGTACGCGACATTAAGGAATACGATCCCGGTCTGATCGCGTTCTCGGCCGTAACGAATCAGTGGTATTTCGTCAAGCAACTCGCAAAGTTCATCCGTCGCCACGTGGACACGCCCATCATCGTGGGCGGCCACCACGCCAATGCGGTTCCGGAACAGGTCATTGCCGAGAAGTCGATCGACTTCGCCTGTAAAGGAGAAGGAGAGCAGCCGCTCCTGGAACTCGTCAACCGGCTAGAGGCGAACCTTCCGACAGATCACATCCCGAATATCACGACCAAGCATCGCGAACCCGTACAAATCCGAGCATCGGTCGGATCACATATGCGAACGAGTCAGGCAAACGGGCGAACCGACTCGACTAGGCCGGACGAACTGGTGACGACGGTCCAGCTTGAAAAGGGCAAACGGGGGACGGTGACACTCGCCGAATCTAAGGCGGTGGTCAACGCAACTCACAGCCACAACCAGGTTGGAATCATCGATAATAAGATGGGCAAGTGGGTCCAGAATCTCGATGAGCTTCCCTTCGAGGATCGGGAGGTCTTTGCCTATGACGATATCGTCCGCTCTCGACACGGGTGGGCCGAGGTGATCGCTTCCCGCGGTTGTCCTTATGCTTGCACCTACTGCTTCAACTTGCCGTTTTTCGCGCGCTACAAGAATGACACCAAGGGAACGGGCGACGCGGTCACGATGAAGGATTTCGTGCGCCGTCGAAGTGTCGAGTCGACAGTGGCGATGCTCAAGGAAGTCAAAGAGAAATACTCAAACGTCAAGTTTTTCACGTTCGTCGACGATGTCTTCGCGATCTACTCACGGTGGCTCGCTGACCTAGCGCCGCTCTACGCTCGCGAGGTGGGTCTTCCGTTCGCCTGCACCACCCAGCCACTGGCCTTCAACGAGGAGATCGCCCGGCTGCTCAAAGAAATGGGCTGCAAGGTCGTCAAGATGGGGGTCGAGGCAGGCAATGTAAGAATTCGCAACCAGGTATTGAACCGAAACATTCCCGATGACGTCCTGATCCGAGATTTCAAGCTAGCCCGAGATTACGGATTGAAGCCTCAGGCCTTCAATATGATCGGCCTGCCGACCGAAACGATCGACAACATGATGGAAACGGTCCGTCTGAACGCCAAGCTTCGATCCTACATTGTGTGGATGTCGACGTTCATGCCCTATCCCGGGACCGTTCTCCACGATTTCTGTGTGAATAACGAGTTGATCGATCCCCAGAAGTGGAACGAAGTGCGAAGTTATCGAGGCGGAAGCGTGCTCAAGGAGACGTCCTTCCGCTACATCGACCTCGAGAAGATGCGAGTCCTGTTCAAGTGGCACCTGAATGTCGCTCTCGAAAACGATTGCTCGGCCGAGTATCAGCGTAATATCGAGGAACTTCATGCGATGAGCGACGACGACTGGTTCGCTGGCAAGGCCGAAGAAGTGTATGTCGAACGTGATCCGGTCCTCGACCAACGTTTTCGCGAACGCGAAATCGATCATTACATTACCAAGAAATACGTCAACATGTTCTGGGCAAAGGAATACGGATACGATATTTCGTAATTGTTGCGAGAGCTTGCCTTTGCGGCGAGGGATTGGCTCCGACCCGCCCGGTGATGAGGTCGTCGACATGACACCCCTGTGTTCCCAAGGCCATTTGCTGCGCGAAGTGGCGCGACAACGTGAGTGTGAGGTCATCGAAGACGTTGTCTACGTCGAACAAACGATCAAAAAGTTCAATCGAGAGGGTGCAGAGAATCTTGAGATCGTCAAGATCCCCGAGTTTCTCGAACGAGAAGTCGAATTCGATCTCGTTGAGTATATCTGCGACATTTGTAATACGACCCAGACCCTCCGCCAGGATCTCGGTGACGGTTCCAGATCCTGAGCAACGTCACCTGTCAGGGCACAAACTTTCAGTTGGTCCATCGTTTTGTCCATTACATCGGCACGATGCCAAATACCGGTGCTTGCTCACGGGCGACGGCGTGTCTCGGACTTCTGGTGAGTCTTAGTGGCTGTGACACAAACCGCCAGATTCCATCGAGTCTTGGCACTCTTGTCAATTCTGGAGATTTATCTGGTGATCACGCGGGATGAAACGTGGGTCAGGGTCGCAAGTACTGCGGTTATGCGCGAGGGTCAAGGGTTTGACACAGGATGCGAAGTGGCCGGTGAGAATGTGGGTCTGTTCCTCATTGATGGTGTCTACTATGCAGTGGGCGAATGCACTCATGAACGAGGGCCGGTCTGCCAGGGGCATCGTGAAGGGTTGGAGGTGTCGTGTCCCTGGCACTCGTCCCGGTTCAATGTCGCGACCGGCGCCTGTGTTCAAGGCCCCGTGGCCTGTCGGGTTGACGGCAGCGTTCTCATGGAGACCATCGAAGAAGTTGACCCAATTGAACCGTTAGCCTGTTTTGAAGTGATGATTGAGGGTGAGGATATCTTCGTACGCCCACGTTCTCAGAAAAACTTGCCTTAGCTTTTGGATTCACGAGGGTGTTGGGCATCAGCCTATTTTTTTCTGCTTTGGTGCCTCATCTTGGAGCGCAACAGGATGATGTCGGACCTAACACCCCTCAGCCCACGAGAAGCTCTGACGATTCTAGCCCGAGCTTGGCGATCGTTGTTGTTGTTTGTAGTCTCGGCGATGGTTGCCTCGTTAATCATCACCTACGTGACGACAGAGCGCTATCGTGCGGCCACGACGATCCTTTACCGTCCCAACAAGGATCTTCGGTTCGAGGGTTTCAATCAGCAGCAACAGGCGATGGGATTTCCGATTCCCGTGACTCAACCCTTTGAGGCCCTTGGTCTGACGATCAAGCAATTGGCGACGAGCGAACGGATTCTCCGGCCTGTCGTTCGCGATCTCGGGCTGGACCAGAAGGAGCAGTCAAACGCTACGGGACTGGTCCGCCTCTACCGCCAGACCAAGGACTTTCTCAAGGAAAAGGCTTCGCAGACGATCCAAATCCTTAAGTTCGGCCGAGTGATCGAGGGGAATCCCACGTCGGAAGCGATCGAACAGCTTGCTGAGAATACGACCATCGACACAAAGCAAAAGAACTACGCCGCGATTCTGGTGGTCGTGGACAAGGACCCGGCTCGTGCAGCTCGGATCGTCGATCGAATCGCGTCCGAGCTGATCAAGTTTATGGAGCGTGAGAGCATAGGATCAGCTCGCCAACAGGGCGAAGAGTTGGATCGCCGCCTCGCCGAGAAGAAAGCAGAGATCGATCGTCTTCGGACTACGCTGCGAGAGATCAAGACGCGAGACGGGATGATCAACTTAGCCGAGGAGACAACGCTCCGGCTTCAAACGGCGGAGGCGGCCGAGCGCGAGCTGACCCGCGCTCAGGCTTCCTTAGTGGCCGGCGAAGCTAGACTCGCAACGATCATCGGCGAGCGTCGACGCTTGACATCGATGCTCAAGGCATCGGAGACGACTCGGGTAGACCCTGTCTACAACCTGTTGCGCGAGACCAAAGCTACCTACGAGGTCGAGCTTCAGGGTCTGCTGGAACGACTTCCTCGCGACCACCCCGACGTCCGAAGTGTGCAAGCTCAGATCCGCACCGCAAATGAATTACTCGCTCACACCGAACCAACTCACGTGGCTCAGGAGACCAACGAACTGAGCTCCGTAGCCCAGACACTCCAGGGAGAGGAAATCCGGGTTCGTTCCGAGGTTTCCGGCTGGGAAGCTTTCAAATCTTCCGCTGCGCAGGAGTCTCGAGCAGGCCCGGGCCCGCATTACCAGTCCTGCCGTGGAAGCCCAGCACGACGATTTGCAACTTCAGATCACCGTTTTGGAGTCGGACTACAAGAAGCTCTCTACTTTACGCGAGGAAGTTCGCGCCGACGAGGTTACCAGCAAGGCCGAGGTTCGTACGCTGTATCCGGCCACATCTCAAGATCGGCCGTTCCGTCCCATTAAGATTTATCATGTGTTGGCATCTGGGATATTGGCACTAGTACTCGGAATCGGTTGCGTCTACCTCATTGCCTACCTCACGGACCTCCTCCAAATCGACCCGACCGGACGGGGCCAGACCTCGTTGCTCACATGACACCCGGATTTCCGTTGCATCTTAATAGACAAAGGCTCATCCCGGTCGTGCGCACCGTTTGTGTGATGTTCGCGGGAGCCCTGCTGGCGTACCTAGTATACAGAATTCTTTCCCGGCTGGGATATTAGCATACCCTCCCTGCCGCCAAATGTCGCTTGACCGGAGTGGATCGATGGAGTCGTCAGAACTATTGGTCCTGGGGGGCGGGATTTCAGGTCTGGCGGCCGCGTTGGTCTCGGGAGCCCCCGTCTACGAGGCCAGCGATACTCCTGGCGGAGTCGCACGCTCGAAATCTGTTAATGGTTTTACATTTGATTATGGAATCCATGTTTTGCAGACACAGAATTCAATAATTCAGAATATGTTTAAAAATCTAAAAATTAATCTGGCAAAACAAATTCGCACTGCGATGATCTACTCGCATGGGACTTATGCAGCATATCCATTTCAGGTGAATACAGCCGGACTTCCAATCGGTTTACGAGCACGTTGTCTCTGGAACTATTTCTGTCGGAACCGGTCACGAAGTCCCAAGAACTACGAGGATTGGATCTATAGCAATTTGGGTTCAGGGTATGGTGATACATTCTTGGTTCCTTACAGTCTCAAGTTCTGGACAGTCCATCCTCGGGAGATGACTCACGAGTGGGCGGGTTCTCGGATTCCTTCGCCGAGCGTCTGGCAGATGATTCGGGGCGCCTTGTACAGTCGGAGGACAAGTGTCGGGACTAATGCAGTCTTCGAGTATCCCGAAGTTGGGCGAGGCTTCGGTGCGATTCCCGAGGGCTTGAGCCGTCCGATCAGCAGAGTTTACCTCGGGCACCGAGCCAGTCGGATTGATGTCGAAAGGCGACGGATTGAGTTTAACGACGGTGAGATTGAGGTCGGATATGAGCGTTTGATCAGCACGCTTCCATTGCCCGTCTTGATCGAACTCATTCCACAGGCGCCTCGTTCGGTCCGTCAAGCCGCATCAAGGCTCCGGCATAACAGTATTGTCGTCGTCAATCTGGGCGTGGCGCGGGACGATCTCAGCAACTGGCACTGGTCACACTATCCTGAATCTGACATCAGCTTCTTCCGGATCAGCTTTCCCAAGAATCTGGACCCTGCTCTCGTCCCTGAGGGAATGTCGTCGATCTCGGCCGAGGTGTCCTACTCGGACTGGCAACCGATCGACAAGTCGACGATCGTGGATCGCGTGATCGCCGACCTGCGGAAAGTGGGAATCCTTCGTCACGATGATCGGATCGTCCTGCGGGATGTCATCGATATTCGATTCGGCTACGTCATTTACGATGCATTTCGCAAGCCTGCGGTCGTCTGTATCAGGGATTGGCTTGAGTCCGTGGGAATTCACACAACCGGCCGCTATGGACTTTGGGCATATCTCTGGAGTCATGAGGCCATCTTGGCGGGTCGACAGACGGGGCAACGACTGGCTCGTGAGCTCGCGGGTGCTGGAAACGAGTGCTTCTCGGTGCCCGGTATTTTGAATGAGGAGCCGGATCGATTGATAGATGATGAGCCTACACGCAGCAGCGCAACCCGGGAGTGATCGAACATGAGTCTTGTTCTTGTAACGGGAGGAGCAGGATTCATCGGCAGCCACTTGGTCGAAGCGTTGCTAGCGCGCTCGTACCGGGTTCGCGTGCTTGATAACCTGTCACAGGGAAGCCTTGCGAACCTTCCCGTCGGGCACCCTGATCTGGAGTTTGTCGAGGGGGACGTCACCGATTTGAACGCCTGTCGAACAGCAGTCGTAGACGTCACGGGGATCTTTCATCTGGCAGCGATGAGCAAGGTTTTTCCGTCGCTCGAGAATCCCTCGATGATCGATTATTGCACCCAGCAGAACGTGCATGGGACTTGCAATATCCTCCACGTCGCACGCGAGAGGCGAGCAACGATCCGCAAGTTCGTGTATGCTGGATCGTCGACTTACTATGGGACTAATCCGCCGCCGCATTCCGAGGATCAGCTCCCCTCGTGTCAGTCGCCCTATGCGCTAACTAAATATGTTGGGGAGCTATATTGTGAGCAATTCAGTCGTGGATTCGCCTTGCCGACGGTCCGACTCCGATATTTCATGACCTACGGCCCCCGGCAGCCGAACACGGGTGCTTACGCCGTCGTCACCGGTGTCTTTCTCAAACAGTGGCGCTCTGGCGACCCCCTCACGATCCTTGGGGACGGAAGCCAGACGCGCGATTTCATTCACGTTCGCGATGTCGCCGAAGGAACGGTTCGAGCCTTCGAGAGCGACCAGCAAGACGCCACGATCAATATCGGGACGGGTCGAAGTCTAACCATCAAAGCGTTGGCCGACCTGATTTCGCCTGACCAAGTTGTGATGCCCAAGCGTGCCCACGATATCCCGCATCAGCGGGCCTGCACCAATCGGATGCGTCGGTTCCTCGACTGGGAGCCGTCGATCAGGATCGAGGACGAACTGCGAGCGATCTTGAATTCCAGTCCAACGAGTTCAATTTCTACCCAGGAGGTGAAATCTCGCGAAGCCGAGCCCGATGGTTGTGTGAGACCGAAATCCACTCTCGTGGTCGAGCCACTTGGGAGGGAACGGAAGTCATGCTGAAGCTGAGCGTCGTGCTGGCGACCTACAATCGAGCCGACACCCTCAAGACGACCCTCGATCATCTTGCCGCGCAGGATCTCGACCCTTCCGAGTTCGAAGTGATCGTCGTTGATGATGGATCGACGGATGCGACCCCGGAAGTGGTCGCGCTGAAAGGACAGGGGTTTCCTGTGCCGCTGATCAATCTCCGACATGAGAATCGAGGTCCAGGTTACACCCAGAACCGCGGCATACGCCAGGCGCGGGCGCCGCTCGTGTTGCTCATCGCCGACGACATCTGGCTCGCACCAGGAAGCTTACGGGCCCATATTGAAGCTCACGAGCGTCGTCCCTTTGCCGGAGTTGCGATCCTGGGCAAGGTTTTACAATCTCCTGAACTCGCTCATCGAGGAGTCTTCTTGAAGCATTGGGACCCCTTCGGCCTCGCCGAACTCGAGGGAATGGATGAACTCCCTGCCCTGATGTTCTGGGTCTGCAATCTATCAGTTCAGCGTGACTTTCTTCTCAAACATGGCTTGTTCCACGAAAAGATCGCCCGAGCGGGCCCCCATCAACATCACGATGCCGAACTCGGCTACCGGCTTTCGCTTTACGGTTTACGGATCTTCTACGAAGAGAAGGCGTGGGGCTGGCATTACCACCCGAACACCTTCGCTCAGGCTGTTGAGATGTATTATCAACGCGGCCTGAACTGGGCACCATTCCGCCAACTCGCGCCGGCGCCTGAGGTTCCGGTTTTTTACCACGTCCTCAACTTACGCACGCTGTGGGACCACGTTCGAGTGTTGCGATCGTCGAACCAACTGATTGGTCGCGAGCGCCTCCTTTCGTGGCACCTTGCTCGAGCTTTGCTGCGGTCAATCCTTTTCAATCGCCTGAGCGTCCCATGGTTCTGGGAACCCTTCCTCGAACGAACTGAGTCGAGCCCGACGCATGCCAGGCTGCTCCAACCTCGCCTTTTCCGGATGTGGCTGCATTATCACTTTGAACGAGGTATTCGCGATGCGCGTACCCGGTTTGCAAATGACCCCGATTTTCTGAATTCCGATCCAGTCAGTTCGATAGCGAAATCACATTCGAGCGCTGCCTAGAGGACTTATTGATCATGTGCTTCCTGAGCGTCGTCATGGTCACTCGAAATCGAGCCGATAGCCTTCGCGCGGCGCTTCGATCACTCCTTGGCCAAAGCCTCGACCGCGAACGCTTCGAGGTCATCGTCGTCGACGATGGATCGACAGATCACACTTCCGACGTGATCGAAGAATTTGTGCACTCGGGAGAACTCTCGCTGCGCAGTTTGCGGCACGACAGACGGGGGCCCGGTTACACTGGGAATCGAGGCATTCGTGAGTCCCGGGGACCGTGGGTGCTCCTACTTTGCGACGACATCAGGGCCGAGCCGGGCCTTCTCGAAGCGCATTTCCAGATGCACCAACGGCACCCCGAGCCCAACGTCGCCGTTGCGGGCAAAGTTGTGCAGTCGCCAGATCTGCCCGACACCGTTTTCCACCGAAACTGGAAGGGGTTTCGCTTCGAGACATTTGAGTCTTGGAGTGAACTTCCATATTTGAAGTTTTGCGGATGTCAGGTGTCGCTCAAGAAATCCTTCATGCTGGAACACGGCATGTATCTAGAAGATCGGGCCGGCGCGGCGTTGGAAGACATTGAAGCCGCCTGGCGTATGAGTCGCAATGGAGGAATGCGTCTGTTCTACTCCAAGGAAGCGCTCGCCTATCACTACCATCTCGAGTCGATTGAATCCGCCTGCCGTCGTGCAAAGGAACGAGGCTGGAACTTTGACCTTCTGAGCGACCGGATACCAGATCCGGCGATCCTGATTCACTACCATTGCGTAACTCTGAAATCACTACCCGAAGTCCTTCGCGTTTTTCGCGATCCCAGGCGGCAAGGTGACATCGTTGACGAGGATCGAGGTGCTGCCCGATATTTGATCCGGGAACTGATCAGGCGAATATTGTTTAATCGATTGTCGGTTCCTTACGTTTTTCTACCATTAATGCGCGCCGCTGAACAACAAGCTGCACTGGCGTTACTGATTCGTCCGCTCTTACTTCGCGGGGTCGTGTCGTATCATTTTCTTCAGGGAATCAAGGAACGAAAGCGTGAGAATTGTCGACCAGCGCTCGCAAGCCGAGCCGTCCCGGTTCGCTCTGAAGTCGCAGGGTCGATCGTGACCGAGCAAACGCGGCAGATTTAGTCACAGATCGTTTACTGATTAAAGCGAGCAACTTTTTAGAAGGAATTAAGGTCATCATGATTCGACCCAAGAATGTCTTGATTACGGGCTGTGCCGGCATGCTGGGAAAAGCAATCTTCCCATGCTTTGAGGAGCGATCCGAAGGGGTCTTCGCCACGGACAAGGCGCCAAGAGGAGAGTGGATGCACAAACTCGACGTTCGAAACCATCGGCGCGATGCGTGAGGCGTTTGACGAGGTTCGTCCCGACTTGGTTCTCCATCTTGCGGCAGAGACGAACCTCGAATACTGCGAGACGCATCCAGAGACTGCCGAGCAAGTCAATGCGTTGGCCACGCCAGATCGCACAACTCGCTGAATCGACAAAAGCCACTCTTGTTTATATCAGCACGGCAGGTGTTTTTGACGGACTCAAGGAAAATGACTATTATACTGAAGACGATGTTGCTAATCCGATCATGGTTTACGGACAGACCAAGTATGACGGTGAGGAGCATGTACGGAACATCTGTCGGAAGTCCTACGTCATTCGCGCTGGCTGGATGGTCGGAGGCGGTCCGGCTCGCGATCACAAGTTTGTCAGCAAAATCCTCGAACAAGCCTTCGCAGGCAAGGAAATCATTCACGCCGTTGATGATAAATTGGGGACGCCGACGTACACGTACGACTTCGCTCGGAATCTATTCCGACTACTATCGACCGAGCGGTATGGAACCTATCACATGGTTTGCGAGGGCTGGGGAAGTCGTTACGACGTGGCTTGCGAACTCGTCAAACTGACTGGCCGGAGCGGGATCGAGGTCAAGCCAGTTGGGTCTGACTTCTTCAAGGAGCAGTACTTTGTCCCCCGACCCCGATCGGAAATGATGCGGAACGCACGACTTGAGCAACTCGGCATCAATCAGATGCGTCCGTGGCGGGATGCATTGCGAGACTATATCTCTCGTGAGTATACCCATCAGGTTCGTACGAATAGCACTCACGTCACCGACGAGCGAAAGTCAATGTCCGCGTGAGCAGAGTATCGGGGTCCGCCTTGGCGAGGGCCCGACGAACATTGCAAAAAGGAGCAACCAGCCGTGTCGTCGAAGCTCGCGATCCTGATCGTGAACTGGAACAGCCGCGATGACTTGAAGCGGTGTCTCAACGCGCTCAGAGCGAACGACCACACGGATGTCGAGGTGCTCGTCATCGACAACGGCTCGACGGACGGCTCATCGGAAGCCGTCCGCAACGAGTTTACTCGGGTCCGCGTGATCGAGAATCTGGTCAACGTCGGCTACACCCGTGCTGTCAATCAAGGAGCAGCACTCTTGCATCGAGAGTTCCTCCTCCTCCTTGATTCTGATGCCGAGCTCTATCCTGATGCACTTGCGAAATTGCTCGATCATCTGAGAGATCACCCGGAGGCCTCAGTCGTCGTGCCTCGCACGTATAACTCGGATGGGACCATACAGGAGTCCGCTCGGAATTTCCCGACGGCAATGAGTGGACTGTTCGGCCGCCAGAGCTTGCTCACCCGTCTGTTTCCCGATAATCGATTCTCTCGCCGGTATTTGCTTCGCGACCGCTTGAGCGCGACCGAGCCGTTCCGGGTCGAGCAAGCCGGCTCGGCTTGTCTTTTGATGCGGCGCGCGGTCCTCGACGCGACCGGACCGTGGGATGAACGATTCCACTCGTACTGGGCCGATACCGATTGGTGCATGACCGTCAAGAAAGCCGGCATGACAATGGTGTGCGTCCCGGCTGCACGGGTCGTACACCACGAGCGGAACAACAATCAGAAGCGAAAGTCGTTCCGACGGATCTGGTCGTTCCATTATTCGGCCTACCGTCTGTATCGGAAGCACTACACACGGGGCGCACTCGATCTCCGCGCTCTGTTCGCGTTGGCCGCTCTGGGGGCACGGGCCAGTCTGCTGTCATTGAGGAACTGTTTTCTGCCCCGGTCCTCGAACCATTCCAACGTCGAGTCACCACCGGCGCGATCGATAATACCTTCGGCCGTGATCGAGACCTCGCATCAAGGAAGCTGACTCATGGAGTCCCCGTCCATCGATGCCTCAGCGCATCACATCGATATCGACGTTGACACCCGGTCAGAGGCGGCGCCGGAATCCCCGCCCGAAATGCCGCCTGGTGACGCTCCGGAAGCAACTCAATCGATCGCCGACTGGCGGGCACGTGTCCCACCGGATCGGCCAAGGCGCATGACGCACCCTGTTTTTGCCATCCCGGTCGAGGAGGAAGTGATATCCCCGACCGCGCGCATGCTCGATAGCCTCTATCGCGCCTTCGAGATCGTCGTGAGTCTGGTGGCCCTGATCCTGACCCTGCCAATCATGCTCGTCGAGGGCATTCTCGTGCGGCTCGATTCTCCCGGCCCCATGCTGTTCTTTCACCGGCGCGTGGGCCAGTCGGTCAAGAAGCATGGTCGCGAACTGATCGGCCGGAATGATCTGAAGCCGCCTCCTGGAGGGTTCCAGCCGGACAAGCTTTACTGGGTGCCGACTACATTCGCGTTTGTCAAGTTTCGCAGTATGCGCATGGACGCGGCCACCCGTTACCCCGAGCTGTTCTGGTGGCACTACGAACTCACGCCGGAAGAGTTTTCCGAGATGTACTACAAGGCCCAGCACGATCCGCGGGTCACACGTGTCGGCAAGTGGCTGCGCAAGCTCACTATCGATGAGTTACCGAACTTCTGGAACGTCCTGAAAGGCGATATCGGCCTCGTTGGCCCTCGTCCAGAGGCTCCCGAGCTACTCGAGCTTTATACGCGCTGAGCAGATGCGTAAATTCACTGTCAAGCCAGGGATTACCTGCCTCTCGAAGATCTACGGCCGTGGCCTCCTCCCTGTCGGCGAACAGATCGCCTGGGACGTCAAGTATGTCAACCAACGGAACTTGTGGCTTGACCTCAAGATTCTCGTCCTCACATTCTGGATCGTGATTCGAGGCAAGGGCGCCTTCTAGCCGGCCATTCCCGTTAGCGAAATGCACAAACTTATTTGATGTTTTTAAGTGGGTTAGGCTGAAGATTCGTCACGGTCTTCAGGGCGATGAAATAAGTGAAAGCGCCTACCGTAGCGGCACAGAGCGGGTGGATTCTCAATCCCACCGCAGTGGCGGCGGCTGCGAGGCAAGCCGCCAACAAGGAGCCGGGTAGGAGGTGGAATGAGAGTCCAAAGCCGGATCGCTTTCGGATGATATGGCAGGTCCAAACCTGTGCGGTCACGATGATCGAGAGCCGGATGCCCGCCGAGGCCATCGTACCCACCATCGGTAGGAGTAGACAATTGGCCGCGAGATAGATGAGAATGTTAGTGACCTCAACCCGGACGAGGGAGCGCTGGAGATTGAGAGTCATGGCGGCTACACCCGTTAGGGCGGCCATTGGAATCAGGGCAGCGACCCAGATCAAGATGCGGAATTGGCCCACCACAACGAGATAAGCGGGACCGAAAGCCAGGTCCACGATGTCATACCCTAACATGCAAGTAACACTGGCGAGACCAGGCAGAACCAACAGCATACCGTCAAAGAAACGCTGGAATAGCGTCTGGAATCTTTGTCGGTCTCCCTGGCCCAGCGTACGTGCCAGAAGCGGGCCCGAGGTTGCCGTGAGGATATTGCTGGCGATGACCGCGAATTCCGGAATTTGAGCCACCGCGCCATACGATCCGGCCGCGGCTGGGCCGTTGAAGTAGTCGATGAGCAGGACGTCTCCCTTGAGCTGAAACAGGAACAGCAGTGCGATGATACCCAGGGGGACCGAAGCCGAAGCGAGTGGACGATATCGCGAGAACCCGACACGAGGGAGAACTCCGAAGCCGAAGATCATGAGCAGCCAGATCGCCGACACGAAAAATGCAGAGGCTACTGCCTTGGCCCCCATGAGGGCCTCGATTCCACCACCGTTGTGGATGATCAGGGCGGTGAGGGCAAGTTCCACCGCTCGTGCAAGGGTCCACAGGCCCAGGTCCCAGTGGATCAGGAGCTGTGCGCGAAAATAGGTGCTCGGTGTCCGGAATGAGTTGATCAGCAGGACCAGGGCACCGAGACGGAGACAAGTCGCAAGTTCGGCATCCACTCTCATGATTGCGGACGCGAGTACAAATCCTAACGCGAGCACCGCACCGATCAGTCCCCGAATCAAAGTGGCGATCCCAAGCCATTCCGCCGCGTCACCGGGCGCCTTGGCAATTTCTCGCATCAAGATCTCGAAGATCGAGATCTCCGTCGCCAGATCGGGAAGGGTAATGAGAGTCAGTACGACTAGGTAATTACCGTAATGCCCCGGATCAAAATTATGAATCACGACAAGAGTCGAGAGCAGGTTTAGCCCCACCGATGCGGTGCGACCGACCAGGGTCGCCAGCACATTCCGACGGGCGTCGCCGGGAATAGCGTCTGCCGTCGTGTTCTCGCGGCTCGCAATCGATCGACTCGCGATCATAACCAAGGCCCAAACTCCATAATTCAGGTCACGGTCAGGGTCGTGAGCCAGGCCACGCACGCTTTAGCTCTCGTCCCTTTGCACGGACCCCAAATAGGAAGAATTTGAGCTGTCTTCCCAGACGAACCACAGCCTTGCCGCGCAGTGCCTGAAGTTGTCGCTCGGTACGGACAAGTCGGTCCTCGAGCTTAGATACGTAGTTGAGGTCGGCGGCCCTCGGAACGTGATACCGGCTATCAGGATGAAGGATTAACACCCAGCGCTGGAGATCTTGGTGTGCCCACTCGACCGGCCGGCAGATTAAGTCCTGGGCTTCGACCAATGCGCGGAAATGGTCCATGGTATATTCCGCATAGACCGCCCAGTGATCACCCTTGTAATTCGTTGTTCCCTCAAAGAATGTGGCGGCGAAGATGGATTCCGGCTTCATTACCGAGCGGGCTTGTGACATGCAACGCGTGATCTGGGATTGAGTCGCGTGTGAGAAGATCGATTGGGCTATCAGAAAATCGAACGACTTGCCAAACGTCGTGAGCGTGAAATCAGTGTCATGGCTGAAGACGGGTTGTTTCAGCGCGATGGCCGACTCACCGAGTTCTTTCTCGATTCCTTCGCGAACCAACCAATCTAGGGGTTCGATGCCGTGATAATGGCCGGCCCTCAGATAGGGGATGAAGAGTCGACCGGCGCGGAGTGATCCGCAGCCGATGTCGAGCAGGTCGTGATGCTCACGGAGACCCAGGGTCGTGAGCAAGTTGAACTGAAGAGCGCTTGCGTAGTCGTAATACTCGGGTATACCAACGTGAGCACGATACTCCTCGAACCCTGTCGTTCGAGAATCGTCACGGTGCCCCTCTCCGGCCTCTTTCGTCAGGTTCACGGACCTGCCTCCATTTCTATCCTCGGCGACGCGACTGCGCCTCAGGTTGATTCCTCAGCATGCGCTTGTCCCCGGGTGATGGTTCGGATTAGGGACAATATCAAGACCGACAGCAGAGTTCCGACTCCCAAGGATTCAAGTGGTAGCGGGCTGATAGCGAAAGTTCCTAGTCGGAAAAGTCCTATAGCCAGATAGCTGCCCAATCCCACAAGCGCGACAGTTTGGACTGACCAACCGTTGGCATGTTTCCAACATTTTGCCGCGATGTAGAGTAGTAGCCCGGCATACGCGAAGAATAGAACGATCGGCAGTCTAGCACCGGCGATCAGGAGCAAGCCGAGCATCCAAGCATAATAACCGAGAAATCCGGCCGCCACTCTTGGGAGCGCGGCTGGCGCTACCGAATCGGAGAGTTCTCCTCGCCCCGCAAACTGATACGCTGCCAGGATCAGGGCCGCGATCGCCAAGCTCAACGGAACGAGGTAGATCGATGCGGCCACACGTTGTTCCTTCGATATGAAAGCGAGGCCTCCGATCGCCACCGTAGCGAGCAGAATCAACCGGCACCCCCGGTCTCCCAGCCACCGTACGTTTCGCTCATTCGGAAACAGCATGTCGTTGATCGCGATAGGGAAGACGATGGAATGCATGGCGTGCCAGGGAAGGATTATCGTCGCCCAGCTCCAGTTCAGGCCTAGTGCAAAGCCGTAATGATCGAAAGCGCCGATGGGCACCTTGTCTTCCAACATCAGAGTCTTGGCGACGATTCCTTCATTATAGATGCCGTACGCCAGGCCCAGCAGCAGTAATGATGGTAAACCGAGTCGGCGGCGGATGATCAAGTCACGGGCCAGAAGCGCCGGAAAGCCGTAGACCACGCAAAGTAGCACCAGAGTGACGGGATGCGCGAAGACTGGCAGCACCATATTGCCGCTCAGGAGTTCGGTGAAGGCGATCGAAAAGAGCATCAAACTGAGCTGTGGAATCCAGCGACGAGCTCTTCGCAAGCGGTCACCATCCTCACATTGATCAGGGTTCGCTCTCCACTTCAGTACCAAATTTTACCTGCACAGATATTTCGGGACCATGTTATTCTAGGTTAGATTGGCTACGATCCCAAGTGCCGAGCCAGTCGTTCGGCGCGACCGACGAACGCTTAACCGGGCGATACGTGCCCAGTGCCGATTGCTCCCCTTGCGGATTGCTTCGTCATTCTTTGTCTTCGTAGGTGAGGTGCGATTAAGGATGTCCCTTTCGTCTTTCCCAGAGGCGTTCCCCAACGGTCAGGGTCATTCCAGCGTGTTGAGCCTCGTCCCCGAGATCAGTATCATCGTGCCGTTGTTCAACGAACAGGAGAACATCGAAACTCTCTACGGGCGCCTGAGCACGGTGCTTGGGAAGCTAGGCTACCCGTACGAACTGATCTTCGTCAACGACGGTAGTCGTGACGCGACGCCTTGCCTTCTCGATGCGCTCTATCAACGCGATCCCCATGTGGTCGTACTCCATCTGAGTCGGAACTTCGGCCACCAACCGGCAATCACCGCCGGTATCGAACGAGCGCGAGGCCGCGGCGTGATGATTATGGATGGCGATCTCCAGGACCCTCCCGAGGTGATCCCGCAGTTCGTCGCCCGATGGCAGGAAGGTTTCGACGTAGTCTACGCGGTCCGACGGAAACGAAAAGAAAACATTTTGAAGCGGCTGAGTTATCTGGGCTTTTACCGAATCTTGCGTCATATTGGCGACCTCGACATCCCACTGGATGCGGGTGATTTTTGCCTGATGGACCGTAAGGTCGTCGATGCTTTGTGCCAACTTCCCGAACAGGGACGTTTCGTGCGTGGCCTGCGTACTTATGTCGGGTTTCGCCAGGTCGGCTTAGAGTATGAACGTGCAGGACGCGAAGCGGGTAAGCCCAAGTATACGTTAACCGCGCTCATTAAGCTCGCCATCGACGGTCTGGTCAGCTTCAGCAGTTACCCACTTCGTTTAGCGACGACCATCGGACTTGTAACGACCGGCGTCGCGGTCATTCTGCTTGTTTGGATCTTACGAGACGCGTTGATTCATCACACAGCTCCGCGTGGCTGGGCCAGTCTCTTCGCAGGCGTCTTGTTCATGGGCTCGATGCAGTTGATCTGTCTCGGAATCATCGGAGAATACATCCGATTGATCTTTCTAGAGACCAAGAAGCGACCTCCATTCATTGTCGCCGAACACAGGACCAGGCCACTCAACGAAATCGAGTCACTCAACCCACAGGCTCAGGGTGACTTTGGTCATTAGGTAAAGCCCGGTGTGTACTAAAGCGTCGCCGAAAGACCGACTTTCGGGTCGATCGTTGACTAACCGGGCGTTCGCCGCTGGCTCTCGGTCATCAAGCGGTGCAGAGATTGGGCAAGCGCGAGTTCCACCCAAAACAGGTAATAAGGCACCGGATCGAGGTAGACCGTACCCGTCGTCCACCCATGGAGCAAGAAGGCGAACAGGCCGGCGAGGATTCCCAGTGCCAGGCTGCGCACCTGGAAATCGCCTCGGACTAGGGGGCTTAGGCAGGATAGCATCCCGACGCCGATCATTCCGAAAAAGCCGACGGCTCCGAATAAACCCATGTCCGAGCCAATAATCCAGAGCAGGTTGTGTACGGGCTGCTCTCCGTTGCCGTGGACCGTAATGGCCGGATCTTCGAGCAGGTCCAAACCGTTAAGCCACCCATATCCGAAGAGTGGATACCGAAGCATGATCTCCCGGCCAGTACGGTTCATATCAGCCCGCTCTTGCATGATCTCGGGAGGCGAGTTCATCAAGCGATCATGGACATAACTATAGCCACGCGGGTATAGCAAAGTTAGTGCGAGTAACAGGACCAGGACCAACGGTAGGGCTTTGGCTTCGCCCCACAGAAAAATGAGCACCAGCGTTGTCAGAAACAAGGCGATGGCGCACGCAACCCAGCTCGAACGCGAAAAAGTTACGACCAATGCCGCACTCCCCAGCACAAACAAGGCTAGCAGCATCAAGCGGTGTCTGGAGGGAAGCGATCGCTGCATCATCAGGAGGAGTGCCAGGGGAAGGAGCATCGCCAGGTAGAGCCCTAGGGAATGCGAGTCAAATGTCGTGCCCTCGGCCCGGACCTGATCCAGACCCAGCACCGAGTACTGGCGACCGAAATCAGCGGCGGACGCGTTGAATTTTAAACGACCGATTCCTACGTTGCCCGTCGCGCGCTCGTAGAGTGCGATTGGCCCCTCGACGACGATCCCAAACAGCAGACACGTAAAAAGAACGGCAAGCTGTTCGCGACGGATGTGATGGGCGATCCAGAATCCGATCAGGGCGAATTTTGCCGCGTGAATCCCGTCATAAAGTGCCAGAGCCGGTTTAGGAGAATTTACCAATGAGCCCAGACGACCGGTTTGCATGAGCAGGAAGAAGAAGGCGACCGCTCCCGGTTTTGGTAGGGGTTCGCGACGAGTCACGACCACTCTGATGAACCAGCTCACCAAGGCGAGCACCAAAAGCACTCGGGGGCCCCGATCATAATTCCCGGGATGATCACGGACTCTGTGGGGATTGTGAAAAGCCATTTTCCAAGGAGTGCGAACGGGATTCCCAGAACAAATCCGTAGAGCAAAAGGGGCTCGAGATGACGAAGGCCGAACATGCCGAGAGAGATCAGGCCGATCAGTCCGTAGATCGCCAGGGCGTAACGAAATTCTAGTGTGCTCAATTTGGCTATTAGCAATGCCAGGGTTGCCCCTCCGGCGACGGGAGGGAACCACCACAGCCGTCCCAGAAACAGGAGTGGTGACCTTGCGGTTGGAGTTGAGGACAACATGCACAATGATCCTGATTGAAGACAAGAGCCGGAACGAACTGAATTATAGCCTTTTTTCAAAATATCATTTTGTTAGGACTCGACCCAATGTCGCCGGACGCTACAGATTCCATATGTTCTAGCACAAATCATAGCAGGTTCGCCCAGGATCGGATTAATATCATCCACCGGGCAACGGATGCCCATCCGGTGAATCATCGCCGATAGGACAGTATCGGCTCCCCAAAGAGCAACAACGCGATCTCGAACGAATCGAAGGCGGGGCGAAGCCCTTCGGGTGTGGATGATAGAGTGTATCAGTGCATTAATCCACACATGTAACGTTTAGCCCTTCGGTCGTTGCGTGGGGCACAAATCGCCGAATCCATGAGACTCGAGGTCTACACCGTTGCCTGAGATCGCAGGCACCAGGCTTCCGGTGGCGCGGCCATTGCTCAGAAGCGATGCGCGTCACCGCCGGTTCACAATAAAAGCGAAGGACACGTCGGACTCACCGGATTGTTGCCCTCTATTTATGTGTCAAGCCCTCTGAGAGCCGACTGTGAAGGCCCTTGAAGTACTTGAACGGAGAGCTGATGCACTTTGGTTCGCCCAAGGATGTCACGATCAAGATCGACCTTGAGGAACGAGTGCGGGTTAGGAACAATACCTCCGAAGTTGTCCTGAAGATAAAATAAATTGATTGAGGAATCTTATTCCAATGTTGTCTCCAAACCCGAGTGATGGTTTGCTTTGTACGATCGTTACTCGTTTCCCCGGAACGTCGATCATCAAGTGCATAACCTCGTCTCAGAGTGGAAGCCGACGGATGAGTTCCCAGGAACGCTTGGGGGTGCCGTTGTTGCGCCTTACGCCCATGGTGCCGAGATATTCGAGTCCTGCGGGAAAGTTCCCCTGCACATCGTGAAGCATTGCAAGAGTGAGGTATTCCGGACGAACTTCCCGGAACAATTCGGGTAGCCGGGCAAAGAACGAGGCTTGCGTTTCCTCATCCTCAGCTGTGGTGGCGCTCCAGCCGATCTCCGAGAACCCGAGGCGTTCGGTTGGCAGGTACTTGCGAACGATCGCGAAATAGTCATTTGGAATTTGATTGGGGCCCTTGACGTGAAACTGAGGATAGGATGTGAATGAATAGGTGTCCACTCCAGTGGAAAATCGTTTGAGTAGTTCAAATTGCTTGAGGCCGCGTAACACATCCCATTGAAAGCTAACCGTGACCAGCAAGCCCGGTTCAGTCGCCTTGATCGTCTGATAAGTTTCGCGTTCAAGACTAACGAAGCTTTCGAACTCACGGGGATTGACTGCGAGCAGGTTGACTTCGGTAGAGAGCCCTAGCATATCGGGTTTGAGTTGTGCCAATCGCAACGCTTCCGCGCGAAATGCAGCACGAACCTCGGGATCGGCCAAGCTCTTCCCCTTGAGATTTTGAGGGACTGCGGGATGGTCACGCCGTTGGTCGAGTGCGATCGCGTCGAGGTAAAGGTGAAACTTCAGACCTTTGGCGTGGCACATAGACATGATTAGGCGGAGCGATTCCGTAGGGGTCGGGTCCGTCCATTTGCTGACGGTAAAGACATGGTTGCCCATTGACGCCGCCAAGTCGAAGAATCCAAGCAAATCTCGCTGCGTGAAACGGGGATAGTTCGCCGGAAAAAGCGCAGTTCCCAGGACGCTTTTACGAGCCTGTGTTGCCTTGGCGGTTGGCTGCTTTGCTCGGGACAGCCCTTTTGTCTCTTCCGCCCCGTGCCCTGGAGCCAGCGTAAGCGCCAGCAGGCAGCAGCAGACTCCCTGTCTCCATATCCTTAAGAATCGGGGGGACTGATTCATCTCGCCGCTCCTCATAGGCTCGAACTCGATCTCCAACCGGTGGCTCAAGGATCCATTTTGACATGGTATCCGAGGAACTCGAGGCCGAACAGATTCCACCAACCTGAGTTGGCGATTGCGGCTCAACGCCACTGTCTTCTGGAACATCCGTCCAGTCGATTGCTCGTGGACATCAGTCAGCATCCATCCCGGTTGTGGACGACGAGTTCCTAGGCGGTGGGAGGGGCCAGGCTGTAATGGTCAAGCCCAATATTACGATTATTCCTGAAGTCCCTGGGGAATCGACACCGATCAACTCCAAGGCGTCGAAGGTGGAAGCGTATTCGGATCGCATGCGGATTGGGAAAAGTTCGACGATCAGACGACAACCAGATACCGGAACTTGCTTTGACCAAATGGCGGTTGATCTGGGCTGTACCTGACTTCACATCTTTCGAGATGGTGCTCGAAAGGTGTTCAAGCAAAGGTTTGATCGCGGCGGGAACTTCCCTGAGACCCGGCGTTATCAGGAGCTAGCGAACATGAAATCACTCCCAGGTCGACGTCGCCAGGTTCGTGCTCGGATTATTCTCGTTTTTCTAGGACTCCTGGGTTTCGTTGGATGCCATACGTCGCGATTTCCTCATGAGATCAAGAACGATCACGGCGTGTTGCGTACTGTAGCGCCAGCGCAACCTTTGCCTGATCCTCTCATGATTGATTCACAAATCGTACCTCAGCAGCTGATCAACGTCGGCGACACGGTCGAGCTCAAGTTCCCGTACCGCAAGGAATTGAACCAGGCGCTTTTGGTCCGCGAAGACGGGGTGATCACCCCCCCGTTAATCGCTCCGGTGATGGCGGTGGGAAAGACCCCCGAACAGCTCCGTTGCGAACTCGCCTATTTTTACGAGCTTCAATCGTACAATCCAGCTCTCAGCCGACTCGATGCCGCCCGCAAGAAATACCTCATCAGCGCTGGTGATGTGTTGGATATCAAGTTCGACTTTCATCCGGAGAACGACGATCGAGTCACGGTGCGACCCGACGGCAAGATCGCGCTGTCTCGTGTCAAGACCATCGTTGCCGAAGGAAAATCGCCCGAGGAACTCCAGGAAGAGCTTGTCGTGCTTTATAAGCCTTTTTTTCAGGATGCATCGCTTGTCGTAAGCGTTCGTGAATTCACCTCGGACCTGGTCTACATCGACGACAAACCCTTCCGTCTCGGGTTCAAGAACGTCGATCAAATCAACCTCACAGTGGTACGCCCGGTTCCCCAGCAGGTCTACGTCACCGGCGAGGTTAACACTCCCGGCTTCTTCGCATATCGGGCGCCCATGACCCTGGCCCGAGCGGTCATTATGGCGGGTGGCCACAAGCGGACGGCCAAACTTCAGAGCGTGATCGTACTTCGCAAGATCGGTGACCAACCTCCTGTTGTTCTGTGCGTCAACCTCCGTCCCGAGCTAACTGGCAACGAAACAACCGATATCCCCCTACGGCCCTACGATATTGTGGTCGTTCCCAAGACGTCGATCGCGAAGGTACAAGATATACTTGATCAGTATCTGTATGATCTCATTCCCGTTACCAAGAACAGCGCCTTCCTGATTCTGACGACGCTCAATCCGAGCCAGGCGGTCGTCAACCCAACCTCACTTGCGCACTGACAGCTCGGGCCTCGCAGTGTGCTGTGTCCGCGAGCCTGGCACTCGGCACGATCGATATCAGTACGTCAGGCTTCTCGCGCTCGTCCATGCGGGCTTGGCAGCACCGTCACTCGCGAACAGTCCGACATTGTTCAGGTAGGAGTACGAGGCAGGGAAGAGGTTATTGACATCGGTGAGCAAGGCAAAATCGAGAAACTGGGGATTTAAAGAGAGGAACAAGCTAGGAATTTCCTGAACGAACTCATTCTGCTCGACTTCTTCGGCCGGTGTTATCGCGTCCCACCCGATCTCAGAAAACCCGAGGGGCTTCGTGAGTCCTTGGCGCTGCAATTGGGTTGCGAGGATTGAGTAGTAATTGCTGGGAAGGTTGCTGATATTACCGACAAACTGATGTGGGTAAGTCGTGAAGGCGAACTCGTCAAGCGCGGAGTTCAGCTCTCCCAGAAGATTGAATTGTTGCTGCGTGGTATCCGAGCGCATTACGTCGTACTGGAAGCTGATATCGATGATCTGACTCGGATATGCCGCCTTGACCGCCTGATAGGTTTGTTTGACCATTGTGACGTAGTTGTTAAACTCCGTGGGATTGGAGAGTGCCAGCACATTGACCTCAGCGCCCAGTCCCAGGATTGCGGGCTTAAGGGCGGCGTACGCCATGGCTTGCTGGGTGAAGGCAGCTTGGACGTTGGGGTCCGCGAAACTCGTTCCCTCGATGGCAGTGGGAATGGATGGCGCCGTTCGGTCGGAAGTGAGGGGGTCGAGCATCAGATACGTTTTCAGTCCATAAGACTTGTCCAGACTCATCGTATTGATGATATCCTGAGTCGATATCGCATTCCCCCAATTCACGATGATTTGGTGGCTCGAGCCCAACTGCGATGCTTCGCTAAATGCTTGTAGCATCTGCTGGGGGGTCGAAGACGGATATCCCACAGGTGTGATCGCCACCCCAAAGATCGGCTTCAAGGATTTCCCTGCAGTGGACTTGGCCTGTGCCACAATCGTTTCAGTCGTGTTGGCCGCCGGGGTGTTCGGTTGGACGACGCTGTCGAGTTGCGGAGTTGCGGGTGGCCTGGGGACTGCGGACGGCTCGATGGGAGGGCTGGTCTGCGATCGGTTGCCGTACGGATGTTCAATGGAACGGTGACTTGGGGCATGAATCGCTTGTGTGGCATGGGGTCGTTTGGCCAGATTTACGATGTGCGAATGGACTCCTTGGGCGCCGGAACGCGGCTGCAAATGGGGATGGATCGTCAAAGAACTCGTGTGCGCGACTGTTTGTGCTCGTGGTTGCATGAATCTATCGAGGATACCATCGAGTCGGGCCGATAAAAGCTGACGCCCCTCCAAAGGCGTCAAGGCAGGAAGTTGAAAACGTTTCGGACGGCGCACCCTCGCCGTCGAATTTCGGTCGCCATGATCAGTATAACTCATTTCGCATGCCTTATTATTTGCAAAATTAATGTATAGATGCGAATTCGCCCACCGCCGCTCTGCGGAGCCCATGGTTTCGAACCAACTTCAACGCGCAATACGGTACATCTCCCCAGTTGGTCCGCCTTCGGACGTTATTGGGAACTGCGAGCAGGATCAGCGCTCGCCGGAGTTTTGGAGGATCCGTGGGCTCAAGAAACCATCGGGCTTGCCAGTCGAATTGACGGCGTGAAGTGCCGCGAGACTTCAGCGATCGAACACTCTAGGAGTAGGTCTCATCGAGAAATTCGTCAAGGCACAGTGCTGCAGGGTACCCACTGGCATCCTCGGCCTCCGAAATCCAGGTCGGATTCATGACGAATGACCTGGATTTCTTAAAGATCGTCAGCCCGCCACGAAAGACCTCGTTACTTGAGATACTGGCACCGTGTCGGTCTTGACTTGGACACCTGGTCTGTAAAGCGCTGGGTTCATCCTAGAATACGAATGAGGGGAATTTAGGTAAGTCGACCCGCCGAATTCAATTAGAAAGCACCGGGTGACGCGGAATTCGAGCAGTCGGGAAGTGGAACCTTGAGGGTTGGGGAAGGCCGAGGGCCACATAACCGTCGAGACTCGCTCTAACTGCAAAAAACATTCCGCTTTAGGAAAAGCTCGCCAGGTTCTCGGAGGCCCCTGTGAAACTTGACCGGTTCCGGACTGGAGTTATAATTGGATCGAAGCCGGCGCAAAAAGGGCACGGTGTGCGGCCCCTTGGGAGTGAGCGATGAGACGCTCATTCTCCGGCGACCGATGATCACCATGGACCCGGGCCTGAGATTTATAGATTCAGGAGCCCCCGGTGCCCCGACACTCCGAAGCGACACTTGCCGCCATCAAGAACGCGGTTGACATCGTCGCGTTGGTTGGTGAATACCTTCCCTTACATCGATCCGGATCGAAATTCAAGGCGTTGTGCCCGTTTCACGACGACCACAATCCTTCGCTCGAAGTCAATCCAGAGCGTCAGTCGTTCAAGTGCTGGAGCTGCGGAGCCGGCGGCGATGTATTCGACTTCGTCAAGGATTACGAGCGGGTGGATTTCCCCGAGGCACTTCGCATGTTGGCCGAACGCGCAGGCGTGGCTCTGGAGAGTTCGGCGACAACCCTGGCTGAGGCCCGAGCTGAGCGCGGACCCTTGAAGGCCGATCTCTTTGCCGTCAATGCCTGGGCCGAATCGTTATACACGACAGCCCTGGCGCGGTCGGCCGAGGCCCGGGAGTATCTGGCCCATCGTGGTTTAGTGGATGACCTCGTGGTCCGGTTCTCTCTGGGCTATGCTCCTGACGTCCGAGATTGGTTGACGTCGCACGCACGAAAACACGGTCATAGCACCGAACTGCTTGAGCGAGCGGGTTTGTTGGTCCGTGGTGAGAGCACGGAGAATAGAAAAACGGGAACAATTCGCGATCGGTTTCGGGGCCGTTTGATCTTTCCGATTCATGACCTACGAGGTCGGACCCTGGGCTTTGGCGGCCGGATCTTGCCGATTGTCGAGGAGTCTTGGGCCGTTACGGGGCGGAAGGCCGCAAAGTATTTGAATAGCCCCGAGACTCCGGTTTTCCAGAAGCGTCGCATTCTTTACGCGGCCGACCTGGCTCGTGCGGCAGCACGCGAAGCAGGTTGGGTCGCCGTGGTTGAAGGATACACCGATGTGATCGCGGCCCATCAAGCAGGAATTGAAAATGTGGTCGGGACGCTCGGAACGGCCCTGGGCGACGATCATGTCCAGGCGCTGCGTCGTTTGGCGGACCGCGTCATCCTAGTTTTTGACGGCGACGAGGCAGGTCAAAAGGGGGCCGACCGTTCACTCGAGCTTTTCCTGGGACACGATGTCGACGTTCGCGTCCTCTGCCTCCCCGCGGGGCTCGACCCGTGCGACTTTCTGGTCAAGGAAGGAGCCGAGCCGTTCCGAGGTCTGCTCTCCCAGGCAGTAGACCCGCTTTCCTACATGCTGCGTCGGGCCGAGAAGCGATATGATTTCAACGAGCTGGAAGATTCTCGGCGGGCCGCCGAGTGGGTCCTGGAGACGATGAGCCTCCTGCCCGTCACTCATCGAGCCGGGCTCGATGTGAAGCTTGCCAAGGCGCTCGACACTCTTTCGCGACGGCTCCGCGTTCCGGTTGAGACCCTCGAACGAAGACTCCGCGAACTGAGGCGGGGGCGGGCACAGGCTCGGACCCGAGTCGCTCGCCGAACCGAGACCGCGTTCGGGGGAGACGGTGCATCGACGCTGCTGCCGGGAAATCCGGCGAATCCGTTGGCGTCGAATTCCGCGGCTCCCGAGTCAGTCTCGACCGCTTCGAGTCCGGTACGTAATGCCCTGCTCGATCCGATCGATCGGGAACTCCTGCAGATTGTCCTCAACGACCCTGACGTGGTGGGACGCTTGATTTCCAGGGTGGCGGTCGCCTCGATTCAGGATGCTCCGTTGCGTACGATTCTTCAGGTGTGTTACGACCTGTATGGCGAGGGACAACGCCCCTCGTTCGATCTGGTGGCCTTGCGGCTGGTTGACCCCGAGATCCGTGCGTTGTCGGCGGGCTTACTACTGCCCATCGAGCCCGGGCCGCTCACACGAGAAACCCAGCCCGCCTCCTGGCAAAGTCGACTGACTGGGGTTCTTGCACGCCTGGCCGAACGCGACCGTCAACAAAGGCTCCGCGACCTCAAGGCAGCGCTTGACGAAACCGACGAAACGAACGACCCGGCGTCCTACCGGGCTTTGCTCACCGAATACCGACGACTTTTGACCCAGCGGCCGGACACGAAGACGAAAACCGCGTCCTGACCCGTCGTTCCGAGGGAGGATTCTGGATGGACAAGTTGGACGAGGGCCTCAAGACGCTCCTCGATTTGGGTAAGCGTCGTGGATTTCTGACCTTCGACCAGGTCAACGACTTCTTGCCCGACGAGGCCAGCAGTCCGGAGAAGATCCACGGACTGCTCGAATCGCTCGACGAACTGGGCATCGAGCTGATTAATGAGGATGAAGCCGAGTCGCGCCTGCTGGCTTCCGGCGATCTCGACGACGAGCCGGACGAGTTGGTCGACGAGCCCATCGATGAGGACGACGGCGAGCTCACGATGGAGGATCTGGATGAGATCTCGCGCCGGATCGATGATCCGGTCCGCATGTACCTGACCCAGATGGGCGAGATCCCGCTCCTGACCCGCGAACAAGAAATCAACCTGGCCAAGAAGATCGAAATCACCCGCAAGCGGTTCCGCCGCAAGGTGCTCGAGTGCCACTTCGCCCTGGCCTTGGTGGTGGATGTCCTGAAGAAGGTCAACGAAGGTGAGTTGCCATTCGATCGGACGGTCAAGGTCTCGGTGACCGAGAACCTCGAGAAAGACCAGATCCTGGGCCGGATGCCGCACAACCTGGCGACCCTGGCTCATCTGATGGACTGCAACAATCGCGACTTCCGGTCGTATGTCCGGGGACGCGACCATACGGAGCGGCGGACTCTGCTGGCGGACCTTAAGAGCCGGCGCCGCAAGGCGGTCAACCTCGTCGAGGAGCTATCGATCCGGACCCAGAAGGTCCAGCCCTTGATGAAACGGCTTGAGCAAGTCGCCGCTCGGATGGCCGAGCTGGTCGCTCAGCTCCAGGACCACCGCGCCGGTCGCGGTGGCAAGGAAGATCGGGCCAACCTGCAGAAAGAGCTCAAGGACCTGATGCGGATCACCCTGGAGACTCCTGAGAGTCTCCGACGCCGGGTCTCCGCCATGAACTCGCGGTTTCGCGAGTACGAGCAGGCCAAGCGCGAGCTGTCGGGGGGCAACCTCCGGCTGGTTGTCTCGATCGCCAAGAAGTATCGCAACCGCGGGCTCTCCTTCCTCGACCTGATCCAGGAAGGGAACACGGGCTTGATGCGGGCCGTGGACAAGTACGAGTATCGCCGCGGCTACAAGTTCAGCACCTACGCCACCTGGTGGATTCGACAGGCGATTACCCGCGCGATCGCCGACCAGGCCCGGACGATCCGGATTCCGGTGCACATGATCGAGACGATGTCGAAGCTACGCAACGTCTCGAAGAAACTGCTCCAGGAGAAGGGCCGCGAGCCGACCATCGAGGAAACCGCAAGAGCGGCCAATATCTCGATCGAGGAAACCCGCCGCGTGATGAAGATCTCGCGGCATCCGATCTCGCTCGACCGGCCCGTTGGCGAGAGCGAGGACAGCTACTTCGGTGATTTCATCGAAGACGAGGCTGCGGAAAGCCCGATCAACGCCGCAACGCAAGAGATGCTCAAGGAGAAGATCGACCAGGTTCTCAAGACCCTGACCTATCGCGAGCGTGAGATCATCAAGCTCCGGTACGGGCTGGGAGACGGTTATACCTACACGCTCGAAGAGGTCGGTCGGATCTTCAAGGTCACTCGCGAGCGCGTTCGCCAGATTGAAGCCAAGGCGGTCCGCAAGCTTCAACATCCGGTCCGAAGCCGGCAACTCGAGGGTTTCCTCGAAAGTACTGGCTGATCCCGGTCCTTCAACCGCCGGCCGCCCTCGAGGGCGGCCGGCGGTTTTTTGTTGGGTTGGTGCGAAGCCCCGAAAACCCGAGTTAAAGACGGATTCCGTGGCCTTGACCGCGTCATGACCATCATCTCAACCACCATCGATGGGAATGGAACCAACATGGCCATCACCGCCGAAAGCTTACAGGATCTGCACCGGCTCCATCAACGTGCCAAGGCCCTTCGCGACCGTCTGACCTCGGGACCCAGATTGCTCGCCGCACGCCAGGCCGCCCTGGTCAACCGTGAGACGACCTCGAGGCCGCTCGTAAGGCACTCCAGGATACGAAGGTCCAGATCAAGAAACGCGAGCACTCGCTCCAGGCGCATCAGTCCAAGATTGACGACCTGACGGTCAAGCTCAACCAGGTTAAGAAGAACGACGAGTACAAGGCCCTTCAGAACCAGATTGCCCACGACCAGGCCGCCATCAGCAAGCTCGAGGACGAGATCCTCGAAGCCTATACTGCGGTCGAGGACCAGACCGCGGAACTGGCCAAGCTCGAGGCGGAGACCAAGGGATATGCTACCGAGCTCGCCGCGCTCAGGTCCCAGCTCGACGAACAGGCCTCGGCTCAGGAAGCGCAGCTCCAGGACCTTGACACGGCGATCGTCGAGGCCGAGGACGTCATTCCCGAGGACAACCGCGACCAGTATCGCCGGATTGTCAAGCAGCATGGAGCCGATGCCCTCGCCTTCATCGAGAACGACGCCTGCTCGGGCTGCTACGTCTCGATCACGGCTCAGACCAAGAACGAGCTCATCAACGGCACCATGCTTTGCTTCTGCAAAACCTGTGGCCGCATCCTCTACCTTGCCGAAGAAGACGTCCCGCAGACCCGACGTCGGGTCCGCTGAGCGATCCCGCCCCAGGCCGTGACCCCCCCTTTCTCGATCAAGCGGCAGGCTTTGATAATAGCCTCCAGAAATAGTAAAAAGGTATCCCCGCCAGGATGCTCGCCAGGGATAGCCCCGCCTCAAGCGGCGTCTGGTAAAACGCCGCTCCGATGATTCCGAAAGTCACCACCAGAAAGACTGCGGGAGTGACTGGATAGCCGGGTGTCCTGAACGGTCGGGGAGCGTCAGGCCTGCGCGCTCTCAACACGTAGACCGCGCTGATGGTCAGCATCGAGAACAGTGCCAGGCCAACGCTGGCGTATCGCAGTACCTTCTCAAACGAGCCCGTCCAGAGCAGGACCAGGGCCCAGCTCACCTGGAGCGCCGTCGCGATCGCCGGCGTCTGGTTCCGGGTCGTCAACCGCCCCGCGAAGGCCGGGAACTGGTTCGCCTGCGCCATGGCGCAGATCACGCGAGGTCCGGTCAAGATATAAGCGCTGAGCGAAGAGACAAGCAGGATACCCACCACGACCGAGAACGTGTCGGCGATGCCGGGTGCCAGCAGCCGCTGCGCCGCGAGCAGGGCGATCGGCTTGATCGCGTCCAGGCCGCTGACGTTCTTCGGATCGTCGACCAGCGACCGGATATCGCCGGCCGAAAGCGCCAGGGCATAAACCGTGTTCAACGCGAGATACAGGGTGACGACCGCAGTTGTGCCCAGGATGATCGCTCGCGGCAGTCTGCGCTGCGGCTCGCGAATCTCGCCCGCCAGGTAGGAGGCAGCGTTCCAGCCGGTGTACGCATAAATGATATACACAAGTGAAAAAATCAGACTCTGTCCCAGGGCGGGTGTCAGCGGTAGGCGGTCGGCCAGGTGAGCCCGGTTTGGCCAGCCCGCGACGAGACCGGCAATCGCGAAGAGCCCCAGTATGATGAGCTTGATCGAGGTGGTCCAGCCTTGCACCTGAATCGACCAACGCCGCGGGGCCGAGTGGACGAGCGCCAGCGCCAGGATCAGACCGGTGGCCAGACCGCGCTCGAGCAGCCGCTCGTGTTGTAGCCCGAACGGGGCGAGGATGTAAGTGACCGACGCGTCACCCATCACCGCGATCGGCCCCGCGAAACCGATCAGGAACGAGACCCAGCCGGTCAGGAATGCCGCGAGTGGTCCGTACGCGGCGTGCAGATAAACATAGTCGCCCCCGGATTGGGGCAACATCGCCGAAAGCTCGGCCTGGGTTAGCGCGCCGCAGAGGGCCACCACGCCGCCGATCACCCAGAGCAGGAGCATCCATTGATTGCTGCCGACGAAGTAGACCGTGAACCCCGACGTGGTGAGCACGCCGACCCCGACCATGCTGGCGACAATCACGAACGTCGCCGTCGCGAGCCCGAAATCCGCGGGGGGTTGCGGGCCATTCGTCACGCCGGGCTCGGGGTGGGGCATCGAGGTGGTACTCCGCTGGCGGTTTCGGCTACGGCTGACCCGAGAAGCCTGGTCCAGCCGTCGAGGTGGATGGGGTTGGGGGCGGCGGGACCCGCTCCTCCAGCTCGGCGCTCGGGGGCGGCGGCACGTTGGACGGAATCGGCGCCAGGCTGGGAAGCGAAGGCGTGCCCGCGGGTGTCGAGGTCACCGGAGGTGGCGGGAGCTGTCCCTGCTGATACGGAGCCTGGCCTGGGGCCGGCGCCATCGCGGCCTCCTGGGGCATCCGGGTCAAGGCCAGCGCCGCGGCGTCGCGTACCTTCTGTTTCTTGTCGTAAATCGTCACACGTTCCAGGTAGACGCGCGCGCTCGGGTCGCCGATTTCGCCCATGGCGGTCGCCGCCGCAACCCGGACCTCGGTGTCGTTGTCGTGCCTGAGCCGGTCGACCAGGGCGGGGATGGCGCGTGGGTCGCGGAGCCGCCCCAGGGTGACCGCGGCGTCACGCCGGCTGGCGGCGTGATAGCTCTGGAACCGTTGAACCTCGAGGGCGACGGCATCGACCGACGGCTGAACGGGGACGACCGGCTGACCGGGCTGGACCGGCTGGTAAACCACGCCCGGCTGGCCGCCGACGATCGGCGCCACCGGGGCCACGTACATGGGCGCCACCGGAGGCGGAGGGGGTGGAGAAGCAAGGGCTGAGCCGGCGAACACGCCCAGGCCGAACAGCCCGCCACCAATCGCCAGAGGAGCGAGCCACGAGCCGGGTCCGCCGCCGTTGTTGATGATCACCTCGCGACCGACGAATGGCCTCGGTCCCGGTCCCCAGGGACCGAAACGTACCGGCGGGCCAAAACCTCCCGCCGCTCCCGGACGGACGGCCATCGCGTTGCTGTGGAACGTGCCCCCCGGCCGCTGAATATTGACTTGCCGGTCAACGAATCCAGGCCCACGCTCGCTGGTGATGCTGCGTTCGATCGAACGGCCGCGCGGCCCCGTGATGGTCACGTCGCGCTCGCGCTCCACGACCTTCGCCCGAACCTCGCGTGCAACCCAACCTGGACCCAACAAGCCTTCGAGCGCCAACCCGAGCCCCAGCAAAACCCCGACGCGATCATACCTTCCCATGGTTACCGACTCCTCGCTTGGTTTCCTTCCCCACCGAACCGTCAGGGTTGTGCAGCCCCCTGCTCCGTTCAGGCGCGCGCTCGCCCGCTGGAGGCGGCGATTGTCTCGGGAAGCACCCCTTTTGGGAAGGGCAATCCAGGGCATGGACCTTGACTACCAACCTTTCTCGATCAGAGCAGATGCCGCGCTTTAATTTGCAGGTACTGATTGATCAGCGGCGCCGTCATCTCATCGGGGAACACGTCGAGAGTTAGCACGCCCTTGCGTCTCAGACCGACCAGGGTTCGATCCCGCCAGCCCAGCAAGGACGCCGCTGCCGCCCCCTTGTAAAGCCCGGGCCCCGAGTCGGGGGCCTGGTCCGCCATCGCGAAGATGTCGTGGTCGCGCAAGCAGGACGAGAAGCGGAAGATGGCGGCCGACCTGGTGTCCCAGGTACTCGGCGACAAGCCCGGCGTTCACGTCGTCGAACAGGTTCGTCACCAGGACGACCAGCGCCCGTTTCCGGCACCGCTTCTCCAGCTCGACGAACGCACGGTCGTACCGCGGCTCGACCAATTCGGGAAAGACGTCATGAACGCTGTGAACCAGCCGGCTGATCCGCCGCCCCCCAGCTCGAGCCCGGCGGAACGAAGGCCCGGACCCGGTCCGAGAACGCGAGGAGCCCGACCTGGTCGCCCCGGATCAAGGCCACATGCGCGAGCAAGAGCAGCGGCGTTGAACGCGTGGTCGAGGGGTGAAAGCCCGCCGCCGGTATCGCCCGCCATCATCCGGCCGCAGTCGACCAGGAAGATCAAACGCTGGCTCTGGTTGACCTGGTGCGCCGGACGGTCAGCTTGCGCCTCCGCGCGGTGGCTCGCCAATCCATGTGCCGGGGCTCGTCCCCCTCGATGTAGTCGCGGAGCCGCTCAAACTCGTTGTCGGTCCCGAGCCGGCGGGAACGGCGGACCCCGATCGTGCTCAGGCGGTCGCGGCGGGCGAGCATCGTGTAGTGGGCGATCTGTCGAATGTCGGGATAGACCCGGACCTCGGTGACCGACGGCCAGGTGATCGACCGCTGCCAGAACCCCAGCCGGCTCGAGACGCAGCGCCGCGACCTGCTCGAACCGATAGGTGCCGCGACGCCGCGGAACCACGTCATAAAGCAAGGTCGCCTGGCTCTTCCCTGGCACGACCAGGGCGAACTCCGCCGAGCCCACCGCTTCGTCCGGTCCGGGCTCGATGTGGAACGTACTCGGGCACATCGTCCTTGATCCGCAGCCGACGCCCGCGCTGGCCCAGGTTCTCGATCGATAGCGTGACGGTCCTGCGGTTCGCCCAGCGATGCCACCTGCTGACAGCTTCGCACGGCCCGGAACCGGCTCGGCGCCGATCAGAGTGAAGAAATCGACAACGGCGACCAGGCGCGATCGAGACATCAAGCGCGATGATCGCCGGTCCCGAGCTTCGGTGTCAGAAACAACCCCAGCGACAGCAAGGCGGGAACCAGCAGCACCTTCCCAGGCCCGGCCGGGCCAGAAGCCTCCGCGGCTCGAGCTTCCGGTCTGCGTCGTCACGATCTGACCGCCTCGTTCGCCGTTCAACGCAACGGGACCTCCACCGACCGGACCAGCTCGCTCAGGAGCTCATCGGGTCCGCGGCTACTCGATCTCGGCCTCGGGACTGAGCAGCACGCGATGTCGCAGGGCGGGGAGCACCACTTCCTGCACGTCGTCGGGCACCGTGAAGTTCCGTCCTTCGAGCGCGGCCACCGCGCGGCGCCGCGAAGCACGGCCACCCCGGCGCGTGGCGATGCGCCGAGCGCGAAGGTCGGCCAGCTTCGTGTCTTCCGCACCAGGGCCGCGATGTAACCGAGCACATGATCATCGACCAGCACCGCCCCGCAGGCCCGCTGCATCGCCAGGACCTCGGCCGGACCGGTGACGGTTTCGAGCGTCTCGGCCAGCGCCGCGTCGGGTCCACGACCTTCGCCCTGGGTATGCAGGCGGAGGATTCCGGTCTCCTCGTCGGCGCCGGGGTAATCGACCACCAGCTTGAACAGGAACCGGTCGAGCTGCGCTTCGGGAAGGTTGTACGTCCCTTCCGACTCGATGGGATTCTGCGTCGCCAGGACCAGGAACGGCCGCTCGATCGGATGGCTGACCCCGTCGATGGTGACCCGCGTCTCCTGCATGATCTCCAGCAGCGCCGAGTGCGTCTTCGCCGGCGCCCGGTTAATCTCATCGGCCAGCAGGATCTGGGTGAACACCGGCCCCGGGCGAAACCGGAAATCGTGAATCCGTTCGTCGTAAACCGGCGACCCGGTCACGTCCGATGGCATCAGGTCCGGGGTGAACTGGATCCGGTTGAACGCGCAGCCCCAGCACCTTACCCAGCGCCCGGACCAGCAACGTCTTGCCCAGACCCGGCACGCTCTCGATCAGCACGTGCCCGTCCGCAAGCAAGGCCGTCAGGACCCCTCTTACCAGCGCATCCTGCCCAACGAATACCTTCGCCACCTCCGCCACGATCCGCTCCGCCCATCCGGCAACCGGATGAGCCTCGGGACCTGGCTCCGGGAGAGCTGCATCACTTTCGATCAGCTCGGGAGCCGGAAACGATTCGGAATCAGTCGGATTCATCAGGAGCAACTCGACAACCGGTCGGGCGCCTTATCGATAAGACACGACCTGGAACCTACATTTCAACGCTTGCCGGATCATACGCGAGCCGATAGGGGTCGAGCCAGCCTCTCCCTTCCGTCGGCTGGTCGGTTTCCCAAACCGACCACCTGGGACCCGGTCCGCATGCCATCCCTACCTAAGTAATATCGTGTTCTCCCGACTTTCCGTTTCTGAAATCGTTCGCCCTCGACGTAAATCGCGATCCCGTCTTCATTTCCTCGATGGTGAGCCGTTCGCGGGCAATTCCGGCGCGGTTGTCGAACCCGGCACAAGCCGCACAGAGTCCCGTTGGGTTCGTTTTGTCATCACGGCCGCGGTTTCGACATTGGTCCAGTCTCGGTCGCATAACCGGCACAGAGTCCCGTTGGGTTCGTTTTGTCATCACGGCCGCGGTTTCGACATTGGTCCAGTCTCGGCCGCATAATCGGCACAGAGTCCCGTTGGGTTCGTTTCGTCATCACGACCATGGTTGCGAGACCGACCGAAGTTCGGTCGCATAATCGGCACAGAGTCCCGTTGGGTTCGTTTCGTCATCACGGCTGCGGTTGCGATATTGGCCCAGGCTCGGCTGCATAATCGGTACAGATTACCGTTGGGTTCGTTTCGCCAACGGCAACGTCGAGTCGAGACGGAACACGATCCACTGGGCTCGTGTTGCATTTTACAACGCATCGCGGACCCGATTGTTTCGATGACGCGATCACTCGAATCCTTGTAGGATGAATGTGGGTACAAGCCGAATGGCCGGGCGGCGGATTCAGGGCATGGACCCCTCTTCCTTTAAATATCGGCCACAAGACGACCTCGTGGACTCGGAATCCGCGAACCCTCGTGCTTCCGGGTCCCGAGATTCCTTGGAACGGCAGCAGGTCTCGGAGATTTGCCTCACGGCGCTTGCGAATCCCATTCTCGCGGGTTGACACCATGAAAATCGATCGACGCACGGCGGTGACCGGAGCCCTGGCCCTGTCGGCGGGCGCTGCCGGAATCTGGGCCTTCGGGCAGGCTCGCGGACGTGAGCCCTCGACGGTCGCGATCAGGTCGGCGGGTGGGAAGCGGGTGGTGGCCGCTAATGGACTACCCGACCACGCGGTGGGTGACTTCCCGAATCGGCATGATCCGGTACCGATCCGTCCCCAGCAACTCGCGCTGGAGATGCCCCTGAAACCGACGGCGGCCGACCATCCCGTACCGCTCGCGATGTGGCTGTTCGGGATCGCGGTCAACGGGGTCCCTTTTGATCCGTCCGGCCCATTCTGGAACGCGGATGGGGCCAGCGGGTGGCAGTTCGAGGTCTTGCACCCGTCGAACGCGGTCGCGCTGGGCATCGACGTCAACCGTGCCCATACTCAGGGCCGGGGGATGTACCATTACCACGGGCTGCCGACCGGGCTCCTTTGGGACCTGACGGTTACGGCGCCGGACCGTCCGATGCACCTTCTCGGGTACGCGGCCGACGGGTTCCCGATCTATGGTCCCGAGTGTCCGGGCGATCCGACCGACCTGAAAAGCAAGCCGCTCAGGCTGCGATCGAGCTACCGGCTCCGCGGCGGCCATCGGAAATCGGGGCCGAACGGCCGGCATGACGGCACGTTCGTCGAGGATTTCGAGTTCGACCCCACCTGGGGTGACCTGGACGAGTGCAACGGCCGGACCGGGCCGACGCCGGAATACCCGGACGGGACGTATCACTACGTGCTCACAGACGCGTTCCCGTTCATCCCCCGGCTGTACCGAGGGACACCCGATCCCAGCTTCCGCCACGGTCCCCCGCCGGGTGTCTCGCCGCCACTCCCGGGCGAGCTCCGGAGCTATCAGGGTAAGTCGTGACGTCAATACGGCCTCGGGTGCCGTCAGAGCGCTTCCAGTTCAACGAGCGGCTCGCCCGCGTCGGACGCCTGGGCGGCGGCGGCGATCGAGGTTTCCACGGTCGAGGCGTGCTCGGGTTCGGCGAGGCGGAGTCGGCCGGCGAGCCAGACGCTGAATAGAGTGATCGATGCGCCGATCAGGCCGACCCAGGGGAACCCACGGATGGCACCGCCTGGCGTCGGGCTCAGAATCAGACCCGCGACGGAGGAGCCGAGGCCCGCGGCCATGTGCTGGACCGCGGAGTTGGCGCCGAGGAAACCGCCCCGGCGGTGCGAGGCGACGCTCGAGGTGATCATCGCCATGGCCGGGACCATCCGACCGGCGTTGCAGACCATCATCCCGGACATCGCCAGCACGGCGACGGCCACCGGGACGGGAGGCAGGTTGGTCATGACCAGGATCATGACGGCCGTGGCCGGCGCGGCGACCCGGTAAACCCGGAGCTTGCCGACGCGGTCGGCGAGGCGGCCGATCATCGGTGAGCAAACGAGGGTCAGCGCGCCTCCGGCGATGTAGTTCAGAGGCAGGCTGCGCTCGGGGATGTGGACGTTGTGGACCAGAAAGGGACTCAGGAACGGCAGGACCACGAAGGCGCCGAAATGCATGGCGACGGTGAGGCCGAAGGCTCGCAGATGGTTCGGCTCGGTGAAGTTCGTCAGCATCTGGCGAAGCGGGTGGGCCGTACTCGCCCGGCCGAGATGGGTGTCGAGCCGGGGCAGCGCCTGGGCGGCCAGGAACAGGATCGGCAGACCGAGGACCGCGAGCGCGACGAACGGGACGTGCCAGCCGAACCGTTGCCCGAGGCTCAGGCCCACCGGCACGCCGAATACCGAGGCGAGGGCGAACGCGGACATCAACGCCCCGGTCGCCGCGCCGCGCCGGTTCTCGGGAAAGACGTCGCCGATGATCGCCAGCGCCATGCCGCCGAGAACACCGCCAAAGGCACCGGTCAGGAACCGGGCGGCCAGAAGCGCGGGATAGCTCGTGGACAGCCCGCAGGCGAGCGTCCCCGCGAGGAACCCGCTGTAGAGGGTCAGGAACGCCGGCCGACGCGCGAATCGGTCGAGCGTTGTCGAGGCCAGCAACCCCGCCAGTCCGGCCGCGAACGCGTACGACGAGACGACCAGGCCGAACCGCGCGGGCGTCAGGCCGATCGAGCGCGCCAGTTGCGGTTCCAGCGGCATGACGACCATGAAATCGACAATGCTCGTGAACTGGACCGTTCCCAGGACCAGCAACACGATGCGCTCGTTGACGGCCGTAGGGCGGGCCGGGAGCGGATGATCCGTCATCAAAACCACATCCTTGCGAGGTAAGTTCAGGAGCGGAATTCCGACTGGAAGCCCGATAACGAATCGGCCCGGATCGCGGACCGGAACCACCCCTTGAGGACTTCCGGGTTGGCCTCCGCGTCGATCCGGTCCCGGATTTCCTGGGGGAGCGTTGGGCCGAACTTCACGTCCAGGACCTCGAGCAGATCGTGTCGCCGGGCATCAGCCATGCCCTCAACCATTCCTTGTTCGATCCCTTGGGCCACGCCCTGGGCCACGCCCTGGGCTACACCCTTTTCCGTCCACTCCCGAATCCATTCGTTGATGACCGAGGATTCCTGCATATTCCAGCCCTCCAGGCCGGCGCGCACGCGGGGACGCAGCCGGTTTGCTCGGCGAAGATCAGGACGATCGCGGCGTAGGTGGCGCGGTGGGAGTGGTCGGGCTCTCCCTCGGCCACGGATTTCCATCGTTCAATGATATCCGGTTGATCGCCGCCTCGCATCAGCGAAATCCAGCACAGGACGCAGCGCGCGCACTGACCGGTGGCGATCTGGTCGAGTGTGGTGGCGGCGTCCTCGTCGCGCAGGGTCCGGGTAGCGGCGTTGAAGTGAATGCTGGGCATGTTCCGGCCCGGCATGGCCATGACCATGCTGACCGGCTGCGCCGCGCCCGTGAGACTGACGAGAATGGCGGCGACGTCATATTCTCCCGTGCGGGAAGGGCCGAAGCGGAGCGAGTCACTGAGCCGGGCGAGATAGCGGAGGAGTCGGCGGAGCATCTTGGGACGCGGCCGGGTCTGGAATTCGATCAGAAGCGCCCACCGGGGGAGCGATTCGTCTTCGAGGGCCGAGCCGGTCGCGACGATCTCCGCGATCAGGTCGCAGGTGCCGTCAGACTCGCCGGGGAGAGCGAGGATGCGGGTGTCGAGCCAGGCGTGATATTGCCAACCGGGATCGAGACCGGGAATGAGCCAGCGGAGGAATCCGTCCGGATCGGACTCGGGCGCATAGCGGGTCGCCTGATCGTAAAGGTTGACGCTCGTGCTCACGGCGGCTCCTGAAATCCGTGCTGGCCGGCGACCCGGATTGGCGGTCGGCCTCCGGGGATATTTCTCTTCTCATCGGCTCTCTCCGCCGGCTTCTTCGAGGGGACGAGCCGGGAATCAAGCGGCGCCGAGGGTTTCGCGTTCGAGCCGGGTCCGCATCGAGCCGTTTGCGGGTTCTTGACCCGGACGTACGGGTCTCTCTACAATCGCCCCTCATCGGATGGGTGCGTGAACCGGACCCAGCCCGAGCCGTTCGTGGACCGAAACGCACCCCTCGACCTGGTCGTACTGCCGCATGACTCGTCGCTTTGTGAATCAACTGGTCAATGGTGACTCTGTCGATGAGTCGTTCCTGGTGGCCGACAAGCAACTCCGGGCGAACCGCCAGGGCAACCTTTATCTCCACCTGGAGCTGAGGGACAAGACCGGGAGTGTCGGGGCCCGGCTCTGGAACGCGAGCGAGATGCTGGCGCGGACCTTCGAGCCGGGGGATTATCTCCATATCCGGGGCAAGACCCAGGTGTTCCAGGGAGCGCTCCAGATCATCCTGTCGCACGTCGAGGTGGTCGATCCCGGCCGGATCGAGCCCGAGGACTTCCTGCCCCAGAGCACCCAGAACGTGGCTCGCCTGTCGGCCCGGCTGCGCGAGGTGCTGCTCGGGATGAGCAACCCGCACCTTCGGGCGCTGGTCGGAGTGCTTCCTGATCGACGACGAGTTCGTCCGCGGAGTTCACGACGGCCCCGGCGGGGATCAAGCACCACCATGCCTACCAGGCGGGGCTGCTCGAGCATGTGGTCACGCTGCTGAACGTGGCCGACCGGATCGTCGAATTTTACCCCGATCTCGACCGCGACCTGCTCCTGATGGGGATCTTTCTTCACGACATCGGCAAGGTCGCCGAGCTGAGCTACGATCGGGCGTTCGCCTACACCGACGAAGGGCAGCTCATCGGGCACCTGGTGATGGGGGTCGAGATGCTCCGGGACAAGGTCGAGCAAACCGCCGACCTGACGGGCGAGCCGTTTCCGGTCGAGCTGCTCTTGCGGCTCAAGCACATGATCGTGAGCCATCACGGCACCCACGAGTTCGGCAGCGCCAAGGTGCCGATGACCCTCGAGGCGATCGCCCTGCACTTTCTGGATAGCCTTGACGCCAAGGTCCATGCCTTCTCGCGCGAGATCCGCGACGATCCCAGCCGGGAATCGAGCTGGACCCCGTTTCAGCCCAACCTGGGCCGCCGACTGTTCAAGGGGCATCCGGCGGCGGGCAACGAGCGACGGCCAGGGTAACGGGCTCGACACCGTGAACCAGGCGGGGAATGCCATGAGCGATTTCGAGACCCAGGTGCTGAAGCTGGTCGCGGAGCGCGGATTACCGGCCCACCACGCTCAAGGCGATGTCGCGCCGGCTCGAAGTCGCCCCGGACGACTACCCCGAGTTCCGCGCGACGGTCAAGGGACTGATCAAGGAGGGCCGGCTCGATGTCGCCAAGGACAAGACCCTCCGGCTCCCCGGCGCCACGGCGACCGCCAACGCGCCGGGGACGGTCATCGGCCTGTTCCGGCGGTCGTCCAAGGGCTTCGGTTTCGTGAGGCCGCACCACGTCACCGAGAAGTTCCGAACAGATCTACATCCCGCCCGACGCCGGCCGCGACGCCTCCAGCGGCGACGAGGTGGTCGTCAAGATCACCAAGCGGCCGAAGCGGCCCGGGGATGAACCCCGAGGGCCGGATCATCCAGATCCTGGCGCGGGCGTCGGGGATCTTTGTCGGGACCTACTTCGAGCGTCGGAGGGCGGGTTCGTCAAGGTCGACGGCACGACGATCCACGAGCCCGGTCTACGTGGGCGACCCCGGGGCCAAGGGCGCGAAGCCGGGCGACAAGGTCGCGCTCGAGATGGTGCGCTATCCCACGCCCTATCTCGAAGGCGAAGGGGTGATCACCGAGGTCCTCGGCCCCAAGGGACAGCCGGGCGTCGATACCCTCTCGATCATCCGGGCCTTCAACATTCCCGACACGTTCGACGACGAGACGCTCGACGACGCCCGCGGCACAGGCCAAGGCGTTCTCGGAGAGCGATATCGACGGCCGGCTCGACCTCCGCGACGTGCTCACCGTCACGATCGACCCGGCGACGTGCCCGCGACTTCGACGACGCGATCACTCTCGAGCGCGACGAGCGGGGTTACTGGAGCCTGGGGGTCCACATCGCCGACGTCGTCGCACTTCGTCCCGCCGGGTTCGGACCTCGACAAGACGGCGAGACAGCGCGGGACCAGTGTCTACCTGCCCGACCGCGTGATCCCGATGCTGCCCGAAGTCCTCTCGAACAGCCTGGCAAGCCTTCAGGCCGGGCGGGTCCGATACACCGTCAGCGCCTTCCTCGAGTTCAACGCCGAGGGGATCCGCACCGACGCCCGGTTCGCCCGCAGTCGGCCATCCGGGTCGACCACCGGTTCACCTACGAGCAAGCCATGGAGGTCATGAAGGCCCCGGCGCATCCTCCCGAGGGGATCGGTCCCGAGCTGGGAGCGATTGCTCGGCCGGATGCTCGAGCTGGCGATGATCCTGCGGCGGCGCCGGTTCGAGCGCGGAGCGCTCGAGCTGAACATGCCCGAGGTCGAGATCGACCTGGACGACGAGGGCAAGGTCAAGGGCGCGCACCTCGCCTCGCACGACGAGAGCCACCAGGTGATCGAGGAGTTCATGCTGGCGGCGAACGAGGCGGTGGCGACTGAGCTGTCGAGCCATCACGCGGGCTTCCTGCGGCGGGTCCACGCCGACCCCGAGCCGCTCAAGCTGCAGGACTTCGCCGAGTTCGCCCGCAGCCTCGGGTTCCCGCTCGACCAGCCGCAGAGCCGGTTCGAGCTCCAGCGGGTGCTCGCCGAGTCGGCCGATCAGGCCCGAGGTGCACGCCGTCCACTTACGGCTTGCTGCGGAGCCTGAAGCAGGCCGTCTACACCCCCGAGCCCGAGGGCCATTACGCGCTGGCGAGCGACAATTACTGCCACTTCACCTCGCCGATCCGCCGTTATCCCGACCTTCAGGTCCACCGCCAGCTCACGGCCATCCTGGCGGGCAAGAAGCCGAAGGGTCGCACGACGAGCTGACCGTGCTCGGCGAGCACTGCACGCGGACCGAGCGCCGGGCCGAGGCGGCCGAGCGCGAGCTGATCGGGTCAAGCTACTGACCTACCTCGAAGATCAGATCGGTCAGGCGTATTCCACGCCGTGGTCATCGCGCGTCGAGGACTTCGGCTTCTTCTGCCGCCTGGTCGAGCTGCCGGTCGAGGGGCTGGTCCACGTCACGAGCCTGGGCGATGACTACTACTACCTGGAAGCCGAGACCCACACCCTGATCGGCCGACGCTCCGGCCGGCGTCATCGACTGGGGGACAAGCTCGAGGTCCGCGTGGCGCGGGTCGATGTCGACCGAAGGTCGCTCGATCTTGTTCTGGCCGATTCGGCACACCATTCCCTGGTAGCCCCGAGGGAGCCGGTCCCGTCGAAGAAGCGGGACCGCGCGCCGCGCCCGGCGCAGGTCAAGGAGAAGCCGGCCAAGGAGAAAAAAGGCCGGGGACGCGGGCGGAAGCGGTCGTGAGCCTCGCCGAAGCCGGGCGGGCGGCGGGGCTGGCCGGGGCCTACTCGTCGAGATCGGCCAGCAGGTTATTGATCTCCATATCCAGATAAGGGTTCTCCTCGTCCGACTGATCGTCCCCGGCGATCCGCTCGGGCCCGGATTTCCGCGACCGCGAGGAAGCCGGGGCGGAAAGCTTCGGCCGCGCCAGGCGTGGCCCCTGGTCGGCGGTCGGGTCGATCTCGGCGGGCTCGGACGAGCCCCCCGGAAGCGATTGCGAGCGGGCGCGGAGATAGAGCTTGATCGGGATGTCGTGGAACGGCAGCTTCTCGCGAAAGACGTTCAGCAGGTAGCGCTGATAGGTCGTGTCGAAGAGGCTGGGCTGATTGACGAACAGGACGACCGTCGGCGGCTCGGTGCCGACCTGGGTGGCGTAGTAGATCCGCGGCGTTCGGTTGCCTTCGCGGGCGGCTGGGGGGTGGGCGTCGACGGCCTCGCGGAGGACGCGGTTCAGCGTGCCGGTGCCGACCCGCTTCTGGGCCTGCTTGAACATCGCCTGCGAGAGGTTCAGCAGCGCCTTGACGTTCTTGCCGGTCTGGGCCGTGATGAAGGCCAGGGGCATGTACGACATGGTGCGGAACGCATGCTGTACGACGATGGCGAACTTGCCCATCGGCCCGCGCCGCTGGTGGGACCGGCGTTGGGGTCGGCCTTGGTGTTTGCCAGCATCAGGTCCCACTTGTTCACGACGAAGATGCACGGCTTGTACTGCTTGGCGATGTAGTCGGCCAGCTGCTTGTCCAGGCGGGAGATGCCCTGGGTCGGGTCGAGGAACAGGAAGACGACGTCGGCCCGGCGGATCGAGCGCTCGGCGCGGTGGATCGAGTAGAAGTCGAGGTTGTCGCGGATCTTGGCCTTGCGCTTCACGCCCGCGGTGTCGATCGCCAGGAACGGCAGGCCGTCGAGCTCGAACCGGACGTCCACCGAGTCCCGGGTCGTGCCCGGGCGCTCCGAGACGATCATCCGCTCGGCGTGGGCCAGGGTGTTGATGAAGGTCGACTTGCCGGTGTTCGGGCGGCCGACCACGGCGATCTTCATCGCCTCGTCGGCGGGCTTGTCATGATCGCCGCTGGGGAGCATCTCGTCGATCAGCTTGAGCAGGGCCTTCTTGTTTCGGTTCTGCTGAGTCGAGACGGCGATCGGCTTGCCCCGGCCGAGCTTGTAGAACTCGGCGCCCCGGACGTCGAACTCGGGGGTATCGGCCTTGTTCATCACCAGGATGACCGGCGTGTGGACGTACCGGAGCCGGCTGGCGACCTCCTCGTCCAGCGGCATCAGCTCGTCGCGGATATCGACGACGAACAGGATCAGGTCGGCCTCGGCGATGGCGTTATCGATCTGCTTGTCGACGTGCTCGCTCAGGTCGTCGCGATCGACCATGCCGATGCCGCCGGTGTCGACATCTCGAAGAAGCGGCTCTCGGGGTCGTCACCCACCTGGGCCAGGGTACCGACGCGGTCCCGGGTGACGCCCGAGACGTCGTCGACGATCGCCATCCGGCGACCAGCGATCCAGTTCAAGAGCGACGACTTGCCGACATTCGGGCGGCCGACGATCACGACCTTGGGGATGGGCATGAGAACTAACCGGACCTTTCGCTAACGCTTTCCACTGGCAAGGAACAGAAGCCGGGGTCGTGTCCTTACGCGCGTTCCGAACGAGAGTGACCTTGCGCCGATACCGCCATCCCATCCCCGGGATCGGGGTCAAATGCCCCCGAACCGGTTCGGCGTCGCGGACCCTGTGCCTCGCCGCAGCCTCACGTTATGCATTATAAAGGAATCGGGTGGACGTGGACAATGACAACGGTGCGAGATGACGACGACGGGGGAACGGATGGGGCAGCGGACCGGGCCGGAACCGGGGGCCGGATTCAGCGTCCTTGATGGCGTGGCGCTGGTGATCGGCGCGGCGGTGGCGTCGTTTCACATGCGCGGAGTGGTGCGCAACGAGCTGGCCGCGCCGGGCTGGGCCCTGATCTGGGGCAGCTTTCTCTGGGTGGCCCTGACAGCGGCGGGTCCGTTTGTCTTCGTCGGCCGGCGCTGACCTGCGACGGATTCCGGGCTATCCCGGTGTCGGCGACGCCTTGTGGGGGGTGCTGGGGCTTCCCTGGATCGTCACCGCCGTTTTACGATCGCTGGGCGCTGTGTCGTTGACGACCAACCCGCACGGCACGAACCACGCGGCCGCCCCGGGACGCGACCCGATGTTCGCCGCCGGGCTGTCGATTGCCCTGGCGGCGGCATCGCTCGTGGTCCTGATCGTGATCTGGAAGCGCTGGGTCCTCGTTCCCCCTGAAGCCGCCAGCCAGGTGGCGGGAGGCCCCTGGACGAATCGACTCGGCCTGATCCTGGCGATCGCCTGGCCGATTCAGTGCGGGGTGGGGCTGGTCCTGATGGATTGATCGAAGGATCATCCGAGGTACATTGGAGCAGTTGGGGCCAGGGAATCGCTCGAGTGACCCGATGGAACATCCCGATACCGCACGTTCGCGCCGGTTTCATCTGGTCGACCTGGCCGCGATCGTGCCGGGCTACGCGCTGGCGGCGCTGATGGTTCGCGGCTTCTGGCCGGTCGGATCGTCGCTTTCGTCCTTCGAAGTCGCCTTGGTGATATTCCTGATGCTGTGGCTGGGTCTGGCCATGAGTGGGCCCGCGGTCTTGCTCGGGCGCAGGCTTTCGGTCTGGAATCGACAACGCGATGCAGGGTCTCCGGCCATGAGCTCGGTCGAGATGGCCTGGATGCTGATCGGCACGTACTGGTTATTGATCGCAGCCCTCGTCGTGGCGGCGCGGGAGGCGAGTCGTTATCAACCCGTTCTGGAAGGTGTCGTCGGCTTCGTCTGGATCCTGGTGGTCCAGGGCATGTATCTCGAGCTCCTCGGAGGCCGCGGGGGGGTGGGTGCTCGGCGAATCCCACCCGGAACGGATTCCACAGGCTGGACGCACACCACGGCTGTGGTTTTGCTGGTGACCTGGCCGGTTGCCTGGATCTTCATGATTTTCCTTGGAAAGTACATTCAATGAGCGCGATTCCTTCCCCGCCCCCCGGCAAGGTCTACTTCATCGGCGCCGGTCCGGGCGACCCGGACCTGATCACCGTGCGTGGGCGGGCGTTGATCGAGCGGTGCCCGGTCTGCCTGTTCGCCGGGTCGCTGGTGCCGCGGGCGGTGGTAGCGTGCGCGCCGGCGGAAGCCCTGGTTCGAAACTCGGCGAGCATGAACCTGGATCAGATCGTGGAGTTAATGGCGCAGGCAACGCGTGAAGGGAAGGACGTGGCGCGGGTCCATTCGGGCGATCCGAGCCTTTACGGGGCGATCGCCGAGCAGATCCGCCGGCTCGACGGGCTGGGGATCGCTTCGGAGGTGGTGCCAGGCGTCAGCGCGTTCTCGGCGGCGTCGGCGGCGCTCAAGATGGAGTTGACACCGGCGGGAAAGAACCAGACGGTCATCCTGACCCGCGCGTTGGGGAATACCGGGGTGCCCGATTCGGAACGGCTCGACGAGCTGGCCCGGCACCGGACCGGAATGGCGCTCTATCTCTCGGCCGCCCAGATGGACGAGGTTGTAGGCGCTCTGTTGCCGCACTATGGACCCGCAGCACCCGTGGTCGTCGCTTATCGCGTGGGCTGGCCCGATCAGCAGATGATTCATGCGACGCTCGAAACCGTCGCGGATCAGATGGAACAGCAGGACATTACCCGCACGGCGTTGATCCTGATCGGGCCGATGCTCGATGACACTCCAGCAGGCGAAAGTCATCTTTATGATAAGGATTATGCGCACCTGTTCCGTAAGAAGATTTCCTGAGATCCGCGAATGCCCATTCCCACCCTGATCATCGCCGGCACGCATTCCGGCTCGGGCAAGACGACGGTGACGCTGGCCTTGCTCGCGGCGCTGGTCCGGCGCGGGGTGAAGGTGCAGGGGTTCAAGGTTGGCCCCGACTTCATCGATCCCGGGCATCACGCCCGGATCACGGGCCGGCCGGGACGGAACCTCGATACCTGGCTGCTCGACGATCCGAACCTCACGGCCACCTTCCATCGCGGCGCGGCTGGAGCCGAACTTGCCCTGATCGAAGGCGTCATGGGACTCTTCGACGGTCGCGGCGGCCCCACGCAGGATGAGGCGGGATCGACAGCCGACCTCGCCCGACGCTGGGGCTTGCCGGTCGCCTTGACGATCGATGCCCGCGGGCTGGCGCGTTCGATCGCGCCGCTGGTCCAGGGATTCGTCCGGTTCGACCCGGCGGTGGACGTCGCGGCGGTGGTGGCCAACCGGGTCGGCAGCGCCCGGCATTTTGTCCGTTATCTCGCGCCGGCTCTCCGCGGCGCGGTGCCGGAAGTCGCGGCGGTCGGTTATCTGCCGCGAAACGATGACCTGGCCATCCCCTCGCGACACCTCGGCCTGTTCACGGCCGATGAGCTGGCCCTGGAGCCGGGGACGCGTCGATTCGAGGCCCTGGCCAACGCGGCCGATGCGTCGATCGATATCGAGCGGCTGCTCAGCCTGGCGCGGGTTCCCCGACTGGCGAACGTGGAACGGGTTGGGGAGCGGCCGACACGAGCGCGGGTCAAGGTTGGAGTCGCTCGCGACCCGGCGTTCGGTTTCTACTATCAGGACAACCTCGACCTGCTTCAGGACGCCGGAGCGGAGCTGGTGTCTTTCTCGCCCCTGTCCGATCCCGGGATTCCCGAGGGCGTCGAGCTCGTTTACCTGGGCGGGGGATACCCCGAGCTGCACGCCGCGACGCTCTCGGCGAATGCGTCGTTTCGCCGTTCGATCGAGCGCTATCACGACGAGGGCGGAGCGATCTTCGCCGAGTGCGGGGGATTGATGGCATGCGCGGAGCGCTCCGCGACGGATCGGGAGCGGTGCATCGGATGTGGGGCCTGATTCCGGCCCGCGTGTCGATGCGCGATCGATTCGCGGCGCTCGGGTATGTGATGGTGCGCTGCGACCGGCCGACGCGGCTGGGCCCGGCCGGCACGACCGTTCGCGGTCACGAGTTCCATTACTCGACCCTCGAACCGTTGCGGCCCCTCTCCTACGCCACGACGCTGGTTCGGCCGGGCGAGGACGACGAGGGTGATGCCCTGCCCCGCCCCGACGGGATCGCCATCGGCGGACTGCTGGCCGGGTACGCTCATCTTCATTTCGGGTCGCATCCCGAAGTGGCGACACACCTGCTGAACAGGTCGTGTTGACGGAAGAAATCCCGTTGATTTTGCGCAAGCGGACGTTAGAAATATTCCCGATTCTTGTAGGGCAGGCTTCAGCCTGCCACGCCAATAATCATGATCTGGCAGGCGGAATCCTGCACCATGAGAGATCAGGTATCGCCTGTCGTTCGCCACGGCTCCCGGAGCTTGTCTGATGTCCAATGAACCGCCGCCTCGCGAGTTCAACCCGTACAGCGCCGACGACGGCGCTCGACGCCGAGCCCACCGACCTGTCGGCCGGCGGTGACATCGAGCAGGCCGAGGCCGAGGCGATCCGGCGCGAGCTCCTGAATCATGAGACCGCGGTCAAATCGATCGGGTCGCTTCAGGGAGTCTTTGCGTTTCTGATCTTCCTCGGCGTCGTGGGACGGATTCTGGCCCTGAGTCAGACGATGGTAACGCCGCTCGCCCGGAACCTGGCGATCCTGAACGTGGTCATCAACCTGTGTCTCGGTGTGCTTTGCGTCGCGATCTGCATCGGACTTCACCGATTGCAGACCTGGGCGCGATGGACGAGCATTGTCCTCATCTCCCTCAATCTGTTTTTCCTCGCGCTGGCGATGATCGCGATTCTACTATCCGGCGCCGTTCCGGTTGCGGCGATCGTGCTGCTGGCGTCGGCCATACCAGGTTATATGTTGTATTTATTGGTATCTCATAAGGCAACGCGTATTTTTACGCCCGAGTATCGGGCAATCGTCGCGCAAACCCCTCATATCAAGTACCGGACCAGTCTGGTGCTCAAGATCTTGCTGGGACTGCTAGTCGCGCTCATGACCCTGGCCATCATGGCGGCCCTATTTGGCGGAAGTCGCTGATGTCTCGGACGGTCGAGTCGGTTTTGGCTCGGCGACACCCTTGAGGAAGTCGATCACCTTGTCGTTGTTCCAGTCGGCTCCGCCGACGAACCGGCCGGCGACCTGGCCGTCGGGGGCGATGATGAAGGTGGCGGGAATGCCCTCGGAGGTGAAGACCAGGGGGCGAACGTCAGGGGCCGAGTGCAGGAAGGTCATCGGCCAGTCCCTGGCGCGCCTGCTTCACGAACTCGCGGAAGGCGTCCTCGTCCTCGTCGATCGAGATGCAGACGAAGACCACCTTTGAGGGGTCGAAGACTCCGGACCTCGCCAGCCCGGCGAGCGACGGGAACTCGGCGACGCACGGACCGCACCAGGTGGCCCAGAGGTTCAGGACGACGGTCTTGTCCTGGAATTCTCGGAACGAGACGTTTTTACCCGTGACGTCATGGAGTGTCCAGTCGTACTCGGCCCGGCGCGCAGGCCGGTGCCCTCGAGCTCGGGAGCGTCGGGAGACACCGCGAGCGACGGCCCGAAGAAGTAGAGGAACACACACCAGGCCGACACGAAGACCAGACCGACGGCCCACCAGATCCAGTCGGGCCAGTTTTCCTCGTCGCTCATCGCCTTGACCATCACGGCCACTCCCGGAAAAATGTCCGCGGATGAAGATCGGTCGTTCTGTTCTCGCTGGCCTTCCGCGGATCACTCCTCGCCGCGAGTGGCGGCGACGGGAGCGAGCAGGTTCTCGACCGGGGCGTAGTCGTCGGTCAGGATGATGCCGCGGGACCGGAGGTCGATGGCCTCGAGGTCGTTCGGCGCCGAACGGACGAGGCTCGAAGAGCCGGTCGTCCTGGAAGAACTGGGGGTCGTCGTTACGGCTGCCCAGGTCGTTGATCGTCGATCGGTTGCTTCGAGGCGACCACGACGAACGTCTCGCGGAGGCCCGACCCGGGGTTGTCGTCGGTGCCGAAGATCGCGACATGCGGAAACGTGCTGCCGGGCCGTCTTGACCCAGGCGCCGAGGAACCCGCCATACTGGCGGCGCCCGGTCGCGATGCCGTCGTTTGATCCGGTCCTGCACGGCCTTGTCGGTGATCTTCTTTTCCTCGATCTCGCTCGCGGGCCTTCTCCTCGGCCGTGGTGTCGGACTCGTAGGCGTCGATGATGTTGATCATGTAGACGCCTTCGGGCGCGAGCATCCGGGCGAGCTTCTCGTTGAACTCGTCGGGTGGTCAGGTGCCAGGGGACCGAGAAGTCGTTGAAGGCGTCGCCGAAGATGAGGTCGTACTTGCTTGCGCTGGTGGCCTGCGCTTCTCGACGAACTGGCGGGCGTCGCCCCAGGTGGTCTTGATGGGGGTGTCCTTGGGCAGGCCGGTCGCCATCAAGTTGGCCCGGGTGACGGCCGGGTCGATCTCGGCGACGTCGACGTTCGATCCCGGGATAGCTGTGCTGGACATGTACGCTGGAACGTGTACGCTCCGCCGCCGAGGAAGAGCGTCTGAGAGCGGCTGCGGGCTTCTTTTCCTCGCCGGCCGCCTTCGCCTTGGCCTCGGCGACGCGCCGGGTCACGAGCGCGTAAATGTGCTCATAGTCGTAATCGAGGCGTTCGGGATGGCCGAGGATGAAGTAGCCGTGGATCAGGTTGTCGAGCACGAGGGTGCGCTTCTGGCCGTCGGCGTCGGGCTCGTTGCTGACCTTGATGAAGTAGTAGTTGCTCTCATCGATCCAGGCGATGGCATCGTCGGTGGTGTTGGGGTTGCCCCGTTCCTCGCGAAGGCCCCAGTCGATCCCTTGCTTCTCGAACCAGGGCCGGGGCGAACGCGATCACGCAGAGGCCGAGGGGAATGCCCGCCCAGGCGGCGTGCCAGACGCTGCCGAGCATGGTCGCGGACAGGGCGAGCGTGGTGCCGAGAATCAGGAGCAAACCCTTGGTGCCGAGCAGGTCGATCAGGACGAAGCCGGCCAGGAACGTGCCCAGGATGCTCCCCACCATGCCCCAGGCATAGACCTGGCCGATGGCCCGGCCGGTGCGCTTCGACTTGCGCACCCGCTCGATGGCGAGCTTGGCGACGACCGGGCTGACCGTGCCCATCGCCAGCGACGGCAGGAGGAAGACGGCGGTTGTCATCAGGAGCACCCGCGCCGACCAGTCGAGCGGCACCACCAGCTTGCCCGGCAGGTTCAGCTTGGTCAGGGTGATGGCATGGCTCAGGATCGACTGGCTATCGCCCAGGTAATCGTGGAGGAAGTGAGGCGGCGTTTCCAGCTTGAGCACGCCGAGACAGAGGATCGAGGCGACCAGGAAAAGCCAGCTCGCCTGCTGCTCGCGGTGGACCCGGTCGGCGATCTTGCCGCCGAGGAAGTTGCCCAGGCTGAGCCCGCCGAGCAGGACGCCGATGACGCTGGTCCAGCCGTAGATGCTCGACCCCAGGTGCCGGGTCACCAGCCGCCCGGCCACCATCTCGAGCGCCATGAAGGTCAGGCTGGCGACGAACGAGAGCGCCGCCAGGTCGGTCAGACGGACCTTGGGAGGCGAGGGGCTCCAGTCGGCGTTGACCACCTCGGGCTCGACCGGGCGATCTTCCGCCGTCGACCCGACGTTGAGTTCGCCGACCTCGGTGCTGCGCGGGAGCGTGAACAAACGGACGATGGCCAGGACCGCGAGCACGGCGGTCATCACGTGCCCGGCCAGGGCCAGCGGGTTGACGTGAATCGAGCCCAGAGTGACGCCTCGGACCGGGATCGCGCGGACCAGGGGCGCGATCGAGCCCAGCCCCAGCAGCGCCGCGGCGAGCAGGCCGACGATCGACGCCGGATCGTTTGCCGATCAAGGCGGCGGCCAGGAGGGTCAAGGCGGCGGCGACGAGGGTGACGATCGTCGAGATCGGGGCGTAGTACATCAGGACGAAGCCGGCCAGGAAGGTGCCGGCGATCGAGCCGACCGCTCCCATGAAGTAGACGTCGCCGATCGCGCTGCCGGCCTTGCGGGCGTTCAGCACGGCCATCTTGGCGACCACCGGGCCGATCATGCCGAGCACGGTGGCCGGGACCAGGAAGTCCAGCGTCACGACCACGACGGTGCGCAGGTCCCAGGTCATGCTTTCCAGGCCCGGGGTCTGGCCGACGACCGCGTTGACCCAGAGGCAGCCGAGGGTCAGGAACGCCCCGAGCGCGTAGAGCGGTCCGACCGCCTGCGACCGGCGCCGACGCGGTCGGCCAGCCGGCCGCCCAGCACGTTGCCCAGGCAGATCCCACCGAGCATGATGCCGATGACGCTCGTCCAGACGCTGAGCGAGGCACCGACATGGCGCGCCACCAGTCGGCTCGCCACCAGCTCGAGGATCATGATGCACAGGCTGCTCAGAAACGCGAGCGTGTACGGTAAAAGACGGACGGCCAGACCCTTCATGCGTCGGACGCTCCCGGAGGTCGAATTTTCAAGGGTGGGGGCAACAGCTCGCGCTGGAGTGCGGCAATCGACAAACAGTTACGATCGGCTTCACGATAGCGAACCGGGGAAACGGCGACAACGGCCCACTCCCCTTCATGGAATGAGAAGAAGCGTCGGTCTAGCGCGGGCTGGCCCGAAATCGGCGTTGCCAGGTCCGCTCCAATCGGTATGATGCGGACCGGAAGGGACGTATTGGGAACCACTGAGTTCCCGGAGTTCAGTCAAGGACGACGCGCATGAACCGAGCCCGCACTTCGTCGATGGGAATCGGCCGGATCTCCACCCTCTCGGCCCTGATGGCCCTGAACAACGTCGGCTGTCAGCCGGCCGCTGATCCGACAGCGCAGACCCAGGATTCCTCGCCCGCGTCGGCACCCGTGCCCGTGCCGACGCAAGTCGCGACGCCGTCGGCACCCGCGGCCGATCCCTCCGCGGCGCCGACGCCGGCCCAGGCTTCCGTTGATTCGGCACCCCCCCCGTTGACCGCTCCCCAGGCGCTGACCCAGGACGCCCAGCGGGTCGACGCCGGCGTCAAGCAAACGGCGGCCGCGATCGACCAGACCGCCAAGCAAACGGCCGACGACCTCACTCAGGAGATCCAGAAGTCGGCCGACCAGCTCGAGCAGAAGGCCGCGACCCACACCCAGCGCATGACCGACCAGTTCCTCCGCAAGGTCGAGCAAGAAGGACAGGAAACCGTTCGCGAGGGCCTTCAAAAGGCACGCGAGGAGCTGGAAGCCAAGGCCGAATTGAAGCCTTGACTCGAACCGATCGGAGCCGACTCCGCATGCGATCCGGGGTTAGCCGCGCGAGCCTGGCATGAGAAGCGGTCGCAAGATCGACGCGACCACCGAGCCCCGGGGTCGCTTTTCATCGCCAAGCGGCACGTAGGCGCGCCTGGGGTCGACGATCCGGACCTGCCCTTTACGGAGTCGGGCCAGCGAATCGATCCGCCTGGGGTCGCGGTACGTCAAGACGGCGTACTCGTCCTCGACATGGACCCGATCGATCTGCCAGGCGGCGGCGAGGATGCGGATCTCGGCCTCGGCCATCAGGTTCTCGGCCGGCGGGGGCAAGGGTCCGAAGCGGTCGACCAGTTCCTGACGGAAATCAGCCAGCCGCTCAAGGTTGCGTGTTCGCCCCAGACGCCGATAGAGCTCGACCTTGAGCCGCGGCCCCGGTACGTAGTCGCGCGGCAGGTAGGCGCGCCACGAGAGCTCGACCGAGCAATCAAAGAGGGGACGGCCCGGCTGTCGCGTTAGCGTCCGCACGGCCGACTCCAGGAGCGAGCAATAGAGCTCGTAACCGACGCTCTCGATATGGCCCGACTGCTCGGCTCCCAGGATATTGCCGGCGCCGCGAATCTCCAGGTCGCGCAAGGCGATCTTGAAGCCCGCGCCAGCTCGGTGAACTCCTCGATCGCCTTGAGCCGTTTGACCGCGTTGGGCGTCACCGGCCGGTCCGACTCGAGCAGCAGGTAGGCGTAGGCGCGGTGCTTGTACCGGCCGACCCGGCCGCGAAGCTGGTGCAGGTCGGCCAGGCCGTACTTGTCGGCCTCGTTGATGAAGATGGTATTGACGTTGGGGATATCGAGCCCCGACTCGATGATCGTCGTCGCGACCAGGATGTCGAAATCGCGCCGGATGAACCCGAGCATCGTCTTCTCGAGCGCCTCGCCCCCCATCTGGCCGTGCCCGATGGCGATCCGGGCCGCGGGGACGATCCCCTGGATGCGGTCGGCAACGAGGTGGATGTCGTACACCCGGTTGTGGACGAAGTAGACCTGGCCGTCGCGATTCAGCTCGCGATGGATCGCCCGCTGGATCGTCGCGTCATCCCACCGCTGGATCCGGGTCTCGATCGCCTTGCGGTCGGGAGGGGGTGTTTCGAGATTCGAGATGTCGCGGATGCCCAGCAAGCTCAGGTGCAAGGTCCGGGGAATCGGCGTGGCCGAGAGGGTCAGGACATCCACCGTGGCGCGGAGCGACTTGAGCCATTCCTTGTCCTCGACGCCGAACCGCTGCTCCTCGTCGATGACCACGAGCCCCAGATCCTTGAACGACACGTCCTTTTGCACCAGGCGATGCGTGCCGATCAGGACATCGACGGTGCCGGCAGCGGTACGCTTCAGAACGTCCTTGATCTCGCTTTTGGGGCGGAAGCGGTTGACGACCTCGATGGTGAACGGGAACTCGGCCATGCGCTGGCTGAAGCTCCGGTGGTGCTGTTCGGCGAGGATGGTGGTGGGTACAAGCACGGCGACCTGCTTGCCGGCGTCGACGGCCTTGAACGCCGGCGCATGGCGACCTCGGTCTTGCCGTAGCCGACATCGCCGCAGATCAGGCGGTCCATGGGTCGTTGCTGGGCCATGTCGTGCTTGATCGACTCGATCGCGGCAAGCTGGTCGGGGGTTTCCTGGTACGGGAACGACGCCTCGAACTCGGCCATCCAGTGGCTATCCTCGGCCGGATAGGCGATGCCCGGCGTGCTCGAGCGCTGGGCCTGGATGTCGATCAGCTCGGCGGCGAGATCGACCACCGCGTCGGCCACCCGCTTCTTCTTCTTCTCCCAGGCCGATGAGCCGATCTTGGAGAGGGACGGGTCGCCCTTGCCGCCGCCAACGTATTTCTGGACCAGGTCGATCTTGGCGATCGGGACGAAGAGCTTGGTCCCCTCGGCGAACTCCAGAAGCAACGTTTCCTCGGCATGGTCAGCCGACGCGTCGCGATCCACGAGTTGAAGCCCGCGATAGCGGGCGATCCCGTGGTTGACGTGGACAACGAGGTCCCCCTCGTTCAGGTCGAGAAAGCTGTCGATCGCCCGGCTCTCGTACCGCCGTCGGGTGACGGGACGACGGACGTCGGCGCCGCGAAGAGCTCGTGATCGCCGATGACCAGGGTGGCCGCGTCGATCATGTGGAACCCCGCGGACCCGGCCCACGGTCAGGATCAGCCGACCGGCCTGGGCGATCGAGGTCTCGGCGAAGACCTCGCCCAGTCGCTCGACCTCACCGGCGTTGTGACACGCGATCAGGACGCGGTCGCCTGCCGCCGCCGATTCGAGCTCAGCCTTGACCTTGGTCAGCTCGCCCGAGAACCGCTCGACGCTCTCGACCCGGAGGTGGCACGTCGCCTCGAGCGAGGCCGCGGCCAGCGTCGAGAGTGTGACCGACGGCCGCTTCAGCAGCCGCGCGAGTGTGCTCTCGACGTTGAACAGGCCGCGCGGATCGGCCGTCCGGCTCAGGTATTGCTGGGCCTCGAATTTCAGGTCGTTCGGCTCGACCAGGACGATCCAGCTTCCTTCGGGAAGATAGTCGGCGAAGTGACCCAGGCTCGTGGGGTCGGTCAGGTCGAGCGGCCCGCCGGCGGTGAGCGCGGCGGACGACCATCGGTCGAGCGAGCGCTGGGTCTCGGCATCGAACGGGCGGATCGACTCGATCTCGTCGCCGAAAAACTCGACCCGGACCGGCTCGTTGGCGTCGGGGGCGAAGATGTCGAGAATCCCCCCCCGCACGCTGAATTCACCCGCGACTTCCACCACCTCAACCCGGCTCAATCCATGATCGGCGAGCCATCCGGTCAGCTCCTCGACGGCGACGGTCTGGCCCACCCGGATCGTTCGTTCGTTGCGGGCGAGAGCTTCCGGGGTCGGCAGAGGTTGCAATAGGGCCTGGATCGGCGCGACGACGAATCGCGGTGGGAGCTTGCCGCCAAGTCGCCGCGCCACGCGGAGGCGACGTCCCTGGACCTCATCGACGGCTGATCCCACCGTGGCGGCCTCGCGCGGGAGCCGGTCCCAGGCGGGGAAGACCTCCGGGTTCGTCCCGGCGAAGGTCGCCACGTCGTCGCGAAAGTCGTCCACGTCGCCGACATGGGCCAGCACGATCAGGACACTGGGCGAGGCATGCAGGCCGATCGCCGCGGCCGACAGAGGCGCGGCCGAGCCCCAGGCGCCGTTGATCGTGGCGCCATGGCCGTTCTTCAGGGCCGCCACAACCTCGCCAAACCCCGGCGCCCGCTGGATGACGCGGGTCAGATCCTTCAGCTCGGCGATGGCCGGAGGTTTGATGGTGGCGCCCTTGGACATGATTTGCGTCATTTCCAATCAACTAAACCGGGAACGCGGGGGCCTCGCCCGCTTCCTCGAGACTCATCTCGGCGGGCGACCAGATCCGGACCCGATTCCTCCGTGAGCCTGGAGCCGGTGGTACGGCATGCGCTGGCTCGCTTCGGCCCGATTCCACCCGCCGCAGGACATGGCCCAGGTCGAGCACGTCGAAGGGGATCTCGAGGCACGCCGACGCCCCCGCCTGCCGGGCACGCGCCACCAGCCGTCGATCCGCGAAGCCCACCAGCGCGATCAATGGCCCGCGATGCGAACGACGTGCCAGGATATCCGGCCAGTCGGCCTCGAGCATCGGCACGTCCCAGATCGACGGTCCGGGCGGGAGCGAATTCCGTCCCGACCAGTCCCGCGCCGTGTTCACGCCGAAGCCCAGCAGCTCGCAGGCATCGGCCAGCGCGCGACGAAGCTCCGCGTTGGTCGAGACGACCATCACCCGGGTACGCGAGCGCGCCTGAGAACGTTCGATCGGCGCGGCTCGATCCAGTGGCTCGACATACCGACCGATCGTGTCGCGGGCCGTCGCCTCGGAAAGCAAGACGTCAAAAAGCCCCTGCGCCGCCCAGCGCTCCTCGTCAATATAGCGTACGAGGGGACCGATACAAAGGATCAGTCGTGGCCGATGCGAGCAGCGCGACAACCATCGTGAGAGACGCTCGGCATCGAGTGCGCCCAGGTGACTGCGGTGGAGGACCAGCACGCGGGGTGCTTCGGCTCCTCCCGGCAAGTTCTCGGGAATATCCGCCGGACACGCGAACCGGCGCGTACCGGCCGGCAGTGCGGCTGCCAGATCGGCGACCCAGGGGTCATCCAGGTCCCCCACGAACCAGACCGACCGATCGGTTTCCTCCATCCGATCCTCCCCGCCTCCGTGCCGTTGCGTCGATGTTTCTCGTCAAATCGGAGAATCGCCGGGAACCGTAGCAGAAGACGGAGTAATCGACAAGATGGGATCGTGTGGCGGATCACGGAAGGACCGGGTTGACCGGAAGGGCTCGCATTTCAGGCCGGATCGGGTAATCTCAGGAGGCGTGCTCTTCGTTTTCGGCCATCAGCTCGGCCCAGCTCGAAACCACGACCAATCGGTCGCTGAGTTGCTCGAGTCGGTCGAGGTCCTTGAGACCCTCGATCGCCTGCCGGACCGAATCCTCGGGGGGTCCGAAACGGATCCGACCCAGTCGAAGGATCATGTTCCGAGCCTCCTCGACTCGACCTTCCTTGATGATAAGCCGATAGTACGAGGATTCCGTGGTGATGTTCATTGTCAGCAGCCTTTCACGAAAGCCTTCGATCTCACGTTCATCCAGCCGCAAGCCAGCCAGGAGCAGCGTCGCCTGCATGATTTTACCGGCTTCTTCCACCGGCGCCTCCGCGACCAGCCGGGCGTCGATCCGTCCGATGATCCCGCCGATTTCGGACCGGGGTACGTCGGCCAGGGGGGCCAGCGGCAACGTTCCGAGACTTCCGGCGAGAATCGCGCCGACCGGGCGGTCCCAGGCCCGGACGACCTGATAATGAAACTCGATCACCCGGCTCGCGTCGGGAAGCCGGAGCTCGAGCCGGCCGCTCAGGTCGCCGGCATCGGCCGCGGGACGAAGGAGCACGGCCACGCTGCGAACCCGCACATCGTGACGCAGGTCCAGCAAGACATTATAACGCAGCAGGCGCCTGGCCCGTGTGAGGTCGCCACTGGCCTGCATCTCGAAGTGGATCAGGTGGGGAGAGGTCCCCTCCACCCGGCAAACCTTGTCGGCCTCGGCGGAGACGGTCGCCAGGTCGGCGTCGATCATCTGGACCGGGCCGTCGGGCGTCAAGCCGCAATACCGGAGCCAGTCCCGGGGGTAGCTTTCGAGCAGGTCCTTGGTCGTGGCGTCATAGGGTTTGGCCATTTGATGACTCTCGCCGGAACGGATCTTTGGTAATCTCGGTGGAACTTGCGCGAAGCCGACTGGGCGAAACGCCGCTTTCATAAACACTGGATCGACCGGAGCACCGAGCCGTGGCCGATAATCATTCGTTCGATATCGTCAGCGAGGTCAACACCGCCGAGATGCATAACGCCGTCGTCCAGGCGCAGCACGAGATCGCGGTGCGGTATGACTTCAAGGGGACGCATGCCTCGATCGAGTACGACAAGAAGGACCACAAGCTGACCCTCATGGCCGACAACAAGGGACAGCTCGACACCGTGGTCCAGATGCTCAAGGAGAAGATGGCCAAGCGCGGCGTGGCCGTCAAAGCCTTGAAGCGGGGAAAGCTCGAGGAAGCCTCGCACGACAGCGTCCGCGAGGCGTGCTCGCTGCATATCGGCATCGAGTCCGACGATGCGCGGAAGATCGTCAAGCAGATCAAGCAGATGGGGGTGAAGGTCCAGGCGCAGATCATGGACAACAAGCTCCGCGTGACGGGCAAGAAGCTCGATGACCTTCAGGCCGTGATCGCGTACCTCAAGGAGAACGGGCCGGAATATCCGCTCCAGTTCGTCAACTTCACCTGAATCGTCGCGGTTTGCGCACGCTTGAGAAGTCGGGAAGCCGGAACGGGAGCGGGAGAGCTTCGGTCGAGTCGTCGTCAGGGGGCTTCCGATAGAGAGGGAGGTCCGGTGTACGGACAGGCGTGGATCTGGAACCACGGCGTGACTCAACGGGAGAATTTCCGCGATGGGATTCTTGAACGGGCGCATCACCTACACGCGATATCGGGTCGGCGGGGACAGCCCGCTGCCGTTCGGGGAAGACCTGATCGAACAGGTCCAGCTGCACGGATCGGCCGGCATGGCCTGGCCGCCGCCGACGCCTCGGACGGGGTCTCGATCGGCTGGGCCGGGGGTGACCACGTCCTCGACCAGTCGATCGACCTGGGCAAGAACGTCCTCAACGACGCCCTGCACCTTTCCATCCGGGTGGATACCGACAAGATCCCCGGGACCCTGCTGCGCGCTTATACCCAGATCGAGACCGAGGCGCCGCGCCAGCTCAACCCGAGCGGCATGCCCACCAAGGCTCAACGCCAGGAGGCCAAGGAGGCCGCTCGGATCCGCGCCGAGGCCGAGGCCGCCGACGGCCGGTTCCGCCGGATGGCGCATTATCCGGTCCTCTGGGACGGCCGGACCGGACATGCTCTACGCCGGAACAACCAGCAACTCGGTACTCGATCGGCTCCAGGCCCTCTTCCGCGAGACGTTCGACCGCGCGCTCGAGCCCATCACCGCGGGGAGCCTGGCCTATCAACTGGCCGAGACCCGGGGTCAGGAACGGACCGTCGAGGACCACGGACCCGTCGGCTTTCATCGGCGAGCGCGGCCCCCGCGTCGCTCGCGTGGTCCGAGAGCGACGCCTTCGAGCCGCGACTTCTGGGGCAACGAGTTCCTGATCTGGCTCTGGCACACCTTGCAGACCGACGGCGACACGATCGCCTTGCCCGACGGCTCGGACGCCACCGTGATGATGGCCAAGACCCTGACCCTCGATTGCCCGCGCGGCGAGACCGGCCGCGACTGCCTGACCGACGAGGGGCCGACCCGCCTCCCCGAGGCGTTCCGCGCCCTTCAGGCCGGCAAGATCCCCCGCAAGGTCGGTCTGATCGTGGTCCGGCACGACGCCGAGTACGAGCTGACCCTGCAGGCCGAGACCCTGGCCGTCTCGGGCGCCAACCTGCCCAAGCCCGAAGGGGTGAAGGGCCGTGATGCGGTCGCTGGCCCGGATCGAGAGCCTGAGACATCTGGTCGAGACCCTCGACCTGCTGTACGATGCCTACGGCCGGCGCCGGACCGGGCCGGAATGGTCGGGTGATCTCCATCGGATCCGCCGCTGGCTCCAGCCGCAGGCGGCCTGAGCGCCGCTCGGTTCGTTTCGGTGCCAGGGGAACAAGGCGGCTCGGACCGCCGGCGCGAGCCGCCACACGCCTAAGAATCGACCTTGGGCAACTACCGGCAGCACATCACCTTCGCGGCGTTCCTCGGGGTCGGCTACGCCTGGGCGGCCTTCCTGCTGGCCGGCATCCACTGGCTCTACGGCTCCGTCGCCGCGCTGCTGGCGACGCTCAGCGGCCTCTTGCCCGACCTCGACTCCGACTCCGGGGTCGAGCTCAAGAGCTTCACCGGCATCCTCGGCGTGATCACCGCGGTCGCCGTCTGGCAGGAGATCGGCTCCGGGTCAAGCCGCCGCCGGTCTTCGAGTTTCACCTCTGGGCGGCGTCTGGCGGCTTATCGTCATGGTGCGCCACGGCTTGCGCCGCGATCATGTCGCGCCTGACGGTCCACCGCGGGATCAGCCACAGCGTACCCACCTGCGCCGTCTGGGGAGCGCTCGCGTTCCTGTACTATCCCTCGCCGTGGATCCATGATCCGGGTCGCCATGGCGGTGGCGGTGATGCTCGGGCTTCTTCTCGCACCTGCTGCTCGACGAGATTTGCAGCGTCGATCTCAAGGGCGCCCGTGTGAACAAGGCGTTCGGCACGGCGATCAAGTTCTGGGCCCCGAACCCGTGGACCACGCTCGGCATGTACGCCTTGCTCAGTTACCTGAGCTGGCGGATCATCCAGCAGTGGCCGAGCGATTCCGGGGTGCTCATGGAACCGGTGCCCGAACCCAAGCTGCCGTTCACCCGTTCAACGGACTGGAACCTGCCCCTGGTTTTACCCGATCTCGGCAAGCGATCTCCGTAGCGCGCTGGATCGTGGGCCGGAGGTATGCGATTGGCGCGGCAGTGCCGGTCGGAGTTCGTATAATAGGCACGACGCCCGGTCGATCCGGGAGCGGCCCGAGGTTCCCGTTTTCGAAATAATCCCCGATCCTGTCCCTGACTCAGGGGCCAAAATCCCGGCCACGGAGGAGTTTGCGTCCATGCACGTGTCGATCCACAGCCGTCTGGCGGTCCTGCTGGCGGTGGGCATGGCCCCCCTGCCCTCGTTATGTGCCCAGGCCACGGCGCCAGCGGCCCGGCCCGCGTCCGCCGCTCCTGCGCCCGCATCGTCGACGGCCGCGGCGTCCGCCCCCACCCCCGCTCCGGCGAACCTTGACCAGGCTGTGGCGACGGTCAACGGCGAGAAGATCACCAAGGGGGACCTGCTCAATTTCCTGAGCCGGTATCAGTTACCGCCGATCGGGCCGGAGCAAATTTATCGTGATGCGATCAATACGTTGATCAACACCCGCCTGGTCGGCCAGTACCTGAACCGGCAAAAGATCGCCGTGCCCCCCGAGAAGGTGAACGAGGCGATCGCTCAGCTCGAGCGTGAGCTCAAGACTGACGGCCGCGACCTGCGGACCGCCCTGCTGGAGAGCCGCCAGACGATGGATGACCTCCGTCGCGAGTACAGCGACCGGATTCGCTGGATCGAGTTCCTGAACATCAAGGCGACGGACGCCGAACTCAAGAGCTTCGCCGCGCAGCACAAGGACCTGATCAACGGGACCGAGGTACGGGCCCGCCACATCTTCCTGAAAGTCGCCCCCGACGCCTCGGCGGCGGACAAGGAAAAGGTCCGTCAGAAGCTGCTGGCGATCAAGCAGGACATCCTCTCCAAGAAGACCGCCTTTCCCGAAGCGGCAAACAAGCTCTCGGAAGACCCTGCCAATTCCGAAGGCGCCGGCGGCGACGTCGGCTATTTCGGGCTCGGGTCAGGCTTCATCGAAGAGTTCGCCACCGCGGCGTTCGCGCTCAAACCGGGCGTGATCTCCGATCCGGTCGAGACCCCCTACGGGCTTCACCTTATTGAGGTCACCGACCGCAAGGAAGGCAAACCGACCGATTTCGAGCAGCAGAAGCCACTGATCCTCCGCCTCTACGCCGCCGACCTTCAGAAACAGATCCTGACCGCGGAGCGCAAAGCGCTCAGATCGACATCAAGCCCATGCCTGCCGATCTCTTCCCCCCCGAGCCCCCCGCCTCGGACGCCGATAAGGCGAGAACCAAGGGGGACGAGAAGGCCGTTGAAAAGGCGAGTCCCAGGTAAGGGCCTCGCCTGGAGCTCGCGGCCAAAGGGAGAAGCCAGTGACGATCGACCGGCCTGTCCCGCGCTCACAAGCGATGGACAGGCCGGTCGATCGTTGAATTCCTGGCTACGTTACGCGACCACGCACCCTCAGTGGTGTCCGCCACCGTGTCCGCCGCCGCCGTGGAAGCCGCCGCCCATGTGGCCCATGCCACCTCCGGCGAATCCACCACCCCCCATCGCGCCCATGCCCCCGTGATGGGCAGGAGCGAACCCGCCACCGAATCCCCCGAGTCCCGCGCCTCCGAGACTCCCCATGCCGGCTCCGCCCATGTGGTGGGCCGCCGGGGGTGCGAATCCACCGCCATAGCCGCCCAGGCCGGCACTTCCCAGCCCGCCCATGTGATGGGCGCCCGACAGACCGCCGCCATTAAGTCCACCGACGCTCGGTACGCCGCTGAAACTTCCCATGCCTCCGAATCCGCCCTGCGTGCCGATGTGGGACATCGATGGCAGGCCCGCGCCTCCTGCGACGCCCGGACCGTGGTGCATCGCCGGAATACCGCCGGCGCCTCCCAGGGCGCTCGACGGGTGGCCCAGCGTGTTGGCACCCATCGCGCTGGCATGATGGCTCAAGACATTGCCTCCCCCCAGACCGGCCGATGGCAGCCCACTCGAACCGATCCCGTGGTGGATGGCCGGTCCTCCGCCCAGGCCGGTCCCGAGCCCGCCCCCCGTACCCAAACCGGCGGTATGACCAAGGTGTTGGCCTCCCAACGCCGAGGCGCCGGCCGACGTTCCCAGGCCATTGCCGAGCGTGTTGTGAGAAAAGCTGGGGACGCGCGGCGTTGTGGGTCATCGATGTTTGATGGACGCCGTTGAAGCCGGCGTTCCATCCCGACTGGGCGTGGTGCACGGCCGTGTAGCTGGCACCACCGGCCGCGCCGGCGTGATGTGCGGCCTGGGTCAGCGATGCATGATGGAACGGATTGGCGAATGGCGAGGAGGACGGCGGAGGTGACACGCCGCGGTGGTGCCCGGCCAGCACACTCGCCGGCGCTCCCCGCGTGGCCGCCGACCAGGCCTCGATGAGCCGCCGCCGGTCCGTGCTGGAGCAGCGCGGCGTTGTGGTTGCCCATCGCGGTCCGGCCGATCGCGGGGTTGTGGCCGCCGTTGTTCACCAGGTTGTTATGGTGGACGTTGTTCATGTTGCCGGGACGACCGCCGGGATAAAACGGATAGTGATGGTTAAAGTTGTTGAAACCACCGAAGCCGAACGGATAACCGAACCCGAACGGGAACCCCCCAAAACTAAGGAGGCCGAAGCCGAACGGATAGCCGAACCCGAAGGGATATCCGATGCCGAATCCCAGGCTGCCGAAACCGAACGGGTAACCGAAGCCGAACGGGTAGCCGAAGCCGAAGCCGAGACCTCCAAAGCCGATGGGATAACCGAATCCAAGGGGATACCCAAAATTCGCCGTGCTGCCGAATCCCAGGCCGCCGTAACCGCCGAACCCCATACCGAAGCCACTGTAACCACCGAATCCGAGGCCGCCGTATCCACCATATAACGAGCTGAAGAGGCCGCCATAGCCCAGCCCCGACCCTCCGTAGAGGTACGACGACGGATAGCCGTAGCCGTAGCCCCCGCCTCCGGCGTACGAAATCGGAGAGGCGATGTAGGGATAGCCCACGTTCCCCGAGTACGGGTAGTCGAGATATCCGTAGTAGGGGCTGAGGGTGCCGTACTGGGCGTAGCCGTAGTAGCGGCCGGTGGGGTCGTAGAAGCAGCCGGGATAGCCGTCATAGTAGGAGTTGGGCCGGCCGAACGCCCCGTAGAGGAGGCCGTAGCTCTGGGGCGAAACCTGGGTATACGGCTGGTAAACCGTATCCGCTATTCCGCGCCGAGGGTGCAACCTGCGCCGGCGTGAAGAGGGTGCCGCGGTCTTCGAGGTTTCGGTCCCAGTATCCTTCCTGGAAGGTCCATCCCTCGGGCTGCTGGATCCACTGCGAGGGGACCCACGACCAGCCGGGCTGCGTCTTCGACCAGAAGCCCGGCTTCCAGACCACGCCATCGCCGTCGGGATAATACTGGCCTGGCACGTAGAACTGATCGGGCCCCGGCGATTCGCCCGGGCGTGTCGTCGGGGTGCTCCTTCGGGGGACCTTCCTTGCGAAAATCGATCCGGTCGGTCTTGCGGTCGGTCCAGAAACCGGGGACGCGGTACCAACCCTGATCGTCGCGCTTCCAGTAGCCGTTGACCCAGAACCGGCCCGGGAGGCGCATTCCGCCACGTCCCGGTCACCCAGACGAAGTCATTTCGGCCCCTGGTCCCATTCCCAGTAGCCGCCGATCCATTCCGAGCGCGGGCTCGGAGGATCGACCCCGGGTCGCTCGACGATCGGCGGAGGCGGTGGGTTCGTCACGCGGTCGCTCTGTCGGTCCTTGGCCGGCGACAGGAACGCCTCGTGCAGCGGACCATCGTTCAACGGCTTGACCGCCGGGCCGGCGGCATCCTTGGCATCCCGGTCTCTGGCATTTATATCAACGTTGACATTGACGTTCGGATCGGCCACTCCGACGACGGCGGGCTGTACCAGAGGCGGGTCGACTTGCTGCCCCCGGAGCCCGTCCACCGGGTCCTCCGACGATCAGGAGGCTCAATCCCATCCCGAGAACCATGAAGCGTTTCATCGGAAGCACTCCGCCACAGCCCTGTCGATCAACGAGCCAGGCCCGATTCGGTTTCGATGCGCGGGGGTATCCTTCCATTCTACGAGCCAGGGTTCACGAATTCAGAAATTCTCGACCGGTTTCTGGTAGGATTATTCTCCGCAATTTTTTGCATGCACGCATTATTTCGGTTGCCTCGTCCCGGTGATTGTGTAGAATGGTGTGGGTGTCAAAGCCGACCGGGGCCGACGTGAAACCGATGTGCGAACTGGGCCGATCGCGATGAAAGCCGAGCTGGTGCCTGACAATGGAGACGCGCCGGTTCCGATCACGCGGGACGTGACGGTCGTGGGCCGTCGCGAATTCTGCGACGTGCGGATCAACGACCCGAGCCTCTCCAAGCGGCACTGCGTGCTGGTGAAGACCGACGGCCTGCTCGTGATTCGCGACCTGGGGACGACCAACGGAACGAAGGTCAAGGGACAGCGGATTCGGTGGGCAGCGCTCCTGCCGGATGATCGGATCACCCTGGCGCCTACAAGATGCGGGTCTATCTTGGCCCCGACAATGTCCCTGCCCCCTCCGAACTGGCGCAATATCGCAACGCCGGATCTCCCAGGCCGGTGGTGCCTGCGCATGCCGCTCCCCGTCAGCCCCTGCCCGTCGCGCAACCCGTCACGGCCCCCGCCGCGACGAGATTCGTTGGCGAGGACAACAGCAACTGGGAAAACCTCTCCGTGCTCGGCGGTGAGCTCGAGGATGTGATCATCGAGCTCGATTGAGCGAGCCGGCTCGTGAGCCCGGTCCCCATCACGACGAGTTCACGCCCACCCGGGTTGCGGCGTGCTGGCGTCGATAGTCGCGCGGAGAGATCCCGACGACCTTGCGGAACTGTCGGGTGAAGTAGTTGCCATCGCTGAACCCGACGCGGAAGGCGATCTCGGTGATGCTCCGGTCGCCGTGACGCAGCATGTCAGCGGCGCGATTGATCCGAAGCTGGATCAGATAATTGATCGGCGCGGTTCCCATGGCGGCCCGAAACGCCCGGATGAAGCTTCGTTTGGACATGTGGGCGGTGCTGGCCAGTTCGTCCAGATCGATCGGCTCGGCGAAGTTGGTCTCCAGATAGGAAATGGCCTCTCCCAGGCGCAGGACGCCCGAGAATCGGGATTGCGCGACCGGGTATAGCAACGGGAAAGGTAGCCGATGAGCTGCATGTAGAGCGCGGTGGCGAGGAACCGGAATCCCGCTTCCCGACGGCTCAGTTCCTCCTCGAGCTCATCGACGATGCCGATGACGTGGCCGAGGTCCTTCGGAGCCAGATGCAGACGGCTCTTGAACTGGTGCCGTTGCCGCCAGGCGGGCTCGAGCGTGAACAGCGCGTGATACCCGGCCAGCGCGGGCAGGTCGCCCAGGTCGACACGAAGCTGGGTCGGGTCGAACAGGATATTGATCAGGCGCAGCCCATCCATGTCCTGATAGTCGTGCGGCCGGTCGCCGCCGATCACGAACACGTCACCGGCGATCAACGGCCAGGTTTCCTTCCCCGTCACATGCAGCCCGGTCCCCCCGGTGATGATCACGACCTCGGCGAACTCGTGCGCGTGCAGACCGAACGGTTCTTGCGGATCCCGACGGGCCACCACGATGGGAAAGCCATCCGGAGGAAACCAGTCTTCCTTCCGCAAGATGCGGACCATGGCACCCTCAGCGTCAATATTCGGGAATTTCGTCTCTATTGTGCTAAAACTTGGCATCAAAATCCAGGACACGACCCGTCGGCATCGTTAGGATTTCAAAAAGATCGAGTCCATCTCTACCGTCGTATCTCTCAAGTCGCTGGCTGACCTCGACGCGCCGTTCAATCCCCCACGCGGCCGGGTCCTCCGCGCGTACCGGGAGCGAGGCATGAGTCTTGCTTACCAAGAAGGAAAAGCGCCGGCCTCGTACAGATGGATTCCAACGCTCTGTTTTCCATCACGTCATTCCCGCGAGGTCCAAGGAGAACGATTGATGAAGCCGCGTCGCGCAGGATTTACCCTGATCGAGCTACTGGTCGTCATCGCGATCATCGCTGTCCTGATCGCTCTGCTCCTGCCGGCCGTTCAGGCGGCTCGCGAGGCCGCGCGGTCGGAGCCAGTGCGTCAATAACCTCAAGCAGATGGGCCTGGCGATCATGAACTATGAGTCGTCCAACGGCGCCTTACCGCCCACCGGCATGCATGTCTTCGGTGGTTCCCTCGACTGGGGTATGAAGCCGCGTATCCTCCTTTATATGGAGCAGCCCGCGCTCTACAACGCGATCAACTGGAGCATCTCCTGGAACGTCGGCAACGGCGTCAACAAGACGGTGTACGGGGCGACGGTGAACACGTTCCTCTGTCCCTCCGACGGTAATATGACGAACTATTCTCGTTACGGTGTGATCACCGCGATGAGCAGTTACGGCAATAACCTGGGGATCTGCCGGACCCTCAACGGCGGCAACTTCGACGGACCGGCCTACACGGTCGAAGGAGTTTACGGACCCGTGGTGACGCTGGCGTCGATCACCGACGGCACCTCGAATACCGCGATGCACAGCGAATGGATCCGGGGCAAGGGGACCAACCCCGCCCAGCCGGGACCCCAAGCCGTCTACAAGTCGAGCATCCCATTCACTCAGAACACGTCGCCCACGTTTCAGGGCAATAGTATCGCGACGACCATCCAGTATTACACCAGCCAGTGCACGACGGCGATGGGTCCGACCTGGGATATGAAGGGTTATGCGTGGGTTGATGGATGGAGTCTCTCGGGCGGTGGTTATAGCCACATGTCGCCGCCCAACAAACTGGCCTGCGCCTTCAGTACCGACGGCAGCGCGCCGTTCCCGGACCGGACGATGGGGGGGCCGAGCTCGAATCATCCTGGTGGAGTGAACATGGGGTTCCTGGACGGCTCGGTCAAGTTCATCAAGAACTCGATCAACCTGACGACCTGGGGCGCCATCGCGACCAAGGCCGGAGCCGAGGTGATCGACGCCAGCTCGCTTTGAGGATGGGACGGGGAAAACCCGGACGGTCCCGCGTCGGTCGGTGGAAACCGGAGGACGCGGGGCCGGCCGGGTTGAATCATGATGCGGACGAAAACTTGCTCTGGGGCGAAGGGAATCGGAACCTCTTCAGGTTCCGACCCTGGTGCCAATCGGAGCGGTCTCGGCAGTTTGCAACTCGGGTCGGGCTCAAAGTCCGTCGCTCCGACCGCGACGGACGTCGCGCCGGATCGGCGGGTTGAGGTGTTCGAGCTGGCGGGCATCCTGGGGGTCCAGTGCGGCTCGCCTGCCGGTTCTCGCGCTGAATGGCTTCGTACACCTCCTGGCGGTGTACGGAGATCTCGATCGGGGCCGCGATCCCCAATCGAACCTTATCGCCCCGGATATCCACCACGGTGATGACGATGTCGTCACCGATGATGATACTTTCGTCGCGGTGTCGGGACAGGACCAGCATCTTCAGGCTCCTTCCTCCTGCCAACGAGACCCGTGACCGTCCCTGATCACGTTGCCCGGGCTCTCGGTTACCACGACGGGGCTAGGGATGGCGACGGCGATGGGATGGGCGCACGTCGTCGGTCGCCGGTCGTCGGCTGCGGCCTGCTCGGGACCGGTCACGCCGTCGCGCGGAGCGGCGACGGACCGGGCAGCAGCTGGTTGCGTGCCGGGTGCCTGGGTTTCCAGCGGGAACCGCACCGCGTAGCGGCTGGAGGTCAACACGAGCTGCCGGCCGAGCCGGCTGACCGGGTTGAACACCAGGGGCCCCTGGAGGTTGACCGTGAGGCCCCCCCCTTCGCCGCGGTTGAGGATCACGTAGATCGAGCGCCGACCGCTCCTCGTCCAGCTCCAGCGCCGCCCGGTCGCCCGGACGGAGCTCGACCCGGTAGTCGCTGATCGCCAGGGGGGGCGCGACCAGCCCGAACGCCAGCTCCGGCGCGGTCACGCTTTGCAACCACGACAGACCGGCCACCACCGGATCGGGAAGATGGACGTACTGCGTGAACGAACGGAACCCCACCAGGCCGTCGGGGATCCGGATGATCTCCGACTCCGGGACCTGGATCAGGCCGAAGCGGGTCGTGACGATGTTCACTTCCTGTTTTCCTCCTATTACGGCGGGCAAGGGGGCCGTGAGCCCGGACTTGAATTCCGCCGCCACGAGACTCCGCGGTCCTTCGGACGCGACCGGACGCTTCTTGACCCCGGGGAATTCGAGACTTGATGTCTCGACCCTCCCGTTATCTCAACACGCCGAGACACCGATCGACACCAACCGTCCAACGCAGCCACGACACATCCCGCGGACTTCCCACTCCGGTCCCCGCGGCTCCCACCGAGGCCGGACCCGAGGTAGGCTTGACCGACCGTTATATCGTCCCGTCCGCAGCGACGCCCGCTCAGTCACGGCCGACGATAACCGCGTCCGCTCCCTGTTGCGATGGCTGCGCCAATCGATCCGTTCGTACCGGCCCGGCACACCCCCCGGCACCGTCGTCACGACCGGCGCCGCAGGGCCTAACCGCACTTCGTGAGCACTCCCTCGCGTATCTCAAGTCCACGCGATATCAACGTTTCCGCTGTTACCAGAGGTCCGGTGTTCCGCCCGAGGCTTGCCTGTCAAGCCGTTGACAACATCTTGGTCGTATCAGGATCGGTAATTCTCTTCCAATCCCCAGAGCCGCTGGAGCTGCCGGTCACGCTTGCCTTGCTCGTAGCGGTAGATGGCGATCTCCTCGACCGTCTCTCCCGGCCCCGGCGGATAGGCCTCCTGCCGCGCCTCGGCCGTTCGGAAGACCGGGCCGAGATGGTTCGAGCATGCGAAGGCGTACGTCTTCAACTCCGAGAAACTGCCGTCGCTCCAGGGGGCGGCGATCTTGTAGCTCGCCGGTTCACCGCATTCCGGGAGCGAGCAGCGCACGGTTGTGGCTGGGCATGGGGTATTCCCTTCTTCGCGAGCGAGGTCCTTGAGAAGAGACCGGAAGAACAACCGCGAACCCAACCATTCCAACGCCCGATCGCCTGGGAGAGGAGAAGCCCACGGGACGACTTCGCGGAGCGAGATGGGAGCGGATTGAGCGGCTCCCCTCATCGATTATGACGGGCGGCCATTGTCGAAGGAAGAAGTGCCAGGAGGGAATCGGCGACGGGCCGCGGAAGGCAACGATCGCCCCCTCGTTGCGTTTGTGCCGGTCGTAGCGGTCCTGTCGGTTGCGGGCTTCGCCGGCATCACACCAGGGCGGATCGGATCGCGCGAGCGGCCTGGGCGGTCGTGGCCTGGCCGCCGATATCGCGGGTGCGCGCTGCTCCCGAAGCCAGGGACGCGGCGACGGCCGACTCGAGTCCGTCGGGCCGCCGCGCGAGGGGCGGGGTTGTCGTCCCGGTCGGCCAGGTAGTCCAGTAGCATCACTCCCGAGAGGATGGCCGCGACCGGGTTGGCGATCCCCTGCCCCGTGATGTCGGGGGCCGTGCCGTGACACGGCTGAAACACGGCATGATGGTCGCCGATGTCGGCGGATGGGGCCACTCCGAGTCCTCCGACCAGGCCCGCGGCGAGGTCCGAGAGAATATCGCCCATCAGGTTCTCGGTCACGAGCACGTCGAACCGGCCCGGCCGGCGGACCAGCTCCATCGCCGCCGCATCGACGTAAAGATGGTCGGCCGCGACGTCCGGGTACGTTGCGGCCACCTCGTCGAACACCTTGCGGAAGAAGGCGAACGAGCGAAGGATGTTCGCCTTGTCAACGCACGTCACCCGGGGCCGGCGGCCCTCCGACGATGCTCTCGCGGCGGCGCGGCGCCGGCCAGCTCGAACGCCGAGCGGACGACACGCTCGGTACCTCGTCGGGTGATGACCTGGGTATCGGTCGCCAGCTGCGTCGCCGAGCACGATCCCCGCCCCGAGCGAGGCGAAGATCCCCTCCGTGTTCTCGCGGACCACGACGAAATCGATCGCCGGATCGCCGGCCAGCGGCGTCGCGACCCCCGCAAGGCTTCGCGCGGGACGAATGCCCGGCATACAGGTCCAGCACGATCCGCAAGGTGACCTGGGGAATGATCTCGGTCCCGTCGGGGTACCGGACGCCCGGCAGGCCGCACGCCGCCGAGCAAGATCGCGTCGGCGTTCCGGCAGGTCTCCAGGCGTCGACCTCGGAAGGGCTTCGCCTTGCTCAAGGTAAGTCGACGCCCCCGCGGGTGCGTCGAGGAATTCGAGCGCGAGCCCGTCGATTTCGTTGCAGGCCGCCTGCAGCAACTCGACGGCGCACGCGGTCACCTCGGGACCGATGCCGTCCCCTCCGACCACCGCGATCCGATACGTCCGCGTCGTGTTCGAATCCGCCACCGCTCGGCTCCCCATGCAACAACCCGAGTCGCCCCGACGATCGGTTCCTCTGGACGAGCTGGACAACGATTCTATCACCCTTGCCCGCCACAGGTCGGCCCGGTCGTGCGGAAGAATCTTCCCGGCGACTCAGTAACGGTGGAACGCATACGCCGGGTTGGCGGGGTCGAAATCGATCGGCCGGAGGGTCGCGTGCAGGTCGACGTCCTCGTACTGGTACTGTTCGGCGAGGAGCAAGTCGCCCTGCTGGCCGGGCTGGGGCCAGTCGTAGTTGCGAATCTGGAGGGGGAGCCGGGTTTCGGGATCGTAAAGCACTTCGACCCGCGCGAACGGTCGCCGCGAGTCCTGGCGGGGATGCTCGTGGAGGGAACGCAGCCAATGCCGGCCGTTGTCGTCCTCGAACCGGTCCAGAACGGTGATGGCCTCGGGGTCGTCGAGGTCGAGACGTCGGAAGCCGACCAGCTTGTCGGTCAGGCTGGCGAGCCCGACCTCGGTGATCGCGTGGCGGGTCTCGGCCAGAGCGAGCGGATGGTCGGGAGCGACCGCGAGACGTGGCACCAGTAGCCGCGCCAGACCGACCGAGTGGGCGATGATCTTGTTCTCGTGGTGCCCCTCGGCGAAGACCACCTCCTTGCCCTTTTGAGGCGTGACGTACTTGAGGTAGACGGCAAACGGCTGGTGACGGATCTTCAACTCCATGATTTGCTCAGGACCGAGCACGCCGCCGAGCCGTTCTTGCTTGTGAAACGTGGCGGTGTATCCCATGACGTGCTTGAGTCGCTCCTGGACTCGCTCGAGGGTGATCAGTAGCGATCTCTTGGCTTCGGCACCGTCGATGCGGCCTTCCGGCCACTCGGGAAGGTTCTGGGCACGAGCGCCGGGACCATCGCCGGCCTTCGGGGCGATCACTTGAGCCGATTTTGCCGGTCTGGACGACGGGGCCGGTCCTGACGGCGCTCCCCGGTCTTCGAGCGGGGCGGTGAAGTACCAGCTTGCCGCCGCCAGGCATGGAATCGGACTTCCGAGCACCACAAGCAGGCGCCAAGCGCCGCGGGAAACGGCGTGATGGAGTGGGATCAGGCTCGGCAAGGTTGCTCGTTCCCATGGGCTTCGTGCTCCTCTCCGATTCGGTTCCGTCCCTTGGTTGTGCCGGCGGGCGCTCCAATGAGGAACTCTATCAAACTAAATCGAACCGTGAACGTGCAAGGTTCAATTGGGTAAGAATGATTCTCGAACCGTGGTGATCGGTCTTTCGACCGGCGGGGCGAATTGACCCGCGCCCGGCCAAGTGTCTAGGATAGAGGTTTCCCGACTCGGATGATTCGGGTCCCGCCCTGTGCGATCCGCCCAGACGCCCCGGCGGAAGCCCGACAAGATTCGATCGAGTAAATCCGATCCGAGCCATCCCGATAACGATAAAGCGAACGCGAAGCCGGAGGAGGAGATCAGGTGCCGAAGACACAGATCGAGCAGGCGAGGCAAGGTATTGTCACCCCCGAGATGGAGTTCGTCGCACGTCGGGAGTCGCTGGCTCCCGAGCACGTTCGCGCCGAGGTGGCGCGGGGCCGGATGGTCATCCCCGCCAATACCGTGCACCTCGAGCTCGGCCTCGAGCCGATGGGCATCGGCACCAAGGCGAAGTGCAAGATCAATGCCAACATCGGCAACTCGGCAGTCACCTCCGACATCGACAACGAGCTCGCCAAGCTCAAGATGGCCGTCGGCCTCGGGGCCGATACGGTGATGGACCTCTCGACCGGCGGCAACATCGACGCCATCCGCCGCGCCATCATCGCCGCCAGCCCGGTCCCGATCGGCACGGTGCCGATCTACCAGGCGATCCAGCAGGTCAAGCACGTCGAGGACCTGACCGAGCAGGACCTGCTCGACATGGTCGAGCACCAGGCGAAGCAGGGGGTCGATTACATGACCCTGCACGCCGGCATCCTCCGCGACTACATCCCGCTGACGGCGCACCGGATCACGGGATCGTCTCGCGCGGCGGGCGCCTTGATGGCGCAGTGGATGATCGCGCACCACCAGGAAAACCCGATCTACGCGCGGTTCGACGACTTCTGCGACATCATGCGGCAGTACGACGTGACCTGGAGCCTGGGCGACAGCCTTCGCCCCGGCTCGATCGCCGACGCCTCGGACGCCGCGCAGTTCGCCGAGCTGAAGACCCTGGGCGAGCTGACCCGTCGGGCTCGCGAGCGGGGCTGCCAGGTGATGGTCGAGGGGCCCGGGCACGTCCCCATGGACCAGATCGCCATGAACATGGAGAAGCAGGCGGTCGAGTGCGACGAGGCGCCGTTCTACGTGCTCGGCCCGCTGGTGACCGACATCGCGCCGGGCTACGACCACATCACCTCGGCCATCGGCGCGGCCCTGGCGGGCTGGCACGGGGCGAGCATGCTCTGCTACGTCACCCCGAAGGAGCACCTGGGCCTGCCCGAGGTCGAGGACGTCCGCCAGGGGGTGATCGCCTACAAGATCGCCGCCCACGCCGCCGACCTGGCCCGCCATCGCCCGGGGGCCCGCGACCGCGACGACGCCCTCAGCCGCGCCCGCTACTCGTTCAACTGGGAGGAGCAGTTCCGACTCTCGCTCGACCCCGAGACCGCCCGCCGGATGCACGACGAGACTCTGCCCCAGGACGCCTTCAAGACCGCCGCGTTCTGCAGCATGTGCGGCCCGAAGTTCTGCTCGATGCGGATCACCGAAGACCTCCGCAAGCACGCCGCCGCCGCCGCGTCGCTGGTAACACTTGAAGTCACGGAACCCGAGTCGAGCGTCCCGGCGGGGACGTGATCGACGGTCCGTCTTCGCGTCTGGGCTTGAGGCTTATCAGGGGACTCGGCCCGTGACGGTGTGTACCACTCCGTCGCTTATCGTAAGCACACTCATCGTGAGGAGTTTGTCAGGTGCGGCATTCGCGATGATCCACTTCAGGTGACCCAATCCCTCAGTGAGGTAGCCGTTGATGGAGAGGATCACGTCGCCTGCGTGAATGCCCGCCTTTTCCGCCACACTGTTGGGATACACCAGGGTAACCCTGAGCCCCCGCGCGCGGCCGGCGTCGACGACTGGCTCCGCCTCGATACCGAGGGCACGAACTGGGCTCGATTCGTCGAGCGTCTCGCCCGGGGCCGGAGTGTGGTTTGACCCGGCATTGGGAGCGGGTCCCGAATTCTCCCCATGGGATAATCCACCGGTTGCGGCGAGGGTCACGAACGGTGCGAACGCCATCTCGGGATAGGAAAGCGTGCCGTCATCGCAACCATAGCCGCCGGCATAAACGGGACCACCCGGTTCGGGTTCGTAAGTAACGTATGGTTGCTCGGTGACGAGAGGCCCCACGCTCCCAAAATAACTGGGACAGGTCGGCGAGGGATAACCGGGACCGCCGAAATAGAGAAACGGGGTGATCGGCCCGAACCGTCGGAGGGTCGGCCACGGGTGAGGATATCCGGGACCTCCGTAAAACGGATATCCGCCGTCATCGCCAGGGCCCAGGGCGTCGCCGCCGTAGCCGTAACCGAGATGATATCCGAGACCGAAACCCTGGAAGCCCGGGTAGAGACCGGGAGGACCGTAGCCCAGGGTGCCAGCGCTGTTACTCGCGATTTTGTGGTGGCCCGTACAGGCCTCGTGGCCCATCGAGCACGTACGGGAGTCCTCGGCCCCGCCGACGTCGGCCATTCCCGAGGCAACGAAAAAGATGCAGATTCCCATTCCCATGGCGAGCGCCAGCAAGGGGGGCCGGCCATTACCCGGAACCAGCGAAACCATTGGCGTGTTCCTTTACGTGTCTTTGACCCACGGGCGCCTGGCCCCGCATCTCACCCACGACGGATTCTGCCTGGTCGAGTTCATTAGTTTACATAAAGAAAGACATTGATTACCTGGTGGCCGGAGGCGGACCGTTACCCACCGGGGGCAGGTAAGGCGGACGAGCCGTGTCCACCGGCAGGATCTCGCCGGGTGTCTTGAGTGCGGCGACCTCGCGGGCCGGGTATCCCAGGGCGTGAAAGAGCTGGAATTGTGCGGGTTGTACTCGGCGACGGTGGTGAAGTATTCGTCGAAGGCCTTCTGCAAGAGCTGGAGGGCGTAGACCGCTTCCTGGGGCCGGCTGATCAGGACAAGGACGTCGCCAAAGCGGCTGGTCTGCTTCAGGCCCTCAACAGCCCCATTGTAGGTGATCATGCCCGTGCGCAGGGCGCGTTTCCGCCTGCGCGACTCTGGCGGCCGACGACTGGAGACTGCGCGTGGGACTGGTTGACATCCTCCGCCACCATATCCTGCGTCCTGCGGAGGTCCACGATGGCCCGCGACTGCTGACCGCGCTTCGCCTTGATCTTCGCGAGATTTCCAAAACCCATGTTCTCGAGTTGCCAAACGAGCTGCATGCTGACGTCGTCGCGGCCTCTCCACTGGTTGAGGCTGCTGTTGGGACCGAGGCCGAAGATCCCGGCCTGGAGCAACATGCCGCCCGGCGTCTGGTAGCCGTTGAGCAGGACGATGGGGACGAGCGGTCGAGCCTTCTCCCGGCGGACTCCCATTTCCGCCGCCGCGATCATCGCCTGTCGAGAGGCGAGCTCCGGGCGGTTGGTCAGGGCGACGGATATCAGGTCATCCAGCTCCCGCCCCGGGTCAATCAGGGTGATCTGGGCGTGATCGTGCTCCAGGGGCTCGACCACGGCGCGGGGATCGAGCCGTAGGACCTTGGTCAGTTGTGCGCTCTGGACCCGCCATTGCTGCTTGGCGGAGACGGCCTGCTGCTCGAGATCGGCGAGCATGTTGCGGGCGCGATCGACCTCGAAGCCCTGGGTGAGGTTGCGGCTGAGGTTGGTGATCTGGTTGACCAGGGAGTGTCCGCGTTCGACGGTGTAGAGTGCGCTGGCGTAGATCCCCCGATACTGGTGGACCTGGAAGTAGGCGTCGGCGGTCTGCATGAGGGCGTCGTTCTTGGCGGACTGGATGTCCCATTGCCGTGCGTTCAGAGCCTGCCGGGCCACCAGGGGCTGAAAATACGCATCGGTCACGGAGAGGACTCCATAGAGTCCGGCACCGCCGTAGAAGAAGTTCGTACTGGGCGCGGTCATGATGCCCTTGTTGAAGTCCGGGCCACCGCCATCGTGGCGAAGGTAATCGAATCCGATGTTGAGTTCAGGTATCCAGAGGACCTTGGCTTGTGTCAACTCGGCCTCGGCGACCCAGACCCTGGCCTGAGCGGCGGCGACGATGAGGGGGCGAGCGTCGGAAAGCCGCAGGGCGGTGGCGAGGTTGATCGGGAACCGGAGATCATTGGGGGCGAACGGCGCGGGTTTGAGCCTCGGGCTACTGGCCAGGGGAGAAGGCGGTGTCGTCGGCTCCCTGGGTATAGGTGAGCGGACCGTCGTCGGCGTCATCGTGAAGGGCAAGGCCGGCTCGCTCGGGACCGCACGCGCCGCCTGAACCGGGGGAACGGTCGTTCCCGATAGGTCTCGACCGCTCCGTTTCACGAACCGCTCGATTTCGGACGACACCGCCGAGGGCAACGTCGACGCCGGCGTCGCCCCGCGTGGCGTACCCGGCTTGGGGTTCGTCGCTGTCGCCATCGCCGAATCCGAAAGCTGGTCGGCGCATGGAGCGGACTCGGCCCAGTGCAGGAGCAAGGCCACGGCAAGAATCAAAGGCCGGGCGGTTGATTCCTTCATGAAGAACCCCGGTCCGTCCACAGGTCTGTCAATCCGAACAGGGGCATTCGTTGCTCCTTCCGATACAGCACTCGTAACACGACCCCGCGGCAACAGCCTTATGTTAGAATTGTTCAAAACTTATGATCGAACCTGTGTTCATAAACAGTTGTGTCGGGAGAACGGATCGCACGCCTTCGTCTCCTCCCTGTCGGGACCGAAAGCGATGATCGAATCGTGGGTCCGGGCCAGCTTGGCCGAGGGCTCTGAATACCGTGGACCGACTTGCTTGAGATGTTCGGAATTCACCTGGTGGCCGGAGGCGGACCGTTACCCACCGGGGGCAGGTAAGGCGGACGAGCCGTGTCCACCGGCAGGATCTCGCCGGGTGTTTTGAGCGCGGCGACCTCGCGGGCCGGGTATCCCAGGGCGTGAAAGAGCTGGAATTGCGCGCGGTTGTACTCGGCGACGGTGGTGAAGTATTCGTCGAAGGCCTTCTGCAAGAGCTGGAGGGCGTAGACCGCTTCCTGGGGCCGGCTGATCAGGACAAGGACGTCGCCAAAGCGGCTGGTCTGCTTCAGACCCTCGACCGTCCCATTGTAGGTGATCATACCCGTACGAAGGGCGCGTTCGGCCTGGAAGACCCGGACCGCAGCCGACTGGAGACGCGCGTGGGCCTGGTTCACCTCCTCCGCCACCATGTCCTGGCTATTGAATAAATCGATCATGGCCAGGGACTCCATGCCGCGCTGCGCCTTGATTTGAGCGAGGTTCCCCATCCCGATGTTGTGGAGCTGAAACAGCGGCTGAATACTGACGTCGGCGCGGCCTCTCCACTGGTTAAGGCTGCTGTTGGGGCCGAAACCGAAGATCCCGGCCTGGAGCATTTCGAACGGGGTCTGAAAGCCGTTGATCGCAAAGACAGGTATGAGCGGCCGGGCCTTCTCCCGGCGGACACTCATTTCCGCCGCCTCGACCATCGCCTGTCGAGAGGCGATTTCCGGGCGGTTGGTCAGGGCAACGGACATCAGGTCATCCAGCTCGCGTCCCGGGTCAATCAGGGTGATCTGGGCGTGATCGTGCTCCAGGGGCTCGACTACGGCGCGGGGATCGAGCCGTAGGACCTTGGTCAGTCGTGCGCTCTGGACCCGCCATTGCTGCTTGGCGGAGACGGCCTGCTGCTCGAGATCGGCGAGCATGTTGCGGGCGCGATCGACCTCGAAGCCCTGGGTGAGGTTGCGGCTGAGGTTGGTGATCTGGTTGACCAGGGAGTGTCCGCGTTCGACGGTGTAGAGTGCGCTGGCGTAGATCCCCCGATACTGGTGGACCTGGAAGTAGGCGTCGGCGGTCTGCATGAGGGCGTCGTTCTTGGCGGACTGGATGTCCCATTGCCGTGCGTTCAGAGCCTGCCGGGCCACCAGGGGCTGATAGATGGCGTCCGTCGTGTGGATGATCCCCAGATCGTCCCCCCAAAGTCCGGCACCGCCGTAGAAGAAGTTCGTACTGGGCGCGGTCATGATGCCCTTGTTGAAGTCCGGGCCGCCGCCATCGTGGCGAATGTAGTCGAATCCGATGTTGAGGTCAGGTATCCAGAGAACCTTGGCTTGGGTCAGCTCGGCCTCGGCGACCCAGACCCTGGCCTGCGCGGCGGCGACGATGAGGGGGCGAGCGTCGGAAAGCCGCAGGGCGGTGGCGAGGTTGATCGGGAACCGGAAATCGTTGGGGGCGAATGGCGCGGGTTTGAGCCTCGGGCTATGGTCCAGAGGAGATGGCGGCGTCGTCGGCTCCCTGGATACGGGTGATCGGGCCGCCCTTGACGAGGTGAACGGCAAGGCCGGAGGCAAATCCTGGAAGCCCGGCCGCTCCTGCGGATTGGCGGCCCGGGGACCCTCCGATGGTTGGGAGGGTGAGGGTAATGCGGGCGGCTGGGCCACGCAGGCGAGGGACTCAATCCAGATGAGCAGCAAAACCAGGACACACATCCCTGCGTAGATGAACTGACCTTTCATGTTACGCAAGACTCCATCCCTGGGTTGCCCATGGAAACGGTCTCCAAACGCCCGGGCGATGGAGGCTTGATGGATTTATCGGCCTGGCCGGATCGTCTTGATCACAGCGTTTCTAACGAATGAAAGGAATCGTCGGACTGCGACCGTTGAGCGCTCATCGCTCAGTCACGTAGCGGCCCGGATCGATTCGTCGGGCAGTCTCAGGTTTTTTTCGTGATCGTTGCATTCTCTCTTTGATTGCGCCAGTTCGTCGCCTCCTCGAGCTTGCCCCAGGCTTCGTAAAGCTTCACGATTCGATCGAGCGCCTTGATGAGGTGGGACTTGTCCTGGGAAGGAATCGTGGCCTCACGCTGTTTCATGCCTTCATAGCCCGACACGAGCAGCGGTTCGGCCTCGGCGTATCGATTCTGTTCGAGAAGCGCCTGACCAAGCATCGATTTCGTATCGTAAGTCGTCCAGTTGTCGGGCTCTGATTTCTCCTGGAGCGTGAGGCACTCGCGGAGTTTCAGCTCGGCTTCGCTGGGTTTCTTTTGAAGCAGCAGCATCGAACCCTGGACGGCTAGCGCCGAAACGTGGTCGGCTGAACGAGGGTTACGGTCAAAGAGGCGGCCGGCCTCCGTGGTGCGACCGGCGAGTCGGTACGCGACGGCCAACTGGTTGCGGCAATCCGCCGTCGCGGATCCGTTGTCGCCTTGAAGGGATTCGCGCAACGCCAAAGCTCGCTCGTACTGCTGAACCGCCCGCGCCGGGTCACCCAGATTCAAGTTGGCCAGGCCAAGCATCTCGCGAATCGAAGCTTCCGCCTGCGGGCGGTTGGCGAACACCTCACCAACCTGCGTCTCGGCCACGTCGACGGCCTTGCGTAGCGACAGGTCTTGACCCTGGCCCCCGGACCAGAAGAGATCGGCGAAGGGAACATCGCCCGATCGACCGACCAGCAACACGTTCTTCTTGAGGAATTCCAGGATGGCCTTTGTCTCTGCTTCCGAATGCCGCGCCTGCTTCTCTGCCGCCCGTGCCTCACGAAGTTCCTTCACCGCGTCCATCCACGCGGTCTGCGTCTGCTGGATCCTGTCTGAATCCATGTCCTTGGATGAGTCAGAGCCATTGTTCGAATGAGAATCCTTGCTCGAATCGGAGCTCTTGGAAGAGTCCGAGTCCTTGCTGGAAGCCTTTTGATCGCCTGACTTCGATGGCCCGAAGAAGTAGGAATAACCCCACGCCCCGACCGCGCCGCAGATCAGGGCTACCAGCCCTGAATACAAAAGCATCCGGGTAGGCGAGTGTGTCTGGGAGGCGATGTCGAATTTCTTACCTTCGGGTCGATCGCTGGACCCATCCGGTTCGTCGTTACGACGCTCCCTGGGTTGAGATGCATCATTCCGGGCATTCCCGTCCATACCGCGCTGGCTCTCGCGGGCTTTTTCGTTTCCGTTGTTGTTCGCCTGGTTGGCTCGGTCCGGGGTATCGGAGTGGTCACGCGGAGATCGGACCGATTCCATGGGGACCATGACAAAATGCGGATTGAATGCCTCGTTTGGCCCGCGGATCTGGCTCGTTTCGATGGCCATGTTGCGATACGAATGGCTGACCCAGTCGGGATCGTACTCTGGCCTTTGCGCGATTGCGGGGTCGTCGGTCCCGATGATCTGAGGACCGACCGGCTTTCCGCCGTTTCGGGTCGTCTGATTGTCCTCGGGTCGTGAACCGTGTCCCCGGTTGTCGTCGTGTTCTTGGCTGTCTCGCGGTTCCATGGTGTCTTCCCCCATCGATTGCCAGTCTGAATGTCGGAAGTGTGCGTGTCGTGGAATCCAATTGGTTGCAACCTGGCGTCCTGCTCCGTCAAGCAGCAGAGTCATCGACCGGCCTGGACTCGCTTGGGGGGAAAGTCGGCCATGCCTTGCGGGAGAGGCGAACCGGCAAGGGCTTTCACGAGTTCGAGCTTAGACTTAGGCGTCCGTCGAATTTGCCTCCGAAAGCGCATGAAGTCAGCTAGCCGGCTTCCGCTGCGTTAGGCGTATGACTCGCGGTTTTTTCCTCACTCGGCGCGGCGCGTCGGCCAGCTTCACTCGCGCACCCTCGGTGAGAGTTGACAGCTTGCTTCCCACCAGCACCTGTTCCGAACTCCCGATCGGTGTCCAGTTCTCCTCGTCGGAGGATTGGGAGGTGCTGTGAAGATTGGTGACCTCGATCCAGTCGCCTTCTTCGATCCCCGTCTGAACTTCGGTGCGTAACGCATGGCCGTTTTCATATCGCCAGACGAAGGATTTCCCGCCGGCATGAGTAAGGGCGGACTTCGGTAGCGCCCGAACGTTGGGCGCTCGACGACCACCTTGCCATAAGCATACATCCCAGGCAAAATCTGGCTGTCGGGATTGGGGAGGTCGATCTCGGCGCGCATCGTACGGCTCTTGGTGTTGAGCGCCCAGGAGAGGCGCGACACCGATGCCGGAATCCACTCGTCGCGGTACGCCCAGAGCTTGACGCGCGCCTCGGAACCGATGTGGACGTAGTCCGCATCCCTCTCAGGAATATCGACGTAAATTCGAACGATGTCCGTGCGCTCGACCACGTAGATGGGAGCCGCCTTATCACTTGGCGAAAGATCGGGCGCACGTGACTCGGCCGTGGGATCACCGGTTCTGGGCAGGACGAAGTCCCAGGTGTTCGCGTTACGGGCCACGATGATTCCGTCGTAGGGCGCGAAGAGCTTGAGATAGCCCACCAGCGCCTGGAGTCGCTTCGCCTCACTCTCGGCCACGAGCAGATCGGCGCGAGCGACCGCGACATTGACCTCGGCTCTCGCCAGGGTTTCCTCATCGGCTTCGAGCTCAGCGCCCGCCTTCGTGATCGTCGCCTTGGCGGCATCGCGCGCGGCGATGTCGGCCTTCAACTCATTCTGGGACTCCAGCAGGATCTGGGGAGCGACGACCTGACGCTCGACTTCACGCGCGAGCCGCTTGACCTGGATGTCCCAGCGTTGAACCTCAGCCTCGTATTTTCCCAGGATCGATGTGGCCTCCTCGAGTCGCGCCCTGGCCGCTCTGACCTCGGCCGCGGCGACCTTGACTTCCTTCTCATTCAATCGGACACGTTCTCTGGCCAACGAGACAGTCGCCTTCTTCGTTTCCCAAAGCTCACGCAACTCGGGCACGAATAGGTCCGCGAGAACGTCACCCCTCTGCACCTTGTCTCCAATGTCTACATTCCATTTCTCGATGTAAGCGGTCAGCTTCGGATATATCGATGTACGTTCATAACTTTGCACGAAGCTCGGTTGTCCGACGACCCGGACGATTTTACGGAGCTGGGGGTGGATCACGTGAAGGACCGGCGGGTTCGATACGCTCGGAGCGGTCTTCTCGACTTCGGAGCAGCCCGATGTCGCGAGGACCGCCAGAAGCCAGAACCCCAGCCGGCGGCAGCGATCCCAACGAACCTGGAAATCAGGCTCACAAGTGGTTTGCACTACTCATCTCCCGTTGCGAGGTGAAGCGGGACCGTTGACACGCCTCGGGAACCTCTCTCGAATAATCGGCGACTTTTCATGTGATGGTTATTTTATTCCTCCGTGGTTTCACCACCAGCGTCATCGTCGTCGCCGCCATTACCGCCATTGGCGTGAGCGTAGAGCTGGGGGTCGTGAGCTGCGCGCTTTCGGGATTGTCCGGGTTAAGGGAGGGCGAAAGTGGCTTCTTCTTGCCGATCAACACCGCGAAAATCGACGGGAGGACCATCAACGTGGCGAACGTGGACATCACCAGTCCTCCGATCACCGCCCGGCCTAGCGGAGCCTCCATCTGACTGCCCCGCTCCAGGGCCAGGGCCATCGGCACCATGCCGACGGTCATCGCGCACGCCGTCATCAAGATCGGTCGGAGACGTTCACTGGCTCCCTGTAGAGCAGCCTCGGTTGAAGACTTGCCCGCTTGCCAGTGCTCGTTCATGAACGTGATCATCATCACCGAGTTGGAGACGGAGACTCCCAGGCACATGATGGAACCCATGAACGACTCGATGTTGAGCGTCGTATTGGTAACGTAGAGCATGACGGCGATTCCGGCGAGAACGCCCGGCACGGCCCCGATGGAGGCCAGGGCCATACGTGGGGATTGGAAATAAGCCGTCAAGAGTACGAGGATGACGAATACCGAGACCCCCAGTCCAATCCCCAGCGCGTTGAGCATCTTGGTCAACGACGGGAGTTGGCCCATCTCCTCCACGTGCACGCCACGGGGCGGCTCGCCAGCATCCTTGACCGCCTTGCGGACCTGGTCCGCCGCTCGCCCCATGTCCTCACCCTCGACGTTGGCGATCACGGTCAAAAAGCGTTGCGACATGTCGCGGTCATACTCGCCGGGTCGCACACTCGTGTGAACCTGACCGTCCTTCAACACATCGCGGATCATCAATGGAACATCAGGGTTGATTGACTCCAGTGGCAACTCCTCGAGATCCTCGGGCTTGTCAATCCGCAGGGGCGGCACCTGGATTTGCACCAGATAGTCGAAGCCGGACTTCACGTTGATCCAGTAGTTGAGGTTGGTGAAACGGGTCGAGGAGGTCGCCATGACCAGCGCGTGCTTCACGTGCATGGGAGTCACGCCGATCAATCCCGCGAGCTCGCGGTCGATCTCGACCTCGACGGTTGGGTAGTCGAGCGTCTGCTCAAAACCGATATCGCGGAGGAAGTGGTTACGCTTCAACTCCACCGCGATTTTTTCCGCGTGCTTGCGAACCTCGTCATAATCGGTGCCGATGAGACGAACCGCGATCGGTTTCGAGGAACCGAAGCTCATGACCTGGCTCACGATGTCCCCCGGCTCAAACCCGAAGGTGGACCGCGCCGCTTGTTGACGTGCCTCGGACGAGGGCAAGCCTCCCGCCCCTCCACCCACCTCCAGCCGATGGGCCAGCCACGGCACCACCTGCTCAGGAAGGACCTTGCGGAGCCGTTCACGGAATTCGTCGAGCTTGATGCCACTATCTTTCTTCAATGCGACCCGCAGCCAGCCATCGTCCGGCCCACGCATGAACAGTACCATGTTGTCGATGCCGAAATTCGGCGCGACCTGGCCCACAAAGCCCATACTGATCTCGACTTTGTCGGTCCCGGCCTCGTGCTCGATCTCCTGGAGGCACTTTATTGCCATCTCCCGTGTCAACTCGTAGCTCGAACCCGGTGGCGGACGGAACCGCAGCACGAATTCACCGGAATCGATCCGTGGGAACAATTCGGTTCCGACCTCTAACCCAAGCACTCCCAGAATCAGACCGCATGCGGCGAGATAGATCAGGACCACCCACCAGCGGAACTCTACGAACGTGTCCACGGCCTTGTGATAAGCCCTCTGGATCCGGTCGAACAGGCCGGGCTTCTCCATACCCTGGTGGGCGTCAGGGTTTTTGTGTTTGAGCAGATAGACGCTCATGATCGGCACGAACGTGCTCGAAAGCAGGTAGGACGAGATCATGGCGAACCCTACCGCGAGGGTTAATGGCATGAACAGCGAGCGCAAGGGGTCGGTCATGATGAACGCTGGGATGAACACCGACAGGATACAGAGCAGGGCCAGAAGCCGCGGTACGGCTGTCTCGTTGCCGGCGCAGCACCGCGGAGGCGATGTTTGCCGTCCCCTCCATCTGTACGTGGGTGTTCTCGATCGTCACCGTCGCCTCATCAACCAGAATACCGATGGCCAGCGCCATGCCCCCCAGCGACATGATGTTGATCGTGTTTCCGGTGACCCACAGGCCGAACAACGAGCCCGTGAGGGCGAGCGGAATGTTGCACACGACGACGATCACGCTCCGCCAGTCACGGAGGAACAGGAGGATCATCAGACCCGTCAAGCACGCCCCGATCGCCCCCTCGGTGGCCACGCTTTCGACCGCGTGAACCACCGTGGGCGACTCATCGAACTCGAAGGTGATCTTCACGTCCTTGGGGACCGCGCTTTCGAAACTTATCCATCGATTTGTGAACATCGGCCACTACCGTCAGGGTCGATCCCGTGTCCTTCTTGATGATCGGCAAATGGATCGCCGTCTGGCCGTTGACGAGAGCATAGCCGTAGGTGATGTCCGTATCGTCCTGGATCGTCGCCACATCGCGGATATAGACATTCTGGCCTAGCTTGAGCGGGATGTCGCCCAGGCGCTGGATGTCCACGACCGTCGCGTCGTTGTGAACAATCGGCATCGAATCTTTGATATATATGTTACCCGATGGAATGACGACGTTCCCTTCTGCCAGGGCATCGACCACGTTTTTCGGGTTCAGGTTATATTCGAGCAGTTTTCGGGGATCGACATTGATGATGATCGACCGCATGTTCGGGCCGAAGGGAGAGATGGCGACGGTGCCTGGAACGTTCTTCTGGACAAGCGGACGGATAATATTCTGCGCGAGGTCGCCCATCGCCCCGATCGAGGTCTTTTCGCCCTCACTACGGAAAACGAGGTAGCCAATCGGGACGCTTCCAGCATCCATGCGCATGATCATGGGAGGAAGGGACCCCGGCGGCATCCAGGCCATGGCACGGTCCGACATGGCCACCACCTGAGCCATGGCCTGGCCCATCTCGGTGCCGTGAAAGAATGACAGTTCCACCAGACCGACCTGCTGAATGTTCCGCGATTTGATGTCCTGAATGCCATCGACGTACTGAAAATACAGACTCGAGCTCATTAACGATGAAGCCCTCGATCTGGTCGGGGCTCATACCGATGAAATCAAAGAAGACGTAAATCTTTGGCGTGTTCAGCGAGGGGAAAATGTCCACGCGCATCTTTTCATAAGCCAGCATCCCCAGGCTGATCAGGCCGACAACCAGCATGAACAAGGTGATGGGATGATCCATCGCCAGGACCGTGGGATTCGCTGCACTCGCCTTCCTGGTGGATTCGTCAGCCATCTGCGAAGCTCCGCGAACGACATACCCCGCACATGGGCCTGCCGTTCGAAAACGCGTTGGCGATCAACCTACTGGGTTTGTTAAATCGAATCCAATTTTGATTAACTAACTATCAAGCATGTATTCAAAATGCGCAAAGCGATCTCTTCAAAACCAAAATCTGTCGCTGGTCGCTGATTATCGAGCCATTTCCGGACGGTCCTCATTCTCTCTCGCGTCCCACGCAGCGCAGACTATTCATTCAATTCTGATGCCGGAACAATCCGTTGCCTAAATCTTTTTGGCCGCTCAAGAGATTTGGCGTCGAATGAAGCCGACCCCCTGGTTTCATGAAAAAGGCATTTATATTTAATTTATGTAAATTAAAAATAAATTGATGTTGTTGGCAAAAGCTATTTTGACAACAAAATAGTTATTGGCGAACCGGGTCTCCAGCTTGGTCGTCCCGAGGCGTTAATACGGCTTAGATTCCCTTGTGTATCATCGTCAGCCAACTGGAATGGTGGTTGTCTGCATGGTTTGACCGCCACGCCGCGAGGTCCACCGCCGAGCCTGACCTGTCGTCAATAGTCAGGTTTGGCAAGGTTATCGGCGGCGGCAACCAACGGTGAATGCGGGTACCGTATATATGGAGCGGACTCAGGGGAGCCCTCCGCGCAGGCAAGCCTTCAGGACAGACTACGTTCAGGCACGACCTGGTTCTTTGGGGGTGCCGAAGGGGGGGGACCGAACCTGGCAATCTTGTCGTCGCGAATCGAATTTGTCTGAAGGCTCGGATTGTAAAGCCGGTCCGTTGAGAGTTGACGGATCAGTATGGAGCCGTACGAAACCCCTCAGGGATGCCAGGCCGGCAGTTACCGATTTCCAGCAGGATTCGGGATCTCATGGTTCGCTGCAAACAGCTACGCTAAGAAGCTGTTTCAGAACCCTCGATCGTCGAGACCGAGTTTCACGATCCGACCAGCGCAGATCAGGCACGCAGCCAACTCGTGGAAGGCCTGAAAGTGTTCACCGAATCGCTCATAGCAGAGCTTCAGCCGGCGGAAGTTGCTCATCCCACTGAGCGACCGTTCGACGACGTAGCGGGTCTTCCCCAACCCGCTGCCATGCTCGGTGCGCGCCTGCCGTAGGGCGCCAGCAGGGAGTCCACGCACCGCCGCACGACTTCGGCGACGATCGCCTTCATCCCATCCGCCCCATCGCCTTGGAAGGCCTTGGGGCGGAGTCGTGGTCGGCCCTTCGTGCCGGCGCAAGGGGGGATGGCGTCGAGCACCTCCAGCGCCAACTCGGCATCGGGCTGGTTGGCCGGACCGGTGCGGACCACCAACGGAATGCCGTCCGCGTCGGTCACGATGTGGCGTTTACAGCCGTTTTTGCCCCGATCCGTGGGGTTCGGCCCGGTGTGCGTCCCCCTTTTAAGGCCCGCACCGAGGCACTGTCGATCACCGCGCGTTCCAGGTTGAGCTGTCCGCGCCGCCTCAGGGCGAGCAGCAGCCGACGGCGCAATTCGGGCCAGACGCTTAGTTGTGTCCAGGCATGGAAGCGTCGCCAACAGGTGCTGCCACTGCCAAACCCCAAGCGGGTCGGCAGCATCTGCCAGGGCATGCCGGTCTTGAGGATGAAGATGATACCCTCCAGTCAAGCGCGGTCGGGCACGGGTGGACGCCCCCCTTTGGGGGAGGATTTGTGCTCGGGAAGCAATGGCGCGATCGCCTTCCACAGCGCCTCCTTAACTCGTTTCTTGGCCATCGCTTCCTCCTCGCCGATGGGTTGTTCAGATTCGCAGAGTGTCTCTGCTATTTCTACGAACAACCATCGACGAGGGTTATGAAACGGCTTCTTACGAGTGAGGCGGCCAGTTGGAGCAGATACGGCGCGCCGAGCGAAGACTATTGGTCGTGGTGCCGCTGGCCCTGGCCCTGGTGCTGAGCCTTTTATACCTGACGTTCCACTCGCTACGTGATGCCCTGATGATCTTTACCGGAGTGCTGTTCGCCCGCGTCGGCGGCGTGATCGGGCTCCGGGTGATGGGCCTGCCGTTCGCGATCTCGGCGGGCGTGGGGTTCGTGGCACTGGCCGGGGCGTCGATGCTGGAGGGCCTGGTCCTGGTTGGTGCCATTTGCGACCGGATGGCCGCGGGAATGCCGAAGCGTGTGGCGATCGAGCAGTCGCGGCTGGCGCGGTTGCGACCGGTGCTGATGACCAGGACTGTAGCGGCACTCGGGTTTGTGGCGATGATGCTCTCTACCGGCATCGGCTCCGAGGTACAGCGTCCGCTGGCCACCGTGGTGGTCTTCGGCATGGCCTGCGACACTTTTCTGACCATGCTTGCGCTGCCAGTGCTTTACCTCCTCTTCGGCAAGAGGCCGGAACCCGACGCCGACGTTGAGGACCGCCCCTCCAATGGCGAAACGGCTCCCCGAATCCAGGCGGTGGCTCTTGTTGGAGATGGTCGACCCGACCAAGGCTGACGCCCCCGACGGCGGGGGCGGCCAGGATCGGCCGGGCCGTCACGTACATCGTGGGCCAAGAAATGGAGTCGATGCCATGAGGAATAGGATTCTTCTTGGTGGCCTGTCCGTCGCACTGGCGCTGGGGCTCGCGGTATGCCGTGCCAGTGCCCAGGCGTTCCTCTCCGACGAAATCGTCATCATCTCGAAGGGCCAGCGAGCGAAGGAGCAGGCACGGACCGAGACGCACCTGGGTCCCGCCCCCGGCGCTGGGGCGAGCCCGTACCGGTTCAGCCCCGGCGCGCCTGGAGCCTCGACCCCTCCCACCACGCCGACACCGACCGGCGTCCTCTCCGCTGCCGCCGCAGAAGGAGGAGGGAACGCGGGCCGTCCCGAAGCCGCCAGGATCGCTCCACCTCTCAGGCTTCCGAGCCAGAACGCCCCGCGATACGGGCCAATGGAAATCCCCGGCATCGCCGACGACGGCCCCACCGACGGCCTGACCCTGGACCAGGCCCTCGACCGACTCGTCCACGTTAGCTACAACCTGCGCACCAAGTTCCAGGAGATTCCCCAGGCCCAGGCCGACATCCTCTCCGCCGGACTCCGAGCTAACCCGCCCCTCTTCTTCAGCGCCGATAGCGTCCCCTACGGCAACTACTCGCCGCAGCACCAGGGCAGCACCAACTATAGGGTCACCTGGGTCCAGCCCCTGGACGTCAATCAGAAGCGACTTGCCCGCCTCGATGTCGCCCAGAGGGCCAAGGTGGTGTTACAGGTTCAGTATCAGGATGCTGTGCGTCTGGAAATCGACAACCTCTACACGGCCTACGTCGATGTCCTCAATGCGCGTGAGTCGGTTCGCTCGGTGGCGGCGAGCCTGGAGGTGCTCGACCGGACTTTGAAGTCGATCGAGGAACAGCACCAGAAGGGCGAACTCCCCGAATTCGCCGTCGATGATGCCGTGATCCAGCGCGATACCGCCGCGCTGGCCCACGACCAGGCGGTGACCGTGCTGCGTCAGACGAAGCGGACCCTGGACACACTCCTGGCCATCTCGCCTGCCGAGGCCGACCGCCTCGAACTGCACGGGACGATCCGCGACGAAGCACTTCCTCCCCCTCCCGTCGAGGAGTTGGCGCGTCTTGCCTTCTGCGTCCGTCCCGATCTTATCGCCTACCGGCTCGGCATCGGGCGCGCCGAGGCGGACGTGAGACTGGCGAAGGCCAACCGCTTCGAGGATGTCTTCCTGCTCTACACTCCCTATGGTTTCCAGTCGAACAATTTCGACCCCAACATCAAGAGCGCCACCTCATGGAGCCTTGGCGTACTCGTCTCCTTGCCGCTCGTCAACCGCAACCAGGGGAACATCGCCCGCGCCGAGGGCAACGAGATCCAGACGAGGATCCAACTGACCGGGTTGGAGCAGCAGGTGGTCAGCGAAGTGGAGCGCGCGGCGCTGGAATACGGGTCCACGCTCGCCACCGTTCAGCGGCTCGAACGGAGTATGCTGCCCAGGGCCAAGCACTCGCGAGACGATAAGTACCGGCTCTTCACGCAGGGTCAGGAGAACCTCGTCACCTACCTCAATGCCCAGAGGAGCTACCAGGATGTCGTTCGCCAGTACCTCGACTCGCTGATCCTTCATCGCCGGAGCATGATGCGGCTCAATACCGCGGTGGGTCAGCGGATTCTCCCTTGACGTGTTCTCGTTTCAGCCAGCCCAGTCTTCGTACCCAAGATTGTGCCACCGATGCGAAGAAGCCTCGTGCGCGGACGATCCTGGCAACTCGCTTGCTGCCACACCTGGCTTTGCACCGTCACAGGTGTTTAGCTGGTGGCAGCTTACGTCTCAAAGCACGCAAATCGTGTGCAGTGAATAGCCAAAATTTGCGTAAGTCTAATGGGCGGCACTGGATTCGAACCAGCGACTTCCACCGTGTGAGGATGGCACTCTAACCGCTGAGTTAGCCGCCCGGCTTGATTGTGGCGTGTGATCGACCCCTCTAGAATAGCGGACAACTGACGTTTTTCAAGGTTCGAGTGCTTCTTATCGGAACGGAACACGAGGGTCGGTCAATGGAGTTGAACGCCGAGGCCATCGATTGGGCGGCGCGGGTGGTGCGGGTGCGCAGGGCGCTGATCGTTTCGGCCGGAGCGGGGATGGGGGTGGATTCCGGATTGCCGGATTTCCGCGGAACACAGGGGTTCTGGAAGGCGTATCCGCCGTATGCCAAACTCGGGCTCGACTTCGCGGCGATGGCGAACCCGCGCTGGTTTGCGACTGATCCAGCCCTCGCCTGGGGATTCTACGGCCACCGGCTCCATCTGTATCGCCAGACAACGCCGCATGCGGGTTTCGCCATCCTCAAGGATTGGGCCGCGCGAATGCCGGAAGGCTGCTTCGTGGTGACGTCGAATGTGGATGGCCAGTTCCAGTGCGCGGGGTTTGATCCTGAGAAGATTGTCGAGGTCCACGGAACGATTCATGCCGCTCCAGTGCACGCGGGAGTGCGGGATCGGGACCTTCCCGGCGGCATCGTGTGAACTCCAGATTGATGAGACGACCTTCCTCGCCCAGGATCCTCTGCCGACCTGCCCGGATTGTGGTGCGCTGGCGCGGCCGAATATCCTGATGTTCGGGGATGCCGGCTGGGACGTCGATGCGACCCATGCTCAGCAGGCTCGGCTCGATCGCTGGCTCCGCACGATCGAGCCCCGAGGTATTCCCCTTGCCGTCGTCGAATGTGGCGCGGGAGGCGCGGTGCCGACGATCCGCTCGTTCAGTGAGCAGGTGGCGCGACGGCTGGGTGCGACATTGATTCGTATCAATTGCCGTGAGCCCGAGGTTCCGGCGGGTGGCGGGCATTTCGGCCTGGCCGGCTCGGCCCTCGAGACCCTTCGTGCCATCGATGCCGCCATCTAGACTTGAAGAAAAAAATGGGGACTCGACACTCCAGGTCGCGAGCCCTCGGCGTCAGTCCCCGTTTGTCGGCGAAACGACCTGACCCAACCGGTCCGGGATCGATCGTGATCCGACTCAGTTGGCGGCCTTCTTCTTGGCGACGACGGTGATCTTGGAGGCGACGCCACCTTCGTGGGTCACCTTGGCAAACATCCCCTTTTTGCCCGCTTCGTGAGCCTTGGCCACGTTCTTGGCGATCTTCTCCAGGTCGATCTTGTTTTCACCCTTCGGTGTGACAAGAAGGGTGTCGTCGGTGGTCTTGACCTCGATTTCCTTATCGCTCCCCTTCTCGACGACAGTCAGCTTCTTGGCCTCGACGTCCACCTTGGTGATGACGCCGAAGAGTTCTTCCGCGATCACGGGCGTGATGACCACGGCCAGGGCCACGAGACCGGCAGTCAGGGCCAACAGCATTTCGCGGCGGTTCTTCATCGCTCGGAGTCTCCTCTTGCCATTGAGATTTTGTCGATTCAACGATTCCCGATTCGCGACCTTGACTCTGGCTCGGTGAGTTCGCCAGGTGAGGATTGCAGAAGCGTTCGCGACCGGGACCGTCAAAGTATCGCCAGCCCCCGGTCTTCGATACAGGGGGCACTCCATGAATTCCCTCATTTTTCCGAGCCGACGCTCGTCTGGCTCGTCCGGTCACCACACCCGATTGTGAGACCATGCAGCGAGAGTTGCTCGATGGTCACCAGAGGGCGTCGCGCCATTTTCATCAAAGCCGGCATCCGGTTCCGACCGACGATGACTGTAGGGATTACCGCGCCATGAGTCCCAGGGCCAAGGGGGGCCTACATGAAACGGAAACCGTTCAAGCCGACAATGGACACGATGGAACCGCGGATTGCACTGAGTAGCTGGTTCTCCGATCTTTTCGGCAATATCTTCGGCAACTCAAACTCGACGAGCACCACCAAGCACCTGAGCCCGCAGCAGGTCCAGGCCCAGAAGCTCCGGATCGAACAGGCTCGCCAGGCGCGCCAGGAAAGAATCGCCGAGTTTCGAGCCGCCCACATCCATCACTGAAAATCCACATCGAATCGCGGTCGTTCGTTCGCCTTGCGTCCCCCCTCCTCCAGGTCCTCAGGGTGAAGTGTCGTTCCACCGTGGACGAAGCCCGGCGCAGCACCTGGAACCTCGCATGACCCGATCACGTTCCGCGGTTCCGACCGTGGCCTCGCTGAACCCCCCCGCCCCCCCACCGATCGGATTCCAAGCGACATAGAACCAGGGTCCATCCGGTGGTCATCCGGCGTGCCCCATGAGGAAGTCGCGCAGGACCAGTCAACGCGACACGCACCCCGAGCTTGAAGCGGAAGCCGTCGCGTGACAGAAGAACCCGGGCATGTCCCGGGTTTTTTTTCTGGGTGGCGATACGGGCGCACTTCACAGACGTGCGGTTGTCGCGGCGAGGAGTGAATCCGGCTCACTCGCGGTTGTTGGTGTCTGGCGTACGAACCGCTTCAGTCTCGACCCCATAAGGCCGATAAGATGGACAAGTTGGCGTAGTCTGCTGTAATTCCGGTAGTCTACGTAAGACTCAAAAGACGGCAGGAGGTCGTCGGGGATGGGAACCAGGAGACGGGGAGATCCCGCCGGTATTCGCGTCGGAGTTCCGAGGGCGTATCTGGCCCTTCTGTGTCTCGGACTCGGTGTGATCCTGGCGGATCGGGCAGAGGCCCAGGGGCCACAGTTCGATGTCGACAATCCTCCCGGCTCGCCCGTGGCGCGGGGGAAGCTGGGCGCGGCGTTGGGGGCATCAGGTACATCGGGATTCGATGCCACGTCGGTCGCCCCTCAGCAAAGTATCTTCGGCGGACGCCCCGGCCCATCGGCCACACGCGTTCCGATCAATCAACTCTCCGCGCCCCAGCCGGCGATCTTGAACATCCAGCCGATCGCCCGGCCCAGGCCGCTCCAGCCGGCAGATATACCACGCTACGGCGAGCTCGACCTGCCCGACATCGGACTCGAGAAGCCGGGGCTGGAAGAGGACGAAGGCCCGTCCGTCGGGCTCACGCTCGATGCCGCCATCACTCGCCTACTTCAGGCCAACCTCAACCTGCTCGCCCTCAAGTTCGAGGTTCCGATGGCCGAGGCCGACGTCCTCACCGCGAGCCTGCGCAACAACCCGATCTTCTACGCGGATAGCCAGATGGTTCCTTACGGCCACTTCTCGAACCAGAGGCCCGGTGGTGATACCCAGTATGATGTCAATATCACCCAGCCGATCGACGTATGGCGAAAGCGCAAGGCGAAGATGATCGTCGCCAATCGCGCCAAGAAGGTCACCGAAGCTCAGTTCCAGGACGCGGTCCGGCTCCAGATCGACAATCTGTACACGGCTTATATCGACGTGGTTGCCGCCCGGCTCACCCTGAAGTTCAGCGAGCTGTACGCGGAGAACCTGAGACGGATGCTGGGAATCACGCAACAGCTCTTCGAGGAGAAGCAAAAGCCTGAAAGCGACGTGCTATCGGTCAAGGCCCAGCTCGAGCTTGCGCAACTTCAGGTCCGCGAGGCGACGCAGGCCCAGGCCAAGACGCTGCGGACCCTGGGTTTGCTCCTCAATATGCCGCCTCAGGAGGTGGACAAGCTCCAGCTCCGCGACAAGATCCTTGACCTTCGCCCGTTGCCCACCACGGAAGAGGCCCTGATCGAGACCGCGCTGAATGCACGCCCCGACCTGCTGTCGTTCCGCTACGGTCTGCGCGCGCGCCCAGGCCGATATCATCAACGCCAAGGCCCAGCGCTTCAGCGATGTGTACCTCCTCTACCAGCCCTATACCATGCAGAACAACAACTGGCAGGGGCTCAAGAACGCCTATTCGTACGCCTTCGGCGTCACAATCGCCCTGCCCGTATTCAATCGCAACCAGGGCAACATCTTGCGGTCGAAGCTCAACGCCGAGCAATCGCGCGTGGAGCTGGCCAATCAGGAAAAGCAAGTGATCTACGATGTCCAGGAATCGATCCGCGAGTTCGATCTCAGTCGGACCAGCGTGATCGAGTTCCGGCGCGAGGTCTTGCCGGCCTCGAAGAAGGTGCGCGACCTGGCACGACAGCGATGGCTGGGCGGTCAGGAAAGCATTCTTGATTACTTCGAGGCACAGCAGGACTACAACGCCGTCGTCTCCAAGTATCGCGATGCCCTGGTGCGCCATCGCAACGCGATGCTCGACCTGAACACCAACGTCGGCACCCGGATCATCCCGTGACCGAGCCCGGCGCGAGCCGGCCCTCACCAAACCTTCTTCCGTCGGGGCCCGTCCCCGGGTTTCGCCGAAGCGTCAAGGAATCAACGGCCATGGACTTCCGCGATCGAGATCGGGGCTCGGAACGCAGGCGACGCCAGAGGCGCCGGGTCTTGAGGCACTCGAATCCCGCGAGGTGTTGACCTTCACCTTGATCCACACCGCGGGTCTGGCGGGCCCTGGAACGCTCGCCAGCCTGGCGAGCCACGCCGCCGCCGTCGCCAGGTCGTCGAGCAACGCGATCAACATGCCGACCGGCGACACGACAGGCACGCCGACCACGCACGAGATCAGGCGCCAGACGTTTGTCGGCCGGTTCAAGGGAGGTTATGTGCTCGGACCAGGCCGAACGTCGGACCAGGCGCTACAGCTCTCGTCGACGGGCTACGGCGGGTCGAACGTGACCTCGTTCCTCTGGACCGATATGCGGATCACCGTTCCCACCGACTCCGCGCTGCCGGTGACCGGCGTGGTTTACATCATCGGCAAGAACGTGGGCACGACCGGTACCCAGCTCTTCATCGACCTGACGAGCGTGGCGGGCTCGCCAACGGTCAATGGTATCCCCACCGAGTACACCTGGAGCGTCGACCCCTCCAGTTCGGGCATCTATACCAACGCCGCGGGGTACGGCACCGGGGCGGGGACGATGAACATCCACTTCTTCCGTCCCGGTCCGGGCACGGTCCCAGGTAGTCGGATGGGACAGATGAATTTCGCCATCAACGGCCTGATCGACACCAGCGGCAACTTCAACCTGATCGGCGTTCTGGGCAACATGCCCAAGAACCCGTGACCTGTTCGTGTTGGTCCTGTACCGTCTCGCCGGGACGCGAGTCGCCCGATCTCGGGGCGAAGCCGATCCGGCTCGTCTCGATCACTCGCCCAGGAGCCGCTGTCATGAGGACTTCATGCCTTTTATTGCCCTTGCTCGTTCTGGCGGTGCGCTGGAAGCGTCGGCCGAGGGCTGGTTCATCACGCCGATGCTCGAGGGTGCCTGGAAGCAGGAGTCCTGCGAGATCCAGCCGCGGATCGATTACGCCAACTACCTGCTGGGAATTCACTGTGACGCCGCCTTCAACGCCGCGGTCCAGCACCGCTTCTGGCAAATCGACCAGGAATCGCTGGCGATCTACAATCGCGGCTATATCTCGGCACCTGTCGCGGATACAAATGTTCCCGTCCCGATCTCTCGAAATGATCCCAGTCCCGATGCTCCTTTGGCCCAGAAACCGACCCGGAGCACCGGACCTCGCGCGGTGAAGTAGGGCGAATTGCCCGCGTGTCGAGCGTTTCGATCGCTGACGCCCCTTGTCGCGGACGACGGTCGACGGCTACGATTGGGCCATGGTCCGTTGCGGAACGGGACGGACCGGTTCGAGATCGAGAGCCTGCGGAGCGCGACGGAAGCTATGGGCGGACGGGTGGTTCTGGCGATGAGCGGCGGTGTGGATAGCTCGGTGGCCGCGCACCTGCTGCAAGAGCAGGGGCATGAGGTCATCGGGCTTTTCATGCGCACGGGTGTGAGCGTCGAGGACGAGGAGCGCCGGAGCCGGACCTGTTGCAGCGTACACGACGCGCTCGATGCCCGAAATGTGGCCGACCGGCTGGACATTCCCTTCTACGCGCTCGATTTCGAGCGTGATTTCGCGCGGATCATGGATCGCTTCGCCGACGAGTATGCCTCGGGGCGAACCCCCAATCCCTGCGTCCTGTGCAACAACTGGCTCAAGTTCGGAAAGCTCTGGGCGTACGGCGAGCAGGTCGGCGCCGACTTCGTCGCCACCGGCCACTACGCCCGTCTGGCGCAAGCTCCTGACGGGACGCGCCGGGTGGCGCGGGGAGTCGATCGCGAAAAAGACCAGTCGTACGTGCTCTTCGGACTCCGCCGCGAGCTCCTGCCCCGCGTATTGTTCCCGGTGGGCGAGTTCACCAAGTCCGAGATCCGCTCGATGGCGCGCGAACTCGGGCTTCCGGTGCATGACAAGGAAGACAGCCAGGACATCTGCTTCGTCCCCGATGGCGATTACCGGGCGTTCGTGCGGGCACGACGGCCCGAGCAAGCCAGCGACGGGATGATCGTCGACGAGGAAGGAAACGTCCTGGGCCAGCACGAGGGAATCGAGGGATTCACGATCGGCCAGCGGCGCGGGCTGGGGATCGCCGTCGGCGCGCCTCGCTATGTTGTCCAGATTGACGCGACCTCGCGGACGGTGACCGTCGGCCAGCGCACGGCGCTCGATCGAACGGGTCTGGAAGCCTCGCGCATGAACTGGCAAGGTCCGGTTCCCCGCGAACCGATCCGCTGTCTGGCCCAGATCCGGGCACGGCACCGCGCTGTGCCCGCGACGGTCGAGCCGATCGGCGAGTTGGGCGGGGCCGGCGACCAGGGCCAGGCCGGCGCCGCGCGCGTTCGGGTCAGGTTTGATAAACCTCAGCAGGCGATCACTCCCGGCCAGGCCGTGTCGCTCTACCAGGACGACCTGGTGCTCGGCGGTGGCTGGATCGAGCACGCGATTTGACGGCAAACGCGACCGGAGGAACGGATGCTCACGGTGGGTATGTATTACGACGTCCTTCCCGGTAAAACCGACCTGTTCCGCGCGAAGTTCGACGAGGTCCTCGCGGTCCTCGGGGCCACGAGCGGCCATACGCGGAGTTTTCTGTACCAGCGCGTCGACGATCCGGACTCGTTCGCGATCCTGAGCGAGTGGAGTGATCGGCAGGCGTTCCTCGACTTCATTCGTTCCGACGTGTTTCGACAGGTGACGAACTGGGGCCGCGAGCAGGTTCTGAAACGGGCCCCGCGTCACACAATCTACCCGAGCGCCGAAGAGCTGGGCCGACCCGCCTGACAATTCTGAACGTTCAAAACGAATTGTCAAGCATCCCGCCGGGGACTACGATGAATCGTGAGTTGCAAGTGCGGAGTCGTCCCGCGTTCGATGTGCGCGCCGGGGAGAGGCTCCCGCGGTGACCTGGTCTCGAGACGTGTCACCGGAGCCCCTTCGGCTTTGGGTCCGATGCTGAGATGACTGAGAGCGAGTCGCGAATTGTCTGGGTCAGCCTGATTGCTCCCCTTGCGCCGGGATCGGACACGCTCGTGGACCGGCTCGTCGGATATGACGCGCGTCTACGGGCGGCGGGCTATCGAGTCGAGGTGCTGGCGGTCGCCGACCCGCGCGATCAAGCCGTTGCCGCGTCCGGGCTCGGCCCGGGCCCGGAGTACCGGATCCTCAGGGCCGAGACGCGGGGCAAGGCGGCCGCGGCCTATCTCGGGATGCAGGAGGCCCAGGGTGACGTCCTGCTGATCGTTGACCTGGAGAAGGGCTATTCTCCCGAGGATTTACTGCGGCTCATTAACCCGCTGGTTCGGGGCGAGGCCGACGTGGCGGTTGCCTCGAGTCACGGGGGACCGCGTCTGGGGGCCGAGCTCGACCCGAGGCGCCGCTTGCTGGGCCTGATCGCTCGGCCACTGACCGGGATCAGAGATCCTAGCTCGGGCCTGATCGCCCTGACACGGACCAGCCATCAGGCGCGTCAACATCGTCCCGGTCCGCTCGGGTCGCGGTTCGTGCTCGAGCTCCTGGTTGGTTCGGTCGGTCGACGGATCGAGGTCCCGCTGGCCAGGAACACGCCGCCCCACCGGATGAACCTGTTCCCGAGCGATCTCCGGTTGATCAAGCGGCTGGCGGACGACCGGTTCGGGAACTATTCCCGCCTCGTTCAGTTCTGTGTGGTGGGCGCGTCGGGAATGGTGGTCGACCTGACGACCTACGCCGTGCTCCAGGTGGTGTTCCGGGCGACGCCGCTGTCGAGGATCAAGGGCTTCTGGCTGGGTGCCGGTCAATCGCTCGACCTGGTGCTCGCGGCCGCGCTGGCGATCGCGGTGGCCCTGGTCTGGAACTTCTCGCTGAATCGTCGTTTGACGTTCAACGACGCGCGTCAAGGTTCGATCACCCGCCAGTTCATCACGTACGCATTGAGCAACGCGCTGGGGATCGCGCTGAGCTTGACGCTCCGATTGTTCCTGCCGGCGCGGATCGACTTCTTCGCGCGGCACCGGCTGGCGGCGGCGGTGGTCGGAATCGTGGCGGCGACGGGTATCAGCTTCTCGATGTCGCGCTGGGTGGTCTTTCATCGGCGCACGACGACGGCTCCCCCATCGCGTCCGCGAAGCCGCGAGCTGAGCGCCGAGCTTGAGGCGGATATCGCCGAGGTGCCGGATCGGGTCTGATCGATTCGCCGATCGGATCGGCGGGGCGGGCGGGCAGGCCGGAAAACAAAGAAGGCCGACCCGTGAAGGTCGGCCTCTGGATGAACGATTGATTGGACGGGAAATCGGCCGGCGCCATTGAGTCGAGATCAATAGCGTCCGCCGCGACCACCGCCGCCACCGCCGTAGCCGCCGCCACTGCCGCCGCCGTAGCCACCGCCGCCGCCGCCGTAGCCGCCCCGGCCACCGCCGCCGCCGCCGTAGCCACCCCGGCCGCCGCCGCCACCGCCACCGCCGTAGCCGCCCCGGCCCCGATCCTCACGCGGCCGTGCTTCGTTGACTGTCAGGTTACGACCGCGGAAATCCTGGCCGTTCAGCGCGCTGGCCGCCTCATCGGCACCGTCCGCCATCTCCACGAACCCGAACCCCTTGGAGCGGTTCGTGTCGCGGTCGATGATGATCTGGGCCGAAAGGACCTCGCCATACTCACTGAACAGCTCAACCAGGTTGTCTTCCGTGGTGTCGTAGGTCAGATTGCCGACATAGAGCTTCTTGGCCACTGTCTCTTACCTCTACTTACCTCTGCGAAATCAGCGTTCTGGCGAGGCTAGCGTCCGAAACGGCTAACTAAGGGTTTCCCGCCGAGAGCGGCTGACCTAAGACTAACCATTCCCGGAAATTTGAACAGCAGAATTCGCTGGAAATTTCAATTTTTTTTTTCGCGTCGTCCACGGTAGGCCAACAGCGGGGTTGCGGCGATCAGGGCAATCGCCGGCACCAGGGGGGCCCGCATTCGAACATCGGTCCAGTACAGGATATGTACGGTGGTGAGGCCCAGAAGCATCATCGGGGCCGTGATCCGGGGCCAGCGCCAGAGTTCCGCGGTTCCGAGACCGGCGGCCAGCGCGAGCCAGAGCGGCGCGGTCCAGAGCGCGGTCGCCAGTCGAAGGCTGCCCGGGTAAACCAGTGCCGAGGGCGCCACGCTCCAGAACCGGCCCAGCCGCGCCAGGGCCGCGCGCACGAAGGCGCGAGGGTGTGCCGCGGCGAACCGGACGGCACCGGCCGCGAGCTTGTGGTCGGCGCCACCTCGTCCAGGCCGGCGACGCTCGGGCCCACCGAGTCGAACCAGTGCTTCTGGTTCGCGCCGGTCCAGACCGACCCGGGCGGACCGTCGAGCACATCGGCGTAATAGATCGGGTTATTGGCCAGGGCCAGGGTGTACCCGCCGTGCGTCGTCGTCCAGACCGGATGGCCCAGGACCCGGACGTTCCGCCACGCCCAGGGCGCGAGGGTCGCCGCCACCGCGAGCGCCACCAACGCCGCCCGCTCCAACCGATCGCGCACCGCCGCCCGGCTGTGCCCGAATCGCGGCCAGCACCGTCAAACCGGCCCCGGCCAGCAGGCTGGGCCGGCAGAGCGCCGCGAGACCCAGAGCCACACCGCCCGCGATCGTGCCCCGGCGCCCGGACCGGCCAGCGCGGCCAGGACCGCCGCCAGCAAGGTCGCGGCCAGGGTCTCGGTCATGACCCCGCGGCTCTGCGCCACCAGGACCGGGTCGAGCGCGACGATCGTCGCGGCGGCCAGGACGCGCCACGGATTCAGACCCCAACGGCATGCCGCCACGTACGTGAAGGCGACCGTCAGCGCACCCAGGACGGAGTGCAGGACAACCACCGAGATCCGCAGCCCTCCGGGTTTCGGGAAGCACCCGACCAGCGGGGCGAGCACGATCGGGTAGAGCGGCGGCCGGTAGGCCGTCGGTCGGCCCTGCCAGGTCAGACCTTCCCCCTGGATCAGCGAACGCGCCAGGGTCAGATAGTTATCAGGGTCGTCAATCCGCGAGTCGCGCGACCGGATCATGGGGAGCAGTCCCAGCGCCAGCCGTACCACGAGGGCCAGGGCGATGACGGCGAAGATCCCGCGCCGGAGCCATCGCGGTGGCTCGCAGGCCCCTGGATTCGACGGTCCCGCCAGTCTCATCGAGTCATCCTGTTACGCCGGTTGGCCATTGTGGTAATCTGAGGGTCGAAGCTCGGGTAAAATTCTTGACGCGCTCTCAAACCGACGAGGCGAGTGTTTCCCCATGTCGCGACGGCCGATCATCCTCTCCCTGACCAAGATGCACGAAGCGGGCATGAGCCTCCTGCGCGAGTCGGCCGAGCTCCGCATGGCCTCGGGTATCGATCCGGCGACGCTGCACCGCGAGGTTGTGGACGCCGAAGGGCTGATCATCCGTACCGGCGGCTTGATCAACGCCGCCCTGCTCGACCGCGGCAATCGCCTCAAGGTTGTCGGCCGGCACGGCGTCGGCTACGACCAGATCGACGTCCCCGCCGCGACCGAGCGCGGCGTCCTGGTGCTGTACACTCCCGGGGCCAATACGCAGAGCGTTTGCGAACATGTTTTCGCGATGATGATCAGCCTGTCGAAGCATTTTCCCTACATGATGCGCGAGCTGTCGGCGGGCAACTACCACGCGCGGACCAGCCGGATGGGCCGTGACCTCACCGGTCGGACGCTCGGCATCATCGGTTTCGGCCGGATCGGCAAGCGGGTCGGCGAGCTGGCCCACGTCGGCTTCGGCATGCGGGTGCTCTATCACGACATCGTCGCTCCTCCGGCCGAGGCTGAAGCTCGCGCCGGCGCCACGCGGGTCGATCTGAATACCCTGCTGGCCGAGAGCGAGTACGTCACCATTCACGTTCCCCTGGACGACAGCACCCGAGCGATGATTGACCGCGACGCCCTGGCCCGGATGCGCTCCGACGCCATCCTGATCAACTGCGCCCGCGGCCCGGTCATCGTCGAGTCCGAGGTCGCCGCCGCGCTTGACGCCGGCAGGCTCTGGGGCTACGGCGGCGACGTCTTCGAGGACGAGCCCCCCGCGCCCGGCCACCCACTGATCGGGCGGCCCGATGTCATGCTCACCCCGCACAGTGCCGCGCAGACCGTCGAGGGTCTCAGCAACATGGCCAGCGGCATCGCTCGCGACGTCCTCGGCGTCCTGAGCGGACAGCGGCCCCTGTACCCCGTGAACGATCCCGACCTGGTCAACCAGAACCGCCTGCGGCGGGGGCTGGAACCCCTGTTCTCCTGATCCGGTTCCGCGGACAGTACGCATAGATCGAGAATCAAGACAGGCCGAGGGAGACCTTCAGTGCCTGGTCGACACGACGCATGAGCGGCTCTGGGAGACGGCCGATCGTGCGGAGGATGTCCGCCTGCGCCACGGTGATCAGGTTTTCGCAGGACACGACCGAGGTCTGGTTGAGACCAGATGGGACTCCCTCGGATGTGGCCACGTCGACGACCACCTGGGTCGCCTCGGAGGCCCGCGTCAAGTTCGTGGTGATGAACGCCAGAATCGTGTTCGCCATCCGCGCATTATTCGTATCGTTCTGCACAACAAGCATCGGTCGTGGCTTGGAGCCGGTTCGACTGGTGAAGGGTGCCTGAAGCAGCACGAGATCGCCGCGATGGACGCTCACGATGGTTTCCCGGGGATGGTCCTTGCCTGCTCGGTTTCCACGCCGGGATGATCCAACTCGTCTTTCACGGCCTTGGCGAACAAGCTGTAATAGTCTCGCGGGTTCGGGTCGCTCGTATCATAGTCCATCGCCCGTTGCAACTGCTCGTAGACGTCGGCCTGGATGAGGATATATCGTGCCTGGGTGATCGGGTCCTCGATCTGGAGGGGCGCGCCAGCCTGATCCGCGAGGGCCTGGCGAAGTTCTTCGGAGAGCTTTGGCGTCATCGGTTGTCTCCAGGAAATCGGCGATGGTCAGGGACGCATCGAATTCTGAGCAAGTTTGCTCGAACCTTCATATTTGGATAACGCCTGATTCAAAAAGTCGGCGAACACCGTCGCCGGGCGATAGCCGCCGATCGAGGCGAGGACCTTTCCGCTGGAGTCGATGGCGACGTAGAACGGGTTGGTGGCCTCGCCGGCCAGCTTGATCAGACGCTCCTGGTTCTTGCCGGCCAGCTCCTCGCGCTGGTCCTGCGAGATCGAGTCGATCGGCACGAAGTCGGTGTAGAGCTGAACCGTGACGAATCGGTCCAGGAGCTTGGCGATCTCGGGCCGGGGCATGACGCCGATTTCCATCGTCCGGCAGTTGGCGCAGTTGACGCCCGTGAAGTCGATCAGGATCGGGCGATTCTGGGCCCGCGCCTGCTCCTGGGCCGCTTCGAGGCTCATCCCCCACTGCACGCCGTGGCAGCTCTTCTGCTCGCGCTCGGCGGTCTTGGGATCACTCGAGACGGCCTTCACGGCGCGGCAGCCCTCGGCGTCGGCAAGGCCGTTGGCCGCGCTCGAGCCGGCTCCCGACACCGGAGCGTTCAGCTCGGTGACGTCGAGCGGCAGCAGGCCGACGAGCTTGTAGTAGATCTTGCTGGCGGGGGGATGGCCAAACAGCGCGGGGGCGAGGAACAGCGCCAGGGACAGGAACGACGTCCCGGCGATCAGCCGGCCGGGACCGATTCGCACTTCCTCGTGATCGTGATCGGTGCGGAAAAGGCCGAGCAGGTAGACGCCGCAGACGGCCGCCAGCACGACCCAGGCCGAAAGCACGACCTGGGCGTCGAACCAGGCGTCCTCGGGGATCGAGCCGAAGCCGATCTCCGCGGTGTTGATAAACTTCAACGCCGCGCCGATCTCGATCAGGCCCCCCACGACCTTGACCGCGTTCATCCAGTCGCCGCTCCGGGGCAGCTTCGACAGCAGTCCGGGCATCAACGCCAGCACGAAGAACGGCAGCGCCAGGACCGCCGAGAACGTCGTCAGGCCGATGACCGGATAGAAAAACTCGCCCTGGCTCGCCATGAAGATCAGGCCGCCGACGACCGGGAAGGTGCAGGTGAACGACGTGATCGTCAAGGTCAGCGCCATGAACATGACGCCCACCAGGCCGCCCCGGCCCTCGCCCTGGGCCGAGGCGTTGAGCAGGAAGCTCGGCAGACGGATCTCGAAGACCCCCAGCAAGCTGAGCCCGAAGACCAGAAAGAGCAAGGCCACGGCCGTGTTCAGCCACGGGTTGTTCGCCAGGTTCTGGAGCGCGGTCGCCGAGAAGAGGAACGAGCAGATGACGCCGAACCCGGTGAAGATCCCGATGATCGTCAGGCAGTAAACCACGGCCAGGCCCGAGGTCTTGCGCGACCGCTGACCCTGCTTGACGAAGAAGTTGACCGTGATCGGCACCATCGGCCAGACGCACGGCATCGCCAGGGCGTACAACCCTCCCAGCGCCGACGAGAGCAGGAATGGAACCAGCCCGAGCCTGGCCTTGCGGGCGATCTCGCTGACCGGCTTTTCCTTGCCGGCCGTCGGGCTCGTGCTCGGAACCGGGGCCGGGGCCGGCTCCGGCCCCGGACTGGAATCGGCCGTGCTGGTGACGGCCTCGGTCCGGTCGGAGGTCTTCTGGCGGTCCGCGGGAGGCAACGTCGCGGCCGAGGCGCCCCCGGGCTGGATCGTCACCGCGACTTCCGGCAGGGGAACCCGCACCGGCAGCTTGCAGCTCTGGGCGTTGCAGATCTGGAACCCGGCCTGACAGCGCAGGGTTCGCTTGCCCGGCTCGGCTCCGGGAGGGACCCTGAGCTCAAGGCGGAAGGTGACCTCGTCCTCGAAGAACTCGACGATCTTGTTCTCGAAGGCCGGTTCGGGCTTGCGCTCGGGCTCGCGCGAGGGGGTCCAGGAACCGACCGGCTCGAGTCCGGCGGGATCGTAGAAGTCAAACGTGGTCTTGATCGGCGGACCCCCCGCGTTGGGGTCCCTGGCGTAGTTGTAAACATGCCAGCCGGGCTCGAGCTTGAGGGTCGCCCGGTAAGTGACGGTCTCACCCGCCCTGGCCGAATCGGGCTGAAGCTGGACCGACCAGGTTGCCTCGCGGGGGCGGATTCCCGCCGGACTGTCTTTTCTGGCCGGTTTGGAAGCGGACGACTCGGCCGCGGCCGTGAGCCTGGCGGCAAGACCGACGCCGATCAGGGCCGCGGCCATGAGCCCCAGACCCATCAGCGGCTGGAAGCGAATGCGAGCGCTACGCATGACTCTCGGGTTCCGAGGGAAGGAAGACGAAACCAGCTCCAAACGGGGGGACGCCCCGCCGCCCGAAAACCAAAGGACGGAACACCGTCATCGTATAGCTGGCGCCACGGAGGGACAAGTCGCCCGGTCGGTTCCGGTGAAATCGATGGTCAACAGCCGTCGCGCTCCATCCGGCCCGCGACCAGGGTTCGAGTTCGTTCGTACCGGCGTCGAGTTCGTTCGTACCGGACCGCGATCACCCGCCAACCACCAATCCGCACAATCACCACAATCGATACCACTCGCGTATTCCAAACCCCCTCGGCTCGCGATCCAGCCCGATTTCGCGCGGCTTCCTTCCTTGAATATCGAGTTTTCGCCCGTTTCCGGGCGCGAATCCGCGCGCGGCGCGCGGTCGAACGGCCGGGGACGCCTCCTGGGCGGCTCCGGTCGGTAAAACCGACGCGACCTGTACCACGCGACCCTTTACAGGGACGATCGACGCGCCTCCTGGCGCGCCCGCTTCTGTGCGGCCCGACGCTGCTGGCGGTTGCCTCCCTTCGCGCCCGAAGGCACGAACCTCGGGGCCGTCGGGCGCGCCACGATCGGGGTCGAGACCGGAGTCGGAGTCGGAACCGGAGTCGGCGCCCGTACTTCCTCCTCGTCCTCTTCCTCCGACAGCGTCTCCAGCTCCGCCAGCGCATCGGCCAGGGCGCCCGGATTCGACCAGATCATCCCCTCGTCATCTTCCACCACGGCGACATTCAACGGCGCGACGACATTTGTCTGTGACTCCGCGACGGACTCCGGAGCCGGATTCTCCATCGCGGGCAGCGGAAACTTCGACAGGCGCGCCTCGACCCTCGTCAGACGCGACGGATCGGAACGCAGTTTGAACAATTGTTCGTACGCCCAGCGCCATTCGCGGCTCAGGTCCGACTCGTACTTGCGAAGCCGCTTCGTCTCGGCGTCGGGCTCGACGGGCATCCCGCAACAGGCGAGATCCTGTTCATGCGTATCGAGCGGGTTCAGGGTGGTTCGCTGCTCGTCCGCCAGTCGACCGACCTCGTCCTTGACCAGGTTCATCAGGCCGTCGCGGTCAACGGCCGCGGGGACCCGGGCGTGACCGTCGCGGAGGATCGGGGACGTCCCCAGCAGGTCGAACGCCAGGTTGCGCTGGGTGTCGTCCCACTGGCCCCGGGATTCGAGCGCGTCGGCGAGTCCTTCCCAGCGGTCGATGAGCCAGTCGGCGCCCTGCGTGCTTCGCTCGAGCCGGTGCGCGACGCGCTCGGGGTCGTTTTTGAGGCGTTTTCCCAGGTCATCGGCCTGGGCGCGTCGGTCGACGTCCCAGAAGTTCTCGGCGCGTTCGATCACGCGTCGGAGATTGGCGATGGCCAGATCGGCCGATCGGTCAAGCTGGACCGAGGTGAACGCCAGTCGGCCGACCAGCTGTTCCTCGACCCGTCCGACGGGCTTCAATTCCGTGAAGTACGCGGATTTGAGTTCCACATAGGCCGATTGAAGCTCGTCCGGGAGGATGAGCGTGGAGCGCAGGCTGTGTTTCAGCGAGTTGCGTCGCGAGGCGTTCTTGCCTTCCTCGGTTTTCGGCCCGCCGCCGCGTCTGCGGGGAGGGCGAGCTTCGGACGCACTCGTGTTCGCAACGGTGATCTCTTCTGGGCTCGTGGCGGCGAGCGCGTCAAGGGTGGCGATCATGGGTCGGCCTCGTGGGTCCGTTCGTAAGTTCCCGGCGGTCTACCCGCAGGTTCCGGTCATTGTGCGTGGCGCGTTCGGAACGCGGGACGGCGGCGTCACCGTCCAATCTAGGGAATCGGCGGGGTCTGGGTAAGATCTTCACCAATCTTGTGTAAAAATACATGCACTTACGAACGCGAGTGCGTTGGTGCGATGGTCGGGACGCGGTATCAGCTTATCGAGTACGAAGCGGTCCTGACCGGCGGGGCAACTCGGGTTGACCCCCCCTGGGATCTCCCCTAGGATGCCCGCGTGTCCGATTTGCCGACGCTCCTGGCCTGACCGTTACAACCCACACCGAGTCGACACCCGCGTTCAGCAGCGAAACGGTGGACTTCCACCCCGTCGGTGGTTCGTCGAACTTATTCCATCCAAACGCGGGTGCGACTCGAACCATGCGTATCGCGATCACCCTGGGCGGCTTGGTGGCCGTGACGGTCGCCCTCTGGGTCACCATCGAGACCCGGCGTAACCGGCTGGTCTGGGATCACTTCGACGTCGTCAAGCACGGCATCCTGTACCGGAGCGGCCAGTTGACCGGCGATCAGCTCACCGAGGTCGTGGGCCGGTACGGCATCAAGACGGTGATCAACTTCCAGATCCCCAGCCCGGAAGTCGAGGCCGAGCGGGCGCTTGCGCGTCGGCTCCAGATCGATTTCGTGAACCTGCCGATGCCAGGCGACGGCTTCGGGCAGGAGGCGCAGTTTCGCGAGGTCCTGAGGGCCTGCGACGATCCGGACCGGCGTCCCGTGCTGATCCATTGCGCACGTGGGACATGCCGGACCGGCGCGGCGGTCGCGCTGTACCGGTTCGAGCGCGACGGCTGGACCCTCCAGGACGTCGCCGCCGAGATGCGGCATCAGACCTACCGCGAAGGCTGGCTGCCGGGCTACGTCTACAGCATGGTGAAAACACACCCCGGCGACGACCGGTTCGAGCCGTCCGTGGCCATCGACCATAATTTGCCCGCCGCGACGTCTGCGCCGGCCCCGAGCCTGGCGGACGGAATCACCGCCGAGGAGCCGCGCCATGTCCATTGAGTGCCCGAGCCTGATCGAAAGCCCAACCGAGCCGAGACCGGCCGCCCCGCGCGACGATCGCTGGAGCGATCCGGTACGCGGTCTGTGTGTGCTGGCCCTCGCCGCCGGTTTCGTGTTGTGGGGCGGGGCGAGCCTTCAGCTCGGGCCCGATGACGCGAAGCTGGGACTGGCTTCGGGCTCGGGGATCGGGCCCTTCGGCCAGGTCTTCGGCGGCTGGGAGCCATCGCTCTGGCCGCTGCCCGTGGCGCTGGGGCGACTCTGGACCATGGTCTCGGGGGGCATTCCCGCCGTCGGCTCGGTCCGTTGGCCGATGGCCATCGCCGGGGTCCTGGCCGGTCTGATGCTGACCCGTCGGGCGCGCTGGGTTCTCGGCACGAGGCCGAGCGTCCTGACCGCGCTATGCTGGTTCGGCTCGATCGCCCTGATCGACCGATCGGCGGGCACGGGGCTCGACCTGATTCTCGGGTGCGCGACCATCGCCGCCCTGGACCGGATCATCAACCGGGGCACCGACCTGATCGCGGGTTTCTGGGCGTCTCTGGCCTTCCTGGCCGGGGGCTGGCCGCCCCTGGCCGTGCTGGTGCTCGCGACCATCGTCATCGGCCGGCGCGAGTCGGCGCTGAGCTTCGCCTTGATCGCCCCGCCGATCCTGACGGCCGCCGCGTGGTCGGCCTGGGCTCTCAACTCAGCTCAGGCGGAGGCGTGGGCCGCGTCGCTGACGCTCCCCCTGACGGAAACGCCGCAGTGGCTCTTCGCGGTGGGCGTGCTCCTGCTGGGGTTACCCTGGAGCCCGCTGGCGCTTCTGGCGGCGAGCCGGTCGGTTCGCGACGGCTGGAGTGGTGACTCCCGGCGGCTCGTCGTGGGCTGGCTCCAGGTGGCCGCGATGTGCCTGGTGGTCGGGACGATCATTCCCGGACTGGCGAAGGCGGCGCTCGTGCCGGCCCTGGCGGGGCTGTCGATCGTGTCGGCCGCCTCGGCCGCCCGGGTGATCCAGGGCGATGTCGCGCGGCCGGCGCGTTGGGGATTGCTCGGCGGCTCGGCGCTTCTGGTCACGGTCTGGGTCGTCGTGGTCATTATCGGCGGGATCTTCCTCGCCAGCGCGGTCCCGTACTACCGTGGTCTGTCGATCGTGCTGATCGCCGCGGCCATCGGAACCGGATTCCTCGGTCTGGGCGCCTTGATCCGCTCGCAGCCCCGGCGCGGTGTGCTCGCCCTGACGGCCGTGGCCCTGACGCTGAAGCTGGCGCACTGGGGTTATTACGTCCCGGAGTGGAACTACCGGCGCGGTCAGGGTCCCTGGGGCCGAGCCATCGGCCAGTGGGTCGTTCCGAACTGGCCCATCTACACCTTCCACACCTGGCCGGCGGACCTCGCGCTCGCCACCGGCCATCCCGTCCGACAGCTTCGACAGCCCAAGAGCCTGATCTTTCAGAAGGACACCACCCCCAGCTTCGTCCTTCTGCTCGGTCCCGAATTCGACCACTGGCCCGCCGACGCCCCACCCCTGGTCGAGGTCGCCCGGTTCCAGGACGAACACGGCTCGCCTCGCGTCCTCGCCCGGACCGCCGGCCCCTTCTCATGGAACGCCGTCGCCCGGAGCCGCCGCGCGGAGGAGGAACGCGCGCGCTGACGCGACGGCCAGCTCGCGTTTCTTTCCCGCGTCACAGCCCGATCTCCGGACCGTAAGCTATTCTGGTTGATTGTGGGAACCGATTGGCGACACGCACGCATTGATGTAATCGATTCAGGTCCGTCGTCTCGGCTTCAAGGTTGCATTGCGGGTGAAGGCTGCGCGTGTGACAATGCAAGGTTGTAGCGAGGCGAAAGGCCGGATGCGGGATGGAGAGGCGGCCCCCCTATGCTTGGCAGATTGAAAGACTTCTTCGGGGCGAAGCCAGTGGCTGGCGCGACGGTGAAGATGAAGCGGGCGAACATCGACCGCCGTTTCACGCTCGTGTCGTTGACCGGTCAGGGAAGTATGTCGCGGGTTCACAAGGCGGTCGACAATCAGACCGGGCGGACGGTCTGCCTGAAGGTCCAGCACGTCGAGAAACAGGAAGCGGCGAACGCCCGGTCGGCGAAGGCCCAGCGGCCTCCCGAGGGGGAGATCGGCCTGAAGGTGAATCACCCGCACGTGTGCCGCACCTTTGAGTACGGGCTGACCAGCCGGGGTGAACACTTCATCGTGATGGAGTTCATCGAGGGCTACAGCCTTCAGTATATCCGCGAGACCCACTCGGCCGACCTGGCCGAGAAGCTCGAGCTCCTGGCGCAGGCGGCCGAGGGCCTGGCCGCGGTTCATGCCGCCGGTTACCTGCACCACGATATCGGACCCAAGAACTTCCTGGTCAACCGCGACCATCAGGTCAAGCTGATCGACTTCGGCCTGGCGATCCCCAACATCCCGCTCTTCCAGCGGCCGGGCAACCGGACCGGAACCTTGCTCTACATGGCGCCCGAGCTGATCCGGCGCGAGACGATCGACGAGCGGATCGATATCTTCTCGTTCGGAGCGATGGCCTTCGAGTTTCTGACCGATCGGCTCCCGTACGACGCCAACGAGGCCAACACCATCGCGGCCCTCGTCCAGCGGATCAACCAGGAGCCCCTCGATCCGGCCAAGGCCAACCCGAGCCTGCCCGCCCCCTTGCACCAGCTCCTGCGAAAGTTGACCGCCAGGCGGAAAGAAGATCGCTGGCCCAAGATGAGCACGGTTGCCGAGGCGCTCCGGAAGATCCCGGTCAAGGCCCGGAAAGTTCGTACCTGATCACGCCCACGTCCTCAAGCCGGCGTGACTTGCGGAACGATCGAGATCAGGTCAACACGAGAAGGCCCGCGCCCTTTGTCCTGCGCGGGCCGGTTTTGATCCGGTTGCTCGAATCCGTCCCGACCTCAGCGGGCGCTGCGGCGAGACCGGGCGACTCCGATGATCCCGAGCGCACCCAGGCCCATCAGGATCATGCTCGAAGGCTCGGGAACGACGCTGCCGCTCATGTTCACGCGGAGCCCTTCGACGCTCTCGTGCGTGTTATGGACGAGGAAGTCCAGCGTGTTCGTGCCGGAGACGAAACCGCTGGTGATCGAGAAGTTGTAGAAATTGGCGTACCCCTGGTCGGGGGTCAGCGAGACGACCGTGGTGCCGTTGAGCTTGACCTCAACCTGGTCATCCGCGGTCAACTTGCCCGTGATGAGCCCGGTCAGGGGATTGTCGTAGTTCGGGATCGTGAACGTGGTCTGGTAGTCATAGACTCCGTCAGGCTGCGACGTGTTGTAGCTCAGGGGCGTCACCGGCCCACTGATCCACATCGATCCGCCCGCCGTTCCGACGGCGTCGTTCGGAACCCACGGGGGGATCGGAAAGCTGTTGTTGTGCGGGCTGTTATCGACCACGTAGGTGGACGAAGGATAGGTCACGTTACTGTAGGCCGGGCCGGATACGAGCGAGTAGTGCGTGTCGGTGGTGCCGTTGCTCATCGTCACACCCGAACCGTCCACACCGGTACTGTACAGGTCGGTGATCGGCGAGGCGTCGGCGTGGGTGATTCCCAGCGCGAGGAACGAAGCGGCAAGTCGCGGCGCGAAGACCCTGTCGAAAAGGCATGTTTCTCTCCTGGGGCGACCGAGGGGGTTTCAACAGATCCTGTCTCAGATCATGTGATCGACCGAGTGTCTACCTGCGGAGTCATACCTTATTCGATCAAAGTAGCCGCCTGGGAAATGTCGCGATTTTTAATCAAGGCATGTTGATCATGCGAGACTCGCGCAGCGCCGGAGATGAATTCTCCATGGATCGAGAGATGGCGATGGGTAGGAGACCGGCAGCGCGGAAGGTTCAGCTCGACCGGGTCGCCCGGATGACCCGGGGATGATTGGCGTGATCGCGGATCGTGGGGGCCAGTTGGAGCTCGGGATGGCCGGCGATGAGGTCGCGGACGGGGCCTTCCTGGTCCGAGCCGATCTCGAGGATCAGGTGGCCGCCGGCGTGACCAGCAGCGCGATCGACTGCGCGATCAGGGGGCCAACGACACGTAGCCCGTCGGGACCGCCGTCAAGGGCCTGATGCGGCTCGTAGTCGCGGACGCCCGGTTCGAGTGTCGGGATCTCGGCCGGTCGGGATGTAGGGGGGATTGGACAGGATCACGTCGAACGGCCCCTCCCCCGACACCGGATCGAGGAGGTCGCCCTGGCGGAACTCGACCCGGTCGGCCAGGCCGAGCGACTCGGCGTTCCGCTCGGCCACGGCCAGCGCTTCGGGGCTGTGTCGATGGCGAGGAACCGGGCTCGCCTTGTGGTGCTGGGCACAGGCCAGGGCCAGGCAGCCCGAGCCGGTCCCGACGTCCACCGCGCGGAGCGTGGCGATGCCCCTGGTCCGTGCCAGGAACTCGACGACCACGAACTCCGAGTCGGGCCGGGGAATCAGAACGGCGGGGCTGACCTGCAGTGTCAGCGAGTAGAACTCCTTGCGACCGACGAGGTAGGCCACGGGCATCCCCTCGGCCCGGCGGCGGACCAGGTCGCGAAACGCGGCCCTGGGCGTGTCGGCCACCTCGTCCTCGAAATGCGTGTAGAGCTGGACCCGCTCCCAGCCGAGCACCTGGGCGAGCAGGACCTCGGCGTCGAGCCGCGGGCTCTCGGCCCCGCGCCGCTTCAGGTAGTCGGTCGTCCAGGTCAAGAGCCGGCCGACGGTCCAGCGCTCGGCGGGATCGACCGGGGGGGCCGACGCGGAGGGAGCCTGAGGCTGAGACCGGGCCGGGGGTCGGGGTGCATCCGGATCGCGATTCATCGGGGTCACACCTCGCCAAGCTGCTCGCGTCGGTCGTGGTCGATCAGGGCGCTGGTCAGCGGGATCGAGGTCCCCTGGATCACCCGGTCGAGGTTGATACAGGGTCAGGCCGATCCGGTGGTCGGTCACGCGGTTCTGGGGGAAATTGTAGGTCCGGATCCGCTGCGAGCGGTCGCCCGAGCCGATCAGGGTCCGCCGGGCCTGGTCGCGCTCGGCGCGGGCGTTTCTCCTCGGTCTGCTCGAACAGGCGGCTGCGGAGGATGCGCATGGCCTTGGCCTTGTTCTTGTGCTGGCTCCGCTCGTCGCGGCAGTTAACGACCACGCCGGTGGGCAGGTGGGTGATCCGCACGCCGCTCTCGGTCTTGTTCTGGTGCTGGCCGCCGGGTCCGCCCGAGCGCATCACGTCGATCTGCGAGGTCCTCGGGCCGGATCACGATATCGACTTCCTCGGGCTCGGGCAGGACGGCGACGGTGGCGGCCGAGGTGTGGATGCGGCCCTGGGTCTCGGTCACCGGCACGCGCTGGACCCGGTGGCCGCCGCTCTCGAACTGGAGATGGCGGAACGCGCCCTCGCCGCCGATGCCGAACGAGACCTCGCGGAAGCCGCCCAGCTCGGTCGGCACCATCTCCAGGGCCTCGAACGACCAGCGCGTGGTCTCGGCGTACCGTCGGTACATCTCGAACAGGTCGCGAACGAACAGCGCCGCCTCGTCGCCGCCGGTCCCCGCCCGGATCTCGACGATCAGGCTGGAGCGATCGGCGCCGGCGGCCTGGTCGTAGAGCAGGTCGCGGAGCGTCTCGCCCGACCTCGTCGCGTCGCGTCGCTGAGCCGCTTCGAGCTCGCTCTCGGCGTACGACCGCATCTCGAGGTCGGTCTCGGCGGCGGCCAGGGCCTCGGCCTCGGCGATCTGGCGGCCGAGTTCGAGGTATCGGCCGTACGGCAAGGCCACCTTGGCCAGCGTCCCCCGCTCCTTGGCCAGAGCGCCGTCATCCGCGCCGGATCGGCGACCGACGGCCGGGTCGAGCAGCGCGGCCTCGAGCTCGCAGGAACCGCTGGTAGTCGGTCTGGAGTTTCTCGAACACGTCCGCGCTCGGCCCTGTCTTACGCCTGACCCCGATCGACGACGCCGCGCAGCGAACGACCGACGGCCCGACGGGACGGCACCTGTCGAAGTGCCGCCCGGCGGGCCGTCATTCGGAGCGGAACCGGCGAAGCTAGGCCTTGGCGGCCGGCTCCGCGGTCCCCTTCTTCGCCTTGCCGTAGGTCCCCTGGAACTTCTTGTTGAACTTGTCGACCCGGCCGGCCGCGTCGACGAACTTCACCGTGCCCGTGTAGAACGGGTGGCACCGCGAGCAGACCTCGACCGCGATCTTCGGCTTGGTGCTCCGGGTCTGGAACGTGTTGCCGCAACCGCAGGTCACGGTCGCAGTCCTGATACTTGGGATGAATGCCGTCTTTCATGATTGATCTCAGGTCAAGCGCGATCCACTCGCTTCGCCGCGACGGCTGGAGGACCTCTGGTTCACGCGCCGGCACAACCCGGGGCGACGGTCCAATCACCGTATTATAGCGGCACCCTCCACGCGCGGCGAGCGCACCCGCGATCGATTTTTTTTCCGATTCGAGCGGCGGTTGCCCGCCTCAGAACGAGCTGGCGTCGATCACCTCACCATTGGCGATCGTGCCCAGAGCCCACCAGGTGGCCTGGTTGATCGAGTTCTTGACGAAGATGACGTGGCCGTCGGCCAGCAGGACGTTGACCCCGCCGGGGTGGTAGCTATCGGCGTTGCTGAAGGTGGCCATGGTTCCCGAGCCGTTCTGGCCGCAGTAGGCCCATTCGTCGTTGAAGGCGTTGGGCGTGACCACGGTATTGAACAGGGTCATCGCCATCCCGCCCGTGGCCCAGGCGTCGCCGCGCTGCTTGTCCGGGGTCTTCGTCCCCGCCGACCAGGCCGCGTTACAGGCCGCGTAGGCCGCTTGCATCGTGGCCACGGTCGCCGGATTGTTGACCACGACCGGCAGGAGGGCACTGCTCAGATCCCGATCCCGGTCAAACCGATCAGCCGCTGCTTCGGCGCGGCGGACGCGGAACCGACGGTCGATTCGGCGAACGCCACCGAGTTCGACGTGCCGTCGGTCACGTTCGCGATCGACTTCGACATCTGGAACCCGAACAGTCCCGAAAACGGCACCGTCGCCAGGCTCGCCGCGCCGGTGCCGAAGCCCTTGCCGTTGGTTTGATAGCCCAGCGTATCGGTGGTGGCCCCGACACTACCGAAGTAATCGTTATTGGCGTCGCCGTAACTGGCTTCCTGGGCCGTGCCGTTGGGATCGGAGGGACAGAGGAACGTGTTGATCTGGGTTTGAATGGCGGTCGAGTTGATCGGATACGTCGGAATCTGGGTCGGAGCGTCCGCGGTTCCCCAGTTGAAGTTGATCGAATTGTAGATCGGCGTCTGGCCGAGCTGGGGCAGGATCGCGGCGTGGATGCTCCAGTTGTGCTTCGAGTTATAACTTCCGAGGCTGTACATCCCACTGCCGGCACCCATGGGGAAGGTGCCATTGACGTCGTGGTAGTTGTGCAGGGCCAGACCGATCTGCTTCAGGTTGTTCACGCACTGAGAACGACGCGCGGCCTCGCGGGCCGCCTGCACCGCGGGCAACAGCAATGCGATCAGTACGGCGATGATCGCGATGACGACCAGGAGCTCGATCAGCGTGAAAGCGCGACGACGCATCGGTAGTCCTCCCGATTCGGGTTCCTCGACAATGAGTGATCGACGTGTACGGATGACGGACGAATGCCAGGATAGGAAATGAGTCGTTGTGCGCTGGCCGGGGCGGCGTCATCTCGCCGACCAGGCCTCATGGGATCAAAGTGCGGTGACCCCGCTTCGATCGCACGACGGCAACGATCCTGACTGACCGGAGTTTAACTGAGATCTCAGGCTCATGACAACTGAGATCTCAGTATAATCTTGGATTTTTCGATCGCCGTCCGAATGGGCAATGGGATGCGGAACTCGGGGTGGGAGCGCCCGAAATCGTCGTCGGGGCGGGTTCTGGAGGTCTGGCAATGAAAACCGGGCGCAACCGTGAGGAGTGCGCCGGGCGGGTGAACCATCAGATGGGTCGAGAGCGGCGGCCGGGTTCGGGTGGCGCTCACGGCTTCTCGAGGAGGGCGGCGACCGTCTTCTCAACGTCTTCGTAGGTGAACTGGTTGTTGGGATCGTCCATGGTGAACCGCTTCACTTCCTTGCCATCGGGGCCGTAGAGGAAAACGGCGGGGATGGCGTTGACGCCGAACTTCTCGAACCCGACGCCGGGCTCCTCATCGAGCAGGTAATTGGTGAAGTTGGCCTTCTTCTCGCGGAGGAAGGCGCGCGGCGTCGTCAACCTGCTTGGCCGTGGCGGGATCGTCGAACGAGAGCGAGGCGACCGACAGGCCCTTGCCGGCGTACTTCTCGTGCATCAGGACGACGTGCGGGAAGTTCTCCTTGCAGGGTCCGCACCAGGTTGCCCAGGCGTCGACCAGGGTATACCTGGCCTTCGAGGGGTTGGCCGCCAGCTTCTTGAGGAAGGTGTCGTAGGAAACCTTCTCGAACGGCACGGCCTCATTTCCTTCCTCGCTCGCCGAGGAGACCGGGGCCGGGGTCGAGGCGGACGCGATCGACGGCTCGTCGGGCGTGGTCCGGGCCGCCTGCGGCTTCTCGGCGAGCGGCGCGGCGCGGGCTCGGGAGCCGGCGCGGGGCTCGGAGCGGCCTCCGGCGGCGGGGTCGCGGTGGTGGCCGCGGGAGCGGGCTCGGCGGAGGGCTCGGGCCGGGTCGCCGGGGTCGGTGCCGACCCGTTCGTCTCCGGACCGGTGTTGGTGTGCGGCTCGTCCTGTTGTCCGCATCCGCCCATCAGCATGGTCAACGACAACGACAGCGAGAGCGACAGCAGGCCGGGCCGAAAGGCGCGGGTGATCGCGTGGGTGTTCAACTTCGGTCTCTCCCTTGAAAGCCGTTCCAGACGGACTCAATCCGGAGCACGTTCATCGATTCCCTCATCGTAGAACGCGCGGACCCTGAGTCAACGAAGAACCCCGCCGCCGATGGGATGGATCGGCGGCGGGGCGATGGTTAACGCATCAAAAAAAGGAGCGTTCAGGACCGCTTGTACTGAACACCGCAACCCTTGGGCTGGGTCTCGCTGACCTCGGGGCTGTCGCCCTTGAGCAACGCGTCGACGGCGTCGCGGAGGTAGGTCTTCTTGACCTTCGACTCGTTCATGTTGTCATCCATCGCGCCCATGTAGCGGATCACGCGGTCCTTGTCGAGAACGAAGAACTGCGGGGTGTTGGTGGCGCCGTAGGCCCGGCCGATCTGCTGGCTCTCGTCGTAACCGTAGAGGTAGTTCGAGCCCTTGTCCTTCATGTAGGTCTTGATCTGGGGGAGCTTGTCCTGAGGATTGTCGTTGACCGAGACGCCGACAACCTTGACGCTCTTGCCCTTGTAGTCGTTGGTGAAGTCGATGAGCCGATCCTCATAAGCCTGGACCACCGGGCAGTGGTTGCCCAGGAAGACGAGAACGACCACGTCTTCCTTGAGGTCGCTGAGGGTCAGGCTGGCGTCATCGCCCCCCTTGGTGGTGGCGGGGATACCCGAGAACGAGGGGGCCTTTTCGCCCACGCTGACCACCTTGTTGTACCGGCCGGCGAAGGCGGGGCTGGCGACCAGGGCCAGCGCGGCCAGGCTCAGAAACAGCTTGCGCATCGGTGCGAACTCCTTGAAAAAACGAGATTGGAGGGAGCAAGCGGGCCCAACTCCGGGCAAAGCCGTGATCGAGCCCACGTTTACCGAACCGAGTCCACGACCAGGTGGGGTGCCGGACCATCCTCCAGGCACCAGACTGAAGTTGCAGGGACAGGTCCGCGTCACGGACGCGGGGCAACCCGTCTCCGGGCGGGCGGGAACCCATTGTCGCACAGTTGTTAAGAGCGTCGAAACCGGTCGAGAGGTTCCCGATTTCTCCTGTTTTCTCGCCGCGGGAACAGGTGACCTTGAGGGCTCGGGTGCGATTATAGGCCTCGGTCGAGCAAGGTCAACCCGCGGAGGATCGAGGACGGCGGAGCCCTGGTGATCGGTCGGGACTCACCGCGCGTCCAAAAAATCCCGCCGAGCGATGTCGGCGGGATTCGAGGATGTTACAGGGACCGGCGTCGATCCGACCCGATCCCGGGCGATGCGGCTCGGGGGATCGCGACCGATCGTGGCAGTCAGCCGGGTTACGATTACTTGGCGGGCTCGGGGGCCGGGGCCGGAGCCGGGGTGGTGGCCGGCGGCGGGGTTCCCTCGGCGGGAGCCGGCGCGGGGGTCGTGGCTTCGGTCGGGGCGGCGGGGGTGGTCTCCGCCGGCTTCTCGCCGCTCTCACCGCAGCCCAGCATCACGAACGGAGCGGCGACGATCGCGGTCGCGAACACGAGCCGGCTCAGGGTCTTGCTCATCGATGTTTCCTTGTCTTGAACGGGCAGTCCACTCAGGAGTTTCACGGGCGAACGGAAATGAACGGGGCGTAACCCCTTCATTTGCCCGGCGGTACGTCCGCGACACTCGCGGAACGATCGAGCCCGGATCTTATCGGACCACGCCGCCGGATTGCAACCCGCTGGCCCATGCACACGCTGCCGGAAAATCCGGCATCAGGAACGTGTTCGCTTGCCCAAGCCGATCATTGCCCGGACCGGCAAACTTCGTCCCCTTCGTCGGGCCGGGCCGCTCAGGCTTCCCTGCCCCGCGCTTCTTTCTCGGTGATGCCGCTGACTCCGAAACGTCGGGCGAGCTCCGATTCGATCGACGACCAGGGAATGTCCTTGTGGCCGAGCAGGACCAGGGTGTGAAACAGCAGGTCGGCCACCTCGTGGACCAGGTGGGCCTGGCCGGCATCGCCGGGCTCGTCCGCGGCCTCGACCACTTCGGCCGCCTCCTCGACGATCTTGGCGCCAATCCTGGGCACGCCCCCGTTCAGGAGCGAGACCACGTACGATCGATCGGCCGGAGGCGCCGCTTTTCGGGAGGCGATCACGGCCATCAGGGACGCGACGATCGACGTCGATTCGGAAGGAACCGGCTCGTTCATGGGTGAATCGAATGCCTCGAAATCCCGCAGCTCGGAAAAGGAAACGGTGGCGACGCCAGGCTAATCGAACCGGGTCTGCCCTGCCAAGAGGAGCCCGCGTGCCGCCGTCGGCATCGCCTTGTGCCGGCTCGGCCGGGACGTGAAGATGGAGGGTCGAGCGTTCGGGCTGCGCGTACCGAACGACGGAGACCGTCGCGCCACGCATCGGAGACCCGAAACCATGGTTCAAGCTGGGCGTGGATCCTCTGTGGCCTTCGTCGCGTGCGCGCTCGCGATCTTGATCCTGGTCGTGTGCGTGAACGAGATCGCGGTGGCGGCCGATCCCCCGCCGGCCTCGGGCTATGTGGTGAAGCGTCTGCCGCTTCCCGCCGACGTCCTGCCCAGCAGCCTGGCCGTCCGGTCCGACGGCACATTGATGGTCGCCTCGATGGACGGAGAGGTCCTCCGGGCCGAAGATAGCGACGGCGACGGTCTGCCCGACCGCTACGTGCGCTGGGCGGGCACCCTGCCCCACTGGCCGCTCGGCATGCGGTTCGATGGCCACGACCTGCTGCTGGCCACCCGGGGCGCCCTGCTGCGGCTCTCGGATCGCGACGGCGATGGACGGGCCGAGCGCTGGGTCACGCTGGGCGATGCGTGGGACGTCTCGCGCGACCACCACGACTGGACCACCGGGGTCGTTCCCTGGCCGGGATCGGAGAAAGGCTGGGTCGTCTGCCCGGTCACGGACGACACCCGCGACCGCGACGTCGCAGGCCGGCATTACCTTCGCGGCAAGGCCCTCCGGATCGGCGCCGACGGCTCGACGCAGCGTCCTCGCCGAGGGGCTCCGGTTCCCGACCGGCTGGGCCGATCCGTCCGGCCGACGGCGCGGTCTTCTTCACCGATAACCAGGGGCAGCAGAAGACGACCTGCGAGATCAACCGGCTGGTCGGCGGCGGCTGGTACGGCTACCCGAGCCAGGCCGACGCACCCGAGCGGGCCGGGACTTGCCCTACATCGCGCCGATCGTCCGGATCCCCTACCCGTGGGCCCGTTCGGTCAACGGCCTGCTTTTCCTCCCCGCCGAGGCCGGCAACGGCTTCGGGCCGCTCGACGGGCCAGCTCGTCCTCTGCGAGTACAACAACCGGTTCATCCTGCGTGCCAGCATCGAGTCCGTGGAGGGGCAGGAGCAAGGGGCGTGCTACCCGTTCCTGGACCGTTTGCTCGGCCCGCTCTGTCTGGCGTTCGCCCCCGGGGCCGATCGCGAGCATCCGGGACAAGGCGTGCTTTACGTCGGCAGCCTCCGCGAGCCGGCCTGGGGAGGCGAGCCCGAGCAAGGGGCGATCTATCGCGTGACCTACTCCGGACAGCCCGCGCCCGGCATCCAGGAGGTCAAGGCCCGCCCGGACGGCTTTGCCCTGATCTTCTCCACCCCGGCCGCCCTGCCCGACGCCGCCGACGATCCCGACCGCTACCGGCTCCGGCGGTATCACCATGTCTTCCAGCGGTTCCTACCACTCGCCGCCCGCCGACGAGGAAGACCTGCACGTGGCCTCCGCCACCCTCCAGGCCGACGGCCGGACCGTCGTGCTCACGGTCCGCGAGCCGTTGACGGCGGATCGGATCTACGAGGTCCGGACCAGCCTGCCCGGCGCCGGCCGGACGTGGCGTACTACACCATGAACCGCGTGCCGGCCCGCCGATGAAGAAAAATCAAAAATTAGTAATGATAATAACTTTAGATAAAATGGTTGTAATGATTTCCGGGTTCTTCGATGGTTCAATCCGCTGAGACAGAGTTTGAGTTCGGCGTGCCGATTCCGGGCCGGATCTTGCCGGAATCGGAGTGGCGCGGACGGCGCTCAAGCGGTTGCCGGCGGGGCCGCTGGATCGCCCGGCAGCGCGATCTCGTCCCCGGTGCTGAGAATGACGATGCGCGGGCGCCGATGCAGAGTGAGCCAAGCATGACCCCCGGCCGCGGCGAGGCCGATCAGGCGCGGGTTCAGCCGCCGGCCCGCCGGGATCAATGTGTCTCCGGCATGAAAATCCTGACCCTGGCGGCGAATATGGCGCCCGAGGCAGGGCTGCTCCGCCACGGTCACCAGATCATCGTCGGTCGTGGCGTTCTCCTGGATCAGGATGGCATCCGCGCCGTCCGGCACGACGCTGCCGGTGAACAGGCGGACGGCTTCGCCGGCTCCGACCGTGCCGGCGAAGGGATGGCCGGCTGGGGCAGCACCGATCAGCCGCAGGTGCGCGCCGACGATGGCGTCGGCCGCGCGCACCGCATAGCCTGAAGGGAGGCAGGAGAGGGGGGGCTATTGGCCTAAATGGGCCAAAACGTCAACAACAAACCCCAATACAAACTTATGCGCTGAGCCGCTGACCCTGTTCGAGGCTGTTCCTACTTCTATACCTTGTACAATTGTAAACATTTCATTTTGGAGATTCTACATTCACAACGGCTAAGCTGTACTATAATTCCTGACCTATAGGCCTACATATACATTCAAATGATGCAGCTTGGAGCTCATGTAAGCTAATGTATGATACTCTCATATGCCATAATGCTTATCAAGTTATCCTAACCAGGTTAAGCGTTATTTCCATTTGTCACCAGCTACCATTAATTCTTAAGGATGTCATTTATAATTTCTTATAAACGTATAACTGAACTGTAGAAACCATTATCAAAAAACTCCTTGTGGTGTTGGTTTGCTAATAGTGTGAGTGAGTTTTGTGACCCCACAGTGGATAACTTCTGCAATAAGGGCTAACCTTATCTTACCCATCATCTGAATTTCCAAAATCCACATATTTTGGCCAGGGTAGTTAGGCCTAATTAATTTTTCCCATTGGCGTCGCGTCTGGTTGGGCCACGTGGGCGCCCATCCTGGAAAAATGCAGAGTGGATCAGAATGGCCGATGGCCTTTGGTGCACTACAGGTTTACCCACCCTGCAATATGTCTGATCTATTGGTCTGTTGATATTTGTTTTAAATGATAAGCTATTTTAAAACTGGTTTACACTCTCCGCCTTCCGGTCAAGGGGTCACAAGATAAATTGGCGAATATCGGGGCGGATACAGAAATTCTTAGTTGGATGAGGGGGGATGATGGCTATGATGGTGGGTCCCA
>CAWGMM010000011.1:0-1503770 GCA_963823685.1 uncultured Isosphaeraceae bacterium | reverse complement strand
ACTCCGGCCGACCTGGGGCGGCCAGCCCGGTGGCGCGTCGATGTCGGCGGGCAGGCCTGCGCCACCCTCGGCGGCCAGGACCTGGACGCGGGCGACGAAGGCCGCCCGATGGGGGCCGGGAAGAACGGCCAGGTGCTCGGCGGCCAACAGGAGCAGATCGGCGGGGCGTAGCACCAGAAGCAGGCCGGGCCGCCCCTTGGTCGCCAGCGCCAGCACCGGGGTCTTCCGCTCCTTCCGCGCCAGCTCGGTGGTCTCGTCGCAGAGCGTCTGCACCGCGTGCGAGCTTCTCATCTTCGTCGAGACGAAGACGCGGGGGTGGGTCGAGTCCGACCGAGAGCAGTCCTCGCGGCCACTCGATCCGCTACAGCGTTGGCGTCGGCTGCCGAAGATCGCGGCGGCGTCGCGCTTGCGCTGCTTCCAGGTGGATCGGTGGGTGCTCACGATTCGTCCCCCTCTGTCAGTTCGCGGACGAGGGCCCGGAACGCGTCGCCGGTGAAGTGCTTCCGCAGGATGTGCGCAGCCCGCGCCGGGTCCTCCGGCACCTGGAACACGCGGGGCTTGAAGCCAGCCTCCACCATCGCCTTCGACGGTGAGATCTCCCCGACCTTCACCTTCTCGTACAGGTCGGGCCGGTTCCGCTCGAGCCGCCGCTTCGCGTAGCCGACGCTGTTGCCCGTGGGCGCCTCGCGGGCGTAGTCGCGCTTCGGCGGGGCGGGCGCGGGCTCGTCGGTCACGAGGCGCAGGGGAATGGGTGGAGAGGGTGCATCCACAACCGTCACTTGGTCACGGTTGTGGGCGAATCGCCCTTTGCCATCCCGTTCGTCATGCTGAAGGCCACCCCTCTCCCCCCGGATCGCCCTCTCGAACGCCTCCTCGACGTCGGTCCCCCGGACCAGCTCGCGGACGACATGGATCGGCGTCTGGCAACCCCGCCGTGCGGGGCCTCGATGAACTGGCGGAAGTCGGCGGCGGTCCAGATGACCTCCGTGTCGTCGGGGCAGATCCACTCCCGCCAGCAGTCCCGCTTGAGGATGCCGGCGATGGAGCCGATCAGCGCGGTGCGGTCGGTGACGGCGCGGTTCAGCGCCTTCTGGAGCGACGACACCGCGATGTAATTGTTGGCGAGCCTGCCGATACGCAGGCTCTCGGGGTCGTTAGTGATGGGTTGCACGGTATGCCTCCAGGCGGATTTCGAAGTCTTGCCCATGGGTTCATCCTTTCGCGTGCGGGTCGGAGGGGCGTTCCCCGCGGGGGGTCCGGTGTCCGTCGTCATGGATCACCTCGTGGCCTGGGAGTCGGTCTGGCTGAGGGCGGGCCAGTGCAGTCGGTCGAGGGCCCGGTCCCGGTTGGCCACGAACCAGGTGGCGTCCGCCGTGGACAGCAGCACCGGCACCAGGTCGAGGCGCCCGGCCCGCCGCGCCTGACGGAGCAGGCCGGCGCGGATCGTCTCGGCCCAGCGGACCTGACCCTCGGTGCCGCGCAGGGCGGTCGGGGCGGTGCGTCCCGCCGTGGCGGCGACCAGCTCGGCCGGGGGCGGCGTCGAGGCGTCGGGCCGGGGCATCCAGCGGAGGAACCGCCCGCAGTCGGCGAGTCGAGCCGGGCATGGTGCGGGCCGGACTGGCAGACGGTCACGGCGGTGCGGTGCGACCCGCAGCGGTGGCAGTGCGATAGGCTCATGGTGCGGAGACCTCTTCGTCCTCGAAGCCGGTGATCCAGATGCACTCTCCAAGCGACCAGACGTCGCCGCAGACGTCGTGCGACTCGATCCGGTGGAACCCACGTGGCGGCGTCGACTTCCACGCCAACCCGAGCGTGCCCTCGTGCTCGCTCACGGCGAACAGGTGCAGCCTCACGTCGTCGGGCAGCTCGTCCAGGAAGTCGAGCACGCGCGTATCGAAGTCCTCGTCCCAGACGACCAGGGCGCCGCGGTAGAAGGAGCACCCGTAGCGGATGGTGATCCCTCCCCAGAACGGCAGGGTGAAGACGGGAAGAGTCTGCGAACGAGTGACGGTCCCCCTGTGGTCAGCGTGTCTCATGCGCGCGTCCTCTCGTGACTGGTGTCGGAACGGGTGGAGGTGGTGGAGGTGGTGGAGCGGGGTTCCGGCGGCGGACCGAACACGGCGAGCGCCGGGGCCGACGGGTCGGACCACGCGAGCGTCCCCCAGGGTGTGTGGTCGGGGCCGTCGAGGGCGTCCCAGTGCGTGGGGTCGAGGGCGAACAGCTCGCCGAGCAACCGGCCATCAATGACCTGTTCGGAGGTCACCGCGCGGGGTGGCGAGGGCGCCGCCAGGTGATGGAGCAGGCCGGCCTTGTGCTCCCGCAGCGCGGCGCAGAGCACGGCGTAATCACCCCGGGTGGCGCATCCACGGCAAGCCCCCCGGTCGGTCCGACGCCGAGTCTGACGCTCAGGCTGTCCAGTTGCATGAGGAGACTCGCGAGGGTCATACCTCGAAGACCTCCCGGCCGGGATAACCGGCGCCGTTTGACGCGGCGGGGGGCCAGCCGTCGCCGTTATCCGAGGGTCCGAGGGTTGCCGAGGCTTTTTCCGTATAATCAGCTCTCTCGCGTATATGAGCAGGAGATACCGAAAAAGGGTCGCAACCCTCGGATGCCTCGGATGGGATGTCGCGGAGCCCGATTCCGTGGTACCAGACCACCTTCGGCGTACGCTTTTCAAAGCCGCGCTCGACCAGTTCCAGGCCGAATGCCGTCTGCGACATGAGGGGCTCGCGACCGGTCTCCCCCCACTGGCGATACCGCGCGTAGAGCTCGCTGGCGCGGGCGCGATACTCGGGCCCGATGACGGTGTGCTCGTCAAGGAAGGTCCCGAGCCGGTCCTGCTCGGCCCGGTACCCCTGGGTGGCCTCCACTACCTCCGGCGGCGCGTCGAGCCCCCGCTCCCGCCAGGCCATGCAGCCGCGGCACGAGCCACGCCAGGATGCCGGGGGCCTCGGCCCTCAACTTCTCCGGCATCGACTTGTCGGCCTGGCCATCGGGGATCGAGACTGTGAAGGGGAGCAGCCTCAGCCGCCGCCAGATACCGTGGTCGGTCCCGCGGACGGTGGGCTTGTGGTTCGTCGCCAGGACGATCGAGTGCGTGGGGGAGAACTCCCAGAAGTCCTCTCGCATCCGCCGCGCCCGGATCTTGTCTCCGCCCGTCAACTCCTTCACCAGCGTCTCGTTCAGCCGCCGGCCGGACTCGGTCTCGATGGCGACGACCAGCCTCTTGCCATAGAGGTCGGTGAGCCCGGTCGGGTGCGCGTCGGTCTTGCTGGCCATGAGCAGGCCGGCCGTCGCCTTCATCGCGTAGTCGGGCCCGAGCGTCTCTTGCAGGGCGTTGAGCATCGTGCTCTTGCCGTTCGATCCGGTGCCGTAGGCGAACAGCAACACATGGTCGCGCACCACGCCGGCCAGCGACTTCCCGGCCCCCCGGTGGAAGTAGTCGATCAACTCGGCCTGCCGCTCCCGGTGGGGCCGGGCGAAGAACGTGTTCAGCGTCTGGTGCCAGAGCGGGCACTCGGCTGCCGGGTCGTAGTCGACGGGGCAAAGCTGGGTGATCAGGTCCTCGCGGCGGTGCTCGCGCAGGGTGCCGGAGCGCAGGTCCAGGGTGCCGTTCGGCACATTGAGCAGCCACCCGTCGCGGTTCAGGTCTTCGGGGAGGACCGGGACCCCGAGTTCGCTCTCGGCCAACTTCAGCATCGCGTTCAGCCGGTCGCGCTTCTCCGAGGCGAGCGACCAGAAGACGTGGGGCTTGCGCCCTCGTCGTTGTCGATGGTGGCCGCTTCCCGGCCGATCATGCGGACCGTGGCCTTCGCCAGTCGCTCCGCGGCGCCGGTCAGGTCGAGCGCCCAGCGGCGGCCGTCCCAGATGAGCCACTTCCCCCAGGGGCGACAGTACCGCATCAGGTGCCCGTGCCGTGCCACCAGCCGCTCCGCATTGCCGAGGTCCGTCCGCGGGAACTTCGCGAGCCGGACGTCGAGGTCGCCCCCCTCGGCGGGGCCCGAATCGCCGCGGCCGCCTCCGTCGCTTTTTCCCGCGGCAACGCGGACGTCGTGCTTCGCCTCCGAAGCGTTCGCGGCCCGCGGCGTCGGCCGCCATCCGGCATCCCGGGCCGCCCCGAAGATCGAGGCGACCGTCAACCCCCCGGCGCCGGGGCTGAACGTGGCCCACTTTTCGCGGCACATCCCCGGCTGATACTTGGTCGTCGAGGCCCGGGACCAATCCTCCCAGAGGCCCAGCCCGCGCGAAGCGTCCCACGCGTGGATCGCCATCCCGGTGTGCAGCCACGAGTCGTAGCCGTCGCGGTAGGCCGCCGGCAGCGCGTCGAGGGCGCCCCGCAGCTCGTCCTCGGTGGTGGGGCCGTAGTCGCGGCGATCCGCCGCCCCGTTGCGAGTCGGGGCAGGTTTCTTGTCGGCCTCAGTCTCCGCCCGCCAGGCGGTCAGCAATTGCGACGGGTCGTCTCCCGCGACCTTGAGCAGGCGCCGGACGGCCGCCTCGCCCTCGAGCCAGTGGTCCCGCTCGGGGTCGTAGATCCTCGTCCAGTGGTCCCGCTTGTGATGCTTGCCGGGGAGCCGGAGCCAGTTGCCGTAGGGACGGGCGAGGGTCAGCTCGGACTGCTTGGGGAATGCCTCGCACGCGGGGAACCCCTCGGCCTGGAGCCCGGCGACGAGCCGCCGACCGAGCCAGTGCGCCGCGGCGGCCGGGATCGGCTTCCTGAAAAAGCAACGGACGTGGTAGCCGCCGCGCCCGTTGCTGTCGCACACCAGCGGCTCGAGCCCCAGTTCGCGAGCCAGCTCCGAGGACCTCGTCGCCGTCCGCCAGTTGCGCCCGGGGTCCGCGTCGTCGTCGTGCGCGTCAATGTCGAGCGCGGAGTTGAGGCTCAGTCCGTCGGGCGATACCAGGTGGACGCCGACGACCCGCTCGCCGAGGTAGTGGCGAGCCAGCACGTCGCCGGTCAGGGGTTCATGCGCCGTGTACTGGCCGCCGGCGGGCGTGTAGGCGCCGAACACGTCGCGCCGGACCGCGACGCGGGCAAGCGTCCAATCGGCCAGCGCCTCGGCGTGATCTGCCCAGGGTTGCCCGGCCGGCCCTGCGGTGTTAGACTGGTTTTGGATCATAAATACACCCTCGGCCCCCGTCGGTTGCCGCCCGGCGGGGGTTTTTTCTGCGCGAGTGAGTCGGGCCAGGTCAGTGGGCAAGCCGCTGGGAGGCGGGCTCGAGGTGGGAATCGGCGGTGGCGAGCGATCCCGCGATGCCGCGGCGATCGATGGCGCGGTTCTCGGAGAGCCTCAGCAAGGCGCACGCGCCTTCACCTCGGCCTCGTGTTTGGCCAGTCGATCGCGCACCACGGACGGCGGCGGGATCAAGGTATCGGAGTCGCTCATGATTACCTCCAGGGTGATTCGTCGATCACTCTGCCGGTAACCATGCGATCAGGCGCGTTACTTTTTGGTTATTTCGCGTTATCTCGCGGGCCGGGCCGGCCTGTCACGGATCGGATGCATCGCGTTTGACGATCCTGCGGCCTTCGCAGCGATAGACGAGCGTGCCGCGCAGCCCGCGCACGGCCCGGTTCAGCCGCAGGACGTTCTGCCGGATCGCCCCGTCGGATATGTCCGGGTCGTCCAGCGCATCGGCCACCTCGGCGTAGCTTGCCGCGTATCGGTCGATCAGGAGATCCACGAGGGTCGCCAGGACCTTGCCCCCATGCCCCCTGGCGCTGAGCTCCTCGGCGATCTCCGCCTCCGTCGGCGGTGGCGCCGGCTCAGCCTCGGCCGCCGACCCGAGCAGGATCTTCCCGTCGGCCAGCTTGCCCACCTCGGAGAACTCGAGGCGATCGCCCCGCGCCAGCTTCATGCCCGCCTGGACCAGCCCGTCGAGGGCCCAGCCGACGAGCGGCGGCCACGGCCGCTCGAGGCGCCAGCTCCCGCGCGTCGCGCTCGATCGCCAGCAGCGCGGGGAGGTCGTGCTCCCGGAGGCTCACGGCCAGGGCCTCGGGCACCGCCCGGGGCCGGTCCGCGGTCCCGAGGTCGCCTCGCTGGTAGTAGGAGAGCAGCCGGTCGGCCAGGTCGGCGGCGCGGAGCAGCAGCACCTTGCGAGACGGGGGGCTCACGCATCTACCTCCCGGCCCGCCGCCGCGCGGACCAGCATCAGGATGGATGCCCGCACCGACTCGGGGAGCGTCGGCCAGGCATGGACGATCTCCGCCAGTTCGGGGGGATCCCCCGGCAGTGCCCGGGTAGCGCCACAGGTAGCAGACGGAAGACGCCTCATGGCATCCGATGGCACTTCATTGCGCTGCCCGACTTCGCTGTCGATGGATGCCGGTTCGTTGCAAGTATTGGCGGGGTGGGACTTGCGGCACCCGATGGCATCACCTGGCACGCTGTTAACGGAGAGGGGGGGATTCGAACCCCCGAAGGGCTGTACACCCTTAACGGTTTAGCAAACCGCTGCTTTCGACCACTCAGCCACCTCTCCAGCTCAGGCGGAATGGGCTCGGGGATGGTCGAGATCCCCGGCACCTGCGCACCGTGTCCACGGGTTCGAAAACGCCAGAACGTTCGGTGTGTCTCAGGAACACTACCAAACTTTTGCCCGCATCGTCAACCAGAGAATACGATGAGTTTCTCCCGGGTTCACGGTCGCCAGCCGAGCAGCGCGGGGCTGATGCCGAGCCGTCCGGCCAGGTGGGCGAAGGTGGCGCGGAGCGGGTCGTTCAGTGCGCCGTGGTCGGCGAGGCGAACATACACGTCGAGAAGCTGATTCTGAGCTTGCCAGAGGTCGGGGGCGACTCCCAGGAGCGCCGCGGCGTCGAGCAGACGGCCGGTCAGGGCGGTCAGACCGGGGAGGTCGCATTCGGGGTCGAGCCGCTCGATCGTCCGCCGCAGGGCGTCCGACAGCGCCTGGGCCAGGGCCTCGCGCTCGGGCCGGTACGCCCAGGCGGCGCCACGCTCGAAGAGCGAGCGGACCTCGGTCAGTTCGTCCCCCTTCTCCAGCGCGGTCGATCGCTTCCTGAAGCTGGAGGTCCAGCGCCGAGGACGCCGCGGCGCGGAGCGGCTTGGGAATCGGGTAGCGCATCTGACCGAGGCGGTTGAGCATGTCCTCGTCCTGGGCGAAGAGCCGCTCGAACGTCCGCCGATAGTCCTCGATCCGCTCCTGGAGCACGATCCCGATGATCCGCCGCTGCTCGTCGACGAACAGGTCGTCGAGCCGGTGGACGCTGCCCTCGAACTCGCTGCGTCACCAGGGCCGTGACGTCGGCCAGCGAGCCGCGCCTTGTAGGTCTCGACCGAGCCGCTTGCTTGCAGCCGCTCGAACTCCTTGCGCGCCGAAGTCGCGGCGGAGGACCGTGAAGAAGTCGAGCCCGCCGTAGTGGATCACCGCGAAGCGAGCTCTCCGCCTCGTCCCAGGTCTGGTGCGAGCGGACCCGCAGCCGCCCGAGGGCCAGGTGGCTGCTGCCCCGGCTGTGGACCTCCGGGCTCAGGACGTCGAGGTCGAACGCGTAGCGGCCGGGTCAGGTCACGTTCGGGCTCGCGGTCGGGGAAGATCAGGCTGATCGCGTAGTGCGCCAGGACGCGGTCGAGGTCGACCACCGCCGGCTGGATCAACTGCTCCCAGACCCCGCGGCCGTCCTGAACTTGGGCAGGTTGCTCGGGCGCCGTCTTCAGGGTCTGGACGAACCGTCGCTCGCAGTCGCGGCCGAAATGCCTGGCCAGGTGGATCGCTCGCGCGGCGTAGTGCAGGCACTGCGTCGTCTCCAGGCCGCTGATCTCGTCGAAGAACCAGCCGCAGCTCGTATACATGTACATGCCGTTGCGCTGCATCTCCAGCAGCCGGAGCGCGTCGCTGGACCTGCTCCTCGTCGAGGTCGGGGTGGCCGTGGTTGCGGAGGAAGCGGCGGACCGAGCGGCTGCGGAGCGGTCGAGGACGACGTCGATGTAGGCGTCGCGGGCGGCCCAGGGGTCGGGGAAGCACTCGCGGCCCCGGGTGGCGAAGAGATGGTCAAGCTGCTCCTTGAGCTGGTCGAAGCCGCGGCGGAGCGGCCCGCGCCACTTCTGGTGCCAGTCGCCGCGGATCTTGCAGCCGCAGTCGGAGTTCCAGGCGCTCGACGCCGTGGGCGCAGCTCCAGGCGCTCCGGTCGTGGATCTCGACCTCCCACTCGGGGCGGGTGGCGCTCGAGGAACTCGCCGTAGTTGGTCAGCTGGATCTCGGGATCGTCGGCTCAGTCGATCGAGGACGATACGCCAGCGCCATGTCGCCGTGCGGGTGATGGTGGCCGTACGATTCGCCGTCGGTGGCGATGTGCATGAGCTGGGCATGACGTCGCGCCGGGTCGAACCCCTGCAAGAGCCGGTCCAGGAACCGATTCGCCGTTATCGAGCAGACGCTCGAAGGCGACGTCGCGCGAGACGATCCCATCATAAAAGAACAAGGCGATCGACCGACCCGAGGGCAGACGGCACAGATAAGCCCGCGACGGGTCGATGCCGCCGCTCTCGTGGTCGAACCAGTCCATCCGTTCGCCCGATCGGCCGCCAGCGCCGGGCCTGGTGGGGGGCCAGGATCGTGAACCGGATGCCGGCCTCGGCCAGGGCTTCCAGTGAGCTGACGTCGGCGGCCGTCTCGGCCAGCCACATGCCTTCGGGCTCGCGGCCGAACCGGTGCCGGAAGTCGGCGATCCCCCAGAGCACCTGGGTGCGCTGATCGAGCTTGCTGGCCAGGGGCATGATGACGTGGTTATAAACCTGGGCCAGCGCGTTGCCGTGGCCGCCCCGCCGGTCGTGGCTGAGTCGGTCGGCCTCGACGATCCCCCGGAGCACCTCGGGAGCGTTCTCGGCCATCCACGAGAGCAGGGTCGGCCCGAAGTTGAAGCTCATCCAGGCGTAGTTGTTCAGAAGCTGGATGATCCGGCCGTCGCGCATCGAGCAGGCGGGCCCGCATGTTCGGGCCCGTAGCACTCGCGGGTGATCCGCTCGTTCCAGTCGTGGGCCGGGGCGGCCGAATCCTGGACCTCGACCACGTCGAGCCAGGGGTTCTCGCGCGGGGGCTGGTAGAAATGGCCGTGAATGCAGACGTAGCGCGGTTGGCTCATGCGTGATCCGGGACGAGGACAAGGTCGTAGCGTCTTCGAACCGCCAGGCGATGCGTACCGGCTCGATTCGCGACGTCTCGGGTCGAGTCCGGCCGGTCGCGCCGGTTTTGCGGGTTGACCGAACTCGGTCCCACACACCATTATGGCGGACGCGACCGGCCCACGCCGATGCGCCAAGGAAAATCCCGCAGATGCCGCACGCTCAAGAACATGACGATGCCCACGGCCACGCCCACGCCCACTCCGCGGCGGGGGTGACCGGCCGTCGGCTGGGGCTCTCGATCGGCCTGACCCTGGGGTTCGTCGCCGCCGAGGCGGTCGCCGGCTACCTGGCGAGAAGCCTGGCGCTGCTCTCCGACGCCGGCCACAATTTCGCCGATGCGCTGGCCCTGGTCATCTCGTGGTGGGCCTTCCTGCTCGCTCGACGCCCGTCGCATGCCCGGCTGACCTTCGGCTATCACCGCGCCGGTATCCTGGCGGCGCTGGTCAACGCGCTCTCCCTGGTGGCGATCGCGCTGTTGATCTTCTGGGAAGCGATCGAGCGCCTCCGGGCCCCTCGGCCGGTGGCGCCGGGGCCGATGATCGTCGTGGCCCTGGTGGCGATCGCCCTGAACCTGGTGATCAGCCTCTGGCTCCGCGGCGAGGCGAAGCACGACCTGAACATCCGTAGCGCCTACCTGCACATGCTTGGCGACGCCCTGTCGGCCTTCGGGGTGGTCATCGCCGGCGTCCTGGTCGCCTTGACCGGCAACTCGATCGCCGACCCGATCGTCTCGCTCCTGATCGGCGGCTTGATCCTGGTCAGCTCGTGGGGCATCCTCAACGAGTCGCTCAACGTCCTGCTCGAAGGCGTGCCCCGCGGGGTCGACATGCACGCGCTCGAACAGGCGATCGTGGACGTGCCCGGCGTCCTGGGAACCCACGACCTCCATGTCTGGACCGTCGGCTCGGGAATCATCGCCTGTAGCTGCCACATCGTCGTCGATGAGCAATCCATCAGCAGCGGCCAGCAGGTCCTCCGCGGCGTCTCCGGTGTCCTGCACGATCGGTTCCGCGTCGCTCACACCACCATCCAGGTCGAGGTCGAAGGGTGCGACCCCGACGCCCTCTACTGCACCCTCCGACGCACCGGCGGCTCGGGACATCTCCACGCTCACTGATTGCGTGATTGCGAGCATGACGCTACCTCGGTTCGCGATTCCCCTCGATCCTCGTTTGCAATAGAATGCCGCGCGGTGTTGGGGAATGGCGACGACGTTCGTGATGGAGCGCGAACCGATGGCGATCATGACGATCGACGAGGCGGTGGATCTGGCGCGAGCACCTCGAAGCGGGCCGGATCGACGAGGGCGAGGCGGTGTGCCGGGAGGTTCTGAAGCAATCGCCCCGCGACGCGGCGGCGCTTCGGATGCTGGGCCTGCTGGCGTGTGCCTCGGGCAATGCGCCGCTGGCGGAGTCGCGGCTGAACTTCGCGCTGGCGTCCGACCCGTCGTCGGCCTCGACGCACGTGGCGCTGAGCATGAGCTACGCGGGGCAAGGGCGGTACGACGAGGCCGAAGCCGCGGCGCGTCGGGCGCTGGCGCTGGACCCTCACCACGCCGAGGCGACCTGCAACCTCGGCGGCGCGCTCCAGGCCCAGGGCCAGCTCGACGAGGCGGCCGACGCCTTCCGCCAGGCGCTGGAGCTCAAACCCGGGTTCGCCGTGGCCGCGTTCAACCTCGGCTGCGTGCTCCACGAACAGCACCGGCTCGACGACGCGGCCGACGCGTTCGAGCGCGCCCTGGCCCTCCGCCCTCATTTCGCCGACGCCGAGAACAACCTGGGGCTGGTCCGCCAGGCGCAGGCGCCGGTTCAAGCCCGCGGTCGAGGCGTTCCAGCGCGCCCTGACGCTCCGGCCCGATCATGCCCGCGCGGCCAATAACCTGGGGCTGACGTACCAGGCGCTCGGCTGCATCGACGAGGCGATCGTCGCCTTTCGACGGGCCCTGACGGCGCAACCCGACCAGCACGATGTGGCCAATACCCTGGGCAACCTGCTCCTCGATCGCGGTCAGCTCGACGAGGCGCACGAGCGCTACCTTGAGGCCCTGAAGGCCGATCCCACCTGCGCCGAGGCCATGAACAACCTGGGCAACGTCCTCAAGGCCAAGGGGCGGTTTGGCGAGGCGATCAACGCCTACAAACGGGCCCTGGTGATCCGCCCCGGTTACCCCGACGCCGAGAGCAATCTCGGGCTCACTTACTTCAACCTTGGCCACCACGAGGCCGCGGCCGAGTCGTTCCGCCGCGCCCTGGCGTTCGCGCTCCGGGTTCGCCGAGGCCGAAAACAACCTGGCCAACGCCCTGCTCGCCCTGGCCGATCACGAGCCGGCCTATCGTTCCTATCGACGCGCGCTGGAGCTCCGGCCCGACTACGTGATGGCCCACTCGAATCTTCTCATGTGCGAGCAGTACCGGGCGAGCGTCACCCCCGAGCACCTCCAGCGCGCCCACGACGCGTGGGACCAGGCCCACGCCGCCGCTCTCCGTCCGGCCGAGCCGTCGTGGGAAGTGACGCGCGACCCCGACCGACGCCTGCGCATCGGCTTCATCTCGCCCGATTTCTGCCGGCATCCCGTCGGCTTCTTCCTGGTCCCCGTTATCGAGAACCTCGACCCGAACGATTTCGAGGTCGTTTGCTACTACGCCCGCGACCTGGAGATCCGGGACGTGATCACCGACCGGATCAGGGCGGCGTCGACGGAGTGGGGCAGCATCCTCGGGCTCGACACCGCCAGCCTCGCCGAGCGGGTTCGCGGCGATCGGATCGATATTCTCTTCGATCTCTCGGGCCACACCGGCGACCACCGCCTGCTGTGCTTCGCCCGCAAGCCCGCGCCGATCCAGATGACCTGGATGGGCTACGTCGGCACGACCGGACTCTCGACCATGGATTACCTCGTGGCCGACCGGTTCCACGTTCCCCACGGCGCCGAGGCGCACTATCGCGAGCGGGTGCTCCGGATGCCCGACGGCTACATCTGCTTCGACCGGCCGACCAATGACGAGGCCGAGCCGGTGGGTCCGCTCCCCGCGCAGGAAGAAGGGTTTGTCACCTTCGGCAGCTTCAACAACCTGGCCAAGCTCACGCCGCAGGTCCTGGCGCTCTGGGCGCGGGTGCTCGACGGGGTTCCCGGCTCGCACCTGATGCTCGCCTCGCCCGGCTTCAACGGCAAGTCCGCGCGCGATCGGGTCACGAAGACCCTGGGCGACCACGGTATCGACGCCCACCGGATCGAGATCCGGGGCGGGATGGGCCGGCCCGACCTGCTTGCCTCCTACAACGAGGTCGATATCGGCCTCGACCCCTTTCCTTACTCCGGCGGTATCACCACCTGCGAGGCCCTCTGGATGGGCGTGCCCGTCGTCACCTGCCCGGGAGCGACCTTCGCCGGCCGGCACTCGTTCAGTCACCTGTCGAACGTCGGCCTGACCGAGACCATCGCCGTCGACCATGACGACTACGTCGCCATCGCCCGCGGACTGGCCGGCGACCTCGACCGCCTGGCCCACATCCGCGCCGGCCTCCGCGACCGGATGTCGAACTCACCCCTCTGCGACGGCCCCCGCTTCGGCGCCCACTTCGGCCGCGCCCTCCGCGAGGTCTGGCAAGCCTGGTGCCAGGTGAGTTGATCCGCAGATAAAATCATTACGCATAGATGATAAGAGGTCAAGCAGTGAGAGAACGGAAAGAAACGTCGATCATTTTGTGCTTGGTCAATCAAGCTCTTAATTGTTAACCTTTCCGTTCTCTTGCTTCCCCATCGGCGTCATCGGCGGATCAACCCTCTTTTTTCGGCGGACTTTCGGGCGCAGCTCGAGCGAGACCGAGTTGATGCAGTACCGCAGTCCCGTCGGCGCCGGTCCGTCGTCGAAGACGTGGCCCAGGTGCGAGCCGCACTTCTTGCAGGTGACCTCGGTACGGACCATGCCGTGCGACCGGTCGGCGTGCTCCGCGACCTGGTCGGTCCCGATCGGCTGGGTGAAGCTGGGCCAGCCGCTCCGCGAGTCGTACTTCGTCTCCGACGAGAAGAGCTCCTCACCACAGCCGGCGCACCGGTAGACGCCGGGGGTCTTGGTGTCCCAGTACTTGCCGGTGAAGGCCCGCTCGGTCCCCTTTTCTCGCAGAACGTGGTACTGCTCGGGCGTCAGCCGGCTCCGCCAGTCGGCTTCCGGTCGTTCGGTTTGATCGGACATATCGGGAAATCTCTCTCGTTACCGGGTTCGTCCACTCAGCCGCTGGCCGACACCGTTTTCAGGTCGGCCCGCTGGTTCTCGTAGGTCTCGTGGAAGGCGATGACTTCGGGGTCGGGCTGCGACGCCCCAGCGCTCGCAGGCCTGTCGATAGATCGACGGCCACCAGTTGGCGTGATCGGTCAGCCCCTGGTCGCGGACCTCGGTCCAGTTACTCAGGATCTTCGACCAGCATCGGTCGCCGTACGCCGAGCGCCTCTTTCCAGTTGCCGATCGCGGGGATGTACCAGTCGCGGCCGATCCGGGCGTGCAACACCTCATCAGCCCAGTCGAAGTCCTGGAACGTGGCGATCAACGGGTCGCCCGACGCGAGCCCGACCTCCCACTCGTACCGCTTGCCGGTCCGGTTCATGAGCCCCTGCTCGATGAAGTAAAGCACCGCGTGCCGCTCGATCGGGGTACATTCCGTATTCAGCCGGAGCGACCAGTTGTGGGTGATCCGCTCGCGTCCAGTCAACCCCCAGGGCCGCGAAGCCCACGGCCCCCATCATCGCGTGCCGCGCCTCGTCCCAGAGCTGTCGCGACATGTCGCGGTAGTAGTCCCACGGCTTTCCCTTCGTCTCGTGAATGATGCTGGCCATCATCTCCGGCACGTCGATCTCGCGGATGCCGCTTGAAGAGCATCATCAGGCTCTTGGCCCGCGGCGGGAACTCGGGGTTGTACAGGAAACTCTCGGCGTTGACCCCCTGGTTGAACAGGTCCCGGAACCGATCGTCGCGCTTCGGCACCGGGTCGTACACGTACGGCCGGCTCGAATGAAGGCGTTGAATCGAACGGCCCTGGGCGTCGATCGGTCCTGGCGGCGCTCCCATCCAGCCCCCCGGCCGACCGCAGGAGCGCTCCAGGGTTTCGATCCAGGGAGTCATCGCCGACCGACGTGCCATGTCAACGATCCGCGTGGCGCAGGCACGCCCGAATTCGATCATGTCGGCCAGTTCGAGCCGGGCGAACCGGATCAGGCGCACGCTCGGCGCATCAGCCAGCGGGTTCGTCCCGGCCCGATAGTTTTCCAGGGCGGTGTCGAGCGCGGGGAGGGCCTGCTCGTAGAGGCCCACCAGGAGCTCCTCGGTCGTTGGCGCCGCCAGGATCTCGTCGAAATAGACCTCGAACGCGGGGTCCGGAACCACGTCGAGCCCGAGCGGCGGCTCACGCATCTCGCCGACCCGCTGACGGATCGCCGAGACGTGCTCGGCGCAGAGATACGCGTGATGGGCGAACCCGCATTTCAGCTCATACACCGGCTCGGCCGTGATCCGCGCGTTGAAAATGGCATGCAGGCGGCTGAACGCATAGTGAAACCGTTTGAGCCGGGCCACGCACGCCTCGATCCCCATCCCCGGCCGCGCCGCCTCCTCCACCGTCGCCAGTCCCGCGAGCGCCGGCAGGCCCCGATACGCGGTCGGATTTTCCGGACTCACCGAAGCGGTCATGAATTCGCCTCATCCTCGACAACGATGAAAACGACCGGAGTTGATACGTCGGACCCCCGGATTCTCCCATTCCCTCGTTCTCCGCATTGTAGATCGTTCGCCGGGACCTTGCCAGCACGCCAGCCCCGATCGCCACCCCCCTCACGCAGAGACATCATGTCCGCACCTATGAATGTGCGTGACGTTACGGTGCCCAGGGCCATGAGATCCGTGGCGCAGGCTTCCGTCGGCACAAATCGATGGATCAACCACCGTTTGTTGATGAGCGCCGACGAAGTCCGGCACCACGAAACGGTACATTTGAGTCGGCACCCCCTCATCCCACTCATCTTCGTGAGTGCATCGATTTTTATCTCGAAAAGGTGAATATCCTCTCCAGTCTACGCCGATAACCCAGGACGATGACATGACGCCGCCACCCTGTCTTTTCCGGCTTGCCATCGCGGGCGGGTCGGGGGCCGCGGCGCATCCTGATGTCTCCTCGTGAGTTGAGGCTGGAGCGATGAACGCCGAGCTGGCTGTGTCCGAGCCCGTTGAATGCCCTCCCAGGAAACGCGGCGGCGGTCCCAAGACCGAGGAGGGCAAGCGCGCCTCGCGTCGAAACGCCCTCAAGGACGGCACCCGCGCCAAGGTCGTCCTGCCTCCCGAGATGGAGGCCGCCGCCAGGGTTCGCCAGCAGGAGATCGCCGATCACTTCAAGGCCGATGGGCCTTACGACCACTGGCTCGTCGGCCGGATGGCGTTCGCCTCGGTCCAGCTTGATCGTTGCCAGCAGATGACGCTCGAAGACCTCGCGCACACGATCCGACGCGCGGAATTGTTCTGGGACGATGACCGCAATCAGCACGCCGTTGATCTCGCCGCGCGGCTGCCCAGGGACCCTCAGCGGGTCGCGATCCGGTTGCGGCAGACCCGCCAGGGCGCCCAGTGGTTGATCGATCAGTGGGAAGATCTCGGCTCGGCGCTTGAGGTCAATGAGACCTGGGATGAGGACCAGCGCCGGATCGCGTTCGACATGCTGGGCGTTCACCCGGCGCTACGCGACGGGTTCCGGCGCGTGCCCGAGCCCTCGAACCGGGCCGGGCTCGTCGCTCTGGTCGAGCGCGAGGTCGATCGGCTCCGCGAGCAGCAGGAACACGCCCTCGACGAGCTCGATCAGTACGAGCAGATGCTGGCCGCCTCGGGAATGCCGATTCATGAGAGCGCGACCACGAAACGTTTACGGAAATATGAGACCGCGATCAAGCGGGAATGGAAGCAGGCGCACGACGAGCTGTTGACGCAGGACCCCGCCGCCGCCGCGGCGTTCGCCGCGACGTTGCCCACCGCCACCGAGGACCGACGGGTCGAATCGCCTCCGCCCCCCGCGGTCGAGCTGGAGTCGATGCCGTATTTCTACACCGATGACGAGATGTTTGATTATCACTTCAAGCAAGCGCAGGAGCACCAGTCGCCCGAGATCCACCAGATGTTCGCCGTGATGGAAGCCCTCGATGCCGAGGCCCGCGAGATGGCGCGAGCCGAGGCCGCGGGCGAGGTCGTCCATCCTGACCTTGACCTGGACGACGACGACGACGACGCTGAGGTCGAACAACCCGAGCAAATCACCCCCGTCGCACCGGCCGTTTCGACACCGGCCCCAGCCGCACCGAAGACGTTCCGCGGCAACCGACGCCAGCGTCGAGCCCAGGCCAGCCGGGCGCGCAAGGCGAGGCGTCGGTAAGTCGCAATACCGTTGAATTAGCCATAGGTCGTTGTGAAACAGGAGATTACCAGTTCGCCCCCCTTGCAAAGGGGGGTTGGGGGGTAATTGCCAGGCCGGATCGCGAGTGATCGCGGCGCTGAAGAACCCCCCTGTATCCCCCCTTCGCCAGGGGGGACGAATTCGTAATCACCGAAATGCCAGGTGCTTGCGGCTAATCAACGGTATTGTCGCCAGGCGTCCGTCCTCGGAAAAGTCCGTCCCCTCCCTGCCAGCGGTGCCGATTCTGACGGCGACCGCGGACATTTCCGCGCGCACCCGCGGAATCCGGTTCCAGACCGGGCCATTTTCTCGATACTAACCAGAGGAGGGCGCGCTTCGGGCGCGTCCTGGGCGCTCCTTGACAATACGCATGATTGCACCAGAGCGACAGGTTGCGCTGATCCTGACGATTTGCCGGCCCGCGGCACAAACGAACTCGACCCCGGGCACAAACGAACTCGGCCTCGGGCACAAACGAACTCGCGCCGTGGCACAAACGAACTCGCGCCGCGGCACAAACGAACTCGAAAGGCGTGCGGAATGGTTGCGAGGGAGGGGCGAATCACTGGGATCGGGACGGAGGAACCACCGAGATCCGTCGCGCTGGATCGGGATGGGCGCAACTTCGAAAACCGTTGACGAACGTGCGGTATCCTCGAACCAGGGAGAATTCGAATTCGTATCACTTCTTGGGGCGAAGGACATTCGAGGACGAACGCTCAACAAGCGAAGGAGATGCCCCGATGCGTGCCCGTACCAATCGATTCGTGAACCAGGCGGCATGGTGCCTGTCGCTCTTGCTGGGCCAGGCGTCAATCCTTTATGGCTTCATGGTGGCCCTGGGCTGGACCCTGGCGCTGGCCCTGGTTCTCTCACCACGGAGCCATGGGTGGATGAACGGTGTCCCGGCCGGACTTCCGCTCGAACCTCCCCTGATCGGCCTGTCGATCGCCGTCGCGGGGTTGTTCCTGGCGCGCTGGAGCCACCAACCGGTCGCACGCTACTCGTGGGTGGGCCTGATCTTGAATGGCCTCTCGCTCGGGCTCGCCTTCGTGTCGATTGCGGTGTGCTCGGGACGTTGATCGAATCGAGCGTGAGGCTCGGTCTCGATCGTCCCCGCCCCGTTTCGGCTCGGCCCGGTTCGGCTCTGCCTGGCCCAGACTGGTATCGACTCGCCGGTTCGGTTGGAATGGTGCCGACCCGCGCCGTTTCGTCTCGCAGGGCGGTCCGACCGACCGACTCGACCGACCGACGGACAGCGCGGCGGCGCCAGGGCGAGTTTCGCTTACCGTCATCGAGGTTGAGGTAGGGCATGAAGTACGGATGGATCGGACTGTTGCTGTTGCTGGTTGCCCCGCTGGGTGTCGCGGCGTCGCGAGGGGCCGAGAGTCCGGAGGGCGCACGGTGGTGGTCGCACGTCCGGGTCCTGGCGGACGACCGGCTCGAAGGTCGCGAGACCGGTAGCGCGGGCACCGCGCGGCGGCGGAGTACGTCGTGGGCGAATTCAAGAAGCTGGGGCTCGAGCCCGCGGGCAATGACGGGTATCTCCAGCAGGTCGAGCTCCAGTCCCGGACGATCGACGAGGCGCACTCGCGCCTCGAGCTGGTCCGGCCTTCGGGCTCGGAGCCGCCCGTCGTCGGACTCGAGCTCGGGACTGACGCGACGATCTCGCTCCGGGTCAATCCCGCGCCCGAGATCGACGCCGAGCTCGTCTTTGTCGGGTACGGGCTGGTCGTTCCGGAGGCCGGTATTGACGACTTCCGCGGCCTGGACGTGCGCGGCAAGCTCGCCGTCATGCTCCGCGGGGCACCTACGACCTTGCCGGGCCCGCTCGCCGCGCACGCGCAATCGATGCATGAGATGGCCCGCGGTCTGAAGCAGGCCGGGGCGCTGGGCGTGATCACGATCCTCAACCCGAGGTCGATGGACATCCCCTGGGAGCGCTCGGCGCTGGCCCGTTTCCTGCCGTCGATGAGCCTGGCCGACCCGTCGATGGACGATAGCGCCGGGCTCCGCTTCGCGATGAGTGTTAACCCCGAACACGCCGACAAGCTCCTCGACGGGTCGGGCCATACCTTCCGCGAGGTCCTCGACGCCGACGCCGCGGGGAGGCCCCTGCCCCACTTCGCGATCCCGAACCGGCTCAGGGCGAAGGTGGCGTTTCATCGGTCGGAGGTCCACTCGCAGAATGTCGCCGCGGTCCTGCCCGGCGCCGACCCGAAGCTGAAGAACGAATATGTGGTCATTTCCGCGCACCTGGATCACCTGGGCGTCGGCAAGCCGATCAACGGCGACGCCATCTACAACGGCGCCATGGACAACGCGGCGGGCGTCGCCACGCTGATCGACGTGGCGACGATTCTCAAGGAGTCGCGGACACGGCCGCGACGGTCGGTGCTCTTCCTGGCGGTCACCGGCGAGGAGAAAGGCTTGCTCGGCTCGCGATACTTCGCCAGCGCTCCCACCGTCGGCGCACGTTCGATCGTGGCGGACATCAATACCGACATGTTTCTGCCGCTTTATCCGCTCAGGAGCCTGATCGTCTTCGGGATCGACGAGTCGGACCTGAAGAACGACGTGACGGCCGTGGCCGGACCGGCGGGCGTGTCGATCCTGCCCGACCCCGACCCGAAGCGTAATGTATTCATCCGTAGCGATCAGTACAGCTTTATAAGGCAAGGTGTTCCGGCGCTGATGCTGAAGGTCGGCTACGAGAAGGGCTCGCCGCAGGAAGCCATCATGTACGCCTGGCTGAAACAGCGGTACCACGCCCCGGCCGACGACCTGGACCAGCCGGTCGACAGGGCCGCGGCCGGCGAATTCAACGCGCTGGTGGCCCGCCTGATCACCCACGTCGCCGACCGCGACGAACGGCCGCGCTGGAATGACAGCTCGTTCTTCAAGAGGTTCGCTCACTGACCATCAACGGAACCTCGCGCGTACCTGAACCGATCCTTCAGACCAAGGATCGGCTTCTCGAACAGCATCCACGACACCGCGGCGGCGGCCACGCAGAGCGCGAGCTTCAGCGTGTTGTGGAGCAAGGTGTGGTCATACCGGAACGCACAACCGTCAAGGAGCCAGTAAATCGGCAAGTGATAGAGGTAAAGCCCGTAACTGACCTGGCCGAGACCGACGAGGGGCCGCAGCCGTAGCGGTGCCAGCAGCGCATGGCCCGCGGAGAGAGCGACCAGTCCGATGGTGCCGAAGAAGCCCAGGACAAAGGCGAAGTTCGTCGAGCCGGTCAGGTTGGGCGGGGGGAAACCGAGCCCGCTCAGGACGAAGGGGAAATGATAGGCACTGACCAGGTAGGCCACGGCCGAGGCCGCCGAGACCGCCAGGGCGATCCGGAGCGGAGCCCGCCAGCGCGGTTGCCGGCGCGCCTCGAACAAAAGCGCGGCCAGCAGACCCCCCAGGGCGAACCCGTCGGATCGCCCGAGCAGGATCTGGTCCGAAAACGGGTTCCAGATCAGGAGGGTCTGCCCGGCCCGCGCCGTCACCGAGAGCCCGGCCAGGGCCACGCAGAGGACCATCAGCGACCTCGGCCCGAGCCGGAGGATCAACGCGGGCCAGAGCAGGTAAAACTGCTCCTCCAGGGACAGGGTCCAGGTGTGGTTCAGCGGCAGGATCAACGCGGGGTACGAGCCGTGCCACCAGAGCGGCAGGAGCTTGGTGAAGGTCAGCAGGTACGGCAGTTCGTTCAGGGGCTGGGGTCGGGAAAACCAGGGATTCAACACGGCGAATCCAAGGATGGTCACATAATAGATCGGCCAGATGCGGAGGGTCCGCCGCGCGTAGAACCGGATCAGGAAGCCCTGCGAGCGGCCATGACCAAGAATAATCGAGGTGATCAGGTATCCCGAGAGAACGAAGAACAGATCGACGCCGGTCCGGCCGATGAAATAACGGGGAGGATCGAGGTGGAAGATCAGGACGGCCGTCGCCGCCAGCCCCCGCCGGCGCATCCGAGCTCGGGGACGCGCCGGTCGCGATGGGGCTCCGCGGTCCCGGACCGGCCTGGCTCCATGATCACGTTCTCACTCCCCGCGTGAACCGCTTCGACTCCGATCAGCCGCCGGTCCGGCCCCAGACCTGGAGGTTGTCGAACTGGGCCGTGTCGTCAAACGAGCCGAGGCCGATCCGCCCGCGGACGATCGTGGTGTCGTGGGCCGTCATGATGGGAGTCTTCATGTCATCGAAATAGACCTGGATCAACCCATCCTTGACCCGGCGAACGACCCGGACGTGATGCCAGCCGTCGTCCCATTTGACCCCCTGGCTGCGATTTTCGGCGATCGAGGCGCGGGGCTGTCCGTTGACCAGGAAAACGCTGTTGTGGTGCTCGTCGGCTCGCTTGGCGACGTGTGCGTAGTAGAAGTGGCCGGGGTCCCTGTAATTGAAGACAATGCAAATGTCACGATTCGCCGTGTCGGGGGCCGTCGAACGAACGTCCACGTCGAGGACCAGGTCCGAGACGTCCCACCGCCGGGCGATCGCGATGTTGAAGGGAGAGCGGACCGCGGGCTGGTACTTGCTCTGCTGGAACTGTTCGAGGACATGGTTGGCCCCTGGTCCCTGCTCGATGAATCGCCAGGCGGCCGGATCGGTGAACTCCCACGAGTCACGGTCGGTCCGTTCAAAATCGTCGCGCACGACCGAGGTCAGGTCCTTGGCGGTGTCGGGCGGGTCAAGGAACCCATCGGGCCGGTCGGCGGCGACAAGCAACAGCGACAGGATGAGCAGCGACACGGCGGACCTCCAAAAAATGGACAACAGGGCTCAAATCCTTGTTGGGAAGGCCGGGGAGATCGTGATAGGATAGCGGCGCCCGGACAGGAATTCCTCCCTGGTTGGATCGCCCGCATCGTTTTCGAAAGACGGAATGAGGTTTCGCCGTGCCGTTGCCCCTGGTTCGTACAGCCATGTTGACGTGTGCCCTCCTGGGCGTGATGGCGGGAGTGGAAGCGCGGGCCGGGGACGATGCGCCGGCCGTCAAGCCGCTCCGCGCGGGTATCATCGGCCTGGACACCTCGCACGTGGTGGCGTTCACGAAGCTGCTCAACGGCCCGAACGCGACCGGCGACCTTGCCGGGGTGCGGGTCGTCGCCGCGTATCCCGGCGGGAGCCAGGACATTCCCTCGAGCCGGAACCGGGTCGGGGAGTACACCACGACCTTGCGTGAGAAGCATGGGGTCGAGATCGTGGGATCGATCGACGAATTGCTCGACAAGGTCGACGTCGTGATGCTGGAAAGCGTGGATGGCCGACCCCATCTCGAGCAGGTCCGGCCGGTCTTCAAGGCCAGGAAGCCGGTCTTCATCGACAAGCCGATGGCGGGCTCGCTGACCGACGCGATCATGATCTTCAAGCTTGCGGCCGAGTCGGGGACACCGTGCTTTTCGTCGTCGTCGCTGCGGTTCAGCGCCGGGATCATCAAGATCAAGGAAGATCCCAAGGTCGGCGCGATCCAGGGGGTCGCGGCGTTCAGCCCGTGCGAGCTTCGAGCCGCACCACCCCGACCTTTTCTGGTACGGGATCCACGGCGTCGAGACGTTGTATACTCTGATGGGGACCGGGTGTCGCCAGGTCACTCGGGTCGAGACCGAGTCGGCCGAGCTGGTGGCGGGGGTCTGGAGCGACGGTCGGGTCGGAACGTTCCGGGGTATCCGCAAGGGCAAGGCCGACTATGGCGCGATGGTCTTCGGCGCCAAGGGGATCGCTCCCAGCGGAGGCTACGGTGGATATGAGCCCCTGGTCGTCGAGATCTGCAAGTTCTTCCGTAGCGGTACGCCGCCGGTCCGCCCCGAGGAGACGCTCGAGATCCTGGCGTTCATGGAGGCGGCCGACGAGAGCAAGCGGCAGGGGGGTTGCCCGGTCAAGATCGACGACGTGATGGCCAGGGCCAGGGCCGAGGCGGATCGACGGCTCGGCTCGGCGCGGTAGCTTTCGTAGGGAAATGACCGTGATGTGTCGGGAACCTTAATCGGAGATGGAGATCGCTGCGATGTGGAGCCTCGGAGCCGGGGGCGTCAATCGTTTCGGTGGTCTCGTCACCCGGCGGGAAATCCTCCGCCTGGGGTCGATCGGGCTGGGCGGCCTGAGCCTGCCGTTGCTCTGGCATCTCGAGCGGGCGCAGGGCGATGCGAGTCCCGCGCCGGGGTTGCCTCGAAAAGCCCGCTCGGTCATCATCCTGTTCCTTTCCGGCGGGCCGGCCCACCAGGACATGTGGGACATGAAGCCCGACGCGCCGGTCGAGGTCCGGGGCACGTTCCGGCCGATCGCGACCGGGACGCCGGGGATCTCGATCACCGAGCACATGCCCCGCATGGCTCGCCTGTCGCGCCATTACGCGATTGTCCGGTCGATGACCCACGCGCAGAGCAACCATCCGGCCGCGGCGTACTGGATGATGACCGGCAGCCCGATCCAGCGACCGGCGAACGAGGCGGGTGCGATGAGCCGGTTTGACCGGCCTCATCCCGGCTCGGCCCTGGCGCAGGTGCTCGGCCCCACGGGGGGAGTGCCTCCGTTCGTGCTCCTGCCCGAGGCCATGCAGCCCAACGGTCCCGAACGCGCGGGACAGCACGCGGGCTTCCTGGGTGCGGCGTTCGATCCTTACCGGATCAACAGCGATCCCAACCTCCCCGGCTACACCCCCGGCGCCTTGCAGGTGCCCGCCGACCTGACGATGCAGCGCCTGGGAAGGCGGCGAAGCCTGCTCGGCGCTCTGGACGGACACGCCGAATCGCACTCCTCCGCCACCGAGCCCGAGGACTTCGAGGAATATCACGCCCGCGCGTTCGACCTGCTGGCCTCGTCGGCGGCGCGTCGGGCGTTTCAGCTCGATGATGAGCCGGCGGCCGTGCGCGACCGGTACGGGCGGCACGTCTTCGGCCAGTCGGTCCTGCTGGCTCGCCGGATGGTCGAGGCTGGGGTCCGGCTGGTTCAGGTCAACTGGGTCCGACATGACAACGGTAAGGGAGGCCAGGGCTACGATTCGCACCGCAACCACCTGGACTGGGCCAGGAACGAGCTGTTGCCGCCGACCGACGCCGCCTTCGCGTCCCTGATCGAGGACCTCGACGCTCGTGGACGGCTCGACGAGACCCTGGTGATCATGATGGGCGAGTTCGGCCGGACCCCTCGGTTCAATAATGAGGGCGGACGGGACCACTGGCCGCACTGCTTCAGCGTGGTGCTCGCGGGAGGAGGTATTCAGGGAGAGCAGGTGCTGGGCGCCTCCGACAAGATCGGCGCCTATCCGACCACCGATCCGGTCACTCCCGGCGACCTGATGGCCACGCTTTACCACTGTCTGGGCGTTGATCCCTCGACCCTGATTCACGATATCCAGGATCGGCCGTACGTCCTGGCAAACGGGCGACCGCTGGATGAGCTGCTATGAGCGCGGTCAGGTCGAGTCAAGGCGAGTCGGTCGGCTTGCTCCGGCCGCTGGTGTTACTGCTGTGCCGCACGATGTCGCCTTCCTTGAGGTACACCACGGTCTCGGCGATATTACTGGCGTGGTCGGCGACCCGCTCGAGTTCCGCGCGGTGTTGATCAGGCGGAGCCAGGTATCGACTCGATGGGGCTGTTGCCGGATGACGTCCTTGAGCTCCTTCAGGACGATACGACGGAGCCGGTCGATCCCCCGATCCTCGCGGATGACGTGCTGGGCCAGTTCGACGTCCTCGCGGGCGAGGGCATCGAGACTTTCCTTGACCATCGCGAGCGAGGCATCGGCCAGAGACTTCGAGTGTCGCGGGCACCGGCTCGATCTCGGCGATGGCGACCCGCTTCCGTACCCGGTTAGCGATGTGCTCGGCCAGGTCGGCCATCCGCTCCAGCTCGCTCGAGATCCGCATGGCGGCGATTACCCGGCGGAGGTCGGAGGCGGTCGGTCCGTAACGTGCCAGAATGCGGACGCATTCCTGCTCGATCTGGACCTCCCAGGTGTCGACCGTCCGTTCGTCGAGCTTGACCTCTCCTGCGAGATCGGTACGGTTCTCCCGTAAGGCCTGGACGCTCGACGCAAGCGCCGAGGACACGATGGCCGCCAGCTTCAGGACCTCGCTCCAGAGCTTCTCCTGGTCCTTCAGGGCTTGACGAACGACCGTGGAGTTCGGCCCCGGTGGCATCTCGTTCTCCAACGGCATTAGCCTCTCCCGGAGCGCGGAGTGTCGGACAGAGCAAGCTTGAAGTCCCCATCGAATGAATACTACGTCGCGGCGACGTGGGGATTCTTCATGCAATCTTCACGCATTGTTCATGATAGGTGGGGTTGAGAGTCGGGTCAATCGGAAAGGAAGCAGGTGGGGGTTGCCAGGCTCACTGCGCAGGAGGTGGGATGGGGCATACAGAGGGAGCAGGCCGTTATCGTCCCCGTTCGATGATTGGGGAGGAACCATGGCGCTTGCCCGTGTAAAGGAGATGAAGGTTTGAGAACGCGCGGGGCGAGAGGCCGTCGGCAGCCACGTTGACAGGTCGGACGGCGGGGCTGGCCAGCGGTACATCGACTCGGGGCGTGTCGATGGTCACGTAGGACGTGAGTTGGTCTGGAGAACGGCGTAGGGAGGCGACATGATCGGCGAAGGCCATGAATGATGTCTCAAAGGGCGGGAGAAAACCCGCCGGCAGATTGGGGTTAGCCGGCGGGGGTGATTCGTTTCGATCGGGGAGAGAGTCGGCGTTCAGGTTGCCAGCGGGACGGCGTTGACCGCTCTTCGCGGATCGGAGATCTCCGATCCGAGCAATTCTTGCCGGACGATCGTGACCTCAGGTGGGGCTTCGAGGCCCAGGCGCACCTGGTTACCGCGAAGACCGACGATCGTGATCCGAATGTGGTCGCCGATGAGGATCGACTCGTTCAACTTGCGACTCAGCACCAGCATTGTACCGGACTCCATTCAACATGTTGGGGTGCGAGTTGAGGCGCGGCCTCACTCCAGGGTGTGGTCAGGTGGGAACGGCCCGAGGAGTGTTATGTCCGGGCCTGAACCATCGACATGGTAGAACAACCGGCTCGGTCGTCTGGATCGGGGGATCAATGCACAGCGGTTGCGAACGCTTGAAGTCTCGGGAGTATGGCTCGTGACGTACGACGGTGTCCAGAGCGGGAGATCGGCACATTCCGCGGAGACGGGGAAAGCCGGCCATGCCGCGAGGCAACGCCGACGATCGGATGTTGGCGAGGTCTTCCGAGGCATGGTGGCCGACTCCAGAACCGTGGCGATCCAGGAAACCCTGAGAAACGCCGAGGATTACGGGAAGCGGCAGCCATTACCGCGGTGACAGGTAACCGGGGGAACAAAATCCACCCAGGTGATCCGCTCGTGGGAAGGTGGGCGAGGCGAGCAAAGCCCTGCCCTGCGATCAGCCGATCACATTCGAGGGCCGCCAGGGCCGGTGTCGCATGCCCTTCGTGAGCAGGGACAAGAGCAGACAATATCGTTATCGATTGGATGTGTCAAGCCACTCAAGGTTCAAAGTGCGTTTCGCCTCGTTAGGATATTGGCGCACCGGATCGGGTCATCGAGTTTTGACCCTCTTTCAAAGAGGAAAGGTTTCTTGTAGTATACTTTTCGTCGATACCAACGAGGAATGGCTCATGGTAGGGTCGTTCCTGCTCGTCGAGGGTCGTGAGAGCCCATGCAACTGCCAGCCGGCGGTGGCCTGGGTTGTTTTTTTTCAGGACCACTTAACCGACGGGAAGGACGATCATGCTCGATCCTGAACGAGTCTCTCAGCGATATCGCGAGCTTCAGGCTTACGTCGGCTGGACTGTCGACGACGCAAGGAGGATCGTGAGGGTGGCCGGCTTGCTCGAGCCGAGCCTGCCCGGGCTGATCGACGACTTTTACGATGAGATCCAGCGTCATCCGGACGCTCTGAAGGTGATCAACGGTGGGCCGGCCCAGATCGAAAGGCTGAAGCAATCGCTCCGGGGCTGGATCCGCGAACTCTTCGTGGGTGTGTACGACGACGCCTATATCCAGCGCCGCTGGCGGGTTGGCTGGCGGCACGCCGAGATCGGCCTCGATCAGGTCTTCACTAACGCAGCGCTGTCGCGGCTTCGAACGGGTCTGTTCCGCGCGCTCCGTACGGCGTGGCTCGAAGCAGTTACGTCCGAGCCGGACGAACGCCCCGGCTCCTTCGACGAGACCATCCAGTCAATCAACACCCTGCTGGATCTCGACCTTGCGATCATCGAGGACGCTTACCAGACCATCTCGGCGACCCGGATTGAGCGAAACGAGCGGCTTGTGACACTGGGCCAGGTGGCGGGAGGTGTGGCCCATGAACTTCGCAATCCCTTGAACGTGGTCAAGACGTCGGTCTACAACCTGTTGAACGCACGGAACCCCTCCCCCGAGAAGAACGCCGAACATATGCGCGGATCGAGCGCCACGTCGAGCTGGCCGATGGTGTGATCGCGGCGCTCTCGAGCTTCGCACGCCTTCCCGCCCCCGTTTCGCAGCCGGTCGAGATCGCGCGGTGTGTGCAGGAGGCGCTTGAAGTCAATCCACCGGGAAGCGACGTGACAGTCGAGACTGAACTGCCGGCCTCGATACCTCCGGTCCTGGTTGATCCCGACCAGATGCGGATCGTGATCGGCAACCTGCTTCGCAATGCTAGCGATGCCATGCCGCAAGGTGGCCGGTTCCCTGGTCCGCGCCGGACGCACGACAGTCACGTGGAGCTCGACGTGGTCGACACAGGCGTGGGCATCCCACCGGAGGATCTCGGTCGGATCATGGAACCGCTTTACTCAACCAAGGCGCGGGGGCTCGGCCTTGGTCTGGCGATCGTCCGGACGATTCTCGAGAAAAATCAAGGGTCGATCCGGGTCAAGAGTGTCCCCGGTCAGGGAAGCACCTTCACCCTCCGGATTGCCACCGCGAATGTCACGCCCGGTGATCAAGGAGATCCGCGACCATGACCGATCGAACGGCCGACCAGGAACCAGTCTCAGACGAGGGCCCAAGAATCCTCCTGGTTGATGACGAAGTCGACATTTGCCGAAACCTCTCGGACATCCTGGCCGACCTCGGCTACTCGGTCGACGCGGCCCACGATGGCCTGTCTGCCCTGGAGATGGTGCGGCAATATCCCTACGACATCGCCCTGCTTGACCTCCGAATGCCGGGCATGGATGGTCTGACGCTCTATCGCGAGATCAAGAAACTTCGCGCCGAGACCGTGGCGATCCTGATTACCGCCTATGCCAGCGGTTCGACGACCGAGGAAGCCGTTGCCGCCGGCGCCTGGAAGGTTCTCGCCAAGCCGGTTCATTTTCCAGACCTCCTGAAACTGATGGACGAAGCGCTCGGGCAGCCTCTCGTCCTTGTGATCGACGATGACCGTGCACTCTGCGCTAACCTGTGGGACCTGCTACGCGATAAGGGCTTCCGGGTCAGCGTCGCGCACGATGCCGACAAGGCCGCCGCCGTACTGCGCGACGCCGAGTTTCGGGTCGTCCTCATCGATATGAAGATCCCTGGGGGCGATGGCGCCTCCGTCTTCCGTATGGTGCGCGAGGCCCATCCCGACGTCCGTACGGTCTTGATAACCGGTTTTCGCTCGGAGTTGGACGAACTGATAGGTCGGATCATTGCTGATGGTGCTGACGCCGTGTGCTATAAGCCCTTTGATGTGCCCGGGCTGATCCAGACGGTCGAGCGATTGACCACTTCCGAGACGAAGAGTGGGCCATGTACCGCGAGCGCCAACATTCCCGTCATTGAGCCCGATCGAAACGATGGGCCCGTGGCCGGTCAGGAGGGACCGGACCATGGGGCTTGATGTACTCTTGATCGAGGACGATGCCGATTCGCGGGCGAACTTGCGCGACATCCTCGAACTCGACGACCACCACGTGTCAATGGCCGCGACGGCAGCCGAGGCGCTGGCCCTGGGGATGGCCGACTGGTCGCGGTATGCCGTGATCATTCTCGACCGGCGGCTTCCGGACGCCGATCCCGATGCGCTTCTGCCGATGCTCCGATCCGCCGCGCCGGAGGCGGCGGTCATTGTGGTCACGGGCTATTCTGACCTACAGGGGTCCATCGCGGCCCTTCGCCAGGGGGCGTCCGATTACATCCTCAAGCCGATCAACCCCGAGGCGCTGCGGTCGAGCCTGTATCGGATCAGTGAGCGACGCCGGCTTTCCCGTGCCCAGGAACGAAGCGAGGCGGCCTTCCGACATCTGGTTGAGGCGGCCGAGTGCCTAATCGTGATCGTCCGACCCGACCGTTCGATTGTCTACTTCAGCCCGTGCGCAGAGCGCCTGACCGGCTATTCCGCCAGCGAGGCCCGCGGCCGTGACTTCTTCCGCCTGGTGTTTGCCGAACCTGAGGCGACCGATGCCGCGGCGGCATTCCTTCAGGTCGACTACGCACTCCCTATGCACGGTTATGAGACCGTGATCGTCCGTCGTAATGGACTGCGGCGCTGGATTGTCTGGAACGCCCGTTATCTCGCCGATTTTGAAGAAGGCCCGGCAGTCCTCGCTGTCGGGCAGGACATCACCGGCCTGAAGCAGGCGCAGTCACGCGCCCTCCAGGCCGAGCGGCTTGCGGCCATCGGCCAGATGGTCGCTGGCCTGGCCCACGAGAGCCGCAACGCCCTTCAGCGCGGTCAGGCCTGCCTCGAGATGCTCGCCCTCCAGGTGGCGGACCGTCCCGAGGCGACTTCGCTGATCGCCCGAATTCAGAAGGCTCAGGACGATCTGTACCACCTTTTCGAAGACGTTCGCGGCTACGCCGTCCCGATCCGTCTGGATCGCCGTGACTGCGATCTGACCGCTGTCTGGCGCGATGCCTGGAATCACCTCGAGCCCACGCGCTCCAGCCGATCCTCGTCCGCCATTCTCATCGAGCATGTCGACGGTGTCGATTGTCATTGCCTTGCCGATCCGTTTCGGCTCGAGCAGGTCTTCCGGAACATCCTCGAAAACGCCCTGGCTTCCCGGGCGGGCGACGCTCCCGTCACCATTCGGGTCGAAGTCCACGACGCGAACGGATGTGGCCTCGACGCGCCCGCCGTGCAGATTGTCGTCCGCGATGACGGACCCGGCCTGAGTCCCGAGGTCAAGCGACGTCTTTTCGAGCCGTTCTTCACGACCAAGACCAAGGGAACCGGACTGGGAATGCCCATCGCCCGGCGGATTGTCGAGGCCCATGGCGGCAAGATCGCCGTGGGTGAGAAGTCCGCCGAGTTTCCCGGTGCGACTTTCATCATCACCCTTCCGCGAGGTAACTCATGAGCTTGAAACAGAAACTGCGGATCGCAGTCGCTGACGACGAGCCTGATATGCGCGAATACTTCGAGACGATCCTCCCCCTGCTCGGTCATGAGGTGGTAGCCGCGGCCAAGGACGGTCGGGCCCTGGTCGAATGCTGCCGTGTCCTCCGGCCCGACCTGGTGATCACCGATATTAAGATGCCCGACATGGACGGAATTGATGCCGCTGGCCAGATCTACCGCCAAGAACCCATCCCGGTGATTCTGGTTTCGGCCTACCACGATGCCGAGTTCATCCGTCGTGCCGAGGCCGATCACATTCTGGCCTATCTCGTCAAGCCCATCAAGCAGGCCGACCTCGAGCCTGCCATCGCCATCGCCATGCGCCGGTTTGAGCAATTCGAGGCGCTCCGCAAGGAAGCGACCGACCTTCGCCAGGCGCTGGAGGATCGCAAGGTGATCGAGCGCGCCAAGGGAATCCTCATGAAGAAGGCCGACCTCGACGAGCAGGAGGCCTTCCGACGGCTCCAGAAAATCGCCAGCGATAAGAACAAGAAGCTGATCGAGATCGCCCGGATCATTTTGACCGCCGAAGAGGCATTTCAGCCGCCCGGTAAGTGATTGCTCCCGTGCCGTGTGCGTAGCTTTGTGCCGTGGCCGTGTCGCCAAGGGACATCGCTCCCCCGGATCGAACGGCACGGCAACCTTGCGAATGTATCGATTCTGGCTCAAGATAGGCCTTCGGCGGCAGGCTCGGTGCCGAGTCCGCCCGGAGACCTCCGACCCATGGCGGGCAACGGTCTGATCGACGAACTGGTGTCTCAGTGGGAGCAATTGCGCGCAGGGTGTGGAAACGACCGTCAGGGAACTCTGCCGAAATCATCCAGAACTTGTCGAATCGGTTGAATCCGCCATCGCGAGTCGTCAAACCGACCGCTTCGAGCTCACCACGGAATGGTCCGGGGATGCTAAGGTCCAGACGCCTTCGCCGGACGATACATTCAGCGCCGACCGAGACCGGCTCGCAAGACTTCACGCAGGAAGACGATAACGCTCTGTCACAGGCAGAGGCCGAATCGCGGACTGTACCCGAAGCCGTTGATAAGGAAATCGAAGCGAGGGAAGCGACCGAAAACCTGACGGAATGCCTGGCGCCCCCGCAGGCGCAGGGAGAGATTGGCCGTCTGGGGCCGTTCCGGGTGATCCGCGTGCTGGGGGCCGGGGGGATGGGGGCCGTTTACCAGGCAATCGACCCCGCGCTCGGCCGGAGCGTCGCTCTCAAGGTCCTCCGATCGCGGCTCGCGGGAGTCGGAGTTGCCCGCGAGCGTTTTCTCCGCGAAGCCCGCGCCGCCGCTGCCCTCGAGCACGACCACGTCGTGGCGATCTATCAGGTAGGCGAGGATAAGGGCATTCCCTATCTAGCCATGCCTTTGCTCCACGGCCAGTCGCTCAGCGATCGGCTCCATAACGGTCCTCAGCTTGCCGTTGCCGAGATCCTGCGGATCGGACGCGAGGTGGCAACGGGTCTGGCCGCTGCCCATGACCGTGGGCTCGTCCATCGCGATATCAAGCCCGCCAACATCTGGCTCGAGGAAGGAAGCGGCCGGGTCAAGATCCTCGACTTCGGCCTGGCGCGCTCGGTCGCGGCCGGTCCTGCCGGCCGGCTCACCCAGGATGGCACCATACTTGGCACCCCGGCCTACATGGCCCCCGAGCAGACCCGAGGCGATGGCCGCGTCGATTACCGTAGCGACCTCTTCAGTCTTGGGAGCGTCCTGTACCGCATGGCGACGGGTAAGCCCCCCTTCTCAGCCACCAACGCCGCCGCCATGCTCGTGGCCCTCGTCCGCGAGAATCCGGCCCCTCCAAACCAGATTAACCTCGAGATTCCCCCTGAGCTGAGCGCCCTGATCCTCAAGCTCCTGGCCAAGGATCCGGACGAACGGTTCCCCTCGGCCCAGGCGGTCATTGACACGATCCGTGCCATCGAGAAGGCGCGAGCTCCGCGTGAACCAGCGATCGCGAGTGCGCCGGCACAGCCGCCAGAGCTAGGGCCGGCACTCGCCATCGACACCGGCGAAGACGCTCCCGGGTCGTTCGTGCTCCGGCCATCGACTCGCTCGGGCAGTCACGGTCGCACCCCTGGACCGGCTCGGACTCGCACCATGGACGGGAACAAGCGACGTCTCCTCACCCGCGGCTGGTGGATCGCCGGTGGGACGGCTCTGGTGCTGGTGCTAGGCTTCCTGGCCGTTATCGACCGACTCCCCCTGCTGGTCGACACGGGCGAACTCGTCCTCGACTCACCTTTGTCCGCCGTGGCCGTGAAGCGCGAAGGTCGGCGGGTCGGTGTGCTCGATCCCCGATCCCGGCCGGTATTGAAGTTGAAACCGGGGAACTACGAACTCGTACTGGCCGACACCGGCCAGTCGTTACGGCTGGAGATCGACCGGCTCACGCTCGACCGTGGCGAGCGGCGGATCGTTCGGGTGCTCAGGACCGCGCCTCGTTCGGCCCTTGAGTGGCCGGCGCCTCCGCGAACGATCACGGCCTGGCCCACGCCCTCGGAGGACGATGCGACCCTCCCTGGCCTGATCCCCAACCCCGAGCCGCTACCCGCGACGGCCAGCGATCGTGGATCGATCCACTGGCAGATCGAGACCACCCGGCCTCGGCGGTCGATCGCGGCCCTTGCCTGGAGTCCCGATCGGAAGCGGATCGCCGCGGCCTCTCACGAACGAAGCGTGAGGATTTACGACGCCCAGACCCTCGAGCTCCTTGGGAATCCTGCCCGGTCATGATGGGGGAGTCGTCAGTGTCGCGTGGAGTCCCGACGGAACCCGTCTCGCCACCGGCGCCCTCGACGGCATGGTCCGGCTCTGGACCAGCCTCGGCACGCCCGGCCCGCAAGTTCAGGGACAGCATGGCAATGCCGTAAGCGGCCTGGCCTGGAGCCCCGACAGCACCCGGCTCGCCTCGGCGAGCCTCGACGGCAGCGTCCGGCTCTGGATCGTCAACGACGGCGGCCTCGGTCCGATTCTCGAGCATCCCGGCGGTGTCCGCGCCCTCTCCTGGAGCTCGGATGGTCTCCGTCTGGCCACAGCCTGCGACGACCGGACGATCCGGCTCTGGAACGTTGCCGACGACGGAACGCCCGGCCCCGTGATAAAAGTCCCTGGTACCCTCCTCCACGCCCTGGCCTTTAGCCTCGACGGCCGTCGACTGGCCGCCGGCGGCGACGACCAGCTCGTCCGGTTCTGGAACCTGGACGACCCCGGTAAGCCGCTGGCCGGCCCGGTTCTGAAGGGACATGCCGGACCGATCCGCACGCTCGCATTCAGCCCTGACCGGCGGCAACTCGCCACCGCCGGAGACAGGGACGCGATTCGCCTCTGGAGCATCGACGCCGGCCGTGATCCCAGGCCTGCCACCGTTCCGACCCTGGGCAGCCCGGGTGCCTACTCGGCTCTGGCCTGGAGTCCCGATGGCCGTCGGCTGACTGCCGCTATCGGCCGACATCTTATGACCATCTCGCCAGGCAATCAGCGTGGTGCGTCGTTCGCGGCTTACCCGCCGATCATCAAGGTTGCTGTCCGAGGAGATGGACAGCGGATCGCGACGGGCTTCGCTCGAGGCCCCAGCGTCCTCCTGTGGGGCCCCGACGGCAAACCTCGAGCGCTGCTCTCGCCCCCAGATTCCTCAGCCGTCACCTCCAGCAGTCTGAGCCTCGCCTGGAATCCGGAAGGGAGTCAGCTAGCCGTCGCGGGCTTCGACCAGGCTGTGCGGATCTGGACCGCCGAGGGTGCGCCGGACTGGTCCTGAACGGACAGGGTGGAACCGCGACAGCCCTGGCCTGGAGTCCCGACGGCCATCGTCTGGCCGTCGCCCAGGCCGATTCCAGGCTCCGGTTCTGGAACGACAAGGGTCAGTCCGGTCCGAGCTTCGGCGGCTCGTTTCCTCTGGTCGAGCGCCTGGCCTGGAGTCCCGACGGCCGTCAGATTGCCACGTCGGGCCATGACGGAACCATCCAGCTCTGGAAGTCCAACGGGTCGCTCACCGCGTCGCTAACGCGCTTCGGCACCATGGCCACCGCCCTGGCTTTCAGCCCCGATGGCCTCCGCCTCGCCGGCGGCAGCCGGGGCGGCGACCTCTACCTATGGGGGGCCAATGCTACCGCCGGCCCGATCCTCCAGACCCAGCCCGGCAGTGGGGGTAGGACCATCAGTGCGATCGCCTGGTATCCGGACAGCGCACGACTGGCCACCGGGAGCGACGACTCGCACATCCGCTTCTGGAACATCAAGGGGCAGAACGGGCCGGTCTTGACCCTTCACCCCGATGCCGATACCGCCTTCGTTACCCTGTCCAGCGACGGCGAAACCCTCATCGCCGCCAGCCGGTACGGCCACGTTCGCGCCTTTCGCACTCGGACCTTCGAGACCGCCTGGGTCGCCTTCGTCACCGGCCTCCAGCAAGTCACGCTCTTCACCCCATCGGGTCGGTTGCTCCAGCACAGTCCCGCCGCCCTGAAACACTTCGTGTACCTGTGCGAGCGGCCGGATCGAGGCGTCGATCTCCTCACCCACGATCAGTTCCAGAAGCGGAAGGCCAGTCTCGACAGCCCGCCTTGATCGCAACCCATCCTGCCCGCGAAGTGCCTGTTTCCAGACCCTTCGCGGGTCATCGTAACATGAGTTCTATCCCGAAGGTTTATTCAGCGGCCTTGATATGCTGGGAGTCGAGCTTGCCGACAGACCAGAGGAGACCGCGGGTCACCAGGTCGAGGTAGCGGGGATCGCCAACGGTCTGGTTGTTGTGGCCGAGAGTGGTGGAGAAGACCTTGGTCGATCCATTGTAGGTGTTGGTCCAGACGACGATCGATTCGGCGGTGACTTCCTTGCCGGCCGCCTTCTGGGCCTCCTTGCTCTGCTTCTTGGGAAACGCGGTGTAGACCTGCTTGCCCCTGGCGAGCGCGTGCGCCGTGGGTTCGAGCTTGCCGGCCGCGTTGTTGTAGAGCTCCTCGTTGACCGTGGTCCAGTCAGCCAGCGATTGCGTGATCGGGTGCTCCTTATCAACGAACGTGATGGCGATCGGTTGCTGCGGACCATGGCCGGTGGAGATCAGGCCGGTGAATTGCATCCAGGGGGTCGCGACGTTCTTGTTCCAGCCCTCGGTCCGGTAGCTGTGCATACCGCAGTGGAGGACGACCCCCGGCAGACCCGCCTGGTGGGGGCGGAGCATGCTCTCGATGAAGGCCATGTCGTTCACCCCGGAAGTGCACTCGTCATGGACGATGACGTCGAATCCCTTGTACCATTCCGGGTTATCGTAGACGGGGTTCCGGTGGCCGTTGCTGGTGCTGGGGTCGTACGCGATGGTCCACTCGACGTTGGCGCGCTGGGAGATCCCCTGGGTCAGGATGTCCTTCTGATGCTCGTAGTCGTGGCAGCACCCGCCCGCGATCAGGAGCGCGCGGATCGGTTTGGCCGGCTCGTCCCCGAAGACCGACGTCCCCGCCAGGATGATCGCACACGAAAGAATCCCCAGCCCTTTGGTCCAGGTCGACATCGCTCTTCCCCTGTGGTCTCGGCCGTTTTGCCTTGGATTTACTGATGCGTCGCCGTTGATCGATCGATCGCGAACGCCAGCGAACATCGAGTCGAAGGGCCAGGGTAACGGAGAAAACGGTCGATTGCCAGTACCCCGCGGGGATCGAGGGCGCCCTGGCCGCGACGCTCGATTATGATGAACCCCCCTCGTGAAAATGGGCAACGACCTCGACTCGATGCGGGAGCCGACCGTGGATGTACTTTCCGATCAGATCGCCCTGGTGACGGGAGCGGGCCGGGGGATCGGCCGGGGAATCGCTGTGGCCCTGGCGCAGGCCGGTGCTGATGTGGCGATTAATTACTACGATCTGCGCTCCGACGCGGAAGACACGGCGCGCCAGGTCGAACAGGCGGGGCGCAGGGCGCTGTCTGATTCAGGGCGACGTGGCGGATGACCAGGAGATGGAGCGGATGGTCGCCACCGTCGCGGACGAGCTGGGCCGGCTGACGATCGCCGTCGCCAACGCCGTCTATAGCGATCGCGAGCCGTTCCACACCGCCGACCTGGCGGGGTTTCGACGCACGGTGGACGTCACGATGTGGGGTGCCTTTCACCTGACGCGCTCGGCGGCGCGGCGGATGATCGCGCAGGGCGGGGGCGGGTCGATCGTGCTGATCAGCTCGCCGCAGGCTTATATCCCGATCGCTTCCTCGATGGCGTACAACATGTCCAAGGCCGCCGTCGATCAGATGGCACGGACCGCGGCGATCGAGCTCATCGAGCATCGAATCCGGGTCAATACCATCACGCCGGGCTGGATCGATACGCCTGGCGAGCGCAAATACACCGCCGACGAGGCCATCGTACGCGCGGGCAAGAAGCTTCCCTGGGGACGACTGGGCCGGCCGGAGGAGATCGGTCACGGCGTCGTTTTCCTCTGCGACCCGCGAAGCGACTACGTGAACGGCTCGCGGCTCCTGATGGACGGCGGTGTGACCCTCCCCTGGTGGGCACGGCCGGGGACCGGCATCCCGGTGGACGAGCCTTCGCCGCCGGGATGAAATGAGCCGGTCCGATCGAAGTGTCGCCAATGGATGCTAGCGCGTACTCTGCTTGAGATATTGATCGAAGAACCCGATCACCAGGCCGCGGAGGTCGCGCTGGGGGGGCTGGAGGTCGAAGCTGTGCTTGGCTCCATCGAGGATGACGAACTGATGCACGACGCCGACTTCCTCGAGTCTTCGGGCAAGCCGCTCCGATTGTGAGAGGGGCGTGGTGGTGTCGGCCGTCCCGTGGAGAATCAGGAGCGGCGGGTCGTCCCTGGTGACGTGGTTGATGGGGGTGGCCCGGAAGTAGAGGTCGGGGACCTCGGACCGGCTACCGGGGAGCATCACCGGATGGCCGTCCATGCTGGCCGCCATGTGGGGGTACATCGGGACCGCGGCCTGGACGCGGCAGGAGATTCCGGCGTCGTCGGACGGGTCGAGTCCGTCGTCGGGTCCGGTGAGCGCCAGCAGCGCGGTCAGGTGGCCGCCGGCCGACCCGCCGATCGCGCCGATGTGATCGGGGTCGATCTGGTACGCCTCGGCGTTCTTGCGGAGCCAGCGGACCGCTCGCTTGCAGTCCTGGAGGTTTTCAGGCCAGGTGGGATGTCCCTTGCTCGCCAGCGCGTAATTGATGCTGACACAGACATAGCCATGCGCGGCCAGGGTCGTACCAATGTTGATCTCACGCTTCGCTCCCTTGTCGCCCCCCGTCCAGCCTCCTCCGTGGATGATCACGATGCCGGGCCGCTTCGCACCGGGTTTCGGCTCCTCGGCGGGAAGGTAGAGGTCCAGCTTTTCCTTGCGGTCGGGGCCGAGATAGGCGACGTCCTTCTCGACCTTCACCTCCCCGCCCCGCGCCACGCACGCGGCGATCATCAGCAACCCGAACACAGTCAATCTGCATTTCAACATATTATCAAACTTCCAGTAATGAACGAGCCTCGAATGGAGCCTGCCGGCCCAGTTTACCACGGCTCGCGTGGGGATACAGCGGATGCATGCGTCCCCACGGCGAACCGGGATGGTACCGGGCGGCTCAATACGCATCGGCGCTGATCACTTCACCTCCGGCCTTGGAGCCCAGGGCCCACCAGGTGTACAGGTTGACGCTGTTCTTGATGAACTTGACGCTGCCGTCGGCGAACAGTGTGTTGACACCCCCCGGGTGTCGGCTCCGCATGGCGAAGTTACCTCCGAAGGCGGGGTAGGGGCAACAATCGGCGTTCGGCGAGTTCGGGGTCGACAGGGTCGAGATGATCGGCCCGTAGTGCATCCGCCCCGAGGCCCAGAAGCTCTGGGAATCATTCAACTGGCTCTTGTTCGCGCTCCTGGCGGCGTTGCACGAGGTGTTGTAGGTGTTCAGGGTCGCCTGTGCGCCCGGCATGACCTGATCCATCCCCGCGCCGACCGCGCCGCCGTAGAGCGCGCCTGTGCCGGTCGGCCAGGGAAGGTTGGAGTAGCGTTCCGCCCCGTTGAGTGAGCCGGCGCTATTGTCTCCGATGAGGACCTCACCGAACGCCAGTGTGTTCGTCGTCCCATCGATGGCGTCGCGGACTCCCCAGGCCATCTGGATCGCGAACATTCCGAGGCCCACCCCGGCCGTGCTCCCCGCGTCGTAACGGAACTGCGGTCCCACGCTGCAGACGTAGTTGGTCGCCCTCGGGTACACGGAGTTGCCCGAGTCGGACGGGCAGAGGAAGGTCTTCACGCTCGCGTTGAAAACGGTCGAGTTCAAGGCCGTGTAGGAGGCCGAGGCGCCGTCGATGGCCCCGAGGTTGAAATTGAACGCGTTGGCGAGCGATTGCTGTTCGATCTGACCCAGCATGTAGACCAGGATGCTCGGGCCGTGCGCCACACTCTTGTCCAGCGCCGGGAGGCCCGGCCGCCATCGGGAAGGCGTCGTTGACGGAATGATAATTATGAAGTCCGAGCCCGAGCTGTTTGAGATTGTTCGTACACTGGATACGGCGAGCGGCCTCGCGGGCCGCCTGCACCGCGGGTAGTAGCAGCGCGATCAGGACGGCGATGATGGCGATCACGACCAGGAGTTCGATCAGGGTGAAGCCACGCTTCTTCATGCTAACGCTCCAGAACGACGGGAAAGGAGGAGTATCGCTCGCGAACGCGAGCCGTTTGGTCGACACGACGGAAGCAAAGAAGGGAATCGATCAACTCGCCGACCGGCCCGACGGCCTCGGGTAGGTGGCCGGGCACCTCACGGATTCGCCAGCCGGAAATGACTCCGGACCTGTTCGGCGGACAGGGGATGGTCGTAAAGGGCCAGCTCGTCGAGCCGGCCCACGAAGGATCGGGAATCTTTGGGATCGGTCGTCCCGGGTGTTCGACGCCCGACCACCAGGTGGCACAACGCGTTCGGATGGTCGGGCGCGAGCGAGAGGGTCTGTTCGACCCCGTCGAGGTAAAGCTCCATGCGCTCCTCGCTCTTCTGCGCCACGACATGATGCCATCGGCGGGGAACGTAATTGCTATCCGAGCAGATGTTGTCGCCCACGCGGCTATCGAGCGGCCAACGGTGGAGGAACCGGACCGAGGCCGGCCGGAAGAGCGAGTGGCGCTCGCGGGCGGTCGTTTCCAGGATCAGGTTGTGAGGCCATTCCCAGGAGGCGTTCGCGGGTATCCGGTCTTCCGGGGGGTACAGTCCGACCAGAACGGACCGGCTGAAGCTTTCGGCCAGAAACCAGATCTCGACCGCATGACCCGGCGTGCCGGGCAACGCCCAGCAGAAATCTCCGGTATCCAGAAACTGGTCGGGCGCGCCGGCCCTGAAGCCGGCGAAGCCATTGGATCGTCGATCGGGGGCGATGACGACGGGTCCGTGGACGCGGAGCGGCGGCCCGCCGGGTATCTCGTTCGGAACCTCGCCGGCGTTGACCGTCTCGAACCGCCAGTAACCTCGCGGCCGGGACCCCAGGACCGCGGCGGGATAAGTCGTGGCCAGGACAAGCGCGGGGGTCTCGTTCTCGATCGCGGCGACGAAGGCGTCGGATCGCGGCACAGCCTCGGCGATCCGGCCGGCGCGGGGATCGATCTCGAACGCATGGCTTCGCTCGACCATCTGGGTGTGCTTGGCGGAGCCTGCCTTGTCGAGGAGAGCCGCCTCGGCCTGTCCTTCGAAGACCATGACCCGGGCCGTTCCATTGGCCTCGATGTTCATCGCGAACTCGGTCCCATGGTCGATCACCGCCGAGCCGGTCGTCGCGACCACGAATCCCTCGGCTCCATGAGGGACCCGGGCCCGCAGACGGCCGCGGCGGCAGAAGATCCGATCGCCGGTGACCAGATCCAGGTCGATCGGTCCTTCGAGGGTGAGCATGACCCCGTTGACGAACGCCAGCGTGGCCCGCCCCGAGATCAGCCGCAAGCGACGCGGGCCGAACACCTCGCCGACCTGATGACTCACGGCTCCGGCCCCGGTCGCGTCCCATCGGGCGCGATCGAGCTTGATCAATGTCGCGATCGCGCCTCCCTCGCCCGGAACATGGCGGAGGCCGGGTTCGAATGCCAGCCCTCCTGTCTCGGACCGGGCCGTCAAAGGCGAGCGAGCGGGAATCCCTCCCGACCGACGACCCATCGCCAGGATGCCGGACACCAGCGCCATGATGCACGCCGCCACGGTGATCGACCAGGCGAGCCAGGGTCGCGAACCGACGACCTCGCCGACGGGACGCGGTACGGTCGGGCGGGATGACGATCCGATCAGTTCGGGAAGCCGGTCGCTGGTGCCGATCGATAAGCTCGCCACTCCACAGAGGTCGTTAAAAAGAGATACCGATTCGATGTAATGGTCGCGTAGCTCCGGTGTGGTACTCAGCAATTCCTGAAACCGTGCGAAGCCCGCGGCCGTGATCCGCTCTTCGAGCAGGTCGGCCAGCAACTGGTCGAACTCGATCAGGTGGTCGTCGCTCGGAGTTGTCATGCTTCGGGTGCCTCCGCGAGTCGCAGCGACACGCAGTCGAACAGAAGTTTACGGATGCGATGAAGTGCCTTGTAAGCCGCTGTCACGGTCCGGCCGGTCAGCAGGGCCGTGCGCTCGACGTTTCCGCCCGGCTCGTGGCGGATCATCAAGAGCTGTCGATCGCGGTCGGCCAGTCGATGGAGGCATTCCTGCAAGGCCTCGCGCCGGAGGTCGAGCCGAGGGGCCAGCTCGACCGCTCGTTCCTGGAGCAGCGAGAGGACCCGGTCATCAAACGTAACCCGTGAACGAGCCTGCTTCTTGCGATGATTGCAGATCTTCAGGAACGCCACCCGGCACGCCCAGGCGACGAAATCGGTCCCGGGTGTGAACTCGGCGAACTTTGACCACAGGACGGTTGACGTCTCCTGGAACAGATCCTCGGCGTCGGCCCGGTTGGGCACCAGTGTGAAAATATACGCCTGGATACGATGTTGATTCGCCAGATAGAGCCGGAAGAATCCTGAGCGTTCTTCCACCTCGACCTCGGGGCGCGTCGTACTGCATGCCGTTACCCGATTCGTCCGGCGCGAGGGTCCGCGACGGGTATTCGATATCTTCAATGTGCGACCTCGTTCAAATGATATTTCCTCCAGGTCGAGAATTAGGACATCCCCGTCACAATCGATTCCCGCGCCAGCCTGGACTCCGACGAGCTTCTTCGCTTCCGACCCCGGTTGCCACGGGTCCCACAAGTTCAGGCCGACCGAGTTCGTTTGCGCACGGGTCGAGTTCGTTTGTGCCAGCCGTCGAGTTCGTTTGCGCCAGCCGTCGAGTTCGTTTGCGCGCAGCCGTCGAGTTCGTTTGTGCTCGGGTCGAGTTCGTTTGTGCCGGGTGTCGAGTTCGTTTGTGCTCGGATCGAGTTCGTTTGTACTCGGGTCGAGTTCGTTTGCGCACGGGCCGAGTTCGTTTGTGCCAGCCGTCGAGTTCGTTTGCGCACGGGCCGAGTTCGTTTGTGCCGGACTTCGGAGATGGGCCATGTCGATATTTTCGTAGGAATCGATACAACCCTACCAGTTGTTTCGGGCCGCACAACTTGCCAGGCGCGGGGCGGCGCAAGTTGACCCGTCCTTCTTTTAATATCGGGAAATGCGGTCAGAGCGATCGGGGGATTTCGTTCCTGGTCCGTCGAGGTTGCCGAAAGGATCGTGCGCGAAGGCGCATCCGATTCGACCGGTGTTAACACGTCGGACGAATGCATCGACGCTTCGGCGGCGCTCTTGAACGAAAGAGGAACTTTCCAGATTGGCATCATCGTGCTAGAAAATGGCACGAATATTCAGGATCAGCGCGCTCGGTTCGGAGTACACTGAATTCACTCGGCCTCATCTCTCAGGGAATCCCCAGGGCTTAGGACCCGGCGACCTTCGCGCTTCGTGATCGTGGAGAAAGGTCGCGACGACTTGACCGCTGGCGATTCGTGGCTGGGAATCACACGGTTTTGATCGCGTCACCGCGCGGGCGTTCGTACGGATTACCTCCGACCGCGTCCGTTCACGCGACGGAGAGGCCGACCCGTCTGTTGGGTTTCGTCGAGTGCAGGTCCCTCACATCGGTTGGTTGATCGGCGGTCCTGTTCGTGCCACGCCGCGCGATCGACGCGCGGGTAGCCCCTTCAACCTGTCGCATCGTCTTCCTTTCGCGGTGGTCTCAGGAGTCCCCCCCATGAAAGATCGCGTTCGCGGTTTCACATTAATCGAGCTTCTGGTCGTCATCGCCATCATTGCCGTTTTGATCGCGCTTCTCTTGCCGGCGGTCCAGGCCGCTCGCGAGGCGGCCCGGAGGGCGCAGTGCGTGAATAACCTGAAGCAGCTCGGGCTGGCCATCATGAACTATCACGATGTCAACGGGGTGCTCCCGCCCACGGCGGAGGCCACCATGAAGGGGGCGGATAACAAGGCGCTCGACTTCGGGATGAAGCCCCGCATCCTTCCCTACCTCGAGCAGACGGTCCTCTACAACGCGGTCAACTTCGCCCTCTCGTGGAATAGCTTGACCTACGGCTATGTCAACTCGACGGTCTACCGGTCGACGGTCAACGCGTTCCTGTGTCCGTCGGACGGCGTCTTCCCGAACTTCCAGCGCCCGACCGGAACGATCGTGGCGCCCAACAATTACGCCAACAACATCGGCACGACCCTCTCGTTCAACGGAGGCCGGTTCGACGGGCCGGCGTACTTCGTCGATAACACGACGTACGGTGGCGTCGTGAGCCTGGCCAGTATCACCGACGGCACGTCGAACACCGCGATCTGGAGCGAGTTCCGCAAGGGAAAGGGGTCGCTCCTCACGACGGGAGGCACACCTCCCCAGGATGGACCGCAGGGTGTCTGGTATCAGATGACGATCACCGACACCCGGTATTCCCAGCCCGCGCTGACCGGCTCGCTGATCCAGACGCTGACGACGCTGAACGCTCAGTGCAGCCGTAACGGGGGTCCGGCGTTCGATGCCACCGGTCAGAACTGGATGGACGGTTGGAGCGGCGGCGGTGGGCCGTACAGCCATATCATGGCGCCCAACCATGTCGCGTGCCTGTTCCCGACCGACTCACCCTGCTGCGGGCGAGGGGCGACCGAGTTCCGCACGATGCTCCCGGCCAACTCGAACCACGCGGGCGGCGTGAACATGGGTTTCCTCGACGGTTCGGTCAAGTTCGTCAAGAGCTCGATCAACCTGGGCGCCTACGCGGCGCTCGGGACCATGGCCGGTGGCGAGGTCATCGACGCCAGCGCGTACTGATCGATGGATCGTGATCGGATTCGGCTACGCTTCGTGCTCGGCCGGTCGCGGTGCCAGCGCGATCGGCCGGCGCGGGTCGATGACGGTCCAGCAGGTCGCGCCGGCAAGGTACAGGACACCGGCGAGGACGATCGGCGTGGTCCAGTCCTGGTGGGACGGGCCGAGGAAGCGCGAGAGCACGATCGGACTGAGCACCGCGCCGATCTGTCCGGCGGAGTTCATGGTGGCGGTCACGGTGCCGGCGTGCGGGCCGGAGATGTCGAGGCAGGTGCCCCAGGCCGCGCCCAGGAGAAAGCTGTCGGCCGCTCCCGCCAGCGCGATCAGCCAGGCCGAGAGGAGCGGGTCGTCGACCAGGGCTCCGGCGATCAGAGCGGCGCCGGCCACCACGAGCGAGATCCCGCCGACCCAGCACCGCCCTGCCCGGGGTCCCAACCTGCGAACGAGGGCGTCGCTGGTCACGCCGCCGGTCAGGTCGGCCGCGGCGCTGAGGATCAGGGGAAGGCCCGCAAGCAGTCCGAGCTGGCTGGCCTCGAACCCGTGCGCCTTTTTCAGATAGGTGGGAAGCCAGGTCAGGTTGAAATAGAACCCATAAGCCTGCGTGAAGTACATCAGGCAGAGCGCCACGACGTTACGGTCGGTGACGAGACGGCGCAAGGTCGCCAGGTCGAGGGTATGCGCGGGCTCCTTGATCCGGCCGGCCTCGATCCAGGCGAGCTCGCCGGCGTTCACGGCCGGGTGGTCGCGGGGTTCGTCCCGGAACCAGAGCGACCAGGCCAGCGCCCAGACGAACCCGATGGCTCCGAACACGACGAAGACCATCCGCCAGGGCATCACGTCGAGCAGCATCGTGACCAGGATCGGCGTCAGGCCGCCCCCCAGGTGGGCCCCCATGAAGAAGATCCCCTGCGCCGTGCCGCGCTCGGCCAGGGGAAACCAGCGCGAAAAGCTCTTCGAGACGTTCGGAAACGCGCCGGCCTCGCCAACCCCGAAGAGGAACCGGACCACGAGCAGCGAGGCGTAGTTGAACGCGGCGGCAGTGGCGATGGTGAAGCTCGACCACCAGATCACGATCCGGGCCAGCACGCGTCGGGTGCCGACGCGGTCGCCCCAGGCGCCGGTCGGGATCTCGAAGAGCGCGTAGGCCAGGGTGAACGCGCTGAAGACGAAGCCCATCTGGCGCTCCGAGAGATGCATCTCCGCCGTGATCAGCGGCGCCGTCTGCGCGATGCAGACCCGATCGAGATACGTGATCGCCGCCAGAGCCACGCAGAAGGCCAGCACCCGGTATCGGACGTGGGACGGCGACATGGGCACGGAGGTCCTGATCGTCGATGGGCGGTTCGGAAGTTGCGAGGTACTGTCGTATCGGAGCGGAGGCGGCTTGTCGAGCAGGTTGTGCCGGGAGTGGGAATGCGGTTCGGCGCGGGTTAGAATCGGCGCGGGGTTGGGAACAGGTCGGCGTTCCGTCGGTTCAACTCATCGACACGAAAGGCGGTCGTGGCTCATGGAGACTCCGGGCGATCGGGCGTCAGATCCCGAGATCAGGCGGCGGACTCTGTTGACGGCCGGGGCGGCGGCGAGCGTGGGGCTGGGACTGGCGGCCCTCACTCAGGCCGAGGAGGCCGCCGCGGAGCGCCAGGGCAACGAGGCGCCGGTCCGTGGTCGCGATCCATTGCGGATCACCAAGCTGGAGACGTTCACCGTCCAGCCGCGCTGGCTGTTTCTGAAGGTCCACACCGACGCGGGAATCATCGGCCTGGGCGAGCCTCTGGTCGAGGGGCGGGCCGAGACGGTCGCCGCGGCGGTCAAGGAGATCGAGCCCTATCTCGTGGGCAAGGACCCGCGCCAGGTCGTGCATCACTGGCAGGCGATCTACCGGCACGCGTTCTACCGCGGCGGCCCCATCCTGACCAGCGCCCTGAGCGGCGTCGACATGGCGCTGTGGGACATCAAGGGCAAGGCCCTGGGCGTGCCGGTTTACGAGCTGCTGGGCGGCCCGACCCGGCGCCGGGTCCGGGTCTACGCGCGATGCGCGGACGACCGCGGCGATCAAGGAGGCCCAGGCGAAGGGCTTCACCGCGTTCAAGACCCGCCCGGGATTCTCGCGACCGCCGCGCTATGTCGAGACCGTGGCCGAGATCCACAAGGCCGCCGAGCATTTCGCCGCGCTCCGGGCGGCGGTGGGCGATGACGCCGACATCGCCATCGACTTCCACGGGGCGATCAGCCCCGCGACGGCCAAGCTCCTGATCAAGGCGCTCGAACCCTATCAGCCCATGTTCATCGAAGAGCCGGTGCAGGCGCAGAACCACGACGTGATGGCCGAGATCGCTCGATCAACGTATTTGCCCATCGCCACGGGCGAACGTGTGTTCACAAAATGGGGGTTCCGCGAGGTGCTTGAGAAGCAGGCGGCGGTGATCCTTCAACCCGACCTCTGCCACGCAGGGGGAATCACGGAGGTGAGGCTGATTGCCGGGATGGCCGAGGCCTACTATGCCACGATCGCGCCTCATAACCCGCTTGGCCCGATCTCGCTGGCGGCGGGCGTCCAGATCGCGGCGTCGATCCCCAACTTCCTGTGCCAGGAGCAGGTCAGCCTGGGCGAGGGCTATCTGAAGAACCCGTTCCAGGTCCGCGACGGCTACCTCGACCTGCCCACCGGTCCCGGTCTCGGAATCACCCTGGATGATGACGCCGTCGCGGCCAGGCTGGGCCACGCATGGAGAAGTGCCGAGCTGTACGACGAGGATGACGGATCGGTGGTTGACTGGTGATCGATGTCCCCTCATTGTGGGGTCCGCCTCACGAGGCATCCGTGTCGACATCGACGTCGGGTGGGAGCCGGAGCGACGACGCGCCGGAGGACTTCGAGACCCGATGAGCCGGCGCGGGCCTGCGCTCCCAGGCCGGCACGATGAGATCGCGCGCCAGGACGATGCCCAGCACGACCGCGAACACGCCCGCCGCGACGCTGCCGGCCATGTTGAACAGCGACAGTCCGCGCTCGCCGCGCTCCCAGAGTCCCACCGATTCGATCGCGAAGCTCGAAAACGTGGTGTAGCCGCCCAGGAAGCCGGTCAGGACCATGATCCGGAGGTAGTGGTGCGGCACCCACCGGGTCAGCAAGACCGTCAGTACTCCCATGGCGAACGACCCGGAGATGTTGATGACGAACGTCGCCCAGGGGAATTGCGACGTCACCCATCGACTGATCCAGATGCCCAGCCAGTAGCGAGCGTTGACCCCGAGCACGCCCCCCAACGAGAGCACGGCGATACGGACCCAGACTTCCACGCTTTGTCTCCGCTGAAGAGTTCCTGATATACCGGGGCATGAATCCGATGCGAGTCGTTCATTTCTCAGGGTTCACGTGCTCGACAAGCTTGCGATAGGCGGGCAGCCCGTGGATCGGGGCGAGGGCGGGGTCGTTCTCGATCGTCGCGCGGGTCAGACGGCCCTGGCGGACGGCGGTTTCCAGAACCTGGAGGGCGCGCTCCGCGCACGGTTTCCAGGTGACGGCGGAGGCGGCGAGGGCGTCGGCGAGGGCGAGCAGGTCCTCGGGGGAATCGGCCTCGAGCTGACAGAGCATCCCGGCGGCGGACCGGGCCTCGGCCGATCGAGCCTGCTCGGCGAGCGCCCGGACCCGGACCGCCAGCAATCGAGCCGCCTCGCGGACCGGAAGCGAGCCCAGCGTGGCATCGCTGTCGATCTTGAGGGCCAGGGGCGCGGCCTCGCAGAAGGCGAGATCGTCTCTTAGCTTGTTGATATCATTAAATTTTATATCAGGGCGGTCATCGAGCCGGCCCTCGCCCGCCAGGCGGGTCAGATGGGCGAGGGCGCGTCGGATCAACCGCGCGGCTTCCTCGTAGCGGCCCTGGGCGCGCTCGAGGGCCGCGCCGTTGTTCTCGGTCCGGGCCAGGCGAAGGCGGGTGCGGAGGTTCTCGGGGTCGGTCTCGGCCAGCTCGCCGAAGAGCTGCTCGGCTTCGTGGAAGAGGGCGCGGGCCGTGCCGGCCTGACCGCGGCGTGATTCGACGCCGGCCAGGTCCTCGAGCGCGACGGCCAGGTCGGTCTTGTAGCCGAAATCGAGCGGCTCGATCGCGAGGATCTCGCGGTTCAGGTCGATCGCCCGCAGGTAGTCATCGCGCGCCGCGTCGAGCTGATTGGCGAGCTTGCGGACGTCGGCGAGCTTGCGGTAGCTGATGGCCAGGAGGTCCTTGGCGCGTGTATTCAAGGGGTCGTCGCGGACCCAGCGCTCGGCCAGGTCGTGCATCTTGTGAAACCAGGTCTCGGCCGGGGCGGCGGCGCCCAGGTAGTTATAGACGCGGCCAAGCTGGAGGTAGGCTTCGATCTGTCCGCGACGGGCGACGAGGCGATCGGCGGCGGGGTTGCCGGCGATCGACTCGGCGAGCTTGACGACCCGCAGATAGTCGTCGCGAGCGGCATCAGGCTGGCCGGACGTCAGGTTCAGCTCGCCCCGGCTGTAACAGGCGGCATAGAGACACTCGGCGACCGCAAGGTCGCGCGGGTCCGCCTTCGCGAGCCGCTCGGCCAGGTTGATCGACTGTTCGAGCTGGCGGCGCGCCTCGCGCGCCCGGCCGATCTGGCGGAAGATCTCGCCCAGCTTCTGATGCGCGACCGCCCGGCTCAGGTCGGGGGCCGACGCCTCGGCGCTCTGGGCGATCGCGTCGAGGCCGCTGATCGCCGTGTCGAGCAAACCGCGGCGGACCGGCCGGGTGTTGGGATCAGCGGCCAGGGTCTCCTGGACCTCGTAAACTAGCTGGTTGAGCGCCTTGAGGGCGAGGTTGCGCTGTTCGAGGGCCGACCTCGTCCCCGCTTCGGCGGCGATCCGCGCGGTCCGGGCGGATCGCAAGGCGCCGCGGAGCCGGGCGTTGTAGTCGGTGGAGGCGATCACGACGAGCCCCACGGCGAGCACACCGCAGAGGAGCGCCGTGGCCGTGCTCGGCTTGCGGCGCGCCCACTTCCAGATCTTGATCCCGATCGGCACCGGCCGCGCCAGGATGGGCCGTCCGGCGCGGAACCGGTTCAGGTCGTCGGCGAGCTCAAGCGCGGTCCCGTAGCGCCGGCGCGGCTCTTTTTCCAGGCATTTCAGGCAAATCGTCTCCAGGTCGCGCGGCAGGTGCCGGAGCAGCTTACCGGGCGCGATCGGCTCCTGGGTGGCGACCTGCTCAAGGGTCGAGATGGGCGTGGCTCCCTTGAACGGGGGATGGCCGGTGAACATCTCGTAGAGGATCGCGCCCAGGGCGTGGACGTCGGTCGCCGGACAGATCTCGCGCGACAGGCCGCGGGCCTGTTCGGGGGCCATGTAGCTCGGCGTGCCCAGGATCGCCCCGGAGTGCGTGAGGCTCTCGGGCGATTCGAGGAGCTTGGCCAGTCCGAAATCGGTGATCTTGGGAATACCGTCCTCGGTCAACACGACATTGGCCGGCTTGAGGTCGCGGTGAATGATCCCGCGTCGGTGGCGCGTAATCGACCGCTCGCGCCAGGTCCTCGACCAGGGCCGCGGCGCGAAGCGGCTCCTGGGGATTACCGGCGAGGGCCTGCTGGAGACTGCCTCCGCCGGCGTACTCGAGCGCGAGATAGCCCCAATCGGCGAGCTCACCCACCTCGTAGACCTGGATCAGGTTCGGGTGCTGGAACCGCGCCACGGCCTCGGCCTCGGCCCGGAACCGGGCGAGGGACCCGAACCCGGCACCCCCTCCCGCTCCATCGGAGACGTGGACTCCTCCCCGGATCACCTTCAACGCGACCAGACGCTTGAGGCTCAGGTCACGCGCCTTGTAGACGACCCCCATCCCACCGTGACCGAGGACCGAGAGCAGTCGGTAACCCGGCACGTCGGGGGCGTTGTTGAGCACCTCGGACGCATCATCTTCCGGATCGGCCGCAGGCGACGCGCCGGGCGGATCGGTGGTCTCCGATTCGGTTCGCAGGGCGCGACGGAGGTCGATCTGACGCTGGAGCCGCGCCGCGAACCGGGGGAAACGCCAGCGGAACTCCGCGGTGTCCGGCGACTCACCCAGCGACTCGCGGAGGGCGAACTCGCCGTAAATGACGGCGAAGGCGGCCTCATCGTCGTGATGGAACGCCGGATGAAGGCAGAGATAAGCCTCGGCCGGGATGCGCTGGCCCGCGAACCAGCGCTCGGCCTGGTCGTCGCAGCAGAGGTCGCGAAGGGCGTCGGGACCAGGCTCCACGGCCTGCGCGATCCGGTCGCGCAGGTCCGCCACCGGCTCGTCGAGGGCGCTGTCGCTTGATCCGCGGGAGGTGAGGGGCATGAGCTTTCCGCTTCTCGTATCTCGGTTCTCGGTTGCTCAACTTCCACTCGAGACCAGCCCGAACCCGAGCTCGCAATCCACTGCGCTCGATGGCGCGGGCCAGTTGTTTGCGTCGTCCTTCGGCGGTACCGCCGAGGTGGGAAGCGACATCGGCCCAGTCGAACCCCTGCGACCGGAGCTCGGCGATCCGGCGCTCCTCGTCATTGAGGCGGGCGCGGACCATCTGGAGGAGCTCGCGGCCGGAGATCAACTGGCTGGGGGTCTCGCCGCTCGCGGCGGCCTGGCGGTCGGCGTAGGCGGGGTCGCCGGAGCCGAGGCGTCGAATATCCCTGCGCCTTCGCTGATGATGCTTGACCTGGTCGGCCAGCTTGTGCCGCGCCATGCCGACCAGCAAACGGACTAACTGGGTGGGCTCGTCCAGGTCAAACTCGCCGACCGACGCCCGCACGAAGAAGCTGGCCAGGACCGACTGGCAGACGTCCATCGAGTCGAAGACCCGTCGGAGTCGCGCATCGCGAAGCCGGAGACAGGTGCGGACCTCGAGACGGATCTCGGGCTCATACCTGCGGACCAGCTCCGCCGCCGCCTCGGCGTCCCCCGCGCGGACGCGCCGGATGAAATCGGCGTAGTCGGTCGGCATGTTGAGACCGGGATCGGTCGATTCGAGAGACTCGGGCATCGTTGCTCCCCTGAGCGCGGGCGTACCGGGTTTGCGGGCGGGGCGACCGGACCGGTCGGCGGGCGAAACCTCGATTATACCGCAGTCCCTCGACGCGGCGATGATTCGTTCGATTCCCGGTGGTTGACTGCCGTCAACGCTGGTCGCGCACGATCGCGGCGAGCCGGGCGCGGATGGGTGTTTGCCAGAGGCGAAGCTCGCGGAGCGCGGATCGGCCGCGGGGGACGGTGACCTTGGGACCGGCCTGGCTGATCCGAAGCAGGTGGCGCGTGGCGAGCCGGGGCTCGGCCGCCTTGAGCACCGCGACCACGCCGGCCACGTAGGCCGCCGCGTTCGACGAGCCGGTCGAGACCTGGCCGTCGCTCAGGTACGTCCGCGAATCCTGAAGCACGACGTCGGGCTTCCGCCTGCCGTCGGCCGTGGGACCCAGCGACGAGACCGGCGACAGATCGCCCACCGTCAGGACCAGGGGATGATCGGCCGGGGGCGAGACCTCGCCCTGGTTGCTCGCGTCCAGGAACTCGACCGCCGGCCTGGGCATGGTCGAGCCCGGTGGCATGTACGCGTCGTGCTCGGGGGCGAGGCTGATCCGCACCCGGTCCCCGGCTCCGAACTTCCCCCGCCTGACCCGGACCCTGATCCGGTAGGTATATTCGGGATCGGCCGCCACCTCGGGGCTCGCGGCCAGGTCGTTCAGGACCAGTCGCTCGCGCGGGTTCCGGCTCTGGTTGGCGGTTTCGGTCGGCCCGGGACGGGTATCCGCGGCCTTCACCTGGATCTGGACCTTCTCGGCCGCGCCGATCCGACGACCGGCCGGGTCCTCGACATAGAGATCAAGGTCCTTATCGGTCCCGGCGTCCTCGGTGTCCCGATAGTCGTTCCAGTTCAGGGTGATCGTCAGTCGGTTCTCGTCGAGCCGGTTGCGGAACCGCAGGGAGGCGACGTCCGACCCGTTGCGGAGTCGCAGGTAGCCATCGGGAAGAACCCGGACCGGCCCTTCATACACCCAGCCGCCATCGTTACCGGCGGCGTTGATCCAGATGATCCCGGCCCCGATCGCCTCGTCCACGATCCGGTCGATCGGACCGTGGCCGTCGCCATTACCCGCGCCCTCGAACACGTTGCTGAAGAGGATGATGTTCACGTCCTGCTCGATCGCGTATCGTACCGCGCGGCGGAGCATGGTCGGTCCGTTGGCGTTCAGCAGGTAGAAGCGCGGCCCCTCCGGCCGAGCCCCGGTCACTCCCCAGATGATCTGGGCCATCACCCGGCCATGCCGGTTCAACGGCTCGAGCGGTTTGCGGAACAACGGGTCGCCCAGGCCCCAGCGCTGAACGGATTCGGGGTCATAATCCGCCACCAGCAAGGCATTTGCGGGCAGATACGCCCTTCCTCCGCCGATCCCATCGAAGCCGTAATCGAGGACGGCGACCTTGACCGACGCGATGCCGGTCAGCCCGTCGTATTCCGGCGCGACGCCAAGCCGGCGCCGAACCGTCTCCGCGTCAACCATTCGTGCCGGCGCGCCCGTCCCCTGCGCGTCGGCGGAACGAGCGTCCCCGAGCAGCGTCAGGACCAGAAGACCCAGAACCAATACCGGACGTCTCTCCCTCATTCACCAGCAGCCCCAGCGGGGAAAGCCGTAGCCGAAGAGCCCTAACCCCCCCATGCCGTAGCCGTAACCCATCCCATAGCCTCCACCCCATCCGAGGCCGTATCCTCCGTATCCGCCCCATCCGAGGCCACCCCATCCTAGGCCATATCCTCCGTATCCGCCCCATCCCAGACCGCCCCATCCGAGACCGCCCCATCCCAGACCGCCCCAACCGAGACCGCCCCATCCCAGACCGCCCCAGCCAAAACCACGTCCAAAACCAAATCCGCCAAAATGTCCCCAACCACCCCAGCCGCCAAATCCACCAAAATGGTGCCATGCCTGTACGGGTGATTCGGCGTCAAGCTCACTCGCGCTGGCGGAGGTGGTCGGATCACGCAAGGCAATCAAGACCGGAGGAGCGAGGCTGGACGGAGCGGGTTTGTCCGCAACGGTTTGCTTCACATTCGACGGCGGGCTGGACCCAAACTCATCGTCCAGCTCACTTCCCCGTGACGTTGTCCCCAGGAGGAGCAAGGCCGTCAGGCATGCGATGGTCCGTACCATTTGGGTGAACCTCTCTGGTTGCCGTTCGTCTTGAGGAGAGCCCGCGACGCGTTGGGTCAGGTGGCCCGGAATCCCATCGCTCGAATCGCAAACGTGCCTCCCCTTTTATTCTACCTTGTCCTGGGGACGTTCGGTAATTGTCGCGGCGGACAAATCCGACCCGGGCACGAAAAATGCGGTAATATAGGGTGACTGGGGCGATATTAACGAGCTAACCGAATAGCGAAGATCTTATCACCATGAACGCGCAACGGTGTCGGCTACGGAGATTGATGGTCTGGGCCACCTACCCGCTGGCGGCCCTGCTGCTGACGGTTGGACCATCGACGGAGGGACAGTCGGGCGCGGAGGCGTACTACCTGGTCGTCTTCGCGGCTCAGCAAGAGGGTTTTCATCCGGAGACCTCGCATTGTTTTGCGACAATCGCCCGGGTGTTCCGCGAGGCGGGCGGGCGATCGGGCGCGGGTCGGGAGCCGTCGGTCGAGCTCCATCACATCAACTGGTTCAGCCCGCGAGGGCATGAGTGCGGCGTGACCCAGGGTCTGCTTGTCCGCGACGGCCGATCGGCACCTCCCGAGCCGGGGGAGAACCGGACCACGCGCGACGCGCTGGCCATGGCCATGCGGCGCGAGCTGAGGATCACGCGGTGGGGACCTTATCGGATTGACCGTGCGCTGTACGATCGGGCGCTGCGCCAGATCGATCTCCTGGAGGGTCGGGTCCCGGGACGGCAGGTCGGTTACAAGGCGCTGGATATCGGCTTCCGTGAATCGTCGGAGGTCCGCGCCATGAACTGTATCCACGCGATCAGCGATATCGACCGCGACGCGGGTATCCTCCGGACCTGGACCAGCTATGGCGACGAGGCCGCCCGGCACGTCGTTCGGCACCTGGACCGCTGGTTCATCAAGGGCCCTGAGCAGGGAAAAGTTCGAGCCGGGCACGCTCGATCCCGACGCGGTGTGGCAGGCGATCTGGCGCCGGATCTGGGTTCCCGACCCGACGCCGATGCTCTGGATCGTCCAGGGCGATCCGATCGGCGCGGCGACCACGGCGAAGAACCAGTGATCCCAGGGGCCGCGCGGTGAAGCGGGCGGGAGGTTCTCGGTGTTGCCACCGAGAACCTCCCGCCCGCGGTTTTCGACGCGTCGAGGCCCGCCGCCGGAGCGGTCAGGTCAGTAGGCGTCGGCCGAGATCACCTCGCCGCCGTTACGGGTGCCGAGGCTCCACCAGAGACTCAGGGCGACCGACGACTTGATGAACTTGACGCTGCCGTCGCCGAAGAGCACGTTGGCTCCGCCGGGATGATAGCTGCCGGCGTTCGAGAAGTTGACGCCGTTGGCGCCCCCCGGCCACCCGCCGCCGCCGTAGAAGGTGCAGGTGCTCCAGGGATACGTTGTCGAGCTGGGCGGGACAATGGTCGTGAAGAGCGAGAATCCGGTCACTCCGAAGGCCCAGAGATATCCGCGTGTATTGACGATATAACCCGGTTTGGCGGATTGCCACGACGAATTGCAGCCCTGAAGGTTCGACATCACCTGATTCACGTTGCTGTAGGCGTCAACGCTCTTGCCGCCCCAGACGGGGGTGCCGCCGGAACCCTCGACGCCGTTGCCTCTGGTCGCGGCCTGGGTCGGAGTGCCCACGAGGCCCTCGGCGTAGGAGATCGTATTCGAGCTACCGTCGGTGCAGTCGCGGATGCCGTAGCTCATCGTGTAGGCGAACATCCCCGTGCTGGACGTCCCGCCCTGACCATTGTCGCCCGGGATGTAGGTCGTGCCGGTCGAGGCCGAGTAGCTGTTGATGTTGGCGTTGTCGCTGTTCATGTCCCAGCCGGCGAACCCTCCCGGACCCGCGTTCGGGTCGGATGGGCAGAGGAAGCTCGCGATCTTCGCCGTGATCCCCGTGGAGTTGGCCGCGTAGCTTCCCCCGAGCGAGAAGTTCAGGGCGTTGTAAATCTGTCGCTGCTCGAGCTGGCCGAGCATCTGCGCCTGCGGGCTGAACCCGTCCCAGTTGGCGCATCCCGCCGCCATCCCCGGTCCCGTGCAGGCGTTGCCCAGCGGGAACGAGTCGAAGGTCGAGTGATAGTTGTGCAGGGCCAGGCCGATCTGTTTCAGGTTGTTGACGCAGCTCGACCGACGCGCGGCCTCGCGTGCGGCCTGGACCGCCGGCAGGAGCAGGGCGATCAGCACGGCGATGATGGCGATGACCACCAGGAGCTCGATCAGGGTGAATCCCGACCGACGTCGAGCGGGGTGAAGGCGTGGGCCGAGGGTTCGCGAGGACATCCGTCTATCTCCTCAGAGTTGAGTTGGGCACGAGAACTAGGAACCGAAGGGAAGCCATCGGCTGGCATGACGCGGTCGGGCCGCCTGGTCGCACGCGGATCGACGACCGGCTAGGACTTTCGGTAAGGGGAATACCTCGGCCGCACGCTCCTGGAGCGAATCTCCTGTTCGTGCTTCTTGTTATTCTCGCTGATCCGCTGAACCCCCTCGAACCGGTTCTTGGGAGGAGGCTGTCCGGTGAGAGGGTCGCTGGCCGCGCTCCCGCCGCATCCGCCCAGAATCACGACCTGGCCAAGCAACAGGGCGGCAAGTCCGCCCCGGAACATGCGAGAGCATTCGGTTCGCAACGGAAGCCTCCTTCACGATGTGAAGTCCCGCCGGGCATTGCATGGTACGAGGCGCGGTCGGGGTCGATGACCCCTGCGCCCGTGCCTTGCTCGCCCTGGAAACTCAAGACCGGCACGAGATGGCACCACGGACCCGATCGGACAGCCTTTGGTGCAAGGTCACTCGATCGTGACTCACCGGGCCATCCGACATCAACTCGCGATGTGTTCGGGTTGTCCCCTGGGATCATTACGCCTTCGGACACGAAAACCTGAAACCGGCCGCGAAAAAAAACTGAGAATCGGCGATGCGATCGCGAAACGAGCCTCCTGGCACGTGGGACCACGGGGTCGTATGATGGAAACACGCACCGTGATCGTGAAGGGGTTCGTCGAGAGACCATCGCGTCGGATCGGGGCAACCCGCCGGCGTTGGCGCATTGAAGACCACCAGCGCATGACAGGTCTTCCCCTCCGGAGGGGTACTTATCAATGAGGGATGCGCCCGATCTCCGGACCAGCGCCACCTTGCTGGGAAGACTGCGGCACCAGCCCAATGACCAGATTGCGTGGAGCGAGTTCGTCGATCGATACGGCTCGAAGATCTACGGCTGGTGCCGGTGCTGGAACCTTCAGGACGCCGATGCCAGGGACGTGACCCAGGCGGTCCTCGCGGCGCTTTGCACCAAGATGCGGACCTTCAGCTACGATCCCGGGCTCAGCTTCCGGGGCTGGCTGCGAACCTTGACGCACCACACCCTGTGCGACCTGGTGGCTAGCCGCAAGCCGATCGTCTCGGGCTCCGGGGGCAGCCGAGCGCTAGCTCCAACGGTCAGGCGGACTACAACTGGCTCGAGTCGGTCGAGGCTCGCGACGACCTGGTCGAGCGGCTCAACGAACAATTCGATCTCGAGATTCTCGAAGAGGCGACCACCCGGGTACGGCTCCGGGTCGAGCCCCATACCTGGGAAGCCTTCCGCCTGACCGCCCTGGAGCAGCTTTCGGGATCGGACGTGGCCGAGCGCCTGGGGATGAAGGTCGCCGCCGTCTTCAAGGCCAAGAGCAATGTTCAGAAGCTGCTCAAGGAAGAGATCCGCCGCCTTGAGGGCTTCACGCCCTCCGCGAGCTAATGGTTGGCGGGCTTGTCGCGCCTTCCGATATGAAGGTTTGAGTATGCTTCAAGATTGTCCTTCCGACGATCAGCTCCGTCACTTGCTGGCCAGCGAGCTCGGCGCCGACCAGGAGAACACGATCGGCGATCACGTCGAGCACTGCGCGCTGCCAGCGTTCGCTCGAAAGGTTGACCGTCGTGGTGGAAATGCCGGCGGGTGGGTCGTCGGTCGGGGCCGAGACCCGCGAGCCGGTCCATCCGACGGACGCGTTTCTTGATCGCGCTGAAGCGCACCCCTCCGCCGGGATTATCCCTCGGCCGGGAGGACCGCCCGGCCCGTATGGTCGGCCTCGCAGGAACCGGATGGCCGACGGCCGTCGAGGTCCATCGGCTCGATCGACTGCGCCCGAGGGTTACGAGCTGCTCGAAGAGCTGGGCCGGGGGGGAATGGGGGTTGTTTGCAAGGCCCGCCAGTGCCGGCTCGACCGGCTTGTGGCGCTCAAGATGGTGCTTTCCGGGGCCAACGCCACGCCGCGCGAGCTGGACCGATTCCGCCGCGAGGCCGAGGCCATCGCGCGGCTCCAGCACCCCAACATCGTGCAGATTTACGAGATCGGTGAGCACGAGGGGCGTCCGTACCTGGCCCTGGAGCTTGTCGAGGGCGAGAGCCTTGCCCGCCAGATCGGCGGCAAGCCGCGGTCCGCGCGGCAGGCGGCCGAGCTGGTCGAGGTGCTGGCCCGAGCCATCCACGAAGCCCATCGCCACGGAATCATCCACCGCGACCTCAAGCCCTCCAATGTCCTGCTGACCGAGGACGGTACGCCCAAGATCACCGACTTCGGCCTGGCCAAGCGGCTGGACGGCGAGTCGAGCGGGGCGTTTCCGACCCTGACCGAGCAGTTCCTGGGCACCCCGAGCTACATGGCCCCCGAGCAAGCCGTGCGGAAACGCTCGGGAGCGGTTGCGGGCGCGAACACGGGCTCGGGTCCCGGATCAAGCTCCTCCCGGCCCCTGGCCGAGCCGGGAATCTCGCAGGCGGTCGATATCTACAGCCTCGGCGCGATCCTCTACGAGATGCTCACCGGCCGTCCGCCGTTCCGCGCCGAGTCGCCGCTCGAAACGGTGCTTCAGGTTTTGAACGATGATCCGGTGCCTCCCTCGCGACTCCGTCCCAGGCTGCCCCGCGACCTGGAAACGGTCTGCATGAAATGCCTGGAGAAGGCCCCGGGCCGGCGTTACCGGAGCGGGCTCGAACTGGCCGAGGACCTCGAGCGGTTCCTCAACTACGAGCCGGTCAAGGCCCGGCCCATCGCCGCGCCGGGGCGTTTCTGGCGGTGGTGCCGCCGTAAGACGTCGCTCGCCGTGGCGCTGGGGCTGGCCGCCGCCGCGATCGCGACCGCGATTGGCCTGTCGATCAGCCTGGCGGTCTACCAGTACCGTTCCGCCAACCAGATCCGCGAGGCGCTTTACCAGGTCGAGTCGCGTCGCCGGCAGGTGGATCAGCAGTCGGCGCACCTGGCCTATGAGCATGGCCAGATCCTCTGCGAACAGGGCGATGTGGCGCAGGGAATTCTCTGGCTGTTGCGCGGGCTCAAGAGCGCGGAGGTGGCGCGCGACCCGGACCTCGAACGCGCCTTCCGGCTCGACGTGGCTTCGTGGTGGCCCCGGATTCATGCCCTGCGGCTCCGGTGCGAGCAGACCGACAAGGTTCAGGCCGTCGCGTTCAGTCCCGACGGCAAGATTCTCGCGATCGGGACCGACGACGGTCTGGTCCAGCTTCGCTCCGCCACGACCGGCGAGCCGATCGGCGAGCCGATCGTCCACGCGCAGAAGGTCTGCGCCGCTGGTGTTCAGTCCCGACGGGCAGACGCTCCTGACCGGTTGCGACGACGCCGTCGTCCGGCAATGGAACGTGCGGACCGGGTCGCAGGAAGGCGCTGAGTTCCGCCACCCCTTCCAGGTGATCGGGGTGTCGTGCAGTCCCGACGGTCGTTCGATCGCGACCGCCAGCGTCGACCACAAGGGACGGATCTGGAACCGCGAGACCGGCCGGCCGATCGGGCCGCCCCTGGAGCATAACGACCTGGTCGTCGCCGTCGCCTTCAGCCCCGACGGCAACACCGTGGCGACGGGGAGCTGGGACCGGACCGCGCGGCTCTGGAACGCCACGACCGGCGGCCCCGATCGGCGAGCCCCTGACCCATCAGGACTGGGTCTCGTCGGTATCGTTCAGCCCCGATGGCCGGACGCTCCTGACCGGCTGTTACGACCGGACCGCGCGGCTCTGGGACCGCTCGACCGGCAAGCTGACCGGGCGCGCCCTCCGGCACCAGCACTGCGTCCGCGCCGTGTCGTTCAGCCCCGATGGCAAGACCGCCTTGACGGGCACCATCGAAGGGATCGGCCGGCTCTGGGACGTGGCCCGCGGCGTGCCGATCGGTCCCCCGCTTCGCCACCAGCATACGATCACGTCGGTCGCATTTAGTCCCGACGGTCGGAACCTGGTGACCGGAAGCTATGATAAGTCGGTACTGGTTTACGAGGCGGCCCGGACCTCGGGCCTGTCGTTCTCGCACGTGGGATTCATCCGGGCCGTGCTCTTCAGCCCTGACGGCAAGACGATCCTCTCGGCGAGCCAGGACCACACCGCGCGCCTGTGGAAGGCGGCCACCGGCGACCCGATCGGTCCGCCGCTCCTGCATGGCGACTCGGTCGAGGCGATTGCCTTCAGTCCCCGGGGCGATACCGTCCTGACCGGCAGCGCCGACCGGACCGCGCGGCTCTGGGACGCTCAGAGCGGCACACCGATCGGCCAGCCCCTGAATCACGACGATAAGGTCCGGACCGTGGCCTTCAGCCCGCGGGGCGATACCGTCCTGACCGGCAGTACCGACAAGACCGCTCGGCTCTGGAACGCGCGGACCGGCGTCCCCGTGGGGCGCCTCATGCGGCACGACGGCTGGGTCGAGGCCGCGGCCTTCAGCCCCGACGGTCAACGGATCGCCACCGGCAGCGAGGACCGGACCGTCCGGCTCTGGAACGCGCACGACGGCACCCCGCTGGGCAAGCCGCTCCGGCACGATGGATGGGTCCGGGCGCCTGGCCTTCAGCCCCGACGGCCGGGCCCTCCTCACCGGCAGCGACGACATGAAGGCCCGGATCTGGGACCTCGACTCGGGCAGGCTCCGGGTGGCCCCGTTGCAGCATGACGGCCCCGTCTCGGTCGCCGCCTACAGCGCCGACGGCAAGACCGTGATCACCGGCGGCTGGGACCGGGTGGCTCGACTCTGGGACGCGCGGACCGGCGTGTCGATCACCGCGCCCCTGCGGCACGAGGGCCTGCTGAGGGCCCTGGCCATCAGCCCCGATGGCCGCCTCATCGCCACCGGGAGCTACGATCGGACCGCCCAGCTCTGGGACAAGGTGACCGGCAAGCCGATCGGACCGGCGTTCCGCCACGAGAACCAGGTCTGGTTCGTGACCTTCAGCCCCGATGGCCGGACCGTCCTCTCGGGAGGTCAGGAGAACACCGCGTTCCTCTGGAACGTCCCCGACACCCTGACGACCTCCGCACGCCAGATCGAACGGTCGATCCAGATCGCCACCGGCATGGTCCTCAACGCCGACGGCACCCTCCACATCCTCGACTCGGCCGAGCTCAACGAACGTCGAGTGCGGACCGACTGAAGCCGGACTCCGGTGTCTCCCGGCACGGTGGCCCAGGCGGATATGTGAAGGCAAATTTAAATATTAAAAATTCATATTTTTAATATAATATAATATTCGATAATTTTTTTGCGACTCCCGGGCCTGCGCTCCGAGATCGACCCTGGACACATGCACGTCGCGTTTGGCGATTTTTTTGTTGCGTCGAGACGTTTGAAGTGGTGAGATACCCTTCCCTGTCGCGGGGTGACGCGGTCGATCGGTGATCTCGGGTCGAAGCTCGCAAATCGCTGGGGAAACCGGCTCGAAACGCTCGCGTACGGTTGACCGAGTCGTCACTGGATATCCCGGCGTATTCTCATGCGCTTCCGAACGACACGGATGACGACCGAGGCCTTGCGAGGCAAAAAGCGATGGCAAGCGTCCACGTCGACCAGTTTTTCGTGTCGTTTCCCTTGAGGGGGTTCGGGTCCGCTCCAGGCGCAGGGAGGCCGACCAGCCCGCGCAGCTCCTGCTCCTGTTCCAGGCGAGCCAACTGCCGTTCCTGTTCACCCCCCTCCAGCAGGCGGACGGCCATGCGGACATGCCGCAGTGGTACGTACGGTCGCAATCGAACTTCCAGGTGCTGTTCACGTTTCTTTCCACGACGCAGGTCAATCCGACATCGGCAAGCGTTAATGTGTCCACCGATCTGGAGCTGGACCTCGGGCAGTTCGTTCAGCCCATCCCGATTAACCCCTCGGATGCTTACGTGGTTCAGGGAGGGACGTTTCGTCTGGAGGGTTCGGAGGTCAGCGCGGGACTTGCCCAGTTCCTGTCGAATTTTTGGCCCACGGGCGCGCCCGGTGAGATCACCGGGTTCTCGGCGACCGGTTCTGGGGTCGCCATCGAGGGTCGTTTGTCCGCCTCGTTCTTGCCCGATCCTCCCGGCGACGGGCGCGGTCGCACGCTCCCGCTCGCGCTTCGCCTCGCTCAACCCGGCGACCCGTATGAAGCTGACTGGAATGACGTGGCGGACCAGTTCTTTCCCCCGAACGGGTCGGCTGCGCCGTCGAGGCACTGGATCTTGACCGGTATCCCGGGTTCAGCCTCGGCCGACTGTCCCGGCGCACCGGGGACCGTGTGCGACGCGCCCGCGTACGTGTCCGAGTTCGCGAACCGGCTCGCCCGATTTCATCGCGAATCGGGTCAATCCGCGGATTCGCCCACCTTCATCGCCGGGGTCGCCTCCCAGCCTCCGTCGGCCTGCGCCGGCTATCTGTTTGTCACGAGCGTGTCCACCGGCCAGAATCCGCAGCCCCTGGGCCTGGGCTGGGTCTTTAACAACGTGAACACCCAGGTCACCCTGGGCGGTTCCCTGGGCGAGGCGAACTATCTGCCCCGTTATCTCGTGGGCACGATGCGCCGGGCGAACTCATCGGCGTCGACCCCCTGGACGCGCACGTACCTGGGGTTTGAGAGCGATCCTCGCCCGGACATCTTCGCGGCGACCCGGACGGTACCTCCGCCGCCCGACTCGAGCCTCATTCTCACGCTGGGGCAGGATTCCGGGACCAACGACCTCAACCTGCTCCTGACGGAGACCCCGATCCAGCTCCTCGCCGGAGCCGTGCGTCCGCAGGCCGACGCCGTGCTCGGTACGAGCGGCTACGCGGCCTGGCTGGCGACGCCAACCGGCTGGCTCGAGCTCAGCGCCCAGGCGGAGAATGCCGCAATCGACAGCAGCCGGTTGACGGTCGGAGCCATCAGGGAACTCATCAACGTCGGCGCGCTGGCCCGCCAGCTCGGCATTCCCGGTGCAACCGACGGCCTGGGCCTGCTGGTCAACACGTTGCAAGACACCCGGGTCTCGCTGTTCATCGACGAGTTCGGCACGAAGAACCACGCCGCCCTTGATGGGACTGGAGATCCTGGGCGCGATGCTCGCGGCAACCACCCCGGAAGTCTGGCTGTCCGGGTCCGACCGGCCGGTTCCCGGCCGGCTTCCCCGGTTGCTCCAGGCGCTCGATCTCCAGGCGTTGATCGACTCGCTCGACGCGCGCAACCCGCCCGACGCCACGACGCTGGCGGGAATCTTCGCGGACCTTGACGCCCAGCTTCGAGGAATGTTCGAGGTCGCGCAATTCGTCTCGACCAACGTGGTCCTGACCGATCCCAGCGGCCTGCTTCCCGTGGTGGCCCGGATCGGATTCGGCCTGACCCCGGGCGTGGGGTTCTCGTTCACGATCGTCCCGTCGGCTGATCGCCTCAGGGTGAAGTACTGGCATCGACCCGAGGGCTTGCCGCTGGTCGGTTCGGCTCCGTCCGATCCCGTTCCTCCGCTACCTCCGGGACAGGAGGGCGTCGAGCGTCGTCTTCCCTTGCCGGACGCCGCGCGGGGCCACGTGCCTTATGTCGCGGCCGGACCCATTCTCGTGTCGTTCCCGACGCTCGGTCTCCCCGCCCTCGGCTCCCAGGACCCGCAGCCCTTCGTGGACCGCTCGGCGACCTGGGTCATCGCGACGGCGACGGTGGGCGATTACTTCCTGCCGACGGTTCCCGGCATCACGATGCAGCCAGGGGTTGACGGCCAGTCGGTGCGCTGGGTCTACCGTCATGGACCGCCGGTCCTCGACGAGCGCTACGCCGTGGCGCGTGAGACACCAGGGGCCAGCCCGTCGGGCGATGGTTCGGACGTACCCGACCCGCTCGCGTACACGTCGGTGTTCGGAGGCGTTTCGTTCGAGCTCAAGACCAGCGCGGCCGTCCCCGCCTCGGGCTGGCTGGCGCGCACCGAGGATAACCCGGGAGGCGTTGTCCAGGTCAACGCCGGCAACTGGCAGGACGGTTTGATCCTGGACCCCCTGGCGCCCGGATCGATCTCAGCGTCGTGGACGGAGGGGTGACTCTCCAGCGGTCGATCGGGCGGGATGAGGGCAAGGACGGCCTGTCGTTTCCTCTCAAAACCCAGTTCACTCCCCGTGGCGCTGGATTACCGAAGGTCAACGTAAGCCTTGCCCCCGATACGTCCGATACGCCGGTCAAGGTCGAACGAGAAGGACAGAGCCTCGTTGCCATCCTGTTGCCCGATGGAGACCCGCTCTCGCGGGTGTACGCGCTGGACGGCGACGGTTTGCTTGTGGAAGAGTCGACCGGTCCGACCGCTCGGGCCGGTCAGATCGCCGATGACGGCCATCTGGCAACGGGACGGTACGACACGTCGACCGTGACGCTCGTTGAGGACGCGATGGTGCTCGAGCTGGTCTCGGTCGGTCTCGATGATTCGCCCCCTGTCGAGGGCCTCGGCTCCTCGTGCGTGCTCCACGACGGTCATGGATCGTGGGCCCGCCTCGCGGGCCTGCCGCTCCTGCCGCTCAGCCTGAGCTGGGTTGCGCCGGACGCGAACCATGCCGAGGCGCGGACCGGGAAAGTGGCGGCCACCTGGGCCTTGTTGGATCCTGATCTGGCGGGAGACGGCCTCCCTGATGTCGCGTTCGATCACCTCGTCATCGCGTTCGATCATCACCTTCCGCATGGGATCGCCCTGGCGACCACCCAGATCCGGGAGATCTCGGGCAAGCTTGACTGGCGGTTCTCCGAGCCCGAATTTCTCGACCAGGCGTACCTCGTCCGGATCGAAGCGACGGTGGATCTTCAGCCCCGGGGCCAGCTCTCCGGGATGAGCGTCCTGCTTCGGAACGTCGTGCTCTGGGCGCGGCACCCGGTCGGGACCCTCCGCCTTCCTCTCGACCCCTCGGTCACGGTCCTCGTGAACGATCGAAAGCTGACGGTCAGTCTCCCGCGGCATTCCGCCGCACCGCTGCGGCACTCCCCCCCGCCTTTCGCTTCGACCCCGGGCCGTTTGTCCTCGATCTCGACGACACGGCACCGTTTCCGCTCATGGGATTTCGGTTCGCCTGGGGATTTCCCGCCCCCGGGGAGCAGGGCCTGTCGGTCGTGCTCAGCCAGCAAGGCGAGGCGTTGAGCGATGCCCTCCCCGGCCGACTGACAGGCCAGACGACGGGTTGGCGCGTGAGCTTTGTGCAGCAATATGTGGACGCTTCGGGTCAACAGCAAACCGCGAAGCTGCTGGACGTGCCGGTGAGCGCCTCGCGATCGGGGCCGGGCCGGTTCCTGCTTCATACGGACAAGGACGCGAGTAACGACACCAGCGACTGGCCCGCGACGAGCTGGTTCCTGCCGCGGACGGGAGTTGAGGGCCTGGCCCCGGTCAACGCGGTGGTCGGCGTTGCGTTCGCGGCCGTCGCCAGCGATCCGAACGAGCTTCCGGTCATCGCCAACCTGGTCGCCGAGATCGACTGCCTGCTCGGTGGCCGCCTCGACGACGACTGGGAACTCCAGCACACGAAGCTGGCGGCGCGTCTGTCGCTCACCTCGACGAAGACGACGGTATCGCTCAGCGGCACCCTTGGCCTGGGGAACCGCCTGAACTTCGTCGACGCCACGTCGGGAGTTACCCCCGCATTCGATCACAAGATCGTCGCGACGATGGACCAGGTGACTCTTCCCCTCTCGGCCGTGATCCTGGGACAGGTGGACCTTGACCCGGGTCAGGAGATCGTCGCCGGAGGCGCTGGTGGATCACATCCTGACCGCGGCGGGATCGACCGTCCCCATCACATGGCAATGCGCTCAGCTTTTACGCTGGACAAGCCTGAGCAACTACGGCCAGCGTTACCTTGCCTCGGCGTATCCTTCCAGCGCCAGCCTGAACGGCGGGCTCGCGCTGGACGCGGGAGTGGTTCTCGCCCTGGCGCAGCCCCAGGCCTCGACGGCCTCGCCCCGCAGTGCCGACGTGGAGTTCGCCGATCTCCGCCTGGGGCTGGTGGCCACGGCCTCGAAGCTTCGCGCGACGGAGCCGGTCGTCCTGGCACGGCTGCCCGTTCTGGCCGGCCCGGTGACGCGGGTCCCCTCACCCGTGGACAGGATCAAGGTGCCCGCCGTAACCGCCGGGACACCGCCGGCCCAGATTCCCGATGCGCTTGTCCTCGCGCAGGGCCTGGGTCCACAGATCCTGTCGTCGCTCCAGGTCGATCCCCAGACACCGGCCTCGCCGGAACTGTTCCCGCTGTTGCGGCGTTCCCAGTTGGCGGTCTGGCTGAAGAGCATCCAGGTCCTGCAAGCCGCGCAGGTGTCGGACAACGCGCTATCGCCCCCATTTCGTCCGGCCTTTCTGGATCCGAACTCGACGGACGACGACCCCACCCTCACGTTCAAGCTGCCGGCGATGCTCGCCGACCTTGGTCCCCTGCTGTCCGATAACCGATCCGGAGCGCGCCCCTACGACGCGTCGATGCTCGTCACGCCCTACCCGCTCGATGGAAGCGTGCCCGTGATGCGAGGCGCCCGTGTCCTCGACTACCCCTATGTCGTGCGGAGTCTCGACGACGCGAGCGACCCCGGGTTGTTGCAGGTCCATCTTCTCGTCGACCTGGTGGTTTTCGGCCGCCGCGACTTATCGGTTGTTGAATCGGCACAACTCGATATCAATCTCAACGCTTCCGCCCTGGTCCCGGCCCTGGCAGACGACCCGCTCCTGGACCTGGTCTCGCAGTGGGGAAGCGGCCAGTTGATCGCGCTGGACCGCAGGGAGGCGGCTGTTGTCGTGGCGCGGCCGAGCGCCGCGGTGATGTCATCGGTGCCCTCCTTGTTGCTCGCGCCGATCCCGCGCCGATTTGATGTGGCCGCGCACGACGTCTCGGATCGGCCGATCTGGCTTCCCACGAATCCGGACCCGATCGATCCTCGCATGTTGCGTCCGCGCGACGCGGCCGGCGGGCTGTTGGCGGCCACACGGGTCGCCGAGGCCGACCTCGGCTGCCTGGTATTCGATGCCGCTCCCGCGGGCGATCCCCAGTCGATACGGGCGCTGTCGGCTGCCACGCGGTTCCGCCTCACGCATCTCTCGCGGCCCCCGCGGGCCAATGAGGCGGGCCCGACGGCCAACCACAACGGGCGGCTCCGCCCGCCGGCTGTACGCCGACCCGCCGATCCGGGCGCGGCCGAAGGCGGTGTGCTCGCCCTGTCGAAATGGGACGTGGTCCCATTCGCGGCGTATGGGCCGCCGGCCTCGCTCGCTGCCGGCCCTCCCCCCGCGCCGCCCTTGATTCCCGCCCCGGGCGAACGGGCCGCTCTGCGGAGGCCGGCATGGTTCCAGGCGAACGAGATCGGTCCGAATGACGATCCCGCCGACAACCTCGTGAGCCTGATCCCGCCCCTCTGCGACATCGTGGCCTCCGCCTCCCGGCCGGGCGAGCGGACCCGCACGGCGTGGTCGCTCCAGCGCCAGCGCCAGCGGAACGGCCAGATCACCGAGTTCTCCGCCGGTCCCGCCGCCGTCGTCGGCCTGCGCCGCCCTCGCGCCGCGCAGGGAGCGATCAGAGCGTTCAAATCGAGAGCATCCTGATCAATGGGGAAGCCCGTTCTCCCATTCGACAGGCCCTCTACGACGGTCGTTTCTTCTTCAGCGGCCTGGTGCTCACGCAGCACATGGCCGCGACCGATCTGCCCGGTCCCGGCGCGTGCCAGGGCGTGCTGACGACACCCGATCGGATTGCCCCGACCCTGAGTTCCACCGACGATGCCGACGAGCGCCCCGCGCTCGTCGGCTTCCGGAACGTCACCCAGCCGGCCGGGGTAACCGTCTTCGACCACATCGGCTTTTTTCTCGTGGCCGACGACTCGTACCTTCCCCGGCGGACCCACGCCGGGCAGGAGATCGCCCTCACCGTCCTGTTCTGGTCCGCATCGCCCACCATCCCCACGAATCTGGGCACGGTTCCCGCGGACCAGATCATCCTTCCGGACATACCCCCGCCCCGTCGCGACAATGGCTGGACGCCTCACTCCGTGAGGAGCTGGATTCTCCCCGTCCTTGATCAGAGTGCCCCCGCGCCGGTTGCTTTGCTCCGGTCGGAGGATGGCCCGGGCGCTCGGGAATACCCACGTCGCGAGCGTCTCGATGCGCCCTGGTGTTCCTCGACGGCTCCCACCTCGGTCACCGCCGCCGAGAGGTTGCGCGAGGCGGTCGAAGCGGCGGGTACGAATGGCGTTTACCTCTTCGCGGTCACCTACGGCACACAGGACGCATCGGTCAACCCCCAGGACTGCACCACCTGGGTCCCCGACAACCTGGAGGTCCCGACGTTTGCCCTGAAACTCGTCGATTTCGACCGGGCCTCGGCGGTGAGCACCCCGGCGCTCACGTATTCGCTCCTCTCGATCAATACCACCAACCGCCAGGACGTCCGTTTGGCGGGCCACGGTTCGCTGACCGACGACGACTTCGGCCCGATCTCACCCAGGCCGGTCGATCGGCCTTCCGCGAACGCGAACGCGAACGCGGCCGATCCGATCCCACTCGACTGGGAGCGCCAGGCCCAGTTGTTCCACCTAGAGCCGGCGCGGGTCGATGTGCCCCCCGGAGTTCTGGCCGACGCAAACACCGCCGCCTTCGACGTCGTGGCCGTGGGACCCCAGGGCGAGCTGATTCCGACCATCGAGCCGTCCTCCACGTCGGTTGGATCAATATCCCGTCAACAACGCAGAACTTGTCCCGAGAACCCGCAGCGCGAGCTGACCCCCCCCTCGTACTCCAAGGACGAGTCAGATTCTTATGCTCACCCCCAATCTCCAGATCAACGACCACGACCCGGACCCCCAGGGACACCACGCGCACTTTGAAGGCAAGAGCCCGCAGGGCGTTGTTCATGACAGCCCCGTCCTGGCGCTCCAGCAGGCTCTCGCGCGGCTGGGATTCCTGATCGTGCAACCCGATCTCTCCAGGAATCCCGGAACCTTTGGAATCCACACCCAGTGGGCGGTTCGAGAGCTTCAGCGGTACGCGCGGCTCGCGCTGGTCTCGCGGTTCATTGACCCGCCGCCCGACCCAAAGCCGGCCCGCTACGTCGACCAGCTTCTGCACGGGCAGACCAATCCCAAACGCTACACGGGATTCGTCACGGGCGTGATGAACCCCGAGACCTGGGACGTGATCGACGCCTGGGACGTCCCCCCGCGGTACGTCTGCCCGGTCATCATCGAAGCCTGGCAGATGAAGAAAGGCTTGGACGCGCCCGTCCGGCTGCCGGCGAACCAGGTCAACATCTGGGACTTCAAGGAAGGCGCCCCCGATGCCGTCAATCGTGTCTTCGCGTTCGACCAGACCGGCGTGTACCTGATTCCGGCCGACCGTCTCCTGCCCGCGCCCAGGAACAGTGTCGTACTGGGCTACCACCAGACCCGAACGGCCAGCCAGGGCCCCAACGCAACGCCCGCCCATGCCTGGAAGCAAGGCAAGGACGGAACACCGGTGGTGGTCACCGAGGTGCTTCCCGATACGCTGCCGGCACACACCGGAGCGGTGAACAACGGGTGGTTCCGGGTGATCCGCGCCACCGGCGAGGCGGAGTGTTCCGGTTTCTACGACGCCGTCAACTGCTGGGACGACTCGTTCGCGTCACTCGGTCTGTGCAACTGGACGATCGCCCTGCTCGGACGGCCGACCGCGAAGCGCCGGCCGGTCGTCGCCGGTGAGCTGGGCGCCTTGCTCGCGTTCTACAAGAGCGTGAACCCGACGGATTACGCCACCGGATTCGGCGATTACGGCATCGAGCCCGACCGATCGTGGAAGGAGTACGGCGGCGAGGGGACGGGCGATGCGCTCTGTGATCTCGGCCCTCGCAAGTATGCCGCGTTCATGACGTATCCGTCGCCCGACGGTTCGAGCCGCGAGCCGGTCGACACCCGCGACGCCGCCGACGAGTTCCGCACCTGGCACTGGTTCTACCGATTCGAGATGGCCGCCCGGACCCTCCCGTCGTTCCGCCAGACGTCGGTGGATTTCGCCTCGATCCGCCTGCGCGACATCCTCTCGGCTCCCTGGCAGGTTGCACCCGATCTCCCCGTGGGGACGATCGGCGATACGTACACCTCGGAACGCTGCGCGGCGATGTTGTTGCGCTGGCATGTGTTCAGACCCAGTCACATTGTTCAGGCGATTGTCGACCAGCATCCCGAGACAAAGAACACGGCCGGCCGCGCCGGCGACATCCTGGTGCTCGCCTACCGGAAGTCGGTTGCCCTGGCCACGACGCGCGGGGCCACGAGCGGACCCGACGAGCTCGACCTGGCCCTGGGTCTGCACTTGACGTTTCTCGACAAGACCAAGCCGGATAACGACTCACTCCGCAAGACCTTCTGCTGGCCCGACTGGGCTCCGGGAGGCAACGCCGACTACGTGTTTTCGCCGTCGTTTACCGAGCTGAGTCCGCCGATCGACGTCGAGGAGAGCCGGGGGACCGAGCTTGCCGCCGCCCTGACCGCCGGCCTGAAGCTGGGCGTCTCGGCGGACACGTACACCGAGATCACCGACGCCGTCAAGAAATTCAATCCCCAGCCCGACGGCGACCTCTATTCCGTGGGCGGGGAAAATGTTGATCATAAGAACTACAAGGCGCGGACGTGGCAGATCTGCGGACGAGCCGGGACCGCGATCCTCTGGTATTATGTCCGTAGCGAGAGCCACAGGGTCAAAAAGAAAAAGCATACGCGGTTCCGTTTTTACACCGCCGACGCCGGGTCGACGCTCGGCCTGGCGCCGGGGATCTCGGGCTGGGACCCTTCCGTGCTCCCCGCCGACCCCTACCCCAGGGCCGGCCGTCGTTACGGCGGATTCCGGCTCAGGATCGGCGACCAGGACAACGTTCCGGAAATCCGGTTCACGATGCCGGCCACGCTGGCTTCGGAACTTGTCAACGGCGCACCATCGGCTGATGTGATCGCGCAGTTCACGAACAACGGCTTCGTCCTCTCGGCTTCGGCCACGGTCGTGGTCGTGACACCCGGAACCCGGTGGCTGGTGTCCGATCCCGCGGACCGCGCCCGACTTCGCGATCGACCTGATCGCTTCGGGCCTTCGGGTTTCGGAGCTGGTTTTCCTCTACAATGGTTTCCACTGGACCTCGCGCGACAACGTCCCCCTGCCGGCGACACCGTCCGCCGGATACGTCGGCCAGCTTCAGAACGACCTGATCACGCTGGGCTTCAGCAGCATCATCACGCCCACCGGTACGTTTGACGAGCCGACACGACTCGCCGTCCTCGCCTTTCAGGAATCGGCGCGGTCCCTCGACGGCCTTTGATCCGGGCGGCACCACGCCCTATGTGCTGCGCCTGGTGATGCAGGCAATCGACGCGACGCTACGTTACGAGGGTCCGATCACGGGAAGCGCTGATGCCCAGACGCGCTTCCTGATCGGCGTCTGGCTTCAGAAAGTCTGGCGCAATCCGCTCCTCTTTTTCGGACGCGCCTTCGACAGCCAGCAGACGATCTACAACCCCAACCAGGGTCTCTATTTCGCGACCGACTACCCGCTGGCCTCGGGCGAGGTGGTGGTCCGCGACCTGCGCGGTGCCTTCTCGCACATCACGTCGGACCCGGACTCGCTGGGCCGTTGCGTGGTGCCGGTGCCCGCGGCACCCTTGCCCATCACTTTGCCCAGCACGGTGCTCGCCGACCTGAATAGCCAGACACTCAGCCAGCCGATCCTGGACGCCTTCTCCGCGGCCGGCAAGAGCCTGTCCGCGTCGGCCCGGATCGTGACCGAACTTGTCGGCGTGCGCTGGGTGGTTCTCGATCCCGCGCCGGGCCAGTTGAATTACACGATCCGGCTCGAAGTGACCTCGGGTGCGGCCCATCACCTGCTGAACCGACTCATCACGAAGGTGACGGCTCATGAGCGCCGGAGCAGTGGAAGCTCAATTCTGCATGTCTACGACCGGCCCGAGCCGGAGCTCCAGGCCGTGAACCTCGACGAGACGCTGGACGGAGTCCAGCAATCGTTCCGCCAGTGCAGCGGCCAGGCCGAGTTTGCCCCCCAGAATCTGGACCCGCCCGCGGACGGCACGGGCGACGATACCACGATGTGCCGCGTTGCGGCCGGTGCTCGAGGCAGACCAACGGCGGCTTCCTCGACGGTGTCCGTTCGCTCGTCGACCGGCTCCTGAAACTCGCCGGCCTGGAAACTTCCTCGGCCGACGCTCCGGACCAGGGCCGACTGGGCGCCTTCCTGGCGCGATTGCAGGAGCAGCGTCCCGACCTCTTCGCCCATCTCTTCGGTCGCGGCGGCCTCCTGCCGGCCGGCGACTGGCGCGACTCCCATGGCGACCCCAACGGCCGCGACGTCTTCAACAACGGCGACCGGAGCTACGGCGGCGGAGTCGACGTCGAGACCGATCTCGAGTTCCTTGATGATGAACCCGACGAGCCGATGACGCCGTCGCTCCGGCCCGACCGGCCCTGGACCGGGGCGCCTGCGTCCGTCGCCGTCGCCGTCGCCGTGCCAACCGACACCGAACGGGCGCTCCGTCACTGGCCTGAGTTCTACCGGTTCAAGCTGGCGATGCGTACCGACCCCGCGGCCCGCCGCGCGGTTTACGACATGCTCCGCACCGTGGCCCGCGAGCTGCTCGACACGCCCTGGACCGCCGCGACGGCGGGCCGGCTGCGCGTGGGCGACGTCTTCCGCTCCGAGCGCTCGGGCGCGTTCCTGTTGCTCTGGCATCTGGAGCAACCCGGCGACCTCGTGGTCAACGGCGCTGCCTCGCAAACGCTCCTCAACGTCGTCGCCGGCGGCGCATCTCGACCCGACCCAGCAGGACTCGTGGGACGCGACCCAGGAACAGGCCCTGATCGATGCCCTGGTGTCGGCCGCGCCCGCGTCCCTTCACGACGCGCTCATCAACGTGCTCGGCTGGCCCGACTGGGACCCGGAAGATCAGAGCGATCCCCGCCGCCTCGTCTTCCCGGCCGAGCTGGTCCTGTCCGCGAACCTTCCCGACAGTAACAGTTCCCTGAGCAATGATCTGGACCTTGGAAAGGTCGACGACACGATTCGCAACGCCCTGAGCGACGTGGGGATCAAGCTCCCCCCAGGCGATACCGCGCTCCAGGTCGCGGTGGTTCAGGCCGGCGCTCACTGGCGGATCACCGAGGCCACGCCGGCAACCTTCTACCGCGTGCGCATTCACCGACAGGCCGACAAGTCGCTCAACATCTACGGCGGCCTGCGTGCCGAGCGGCTCGTCGACGGCTGGCTCAACCGCGACGGCCTGACTTCCGCTCCCGATGAGGTCCAGCAAAGCACCCGGTACCTGGTGCCGCTCGGCCCGACAAACCCCGTGGCGAACGCGACCAACCTGACCCGCGCCGCCCTGGTCTACGAGAGCGGGTCACCCGACACGCTGGTCTCGATCGCCCTTTCGCGCAGCGGCAATCCGACCGATGGCGTCGAGCTGCCTGTCGTGTCCGCGACCAATACCCCGCTGCTTGCCGTGCTGCCGGCCGGCGGCGATACCTGGTCGATTCGACCATCTCTGGGCGATGACGCCACGGTCGTGCCGGTTCGTGTTGTGGACAGCACCGCGACCCCTCCCACCGGCGCCTTTTCCATGGCGCTCGACGTGTCTCGATGGCTGGACCCGGCCTCGGCGATGCCCGTGACGTCGGCGTTCAACCTGGACGGACTCGCCGTCGATCCGCATACCAACGAGCTGGTCGCCAGCACGATCCGCCTGGCTTTCTCGGCCACCTCCGGCTTCCTGAACAGGGCGTGCAACTGGACCCTCGGCTGCGACGGCGAGATCCAATCGCCCCCTCCTCCCGTACCCGCCGACCTCACGTCGTTCCAGTGGGATGACAACAACGGCCCGACGTTCGCCGACTTCCCACTCGGCAAGGTATTCGGCTCCAGCCTCCCCTTCGCGGGGCTGACCGCGGAGCAGATTCCGTTGACGGTCCGTCCCGATGCCGATCGGGTCGCCCTCGGCTTCAAGGGTGATCTCCCCGCCGGGCTCTCGATTCCGTTGACCGGGCCCGCGGTCCGGTTCGGCCTCGCGAAAGGGGTGGGTATTGAACTCACGAGCCTCGAAGGACTCGCCCTGTCGAAGTCGAATGGCGTCGACCTCGTCCCCCACTTGATGGTCAATCTCTTCACGGCGTCCAACGTGTTTCCCGCCGACATCGTGCAGGCCTGGTCGCGCGTTCCCGGGGCAACCGATGCCGACCCATTCCCCGAGCTCCTGAAGCTCGGGCAGCCCGACGGGGGTGTCACCGGGCTCCAGGACGGCGACGCGTTCATGCGCTGGTCGGGAGCGATCCCCGAGATCCGGCCCGAGGTGCTGGTGTCGCTGGCCTCGACCGAGGTTAACCCGAATCTCCGGCTCCAGACCCTGGCCGGACCTTTGCCCGGCGAGATCGACGGCGCGCTCGCCTCGTCCGTCGTTCGGTTCCAGGTGCCCGGCGATGGAGCCGTTCCCAGGTTCGAGCTCGCCCCGGACCAGACCTCATACCGCATCGTCGTGCCGATCACGTTGGCCCTGGGACACGAAAACGGCCAGGTCACCGCCGACGACAGCCTGTTCGAGCTCGATGGAGAATTGCTTCTGAGCCTGGACGTCAATATTCAGGACGCGTCGGGCTTCCTTCCCGTTCCGGCCGGCAGCTTCCAGGTCGATCCCACGGTGAACTTCCGGTTCCTCACCAGGCAGGACGTCCGTTTCGGCGACATGATCTCGCTGCACGTCCCCGCGGGCACCGTGCTCACCTGGGTGGCCGACCCGGCGGATACCGTCCTCTTCTGGAACCGGGCCGAGACCCTCAAGAACACCACCGAACGGATCGCCGTGCGGATTCCAGGCGCTGCCGACCTGAGCGCCTCCGACAACCGGTTCACGTTCGAGATCCGCGAGTTCTCGGTGGGGCAGGATGGCTTCTCGATGGTCGGCCAGGCGCGCGCCGACATCGTGAACCTCAGCACGGCGCCGGCCCACGATGGCGATCCGGACCCCCAGACCGGGTTCGCGGAGCCGCTCCAGGTCGCTGCGCCCACGCCTCCTCCCCAGGGCGCCGACAGCTCGCAGCGCGTCGTCGGTGAGATCGAGCTCCGGAACAGCCAGCTCGTCTACGGCAGCCTCCAGGCCACTACCCGGCTGAACTACTTCGACGATGCCAACGTGACCCTGTCGTTTGCCTTCGAGCAGCCTCGACGGGATTCCATGACCATCAGCGGCGGGCTCACGCTGACCCAGCCCGTCCGGTTCCGGGTCGATGCGCTCTTCACCACGTTCGCCATCAACCAGCTCACGCTCGGCACCCAGTACCGCAAGTCAGGGACGAAGGAGGGGTGGTCGACGCACGGCACCATGAGCGGCCAGATCGTGTTCGAACCGCCCCCGGACGGCTCGTCGGCCGATATCGGGCCCGCCGAGGACCTGTTCCAGGGCCTGGCCATCGAGTTCACCGACTTCGACCCCGTTCGCGTCGGACTCAGCGCCATCGGCGTGTCGCTGCGCTCGCCCCTTGAGTTTAAATTCGGAGATATCTTTACAGTTTCACTTCAAGCCGCCCAGATCCTGCCCGAGAAGGATGGCGTGAAGGCGCTTTCGCTCCGCGGCGGTATCGAGATCGACAACCTGGCCGGCTGCGACGCGAACGTCGAGTTCGACGAGCTGGTGATCAGGCAGGTCGGAAACAAGACTCCCGAAGTGACGATCAACGCGATCGGAATCGACCTGACGCTCGACGGCGGGTCGCTCCATATCGTCGCGCGGCTCGGTCGCGTCGACAATCCGCTCGAGTTCGGCTACGAGGGCGCCGTCAGCGTCGAGACCGACCTGCTCGACAAGCTGTCGGGGTCGTTAAAGCTGACCCGCGTGGTGACCCCCGACAAGGGTATGGTCCCCTCGTGCGTCATCTTCTTCGAGACGCAGCTTGAGGTCATGCTCTTCACGAACCTGTTCCTGCGCAGCCTGGGGCTGGGGATCGCGATCAACCAGACGCTTCGCAACCTGCCCGACATGACTTCCGGTGACCCGATCGATCAACTGATCCATTTCGTGACCAACCCGGCCGGCTTGCCGAACCCGAGCGACCTCAATTCGTGGGTCCCGTCCCCGCCGAACCACCAGACCCAGGCGCCTCGATGGCTTCTGGTGGGCACCGGCCTCGTGACCTTTGGCGACTTTCCGACCGATCAGGAACACCTGCTGACCGGATCGATTCTCCTCTGCGTCAGCACGGGGGGAGTGATCGCCGGCGCGAATGTCTGGGTGATGACCTCACCCGACCAGGCGCAGACCCAGGAATTCCTGGCCCGGCCCGTCGGCCGGGGCGCCATGATGCTCTCGGTGCGCGACCGCTCCTTGACGGGCGTGTTCACGACCCTGCCGAACCCGATGATCAGCCCCCGCGCGCCTGCAACTGCTGCAATCGGTCCTGGGAAAAATCCAGACAAACCTACTTTTCAAGGCCGATTCCAGTGGTTTCCTCTTGCAGGTCGGCTGGCCGTGGGAAACGCGGATCGACTATGCCGAGGGGCCGTTCAACGGCGAGCTCAACGCGGGGTTCCGATTCGGCATGTACCGCGGCGCGGTGGCCTTCGGGCTCAACCAGGCGATCAACCTCCAGTTCCAGCTTGCCGCCACCGCCGGATTCGACACCCGGTACGGCTCGCTCGGCGCATCGCTCAGCCTCAATGGCCAGGCCTATGCGCGGGCGTCGATCAACGGTGGCCTGACCACCGAGCTGGAACCGCTGCTCCTGGGCGAGATGGGCCTGGGCGGCTCCGTCTCCATCCGGGCCGAGTGCCACGGCCGCCTCGGGCCCAGGTGGTCGCCCTTGAAGGTGGACTTCGACGCGTCGACCGGGATCTCGGTCTCCGCCTCGGCGACCCTGGCCCTGGCGGGTGGTGGGCTCGGCGCTGACGGCACGATCAACGGCGCGATCTCGGTCGCCGGACGCCAGCTCTCGGCCGGCTTCCATCTCCAGTACAACGACGACCTGATCGACGACACCACGACCCGGCTTCAGAACCTGCTCCCCCAGCTCCCACCCCTGCCCTCGACCGCCCCTCCCGCCGCGCTGCCGGTACCGGTGCGTCCGACGCCCCCACGCGCGTCCTGGATCTACGACGCCCGCCGCTTCCCCGGCAAGAATGACCAGGTCGTCGAGATCCGCGTCCTCCTCTTTCCCTCGCCCGACGAGAACTATCCGAGACTCTCGGAGGATCTCATCCCCTGCCCCACCACGCCGCCGACCGATCCCTACCGATTCGAGCTCCCCCTGCTCGTGGCGAACACCACCGACGACTCCCAGCCCCGGTTCCTCGGCTTCCTGGGCGACGCGACCCCGCCCGATTCCCCGCCGGCCAGCCTGAAGTGGAACGAGAACCTTTGTTTCAAGGTGTATCAACGTCAAGATCTTTTGAGTGATCCGGGGCGAGTGTTGACCGACCCCAAATGGGGCGATGTCGCCCTGGTGGACGACGTCACGATCGCGCGGATTCTCGGCGCCCTGGAGTCCAGCTTCTTCGCGGAGACGCACTTCATCGACGCCAGTGAGTTCCGCGATCCTCGGACCTGGCAAGCCCGGCCCGGCGATGCCGAAGATCCGTCGGCCACCCTGCCCGACATACCCAGCCCGTACCTGAAACGGGACAGCGACTATGACAGGGCCCTCGCGCTGGCCTGTCTTCCTCCGGACCTTCGCCCCGGCGCCCAGCTCAACCCGCCCCGGGCCGCCAGCCCCGACGACCCGCCCCAGGGCATCACCAGCAGCATGCTCTACCTCGAGTTGAGATCGCTTCTGTGCAACGCCCAGGCCCGGGCCGGCGAAAACTTCACCAGGAGCCGCGTCGCGCCGAACCTCCGGGCCATCCTGGTGTTCCAGGTCCCCGTCAGCATGGCGCGGAACGTCGACAATTCCACGATCGTCGAAAATCAACTGATCGACATCACAGGCCCCATCCGCCTCGCCGGCCTGTCCGCGACCCTGACTTCCGGCTGGACGAAACCGCCGGCCTTCTCCATGAGCCTGCGGCCATCGGGCCAGGCTGACGGAGCGACGACGCTCGTCTGGGATTGCCAGCCGATCGATGATCAACACGCCCCGCCCTCGATCCGCGAGGTTTACTCCTACATCGAGCTTTTCCGAGTCACGCGCACCCTCCTGGGCCGCGCGGGGGCCAAGCAACAGATCGCCGAGCTGCGGCCGTTCTGGGTGATCAGCGCGGACGGGACGAAGCTGATCCGTCCCCAGCACGACTATACCGATACCGACGTCGCCGACCTGGGCGAGGGCGAGCTCGCGGAATACCTGGTCGAGGCGGTCGGCCGGGAAGGCGACGTGCTTGTTTCGTCCAGCGTGCTGGTCCCCCGCCGGATCGTTCGGCCGGTCGCCCCTCCGACCCAGTGCCTGGCCCTGCACGAGCCGGCCACGGACGGGACAAACGCCGACCTGGGCACCCTGACGTTTCTCGCCACCTTCTCCGCATCGACCGCGTTCCGAGGGTTTGACCTCCGCCTCCTGCCCGGGATGACCGACCTCCGGAGTCTCCCCAGGTCGGGAACCAGGCGGATCGTCATTGCCCGGGTGTCGGGCCTCCTCCACATCCGGATCTTCGACGCCCGGGGCAAGGTTGTCGTGGATACGCACGAGGAACGGCTCGCGCGGCAGACGCGCCCGTTCGCGGAGTTCCGGAAGCGACTCGCCGACCTCGGGTCGCGCTCCGAGCTCACCCGTGCCGAGAAGGACGGATTGATCGACGCGGTGTCGTCACTCATCCTCGTGGGTCAGCTTCAGCTCGGCTATCGTGCCGTCGATATCCAGGCGGTCGGGCTCTATGGAGTCCGGCCCGAGCCCGGCGCGACGCTTCAGTGGGAGAGCGGCTTGCCCGAGGGCCTTCAGACCGGCCGCGAGGCGGCCGACGTGAAGTTCGCCAGGGCCGACACCGAGCGCTCGATACCCTGGGAGGAAGTGACCCTGCTCGACCCGCTGCCCGGGTCGGGCTGGGTGCCCGTCACCATCGAACAACCCGGCGATACCGGCGGCACCTTCTCGAGCGAATCGAGCGACACGACCGGCTACCGGCTCGTCGTCAAGGAAAAGGACCTGCGCGCCCGGCTCGTGAACGTGGAGGCCGATCAGGGGGTCCAGTTCTTCGTGGGAGCGCAGGTCCCACCGTCGAATGGCAATCCGCTTCAGCGATCACCGCTGATCCGTTGCCGGCACGCCGTCGGCTTCCCGCCCGGCGCTGCCCCGACAAGCCGGATCGGCGACGGCGACCAGGTCCCCATGAGCGACCTCCTTCAGGGTGCGACCGTCACGGCCCTTGAGTGGATTCCGGCACAGCCCGCCCCCGGTTCCATCCCCCGGTTTTTCGACCCCGGCGCGGCCGATCCGATCATCGTGGATTACGGTGCGGAGAACCGCCCGACGCTCAGGGAGCTGGCGGGAACCGAGGCCCCGGCGCCGGTCAATCTCCGGCTCAACTGGCCGCACACTCCCGGTCTGCCCCGATCGCCGGCCGATCCGTTCAACCCGATCGTCGGTTACCGGGTCTGGCGGGCCGACGCGCTCGCTCCCGATGCCGGCCCGGTCGATGCCGGCTCGGTCCTGGCGCGTCGCGAGGTCGTCCTGGAGGCCATCCCCTGGCTCCTCTATCGCTCCACGCCGACCAGCGTTCAGCCCGCGCTGGTCCGTGTCTCCCCCCGATCGCCGACTGGCGCCCGCCGACCGATGCTCCGGACGTTGACCTCTGGCAGTCCGACGCCTCGTTGCCTTTGCCGCACTCGGCATTCGGCGAGACCCGATCTCGGCTCGGCTACCAGGACACGGTTTTCCCGTCGGCTCCCGTCTGGCTGCTTGCCGACATCCTCGGCGACTCGTCCCCGACACGCCGCCGTGGGCAAGGGTGTGCTCGACGTGATCTGCTCGGTACTCCATGACGAGCTGAACCAGACGGTGACCCCGCAACTCTTCCTCAGCGAGCCCCTCGACGACACGGCTCCGCCGCTCCTGCCCGCCTCGACCCTGAAATCGCGATTCTCCGAGCTACTGGGCGATTCCGGCGGTCGCTTCGACCCTGCCGGCGACCCTTACGGCTGGCGGTTCCTCGAGGCGATGGGACTGAGCTGCCAGTTCCGACTCGTGCAGGACGACGGCCAGCCGGTCCCCCCCGAGGTTCTCCTGGGGCAGCCGCCCGCCTCCCCCGACCTTCCCGCCAGGCTCCGCGACGCCATCAAGGCCCAGGTGCCCAACTGCCCTCTGGCCCTCACCTTTCACCTGGCCGAAGACCGGAGCACCGCGCTCTACACGATGAGGCTCTCCTATGTTGGGCCGGACGACCTGCCCGTGATCCGCCTCGACCAGGCCGATTTCGATGAGTACACGGGAAAGCTCAACACGGGCACGGTTCCTCAGAAACTGCTCACGGACAACCCGGACCTTGTCGCTCAGCTTGGCCCCGACGCCACGGCGCTCCAGGCCCAGCCGATCACGGGAGACCCGACCACCATCGCGCGCGGCTGGCTGATTCTGCCCACGAGTCAACTCTCCCCCCTGCCCCACTCCGGCTCGCCGCAGGGTGGGATCTTCCTGGTTCCCGAAGGCCGAACGCCCACCCTCTTCTTCCTTCGTCCCATTCGCACCTGGAACGTCTTCAATCCTGATCCCACGACGTCCGACGGCTTGACCGAGGTCTACTTCGATGAGCCGATCGGCCTGAGGCTCTATGGGCGGGTTCATCAACAGCCTCCCCAGCGTCTGGGTCCGAACCTGGGTCTGAACGATGACCCGGGACCGTTCTCCGATCCGTCGGAGCGGGCTCGGTTCCAGGATCGGCTGATCCGGTTCGTGATCGACGTCCAGCGCAGGGGCCTCGGCGCGTCGCCAACGCTGGAGCTCGCCCCCGGCCATTTGAACGCGCTGGTCCGTTGGCCGGTCTTCTCGACGCAGGTTCGCCTTGACGACGGTCCACTCGCCTCGCGGGTCGGACTCCCGATTCAACCCGATGGCCGGTTGCGGACCCGTCTGCCGGTGGCCGACCGATGGGCCCACGTCGATCTCGTCGCCTGGGAGTTTGTCCGCCGCTACGACGCCGTGTGGGACGCGCTTCGGAACGCCCCGGCCGCCCTGGAACGGGTCGCGCCGGTTCCCCTCACGGCGTGCAGGCGAGTCGTCATCGACCGGTCCGAGCCCCTGTCCGCGCCGGCGATCGTGGCGACACCGCTGCCCGGCTCGGTTCAGGCCATTCTGTTCAAGCACCCGTCGGCGTTCGCCGCCGACGCCTCGGCCCTCCAGGCGGCTCGCGGGCAGTCGACCGGCCAGTCGGTCGTTTTACTCCGCCGGCTTCCCGCGGCGACACGCACTCGACTTCAAACCGTGTTCAACACATTTCCCGTTCAGGCGTCCGCGTCGGACACCGCCGGCATCTGGGAACGATACCGTAGCCAATGGCTGTCCGACCCGGCAAGCAACGGCACCCAGCCCCTGGAGCCGGCTCCCGAGGCGCGCGTGGGACCGAAGGTGATGCCGCCGGGTTCCGGCGAGATCGCCTTGCTCACCGTCAACGGCACCGAGTCGGCGCTCACGCTGGCCGACCGCATGGTCTTCCCCGACTTACCCGGTTACTACTACACCTACCGGCTGGCCGCGGTCGTCACCGCCGGCCGGGTGCGCAGCGAGGTCGCCCTCAGCAGCGACGTCACCGTGCTTTACGACGGTCCCGCCCGGCGCAACGACCAGGGCCTTCCGGTGACGCCCCCCGAAGGCTATCGGCAGCGTCCCCGGACCTTTCCCGTCCGCCGGGCCGACTATCAGCCGGCCTCGGGAGGCAACCCGGCCACCATCGATCTCGCCATCGGCCTGGTCGCGCCGCGTCGCCATATGCCCCCGGAGCTGGCACCGGTCTGGGTTGATGCCGACGAAACCCTCGCGCTCCCGACGCCGGGCGGAGGCGCAGGGGTCGACATCACCCTGGGCAGTCTCCCCGACCTCGCGCTCGGCTATCTTGTCTTCTTCCGAGTCCCTTCTCTCGGCCGTTCCGGAGATGTCGCGGAGGCTCGTCCGACGCTCAGGCCGGCCTTCACCATCATCCCGCCCTTGAACGGCACCGGCACCGGCAACGAATACCTGCTCAATCTGATCGACACCGATCTGATCCCCCCCGCACGGGCAAACGGCTCCCCGTCGCCAATACCGGTTCCCGTCGCGCAGGCCAGCACGGGAGAGCTCCAGCTTCTCCTGAGCTTCCAGATCAAGCCCGATTCGTCCTTGATCCTTCAATTCGACGCCGTGCCCCCGCCCCGAAACGGTGCGACCGATGTCCGCGGACTGACCTACCTCGCCGGACAGCGGGGAGGGATCTACTCCGAACTGAGCAACGAGCCGCCGCCGACCCCGAGCGAATCGTGAGCCGAGCCCCCCTCGACGGCCGACGCGGCGCTGGCTCCCTGGGTGACGATCGAACGACCGCAATCCCACGCACAGCCCCCACCCCATGTGTGGAGTCCATGCCCCCGACCGGACCGGGACGTCGGTGAAACATCATCGACGCAACGTCAAATTAAACGAAATCATGAACATGAGTAAAAGATTTTTCTAAGAATTTCTGAATAGATTCTCCATTCTGTGCCGATAGCCCATTGTCAAGGCCTGGCCGCGATCGCTTTCGTGTCGCGAGGGCGGCCTTTGGTGAACGGTTGAACCTGGAAGGAAAGGGCTTGGTCATGTTGGGCGCGGCGCTGGAGCTGGATCTTGAACCGGGGAAGGAGGGCGAGCCGACGGTCAGGAAGCGTGGGGGTGGTCCGCGCACCGAGGAAGGAAAAAATGCCTCGCGGTGGAATTCGACCCGTCATAGCATGCGGGCCCGGGTCTTGCTGCCCGCGGAGCTTGAGGAGGTGCGAGCGCGGCGGTGTGCCGAGTTCGCCGCGGAGTTCACGCCGGCGACGGCTTATGAACGGGTGCTTGTCGATCGGCTGGCGTTTGCCTCGGTGCAGGTCGATCACGGGTCCGAGCTGACTCTGGGCGACCTCCGCCGCGTGATCGACCGGGCCGGTTCCGACTGGGACGGCGATCGCCGCCGCGAGGCCGACCGACTGGGCAAGCGGCTCGCCGCCGATCCCGAGCGGGTCGCGAACCTGCTCAAAGCGACACGACAGGGAGCCTGCTGGCTGATCGAGCGCTGGCAGGGTCTGGAACGGGCCGTCGAGGCCAAGGAATGCTGGGATGAGGATCAGCGCACCCTGGCGTTCGACCTGCTCGGCGTCTCCACGATCCTCCGCGACGGCTGCGAGCTGGTCCCCGACGGCTCGGACGCCGAGCGCCTCGCCGCCCTGACCCGGCGCGAGATCGAAACGCTCCGCGCGGCGCTCGACGATTATCTGATCGATCTCGACGAAAGCGCCGCGCCATGACCCTCAGCGGCCTGCCCCTCACCCAGGACGCCGAGACTCGCCGCCTGCGCCGATACGAGACCGAGGCCCGCCGCGAGTGGCACCGGGCACTCGATGAGCTGCTGACCCATCAGGCAAACCGCAAACTCGTCGGACCCGTCGCCAGCCCGTGGTCACCACCTCCTGAAGTCCCATCTCCCGAGCCCCCCGTCGTGGCGAACGTCGCGAAGGAAGATCACAGTGTTATTAAAAATGATCATGCGATTATTAAAAAGGCGCAACCCGAGGCCGCCCGGACCGTCAAACCCGAACCGGTGAAACCGAAGGGGAACCGCCGCTACCGTCGCGAACAGAAGAGGAAATCACGTCTTGAAGCCAGGAAGACCCTTGTCGAGGCCGGTTCGAACCCCAGGGCCGATCTCGAGCCCCGGCCTCCCGGTCACTGACCTCACTCGTCGCCTGTTCGTTCTCACTCCTCAACCTCGCGAGCTTAACGCCTGGAGCCGCCCATCCGGCGACTCCGGGTGTCCTGCTGCGCAGTGTGACCGGGTTTCGTTGCGCGGTCGGGCCGGAAACCCGCAAGACCGGGAAAAAACATGTCGTGCTCGCGAGCGATGACGCGTCATCTGTACAGTAGCATGCTTGCCGCCATGGCCGTTGTTGACGATCGCACCGGTTCTGAGGGCACCGCCTTCTCGTGAGCTGGCTGGATCACCCGAACGAACTCGGGACCCGCGCGAACGAACTCGCGGTTGAATGCGGGGGTTGGTGCCTCAGCTCATGAGCGATAGCGATGTCTCTGGAATGCAGGGCGCTGGCCGGTTCGGAAGCTGCGTTTTCGTCGACCTGGATTCCGCGGCAACTTACGATTCCGATCAACTTCTTGAATTTACCGATAGGGAGGCGGGGTCATGAATGACGATCTGGTCCTGAGCCTTATCGTCGGTACGGGAAAGCCGGAGCAGGCTGGATCATGGCATGGCCGGAACCGGAAACCCGGTGTTACGTCGCGGCTTCGGGAGGAACTCGCTCCTGACTGCTCCGTCGTTTCCAACGCCGGGATTCCCCCGGTCTTTAACCTCGAATCTCGGCACGAACCTCGCCGACCTCGTCAAGGCTGGTGCCGTGGGCCACGACAACACGGTCCCGCAACCGGACCGTCGGCCCCTCGACGCTTTCCCCGAATCCCGTGAAGTGGCTGACCGGGGACGGCAACCCTGGCGGTTATGCGTCCGGGTCCGGGTGTTGTCAACCGCGGGCCAAACCGCCCGCGAACCCAAAAAACAAGGGGCCGCGTCGTTCGACGCAACCCCTTATGCTACATAGTGCCGGAGACAGGACTTGAACCTGCACGAGCATGGTTAGCTCACTAGCCCCTCAAGCTAGCGCGTCTGCCAATTCCGCCACTCCGGCGAGCGTGTACCAGGATCTTCCCAAAAATCAGACCGGGAAAGTCCCATACTAGCGGCAAAAGGCAATTTGTCAAGAGAACCGATACACGGGTCGTTTTTGTTCAACCTGGGTTTGATTTGTGCTCCGGCCAGCGTCACCCGGGCATCGACCGTGTGTATAATAGATGTAGTCGCGGAAAGGTGCCACGTTGAGGATGTCCTATCCTTCACTTCAGGGGACGGTGTCCATTTAGGACTGCGGTGGTTATCGGATTTCGGGAAGATTTCGATGCCGGCGGTCCTAATTGGGGTGAAGTCAGGCTCTCACGGGTGCCGATACGACGAAATGCTCTCCAATCTGTCCGGCTACCCTCTCAATGCGGCCGGGGAGATGCTCGGGTCGGCCTTCGCTGTGTTGCTTGCGGCGATCGTGGAGAGTCAAGCGATTCGATGGCCTTGGAGCCGTGTCGGTCGGTTCGTGACGATGTCATCCGGATCGGGGTTTGATCCGAATCAGCGCCGCGAACTCAGCGACTCCAGGTCTCGTAGATATCGTATACATGCGAACCGAGGCACGACGCATGTTTGCCTGCGGGGTGGTCTGATTCCATCCTGATCTCCAACATGGGTCCACCGCTTTGCGGTCCGCTCCCTCACCTCGAACGATTCTGATAAGGGGGCGCTTCCATGAGGATCTTCACCACCACCGCTGTCGCGTGGAAGGCTTGGGTACTGCTGGCCTTGTTCGGGGGATCGGTTGCGATGGCCTCTCCCGAGGGTCAGTCCAAAGATCAGGGTTTGCAAACGATTGACCGGGCGATCCTGGCGAATTATGCCCGAGACACCTGGCATGCGATCGCAACCCTGGCCGATGGCGGAGCCCTGCCGGCCGATGCGCTGCGGAAAACACAGGGAGGATGGGTGGTCGAGGGGTTGACCTCGCCGACGAACCTGGCCGCCTATCTCTGGAGTATCATGGCGGCCGAGGATTTGGAGTTGATCCAGGCTGACGAGTCGGGTCGTCGCCTGGAGCAGGCCCTGGCGGCGATCGGTCGCCTCGAGCGGTCGCACGGTTTCTTCTATAACTGGTACGAGCCGGCGACGGGCCGGCCAGCCGTCAACTGGCCGGGTGGCGGCAAGGTCCGTCCGTTTCTCTCGGTCGTCGACAATGGATGGCTGGCCGCGGCCCTGATGCTGGTCGGCAATACCCGGCCGGGGCTTCACGACACGACCGAGGCCCTGCTCAAGCCCATGGATTTCGCCTTCTTTTACGATGCCTACGACCCCAGGGACCCGACTGCGCATCCGGGGCTCTTGCGGGGCGGCTACTGGCCCGATGCCGAGACCTACGCCGGTTTTCACTACGGCGCATTGAATACCGAGCCCCGGATCGCCAGTTATATCGGCATCGCGCGAGGGCAGGTGCCGCCGGAGCATTACTACCGGATGTTTCGGACCAATCCGACACCACCCGCCGCGATGCTCGATCCGTCGAGTGGGGGCACCATCCTCTCGACTTCAAACCCCACCTCGACCGCGAGCACCAACGGCGCGGTCAAGTACGCCGGTGTGCTTGTCAACGAGGGAACGTTCAAATACCGGGGCATCGAGCTCGTGCCAACGTGGGACGGCACGATGTTCGAGGCCCTGATGGTTTCGCTCCTGGTTCCCGAGGCCGATTGGGCTCCCCGGAGTTGGGGGGCGAACCACCCTCTCTATGTAAGGGCGCAGATCGAGTACGGCCTGAACGACGCCCGACTCGGTTACTGGGGTCTGTCAGCCGCTGCCACACCCGGCGGGGGCTACGGCGCCTATGGCGTGGCGGCCCTGGGAGTGCGGACACATGCCGAGCAAGGCTCACGGCCGCGCGAGGCGGTCATCGCCCCGTATGCGTCGTTCCTCGCGATGCCGTTCGCCCCGGCCGAAGCCCTGGCCAATCTCAAGGGCCTGGCCGACCACTTCCCGGCCATTTACGGACCCTACGGATTTCTCGACTCGGTGGATGTCGTATCGGGCCAGGTGGCCGACCGTGTGTTGATCCTCGACCAGGGAATGATCCTGGCTTCGCTGGTCAACGTGATTGGTAAAGACAGCCTCCGTCGAGGCTTCTGCGCCGGTGCGGTCGAGAGCTCGATCAAGCCACTGATCGCTGAGGAGCAATTCGACTCCCGGTTCGACGCGGCTTCCACGACGATCGCCGAACCCGTCCACGGAGAGATCACCCCCGTGCTCGCGTCCCTGGCTTCCGCTCCCGATCCGTCGGGGTCGACCGCGTCGGAGGTTAAGGTCCCGACCACGTCGCGAGCAGTTCGCGCCGGATCGATGAACCGGCCATGTCGATGATCGAGTTACCGGCCTCAGGACCGCTGATCGCGGCCGTTTCCGACCCGAGTGAGGAGCTCAAAACGGCCAAGACCCATCGAATCCGTCGCCAGCGGCTTGTCGAAGGCATCCTGACCGCGGCCGGGGTCTCCGCCGTTCTCTCACGGCGTGGCCGTGGTTGGGTTTCTCGGGGCCTTCGCCCAGGACCCATTGGTGGTTAGGATATATGTTAATCTGATAAACATTTAGATGCGATAAGTCCGAGCTATGTGAGGCGATGCAAGGGCAGACCTCAGCCTGGCGAAGTTCGGGCTCATCACGTCATCCGTCTCCGGGTTCCGGGTCCCAGCGACCCGGACCCCGGAACCCCGGATCAAAGCCGTTGGCTTGACTTGACGAAGTCGGCCACGGACTTTATCGTTGAGAGATCCAGCCGACGGTGGGTGTGGCCTAGCGGTTAAGGCACCAGATTGTGGATCTGGATATCGCGGGTTCGAATCCCGTCACCCACCCTTGCGACCGACGACGACACAACCCGATAGTAGACGCCAACCCCTGGCCACGACAAGGACTTACGACAACCCCCTTCATTGGGGGTTGTTTCGTTGTCAGGGAAGGCTTGAGACCGAGCCGTGTCATTTGACCCACCCGCGCAAGGCGGTAGCAGGGCACGGCGTTCTTTGATGGGTTGGCCATCCGTCTTTACCCAGTAGAGCTTGTGGCCCTTCTCTCGCGGCGGCTCGCGGAAGAAAGGCCCGTCGATCGCGGTCGGCGGGAACTCCAGTTCCACCGACACACTCTTTCGGAACGGGCTCCGCCCTGTTAAAAACGTTGATCCCTATAGATGCCTTACGCGATGGTACCTGAACCCGCGAGGACTCAACGAAGCGAGGTGTTTGGATGCCATGTACGATGGCCGCATGGCTTATGCTCATGTCGGGGCTCGTTTCGGGAGTTGAGGAACCGCGGCGCGAGACCGTGGTCAGTATCGCGGGGGCGAAGTTCGCGATCAACGGCCAGTTCACTTACCATCGCAAGATGTGGAACGGAAAGCCGATCGAAGGATTACTATTCAACAGCAGGATGGTACAGGCCACCTTCGACGATCTGAACCCAGGCACAGTAAATCTGTGGGCTTATCCTGATACCAAAACGTGGGACCCCACCCGCAACACCACCGAGTTCATTGCTGAGATGCCGCGGTGGCGGAGGCATGGCCTGCTGGCGATCACCCTGAATCTGCAAGGGGGGAGCCCGCAAGGATACTCGGGCGCGCAACCATGGCGAAACTCGGCACTCAACCCGGATGGAAGTCTCCGGCCCGATACCATGTTCCGCCTGGAACGGGTTCTCGACCAGGCTGACGCCCTGGGTATGGTCGTTATCCTCGGGATCTACTATTTTGGCCAGGATCAACTGCTGAAGGACGAGAACGCCGTGAAGGCCGGCGTCGACGCAACCGTCGACTGGCTGCTCGAGAAGCGGTACACAAACGTTCTCCTCGAGATCGATAACGAGTGCAATGTGCAATCGTACGATCACGCCATATTACGGGCCGATCGTGTGCACGAGTTGATCGAGCGGGCGAAAGAACGAGGGACGTTGAAGATGCCGCGGCTGCTGGTCAGTACGAGTTATGGCGGAGGTGCAATCCCGAAGCCGAACGTCGTGAAGACAGCCGATTTTCTGCTCCTGCACGGCAATGGCGTCAAGGACCCCGCGGATCAGGGCGATGGTCGACCAAACTCGGCAGGTGCCAGGCTATCATGCGATGCCGATCGTGTTCAACGAGGATGACCATTTCGATTTCGACAGGCCGGCGAACAACCTCGCCGCTGCGGTTGAAGCGTACGCGTCGTGGGGCTACTTCGACTATCGAATGAAAGGCGAGGGGTTCGACGACGGCTTTCAATCCGTCCCCGTGAACTGGAAGATCAGCAGCCCGCGTAAGCGGAAATTCTTTCAACGGCTCAGCGAGATCACGGGTGAAACGCCGTAGTTGAGGACGCCGAAACGGGTATGTCAATCCAATCGGACACGATCTAAAACGCATAGAGGCATATTATGAAAAAACTATCGTTATTCGTGACGATGCTGTTCGTGTTCGCTGGAGAGCCTGGCGCAGGCCGAGCCGTCCCGTAGGCCGAACGTGATCGTCATCCTGTCCGATGACATGGGTTTCTCGGACCTAGGCTGCCAGGGAAGTGAGATCGCGACACCGAACCTGGACGCGCTGGCAGCGGGGGGGGTGCGTTTCACGCAGTTCTACAATACTTCCCGGTGCTGCCCGACCCGTGCGAGCCTGCTTACAGGATTGTATCCGCATCAGGCCGGGGTCGGGCATATGCTACTGGAGACGGGCAAGCCCGGCTACACCGGCGGACTGAACGACTCGTGTCGTACGATGGCCGAGGTCTTAAAGCCGGCGGGCTATCGAACCTATGCGGTCGGCAAGTGGCATGTCACGCGACACGCTACCGTGGACGGACCCAAGGACGACTGGCCGTTCGCGCACGGTTTCGACCGTTACTACGGGACGATCCACGGGGCCGGCAGCTTTTTCGACCCGTCCTCGCTCGTACACGACAACACCATGATCTCGGCATACGCTGACCCCGACTATGCGCCCGCGACGTACTACTACACCGACGCCATCGCTGATCACGCGGTGCGGTATGTCGATGATCACTCACGAACCCACGCGGACAAGCCCTTCTTTTTGTACGTCGCGTTCACCGCGGCCCACTGGCCGATGCACGCCCTTCCCGAGGATATCGCGAAGTACAAGGGAATGTACGACGGAGGTTATGCGCCCATCCGCAAGGCACGGTTTGAAAAGGCGGTGCGACTGGGACTCATCGATGCCAAACAGGGTATGACATCGCAGGCCGAAGATTGGTCGACGGTCGAGGACAAGCGGTGGGAGGCGGCCTGCATGGAAGTTTACGCGGCGATGGTTGACCGGCTCGACCAGAACATCGGCAAGCTGGTAGCCGAGTTGAAGCGCAACGGACAGTACGAAAACACCCTGATCTTCTTTCTTCAGGACAATGGCGGGTGTGCCGAACTTCAGGGACGCTCAGGGAACCAGGAACATCCGAATATCGAACGGCCGTCGACACCGACCTTTCCCGCCATGAAGCCTGAGGAATTCGCGGCCGCCGGCAGCGTACCCAAACAAACCCGTGACGGGTTTCCGGTACGGATGGGTCCGAAGGTGATACCAGGGTCGGCAGACACCTACGTCGCCTATGGTCGGGGCTGGGCCAATGTGAGCAACACGCCGTTCCGCGAGTACAAGCACTGGGTTCACGAAGGGGGAATCAGCACCCCACTCATCGCCCACTGGCCGAACGGAATCAAGGCACGTGGTGAACTACGGAGGCAGCCCGGTCATCTCATCGACGTTGCCGCGACCATTTACGACCTGGCGGGGGCGAGTTATCCCGCGGGCGCCACCCCGCTCGAAGGCCGAAGTCTCGTTCCGGCGTTCGCCGATCGGCCAATCGAACGCGAGGCTCTGTACTGGGAGCATGAGGGGAACCGGGCGGTGCGCGTCGGGAACTGGAAGCTGGTCGCAAAGCACGGCAAGCCCTGGGAGCTGTACAATCTCGAAAACGACCGGACCGAGCTGGAAGACCTCGCGGCGCGTTATCCGGGCAAGGTGAAGGACCTCTCGGCGCTTTACACCGCCTGGGCGAGACGGGCGAACGTCGAGCCGTGGCCCGTGAATCCTCCGAAGTCAAAGAGATGAGCGCCACGTCACGACTCCCCACGAACCTTTCGAGGAAAGGACCATCCCTCGTGAAGTTGCACGGCTTGTTCGCCACGGCGCTGGTGTCCCTGATTGTACCGTTTGTTGCTGCGACAGAGCCCAAGCCATGGAATGTCCTTTTTCTCATGTCGGACGACATGCGTCCCGACCTGGGTTGTTATGGACATCCGATGGTGAAGTCCCCGAACATCGATGCTCTGGCGAGGTCGGGAGTCCGGTTCGAGCGGGCGTATTGCCAGTATCCACTCTGCAATCCGAGCCGGACGTCGCTCTTGACCGGCCGACATCCGACGACCACCGAGGTTCTCGATAATTCGGGCGATTTCCGGCCGGCCCACCCGGACTGGTTGACGCTGCCCCAGGCGTTCCAGCGCCAGGGATACGTCACGCTTCGCTCGGGGAAGATCTTCCACGGTGGGATCGATGATGCCGGGTCGTGGACCGAAGGGGCCGAGCCTGCGAGGAAGGACGCCGTCCGGTCCAAAGGACCGCGCCCTGGCTACGCAGGCGTCGGACCGATCGATCAAGCTCGAAGGAGACGGCGCGGGACATGGCGACTATGCGATCGCTGACCGGGCGATCCGGTTCCTTCAGGAGAACCGTGACCGGCCGTTTTTCCTGGCCTGCGGGTTTAACAAGCCACACAGTCCGCCAACGGCTCCGGCGCGGTTTTTCGCCCTGTATGACCCCGCGGCGATCTCGCTCCCCGCGAGCTTCGCACCGCGGCCGACCCTGCCGGAGGGATTTCCGAAGTCATCGCTGACCCCGAACGGCGACCTATTCATCAAGCGCGATGCGACTCCGGACGAAGCACGCCAGATGACGCAGGCGTATTGGGCATCGATCTCGTGGGTCGACTGGAACATTGGTCGGGTGATCGACACGCTCGACCGGCTTGGACTCCGGGAAAAAACGGTCATTGTTTTCTGGGGCGACCATGGTTATCACCTCGGCGAGTTCGGCAAGTGGTCGAAGCACGGGTCGCTCTTCGAGGTCGGAACCCGGGTGCCCTTGATCGTGGTCGCGCCGGGTATGAAGGTCAAGGGGAGTGTGGTGAGGCCTCCAGTCCAGACCCTGGACCTTTATCCGACACTCTGCGACCTTTGCGGTGTTCCAACTCCCGCCGGGCTTGAGGGCCACAGTCTGAAACCGCTCCTCGACGACCCGGATACGCGCTGGGACCATCCGGTCTACAGTGTGGCGGGTAATCGCAAGAACCTGGGGGTTTCGGTGCGGACCGAGCGATTCCGGTACGCCGAGTGGAACGATGGTCAGAACGGCGCGATGCTGTTTGACGAGGCGGCAGATCCGGATGAGCGGGTCAACCTGGTTTCCGATCCGAGGTTCGCCCAGGTTCGTGACGAACTCGCCGCACTGGCCCGGAAACATGCCGCCGCCCGGTCCGCGTCGGGAAGTCGCTGAAACCGACTGGCCGGAGTTCTCGCCCATCGATATCACGATGGATCGTGTACCGAGCTCTTTCCTAGCGAGGCGTGTCAATGATGAGCCGGCCCGAGCGCGCGAGCTGGTCCTCGATCCACCGGGGCGTGATTCAGGGACTACTCGTAGCGCTATGCGTTGGGTACGTGGGTGGATCGTCGTACGCGTCGCCATCACGATCGAGCGTGATTTTCATCCTGGCGGACGATCTGGGATGGGGGGACCTGTCGTGTTACGGTAGCCGGCAGATCGATACCCCGAACCTGGATCGGCTTGCCCGGGAAGGGGTGCGGTTCACCCAGGCGTACGTCGCCTCACCGATCTGTTCTGCCTCGCGGACCGGCTTCATGACCGGCTCGTTCCCGGCCCACTGGAAGATCACGAGCTATCTCCAGACGAGGGCGGGGAATGCCTACTGCGAGCAGGCGAACTGGCTCGACACGCAGGCGCCGTACGTCGCCCGCGCCTTCAAGGCGGCCGGGTACGCGACCGGCCACTTTGGCAAGTGGCACATGGGGGGCGGCCGGGACGTTCAGGATGCTCCGTTGCCCAGCGCCTATGGATTCGACGAATCCCACGTCAACTTCGAAGGGATGGGACCTCGGTTCGACTCGGCCCTGCAAGGAACCGCGGACGGAAAGCCCATTCCCCGGCACCGGATGACCGAGTACTGGACCGACCGCGCCGTTGATTTCATCCGGCGTCATCCAGACACTCCGTTCTATGTTGATCTCTGGCCCCAGGACACCCACACTCCGCACACGCCCGAGCCCGCACAGCTCGAACGGATGTCTCCCGCGATTCCCGGGCCGGAGAGGAGGTTCCGGACGGTCCTGAAGGAGCTCGACGTACAGGTTGGCCGCCTGCTCGCGGCCTTGAAGGAACTGGGGCGCGACCAGGAAACGATCGTGGTGTTCGCTGGTGACAATGGTCCGGAGCCGACATTCGGTCGGGTCCGCTCTGGTGGTCTGCGGGGAATGAAGTGGAGCCTGTACGAGGGTGGCATCCGGGTGCCGCTCATCGTCCGGGCTCCGGCGCTGCTACCAGCCGGACAGGTGAACGATACGACCGTGATCAGCGCCGTCGACTACTTCCCGACCCTGGCGGCGCTTTGCCATGTGGAGGTTCCGGCGGGGGCCAGGTTCGATGGTGAAGATCTATCCGCGGCTTTGCGGGGGCGGAGCCTCGCGCGGAGTCGGCCCCTGTTCTGGGAATATGGTCGGAAGCCGCCGGAGCCGGGAGCGAAGGGTCTCGCGCGTTCCCCTACCCGCGCGAGCCGGAGTCACGGTCGCCGAATGTCGCGGTTCGTGACGGTCGGTGGAAGCTGCTCGTGAACGCCGATGGGACTGGTGTCCAGCTCTACGACCTGGACGCCGACCCGAAAGAGACCACCGACCTCGCCAGCGTGAGTCCCGAGGTCGCGAAGCAACTGGCCGACGCCGCGCTCGCATGGCGGAGGTCTCTCCCATGAGATGGTCATGCGGGAATATTTTGATTCCGTTCGAGATAAGCCGGGAGTACCATCCATCATGAATCGCGTCGCTCTGCTGGGTCTGGCACTTCATGCGATGTTCGCCGGCGCGGCGGTGGGGGCCGATCGGCCCAACGTCATCTTCGTGCTGGCCGATGACCTTGCCCAGGGCGACGTGGGGTCCTACGGCCAGACCAGGATCAAGACCCCCGTCCTCGACCGGATGGCACGCGAGGGAACGCGGTTCACCCAGGCGTACAGCGGCACCAGCGTGTGCGCTCCGTCCCGGACGTCGCTCCTGATCGGTCAGCACACCGGACACAGCCCGATCCGGGCGAACCGCGAGATCCAGCCGGAAGGCCAGCAGCCCCTTCCCCCTCACACCTACACCGTGGCGAAGCTGTTCAAGGACAACGGCTATGCCACGGCCTGTACCGGCAAGTGGGGCATGGGGATGTTCGATACCCCGGGGAGTCCTCTCAAGGTTGGACTTGATCATTTTTTTGGATATAACTGCCAGCGACATGCTCACAATTACTTTCCAGGCTATCTCTACCGCGACGACCAGCGGTTTGATCTCGACGGCAAGACCTACGCCCCGAACCTGATCATCGATGACACGCTCTCCTGGCTGCGTTCGCACAGGGACCAGCCGTTTTTTCTGTTCCACGCCGTGACCTTGCCGCATGGAAACTACGAGATCGACAACCTGGGCGACTACGCCGGGGAGAACTGGACCCGACTCCAGAAGACCTACGCGGCGATGGTCACCCGCCTCGACAGCGATCTCGGACGCCTGCTGGCGGTCTTGAAGGAACTCGGGATCGATGACAAAACGCTGGTGATCGTTGCCGGCGACAACGGGTCGTCGTTCGCGCCCGGTTCCGAGATCGGCAAGCTGTTTGACCAGGCCCAGGGGCTCAGAGGGTTCAAGCGATCGATGTACGAGGGGGGCCTGCGCCAGGCCTGTATCGCCCGATGGCCCGGCGTGGTCCCGGCGGGTCGGGTCTGCGACGAGCCCTGGGCGTTCTGGGATTTTCTGCCAACCTGCGCCGAGCTGATCGGGACGAGCTTGCCCGGCGGCGTCGCGACCGACGGGATCTCGATCGTGTCGCTGCTCAAGGGGGGCAAGGCACCCGCGCGGCCATACTTCTACTGGGAGCTGCACGAGGGAGGCCCGAGCCTCCAGGCGGTCCGGTTCGGCGACTGGAAGGCGGTCAAGAACGCCCCGTCGGCCGCCATCGAGCTTTACGACCTGAAAGCCGACCCGGGCGAGAAAAAGGACCTGGCGGCCGAACGTCCCGGGCAGGTCGCCCGGGCCGCGGAGTCTCCTGAGGATGGCCCACACCGACCATCCCGACTGGCCGATGCGGGACCGTGCGATACCCAAGTCGAAACCGAGCGCGAAAGCAAAGAACTGAAGCCGGGAGCGAACCTCTCATCTCGATCGAGGCCGAACCATGACGACGCCACTCTGGATCGCGTTCAGTCTCCTGACGATGGCTCCCGGAGATGCACGGCCGGACCAGCCGACCCGGACGGTTCGGCCCAACATCCTCTGGCTGATCGCCGAGGACTTCTCGCCCGACCTCGGGTGTTACGGCGCCCGGCAGGTTGCGACTCCGAACCTGGATGCGCTGGCCGCCTCGGGTATGCGCTTCACACGGGCCTTCACAACCGCGCCGGTCTGCTCGGCGAGCCGATCGGCGTTCATGACCGGCATGTACCAGACCACGATCGGGGCCCACAACCACCGTTCGCATCGCGGGGATGGATTTCAGCTCCCCGAAGGCGTTCGACCGCTGACCGCCTGGATGCGCGACGCGGGCTATTTCACCGCCAACGTGGTCGAGTTTCCCCAATCCGTCGGGTTCAAGGGGACCGGGAAGACCGACTGGAACTTCACACCGCCTCCCCACCCGTTCGATTCCAGATCCTGGGCCGATCTGAAGACGCATCAACCGTTCCTGGCGCAGGTCAACTTCCAGGAAACGCATCGGACGTTCCATGCCCCGCGCCATGCCGATCCGGCGAAGGTCGACCTGCCGCCGATCTATCCGGACCATCCCGAGGCACGCGATGACTGGGCGCGCTACCTCGACGCGGCGACCGAGCTGGATCGCAAGGTCGGTCGGATCCTCGAGCGGCTCGCGGCGGACGGGTTGGCCGACAACACGGTCGTGGTGTTCATGTCCGACCATGGCCAGGCACATGTTCGCGGCAAGCAGTTCTGTTATGACGACGGCCTGCGGATTCCCCTGATCGTTCGATGGCCGGCGAGCTTGCCGGCTCCTGCCGGATATCAGGCCGGAACCGTGAGCGACCGGCTGGTCGAGGCGATTGACCTGGCACCGACGTTTCTCGACCTTGCCGGCGCGAGGAAGCCCGCGGGGATGCAAGGCCAGGTCCTGCTGGGAGACCACGCCGATCCGCCGCGTACCTACGCGTTTGGAGTGCGCGACCGATGCGACGAGACCGTGTTCCGCTTCCGCACGGTTCGCGACGCTCGGTTCCGCTACATCCGCAATTTCACACCCGAGAAGCCGTTCTTCGAGCCGAACGCGTACAAGGCCAAGCAGTACCCCGTCTGGACCCTGATCCCGCGATTGGACAGGGACGGGAAACTGACGCCCTGGCAGAAGGCCTTCTACATGGCCGCGACGATGCCTTCGGAGGAGCTGTACGACATGGAGGCCGATCCCTGGTCCATGACCAACCTGGCGACATCGAGCCGGCCGGAACATCAGCAGGCGCTCGAGCGTTTGCGGTCGGCCCTCGATCAATGGATCGCGACCACCGACGACCAGGGACGGTTCCCCGAAACCGAGCCGCGGCAGCCGTAATGAATGATCATTCCTGTTCATGAATCGTTGATTTACACCACGAGGCATCGCATGAGATCCTATCGATCTTTCTGCCTGATCGGCATCCTGGCGCTGGTCGTGCCACCGATCGGCCCGGTCGCGTCCGCGGCCGAGCCCGCGAAGCGGCCCAATGTCCTGTTCATCGCGGTCGACGACCTGAACCACTGGGTCGGGCATCTCGCCCGGAACCCGCAGACCCGGACCCCGAACATCGATCGGCTCGCGAAGCTGGGCGTCACCTTCACCCGCGCCTACCGTGCCGCGCCGGTGTGCAACCCGTCCCTGCGCCGCGCCTCATGTCGGGGCTCCGGCCGGGAAGCACCGGTGTGTACGACAACGGCCAGGACTGGAAGCCGGTGATCCCGCCCGAGCAGACGCTCACCACACAGTTCCTCAAGGCCGGCTACAAGGTGTTCGGCGCCGGCAAGATCTACCACGCCAGTGCGCACCGGCCCAGCGAATGGAGCGACTACCTGGAGGAGCGCGGCGATCGACAGGGACAGCGGCTGCACCCGTTGGCGAAGAACGATGGAGTCGGCGGGATCAAGTTCGCCCCGATCATCGGCGGTGACGCGTCCCTGCCGGATTATCACAGCGTGGATTACGGGATCAAGCAGCTCCAGGCCAGGCACGATGCGCCGTTCTTCGTCGCGGTCGGGCTGCACAAGCCTCACATGCCCTGGAACGTGCCCAAGGCATACTACGATCAGTTCCCCCTCGAATCGATCGAGCTCCCCCCATCGTCAGGGCGACCTCGACGACGTGCCTCCGGAAGGAATCAAGATGGCCAAGCCGGGGGGCGACCACGCGGCCATGCTCAAATCCGGGCGCTGGAAGGAAGCAGTGCAGGGATACCTCGCGGCCATCGCCTACTGTGATGCCCAGATCGGCCGACTGCTCGACGCGTATGAGAACTCACCACGCAAGGACGACACGATCCTCGTGTTCTGGGGAGATCACGGCTGGCACCTGGGCGAGAAGGAGCACTGGCGTAAGTTCGCGCTCTGGGAAGAAGCCACGCGGATGCCCTACATCTGGGTCGTGCCCGGGGTAACCAGGCCGGGTGGAGTCTGCAACCGAACCGTGGACCTCATGAGCGTCTATCCGACCCTGTGCGACCTGGCCGGGATCTCCCTGCCCAGGAACGTTCAGGGCGAGGACATCCGCCCTCTCCTGGTCGATCCGTCCGCCTCGTGGGAGCGGCCCGCGATCACCACCTTCCACCGGAACAACCACGCGGTCCGGACCGAGCGCTGGCGTTATATCCACTACGCGGACGGCGGTGAGGAACTGTACGATCACGACCGAGATCCGTACGAGTGGACCAATCTCGCCGCCGATCCGGCTCACGCCGACGTGAAGCGCAGTCTCGCGAAGCTCATGCCGACCGACAACCGTCCCGAACTGCCCCGCGGTCGGGGAGCCGAATAGACGATACCCTCCGGCGCCGTTCGCGCCTTGCTGGTTGGACCAGGGCCGCCCCGTTCTCAATACGCCCCGTGTTGCCAGGACGCGACGCGGGGCTCGCGGCAATCTCCTGGAAATCGATCAGGGGCCGGGCCAGAATCATCTCTGAATTCTTTTGAATTGAAGCCGGTCCGGACTCGAGCCGGTCCGACCTGAGTCCGGACCTTTTTTTTCGATCAGGTTGATCAGGGAACGTGTTTCCCCGCACATCGTTCATATCACGTCCCGAGCCTGTCCCAACAGGCTCCCGGAGCGTTTCCGAACACGCATTGTCAAGGAGCGTCGCCAGCGCCTCGTGTTTCCACGTTGGCCTTCTATCTGACAGTATCGTGAGTCACCGAGCTTCCGTGCTCACAATCGAACCGCCCCGCCCCGCGCCTCGCCTGCACAACCCGACCACCCGATTCGGCAAGCACCCTCGCCCCGCGCAGTACCTTCCACTCGCCCCTTGCGGGAAAATGCTGTTTTCACTCAAGCTGACGTGTGCCGATCCGCCGACCGATCCAGAAATCTGGATCAGTACGGGAAGACCCGCATGCACGGCGGCGGGTCGTGCTCGATCAGTTGCTCAAGCGGCCTGATCGATCGCCCGTCCACACGTTCCCGCGTGTAGATGTAACCCACCGAATGCACACCATTTCGGTCATTTCCCCCCCGCCGATTGGCTTCGTTCGGCGCCGACGCGATCGCCCCGGCGCAGCTCGCCCACGGCGAGACCGGCGCGGCCTCGGTCGAAACCGGCGCTCCCGGAGCTTCCGTTGTGACCGCGACTTCCGATGCGACCGCTTCTTCCTCTTCAATCAGGTCTTCCGGTTCCACCGGCTCCAGCATCCCCGGCAGCAGGCCGGTCTTGACCTGATACGCGCGGCCCTTCTCGAAGGCGCTCAACGCCTTGTGAAACGACAGTTCGTGCATCCGTTCATACCGCTGAAGGTCGGCACCGTCTTTTCCGCGCGGCACGAGGGCTCGCTCCTTGGCTTCATCGCGCGCGGCTGTTCGATCGTCAGACGCAGGGTCAGCTCGCGCTCGCGAAGCTCGGCGATGTTGGTATCGATCAGGTTGCGAAGCCAGGGTTTGCACTGTTCGACCGTCGGCATCCAGCTTTTCCGACCCCGCGCCGGAAGGTGTTGGGAATCCGGTACTTGCTGAGCAACAGTTTCATGTACTTCTTGTTATGATTGTGCTGAGCGATGTAACAGTGCATGAACGTCAGATACGCCTGTTCGGCGTACATGAGGGTGTCGGTGAAATGCAGGTATCCCTGAAGCTGGATCGCCTCGTGGCGGTCATGACCCAGCAGGGTCTGGTCCTTTTCGAGCATCTGGCTCAGGCGTTCCCACCGACCGATCAGCCAGCGGCAACCGGCGGCGGACGCCCGGTATCGATGAACGACGTTGCCGGGATCGTCTTCGAGCTGGCCGACGACCGCCTGGATCTGGTCGCGAAAGTGCTGGTCGAAGTTGAACTCGGCGACGCGGACCTGCTCGGCGACGACCGCCGTCTTGGCCCGGACGATCCGCTTGCGCTGGACCGATGCCGTGACGGCCATATCGAGCAGCTCGCGCTCGGCGGGCGATTGCGGTTTGTAAAAATCGTACCACTCATCGGCGAGCCGCTCGACGGCCGCGCCATCCTCGCCGGAAAGGGCAAGGATCTCGCATCGAAATCCATGCTTGTAGGCATTCCTGCGGGATCGCTTTTTACCTGCTTCGGTACGCGGTCCGGTCGATTTTTGCGCATTTTGCCGATTAATGGCCTTGCGCTCTTCAGGAGTCAGTGACATTTTAAAATGTTCCAAAAGTGAATTTTGGTGGATCACGACAAGTCGCGACGTGAGCCTTCTTATGATTAATATCGTGGTGCGCGGGGAATCCGGATGCACAAAATGGGCAAAGGAGGAAAAATAGCTCTCGCGGAGGAATCGGGGGAGAGAATCCGAACGGACCCGGCAAGGGGCTCCATCATTAATGCGCGCGTGTTCACGCGTCACAAGACAATCGGCCGAAACGCGGAACGGTCGGAAGTCTTGGTGGTATTTCGGCGCGAACATGGTAATCTCGTCCCTCCGCGAGGCAACTTCCCGAACGGCTCGGATGATGGTCGGGACCTTTTGAGGCGTTTTATCATCAACGCGCCCTGTCGTCTCCAGCCGCATTTGCCGGTCACTGTCTTCGCGTGTGATCGCGTGGACCGTCGCCCGTCGAAAAAAAATGGAAATCCTGGGAGCGAGGTGTCCGCGACGACCTGTTTTGGCGATGTACCTGGGTAGCGCGGCAAACGAGGGTCGTCCCGGCCGGAACCTGCTTGTGAATCATCCCTGCTTCGCTGGAATAATAATAAGCAGATCATCATATGTAAATTAAATTGTAATTGGGCTGTTTCGATTCCGGCATGATCAGCCTGGCCCTCCCCCCCATCGCCCTGGATTTCGCCGAGGTCGGCGCAGGGGAGGGTAGGTCATCGCGCCGGATTGCACCGCACCGCGATAGCGCGGCCTTTTGCACCGCGCAGGCATCCGCACCGCCAAAACACCGCACCACGACGCACAACAAGGAGTTGCACGATGTCTCGGTACTGGTGGAGTCGCTCCGCCCGCTCGTTGTCGAAGGCTCGGAGGGAGCGGGCAGCCGCGGCGGAGGCGCAGAGGCGTAAGTGCCTTCAGGACCTGACCCTCCAGCAGCTTGAAGAGCGAGTCCTGCTGGCGGTCTCGGCGACGCTCAACCCGAGTACGGGGGTGCTGGACGTCCAGCTCGGGGGGGCGGGCGACGCGGCCACGGTGACGGGCGGCGGGGCAAGCCTGACGGTGACCGACGGCCACGGTGCCCAGATCGGCCAGTTTGGAGCGGCTTCGGTACACGGTCTGGACGTGACCGGTACGGGCCAGGCGAACGAGGCGCTGACCCTGGCGGGATCGGTCGTCCTTTCGCAGGCCCTGTCGGTCGCCGACGTCTCGACCGCATCGCTGACCGGCACCTATTCGGTGGCCTCGGCGGACCTCTCGGCCGGTGCGATCGCCCTTCAGGGCGGTATCCTTTCGAGCCGGCAAGTGGTGAGCGGCGCCAATCCCCTAACGGCGGCGTCAACGGGCAACTCGGGGAGCCTGACGCTCAACGCCCCGACCATCGACCTGACCGCGGGCGCTGCGCTACTGGCCAACGTCGAGTCCGGCTCGTCGTTCACTCCCGGCAACATCATGTTGACGGCCTCCGACACCGAGACCGGAACCACGTCGGCGAGTCAAAGCGAGATTCACGTCACCGATTCGAAGGTGCTGGGCGGCCAGGTCACGCTTCAGAGCACGTCGAACCTGAACGTCAACACCAGCGGCAACGGCGCGCTGGGGGCCAACCTGGCGATGATCAACGCGAGTACCAGCGCGTCGGTCACGATCGACGGCCAGTCGACGATCGCCGGGAGCGGCGACGTGACGATCGACTCGGTCTCGTCGGCCCAGGTCAGCGCCAGCGCGCCGGCCAATGGAGCGGGGGCGCTGGGGGTTGACGCGGGAGTGGCCACGGACACGCTCACGACCTCGTCGATGACCCAGGTGGCCGGCCAGGCCCAGGTGTCGGCCGGCGGCATCCTGAACATCGAGTCGGCCAATACGACGAACGCCACCACCACTTCCGACGGCACGGCCGGCGGCCCGGTGGCCGCGGGGGGCACGGCGGCCTACGCCAAGGTGAGCGCGACCAGCCAGGCCGATCTCGGCGGTACCGCGTCGGCCTCGGGCAACCAGATCAATATCACGTCCACCTCGACGACCAGCACGTCCACCACCGCCCGATCCACCGCGGGGGGGGCGTCACAGAACGACAGCTCGACGGCAGGGCTTCTGAACCAGTACAACGCCCAGACCTCCGGCGGCAAGGTCGGCGTGGCGGGGGCGCTGGCGATCACCGACCTGACCCGATCGAGCCAGGCGTTCGTGGGTTCGACCGGCCAGGTCTCGTCGCCGAACGCGATCAACGTCTCCTCGACCTCGACCACCAGCGACGCGAACGTGGCCGACGGTCGTGCCACCACGGGGAACGTGGGCGTCGGCGTGGCGGTCGCGATCGACCTGGTCCACGCGACCAACGAGGCGTCGATCGCGGGCAACGCCCAGCTCGCCGCGCCATCGATCGCGGTGCAGGCGCTGACGCCGGGCTCAAACACGTATGGCGCGCAGGCGACTTCCGGAGCAGGCGGTACGAAGGTCGGCGTGGCCGGGCGCTGGCCTTGAACCTGGTGTCGAACACCAGCGACGCCGTGGTCAAGGCGGGTGTCACCGCGACGACCGCCAGCGGCGACGACGTGACCTTCAAGGCCGAGAACAACGTAGCCGAGTCGGCCAGTGCCCTGCCCTACAACGGAGGCGGTACGGGCGCCAAGGTCGGTATCGGTGCGTCGGTGGCGCTGAATATCGCCACCAACACCGCCCAGGCCGATCTCGAGAGCCAGGCGCAACTGATCGGGGCCCGCGACCTGACCCTCGATGGTTCGTCGAACGAGTCGATGGCGACCGACGCCGAATCGGGCGCGGCATCGACCGGAGGCGTCGCGGTCAGCCCGTCGGTGGCGATCTCGCTGGCCAATAACTCGACCGTCGCCCAGCTCGGCGCAGGCGCCACGCTGGGTTTGAGCGGTGCTTTGAGCGCCAGCGCCAACCATACGGGCAGCACCGTCACGACCTCGGGCGGCACCGCCGCCGGCGCGAGCGCCGCGGTCGGCGCGGCGATCGCGCTGACTCTGGGCTCGGACCAGACCACCGCGACGACCGAGCGGAACCTCAACGCCGGCGGCGCAGTGGACTTCCGCGCGATCGACACCGCGACGACCAGCGCGACCGCGACCGCCAGCGCGGCGGGAGGTCAACAGGACGACGGAAAGGGCGACCAGCAGGCGGCCGACGGATCAACGGTCGACAGCCAGAACTCGGCGCAGCGCGGCTTCGCCGATAGCGAAGGCAGCGCCGCGGCGCGGGGACCTCGGGCTCGACCCCGACCCCGTCCGCCAGCACCTCCGACGGCAAGGTGAGCGTTGCCGCCGCCGTCGCCGTGAATATCGCCGACAGCGAGGCGACGGCGACGATCCCCGATGGGCTGACGGTCACATCCGGTGGTGCCCTGACGCTCGACGCGACGAACTCCACCAGCGCCACCGCCAGCGCTGACGGTCGATCGTCGGGTACGGCGAAGGTCGGAGTGGGAGCGGCCGTCGCGTTGAACCTGGCGAAGGCGACGACGCTGGCGGATATCGGTTACAACGCGACCGTCAGCGCCTCGTCGGTATCGCTGAACGCGGGGATGACGGGAGGCGTTGCCAACACGTTCGGCGCCACGGCGACCGCCGGCGCGGGCGGCACGAAGGTGGGCGTGGCCGGCGCGGTGGCGATCAACCTGGCGAGCGCGAGTGCCGAGGCGTTGATCGGTCAGAGCACGGTGCCAGGCACATCGAGCACCGGCGCCAGCGTGACGATCACACCCGGCGGTAGCGGCGCGACCTCATTAACGGCGGAGGATGACAGCACATCGACGGTCTCGGCCTTGCCGGCGACCCAGGATGGAGCGAGCGGCGGATCGGTGGGCATCGGCGCGTTGCTGGGTCTGAACATCGTCGGCAACACGACGGAAGCCGAGCTAACCAGTAACGTGACGCTGGCCAATGACGGCTCGCTGAGCTTGAGTGCGACGTCGAACGACACGATGACGTCGGACGCCGAATCGGGCGCGGCGTCGAGCGGCGGCGTGGCGGTGAGCCCGTCGGTGTCGATCGCGCTGGCGAACAACACGACGACGGCGGAGGTGGGGACGGGAGCGGCGCTGGACCTGAGCGGCGCGTTCGACGCGACGGCGACGCATGGCGGAAGCACGACGAGCACGTCGGGGGGCACGGCGGCGGGTCAGAGCGCGGCGATCGGCGCGGCGATCGCGCTGACGCTGGCCAATGACACAACCACGGCGACGACCCAGCGGAATATCAGCGCGGGTGGCGATGTCTCCTTCGCCGCGCACAGCAGCGCGACGAGTGGAGCGACGGCGAAGGCCAGCGCCACCGGGGGCCAGTCGGATGGTGGGACGGGGAATCACGAGGCGAGCGACGGATCGACCGTCGATAGTCAGGACAGCTCGCAGCGGAGCTTCGCCGATGGTGAAGGCAGCGCCGTTGGAACCAGCTCGGGCTCGACCGCGACGCCCAGCGCCAGCACATCGGACGGCAAGGTGAGCGTCGCCGCGGCCGTCGCTGTGAACCTGGCCAGTAGCGTGGCGACGGCGACGATCCCCGATGGGCTGACGGTCACATCCGGTGGTGCCCTGACGCTCGACGCGACGAACTCGACCACCGCCACCGCCAGCGCCGACGGTGAGTCGGCCGGCAATGACAAGGTGGGGGTCGGCGCGGCGGTCGCCCTGAACCTGGCGAAGGCGACGACGCTGGCCGATATCGGCCTCGGTGCGACGGTCTCGGCGCAGTCGGTGTCGCTCAACGCGGGAGTGACCGATAGTGTTGCGAACAACCTCGGTGCCACCGCGACGGCGGGTGCCAGCGGAGGTCAGACGAAGGTCGGCGTGGCCGGCGCGGTCGCGATCAACCTGGCCAGCGTCCGCAGCGAGGCCCTGATTGGCCAGAGCACCGATCCGAGCAACGCGAATACCGGGGCGAGCGTGACCATCACCCCCGGTGGCAGCGGTGCCGTGACCCTGACGGCCGAAGATGACACCAGTTCGAGCGTCTCCGCGCTTCCCGGCTCGACGGACGGCGCGTCGGGCTCGTCGGTGGGTGTGGGCGCGTCGCTGGCGCTCGACATCGTGAGCAACACGGCCGAGGCCGAGTTGACCAACGGCGTGACGCTGGCCAACGGTGGGTCCTTGAGTCTCAGCGCCACGTCGAACGACACGATGACGGTGGACGCGGAGGCGGGAGCGACGTCGGACGGCGGCGTGGCGATCAGCCCGTCGGTCGCCATCGCCCTGGCCGATAACACCACCACGGCACAGGTGGGAACGGGCGATACCCTGGCCCTGAGTGGCGGCTTCAGCGCCACGGCGACGCACACGGGGAGCACGACGAGCACGTCGGGGGGCACGGCGGCGGGGACGAAGGCGGCGATCGGCGCGGCGATCGCGCTGACGCTGGCCAATGACACGACCACGGCGACGACCCAGCGCGATATCAGCGCCGGCGGCGATGTGAGCTTCAGCGCGATCAGCACCGCCACAAGCGCGGCGACGGCCAGGGCGAGCGCGGCGGGAGGGAAGCAGGACGACGGTAGCGGCGACGGCAAGGGGGCCGATGGCACCACGGTCGATAGCCAGAACTCGACCCAGCGGAGCTTCGCCGATAGCGAAGGCAGCTCGGTGGGGGCAAGCTCGGGCTCGACGGCCACGCCCAGCGCCAGCACGTCCGACGGCAAGGTGAGCGTCGCCGCGGCCGTCGCCGTGAACCTGGCCAGTAGCACGGCGACGGCGACGATCCCCGATGGCCTGAACGTCACCGCGGGCGGGGCCCTGGCGCTCGATGCCACGAATACGACCAGCGCGACCGCCAGCGCCGACGGTGAGTCGTCCGGCACCGCCAAGGTGGGCGTGGGCGCGGCGGTTGCGGTGAACCTGACGAAGGCGACGACGCTGGCCGATATCGGCCAGGGCGCGACGGTGTCGGCCCAGTCGGTCTCGCTCGACGCGGGGATGACCGGCGGGGTGGCGAACACGTTCGGCGCGACCGCCACGGCGGGGGCGGGGAGCTCCAAGGTCGGCGTTGCCGGTGCCGTGGCGATCAACCTCGTTAGCGCCAGCAGCAAGGCCGTCATCGGCCAGAGCACTGATCCCAATAGCACGAACACCGGCGCGAGTGTGACCATCACCCCCGGCGGGACCGGCATCACCTCGTTGACCGCCGAGGACGACAGCAACTCGGCCGTGTCGGCGCTTCCGAGCACCAAGGACGGGGCCAGCGGCAACTCGGTGGGCGTGGGTGTCTCGCTCGGTTTGAATATCGTGAGCAACACGGCCGAGGCCGAGTTGACCAACGGCGTGACGCTGGCCAACGGTGGGTCCTTGAGTCTCAGCGCCACGTCGAACGACACGATGACGGTGGACGCGGAGGCGGGAGCGACGTCGGACGGCGGCGTGGCGATCAGCCCGTCGGTCGCCATCGCCCTGGCCGATAACACCACCACGGCACAGGTGGGAACGGGCGATACCCTGGTTCTGAGTGGCGGCTTCAGCGCCACGGCGACGCACACGGGGAGCACGACGAGCACGTCGGGGGGCACGGCGGCGGGGACGAAGGCGGCGATCGGCGCGGCGATCGCGCTGACGCTGGCCAATGACACGACCACGGCGACGACCCAGCGCGATATCAGCGCCGGCGGCGCCGTGAGCTTCGACGCGAGTAGTAACATCACCACGTCGGCCAGCGCCACAGCCAGCGCGACCGGCGGCAAGCAGGACGATGGCAGCGGCGACGGCAAGGGGGCCGACGGCACCACGGTCGATAGCCAGAACTCGACCCAGCGAAGCTTCGCCGATAGCGAAGGCAGCTCGGTGGGAACAAGCTCGGGCTCGACTTCGACCCCGAGCGCAAGTAGCTCGGATGGCAAGGTCAGCGTGGCGGCGGCCGTGGCCGTCAACCTGACGAACAGCACGGCCACGGCGACGATCCCGAATGGCTTGAGCGTGAGCGCGGGGGACACACTAACGCTTGACGCCACGAATACGACCAGCGCCACCACCACGGCCGACGGCTCGACCGCGGGAACCAGCAAGGTGGGTGTGGGAGCCGCGGTCGCGATCAACCTGGCCAGGGCGACGTCGCTGGCCGATATCGGCTACGGCACGACGATCTCCGCGCCCTCGGTCTCCATCAGTGCCGGCACGACAGCCGGGCCGAACACGTTTGGTGCCACGGCGACGGCGGGCGCGGCGAGCGCCAAGGTGGGCGTGGCGGCGGCCGTCGCGCTCGATCTCGTCAGCGCCAGCGGCGAGGCCCTGATTGGCCAGAGCACCGACCCGAACGTCGCCAGCACCGGCGCGAGCGTGACCATCACCCCCGGCGGAACGGGCGCGGTGAGCCTGTCGGCCCAGAACGACAGCAACTCGGCCGTCTCGGCCCTTCCCGCCTCGCCGAATGGAGCCACGGGGGCGTCGGTAGGCGTGGGTGCGTCGCTTGCCCTGAACATCGTGAGCAATACCGCCGAGGCCGAGCTGCTCGATAACGTCGCCCTGGCCCACGGAGGGTCGCTCAGCCTCACGGCCACGTCGAACGACACGATGACGGCCGACGCCGAGTCCGGCGCGGCATCCAGCGGCGGCGTGGCGGTCAGCCCGTCGGTCGCCATCGCCCTGGCCGATAACACCACCACCGCGCAGGTGGGAGCGGGCGATACCTTGACCCTGAGCGGTGACTTCAGCGCGACGGCGACCCACACGGGGAGTACGACGAGCACCTCGGGCGGCACCGCGGCGGGCACCAAGGCCGCGATCGGCGCGGCGATCGCGCTGACGCTCGCCAGGGACGTCACCACGGCGACCACCAACCGGAACCTCAGCGCCGGCGGCGCGGTGAGCTTCAGCGCCCGTAGTACGGTCACCAACACGTCCACCGCCACCGCCAGCGCGACGGGTGGTCAGCAGGACGACGGCAATGGCGACAACAAGGGAGCCGACGGCTCGACCGTCGATAGCCAGAACACCGCCCAGCGCAACTTCGCCAACTCCGAGGGGCAGTCGGCCGGCGCGGGCGACTCGACCGGGATGTCGAGCACCCCCAGCGCCAGCACCTCGGGCGGCAAGGTGAGCGTCGCCGCCGCGATCGCTGTGAACCTGAGCGACAGCGAATCCAGCGCGTCGATCCCCGCGAACCTGACGATTCAGGCGGGGGGGCTTTTCACCCTGAGCGCCGACAACACGACGAGCGTCACCTCCACTGCCGACGGCAGCGCCGGGGGAACCGCCAAGGTCGGCGTGGGCGCGGCGGTCGCCCTGAACGTGGCCAAGGCCCTCGACCAGGCGACCATCGGTGCGAACGACGTGATCAGCGCCACGGGCGCCAGCGTGAACGCCGGGATGGCCGGCGACAGCACCGCGACCAACAGCTTCAGCGCCAAGGCGACCTCCGGGGCCGGCGCAGAAGGTCGGTATCGCGGGCTCGGTGGCCATCAACATCGTCCAGGACACGAGCGACGCCGAGATCAACACCGGCGCGTTGGTGGATGCCGGTGGTGGCGATGTCGCGATCAACAGCGAGAACCGCTCCAGCGCCTCGACCGACGCCGAGCCCGCCCACGGTGGGGCCGTGGCGGGCAGCGTCGGCATCGGGGCGTCGCTGGCGCTGGACCTGATCAGCACCACGACAACCAGCGCCATCGATGCCGGCGCGAGCCTCATCCATGGCGGTAATCTGACCGTCACCGCCGATTCGCCGCAGACGATCAGCGCCACCGCGGCCAATGGCGCGGCGGCGTCCACGGGCATCGGCGCGGCGATCGCGATCGTGATCGCCAGGAGCACGACGACGGCCTCGATCGGCGCTGACCCGACGTCGATCGATCTCAGCGGCGGCCTGGACCTGTCGTCGACCGGATCGTATCAGTTGACCACCTCGGCCGACGCCACCGTCGCCGACAACGGCGGCAGCGCCGGCATCGGGGCAACGATCGCCCTGAACGTGGCGCAGGATACCTTCAGCGCCGAGCTTGGTCGCGACATTCAGGCCGGCGGCTCGGTCACGGTCAATTCCCAGGCGACCACGAACGCAACGGCCACCGCCAAGGCGAGTGAGAACGGCTCTCCCAACCCGACCGGCCAGACCGACCAGAACAACAACAGCTCCGACAGCCAGACCTCCAGCCAGTTCAACTACGCTCAGGGCGAAGATCCGGGGCAGGCGCCGGCGTCTCCGCGCCGCCGTCGGCCGATAGCGAGATGAGCAATCCCAGCAGTGAGGCGAGCGGCCAGTCGGGCGGAAGCAGCGGGCAATCGAAGGTTGGTGTCGCGGCGGCGATCTCGGTGAACGTCGTATTCAGCACGACCACGGCGACGATCGACGGCAGCCTCCATGTGAGCGCCGGCCAACCCCTCGCGGTCACCTCGACCAACCAGACCAACGCAGCGGCGACACGCCGACGGCCGGGCGGTGATCAACAAGACCTCGGTCGGTGCCGCGGTCGCCCTGAACGTCGCCAGCATCACCAACACGGCAACGATCGGCGGATCGACGACGATCAGCGCACCGGGCGTGAGCGTCACGGCGCTCTTGCCGATGAATTCCGTCAACGACTTCTCGGCGCAGGGCGTCGGCGTGGCGCTGGGGAGCCAGACCGGCGTGGCCGGGTCGGTGGCGATCAACGTCGTCACGGGCGACACCGAGGCGACCATCGGCGACGGTGCTCAGGTCAGTTCGACCGGTCATCTGAACGTGGCCGCCCAGGACGACCAGACGCTTCAGACGATCGGGTTCACGGCGGCCGTCGGCGGCGATAATGGCATCGGCGCGGCGGTCGGCGTCAACGTGGTCAACAACACGACCAGGGCCGATCTCGGGTCGAGCGTGCAGGCGAGCGCGTCGGGTCCCTTGACCATCTCGGCCGAGTCGTCGTTGTTGCCGTCGTCCGATGCCCTGCCCTTCAACGTGCCCACGCCGGCGCAGCCGACCAACTTCGCGGCGGGGGCGGGAATCGCGGGCGACAACGGGATCGCCGGCTCGTTCACGGTCAACGTGATCCACCAGACGACCACCGCGTCGATCGGTCAGAACGACCAGATCAACACCAATGCCGACATCACTCCGGGGGCGAACCAGGGAGTGACGGTCCAGGCAGCCGATACGATGACCGTCACCGACTGGGCCGGCGCGATCGGCGGCGGCAGTGATACCGGCGTCGGCGCCGCGCTCGACGTCAACATCGTGACCGAGGACGTCGAGGCGTCGATCGCAGCCAATGCGCTGGTGAATGCGGATCAAAGCGTCAATGTGCTGGCGACCACGGATGAGAACTTCAATTCGATCACCGCGGCGCTGGGAATCGGTGGCTCGACCGGGATCGCGGGCGCCGCGTCGATCGAGGTGCTGAACCTCACGACCAGGGCGTATATCGACAGCGGGGCCGTGGTCGATGCCCAGGGGAACGTCCTGGTCCAGGCCGACGAGACGACCTCGGTCAATACCCTGGCCGGACAGCTCGCGCTCGGCGGCGACGCCAGCGTTGGCGCGTCGGTCTCGACGGTGGTCAAGACCGACGACACCGAGGCGTACGTGGGCTCGGGCGCGTCGATCACCGCCAGGGGTGCCCGGGGCTCGATGTCGGTGCTCGACGGCAAGGCCGCAGGCGAGACGACCAGCCGGACGGGGTTGGCGATCACCGCCACGAGCTTCCAGACGCTTCAGTCGATCGCCGTGGGCGGCGCGGTGGGGGGCTCGGTCGCGGTGGGAGGCTCGGTTGCGGTCAATGTGCTGAACGACACGACCCTGGCGTCCATCGGCGCCGGGGCGACGGTGAACGCTACCAACGGCTTGCCCGGCAGCGGACCGGGCGTGACCGTGATCGCGGCCGATCCCCTGAACCTCTTCAGTACCGCCGGCGCGCTGGGCGGCGGCGGCGACGCCGGTATCGGCGCGGGGGTGGACGTCGATGCGATCACCAAGGACACCGAGGCCTGGATCTCGACCGCGACGGTGACTGCCGACGGCGAGATCCTGGTCGACGCGATCTCGTCCGAGGCCCTGAGCTCGATCACCGCGGCGCTGGCGATCGGTGGATACGCGGGAGTCGTGGCGTCGGCCGGGGTTTATGTCCTCAAGATCAAGACCCGCGCCATTATTGGCGAGGACCCCGATCATCCGACCACCGGCACCACCGACGTCCAGACCGGCGGCAGCCTCGTGGTCAACGCGAGCGAGGCGACGGCGCTGGACATGATCTCGGGCAACTTCTCCGGCTCGGGCGCCGCCAGCGTCGGCGCGGCGGCGGGCGTGCCGGTCATCAACAAGACGACCGAGGCATTCATCGGGGCCGGGGCGACGGTCACGGCACTGGGCCTTGGAGCGCCGGTCAGCTCCCTGAACGGTCAACTCGGCATCTCGTACCAGAGCTACGGCTCGGGACCCAGCGTGGCGCAGCCCAAACCGATGAGCGCCGACCTGACCGACCCGAATAACTCGAATCATAACGATATCAACAATAATCGATTCACCCAGCAGCGCGTGGCCACGCCGCTCACTCAATCGATCAACGGGCTGGCGGTCGCGGCGGTCAACCACGATGACATTCAGGGGGTGGGGGTCGATGGCGGCGTGTCGGGCGCCGTGGCGGTCAACCTGAGCGGCACGGTTGCGGTCCTGACCAACAAGACCGACGCCTCGATCGGCGCGGGCGCAGATCAACGTCCAGAACGACGCCTCGGCCGCGAGCGGGCAGTCGGTCCTGGTGGCGTCGGGCAACGACGTCTCGTTCCTGGGGATCGCCGGGGCGCTTTCCATCTCGGGTGGGCTCAGCATCACGCCGGGCGTGGTGGTGCTCTCGGTCAGCAACACGACCTCGGCCACGATCGCCGACGGGGCCGTCGTCGATGCGCAGGGCGATGTCGTGGTGGCGCGCACGCCAGCGGCGACGCCCTGACGATCGCCGCCACCGGCTCAATTTCGGGGAGTGCCGCGGTTGGCGGCTCGGTCAGTTACATCGCCTTCAACGACACGACCACCGCGAACATCGGCGCCACCGCGACGACGGACGCGGCCGGCGCCCAGGTGGCTGCCGGCGGGAATGTCCTGGTCGCCGCCGATGACACGACGAACGCTTATGTCATCACAGGAACCCTGGCGGTCGGCATCGGCGCCGCGGGGGTCGGCGGCGCGATCGGGGTCGTGTCGCTGAACAAGACGACCGACGCCAGTGTCGGCAATCATGCCGCGGTGACCGCGCTCGGGAACACATCATCGCTGTCGAATATTTACGACGGCAACTACACCCACTCGCTCGGGTTCGAGACCCTGCCGAGCTTCCGCGGCCTGGCGGTCCAGGCCAGCTCGACCGAGAACGTGACCAATATCGCGGCGGCCGGTTCGTTCGGTCTGTACGCGGGGCTGGCCGGCGGTGTCTCGATCGAGCTGATCAACGCGAAGACCTCGGCCGCGATCGGGTCCGACGCCCACATCAACGCCAGCGACACCGGAGCCAACCCCGCGCAGGCTGTCGTGGTCGCGGCGGTTGACCAGGTCCATGACTTCTCGTTCGCCGGTGGGCTCGGCGGCGGGGCGGTCGGTATCGCCGGCGGTGTCGACGTGGGCGTGATCAAGAACCAGACCTCGGCCACCATCGGCGCGGGGACGTCGATCCAGGCCGCGGGCAATGTCGGGGTCTTCGCGCTGTCCACCCGGAACATCCAGTCGTATGGGCTGGGCGCGGCCGCGGGGATCGTCGGGCTCGCCGGATCGGTCTCCGACTGGACGATCGGATCGAATTACGCGCAGAGCTACTCCGACAACGGCCAGAGCGCGAACAGCGTCAACGATAGCGGCCTCCAGAGCACGACATCGAGCGCCGATGGGATGACCGGAGCGGCGTCAAGCCTGATCGGTTCGCTGACGAGCCCGTCGAACAACGGGGCGGCGGGTAATACCCAGTACATCAGCGGAAATGTCTCCACCGCCCAGTCCGGAACCAACGGCGCGATCGTCGCGGGGGCGGCCTACAGCTCGATCCACAGTAACTTTGTGCCCCAGGGGACGGTCGCCTCGATCGGCGCGGGAGCCAGCATCAACGCCGGGGGCAACGTCCAGGTCACGGCCCGCGATGACGTGAGCGAGACTACCATCGTCGGCGGCCTGGCCGCCGGCGCGGTGGGAATCGGCTTCTCGGTCGCGATCACGAACGTGCAGGAGAACGTTCAGGCGTATATCGATCAGAACGCCACCATCAGCGCGGGGGGCGTGGTGGGCGTGACCGCCGACATGGCAGGCGACTCGGTGGGCAATACGGCGTTTGCCGGCCTGGCCGGGCTCGCGGCGCTCGGGGCGCAGGTCGCGATCGTCAACGACTCGAGCACGGTCTCGGCGACGATCAACACCGGAGTCGTCATTCCGCAGGCTTCCCAGGTGCAGGTTGCGGCTGACTCATACCGGAGCACGAACGCCCAGGCGCTGGGCGGCGCGATCGGCGAGCTGGTCATCGGCGCGGGGATCGCGATCGCCAGCGTCGGCGGTGGCACCGAGGCATCGGTCGGCTCGAACGTCCAGATCGGCCAGAGCCAGGCGCCGGGCGAGTCGGTCGGCGGTCTTTCCATCACCAGTTCAGGCAACGACAGTGCCAGTGCCACGGCCGACGCCGTGTCGGCCGGCGTCCTCTCGGGCTCGGTCAACTACACGCAGGCGACGGCCGATCCCGCCGTGCTGGCCACGCTGGGCGACTCGACCAAGGTCAATGTCACGGGGAATGTCGGTGTCAACGCCAGCGCGACCTCGAGCTCTTCGGCCACGACCAACGGGATCTCGGTCGGCGGCGTCGTCATCGGCGTCTCGATCGCGACGGCCAGCACCCAGGACGGCAACTCCGATGTCTTCAGCAGCGGGGCGAACGCCGCGGAGGGCACGCTGGCTTCGATCGGCACCGGCACGACGATCAACGCCGGTGGCAGCCTGGGCGTCGCCGCCAGCTCGACCCCCTCGGCCAGCGCGTCGATCACCACGAGCGCGGGCGGGGCCGTCACGGTCGGCGTCTCGTCGGCCACCGCCACGATCCAGCGCGACGCGATCGCCAGCGTGGGCGACTCAACGGCGCTCCAGGCGGGGGGCGACATCGCGGTCACGTCGAACAACTCCACGAGCTACCTGAACTCCAGCTCGAGCAATACCTCGGGCGGGTTCATCGCGGTGGACATGCCCAAGAGTAGCTCCAGCGTGACCAGCACCAGTCAGGCCACGCTTGGCGGCTCGGACGTGATCAGCTCGCCGCAAGGAGGCTTCACCCTCCGGGCGACCTCCGGCGATCTGAACGACGGCGCAAGCTCGACTTCGACCGGTGGCGGCGGGATCTCGCTGGCCAGCTCCAGCGCCAGCCTGTCGGTCATCGATCCAGCGACCGCGACCGTGGGAAGTGGGACGTCGATCAACGTCGGCGGTGTGCTCACGGTCGATTCCGAGACCGGCACCAACGCGAATTCGAACACGACCACTTCGGGCGACGCCGTGGGAGTCAACAGCGAGGCAACCTCCACGACCACGGTCACGTCGATCGCACAGACGATCATCGCTCCCGGCGCAAGCCTGACGGGCGACACGGTCAACGTGACCTCGGGTCCGTACGGCTCGCGCGCCGCCTCGGCCAGCGCCACCGCGAATGCCGGCGGGCTCGGCGTATCGACCACGGGAAACACGACGCTGGTCGTCAACGACCAGTCGCTCGTCAGTTTCCAGACCAGCTCTGGCGGCGGCATGGGGACGACGCTGAGCGGCAACACCGCCGTCAATATCACCACCAACCTGGGCAACGTCTCGGCCAGCTCGCTGTCAACCGGCAACTCGGCGGCCTTCGGCGGCAATACCTCGACCAATCCCTCGACCACGTTCACGAGCGATTCCGCGGTGACGGTGCCCCAGGGTACAACCATCGTCGCCGGTAACCTCTCGGTGCTGGCCACGACGCCTTATCCGTTCATCAGCACCACGGGCTCGCGCGACGTGGCGGTCATCGACACCGGGTCGAACTCCCCGTCGCAGTCGACCGGCACCGAGCCGAGCACGATCGCCTTCAGCGCCGATGTCACGATCAAGGGGGCCGGCCCCCGGCTGCACATCGGCCCGGATGGCCAGGTGCTCCAGCAGTCGGGTGGCGTGACCTTCACCACGGCTGGCAATCGGATCGACGTGGGGAACATCGTCAACACCACGCCCGGCCTGGCGTCGCTCCAGGCGAGCAGCCCCGCCAGCACGTCGGTCAGCGGCTCCGCCACGTTCCACTTCAGCCACAGCTTCGCCTCGGCGGTGATCACCAACGACTCGACTGACCTGCTCGCGATCCACGATATCCGGGTCACCAACCCGAACATCACCCCGGTCGTCAATGTCAGCCCGAGCGGTACCGGGTTCTCGTACACCACGGACCTGAACGACTCGAGCTCCTCGGTCAACATCACCAACACCAGCGGCTCGGACATCGAACTCGACGGCCAGATCATCAACCCGGCCGGCTCGGTCAACATCACCAACAGCGGTGGCAATATCCTCTCGGGGGGGCCATCGCAGTTGATCGAGGCGCATACCCTGGTCCTGAGCAGCCCCAACGGCTCGATCGGCACCATCGCCGCTCCGATCAACGCCGAACTGGTCGAGACGACGAGCGGAAGCCCCTCCTTCAGCGCTACCGCCGGGGGCGATGTCGTCCTCAATCTCTCGGCCCTCAATCAGACCACGAACCCGCTGTCGATCATCAGCGCGGCCCTCTCAGGCCAGACGATCACGCTCCGACTGAACGACGGCCTTCAGCAATCGACCACGACGCCCCAGGATAGCAGCTACAGCCTGAACGGGGTGTCCGCCTCGGTTGCACTCAATATCAACGCCACGACGAGCACCGTGGTCAGCGTGTCGGCGACGTCCAGCGGCGATCTGAACGTGGGGACGATCCTATCGCGGCTGGGCGACGTGTCGCTCACCTCGACCGGCGGGGCGATCAACAACGTCGCGAAGGGCGCGACCAACGTCCAGGCCCGGAACATCACGCTCGACGCCTCGACCACGATCGGCGCGACGAACGATCCCATCAAGCTGATCGCGAGCCTGCCGGGGGCCGGAACGGGCGTGCTGAACGCCTCGGCGAGCGGGGATATCCAGATCAGCCAGCCGAGCGGAGACCTGCCGCTGGGTCTGGTCGAGTCGACGGGGGGGACCGTCACGCTGGCCTCCGCCGGCTCGATCCTCGACGGCGGCCTGGGCGGGCTCGTGCTCAAGGCGCTGGCCGCCTTGCTCGACGCCGTCGCCGGAATCGGCACCCAGACCAGCCCGCTCGCGACCCAGGTCCAGGACCTCGCCGCGAGCTCGCAGGGGGCCGTCTTCGTGGCCAACTCGGGCGCCCTGGCCCTTCAGGGCAGCGGCGGCATGATCGGCATCCGGGGAAGCTCGATCGACGTGACCGCGACGGGAGATTTGAGCGTTGCCCAGGATGTCGAGGCAAGCGGATCAATCACCCTGGCGGCCGTCGATCCGAACAACCGTGGCGAGTCGCTCACGGTCAACCCGGGCGTGTCGGTCCACAGCACATCGGGCGCGGTGAGCCTGTCGGCGAGCGGCGACGTGAACCTGCCGTCGTCGAGCACCATTGCCGCGGCGACCACGATCACCTTGATCGGTGAGAGTGCCACGGGTAGCACGATCGGAGTGGCGGGAACCCTGACCGCCCAGTCGATCACGATCAACACCCAGGCCGGCAACGACACGATCGACCTGGTCCAGCTTCCGCTCGGGATTCCCGTGACCGTGGACGGCGGCGCCGGCTCGAATACCCTGGTCATCGACGGCTCGAACGGTGCCGATACCTACACCGTGACCGCGAACCAGGTGACCGCAGCGCTTCCCGGCGGCACCGTGCCGATCGGTTACGCAAACATCGCCGCCCTGACCATCAATGGTTTCAGCGGCAACGACATCTACAACATTCAGGGCACCAGCGCCGCGATGGCCACGACGCTGGAGGCTGGTAACGGCAACAACACGGTGAACCTGGCCGCGAGCGTCTCGGGAGGGACGACCGTACTGAACGCGCCGCTGTACTTCTACGGTGGGACCGGCGCGAACACCGCGACGGTCAGCGGCACGGGTACTGGCGACACGGTGGTGATCGCGAGCGATACGCTGGTGGTGGCGGGACTCAACGTACCCGGCGGCGAGGTCATCGGCGCGGGGCTCGACTTCCAGTTCACCGGGATCGGCTCACTGACATATAACACGCTGGGTGGCGACAGCAGCGTTGATGTGCCCTCGGATCAGACACCGACCACGATCAACACCGGCGTCGGCGGTAATACCGTCACGCTCGGGACCGCGCCGGCATCGGTGCCGATCGCGGGGGGAAGCGTGCCGTTCACCTCGCCCCACACCCTGACCGGCTTCCTCCAGACCCTGGGCGTCCACGGCGGATCGGGCGCGACAACGTTGGTGGTTGACGACTCGGCCGATACCAACTTCCGGTTCGGCACACTGTCTGTCGGTTCGATCAGCAACCTCGGCGAGACCGAACCGGTGCTCGGGACCCCGAGCCTGACGTTCGTCGGCCTGTCGGCCATGACGATCGGCCTCGGCACTGGCGGCGGCTCGTTCCAGGTCGCGAATACGTTCAACGGCGCCGGCCCGGTTACGATCAATAACGGATCGGCCGATCAGTCGGAGACCATCCTCGCGGCCTCGGCCCCCCTGATCGTCCACGGGATGACGCCGGGGTCGAGCTCCACTTCCACCGATACGATCACGTTCGACGGCACTGCCCTGCCCGCCCCGATACTCGGGGCCACGCTCGGGATGAGTGGCGGACCCAATCCGCTGCCCGACCTGACGAACTTCGGCGCGATCCAGAACGTGAGCTTCGACGGGTTCGTCCAGGCCAACCTGAACCTGAGCAATAACAGCGACACCCTCGACCTGAACTACAGCACGCCCGGAATTTTCGTGCAGGTGAGCACCGAGAAGGGTGACGACACGATCACCATCGATCAGGTCGGCGGCAAGGACGCGGCGGGCCATGGCGGAATCGCGATCATCGGCGGTACCGGCCAGGACACGGTGCGGGTCAACATCGCGGGCGACCCGAGCAGCACGGCGAACGCCGGCCTGACGAGCCTGTCGCTTTCGGCCATCAGCCACCTGATCGTTGACAACACCAGGAACGCGGGCAACGTGAGCTGGTCGGTCGTCAACAACGAGCTGGCGGGCAACGGCACGAACCTGCTGGCGACCGACGGCGCGACCTCGGTCCAGCTTCTGGGCGGCACTGGGACGAACACCCTGGCCGTCTCGGACACCGCCGGCTCGGTCCAGGCGACGATCGACGCGGGCAAGATCCAGCTCGTCTCGGGCCAGGACGTGCTCCAGGCGTCAAATTCGGGCACGTACAACGACTTCAGCGACCTGAGCCACATCATCCACTTCGGCGGTCTGCTCGGGTCGTCCAGTGTTTACTCGGAAGCTGGCTTCACGCTCACCGCCAGCGCCCCGGGCTTACTCTTGCCCGACGACAAGATCACGTCGGCCGCCCGCGACTCGTCGCCCACAGCGCCGATCAGCCTCACCGCCTCCGACAACGGGCTGTTCGCTCTCTACGGCATCTCGCTCCACGGCGTGGGAACGGTCAGCTTCCAGGGGACGACCACCGACGGCGCATCGGTCAGCCAGTCGTTCAACGTGAACGCACCGACCGGCTTCGCCAACTTCGTTTTCCCGGCCGGCTTCACCGCCCTGCGATCGGTGCGCTGGGCCCTGGGCAACGTCGAGATGACCAACATCGTGGCCAAGGAGCTGTTCGCTCCCGGCGCCGTGACGGCCATCACTCCGGTGCAGTCGACCAGTGGCCAGGCGGGCGAGCAGATCTTCTTCGTCACCGGCAGCTCGCCTTACATCCAGACCGATTATTTTAATGGTTCATATTATGTTTATAATACGTACTATCCCGGCTCCAACCCATTTGACGGCACGTTCTGGACGGCGTCCGAGTCGGGCGGGGTAACGACGTTCGTCTTCGACGGCGACCTGTATATTCCGGACAACGCGACGGTCCAGCTCTACGGGACTGATCCCCTGGTGCTAGACGTGGGCAACAACGTGGTCCTCGGCAATAACGTGAACTTCACCGCCGCGCCTTATTTCGGTCAGGGCGAGGCTGGCGGTGGCGTCGGCGGCGGCCAGGGAACCGGGTCGACCTCGGTGGGGATCGGCGGCGCCAATGGTACCGGCGGCGGTGGTGGCAGTGGAGGTGGCGGCGGCGGCTACACGGTCTTCACACTTTACGGAGGGGGTAGCGGTTCGGGCGGCGGCTTCGGTGGGATCGGAGGCTCGGGGACCGGCGGCGGCTCCGGGACCGCCGGCAGCGCGGGCGGCAAGGGATACAACGGCGGCGCCGGCGGGAGTGGCGGAAGCGGCGGATCGGGCGGTAGCTACGGTGGCGGTGCCATCAACTACTACGTCACGTTTCCCGGGATCGGTACGTTCGCCGAGGGTGGATATCCCGGCGGCGGCGGTGGTGGCGGCAACGGCGGTGGCGGTGGCGGCGGGTCCGGCGGCGGCGGTTACAGCGGCGTCGGCGGGGGGAGCGCGGGGGGTGGATATGGAGGCACCGCGGGCTCGGCGGGTCAGAATAACGGCTCGGGCCAGGTGCTCGCAGGCGGTGGTGGCGGCGGCGGTGGTGGCGGTGGCGGCGGTGGTGGCGGTGGCGGCGGCGGTGCCGGCGGCGGCGGCGGTGGTGGTGGCGGCGGACAGGGAGCGTACACCACGTATTCCTTCCCCAACATCAATTACCATTCCGGCGCCAATGGAACGACCGGCGGCGCGGGAGGCTCGGGCGGCTCTGGCAATGGTGGCGGCGTGGGCACCAATGGCGGCAGCGGCGGCGCGGGGGCGGCGCGTTCGAAATCTCGGCACGGGGATCGATCATCATTGGATCCAGTAGCGTCTTCAACGCCAACGGCGGTACCGGCTCCAGCGCCAGCCTTGGCCAGCAGATCGGCTACACCGCCACACAATCACCGGGCGGCGGCACGAATCCCGGCGGGAACGGCGGCACCGGCGCGTTGGGCGGTTATGGGGGCTACGGCGGCTCGGGAGGCTCGGGCGGACCCGGCGGCGGCGGCGCGGGAGGAACCGTCTGGCTCACCGGCACCGCGTTCGTCAACCCCGGAAACGGCTCGATCAATGTCAGCGGCGGCGCGGGGGGAACGAGCTACAACGGACCGTACTCCACCTACGCCGGTCCCACGGGCGGACAGGCCGCGTGATCGAGGCGTCGAACACATCGAGCGTCATCACGTCCACGGGCTCGGTCTCCGTCACGCCAGGCACGGCGCCCAGCGATGTCAATCCGTCGCTCATCGGCGCTCCGAATGGTGGCAAGACACCCTTGATCGCCGACCTCCAGGGAGGCGCGGAGAGCTTCGGGCTTCTGAGCACCACGCTGACCAGCGCGATCGAGAACTCCACCTTCTTCGCCAATATCCTGTCCACGGCTCATGCGAGCAACAACGCCGGTGCGCTCGCCACCGTGATCCGGGTCCCGCTCTCCACGATCCAGGGAATCGTCTCGTCGTTCCCGAATTACCAGGGGTATGACCTGGTCCTCTATGTCAACCTGAGTAACATTACCCTGTCGAACCCGAGCCTGGGCCTCTCGATCAGTTCGGCCAGTCCGGGCTTCGCGCCGGCTCTCCCGTATGGCGGCCTGGCCAGCGCCGCGCAGTTTGGCGGCTCGGGAAGTTACGGGACGATCGGTGGCCTGGCGGCCGGAGCGATCTGGGCGACGCTGGTACCAACGGGTAAAGGTGTGTATGCGAATGCCTCGGTGGTGGAGTCGTACGGCCAGAAGCATGTTCTGATCAATCCCGTCGCGAGCCAGTCACTGAGCCTGGGTGTCCCGCAGTTCATCACCGCGACCACCCCCGTGCAGCCGGCCGGAGCGCCGATCCCGGGCTTGACCAATCTGGCGGTCAGCCCCGACGGCCAGACGATCTACGCGGTCAACGCGAGTCAGAACATCCTGGTCGCGGCCAACAGCGGTGACCTGACCCAGCGGCAGACGTTCAAGGAGGGGACCGGAGGGGTCACCGGAATTGCTGGTGCGCAGGCTCTCTCGGTCAGTCCGGACGGGCTGAGTCTTTACGTCGCCGGCACCGGCGCCGGCAAGCTCGCCGCGTTCTCGCGTGACAGCTCGGGAAATCTCTCGTTCCAGCAGGCGTACACGGTCACGGTCAATAATGTTGTCGAGAACGTCTACGCGGCCCTCGCTGTCGACAACAGCCAGGTCTTCCTCGCTGGTCCCGACGGGATCGCTGCCTTCGGCCGTAACCCGGACGGTACGCTCCAGAGCACGCCGTCGTTCATCGCCAGTCCCGATGGCGTCACCTCCTTTAGCGGCCTGGCGCTGAGCCCCGATGGCCAGTATCTTTTCGCGGTCAGCAGCACGGGCAACGCGCTGATCGTGCTCAGCGCGTTGACCCTCCAGCCGGTCGCGTCGCTGAGTGGTCTGACCGGCGCCAGCGCCGTGACGGTCAGCCCGGTGCCGACGAATCCAGGCTCGCCGGCCACTCTGTTCAATCTCTATATCAGCAATGCGTCATCGACGGCCGGAACCCTCGGCGTGCTGCGGTGGGACGCCACGGCCCAGTCACTGACCAGCCTCCAGACGCTCAGTGACGGCATCAACGGTGCGCGGGGCCTCAATGGGATCGACGGCGCGATCGTCTCGGCCGACGGCCAGTTCCTGTATGTCACCAGCGGCGTCGAGAACACGCTGGCGGTCTATGGGCGCAACCCCGACGGCACACTCGTGCTTGACCAGGTTCTGCGGGGAGCCCAGGGGCTGAACGACCCGACGTCGATCGGTAGCTCGAGCGCCGGGACGGTCTATGTCAGCTCGGCCCTGGGCTTCGGCGTCGGCGTCGGGGGGCTCGCGTCGTTCACGCCGATCCCGCATACGGGCAATACGGTGCCCCATTCGCTTTCGCTTACCTATTCCAGCATGTCGAGCCTGAGCTTGACGCTGGGCGACGGCGACAACAAGGTCCGCGAGCTCACGCCCGCGCAGGTCAGTACCCTGACCGTCACGACCGGCAACGGAGCGAACATCATCAACTCGCTCGGTTCGTCGGGCACGACGACCTTCAACACGGGAAGCGGTCCGAACACCATCACGGCGCAGGTCGCGGCTTCCACCGCCTCGACTTTGAACATCAACACCGGCAACGGCGACAACTTTGTCACCTTGAACAGCGCGACCGGCCCCGCGACCGTGAACGTCGTCCTGGGCTCGGGCGACGATACGATCCAGGTCGAGGGGATCAACCTCTCGACCCAGTCGAAGGTGAGCCTCGACGGCGGCGGTGGATCCAACACGCTCCTGTTTGACGCGGCGGCGAATCCGATCACGCCAAGCAGCCCGACGACGCCGAGTGGTTCGATCCAGGTCCTGGATAGTCCCGAAACGTATGGGAAAGTCGTCTATACGAATATGACCAGCATTCCGGGATTCGTCGGCCCGGTCGTGAATACGGGGGGACCGTACACGATCACGGAAGGATCGTCTCTCACGCTCAAGGGATTGGCCACCCCGGCCACCAACACGGCCGACACCAGCGAGCAGTGGGACCTCAACGGCGACGGCGTCTTCGGCGACGCGACCAGCCTCACGCAGACACTCACCTGGCCGCAGCTCGAAGGGCTGGGCCTGAACCTGCCCGGTACGTACACGATCGCGCTTCAGGTCACCAGCAGCATGGGGACCGCGGTCACGGCCACGACGACGCTGACGATCACGGCGGTCGGGCCGACGATCTCGCTCGCTCCGACCGGCAGCGCGATCGCCGGAGTACCCTACACGATCAACTTCACAGGGGCGACCCTGGGCGCCGAGGTGATCACGGGGTGGACTGTCGTTTGGGGCGATGGTGCGACCTCGACCTTGCCCAGCGATGCCACCTCGGCCACTCACGTCTACGCCAACCCCGGTTCCGAGCCGATCGCGCTGACGGCGGTCGATCCTTACGCCAGTTCCACCGCGAACCAGGCGGTGACCATCGGCCTGGGTACGCAGTCGGTCAGCCCCGGCGGCCCGTACGCGATCCAGACCGGCCAGGGGCTTACACTGTCGGCGAGCGCCTCGGGCACGGTCTCGACGTTCGGCTGGGACCTGAAAGGCAAGGGCGATTACACCACGATCTCGACCAACCAGGTCAGTACCGCGGGCGGTATCACGACCGCGACGCTCACGCTCACCTGGGCGCAGCTCCAGGCCCTCGGGATCGATGAAGGAACGTATTCCAACGTGACGGTTCAGGCGACGTATCCTGCGGCCGGAACACAGGTCTCGAGCCCGACCTCGCTAAAAATCACGCCGACCGCTCCCACGGCTACGTTCAGCGGAATCGACACGACCAAGGGGGGCTCGAGTACCGTCGCGTTCACCAACTCATTCGATCCGTCGGCGGCCCAAACCACCCTGGGATTCACCTACAGCTTCGACTTCCTTGACAACGGCACATTCGAGGTCGCCGGCGGCAAGCCGACCGCCGCCGTTCCGGCCGACCTGCTGGCCCATGCGGGCAATTACGTCATCCATGGCCGGATCAGCGCATCGGACGGGACGTTCACCGACTACCTGACGACCATCCACGTCGCCAACGTGGCGCCGAGCGTGACGGTCGAGGCGAACCAGACGATCAACCCTGGCGCTCCGTTTGTCCTGAGTGGCGTGTCATTCAGCGACCCGGGGTATAGCACCGCCGGCCAGACCGAAACCTACAACGCCTCGATCGACTGGGGCGACACGACCAGCAGCATCGGCACCATCACCCTGAGCAACGGATCGGCCGGGGTGCCGACCGTCGGCGTCATCAACGCGAGCCACCTGTTCCAGCCCGGCCAGACCTACACGGTCCATGTGACCGTGACCGATGGGCTCGGTCTCTCGGGCTCGGGCTCGTTCCAGGTGACCGTCACTCCGCCGTCCATCTCGGTGAACGCGGGGCCGAACCAGACGGTGATGGAAGGCGCCCCCCTGTCCCTGTCGCAAGCAAGCTTCAGCGACAACGCCGCGCCGACGGCGCACACGGTCACCATTGATTGGGGAGACGGGACGCCGTTGGTGACCGTTCCCGCTGCCAGCCTGATCGAGCCGGCCAGCGCCGCCGACCTCGGCCACATCCTCGAGAGTCACGACTACGGGTTGGCCGGCTCGTACACGGTGAGTCTGTCGGTCGCCGACGGCCTGGGTGCATCGGCCAACGCGACATTCCAGGCGACCGTGACGAACGTGGCGCCCGTGGTCACCGCATACACCCCGCCGAGCCAGTCGCCCAACGTCCCCCTGACCTTGAACGTCCCGTTCAGCGACCCCGGTTTCACCGTTGGCGGCCAGTCCGAGACCTACACCGCGTCGATTGCCTGGGGCGACGGCCAGTCGAGCCCCGCGGTCGTGACCGTGACTCCCGGCGGCCCCGGCGTGGCGACGACGGGTATCGTCTCCGCCATTCACACCTACGATCGGCACGGCCACTTCAGCGCGGTCGTCACCCTATCGGATGGCCAGGACTCGACCAGCACGCCAATCTCCATCAGCGACCAGCCACCCACGGTGAGCACGGGGGGGGACCAGATGGTTTCGCAGGGCGATCCGCTGGTCGTCAATGCCACGTTCAACGATCCTGGGTTCGAGGCCGCCGCCACGTCGGCGAGCTACCCGGCGACGATCAACTGGGGGGACGGTCAGACCTCGTCCGGAACCGTCACGATCAACCCCGGCGGGCCCGGTGTGCCGACGACCGGCACCATCGTCGCCAGCCATCTTTACAACGACGCGGGAATCTACAGCGTCACGGTCTCGGTTAACGATGACGGCGGCGGTACCGGCCAGGGAAGCTTCCAGGCGACCGTCAACCCCGCGGTGCCCAACCTCGAGCCCCTGCCCGATCCCAGCCCTTCGATCGTCACGGGACAGCCCTTTACGCTTCAAGAATTGTTCAATTCTCCGGGAATCACCCCGAGCGAGATGGTCACGATCGACTGGGGCGATGGTCACGTCTTCCAGTTCAACTCGCAGACCCAGGTCACGAGATCGGGGGGAACGGCGCTCGCGTCGATCGTCGAGCCCTTCGCCGGAAACCCCGGTACGATCACCCTGGGCCACGTCTACAACGATACTAGTATTCACGTGGTTACCCTGACGGTCACCAACGCTTCGGGCATGAAGGCCCTGGTCACGCGGAGCTACCAGGCCGCCGCCGCGCCTCTCAAGCAGACCCCGATCGTGACCCTAGCCTCCTCGGCCAATCCCGCCGTGCTCGGTCAGCCGTTGACCTTCAACGTGACCGTGGCGCCGGCCACGACGGGCGGACCCACGCCCACGGGCCAGGTCACGTTCCAGGACGGCACGACCACGCTCGCCACGGTGACCCTGGTTGATGGCTCGGCGTCGTTCAGCACCGCGGCGCTCGGTCTGGGCGGGCACACGATCTCGGCCTTCTACGGTGGCGACGCGCTGGACCTGGCCGTCGCTTCGAACGCGGTCAAGCAGACGATCGGGACCGACGTGACGACGACCTCGGTGGCCTCATCGATCGCCGCCACGGTTTTCGGCCAGCCGGTCACCTTCACCGCGACGGTGTCGGTGAGCACGCCGGGCGCTGGGACTCCGACCGGCCAGGTCACGTTCTACGACGGCACCATCGCGATCGGTATCGCCACGCTGTCCGGCGGCACGGCCTCGTTCACCACGTCGATGCTGGGAGCGGCGACGCATGCGATCACCGCTCGATATACCGGCGACACCAACGACCAGTCGAGTACGTCGGCCGCGTTCAGCCAGGTGGTCAACCAGGCGTCGACCACCACTCTGGCGTCGTCGTCGACAAGCCCCACGGTTTTCGGCCAGCCGGTCACGTTCACCGCGACGGTGATGCCGGTGGCACCGGGCGCTGGGACTCCGACCGGCCAGGTCGCGTTCTACGATGGATCGACCATGCTCGGCACCGCGCCGCTTTCAGGGGGCAAGGCGACGTTCCTCACGTCGCTCCTGAGCGTGGCCACGCATCAGGTCACGGCGGTCTACGCCGGCGATACGAACGACCTGGGCAGCACGTCGGGCGTGGTCAGCCAGGTTGTCGGTCAGGATACGACAACCACAACGCTCATGACCTCGGCCAGTCCCTCCGTCATGGGCCAGCCGGTCACCTTCACCGCGACGGTCTTGCCCGTGAGCCCCGGTGCGGGAACGCCGACCGGCCAGGTCACGTTCTTCGACGGCACCACCTCGATCGGTATCGGAACGCTGAGCGGCGGCATCGCCACCTTGAGCCTGGCGACGCTCGGCCTGGGCGATCATTCGATCACCGCGTCGTACGTCGGAGACGGCAGTGATTTGACCAGCGTCTCAGGTCTGGTCGATCAGACTGTGCTTCAGGACGTGACCACCACCACGCTGAGCGCGTCGGTCAACCCCCTGGTCCTGAACGAGTCGGTCACGCTCACCGCGACCGTGTCGGTGAATGCCCCGGGCGCGGGAACACCGACCGGCCAGGTCAGCTTCTACGATGGCGCCAGCTTGCTCGGCTCGGTCAATCTGGCTGGGGGCGTTGCCTCGTACGCGACCTCGGCGCTCGGCGTCGGCAATCACGCGATCGTCGCGGTCTACAGCGGCGACACGAACGACCTACCCAGCACGTCGAGCAGTCTCGACCCGCTCGTCCAGCAAAGCGTGACGACCACGTCGCTGATCTCGTCGGCCGTTTCATCGGTGTTCGATCAGGCCGTGACCTTCACCGCGTCGGTGGCCAACGTCGCACCTGGGGTTGAGACACCGACCGGCCAGGTGATCTTCTACGACGGATCAACCCCGCTGACGACAGCGACCCTCGCGGGCGGCTCGGCCTCGTTCAGCACATCGACGCTGAGCATCGCCGATCACGTCATCACGGCGCTCTACCTGGGCGACACCGATCACCAGTCCAGTCGTTCGAGGCGGTCAATCAGGTGGTCAACGTTGATCCGACATCGACCAGCCTGATCTCGTCGTTCAACCCGTCGGCCCTGGGCGATCCGGTCACATTCACCGCCACCGTGGCCGAGCAGGGACCGGGAACGCAAACCACGAGCGGCCAGGTCACGTTCTATGACGGCACGACGCCCCTGAGCACCGTCACTCTCGCCGGTGGCGTCGCGACTTACACGACGTCGAGCCTGGATACGGGCACACATTCCATCACCGCCGTGTACGGGGGCGATACGCTCGACGCGGGGAGCACGTCCTCGATCCTGGATCAACTCGTCAAGCACTACGCGACAACCACGGCGCTGGTCTCGTCGTCGAATCCGTCGGTCGTCGGTCAGAACATCGTCTTCACGGCGACGGTGTCGCAGGTCGGCGCGACCCCATCGACCGCGACGGGCCAGGTCACGTTCTACGACGGCGCGAACGTGCTCGGGACCGAATCACTGACGGGCGGCTCGGCCGTGCTCAGTCTGGCGAGCCTGACCCTGGGCACACACACGATCAGCGCGGTCTATGGTGGCGATACCAACGACCTGGCCAGCACCTCGACGGCGGTCAGCCAGTTGGTCAATCAGGACTCGACCGTGACCAGCCTGACCTCCTCGGCCAATCCCTCGGTGTTCGATCAGTCGGTCACGTTCACGGCGACGGTGACGCCGACGAGCCCGGGAGCAGGGACGCCGACGGGCCAGGTCACGTTCTACGACGGCACGACGGTGCTGGCGATGATGCCCCTCACTGGCGGCTCGGCCAGGTTCACGACAGGTCAACTCGCCGTGGCGACCCACGCGATCACGGCCGTCTACGCGGGCGACACGAATGACATGGGGAGCACGTCGAGCGTGCTCGACCAAATCGTGAGCCGGGACGCGACCACGACGTTGTTGACTTCCTCGACCAACCCGACGGTATTCGGCCAGCCGTTGTCGGTCAGCGTGACCGTCGCCCCTGTCAGCCCGGGCGCGGGGACGCCGACCGGCCAGGTCACATTCTACGACGGCATGAACCCACTCGGCACCGCGTCCTTGAGCGGCGGCAAGGCAAGCTTCCCGATCAACGGGCTGAATGTCGGGACGCACACGCTCAACGCGACCTACGGCGGCGACATCGACGACCTGGCCAGCGGCTCGAACGCGATCAACCAGTTGGTGAACCGGGACGCGACGACAACCACGCTGGTCACCACGATCAACCCGTCGGTCCTCGGTGAGTCGGTCACCCTCACCGCGACCGTCTCGGTGAACAGCCCGGCGCGGGGACGCCGACCGGCCAGGTCACATTCTATGACGGCACGAACCCCCTGGGGACAGTGCCGTTGGCCGGCACCACGGCCCAGTTCAGCACGGCGAGCCTGAGCCCGGGCTCGCACGCGATCAACGCGGTTTACCAGGGTGACACCAACGACCTGACCAGCACGTCGTCCGTCGTGACCGAGAAGGTCGCCGCCTATGGCACGCCCGATCACCTGGAGCTGTTGCCGCAACCGTTGCCGACGGCGACCGTCGCGCATGTCGTGACGCCGCCGTTGACGGTCGAGATTCTTGATGAGTACGGCAACATCGTCGGCAACGACGACGCACCGGTCACACTTTCGATCGTCTCGGGTCCGTATGCCTCCGGGTTCATCAATGGGTCGCGGGTAGCGACGTCCCTGACCTTGAACGCGGTTGATGGGCTGGCGACCTTCAACAGCCTGAGCTTCAGCTTCTCCGGGACCTATCTGCTCAGCGCGGCGACTTCCGGTCTGCCATCGACGCCACCGGCCCCGTTGACGGTCGCGCCGAATACCGGCGTGCTCCTGCTCGACCCCAGCGGATCGGGAGCGTTGAACCTGAGTGGCAGTGGCGAGCTGGTCGTTCCGAACTCAACCTACGGTGCGGTCGTGGTGGATTCGAGTAATGCCAGCGCGGTGATCGTGACCGGAGGGGCCGCGCTCAAGTCGCCCGAGATCGACGTCGTCGGCGTTCCGGGTTACGAGACGACGGGCAGTGGGAGTGTTTCGGGCGGTGTCCTGTCTCGCGCGCCGGCCCAGGTCGACCCGCTCGCCAGCCTGGCGGCACCCTCGACGGCCGGACTATCGAACCAGTCGGCTCCGTCCAGGAATTACGGCAGCGTCACGCTCCAGCCCGGCATTTACAACGGCGGTCTGCATATCGGCGGCAGTCTCACGGCGACCCTCGCGCCCGGGACGTATTACCTCCAGGGCGGCGGTCTGGTGATCGACGGCGCGGCGACGGTGACCGGCCAGGGAGTCCTGATCTACATCGCACCGAACAGCACGACCAGCAAGAACGCGGTTTCGATCGGCGGCTCGGCCTCGTTGACGCTCGCTCCGATGACCGTCGGGTCGTATGCGGGGATCACTCTCCTCGTCGATCGGGCCAACTCCGCTCCGGTGGTGGTATCGGGGGCGGCACGGTGGAACGAGACGGGAACGGTCTATGCGCCCGCCTCGCAGGTCGTCTTGAGCGGTAGCGCGGCGGTCAACGGGAACGCGACCGGAACTCCGGGAACCGGGTCGGAGTTCATCGCCCGCGACCTCAATATCTCCGGCGGTGCGGTACTGACGGTCCAGGCCGATGCCGCGAACCGAAGCGCGCAGGGCATCAACTCCACCGAATCCATCGGTTCAAGCGGGCCGATCTATCAGCAGGTCGTCCTCATCCATCCGAGCCTGACACCTTCGCCCAGCTCCCAGATCCTGCCCCGCCTCAGCTTCGTGGGCGAAAGCCCGCTCGAGAACCAGATGGATAGCGCCACACTTGACCAGGCGCTTCCCGCGATGTTCGGTGGTGGAGTCGGTTCCTTCGAGAATCCGAACCACGTCTCGGTGCTGATCGGACCGAACCTCGGGAATGATCCCGAGTCGGTCGACCGGCTCCTCCTGGGCGACCTCGACGAGCCGTTCGCGGGACTTGCCGTCGAGAGCGATTCCGCGACATTCCACCCCGCCGGCCAGACGATCAAGCTACCCGGCGGGCACGCCCGCGACGTCAAGCCAGCAGTTCATGCTCTGCGACGCTCCGCACTTCACGCGGTACACACCGGCGCGGTACGATTCCGCCTCCGGGGGATGCCGTGGAGAAGGAAGTGAGCTCACGACTCGACGAGGCGATCGCCCTTCACCAGGCAGGGCGACTGGATCAGGCCGAGCGAATGTACCGCGGGCTGCTCGCGTCCCAGCCCGACCATCCGGACGCCTTGAACCTGCTGGGTGTGCTTTTCGTTCAGCGCGGGCATGCCGGCGCGGGCCTCCCGCTGATCGAGCGTGCGATCGCGCTGCGGCCGGGCGACCCGGGCTTTCACGGCAACCGGGGTGAGGTCCTGCGCCAGCTTGGCCGGCCCACCGATGCGTACGCCGCCCTTGAGACCGCCCTGAGGCTCGACCCGACCCGGCCCACGTCGCACAACAACCTGGGATTCCTGTACCTGGGCAACGGCCGCGCCGACCTGGCCCTCGCATGCTTCGACGAGGCCCTCCGGCTTCAGCCCGACTTGACGGTGGCCCAGGTGAACCGTGGCGATGCACTGCAAACACTGGGACGACTGGAAGAAGCCGCCGAGGCGTATGGCCGGGCGCTTCGGATCGAGCCCGACAATGCCCTGGTCCACGCGTATCTCGGGCACATCCTGCTCGAACTGGGGGGCGACGATCGGACGCGCGCCGCCGAGGCCCATTGCCATCGCGCCTGTACCCTGGCGCCGGGTCTGTCGGCGGCCTGGCTCAATCTGGGAAACGTGCTCAAGACCCAGGGACGGCTCGAGGAAGCACTCGACGCCTACCGACGCGCGGCGTCGGCCGATCCGGCGGCGTATCTTCCCTGGAACAACATGGGGGTCGTCGAGCGCCAGCTCGGCCGGCCCGCCGCGTCGATCGAGGCGTTCAACCAGGCCCTTGCCCGCGCACCCCGGGCCGCGCGGGTGCATTGCAACTATGCCGATCTCCTGGCCGAGCAGGAGCGCGACGACGAGGCGCTCGAACGATACCGCCTGGCCCTGGAATCTGACCCGGATTACACCGACGCACAGTGCGCCCTGGCGGGCCTGCTGGCACAGCTCGGTCGATTTGACGAGGCTCGCGCCCTGCTCGAAGCGGTCCACCTGCGCCAGCCGGGGCGGCCCAATATCGCGGTCGCCCTGGCGCGGCAATGCACCGAGCGCGGCGAGACCGAGGCCGCGAACACCCTCGCTCGCGCCGCGATCGAGCGCCAGCCCCGCTTCGCCTCCGCCTACTTCCTGCTCGCGATCAACCTCCGCGGCCGACTGCCCGACACCGAGCTCCAGGCGATGACCGCGCTGCTCGATCGGACCTACCTTGACCCGGGCGACCGCGTCGCCCTCAACTTCGGCGTGGGTAACGTCCTGGACGCTCGTGGCCGACATGACGAGGCCGCCGCGTACTTCATGCGTGGAAATGCGGCTTCAATCCGAGATTCGCCAGCGCACCGGTCGGGCGTTTGACCCCGCGCTCGGCGCAAGGTTCGTCACCGAGACGATCGAGCATTTTACGTCCGACCTGTTCGCGGCGGTCCGCGCCCGGGGGATCGGAAACCACGACCGGCGGCCGATCTTCGTGATCGGCATGCCGCGCTCGGGGACGACCCTCGTCGAGCAGGTCCTCGCCAGCCATCCTCGGATCTTCGGCGCGGGGGAGCGGAAAGACGTGCCCCGGCTCTACTCCGAGCTGGCCGGCGGCACCGAGCAACCCACCGCGCTGGTCCGCTCCCTGCTCGATCGCGACCCCGCCGGCCTTCGCTTGATCGTCGAGCGCACTCTCGCCCGTCTTGAATCGCTCGAACCGGGTCGTGCCCGACACATCGTGGACAAGCTCCCCGAGAACTACCTGTTTCTCGGCCTCATCGCGGCGCTCTGGCCCGAGGCGCGGGTGATCCACTGTCGGCGCGACGTCCGCGATGTGGCCCTGTCCTGCTGGAGCAATTTCCTGAACGACATCCGATGGAGCGACGATCTCCGCCACATCGCGCAGCGGATCGTCGAGCACGATCGCCTGAACGAGCACTGGCGGGCCGTCCTGCCATGCCCGCTCATCACCGTCGACTACGAGGCGCTTGTTCGTGATTTCGAGCCCCAGGTCCGCCGGCTCCTCGCCGCGCTCGATCTCGGGCTCGCGTTCGACCCCGCCTGCCTCGTGTTCCACACGATGAATCGGACCGTGCGGACCGCCAGCATGAACCAGGTTCGCTCCCCGATCAACTCCCGATCGATCGGCCGTTGGAAGAACTACGAGGCCGCCCTCGCCCCTCTTTTCGAGACCTTCGCGACAATGGGTTATCGGCCGGACGCGCCGGTCCCGCTTTCAAGGTCTTGACGCGTTCCCGAACCGGATCCACTCGACCTCGTCGACGGTTCCTGTGCCAGGCCACGTTCGAGGAGGGCCACGATGTGCGCCAGGTAAGTCGAATCATCCGGCGGGGTGGCGAAGAGGTCGGTATTGAACGCGCGGTTGTCAAGCCAGTGGAGGACGAGCCCTTCGAGCATGACGACCACATAGGGCGCGCCAATGTCGTCGCGAATGGTGCCGAGCCGCTGGGCCAGCTCGATCCGTTGGACCATCGCCTGTCGTAGCTCGGCGTCGCCGGGAAACATCTGGTGTTTCCCCTCGAGCCGCAACCAGGCCAGCATCCGCAAGAGCGATTCGTTGGCACGCATGAACGTGAAGATCCGGCCCACCTCGGCACCGACCGACGCCGGCTGATCGGTCACGCGGGCAATCTCGGGGAACGTGGCCGCGTACTCGTCGACGATCCGGTGCCGGACCGCGGTGTAGAGATCGTCCTTGGTTCCGAAATGGTGGTGGATCAAGGGTTGCGACACCCCCGACGCCAGCGCGATGTCGCGCATCGACGTTCCCGCGAACCCGCGCTCGGTGAACAACCTCAAAGAGGCATCGAGCACCGCCCGTTTCGTCCCCGCGGCGTCGCGAGCGCGGTGGGACTCGACTCTTGATAATCCGGGCGGTTCGGTATCCATCCTCATCGAGCTCCAGGCGGGGGGCTTGACGCCCTCATCATAATGTTGATCGACCGATCAGTATACAGTGGAGACGAGCATGCCCAGCAGCCGTGGAAGGTGTCGGTGGTGGATCTTGGCTCCGTTGTTGCTGGCCGGGTGCGGCGAATCGAACGTGTACCACGAGCCGCCGCCGCCGGAGGTCGTGGTCGCGAAACCGGTGCGCCGCTCGGTGACCAGCTATCTTGAGTATACGGGGACGGCCCAGGCGGTCGAGCGGGTCGAACTGCGGGCGCGGGTCCGTGGCTTCCTGAAGCAGAAGCTGTTCCACGACGGCGCCGACGTCAAGGCGGGACAGCTTCTCATGGTGATCGACGAGGAGCCGTTCCAGGTCCGGCTCGAACAGGCCAGGGCGCGGCTGGCCGAGGCCGAGGCGGCGCTGAAGAAGGCCGAGGAGTCGAAGTCGCGCGAGATCGCCCAGGCCCAGCTCGAGCTCGACCAGTCGCAGCTCATCCTGTCGCGTCTCGAGGAATCGCGGACCCGTAGCCTGGTGATCCGCAACGCCGGCTCGCGCGAGGACCTTGACCGGGCCGAGGCGACCCGCAAAAAAAGCGAGGCGCAGGTCGAGGCGGACCGGGCCAATCTCGAACAGGTCAAGGCCGACTACGCCACCAACATCCTCGGAGCGCCAGTCGAGTCTCGCGGGGGCCAGGGCCGAGGTTCGAAACGCCGAGATCGACCTGGGCTATTGCCGGATCAGTGCCCCGATCGACGGCCGGATCAACGACCGTGAGTTCGACGTCGGGAACTATGTCGGCGACGGTCAGTCCACCACGCTGGCCGCGATCGTCAAGACCAACCCGATCCACGCCTATATCAGCATGAGCGAGGACGACCTGCTGCGGGTCCAGAGCATGGTCCGGGAAGGGAAGTGGCAGGACTACCGGAAAGTCCCGATTCCGATGGAGATGGGCCTGGGCAACGAGGAGGGTTATCCCCACCAGGGGCAGGTTGACTACACCGACCCGAGCGTTGATCCCGGCACCGGCACGGTCCGCGTCCGCGGCGTCTTCGACAACCCGGGCGGCATGATTTCCCCGGGCCTGTTCGTGCGGGTTCGCCTGCCGATCGAGAAACGCGACAACGCCCTGCTCGTTCCCGACCGGGCACTCGGCTCGGACCAGACCGGTCCTTTCCTCCTCGTCGTGGGCAAGGACGACAAGGTCGAGCGGCGGTCGGTCAAGCCGGGGACCGAGGTCGACGGCATGCGCGTCGTCGATGGCCAGATCGGACCCGACGAGCGCGTCGTGGTCGACGGCCTCCTGCGGCCCGGCCGGGCCTGAAGGTCCATCCCGAAGCTCGAGACCGGCCCTCCGGCGGTCGCCGTGGTCAATCCCTCGTAGCGGCCATATCTATTCAATATAATATCATATCGTTTTAAAACATCATGTTTTCAAAGTTTCTTCATCGAACGCCCGATCTTCGCCAACGTCATCGCGATCTTGACGATGCTCGTCGGCGTGGTCACGCTGGTCGGGCTGCCGATCGAGCAATATCCCCAGATCACGCCGCCGACGGTGATGGTCGTCGACGAGCTACCCGGGCGCGAATGCCCAGGTGCTTTCCGACACCGTGGCCTCGCCGATCGAGCAGGAGATCAACGGCGTGGAGGGCATGCTCTACATGTCCTCCACCTGTTCCAGCGACGGCTCGTACAAGCTGACGGTCACCTTCGAGGTCGGGACCGACCTCGACAAGGCGCAGGTCCTGGTGCAAAACCGAGTGGCGATCGCCGAGCCGCGGCTGCCCCAGGAAGTGCAGCGGCAGGGGATCACCACCAAGAAGCAGTCGACCAACATCATCATGGTCGTCGCCCTGACGTCGCCCGACGAGACGCCACGACAGCCTCTATCCTGAGCAATTTCGCCACGCTCCGGGTCAAGGACACGCTGAGCCGGATCTATGGCGTGGGCGATATCCAGGTCTTCGGCAGCGGCAGTTACGGCATGCGGATCTGGATCGATCCCGAGAAGCTCAAGGCCCGCGACCTGACGACCGAGGACGTGCTGGCCGCGATCTCCGAGCAGAACGTGCAGGTCGCCGCCGGCCAGGTCGGACAATCGCCGTCTCCCGAGGGCCAGAACTTCCAGTACACCGTCACGCACGCTGGGCCGTCTGAGCGACCCCGAGGAGTTCGGCAACATCATCGTCAAGACCGTCGAGGACACGACGGCCCGGATGCGTCTGACTCGGATCAAGGACGTCGCCCGGATCGAGCTGGGGGCCCAGGTCTATGACCAGTGGACCGAGATCCGCGGCAAGCCCGCCGCCGGTCTGGGCGTCTTTCAGCTCCCCGGCGCCAATGCGCTCGACGTGGCCAAGAAGGTCCAGCGCGGCCATGGAGGAGATGAAGAAATCGTTTCCCGCGGGGGTCGAGTACTCCTTCCCCTTCAACACGACCGCCTTCGTCGAGGAAGTCGATCCGCGAGGTCTACAAGACCCTCTTCGAGGCCGGCGTGCTCGTCCTGATCGTCATCCTGGTCTTCCTCCAGGACTGGCGGGCCGTCCTGATCCCCGCGACGACCGTGCCGGTAACGATCATCGGTGCGTTCGCCGCGATGGCGGCGCTCGGGTTCTCGGTCAACATGCTCACGCTGTTCGGCCTGGTGCTGGCCATCGGCATCGTCGTCGACGACGCGATCGTGATCGTCGAGAACGCCGCCCATCACATCGACCGCGGCAAACTCGACCCCAAGAACGCGACGATCAAGGCGATGTCCGAGGTGATCGGGCCGGTCATCGGCATCACGCTCGTGCTGATGGCCGTGTTCCTTCCGACGGCGTTCCTGGGCGGGATCACCGGCCAGCTTTACCGCCAGTTCGCCCTGACGATCGCCGCGACGGCGATCATCAGCGCGATCAACGCCGTGACGCTCAAGCCGGCGCAGTGCGCGGTCTACCTCCGGCCGACCGCCGCGCGGAAGAACCGGTTCTATCGCGGCTTCAACGCGATCTACGACCGGATGCGAGGCGGTTTACACCGCGATCGTCCGCCGAGCGGTCCGGCATACGGTGGTCATGATGCTCGTGTTCGTCGGCCTTGGTGGCCGTGACCGGCTGGTGGTTCACGCGGCTGCCGAGCGGGTTCCTGCCGATCGAGGACCAGGGCTACGCGCATCGTGGGCATCCAGCTCCCCGACGCGGCCTCGCAGGAACGGACCCGCGCGGTGGTCAAGAAGGTCAGCGCGATCCTCAAGAAGACGCCCGGCGTCAGGGGCTGGTTCCTGATCGGCGGCCAGTCGCTGCTGGACCAGACGGTCGGCATCGAACGCGGCGACCATGTACCTGGACTTCGAGCCGTGTCGAGACCCGAACCGGCCATCCCGAGAAGAGCATGGAGGCGATCCTGGGTCACCTCATGAAGGAGGTTCAGGCGATTCCGCGAAGCCTTGATCTTCGCGTTCCCGCCGCCGGCGATCATGGGGCTGGGCATCGCGGGCGGCTTCCAGATCCAGCTCGAGGACCGCGGCGGCACCGGGCTGGCCGAGCTCCAGCAGGTCGTCGACGAGATGGTCCGCGACGGCAACGCGCAGTCGGGCCTCACGGCGCTTCAGACCACGTTCCGCGCAGGCGTGCCCCAGATCTTCGTCGAGGTCGACCGGGTGAAGGCCAAGAGCCTGGGTGTGCCGCTCGACGCGGTCTTCGGCACGCTCCAGGCGTCGCTCGGCTCGGCCTACGTGAATGACTTCAACAAGTTCGGCCGCACCTGGCAGGTCCGGGTCCAGGCCGACCAGCGGTTCCGCCTTCGAGCCCGAGGACATCCGGCGGCTGGAGGTTCGCGACGCGCAGGGCGAGATGGTCCCGCTGGGCACGCTCGCCACGGTCGAGAAGCAACCGGGCCCCAGATCATTCCCCGGTACAATCTTTATCCCTCGGCCGCCGATCAACGGCCAGGCGGCGCCCGGCTTCAGCTCGGGCCAGGCGATGGAGCTCATGGAGCAGATGGCCGAACGCAAGCTGCCGGCGTCGATGGGCTACGAATGGACCGGCATGTCGTTCCAGGAAAAGCGGGTCGGCGGCCAGGCGATCTATGTCTTCGGGCTGGCCGTGCTGATGGTCTACCTGGTGCTCGCCGCGCAGTACGAGAGCTGGACGATGCCCGCCGCGGTCATCCTCGTGGTCCCGCTGGCGCTCCTGGGCACGGTCGCCGCCGTGTCGATTCGGGGGATGGATAATAACGTCTACACGCAGATCGGCATCGTGCTGATCATCGCCCTGGCGAGCAAGAACGCGATCCTGATCGTCGAGTTCGCCCGCGAGCTTCGCGGCACACGGCCGGCCGATCCTGGATGCGGCCGTCGAGGCCTCCCGGCTGCGGTTCCGGCCGATCCTGATGACATCGTTCGCGTTCATCCTGGGCATCTACCCGCTGGTGAACGCCACCGGCGCCGGCGCCGCCAGCCGTCGGTCGCTGGGAACGGCGGTCTTCGGCGGGATGATCGCCGCGACGGTGCTGGCCGTCTTCTTCGTGCCGGTCTTCTACGTGGTGATGCAGCGCCTGGCCGAGCTGCGGCTGCGGCCGAAGCCAGCCGCGTCGGAACCAATTCCGGTCCGTGACGCCGAGCCGGACGCAGTCCTGGCGCACGGTTAAGGGACGGGCGCGGAACCACACGCGACGCTTCTCGAGCAAGTCACTTACTGGAAACAAGGAGGTCCGACTTCTATCCGATAAAGATCGCGAAATGATTGATCTCGTCCGATAGAATCGGACCTACCGAGGTTTGTAGAAGCCAGTTCGCAAGGCGGACTTAGCCCGAGCCTCGCAAGCTAGCCTCACCCACTTTCAGTACGCATCCGCCGAGATCACTTCTCCGCCGGCCTTGGTCCCCACGGCCCACCATGTCACCGCATTGACCGAGTTTTTGACGGCACGGACCGAACCGTCGCAAAACAGGACGTTGGCGATCCCCGGATGCCGACTGCTGGCGGTCAGCGCACCCTGGGGATGGTTCGCGTCGGAGCCGCCGCCGCCGATGTGAACATAGGGAAACGCGCAATTGTTCGAGTTCGGTGGCATGACGTGGGTGTAGCAGACGTTCCCATTGAGCATCTGGAACCAGAAGCCGCCGGGGGCGCCGAAACCGCCGAGGGTTCCGGTCGAGGCGCTGATGGCGCGACAGAGGTTGTAATACGTCATCGGGCTGGTGGTGGCGTCGGGCGTGGCCGGCACGTTGTACCAGGAAGACGAAGGATTCATGTTATCGCGGGTCTGGGTCAACCTGAGCGCGGCGCCGTTGCCAATCCCCTTGACCCGCTCGCTGTAGCAGGCCGTGTTGCTCAGACCGTCGGTGACGGCGCTGAACCCGACCGCCGGGATGGGCTGCTCGGGGCCGCCGCCGAACGGTCCGCTCGGGCTCGTCGAGTATCGCTGGGGGATCGAGCCCCAGTTGGCACAGTAGTTGTTGTGGCCGTTCGGGTTGGTCAGTCGGTCCACGTCCGAGGGGCAGAGAAACACGTTCACCGACTGGGTGAAGACCGTCAAATTCTTGGGGTTCGTCGGTATGCCCGGATTGGCGATGTTGGTGAAATTGATCGCGTTGTAGAGGTTGCCTTGCTCCAGGTAGGGCAGCATCATCGACGTGCTCGACCACTGGTCCCACCCCCCCTTGAAATCGAAACCGATCGGAAAAACATTGGTCGCCTGGTGATAGTTGTGGATCGCAAGCCCGAACTGTTTCAGGTTGTTCGTACATTGAATCCGTCGCGCCGCCTCCCGCGCGGCCTGAACAGCCGGGAGTAACAGGGCAATCAGCACGGCGATGATGGCGATCACGACCAGAAGCTCGATCAACGTGAACGCTCGGCGAATACGCACCATCATGGGGCACTCCTTCGATTGAGCGGGACCTGAGAAAGTAGATCGAGACGTCAACGAATTCGTGGACTTCTTCAGGAGAAGGGATCTTCGATCCTAATCGAAAAAAACAGCCTGGGAAATGGGGGTCCGCGGGAACCGGTGCGGGGTGACCCCGCGCCGCGCGGACCTGGCTCTGGTATATTGGCCAGGCGTCGGTTCGAGGGTGGATCACTCTCGCGGTGTACCGTAAGGATTTGTTGGTTCTCGATTTTCCGAGTCCCAGGAGTCGTCTCCGATGTCAAGGTGGGCTATTTTTCGTATGTTCATGACCGGCTTGACCCTGGCCGGGCTGGCGACCGCCGCCCTGGCCGAGACGCCGGCGCCGCCGCGCAAGGTCGCTTCTGTCGAGGGAATCAGCGAGTACCAGCTCGCCAACGGGCTGCGGGTCTTGCTCTTTCCCGACCCGTCGCGGCCCAAGGTGACCGTGAACATGACGGTCTTCGCGGGCTCGCGGCACGAAGGATACGGCGAGACCGGCATGGCGCACCTGCTCGAGCACATGCTCTTCAAGGGGACGCCGGATCATCCCGATATCCCCAAGATTCTCAAGGAGCGCGGGGCCGACTTCAACGGCACGACCTGGGTTGATCGGACCAACTATTACGAGACGCTCCCCGCCTCCGACGACAACCTTGAGTTCGCCATCAAGCTCGAAGCCGACCGGCTGGTCAACAGCTTCGTGCGCAAGAAGGACCTTGACACCGAGATGACGGTCGTCCGCAACGAGTTCGAAATGGGCGAGAACTCACCCGAGAACATCCTCGAACAGCGGATGATGGCGGTCGCCTACGAGTGGCACAACTACGGCAAGTCGACGATCGGCAACCGAAGCGACATCGAAAAGGTGCCGATCGAACGGCTCCAGGCGTTCTATCGCAAACAGTATCGGGTCGATAACGCGATGGTCGTGGTCGCGGGCAAATTCGACGAGGCGAAGGCCCTCGAATTGATCAACAAGAATTTCGGGTCACTGTCGCGGCCCGTCCGCGCCGATCGAGGCGCCCTATACCGAGGAACCCGCACAGGACGGCGAGCGTCTGGTGACCTTGCGGCGGGTTGGCGACGTTGGCGTGGTCGGCGTGCTCTACCACATCCCTGCCGGTTCACATCCCGAGTTCGCCGCGATCCAGATCCTCAGCCAGATCCTGACCGCGGAGCCGTCGGGGCGTCTGTACAAGGCTCTTGTCGAGACCAAGAAAGCCTCGAGTGTCAGCGGCGCGCCCTATTCGTTGCACGATCCCGGGCGCTCTCCTGATCATGGCCGAGGTCCCCAAAGACAAGTCGCTCGATGAGGTTCGGGATACGATCCTCAACGTGGTCGAGAAGCTGGGCGAGCAGGGAGTCTCGGCCGAAGAGGTCGACCGTGCCCGCCAGCAGCTCCTCAAGGCGCGTGAGCTGGCGGCGGCCGAACCGACGAAGATCGCGATCCAGCTCAGCGACTGGGCCGCGCAGGGCGACTGGCGGCTCTACTTCCTCGATCGCGATCGGATCGAGAAGGTCACGCCCCAGCAGGTCCAGGACGTTGCCCGTCGATACCTGGCGCCGAGCAACCGGACAGTCGGCCTCTTCGTACCCACCGACAAGCCGCAGCGCACCCCGGTCCCCGCCGCGCCCGAGATCGCCGGCATGGTTAATGGCTACAAGGGGCGCGACACCGGCTCGGTCGGCGAGTCGTTCGACGTCGCTCCGATGTCGATCGAGGCACGGGTCAAGCGGTCCGGGCCGATCGAAGGGATCAAGGTCGCGCTCTCTACCCAAGAAGACCCGCAACGAGGCCGTTCAGCTTGCATTGACAATCCGCTACGGCAACGCCGAGAACCTCAAGGGGATGGTCGAGGCGACCGACCTCTTGCCCGCGCTGCTGGTTCGCGGCACGAAGTCGATGAGCCGGCAACAGATTCAGGACGCCCTCGACAAGAACCGCGCCCGGCTCAGCCTCAGCGGGGGCGGCGCGCCGACCATGATGCCGATCGGCAGTCCCGGCCTCATCGTCGTCTCGATCGAGACCCGGCGCGCCAACCTGCCCGCGGTGCTCGACATCCTCCGCCAGATCCTCCGCGAGCCAACCCTACCCGCCGATGAGTTCGAGATCCTCAAGAACGAGGCGATCGCCGGACTCGAGCAAGGACGCACCGACCCCGCGATCCTTGCCCGCAACCGTCTACCGCGCCTGATGGGTCATTACGCGCCGGACGACGTGCGGTACAGCCCGTCGATCGACGAGGAGATCGAACGGGTCAAGGCGACGAAGCTCGATCAGCTTCAAAAGCTCTACAACGAGTACCTCGGCGCCGGGCATGGCGAGCTCGCCGTCGTCGGCGACTTCGAACCGTCGGAGGTGCTACCCCTGGTCGGAAAGGTCCTCGAAGGCTGGAACGCGAAACAACCCTATGCCCGGGTCGAGTGGTCCAATCCGCCCGACATCAAGCCCGAGCATGTGACCATCGCCACTCCCGACAAGGCCAACGCCACCTATCTGGCGGCGGTGGCGCTCGACGTGCGCGACGACGATCCCGATTACGCGCCGCTGGTCGTGGGCAACTTCATTTTCGGCGGCGGCGGGCTCTCGTCTCGGCTGGCCGACCGGTTGCGACAGAAGGGGGGCCTGTCCTACGGTGCGGCCTCGGCCTTCCACGCCAGCGACCTCGATCGCGTCGCCCGGTTCCTCATGATGGCCATCTGCAACCCGGCCAACCTCGCCAAGGTCGAGACCGGCGCGACCGAGGAACTGGAGCGCTGGGTCAAGGGAGGCGTGACCGCCGAGGAGCTCGAGCGGGCGAAGACGGGCTACCTCCTCCAGCAGCAAGTCAGCCGATCGAACGACGCCACGCTCGCCGCCATGCTGGTCGGCCAGCTCAAGGACAGCCGGACCATGCAGTTCGTGGCCGATCTCGAACGAACGATCCGCGGCCTGAAGCTCGAGACCGTCAACGAAGCGATCCGCAAGCACATCGACCCGTCCCGGGCCGTGAGCGTCGCGGCGGGTGACGTGAACGCGAAGGACTCCAGCGCGGGCAACGAGAAGTGATGGGGTGAACCGCCAGGGATGCCTGGCATCCCTGGCGGTTCGATCTTCTCACGCCCGCGAATGACTCAGTGCCAGCAGCCCGTACGCCGTCACCAGGTTCGCGTCGCCTTCCATGAAGCTGTCGGCGGGGTTGACCCAGCTTCCGTTGGCGTTCTGGCGCTGGGCGAGCGCGGCATGGAGATCGGCGCGCCAGTTGTGCGATTTGCCCTCGGCGTCAACCACGGTGGGCTTGCCGAGCAGGGCCAGTGCCTTGGCGAACGTCTGGTAGTAGTAATAGAGTCCCGCGCTGGCCGAGGCCAGGGTTCTCGTCGAGGGTGTAGTTTGGCGCGATGTACGCCAGCGCGGCCTTGACGCGGGGATCGTCGGCGGTGAGCCCGGCGTAGATCATGCTCTTGAGCCCGGCGTAGGTCATGCCGGCATACGAGCGGAGCCCGCCGTCGTCGGTCTTGCCGGCGAAGCTCTGGCCCTTGTTAGCGGCGGTGTAGACGAATCCGCCGTCATTGACCTTGCCGGCCCAGGCCTGGTCGTTGAACTCGCTCTTGAGGTTCTGGCAACGCGAGATGAACACCAGGGCACGCTGGATCGACGGATCATCGGCGGGGAGCCCCGTGTCGCGCAGGGCCTCGATCATGAACGAGGTGTTCGAGAGGTCGGGCCGGCTATTCTTGCCGCCGTAGCCCGCGCCTCCGTAAAAGTCGCTGGAGCGGTCCTTGTCCTCGGATTCGTCCCACTGCATCGTCCTGAGGAACTGCTGGCTTCCCTTGAGCAGACCATCGAATCGGCCGTTCACGTTCGCTTCCTGGAAGGCGAGCATCGCGATGGCCGTGGTGTAGTTGGCATGGGGCGCTTCGGAGAGGCCCCCCTTGGACCCCGCGTATTTTTCGAGGAAGGTTAAGGCTTTCGTGACACTCGGATCGGTGGGTGTCACCTGCTTCGACCGGAGCATCGATGCGACGATCAGGGCCGTGATCCCTGGCTCCTTACGGTCGGCTGACCAGCTTCCGTCCTCGGCCTGTCGTGGTTTCAGGAACGCGACCGCCCGCGCGCTCATCTCGGTGGGCGAATGCTTCGCGGCTTCCGCCTCCGGTCCCGACGCCGCTCTCGACGACCCGGTCCGGACGTGCAATGCCAGCCCGAGTAGCCCTCCGGTCTGGAGACCGCGGGCCAGAAACGACCGTCGTGTGCTCCCACTCATCGAATCACCTCTCAGGTAGTCAGATCGGCGTGCCGGTCTCTCATGCACCTTCGTGGCGCGTTGCGCGTCTTTCCCTGGGCAAAGGCCGTACCTTCAAATCTAACAAAGTCGTTGGTTGTTGTCGCAGAACGGTTTCGGACCTGGCCAGCCCGATGGCCGATCGCGCCGCGATGGCGAAGCATTGGCCGCGCCTGGCGAAAGCTTCGCCAGAGGGCCGGCGGGGTTGTGGGAACCGCTTGTCAACGGCGGGTCCAGAGGTTCTGCTGGTTGCTGGGACGTTTATTCTCAACCTTCGGTCTTGCGCAGGTGATGTCCGCGATGCGGTGGTCGATCCGTAATCAGATCCTGATCCCGCTCGTGTCAATTCAAGCCATGGCGGTGGTGTCGATCACCCTGACAAGTGCCTACCTGGCGGCCATGCGGAGCGAGCGACAGATCCTTGACCGATTAAACGGCGTCGACGCGGCGCTGGGGCACGCCAACTTCCCCTACACGGCGACCGTGCTGGCCCGGATGCGCAACCTCTCTGGGGCCGAGTTCGTGGCGTCCGACGCTTCGGGACGCATCAGCGCGAGCAGTCTTTCGGGACTGAATTCCATGCCGGGAGGAATCGATCCGATCCCCGAGGCCACCCGGCTCGCCTCGCTGAGCGAGGCGCCCGGGTTGCGACTGGGACAAACGCGCTATTTCGTGGTCCGATTGCGGGCCCCGACCCCGAACGATCAGGGTTCAGGAAACCTGCTCGTGCTCTATCCCGAGACGAGCTGGCGACAGGCCCGGCGCGAGGCGGCGTTGCCGGTGGTCTTCCTCGGGGTCGGTTCGCTTGGATTGCTGGCTGGTGTCACCGGCTGGGTGGCGCAACGGATCGGCGGCCGGGTTCGCCGGCTCGAATGCCAGGTAGCTCGGATCGCCCAGGGGGATTTTCATGACCTGGAGCTCGAGTCAGCGCTGCACTCGAGCGATGAGGTCCACGCGCTCGAGCGGTCGATCAATACTCTGTGTGCGGAACTCCGGCGCATGAGCCAGACGATTCGACAGACCGAGCGCACTGCGCTGCTGGCCCAACTTGCCGCCGGGCTGGCGCATCAGCTCCGCAATGCGTTGACCGGAGCACGGATGAGCATTCAGCTTCATGCTCGCAGGAGCCCAAGTTGCGGGGGGACCGCAGCCTGGACGTGGCCTTGCGGCAGCTTCTGATGACCGAGGAGCAGGTCAAGGGTCTGCTCGCGCTGGGACGGGTCGAGCACCGAGCGGAGTCCGCCAGTCCGGTTCGATCCGGCAAGCTTGCTCGATGACGTGGCCGACATGGTCGAGCCGGCCTGCCGACACACGCGGGTGACCCTGGAACGGCAAGGCGAATGGCCAGCGGATGTTACGCATGAGGTTCTTGGTGACGAGTCGGAGGTCCGGGGCGCGGTCTTGAATCTCGTCCTGAACGCAATCGAGGCGGCGGGCCCGGGGGACGGGTCGTGCTCGAAATGGGTGTCGCGGGCGATGACATGGTCATCGCGGTGATCGACGATGGACCGGGACCGCCCCCCGATCTGGCCGAGAGCCTGTGCGAGCCATTCGTGACGGGCAAGGACCAAGGTGTCGGACTGGGCTTGGCCCTGGCCCGTCAGGTGGCCGCCGCGCACGGTGGGGCGCTCGAGTGGAGCCGGGACGAGCAGAGCGAATTGACGCGGTTCGCGCTCCGCGTGCCCCGTTCGATGGTCGCGCGGAAGGAGGCGAGCTGAACCGATGAGCCGGGTCCTGATCGTCGACGACGAGGCGAGTATCTGCTGGGCTCTGGGCGAGTTCCTGACCGACTCGGGACACGAGGTCGCCGTGGCTTCGACCGCCGAGGAAGGGCTCGAACTCGTCCGTGGCGGGAAACCCGATGCCCTGGTGCTCGACGTCCGCCTTCCCGGCATGGACGGATTGACCGCACTGGGCGAGTTCCGCGCCAAATCGGCCTGTCGCCGATCATCATCATCACGGCGTTCGGAAACCTCGATACCGCGGTCCGGGCAATCGAAGGGGGCGCGTTCGACTACCTCGTCAAACCATTCGACCTCGACCAGGCCGCGGCGGTCCTGGAACGGGCCCTCGAGCATCGGCCGGCGTCGACCGGAGGCCGAGTTGCGACGGCTTCCAGCTCTGGCCAGGCCCAGGATTCCGAGTCCTTGATCGGCACCTCGCCCGTCATGCAGGACCTGTTCAAGACCATCGCGCTGGTGGCACCAACGGATGTACCGGTGCTGATCACCGGCGAGAGCGGCACGGGCAAGGAGCTGGTCGCGCGGGCCTTGCACCGGCATGGCCGTCGCAAGGCCGGACCCTTCATGCCGGTCTGCCTGGCAGCCTTGAGTCCCAGCCTGGTCGAGCGCGAGCTGTTCGGCCACGTCCGGGGGGCATTCACCGGCGCCGCTGGACGACCGACGTGGTCTGATCGAGCTGGCGCACGGCGGTACGCTCATGCTCGATGAGGTTGGCGATATTCCGCTACCGCTTCAGGTGAAGCTGCTGCGCGCGATCGAGCGCCGGGAGGTCACGCCGGTCGGCGACGCCCGGCCCCGGCCGGCGGATATCCGGGTGATCGCCGCGACGAATCGGCCGATGGGAGAGCTCGTGGCTTCAGGTCAGTTCCGGGCCGATTTATTCCATCGTTTGAACGTGTTTCCGATCCAGCTTCCTCCGTTGCGGGCCCGGCTCGAAGACATTCCGCTCCTCGCCGACCACTTCCTGCACGCGCTTCGGCCGCGACTTCGGGGGGGTGTTGACTGCCGGCTCTCGGCCGAGCTGATCGCCACCCTGCGTTCTCGTCCCTGGACGGGGAACATCCGCGAGTTGCGCAACGCGATCGAGCACGCGGCGATCGTGGCCCGGGGCCGCACCATCCAGCCCGAGCATCTACCCCCGTCGTCGCCGGGTTTCGAGCCGTCGGATGATCGAGCGAACTCCCCGGATGAGAGACTTCGCGCGCAGGCAGGCGCTGGTCAAGGGCCGAGGCGCATCGAGCGGGAACGGAAGAATCCGCGTCGCTTCACGAGCGTTATCTGGCGCTGGTCGAGCCCCCCTGCTCCGCGCCGCGCTCGACGCCTGCCAGGGCAATCGCGCCGCCGCCGCCGAGAAGCTGGGCATGCATCGGGCGACCCTGCGGGAACGTCTCAGGAAGTATGGAATGGATTCGTGATAATTCGATCCGGTCGGTTCATCGCCCGCTTCCCTTCACGCTGGGGGCGACCTGAACCGACCGGGGACGGGAGGCACGCTCCAGGAGGGCTTCGCCTATCGCCGGGGTGTCGACGGGGAGACGCGGGGGCAATCGCAGCGCACGTGCAGGTGAGCTCGAATCCGCCGACAGGTTCATCGTCTCGGTCAGGACATAAAGCGGACGCCCTTTCACTTCCTCATAGATCCGGGCCACATAATCTCCGACCAGTCCGAGCGCCGTGAGGGTCGCCCCGGAGAAGAGGAGCTGGAAGCAGACAAGCGAGCTCCAGCCGCGGACCGTCGTCTTGAGGACGACGGCTTCGTAGATCACCCACACGGAATAGAGGAGCCCGAAGCCTGTCAGGAGCAGCCCGCCCACGAGGCTCACTTTCAGGGGTAAGGCCGAGAACGACGAGATGGCCGTCCAGGCGAATCGTGCCATCTTCCACGCCGAATATTTCGTGGTCCCCGCGATCCGCGGCGGCCGTTGGAACGGGATGGCGGCCTCGCGCAGGCCGAGCCAGGCGATCATCCCGCGCAGGAATCGGTGTTGCTCGCGAAGCCCGCGAATCGCGATCACGGCCTCTCGGCTGAAAAGGCGGAAATCGCCCACCTGGGGTTGAAGCCGCGCGTCGACCGCCTGCCTCATCAAGCTGTAGAAAAGCGCCGCGGTCCCCCGCTTGAAGGTACTTTCCCCCTCGCGCGAGACCCGCTGGGCGGACACAACGTCATTCCCCTGTTCGTACAGGGTGATCATCATGGGGAGCAGTTCGGGCGGGTCCTGGAGGTCGGCATCCATGACGACCACAGCGTCGCCCGCCGCGAAGTCGAGCCCGGCGGTGATCGCCGCCTGGTGGCCGAAGTTCCTGCTGAACCCAAGCATCTTGATTCGGGTGTCACGACTGGCCGCTTCAAGGAGCAGGGACCGAGTCGCATCGCGACTCCCGTCATCGATGAAGATCACCTCGTACTCGCAGCCGATCGCGTCCAGCACCGACCTCAGCGCGGAGAGAAGCGGCGGCAGCGCGTCCTCTTCGTTATAAACCGGAATGACCAGAGAAAGGAGCATCGGACCGCGTCCTGGTACTGGAAAGAAAGATGAGTCAGGCGTTTCGTCCTCGGGAATGACGATTTCATCGGGACGCTGGCGAAGGCACGATCAGGCCTTGCTCGGGCTTGCAGTCATACAACTGTGCCATTCCGCGCAGTCTCCGGAACATCCGCATCGGACCGTAGCCCGGTCCGTCGGGTCGACCGGCCTCCTCGTCGGTCTTTCGTGTGTCGGCCGGCTCCTCGGGCTTCCAGAGTCTGGCGTCGACGGGCTTGCCGTGCTCGCGCACCCAGGTCATGATTTCGGAGTTGCCAAACCCCGGCGGACCTCCCGGTGGAAATGGCATCCCTCCAGGTAGCCCACCCGGCGGAAACGGCATCCCTCCGACGGGTGGACCGCCCCCCGGTCCCCCTCCTCCCGCCATCACGAATCGGACCTGTCCTACTCGGACCAGCCGCGCGAAGGCTTCCTTGCTCAGGATTGGATCAGCACCCATAAAGCCGCCGAGCGAGATCGCGGGCTCGCCCGTCTGGATGATGATCGGCGCGACTTCCATCGAGGATGGCGCGGCCAGAAAAATCCGTTCGTCACGCCGGTTGGCGCGGAGCAGCGAAATCAGCTTCTCGTGATTCTGGAGTTCGCGTCCAAACGGTGGCATTGGTGACATACCCGGGCCTCCGCCCTGGCCACGCGCCGATGTCGGTTCGGCGGTGGGCATCATGGAATTGGCCGGTGCGAGCACCGGCGCCACGGACCAGCATGCCGGTCCGATCAACAGGGTTGTCAAACCGATACTCGTGCAGGCCTTGATCCAGAGTGCGGAGCCTTTCAAGGCGCCGAACCGCGACGGCCCGACGAGTCCGACCACGGCGACAAGCGTTCCCGCGCCCAGGACGGGCAGGAGCCTTTCCCGGAGCCCAGGGTACTGCGCGACGATGTACGCCTCCCACGATGCCGTGAGGATCAATGTCAAAGGCAAATAACCTCGCCCTTCACCTATCCGCCACTCGTCATACAACGCCAATACGCCGATCCCGGCCAGGGCCGCGACGGGTGGTCCCATGATCGTCGTGTAGTATTCGTGAAAGATCCCCCGCGAAGCTAAAGACGACCCAGTGGGTGCCGAGCCAGCCAGCCCAGAAGAGGAGCGTCAGTTGCCTCGGTCCGATCGGCCAGCGTCGTTCACCGTGCACCGCTGCGACCACCGTACCGATGATGGCGAGCGGGAACAACCAGGTGATCTGTCCGGCGATGAGTGGTCGCGCGAACCGCATGATACCTGGCATTCCCCCGAACATCGGCGGCCGTCCCCCGGCGAAGGGACCGCCCGGTCGCATCGGCGGGAAGCCTCCGCCAGGGCCGCCAGGTGGGAACCCCATGCCGGGAGCGCCGGGCGGGAACGCTTCCGGATCACCGGGAATCCGGGGAGGACTCGCGTTGGACCCGAGCTTCGGCCTCGGTGTGTCGGCGGAGACCTCCGCTTTTGGTAACGCCCTGGCTCCCGGAAAACGTCGCGAACCCGGTGGGCCCAGGTTACCTCGGCCACCCAGCACACGGCCAATCCCGTTGTAACCCAGCGCAAGGTCCAGGGCCGAGTTATTCCGCGATCCCCCGATGTACGGACGCCGATCCTTGGGTGTGAGCTCCACGGCGATCGACCACGATAGCGACACCGCCGCGAGTATTAGTGTCGCCACCGCGAGGTGCCCCAGTTTGGTTCTCCAGCCAAAGGGTGCCGCGACGAGGTAACACAGGTAAAAGGTCGGCAAGACGACGAAGGCCGCAAGCATCTTGATGTTGAACCCGACTCCCACGAGGGCCGTTGCCAGGAGCAGAAGCCCTGGACGGCCGGTCTCCGACGCGCGGCTCAGCGCCCACGCCGCCAGCAGGAGGACGAACACGAGAGCGGAGTCAGGAAGGTTGTCGCGATCGACGGCCACGCAGATCGGGGTGATGGCCAGCATCAAGCCCGCCACTAACCCCGCTCCCGCGCCGACGACGCGTCGGACGAGATGGTAAGTCAGCAAGACGGATGCGACACCCATGACGGCTTCCGGCAAGAGGAGGCTTATGCCCCGATAGCCGAACAGCTTCGCACTGATCGCCTGGATCCAGAGCGCCACGGGTGGTTTGTCAACCGTGACAAAGCCGGCCGGGTCGAACGCGCCGAAGAAAAAATTCGATGAGCTCTTCAGCATGCTTCGGACGGAAGCGGCGTAGTACAGGTTACCATAGCCATTCTGGCCGACCGCCAGAGGCGCAGGCCCGCCGCGAGCGCCACGACGGCGGCCAGTCCAACCGATCGCCAAACCTGCTCGAACTTCGGGTTCGGCTCGTCCTCGAACCAGTTGGGGCGGAAAGTCTCGACGTTACTCATCGGCATAGCTCACTCCAACCCAGAAGTCACGGGCGGCGAGCGTCCTGATTCCATCACCGTTGCTCGGATTGTAGTGTCGCGCGTCCGGTCGATCCGTAACAGAATGTAACAGCCGGCGCCGCGGATCGTTCGATCCGCGGCGCCGGCTGCCATGATGACCGACAACCTCATAAAACGAACGGAGTCTGGAAGGCCCCACTTCAACGAACATCCCGGTCGTTCAATCAATAAGAGTCGGCCGATACGGTCTCGCCGCCGCCGACCGTTCCCAGCGCTCGCCAGGTTTGATAGTTGACCGAGTTCTTGATGAAGTGAACACTGCCATCGGCGAACAGGGCGTTGACTCCTCCGGGGTGATAACTTCGGGAGGTGATGGCGCCGTAGGTGGGTCCGCCGTCGTCCTCGTCTTCAGAGCTCATGTCGCTATCGAGAGCGGCGGTGCCGGCGGGCGACCTGGTATTGGGGGGCAAGGCCGTGGTGAAGCCATCGTAGAACGCATTGCCGTTGCTCCAGTGGGTGTGTCCGCCACCCGACATGCCCGGCGGAGTCGCCGCCGCCTTGCAACCCGATGTCGGAGCCGCGGCGACGCTGCCGAGCACGGTGGCGGGGCTGGGATACGCCAGCGCACCGGTCGGTCCCGGGGGCGGCACCGCGCCGCAGTCGTGGTACGACGGGATATAGGTCTTCACCTCAGCGCCTAGCAGTGTGTTGCTCAGGCCGTCGGTGAACGCCGCGGTGCTTCGACTCAGGTTCGAGCCAATCGCACTCGGAGGCAGGCCGCCAGCACTGTAGCCGCCAAACGTGTACCAGGTGCCCACGCACCATCCGTAGTTCGAGAGGCCGTAGGTCGAGGTCAGACCTGTTGAATTCGTGCTGACGAACGCCTGGCGATTGACCTCGCTGGGGCAGAGAAAAACCGTCAACTGCGCGGCGACGGCCGTTGCATTGGTCGGGTCGGATACCTTGTTGCTGTAATTGATCGCGTTATAAAGCGCCCCTTGTTCGAGGAAGGCCGTGACCCGCGACGAGGCGCTCCAGATCGACTTCCATGAGACGGCGCCCGAACTTTTGAAGGTCAGAACCATCTGGGGCGGCAGGCTGCCGTTAGCGCTCTCGTAATTGTGCATGGCGAGGCCCAACTGTTTGAGGTTGTTGGTACACTGAATCCGTCGCGCCGCCTCGCGTGCCGCCTGGATCGCCGGCAGCAACAACGCGATCAGCACTGCGATGATTGCGATGACGACCAGCAACTCGATCAGCGTGAAGCCCAACGCGGCGCCGGGGAGTGGTCCCACATTCGCCCTCAAACCAGAGGACGACGTGTCTCCCCGACGCCGCGCGGTCACGCCCGAGGGCGTGTCTCCACTCTCAACCTCGCGCCCTTTGCACGACGACTGGCAACCCGAGCATTTCGCCGCGCATCCATGATCGCCTTGTCGGATCGTCCGGCAATCTTTTACTGGATAAACGTTCACAACCGCGGCCTGGCCCTGCATCGAGATTTTCACCAAAGTCTCCTGGAAGCAGCACGTTGGGTCTCTCCGGTGGGACCAGGACCGGGAAGACCTGGATTACCATTTGTGATTGAGACTCAATCTCAATCACGGTCGTCGAGCATACGGTTCGACGGACCTGGCGTCAAGTCACCTGCGGATAATCGTCGCCCGACGCTTCACCAGCGGATCTGCGAGGCGGCAGGTTTGGTGTGGAGGTCGGCCCGGTTTTCGATGGGCCAGGCGCGGAGTTCGTCGACGAGCGCGACGAGGCCGTCGACGGCGGCCTCGAAGATGATCCGGCCTTTCTCGGCGGTAGCCCTGGTCGGATCGCCGTGGACGCCGGTTTCGGTCCAACGGCCCCAGTAATCGTTGAACCGTACGAAGTAGTTGGCGGTGCTGTCGCTGCTGACGAACCGGCCCATCCGGTCATCGCCCGCGACGGCCTTGTCCATCTGGACGCGGTCGCCGGCCAGGTGGAGGTAAAGCGAGGTCTCGAACTCGTCGGCGTGCGCCATCACCTTCGACTCGCGGACCTTCTCGAACGCCTCGAGCAGGAACCAGAAGTACGTCGTCGCGAAGCAGAGCGCGGGAGTTTCGAGCACGGTCTTGCGCGCCACCAGATCGATCAACGGGGCGTTCGAGCCATGCCCGTTGACGATCAGGACCTTGTTGAAGCCATGGTAGGCAACGCTCTTGGTGATATTCAGGCAGAACGCGACGAAGACGTCGGGCTCGATGTGGATCGTGCCGGGAAAATCGATATGGTGCAGGTTCAGGCCGTAGGCGATCGGCGGCAGGACCAGAACCTTGTCCGCGGCGCGTCGGCCAACTTCGAGACAGACCGATTCGCAGAGAAAGAGATCGACATCGAGCGGTAGGTGAGGCCCGTGCTGCTCGGTTGATCCCGTCGGCAGGATCACGAGTTTCTCGGCGGCGACGGCGTCGTTGACCTCGGGCCAGGTCAGGCGGTTGTAGCGGTACTCGGTTGCGGCTTCGGGACGTATCATGAATGAGTCTCTCTGTGTTAATGTGGTTCCTCATCCTTGATCGTGTCGGTGCAATCGACCAGGAGCCAGCAGAATCCGCTGGCCAGGAACATGGCGGAGAGCAGGTAAAACAGCGGTGCCCAGTCGGTGTGGCCGTCAACGGTGGATCGGTCCAGGACCTCGCCATAGATGATCGGCATGAAGATACCGCCGCCGGTGCCGGCGGTGTTCACGATGGCGAAGACGGTGGCGCTGAACTTACGAGAAAGATCCGTGCAGCATCCCCAGGTGGTCGGCTGGCTCCAGTCGCTGAAGAACTTGGCGCCGCAGAGGAGGCCGGCGGCGGCAAGCCCGTTCTCCTGGCGCACGGCCAGAGCCAGAAGGAGGCTGCCCACGAACTTACCCGACGAGCCAACGCCGCTGCGCACCCAGCGGCGGCCTTCGGGACCGAATACGGCGATGCCGCGATCATTAAGCCAGCCGCCCGCGACGCCTCCCAGCGCACCGCCCCACAGCGGCAGGCTCGCCAGCCAGCCGGTCTTGCCCAGGTCGAATCCGCGTCCCTTGAGGAAGTAATTACCCATCAGGTAGACGAAGGCCACGTCCGCTCCGGCGTCGAGGAACTGCTGGAGTGTGAAGTAGCGCAGACTCCGATTTCGCCATGCCCGACCCCAGGGCAAGGTCGCTCGACGTGCGGAAGCGGCGAGCGAGGCGGAGGGAGCCGGGTCGCGGTAGACCAGCGCGAACAGGATGCCGAAGCTCACGCCGATCACTGCCAGGACGTTGAGCGCGACCTGCCATGACAGGCCCATCGCGCTCATCAGCAACGTGCCCAGCACGATCGGCGAGAGCGCCGCGCCGCCGCGGCCGGCGGTGGTGGCGATCCATCCCTGGAGCACGGTCCGACGTTCGGGAGCGAACCAGGTGCCGGTCACCTTGGTCAGCGCGGGATAACATCCCGCCTGCATCAGACCGAAGAAGAGACGAACCCCGCCCAGCACCGGCAGTCGCGCCGACCAGCCCAGCGCCGCCAGCGCGGCCGACCACGCCACAATCGTCACGCTCAGGAATCGGTGTGGTCCGACCCGGTCAATCAACACCCCGCTCGGAACCTGGGCGCTGGTGTAGGTGTAATAGAATAGCGAGAAGAGAAACCCCTCCTGCCGGTTGCTGAACCCCAGCGCCTCGCGCAGGCTAGGGCCGACGATGTTCCAGCTATACCGGTGAAGATAAAGCAGAAACGATGCACCGCAAGCGAGCAGGAAGATGACCCAGGGACGGGCTCGAGGAGATGGGACGGATTGCGGGTCGGTGCCGATCATGAAATAGCGAGCCGATCGCAAAATTTTTATGTGATCTTATTCGTTTATTTGAAAATAATCGGATCTCTGCTAAGCCGCCTCAGGCTGTCGGGCTCGAGCGTGACACCCAGCCCCGGACGGTCGGGAATCGAGAGCCATCCCCGGTCATCGAGGACAAAGGGCTCAGCCGTCAGGTTATCAATATAGGCACACGGGGTGAGATACTCAACATATTGAGCCACGGGCAACGCGGCTGCGAGCTGGAGGTCGGCGGCCAGGCCGATGGCCGTGTTCCAGCCGTGCGGGACGACCTGGATGTTGTGGTCGAACGCGAGCTGGGCGATCCTCCGCGATTCGGTCAGGCCGCCGTTCTTGGTGCAATCGGGCTGCAAGATATCGACCGCCTTGCGTTCGATCCAGGGCTGAAACGACTGACGGCGCGTGATCACCTCGCCCGCGGCGATCGGCACGGGAGAGTCACGGGTCAGTGCGATGTAGCCTTCAAGATCGTCAGGAGGGAGCGGCTCCTCGAACCAGACAACCTGATAGTCGGCCAGCATCCGGGCCGTGTTCCGCGCCCAGTTCGTGCCGTGAGGCCAGAACTGCTCACTGCCGCCAGCATCGACCATGATCTCGACCTCGTCGCCCACGGTCTGCCGCGCGGTTTGTACCAGGTGTTCATCAAAAGCACGGTCGCGCCGGCCGAAGGGCCGCCAGCCGAGCTTGATGGCGCGAAACCCGCGCGCGACGACCGATTCAAGGGTCCGGCGCAACCGATCGGGCTCGTCGAAGAGGATCGAGCCGTAAGGTTTGATCGCCTGTCGGTAATTGCCACCGAGGAGTCGCGATACCGGCTGGCCGCACGCCTGACCCATGAGGTCCCAGAGGGCAATATCGATTCCGCTGATCGTGTGCTCGACCGAGCCGCCGCGGCCTTGCCAGAAGGTCGACTGACGCAGCATCTCGGATACCCGTTCGGGCTCGACCGCCGGCTGACCCTTGAGCATCGGCCAGAGCAATTCGAGGGCTCCGTGAACCAGCCGGCCCGAGGTGAAGCAACTTCCCAGGCCGCTGAGGCCCGTGTCGGACCGGACGATCAGGAGTGTGTGCAGGTTCTCCTGCGGCTCGTGACCCTGGGGCCAGCCACCATCCACGGTCGCGCCGGAAAGTGGATAAACTTCGATGGTTTCGATCTTCAACCGCGAAGCTCCGCCGTGCTCTGCCGGAGTGAGAACATCAACCCGAGCCGCACGTTAAGCGATTGGCGGGGATGTGGCAAGCACCCGCCGACGCGGAACGGGGCCGATCACGCAGGCTCGGGCTCATCGGAAGTGGATGTGAGGGGCGCTGCGATATGTTCGAGCGAGGCCCGCTCGGCCTTGACGCCGAAGGCTGCCACGATGGCGGCCGTTGCCAGGAGCAACACGGCGGCCAGGAAGTCGCCTCCACTCAGGAGCCGGCGCGAGCCGGTATCGATCAGGCGGCCGAACAGCCACGACGCGACGGGACCACCCAGGCCGGTTCCCACCGCGTAGAACAAGGCGATCACCAATCCGCGCATCTCGAGGGGAAAGATCTCGCTCACGGTCAGGTAGGCTGCGCTGGCCGACGCCGACGCGAAGAAGAAGATCGACGCCCAGAGTGCTGTCTGACCGCGGGCCGAGAGATGAAGACCGTCGAAGAGAAAACCGTCGAGGATCAGCAAACCGGCCGAAATGACGAGCGTGCCGGCGATCAAGGGCTTGCGGCCGACCACGTCGAACAGAGAGCCGAGCAAGAGCGGGCCCAGGAAGTTCGTCAGGGCAAAGGGAAGCAGGTACAGCCCCACCCGGTCGGCGGCCACGCCGTAGAATTCTCGCAGGATGAGGCCGAAGCTGAATGCGACACCGTTATAAAGGAAGGCTTGTGAGAGCACGAGTGCCAGGCATAGGATCGACCGTTTGGGATAGGTCTTGATCAGCGTTGTGATGATCGTGACGAAGCCGACCCTCGCGTCGGGCCGGATGGTGACCGAGCCCGAAGCGTCCGGGCTCGGGGAGCTTGCCCCCTGTCAACGCGCCGACGTGTTTTTCAATCTCCGTGACCACCCGCTCCGCCTCAGGATGTTGGCCATGGGTCAGTAGCCAGCGGGGACTTTCGGGGATGGCATGACGAAGGAAGATCACCGCCAGCCCGACGGCCGATCCGATTCCGAAACCGAGCCGCCAGCCGATGTTGACCGGAAGGATGTGGGGGTCGAGCAGGAACACGCTCGCGATCGAGCCGATCGCCGCGCCCAGCCAGAACGTGCCGTTGATCGCCAGGTCGGCCCGGCCCCGAACACGCGCTGGGATCAGCTCGTCGATGGCCGAGTTGATCGCCGCGTATTCCCCGCCAATCCCCGCCCCGGTCCAGAATCGGAAGAACGCGAAGCTCGCGAAGTTCCACGAGAACGCCGTCAGGAATGCCGAGACCAGATAGACCCCCAGTGTGACCGTGAACAGCGCCTTGCGACCTAGCCGGTCGGTGAGATAACCGAACAGAAGCGCCCCGAGCACTGCGCCGACGAGATAGGCCGTGTTCAGTAGTCCCACCTGGGTCGGCGTCAGGTGCAGCGTTCCCGGTTCGACGAGCACGGTGCTGATCGAGCCGACGAGCGTGACCTCGAGCCCGTCGATGACCCATGTGATCCCCAGCGCGACCACGACCTGCCAGTGCCAACGGCTCCAGGGAAGCCGGTCGAGCCGTCCCGGAATGTCGGTACGGAACGGCCGTCCGGTCCCGCCCGAGCCTGGGGCGGTGCCGGCCGTAGCTTGAGCGGTCGTCATGATTTCCGTCGCCTCGAGTCGGAGTCTTGGCAGGACAGATTGCCCCGAGGGAGGCGAGCGAGAAGGCACTCCCCGTCGGGTGACGACGGAGTTAACTTGCAACTTGCTTGCCAGAAGTTGCAAAGGGCTCGGCAGGATGGGTCAGGGGTTTTAAAATTGCCTGGATGTTCGCGTCAGGCTATGATTTGCTTGATCACGCGCGCCGGTTCGACACCCGTCAGACGCAGGTCGAGTCCCTGGTACTTGAAAGACAGGCGCCTGTGATCGATTCCGCAAAGGTGAAGCATCGTGGCGTGGAGGTCGCGGACGTGGACGACATCCTGCACGGCGCGGTAACCGAGCTCGTCGGTTCCACCGTGAGTCATGCCTCCCTTGATGCCGCCGCCGGCCATCCAGAGGGAGAAGCTCAGGATGTGGTGGTCGCGGCCTGTCCCCTGCCCCATCGGCGTCCGGCCGAACTCCCCTCCCCAGATCACGAGCGTGTCGTCGAGGAGCCCGCGCTGCTTCAGGTCGCTGAACCAGGGCGGCGCTCGCGCGGTCCACGTCGAGCCGCGGCGCTGGGCATGCCCTTCTCGATGTTGGTGTGATGGTCCCAGGCCCGATGATAGAGCTGGATGAACCGGACGCCACGCTCGGCCAGCCGACGGGCCATCAGGCAGTTCGAGGCGAAGCTGCCGTCGCCTGGGCTGCTTCACGCCGTAGAGGTCGAGCATCGCTTTCGGCTCATTCGTGAAGTCGGTCAGCTCGGGGACCGAGCTTTGCATCCGGAAGGCCAGCTCGTACTGGCTGATCCGCGTCTGGATCTCGGGGTCGAGCGTCTCCGCGGCGAGCATGCCGTTGAGCCGGTTGACCTCCTCGATCACCTGCCGCTGGGTGCTCTGGCAGACGCCGTCGGGGTTGCCGATGTAGTGGACGGCGTCCCCCTTCGACTGGAACAGGATTCCCTGGAACTTGCTCGGCAGGAGCCCCGCCGACCACTGCCGCGCCGAGACCGGCTGCGGCGCCGTAGCGTGCCCGGCCGAGGTCAGGACGATGAAGCCCGGCAGGTCGTCCGACTCGGACCCCAGGCCGTAGAGCAGCCACGAGCCCATGCTCGGCCGCCCCTTGATGATCGAGCCCGAGTTCATGAAGGCGTGCGCCGGGTCGTGGTTGATCTGCTCGGTCTGCATCGAGCGGACGATGCAGATATCGTCGGCGATGCCGGCGATGTTGCGGGAATGGCTCCGAGATCTCCTGCCCCGAGGTACCGTGCTCGGGAAACGCGACGAACGGTCCCGCGCGCCTTGAGCACTGATCCCCTGAAGCTGGGCAAGCTGCTGCCCCTTCGTGAACGACTTCGGGAAACGCCTGGCCGTCGAGCCGCTTCGAGCTCGGGCTTCCAGTCGAAGGCTCTCGAACTGCGACGGGCCGCCCGCCATGCAAAGGTGAATGATTCGCCTGGCCTTCACCGGGAAGTGGGGCGGCTCGACCACGCCCCGCCACTTCCCCTCATCGGCCTGCGCGGGGCGATTCGCACCGAGCCCAAGGAGTTGCCCAGAGCGCCAGTCCACCCAGCCCGTAGGCCGACGGCCGAGGAAGCTGCGTCGATGGAGACTTTTCGCGTGGTCGCGTGGGTCGAACGGGAAGTGCATAGGGAAGGTTCCCTCAGTATCGAATCAGATTAATATCGAGTGATCGTTTCATGGAGATTGAACAACGACGCGGCAGACGCTGGTCCAGGCCGCGGCCTCGACAGGCGCCGGTCTCGGCCTCCGTCAACGTGGGTGTGGCGGGGGCGTTGCCCACTTTTAGCAGTTTGCGGGCGTCGTCGGGTCGCTCGAGATACGTCCGGCGCATCGCTGTCCAGGAACGCGAGCAGCGACGCCTTCTCCGCCGGCCTGGCCGGGCGGGCCAGCGCTCGCTGGTAAAGCGAGTCGAGCCGCTCGGCATCGGAGCCAGGCGCGCCAGTCGCGGGAATCGCCAGGCGTCCGGCCAGAACACGCGCGGCCTCGACGAACGTCGGGTCGTTGAGCAGCGTGAGCGCCTGCTGCGGGGTGTTGGCGACCGTACGGTTGGCGGTGCATTCCTCGCGCGACGGCGCGTCGAAATTGGCCAGCATCGGGTGCAGGAACGTCCGCTGCCAGTGCATGTAGACGCCCCGGCGGTACTGGCGCTCGTCGACGTCGGCGACATAGTCACGGTCGGGAAACTGGAGGTTCACGTAATATCCTGACGGCTGATACGGGTAGATGCTCGGCCCGCCCAGCTCGTGATGGATCAGGCCGGCGATCGACAGGGCGTTGTCGCGGACGAACTCGGCCTCGAGTCGGCGAGGCGTCTGGGCGGCAAGTAGTCGGTTGTTGGGGTCGATCTCATGCAGTTCGGGCCGCTGCCGCGACGATTGCCGGTAGGTCGAGGACATCACCATCAGCTTGACCATGTGCTTGACGTTCCAGCCGCTGGCGCGGAACTCGACGGCAAGCCAGTCGAGCAGTTCGGGATGTGTGGGCCACTCGCCCTGGGCGCCGACGTCCTCCATCACGCCGCTGATGCCGGTGCCGAAGAACTGCTTCCAGAGCCGGTTGACGAAGACGCGCGCGGTCAGCGGGTTCTGGGCCGACACGAGCCAGCGGGCGAGGTCGAGACGGTCAAGCCGTCGGTCACTCGGAAGCCCGGCCTGAGGCAGGAACGCCGGCACCCCCGGCTCGACCACGGCTCCGCTCTCGTCCTGCCAGTTGCCGCGCGGCAAGACCCGGCTTGGCAACGGCTCGGCCCGGACGGTGACCATCGTGAACGCACGCCCGTCATGACAGGCGAGCACGTCGTTCCAGAGCGCCTGGATCTCGGCCAGGGCCGCGGCGTTTCGACCCGTGCCCAGGATACACGCGGTGGCGAGCCGGGCCTCGTCGTCGGCCGACCGCGAGTCCGGGGTCGTCTCGACCGACGCGATCAGGACCGGGCTGATGTCGATCCGATACGGATCGTCGTTAATCAGGGGCGAGACCGACAGACGGATGCAACCGGCGGCGTCGTTCCTGAGGGTCACGACGATCTCGGTATTGTCCCCCTCCTCGATCCGCAACGGCCGCGCCAATCGCCAGACCGCGGTCTGCCGCTGCCGGACGTGCCGGCGCGAGGTCCGCCACCCACCCCGGACGCCGACCTTCTCGGCGCCGCTGTCGAAGACCGGCTCCTTGAGATCGGCCTCCGCGAAGCCGAACGCCAGCGGCCGGAGTTTGCCGCCCCGGGTCCGGACCGAGGCCGACAGAGCGAGGTTAGCCGTATCGGCTCCATTACGAGTAATCATTCCCTGATGCGACGCGTGGGGAAGGATCTCGAGCCGGATCGACGCCACCCAACCTGGCCCGGGCGCATAGGTGATCTGCTGCGCGTCTCCCTTCCTGACGGTCCCGGACAGGACGACGCTGCCGTCGTCCTGAGGTTCGACGGGCACGTCAACATGGACCCGCGCGACCTGCCAGCCGTCCGGGTGCTCCTCCAGGAAACGAGCGGTGGAGCGTGTCCAGGCTTCGAGATCGCGAACGGCGGCGGGGTCGCCTCGCAGTTCCGCGACCGAGGCGGCCTCGATCTCGTCGATCCGGGCCGTCAACTGGTCGCGGCGCCGTTTCAACCAGGGGCTCTCGACCGCGATTTCCGGCGGAAACGGATAATCGTTCGTCCATCCCTTCAGCTCGGGATTGGGCGTATAGCCATAATCGTTGTAGACGCCCCACTGCTTCACGTCGGCGAAGAAGGCGCCGAGACGGTAAAAATCGCGGGTCGTGAACGGATCATATTTATGATCATGACACTCGGCACAGCCGAGCGTCGAGCCAAGCCATGTCACCGCGACGGTCCGCACCCGGTCGGCAGCGTACTTGGCCAGGTACTCCTTGGGCTGGGCCCCGCCCTCGCGGGTCATCATGTTCAGACGATTGAACCCCGTCGCGACGAGTTGCTCGGTCGTTGGGGCCGGCAGGAGGTCGCCTGCCAGTTGCTCGATCGTGAACTGGTCAAACGGTTTGTTGGCGTTAAATGCGTCAATCACGTAATCACGGTACGGGAAGATCCGCTGATTCTGGTCGCCGTGATAACCCACGGTGTCGGTGAACCGGACCAGGTCGAGCCAGGGAATCGCCATCCGCTCGCCGTAGCGCGGCGATTCGAGCAGGTGATCGACGAGCCGCTCGTAGGCGCCTTCATCGGTGTCGGCGACGAACCGATCGACCTCCTCGGGCGAGGGCGGTAGGCCGATGAGGTCGAGGCCGAGGCGTCGGATCAGGGTCCGGCGGTCGGCCTCGGGCGACGGTTCGATGCCCCGCGCTTCGAGCGGTGCCAGAATGAACGCGTCGATCGGGTTGCGGACGCGTTCGCGAGCCTTCACTCCAGGAACCGGGGGCCGCTTCGGCGCGAGGTAAGCCCAGTGCGGCTCGTACACCGCCCCCTGCGCGATCCAGCGTTTCAGGAGCGACTTCTGCGCCGAGGTGAGCGTTTTGGTCGAACTTCGGGGGGGCATGATCTCATCAGGGGCGTCGCTCTCGATCCGAGCGATCAACTCGCTCTCCTCGGGCTTGCCGGGGACCATCGCCTCCTGCTCAAGGGCCGCCTCGCGCACGTCGAGCCGCAATTCCGCCTGCCGATGGCCCTTGTCGGGACCATGACAGAAGAAGCAGTTTTCCGAAAGGATGGGACGGATGTCGCGGTTGAACGAGACCTTTTCGCCATCCTTCGCCGCGGAAGCGTCAGGAAGCAAGCCGAACAGAAGCAACGTGAAGAGGACCCTGGCGAGGGCGCTCGGCCCCGTGGGGAACGCTTCATGCGGCCCTGATCCAGAACCTTGCGGATGGAAGCGTACCTTGCGAGAGGTCGGAACGAACATCATGAGCACTCGCCGGTGTGCGGACGGTGGGAAATCGAGCGGGGCTAGGCTTTCCTCAAGCATAAAATATTGGCCCTGCCTTCACAAGGCCCGTCCGGAGGCCTCGCCCCGCTACTCCGCTCTCGAGATACGGTCACAGGCTGTCGGAGGAGATCACCTCGCCGCCCGCCTTGCTCGCGATCGCCCACCACGTGATCGGGCTGACCGAGCTCTTGATGAAGTGGACCGATCCGTCCAGGAACACCGCGTTCACACCGCCGGGGTGGTTCGAACTGGCGCCGACGACCGTCCATCCGGTGTGGAGCGTATCGCCCTGAAACTCGCAAGCCTTGTTGTTCGGCGTCATGATATGACTGTAACAGCCGCCGGTGGCGCAATCGTCATTGAGAAATTCTTCACCCTTGCGGTCCCACGCGATCGTACCGCCGTTGGTGAAGTACGTCGTCCCGTTCTGGCACGCTTGCAACATCGTCATCAGCGGTGTGGCCTTGGCGGGCTTGGCCATCGTCGCGACATAGATCTGGTGCGAGCCGGGGGTCTGCGATTGGTTCTTCCCCATGACCCACTCGCTGAAGATCGCCGTGTTCGAGGTCCCGTCCGTCACCGAGGCGAGCGTGACCGTGGGACCGTATGAGGGCGATCCCAGCACATACGCGGGTCCGTCCATCGAACCGTAGTTGATATAGTAGGTGCCGACGTTGTTCGGATAGCTCGTGAAACCCGGAATCCTCGACGCCCCCTGGAAGGTGTTTCCGTAGCCGGGAATGTTCCCGTCGGATGGGCAGAGGAACGTGGTGATACTCATGAAACGAACGGTTGAGTTCTGTACCGACGTGTTGTTCACATTCTGGTTCAGCGCGTTGAAAGCGACCTGCTGCTCGAGGAAGGGCATGACCCGCACCTTCATCGAGAAGTTATTGTAGGTGCCGGAATAGGGAGAGAGGTACATGGTCGACGGCGGCAATGATCCGTTGACATCGTTGTAGTTCTGGGTGGCCAGCCCGAGCTGTTTGAGGTTGTTGACGCACTGGCTCCGGCGGGCCGCCTCGCGAGCCGCTTGCACGGCGGGGAGCAAGAGCGCGATCAGGACGGCGATGATGGCGATCACCACCAGGAGTTCGATCAGGGTAAAACCGCGACGCTTCATCAGTGTTCTCCAGAGGGGCGTTACGCCCGAAAAAAAGCAGGCGGAATCGGCGGAACTGCACGCTGGGTTCAGGGGCTTATCGGAGGCGACCCGTTGAGAAAGTGATCCACGACCTCGGCGGAAGAGAGGGGACGGTCGTAAACCGCGAACTCGTCGATCCGGCCGCTAAAGGGCCGGGCGTGCTCGTACGGCTGGTCGAGCGGCTTCAATCGGCACAGTAGCAACTGACACTGCGCCGTCGCTCGTTCGTGGTTCAGGGGCCGCGAATGAGCAAGCACACCGTCGATGTAGAGCTCCATCCGGGCACCGTTACTCTGGCTCACCAGGTGGTGCCAGCGATACGGGACATAGCTCACGTTGCTGTAGATATTCAGACCCCCATCACCCCCCGGGGGCCATCGGTGTAGGAATCGGACCCTGGGCGAACGCGAGTTGAACGGATGACCGCGGGTCGTCAGCTCCAGGAGCGAGAAATGACGGAACATTCCGGTCGGGGTCTCCGCCAGCAGTGAGACCAGCGTCGCGTGGCGGTAGTCCTGCGACATCACCCAGAGCTCGAAACCGAAGCCAGGGTCGGGAGCGGGCTTCCAGAGACCGTCGAGTGTCAGGAACCGATTCTTGCCGTCATCCGCGAACTCGGCGCAATGGTTACCCTTGCCTGGTCCCGTCGCGACGATCTCCACCGAGCCGGTGATGCGGAGTGGAGGCCGACCCTCGATCTCGTTGGGAGTCAGGTCCTCGGTCTTCGTCTCGAACCGCCAGTAGCCCCAGGGACGAGAGCTCCGCACGGCCTCGGCATAGGACGATTCGAGCGAGAGCACGGGCGCCACCAGCACCGGGAAGTGCACGAAGGCTTCCGCGCGGGCCTCGGCCTCGGTGATGTCGCCGGTGCCGGGGTCGATCTCGAACGCCTTGCTCGGTTTCACGAGCTGGCTCCGCTCGGGATTCCCGGCCGTACCCAGCACAGCCGCCTCGGCTTTTCCCTCGAAGACCATCACCTGGGCCTTGCCGCCATCTTCCACGTTGAGCGCGAACTCCGTACCGAGATCAACGACCGACGATCCCGGCGTGGTGACGACGAATCCTTCCGCCCCTTGGGGCACCCGTGCCCGCAGCTTGCCGCGTCGGCAGAAGACCCGGTCGATCGCCAGTAGTTCGAGGTCCGCCGGCCCCTCCACGCTCAGCGTCACTCCGGAGAGAAAGGCCAGCGTGATCGCGCCTTGCGTGAACCGGAACCGCTCGAGGCCCACGATGGCTCCCTCACCTTCGATCGATGGGGACGGGCCCTCCCAGCGCACGCCGTCGAGCTTGACCACGGTGGCAAGCGCCGTGGCCGAGGGGTCGGGCCGGGCCGCTAGCGTCGCGACGGATTGTGGCTTCCGTTCGTTCCTCCGACCCGGCCAGGCGATCAGGCCCAGCGTGATCGCCAGCAGCAAGCACGCCGCCGCGATCCAGCTCCGGTTCGACATCGAGATGATCCGACGGGATCGGTGGGCATCTTCCCCGTGCGTCTTCCGGGAATCGGAGTGGCGCACGGCCCTCTCCCCCTCGTTCCAGCCCAGCTCGAACGCCGCCGCGTGCATCGCCTCGGTCGCCCGGTCGGGCCCCTGGTCCCGAAGCATCCGTGCCGACAAGATCGCATGTTGATCCATGTACGCCAGATACGCTGATTCGTACGCGGCGCCGCGCCGCAGCGCCGCCTCCAGTTCTTGAAGCTCGTCGGCGTCGATCGTCCCGTCGCACCACGCCGAGAGCAGGCGGTAAAACTCCTCCGGCAGTTCGGGACGTTCCTCTTCGTTCATCACGGAATGCCCCCCAGCTTCAGGCGTCGGTTGATGCATTCCTGGAGCCGTCGGCGGACGCGATCGAGCGCCCGGTACAGATAGGAGACATCCTGGCCGGTCAGCGCCGCCATCTGGGCCATGGTCGTCTCACGTTCGTAGCGGTTCTCGACCAGGAGCCGTTCGGCCGCGTTCAACTGCTTCAGGCAGATCGAAAGGGCCCGCCGTCGGTCTTCCAGAAGGTCGTCCTCCTCGATCCGGCGCGCTCCCAGCCGTTCGATCAGATCGACGCTCAAACTCAGGCACCGGCCGCTCCGCGCCTTCTGTTCCCGATGCTTCATGACGTGACGCAGCGCGAACCGGCACCCCCAGGGCACGAACGGAAACGATGGGTCGTACTGGTCGAACCGTTTCCAGAGCGCCACCGCGGTCTCTTGCATAACCTCCTGGGCGTATCGATATCGGGCACGAACGCCAGGATATACCGGAGGATTTCGAGCTGCCCCTCGGCGAACAGCCGGACGAACCGCTCGGTATCCAGTCCCGGAGCCTCGTCGGGTGCTTGTTCCATGGACGATCGAATACCCTTCGGTTCCACGCCTGGCAGCTCCGGGGCTCGTCGAATCGGAATCGCCCCTTACTTACCCCCTGGGTCCAAAATTCCTCCAGGAATATGAAAAAAAGAGGTGGCAAGCTTCGAGGCGGTAACGACGGGATGTCCTGTCAGAGCAAGGTCCCGCGCAGGAGCAGGATGGCCACGCTGAAGTAGATGATCGAGTCCGGTGACGTCCACCAGCGTGGCCACGAACGGGGCCGACGAGGTCGCGGGGTCGAAACCGAGCCGGTGCAGGAGGAGCGGCAGCATCGAGCCCGAGAGTGTCCCCCAGAGCACGATCCCGAGCAGTGACAGCGCCACGGTCAGCCCGATCAGGGCCCAGTGCGGTCCGTACATGGTGGAAGATCATGCTCCAGAGCGCGATCCGGGTAGAAGCCGATCGTGCCCAGGATCGTCCCCAGGAGCAGCCCCGAGGCGATCTCCCGGCCATGACACGCCACCAGTCGGCAAGTCTGACCTCGCCCAGCGCCAGGGCCCGGATGATCAGGGTCGCCGCCTGCGAGCCCGAGTTGCCGCCGCTGGAGATGATCAATGGGACGAACAGGGCCAGAACCACGGCGCGCGCGATCTCTTTCTCGAAGAAGCCCATCGCCGTGGCGGTGAACATCTCGCCAACGAACAGGATGACCAGCCAGCTTGCACGCTTCCGCACCATCGAGCCCAGGGGGGTGGCGAGGTAAGGATCATCGAGTGCCTCGACGCCGCCGAACCGCTGGATCTCGCGGGTGGCTGCTTCCTCGGCGACGTCGAGCACGTCGTCGATCGTCACGATTCCGACCAGCTTCCCCTTCGCGTCGATCACCGGCAGCGCGGTCCGGTCGTATTTGCGGAACACCTCGACCGCCGACTTCTTGTCGTCGGTCACGTTCAGGGCGACGAACTTGGCGTCCATGATGTCGCCGACGTGGGTGTGCAAGGGGGCCAGCAGGACGTTGCGGATGCGCAGGTCGTCGAGCAGCGTGCCCGCCTCGTCGACGACGTAGATCACGTTCAGGGTCTCGCTGTCCTTGCCGTGGGTGCGGACGTGGTCGAGCACGTGGCGGATCGTCCACGACTTGCGGATGGCGACAAAGTCGGGGGTCATCAGCCGGCCGACGCTGTCGGGGGCGTGCTGAAGCAATGCGACGGCCACGGTGCGCTGCTCGGTCGAGAGCAAGGCCAGGAGCCGCGCGGTCGTCTCGTCGGAGAGCTCCTCCAGCAGCGCGGTCCGATCGTCGGGGGCCATCTCCTCGAGCAGGGCCGCGGCCTTGGGGTCGTCGAACGTGGCGAGCAGCCGTTCCTGACTCGACAAATCGAGATACTCGAATGTCTCGACCGCGACCCGGCCTTCGAGCGCGCGAAAAACCTTGGCCTGTTCGTCGTGGTCCAGGGCCGTGACGATCCCAGCCACGTCGGCGGGAGGCCATCGGTTCAGAACCTCGCCCAGGACCGACAGGTCGTCGGCCGCGATCAACTCGCGAACCTCGGGAAGGACCAGTCGTTCGATCATGGACACCGCCGGTCCTTCCCCGTTTCGCGACTCATTCCCCGATCGCGGGGAGCGCATCCGGCGCAATCTGATCGAGCAAGGGCGCTTGCTGGTCCTTGTCCGACACAATCGCCTCGGCTACCGGGATCGGCCATTCGATCCCGATCCGTGGGTCGTTCCACCGCACGCCGCGGTCGGCCTGGGGATGATAAACCTCGGTGCACTTGTACGTCACGAGGGCCGTATCGCTCAGGACGCAGAAACCATGCGCAAACCCGGGCGGAACATAGAGCTGCCGGTGGTTCTCACTCGAAAGCTCGACCCCGACCCATCGGCCGAAATCGGGCGAGCCGCGCCGGATGTCGACCGCGACGTCGAAGATCACCCCCTCGAAGACCGACAGGAGTTTCCCCTGGGCAAACGGTCGCTGGTAATGCAACCCGCGCAGGACTCCCCGCCGCGATGAGGAGAGATTGTCCTGGATGAACCCACCCGGCAAGCCCGACGCCTCGTACCGGGGTCGGTTCCAGGTTTCCATGAAGAACCCCGCGCATCGCCAAAGACCTTCGGCTCGATGATCAGGACGCCGGGAAGCGTGGTGGGGATGACGTTCATGGGGCTTGGCTTGAGTGATCTTGTGTTCGTGTTTCAGGACAACCCGGCGAGGTCGGAGGATTTCCGGCCGATCCTGGCGGTTTCTTAGTGAGAGCATAGCAGTCTGACGGCCTCCGGACCAGTCGGACCGAGGCGGTGTGGCGGAAAGTCGACCGCCACCACGAACTCGAACGCGATCCCCTGAATTCAATAACGGCAGGTCCGGACACTCCCGGACCTGCCGTCATTGAAGTTCACTTCCTGGTCCTTCACTCGCTCCCGGCTTCTCGATCCCCCTGACGATGGATCCAGAACGGGCTTCCCCAGGCGAGCTCGCCGTCGTCCTGGATGGCGCGGACGTAGTACCACGACAATCCCGAATTCCGCGCCTCCTCGTCGGTCCACTCGAAGGCGACCCGATCGGCGCGGGGCTCGGTCGAGTAGACGTAGGCGAAGTCCTTGATGATATCAACCCGGTTGATCGGCCGGGTGCCGTGGACCAGGACCTTGAGCCGTACCGGACCGTCGGTACTGAACTCGTCGCCCATCAGGTGATCGCCCGATCGGACGTCCATCAGGATGTTGTCGGTCGCGGCGTAGCAATGCCGCGCTTGAATGCGTCGAGGATCGACGCCCGGCTGTGATCCTCGGCGATCGCGATCCCATAGCTAATATGGGTTGAGATATGATCGCTCGACGCCTGGAACCCGAGCTTGTACTGCAGACCCAGCGCGTTCCAGATCATGCCATAGGGTTGGAACCCGCCAATCGCGTCGCTGGCCCCGCGGGCGACGCGCGGTGCGCCCAGGTGCTCGTACGAATTTCGGTGCCCCTGAAAGATCTCGACGAACGGCTCGACCGCGGCGTCGTTGTCGCGCCAGTCCGTACCCATACCATTGGTGCCGGTGGTGTGCGAGGCGGTGATCCCGTCGAGTTCCTTCAGGTAGTCATACAGCATCTTGGTGTCGTCGTCGTGAGTTCCGCCCGCCTCGGCCTGGAGCCGCGGCAGGGTGCGGATTCCCCGCTTCGCCCACATCACGTTGCGGTGCCCGTGGGGATATTGCACGCTTCGCTCGTAGGTGAACATCGGCGTGAAACGAGGCGGGTTGTGGTACAGGTCGGTGGTCTTCTGGATGAGCCACCAGGTGTATTCCTTGCCGTTGCCGTTGTCGTGGTCGCCGTTGCCGATCCAGTCGAGATCGGCGCAGTCGATCGCGTACCGCCACATATCTTCGAGCGCGCCATCATTGCCGCCGTCAGCCGAGATCTCGGTGTGCCGGTGGAACTCGCCCCGCAGGAGCTGATAGGTCTTGCCCCCGGCGTTGATCCGGTGCGCTCGCATCCGGGCGATGTCGGCCGCCTCGGTGGGATGAATCGACGCCGCGAGATCGATCGGATCGGGCGCCGATGCGCCGAGTGCGGGCTCGGTCGCGCTCGATGTCGCCAGGATGGACGGATTCAGGGCGGCGACCCGGATGCCATGATCGATGGAATCGCCGTCGCGGCCCAACCGGCCGTCGCCGGCATAAAAGGCCAGGACAGCTCCCGAGGCGTCGTTGGGCACGACCAGGGCCGCCCGGTTGTCCATCATTCCATCGCCGCGGGGCAGGACGGCGGGGCTCGTCCAGCCCTGTGTCGTTAGCACTGAGGCCATTCCGACCCACGCCCCGCCGGTACCGTTGCTTCGGGGCTCCTGGCGATGCCGGTAAACCAGCCAGACCTTTCCTGAGGCGTCGGCGATTATGCGTGGAAAACCGTTCATCAAAGCAATTGGCGATTCCTTGACCGCGGCGACCGGGTCGGGAGCGTCGAGCAGCCGGCTGCCATCGACGCAGCGCACCCGGACCGCGCTCTGTCGATAGAGTGTGGTTCCTTGACCTTCCTGCAAGTTCTCGGCGTCCTTGCCCCAGTTCTCGGTTCGTTCCTCATAGGCGACCCAGACCCGCCCGCGGGGATCGACCGAGATGCTGGGCCGGACCTCGAACCTGGGCGAGGCCGCCACCGCGACGGGGCTGGCGAGCGTGCCGTCGCTGCCGCGGGTCCGAAGCTGGACGTCGAAATTACCAGCTTGATACGTGTCGTACGCCACGTGGACCCGGCCGCTCCGATCAATCGCGATGGCCGGCGACCACTCGTCCGAGGGGCTATCGCCAACCTTCTGCGGCGCTGGCGGCCTCGTCCAGCGGCGCGAGCAGGATATCGGCCTGACCGTCGCTCCAGCGCTGCCAGGCCATCCAGACCTTGCCGTCGGGCGTCGTGGCGAGCACGGGTTCGGTGTCGGTCCCGGCGTGCTCGGTCAGCCTGCGGGTCTCGGACCAGTTCGAAGTGTCGGGGCGGTAGGAGTGCGCGGTAGAGTTCCCAATCGCCTCCTTGAAATTCGGACCAGACGACCTGGACGTTGCCACTTCCATCGACCGCGACCGACGGGCGCCAGACGTCGCGGCCCGGGGGGGTGACGTCGATCGGCTCGGACGCCTTGCCTCCCGCGACCCGGAGCAAGCGAACCTGATCGCCGCCCCCTTCAGCGCGATAGTTGGCGAACGACCTGGGCCGTTCCTTGAGCTGAGTCACGTTCGCGGGCCCCCGCGCTTGATGGACGACACAGGCGACCCAGACGACACCAGGCTCGCCCTGGGCGTTGTTTCCATTGCGGTTAAAAGCGGTCGCGGCGGCCGGGAAGTCTTCCTGATCGGGGCCGTCGTAGAGAGTGGCCGCGCTCGGGATTCGCTGGGCCTCGACCTTGCCGCCGAGGTACCGTCTTGGCGTGGCGCCCTGGAGCTCGGCCAGGGCGATGTCGAAATTCCCCTGCCGGGTCTCGACCGCGAGCCGGGCATCGGCAGGAGCCTTGAGGGTCACGAGCACGCCGTTGGGTACGGTCGGGCCGGTGAAGCCCGCGAACGCCGCCTTGGCCTTGGGCTTGGCCTGCGCGTTGCCGCCACCTCCGGCCCCGGCCCCTTTTTTCTTCGTGTTCGCGAACATCCCCTTCTTCGCCGCGGCCTTGGCGAAGGCCGGGCGGGTCCGGGCGTCCCAGGCGTTCGGGCCGCTGGCCGCATCGCTCTGGCGGAACCGCCAGCCTTCGACCGCGACGACCTCGCCCTTGTCGATCGCGACCTTGCCGCTCCAGTCTTGCCCGCTGGTATCGCCCTGTCCAAGCAGCAGGCGGATGGTCACCACGCCCGGATCGAGACGTTCACGAGCGGGCTCGCTGGGGGCGGTGGCCCCTTCCTTCCTCTGGGCCTGAACGGCCGAAAGGCCAAGGATGCCAAGCAGGCTCAAGCCAGTCACGAGGGCGCTGAGGGATCGCATGCCGGGGCTCCTGTCGTGGTCGCTCAGGTTGCGGCGAACGCCGGACGAAAAGCGATCTGTCACCTTAACCGGCGCTACGGCCGTCGGCAAGGTCCACCCCGGTCAATTCGAGATTCTTCCCCTCGCCAAAAGATGGATCGAGAACCAATGTCACCGGGAAACGCACGCACGCCCTCGACGCCCGGGTTCAGGGTCTCGGCTTCGCCGGCTGTGGTGTGCCGAGCGAGAGCAAAAATGCCTCGAGCTGCCCGCGCTCCTGCGCCGAGAGCTGCGCGTAACGCCGCGCCGAGGCCGTCGCCTGGCCGCCGTGGCCGCGGATCGCCTGGTCGAGGTTCTCCGCCCGGCCGTCGTGGAGGTAGGGAGCGCTGGCGCGTAGGCCCCAGAGTGGCGGCGTGCGCCATTCCTGTGGGCTGGCGATCGCGCTCGATCCTGGACCCCCGCCATTTCCATTCCGCGGCTTGCGAGCCAGAACGGGCCGAGGGGCCTCGCCCGCGTTCGGGTTCGCGATCGGGTCGACGGCGGTGAAGATGCCGTAGGCGCTCGTATCGCCAAGCTGCGGGCTCATGTCGTGAAGCAAGAGATCGCTGTAGATTCCCTCGACCTCGCCGAGCCGGGGTACGTGGCAGGTGGCGCAGCCGGCGGTCTTGAAGACCTGGCCACCCGCGCGGATGACCTGAGCTTCGTGGTTTTCATCCGGCTCGTACCGCGACGGCGGCGGCAGGCTTCGGACGTAGTCGACCAGGGCCGACACGTCGTCGGCGTCGAGATCGAGACCCGGCGGCGTGAGCGCGGGGAACCGTGGATCGCTCGCCTGATGATGGCCCGGCACTTCCAGACCCATCTCGACCGACGCGGCGGACGCGACGAACTCCTCGAGCGTTGCCGCCTGCGCCTTCCAGCCGAACCGACCGATCCGGCCGTCGGCGAGGCGACTGACCCGTCCCCGGATGTCGGGCCAGCCGGCGAACCGGCGCCGCGCCGCGGCCTCGATCGCGTCGTCTGGAATCTCGTCGATCAGGCCGGTGCCGAAGAGCGGCGTCGGGTTCCGCTGGGAGGACCGGACCAGGATCAGACCGTGTGGGCCGGGGACCGACTCGCGCCAGCGTCGATAATCCGGATCGGGTCCGTAGCGATGCAGGACCACGCTCGTCGCGCTGCGAAACCCGGCGTGGATCTGCGCCAGATCGGCCCGGTTCAGGCTCACGGGGTGCGCGGGACCGGGGTTGGTGGTGAACTTGTACTGGAAGCCCGCCGTCCCGAACGACATGCCAAACGCATAAAACGCACCCACGTCGTTCCCCGCCTCGGCACTCCCGGCCGTGACGATCTCAATGTTCTTGTCCGCGCCCGAGGCTCCGCCCGGCCCGCCCAGGTGATGGCAGCCCAGGCACGACCGCTCATTGTAGACCGGCCCCAGGCCGTCGCCCTCTTTGCTCCGCCCATCGCGCGGTAACCACTCGCGGGCGAAAAGCTCGCGCCCACGCTCGACCGCATCGGGCGGTTCCCCGTTGTCCCGCGCGTGCGCCGCGTGAATCGTTCCGAAGCCCGACAGGACCATCGCCAATATCCCGAGCCGACGCGATCGCCAGCGGCAAGCGGTCCCGTTCATCGTGATGCCATCCTTCGACGGGAGAAAACACCGAACGGCCGGCGCGGATGTGAGCTCCTGGCACACGCGCCCTGACCTTATTCTAACGTCTTGGACGTCGCGGGCGCCAAGCGGATTCGGTTTATCTCCTTCCTTCGCCCCATCGAAGCACCGGCTATCTCCGCCCGGCGTCGCCTGGTCCTGTGGCGATCGCGGGCGAGCGACGCTCGGAACCGTCGCCCTCGATCGAGCGGACCTCGATCAAATGGACGCTCCCGGATCGGGTCGCGACTGCCAGCAGATCGCGCTCGGGAGAATGAGCGATGCCCATGGGTTGGGTCGGACCGAGGTTCCAGGCGCCGCGGAGCGGCAGACGGCCCAACGGGCTCGGAGGGGAAGAAGCCGTCTGGCACGCGAACAACTCGATCGACGATTCCCACGGCCGGACACAGGCGACGCAATCACTCCGGCCGTCGGGAAGCCTGACCAGGACGGAATCCCCGCGACGCGCCGTGAGTCCCGGCAGCAGGTCCTTCCCTTCGACCCACATGGGTTGGATCTCGCCCGGACCGGTCCGCTTGACCCGTCCGTTCAACCGGGGGTGCTCCGGGTCGGTCAGGTTGATGGTGGCCACCTGCTCCGAGCCCAGGAACGTGACCGCGACCGTATTCCCCGAATCGGAAACCGCGAGCCGCTCGGGATCGTCGTCGTGCCGGTCGAAATCGACCCGTCCCAGCAGTCGCGGAGCGGGCCCATCGGGATCGATCGCGATCACGCTCAAGGCCGGCGCGGGGCGGTTCGGACCCCCCTCGGCGCGCCCGGAGGTCAGCACGAGGGCGAGCTTGCCGTCTCGTGTGATCGACAGGTCGTCGGGATAGAACCCGACCCGGAATCGGTCCCCGATCCGACGGCCGCGATAGTCGAACGTTTCCCAGTATCCGGGCTCGAGATGCTTGGCGTCGCCCGGCGGGTCGCTCGAGCACGTACAGACGGTCGGCTACCGCCGCGATCGCGACCGGACGCCCCTCCAGCGCGATGTCGCGGTGCAATTCGAGCGCGTTGCCGCTGACGCGATAGAGCACCACCCGGTTATACCGGGGACATGTCACCGCCAGCAGCCGTCCACGGTCGGCGAAGACCAGGCGCTCGGCCCGCTGATGGCCTGTTGAAACCCGTGCCACCTCGCTCAGGGAGCATTCCGGCAGCTTCAGCTCTTCATGTCGCGATGCCCGGACCGCCAGTATCGAGCTGGTCACGAACCCGACCAGCACGATGAGGAGCACCCCCGCGACCCGTCCGCCGGGCGGTTCGGGGCGGCGGCGTTTCCACAGCGTGATCCGCGGCTCGGTCCCCGCGCGAATCCGGGCACAGGTTCTTGCGATGCCGGACAACCAGCATGATCAGGAGTCCTATCGTCAACACGCTCATGGCCAGGTGGCTCCGGCTCCAGGGTGCCGCGGGTCCTCGCGAAATGGACCGCGGCGAACACGAGCCCGCCGAAGATCGACGAGACCGAGACGATCGCGGGTCACGAGCAGCGAGAGCCCGAACCCGCCCGCCGCCGCCAGCGCGGCGACGGGTCGAGCGCCAGCAGCGCTCCCAGGCTCGTCGCGACCCCCTTGCCCCCTTGAAACCGAGGTAGACCGGGAAGTTGTGCCCCAGGATCGCCGCCAGGGCCGCCAGCACCGCCAGCGCCATGGGCTCATGACCCGCCATCGCCAGCGAACAGTCGGGGAAACCCGAACGTCGGTCCGAAACCCCTTGAGCAGGTCGAGCGTGAAGACCAGCACGAAGAACCGGAACCCCAGGACCCGGCCGACGTTCGTCGCGCCGATGTTCCCCGAGCCGACCGTCCGGATGTCGATCCCCCGGGCCCAGCGCGCGATCAGGTAGCCGAACGGGATCGCCCCGATCAGATAGGCGGCCGACAGATCAGGCCGGACATCCAGCAGGATCGGATTCACGTTGGTCGACTCCGGTCTGGATGTCAAGCATGTCTCCGACTCGATCCTCGTAGACGTGACGCTTGGCGGTGCTCGGTGCGGCCCTTGAGCGAGCGTCGCTTCGGCCTCGCCCAGGAACGACGCCCGGCGCGACTCGAAGATCTCGTTGGCGGTGGCGTAGTCGTCGTGGCGGCCGATGTCGAGCCAGTAGCAGTTCTGCCGGAAACAGTGGACCGGGTGCCCGCCTGCCCCGCATCGTCTCGAGCAAGTCGGGCATCGGCAAGGGCTGGCCGGGCGACCAGGTAGTCCCAGGCGACGGGTCGAGGATGTACACGCCCATGCTCACCTGGAACGAGAACGCGGGCTTCTCGCGATAGCCGGTCAGGACGTGCGGATCGTCGCCGAATTCGAGCACGCCGAAGTCGATGCGTGACCTCGCGCGGATACGACGCGATCGTCGCCGCCGCCTCTCGGTCGCTGTGGAAGGCGAACATCGCGGCGAAGTCGAGCGTGGTGAGGATATCGCCGTTGATCACCAGGACCGGCTCCGCCGGCCGATCGACCAGCGTCAGGCCCCCCGCCGTGCCCAGCGGGGTGACCTCGCGGCTGATAGCGTCAGCCGGGTGCCGAACTTGCCGGCCGTCGCCGCAGAACGCCTCGATCAGCTCGGTCAGGTAGCCGGTGATCACCGTCACGTCGCGAAACCCGAACCGCGCAAGCTGCCGGAGCACGACCTCGATGATCGGCATCGGGTCGGCGTCGCCCAGCGGCATCAGCGGCTTGGGGAAGACATGGGTGAACGGCCGGAGCCGCGTTCCCTTGCCCCCCGCCAGTAGTATGGCCTGCATGGTCGCTCTCCTCCGAGTCGATCTGTAACCGCAGACGAATCTGTCAACGTCCCGAGCCGGCACGACCGAGCGTGCGTCGGCTCGGCGCTCCGGCCGTGTGCGGGCCCCGGCGCGATTCCGGGACGCGGCGACCTCCTCGAAGACCTTGATCAGCCGCTGAACGTGGGGTCGAACGTGTGCGCCTGGCCCAGCGCGCGCGGCCTGGGACGACATCGGCCGACCGATCGTCGTCGTCGGTCATGTGGTCGAGCGCCGCGGCGAGCTCGCCCAGCGCGTCGGGGGCGGTGATGACGTAGCCTTCGCGGCCGTCGGTCATCAGCTCGCTGGCTCCGTTGCAGGCGGTCGTGATCACCGGCAGGCCGCACGCCAGGGCCTCGAAGACGACGAGCGAGCACGGGTCGTAATAGGTCGGCAGCACGAAGAAGTCGCTCGACCAGAACGCGGCGCGGATGTCGGGCAAGAACCCGAAGCAGTGGACCGTCGCGTCGAGCCCCAGCCGGTCGGACCAGCCGCCGGGCGGCTCGCGCGATCCGCCGCCGCAGACGAGCAGGTGGATCGGCCGCGCCGCGGGCTGATCGCTGTTTCCGCTCGGCCAGGGCCTCGAGAAGCGGCCCGAGCCCCTTGAGCGCGTAGTTGTGACCGACGAACAGGCCGACCAGGTCGCCCGGCTCGAGCCCGACCTTGTTCCGGAAGGCGCAGCGGACCGCCCCCGGCTGACCGACCTGAAGCCGTCCGGGGTCGATCGCGTTGGGGATCACGTGGATCCGGGTCGCGCGGTACGTGGTGGTACTGGAGGAGGTGCTCCTTGACCATGTGGCTGACCGCGATCACCCGTGGCCTGCGCTGCGGGGTCGTACTGCCGGCGCTCGATCGCCTCGTACACCCAGAACTTGGGGTTGGCCTGCTTTCCCAGGCGGTAGAGCGCGCGCGCCAGGCCCGCGGGGAACCGCCTGGAATTGGCCTCGAGGCTGCCGCGATGAACGCCCCCCTGGGGAATGATCACGTCGTGGTGCCATGTGTTGATCAGCCCGACCGTGCAGTCGTATGACACCTGGCGGAGCGCCTCCTCGGAGTTCGGTGGCGAAGTTCCAGAGTCGCTGGAGCCGGGTCCGACCCGTGGCGGCAACGGCGACGCACTTCAACCTCGGGTGGCAACACCCCCTCGCGCCACGACTCGGCGTAAAGGTCCACCGATGCCCCGCCGCGACCAGGCGCGGCAGAGGTCGGCGACGTAGGTCTCGGCACCCCCCCGCGTCGGGTCGACCCGCTGGAAGTTCAAGGCCAATCGCATGGCCGGGTCTCCTTTGGTATTCAGGATTTCGCCAACTGCTTTTTTTGATTGTGCGATTGATAACGTCCCGCCTTCCGCATCACCTGGACCGCCAGGCGGCGGGCCTCGTGCCGCTCCAGGCCGAGGCGGCGGCGGTATGCAACCCAGAACCGGAGCACGTCGCGCTCATCGATCCCGGCGACTCCGAACGTCGAGTACAGCAGCTGACCCAGGTCCTTCCGCCGCCAACGCCCCGCGAGCACCCGGTGATGCCCCAGGCGGTGCAGGTCGATCAGCGTCAGACGGATCGGGCCCGAGGATGTCTCGTCGAGGAAGAAATGACAAAGATAGAGATCTTTATGAAACAGGCGGGCCGCGTGCAAACGAGCGGCGATCTCGGCGATCGCGGGAACCAGCCGGCGCTTCCAGGAGGTGAAGGCCTGGGGACCGAGTCGCTCCTGATTTTCAGGAATGATCACGTTAAGCTCTCTGCCGGACAGCTCGGCGATCATGAGGAAGCTCTGGAGCCGGCCCCAGGGACCGACCCGCTCGCCCGCGGCGACGACCTCCGGCACGTCGATGCCGAGCCCGCGGACTCGTTCGAGGTGCGCCCACTCCGCCGCGCCGGGCGTGTGGCGGCCGGCGGGGTCGACCAGCGCGGCCAGTCGGTGCGGCCAGGGGAGCCGAAGATGCCGCTTCAGGTAAACCGAAAGTGGCCGCGTTCCGGTTCCCTCATGAAAGACGACCCGCACGGTCGATCGACCCTGCTTGGCGTGGTATCGATCGCGGCTTTCCAGGCTCATGACCCGTGTATCGAGATCGGCCGGCAACGCCGCGCGGAACCGTTCGTTGATCCAGGTCCAGGCCGTGCCCCGCACCAGCCGTCGCCAGAAGGTGGTGCCGTCCGGGCTCGCCGCGGTTGATTTCGACGCGGAACGGTTCACGGCTTCAGCTCACGCCAGGATTCGGGACGATGGTAACAGAAGACCTGGACCTCACGCCCGTTGCCACCTTGTTCCTCGGGAAACGCCACGGCCGGCTCCGCCGCGTAGGCCAGCATCGCCCGTAAGGTGGTGCCGCGTCGACTGGGGGCGCTCAGCTCGTCGGCTCCCACCACGATGTAGGCGAGGTGCGCGTCGGTGAGGGCCTGCCGGACATGCCAGTAGTCATAGCTCGGCCGGTCCGCGATGAACGAAGCCCAGCCGCGAGTGTCGAGCACGGCGTCGCCAGCGCGTGCGTTCTCGTTGATCCAGCGTCCGGCGGCCCGGTGTCCCCAACGACTGCGATGCTCGGGCCGGACCTCGGGCAAGACGATCGTCGCGAGCACCGCGACCGCGGCCATGATGGTCCCTGCTTTTCGACTTCGCGCAACCGACCAGCCGAGCCGATCGGTCAGGACCCGTTTCAGCTCCGTCAGCCCCGCCGCGCCCCACGGCAGCGCCACCACGATCAGCGGCAGCAAGTGCCGGTCGGACAGATAGCCGAGCGCCCCGACATGCCGGACCAACGCGAGGGCGAAGAGGATCAGGTAAACGCTCAGGAGCAGCCGTTCCACGCCCGGGTCCGTGCGACGTTGACTTTCCTGTACCTGTTCGTGTTGCCGCTCACGTTCCATCCGGTCGCGGATCGAACACCCCCGCAACGCCCCGAAAATGGCGAGCAAGGCGACGAACCCTTCGACACCTCCGGCCCATCTCCGGACCAGTCGACCCAGCGCGACCAACGGCCTCGATGACGAGGTGCGCCCTCCCTCTTCCTTGGGCGAGAAGTCCCAGCGCGGATCGTCCAGTCCCGGCGGAAGCCACTGTGGCGTCTTGCGGACGACCGAGGCGCGGTTCGCGCTCGAGAGTCCGGCTCCATAGCGCAGCGCCAGTTTTTCGGAAACCTCACCCTTGGCCAGTGCATAAACGCCGACCAGGACCAGAAACGTCATCCCCATCGTCGCGGTCGAGAGCCAGGTTCGGGTGCGAGCCGCGTCGGTCGCGTTCCGGCGTACCACCTGAACCAACCCGACGAGCGCGACCGAGACCGCGGCCAGCGCCACCTCGGGCCGGGCCAGAAACCCGACGCCCGCCGCTGTGCCACTGCCGAAAAAGGCCACCAGACTCCCCGTTCTCAGGCCCCGCGCACCCAGGCTGAGCACGCTCAGGGCCGCGAGCAAACCCAGGCTGTCGCCCAGGGTGTCGTGGCCGATCTCCAGCGGCAATGGGAGCAGCACATAAACCAGCGCGGCCAGGATTGCGATCCGGTCGCCGAAGAGCGAACGCGCCAGACCATGCAGCGGAATGATCGAGGCGATCGACGCCATCGACGCGATGCCCTGCGCCGTGATCCGCCAGGTATCGGGTCCGTGGCCGAGGAACGCGGCGACCAACGGCTCGACCAGCGCGATCAGGGCCGGATAGAGCGGATGTTGATCGCTGCCGCGAATCACCTCGAGCGTGTCTTGATGCTGGAACCGCTGCGCCATCCTGATGAACTTGAGTCCATCCTGCGCGGGGAGGATCGTCCGGGCGATCCCCAGGAGATGGAAGACCAACCCCAGCGCGGCGATCGCCAGCAAACGACGGCGATTCTCCAGGCCACGCCAATGCATCAGGCGGCAACCTCCATGACCACCGCAAACCGCGGCGCGATCCATCGCCCGCGGGCCGCATGATAGGACCCCACCCGTTCATGGTCAAGCTCAGCCGGATCGATCGGAGCCGGTTGCGCTGCGCAAGTCCTTGTGTCGTCGACGTCCCTGACCGAGCTTTTTCCGCCTTCCCCAAAATCCCTGCTTGATTCGCAGCACTTTGCCTGACAAACCCCACATTTTCCCGATTTTTCGACCAACGCGACAACGCTTCGGGGATGTGTCGCGTAGTTATCGTGTGGGCCTCACTTTACCCTCCCGACACACCCGCCGGCCACGCCCCCATGATGATCATCCACGAGACCAAACCTCTCTTCGCCTGGGACGATCTCGAAGACAGCCCCGCGCTCCAGACCATCAAGGATCTCCTTGCCGCACTCCCCGACGCCAAGCTCCTGGAGTCGCTCCGCGTCGCTCGCGGCAAGGGGCGTAACGAGTACCCCGTCACCGTGCTCTGGGGCGTCATCGTCTTGCGGGTGGCCTTGCGGCACCTCACCAACGAAGCGGTGCTCGACGAACTCCGCCGCAACGAAGGGCTCCGCCGCCTGATCGGCATCGAGTCGGAGGCCGGCGTCCCCAAAAAGTGGAACATGTCGCGGTTCGAGGACGCTCTGGGCCAGGAGCCCCATCGCACGCACCTCAAGGAGATCTTCAACGCGTTGATCAAACGCCTGGGTGCGGAGGTCGCCGACCTCGGCCGCGACACCGCCGCCGACGCCACGGCCTTGTCGGCACGCCGCAAGCCCGAGGAGGCCGCCCGGGAGGAGGTCGACGAGGGTCTGCCGCAGCCCTCCGGCGGCCGCAAGGAGTACAAGCACGACGACGGCAAGGTGACCAGGGCGGTCGAGTGGTTCGGGTACAAGCTCCACCTGCTGGTGGACGCGAAGCACGAAGTGGTGCTCTCGTATGAGATCACCGACACCAAGGCCGGCGACGGCGAGACCCTGCCGTCGATCCTCGCGCAGGCTCAGGCGAACTTGCCCGCGGGTCGGATCAAGACCTTGGCCTACGACAAGGCGGCCGACAGTGAAGATGTTCACCGGCTCCTCTGCGACGAAGCGATCACGCCGCTGATCCAGATGCGGTCGATGTGGCAGAGCGAGCCGGAGCGGATGCTGCCGGGCCACGACGGCACATCGAACGTCGTGTACGACGAATCCGGGACGATTTACTGTTATAACAAGGTGAGCGAACCTCCGGTGCGACATAAGATGTCCTACATCGGCCACGAACCGGAGCGCAAGACGCTGAAATACCGCTGCCCAGCCCAACACGAGGGCTGGGAATGCCCGATGTCGTCGGTCTGCAACGCGGGGAAGTCGTACGGCAAGACGGTGCGAGTCGACCGCGAGGTCGACCTGCGACGGTTCCCGGCGTTGCCGCGCACGACGAAGAAGTTTGAGCGGATGTACAAGGGACGGACGTCGGTGGAGCGGGTCAACGCGCGGTTGAAGGTGTTCTGGGGGGTGGACGACGGCAACATCCGAGGGGCACGCCGGTTCGTCGCGGAAGTGGGAGTGGTGCTGGCGGTACACGCGACATTCGCGACGCTCTTGGCATCGGCGCCGCGCCGCGAAGGGACCCTGGGCAAGTTGAAACTGGGGCCGATCGCCGAGGCCCTGCGCGCGAAGACGGAACGACGAGCCGGTCGAAGTCTGACCGGGACGAACGGACGACTGGAATCGGGCCGGACGAAAATCGCGGTGCGCGCCGAGGGCCCCAAAAACCGCGAATCACCCAGGTGAACGGGGAAGAGAGGCGAAAAACCCGCTCATCCGACCCGCTGAGAGGATGGATGCAACCCGGAATTACAAACTACAACGCAACCGACTCGATCGATCGTCGTTTCCGCTATCCCCGGCACGCGCGAAACCAAAACCCCAGAACGCTCCAGCTTCCTTTTACGATATTAAAGAATGACGGGTCCATCTTACGTCATCGGCTCCTTGGCAATTCGCGTGTTCTGGGGCAGATAGAAGGATCGTGTCGATTCCGGCAAACCTCCTGCCTGCGCCTGATTCCGATCCCGGTACAAACGAACTCGGCCGACGGTACAAACGAACTCGGCCGCTGGCGCGAACGGACTCGGCCGCTGGCGCAAACGAACTCGGCCGACGGTACAAACGAACTCAGCCGACGCCACGAACGAACTCGACCGCTGGCGCGAACGAACTCGACCGTCGGTACAAACGAACTCGGCCGTTGGCGCGAACGAACTCGATGCGAAGCGGAGCGCTCCAGACGAGTTGATCGGGACGCCGAGTTGTGGGTAAAGTTGTGTATCTGATATTTGCGATAAACGGGCGGAAGTGGATATGCGTTCTGACCTTCACCGATCCTCAGGTAGAGACTAAACTGCCGCCATCCCATCATTAAGATTGCGCTAACCAATCAAGGACGAGAGTCATGGAACGCACACGGCGCGGGCAGCCGGCGTTTGAACCGCTGGAAAGCCGCAAGGTCCTGAGCGCTGGTCCCGCCTCGGACGCGGCAACCGCGGCGGCGGAACTGGCGTCGCATCAGAATTATTCGGCATGGATCGCCACCTCAAGCACGACCGTCAAGCTCGCGCTGAACGGAACGATCCAGGGGACCTGGACTTCACAGGTTTCCGCGCCCAATATCGATGGCGGTCCGATCCAGACGCTCACCGGGTCGGGCAAAATCAGCCCTCTGGGTCAGATCAGCGCAGACAGTACGCTTCATTCACCTGGTTTCATCGTTCATGGCAGGACGAGCGGCACGCTCACACTGACTGATTCCCAGGGAAATAGCCTCACGCTCAACCTGACCGGCGCGTCCATGCAACGTGGTTTTACCGGCCCTCCGGCGGGACTTACCTTCGCGATCGTCGGCGGCACTGGCACCTATAGCGGCGCGACGGGATCGGGGACGGCCAGGCTCAAGGAATGGCCGCAGAGCGGTCACCCGCTTCCCCCGGGAGTGGGTGCGACATCCCCCAACGACATCATCGTGCGCTCGTTTACCCTGACGCTGCACGCCGGAGGTTGACAACGGCTCGACAGGTCGCGTTGCGTCTTGTCTTGTCCGATTCCACGAACTTGGGTAGGTTCTGCCGACCACGGATGAAGCCGAGGAGAGCCGGTCAGACTCTGAGCGGTTAGTGGCCGATTCGACCTCGGAGCCTGCGCCGGATGCAGAGAGAACGCGGGTTGCGGGGCCGGTTCTGAACTGGGGCCGTCGACGTCTCATGGGAGCGTCGAGGGTCTGTCTAGCAAGGCGAATGCATACGGCAAGGAGGCCGGCATGGAGGCCAGCGTCCCGGGCGTTGCCACAGGGGAGCCCACGGAGATTGATCGCGCAGCCTCCCTGGAGATTCTCTCCGGACTGCGGGTCGCGCTGGTTCACGACTGGCTGACCGGGATGCGGGGCGGTGAGAAGTGCCTGGAGGTACTCTGCCGCGCCTTCCCCGAGGCGACGCTTTATACTCTGATCCATCGACGCGGGTCGGTCAGCACCGCAATCGAGTCCCTGCCGATCCGGATCACACCGCTGCAACGTGTGCCCGGTGTCTTCCGGCACTACCGGACATTGCTCCCCTTCATGCCGCTGGCGACCCGGGCATGGAAGCTCTCCGAGGTCGACCTTGTAATCAGCCTGAGCCACTGCGTGGCCAAGGCGGTCCGGGTTCCGAAAGGGGTACCGCACGTCTGCTACTGTTTCACGCCGATGCGGTACGCCTGGCACGGACGTGACGCGTATCTTGACGGCTGGGCGGAGCGGCCCATCCGACGTGCCCTGGCGGTCGCGCTCCTGAACCAGCTTCGACGCTGGGACCGGGCCACCGCATCACGGGTATCGCATTTCGTGGCGATCTCCGAGACTGTGCGGGGTCGGATCGCCCACAACTATCACCGCGATAGCCGGGTGATTCCTCCGCCGGTCGATACCGGGTTCTATACGCCGCCGGTGGGCGATACCCCGCGTGAGGACTTTTATCTCTGTGTCTCGGCCCTTGTCCCTTACAAACGGGTCGAGCACGCGGTGACCGCGTGCTCGCTGACCGGCCGCAAGCTGGTCGTCATCGGCAGTGGTCCCGAGCGAGCACACCTTGAGCAGGTTGCGGGTCCAACCGTTCAGTTCCTGGGCTGGCAGCCCAACGAGGTGATTCGCGACCACTACAGGAGGTGCCGGGCCCTTCTCTTCCCCGGCGAGGAAGACTTCGGCATCGTCCCGGTCGAAGCGCTGGCCTGCGGTGCGTCGGTCATCGCGCTGGGGCACGGAGGCGCGGCCGAGACCATCGACCACAACGTGGGCCGGACCTACGACGCCCCCCATGCCGAGGCACTCCTGGAAGCCATCGAAGACTGGGAAGCCGAGGGATGCCAACAGCTCCCCTGCTGGCGCGACAGCGGGCCGAGACTTTCGCGCTTCCCCTCTTCCGTCGCCGCCTGCTCGGCCATCTGGCCGATGTGGTCGCCGCTTCCCGGCCCGTGACGTCGGCACCCGCGGAAACGGTTCCTCCCGCGCCGCACGTGAGCCTGGCCGATCCCGCGTCCAGTCCCGATTCTGTTCAGGCACGATGAGTCGGGTCGCCGGGTTCGTGAATGGTCAAGTTCGACATGAAATGCTAATCCTGAAGCATTCGAAGTGACGCGATGACCTCGGGCCGAAGTCGATCGTATTGATGGACGATCGGGAACGGTTGACCTGCCGCGTCGACGACGAAGCCGTCCCGAACCGGGACATTCGCCCAGGCGCTGAGAGTGGCGATCCGGCCTCGCTGATTGGTCGAGATCGTGTAATCGGCGGAACCCGCGCGGCGCGACACGACATAATTGTGAAGACCCTGATCGATACCGCCGTACTTGTAGGCGTTCACGGCCCGAACGAGTTGCCGGTGCCCGACGGTTACACTCGCGTCTACCGTGCAGTAAGTGAGGCGGAGTATCAGGACATACTCAAGACCGGTCAACTTCGGCAAGGCCCCAACTCGCTCGAAGGAAAATGGTTTGCCGACTCCCTTGAGGGCGCGAAGGCTCATGCTACCGGGAATGGCAAGACACCTCCCTTGTTCCCGGACGGGAAGTATAGACTCATCGAAGTTGACGTCCCGAACAACGCTCCGAGCCTGTCGACACGTCCGAATCTCGACGGTCATGGCCCGGCGCGTTACCTCCATAACGATGACTTGCCGCCGCTCAAACCACGTCCCTTGGAGTAATCGAAATGGTCACGAAGTGTGCGGTAGTGGAGTGGATTCCAAAGGCTGATGGCGGGCGTTCCAAGCCCCCCCTCGGAGTCGGAATTCCCGCATATGCCGCCGAAGTGCGGTTCATCGACGATCCTTGGCCTCCGGCGGGTGCGTCCTGGTCGTTAGTCATCGTCAAGCGTGAACCACTCAGCACGGATTTACGGTGGACTGCCGACGTTCATTTCCTCGTAGACCAGGCACCGCACGACTCACTTCGTGAGGGCAGGGAGTTCGAACTGTACGAGGGCAACAAATGCGTTGCTCGCGGGAGGATTACAGCTGATTCGATGTTGCCGAACGACACAGCGGAAGTGGCCCCACGACGTTGAGCCTCCGTCGAGAGGGCGAGCGGATCTGCTCACCCGGCGCGAGTCAGAGGCGCGGCCGGCGATAATAGGGAGGGGACGTGTTGGCCGTGACGATGGGCTTGATGACACCGCGTCAGGTACTCCAGCACGCAACGCCTCTGCTGCCGGCAGGTCGCCACCACCGACAGCATCCGCTCCACGAACCGGCTCCCGCCTCGCTGTCGGTCCCGCCGCTGATCCGACGCCAGATCACGGCGTGCCGCAACGCGCGCTCGGCCGCGTTGTTCGTCGGCTCGACGCCCGCGACGCGCGTGAAGGTCCACAGGCAATCCCACAGGCGCAGCAACTCGCCGCAAGTCGCCGCCGTCTTCGCGCAGGCGCACCCCGACCCGCGCTCCAGGCTCGATCGGACCATCGGTCGCAACCAGCTCATGTATTGGAGGAAAGTCGATTGGCGGATGGTGCCGTCGCGGACCTTGTGCCAGTACTCGAACAGCTTGTTCGACTGCCAGAGCAACTGTTGTCCGACTTCAGCGCCGCCCCGATCGCGGTCGATCATCGCCTGGAAATCTCGACGAAGATGGGCCCAGCAAACCTGTCGCGACTTGAGCTTGATCCACTCGTACCCGGGGAAGCGGTCGCTGATGACGATCGGCTTTGGCTCCTCACCGAGCAGCTCCGCAGCCACCGCACCGGCCCGCGAGCGGACGATGCGGAAGACGATCCCCAGGCCGGTCACCACGACCCAGAGCCAGGCCTTGCAGCCACTCTCTCGCCAGCCCGTCTCGTCGATGTTCGCCGCCTCGGCCGTCTTCACCGCCTCGGCCAGTTCCGCCACCGGTTGCTCGAGCACCTCGGCCGTGATCCGCTCCAGCTTGGCGATCATGCCGATGGAGATCGTCAGGCCCAGAAGGTCGGAGCCGAGCTGCGCGACCTGTCGCTTGCTCAGCCGGTACGCGCCGGTGAGTACGCTGAGCACCGCGTGCAGCCGGGGTCCGAACGCCGTGCGCGGCACGCCTTCGGGCAAAGCGCCGCGGGTGGTGGTCCTGCAGTGGGGGCAACAGGAGCCGATGCAGCCGGTACTCGTGGACCTCCGGCTCGATGGGCGGCAACTCGGCGACCTGATGCCGCAACGGCTCGGAGTCCTCGCCGGACAGCGCGTGCCCGCAACGGCGGCATGCCGTCGGCTTGCATTCCGTGACCGAGGCGACGCGCTCGGGCGGCACCAGCGCCCTCATCCGTCGGGGATGGCCTTTCTGTCCGCCCCGGCGTTTCTTCGAGGGCGGCGTGGGCGGCCTCCGCTTCACGCCGATCGGGTCGGTCGAAGGTGGTTTGGAGCTATTGGTGGAGTTCTGGTCGACGCGGGATTTCAGCTCCTTGACCTGTTGCGTCAGGTCTTGGACCTGTTGCTCCAAACCAGCGATCCGTTGCTCGTAGTGTTGCACCAACAGGAGGATCGCCGCCTGCAATTCGGGCGAGGCTGTTCTCCATAACGCGTCTGGGAGCGGAGGCGTCGGTACCATGCCCTAAGATAGCGACGTCACTCGCAATCGGCAATCCCAGGCCGTGAACGGTTACGCCGTACTTCCAGGTGCGGAGTCGCTTCGCGTGATGGCATATCATCGAGACATGATCGAGAATAGACTTGTAAGACCCAAAGATCGTTCCCGCACAGAATGGATGATGGCCCTCCAGTGCTTTCAGGATCTCGGTGCCGAAACCTTCCCCGATCCACGCATCGTTGAATCGGTCGGCGCCATAACGGCTCGTCTCCTGAGCCAGCTCCATCTCCACGGGAGAGGCGAAGGGGTCTGCCTGGAAGAAGACATCTCGTGAGTCGGAGAGCAGGACATGACCGTACTCGTCCCTGCTCAGGACATCACGAATATGAAAGAATCGGGCGAGTGATACGGACATCATCGATCGCGAGAGAGCTTCTGGCACGACACGCGCTAGTCGCGGTGCCAGAGCGGTGGAACGGCCCAGTATCTCGGTCACACGAACCTGCTTCTGGGCGATCTCCCCGCTGAATTGTTGATATTGGAGTTTTATACGAGGAACATGACCGCAAAACCACTGGTCCTGGTGAAGCTCAACATGATATTCGTTCGCGATACCTCCGAGCGGCCCCCTGTCCCACACCAGGAGGATGACACGAGCTGAAGGATTGACCTTGCGGAACGTTCTAAGAAACGAGCGAACATATTCGGAACCAACTCCGTAGGCGGCCGAGACGATACAATCTCGAACGTTCGACTTGCTCTTGAGCCGGGTGGTTTGGGTGTGCAGGATTGTCATGAATCGTTTGATCCTTTGGAGGCGATTGCTTTCGATGACTTCAGCGAGGACACCAGGCTCGTCGCCGTCACGTTGGGGTCAGCCATTTTCCCGAGGCATCAAGGACATGGATGCCCGGTTGTTTTAAAAAAGGCGAAATGACAATAAGAAATTGGTTTTTTGTACAAGTAAATTGGTGATAGAGATTTGTGATCGCTGTCTCTTAAGGATGTTGATGGAGCGTACCAGCGGATAGACGGTGGTCGCAAGCCGAGCCGCCGAATGGAGGGCGTAAAAACAGCGCGGGGTTGCGATTTCGCTACAATGGTCGACACTCATCGCTGGAGACCCGATGCCAAGGGCATGTTCATCGGGCCGAGACCACGATGTCACGATCGAGTTCGGATGTTGCACGCCGGTGTACGTTCGTGCGTCGGTCGACGAAGACCCGCGTGAAGGCGCGATTGGAAAGGAGCGAGGGGTTGGCTAGACGCGTTCCGCGTGGTGGCGGGGAGAAAGGTGAGAGGGTTGACTGTCGGTCGAGAGCCGGGCGTGAACGTGAAGGATAGGACGAGCTTGAAGGCGTTGACGCCGATCGCCGTCGGGATCAGTCCGGAGCCTTGGCGGTCCACGCCAGTGGTTGTGACGGCCCGGTATTTCGATCGCCGCTGCTCGCCGCCCTGGCGCGATCCTCGAGCTCTGGATGAGAGGCCTGTAGCCGGCGTTCGAGGGTGCCTCCTCGCCGGATGTACACGTCGTAATTAGGGCCGAGGTTCAGCGCCTCGAGCGTGATCTTCCGATAGTGTGGGAGCAAGCGGTCGAGCACCTTACGGGCGTTCCGGCCATGATCGATCGTGGACGCGCCGCCGCCGAGGAGCCGAGCGACCAGGCCCGGACGATGGGCGGGGTTATCGGACGCGCTGGTCGGCTCCGTCGGAGTTGCCTCGACGAGGAGCAACTCGGGAGGGGTTCTATCGAGAGATGCGAGCTGGCGTTTGAGGAGTAACTCGTTGCCTGGCCATGTGTCACTGAGATGGCTCCGCCAGAACGAGTACGTCCGGGGCTTTTGGCCCGCGAAATAATAGATCTCGACCTGCTCTCCGCACATGTAGAGTGGCTCATCAGGGCGCAAGACCTTTTGCAGCTTCCGTCCCAGCGTTCGGGCATGGATCACCGCGTCACCGTACTTCAGCCGCGACCAGTCATCGGCCGTGAGAGCGTAAAATCGCCCCTGCTGCACGACCAGATAGAGCGCCACGGCTGCCCCGGCGGCGGCCAGGAAGCGCCGGCTCCGGACCGAAAGCCCTGGCCTATCCGCGGCGATCGCCCAGCCCGAGCCAATGGCCAGGATCGGCAGCCAGTACTGGTAATAATGTGGCAAGAACCCCGCTCCGTTCACCACAATCTTGAGCTGAAGCGACAGGACAGCGACCAGGTAAAGGGCCCACTCCCGCCCAGGCACCAGGCGACGCCACCGGCTCAACTTCCCGTTCGGGTCCGGGTATTCGCTTCGATTCTCATGACGATCGCCGAAAGCCCCCAGCAGAACGAGCAAGGCGACGGGGATAGCGAACCAGAGGAAGCTCGGCAGGAACCGTCCTTCGCGGAAATATCGGTAGAGGGTGAAAAGTGGCTGGCTCGAATAGCCTCGCGGGATCTTGACCAGTACGGTCCAGAAGATCTCGAGGCGGCCTGTGGCCGCGAACCAGGCGAAGACTGCAGCCCAGACGAGAGCGCCGACCAGGGCGCAGATCAACACATCCCGTGCCGCGCGTCGGAAGCCTCCGGGAAGCTCGGCGCGATATAGCATGTGAGCGCATGACAATAGAAAGGCGTCAACCACGACCAGCTGTTTGATCGTGCTGCCCAGGGCCCAGCAAACGCCGACTCCGATCGCCGGCAAGACACTGTGGGAGTTCTTGAACCCGCGGAGCAGGATCGACAGCGCGGCGATACCTAGAGCGTTGAGGAACACCTCGGTATTGGGCTGGTTGGCCTGAAGGCTCGGAGCGCCGGAGAGCATGACCCAGAACCCCGCGGCCCAGAGACCAGCGGCCCGCCCCGCGCGGCCCCCGCGGCGTAAACTCCCAAGAGGGTCGCCAGCGCTGCCGATACGTTCAGGACGTACACCTGCGCCGGGCCGAAACCGGCCACCCATTCTCCCAGAGCATAAAGGACGTAGATTCCCGGCGGCTTGATGTCCTCGATGTCGTCGTACAGACGGCCCCCCTGAAAGACGGCGTCTCCGACGAACATGTAAGTGATCAGGTCTTTTTCAAGCGGTTCATTGAACGTGCGCAGCCGTAGAAGACAGAGGGCGACGCCCAGTAGAAGGAGAACGACCGGCACGAGCCACGGCCTCTGGCGTGATTCCAAGGGCGGTAACTCATGGGACGGCTCGGAAATGTCCACGGCCTTCGCGGTGACGGCTTGACGTGCGGGGTGAGGGGGAGACGGCAACGGTGAACGTCCTTTCCAGGTCGGAATTACTCTCTTCGAGGTGCGGTTCCACCGTTCACTGCCCGTGTCGTAGGATGGTACCAGAGTCTGCGCACGTCGCAAGACGATGGACCAGGCGTGGAGTGTTGAAGCGGCGCGAAGTTGCGAAAACGTGGCAATCCGGAACGGCGACAGGATCGAGGCCTGATACCGAGGGTGCGGTTTCTGCTGGTCGATCTCGCCTTCCCGAGCGAGGTTCGGGTTTTTTTCTTGAACATGAGATATCACACCGGTTCCAATCAAGGCTCAAGTCGGCTAGCGACGACTTCAACCATGGCAGAGGCGCCGCGATGAACCCGATCCTGTTTGCGATGCGGCACCCGATCACGACCCTGATGCTGGTCGTGGCCCTGATCAGCGGCGGCGGGCTCGCCCTGACCCGGATGCGGGTCGACATCTTCCCGTCTCTCAACACCCCCAAGATCTACGTCTTTCTCGATTACGTCGGCATGAGCCCGGACCAGATGGAGGGCTTGATCGTCAACCAGCTCGAGCTCTTTTTTCAGTACGTCGACGGCATTGAGGACATCGACACCCGCAACATCCAGCAAGTTTCTCTGTGCGAGCTCTCGTTCTTTCCCGGCACCGACATGGGCCAGGCGATGGCCCAGGTCGTGGCAATGTCCGACCGAGCCATGTCGTGGATGCCTAAGGGAACTTTGCCCCCCATGATCATGCGGATGGACGCCGGTAGTGTTCCGGTGGGCTACCTCGTGATGGAGAGTAAAGAAACGTCATTGGGAAGAATGGGAGACCTGGCGCAGAACATCATCCGGCCTCTGGTGCAGAAATACGTCCCTGGCACCGTCGCGATCTCCCCATTCGGGCCGAATATGAGGTCGATCCTCGTCAATGTCGATCCCGAGAAACTCCAGAACTACAACTTGACTCCCCAGCAAGTCACAGAGGCTCTGGCAAAGGGGAACACCGTGATCCCCGCCGGGAACGTTTACCTCAAGGATTCAATGCCGGTTGTCGCCAACAACGCAACGGTCGTCGACATCCAGCGACTCGGCAGCATCCCCCTCCGGCTGGGAGAGAACGTCTACCTCCGCGATGTAGCGACCTTCCAGGATGACACCGATATCACGTATGGCTACGCGCTGGTCAACGGCAAGAAGTCGGTCTATCTCCCAATCATCAAGAAGGACACCGCATCGACGCTAACCGTCGTGGCCGACATTCACAAGTCGATGCAGCTCTTCCGCGACGTCGTTCCCAAGGACGTTTTGGTCAGCTTCGAGTTCGATGAGTCGCCCACCGTGGTGGAAGCCGTCAAGAGCGTGGCCACCGAAGGTTTGATCGGCGCGACTCTGACGGGGCTGATGATCCTGTTGTTTCTGCGCGATCCGCGTAGCGTGGTCGTAGTTGTGTTGAACATCCCACTCGCGCTGCTGGGGTCGTTACTGGGGCTCTGGGTAACGGGAAACACGATCAATATCATGTCGCTGGGCGGCATGGCCCTGGCGATCGGTATCCTCGTCGACGAAGCGACAGTGACTATCGAAAACGTCCACGTGCAAATGCAACACACGCCAAAGCTGGCCACGGCGGTGATGCACGCAGGTAACGAGACGGCGGTGCCGAGGCTCCTGGCGCTTCTGTGCATCCTGTCGGTGTTCATCCCAGCGTTCATCATGAGCGATCCGCTCCGCTCACTTTTCATGCCGTTGACGCTGGGGGTCGGGTTCGCGATGATCTCATCCTACCTGCTCTCGAGCACGTTTGTGCCGATCATGTCGGTGTATCTACTCAAACATAAGAGCCACGACGAGGAGAGGCGCGGGCTATTCGGCAGGTTACTCGATGTTTACGGCAAAGGAGTCACTCAACTTGTCCACTTACGCTGGATCGTGATACCCACCTATCTGGCGGCGTGTGGTCTCTTGCTCTGGCAACTGGGCTCGCGGGTTGGCACGGAGCTCTTTCCTCAGATCGATTCCGGCGAGTTCGTGCTCCGTTTTCGTCCTCCGCCGGGCTCGAACTTCGAGTTGACCCGAGAGATGGCGGTGAAGTGCCTCGAGGAGATCGAACACGAGGCGAAACCCGAAAACATCGTCATAACCATGGGGTTTGTCGGTCAGGTTGCGCCTAACTTCGGAATCGATAACATGCTCCTCTTCATGCGGGGGCCGGATGACGGTCAACTTCGTGTCGCATTGAGCGAGGATAGCGGGATTAAACTCGCCGAATTCCGCGAGCGGCTCCGAAAGGTCTTGCATGAACGTGTGGTTCCCTGGCTCATCCAGCGACTGGAAGTGGGTGGTTTGTCTAGGGAAGAGGCGGAAAGGCAGGCTAGAAAGTCGACCTTTGGCTTCGAGCCAGGCGATATCGTGACGGACGTGATGAGCTTCGGCTCGTTGACGCCGATCGCTGTCCGGGTGATCGGCACCGATATGGGGCTGATCCGCGAGCACGCGACCAAGATCGCCAGTGAGCTGAGACGCATTCCCTTCTTACGCGATGTTCAGTTCGAGCAGACGCTTGACTATCCAACCGTTGAGATTGACATCGACCGTGAGAAAGCCGGCTTGAGCGGGGTCAAGGTCGAGGATGTGGGTAAAGGGCTCGTCATGGCGACCTCATCGACCCGTTTCACCTCGCTCAACTACTGGATCGACGTGAAAACCGGCTTCGACTACCTCGTCGAGGTGCTGGTCCCGCCGGTGAGAATGACCTCGACAGCGGACGTCGAGACCTTGCCGATCGAGTCGGTCAATCCGCTGGTCAATCTCATGGTCCGCGACGTGGCAACGGTCCGGCAGAGCCTGCGGCCTGGCCAGTATGATCGATCGATGTCGCAACGGTACCTGACCTTGACCGCAAACGTCGAGGGCGAAGACATGGGCCGGGCCTCGCGCCAGGTCTCCCAGGCCATCGACGCCGCCGGGGCGCCACCCCGAGGAGTGCGAGTGATTCCTCTGGGCCAGCTTCCTCCCATGGTCGAGATGTTCAAGTCGCTGGGAGTCGGACTTGCGGTCGCCGTTTTCGTCATCCTCGTGCTTCTGACGGCCTATTTCCAGTCGCCGCGCATGGCCTTGATATCAATCGGAGCCGTCCCGGGCGTTCTCACAGGGATCGCGACCATTCTCTACTTCACGAACACCACGCTGAACATCGAATCGTTCATGGGGACGATCATGTGCTTGGGTGTATCGGTGTCGAACTCGGTCATGCTGGTGACCTTCATGAACAATCATTGGAGGTCAGGGGCTTCCTCGATCGAGGCGGCTATCGAGGGGGCGAGTGACCGGCTTCGGCCGATCCTGATGACGGCGTGCGCGATGACGGTCGGCATGGTGCCGATGGCACTGGCGCTGGAACGAGGAAGCCAGATGCAGTCGCCGCTTGGTCGGGCCGTCATCGGCGGATTGGTTATGTCAACATTTGCGACCCTGCTAATGTTGCCGTCGCTCTTCGCACTCCTGATCGGTCAACTGCGCGGCTCGCTCGGTCTCGATCAGTCCACTTGACCCCGAAAGTCTGCACTTCGATCCAGATGCCCTTCATCACGAGGGCGAGTCCGACTCCGAAGAAACGGGCATGGCGGGCGAGGGTCAACCCGTTTCGACGAGCGTTCACGCACTGGTTCGCGAAAGCATCTCCGACGATGGTCACTCGCCGCGATTTGCCCCTTCCAACTCCCCTGATTCACCCTCTTCGCCTGGAGATCGCTGATGCGCTCCGCCCTCTGGTTCATGATCATTAATCGTTCCGGGGGCTGCCGCAGGTGGCGGTACTGGGTCCTCGCTGCCCTTTCATTCTCTGGCTGTGGCAAAGAGCCCAAGATCGATTTCAAGAGCGTCTCCGAACCGCCGATCGTGCGGCTAATTCACCCGCCAGTTCGTAATATCGTCCGAGTCGTCGGGCAGCCGAGTTTCATCAATAGCTACGAGCGAACATCAATCTATCCAAAGATGACGGCTTATATCGAAAAATGGATCGTTGATATCGGTGATAAGGTAAAGAAGGGCGACCTGCTGGCCACTCTCTTTGTACCTGAGCTAGTCGAGGATTACGGTACCAAGAAGGCAACTGTCAAGCTCGATGAAGCACGAGTCGAACTGGCTCAACAGGCGGTGGACGTGGCCGAAGCTGACGTCAAAGCGGCCAAGTCCCACCTCGACGAGACCAAGTCGATACTTGGTAAGTATCAGGCGGAAGTTGACCGCTGGGATTCGCAGGTCAAGCGGCTCCAACGTGAGGTCGATCGTGGAGTCGTCGATCCTCAGATCCTTCTCGAGTCAACCAATCAACTCAAATCGAACATCGCCGCGAGAGAGGCCGCGCAGGCGACCATCCTGACAGCCCAGGCAGATCTGCTCTCAAGACAAGCTTCGGCCACTCAAGCCAAGGTCGCCGTCGAGGTCGCCCGTGCTGATCTGGCTGTCGCCCAGAGCGAGGAAAGACGGCTCAAAGCGTGGGTAGGCTATCTTACGCTCACCGCACCCTTCGACGGTGTGATCGTAGCCCGTAATGCGAATACCGGAGACTTCGTCCTGCCCGCCTCGGGCGACCTTACGGCCATGCAGCGAGCTCCCGATATCTCACCGGACAAGGCAGCGCCGATTTACGTGGTCGATCGGGTCGACGTCGTCCGAATTTTCGTCGACATCCCTGAGGCGGATGCGAACTTCGTTCAGATCGGGACGAAGGCGACCGTGCTCGCCCGGGCGTTCCGCGATCAACCGGTCCCGGGAACCGTGACGCGAACCTCATGGGCCCTCAATATCAAGAGCCGTACGCTTCGCGCCGAGATCGATTTACCTAACCCGGAATCCCGCCTCCTTCCTGGTATGTATGCCTATGGGAATGTGATCATCGAACACCCTGGCGTGCGGACTCTTCCGACTGAAGCCCTGGTTTTTAGCGGGGACCAAACGTTCTGCTGGCAGTACGAGGATGGCCATGCCGTGCGGACTGAGATCGAGACAGGGGTGACCGATGGACGATGGGTCGAAGTCACAAATCGACGTGTCTCAGCGTCCTCGAGGAATTCCAATAACGACATTGCCTGGACCCCGTTCAACGGTACGGAACAGGTTATTCTTGGCGACCTCTCGATCCTCACCAACCAGCGCTCCGTACGAGTGGCTCCGAGCCACGGACAGCACGAAGTCGCTCGATAGTCGTATGCGGCGTGCAGTTGATAGAAATTAGCAAATGTTATATATATTTAGTTTGAAAGATTTGCTCGCCATTACTGATGATCACCAGGCGCTGGGCTCTATCGCCGCTCGAGAAAAGGCCGCGCGACCTTCGCCTGCGACCCTACAACAATTTACCAACGGGTGGCACGCGCGAATAATCATCCCAGACGAGAAATCCCGAGATCGGATACGAATCGAGGTAGGAGGCGACGGCTATGCGTTCCTATTCGTAGACGAAACGGGGGTCACCACGGCGATGACACCGGCCTACGTATGGTCGCAGCGCGGCACGCATGCGGTAGTCGCGGGGCCGGTATCGTGGGAGTCAGTGACGCTGATCGCCGCCCTAGCCTAGGTCTGGACGGGGTGAGTGCCCCATTGGCGTTCGCCCGAGCGACCGATTCCGGGGAGTTTCAGACGTATTGTAGATGAAGTGCTGGTTCCGGCGTTCCATCCCGATGATGTGGTGGCGTTCGACAACATCAAGCCGCATTGGTCGGCTGGGGTGAGACCAGTAATCGAGCGACCGGGGCGCGGATGCTACCGCTACCGCCGTACAGCCCCGACTTTTCGCTGAGCGAGGAGATGTTCTCGAAGACCAAGCAAGGACCGCGATGGATCGGTGCGCGGACGAGCCTTTACGAAGCCCTGGGTGATGTGTTGAGACATGTGACCCGGAAGGAAATTATCGGCTGGTTCAAGCACTCCGGGCTGTGTGCAACGCCTGGGTTAACCACTGTAACACCGTCGGTTCCTGGAATGGCCAGGAATCGACGGTGTCGCAGGCTACAGCGGACGACTTGTATGCGGGAGGAGCCGGCGCGGTTCAGGAGAGCCGGCGATCGGCGATCTGGACAAACTGGCTGACGCCCAAGCCGTGCGGGCAAGCGGCTTCAGCGGCGGCGAGGTCGGCCATTGCGAGGTTACGGGCCTGCGGCGGCAAGGCCTGATAGAGCTCGCGGGCCTGCTGCCGCTTGCCATAGACCTCGTAGTAGCGGAGGTATCGGAGGACCGTCGCGACGGGCACGCCCTTGGCGGCGGTCTCGCAGAGGTGGCCGCAGCCGTGGCAGTAGAGGTGGGCCGTCTGCTGCGCGATACTCTTCCAGCAGCCGCGATTGCTTCGGAGTCAGTGGCTCGCGGGTCGCTGCGGTGTTCTCGCGGAGCTCGTCGCGGTTGGTCATCTCGCTGACGACGACCTGGATCCGCTCGTCGGCGAAGACGGCCTTGATCGCGGCCTGTTCCTTCTTGATCCCGCCGGCCGATGAACTCGTTGAACCGCGGCGAGACCTTGCTCGGATCTCCTTGAACTCGCCGGCGCCCCCCTGGGTCTTCATCGCGACGATGCCGAGGTTGGCCTTGCGCGCGGCGTCGACGGCGCGCCGAACGGCGTCGGCGGTCATGGTCCGGTAGTTGTACTGGATCATGATCTGGTCGATCCAGCCGCACGCCGCGGCGGCCTCGACGCACTTCGGGAAGCTCGGCGTCGTGGCAGCTCAGGCCGCAGAACCGGATCTTGCCCGACTTCTTCAGCGCCTCGAACGGCCGCCTTGACGGCCGGCTCGGTCAGAGGCCGGGATCTGGCTGCCGGTCATCCCGTGGAGGTAGTAGCTGTCGACGTAGTCGGTCGGAGCCGCTCGAGGCTCGCTGTACCAGCTTTGCTCGAAGACCTTGGCGGCCTCGGTCCCTGGACCTTGCGGTAGTTGCCTGCGTCTTGGTGACGAGGTAGACGTCCTTCCGCTTGCCGGTTCGCTCGAGCACCTCGCCGATGGTCTTCTCGGACTTGCCGCGCTCGTAGCCTTCGGCCGTGTCGATGTAGCGTGATGCCCGACGCGAGCATGAGCTGGACGAAGCTCGGCGTCGACGTCCCAGCTTGTGCCCATGCCGAGTCGCGGGTACGACCTGGCCGGTCTTGCCGAGCGTGATCGTGGGGAAGGTCGGTGCCGCGGCCGCCAGGGCCTGATCGACGCTCAGCCGGGTCGCGGCGACCGCCGCCGCGCCGGCTCGCCGCCGCCGTCTTTGAGGAAATCGTCGCCGACTACCGCCGTCACACGTACCGTGGGACCCTTCCATCGTGACCACCTTCCCGGAAATTGAGTGTGCTCGCAACTCGGATGCGCAGCCACGCCGCGCGGGAAGCCTCCTCGGTGTCGGGGGAGAGTGGCTCGTTATTCTGTTCGCGCGGCGTGGCGCGCTGGTCAACAACTTTTTGACACCCGTGAACCGCAGCACATCCGAATCGTCCCGGACGCACGACCGGCGCCTCCCATTGTCGATGCCATGAAAATGGGCGGGGCCGAGTCGTCAGTTTCGAGGCCGAATCGCCTGCTTGGCGAATCGATTCGCGATCAGCTGCAGGTTATCCCGGTGGCAAGGGGGGCAGATCGATGGGAACCGGCAGGGTCGGCAGTTCGTCGTGACGACTTCCCACCCCGGCACCCGATCGGGCGCGGCGGCGGGATGAGGCGCTCGTCCCGGCGGCGGGGAGCACAGCACTGTCGCCGGGCGAGCCAGATCGAGCGGGTCGGGGCTGGACCGAGCCGGTTGCCCGTTCCGGCACCACCACCGGCGTTGGGCATCAGGCTGAGCGTCGGAGGCTCGCCGGCCGGAATCTCGGGTGCCACCGGCGTCGGCGGGGGACCGTGCGGTCCGGTCGGGGACGGCATCATGGGCCGGTTCACTGCCGCCGGGGATTCGGCTCCGGGCGGCGGGTTGGGCGGCACCGGATCCATCTGGGCCGGGCCGTTGATCGGGATCGGCTTGTAGTTGCCATCGGGCGGGATCGGCAAGCTGCCGGTGGCGCCGCCTGCTGGTCGCGGGCCTGGATGTAGGCCTTCTGCGGATGCGGGCCTTCGGCCACCGCGATGTTGTCGTAGGCCAGCAGGGTCCCCTTGGCTTCCTCAAGGGCGACGATCGAGATGTTGTAGGTCGTCTTGAACTGGGCCTCCTGGGCGACGGCGCTGGCGTACTGGCTGACCGCGTCGAGGTAGCGGTCGATCGTGATCCGGCCTTCCTCGTAGAACGCCCGCTGAGCTTCGAGCCGCTGGGCGGCGGCGGCCCGGAGCCGGATGGCGGTCTTGAACTGCTTGTAGTTGGCGTCGACCTCGAGGAAGAACCGGGCCAGCGAGTGCGTGGTCTGGTGGACGACCTGCTGGAGATAGGCCCGCTGCTTGAGCAGCGTGTATTGGGCCTGCCGGACGTTCGCCAGCGGCGCCCGCATGCCCAGGGGCATCTGGAACGTCAGGCCGAGCTGCCAGGACTGGAAGTCGCGGTAGACGCCCGGCGCCGGCGTTCAGGCCGGCGGCGCTGCTGGGTCGAGATCGATCGGGTCGATACCCAGGAGCTTGCGTGCCCGTCATGACCGCCTCGGACTGGTCGAGCGTGTGACCCAGGCCGTTGAGCTGGTACAGGGCGTTGAGGTTCAGGACGCGGCAAGAGCTGGTTTCGAGCGATCAGGAGCTGGAGCTCGGCGACCCGGACGATCAACTGCTGCGGTCACGATGTCGGGCTGGAACGAGAGCATCTGGGCCAGGCTCGCCTCCCAGTCGGGCTCGAGCCGGGCCTCGCTCGGGGCGGTCACCGGGACGATCCGGCGGCTATCGGCCGGCGGCAGGCCGAGGATGTTGCGGAGCTGCCGTTCGGTGGTGATCACGTCCGAGGTCTTGGTCACCAGGTCGAGCCGGAACTGCTCGAGCCGCTGCTGGCTCTCGGCGACGTCGGCCACGGTGCCGCGGCCGACTTCGAGCTCCGACTGCTCGCGTTTGAGGATCTCCTCGGCGAGCTCGACGGCCCGCTCGCTGCTCCAGAGCTGGACGTGTTGCTGGGCCAGGCTCCAGTACTGCTGCTCGATCGATCGAACGTGGGCCATGACCTCGGCCTTGAACCGCCAGACCGCGGCGTCGGCGTTGAGCCGGGCGATGACGATCGGGGCCCGGTTCGCCTCGAGGCCGACCGGCGCGGCCGGCTGTTCCACCGGCCAGCGGTGCGCTCCCCGAGCAAAGGCTGGGTCAGGCTGAACTGCGTGTTCGTCGTATAGGCCGATGGCGTGACGTTCAGTCGGGCTGTTCGAGTAGAGGTAGTTGATGTTGTGCGTCACGCCGAGCAAGGCACCGGTCGCGGTCCGCTTCTGCAAGCCGGTCTGGAACTGGGCGGTGTCCTGGTTGAAGATGACCGGGAACTTGGTCCGAGCTGACGAAGGTACCGGCCGAGATCGCGTTGTTGAACGGGGCGACGCTGTGGCCCCAGAGCAGGCTGGTCGTGAAGTTGGTGTCGAAGGACGAGAGCGCCGTGGCGATCTGGGTTTCCTGGATCGCCGGGTCGTACACGCTCTGGAGCGGGCTCGCACCCAGGGAGCTGGAGATGCCGCCACCGCCCACGTTGAGCGGCGTCGGCTCGAAGCCGCCGACCGGAATACCCTGGGCACCCAGCGAGATCACGCGGACGACCTCCGAGTTGTCCAGGCCGATCCGGATCGCCTCCTGGCAGCGGCATCTGCCAGATCTCCTCGCGCCTCGGGATCGTTCGTGGTCCGCGGTTTCGGCGATCTTGGGCAAGGGCGCGGGCAGCGTGCCGAGGAACTGGGCCTGCTTGACCTCCTTGTCCTCTTGAGCAATCGTCCCCAACGGTTCGTGGGGAACATTCTTCGATTGGTCAATGTAAGGGAGCCGCTGACAGCCGGCGGAGGCCGCCACAGCCGCCAGCACCGCCGCCCGAGTCAGTCGGTTCGTCATAAAGGTCAATCGCATGGCCAGGCCGTCCTTGACTAAGTTCGCCATGTGACGAGTTGGTCCCGGGTCGTCATGCCGGGAAAGTCCAAGCGGAGCGATCCGCACCAAGACAAGACCCTCGGTACAGAAGCGGATCCGTCGGGTCGTTCGCTCGTCCTTCCCACCATCAACACGGTTGCGGCCGGTCCGCATCCCTACTTTCCGGCCGCATCGATCCGTCGACTTCGTCGGGTGGCTCGCGTCGGCGATCGCCGATCGCTTGCTCGGGGTTCCCGGGGATCGCCGTCCAGATCGATGACCCTCATCGGGCCATCGACGGCCGCGATCCTGAACCAGGGCGCAAACGACCTTCCCGGGCGGGAGAATACCCTCCTACCGAGAATCCGATCGATCGCTCTGAGAGGTTTATCGGTTGTTCCGGACGTGCGTCTTGAAGCGACTGGGAGGATTTTACGGATTTTGCGTTCGGAGTCCTAGGTCAACCTGGGCCGCGACCCGCCGGAAATGATGGCGATTCGCGCCGACGGCTCTGAACTCCCTCCCCGAACGTCTCCGGTCGCGAGTCGATTCCGGTTCCGGTTTCGTATCCTCTGACGCCCCGTGGAATGGGACGGAAAACCGGCCGGAGTTCCTGAAGTTCTTCCGGTTCGCCCCGGGGGGTGCCTCAGGCGATACCCCGTCCCGAGTGCGCGGGCGTGGGGGCGGGAGTCTGACCGATCGGGGAGTACGACCCGCCGAACTTGCGCTTCAGATACATGATCTCGCCCGGCTCGCTGCCGTCGATCGCATGGCCGAGGAACTGGATCAGATAGCCCCCGACGAACAGCGCCAGCGCGAGCAGAAAGATCGGCACCGAAAAGTTTACCACATAGATCGGGATCAGGAGCACGGCCAGGATGGTTGGCGGGATGCCGAACATGTGCAGCACAAAGCTGATCGGGTCGCGATGACGGGCGATCCAGTTCTGGATCAGCTTCATCGGGGGCAAGGGGGGACAGATCATCGCGAGGCTCCGGCGGCGGTGCGGATCGGCGTGGGCGGTGTCGTGTCGGGTCGCGTCGAGGGCCGCTTGACGAGGGCTTGCAAGGTGTTGTAGCTTGGGCGTCTCGACTACTGACACGATAACCCTCCGGAGCCCGCGCCGCAACTCTTTTGAGTCGTTCCCTTTGCTCGGATGGCTCTGGATTACCGAACGACGCGAGCTGCGCGGCTCCTACCTGGGCGGTCCGACCGCCGGGAGATCCACCAACGATGGCTTATGACGTGACCCTGATTCCCGGCGATGGCGTCGGCCCCGAGCTGGCCGAAGCGGCCCGGATGTGCGTGGACGCCACGGGCGTGTCGATCAACTGGGATGTCCAGGAGGCGGGCGTCGACGTGATGGCCAGGCTTGGAACGCCGGTGCCGGACAGCGTGATCGAGTCGTGCCGCCGGACCAAGGTCGCGCTCGAAGGCCCCGATCACCACGCCGGTCGGCACCGGCTTCCGTAGCGTCAACGTCTACCTCCGCCAGGCGCTCGACCTGTACGCCTGCGTCCGGCCGTGCAAGCAGTACGCGGGGGTCCGCACGTTCTTCTCGGGGACCAAGGTCGACATCGTGATCGTCCGCGAGAACACCGAGGACCTTTACCTCGGCTGCGAGTTCGAGAAGGGCAAGCCCGAGACCGCCGAGCTGATCGCCGACATCAAACGCCTCAACGGCAAGACGATCCGTCCCGACTCGGGGATCTCGATCAAGCCGATCTCGGTGACCGGCTCGCGCCGGATCGTCCAGTACGCCTTCGAGTACGCCCGCAAGCACCGGCCGCAAGAAGGTCACCGCGGTCCACAAGGCGAACATCCTGAAGTATTCCGACGGCCTGTTCCTCGAAGTCAGCCGCGAGGTCGCCAAGGAATACCCGGACATCGAGTTCGAGGACCGGATCGTCGACAACATGTGCATGCAGCTCGTCCAGAAGCCCGAGCTGTATGACGTTCTGGTGCTGCCCAACCTCTACGGCGACATCGTCTCCGACCTGGGCGCGGGCCTGGTCGGCGGCCTGGGCGTCGCCCCCGGGGCGAATATCGGCGAGGCCGGGGCGGTCTTCGAGGCGACCCACGGGTCGGCCCCGAAGTACAAGGGCCAGTACAAGATGAACCCGACGGCCCTGATCCTCTCGGCCGCCCTGATGCTCGAGCACCTGGGCGAGTCGGCCGCCGCCAGGAAGCTCGACGGCGGCCGTCGCCAGGGTGATCCAGGAAGGCAAGTCGGTCACCTACGACATGAAGCCTCATCGCGATGACCCCACCGCCGTCGGCACGCTCGAGATGGCCAGGGCGATCATCGCCGCGATGGGGGCGTGAACACTCTCGCCTCGCGACGCGGCCAAGGGAGTGGCCATCCCTTTGGATACGGCAAGCTACCTGCGTTTGATCCGGGGCGAGTCCCGGGGAATCTTTTCCGCCGTCGCGCGGGCCGGCCTGACTGTGGCGTCCCTCGGCTATGCCGCGGGGGTGTCGGTTCGCAACCGGGGCTTCGACCGGGGCCGTCGGCCGGTCGAGCGCGTCGAGGTCCCGGTCGTCTCGGTGGGCAATCTCACGCTCGGCGGGACGGGCAAGACGCCGATGGTCGAGTTCGCCGCCCGCTGGTTGCGACGCCAGGGGCGGCGGGTCGCGATCCTGAGCCGGGGTTACGGCCAGGAGGGCGGCCTGAATGACGAGGGCCGCGTCCTGGAGGAGAACCTCCCGGACGTCCCCCATCTTCAGGACCGCGACCGCGTTAAAATCGCCCGGATCGCGGTGGAAGAGCTCGAGGCCGAGGTGCTGGTCCTGGATGACGGCTTCCAGCACCGACGCCTGGCCCGCGACCTCGATCTCGTGCTGCTCGACGCGCTCGACCCGTTTGGCCAGGGGCGGCTGTTCCCGCGCGGGCTGCTTCGCGAGCCGGTCGCCAGCCTGCGGCGCGCGGGGGTGGTGGTCCTGTCGCGGGCCGACCTGGTTGATGAGGATCGCCGCCGTGCGATCCGCCGCGAGGCCGAGCGCGGGGCGGGACCGATCGGACTCGCCTGGGTCGAGGCCCGCCACGCGCCGATCGATCTGGTCGATGCCGACGGGCAAACTCACCCCCTGAGCGACCTGGACGGCCGTGCGGTCCTCGCCTTTTGCGGGCTGGGGAATCCCGAGGGGTTTCGCCGGACGCTTGAGGGCCTGGAGGTCGAGCTCCGCGGGTTCCGCGCGTTTCCCGATCATCATCCTTACGACGCGGCGCGACGTGGCCGGGCTGATCGATTGGGCGCGCGAGCATGGCGCCGATCTGGTCTTGACCACCCAGAAGGATTTGGTGAAGCTGCGCGCCGGTGCTCTCGGGTCGGTGCCGCTCCTCGCGTTGCGGATCGGCCTGGAGATCGTCGAGGGGGGCGAGGTCCTCGAATCGGCCCTGGCTTCCCTGCTCGCCTGGAACTCCCAGCCGCGCCGTTGAAGGCGCACGCTCGTCGATGAACGAACAGCCGGCCGGACGCCAAGGACATTGGGAAAGGATTCCCGCATGAGCCATCCAGGGACGTTGGCCCTCGACCTGACCGAACTGAGGTACGAGCCGCTCGACGAGCGGCCGAGCAAGGTGTTTCTTTCCGACCTGGGCCGACCCGCCGCGCCCGGTGTGAGCCTGGACGACTGGCTCGACCGACTGCCGGGCCAGCTTGCGGCCAAGGGCTTGCGCCGGCTCCGCGACGCGATCGTGCGGGCCGCGCACGACGGCCGTCCGGTCGCCGCGGCGCTCGGGGGCCACGTCATCAAGACGGGGTGCGCTCCATACCTGATCGACTGGATCGAGCGCGGTGTGATCACCGCGCTGGCGTTGAACGGCTCGGCGGCGATCCATGACCTCGAGCTCGCCATCGCCGGCCGGACCAGCGAGGACGTCGGCCCCCGGCTCATGGCCGGCAGCTTCGGCTTCGCCCGCGAGACCTCCGAGCTGTTCGCCTCGGCCTGCGAGTGGGCCACGCGGTCGTCGATCGGCCTGGGCGCGGCGCTCGGCGACGTGATCCTCGAGAACGGCGGACCCGGCCTCGACTCCTGCCTGCTCGCCGCGGCGCGCCGGCGGGGGGTTCCGGTCACGGTCCACGTCGCCATCGGCACCGATATCGTGCACATGACCCCCGACCTCGACGGCGCGGCGCTCGGGCAGGCGACGCTCGAAGACTTCCGCGTCCTGTGCGGGCTGGTCGCGGGAATGGCCGACGGCGTCTGGCTCAACCTGGGCAGCGCGGTCCTCCTGCCCGAGGTCTTCCTCAAGGCGGTCGCCGTCGTGCGAAACCTCGGCTTCGCGCTCGACGGCCTGACCACGGCGAACCTCGACTTCGACCAGAAGTACCGCGGCCTGCTCAATGTCCTTCAGCGACCGGGGGCCGAGGGGATCGCCTTGACCGGTCATCATGAGCTGATGATCCCCCTGCTCCACGCCGCCGTCGTCGCCCGGCTTCCCGAGCCCGAACCGGCGCACCAGCTCCGTTCCTGAACCGAGGCAGGTCCCGCGATGAAGGCGATCGTCTTCTGTCCCAACCTGGTCGGCGACACGGTCATGGCCACTCCGGCCTTCCGTGCCCTCCGGCGCGGCCTGGCGGGAGCGACGCTCATCGCGTTGATCAAGCCCGGGATCGCGGCGACCCTCGACGGCGCCCCCTGGTTCGACACGGTCATCCGGTTCGATCCCAGGTCGAAAGTGCGAGCCGAGCGGACGTGGCAGGTGCTCGGGCGTCTGCGGGCCGAGCGGGCCGACGCGGCGATCCTGTTCCCGAACTCGTTCCGGTCGGCGCTGATGGCCCTGGCCGCCGGTGTGCCGCGCCGGGTCGGGTTCGACCGGGGCGGGCGCGGGCCGCTCCTGACCGATCGCCTGAGCTACCCGTGCGATGACCGTGGCCGTCGCGTGCCGACGCCGATCGTCGAGTCGTACCTGGCGCTGGCGCGGTTGATGGACTGCCCGGCCGACTCGGTTCGCCCCGAGCTGTTCACCACTCCGTCTGACGAGGCGTCGGCCGACGCCGTCTGGAGCCGGCTGGGGCTGAGACGCGACGAGGCCGTGGTCTGCCTCAACACCGGCGGCGCCTACGGCCCCGCCAAGAACTGGCCGGTCGAGCACTTCGCCGACCTGGCGCGTCGGATCGCCGCCGAGGCCGGGCGCGCCGTGCTCGTCGTCTGCGGTCCCCGGGAGCGCGAGAACTGCGGGGCGATCGTCGCGCGGGCCGATCATCCCCGCGTTTTCGGCCTCGACCGTTTCGACCTGAGCCTGGGCCTGACCAAGGCGTGTGTCCGTCGATCGTCGCTCCTGATCACGACCGACTCGGGTCCGCGCCACTTCGCGGCGGCGTTCGGCGTACCCGCGCTGACCCTGTTCGGCCCGACGGACGTCGCCTGGACCCGGACCTATCATCCCCATGCCATCCATCTACGCCATCCCGTTCCCTGCGGACCCTGTCAGCGACCGGTCTGCCCGCTGGGACATCATCGCTGCATGAAAGAACTGACCCCCGCGACGGTCTACAGCGCGGCCCGGCGATACCTCTGACACGAATCGGAACCGGAGGTCGGGATGCCCGTCTGGCTGATCACCGGGGGAACCGGCTTTCTGGGCCGACACCTGCTGAACGTGCTGGCGCATGACCAGAAATCGAATGTCGATCATGAGATCGTCACCATCGGCCGGCGCCCCCCTGTCCACCTGCCGATCGGCCGGTTCGCTGAAGCCGATCTGGGCGATCCGAAGTCGATGACGGATGCGGTCAGGTCGATCGGTCCCGACGTCGTGCTCCATCTGGCGGGGCGAACGCCCCCGGCGTCGGCGCCGGAGCTTTACCAGGGCAACACGCTGGCGACGCTTCACCTGCTCGACGCCCTGCGCGGCGCCGATCGGCCGGTGCGATGCGTCGTGGCCGGCTCGGCCGCCGAGCTGGGCCTGTTCCCGAGAGGGACCTGCCGGCGAGCGAGGACCTGCCGTGCCGGCCCGTTGAGGGCTACGGCCTCAGCAAGTACCTGGCCACCGTCGCCGCGCTCGCCGCGCGACCGCCGATCGAGCCGATCGTCGCGCGCGTGTTCAACCCGATCGGGCCTGGCCTGCCCCGTTCCCAGGCGTTTGGCCGGTTCGCCTCGCTGCTGGCCGAGGCGCCGGGCGTGACCTCGGTCGCAACCGATCCGGTCATCCTCGAGGTGGGTGATCTCGAGCCGAGGCGCGACTTCATCGATGTCCGCGACGTCGCGCGGGCCTTCGTGGCTTTGGCCCGGTCGGGCCGACCGGGCCAGGTCTACCACGTCGGCAGCGGCCGGTCGGAACGAGTTGGCGACGGTCTCGACCACCTGATCGCCCTCAGCGGTCGGACCGTCAAGATCGTCACTCGCCCCGATCTCGGTACGGCACGCGGACCGCGCGACTCGCGGGCCAATATCCGGCGGATCTGCGCCGACACCCCCTGGCGACCCGAGATCGACTGGCGGCGCAGCCTTCACGACCTCTGGCAAGATCTCCGGCCGCGCTGATCGACGATCGGCACGATTCGAGTTCGTTTGGCGCCGGCGCGAGTTCGTTCGGCGCCGCGCGAGTTCGTTTGGCGCCGGCGCGAGTTCGTTTCGGCGCCGGCGCGAGTTCGTTCGGCGCCGGCGCGAGTTCGTTTGTACGGGGCGATCGGGGTCCGAGGCCCCTGCAATCGATAAAATCAATAAATGCGGCACGATCATTCCGATGGACCGAGGAACCGACCGAGCGGGGGAAGCTGGCGTCCCCGGATCGAGCGTCGTCTATCCCTTAATATCGGGAAAACCACCTGATCCGAGGTCGGAATCGGTTCGGAGCGCGCGCGGCGACACCGGAAGCCGGCCCCTCGGGCGGCTCCGGTGTCGAGATCGCGGGACTATCGATCGGTCGAGAGCGGCTCAGGACCGGCGGCGTCGGCGTCGGGCCGATTGTTCCGCCTGCCGCTGCTGTGCCCGTCGCTGCTTCCGATTCGGAAGCGGGGCGGCGGCTCCGTTCGATCCCGGGCCGTTCGCGGTGGGAAGGGTCCGCGTTCGTGCCTCCTCCGCTTGCGCGGCCTCGATCTGCTCGACCCGTTGGAGAAATTGATTGAACCGGGCACCGGCCTGCATCGCCTTCCACGCCGCATGCCGGCCCGGATCGTCCTCGGGCGGCTCGCTCGGGTCGAGGATCGGGTCCTGAAAGACGGCGTTGGTGGATGAGCGGCCGGACGAGGCGCGGGCGTCGAGCGTTGAGTGGCCGTCGCCGGCGTCGCGCTGGGCCTGGACCCGGATCAGCTCGGTGAGCATACGGTTCCAGCCGTGCCGCATGGCGGACTCGTTGCGTCGGAGCCGGCGGGTCTCGGCGTCCTCGACCACGGGCATTCCCCAGATGGTCATCTCTCGTTCCCGTGCGTCGATGCTATCGAGGAAGGTTTCGCGGGCTTCGCGGAGCAACGCGACCTGCTCCCTGACCAGGGTCTCGATCCCGCTGGCGTCGGTCGCCATGGGAACCAGGTAATGGCCGTTGCGAAGAAGCCTGGGCACACCCAGCAGGTCGAACGCCATGCTTCGCTGCTCGTCGTTCCAGCAACCGTTGGCCTGGACCGCGTTGCCCAGCCCGAACCAGCGCTCCATCAGCCATCGGGCCCCCTGCGCGGTCTTGCGCAGCCGGGCCACGATCCGCTCCGGGTCCCTCGACAACCGGCCTCCCAGCGTTATGACCTCGCCCTTTCGGTCGTAGTCCCAGCAGTCCCGGGCGCGGTCGACCTGCCGGCGGAGGTCGGCGATGCCCAGCTCGGCGTACCGATCGAGCTGGACCGCGTACCGGGCCAGCGACTGGACCAGCCACCGCTCGTAGGCCGATCGCGGGGCGAAATGCTCGACGAACTCGGCCGAGCGGGTTCGATAGGCCCGCTCCAGGTTCTCCGGCCGGGTGAGGCTCGCCTCCAAGCCGGAGCCGGAGCCGGAGCCGGAGCCGGAGCCAGTGCCGGTATCCCTCTGGCTCGAGCCCGCGGCTCGTTCCGGAACCATCGAGATATTGAGCGCATCGCCCGGCGCGTTCAGATTTGCTGATCTGCCCATCATGGCTGTCGCCTCACGTCAGAAGTCGCATGCCCGTAAAGACTTCGCGCCGGATGCCGCCCCGGGCGCCCCGCCCGCGAAGCGGCGGTTTCGGGCTTCCTTCCGGGTTATCGGCGTGGCCTGGATAAGATATTCACTTTTTCCCGATCAAATGAACGAACTCGTCATGATGTGTGCGATCGGGAGACGATCCGGTCATGGTGTTCCGAATCGTGGCGCGTGCGATTCCTGACGCGATTCCGCGCGATGGGTTTCCCGCAGAATGGTGCGGATCGCCTGTTTCTCGTCGGTGGGCAGATAGGCGAATTCGGGGGCGGGGTGGGATTCGTCCAGCGCGCTATCGAGCTGGCGCTCGATCCGCGTTTTCAGCGCGGCCGGCAGGCCGCTGAAGGACGGTGAGTCGATCATGTACGAGCAACGGTAGCGGAGCAGGCGGACCTGGAGGTCAAGATCGCGGAGTGAGCCGCCGTTGGTCGCGGCGCGTCGGGGTGCCAGAAACGCGGTCTTGAACGCGGGATCGCCCTCGATACCGCCGGTGGGAAGCGGGGGTTCGTCGGCGAACAGGAGGTAGCGCACCAGGTCGTGCGCCAGGGCGTCGAGCTCGGGGATGTCGGCGTCGGCGGCGCCGTGCTCATCCAGGAGGGTTCGCGCGCGATAGGCGGCGCGCACCGCCCGGTTCACGAATCCGGCCTGATGCTCGTGGAGCAGGTGCGGCAGGAGATCGCTCGTGGCCACCGGGTATCGATTCAGATCGAAGAGCTCGCCGGGCTTGACCGGCCGTTCAAGAGCCCCCTGGCGGTTCCGCTCGATCAGGAGGTTGCCCCAGTGCCGTGGGAAGCCGGGCGGGACGCCGGTGACGAGCCAGCCGCCGAAGCGGAGATCGAACGGGACCGCGTGACCACTCTGCTCGCGCCGGAAGGCCTTCTCGCCCCCACCGGTCAGACCCGGCACCACCGACTCGATCACCAGGCCGGGCACCTCGTCCATGTGCCGGGGCGCGTGGCAGGTCATGCAATCGTCGCTCCGCTGGACCCGCGGCGGTCGGCCGGGGGTGAGGCGATCGAAGAGATAAAAGATGGCGCCCAGCTCCGGATCGACCGAGAGGATCTCGATCTGTCCATCCGGTACGAAACCGACATACGTGTCGTCGTTGAAGTAAATCGCGCGGGGCCGGCGGGGCGAGATCCGACGCTTTTGCAGACTGGTGGCCGACATCACGAGCGTTTGCGACGACACGGGTATCTCAAGAGCGCGCAGCAGGCCGCGCAGCAAGGGGAGCTCGCCGCTGGTGTCCAGCGCGCATTCCCCCGCGTCCAGCCGTGCTTTCAGGATCGTGAACCGGTCCCGCGGCGGTTTCGTGTAATAACCGTGGCGGGGATCGTTGATGCCGATCGGCTCGGCGGCACGGGCGGGGGTCGGGGTCGGGCAGGCTTCCACGATGAGGACAAGCAAGCCGACGAGCCACCAGCACCCGCCTGACGGTTGATTCGCGATCACACCGCGCGTTTTGAGGCGAAACCGGCTGAACATGGGTGCGGCCTTCATCGATGAGAAAATCAGAATCGCGCCTTCAAAAAGAGCCGGGCAGCCCCGAGGGAAGGGACTGCCCGGACATTTCCACCCGCGGCCTCATGATGGAAAAAGCCAGCGTGAGTTGAATCGAAGCCGAACCGGGGTGCCGGTTACTTGGCGGTCTCGACCGAGGCGCCCGCGCGCTTCCAGCCCATGATGCCCTTGGCGTAATGCTTGATATTGGTGTAGCCGAGCTTCTGAGCGGCGAGGGCGGCCGATCGGTACGCCGAGCACTGCTCGTTGGCGCAGTAGGCGACGATCAGGGTCGACTTGTCGGAGGGGAGCTTGGTGGCGAGGTCGTCCTTCGCCGTGGCGAAATTGATGGCCGTCGGAATATGACCCTCGTTGTAGGAGTCGCTTCCATTGGCGTCGAGCACCACGACCGACTTGGTCGCCAGGGCCTGGACGAGCTCGTCGTGGGTGATGTCGGGGAAGGTCTTGTCGGCGGCCCGAGCGATGCCGGCGCCGAGGAGCAGGGTGAGAGCGAGTGCGAAGACGTTCTTCATGGAAATCTCCTTGCGGGAAAGTGGGGACGACAAAACAAGACCGAGGCTTGCGGGTGGACAACAACGGGGCACGGCACGGCGCGCCCCGGGAGTGAGCGCTCTATCTATCGGGTGACGACCAGCCGGGTGGCCGCGAGGATCGGGCGGCCGTTCTCGGACTGGATGGTCCCCTGGGCGAGAATCGGCACCGGCGATTTACAGCAAGGCGGCCCGTGAGTCCGGCGGTCTCTGATGGTCACGAGGAAGACCTTCGGGCCGTCCCCTTCGCTGACCCGGATGGCGAGGCGACACGCGCTCGACTGGTGCAGGATGCAGTGCGGCACACGGCCTCGCCCCGGACCCAGACCAGGTGGTTGTCGACCACGGTCCGCTCTCGGTCGAGCCGCGTCCCGCGAACCGCCAGGGTCACGGCGAACAACACCAGCGCGGCGGCGGCGGCGACGGCGACGAGCCCGATCCGCCATCGCCTGAGACCTGGCGAGGGTTGAGTCGCGAGCACGGTTCCGGTGACCTCCGAACCGATCGAACTTGAAGGCGCGGGAGAGCCCGACGCCTCGGCATGAAGACGAAGCTGAAACGCCTGGGTGAACGCCTCGGCTCCGCGTTGGGGCGTATGCTCCTGCGACCACAGGTCCCAGAGCATCAGGTGCTCGCGGAGGTCGCGAAGCCGCGCCGGATCGACCGCGAGGCCGTCGCGCAGCTCGTCGGCTTCCGCCCCCGAGAGCGAACCGTCGAGCATCTGGCCGAGCAGCTCGTGGTAACGTGCTTCGGTCATGCCCACGTCCTCCCCATCCGGCGCTCGACGCACCCCTTGACCACCAAACGAAGCCGGAGCAGTTTCTGTCGCATGGCATCGGCCCGAGTCTTCGCCTGGGCCGCCAGGCTCTCCGCGTGCTCACCGTCGGCATAACGGCGGCGCAACAGGTCCCGGGCCGGCTCCGGTAGCTCTTGCATGCAGGCGTGTAATGCTTCCAGCAACTCGACCGTATCCGGCTCGCCATCGGCCGGTTCGTTGTTACCGGCCCGTTCGGGGAGAAGCTCGGCGAGCCCGGCTTCAAGCAGGCGTGACCGCCGGGCATGCTTGCGGCGTTCGTTGATCGCGAGGTGTCGCGCGATCCCGCGCAGCCAGTGCCCCGCGTCGCGGTCCCGATCCCATTCATGCAGCTTGCGATACGCGACGAGAAACGTCTCCTGGGCGATATCGTCGACCCATGCCTCGTCGACCCCCAGCGAGCGGATGAACGCGCGCACCCCGGACTGATGAGCCCGCACCAGCGTCTCGATCGTGGCGACGCGAGCGTCGGCGGTCGGCTCGGGTTCGATGGTCCGAAGCATGGTCCTTCCCGCTCGGGCTATGCCTACGCCGGACTCCTCGCAGGGATATTGTCGCGAGTTCGCCGGACGTGACGGCAAACCGTCGCGAAACGGACCCTGGCGCGGCTCGATCGCCGGGGAACAGTCCTTCCGCGGCAGCAAAAAAACTCAAGAGATTTTACCAAGGAACTCATTGACGGCTATTGTCCTAACGGATTAGTTTGCCAGGGTAGCGATCCTGATCGACCTCGGCTCGTCATCCCTTGGAATCCTAACCACTCCTTCCGCTTCGCTTCGTCCAGAAAAAAAACGGGTCTTGCATCGGAATCGCGTTTTTGCGCGGACATCCTCATTCTTTGATTTGAATGGTGCAATCTATGAAGACACGTGGATTCACGTTGATCGAGCTGCTCGTGGTCATCGCGATCATCGCCGTGCTGATCGCGCTGTTGTTACCGGCCGTGCAAGCGGCCCGCGAGGCGGCCCGCCGTGCCCAGTGTACCAACAACCTGAAGCAACTCGTCCTTGCCATTCACGGTTACAACGATGTTCACGGGGCGATTCCGGCGACCGGGGCCCAGACCGGCGTCGCGAATTTCGGCACCTTCGGGATGAAGCCACGGATTCTGCCCTGGATGGAGCAGGTCGCCGTCGCCAACGGAATCAATTATTCGTTCAATCCCGAGGGCACCAAGGGGCAGAACGATACGTCATTGACCATGCAGATCAACACCTTCCTCTGCCCCTCCGATGGGAACATCCCGGTCGGGACCTACACGATGTTCAATGGGAGCGGGGCGCGTCAGTTGGGATATACCAGTTATCCGAATAATATCGGGACGGTGCGAATCAATAACGGAGGCAAGTTCGACGGACCCGCGTACCTCCTGGACCCTTCCGCCTCGCAGGGACCGACGCTCGGGTTCGCTTCGATTACGGACGGTTTATCCAATACGGCGATCCTGAGTGAGTGGATTCGCGGGAAGATGAACGCGACCTCACAAGGATTGAACCAGGTTTATGTCGGTCCGGCGTTTCCAGCGGCCTACGTTCCCCCGCTGACGTTGATGAATGGTTGCAAGGCGTCGACGACGATCTATACCGCGTTCAACGACGGCAAGGGGGGCGTCTGGACCAATAATTACTGCGAGCAGGGGGGATGTTATTCGCACATCATGACACCGAACCTGAAAGCGTGCGTCTTCGCGGTTCAACTGAAACAGCCGGGTAATACGATGGTTGGCGCCAGCTCGAATCATGCCGGGGGTGTCAATCTCGGCTTGCTGGACGGTTCGATCCGATTCATCAAGAGTAGTGTCAGCCCCCAGACGTGGTGGGCGCTGGCGACCTACGCGGGGGGCGAGGTGATCGACGCGAGTAGCTTCTGAACGAGGGATGGATGGATCAGGCCCGATCGTCGTCGATCGGGCGGATCACACGGCACGGGTTTCCCGCCGCGAAGACCCCTTCGGGAAGGTCGCGAGTGACGACGCTGCCGGCGCCGACGACCGTCCGGGAGCCGATGTTGACCCCGGGGCAGAGGATCGCGCCGCCGCCGATCCAGACGTCGGAGCCGATGGTGATGGGCTTGCCCGACTCCTGGTGCCGCCGGAGCGCGGCGTTCATGGGATGAGTCGCCGTGTAGATCTGCACGGCCGGGCCGAACAGGGTGAAGTCGCCGATCGCGACCCGACAGACGTCGAGCACGATGCAGTTAAAGTTGAAGAAGACCCGTTCGCCGAGCGTGATATTCGCGCCGTAGTCGCAATAAAACGGCGGCTGGAGCCAGACGGTGTCGCCCCCCGCGCCGAAGAGCGTGCGGGTGATCCGCCGCCGCTCGTCCTGCTGCGCCTCGGCGGTGGCGTTGAGCGCCTGGCAGAGATCGCGGGCGCGCTGCCGGCCCGCGACAAGCTCCGGGTCAAAGGGGTCATAAAGCTCGCCCGCCAGCATTCTGGAGCGCTCGGTGATTGAGTGTGAGCGATTCGAGCGGGATGGTTCATCTCTTGTATCCATTACGGGGCCACCTGTACATTGAGTTTGTGAGCCTGGTCCGGACTCAGGCGACTCGACCGATCGGGGTGAAAGGTGTTGCCGCTGGGGAGCCGCGATTTGCTCCGCGCCGCGCGGCAACGTCTTACCGCCGCCGAACATCTGCTGCGTCACCGTTATACGCTCGAGGCCATGTACCTCGCGGGGTACACGATTGAATTTTCCCTGAGGGCATTGATCCTGAAATGTACGTCCGAGCCTAAGCGACCCGAGATCCTTAAAAAGATCGCTTCGGGAGGGAAGATGCACAACCCCTACGCTCCGGTTGGTCGCCCGATCTTCGTGATGAAACGCTCCGAAAGGATACCGGAGAAACGCGGGGCTTTCTCAGGACCGCCAAGCTGGTTTACGATTGGGTGAAGGTACTCGAAGGCAAAACGATGGATGAGCGTGATGCCATGGTCGAGCCTCTTCTGAAAACGTTGCCCGCGGATACCCTGGCGGACATCATCAATCTGATTACCCTGGCTCCCAGCGAGATCGAGACGCTCATTGCGAGGACCCTCGTCAACCTGGAATTCGAAGACCCGAGTCCCTCGATGCTTTGAGTTTGATGCCGAACCGGCTCGTCCGCGCTCTCTCGGTTTCCCCTGGATCAAAAGGCCCGCGTTTCAACATGGCCACAGCCTCTTCACCGCTCGCCGCTTCCTCCCTGCTTTCCTTGACGTTTCTCGACGCCCTCACCGCGATTGTCGGGACGGAGAACGTGCTCCGCGACCGGGCGGAGCTGTTGGTGTACGAGTGCGACGGTTACGTCATTAACCGGAACGTGCCCGATGTGGTCGTCTTTCCGACTTACGACCGAGCAGGTGGTCGAGATCGTCAAGCTCTGCAACCGGCACGATGTCCGATACGTGCCGCGCGGGGCAGGGACGAGCCTGGCGGGGGGAACGCTGGCGCTGGGCGGCGGGGTGATGATCTGCCTGACCCGGATGAAGCGGATCATCGAGATCAACACCCGCGACCGCTACGCGATCGTCGAGCCGGGGGTCGTCAACCTCTGGCTCACGCGGGCCCTGGGGGGAACCGGGTTTCATTACGCACCCGACCCGTCGAGCCAGTCGGCCTGCACGATCGGCGGCAACGTGGCGACGAACTCGGGAGGGCCGCACACGCTCAAATACGGCGTGACGGTCAACCACGTGCGCGGCGTCGAGCTGGTCCTGCCCGACGGATCGGTCGTCGCCACCGGCGGCGTGACCGAGGACAATCCCGGCTATGACCTCACGGGCCTGATCGTCGGGCACGAGGGGACATTTGGCATCGTCACGAAAGTGGTCGTCAACCTGACCCGCGACCCCGAGGCGGGACGGACGCTGCTGGGGGTCTTCGACGGCGTGGACGCAGGCCACCGAGACGGTCAGCGGGATCATCGCGGCGGGAATCGTCCCCGCGGCGCTCGAGATGCTCGACAACCTGATGATCCAGGCCGTCGAGGCGGCGTTTCACTTCGGGTTCCCGACCGACGCCGGCGCGGTCCTGATCATCGAGGTCGACGGGCTCGACGCCGGTCTCGATCGCGAGGCCGAGGCGATCGCCGCGATCGTCCAGGCGCACGGCGGCTCGCTGCCGAAGTCGATCACCTGGCGGACCAAGAAAGAGCCCGAGTACGTGGCCATCTGGAAGAGCCGCAAGTCGGCATTCGGCGCCATCGGCCGGCTGAGCCCGACGTTCTGCACCCAGGACGGGGTCGTTCCCCGCACCAAGCTGCCGCACATCCTGCGCTTCATCACAGGCCGTCGGTCAGCGGCACAACCTGCGGATCGCCAACGTCTTCCACGCGGGCGACGGCAACATCCACCCGATCCTGCTGTTCGACGAGCGCGACCCTGACCAGGTCAAGCGAGTGCTCGAGGCCAGCCACGAGATCCTCGACGAGTGCATCGACGTGGGCGGGAGCGTCACCGGCGAGCACGGCATCGGCGTCGAGAAGATGGAGTTCATGCCCAGGCTCTTCGCGCCCGGACGACCTGGCCGACGATGGTCGCGCTGCGAAACACGTTCAATCCCGACGGGCGGTGCAGCCCCGACAAGATGCTCCCCGGCGGCGGGGGCTGTCTCGAGCGCAAGAGCCCCGGTCGACGGGCGCCGGCGTGACGGGAACTGGAAAGCGAGCACGGGGTCGGATAACCTGGAAGGATCGACTCGCGGCGTCTCGGGGAGTCGATCCCGACCACTCCCAACCTCGTTCAATTCAATCGGAAGGACCACGCAACGTGGCCAAGCGGTCTCGATTTTCGCGCTGGCGTCGGTTGCCCGGGGTTCACCGGTTCGGGGAGAAGGACCGTCCTGTGCCCAAGCTCGAACCGCAGCGACTGACCCTCTACCTCGGCTGGGACCAGCTTGACGCCGCCGAGGCGCGTCGCCAGCGGCGAATCGGTCCAGGACTATTGCACCCGTCTGCTCACGCAGGCGATTGAAAGCGAGCGGGTCCGGGTCCAGGTCGCCGGACTCGAAGCCCAGCGCGGCGTCTTCGCGGGACTTCAGGAGATCGCCGCCGATCCCGAGTACCTGGCGGAGTGGAGCGCTCAGGTTCACGTTCCGCTCGCGAAGCCCGACCGACCTCCGCTCGAACTCGCCGGCGCGGTCGCCGAGCCGGACACCGAAGCCGAAGCCGAAGCCGAAACCGTCGCCGAGCTCAAACCCGAGATCGAGATCGAGCGAGGACTCGAACCGGAACCGGAGCCCGAACCGGAGCCCGAACCCGAGCCTGGCCTGAGCCCGTCGGCCCTGAGTGTGCTGCGGCATGCGATGCTGCTGTCGGTCGAGGACGACGGCACGGCGTTCCTCGGGTGTCTGCGGCGGGGCGAGGCGGTCCCTCTGGCGTCGGTCGCCGAGCTGGCTCGGGCGTTGCATGTACTGGAAATGGAATCTCAGGGAGCGAACGTGCTCGATCGACACCTGGTTTATGCCTTGCACCGGCTGGCTTTCGAAGGGCAGGTTCTGCACACCGACGCCTGGCCCGGCGTTTTCGATCCCTGGATGGTCGATACGCTTCGCTCCGTGCAGGAGCGGGTCGATCGGATCCTCTCGGGTCAAGATATCCGCTATGATGCTCTGGCCGACCGGCCGGAGGTCCCGCTTTGAGCTGGCCCGAACCGACAGGCGATGGAAATGTTTCCCTGGGCGACGGCCGGTATGCCAGCGCGATCGAACGGCCCGGCTCGATCGACGATCTGTGCCGGGCCGTCGCGATGCGGGTTGGCGAGGGGCATGCGATCTATCCCCAGGGGGGACGGACCGCGCTCGATTACGGCGGCGTCCCCCGACGGCCCGGCGTGGCGATCGACCTGACGGGCTCTGAACCGTGTGATCGATTACCCGTCGGCCGACATGACGATCACCGTCGAGGCGGGGATCACCCTGGCCGCGCTCGCGTGCGTCCTGGCCGAACACCGCCAGCGGCTCCTGATCGACGCCCCCCAGGCCGAACGCGCAACCCTGGGGGGTATTTATGCGACCAACGCCAGCGGACCGCGACGGTTCGGCGCCGGTCGGCCGCGCGACCAGATCATCGGCGTCAGCTTCGTGAATCCGGCCGGCGCGGTCGTCAAGGGGGGCGGCCGGGTCGTCAAGAACGTCGCCGGGTATGACTTTCCCCAGGCTCCTGACCGGCTCGATGGGCACGCTGGGCATCCTCTCGCAGTTGACCCTCAAGGTCCGGCCGATCCCGGAGGCGTCGGCCCTGGTCTGGGCGACATACCCGAACGCGGGCCCCCTCGACGCCGTGCTCGACCGGCTGAACACGTCGGCGGCCCGGCCGATGGCCCTCGACCTGCTGAACCCGACCGCGGCGCGCGCTGTCCGGAGAGGCGCTCGGGCTGCCGGTCGAGCGGCTGGGTGCTGGCGATCGGCTTCGAGGACAACGCCGCCTCGGTCGCCTGGCAGGTCGATCGGCTCCGCGCGGAGCTGGGATCGAGCGAGGTGGTGGTTCGCGAGGGGAAGCCGCCGCGCCGCTCTGGTCGGCCCTGACCGAGTTCCCGGCGGCCGAGCCGGGTCCGGTCAGCTTCGTGGCCAACCTCCGGCCGTCGTCGGTCATCGGGTTCGTCACATGAGCTTGATCCCGCGCGCTGGGCCGTCCAGGCGCACGCGGGCAACGGGATCGTGCGGGCTCATGCGCTGGGCCGGGACGATCGCGGTCTCGAAGCGTTCGGCACGGAGGTCGATCGCCTCCGCAGCTCGCGGCTATCGGCGACGGCGGCAACCTGATCGTGTCACGCTGCCCGACCGACTGGAAGGCTCGGCTTCGGGTCTGGGGCGAGCCCCGGGCCGACTGGGACCTGGCCGAGCGGGTCAAGCGGGCGCTCGATCCGCCGAGGCCTTGAATCCGGGTCGGTTCGTGGGCGAGATCCGAACGAGTGAGTGAGCATTCCCTGGAAGGCGCTGGTGCATGACGACCGTTCTCAACGATACCCCCGCCGACACGGCCAACGAGCCCAATTCCGGCTCCGCCGCCGGCATCGACCTCGACTGGCTGGCCCGGAAGATCGACTACCGCCGATTCCAGGACTGCGTCCACTGCGGACTTTGCACGGCGAGCTGTCCAACGTACATCGAGACCGGCGACGAGAACGACAGCCCACGAGGGCCGGATCTACCTGATGCGCGCGGTGGTCGACAGGCGGCTCGCGGTCGGACCCGACGTGCGCTCGCACCTGGAGCTTTGCCTCGACTGCCGGGCGTGCGAGAGCGCCTGTCCCTCGGGCGTCCAGTACGGCCAGATGATCGAGCCGTTCAAGGTGGCCCTCCAGGCGACGGCGCCGGCCGATGAGAGCATGGGCCTGCTCGATCGACTGATCCTGCACCACCTGTTCCCCTACGCCGGCCGGGTCAAGGCGGCGCTCGCTGCCGGCGCGTCTGTTCCAGAAGACTCGGCCTGCTCGACCTGGCCGAGTCGATCGGGGCTGACCCGGCTCTTGCCCGGCACGCTCCGACGGCTGCAGGCGATGCTGCCCAAGCTGGCCGGCCCGGCCCTGGCGCATCGCTTCCCGAGGTCCTGCCGCCGATCGGCCCGCGGCGGGCGCGGGTGGCCCTGTTCCTGGGCTGCGTCTCCGACGCCCTCTTCCCCGAGACCACCGCCGCCACCGCCCGGGTCCTTCAGCAGCAACGGCTGCGAGGTGGTCATCCCTCGCGGTCAGGGGTGCTGCGGGGCGATCCACTATCACTCGGGGGTCGAGGCCCCTGCCCTGGATCTGGCGCGACAGAACCTGGCGGCATTCGACCCGCAGGCGTTCGACGCGATCATCGTCAACGCCGCCGGCTGCGGCGCGATGCTCAAGGACTACGGCCATTTACTTCCCGACGACCGCGCACGCCGCCGCCGCGGTTCGCGTCGAAGGTCAACGTTATCTCCGAGTTCCTCGTCGCACTCGGCCTGGTCGCCCCCACCCATCCGATTCCTATCGGACCGTCGCCTATCACGATCGCTTGCCATCTCTGTCACGCACAGCAGGTCCGCGTCCAGCCCCGCCGATTGCTCGCGGCGATCCCCGGACTCGAGCTGGTCCCGCTCGACGAGAGCGAGATCTGCTGCGGCGCCGCCGGGACGTACAACCTGACCCAGCCCGAGATGTCCGAACGGCTCGGCCGACGGAAGATGGAGCGGATCACGACCACGGGCGCTCAGGTTGTCGCCACCGGTAACGTGGGCTGCATCCTCCAGATCGCCCGCCAGGTCGAAGCAGGCGGGGAGTCCGGTCGAGGTGGTTCACCCGATCGACCTGCTCGATCGGGCTTACCGGGGCGTTTGATCCTCCGCCGCCATCCGGCACACCACCGATTCGATCAGCTCTCCCGAGCCGGGGAGCGGCGGCCTTGCCCGCCGCGAGGACTTCGGCGTGATCGATCTCGGCGTCAAGCACCCCCGCGGCCAGGTTCGTCACCAGCGCGAAGGCCAGCACTTCCATGCCCGCGTGCCGGGCGACGATCGCCTCGGGGACGGTTGACATGCCGACCACGTCGGCCCCCAGGTTCCTCGAGCATTCGGATCTCGGCCGGGGTCTCATAGCTCGGGCCGGGAAGGCAAGCGTAAACCCCATCCTTCATCGCCAGGTCGATCCGCCCCGCTTCCTCGTGCGCGATCGACCGGAGCCGGGGCGAATAGACCTGCGTCATGTCGGGAAACCGGACGCCCAGCCGCGTCGTCGTTGGGGCCGCGGAGCGGGTTGGCGCCGATCAGGTTGAGGTGGTCCGACAGACAGACCACGTCGCCCGGCTCGAGCGCGGTGTTGATGCCGCCGGTCGCCGCCGTCAGGATCACGCTGGCGACGCCCAGACACTGGAGCACCCGGATTGGGAACGTCACGGTGTCGAGATCGTGGCCTTCATAGCTGTGAAACCGTCCCTGGAACGCCGCGACGCGCGTCCCTCCCAGACCGCCGACCACCAGGCGGCCCAGGTGCCCCGCGACGGTCGGCTCGGGAAAGTGGGGGATCTGGCCATACGGGATCACGACGACATCATCCAGCCGGTCGGCCATCGGGCCGAGACCGGAGCCCAGAACCAGCCCGATCGTGGGCGGGGCGGACACGCCGAGCGCGGCGAGGATGGCGTCGGCGGCGGCGCGGCGCGATTGAAGACGCCGCCGGGGTTCGAATTCGGGTTCGAGGCGGTCGTCATAGGAGGATCCCCGCGATGCAGGCCGAAAGGTAATTGGCCAGGGTTCCCGCGAGCAACGCCCGGAAGCCCAGGCGCGCCAGGTCATGCCGGCGCTCGGGAGCCAGCGCGCCGATCCCGCCGAGCTGGATGCCGATCGAGCTGATATTGGCGAACCCGCAGAGCGCGAACGTGGCGATCGTGAACGATCGCGGCGCAGATCTGGTCCTTCAAGGTCGCCAAGCTTGCCAAACGCGATCAGCTCGTTGAGCACGGTCCGGGTCCCGAGCAGCCCGCCGACGGCGCGGCAGTCGGACCAGGGTACGCCCAGCAGGTAGGCCACCGGGGCCAGAACCGTGCCCAGGATGGATCTCGAGCGAGGTGCCAGCGAAGCCCAACCCCTTGTTCACCAGGGCGATCAGGCCGAGGAACGCGATCAGCATGGCCGCGATATTCAGGGCCAGGTGCAGGCCGTCGCGGGTGCCGCGGGCGGCGGCGTCGAGCAGGTTGGCGTCGGGCCGAGCTCGCGTCATCGGCCCGGATCGTGCCCAGCGTCTCGGGACTGCTCGGTCTCGGGGACGCAGCATCTTTGAGAGCAGGATCGCGCCCGGCGCCGTCATGATCACGGCCGTCAAGATATGGCGGGGCTCGACCCCGAACGCGAAATAAGCGGCCATCACTCCTCCCGAGACGTGGGCCATGCCCGCTGTCATCACCGTCAGCAGTTCCGACTGTGTCAGGCGGGGCAGATAGGGCCGGATCGTCAGCGGGGCCTCGGTCTGACCCAGAAACAGCGACGCCGCCACGTCGAGCGACTCGGCGCCGCTGGTGCCCAGCAAGCGGGCCATGATCCAGGCGAACCCCCGGACGACCCACTGCATCATCCCGAGGTGGTAAAGCACCGCGAAGAGCGCGGCGACGAAGATCACGGTCGGCAAGCACCCGGAACGCGAACACGAACCCGGCCGGGCCGTCGGCATCGACCAGCTTCGGTCCGAAGACGAAGCCGGGCCCCGTCCAGGGCGCAGTCGAGCACCCCCTTGACCACGTTCCCCGCCCGTTTCAACGCCTCGCATCCCCGCCGGAACGCGCAGGACCAGCAGCGCGAAGACCCACTGCAAGCGCCAGGCCCCAGAAAAGCACCCGGAGCGATACCGCCCGTGCGGTCGGTCGAGATCAACGCACGCACCCACCAGGATCACCACGATCCCAACCAGCCCGCGGAACCGATCGAAGCCCGCGAAGGTGTCGAGTCCCCGGCACCCGGAACGACCCAGCCGGATCGGCCCCAGGCTGATCTCGTAATCGCGACCGGTTCGACCGTGCCGAGCTGGCTGCGGTGCAACCACCTGGACACTATCGGGGGCCTCGGCCGCCGGTTCTGGCTCGGCAGGTGGCGCAGGGCTCGGCGGCTTCCGCTCGTGACCACGATGAGCGAAATCAGCACCAGGCTCGTAGCGACCGGCATTACTTAACCAGCGCATGGGCGGCTCGTGTTGATCTTTGGCTAGAGGGTCGAACGGCTCGGCGTCGCTCCTGGCAAGTACCGATCGTAGCGTGCGTTGTGCCGGGATTGCTCGAGAAAAAAGCGCGGTGCCCGCGCGCGGATCGGCATCGTCCGATCGGTCGGTTTCGGCTTGACACACGTGCGAAATGGCGTAGTCTACTCCTTTGTTGGGAGACTCTCCGTCGATCCGAGACGAGGACAGCACCCGGGCACCATCGAGCATCCTGGTTCGACCAGCCGCTCCGATCGAATCGTTCCGCTCGCCCCGCCCCGATCGTGTGCCGCGCCTTGCTGGGTTTGCCGCACGGGAATCGTTCCCCACCCACCTCAACCTTGGATGAGGGCGCCATGGATCGACGCATCCTTGTGGTGGACGATAGCGAGCTGGTCTGCCAGCAGCTCTCTCAACTGCTGGCACTGCCGGGCCGCCGGATCAAGGTCGCCCACGACGGCACGACCGCGCTGGAATGGCTGGTCGAGCGGAACTTCTCGCTGGTCCTGACCGACCTCTGCCTGCCCGGGATCGCCGGACTCGACCTGATCCGCGAGATCCGCCAGCGCGACCTGCCGGTCACCGTCGATCGTGATGACCGGCCATGCCTCGATCGACTCGGCCGTCGAGGCGATGAAGCTGGGCGCGTACGACTACCTGCTCAAGCCGATCGACTCGGTCCGGCTCGAAGTGCTGGTCGAGCAGGCCCTGGAGGACCGCACAGCTCCAGGACGAGGTCGGGGCGCTCCGGCAAGGGCTTGCAGCAGCGGTACGCGTTCCATAACCTGGTCGGCAGCAGCCCCCGGATGCGCGAGGTCTTCGCCCGGGTGGCGCGGGTCGCCTCGTCGCTCTGCACCGTGCTGATCACCGGCGAGACCGGCACGGGCAAGGAGCTGGTCGCCCAGGCGATCCACTACACCGACGCCACCCGGCAGGGCCCGCTGGTCGCCGTCGAACTGCGCGGCGCTGCCCGAGCCGCTCCTGGAAAGCGAGTTCTTCGGCCACGAGCGCGGCGCGTTCACCGGGGCCGACCGCCAGAAGAAGGGGCGGTTCGAGCAGGCCAAGGGCGGCACGCTCTTCCTCGACGAGATCGGCGAGCTACCGCTCGGGCATGCAGGCCAAGCTGCTCCGGGTCCTGCAGGACGGGACCTTCGAGCGGGTCGGCGGCACCGAGGTCATCCAGGCCGATTGCCGGGTCCTGGCCGCCACCAACATCAACCTGGCCGAGGCCGTCGCCGCGGGCCGGTTCCGCGAGGACCTGTATTACCGGCTCAACGTGGTCGCCGATCGAGCTCCCCCCCTTGCGCGAGCGGCTCGACGACATTCCCGCTGCTGGTCAACCACTTCCTCGAAGCGGCTCCAGGAACGGCGACTGCCGACCAAGACGTTCTCGCGCGAGACCCTCTCGCGGCTGGCCCGGTACGAGTGGCCGGGGAACGTCCGCGAGCTCGAGCACGTCATCGAGCAGGTGGTCGTCACGACCCCAGGCCCCGTCGATCGAGCCCGAAAACCTCCCCGCGCAGATCGTCTCGACCCGCGAGGAGCCGTTCAGCCTCGATTTCGACCTCCACCGCCCGCTCCAGTCGATCACCGACGAGCTGACCGAACGGATCGAGCGCGCCTACCTCGCACGCGTCCTCGAGCGCTACCGCGGCCGGATCGACCGCTGCGCCGCGCATTGCGGCCTCTCGCGCCGGAGCATCAGCGAAAAGCTCCGCCGCTACCGGATCGACAAGGCCGAGTTCAAGCCCGACACCGCGGCTCGCCGATCGGCCCGCCGCGCCAGGTGCCACTGGGCGAATCGGCGTGAAACCTCAAACGCACCACCCGAGATCCTCCGGAAGCGCGGCGATTCGCCCACGCTTCTGGAGGATTTCGGATGATTCTTCATCTTCAATAACTATCCGCCGAGATTACCTCAGCCCCCGCTCGCGTGGCCAGGGCGCGCCAGGGGATGGGGCTGATCGACTGCTTGAGGAAGTGGACCGAGCCGTCGGCGAAGAGGAAGTTGACGCCGCCGGGGTGGCGGCTCCAGTAGTCCTCGACGTGGGCCTCCGGGTCATTGGGCGTCCGGTTGCCGTCCTCGAGACCGGCGGGACCGAGGACCTGGGTCCAGCATTCCTCGGGCGACGGGTTGAACTGGTCGGTCCCGCCCTCGAAGGTCGAGGTCTTGCCGAGCCAGCCGTTGACCGAGCGCGCGGTCCAGGTGACGTAGCTCAGGTTGTGGCTCCGCTCGCCGATGGCGATCGTCTGGCTCGTGCCGTCGGTGATGTCGGCGAACGAGGTCCGGCTGTTGCGGTAGAACATCCCTGAGTGCATGCCGATCGAGCCTGAGTTCGGCAGGTCGGTCGACCCGGAGTTCGCACAGATCTCGCCCAGGCCGAACATGCCGACGTAGTTGCCCCGCGCCACGGTGTCGGCGATCGCCGAGCCGCTGTAGCTTCCCGGGTTGGCCGGGTCGGGCGGGTCCTTGAACACGGGGATACTGTTCGGTCCCGGGTCCGATGGGCAGAGGTAGGCGTTGACGACCGTCAGGCTGCACGTGTTGTTGGCCGGATAGGCGACCGACAGGCTGAAGTTGATGGAGTTATAGAGGGGGACCTGCTCCATCTGGGGCAGGATCATGCTCCCCCAGGCCCAGCCGGGACCGGTATCAACCGAGGTCGAGTTCTCGGTGTCGGCGTCGCAAGGGTCGACGACCCCCGGCAAGACCCCGCTAACGTAACCGGGAGGGAACACGCCGACGGAGTTCGCATAATTGTTGAGGCCCAGCCCGATCTGTTTCAGGTTGTTGACGCAGCTCGACCGACGCGCCGCCTCGCGGGCGGCCTGGACGGCGGGGAGCAATAACGCGATCAGGATGGCGATGATCGAGATCACCACCAGTAGCTCGATCAAGGTGAATCCGGCGGTCCGGGGCGGCGCGACCACGATCGCAACACCTCCGGGACCGCGCCGGTGACGCGACCGAAGCGAATCCATGGATGGGAATGTCCTTCGACTGGTGCCCGCGGCGATCGGCTTGGATCGCCGCCCGTTTGGTCCAGACCACGGTGAACGCGCGTCGACTCGCGCAGGGACCGTCGAGAGTTGGGAAACGAAGTGAGTGACGGTGCCAGCACGGTCGGAGAAACCAGAGAACGCGTTCAGACCCGCGGCGGGGCCCGGCACGACCGCACCCGACACGTCTTCTGGTAGGTCGGTGTCGTGTCGATCGGGGCGTCGAGCGCGACGCTCGGCTGCAAGAAGGACGAAGGGGTCGCGAGCGGGCACCCCTGGTGCTCGGCCCGGAACTGGCAGGCGAGACAATCGGTACGAAGGTGGTCGAGGTCCGGGGCGCCATGGCCCGAAAGGTGCGTCTCGCGGTCCGCGCAGCTCAGCTCGCAACGGGGAGCTCGAAGCTCACCGTCATGATGCTCGTGCAGCCCCTGTGCGAGCACGGTGGCCAGCACGTAGAGGCAGGCAGGCCACCAACGAAGCCAGCGCAACGTCCCTACCCTCGGTACAACAGGCACGATCCGACCCCAGTCCGTCATCACTCATGATACAAGGACCGCCGCGCGACGTCAAGAACACAAAAGTTGGGCCGGTTCGGTGGTCACGTCGGAAAATCAGGAAATAACGACTCGCAATTTGAACGGGGAAGCCGTAAGATAGTGGATGCTTCCATGAATCATGCCACTGGTTTGCAGGGAAGACTCACGCCTCAACGGACTTCTCGGGGGGGAAAGATGATGAGGATCGCCACGCGCACCATCGCGGTACTGGCCTTTCTGTCGGCGGCGACGCTGTTCACCGGTCACGCCGACGCGCGGGGATACGGCAGAGGGGGCGGCTACGTTAACACCCCGTTCGGCACGGTCCCGATGAACATGATGCAGCAGTCGGGCGGTAACCCGTTCGTCGCCGAGCAGATGCAAGAACAAATGATGATGATGCGGTATCAGCAGATGATGATGAAGCAGCAGCAACAGTACATGCAGCAGATGCAGAAAATGCAGAAGGCCGGCAATAATCCCAACAGCACTATGAATAACCCGAACGGGAACACACAACAACGCGTATCCCGCGGGTTCCAGTAATGGCCTCGCCACGGCCGGAAGCAAGTCAAAAAAGAAGAAGAAGCCGACGACTAGTTCAACATCGACCTCCACAGCTTCCAGCACCGGCAGTTCGGCCAAGACCAAGACGGCGGCGAAGACCACCGACAAGGACAAGAGCGAGTCGAACTGAGAACGAACGCGTCTTTGCTGATACGCAGAATTAATTATGCGTAGAACGGACACCACCCACCGGGTGCGGCCCCCGGCAGTTGGTGGGTGGTGTCTACTCTTCAGGGAAAGTCGCCATCACGCCGCGCCACGGTGAGACGCATGATGTCGCGTGACCGGAGCAATCAGGCTCGCACCGGTTCGGCGCCGCGGTCTCGAAGGTGAAGTCGTGGCCGTCCCAGCCGATCACGACGGTGCTCCCCTCGCGCGACCCGGTCTTCGAGCAGGGCCGTGGCCAGCGGGTTGGCCATCCGCTGCTGGATGACCCGCTTCAAGCGGCCGGGCGCCGTAGGCCGGGTCGAACCCTTCCTCGGCGAGCTGTCGCTTGGCCTCGTCGGTGACCCGGATCGTCAGCCCGGCCTCGGCGAGCTGGGCCTGGAGCCGCCGGAGCTGGATGACGACGATCTGCGTCAGCTCCTCCATCCCGAGCGGGTGGAAGATGATCGTCTCGTCGATCCGGTTCAGGAACTCGGGGAGGAACTCGGCCTTCAGCACGTTCATGACCGCCCGCCGCATCCGCTCCTCGTCGCCCGTCGGCGGCGAGCTCGGCGATCTCCTGGCTGCCGAGGTTCGAGGTCATGATGATGACCGTGTTGCGGAAGTCGACCGTCCGGCCCTGGCCGTCGGTCAGCCGGCCGTCGTCGAGCACCTGGAGCAGGACGTTGAAGACGTCGCGGTGCGCCTTCTCGATCTCGTCGAGCAGGACGACCGAGTACGGCCGGCGGCGGATCGCCTCGGTGAGCCGGCCCCCTTCCTCGTAGCCGACGTAGCCCGGAGGGGCGCCGATCAGCCGGGCGACGTTGTGCCGCTCGCCGAACTCGCTCATGTCGAGCCGGACCATCGCCGTCTCGCTGTCGAAGAGGAACTCGGCCAGCGCCTTGGCCAGCTCGGTCTTGCCGACGCCGGTCGGGCCGAGGAACAGGAACGAGCCGATCGGCCGGTTCGGGTCCTGCAGCCCGGCCCGGCTGCGCCGGACGGCGTCGGCCACGGCCTTGACGGCGGCGTCCTGGTCGACCATCCGCAGATGGATCTGGTCCTCCAGCTTGAGCAGCTTGTCGCGCTCGGTCGTGAGCATCTTGGCGACCGGGATGCCGGTCCACTGGCTGACGACCTCGGCGATCTCCTCGGCGTCGACCTCCTTCTTCAGCAGCCGTGCCGGGCGTCCTTGCGGCTTGGCTGCCGTCGCCGGCCGCCTCGGCCTGGGCGATCTTGCTGCTCGAGCTGCTTGCGCTCGGCGTCGAGCTGGCGAGCTCCTGGTATTGCGTCTCGTCGGGCCGCTCGCCGCGCTGCTGCATCTGGCGGATCTCGTCCCATGCGTCGGCTTGCTACTCGATCTGGACGGCGGCCAGCCGCTCGCGGACCTTCTGGATGTCGCCCAGGCCCGATTTCTCCATCTCCCACTGGCCGCGGAGGTCCTGCAGTCTCCTTCTCGACGCTGGCGATCTCCTCCTCGACCTCGGCCAGCCGCTCGAGGGCGTGCTCCTCGGTCTCGCTGGCGAGCATCCGCTTGGCCAGTTGAAGCTGGAGCAGCCGGCGCTGGAGGACGTCGATCTCGGTCGGGACCGACTGGAGCTCCATCGCCAGCCGGCTGCACGCCTCGTCGACCAGGTCGATCGCCTTGTCGGGCAGGAAGCGGTCGGTGATGTAGCGCGACGAGAGCTTGGCGGCGGCGACCAGGGCCGAGTCCTTGATCTTGACCTTGTGGTGGACCTCGTACCGCTCCTTCAGGCCGCGGAGGATCGCGATCGTGTCCTCGACCGTCGGCTCGCCGACGAAGACCGGCTGGAACCGTCGTTCGAGGGCGGGGTCCTTCTCGATGTGCTCGCGGTACTCGTCGAGCGTCGTGGCGCCGATGCAGCGCAGCTCGCCGCGGGCCAGGGCCGGCTTGAGCAGGTTGGCGGCGTCCATCGACCCCTCGGCCTTGCCCGCGCCGACGACCAGGTGGAGCTCGTCGATGAACAGGATGATCCGCCCCTCGGACTGGGTGACGTCCTTGAGGACGGCCTTGAGCCGCTCCTCGAACTCGCCGCGGAACTTGGTGCCGGCGACCAGCGCGCCCATGTCGAGCGCGATGACCTTGCGGTTCTGCAGGCTCTCGGGCACGTCGCCCGAGACGATCCGCTGCGCCAGGCCCTCGACGATCGCCGTCTTGCCGACCCCCGGCTCGCCGATCAGGACGGGGTTGTTCTTGGTCCGGCGGCTCAGACACCTGGACGACCCGGCGGATCTCCGAGTCGCGGCCGATGACCGGGTCCATCTTGCCCTTGCCGGGCCAGCTCGACCAGGTCGCGGCCGTACTTCTCGAGCGCCTGGTACTTGTCCTCGGGGTTCTGGTCGGTGACCTGCTGGCCGCCCCGGACCTTCTGAAGGGCCTGGAGCACCTCCTTCTCGGTCACGCCGAGCGCCGTCGAGGAGGTCCTTGGCCTTGCTCTTGACCTTCGTCAGGCCGAGCAGCAAGTGCTCGACCGAGACGAACTGGTCCTTCATCCGGTCGGCCTCGTCGCTGCGCCTGCTCGAGGACGCGGTCGAGGTCGGGCCCGAGCGTCGTCTCGCCGCCCGTGACCTTGGGCAGCGAGTTCAGCCCTTCCTCGGCCGCCTTGCAGGACCTGCGCGGGGTTGACGCCGAGCTGGTTCAGCAGCGACCGGACCACCGCCTGCTCGGGGTCGAGCAGGGCCGCCAGCAAGTGCATCGGCTCGAGCCGCTGATGCCCCCGCTCCGCGGCCAGCGCCTGCGCCTTCTGGACGGCCTCCTGGCTCTTCAACGTCAATTTATCGAATCGAAAGGCCATGATATCACCTCGTCACGGCCCGCAACCGCGGCGCATCGGGAATTAAGTTTCTTGTTGGGAAAATCGCCGCGATCAGTACGCAAGCAATTCCCGATGGTTCGCGAAAGCGTCCGGCGATGCGAGTGACGGAGTGCATCGTGCCGCCGGCGACTGGAGCCGCGGCGCTGTCCGGGACGCTCGGCGTTCAGAAGAACGGGGCCTCGGGCCAGTCGGCGTAATCGCGGGCGGCCTGGAACTGCTTGAACCAGAACCCGACGTCGCCGACGGTCGGTCTCGCCGCGCGTGACGTACGGCTCCCACCACCCGTCGGAGGGCCGGAGCAGGTTGCCGAAGTCGCTGCGGGCCTTGGGTTTCTGGATGATCAGCGCGCTCAGGTCGGGGAGGTTCTTTTCGAGGCAGGCGGTCTGGAGCGGCTTGAGGAGCTTGGTGGCGATGGTGCGGGGGGTTTCCTTGATGCCGACGTCCTTGCAGCGCTGGCAGAAGTCGTCGTAGGAGACCCAGACGGCGGTCCGCCGGTCGCGGGCCGCCTGGGAGAGGTCGCGGGCGAGCTGGACGAGGATAGGATAGACGGCCCGAGCGCTTTCGAGAGACATCGCGATCGGCTCCAGGGGGCAAGACGTCGCGCGGCGGCGACGCTCGAGAGGCCACCGCGGTCCGGTCCGTTCGCGCGAGTCGATCCGCGGGCGTCGGAAGGGCTCGAACGATAACGCGACCAGGGGAGGCGGACCTCGAGCCCCACCCCCCGCAGTCGAGCGGCCTGCCGGGTTACTTCTTCTCTTCGAACTCGACGTCGATCACGTCGTCGGGCTTGGCACCTCCGTTGCCGACGACCGGCGGCTCCGGCCGCCGGCCGGCCGGCCGGCCCCGGCTCCCGCGCCGGCACCGGCGCCGGCGCTGGGCCGGCAGTAGAGGTGTTCGGCCATCGCCTGGCTGGCGCTGCTGGAGGTCCTCGACGGCGCGGGTGATGGCGCGCGGCGTCGTCCCCCTTCTTGGCCTCGTTGACCTTGTCGATCGCCGCGCGGACGGCCGCCTTGTCGGTCTCGGAGAGCTTGTCCTTGTTCTCGTCGAGCAGCTTCTCGAGCTGGTAGACCCGCTGATCGGCGGTGTTGCGGGCCTCGGCCAGGTCGCGCTTCCGCTTGTCCTCGGCGGCGTGCGACTCGGCGTCGCGCTGCATCCGCTCGATCTCGTCCTTCGTGAGGCCGCCCGAGGACTCGATCTTGATCGTCTGCTCCTTGCCCGTCCCCTTGTCACGGGCGGTGACGTTGAGGATGCCGTTGGCGTCGATGTTGAACGCCACCTCGATCTGCGGCGTCCCCATCCGCGCGGGCGGGATGCCCTCGAGGTTGAACTCGCCGAGCAGCCGGTTGTCGGCGGCCATCGGCCGCTCGCCCTGGTAGACCTTGATCGTGACGGCCGTCTGGTTGTCCTCGGCGGTGGTGAAGGTCTCCTTCTTCTCGGTCGGGATCGTCGTGTTCCGCTCGACCAGCTTGGTGAAGACGCCCCCCTTGGTCTCCAGGCCGAGCGACAGCGGGGTGACGTCGAGCAGCAGCAGGTCCTTGACCTCGCCGGTCAGGACCGCCCCCTGGATCGCGGCGCCGACGGCGACGACCTCGTCGGGGTTGACCCCCTTGTGCGGCTCCTTGCCGAAGATCTCCTTGACGATCTGCTGGACCCGCGGCATCCGGGTCGAGCCGCCGACCAGCACGACCTCGTCGATGTTCGGCCGCCTTGAGCTTGGCGTCGTCCAGGGCCTTCAGGACCGGCGCCTTGCAGCGCTCGAAGAGGCTGTCGGTCAGCCGCTCGAACTGGCTCCGGCTGATCGTCATCGTCAGGTGCTTGGGGCCCGACTGGTCGGCCGTGATGAACGGCAGGTTGATGTCGGCCTGGGTCTGGAACGAGAGGTCCTTCTTGGCCTTCTCGGCCGCTTCCTTGAGCCGCTGCAAGCGCCATCTGGTCCTTGCGGAGGTCGATCCCCTGCTCCTTCTTGAACTCGTCGGCGATGTAGTTGATCAGGGCCTCGTCCCAGTCGTCGCCGCCGAGGTGGGTGTCGCCGTTGGTCGAGAGGACCTCGAAGACGCCGTCGCCGACGTCGAGGATCGAGATGTCGAAGGTGCCGCCGCCCAGGTCGAAGACGGCGATCTTCTCGTTCTTCTTCTTGTCCAGCCCGTAGGCCAGGGCCGCGGCGGTCGGCTCGTTGATGATCCGCGCCACCTCCAGCCCGGCGATCTGGCCGGCGTCCTTGGTCGCCTGGCGCTGGCTGTCGTTGAAGTAGGCCGGGACGGTGATGACCGCCTTGCGGACCTTGTGGCCGAGGTAGCTCTCGGCGGCCTCCTTGAGCTTGCGGAGGATCATCGCCGAGATCTCGGGCGGCGTGTAGTCCTTGCCGCCGACCTGGACCTTGACGAAGTCGCTGGCCCCGCCCACGACCTGGTAGGGGACCATCTTCTCTTCGCCACGAACCTCGTCGTGGCGGCGGCCCATGAACCGCTTGATCGAGTAGACCGTCCCGGCCGGGTTGGTCACCGCCTGCCGCTTGGCGGGCTCGCCGACCAGGGTCTCGCCCTTGGGGGTGAACGCCACGACCGAGGGGGTCAGGCGGCTCCCCTCCTGGTTGGCGATGACCGTGACGTCGCCCCCTTCCATCACCGCGACCACGCTGTTGGTCGTCCCCAGGTCGATGCCGATGATCTTTTCACCTTCTGCCACGACCCATCTCCTTTCCGATCCGAACCATCTTGAATTGTGCGGTGACGAGGGAGCGGAAACGGAACTTTTACCCTTAGGCTCCAGCGGTCAGCCAGCGCGGAAACCCCGTGTGACGCCGCTCGGTCCGGACACCCGCCGAAATCTCCGCGGCTCGCCCCGACCGATCGCCTTCACCGGGAAGAAGCTTTCTCAAAACGCTCTTCTAGCAAAGCTTGCCCGAACCTCGCAGCCCATCGAGTTTAATAGAGTAAGCAACCACAGTGCCAGCCATCAGCGGCTCCGGCCATCAAGCCGGAAACCGTTTTCTGGTAGTGTGTTAGGTTGCGGGGCAACTCTTGATTCCCAGGTTTTTCGTCACGGTGCTGCCAAATTGGCAGTCAAAGTCGCATGGGCTCAAAAGCGTCACCTGCAAGAATGGCAGCTTCCCAGAGGATGTGGACCCGGGCGATCAACCAAACGTGCTGGCACACGGCTCATGAAGGATTCACTTTACCCGATTGGCGGGGCCAGGGAAACAACGCCGCGGGAGCGGTCGGGTGGAAATCGCCTTGACAGCCGTTGACCTTTCTTGTATCCACTTATCACCGACGTAGTTGCGTCCGAAACCAAAGGGCGCCTCCCCGGGCCGCTCTTCGTTCTTGCCCCGAGTGGACCGATGCCTCGCAAGCTGCCCCAAACCCGGTCCCGACCCGCCATGAAGCCCGACGTCGCCCCGTCCTCGACGGGCTCCGGTCCGGCCGCCGACGCGAGGCGCGGTCCGTCGCTCGCCACGTTGCGGAGTGAGATCGACCGGATCGACAAGGAACTGGTCGCGCTCCTGAACCGACGGGCCGAGATCTCGCAGCAGATCGGCCAGGTCAAGCAGAAGCAAGGGATCGAGGTCTGGTCGCCGGCGCGCGAGGAAGAGGTGATCACCCGGGCGCTGGCGGGCAATCGCGGGCCGATCCGCCGGAGACGCTCCGGCTGATCTTTCGCGAGATCCTCAGCAGCAGCCGGGCGCTCCAGCGTCCCCTCCGGATCGCCTGCCTGGGGCCGCAATACAGCTACAGCCATCTGGCCTCGGTCGCCAAGTTTGGCGAGGCGGTCGAGCACGTCCCGGTCGGTTCGATCGCGGCAGTCTTCGAGGAAGTGAACCGGCAGCACGTCCAGTTCGGGATCGTGCCCCTGGAGAACTCGACCGACGGCCGGGTGGTCGACACCCTGGAGATGTTCGTCCGACTGCCGGGTCTGAAGATCCGGGCCGAGGTGAAGTTGCGGGTCCACCACTGCCTGATCGGCCGTTGCGAGTGGGGGCAGGTCCAGCGCATCTACTCCAAGGACCAGGCCCTCTCGCAGTGCCGGCACTGGCTGGGCAAGAACCTTCCGCAGGCGCGGCTCGATCGACATCGATCTCGACGGCCGCCGGCGGCCGAGCACGCCCAGCGCGAGGAGTTCGCCGCCGCCGTGGCCAGCCGGGCCGCGGCCGACGCCTACGGGCTCAACGTCCTGGCGGCCAACATCGAGGACCAGCCCCACAACGTCACCCGGTTCGCCGTCATTGGCGAAAGCTCCGAGCCGACGCACCGGGCAAGGACAAGACGACCCTGATGCTCCGCCTCGCCAACCAGACCGGCGCCCTCGTCGACGCCATCGCCCCGTTCAAGAAGTACGGCGTAAACATGACCTGGATCGAGTCGTTCCCCTTCGCCGAGGCGCGGCCCGGCCCCGGTCACGATCCCTCCTACCTCTTCTTCCTCGACATCGAGGGCCACGCCTCCGACGAGCCCGTTCAGCACGCCATCGACGCCGTCCGCAAGAAGTGCGAGCGGCTCGAAGTCCTGGGCTCGTACCCCCGCGGCGAGTGCATCGAGAGCTAGCCTAACCGCCCAGTCTCCCGGGAGCCGATCTACTCCACCCCCGACCTCGCGTGACGTCGATGTTGTCGCCAATCGACATGCGCAAATCGTATTCCCGTTCCATTTGTAGCCGAGGCCAACATGGCCTATTGATTGTTGAGAATTCATCGAGGAAGCGCGGCGATCTCCCAGGGGCGCGTTGCCGGGGTGGATCGACCGCCGTCGATCGGGCTCGTACCGTCCGATGATACGAACCAGAATTCGCGGCACAGGGCGATCCCAGGCTCGAAATTACCGGCGACGTGGCATGGCTGCGGTGGAGTTAGCAGCCATGGCGCCCTTTCTTGGTTTCCTGTGTATCGCGACCGTCGATTTCGCGCGGGCCTTCAACGCGATGACCACAATCACCAATTGCGCGCGTAATGGTGCGGTCTACGCGGCCAACCCGGCGAGCTCCCCCTATGGCTCGCTGCAAGCTGCGACGGTTGCCGATGCCGACCAGCTTGCCTCGTCGATCAGCGTGACGCGCATTCCCACGACCGGCTCGAGCACCGACTCCGCCGGCAACAGCTATGTTGCCGTCCAGGTGACTTATACGTTCTCGACCTTGATCAACTATCCCGGGATCACGAACTCGATCAATCTGAGCCAGACGTTCGAGATGCCGGTATCGCCCTGATCGCTCCGAGGGCCCTCCCCTTCGACCTCGGTCGAAGGACCTTGGAGCGAGCTGGCAGTGACCTTGACGGAGCCTCTGTGAGTGGGTCGTCATTCCGACCGGACGGCCGGCTCGACGAACGGGCACAACCGCGAAGGGACCTGAGCGATGTTCCTCGGCAAGCCTCATCGCAGCCGGCACGTTCGCCGCGGGGTCTCCGCGATCGAAAGCTGCGCTGGCGTACTCGGCGGCGATGATGATGACCGCGGGTGTATTGACCACCGGAATGGGCGTCTTTCGATACCAGCAGGTCGCTTCGCTCTCCCGCGCCGCGCCCGCTGGGCGTCGGTGCATGGACCGAAGTACCAGAAGGAGAACGGTAAATCGGCGCCGACCAATCAGGACGTGCTGACCAACGCCGTGAATCCGCGCGTGGTCGGACTCGATAGCACTCAGTTGAGCTGCACCCTGACCATGTCGCCCGCGTCAAACCCGACGACGGCCACGGTGACCATCACTTACAACTGGATACCCGAGCTCTGGTTCACGAGCGTGAGCTTCACCAGCACGTCGGTCATGCCTGTGACCTATTGATGATTTTAATGAAGCCAGGAAACGTTGATCCGACCACGAGGGAAGAGGCACCATGAAATGGAACCGACGCCTGGTCTTCCATTCCAGGAGAGTCCGCGACGCGTGCCGGGGCACGGTCGCCGCGTATGTGGGGGTGACCCTGCCCCTGATCATCGGCGTGACGTCGATCGCGCTGGACGGCGGTATGCAGCTTAGCAGTTTCCAGTCCGCCCAGGGGCTCGCCGACGCCTCGGCACTGTCGGCGGCGTATATCCTCTACAACGAATATCCCACCAACAAGGGCAAGGATTCCAAGGGCAACGCCGCCAAGGCGGCGAACGCGCGAGTCAACGGCCACAATCCCCATCTCAATGCCACGGCCAGCGCCACGGTGAATATTCCGCCGGGCCAGGGGACATTCAAGGGGCAGAGCGGCTACGCGGAGGTTTTCGTGACGTACACCCAGCCGCGGTACTTCAGCGCGCTGTGGGGCAGCGGCTCCCTGACGGTAACGGCGCGTTCGGCGGCGCGAGGAACGTATCTGACCCAGGCGGGCTACGCGGTCCTGGTGCTCGACCCGCATGGCTCGGGAAGCCTTCAAGTGGGTAATCAGCAAGGCGGCGGAAGCAAGCTGACGACGATTAACGGGGGCATCCAGGTCAATTCAAACAGCGGAACCGCCGTGACCCTGGCCAACGCGGGAAACATCACGACGACCGCGCTGAGCATGGTCGGCAACTCACACGTCATCGGCGGCTCATCGATCAACGGGACCCAGAACCCCGGTTCCTCGTCGGTTGCTGATCCGCTGGCGAACCTGCAACCTCCCGATCCCTCGACCCTGACGGTGCAATCGCCCCCGCCTCCCTATGCCTATTACCCGATCACTCTCAACCCGGGCGTCTACAATGGCGGCCTGACACTCTCGGGAGGCGGTTCGAGCGTCACGATGAATCCGGGGGTCTACTACATGAAGGGGGGCGGGTTTACTGTGTCCAACGGCGTGCCCGTCAAGGGGAGCGGCGTGACGATCTACATCGACAATGGCGGCGGCCAATTTAACCTGATTAACGGCGGCGGCTCGATCAACCTCTCACCTCCCAGCAGTGGAACCTATGCCGGGATCAGTCTCTACCAGGATCGGGCCAACACCAACACGGTCTTTTTCGGCAATGGATCGTCGGTCAGCATCACCGGGACGATCTACGCCGCCGGCGCCATGATCCAGTTCACCCAGGGCAACACCTCAAACAGCTACGGCTCGCAGCTCATCTCGAACGACCTCCAGGTCATCGACGGGGCCCAGGTCTCGGTGAACTACAACGCAAGCAATCCGACCGCCACGCCAGCCCTGGGGATCGTCGAATAATCCTGAACCGGGTGATGCGGATCACGGCACGGTTCATGTAAATGAGCGGCACGGATCGGTTTCGGAATCGACCATATTGCCGCAAAGCAACACGTCCAGAGCGGCTCCGGAATGCGGCCTACGCTTGTTGCAGAGCGACCCATGGCCGGTCCTGGTTCTCGTTCATTTCCTTGTCGAGTCGTTGATCCGGAGGTTGGTTCTATCATGCGAGCTCAACGAAGAGCCCGACGCCGCAAAGGCGCCAGCGCCGTCGAGCTGGCTCTGGTCGCGCCGGCGATCGTGGCCTTGCTGATCGGCCAGATCGAGGCCGCCCGCCTGGGCATGGCCACCCAGCTCCTCACCACCGCGGCCCGCGAGGGCTGTCGCGTCGCGGTCATGCCCGGCTACGCCCAGACCGACGTTCAGACTCACATCGACGACGTCCTCAGCGGCTCGGGGATCTCGGTCGGCACGATCACCCCGACGTGCCCGTCGCCCTACACCTGGACCACCGCACCGCAAGGCACGCCGATCACGGTCAGCCTGAGCGTTCCCTTCAGCCAGATAAGCTGGCTCGGCAATCCGTACAACTTCGGCAACATCAACGCCACCGCCACGATGAGCAGCGAAAGCCCGACCAACTGATTGAGGAGTTTACACGTGATCAATAACCTGGTGCGGCGTGCCTGCCGCCATCGGCGCGGAATGAGCGCCTTGTTTATCGGTCTGACCCTTCCCGTCATCTTTGGAATCGTCGCGCTCTCGGTCGACCTGAGCGTGGTCGCCGTGGCGCGGAGCCAACTCAGTACCGGTGCCGATGCGGCGGCACTGGCCGGCGCCCAGCAACTCGCGGCCGACCTGCGCGTGACCGGCACGTCAAGTCTCGACAGCGTGATCACCGCGGCCAATACCGCGGCCACCACCTTCGCGCAGGATAACAACGTTCTTGGGCAGGCGCCCGTCATCACCGCCAACTCGAGCAACAGCTCGAGCGGCCAGATCGTGGTCGGATACCTCGACCCGACCAGCACCAGCGCCACCTTCAGCAATTCGGGCAGTACGTCGAGCTTCAACGCGGTCCAGGTCACCCTCGCTCGCGACTCGTCGCACGGCGGCCTGATCCCTCGTTATTTCAGTAACCTGATGGGGTTCCCCGGTGCCAGCCAGACCGTCACCAGCACGGCGGTCGCCCAGAACTACAGTATCTCGGGATTCAAGGCTGTCGGCAGCAACTACGCGAACCTGCTGCCGATTGTTCTGAATCAGTCGAACTACGACAGCATGATGGCCGGCACCTCGGGCGACCAGTACACCTGGAACTCCTCGACCCAGACCGTGACCAGCGGTCCCGACGGCATCGCCGAGTCGACGACCTATCCCGTATCGGGCGGTCTGGCGGGCAACTGGGGAACGATCAAGGTCGGCGTCTCGAACAACAGTACCTCGACCCTGGGGGCGCAGATCCAGTATGGCATCACTCCCGCCCAGCTCGCGACCTTCCCGAATTCGACGATCACCGCCGGAGTCTTCAGCGCCAACCCTGGTATCAGCGCCGGATTGAAGAGCAGCCTCGAAGCCATCATCGGCCAGCCCAGGGCCCTTCCAATCTACAATACCAGCGGCGGGAACGGAAACAACGCATGGTATAACGTTTACACATTTCAGGCCGTGAGGATCATGGCCGTCAACTTCCAGGGAGGTAACAAGTACGTGATCGTCCAGCCCGCCTTGCTCCAGGACCCGACCGCGATCGCTTCCACGCCGCAGTCGTGGACATCGGGGGGCGTGGTGAAGCTCTTCCTGGCTCGTTGATGATCGAGCCGATTCGTCATATTTTTTTGAATCAATGTTTATTGGTTATTAGGAGTTCCCGCGATGCGACTTTCCAGGTTCGCCGTTGCGTCCTTCCTGTTCTGCGCCGTGCTGGCGCTTCCTGACCACGAATCGGCGGCCCAGACGATCCCTTCGCTGTTCGACCAGGTACAGGAAGACTGGCAGCTTGTTGTTGGTTCGCCCGATGTCACCGGGGTTGGGCCTCAGATCACCACGTCGATGAGCCCGGTCTCCGATAATTCGATGCCCTTCGTCGCCTTTGACATGAACTACCGGGAGTACCCGTCGTTCCAGCCCGGTGGGTTACAGCTCCAGGTCTGGTCGAACCAGAGCAACAGCGTGCTGGGCTACTCAACTCAGGGAACGGCCCAGTTCCAGACGAGCGGAGAGACCGTGACCTGGACGCAGCAGATGCGCATTGACTCGGGGGGCAACATCACCTACAACATCGATAGTGGCCAGTCGACCACGTGGGGCAAGTTTGGTCAGGGCAATGGCCTTCTGGGTGTCACCTACTCGACCACGCTCAACTCGCTGGCCGGCTACACTCCCGCCGCCTCGATCACCAACTCGGCGGTAAGCTGGGAGTCGAATTACGTAACCTCGATGACGCTCGTCCAGGTCCGCTATTATTACAAGGGACAGCTCATCTCGACCGACACCACGTCCCGATCGATCCCGCTGTCTAAATGATCGATCAACTCATCGCTTCGATTCGAGGGTCTCCCACGTTCGGCGATGCCAGCGCAACCACTCGATCCCGAGATCGGCATTCAACGCGTACCGCCGCACGTTCGACGCGAACGATCGTGCGGCGGTACGCGTTGAATCGGATCGAAAACCGGCACAGAATGTTTCCTTGCGCGGTTTTGAATGTTACCAAAAAGCGACAAAACGATGAGTTTTGTGAGTGTTATCAGGCGGTAGTGAGCAAAGCCGAACAAATGCGTTGACAGGCGTTTGCGATGCGAGCTAGCTTGTGGATCAGTGGAATCGACCAATGGAGCGACGGCGCCACCATGAAATCTCGATCCAAGAGGATCGCTCAAACGAGGATGTGACATGCGAGTTCGGTTCAAGACATTGATCGTGATTATTGGCCTTTTGGCGGCGGGTACGCCCGTCATGTTAACCCAATCATTCGGAGCTTCGATTACCTACACGGTGAACTCGACGACAAGCGGTCCGGTCTCGGCCGAGGCGGATTTCACGACCGCGGCGGGTCAGCTCACGATCACGCTCACGAACCTCGAGGCGAATCCCACCGATGTCGCGCAGGCCTTGAGCGACCTGAAATTCACGCTGAGCAGCACACCCTCCGCCACGCCCAGCTTCGGAACGGGCACGGGCAGCAACGAGGTCTCGATCGACAAGAACGGTAACCCGAGCGCGTTGACACCCGTCACGAACCTGGGTTGGGTCCTTACTCAAAGTGGGCCCCAATTCACGCTGGACGTGCTTCAGGGCACGGGGCACGCGGGTCCGACCCACCTGATCATCGGCGCGCCTGACGGAAGTGGTGTCTACAGCGCTGCCAACGGCTCGATCCATGGCAATCCCGCTCACAATCCCTTCCTCTCACAGTCGGCGACCTTCGTGATCAGCGACACGGACATCACCGCCGGTACAACGGTAACGGGCGCTACCTTCTCGTTTGGCACGACGGAAGGACAGTACGAGATCGCGGGCACGGTTCCTGAACCGGCCTCGATCGTCCTTATGGGCGTCGGGCTGGTCCTCGTCGGAATGGTCACCACGGCTCGGAGGCGGAGCCGCGATCGTCACGCGGCCTGATCCGGCCGGTCAACCGCCGCATCGACGCGAAATCGCGAGGACGGGAACCGCGAAGTGGCGGAACCCGTCCTCGTCCTTTTTATCCGAGTTTCGAGCTAGCGCTGCCGATCGCCGATCACCTCAAAGCGTGCGCGTGGCGATATTCAGCACTCTCGGCCATCCGCGCGACCACCTGGGTGGGGCCGAAGCGGTCGAGCACGCCGGTCCAGTAACGTTCCTCGTCAGGGCTCGCGGCGCGGCCCAGGAGGTCGTGGTAAAGACCGTCGATGAATCCCGCGCGAGTTCCGCCGTGGGCGTTGTAATAGCGCCGGGTGCTATAGACCGCGAACAAGCGGCGCATCGCGTCGACATTGCGTGGTCCGCGATATCCGCGGCAGACGGTGAGGTCCCAGGCGGCGACCACGGTCCCTCGGTCCCGGATCACGATCCGCTCCGTCGGCTCGGCACGCTCGAAGATGCCCAGATCGACCAGGCCGCGGGCGTAGCTCGGTGTCGAGGCGTTGCCGTCCTCCACGACGATCGCCGGCCGGCCCGCGAACGACGCGGCATCGACGCGCGGATTCGGATGCCACAGGTCGTGCTGGTTCGCCACCGCCGCGGCCATGCCGGGGGTCCAGCTCAGGCAGTAGGCTTCCTCGGGCCGATTCTCGACACCGGCCAGGACGAAGCTGGCCGAGGCCGTCAACGAATAGGTCGGCGTCAGGACGAAGGGGTCGCCCCCCGCCGCGCGGAGCGACTCGAGCCGTTCCTTCAGGATCGGTCCCAACGGCGTGAAACCGCGCATCCGGGTCGTCGGATCGATCACACGCAACGGCGCCGGGCAACTCGGGGTCGCCGCCGGAGCGAGCCTCACGAGAACGGCCGAGAACCAGGCCAGATGCATGAAGATGAAGAGCGAGGCCATTGACAGGCCCCAGGTGGCGCCGTAAATCCAGCGCCGGCGAATCGAGCCGAGAGCATTCGACCCCTCGGCCGGGAAAAGGCGTCGATCGAGGTACGTGCCCGTCAGGGCCAGGATCGAGAGATATCCGGGCGCGGCCCAGTTGACCTCGTTCTCACCCAGAAGCGCCGCCGCGATGCAGGCGAGCCAGACCACACCCCAGAGCGCGAGCAAGTAGAGCGACTCCGGACGTGGCCGTCTCTCCATCGAACCACCGGACCAGAACCCGTCAGCGAGCGCCACGAGGCCGATCGGCCAGAAGAGCCCCCAGGCCGCGACCTCGCCCGCGAGGAAGACGCCGAGGGTCGAGAGCTGGAACCAGTTCATCGGCGTCGCGAACCCCAGCCGTTCGGACAACTGGCCGGCCGCCACCCAGTCGTGGCCGATATTCCACGCCACGATCGGCACCATGCCCAGGGCGCAGCCCAGAACCAGAAGCCAGAAGCCGGGCCGAGCGAACTGTCCACGACGCGGCGGGTCGAGGACCAGGTAAAGCCCAACACTTGCCGGGAAGGCCAGCATCGTGTACTTGGCCAGGACGCCCAGCGCCAACAGAACGAGGCGAGCCACCAGCCGGCGCTCCACCTCCGTTCGCTTCGCAGAGCGCGAAACGTCCAGACGGAGGCCCAGGCCCAGCAGCAGACAAGCGACGTGTCGCTGGTCATCAGGATCGCGCCGACCCGGAACAGCGGCAAGGCTGGCAGGATCAGCACAGCCAGCAGCCCCGCGCGGCGTCGTCCGCTGGTCTCGGCGGCGAGCCGGTAAAGTCCCCAGGCCGTGATCGCTCCCAGCACGATGGACGGTAGGCGAACCGCCGGGGTCATGGAGCCGGTGAGTGCCTGGCTAGCCGGCCCCGCCAGCGCCGTGCCCAGCCGGATCAGGATCGCGACGAGCGGGCCACGCGCGTAATAGCTCCAGTCGAGTCGCTGCGACCACGTCCAGTATTCGGCCTCGTCCCAGCAGAGCTCCCAGCATCCCGAGACCACGAACAGGAGGTCCGCCGCCGCGACCGCCACGATGAAACCCAGGGCCCACAGTCCGAGCGCCATCGGGCCGACTCCGAGCGGGCGAGATCAGTCGCCGCCGAAGCCGATGCGCAGACCGATCGGTAAACCCCGTCCGGGCCGTCATGATCCATCAATCCCTTAAATCCCGCCGTTTTGCGCCCGGAACTCGCCGCGGGACCGAGAGGCATGAGACCTAATGCAGGTAAGGGGGCGGACGACGGCCCCTCTGGTCGATGGAGAGCGCCTGTTCCAGGTCCAGGGGCACTCGATCGGTTATATCGAATGGGCTTCAAGACGAACTTGATCGGCTTCCGCTCCAGGATCGAAGCGTTTTCGATTTCTCGATCCGGGTGCGCGGGTGGTAGCGAAGATATCGATTGCGATTCCGGGTTCTGATTGAACGTCCCGAGAAGGAGCTTCCGCCGCCGGGAATCTCGATCGCATTCGCCTTCCCCCGCCCTTGCGGGTTCGGTACACTCTTTGGTCCTACACCTAACTGGCGTTCGCTCTCCGTACCGAGATCGTCGAGCTTTCGCCACAGCCGAGCGAGGACGGGACCCCGACGATGATCATCGTGCTCAAGCCGCAACCGACCCCCGAGATGATCCAGCACGTGATCGAGCGGATCGAGGCGCTGGGATTCACCCCCCACCTGAGCCAGGGAGTCGCGCGCACGATCATCGGTGTGATTGGCGATGAGGACAAGCTGCAAGTCCAGCCCTTGCAAGCGATTCCTGGGGTCGAGCAGGTCGTTCCGATCCTCAAGCCGTTCAAGCTGGCCAGCCGCGAGTTTCATGCGGATGATTCGCAGTTTGATATCAAGGGCGTGAAGGTCGGGCGCGGCCACCTGATGATGATCGCCGGGCCGTGCGCGATCGAGAGCGAGCCGATCCTGACCGAGATCGCCGAGAAGGCGCGCGAGGCGGGGGCGAACGTCCTGCGGGGTGGGGCGTTCAAGCCGCGGACCAGTCCGTATAGCTTCCAGGGGCTGGGTGAGGACGGGCTCAAGATGCTCCGGGCCACGGGCGACCGATTCGGCATGCCGGTCGTCACCGAGGTGATGGACCCCCGCCAGGTCGAACTGGTCGAGCGCTACACCGATATCATCCAGATCGGCGCCCGCAACATGCAAAACTTCGACCTTCTCAAGGAGGTCGGCAAGACGCGGACCCCAGTGCTCCTGAAGCGTGGGATGAGCGCGACAGTGAAGGACCTCTTGATGTCGGCCGAGTACGTGCTGGCGCAGGGCAACCGCGAGGTGATTCTGTGCGAGCGCGGCGTGCGGCACGTTCGAGGACTCGACGCGAAACACGCTGGATCTCTCAAGCGTCCCTAACGTCAAGGGACAGAGCCATTTGCCGATCATCGTCGATCCCAGCCACGCGACCGGGCGGCCCGACCTGATCCCGTCGATGGCGCGGGCGTCGGTGGCCGCGGGTTGCGACGGGATTCATATTGAAGTCCATTCTTGCCCCGAAAAGGCCCTCTCCGACGGTCCGCAGGCCTTGTTGCCGGGACAGTATGCCCGCTTGATGGACGAACTGCGGCAACTCGCCGAAGTCCTGGGCAAGACGATCGACGTGTCCGAGGGAGTGACTGTGGGATGAAGCGAACGCTGTTCATCGCGGGCAACTGGAAGATGAACCCGGGCACGAGCGACGCCGCCCGGGCGCTGGCGCAGGACGTCAAGGCAGGGGTCGGGACCTCGGCCGACGTCCGCGTGGCGGTTTGCCCGCCGTCGGTCTACTTGCAGGCGGTGGACGCCCTGCTCGAAGGGTCGCCGGTCGGGCTCGGTGCCCAGAACATGCACTGGAAGCCGGACGGGGCCTATACCGGCGAACTTTCCGGCGCGATGCTCAACGACGTCGGCTGCACCCATGTGATCCTGGGGCACAGCGAGCGCCGTCACGGAATGGGCGAGACCGATGCCCAGGTCAACGCCAAGCTTCACGCCGCGCTGGCCGCGCACCTGATCCCGATCGTCTGCATCGGCGAGACCGAGCAGGAGCGAGACGCGGGGCAAACCGAGGATGTCGTGCTCGGCCAACTTGGCGGCTCGCTCGCCGGGCTCTCCGCCGAGCAGATGGCGGGCGTGGTCCTGGCGTACGAGCCGGTCTGGGCGATTGGTACGGGCCGGACCGCGACTCCTGACCAGGCCGAGGAGGTCCACCGCTTGATCCGCGACTGGATCGAGCGGGGCTTCGGCGCGGCGACCGCCGGCCGGGTGGTTGTCCAGTATGGAGGGAGCGTCAAGCCGGACAACGCCGCCGAGCTGCTGGCCCGGGCCGACATCGACGGCGCCCTGGTGGGCGGCGCCAGTCTCAAGGCGGCCGATTTCCTCGCCATCGTCAAGGCAGCCCAGGACGTGACCGCGAAGGGCAAGGATTAACACGACGGCAAACGCGGTCCGGGTCGGACCGGAACTCCTGAAGGATTCGACGTTTGCTTCATCCGGCGCCTGGGTCGCGGCCATCCCACATGCCCGGCCCGGGCGAATCGTCGTTTGCGGGCCGGCCCGTCCGTTCGTTGAAAATAATGGGCCCGAACTCGAGATCGATCGACATTTGCCAGAGGGTTTTCCGCCGTGAACATACTCAGCGGCATCTTGAACGCGCTGATGATCCTGATCTCGCTCTTTTTGATCTGCCTGGTGTTGATCCAGCGCGGCAAGGGGGGAGGGCTGGCCGGCGCCTTCGGCGGCATGGGAGGCTCCAGCGCGTTCGGCACCAAGGCCGGCGACGTGTTTACCCGCGTGACGATGATCAGCGCGGTGGTCTGGATCTTGCTTAGCATGATCCTGGTGAAGATTTATAACCGCGGGACCGAGTCGGCCTGGGGAAGCGATACCCGCGCCACGACCAATAGCCGCACCCGCGAAGTCCCGCCGACGGCCCCCGCTGGAAGTGGTTCCGGAACGAGCAAGGCCCCCGTTGCCACCCCCGCCACGGTTCCTCCGAACGGGAAGGCCGCGGCGGCGCCGTCTTCCGGTTCGTCGCCGGCGCCGGTCAGGCGCTCCGAGCGAGCTGCCGGACCAGTCTCCGGCCGCCGCGCCCAAAGCGAAGTGATCGGACAGGATCGACGAGGGGGATAATGTGCTTCTGAGCATGACCGGATTTGGCGAGGCGCGGCTCCAGGACGAGCGCTGGTCGGTCGTCGTCGAGGTACGCACGGTGAATAACCGTCACCTGAAGCTGACGACCAAGATCAGCGAACCGTACGGAGCACTTGAGCCCGAGCTCGAACGGCTGGTCCGGGAGTCGGTCAAGCGTGGGTCCGTGCAGCTTTCACTCCGGGTCGACCGTCCCCGCCGCGCCGAGGATTACCGGCTTAACCTGCTCGCCCTGGGTAGCTACCGCGACCAGCTTCGCGACCTGAACGAGGGCCGCCCGCTCGATCCGTCGTCGATCGCGGGATTGCTGGGGCTGCCGGGTGTGGTTGAGGAACGGACGCCCCGATGCGATCGACCCGCACGACGACTGGCCCGCCCTGGCGGGGGTAGTTTCCGACGCGCTCGGGCGGCTTCAGACGGCCCGCGGCGACGAGGGGCGCGCGATGGCCGACGAGCTACGCGGCCAGGGACAGTCGATCGAAGACGAGCTCGCGCGGATCGAGGCGCGGGGGCCCGGGGTCGTTTCGAGCTATCAGAAGCGTCTGGGCGATCGAATCCAGACCCTCGTTCAGGGACATGGGATCACGATCGAGCCGAAGGACCTGATCCGCGAGGTGGCCATCTTCGCCGAACGGGCGGATATCTCGGAGGAGATCGTCCGGCTTCGCGCCCACCTGGCCCAGTTCCGCGAGGTCATCGACGATCCCGAGAGCTCGGGACGCAAGCTCGAGTTCGTCGTCCAGGAGATGGGCCGCGAGACCAACACGATCGGCTCGAAGGCCAACGATGTCGAGATCAGCCGGTCGGTCGTTGAAATCAAGGGGCTTCTGGAGCGGGTTCGCGAGCTGATCCAGAACGTTGAGTAGCTCGGGCGGTTCCGTGATCGACACGCGACGCGATGTGCTGTGATTTTGATGCAAGGCGACGCGAATTGTAGCGAGGTTGATGAATTCCAATGTGGGTGGCTGGCCGGGGCGATCTTCCGGGACATCTGGTGGTGGTCTCAGGTCCTTCGGGGTCGGGCAAGAGCACGGTCCTGCGCCGCTTGATCTCCGAGTCGGGTCTGAGGCTCGAGCTGTCGGTCTCGGCGACGACCCGGACGCGTCGGATCGGAGAGAACGACGGGATCGATTACCACTTCTTGAGCCGCGAAGGGTTCATCGAGGCTCGCGATCACAACGATTTCCTGGAATGGGCCGAATACAACGGCCAGCTTTATGGCACCCCCGCACAGCCGGTCTACGACGCACTGGCCGCGGGTCGTTCGGTCCTGCTCGAGATCGAGGTCCAGGGAGCGCACCAGGTACGCGAAGCCGCGCCTTCGGCTCTTTTTGTGTTCATTCGAACACCGACATTCTCCGATCTGGAGCGGCGGCTCCGACGGCGCGGCACCGAGGACGAGGTTCAGGTCTTGCGTCGGCTGCGGAAGGCCCGCCTCGAGCTGGCGGAGGCGCACTGGTATGATGTACAGATCGTGAACGATGACTTGGACCGCTGTGTCGCGGAGCTGGCGGCGGTCCTGCGATCCCAGGGGTGTGGTTGAACGACTGGTTCCGGTTTTGTTTTGTCCTGGTCTTGGTCCCGGAGTGATCCGTCAATGCTTGATGAATTGAAGGAAGAAGAGATAGTCAACAAGGTGGGGGGCCGGTTCAAGCTTTCGACCCTGATACAGAAGCGCATGATCGCGTTGAACCAGGGGGCCCGGCCGCTGGTCGACCTGCGCGGCGTGGACAAGATGACGGTCGTGATCCAGGAGATCATGCAGGATAAGATTTATCTCGACCTGACGGGCAATGTCCAGACGAGCGAACCGACCGAGGAGGAAGAAGGGGGAACGGTCGATCTTACCCAGCCGTCAGAATAAGGGCGGCCGGGCGCGGCGTTGACGGTTTCGGGACAAACCGGGCGAAAGCGGGATGGGGTCTCGGTCGATCACAAGAGGGCGGCCGGCGGGTGGTGATGGGGAAACCACCGTCGGGCTCGATTGTTGAGGGGCGACCACGCGCCGCCTCCGATCGCTTGCTGTCCCGTCCCGTTGTTGCGCCGAGGATCACCGATGCTCGATCGACATCGCCTGGCGCGGCACGCCCCGGCGTCGGCCCTGTTGCTCGCAGGGCTGTTCGTGAGTCTGAGCCTGATCGGCTACCGACCGGCCGACACGCCGGGCCTGGCGGCCGAGCCGTCGAACCAGCCGCCGGCCAACCCGTGCGGCCCGGTGGGGGCATCGATCGCGGGCCTGTTGTTCCAGTCGGTCGGCTGGGCGGGGTATCTCGTCCTCCTGGGGGTGGCCATCGCCACCGCTCACCTCTTCCGGCGCCGGGCTCTACCCGAGCCACGGCTTCAGCTCGTCGGCTTCGCGCTCGTCTTGATTGTGGCCGCGGCGCTGCTGCAACGATTCCTCCCTCACCTCGATCTCAGTCCACCTGTTGGCGGCGGCGGCTATGTCGGAGCGCTCGCGGTCGAGCTTCTGGAGGCGCAGTTCGGGCCGCTGGGTATGCTCTTGATCCTGGCGTCGGCCGGTTTGACGGGACTGGTCCTCTGCAGCGATGCCTTGATTCTCTGGCCCGGACGCGAGCTCGGTTCGCTCCTCCGCGCGTTGCGGTCGAAGCGCCAGCGGTCGCGATCGCGTTCAAATCCTCAAAGGGGCCAGACCGCTGGTGCCGAGACGGCGCTGGCATTGCCGCCGGCAAGTTACGCGATCGACCCGGTTTCCAGCGCTGAAGGGACGCGCCTGGTCCCATCGCGGCCGGCGCTGGGCCGGTCGCCGACACCCGGCGTCGAGATCGACGCCGGCCCACCTTCTGACCCACGGGGTCTGAACCAGCCGTCATTCACGCGGGCCGCGAACCCTCCGACGGCGAACCTCAATCTCTCGACGTCCGACGTGTCGGTCGCGACTGGCGAGGGTTACCTCGTGCCTCCTCTCGAACTGCTTGAGCCCGCGCCTCCGTTTCCGATCCAGGAGCACGAGGCCAAGATCAACGCCCGAGCGCTGCTTCTGGAGCGCACGCTCCTGGATTTCGGCTACCAGGTTCGGGTGGTCCAGATCGATACCGGGCCGGTGATCACCCAGTTCGAGATCGAGCTTGAGGCGGGCCTGCGGGTCTCGCGGATCATCAGCTTGGCCGATGACCTTGCGATCGCCCTGGCGGTGCCGAGCGTGCGGATCGTGGCGCCGATCCCGGGCAAGACGACGGTCGGGATCGAGGTCCCGAACGAGCGCCGGGGCATGGTCAAGCTCGGCGAGATCGTCACGGGTATCAATTCGCGGCTCGACAAGATGAAGATCCCGCTCTTCTTCGGCAAGGACGTGAAGGGGCATGCCGCTGGCGTTCGACCTGGCCGAGATGCCCCACCTGCTGATCGCCGGCCGGACCGGAACGGGCAAGTCGGTCTGCCTGAACGCGATGATCCTGTCGATCCTGATGACCAAGCGGCCCGACGAGGTGAAGCTGATCCTGATCGACCCCAAGATGGTCGAGCTCTCGCAGTTCAAGCGCATCCCGCACCTGATGCACCCGGTCGTCACCGACATGAAGAAGGCCGAGTCGCTGCTCGTCGTGGGCCTGCGACAAGATGGACGAGCGGTATGGCTACCTTGCCCGCGCGGGGGTGCGGAACATCCAGACGTACAATCAGCTCGGCGCCGATGAGATCTACGCGCGGCTCCGTCCCGAGGACGAGCAGGAGCAGGCGCGAATCCCAACGTACATGCCTTACATCGTGATCATCGCCGACGAGATGGCCGACCTGATGATGACGGCGGCCAAGGAGGTCGAAGTCGCACATCGTCCGCCTCGCGCAGAAAGCCCGAGCGGTGGGTATGCACCTGATCATCGCGACCCAGAAGCCGACGGTGGACGTCATCACCGGGCTGATCAAGGGCAACATGCCCGCGCGGATCGCCTTCCAGGTGACCAGCCGGGGCGACTCGCGGGTCGTGCTCGACGAGATGGGGGCCGACAAGCTGCTCGGCCTGGGCGACATGCTCTTCCTGATTCCCGGGACCTCGCACATCGTCCGCGCTCAGGGTACTTATGTTTCGGACGCCGAGGTGAACCGGGTCTGCCAGTACCTCGAGCGCTACCCGGTCGAGTTCAGCCGCGAGCTGGTCCAGCTCCAGGTCAGCGGCGGCCCGGGCGGCAAGGACCGTGGCGCCGGCCTGAAGGAGCGCGACGAGCTGTACGAGCCGGCGATCGAGATCGTCATCCGCGAGGGCCGCGGCTCGTGCTCGCTGCTCCAGCGCGCCCTCGGGCATCGGCTACGGCCGAGCCGCCCGGCTGATCGACTTCATGGCCGAGGACGGCATCGTCGGCGAGTTCAAGAGCGGCTCGGCCCGCGAGGTTCTGTACTCCTGGGAGGACTGGGAAGCCCTCAAGAACGGCGGCGAGGCCGCCGGCACCGCGGCATGAACCGGGATGATCTCATGGAATCTTCGGATCTGCCGGCGATCTCTGGCTCTCCTCATGAGCGTCGCGGATCATCCGATGCGCGTCAAGGCCCTCGAGCGCTGGAAGACTTGTACGAAACCTCGTCAGCTTTCCCCTGCCAGCCGGACCGCCCGCCAGCGACCCCCATCAATGCGCAGGTCATTGACCCCTGCGTTCGGAATCGCGATCCGATCGAATTGTTCGGGTCCGTAACCCTCAAGTAAGCTGGTCAGAACGACGCGGATCAGTACACCGTGGACGACGACGACGATCGTGTCGCCGGGGTGGCCAGCGGCGATCGTGGTGAGGGCGGGCACGGCGCGTCGGCGGATGTCGGCATACGATTCACCGCCGGGGTGGGTGTGGTCGAGGTCGCCAGCCATCCAGCGTTTTTTCGCGTGGTTGTAAGTATCCATCTCCTCGGCCTTGAGCCGGCCGCTGATCGGCCCCATCCGGCGCTCGTGCAAGGTCGGGATAATCCGCGGCTCGAGGCCACAGACCCGGGCGACCGGGCCTGCGGTCTCGAGCGCGCGCCGCATGGCCGAGGTGTAAATTGCCTCGGGCGCGAGAGCTGCCAGGCTGTGCGCCAGGGCTTCGGCCTGCTCCCGACCCCGCTCGCCCAGGCCGATATCGGACTCGGCGCCGTGGAAGCGGTCGGGCTCGGCGGTCTCGGCGTGCCGCAGCAGGAGAATCCGCGTGGAGCTTGGAAGCGTCTGAGACCGCGTTGTCAATGTCTTGCTCCCCGGGACGAGAATCGGGATCATGGAAGAGGACGGGCGGATGGTTTCCCCTAGGTCCAGGGCTTTCACCGGTTTTCCGCATTTGCGGCGCCGAGCGGCCCTCCTCTCCATCTTAATGTGCGGTTCCGGGATTCGATCGCCATTTCAACAGTGTTTTGGAACGAAGTGACACATCCCGGTAGTCTGGAACCGCATTCCCCCACCACATCAGATCGAGGGTGAGTGATGTCCGACCAAAACAGCAAGTATCGTACGATCTTGCTCTTCGGCATGCCCGGTAGCGGCAAGGGGACACAAGGGGCGGTCCTCGGCCAGTTGCCCGACCTGGTCCATATCTCGATGGGCGACGTGTTCCGCAAGATTCCCAAGTATGGCAAGATTGGCCAGGAGATCGACCGTTATACATCGAAAGGCTCGCTGGTGCCCGACGACCTGACGGTTCGGATCTGGGAGCGCCACATCAAGATCCTGGAGATGCAGGAGCTGCTTCTGCCGGGGCAGCACACCCTGATCCTCGACGGTGTGCCCCGCAATCCGGCGCAGGCGGAGCGGCTTGATTCGGTGCTCGACGTGGTCCAGATCCTCCACCTGAAAATCAATGACATGGTCCGCGCCGGCGAGCGGCTCAAGGCGCGTGCCCTTCGCGAGAACCGGCTTGACGACATGAACGAGGAAGTGATTCGACGCCGGCTCCAGACCTACTACGACGAGACGTTCCAGACTCTGAGCTTCTATCCGCCGGAGTTGATCTACGACATTGACGCCGGCCAGTCGCCGATTGACGTGTGTCGCGACATCTTCACCCGGCTCTCCGAGATCCAGAACGTGCGCACCGGGCCTCGTCCCTCGGCCATCTCGGAGATGGCCGGCAGCCGCTCGACGTGATCGATCGATCGAGCCCTCTCGACTCTCGACGCACCAAGGATTTGAACCCGCGATGTCCGTCACTTCCCCCGCAACGACCGGCGCACCGCTGCCACCCGAGGAGCGTCCGTCATCGTCGACGTATGGAGCACCGCCATCGACCATCCGTGAGCATGTGCCTTATGTGCCCGATTCGGCCCGGCTCCGCGAGCTGTCGGTCTCGGGCGTGTTGCTCGGCGCGGTACTCGGCATCATCTTCGGCGCGTCGTCCCTGTACCTGGTCCTCCGGGTCGGGATGACGGTATCGGCGTCCATCCCGGTGGCCGTGCTTTCGATCACCCTGTTCCGCGCGGCGTCGCGGTTCCTGGGGACCCGGCCGGCGACGATCCTGGAAAACAATATCGTCCAGACAACCGGCTCGGCGGGCGAATCGATCGCGTTCGGGGTCGGCGTGACCATGCCGGCCTTGATGATCCTGGGCTATGACCTCGACCTTGGCCGCGTCATGCTCGTCGCGGGGCTCGGCGGCCTGCTGGGCATCTTGATGATGATCCCGCTGCGCCGCGCCTTCATCGTCAGGCAGCACGGCACACTGAGCTATCCTGAAGGCACGGCTTGCGCCCAGGTCCTGATCGTGGGCGAGCAGGGTGGCACCAGCGCACGCACGGTGTTCATCGGCTTCGGTCTGGCGTTTGTCTACCAGGTGTTGATGGTCGCGCTGAAGCTCTGGCAGGAGTATCCCCAGAAGGCGATCCGGGGTTTCAAGGCGGCGATCGTCTCACTCGAGGCGAACCCGATCCTCATGGGGGTCGGCTACATCATCGGCGTGCGGATCGCATGCGTCATGGTGGGGGGAGGCATCCTCGCCTCGCTTGTCCTGGTGCCGGCCATAGCCTTCTTCGGCGGCTCGGCGCCGGGTCCCATCTTCCCGGGAACGAAACCGATCGCGTTGATGACTCCGGAAGAGATCCAGCGCGAGTATGTGCTCTATATCGGAGCCGGCGCCGTGGCCACCGGCGGCCTGATCAGCCTGCTGCAGGCCCTGCCCATGATCGTGGGCTCGATTCGCTCAGGTCTGCGCGACCTGGGCTCGGCCGGGAAAGCCCGTCGTGCCGAATCCGGATCGACCACCACCCGGCTCGATCGCGATCTGCCGCTCTGGCTGGTGGCGGTCGGTTCAATTGGCCTGGTCGCCGCGATCGCCGCGACCGACCTGCTTCCGGCCCACCGGACCGGCCGGTTCGTCGGCGCGGGGTTGGTGGTGCTGTTCGGCTTCCTGTTCGTCACGGTCTCGTCGCGGCTGACCGGAGAGATCGGGTCGTCATCAAACCCGATCTCGGGAATGACGGTGGCGACATTGCTCCTGACCTGCCTGATTTTCGTGCTTCTGGGCTGGGTCGGACCCCTTTACCGACTGGCCGCGCTGTCGATCGCTGGCGTCGTCTGTATTGCCGCATCAAACGGGGGCACCACGTCGCAGGACCTCAAGACCGGCTATCTGGTGGGGGCGACCCCCTGGGCGCAGCAGGTGTCGATCCTTATCGGCGCGCTCTCCTCGGCGGTCGTGATCGGCTTTACCTTGCTATTGCTCAATGATGCGGGGACCGTCATCACGGGTAAGGCGGAATACCTGCCGACGGCACGAGCCGAGGTCAAGGAACTGAGCGAGACGTCCATGTATCAGGGCAAGTCGTACCACGTCTGGCGGCTGGTCAACCCCATCCAGGGGGCCCGACCGGGCAAATACCTGGTGGACGACCAGGGCCAGGCTCGTTATTTGATCGATCCCGCGATTAACGGAGTGGTCGAGGCCCGCGACGACGGGTCGAAGGTGACCAAGTACAAGGCGCCCAAGGCCACGCTCATGGCCTTCATCATCGATGGGATCATGTCGGGCAAGCTCCCCTGGGGTCTGGTGCTACTGGGTGTGTTCATCGCCGTGGTGATGGAGCTGGCCGGAGTTCCTTCGCTGGCGTTCGCCGTGGGCGTGTACCTACCACTCTCGACCTCGGCTCCCATCTTCGTCGGCGGCCTGATCCGGGGCCTGGTCGACTGGCGGACCCGCAGGAAAGCAGCGAGCGACGCGACTTCCGCTTCCGACTCCGATTCAAGCCCCGCGGTCTTGCTTTCGAGCGGCTACATCGCCGGCGGAGCGATCGCGGGGATCTTGATCGCCCTGATCGCGATCATCCCGGGCGCGTCAAAGCTGCTCGACCTGTCGCGGTTCCTGCCGAAATCGTACAACGATAGCCCTTGGCCAGCGCTTTCCGCATTCGGGCTGATGGCGGCCCTGCTTCTGCTCGTCGGCCTGGGGATTCTGTTCCGCGACGCGGAACCGAAGGCCGTGGCGGACGGGACGACCGCTCGCGAGGACGAACTTTGATCGAAGGTCTCCCGTCTCGCGTCTCGGGCACCGGATACCGCGACTTTTCTGGACTTCAGGAGTTGTTCATGAATCGCTACTTCGCTGTGGCTGCCGTTGCGTTCAGCCTTGCCGTAGGAGGAATCGGGCCTGTGATCGAGTTTGCGCCTGCCGATGAGGGGATGTGGGTCTTCAACAACCTTCCGCTTGAACATCTGAAAAAAGCTCATGGCTTCGAGCCGACCCCGGCGTGGATCGCCCACCTGAGGTCGTCGGCGGTACGGTTCAACAGCGGCGGCTCGGGCTCGTTCGTCTCGGCCGATGGCCTGGTGATGACCAATCACCACGTCGGCGCCGATATGCTCCAGAAGATCAGCACGTCCGAAAAAGATTATTACAAGGAAGGTTTTCACGCCAGAACTTACGCCGAGGAGGTCAAGGCTCCTGATCTCGAGCTCAACGTCTTGGTCGATATCAGCGACGTGACCGACCGCGTGAACGCGTCGGTCAAGCCCGGCATGGACGACGCGTCTGCCGGGATCGCGCGGCGGGGTGTGATGGCGACGATCGAGAAGGAGTCGCAGGAGAAAACCGGCCTAAGGAGCGACGTCGTCACGCTCTACCAGGGAGGGCAGTATCATCTTTATACCTACAAGAAATACACGGACGTCCGACTCGTATTCGCTCCTGAATTCGACATCGCGTTTTTCGGCGGCGATCCGGATAACTTCGAGTATCCCCGCTACGACCTGGACGTCTGCTTCTTCCGGGCTTATGAGAACGACAAGCCGGCCCGGCCTGCGCACCACCTGAGCTGGAGTCCGTCGGGGTCGAAGGAAGGCGAGCTCGTGTTCGTCGCCGGGCATCCCGGTCGGACCAGCCGGCAGTACACGCTGGCCCACCTCGAATACCTGCGCGACGTTTCGTTCCCGTTCCTGCTCGAGATGCTCCGCGACCGCGAAGCGTTTCTGATCGAGTTTAGTAGGCGAGGTCCTGAGCAGGCCCGACAGTCGAAGGAAGACCTCTTCAGCTACCAGAACTCGCGCAAAGCTCGCAACGGCGGTCTCGAAGGATTGCGCGATGGGGCCTTGATGAGTCGGAAGGCCTACGCCGAAGCGGCACTCCGTGCCCGGATCAACACCGACCCCGAGAAGAAAGCGGCGTACGGCGACGCCTGGGACAAGATCGCCGCGTCGCAGCAGGTCTCGGCCAAGATCCGCATGCGGCTCAACTTCCTCGAATCGGGCGTGGCGTTTGACTCGCATCTCTACGGCTTCGCGCGGACCCTGGTTCGCCTGGCCGAGGAAAAGGCCAAGCCTAACCCCGAGCGACTCCGCGAGTATCGGGACTCGGCGCTCGAGTCGCTCAAGCTCCAGCTTTTCTCCGATGCGCCGATTTACCCCGAGTACGAGAAGGCCCGACTGGCTCATTCGCTCGGCTTCTGGAAGAAGCACATGCCCGACGACTCGATGGTCGAGCGTGTCCTTCGGGGTCGGACACCCGAACAGGCCGCCGAGGACCTTGTCGACGGTACTCGGCTCGCCGACGTTTCGGTTCGCAAGGAGCTTGCCGAGGCCAAGCCCGCCGAACTGGCCGAGCGCGACGACCCGATGATCAAGCTCGCGCTCCTGGTCGATACTGACGCCCGCGTCGTGCGGAAACGGTTCGAGGACGAGGTCGAAGGAGTCCACACCGCGCAATACGCCCGGATCGCCAAGGCACGGTTTGCCGAACAAGGTTTGTCGGTTTACCCCGACGCCACGTTTACCCTTCGGCTCGCCTATGGCAAGGTGCAGGGTTACGAGTCGAACGGCAAGAGAATTGCACCGTACACGACCATCGGTGGGGCCTTCAAACACGCGCAGGCGCATGGAAACCAGCCGCCTTACGAACTACCGCCGAGCTGGCACAAGGCCCGCCAGGACCGTCGGCTCCGGCTCGATACACCGCTCGATTTCGCGTCGACGGCCGATATCATCGGCGGCAACTCGGGAAGTCCCGTGGTCAATCGAGAGAACCAGGTGGTGGGGTTGATCTTCGATGGGAACATCCAGTCGCTCGTGCTCGATTTTGTGTACGATGATCGTCTGGCCCGTGCCGTGTCGGTTGACAGTCGGGCCATCGTCGAGGCGCTCCTGTCGGTCTACAGGGCCGATGAGCTGGTCAAGGAATTGACAGGCCAGGGTTCGCGCCCAGAATAAGATGAATGGAAAGGATAGGAGCGTGAGGCGAATTCTCACAGGAACTTCGACCATGAAGAAGCACCCGATCCTTTTCCAATGGCTCGCCACGAGTCTCGGCTCGCTGGCGAGCGGTCTGACGTGGCTCGTTCCCATCGCGTCGATCGCAGCCGAACCCCCAGCGCTCGCGGCTCCGAGCGCCGCATCGTCGCCGAGCCTGACCCATGAGGCCTTGTCCGATAAATCGGATACGCGTCCGTTGGCCGTGATCGTCGATCAACCCCCGCCGCCCCCTCTGCCCGACCAACCACGCCCCGCGGCCGGTGAGTCCGGCGCGGTCTGGATTGAAGGATACTGGAACTGGCAACCGGCCATCGGTCAGTTCGCGTGGGTGTCGGGGGTATGGAAGGTTCCGCCCCCCGGTCGGTTCTGGGTCGGCGGCTACTGGAAGCGCGAGGAGAAGGGGTGGACGCGCGTCCCTGGCTTCTGGAGCGACCGCAAGCGTGACGTTCTCCGCGACGGTCCCCCGCGCGAGCAACCCGAGGAAACGGTCGGACCCGCTCCAGGCCCCGATTATTTCTTCGTACCGGGCCAGTACGTCCCGGCCGACAAGGGGACCACCATCTGGCGCCCGGGCTTCTGGGCACGAGCCCGATCGGGCTGGGAGTGGGTTCCCGCGCTGGGTCCGCAAAGCAAATGGCTGGGCCTATCGCGAGGGACACTGGGAAACGGCCCAGGAAGGGGATGACGCGGTCGCTCGAACGGGCTCCGGCTTCGGTTCCGTGGATCGCTCACGCCATGTCGTCGCCCGGCCATTCACCGAGCCTCCGGTGACAGGCACTCCTGAGAACCCGGCGACACCTTCACCTCCCGAGCCGGGACTTGATGGCGATCAGCCCAGAGATCGAGGTGCCGTGAGCCCACCATCGACGGGCCTTGTTCCGCTTCCCGAAAGCGATATCGGCAACAGCAATAATCCCGATCTTCCGCCCGTTCCCGGGGAAGCTCGGCCTCAAATTCAGACTCAACCTCAACCTCAGCCAGCACCCACGCCAGGAATGGTCGTACCCGCGGTACCTCCGGGGTATCCCGCCACGGTCCTCGACCTGCCGGGGGGGCTTCATATCGAGGTCGTTCCCGGTCGTGTGCCGTATGTTGGGAACGTGGTCCCGGTCCCCGGTCCGCCGGGCTCACCGCCGCGTTACATGGTCCGGCCCTACCGTCCGCTGCAAGGAGTTCGCGATATGCTGCGAGATATCTTCGGTCCTTGATGAGGTCCTGTTACGAAACCTCACTGCGAGGCACCATGAACCGGGCCTTGCTGGATACGACCTCGCACGGGCTTTACTGCGCGGAGGGAGACTTTTACATCGATCCGTGGCGGCCGGTCCCCCGTGCGGTTGTCACGCATGCCCATGCCGACCACGCTTGCCGCGGGTGCGAGCGTTATCTCACGTCGCAGGCCGGCGTGGGGGTGCTCCGTACCCGCCTGGGTCCGGACATCCGCGTCGACGCGGTCGCGTACGGGGAAACCTTCCACCATAACGGTGTGTCGATCTCGCTCCATCCCGCCGGTCATATTCTCGGGTCGTCACAGGTCAGGGTCGAGCACCGGGGCGAGGTCTGGGTCGTCTCGGGCGACTACAAGGTCGAGCCCGATCCGACCTGCTCGCCGTTCGAGGCGGTGCGCTGTCATGTGTTCGTGTCGGAATCGACTTTCGGGCTACCGATCTATCAGTGGCCGAACCAGGCGGAAGTCTTCGGGTCGATCAATGCCTGGTGGCGCTCGAACCGCGAGCGTGGGAAGGCTAGCCTTCTGTTCGCGTACGCGCTCGGAAAGGCCCAGCGACTGCTCGCGGGTCTTGATCGGTCGATCGGCCCTGTCGCCTGCCACGGAGCGGTCGAGCGGTTGAATCAGGCGTATCGCGCCGCGGGTATTGACTTGGCCCCGACGACCCACGTTAGCGCCGTGGAGTGCGGGACCGACTGGGGCGGGACCTTGATCGTCGCGCCGCCCTCGGCCGACGGCACGCCCTGGATGCGCAGTTCGGCGCGACATCGCGGGCGTTCGCCTCGGGCTGGATGCGGATCAGGGGAACGCGCCGGCGTCGATCGGTCGATCGTGGGTTCGTCCTCTCCGACCACGCCGACTGGCCCGGCTTGCTCTCAGCGATCGAAGCGACCGGCGCCGGCCGGATCTTGCTGACGCATGGCTACACATCGGTCCTGGCCCGCTGGCTCCGCGAGCGGGGCCTCGACGCCGATATCCTTGAGACGCGCTATCAGGGCGAGATCGAGCGCGATGAGGCAGAAGGCGAGGAGGTGGCCGAACCCGAAACTCGGCCCGAGCCCGATCCGGAGCCCACCGCGTGAAAGCGTTTGCTGAACTTTATACCGCGCTCGATGAGTCGACGAAGACCAGCGTCAAGGTTGCCGCCCTGGTCGATTACTTCGCCCAGGCGCGACCCGAGGACGCAGCCTGGGCGGTCTATTTCCTGATGGGCCGGAAGCCGAAGCAGGTGGTGCCCACCGCTCGGCTTCGGGCCTGGGCGGCGGCCGAGGCCGGCGTTTCCGACTGGTTGTTCGACGAGTCGTACCACGCGGTCGGCGACCTGGCCGAGACGATCGCCCTGCTCTTGCCGCCGCCTTCATTGGCGGCCAGCACCGACCGACCCCTCGTCGAATGGGTTGAACATGATTTGCTTCCCCTTCGCGCGGCCGATGACGAACAGCGCCGGGCCGTGCTCCGCGAGGCCTGGTCACGGATGGATCAGACCCGCGCTTCGTCTGGAACAAGCTGATCACCGGCAGCTTTCGCGTCGGTGTCTCGCACCAGCTCGTCACCCGCGCTCTGGCCAGCGTCGCCGGTCTCGATCCGTCGGTCGTGGCTCACCGACTGATGGGGAAATGGGAACCATCACGTTCCTTCTATGAAACCCTGATGGCGACCGATTCTAGTGATGCCGATATCAGCCAGCCCTACCCTTTCTGCCTGGCCCACCCGCTCGAAGGTGGGCCGGGGCCGCTCGGCTCCGCGCACGACTGGCTTGTCGAATGGAAGTGGGATGGCATACGCGCCCAGTTGATCCGGCGCGAGGGCCAGACCTTCCTTTGGACCCGGGGCGAGGAGCTTGTCACCGACCGATATCCCGAGATCGAAGCCCTCGGCTCCGACCTTTCCGACGGGACCGTCATCGATGGCGAGATCCTGCCGTGGAAGAACGGCGCCGTGCTTCCGTTCGCCGTGCTCCAGCGTCGGATCGGCCGCAAGACCGTGAGCAAGAAGCTGCTGGCTGAGGTCCCGGTCGTGCTGCTGGCCTTCGACCTGCTCGAAGTCCAGGGCGAAGATGTGCGTTCACACCCCCTGGAATGGCGTCGAGCCCGACTCGCCACGATCGGCGCCGATCGAGCTGGTCCGGGCGCTCGAGATCTCGCCTGTACCTCGAGAGCGGCTCATGGGACGACCTGGCTTCGCTCCGTTCCGACAGTCGGCGAGCGCGGGGTCGAGGGCCTGATGCTCAAACGCATGGGATCGCCCTACCATGTGGGCCGGGTCCGGGGCGATTGGTGGAAATGGAAGATCGCCCCTTTGACCATTGACGCCGTGCTCGTCGCCGCCCAGCGCGGCAGCGGCAAACGCGCCAGCCTTTATACCGATTACACCTTCGGCGTCTGGAACGGCGATCGGCTCGTCACGATTGCCAAGGCCTATTCGGGACTCACCGACGCCGAGATCCAGCGCGTCGATTCGTTTGTCCGCCGCAACACCCGCGACAGGTTCGGCCCGGTCCGTACCGTCGCCCCGGAGCTTGTCTTCGAGCTCGCCTTCGAGGGCATCCAGCGCCTCGACCCGACACAAGTCGGGCGTCGCCGTGCGGTTCCCACGGATCAATCGATGGCGCCAGGACAAAACCGCCGACCAGGCCGACACGCTCGAATCACTCCAGGCCCTGATCGCCCTGCCCGAGAATATCGATCGTTGATCAAGCGACTCAGTCTGGTCCGATCGGAACTTCATAATAATCGAGAGCCCATTCCTTCATATAACGAATCCGCTCCGGAACGATCCGGTAGACGATCAACATCGGATTGTCGATGGTGCCCAGGTACTGACGCAATAGCGGGTTTTCGTTCCAGATCTCCTGGAGCATGTCCTTATCGTCAAGCACCTCGGCGCGGCCGTTGATCCGGACCTGGTCGTGCTGGTCGTCCACATAGAGCAGCTCGACCTTTGGGTTGGCCGCGATCTCGACCGTCTTGTGATAGAACCGCAGGTTGGCGACATAAACCGTAAACACGTCTGTGCGCACTGGCGAGACGGGACGGACCCGTGGCTGGTCGCCGTCGATCGTCGCCAGCGCGGGGAACCGCGCCTGTTTCATGACCTGGCGGGCCAGTTCGTGCAGCCGCGCGGGATCGATCGGTTCGGGAGTTGGCCGGGTCATGTTGCTTCGCTCCAGCTTACCACCTGACCGGTCCGATACGCCCGGTTGCCGAGCTGCGCCGCCGATGCCGCGCTGACGCCGGTCTCCACCGGAGAGTTCGGCCGTTTGCGGGTGCGGACGCACTCGATCCAGTTCGTCAGGTGCAGTAGCTCACCGTCGGGCAGGTCATAGAAGTCGCGCCCTCTGCGCTTGTCGGTGCCGAGGATCAACGACTCGGGCTCGGCCTTCCGGCCCGGCTCCGGAGTAAACTCGTAGCGGCCGCGATCGATGTACAAGGTCCCATCGGTTCCCATGAAGGCGATCATCGCGCCATGGGTCGCGTTCGAGAAGGTTCCCTCGAAATGGACCTGAAGACCCCCCGGATAGGTCAGGAATGTCTGGATCGTGTCAGGCGTTTCCCAGACCCCCTTGGCACTGAAATGATTGCCGATGGTCAGGGCGCGTTCGGGGTGATCCAGTTCGAGCAGCCAGTGGGCGACGTCGAGGAAGTGGACCATGAGGTCGGTCAGCAGTCCGCCGCCGAAATCCCAGAACCAGCGCCAGTTGCGAAACCGATATTCATCGAAGGGTTGATCGGGTGCGTTGCCCAGAAACGACTTCCAGTCAACCTGCTGGGGATTGACCCCCATCGGCGTCTTCCGGGTACGAATCGGCGCGTTACGGTTCCAGCTCAGGTGGACCTTGAAGATCGTGCCAAGTCGGCCCGCCTTCACCAGCTCGCGGGCCTTCTGAATGTGGGGCATGCTCCGCTGCTGTGTGCCGACCTGAACGATCCGCTGATGTTTGTTTTGCGCATCAATGACGGCGGCCCCTTCGCTCGGATCGTGCGTGAGCGGCTTCTCGACATACACATCCTTGCCTGCCTCGCACGCCGCAACCGTCATGGGGACGTGCCAGTGGTCGGGCGCGGCGATCAGGACGGCGTCGATATCCTTCCGCGCGAGCAGCTCGGGAAAATGCTTCGTGACGACCGCCGATCCGTCGGCGAGCTGGCGGGCTTCGTCCAGGTGTCGGTCATAGATGTCGCACACGCCCGCGATCCGCACGTTCGGCACCTTCACCAGCGCCTTCAACAAGGCCCGGCAACGCCCCCCTGTCCCGATGCAGCCGACGTTGATCGTATCGTTGGCTGCGAACCCACTCGCCGACTCGGCACCGATCGTCGCCGACGCGGCGGCGAGCAAGCCGCCGGCACCATAGCGTCCCAAGGTCTCCAGAAACTCCCGGCGCGATTCCGATGGCATGGTCATGGCGAGCGCTCTCTCATTCTTTAGTTGAGATTCCTGGAGACGATGGAGAACGGAAGGGGCCTTCCTCTTGCTCAGATCCCGACGTTCGACAGGACGTCGATCAGGCGGCGGGCCAGGCCGGTCGCCATGGGGGCCTTGGCTTCAGCCCGGGTCGCGGCGGCCTCAAGACGGTCCTTGGCGGCGGCTAGCAGTCCCGGATGATGTTCCTGGTGAAGTCGCCTTGACGAGTTGTGCCGAACTCTCCGCCAGATGGGCCGTCTCAGCCGCGGGAAGGCGCGAGTCCAGAACGCGCGTCAACTCGTCGAGCAGGTCGGCCAGCGACCTCTGGACCTCGCGATCGAGATGACGGCTCGATCGGAGCAACGGAACCACCTCGTGCAGCGCGGACGCCGCGGCCGAGGTCGCCGCTTCGGCTCGATCCGGCGCGGGGCCGGAGGCGGGAGCGGGCTCGGGAAGAGTCGGGTCGCTCATGGGTGGGAACTCCCGCAAGGTGAGATCGGGATTTTTCGGTGCGATCAACCCGATCTTAATCCCTTGAGCCCGGACTCGGCCACCGTTTCCTCCGACTTTCCCGGGCCGCGTTTCACACAAGTCACTCCCTTTGTGAAGTCGAACACCCCGCTGACGGAGTTCGTTCGTACCGTGGCCGAGTTCGTTTGTACCGTGGCCGAGTTCGTTTGCGCTGGGGTCGAGTTCGTTCGTGCCGCGGTCGAGTTCGTTTGTACTCGGGCCGAGTTCGTTTGTGCCGTGGTCGAGTTCGTTCGTGCCGCGGTCGAGTTCGTTTGTGCTGGGGTCGAGTTCGTTTGTGCCGTGGTCGAGTTCGTTTGTGTCGGGGTCGAGTTCGTTTGTGCTGGGGTCGAGTTCGTTTGTGCCGTGGTCGAGTTCGTTTGTGCCGTGGTCGAGTTCGTTTGTGCCGCGGTCGAGTTCGTTTGTGCTGGGGTCGAGTTCGTTTGTGCCGTGGTCGAGTTCGTTTGTGCCGTGGTCGAGTTCGTTTGTGCCGTGGTCGAGTTCGTTTGCGCTGGGGTCGAGTTCGTTTGTACTCGGGCCGAGTTTGTTTGTACTCGGGCCGAGTTCGTTCGTGCCGCGATCGAGTTCGTTCGTGCTGGGGTCGAGTTCGTTTGTACCGCCGGATGAGTTCGTTTGTACTGGGGTCGAGTTCGTTTGTACCGCCGGCCGAGTTCGTTCGTACTGGGGTCGAGCTCTTTTGTACCGACCTCCGAATTAGCCTGATCGGTGCGGAGCGTCAATACGTGAGATTCATGCGAATTGCCAAGGAGCGTCCAGGACGCGCCCGATGGCGCGGCCTCTACTGGATAACATCGTGAAACGGACCGGGTCCGTGATCGGATTCCGCGCGGGGCGAATGGAAATGTCAGCGCTCACCGTCACAACCGGCGCCGCTGGCAAGTTCAAGGGGTCATCCTGGTTTCAGAAGTTGGAAGCGACGGAGTGATGGGGCGATTCGCGCGAATAATAGGGGGTGAGCCGGTAGTGGTGTCTTCCCTGGTCCGGTCTGAGCTTCCTGGTCGATGGCATTCGCGATCCTGGCCGCGGTTCGCCAGATCCCAACCCTCGACCTTCAACTCGACCTGTCCGCATCTCACACCAGTGCGACGCCCAGCGACTCAAGCCCACGCACCATACCCAGGTTCACGCGCTGCTGGATATCGAGGGCGCGTAAAGGGTCGGAATCGACCACGAAGTAGGCTCCCTCGAACACGTAAGTGCCTGTGCCGAAAGTGGTCAGGTGGGCGTGCTCGAACCGGGTCGAATCGAGTCTGCGGATGAGATCGCCGACGAGCCCAGGGATCTGTTCGAGCCGGTCGGCCGGCGTCTGAAGCGGGACGGCGAAGCGAAACGTGACCCGACGCTCGGTCATCCGCTGGAAGTTGCGAAGTCGGCTCTGGATCAGGTCCGCGTTCGGGAAGACGATCTGTTCGCCGCTCAGGCTCCGCACGCGGGTCGTGCGAACGCCGATTCGTTCGACCGTGCCGATATCGTTTCCCGCCTGGATCAGGTCGCCGGCCTCGAATGGGCGATCCAGGACGATGGCCACTGAGCAGAAGATATCGCCCAGGATGCGCCGAAGCGCAAGCCCGGCGGCAATCCCGCCCACGCCCAGACCGGCGATGAGCGGAGTGACCTCGATCCCTAGCGTGCCGAGCATGAGAATCGCGACACTTATCCACAAGGCGCCGAGGGCAAAAAGCGCACCACGTCAAACGCCGTTCGCGCCGTGCTCTCACGCAGCTTGGCCGCCGCGAAGCCGCGCTCGAGGACCAGGTCGAGCAACGCATTCCCCCACCGACCCACCTGGAAGAAAATGACCAGCAGCGCAAAGGCCCGTAACGCACGGACCACGTGCTGAGCTGGCCCAAGATCGATCAGCGTGAGCGTCAGGAGGACCGCGATGGCCAGCAGGCTCAGCGTCGTCGTCTGATTCAGAAGCCGCAACAGATAGGGAGGAGCGGACGATCCGTTCGGCACCCCGGTGCGACCGAGCCGGGTTCGCGCGATCGAGACCACCAGTCGGCCAACCAGGAGCAGGCTGGCGGTCAAACAGAGGACCGCGGCCCATCGGAGCGACGGCACACCGAACCATTCTCGGCGTTCAAAGGCTCGCCAGAGATCAATCATGGCTATGGCGCATTTTCGTAGGGAGGTTTCGGTTCCGACTTTTCCGAGTCGCCCCGGGCGATGGCATCGATCGCCGCCTGCCTGGCACGCTGAATCTCGGGATCGTCCGGGTGCAACGTCTGGCCAATCCGCGCCTGCCGGGCCGCTTCTTCCAGGTCGCCCCAGGTGACGAGCCAGTTGATCAGCTCGGCTGCGCCATTCCGGATGGGTGGAATCGGCCTGCAGGGCATCGACCATGAGCTTGCGTGCTTCCGACACCTCACCCAGACCGGCACGGATCTTTCCTTCGGTCCAGAGTCGCTCGGCCTCAATGAGACCGTGCTCCCCGGGGAGCCGAGCAAGAGCCGTCCTGAGGTACAAGGCTCGCGTGTCACTCCACTCGGGGGTGGCATAAAGCTGTTCGGCAAACAGGAGCGGAAGCCTCGCACCGTCGGGGATCACCTTTTCAAGGATCTGTTCCGGCGTCAGCGCCACCACGAGGTTGGGCACGATTTCTCTCCAGGCGACCTCGTGGGTGATCAGGGCTTTCCTCCAGCACTTCGCCGCGAGGTCGAGGTCGCCCGCCTGCGCGGCGGCGACGCCGGCCAGATTCAGGATGAGATAATCGTAGCCGGCCAGCCGCAACGCTCGGGCCGCATGCGTCGAAGTGGACTCACCGTGATCGACGAGATAGTCAAGCTCAGCCAGGCGAGCATGCGATAGCGCCAGGTCCGGACTGCACCGGTGCGCCTCGAGAAAGCACCGCGTCGCGGGGACCAGGTAGTTTTTTACCGGCTCATGATCAAGTAATCCGCCATTCGCCGCGAGTTCGGCCGCCGATGCGTTGTGTACGACCCGATGCAGCCAGAGCGGGTTGCTCATCGCCTGGCTGGTGATCGCATCGATCTTGCCCTCCTGGAGATTCCCCAGCCAGGCCGACGTCAAGTTCGAGTAGAGCCCGATCTCGATCAGGCCTAGCCGGAGATATCCCTCGGCCCAATCGGGCCGGAGCCGGAGTGCCTCGATCAGGGCGGCCTGCACCCGTCTTAGCTCGTCACCATCCGTCGGAACCTGATCCACCGAAGGCATCATCAGTCCCGGATACGGGAGCCCCACGCGGCGAACAACCGACTCGGCCCGCGCCAGGCGGATTCCCGGCAACAGGACCAAACCACCAAGGGCGATCAGGAACAGGTCGCTGGCCCAGGCCCCGAGATTGCGGAGCGTCGGTGTCTCAACCCGAGCGCTCTTGAATTCCGAATCGTCTTCGAACTCATTGCCAGGCATGCGCTTGTGCTGAAGGTTACTTGGTTCCGCGGACATACCGATTCGGCACGAATGGGCGGCGAGTATGACTGCCGAGACAGCCACTCCCGGAATGTGAAGGGGGAAATCACTCAGGCATTGAATCAGCAGGGCGAGCCCGCCGCTGATCGCTCCCAGCATCAAGGCCCTTTGTTGATCGTCCGAAGCAGCCGCGTACGCTCGACGCGTGAGTTTGACGATGCCAGCCAGAACGATCAAACCGAAACCGAAGCCGACAAGCCCGCCCTCGGCAAGTACATGAAGGTATTCATTTTCTACGTGGGCAAAATAGAATCCCAGATAACTCTTATGATAAAACGGCGCGGAAGCGGCCGGAAAAGTGCCAAGGCCGGCTCCCAGGACTGGGAAGCTTTTCCAGAGCCGCAGTGCGACCCCCCATACCTGGAGCCGGCCGACAAAGCTGAGCTGACTGGGGTCCGTGAGTGTGGCCAGACGCTGAAAGGCGGACGTGCTGCCCGTCGCCACGAGAAATAGGAGGGTTATGGCTAGCATCGCAGCCAGGCTCATGCCGAGCCGAAGCGAGCGCGGTTGCAATACCATCAGGGTCACGGTGGTCGCGACGGCCATGGCGAGAAAGCCGCCCCGGGAATGGGAGGCGATCAGTCCGGTGAAGATCAATCCGCAGATCGAGGCGGCCCAGAGCAAACGGCTGGATGTCTCTCGTGACGGAGGAGTCGGCTGAACCGAAAAACGGCTTCCCCGGGACCGCTGGAGATCGGAATGGTTCCCACGCTCCTGGAGCGTCGCGAGTAACACGCCGAGGGCGAGCCCGAATGCCATGTTCAGATAAGCCGCCAGCGAGTTATGGGTGACGAACGGTCCTCCCGTGAGCCATCCATTGAGCTGCGGGACGGTACGAATCCCGTAGATCTTTCCACTCCAGCTCAACGCTTGCACCACGGCGAAAAGCGTCAGCAGGGCGCCATTCGTGATTGTGATCAAGGCAAATCTTCCGAGCATCCGATACCGTCCATCCAGTCTCAGCACCGCCTGGAAGAGCAGCCAGGCCGCGGCAAGCTGGGCGGCATTGCGAAGTGAGGAATCAGGCTCGTGGCTAACCGTCGACGCGGGAGTGCCCACGGGTGGCAGGGTCTTGCCAAGTGTCACCTCGGGCAATGAGGGAGCGAGCCCGCTTCGCCAGGTGTGCGTCTGGGGAGAGATCATCTTTAACAAGGGGACGGGTAGACTCACAGACTGAACGTAGGCCAGGGCGGAAAGGCTGGCCAAACCCAGGCTCGGCAGGCATAGGAGCCGCGCCCGCCAATCAAGCCGGCTGCGAGTTCCCGTGAGCACCAAGGTCAAGACAACCAACGCGACAAATAAGATCAACTGGGCCCACGCGTCCACCGCGCCGAACGCCCAGGGACTGAGCGCGGCCATCGCAAGGACAATGGTCTCTGCGAAAAGCATACGAATCGATATTGTGTGATTAGAAAACATGATCATATTTTATAAAATAATCCCCTGACCTCATCCAGGAGGACGCCGTCTTCCCGGGTGGTTGTCGAACGGCGCGGACACGGGTGCGACCGTACGGGTTGAGGACCACGCTCGATGGGTCGGTTCGCGACGCTCGCGTTCCATTCTAACTTCAGCCGGTTGTTCGCGCGCCGCAAACTTGTCAAGGATTGTCACCCGATACCGACGAGAATCCTGCCCGAATGGACCACGCGGGACGGAAGGAAATATGGAGCATTCGTATCGGACCTGGACATCGGAATGAACGAGGAGAGAACCCGAGGCTGAATCAATGAGGAGAAAACCGGAGCCGGTCAAGGACGTGGGAACACGAACCACCAACGCCCGGGAAGGTGTGTCCCACAAAAAAAAGGGCTCCGATCATTTCGAACGGAACCCTTCATCGATCAGATCACGTTACGGTTACTGACTGATCGATGCTGGAGGAACACCGAACGGCCCACGGGTGGCAAGCGCATTGATGATCGCTGCGTTGTGGGCTGCCTGTTCCGAGTAGGGATTGGGGGTGGGGAAACCGACGAGTGCCGCGGAGAGCTGGCTCTCGAGCGACAGAAGGAAGTTCGTCGTGTTGTTGATCCGCACCTGAAGCTGGACCACGCTCCTCTGAATCGAGCGGACGTCGGACAGAAGCTGGTGAGCTTGCTTCGACGTCGTCGGAGTGATCGTGGACAGAAGATTCAGGAGCCGAATCCCGTGGTTTTGACGTGAGATCGCCACGTTGTCCGTGAAGATCTGGCGCGATTCCTGCAGGAGCAAGGTGCGCACGAACGCGATCTGATTGACGGGTTGGGCATGGACACTCTGTCCCCCCAACGCTCCGAGAGCGCCGCAAAAAATGGCCACTCTCAAGATGTGACGTACCTGCATGCTGGATAGTCTCCATCTTCCACAGTTCACCTGCATGGTCCGTTCTGACCGCAGGGACATCCTAGAATACGCCGCCTCTCCAGTCTTCGACAAGTTAATTCAAGACAAAAAAAGGCGAGAACAGGACGAGACTTGGTTCCGCGAACCGGCGGGCTCGTCGGTGGGCTAACGGTTTCACGATGAATCTGGAATCGAGAGCTCCCCTCGCGAAGAGAAGCAGCGCGGGCCAAGTTCTTCCCAGGATCGTGTCCAGGTCGGAGGGTTTCAGACCGATTTCTCGAGCTCAGCGCGTGTGCCACGAGGATTACGTGAAAAACGTAAGTCATTAAGATAAAGTTGGTTATGGTTAGGAGCCCTGGTGGGGTCCCGATTTCGAGTCGTTTCCTTGTTGTGGCGTGTTGTAAACCTCGCATGGACCCCTATCAGTCAAGTATAGCCCCTAGTCATGACCACGAGGTCGACCGGTGACGCGATGAGTCGAAGAAAAGGCAAGCACGAGACCCGTGATCTCCCGGTCGAGTACGCTCCCCGTCCGCGCCATGGATGTCGTCTCGGAGACTCTGACCGAAGAAAGATTTCGCTGGAGAAACTTGACGGGCCGATTCAGATCCCCTAAACTCTCTAATCATAGAACTCCTGCAACTTCGTCGCACTCTGGTTAACCGTTCTCCGCTAACAATTGCCAGATACCCATTCGACCTCGGTGCTAGGAGTGATGTGTTCGGGGGCGTTGTTCGTAGTTCGTCGCGCAACTTGCTCTCGCGTCCATGAGAGACCACTACCGCTAAACGGAAGTACACGCTGCTGTCTAGACCCTCGCCCTGAATCGCCGGAACACGTCCAGGACGGTCGTACCTGTCACCAAGGATGGAATGTACACCTTGAGTCGGCTAAGGACGATTAGACGTGTACACCATCAATTCCAACGATCTCACCTTTCATTGCTTCTTCGTGGAACATTTTCAAAATCGTCAGTTACTATCTCTTGCGAATTTGATGGTAAAGCGACTTCTGTGTGATTTGGTGGATTATAATAACATCGGAAGCTGAGTGCGGTCTGGCTCCTCGGTGATGGTCGGTTGGTTGCCTCACATTAAATAGAGGAGTGGCGCGGCGGGTTGCGGTACCTGTAAAAAAAATTTCCGTGCCGATCGAACTCTTGTCTTTATATAGTTGATCCAGGTATTGTGGACATGGTTCGCGACAATTCATCGGCAGTGGATCGATATAGAGCGGGAGTACACTCATTCGATTACCATGGCTGGTTCCGGTACGAATGACGGGACCCCGATCGATTGGCGTCTGATCGAGTGGGCCTTGAAGACTCACTTCAAACCGTACGAAAACCTGCCTTATTATTAAGGGTATATCGTCATGCAGGAAGGTCATACCTTGGCGCACCCGTAGCGCCGCATCGACGGAGGTCGTCGGAGATTTCAAGGAGATTCTCGAGGTTTTGAGGCGGGGCTGGCGTCTGATCGCGTTGAGTGTTTTGATCTGCGTGGCACTCGCGGTCATTTACCTCGCCGGCGCCAAACGTGTCTACAGGGCAACCGCTCGGCTTCTCGTGCTTCAGCAAGGTGGCCGCCCTCTGAACATGGCGTCCAATGATACCAGTCGATTGATGGACGGTAATGACGACTACATACCGACCCACGCACTGATCATCAGCAGTCCCACGGTGATCATGCGTGCCATCGAGAAAGTTGGACTCGATAAGCTGCCGACGCTCCAGGCAGTGAAGGACAAGGGAAAAGATCCGGTCAAAAAGGCGATCGACCTGCTCAAGGTCACACGTCCCGATCGCTCGGCGCGGGTCTTGCGAGTTGACTACGAGGCAGGTTCGCGGACGAGGCGACAATCATGCTCGAGGCGATCACCGCGAGCTACAAGAGCTATCTCGAAAACACGTTTCAGAAGAATTCCGGCCAGATGATCACGCTGATCTCCAAGGCACGCGACGATCTGAACAAGGAAGTGCGTGCCCTCGACGCCAAATACCTAGAGTTTCGCCGAAAATCGACGGTACTGGCTTCTGACGAAGCCGGTCGGACGTTCATCGCTCAGAGACTTGAACAATCGGACCAGGCTTTGAATGAGGCCAAGAAGAAAGCGATTAATCTGCGGATGCAGCTGCGCTCGGGCGCAAGTTAGCAGATCAAGGCAGCGCCCTCTGGGCCATCGCCCACGCCATCAGCCAGCTTGGAGGCGATTCCAACAGCCTGATAGCAAACCTAAGTACGAGTACGTCTCAATTCGGGGCCACGGATTATGTCCGCCAGTTGATCCAGGAACAACAACAATTGGCGGAGAAGTACGGGGTCAAGAACGCCCGAGTCAAGGAACTTCAGGAGCAGGTAACCCGAATCCAAGAGCGGAGTCGGTCGTCACGAAGCGATCTGGAAAAAGTCGAGATCGCCGATCTTCTCGGCTCCATCGAGGCGAGCCTCAAGTCGGTTGAAGCCGTAGGCGCCGAGTTCTCCAAAAGGTTTGATGAGACCCAGTCGCAGGCGCGCGAGATCGAGATTGACCTAATCACCGAAGCCAACCTTAGGGCGGATGTGGAGCGGCAGCGAGCGCTCTTCAATACGGTTGTTGACCAGCTCAAACAGGCCCAGTTCGCCGGCGATTACAACAGCATCGATTCCGAGATCATCGAACCGGCCAACGCTCTGCGTGACCCGGTTTCGCCCCAGGTCTTTCTCGTCTTGCCGCTGTCCATGATGATCGGTGGTATGATCGGTGTCGGAGTCTCGCTCCTGAACAACTGGATGGACCAGCGGATACGCAGCCTCGCCGAGCTTCGCCAGGCCCTCGATTACACAGTGCTGGGACAGATCTTTCAACTTCCCGAGGAGCAGAGCGCGGGAATCGATGAGTTCGGCCTGATCAGCCAGACGATGCCTCGTTCCGCCTGGGCCGAGGCCTACCGATCGATCCGGACTAACATCGACTTTCTGCGTCGGACACGGAATCTTCAGGTACTTCAGATTACCAGCCCCTATTCCGGTGACGGCAAGAGTGCGTCGGCGAGCAACTTGGCCATCAGTCTGGCCAATGCCGGACGACGCGTCCTGCTCATCGATGCCGATCTACGTAAGCCCTCTCTTCATAAGGTATTTAGTGTTTCCAAGGAACGGGGTCTGTCCCTGGTCTTGAAAGAGCTGCTGACGATCACGCAGGTAATCCAGACCACGAAGGTGGAAGGACTTGACCTGATCACGGCCGGTCCCGAGCCCGCGAACCCGGCCGAACTTCTGGCCTCGCCTCGCTTCGCCGCGGCCATCGACGAATTAAGGTCTCATTACGACACGGTGATCATCGATACCTCGCCGATTCTGGCCGTTACCGACCCGGCGATCATCGGAGCCCAGGTCGACGGAGTGATCCTCGTTGTCCAACCTTCGACCCTGAGACGACGCGATGCCGAGATGGCCAAGGAGGTCCTCAGGACCCTCGGCGCGGCGGTCCTGGGTATCGTCATCAACCGGATCAGCCGTGAGGATGTGGGTGGACCATTTGGCTACGGCTACGGATATGGGTACGGCTACGGATATGGGTACGGCTACGGCTCGTTTACCGAGGAACCGATCGCGGGAGTGCAATCAAAGACAACTCTTCATGCTTCGGGTGATGCATTTCCCGGCTTCCCCGAACAACATATTCAGGGTCTACCCGATCCCAAGGCCAACGGTCATCCCATCACGTCCTCGTCGGACCTGAATTCTTGAATCTGATGGATCCAGCTCAACAGCAGTTGGGGGCTAGCCCGGTGCCGCGAATCAACCGCTTGATAATCTGGATATTATTGACAATACCATCGGCATCGGTGCCGTCGATGTGGAACGCCGGGTGGGCCGCCGAGCCTGAGCCCGCTTCCACGCCTGGCGTCATCGTGCTCCAGCACTGCGAGCTCGATTACAAGAGGTCATCGCTTGTTGGCGTCGCCCATATGGGTACGACCTCGGTGTCGATCCTGCAGGATTGCCTGGTCCGGCTCGGTGACAGGGTCAAGGAGGGACAGGTGCTCGGTCGTGTCATGGATCGGGAGATTCGCGCCGAGTTGGAGCTTCGTACTGCCGAAGCCGCGAATGATATCGATATTCGCGTAAATGAAGCACGCTATGCCGAAACCGTGAACAAGCTGAAGCGTTCCGAACTACTCTCAAAACGAATTTTCGTCAGTGCGGAAGAACTGGAAGGACATCGATTGGAGTCGCTCACGGCAAAGCTTCAGGTCGAGCAGAGCCGGAACCGAATCCATCTGGCCGAGATCCAGCGACGTCAGGCCGAGAGCCTGCTACACGCTCGTGAATACGTCAGCCCTCACGACGGAGTCGTCGTGGAAATCCATAAGGAGCAAGGAGAGGCGGTCGCGATCAACGATCCAATCTTTCGTGTGGTCGAGGTGGACACTATGAAAATCACCGGTTACGTCAACCTCGGTGATTATTGGCGGGTCCACAAGGGTCAGTCCGTGCGGATCAGTCCGTCAATCGACGGCGACGAGTTGCCCGTTGAAAGTGAGGTCTTCAACGGCCAAGTCGTGTTCGTCGATCGGAGGATCGATCCGACCAGTCGAACGTGCAAGATCATCGCCGAGGTCAATAACCGTGAACTTCTTCTTGCGTCGGGTATGGAAGCCCGCATGGAAATCCTCCTGAACTCACCTCCCGTTAATCCCCAGGCCGGCGGACCACTCGACTCAATTCCGACTCGGGGCGAAGGTCCGCGCGTATCACGTTCGTCCCCCGCCGACGCGGTCGAGGTCGGCGCGAGTCGCCGCGATGAATGAACGTGTAACTCTCAGAAATCACGGAGGGAATGATCTGGTTGGTCCGACTGGTGCAATGAAGCACCTCCACCGAAGGACGACTTACGCTACTCAAGCATAGAAGACTAATCGGGCCAACCGCGTGCTGATCGCCTCATAGGTCAACCGTGATTGCGAGGTACAACACTGATGAGCTTCGATGCACCTTCGCTCCCTCCCTCACTATTGCAGGATTGCAACGCAGGGCTCACACCGTCGGCCGAGCCCGACAAGAGTCTCGGGCGGCTGATCGATCCGGGGCCGCGGAGCCGCTGGCTACCCTATCATGGAAACAATGCGCCGGCGCAGCCCTTGGCGATCCCGGCACCATCGGATCGAGCCAAACGCATCGTCGATATCGTGGGGGCTTCGGTGATAGGTTTGATGGTGCTTCCGGTTTTGCCTTTCATCGCCCTCACGATCAAGGCCACGAGTGTCGGACCGGTGATCTTCCGTCAGCGCAGGCTCGGCAAGGCCGGCCAATTGTTTTGGTGCTACAAGTTTCGGACCATGGTCGCCGACGCCGAGGACCAACTCAAGTTGCGCCGCGACCTTTCCACGCAGTTCCAGAGTAACTACAAGATCAAGAACGATCCTCGGATCACGCGATTCGGACAGTTCCTACGCAAGTCGAGTCTCGACGAGCTTCCTCAACTCTATAACGTGCTCCGAGGGGACATCAGTCTCATCGGTCCTCGTCCGATCGTCGAATCGGAGCGTGTCAAGTACGGTGTACTCGCGACGAAGCTGCTCTCCGTGAAGCCAGGCCTCAGCGGGATGTGGCAGGTCTACGGCCGAAGCGATACCACGTACGAACAGCGTATTGCTATGGATATGAATTATATCGAGAGTCGCACGCTCTGGCTCGATCTGAAGTTGATGGCGGTCACCGCATTGGTCGTCCTTCGAGGACGCGGCGCCTATTGATGCGGTCACACCGATCCGACCAAGGTGAGACAAGTCATAGGCGAACTCCAGCGCGTATCTGATTAGCATCCCGAGACCGGAAGCAGGGCTTTCCGCGTCTGCTTCCGGTACCGTGTCCCGGTCGAGGCTTAACGGGACGATTTCTCTCCTGTTAGCGCAACGTGAAGATCCTACCGTCAAGAAACCCGGAGTCGTCTCTGTGAGCGCCCCATCGAATCAAAAGTGCCAGCGGTTACTTGTGGTCACTCATCTCTTCCTACCAGACTCATGCGGCGGTGCGCCCATTTTCACGGATCTTTGTCATGGGCTGGCAAAACGAGGGATCGACGTGACCGTGCGTTGCGGCTATCCCTATTACCCGGAATGGAAGGACAAGAGCGGCCGCAATGGACTGCGTATCGATCGGCACGAGGATAACGGAGTTCGCATCGAGCGTTACGGTTTCTTTATTCGCGCGATCCCAGGTCACTCTGGCAACGATTGCTGTACGAGGGGTCATACTTTCTGTCGCTATGCCGATCACTTCTGTTTGACCGCCAGTTCGACGCGGTCATGGTCTTCTGCCCATTAGCTGGAAGCACGGCCTATGCGGGGCTTCATAAGCTCATTTATGGCTCTCCTCTTTGTCTGAACATTCAGGACCTGCCCGCCGATGCCGCCGCCGCTGGTGGCCTGATCCGCACGCCCTGGATGGGATCGCTGCTGAGCTTCATTCAGCAGTTTCTGTTCAATCAAGCCGAGGTCTGGCGGACGATCTCGCCTGTGATGGCCGAGCGACTTGAGTCGCTTCGCGACCGCAAGCAACCCATCCATCTGATTCCCGACTGGTTGCACAGTTCACTGATTGAAGAGATCCGACGACTTCCTTCTCGAATCGGTAGGCCACCCTCGCGTCCGGTCCGGCTGCTCTATTCGGGCAATATCGGCAAGAAGCAGGGATTGCTCGATTTTTGTAAGAAACTCCATGAAAGCTCGCTGGCATTCGAATTTCGGATTCAAGCGGCCGGTGGAACGGCCGCCGAAGTCGAGAACTGGATCGCCTCGAGCGGCGACGCTCGCTTTCGGTTCGGTCCGCTGGTCAGCGAACCGGAATTCGTTCGGGCATTGGAGAATACCGATTTTTACGTGATCACTGAGAAGCATGGCAGCGGGGCCTCGTTCTTTCCGAGTAAGTCGATCCCAGCGATGGCATCAGGCACGCCGATCCTGGCAATATCGAGCCCGGATAGCCCGCTCGGACGTGAGATGCGCGGAACGTCCAGGAGCGTGGTTTTCCTGGGAACGTTGCGGGGAGGTGGCTGATATGCTGTCCGCACTTGAGTCATCGCCAGCCCCCTTTCATGAATGGCGACAGAATGGGATTAGCCGAAGCCAGTTCTTTGAGCGTGAGCGTTGTATTGACATGTTCCAGCAGATCCTGGACGGGCTCGCGGAAAATCAGACGGCGTCAGCAGCGTCCTCACTGGCCGGACGTCTGATCGGCCCCTCCCCGGTATCGATCGCTTCATCGGGCATCGGTATCGGAAGTCCCGCGGTGCTCTCTCCCGAAGAACTGTAGGTCATCCTGGTCGATGGAATCGTGGTTGTGGATTCCGTTTTTTATGTGGATCGAGAATCCGCCCCCTCGTTTTTCCATGAATTGATACGCGGTGGAACGAGTCGCGCAAGGAAACATAATCGCTATGTTAATCATGATGTGGATTAGTTGCTGGCTATTGACGGCGTGGATAATTCGACGATCCGGCATTTTGTCGCCAGCCGCCATCTCCGCGACTTTCACCTCTACATCGCTTACTCCTTTTTTTTACTCTTATTGCACAAATACGGATTATGAAATTATGATGCAAAAAAATATGTCATACAAAAATATTTGGAGTTATGAAAACATAATGTTCGACATAGTAGGGGCTCATCTGCTTTTAGTCATGGTGACGTTGATCTCGATCATCGGGATCGAGCAGCCGAAGCGCGATTTCAGTCGAACCGGTATGCGGCTTAGGAAGACCCTGACTCGGATCATGCCTGTCCGGGCCGAGGTCGCCGCTCCAACCTCCTACCTGGCCTGCTACGGGCTCCTCTGGCTGATCGTTTTGCTTTTTGCCCATTTCCTCAGTATCGACAAAAATCTGTTATGGCAAAATGATGACTATATGCTTCTTAATTATGCTGATCAGATCGGGCTCCGTATTAAGATCTTGGATATGCTACATCAGGTTATGGGACCGATCAGTGTGTTAACACTCTGTTTGAGTTATTATTTCTGGCAAAAGCGGCAGACCCTACCCTTGATTCTTGCCGTAACTGCGTTCAGTTACGCGTCTTTGATTAAGCTGGCGATGTTCTCACGATGGTCCGCCTTGACCGCATTGATCTTCACCGGATTACTAGCCGCGCGACGAATCGCTCGAGGAAAGTCGATCTTGGGGTTTGTTCCTGTCTTGATGAGTTTGGTCACGCTCAGGTTGTTTCTGTACGCGATCACGGCACGGGGGGGCGAAGTTCAAGGGATCGCGGGCATCATTCCTAATCTGTTCAATTTCGATTATGCCGCCCGGGATATCTCTCACCTGATCTTGAATATCTGCATGGGACCGTATGTGATGGCCGAAGCCATTCATGACGGTCGGTGTGTTTACGATCCCACGTATGTCAATCTTTCCTTTTCTCCGCTTCCCTCTTTCATCGACGGTTGGAGGTCTGTGCTGGATCTTCAGCATCGAGTTAACTGGTATACTCCATTTAATTGCTTTTCCGAGCTCTATTTCTTCGGCTGGCCATATCAGCTTTTTTATGCCATCGTTTACGCAATCTGTGTCCGTGTTCTCACCAAGGTTGTTTCCCGTATGAATTCAACCTTGAGTATCCTGGTAACCGCTCCAGCCTTGTACTCATTTTTCTCTTTTCACGAATATCCTGTTCGTATGAGTTTCAGGATCTTGATTTACTCAGCACTTCTGGCCTGGGTTGTCTCGCGCGTTTCCACGTTACATCTCAAGCGGCGAAGTACATCCATCGAGGTCCCTGACCTTCGACTCGAGGATGAAACCGTCGATCATTTCGAGCCGCCTCCTCGGTCAAACGTCGATCGTCGCTCTGGGATCGGTTCGGAAATGCCGCTTGGTCAACGATATTAAGCCTTGTCGGTTAATAGCGATCATGAAGCGCGGATGGGCCCGAGACCATTATCCCGATCACACTCGGGACGACTCGGAACGAAGCGAGTTGCTCGGGGCCGCCCGTCGGCTGGGCAGGCGGCCCCTTTGGTCATTCGATGGCCATCCTCGCGGCTTAATGAGCAGACAGCCGCTTCAGAACGCGAAGCCGTCCTAGTGCCGGGACCGCATAGCAGCCAAGATGCCACCATGTTTTGTAGTGTGTAAGCCAGGAAATGGTCCGCCTGATCTCGCTTGACCGATTCCGCTGGATGAGCTGTTCCAGTTTGTGGGAATGAATCGGAGACTCACCGCTCTTGCTCAGAGCGATTGTGAATGAGGGGCCGATCGGGGTTCCTCTCAACATGTCGAAGTGGAAGTACGATTCGACGTCGCGTGCTCTGCTTAGACCGTTGCGAGCAAAAAAATCGATCCACCACTTTTTGCGATGGATCGTTTGATGAAGCTGAACACCGTTGATGATGTCGTCGAAAGTGGCGATGGAGGCCAGCAGGATCCCTCCCTTCGCGAGATGTTGCGTGACGTTCGTGATCAGCTTAGGAAGGCGGTCTTCCGCGATGTGCTCGAAGAGTTCCCACGCGGTGATCACGTTGAACCGCAGTGGTTCCTTCTGTCCTTCGCTGTCCCACGAGAGTTGAAAGGGTTCGGTGGCGTCGGCCGTGAAGAGATGGTCGGGAATTGTCGCCCACTCGGCTCGTCGGTGTCGTTTCGAGTAGTCGCTGCCTTCGATTCCGACAGCGAAACCGCCCTCGTCGAGGATCGACTTGACGAGGCCGCCGCCCGAGCAACCGATGTCGAGCAGCCGAACCTCTTGGGGCGGTATGTAATCGAAGAGTTTCTGATTGAAGCGGCGGTTCGTGGTATTGTCCTGGGCCGTACCGTATGGCTGAAGATGATCCGGACTGTCGTAGGCGACCGCTTTCTTGGTTTCGATGAAGATCGCGCTCATGGAAGAATCACCCCGCGAAAGTGTTATACTGGTCGTTCTTGGATTTTCGTGGTTCGATCTGGACGAGGCAATCCCCCTATGCCTCGTGGACGGGGATGTCTAAACAGACGGGGAGGATTATACAGTCTGTGTTTCTATCTTACCCCATCAACTCCCTCGACTCGTTGCAACTCAGGCTTTTCTATCCGAGACGGATGCTCTCGAATCGGGGCAGGTCGCACGGTTCGCGTTGAAATCGACAGGGTTCGAATCTTGCAAGAAAGCGCCGCTATCGATGTGTATCGATTCTTGTTGTGGTAGGGGATTTTGGATCGCATTCACGACCGCTTTTGTCTTACCTAAGCGGCGATTTTAAGCTGGGCGCGGTCGGTGGATGGTCCTTTCAGTTGGTTTTGAGTACGATTCGTCGGTCGGGCCGTATCGGACTATAACTTCGGAAGTCCTTCTGGGGAGAGAACCGGATGAAGCTTTGTATCCTGGCTGACGGCCGGGCTCCCACTCCGCTGATCTGGATGCGACATCTCGCGCAAGAAGGCCATGAGATTCATCTGATCTCAACCCACCCGTGTAACCGAGGCGAGCTTCCAGTTGCATCCTTACACGTGGTGCCGCTGGATTTCTCTGCCCGTTTGCGGGGTAATCTCGGGGGTGCCGAAGCTCGCACGACGCACGGCTCGCCTCTGGTGGCCCGGATGCGCGGTCATCGGCTTTGGGACATCCTGGTTAAACTTAAGAACCGGACCGCTCCCTGGTCGATTTCGTGGCAACGAGCTCGAGTACGGCGGATCATCGAGCGGACCCAGCCAGACCTGGTACACGCGATGCGAATCCCGTTCGAAGGCATGCTTGCGGCCGAGGCGGTTCGCGAGCTCGCGGTTCCCTTGGTCCTGTCGGTCTGGGGAAATGATTTCACAATGGGAGCCGCGAGCTCTCGTGCTTTCGAGAAATTGACGCGACGGGCATTGGCGAGAGCCGACGGTCTCCATCCTGATTGTGAACGCGATTTACGACTGGCGCGAGGTCTCGGATTCAGCTCGGACAAGCCCTCGATGGTACTGCCCGGCTACGCGGGAGTGCGCACGGACCTCTTTTACCCGGGTCAGAGGGACCGGAACCTCATCGACCGATTTGCTCTCGATAACGTAGGCGCAGTCGTGATTAATCCGAGAGGGATGAAGCCTTACGTCCGTAATGACACGTTCTTCCAGGCCATTCCAATCGTCCTGGCTCGTCGGCCTGGGACGATCTTTCTCGGTGCGATGATGCAGGGGAACGGGGAAGCTCAGGAGTGGATCAAGAAACTTGGAATCGGATCGTCGGTACGACTTTTGCCCTACGTGTCGCAGACCGAGATGGCTCAACTCTTCAGGCTTGCCGATGTGACGGTCTCCGTCACGGAACACGACGGTACTCCGAATTCTTTACTCGAGGCGATGGCCACCGGAGTATTTCCAGTGGTAGGAGATGTCGAATCGGTACGTGAGTGGATTGAGGATGGTATCAACGGGCTGGTTTGTGAACAGGGGAGACCGGATTCTCTGGCCGCGGCGATTCTACGAGCGATCGACGACACCGCGTTGCGGGAAGCAGCCCGTGATCGAAATCGCCAATTAATAGTGGAGCGCGCGGATTTTCAACGAGGGATGGCGGTGGCTGCTTCATTTTACAAGCACGTCGTCCGGGTCACGAACCATCGAACCGGTCATCCGGCGCCAAGTCGGAGCATAAATTCGGTGTTGTTGCCCTGACGTTAATCGGATCGGTCGTGGGATGCCTATCGAATCGTGGGACACCAAAAAATAGGAGGATATTGCCCAGCAGTTTTACCGTCAGACCGATGTCGGTCGCCCATGCCGCTCCAAGAAGACCATGACGGGGGATCAGCCAACCACAGGCGATCGCCGTGCAGGCTGTGACAACAAGTGATAAGGTTGACTGGCTGGAGAACCTGCGCATCGAGAGCAAGCCTCCCTCGAACGCGAGCGCGACACAGAAGATCGCCGTTCCGACCATGAGCCACGTGAAAACGGCCGGTTGCTTTCCGTATTCCGCATTATAGAGCAACGTGAGTAAAGGCCGTCCCCACATTGCCGCGGTGATAACGGCGAGTATGCCGCCCACGAATCCGACGGCGACGACCTTGAAGAAAAGCTTGAAGAACTCGCGCCGTTCCATGAGGAATAGATGGGCGAGCCGAGGCGAAGAAGCTTGAACAACAGTACCCATTATAAATTGTGTGCCAATTATCATGATTTGCGACAATGACGCAAATATCCCAAGGGCCCCGTCTCCAATTTCGTTTTGAATGATATATCTTGGAATATTTGCATTTAAATTCCACATGCCTGACGCGAGTCCCAGCGGCAAGGCGATCCAGAATAATCTTTGGGTTGATCGCAAGGTCCATCGAGGTAGGAGTCCGATCCATCCTCGAGGTTCCTGACTCTCCGGATGTGGCACGTCAAGAAGTCGCCTGGCGAACCTGATATCGTAGATCGCGGTCGTCGCTCCTGAGGCCAGGGCCATGGCGAAGGTTGCCCAGACCAGGTTGCCCGTTAAGATAATGATCAAGGCGAAAAACGCGAATTGGAGTAGGCCCTGGACGATACGGGATGTCGCCACGAAGTCCATTCTTTCATGCTTTTGCGCGAGTCCGTAGAAGGTATCGCTCAAGGTGTCGAAAACCTTGGCTGCCGTCACCATGGCGATGACGGTCTGGATTTTCGCGGAGTATCCCGCGCCCAGTGCGATCGCTGCGATCATCAGGCAGGCGACTGTCAGAGCGATGATTCGAAGTCCCATGTAGTCAGCGAACTCGAACTCGTGATGCACCTCGGTTGCCTGAATGGCGCGAAGGTTCAAGGTGGCCAGGAGGATGATGGGGTTGGTTACCGCCATTGCGAGCGCGAAATGGCCGACGACCTCCGGGGTGGTCGTCTTCGCGAGGGTGCCAATCATGCCCCATTGGCAGGCCGCATAGACAATGCTACCGAAAAGCATCCACGCGGAGTTTTTTCTGAGAGAGCGGTTCGGCCGCTTGCTCACATTCTTTTCATTCTCAAGCGGCAGAGTCGGCATAGCTCCAGTCGCTCTGGAGGTCGAGGTTGTATCAGGATCGTTTGGTTGTATCAGGATCGTTTGTATGAAATTAGGGATTGCAGAGATTATAAATTACTCAGAAAATCAAGAGTTGGCTTCATCAGGCCCAAGTCGGAGTTCTTGAGCCGGTGTTTCCGTGTTGGATAAGGATTCCGTCTGATGCGTGTTCAGTAAGTCGGCGATTCCATTTCCCGTTGTGTCGACTGGCCATCGAGATCGGAGGTATTTCACGGGATTGCCGCCATAGACCCCGTCTCGGGCAAGTGATTTATGAACGACGCTTCCCGGCGTCACCACGGTATTATCGCCAATCTCCACGCCCATTTGAACGATGCAACGCGACGTGATCCAGACACCGTTACCGATCCGAACTGGACGGGTGACCAGATTCATGGAGTGTTCGAGGTCGTGTGAACCGGTCGTCAGAAATGAATCCTGCGAGATCACCGAATCATGTCCGATCGAGACCTGGTCCTGATTGTGAATCCAGACGCGCTCACCTATCCAGCAGTGGTCTCCGACGTCGAGTTTCCAGGGGAACTTGACATGGATGTTTCTGATAAGCGTCTCGCGACCGATTCGGGCACCGAATAATCGGAGGAGTGCCACCCTTAGTCGAACCGAGATTTGTAAACTATTATTGACAAAGAGAGCTTCCGCTAGCATCCACAAAAACTCATACCATAAAGGCCACGATCGCTTGAAAGTACCCCGTGTGGCCTTGCTCAGGTCGATCGGGGGATACGGGTTCTTCATCGCCTAGATACCTCGGGCAGTGGATGTAGGGACTCGCCCCTGGAAACCAAGGAGTGGGTTGCGATGTTCAAAAGCGAGGTCAAAAGCGTGCTCCAAGAATTCAAGACCGGGTTCCTGGTGGCCGGAAGGTTGTCGCGTGTCCCCGTTTACGAATCTGGAACACGGGGCATCGTTATCCCCCGATTGGAATGGCGCCGTAGTGTTGGGTCCGCTGATGGTCGGGTACTTCTCTCCTGGGGACCCAGGCCGCCGGTTTCCGCGCCACAAGGCACAGCGAGTCCTTGAATCCGTCGAACAGCGATGTTACCGCGACGTAGGGAGGCCGGAGCAGGCGAGGCAGTCTGCTCAGGAAATGATCGACCCCACTCAATTCCAGAATATCGAGTCCCAGATGGCCAGCGAGCTTGCACAAGTCGCCTTTGGTATACTCGCGTACGTGACCCCGCCAAGCTCCTGGATACCAATAATAGATGTCAAAGTCCATCATGTTTGACTTTCCCGCCAATACGTATAGTCGCTTGCGGACGTTGACCGCATTGGGAACCGTGATGAAGAGATAGCCACCCGGCTTCAGCAAGCTCACGAGATCATTGACGAGCTCGCGTGGCGATTCATGAAGGTGCTCGAGGACATGATGAGCCATGACCATATCGAACGATTCGGCGCGAACGGCAGTTGACGATCCTGGGCGAGGCGAAAATCGATCCCAAGCTGGTCCGCGAAGGCCATGATCTTTTCGCGGTTCCCATCGACGGTGTGCCAGTGGTCGTTCAGGTCATCGTAAGCCGAGCACTGATATCCCATTAGTTGCACAACGGCCGTCTTGTCGCAGGGGCCTGAAGCAAAGTCGAGGATCGCATCACCTGGCTTCAGATAACGTTGGACCGTTCGAGCGACTTGGCCGAATGACCCTTTCCCAAGCTGGATATACCCCTCGATTGGGAAATGTTCCTCCACATATTCGATCGCTTCGTTAGCTTTCATCGAGTCCGGCTCCTGGTTCCGAGTGTGGATTGACTTCGGTGATCTTACCTGAGATTCGTCGATATTGAACACGTGGATAGCACGCTCAGTATTATTGATTGATACCGTTCAGGTTTAATCGGAGGCGTCAATTTGGCGATTGTTTCCTGAGAAACGCGTGGATCACCGCTCCGAATCGGTCCGGCGTGAAACGGAATCCCAACAGGGCGAGTCGCCAAAGGAATCGGGAGTTGCCGACATAGGCGGGCTCGGAATTAACCGTGTACGCGAACACTTCGAATTGTGATCCGAAGTGGCTCCGAAAAGCGCTCAACGTATTGATTCTGTAAAACTTGGGAAACACGTCGCATTCTTTTCGAGTGGGCTGGACGCGGTTCAGGACCGCGGCGTGCAGCCGTTCGGGAATCAGGGTCGTTCCGACGGCGATATATCCCCACCGATTCGGCGTGCGCGCACAGAGCCAGCCACCGGGCCGCAGGATTCGAGTCAACTCGGTGACGAGTCGCTGTGGCTCACTGATGTGTTCCAGGGCCCAGTCCGACACGATCAGGTCGACCGAATTGTCGGCGAAAGGCAACGGGGCATCAGGAGTAATGACGATCGCCTCGTCGATCAACGGGTTCTCCCGGACCACGGGGTCAACATCCACGCCTATCACTTTACCAACCTTACCTTTAAGGGTGGCCAAACCGCGGACGTAGGGTGGAAGCTCTTCCGACGCTCGACCCCGGCCCGCGCCGAAGTCGATCACGGTGGTTCCGGGTCGTAGCAGCGCATTGACCCGGTTGTAGAAATCCACGGTCGAATCCACATGCGTGAACCCACCCGCCGCCTTCTCCGGGAAGAAGTGCTCCTCGGCCGATTCACTCCTGGTGGCAACTCGAAGCATGGAGGATGCCCTGGTTGTTCGATGACGGACCCATTCAAGATGACGCGCGTACGGGCGGAGGCGGATCATAGGCAACGAGAGTGATCGTTGCTCCATTTTACCTGGAATACTCAATCAGTATACACGATCCGGAGAGACGGAAGCGAACCGTCGTTTCTGTTCGGTTCGAGATGTTCGTACGGGAGTCGTGACTACCCCAGGACCGAGATGGTGAGACGACGTTGATGGGGCACGGTGCGATGCTCCCAGAGATAAAGTCCCTGCCACGTCCCGAGATCGCAGTCGCCATCCCGTATTGGCAAAACCATGGAGTTCTGGGTGAGAATCGTGCGGACGTGAGCGGGCATGTCGTCAGGGCCTTCGGCGTCATGCACGAATTCGGGCCAGCCGTCCGGGATAAGTTTGGTGAAGAAGTGTTCGAGGTCGCGGCGGACGGTGGGATCGGCGTTCTCGCAGAGGATCAGCGATGCGCTGGTGTGGTGGAGGAAAACGTTGCACAATCCCTGGGTGACTTGGCTATCGCGCACGACCTGACGCACGCGGTCGGTGATCTCGTAGGTTCCCCGGCCTTTGCTGGCCAGGGTGATGCTCGCTGAGTGAAACAATCGAGGCACTCCGCGTACCGTCTTGCAGGTTCAGGTTCGGTTCCCGACCATGGAGGAATTCCCTTGAAGTCTATCTTTCACGATGACCTGTTCGATGGCAAGGTGGCGCTCGTCACAGGGGGCGGCACCGGAATCGGTCGGGGGATCGCCGAGGCGCTGGCCGCTCATGGGGCGAAGACGGCGGTCCTTAGCCGTCGGCCCGAGCATGTCGAGCCGACCGCCGAGGAGATCCAGAAGACCACGGGGCGCGAGAGCATGGCGGTGGTGGCGGATGTCCGCCAGGCCGAGGTGGTCGAGGCGGCGGTCGCTCGGGTTGTCGATCGGTTTGGCCGGCTCGATCTGCTGGTCAACGCGGCGGCGGGAAACTTCCTCTGCACGTTGGCCGAGCTCTCGCCCAATGGTTACGGGACGGTCCTCGACATCGATGCCAAAGGGACGTGGAATGTGACCCGAGCGGCTTATCATGCGTGGTTGGGGCGCACGGGGGCTCGATCCTGAACATCAGCGCGACGCTGCACTATGGAGGGACGCCGGGTCAACTTCACGTGGCGTCGGCGAAAGCGGCGGTCGATGCCCTCACCCGAACTCTGGCGGTCGAGTGGGGTCCCCGGGGGGTACGCGTCAACGGTATCGCTCCGGGGCCGATCAACGATACGGAAGGAGCGCGCCGGTTGTTTGCCGGCGCGCTAGGTGAGCGGCTTCGGGACACGACGCCGATACGACGGCTCGGGTCGATCGACGATATCTGCCAGCTTGCGTTGTTCCTGCTCAGCGCCGCCGCTGCCAACATCAACGGAGTGACGGTGGTCAGCGACGGCGGTCTCTGTCTGGCCGGTAACTTCGGACTTCCGTTCGCTCCCTGAGGCTGGACTGCGCGACGGGCGACTGCCCGGTTCATTTCGTACGATTTAGCTCTTTGGTCAGTTCGTCCTTCAGTTCCGCGAGCGTGGAGTGCGTGCGCGCGTCCTTGATGAGGTTCTTCAACTCGTACGGATCGTCGTGCAAGTCGTAGAGTTCGTCCATGTCATCGAGGTCGGGATAGTGGATGTACTTCCATCGGTCGGAACGGATCGCCTGCCAGGTCGCGACCCGCGGGAAGCCCGGCTCGGAGAAGTACTCCGTCAGGAACGATTTGCGCCAGCCGCTGGTCTCGCCCTTCATCAGGGGAGCAAGCGATCGGCCGTCCACGGTGCCAGGGATTGGCACACCGGCTGAGCTCGAGCACGGTGGGGGCGATGTCGACGTTCAGGACGGGCGGGTCGATGGTTGTGCCAGGCTTGATCAGGCCCGTCGCGCAACCAGGAGGGGGATACGAATCGATTCCTCGTAAGCAACGCGCTTGTCGCCCAGGCCGTGCTCGCCCCAGAGATAGCCGTTGTCGCTGGTGAAGATGATCACGGTCTTGTCAAGCTGACGGGTTTGTTCGAGGATCTTCAAGATCCGGCCGACTCCCTCGTCGATCGACGCCAGGGCGCGAAGTTGGTTGAGCGCGATGCCGTTGTGACCCCCTCCTCCGGGCTGTCCTCCTTGCTTCTTCTTGGCGAACGCCTTCTTGGTCGAGGGCGCATCGACTTTTCGTCGAAGCATCGGCTTGCCTTCGAGCGTATCGTCAGCGCTCGGGACATGGGGGATCGTCGCCCCCTGGTAGAGGTCGCGGTGGCGAACGGCCGGAGTGAACGGGCCATGCACCGCCTTGTGCGCGAGATAGAGAAGGAAGGGCTTGGTATGCGGCTTTTCCAGAAACGCGACGGCGTGGTCATTCAGGATGTCGGTCATGTATCCGCTGACCGTCGATAATTTGCCATCGACGTTGATCGCGGGGTCGGTGTAAACCCCCTGCCCTTTGAAGCTGACCCAGTGGTCGAAACCAGGCCGCGGCGAGTCGTCGTTGCCCATGTGCCACTTGCCGACATAGGCGGTCTCATAGCCGGACTTTTGGAGAAGCGCGGGGAATGTCACAAGCCGGTGGCTCAACGCGTTGTTATCACCGTTGCCCCGGACCTGATGCTTGTGGACATACTCCCCTGTCAGGAAGCTGCCCCGTGCGGGTGAGCAGAGCGGGGTGGTCACGAATGCGTTACGAAAGATCGCCCCTTCGCCAGCGATCCGGTCGATGCTGGGCGTGCGTGCGACCCGGCTTCCGGTGCAGCTCAGGCCGTCATACCGGAGGTCGTCGACCAGGATGAAAACAATATTGGGTCGGTCCAGAGGTTTGACATCGTCCGCCGCGCTGGCTGTGATCGGCACGTCGTGCAACGTCAGACCCAGCAAGAGCGTAAGAAAACATTTCCACGGCGGGATGACTCGATGGGAAACGTTGCGGTTCTGCATTCCCTGGCTCCTTTGCGTCGCATTGTCCGAGAGACGTTCCTCTATCACGAAAGGAACAGCATACCAGGAGATTGGTGTCGCCACGATCGGGGCGAAATCCGTCGAATTCGCGGTTCACGCCCTTCGATCGCTCGTGACGCGCCCGATTCACCGCGACAGCACCAGGCAGTGGCGGTTGATTTTGATCAAAGGGGCCGCCTGGGGCCCGCGGCCTCGATGGACCGATGACCGTTTTTTTCTTAGGCCGATCTCGACTGTGCTATCTTTCGTGGTAGGCGCAACCCGATCTCTCGTTTCAGCCCGTTAGGTTCAGATGGGGCTCGGAATGAGGCAGGGATGATCCTGCGCCCGGATACGACTCCGACACCAGGGGATGGCGATGAGCATGCGACGCGAACCTCGGCGCCGCGGACGCCGATCGATTTTTCGGCTCCTGAATATCGATTCCCTGGAATCGCGCCGGCTCCTGGCGTCGTTCCAAACGTTCATCGTGACCAACACGAACGATAGCGGGACGGGATCGCTCCGCCAGGCGATCCTGGATTCCAACAATACGTCAAACGTACTACCCTCGGCCCCGAATCAGATCCTTTTCGACATCACAACCCCCGGGTCCGGTCCCTACACGATTTCGCCGACCACCGCCCTGCCTACCATCACAAATCCGGTCACCATCGATGGTTACTCGCAATCGGGCTCGCAACTCAACAAGACGGCAGCCGGGCTCGACGAACAGGAAACCGATGTAGCCGTCCTGCAAGTACAGATCGACGGTTCGGGAGCGGGCGCGAGTGCGAATGGATTGACGATCCAGTCGGTCGGCTGCACGGTGGACGGGTTGATCATCACGGGCTTCAGCGGCGCGGGGTTGGATCTCTTGCCCGGGTCGCCCGATAACGCCAGCGCGATCGGCGACGACATCTGGGGCAACTTCATCGGCGTCAGCTCGTTTGATACCCACTCGTCGAGCCTGGTCACGCCCGGTTCCAATCCGCTGGCCAACGGGACAGGTATCGCGATCACGAGCTCGAACAACCGGATCGGTGGCTCGCTGCCTCCGAGCCGCAATGTGATCCAGGGGAATAACGGATCGGGTGTCTCGCTGTCGGGGACTGCGGGTACGGGCAATGTGATCGAGGGCGATTACGTCCTTGACAACAACGCCGACGGCGTGCTGATCACGACGTCAAACAACTACATCGGCGAAGTGATCGGCTCGGGTCCGGCGGGGGCGGGGAACATCATCTCGGGGAACACCGATAACGGAATTCACATTCTGGGCAGCGCCGCCCTGGGCAACATCGTCGTCAATAACGAGATCGGCACCGACGTGGGACAGGCAGGACTGACGACCCCGATCCGGGGCATGAATCCTCGCCCCAACCTGCTCGACGGCGTCCTGATTGAAGATGCGCCAGGCAACTACATCGGCGGCCTCGAGAGCAACTCGTTCAACGTCATCGCGGCCAACGGCGTGGACGGTGTGGGCATCCAGAACGGCAGTTCCCAGTCGGCCACGGGCAATATCGTCGAAGGGAACAAGATCGGCTACAACCTCCGTAACGGCGTCATCTCACTCTTGCCCAATCGCGATGGGATCAATATCGACTCGTCGCGGAACATCATCGGGGGCGATAGCACCAGCGCCGAGAACGTGATCATCAACAACCGACGCAACGGGATCACCATCTCCAGCCAGGACCTCAGCGCGGGCAACGTCGAACAGGGAGCCCTCCCCTACGCCAATCCCAGTCTGAACCAGATCGAGGGCAACTTTATCGGGACCCAGGGAGGCGGCGACCGTTACGGCAACGCGCTGAACGGAGTCCTGATTGATCAAGCCTCGGATAACACCGTCGGCGGCCTGACCTCGGGCGCCTTGAACGTAATCTCGGCGAATAACGACGGCATCGCGATCCACGGAGCCCAGTCGACCGGCAACACCATCGAGGGCAACGAGATCGGCACCATGTCGGACGGCAAGACCGTGCTGGGCAACGCCGTGGACGGAATCCAGATCCAGGATGGCTCGAACACGCTGATCGGCGGCACAGCCTCGGGCGCGGCCAACGTAATCTCGGGAAACAACTGGGGTGTGGAGATCTCGGGATCGACCGCGACCGGAAACCTCGTCCAGGGCAACGCGATCGGTACCGATCTGGGCGGTACGGTGGCGATCCGCAATGCCGTCGATGGGATCCTGATCGATAACTCCGCCTCGAAGAACACGATCGGGGGCACCGACGCCGCAGCGAGCAACACCATCGCTTACAACGTCGGCAACGGTGTCAATGTCCTCTCGGGGACGGGCAACGCGATCCTGACGAATAAGATCTTCAGCAACAATCTCCTGGGCATCGACCTCGGCGGCGACGGCGTCACCCCCAATCACGTCGGGTTTAAACCTGGTCCCAACGACTACCAGAATTACCCAGTGATTATCACGGCCACATCCAGCGGCGCGACCACAAGCGTTCAAGGAACGCTGCAATCCTTGCCCAGCACGAGTTATCTGATCCAGTTCTTCGCCAACACGCAAACCACGACCAGTGGCTACGGCCAGGGGCAGATCCCGATCGGCTCGCTCAACGTGACCACCGATGCGTCGGGCAACGCGACATTCTCCGCCTCGCTTTCGGCAACGGTGCCGCAGGGCGAGCTGGTCACGGCCACGGCCACTGATCTCGGGAACAATGACACCTCCGAGTTCTCCAAGGCAGTATCGAGCATCCCGGTCGCCGTCGGCTTCAGCGCATCGTCGTACAGCGTGAACCAGACGGCCGGTTCGATCACGATCAACGTCCAGCGCACCGGCAATCCTGGTAGTCTCGTGACTGTGTCCTACGCGACTGGCGGCGGCACCGCGGTCGCCGGTACGAACTACAAGGCGACGAGCGGCACCCTGACGTTCGATCCCAACGAGATGAACAAGTCGTTCACCATCCCGATCATCGACACCAAGACCGTGGGGTCGAACACGACGCTCGACGTGACGCTGAGCAACGTCTCGGCGGGCGCGTCGATCGGGACGCCGAATCCCGTGGTCGTGACGATCGTCAACAGTAACCAGCTCACGATGCAGTTGAGCGCCTCGTCCTATTCCGTGCTCGAGACGGCGGGAGGGGCGGTGATCACGGTCAACCGCAACAGCCCAGCGACGACCACGACGGTCCATTACGCGACGGCTGGCGGAACGGCCAGTCCGGTCAATAATTACACACCGGTCTCGGGCACCCTGGTTTTCAATCCCGGCCAGACCAGCCAGAGTTTCACCATCCCCGTGAAGCACGACGGTCTGGTCACCCCCGCGCTAACGGTCGGGATCACGCTCTCGAGTCCGGTCGGCGGTTCGCTGGGGACGCCGAGCACAGCGGTCCTGACGATTGACAATGTCGACCAGCCGGGTGTCCTCGAATTCGCCGGCTCGCGCAGAGTGTCAGCCGAACGTCAAACAATGCCGTGGTCACGGTCCTCCGAGTGGGGGGAACGGGCGGAACAGTCTCGGTGGCCTACGCTACGGGTGGCGGCCCGGCCGTGCCCGGGACCGATTACACACCGGTTTCCGGCATCCTGACCTTTGCTCCCGGCCAGACGAGCCAGACGATCAGAGTCCCGATCCTGAGTAATCCCGGGGCAGGAACCACGGCCTTCGGAATCGGCCTGAGCAGTCCCGGGGGTGGGGCGTCGATCGGCAACCCCTATTCGGTGGCCGTCACGATCCAGGCCGCGAGCTCGGGTTCGGGGCAGAACAATACCCCTGCACCTCCTTCCGACGCGATCGGACCCGTCGTCACGGACATCCAGCTTCAGAACAACGGGCAGTCGATCACCGGCGTGGTCCTCAGCTTCAGCAAGGCTCTCGATCCGGGACGCGCCCAGAACCTGGCCAACTACAGCAATGTCTTCCGCACGCCAGGCCCCGATGGGGTCTTCAATACCTATGACGACGGTATCGACCCGATCGTCTCGGCGTCGTACAACTCCGCCAGTAAACAGGTCACGCTGACACCTGCGTCGCCTCTCCCCCTGAATGTCTTCACCGCGTTGACGATCAACCAGAACGCCAACACGCTGACCGGCGCCGGAGTCGCCGACACCTCAGGGGCGTTGCTCGACAAGGGAATCACCTCCGCGCCTTACTCGGTCGAGTTTGCGCTCGGCAGCCAGCTCTCTTATACCGATCCAAACGGCCATGCGGTCTCGCTCAACCTCGCTCGGGGCGGATTGATGGAGTTGCGGCTCGGCGGTGATGGCTCAGCCCAGCAACTTCGCCTCTCGGGAACGATCCCGCGGCGCAGCCAGCTCAATGGCTCTGTTAAGGGAGGGAAAACCGTCCTTCCCCTCCTGATCAACACGGCGGGTGTCCGGGTCAATCTGAGAGGCTTCATCATCGGCGCCGTCGTGAATACGACGCCGGTGACTCCAACCCCGGTCCACTTTGTCCCACGGCCACCCCGACGCGGTTTCCGGCTGCGGAGCGGGCGGTAAGGGGTACATCCACGTCACGCATGGCCTTTGCGAAGGAGCCAGACCGCAAGGGCGGTCCAGCCGAAGGCAACGGGGAGCACAACCCTGGGGTTCCATCGACGATTGACAAGGAAGGGAGTGATCCAGTCGCGGAACTCGCCGGATCGTTCTTCCCAGTGATAGCTCAGCCAATCGAGTACCGGGGTATTGACGAAGGAGCTACTCAGCAGGCCGAATCGCGTCAGGCCTAGCTTGCCGAGCTCGAAGAGCGGAATGGCGGCGACCAGGAGCAGCAGGCAGAAGATCGCGAGCGAAATTTTCGACACGGGCTGCCGAGGCTGGTCGAGGGTGTCGAGGTGGCTGAATTTACGCATAAATGTCCCTGAGAGTCACTCGACAGGATCGAAGCATTCTGGATCAGTGGCCGTTACCCATCATGGTCTTGGCGATCTGGATCCCGGCCGGTCCGACCAGGACGACGAAGACGCCGGGGAAGATGAACAAGATTAGCGGAATCATGATCTTTACGGCGGTCTTGGCGGCGCGTTCCTCGGCAAGCTGGCGGCGCTTCAGCCGCATGGTGTCGGACAGCACGCGAAGTGCGGCGCCGATCGACGAACCGAACTTCTCGGCCTGAATGACCACGGCGGCGACGGAGCGCATGTCCTCAACGCCCGTCCGGGTTCCCAGGTCACGGAGCACGTCCTTGCGGGGACGCCCCATCTGGGACTGGAAGTTGGCGATGGAGAACTCCTCGCAGAGCACCGGACAGGAAGCCGCCAGCTCGGTCGTCACCCGACGCATGGCGAGGTCGAGCCCGAGCCCCGCCTCGACGCAAACGACCATCAGGTCGAGGGCGTCGGGAAGACCCAGGAAAATGGCCTCGGCGCGACGCTTGCGGATATTCTCGACCACCACGCCGGGTAAGTAAAAGCCGACGGCTCCTCCTAACAGGATGTAGCAGATACCCATCTGCGTCAGTCCGATTTTGGCGACGACTAGCGGTGTGGCCAGGGCCAGTGCTCCGAACAGGGCGATGACCTTGATGCCGTAGAAGGTCGTCACCGCGTTCTCGCTCCGGAATCCGGCGTTCAGGAGGGTCATCCGCAGCTTGCCCAGCTCGGCCTCGTCGGTAGGTTTGAGACTCGAGCCCAGCCGCTTGGCTGCCGCGGCGAACCTGGCCTGGAGCATGTCCTGCTGTCGAGACAGAGACGACGCATCCGGTCGCCTCGCGTTCGGATTCATGAGCTTCCTGAGCCGTTCCTCGGCATTGACCGGGCGGTCGGCGATGATTGATAGGACCGACCAGACCCCCAGGGTGATCGCAAGGAAGGCTCCCAGGGGAATCAGGGTCGCAAGGCTTGTCATGTCAAGTGAACCTCATCTTGAGCTCGTTCAGACTTTGATCGCCACGATCTTCTTGATCATCAAGGCACCGACGAGTTGAAGGACCGCGGTGATGATCAGCATCTTGTTGCCCAGCGGAGTATTGAACAAAACACTGATGTAGCCGTAGTTCGAGAGCGAGAGGAACGCCAGCAAGCCGGGCGGGAGTGCCAGCAGAACGATTCCCGAGAGCCGCCCCTCCGCCGTGAGCGCCTTGACGTGACCGTGAAGCTCGAACCGTTGCCGGATCAGCTTGCCGATCTTGTCGAGTACCTCGGCAAGGTCGCCACCGGTTGCACGCTGAACCACGACCGCGATCACGAAGAAACGCACGTCCATTACTGGTATGCGATCCGCCATTCCTCGCAGCGCCAGCTCGAGCGGGATGCCGAGGTTCTGCTCCTCGAAGACCCGTCCGAACTCATCGGAGATCGGCCCCTTCATCTCCTCCGCCACCAGGTGCATCCCCGACGCTAGCCCGTGTCCGGCCCGCAGAGCCCGGCCGATCAACTCGACGGCCTCGGGCATCGCGTCCAGGAACTTCTTGATCCGCCGCTTCTTGCGATGAATCAGCCAGAGGAACGGCAACCCCCCCAGGAACAGGGCACCGAGCGGAACCAGAATCAGGGGCAACTTCATGACGATGCCGAGTAGCAAACCCGCGACCGCCAGGACCGCGGCGATCAACAGGAACCGCTTGAACGGCATGTTGACGTCGGCCTGCTCGTAAAGCTTGTTGAGGTTGTCGGGGTTCGGTAGGAGTTTGAGCCAGAAACTCTCCTTGCCGAGATCGATGGCCGATGGACGGAGCAGGAGTCCGGCAATCGCTTCCTTCTTGCCTTTGACCTTGCTGGTCATCTCGGCGAGTCGCTCCTCGGCGAGCGACCCGGTCGACTTCGACATCACCAGGCTGACCCCGCCGATCAGCATGATCACCGCCAGTCCGGCGAAGATCGGGACCAAAAGCGTTTCATTCATGGCGCGAAGACTCTTCCAGATCGAAATACCAACGACGGCCTCAGTTGATTGAGTTTGCCAGGCAACATCGCGTTCCGAATTTCGGCGCTAGCTGGCTCACAACGCCGCCGCCCGGCATCACCGACTGTCCGCCGATCGAGCGGCCGGAGCGGATCGATTTCAAGGGAAGTCTAGTTCACAACCTGGCGGTGGGAGGTGGGTTTCTGGCCAGTTCGGGTGGGACCGATCGAGCACGAACGTGAGCTCGCTCTCCAGTCGGTTCAGTAAAGCTCGTAGATGTGCTCGCCACCGTGGGCCGGGTTGCCGATCAGTGTTCGGTTTCTTGGGTCAACCACAAGGTCAAGGTGTTCAAGCGGAATCTGCCCGATCAAGACCCGAACGCTATCCGGCACTTCCATGACATCCATCGTGCCGCATCGCTCCTGGATGGTGAGACGAACCGCTTCGTTCATCCCAGCCTCGGCACCGCCGATACTGCTGGTCACACGCTTGGTCCCAACCCGGGTAAGTCCAAGCTGCTGGATCAATCGCGTCGGGAGCGATAGCAGAGTTGCCCCCGTGTCGACCAAGGCGTCGGCTACCAGGATCGCGCGCGCCGTCGGCCGCGCGGAGACCAAGTTGCACGTCCCAGAGATCCTTGAGGTTCTCGATCCTGACTTCGGTGACAACCCGGCCGATCGTTGACGTCTCCATGGATCGGTGAATCCTTCGTGGTCAGATCCACATCAACTATGCTCGGCCGCCTGTCGCTTCATGATACCGCCAGCCGGGCCGCCGTGGCGAACCAGAACACGGAGCTGGACCGGAGCCAGGACCAGTCCCAGGGGCAAGAGCGGGGCGTACAGTAGCCCCCAGTACGTATTGTAGATTCCCCCAACGAACAGGAAGCACCCCAGGCAGATGCCAGCAAAGCCCGCGATCCGTACGGCGGTTTCGCCCGGCCAGCCGCTCAGGCCGAGGAGCGCCAGGGGCAAGTAAATCGCCGTGACGCTATACGGCAGCGCCAGCAGCCAGAGATTTATGCGCACCGTGGCCAGGACAAACGGCAAGCCTCCGCGCTGGACCCAGAAGCCCGCGTTGACGATTCCTGACGATCGCGGCAGTCGGGGTAACACGGCCAGGACGTGAAGTCCCAGGTAGCCACCGTAAACCAGCAGCCCGGCCACCCAGAAGGCCATCTCGCGGCGGCGACCACAGCGCCAGGCGATCCAGGTCGAGACGACCGCGTAGGGCACCGCCAGCTCTCGGAAGAAGATCGCTAACAGCCCCGAGGCTGTGCCGAGCCGTCGCCAGCCGCGCTGGTATGCGCAGACCGATAGCGTGATCAACGTTCCCGCCCACGGCTCGGTATAGAGGTAAAGATCATCGACAAAGACATAAGCGAACGCCCCCTGCATCAGCAGGACGGCCACGACCGCGGCAAGGACGCCGGCACGATTTATAATCAGTGAATATACAAGTAGCGATACGAATAGGCTCAGGACCATCAAGAGCGCCTGGCCCCACGACAGGCCGGGCAGATGCCCGAGAAGCCAGGCGTGCAATGGTGTCCGGTAATTCAGGATCGAGCGCACGGGATACTGATATTCTTCGAAGACATGCTGAAAGGCATCATGGGCGCTTTCGCCCGTGTGCACACGCAGGATGACCTTGCGGAAGAGATCGGAGTCGGTGTCGCCCTGGCCCTGGGGGGCGGGGCGAACAATCCCAGGAGATCCGCCATAGAGGACCAACGCGATAGCCAGAAGGGTCAGGGTCGGCAGGATGCAAGCCTGACTTCTGGTCGGGCCGGGACTCCTATAATTGGATGCTTTCGAGTGTAGCGTGTTCGAGGCCCAGTCCGATGATGACATTTTCTTATCAGTCTTTTAGCAGGACCCGCTGCCGAAACACGTCCGGCGTGAGGTGATAACCGGCGTACTCCAGGCGATCCATGAAAGTGGGTCGGATACCGGTGGCGATAAACTCGCCGAAGGCGCGGCCGTTGGCGTCGACACCTTGTTGCTTGAAGGCGAAGATCTCCTGCATGATGATGGTGTCGCCTTCCATGCCGACGACCTCGGAGATGCTGGTCACCTTGCGCGGGCCGCCCTGAAGGCGGCTGGCCTGGATGATCAGGTCGACCGCGGCCGAGAACTGGTTGCGCAGGGCGCGGATCGGGAGTTCGAGACCCGCCATGCTGACCATGGTCTCGAGCCGTGAAAGGGCGTCGCGGGGGGTGTTGGCGTGGACCGTGGTCATCGAGCCTTCGTGGCCGGTGTTCATGGCCTGGATCATGTCGAGGGTCTCGGCGCCTCGGCACTCGCCGATGATGATCCGGTCGGGCCTCATACGCAGCGCGTTCTTGACCAGGTCGGTGGCGGTGACAGCGCCGCGGCCCTCGATATTCGGAGGTCGGGTTTCCAGCCGGACGACGTGTTCCTGCTGGAGCTGGAGTTCGGCCGCGTCCTCGATCGTGATTACCCGGTGGTCGGTCTGGATAAAGCTTGAAAGGGTGTTCAGCAGTGTCGTTTTTCCCGAGCCCGTGCCTCCCGAGATAATAATGTTGAGACGCGCTTTCATCGCCCCTTCCATCAGGGCGAGCATCTCGGGCGTGAAAGCCTTGAAGCGAAGCAGGTCGTCCTTGGTCAGCGGCCGCGAGCCGAACATTCGGATGGTCACCGCGGCGCCGTCGAGGGCGAGCGGGGGGATGATCGCGTTGAACCGCGACCCGTTGGGCAGTCGGGCGTCGACCATCGGCGACGTCTCGTCGACCCGCCGGCCGACCCGCGAGACGATTCGGTCGATGATCTGTAGCAGGTGCTCGTTGTCGCGAAAGACGACCTCGGAACGCTGGATGCGGCCCTCGCTGCTCGACGAAGATCTTCTTGGGCCCGTTGATCATGATGTCGGCGATTTTCTCATCCTTGAGGAGGAGCTCGAGTGGGCCGAAGCCGAATGTCTCGTCAAGAATCTCGTTGACCAGGCGCTGGCGCTCGTTGCGGTTGAGCAGCGGGTTCTCGGTATCGCAAAGATGTTCGACGACGCCGCGGATTTCACTCCGCAGGGTGTTCGGGTCCATCTCATTGACGCGGTTCATGTCGAGCCGATCGACCAGCCTCATGTGAATGTGGCGCTTGAGGGTCTCGTATTGCTCGACGGCCGGGTCGACTTCTCTGGCAGCTTCACGGAGCCGGGAAGCGGCTGGGGGAGGAGGCGGTACCGCCGCTGGCGGCGGCAACGTTGTCTGCGACGGCGCCGCGGTTGGGAACCCGGAAATCGGCGGGGCGCCGCGGGCTGACTCGGTGTCGGCGAGGTAGGTTCGGGGTAAGCTTCCGAACCTGTGCCGCCCGCGGCTGTGCCGCCCGCGGCAGGGCGCGGTCCGAACGGGGTCCGGCCAAGTCCTTTGAGCATCTTCGAGACCTCCAGGATCGGCTACGAGAGTATTCGGGGAAAGTCGGCCGCCGGAGTCCGGCACGTGCGTAGCGCGACGTGGATCAGTCCCCGCCCCGCTCCGCGCGACCCCATGAAAGGATTCTAGAATCAAAACAGGGCGGCGAAGAGTCCTTTCTTGGGTTTGGTCTCCTCTACTGCCGGGAAGGGTCGGACCGCTCGGGCGATCTCGAGGATGGCCTGGTGGGCCTTGCTCCCGTTGGCAAGCGCGTCGATCGGCACTCCCTTGGCGCGCGCGGTGAAGAAGAGCTTGGTTGCGTTAGGGATCTGCCAGGTGATTGGCATCCGGAGCGTTTCTTCAGCCTTCTTCAGGCCGATCTCGGCGTCGTGCGAGCCCACGCGGTTGGCCACCAGCTTGACCCGGTCGATCAGTCCCTCGAACTGCTGGAACAACTGAAGCAGGCGCGCCGTGTTTCGCAGGCAGGTCAAATCGAGCTGAAGTACGAGGAGGATCACATCGGCCATCTCGAAGGCGACGAAATCGGAGGTCTGTAGCCCCTTGCTCGTATCGATCAGGACCGAAGGGAAGGCGGCCTTGAGCATGGTGAGGAGCCGCCGCAAGGACTCGGGATCGAGCTTGGCGGCGTCCTCCATGGCTACCGGATGAGGCAGGACATAGAGGCCGGAGGCATGCCGCGTGAGCGACCGCTTCAGGAGGGTCAGGTCAAGGCGGTCGATGTTCTGGACCACGCCCTGGAGCGTGTGCTCGGGAAGGATGTCGAGGCAGGCGTCAACGGAACCGAAGAGCAGGTCGAAGTCGGCCAGGATGGTCTCGTGAGTCGCGGCCTTGGCAAGCGAACAGCCAAGGTTGACCGCCAGCGACGTGCAGCCTACGCCCCCCGACGCGCCGGTGATCGTCACGATCTGAGGACCTCGATTGGCGGCTTCCTGGGTTTCGCCGTGTGGTTGGATCAGCCGCTTGATCGATTCAAGCAGGTCGATCGGCTCGGTTGGCAGAGGAAGGAACTCGCGGGCGCCTGCGCGGATGGATCTCAGGATCAAGGCGCTGTCGCGATCGCGGCTGGCGGGGAGGACCGCAGCCCGAGGTATTCGCTGCGCGATCGTCTGCACCAGGGCGATACCGTTAGCGGGGTGGGCGTCGAGGACGACGAGCACGAGATCAGGAGCGATCTCGGCGACCCGCTTCTCGGTCCCTTCGTACTGGCCGCAGACATCCGCGAGCCAGACTTCGGCGATCCCGCTGAGCTGTCGTTGCAGGGTGTGCCGCGACTCTTCAGTCGGATCAACCAGTACGATTCGGATCGCATCCTTCAAAGCCATGGCGAATCATCCACTAACGTTGCTGGGCGACACGCTCGGATAGGGACCGCCAACGGGCGGGACCGCCGGGACGCGGGGAGATTTACGGTCGCTCGTCACTTGGGCACAAAGACCGACTCGGGCTGTCCTCCCGCCAGAGCACTGGCACTGACCGAGGCTCCATCCTCGTCGATGTTCGGCATGTCGAGCCGGACACGCTCGACGTTCTTGAACCCGCGATAGATCGTCACATGCTGGGCGGGAGGCGGCGCGGGGGGTGGGGGCGGCGGTGGTGGCGGTGGCGGCTCGACCGGCTTGGCCAGCGCGACGACAGGTTCGGGTTTGGGCTCGGGTTTCGGCTCGATCTTGATCTTCTTCGGGCGTTCCTCATTGTCGTTCAGGCCTCTCAGCGCGAGTGAGAGCTTTCCCTTGGCCTGTGCGGCGACCAGTGTGTCGACCTGCTCCGGCGTGACCGCAAGGGTCACCGTCCGGGACTGGATCGACCGGTCCTCGGGACGCGTAAAAACCTGGCCCGAGGCAAGGACGAGGACGTTCTGAAGGATGGTTTCGGCTTCTTCCTTGCCGTTGATACCGGGAGTATTCTGTACGACATCGACGCGATGGTCGGGAAGGATGAAACCCGAGACGCCCGACTGCTCGGTCACGTCGATGGCGAAGGCACGCATCCCTTTGGGAATCCGCGCGACCATTCCCGCGGGACTCCCCTTGGGCGCGAGCTTTCGATCGAGGATCGGCTCGCCCTCGAGCAGCTTGATCTGAACCCAGCGGTCCTCGACGTCTTTGATCGAAGTGAATGTGCCGGGCGGAACGCCGGTTCGCGGCATCTGCGTCAGCTTGACCATGTCCGGCCGGATCACCTCCTCGACCTTGAGGTCACGCGCGGCGACGAGCACGTCCTGCATTTCAAGTGCGGGTTTGTTTTGCTGCTTCGAGAGCATCTGTTTCGTGCCGAACATCGCTCCCAGGCCGCAGAGGACCGCCAGGAGCAGAAGCACGAGGGCCTTACTGTTCATGATTCACCTCGTTGAATCGTCATGAATCAACCCCGATCCCGCAGCTTCAGAACATCATTCCGGCGTAAGCGAAGTAGGCGATCGAGCCGATCGTCATGGGGATGCCGTATGGAAGCAACTTCATTCTCGGTTTCCGCTCGGCGGCGATCGCGGCCAGTTTTTCGGGATTTCGTACCGTGACGATCTCGTGGATGATCGCCTGAAACTGGACCCAGTGGCGAATGAAGTCGCCCGACCAGGCGATCATTACCAGCGCGAGCATGGCGCCGATGACCGTCGTCGCGGCGAACGCCCAGAAGGTGACCACGGGGCCCATCCAGGCACCGATTCCGGCGAGCAGCTTGACATCACCCGCTCCCATGCCGCCGATAGCGTACAGAGGCAGGAGCAAGCCGAGCCCGACGGCCGTTCCCAGCAACGACCATCCCAGACCGGCGACGCCGTGCGTGCATGTCGAGTACAACCAGCCGCTCAGGATCAGGCTGAAGGTCAGCCAGTTCGGGACCTTGAGCTTCCAGCCATCGATAACGGCGGCCCACACCAGGACGAACGAGAGAATCCAGACCACGGCGTGCGGAACAGCCATCATAGAATCAAGTTCCTTTCCGAGTACGGACAGGACATCCGAGAGATCCGTACGCGAGACCGTTGAGTATGCTCGCCAGACCGCTCCCACAGTACCTTGGGTTGCAACCGGGCCGCTGTCAAATCGTTAGTCCCGGTCGTGAGTCTTAAGGCGTTTCGATGCGGTTTTTCGCGATCAAATACGACACCGGGCGACCCCGACGGTGCCGATCCGCCGTGTCGCCCGGAAGGTTTTCGCGAAACGTGCCGCCCGCGATGAAATCATCGACGAATCATGGTGCGAGAAATTCGCGCGGAGGTAACAGCTGTCGGAATTGAACGGCGACGACCGGTGAGACACCGGTCGGCCGTCCTGACCTCACACTCCACACCGCGGCGAGTCCGCCGGTTAGCGGTTAGTGATCCGTTGTGATCAACTGCTCATCGACGCATTGACGCGGCTGAACGTGCCGCTGACGCTCGTGCCCAGGGTGGTCACGATGGTGATGCAGGCCACCAGGATGAGGGCCAGCATGACGGCATATTCAACCGCGGTCGGACCGTCTTCGCTGACCAGGAAATTGCGGACCTTCGTGAGCGCTTTCATGATCGAACTCTCCTCGGGGGAAACCGCGACTCGAGGCGCTGGCCGCTCGTCTCGAGCCGTAGATGTGGAATGGACTTCCGTGAAGTCCCGGACGGGTGATTACGGCCACGTACTCGATTCGACCCGTCTTTCACTCTTGCATCGAGCCGGAACAACCCAACCCTAGGTCACGCTCTCGGCCGCTGTCAAAATACGAATCCGCGTGGCAGTCGCTTTTTGGTGCATGTTGACAGAGTCCAACGTATGGCATGTCATCTGTAACATCTACCTGTTTAAGTTGGAGAATCTGTAACATGGATCCGATCAAACTCTTCGGAGTGTTCCTCGGCAACGAGAGGCGGGGCGTGTCGCCATGTTCTATGTTTCGTGAAGGTGGCGTGGGGTGGCCCGGGGGTTACCTGGCACCGATGCCGGACCACGGGGCGAACCCGCACAACCTCAGGGTTTGAGGAGGGGGTCATGGACGAGCCGCGTAGCTCCTGGGAGGAATTGGCCCGGCGCGAGCTGCTCGCGGTTCGCCAGTCTTCCGCGGGGCCGGGCTGGGCGTACCACGCGGGGGGAACGTGCGCGGTCGAGCCGACCGTACTTGCCGGCATCGCGCTTCTGGCCTGCGCGATCGGATCGATGACGCCACCGACGCGCGACTCGGGGCCTGCCTCCGATGGTTAGTTACGCAACAGGCTTCGGACGGCTCGATCGGTCTCACCGAGGCGTTGCAGACAACGAGCTGGGCCACGCCCCTGGCGCTACTCATCATGGCAGGCGGCTGGAGCGCGGCCCGAGCTGGTGCCAGGACTCGATCTGGTTTCGAGCCGACAACGCGCGGTGACGTGGCTCCTGGCGACGGAGGGGAAACGGATGTCGACAGCCGACGACCCCGACCACATCATCGGACACGACACGACACTCGCGGGCTGGCCGTGGGTCGCCGGGACTCACTCATGGCTCGAGCCCACGGTACTGGCCGTGATCGGCCTCGACCGAGAGGGGTTGCGGTCCCACCCGCGGGTCGCGGAGGGATATCGATTGATCGAGGACCGGGCAATCAAAGGCGGCGGCTGGAACTACGGCAACAAGTCGGCCTTCGGTCATCCACTACGGCCCCAGCCTGGCCCGACCGGTATGGCCCTTGTCGCCCTGGCCCGGCTGGATTCCGGGCCAAGGCCGGTGACCGTCCGCGAGGCGATCGCTTACCTGGGCGAAACGCTTCCCCATATCCGTTCCTCCGTTTCGCTGGGCTGGGGTCTCCTGGGTCTTCGGGTCTGGAATTGCGCTCCGCCCGCGGACGAGACCGACGCCTGGCTTGCTGAGGCGTACCGGAGGGCGACCGGTCTGCCTGACGCCGCCGTGAAGCTTGCGATGCTCCTGCTTGCGGGAGGGGACCATGGTCTGGAATTTATCGGTTAATTCTCATGTTAATGAAATGCCGAGAACTCGAGCCGCGATCGATCTACGCCGCCGCCGATTTCTGGTCGGAGCGGGGTCTGCGGTGGCGGGAGGGCTTGGCGCTCGGCTCTGGAGCAATTTCGACGAGTACCGCCAGCGAGCTGAGGTCTTTGTGGCCAGAGCCGGTTCGTACGACGACGATCTCGAGCGGCTCGTCCGTGACGGTTTGATCTCCCTGGGGCTGGGCCGAGCCTCGTTCGAGCGAAAATCGGTGTTGCTCAAGCCAAACCTGGTCGAGCCGACACGATCGGCGCCTCAGATCAACACCCACCCGGCCCTGATCCGGGCCGTGTCGGCGGTATTTCGGAACTGGGCGCGCGCGAGGTGTTTATCGCCGAGGGCCAGGGGCACTGTCGAGACTCCGAACTCGTGCTCGAACAGTCCGGGCTCGAGCCTGTCCTGCGGAGTGAGAAGCTAGCGTTCGTTGACCTGAATCACGACGATCTGTACTTCGTCCCCAACACGCTCAAGGCGACCGGCATGGCGAAGCTGGGCCTGCCGCTTACGTTGCGGCGAGCCGACTGGGTCGTGTCGCTACCCAAGATGAAGACCCACCACTGGGCGGGCGTGACCCTGTCCATGAAAAACCTGTTCGGCGTCATGCCGGGCATTTACTACGGCTGGCCCAAGAACGTACTTCATCATGCCGGCATCTCGGGGTCGATCCTCGACATCAACGCGGCCGTCCGGCCGGGTCTGTCGATCGTCGACGGGATCATTGGCATGGAGGGCGACGGCCCGATCATGGGCACTCCGCGATACTCGGGCGTCCTGGTCATGGGCAAGAGCTCCACCGCGGTGGACGCCACCGCCGCCCGGCTGATGGGTATCAATCCCTGGTGCGTTGAGTACCTGGCCGCCGCATCGGCCTCGGGTAAGTTCGGACCCGTTTCCGAGCGGCATATCCGCCAGCGGGGCGAGGCGATCGCCCCTCTCGTCCAAAATTTCCGGCTGCTTGATCATCCCAGCATCGCCGCCCTACGAGGATGAACGCAGCCCTACTGGCTGATTGGCGTCATTCGACCACGGCCAGCGGCAGACTTCGCTGAGATTCGATTCGGGGTGGCAGGCTCGGAAGCCGTGAGATGGCATAGATGCTCACCGTGCTCATAACTCCCATCACCAGCAGGAGCGCCAAAGGAGGTCCGACGATGATCAGCGTGACGCCTCCCAGAACGAGGACCAGACCTATCAGCTTGAACTTGTTGATCCGTCGCAGGCCGCCCCAGGTCTCAATGTCGGCGAGGATCGGGCCAAAGAAGCGCGACCGGAGCAAGAGCCCGTTGAGCCAGGGCGACGACCGGACGAGATAGTAGCTCGTCGCCATCAGGAACGGGACAGTCGGCACACCCGGGATCACCAGGCCGACAAGCGTCAGAATGAACGAACCACCCGCCAGGCTCAGATACCAGACCCTGCGCAGGCCTGTCGCGACGAAAGTCTCGCGTACCGGTGTGTGAGTCGACGCAGATAATCGATCGAGCTCTGTGTGGAGGGTGCGCTGGAAGACATTTTCGGCAGCTAATACCACGAACTCGGCCGAGGTGAGGGCCGGGTCGAATCGGACCTCAAGGTCGCGCTTCCAAAGGGTGGCACGACAACCAGAGATGCCGTGAACTTCAAGGAGCTCGCGTGCGACACGATGTGCCAGAGTCGAATCCTTTCGCACGACCGGGTTGCTCAATCGGATCGCATCGAAATCGTGGCGCGTGGTCTCCCAGGCCGACCCGAATCTGTCGGTCGCGAAGACAGTTAGCTCGGTCCAGTCGCGTTCAGGCTCATGCCTTGTTGGTTCCGGATCACGGTCAGAGTCCGGATTCGCCGCATCGCGCACGGCCGCGGCGAACTGGTCGGCCATGACACGAGCACTGGCCTTGCCGGGCACAAACGACAGGCGGCATGTCCCCGTGTCGAGCCTGATCTGCACCGACCGGACGTCCGGGCGGCGCGCCGACGCCTCGGCCAGCCGCCGGCAATACGACGCGTGACTGGAGCGAAATAGCTCGGGCTCGACCAACTCGAGCAGCCCCTCCGACTCGGAGCACGAGACGGCTCGCGCAGTCTGGTCGCTCGATGACGAGTCCGACACTTCATTTCTCCGACGGAATCTGTGTCGAAGGATCACGCCTCGAGCTCCTTGATGGTGAAGTCGGGTTTCTCTGACCGGTCAACGCACTTTCATATAGTAAAAGCCGACCCCGAGCATCGCGTAGACGGCGAGCAACATGAGGCCCTCCATCCAGTTCGATTCACCGTCGGCAGTGAGCGTCCGCGCGATTGCCACGGCGATCGCAATTGCGATGACCTCGTTAATCGACAGCAGCAGGTCCATCGGCCGGCCCATCAAGTGGCTGATGAAGACCAGTCCTGGCGCCACAAGAAGCGCCACCTGGGTTCCCGATCCCAGGCTCAGTGAGAGGGCCAGGTCCATCCGGTCCCGGACGGCGAACTGGACGGCGTTGAGCAATCCCGAGATGTTTCCGACCGTCGCGAGCAGGAAGATGCCGGCAAAGATTGGGTTCAACCTTAAAATCCGAGCGGTGGGCTCGATGGAACCGGTCAGGATCTCGCTCATGACCGCCAGGGCCAACCCGGAAAGGGCGAGCATCAACCCCGCCTTGCCGACACTCCAGGAAGAACGGCCGGTCTCAAGCGGCCCCTCGGGCGTCTTGTTTGTGAAAAGCTGACGGTGCGTAATCAGTGTGAAAACCAGGCTCGCGAGGTACGCCACGAACAGGATTGCCCCGATATTCAGGCTGATCCGCCCTTCAGCGGGACCTGTATGATGAAAGATGGCGGGGATGATCAGGCCGACCACGGCCAAGAGCAAGAGCTTGGAATGAAATCCCGCGACGAGCGGGTTGAACCGCTGAATGTTGTGCCGCAGACCGCCCGCGAAAAGTGAGAGTCCGAGCGTCAGCAGCACGTAGCCCAGCAGCGACCCGGTCAGGGAAGCCTTCACGACCGGATGAAGTCCCCTCGCGAGCGCAAACCCGCCGATGACCATCTCGGGTACGTTTTCCATGGTGGCGTTCAGGATGCCTCCCAGGGTATCGCCCAGATGCACCGCGAGGTTCTCGGTGGCCTTGCCGATCAACTTTGTCAGAGGAACAATGGAGATCGCCGCGGTGAAAAACACCAAAAGGGGATGAGCACCATACTGATCAAGCCCGATCGCGATCGGAATGAATACGAGAAGCCAGTTCAAGGACATCCGCTTGTTCTCTCCCCTTTGGACCGCAGGTCGCGGGAAGATCTAGCGGATCGAGCCAGGGTATCGCTTTTCCAGGTCGGCCAGGAACCGCTGGATGTGTTTCATACCACCGCGATGGACGGTGGGAAAGCGGTGCCGGAACCAGACCTCGGCCTTGCCGAACCCTTTGGGCCACAGAACCAGACCCCCCGCGATGATGGCGGGAGTTCCAGGCCCAGGCATCACGAATCCCACCACGCCAGCCGAAAGGAGCATCACGCCGAGTTCCTTCGGGAGCTTGTGAAAGTCGGGCATGCCCATCGGTTCGAGGCTCGAGTCCTCCGCACGCGTCGGCGCGTTGATCGGTGCCAGTTCGCTCGATGGACGCTCGTAGTCCGGGTTCATGGACGTTCCTCCGCAATTCTCGGGACCGAGCCGGGATATCGGTTTTCCAGGTCGTCGAGGAACCGTTCAATCTGAGACCTTCCCTTGCGGTGCATTCCAGGGAACCGCTTCTGGAACCAGTTCTCGACCTTGCCGAACCCTTTGGGCCACAGCGCGAGGCCTCCCGCGACCACGAACGGCGACCCGACCGGACCGGGAAGCGCCAGCCCAGCGAACCCGACCGCAAGTAAAAGGATACCAACCTCCGGAGGTAGCCGCCGCAATCGCTCCTGGAACTCATGATCGGTGACGTCGGTTTCCCCTTCTGGCGCTCCATCGGTCCGCGGCGGTTGTTTCTTCAACAAGAGGCAAGCCATGAGGACTCTCTTTCCTTCCTCTCATCAGGGGGCGAGGCTGTTCGGCTCCGCGCAGCTTCCCCGTCGTCTGATCCGGTGATAGACACCGAGTGTCCCAATATTGGTGATGATGACCGAAGCGAGGCTGGAGAACCCGAAGAAAAAGGCGCCCGCCACACAGATCAGGTTCGGGATCAGGGTAGAGCCATGCACGGTCCGGACACGCAGGCGGTGCGCCCGAGCCAGAGTACAAAGCCCGGCGAGGCCGGCGATTCGGCCCGGAACCAGGACGATGGCTGCCGGGTCCGTCGTGGGATCGAACGTTTCGGCGTCGTTAATGGAGATCGACACATCCGCCGCGCGACAGGCTGGAAGCTCGCGCCGGCAGTCGCCGACGTAGGCCACCTTGAGCCCTCGCTCGCGATACGACCGTATAACATCGGCCCTATCCTGTGAAGAAAGATGGTCGTGGCAGATCATGATTCCGTGATCAACCGCCCGTTGCTCGGCCTCGGTTTGCGAGCGATCCGAGAGGAGGCCAACGGCCAGACCTTCTCGCCGTCGCAGATCGTCGACCAGCCCAGCCATTCGCGAGCCGTTGGCCGCTCGGAAGTGGATAATGCCGATGATCCGGTCGTCGCGGACGATCGACAAGGACGGTACGGTGTCGGTAACGTCCTGGTCCTCGTCGCTGACGTGGATCGTTCGACCCTCGTGCACCAGCGCGATCACGGTATCTCGATATTGAGGAGCTCCTGCGAGCGGCACGATCCCGAGCCGCGAACACTCCCTGGTCAGGAGAGCGGCGCGCTCGTCGGCCAGACCGCGCATGGCGGTCGCGGCGTACACGAGGAGGTCCGCTTCGGTCACGCTCGGACAGGTCACGAGGACCTCGACCGCGAGCGCGGGCCGGTCGACGAGGAAGTTGTCGTCGAACAGGATGAGGTCAATCTCGGCCAGTCGACGGAACGCGCTGGCGTCGTGGACCACGACTCCTTGTCGGGCACAGGCCACGGTATCGTGCAAACGCTCGAGCGCGATGCCCATTCCGGGCGCCGTCGCGTAGTCGGGGCGAAGCACGGCTGACGCGGTTGCCAGGTCGCCGACGAGCAGCCCGAATCCCGCCATCGCCAGGGTCGGAACGACCGCGCTTCTGGCGAATTCCTCACCCTGGGCGTTCACTACCGAGCGCGTCGATCCGGGGGTATGGGCCACGCGGAGCGAATCGACCAGGCGAGCGGCACGGGTTGTGGCACCGACGGCGGTGACCTCCATCTCAACCTCGCCCTCGATCAGCCGCGAACCGGCGAGCAGTGGGGCGCCGAGCGTTTTCCGAGTCCAGCCGGGAATGCCCTGCGTCAGGCTTTCATCGACAAGCGCCTGCCCGACGACCAGCCGGCCATCCGCGGGGACGACTTCTCCCGTCGCGAGATGGATTACGAAGCCGGGTCGCAGTTCTTCGTAGGCAACCTCAACGTGCAGGCCGTCATGAACGCGCCGGGCGAACCGACGCTGCCGGGCAATCTCAGGCAACAACCCACGCCGGGTGTCGCGGAGCTGCCGGCGATGCTGTCGGTGCCAGAACTTGATCGACCAGCCCATCAATGCGGCCGTCAGGAATTGCCCTGACGCCAGGGTGGCCAGAACGATCGTGGCACCGAGCAACGGCAGGCCGATCTGCCGTTGCCGCAGGTCGCGCCCTGCCGATGCGAGCGTTTTTGCGTTTGCCGCCACGAGTACGCAGGCGCAGACCGGAAGCAAGGCCGGCAAGGCGAGTTCGCCCATCGCGGCGAGACCGATCGAGAAATTCTCCAGCGCGAACCCGATCGGTGCGGGACAGACTGGAACGCTCAGGGAGAGTGCGGAGGCGTCAAGCAGGCGGTCGAGGACCTGGAGCAGATGCCGGGTGCTCAGTATTCCGGCGTCGAAGCTTACGAGTACGCTGGCTGTGCTCGGCCTTACCCGGCACGAGTCGACTCCATGCATGGCTTCGAGATGCTCCGTAACCCGCTCAGCCAGGCGCGGTTGCTGCGAATTGCCTCGTTTCGGAAACGGACCCGGCCAGGAAGCTCGTGCGCCACTTGCCAGGTCGAGAGCAACGGCCCATATCGACTGAGCGTGACCGGGTGATCGTCATGGGTCGCAATCGAATCCGGTATCCGCGGCTCATGATCGTCCAAGGTCCGTGCCGTCGGCGCTCGGAGCACGTCGGCCATCCGATCCAGGACCGCATCGACTCCAGATCCCGATGGGACATACCGGATCGACGCGATCCCGCCCTGGCGGTTGAGCTCGACCGAACAGACCTCGGTCAGCCTGAAGATCCGGCGGAGGAACATCCGGCAGGGTTCAGCGTTGAAGTCGTCGAACAGGATCGAATCATGGAGCCGAATGGTTCCCTCCGACCATGTGACTGACGGACGATCACCCGGACCCGTCGCGCTCGTGCAGGCGGATCGGGTCCGGCCGTTGCGTTCACTTTGGGAATCCGCCAGCATCAGCATGAGGTTCAATCACCAATCGGAGCGAGCACGGTTCGGATCGTGGAGGGCAACCGAAATCATAGGTCGAACTGCGATGCGACCTCCTCGAAGACCTCGATCGCCCGGTTCCGATTCCCGCTCGTGACCATCAGTCGCATGGCCAAGGGCAGATGAGCGTAGAGGCCGAGCGTGTCCTGGCGGAACGCCAGATTGATGGTGACCATGGTGGCCCGGGCCGTGAGGATGGGCTCGGTGGGGTGCCAGGCGAGCTTCAAGGCGAGCGGCAACTCGCGAACCCGGCTGGCGGCCTCGACCAGGATGGCATCGCGGAGCCGATCGTCGAACGGACGACGGAGCGGACGCTGGTAATAACAACGTCCGAGGTCTAGCTCAGAGTGCGAACTGCCTGGCTGCAGGATCGGAGCGGAATCGTCCGCGATGTCGCTCATCAGGATCGTCTCCCCATCATTGACGACTTCCAGCAGTGCCGGTTCGTCGGGGTGCGCCGCCGCGGCCAGTCCGTGAGATCGACGTTTGTTCTCCAGATCGAGCTGGCTCTCGGCCTGCAAGGCGGCGATCTTCCGCAACGGCAACATGCCATTGGCCAGCGCGGCCAGAGCGGCGACGTTGTTGGTGACCACCGACATCATGATACCGAAGCCCATCGTGAAAGCACCGGCGATGCACAGCCCGTTCGGAGCGAGGATCAGGTGCCAGCTTCGCTCGAACGTTGTGATCCAGGTCGCGGGCGATGTCGCGGAGGTCGCAGAGCTTCGAGAGTCCTTCCTCCATGAAGACGATGTGCGCCGTGTCGGTGGCGATCGAGGTCGCCCCACGGAGCGAGATCGAGACGTTCGCCTTCTTCAGGGCGATCGAGTCGTTGATGCCGTCGCCGACGAAGCAGACCTTGCAGCCTTCGGCCTGGAGCTGCTCGACGTACCGGGCCTTGTCGGCGGGGAGAACCTGGGCGAAGTAACGGTCCATGCCCAGGCTCTCGGCGAGCTTGCGGGTGGGAGCGTCGTGGTCGCCGGAGATGATCGCGATGTGCTTGATCCCACGCTGTCGGAGGCCCTCGATGATCGAACGGACCTCGGGCCGGACCGCGGCCCTGCAGCTCGATCGCGCCGCCCAGGTGGTCGTCGACGGCCACCATCACCAGGGTGTTCCCCTCGCGGTGCGCCTCGTCGAGCGCTGCGGCGACCTCGGGTGGAATCGCGATCGTTCTCGAGCTCCATGAACCGGGCGCTGCCGACCCGGACGGTCCGACCTTCGACGTGAACGCTGATGCCGTAGCCGACCTGATACCGCGAGTCGTCGATCGGCGGGAGTTCAAGTCGACGGCTCTCGGCCTCGTGGAGAATCGCCTTGGCGATCGGGTGGGCGAACTTCTTCTCGGCCGCCGCGGCGTATCGAAGGATGCTGTCGGCATCGTGCCCGTGGCAGGCGAATACGCGGCCGACCTCGGGGCGCTCGCGGGTCAGGGTGCCGGTCTTGTCGAACAGGACCGTGTCGACCTCGTTCATCAGTTCGAGGGCCCGGCCGTCCTTGACCAGGATTCCCTTGTGGGCGCACAGCGCCAGCGAGGAGAGCATCGCCAGCGGCGCGGCCATGCGGATGCCGGTGCCGAAGTCGCTATTGAGGATCGCCACCGCGCCGCCGGGTCCCAGGGTCGCCATGCCGACGGTTGCCAGTGCCAGGGTGGGAATGACGGCCTTGTCGGCCAGCCGCTCGCCCTTGTGCTGCGAGGTGAGCTTGTAGCCCGCCGTGTCGTTCAGGATCTGGCTGATCTTGGCCGAGGCGGTCTCGTTGCCGGCCTTCTCGACCTCGACGTAGATCTTGCCCGCGACCATGACGGTGGAGGCGAAGACGCGGTCGCCCACCCCCTTCTCGGCGGGCGTCGACTCGCCGGTCAGGGCGTGCTGGTCGATCATCGCCATGCCTTCCTTGACGAACCCGTCGACCGGCACGACCTCGCCGGTATTGACCACGATCACGTCGCCGCGCTCGAGCTCGATCGAGCGCGACCTGCACCTCCTGGCCGTCGCGGTAGAGCCAGACGTACCGCGGCTGCTTGCCGAAGGCGTTCATCAAGAGCTTCTTGGAGTCGTCCTGCGTCTTCTTGACCAGGACCCGGCCGAACCCGAGGCACCAGCAGAGCACGGCCCCGGGGAAGACCTGCAAGGTGGCCAGGCAGCCGACCACGACGATCGCGTCGAGAACGTCCACGCCCAGCCGTCGCTCCTCGAAGAGGACCTCGCGTGCCCCTTGAAACGTCGGGATCGAGTTGTACAGGAAAAGCACCGCGGCGACCGGCAAGAGCGGCGGAACCAGGAACTGCGCCGCCGCCGCCAGTGGAACCGACGACGTGCAGAGCGGAAGCTGCAGGTCGGCCTTGTCCTTCGCCTCCGGGCACCTCGGCCTGGGCGAGCGCCGAGTCCAGGATCTCGACGAGCTGGCTCTGGTTGAGCTGCCTTGCGTCGTACAGGATCAGGACCGTGCCGGTCAGGGCGTTGGTCTTGTAGTTGTCGACCCCGAGGACGCTCATCAGCTCGCGCTCGATCGCCTGGCAAAGGTCCTTCTTACGGTGCAGGCACGCGTTGTGAAACCTGATCCGGCCCGGCATCTTGTGCAGCACCTTCCATCCCGAGCCCTCGAGCGCTTCGGTTTCGGGAGCGCCGATCCGACCGGGCTTGAGCCGTCGCAGGAAGGCAAACGATGCGTGGCGCTGCGTGACGTGAATTGAAGGACTCGAAACACCCGATCGAGATTCATGACCGTGCCCGTTACGCCCGTTTCCGTGACCATTCCCGTTGGCGTGACTTTGTCCATTCCCGTTGTGCCCGTAGCCATTAGCGTGGCCGTTCGTGTTGCCATTGACGAGACGTGAATAGATAGCCGCAGTCGCTTGCTGACGTGAATAAGTCTTTGGGCAATAGAAGATCTCGGCCTCGCCGGCCCCCGTCAATCGTCCTCCTCCCCTGACTGTGACACTCTGAACGCCCTCCGCGACCGAGACGCGTTCGACGAACCGGCGGCAATGTTCCCCCTGGGGGTCCTGAAACAGGAACCGGCTACGCAGACGGATGCGTCCCTCGGATGGAAAAGAGACCGAGATGTCCATGGGATGTGCGCCTTCGGAGGAAGCGGTCTCGCTTCGATGAGGACTGAATACTGAAGGAAAGCGGCCGGTGACTCTCGACTCACAAGGTATTCGAAGTACGGACGAAGAACCTCGACAGTGGTGGGAGACCGCCGTCGAACCTGGCGATCGGGCAGATTCGGTTCGTTTGTTTACGCGATCCCGACGAACCGATCAGTTCGCGGATGCCGAGGTATCGTGGACACGCGCTTGCTGACGATGCTCGGCCATCGTGTCCTGAATCGACTCGATCTTCTCACCCACTCGCCGGGCGGCGGCCGAATAGGCGTCGCCGAAAGCATCGCCGGCCTGCGACATCCAGGGGGAAAGTTTCGCCTTGATCTGTTCAAGGTTCTTGGCCGCGGCGGCGCGCAACTGCGCCACCACACAGAAAGAGGAGTTCGGATCGGGTCACGGGCATCGGAGGGGCCTCCGTTGATAAATTTGAGACCGCGAAGCAAACCGGCAGCGTTCGATCGCTCAGGAAGTCGGTGCGGCGTCGTGCGGCGCCTCTTGCTCGGGGGTGGCTCCGTCGCTCTCGGGGGCCGGGGCGTTATCCCTCGTGTTCCCCATGCTGGCGATCGCGTCGCGAGCGGCGAGGCCTCCGTCGATCAGGCCATGCACCATCGCGTTTTCCTTGGGTACGGATCGCACCAGGAGCATCGTGGGGAAAACCACGCCGTAGGACAGCGCGTAACACGTCGTGTACGTGAAGCGGCTGAAGAACCGATGAATCGCGGGCATGGCCTGCGAAACGGTGGTCTGCGCATCCGCGGCCCCGTCCCGTGCGGCCTGCACCGCGATCGCCATGGCGTCGGCCGCGGTCTTAAGCGGATCGGCCGCGGTCGTCTCGGCCGCCGTCACGGTTTCCGACATCACGAAGTCCTCCCGAAGACATTTCGAGTTTTGGTAATGAATAATCGTCGCGTTTTTTTGATTTTCGGCGAGACACCTGATCGTTTGAAAACCTACACGGCTACTATACAACATCGCGCTCGCTGGTCTCGAAGCGAGGCGCGTTGCCCGCCGCGTGTTCCAGACAAGTGTTCCGGACAAGTTATAGTATAGGGAGGATTGCGATAAGAACCGAGTCAGGAGATTTCCTACAACCGTCAGTCTTGCGCCGTCGGGCTCATGTGTCGCTCAGCCAGCCACGCTGCAAGGCGTAGCGGACGAGGTCGGCGCGGCTCTTGAGACCGAGTTTCTCGAGCGAGCGAGCCTTGTAGGTCTCGACCGTCTTGGCGTTGATCGAAAGGCGAGCGGCGATCTCCTTGTTGCTGAAGCCGCGGGCGATCCATTGCACCACTTCGGTCTCGCGATCAGAGAGCAAGTCATCCTGGAGGGTCTGACGGATCGCTTCCTTGCGCACGAACCGTCCGATGACCTTCCCCGCAAGTGCGGGGTCGAGATACACTCCCCCCGCAGCCACGACTCGGATAGCGTGGAACAGTTCCTCGGCGGGGGCCAGCTTGAGAACATAGCCGGTCGCGCCGGCCTCGAAGAAGCGACGAAAATAGCCCCGGTCCTCGTGGACGGTCAGGGCCAGGATGCGAGCCTCGGGACAGGTCTGCTTGAGCCTTTCGGTGGTTTCGGCTCCGTTCAGGCCGGGCATGGTGAAGTCGATCACGATCACGTCGGGGCGGAGTTCGCCGGCCTTCTCAATGGCGGCCGCACCGTGGCCTGCCTCGCCGACGACCTCAAGGTCAAGCTGGGCGTCGATCAGGGCCTTGAGCCCTTCCCGGACCACCGCATGATCGTCGGCCAGGAGGATGCGCCACTTCGCCGCCATCGATCACCTCGATCTGACACGTCAAGATCTCCCGCGGAGAAACCGTCGAGTTCACGACAATCTGCAAGCCCCGTGCCTACGTCACTTACCAACGTTAATAAATCCGAGGCACTGCCAAGGCTGCGTTCAGAGGGATACGGACGAAGAGGGAGGTCCCCTGGTCGGGGCTCGTCTCGACCTGGAGCTCGCCGCCGACGGCCGAGATCCGTTCCCTCATTCCCGGTAGGCCGAGACCGCGCTCAGAGCCAGGTAATTTCATCATTGTCTCATAGTTAAAACCCTTGCCATCATCCTCGACGATAACCCGCAGGCCGTCCTCGCGGCATTCGAGGATCACGCTCACGCGGCTGGCGCCGGCATGTTTCAGGACGTTGGTCAGGGACTCCTGCATGACCCGGTAGACAGCCGTCTCGATGGTGGCCGGGAGCCGTTCGTGGTCCAGGCCAACGTCCTGGTAATCGACCTCGATCCCAGATCGCTCGGACCATTCCGCGACGTAGTTCATCAAGGCGGTCTTCAGCCCCAGGTCGTCGAGCGTGGCGGGTCGCAGCTCCAGAGCAATCCGGCGCGAGTCCTGGCCGATCTGCTTCGTGAGCTCGAGCAGGTGTTCGAGGCGCTCCGGGTCATGGACGCCGAGCCGCATTCGCTCGAGTCCGAGCTTCAACGCGGCCAGGTGTTGCCCCATCCGGTCGTGCAGATCGCGAGCAATCCGACGCCGCTCTTCTTCCTGGACGTCGGCGAGCCGTCGCAAGAGCTCACGGGCGTGTTTCTCTTCCTCATGTCGTTTGCGTTCGGTGATATCGCGGGCGATCGCTGAGAATCCGACGATCTGACCGCCTCCGTCCCGGATCGGCGAGAGCGAGATCCAGACCTCGACGAGAGTACCGTCACGCCGGAGCCGCAACGTGTCATCAAGCTGGATCGGTTCGCCGCGGCCGATCGTTTCCCAGATCCGCGCGAGCTCGTTTTGGAGATGGGGGGGGACCAGCCGTGTGAAAGGTTGGCCGACGATCTCGGCCTCGACGTAGCCGTAGAGCCGTCGCGCCGCGTCATTCCAGTTGGTGATCGTTCCGTCCAGGGCCACTCCGATGATCGCGTCGTCCGAGTTCTCCACGATCGCCGCAAGCTGGGCCATGACCTTCTGTACCCGTTTGCGGCCAGTGATGTCGCGCACCAGAAGGACCGACCCCTCGGCGCGGGTACTGTCGCCCGATATCGACGCCGTGCGGTATTCGACAGGGATTAACCGTCCATCACCTGCCATCAGGACCTTGTCGCGCACCCATTCGCCCTGGCCCCGCTCGTCGAGCTCCGGCACAAACCCGGCGCTGCCGATCACTCGGTTGCGGTCTCGAGATCCTTCGACGCGCTCGATTTCCATGTGTTCGTCGGCCAGGGGAAGCACCTCGACGAGCGGTCGGCCGTAAGCTCTGGCCAGCGGCCAGCCGGTCAGTGTCTCGGCGATCGCGTTCAGGAACATGACGCGGCCCGCGGGGTCGGTGGCGATGATCGCCTCGTCGATGCCGGCCATCGCCCGCTCGATCCAGTGCCGGCGCCGCCACGCGGTATTCGACGGAACCGCGCGGCCTGGTCCAGCCGGCGAACCAGCGCCACGACCGGTAGAGCACATCCTTCATCGCGTTCGCTCTCCCGTGCCTGGCACGGCTTTCGCATTTCCTTGCATTCCAGTCGATCTCTGGTCTTCTCTGTACAGTACACTACGATTAGGAAGCTAGCGTCAGGCTGCTCTTCCCTTTTTTCTTGGTAATGTCGCGGTGGGTTCCATGTTTGCCAGGTCGCTCGCTGAAGCGTTGGCCTCGGTCCGACAGCGACGGGATGTAAATCCGGTCCGTCCGGGCCCGACCCGCGCCGACGCCGAATCATTGATATTCCATGTGGTGGTCGTGGGGATCGCCGGCGCTGGCAGGACGGCCATGGCCCGTGCACTCGTCGGTCCGGGAGCGGTTCCCGGCACATCCTCCTCCACCATGCCGTGCTCATACGAGCTCACGGGAGCCGAGGGCACTTTGATCGTGACCGACACTCCCGCGCTTCCGGCTCCTTCTGTAAGTACGGCGTGCGCGTGGGAGGAGCCCGTGGCATTGGTCCTCGCCGCGCAGGCGAACCTGTTGCTCTGCGTCGTCGATCGTGATCCGCGACGGACCGAAATCGACGCGATGGTCGCGCTGTTGGCCCGGGCGAGACATTCGATGGTGGTTTTGAACAAGCAGGACCGGCTTTCTGAATCCGACCGCCGCGCCCTGCTGGAACGACTTAACGATCGGCTGGTCGTTCAACACCCTGGCACACGGCTGGTTTCCCGGGAGGACGTCGTAAGCGTGGCCGCGGCTCCCGCGCCGTTGCCGACCAGAGTTCGACGGTCCGACGGTGTCGAGGAACTGGTCGTCACGCTTGCGGAACCGGACCTGACGGCGCTGGAGGAGCGGATCGAAGACCTGATCCGGCGCGTCGGCCCAACCTTCCGGGCGGGAAACCTGCTGCTACGTACCTACCGTGCGCGACGGTCGGCGGAAGCGGAGGTCATCGAGCATCGGCGGCGGTTGGCACTGTCGATCATCGAGCGGTATCAATGGCTGGCCGCGGCGACCGTCTTCGCCGTCCCGGTTCCCATTCCTGCGCTCGAGTTGATGGCCAAAGGCGCCGTGGAGTACCAGATGGTCTCGGAGATCGCGGGGGTATATGCCTCCGACCTCTCGACTGCGCACGTCCGCATGATTAGCCAAGAGATGATCCAGGCCCTATTGAAGCGTCGAGCGGTCGAATCGGTCCTGCGCTTGTATCAAGCTTCTTCAAGTCTTCGCTCGTCGGATTCGCCGCGGGCGGCCTGGTCCAGGCGGTCACGATCGCCTACCTGACCCGCGTCACCGGCTTGACCTTTCTGGGCTATTTCGAGCGTGGCCAGAAATGGGGTGAGGACGGTGCGCAGGGAGCGCTCGCCCGACAGATCGACCAGAGTCGACGAACCGAGTTTCTGAAGGAGCTTGTCCGGCAGGTCTTCGAGCGCTTCCGAACGCGAATCACCGGCGCCGGTAAGCGATGGTCCGGCGGCAAGAACGCGCCATGACCATGAGCCAGCCCGATCCGATTCGGACTGGGCCAACTTTTCCTCGTCGACCGATTTTTTGAGGAACTCCATGAACGAATCGACCAACGGCAGAGTGGCGACGGCGGAGCTGACGGACTACGAACGGAATCAAATCGAGAAGATCGCCGCGTGGAAGTCGGAACCACCCCATCCCTTGCTGGAGATCTTCAAACGGATCACATTGACGGGCGCTCATGTCGTCGAGAAGCTGCTCCCCGATGCACCGATCCGGGCCGCGATCGATCGGACCTATCAGATCTCGGAGCTGATCTCTGGCCAGGCGGATATCAAGCGACGGGCGGGGGTGCAAGACCTGAACGAGCTGCTCCGACGGTCGCTTGAGGAATCCGACCGACTGGCGCATCAAGTCGCGCTGAGCTCCCGGACGTTCGCGGCCGTCGAGGGGGCGATCACGGGGGCCGGCGGTACGTTGACCACGTTGATCGATATACCGGTGCTCTTTGTCCTGGCTCTTCGTACCATCCTCAAGATCGGGCACTGTTACGGCTATCCGCTCGACCGTTCCGGCGACAAGCCGTTCGTTCTGGGGGTTTTGCTGGCGTCGACTTCCAGTTCGCTGGAGGTTCGTCGCAACCGGCTTCACCAGCTTAGGGATATCGAGGACTGGCTCATCGAGGAGACCCAGGAAGACATCATCACCGAGGAAGTGCTCTCGTTCCTGTTCCAGCTCGAGATCTTCGAGGGTGTTCCCGGCGTGGGGACGGTTTCGGGAGCACTTCTGAACCTGGCGTTCATCCGCCGGGTCGAGGAGACGGCTCGGCGGGTTTTCCAGGAGCGCTGGCTGCGCCATAACGGCAAGGTGCAGGTAATCCCTCCGGCCGAGGCTCATCCACGAATCGTGGCTCACGGCTGGTCGGGTGTGGTGGCGCGCACGGCTCACGGCGCGGGCTATGCGATGGGTTTCGGCGCGGCATTACCTGCCTGCTTCGTGGCGTCGTTGTTCCAGCCGGCCGAGTCCGCCATGGCTCGCGGACTGCGCGACGGTGCTGTCGCGGCCCGCACGGGGGTCGATCGGTTCCTGGGTCGGTTCCAGGCCGGCAATGGCGCGGCGGCTCCCATCCAGACATCAACAGCTCTCGCTCTGGCTCCGTCCTGACGGGTAACGCATCGAATAGCGACTCGCGGCCTCTGTCTTGCCCCGGCGCGGCCCTGGTCGGTAGTCTGTCAACGGTGGCCCGGGTGGGATCGACACCGGATCGGAAGATCTTGCGCTGACCTGGATTTGGGGTGATGCTGATGCGCGAAGCGGGTGGAAGACGGATCGCAACGGGCGGGACGCTGGTGGTTCTGCTCCTGGTCCTGTGTCTGGGTCGGGCGAACCCGATCGCCTGGGGTGACGAAACGCGTCTGGCCGACTACTTCGGCTTCCTCCCCCTGGAGATCTACAAGCTCGATAGCCGGATCAGCAACCTGTTGATCAAGGACCTTGACGGCGACAAGGTCGGTGATGTCGTCGTGGTCAACAATGGCCGGTCGCGGATCGACCTTCTTCTGAGCACCAAGAAGAAGGATGGTAATGGCAATGGGAATGCCGAAGGATCAACAGCGCCGAAGGAGCCGAACGAGATTGAGAGCGATCGACGGATGCGGTTGGTGAGCGTGCCGGTCAACAAGGAGATCGTCAGCCTTCAGGTTGGCGACTTCGATGGCGACAGTAAACTCGACCTGGCCTATTACGGTAACCCCGCCGGTCTTGTCGTGCTCCTGAACATGGGCAAGGGTGATTTTCAACAGTCAAAAACCATCACCGTGGGCGAAGCGATCGAGAGCGGCACGGCGTTGACGGTCGGCGACCTGAACCGAGATGGTCGCGACGACCTGGCGCTGCTGGCTTCGAACGAGCTCGTACTGGTCTACCAGGACGCAAAGGGTCAGCTCGGCGAGCCCGAGCGTCTGCCGCACACGGCGTCCAATCCGAGAATGCTCCGCGCCGTGGACATGGACGGTGATGGCGGCAATGACCTCGTGATCCTCGACGGCGGCAGTGACGACCCCGTACGGATCAGGTTCTCGGCCGCAGGAGGCAAGCTCGGTCCCGAGCAAAGGTTTTTCGTCGAAAGCCCGAAGGCGATCGCGTTCGCGCCGATTGATAATCGGCCCGGCTCGGAGTTGCTCACGATCGAGAGCCAATCCGGGCGGGCCCGGGTCCTGACCCTGGATGACGACACCGCTGATGGGAGCGATAAGCCGGGCCGCTTGATTTTCTATCCTCTGCCCCCCGGCAGTGAGCGGGGACGTTCCCTGTCGCTGGGTGACCTCGATGGCGACGGCAAGACCGACGTTGTGGTCACCGACCCGGCCAACGCCCAGTTCCTGGTCTACCGACAGAGTGGGCGTGAGGGTTTGGGCACCAGCCAGAGCTTCCCGGGCCTGGTCGGCGGCAAGACCGTCAAACTCGCCGACCTCGATGGCGACAACAAGTGCGAGGCGATCGTCCTCTCCGAGCAGGAGAAGCAGATCGGCCTGAGCCGATTCGATAACAACCGGCTGACCTTTCCGACGCCCCTGCCGATCAACGGCGAGCCCGTGGCGCTCGACGTGGCCGACCTCGACGGCGACAAGACGCCCGAGATCCTCTACGTCGCTCGGGCGCGAGTCGGAGGCTCGGACGAGGATGGCTATGTCTTGCGGGCGCTGCGTCGTGTGCCGAACGGGGCATCATTCGTCTCATTTCGCTGGGGCAACGAGGACCAGGTTGTTCTCAAAGGAATGCTTGACGCTCCTCCGGCCGTGCGGGTGGTGGATGTCAACCGTGATGGTGCGGCCGATGTTCTGGTCTTCAATGCCTCCGGTTCGCCGACACTTCTCCTGGGTAAGCCGGGCGAGCCCCCCGCGCCAGTGGTCGGCAGTCTGGGGCCACTGGCGGGAGCGAATCCGGCGGGTTTGAGCCTGATGGAGCTGAACGGACCGGCCTTGATCGTCGCGCAGAACAGCTTTGCCCGGAGCCTGCTGCTGGACAAGCAAGGGCACTGGCAAGTCAAGGACCAGTACAACACGGGCCGGAGCTCGGCCCAGGTGCTTGGCGCGGCGGCGCTGGATATCAACGGCGATGGCGTCAAGGAGATCGTCCTGCTTGACCAGGTCTCCAAGTCGCTCCTTTTTCTGGATCTCAAACAGAACGTCTACCGACCCGGTGGCACTTTGAACCTGGGCTCGATCGACTTCCAGGGGATGTATGTCACCGACCTCGACGGCGACGGCCGTGACGACCTGCTGGTCGCTGGCACCGACCGTTTCGCTGTCGTGCTGACCGACCGCAAGGGACAAAGGCTCCGTCCCCTGGCGAGCTACGAGTCGAGCCGTACCGAGGCCCGCCTTTCCGATCTCTACGCGGGCGACCTCAACGGCGACGGCCGTCCCGACATCGCCCTCGCCGATATTGGCGAGCACTTTATCGAGATCGTCACCGCCACCACCCCTGCGGCCAACAACCTCGAGCACGCCCTATCGTTCCGCATTTTCGAACGCAAGAGCTTCCGCGACGCTCACGCCATGGTCGAGCCACGCGACCTCTCCATCGGCGACGTCGATGGCGACCACCGCGACGACCTCGTCCTGATCGTTCACGACCGGATCTTGATCTACCGCCAGGACGCGGGTGAGAAGTAATGGATCAGTCGCATTCGTGCAGATGAATTGTGTCAAGCCGTGGTCGGTCGCGTTATCATCCTGGTAGTCGATTTCTCGGGCTCGAGTCTCGTCATCGAGCGAAGCCAGATCGATTCGATCGAAGTGGTCAACGAGGGAATGACGGTGGGTGAGCCCGCTGTGAAGTACATCCTCTCCGCACTGGAATCAGTCGACCGTCGGTCAATCAATCTCCGGCCACCACCACGTCAATCGCGGCGAAGTGCTCGTGGTCGCTCTGTGTGTTCTTGCTCTCGACCCGGATGAGATAGGCGCCGGGCTTTTCAAGACGCAATGTGTTCCGCTGGCCGGTGTGACCGCCAGGCCGTAGGTCGATATCGAAGGCGGTCTCGAGCTCGACGTCGTCGCCGAGCGGTGGGACCTCTTTCTGGCCCGCCTTCGATTCGCGGACCACGAAGAAATGGATCACGGCGTTCTCGAGCGTCTTGTTTGGATAGATGTTTGTAAACATCCATTGGATTTTAATCGGCTCGCCCGGCCGCGCTTTGACCAGGGGACGGGGGTTCTTACCCCATTCGGGAGGAGTCTGGTCCATGTGCGCGGTTTCCCGGCCGCTCGGGGTCGCGACGTCGAGCGTGATCCTGGCGTGCTCGGCGCGAGCCGGGAAGGTTGCGGTCAAGCAAAACAGAACCGCGAGTGATAGGTATGGGGTCCGAGCGGCGCGTCATGGTCATGAGAGTCGATCCCTCCCCGCAAGGTTGACCCGGGTCTTACAACCGCTTCAGGCACGCCACATCGTAGCCGTACACGTGGGCCTTCGCCACGAACTGGCATGTGGTGTGTGATATTCTAGCGTCCAATGAGATCGTGCGGTGGCACCTCCTGCCCTTGCACGTCGAAACCATATCGAGCATCGCCAACGAGGGAGCTTCCTCTCCAATGCTTCAACAAGCGATCAAGATCCGCCGACTTTTGCCCCGCGCCGCGGCGCGTCTCTCTCGGTCTGTGGATTGCCAGCTCCGCACCCGTTCAGGCGGGACACGGCCTGCTGCACAGGCCAGGCCTCGAACCTGTTGTCGTGACCCCACCGGTGGCGGTCCCCGTCCCCGCGACGGTGACCGCGCAGCAGCCGATGATGACCGGGGTCCGGCCGTACTACGCGTATCGTCCCGTGTACGCGATCCCGGGAACCCGTCCGCTCGTCCTGAGCAGTTACGCCGGAGCCAATTATCCCTCGATCCTTCCCGGCGCGGCCATCACGCCGACCGAGTTCCGGGTCCTGACCGGCCGCCCACCTCGGCGACGCTGGGGGTGGTGAAATTAGATCATGCGTGCATGATTGGGTTATCTGAATAAAAAGGGGCCGGCACTTTGGACCCTGTCGCTCCTTCGGTTTACAATCCCTCTCAAGAGGGATGGCACGCGGAGTGACTGGTTTTGAAAGGACGGTCCGGCCCATGAGCTCGGGTGAGCTGAAGATCGGCATCATCGGCGCGGGCCAGATTACCCGGAAGCGCCATTTGCCGGGCTTCGCGACCATACCGGGCGTGGAGGTGGTCGGGGTCTGCAACCTGCACCGTGAATCGGCCTCGCGGGTCGCACGCGAGTTCAGTATTCCCAGGATTTATGATAGCTGGGAGAACTTGATTGACGACGACGCGATCGATGCCGTTGTCATTGGCACATGGCCCTACCTGCACTGTCCCGTCACGCTCGCGGCCATCGGCGCGGGCAAGCACGTCCTGACCCAGGCCCGGATGGCAATGAACGCGCGCGAGGCCCAACGGATGCTGGATGCCTCGCTCGAGCATCCCGAGATCACGACGATGGTCGTTCCCAGCCCTTATGGTCTGGTCGGCGATGCGTTTGTCCGATCGCTGGTCGACACGGGCTACCTGGGTACGTTGCGCGAGGTCCACGTCCACGGCTTTTCGGGCGATCTGGCCGATCCGGCCACCCCGCTCGGCTGGCGGCAAACCAGCAAGTACTCGGGCTTCAACATGCTGACCCTGGGAATCCTCTACGAGACCGCGCTACGGTGGACGCCGCCGGTGAACCGGGTCTTCGCGGTGGCTTCGAAGCAGATTAGCAAGCGGTTCGATCCCGAGTCGAACCGGATCGTGAAGGTTGGTGGTCCCGATAGCGTCCAGGTGTTGACGAACCATGAGGGGGGAGCCGCGGGGAGCTACCGGCTGAGCGGGGTTGTCTGGCACGATCATCGGTTGGGTATCGCCATGTACGGCAGCGAAGGCACACTGATTTACGAGCTGAGCCGGGACGAGGTCATCGGCGCCCGCCGCAAGGACGCCGGCCTCCACACCATTGATATTCCCGAAAAACAGCGCGGGGGCTGGCGTGTCGAGGCCGATTTCGTCGCCGCCATCCGTCACGAGCGGCCGGTGACCCGCACCGACTTCGCCACCGGGGTCAAGTACATGCAGTTCACCGAGGCGGTTGCTCGTAGCTCGCGGCATCAGCAACCGGTCGCGCTGCCACTTCAGGAATTCTCGAACCCCAGTCTGGGAGTCTGACGACAACCGTGTGGACCCAGAACTACGACCCTGTGGGCTTCTGGCCGCTCTCGACCCTGGCGGCGGCGTTGCCCGTGCTTGTACTGCTGGGCCTGCTGGCCTCGGGGAAGGCTTCGGCCTGGGGGGCGGCCCTGGCGGGTCTGCTCACGGCTGCGTCGATGGCGATCGGGGTCTTTCGAATGCCCGTCGACATGGTTCTCGCCAGCGCGCTGGTGGGTGTGATCTTCGCCCTGTTCCGGATTATCTGGCTGATCGTGGCGGCGGTCTTCCTGTACGACCTGGCGGTGCAAACCGGCCAATTCGACGTGATGAAAGCGTCGATCGCGCGGCTCTCGGGAGATCGAAGGATCCAGGCGGTTCTGGTGGCGTTCTCGTTCGGTGCATTCATCGAAGGGGCCGCAGGTTTCGGCGCGCCGGTAGCGATCTCGGCGGCGTTCCTCGTCGGGCTGGGGTTCCGGCCGTTCCAGGCGGCAATTCTTTGCCTGATCGCCAACACGGCGCCCGTGGCCTGGGGGGCGATTGGCACACCGATTCTCACACTTAGCAAGGTCACCGAGCTTGACGTCAACGCCCTCAGCGCGACCTCGGGGCGTATCTTGCCGCTGCTCTCGCTGATCATTCCGTTCTGGCTGGTACGGACAATGACCGGTTGGCGTCATACGTTCGCGGTCTGGCCGGCGCTGATGGTGGTGGGAGGGACCTTCGCGGGCCTCCAGTTCGTCTGGTCCAACTTCGTCGGGTTTGAGCTCGTTGACATCGTCTCGGCCGTGGGTAGCCTGCTGGCCGGGGTGATCCTGCTGGCGTTTTGGCGGCCGAAGGACGAGTGGCGGTTCGACCACGACGACGCGAACCACGCCGACTACGTGGCGCCGCCCACGCATGGCCATGTCGATGGACCATTGACCGCCGGCCGTGTCGCGCGGGCGTGGATGCCGTTCGTGTTGCTGACATTCACGGTGCTGGCGTGGGGCCTTCCGGCGATCAAGCCACTGGGCACCCCCGCGATGAAAGACTGGATCGATGCCCATACCTCGTGGAAGCCGGCGATGCCCCGGCTGCACGAACGGATCGCCAAGGGGCAGGCCGTGACGGGCCACGCACGCCCCGACCCGAAAAAAGACCTCGAAAAAGCCCAGCTTGATATCGTGCCAGTGTCATCCACTGGCACCGCGGTCTTCGTCGCGGCGGTCCTGAGCGGCTTCCTGCTCGGCGTCGGACCGATCGGCATGGCCAGGACGTTTGTTAATACCTGGATACGTATGGTCCCGGCCATCGCCGCGATTGTCTCGATGCTGGCGCTCGGGTTCGTGACCAAGTATTCGGGAATGGACGCCGTACTTGGCCTGGCGTTCACCCGGACCGGCCCCCTGCTCTACCCGGTTTTCGGCACCTTGCTCGGCTGGCTCGGCGTGGCGCTGACGGGCTCGGACACGTCGAGTAATGTGCTCTTCGGCAACCTCCAGAAGATCACCGCGCGCAAGCTCGGTTTGAGCGAGGTTCTGATGGCCTCGGCCAACACCACCGGCGGAGTCATGGGCAAGATGATTGACGCTCAGTCGATCGTCGTCGCCGCTGCCGCCACAGGCGAGGGTGGCAAGGAAGGCGACATCCTCCGCGCCGTGTTCAAGCACAGCATCCTGCTGGCCCTCATGGTCGGTGTGATCGTTTGGGTTTATGCGCAGTCTTATCCCAGGCGCAGTAATCGGCGCGCCGACATCGCACTGAGTTCACGAAAACCCCAGCACCGGATGCGGTCGGTAAGGTTCTTCCAACCGAGCGATTTCCTCGGGTGTGAGCGTGATCGTCGAGCGCGGCGATGGCGTCTTCCAGGTGGTGGGGCTTGGTTGCGCCGATGATGGGGGCGGTCACGACTAGCTTGCCCAGCATCCACGCCAGGGCGACCTGGGCGCGGGGTAACTCTCGAGCAGCGGCGATCTCGCCGAGTCGCTCGACCACGGCGCGGTCGTCCTGTTCGGTCCGGGCGTAAAGCGTCTTGCCGAACTCGTCGGACTCGGCGCCTGAGACTCGCTCCGCATGTCCCAGGGGCGGGCCAGTCGCCCGCGGGCCAGAGGGCTCCAGGGAATCATACCGATTCCCTCGGCTTGGCAGAGCGGAATCATCTCGCGCTCCTCTTCGCGATAGAGCAAGTTGTAGTGGTTCTGCATCGAGACGAACCGTGTCAAGCCGCGGTTCTCGGCCAGGTTGAGCGCCTTGGTAAACTGCCACGCGTACATCGATGACGCACCCAGATAAAGTGCCTTGCCGGCCTTCACGACGTCGTGCAGGGCTTCGAGAGTCTCCTCGATCGGGACTTCATTGTCCCACCGATGGATCTGATAGAGGTCAACATAATCGGTCCCCAGCCGCTTGAGGCTTGCGTCGATCGCGCTCATGATCGCCTTCCGCGAGAGCCCGCGGCCGTTCGGGTCGGGGCGCATCCGACCGTGGACCTTGGTGGCCAGCACGATCTCGTCGCGTCGGGCGAAGTCACCTAGAGCGCGGCCGACGATTTCCTCGCTGGTCCCGGCCGAGTAGACATCGGCGGTGTCGAAGAAGTTGATGCCTAGCTCGAGCGCGCGCTGGATGAACGGTCGGCTCTGGTCCTCGTCGAGAGTCCAGGGGTGCGGCCCTTGTTCGGGCACACCATAGCTCATGCAGCCGAGGCAGATCCTCGACACCTTCAATCCCGTCTTTCCCAGGTTGCGATATTGCACGAGCAGCTCCTTGGCAGAAATCAATCGAATCGGAACATTTTCAGTCGGCTCGTCGCCCAGGCCGCGAGCGCGGCGGCGGCGGCCACGGCGGCGAGCATGACGAGTGCGACGCCCGCCAGGTGGCTCTCGACTCCGGCATGGAGCAGGGTCCAGACCAGGACCGAGATCGGCATGGTTCCCGGCGGCGCCACGAGGTTGGTGGCGGGGAGCTCGCCGATCGCCAGGACGAACGCCACGCACCACGCCGCGAGGATCGCGTCGCGGCTCGCCGGCAGGGCGACGCGGCGAATCTGGCCCCAGGGGCCGAGACCATCCAGCGCGGCGGAATCGAGCCACGCCGCGGGGACTGTCCGTAATGCGGGCCAGAGAATCAGGAGAGCATAGGGCAAGGTCCGCACGACGTCGGCCCACACGATCAGGCCCGGCGAGTCATAAAGCGTGGGAAACGGGATCGACGCTAGCACCAGGGCCATGCCCGCGATCGGTCCGGGCGTGGACAGGCAGAGGGCGGCGACCCCCGCCACAACCCAGCGCGCCAGGGGCCGGGAGACCGGCTGAACCAGGCCATGGTCCAGGCAAGAACAACGGTTGAGGTGGCGCCGAGGGCCGAGGTCACCAGGCTGTTCGCCAACGGCCCGGCGGCATCGCCTGCCGCGGCGTTCAGGTTCGCGACCAGGCTTGCCAGCGACCAGTGTGGAGCACGCCCGGGTGCGGCCAGACCGCCGAGTCGGCCAGCCCACCAGGTCAGGCTGACGAGCGGCAAGCCAGCCAGGCAGGCGACCAGGCTCCCGACGATTACTCCAACCGGCAACCGGTACGGACCCAGTCGCCAGAGTCGCGACGACGCGATCATGGTAACCAACCGCGCGGGCTCGACGCCCAGCACGCAGCGAGCGAGCACGATCGAAAGCGTCCCCAGAACGACGAGCGGCGGCAGTGTCACCGACGCGGTGGCGGCCGGTCCCTGACCGATCTGGTACTGGATGTAAGCTTCCTCGGCATAGGTGCGGACCTGGAGCAGGTCGGTCACGGTCATGTCGCCACTGACGATCAGAGCCAGCCCCAACGATGCCCCCGCGAGAGCACCGACGCTCCGGCGCAGCGTGACCTGGAGCGCGACCCGCCAGGCGGGCAAGTCGAGGATCGCCGCGTCCTCAAGCTCTGTCTCGACCGCGCGATACCCGACCCCGGCCAGCAGAACGACCCACGGCAAAACCGCGAACGCATGCACCACTGACGCTCCGAGGCGCCCCGCCAGGACCGGCCCGAACCCCAGCGCTGCGCTCGTCCCGAGTTTCCCAGGGCACCCAGCCAGGCCGTAGCCAGCAGCGGCAACGGCACCAGCGCAAGCGATCCGACCAGGCCGAGCCAGACCCGTCGGCCCCAGACATCGGTCCGGAACAGCACGAAACCAAGCGTTAGGCCCAGGGGCAGCGCGAGAGCCTCGGTCCCGAGCACTACCGCGAGTGTATTCGCCGCCAGCCGGATCGGCCGAGGCACGCGGCCCGACTCGAGCGAACCCAAAGGGGCAAGTAAGCCCGCCCCACTCGCGATACCCTCCTCACGCGGCGACCGGACCGCGGCGCGGACCGTCGCCCACGTCGGCCAGCCCAGCGCGATCAAGAGCACGAAGGCAAGCATTGAATTCGCGAGACAGGCGGACGGCTCCCTCACGGCCGAAGCCCCGTCGCCCGCAATAAACGCGATGTAGACTCATACGCCTCGCGTACCCATTCCTCGATCCGATCTGGTTCGGGAGAGTATTCGAGCTCGATCGAGATGGCCCGATCGTACAGGTCAAGCTCGTTGATCTTCGCAAGGTACGGCCCGAAATCGACGACTCCACGTCCCGGTGGCAAGTCGCCATGTTTCCAGCCGTCGCAGTCCGAAATATGGACATGTGCGATCCGCCCGCGTAATGCGTCGAGCCGCTCGGCCGGTTGCCGCGCCAACATCAGGTGCGAGATATCGAGGTTTGCCTTGACCGACGGCACCGCCACTTCATTGAGGAACCGGGCCATGCTGGCGACGTCGTTCAGAAGCGAGAGCCGGAACGGCTCGAGCTCGAGGGCGATCTCGAGGCCCAGCGAATCGGCGTATTGCCCCAGCGAGCGAACCTCGTCCACTGCCGCGCCCCACTGCTCCTCCGCAGGAATCACCTCTTGCTGCCATACATATTCGCCCAGTACGAGGAGGATGTTCCGGGCGTCCAGCTCGTAGGCCAGGTCGAGGTACGCGCGGACCCGTCCCGCGTGGAACCGGCGCACGCTCGGGTTGAAATCGATCAACCCCAGAGCCACGCACGCAACGCTCACGATGGGCAGCCCCACCGCCGCGCACTCGTTCTTGATCAGCTTCCGTTCCCGGACGTCGATATCGAGTGGGTCGGTGAAGAAATCGATCGAATCAAATCCGATCTCACGCGTCTTGCGGATGCCGTATGACGTGTCGCGGCCGGTCTGGGCCCAGGCCGAGTTGATCAGACCAAGTTTCATGGGATTATTCCGATGCGAAGTTCATCATCTCATCGATCGATACCGCGCGATGTTCGCGTGCACTGCACAGGACAGCGTCACAGAGAGCGATTGTGCGGAGGTTGTCGCGTCCGGGGATGTCGGGCTCGGCTCCGGTCTCGATCGACCTCAGAAGCCCGGCCATGGTGCCTGTGAAGGCATCAGGAAACCAGGCGTCAGTCCAGCGGGGACGCTGCCAGGCGCCGGGTGAGTCGATCGTGGCGTAGTCGATGGTGCTCGGCCTCCTTTCGGGCCAGGCCGGCCAGCCGATCGTGCCCGTGGCGAGCCCCCGCGTCCCCTCGAAACGCCAGTTAATGCCGATGGCCGATGCCGAATCCGGTCCGGCCCAGACGTCGTCCCAGGCGGCGGCACGGGCTGTAGGGTATTCGAGAATGTACAGGTTGATGCCGTCCTCGTGCGGAAATCCGGTCCGCGGGTCGGGACGTGTGCTCGCCAGGACCCGGTCGGGATCACCCAGCCAGTAGCGGAACGTGTCGAGATGGTGGATGCTCATGATATAGGTCGCCAGCGATCGACCTCCACGCGCCCAGGGCATCCAGTGCGGGACCGCGCGCATGTCGATCGTGGCGAGCACGGGTTCGCCCAAGGTGCCCCGATCGATCAGGGTTTTCAGAGCGCGAACCGACGGGTCGAACCGCATGTTCTGGTTGACCTGAAGCGCTACCCCCGCCTGGTCGCAGGCCTGGACGATCGCTCTCGCCTCGACCAGCGAGAGTGCCAGCGGCTTCTGGGCCAGGATGCCCCGGACCCGTCGCGTTGGGTGGGCCAGTACCTGATGGATAACCGACGGCTGTTCGGCCGGCGGCACGGCGATATCGACGACCGCGACCTCCGGGTCATCGAGCAGGGCCGCGATCGAATCATACACTCTGGGAACCCGCCGGAGCGCCGCGACTTCGCGAGCGGACTCCAGGGTCCGCGACATCAGGCCGACGACCTTGAAACCGGCGTCGGCATAGGCCACCAGGTGGCAGTCGCGCACGATGAAGCCTGCCCCGATCACCCCGATGCCGATATCTTTCCGCTCCGGGAGGACCGGTCGATGGTCGAGGTCGTGCTTCACGGTGTCGGTATCAGGCATCGGAAAAAGCAAATTAGTTGGTCTGGAGCGAGTCGGGTCGGATCAGGTTAATTCAGATCAAGAGACCCTCATCGTACCGGCTCGGTCGGGCGTGTCCAGGCAGTCGTCCGGCTCAGGCAACGCGATGAACCATCGATCGAACTCGGCCGAGACGTTCCGGGTAGCCGTGGCCCGCGCCCCACGTCCCGTGGCGAGGACCGGAGCGAGGACTGACATGCAGCGAACTCCGATGCGCCAGAGTATGGGCCAGACCTGCGGTTCGACGATGGCCAGACCGGCCAGCACGGTTAACCCGAGCAGGACGACGTGCGGCTCGCACGCCTTGTATAACGGCCATGTGATCAGACCACGCCCGCGCCGGGGCCAGGCGGTCGGGGGACCGGGTCGACCGCCGCTGCCGCCATCGATTCGGTAGCGAATCCGGGTGCTCTTCAAGCGCTGAAAGAACGCCTTGTAGCGGCAGTCGTTGTGCAAGCCGAGGAAGAGCCAGCCGCCGCCGATCGACAGTCCGGCCGCCGTCCATCGGAGATCGCCGCTCCGAACGGCCAGGCCGTAGCCCAGGCCAAAGCCGAGCCAGAGGCTGGCGGCGTGATGCATCAGGTAATCAAGATAGACGCCGTCAAGACCGGCCGTTCTCCGCCAGCGTGCCACCTGGCCATCGACGTGGTCAAGCCAGAACGCCAGATGCAATAGAGCCACTGACGCCACAAAGCCCGCGCGCGTGCCGGTCATCATCGAGACGCCAGCGGTCAAGCTTGCGGCCAGAGCCAGAATCGTGACCTGGTTCGCCGACAGCCCCAGCCGGACCGCGAGCCACGTCCCGTATACCGCTGACGGCCTTCCAAACCGACGCGCCAGCCAGTTGCCGATCGTCCGGTGATGCTCCTTGTGAACCTTCGCACGCAGACTCGTCCAGCGTAGGGTGTCGAGAAGCTTTCATGGACGAGTCCTCCCCGGCGCAAGCTCCCCGGCGAGCGCGGCAGGATCAAGGTCCAGCCGATACAGCGAATAACGCCGAGTGACGCCGTCGCCGTCCGATAGATCAGCGTGGTAGATCGGCGTCCGGGCCGACAACCAGGGAGCCAGGAGCCGACCTAGAGTCGGGTCAAACTCGATCGCGTCTTCCGGGATCGGGGGACAGAACAAAATGTGCGTGAAGCCCTGCCGACGAAAATGTGCGACGACCTCCTCCGCCCTTTCCCCACCGCGGCCCAGGCCGGTTCGTCGACGGTGGGCCAGCTCCATCGTGTAGGGCCTCGGGATGTAAAACCCGCGATGGTCCTGTCCCACGATCCGGGCCCTGGCGGGTAAGTTAGCGTCGATCCATCGGCCGACCTCGTAGGTCGGCTCCAACCGTGTGAGATACGCGTCCCGCGATTCGATCCCCAGTGCCACCTTGAGCCCGTGCCGAGTCCGGCCGACCGCGAGGCTGGCTTCGAAGCCCATTGACAGGATCGCGATGATCACGATCAACCTCGCCGGTACGCTTCTTTGTGGCCACAAACGACGTAGCAGCCACGCCACGCCCACCGACATCGGGCCGACGGCGATCAGGATGAACCTGGTGCTCTGGCGCCTTGAGAGGCAGAGCATGATAAAAAGATATGCCAGCGCAACCAGTCCCACCACGCGACGCGGAGGCCGCTCGACGAGCAGGGCCGGCAGGATCAGCAGGAAGAGCGGCCCGAGCTGATGGGCGAAGCTATCGAACCGCGCGGGGTCTAGCGTGAGCGGACCGAGAGCGGTGAGTAGGTTCACAAGCGTCACGGGCATCCGCCGGCGGGTCGGGTCGAGCACCGCGTCGAGCCCCGTGCCGAAGATTGATCGAAAGAAGGGAAACACCGGGTTTCCCGTGTAATGCCAGGCCCGCAGATACCAGACGCCGCCGGTCAGGAGGATGGTCGCGCCGAGGATGAGCGTCAACCGGAGCGCAGCCCGAGTCCTCAATCTCACGAACGTCCAGGTCGCGAAGCTCGCGACCAGAAGTCCCACCCAGATGATCGCGGGATACTTGACGCCGAGGGCCAGCCCGGCAAAAATTCCGGCCAGCAGAGCGTTTCGACCGCTGGGTTGCTCCCGCAATCGCATGCAACCCCAAAGGGCCAACGCGCCGAAGGCCGCCAGCGGCACGTCGTTGAGCGGGGCAGTCATACCGGCCGATATGGACGGGACCAGCAGTGCGATGGTCCCGGCCCACCACGCCTTTGTACCCAGGTTCGGCCGCGCCAGGGTCGTCACCAGCGCCGCGAAGCACAGACCCAACCCCCACGCCACCAGACGGCAGGCCTCCGGCCCGCGAAAGGCCAGCACGATCGCGTAGAGTAGCTCGGTGAGAAGCGGATAGACCGTCTCGTGCAGGTCGGGATCGTAACCGACCGATCCCGAGGCGAGGAAGACCTTGGGCACCTGAAGGTGATAGCAAAGCGCATCGCCGTCGGTTACCGGTACCCGCGTCGCCAGAAATGTCGCCAGGAGCGTCGCTGCCGCGGCCAGCGCCACGGCCATTTGACCACGGTAGGGCGGGCATTTCCCACCCTCTTCGGGTCGTGCCTGGTGGTTGGTGTCCAGCCTTCGAAGACATCTTGAACCGAGTGCGAAACCAGACACGGTGCCAGCCGAGAGCACGACCGTCAGCGCGGGACGATTCAAGAGACCGGTCTCGCCGAGACCGAGAACCGCGAACGCGAGGACTCCAAGTCCCAGCGGCACCGCCAGAGCCAGGGCATCGGCGTGGGACTCGGGGCGAACGCGCAGGCGATCGAGCAAGCCCAGGCCAAGCCCGGCGGCGATTGCGTAGAGAATCAGGACGAAACCAAGGTCGATCATCCGTGCCTCGCGGGCGGGCGCCGCCTTCAGGACCTGTCGAGTAAACCACCCCACCTGTGGCGCCGGCCCCAGGTCCAGAGGACCGGCAGCATCCACAGTCCCAGCACGATCCCGCGAATCAAGGTCGTTGGTACGCACAAGGCCAGCCCTGCGCAGCGGTGAAATAACCCAGAGTCGCGGCGATCCGAACCTGATGGACGAGCCAGCCCCGGAGTCCTAGAGCGGGTAAGAAGGCTGTGGAACTCGTGATGATATAAACGATCACATAGCCAACCGACATTCCCGCGGCAACGCCCGCGATCCCCGCTTGGTCGGCTCCGAGCAGGGCGGTCAGGGTCGTGCAGGCGAGCCCCAAGCTGGTGCCCAGGCAAAGCCGGTAGGGTCGGCCGATCGCGATCAGGCATTGCCGCGCCGGCCAGGCCATGCCAAGCAAGGTCATGCCCGGTAGTAGCGGGCGTAAGGCCGGCAGACCCTCAACGTAGCGAGGCATCAGGCTTCCCAGGAACCAGGGGCCGACCACGCAAGCGATCGCGCTTCCGGCGGCCAGTGGTGTGGCCTGCGCCTCGGTCGCCCGCGCGGCCTGGCGCGCCACGACGAGCGCGTCGCCGGTCCGTCCCAGGGTCGTCTGGAGCGATGTGTAGAGGACCAGGACGAGACGACCCGCCAGGTCCAGGCTCCAACTGGTTCCCATCAGCGCGATTGTGTACAAACCTACAGAATGGGCACCGTCGGGCAACCTCCAGAGGATCAAGGCTCGGTCCACGCTCAACAACGCGGCGAAGACGGCCGTGTTGGCCAGGATTGGTAGCCCCAGCTTCATGAGCCGAGCGGCCAGCGCCAGATCCCAGACCCAGGAGAATCGCAGGGGATGACGCGCATGAAGATAAAGAATCTTGAGTATCAGGATCACTCCGACGGCACCCAGCACCCCCCAGAACCCCGCCAGGGCCAGCCCGGACGCCAGCGCGGCGGCCGAGATGACCGACTCGAACAGGTCGAGCTCGGTCGTCAGCACGAACTCGCGATGGGCGCGGAGCATGGCGATCAGAAAGCTCTCATAACGCTTCAGCAGCGTCAGCCCGGCGACCGAGGCCAGTCCCCAGGTCCATTCGTCGGCCAGGCGATCGTGTCGGAGGTATGGGGCGCGCATCCAGGCCCAGGCCAGCAGCCCCAGCGCATAGACCCCGCAGGTCAACATGTTGGTCGTGAAGGCAACGTCCGCGATCCGCCTGGCCTCGTCGTGACGGCCCGACGCTCGGAGGATGGGGATCTCCTGCACCGCTCCCAGGCCGATCCCGAGGCTCGACCGATTCGTCTGGTCGAGCGAGAGGCGGAGCCCGGTATAGACCCCGAGTCGGGCGGGGTCGAGGCCCCATCTTAGAAGTAAAGCCGAGATCGTGCCGAGCGCCCGTTCGAGCTGGCCGCCGATCGAGACGACAAGGCTGTCGCGCAGGTCGCGCCGACGGTCGCACGACGCCGCGGTCGGCTTGATCAACGGAGCCACGACAGGGCCACGCAGAACTGAGAGGTCGAGGCACTCGGATCGACGGTGTGGGGGATCGGGCCGGTTTCGGCCAGGGGAATGCCCTCCGCTCGATACCAGGCGGCCGTGTCGTACCCATATCGATTATAGCTGACGTCAGTGTCCTCATTGTGCGCGGTAAACCGTCGTCCCACCCGGAGCACCTCGCAGCGAATCCACTCGGCGGCCGGCGGCGGATTGTGCAGGATTACCGCCGACGTGAGGACCAGGTCAAACGCCCCGTCGGGAAACGGCAGTCGCGTCCCCGAACCGAGGACCAGATCGATCCGGCACAGATCGCTCAGGTAGCGCCGGGCCTGGTCGAGTTGGGTCGGGCTGAAGTCCAGGCCGACGAGCGGGACATCGAGCTGCGCCCGGAGGGCCCGTAGCTGCTTGCCGTAGCCGCAGCCGATCTCGAGGACCGAATCGGGTCGATACGACGCGACCCGCTCGGCCAGCCAGTTGGCCCGCGCGGTGCGTTGGGGCTGCGCTTCCTGTTCCCGAAAGTAATCGTCTCCTCCTCGGAGTGTCCAGTATTGCCGGGGCTCGCCGTAGACCAGGTGTCGTTTCCAGTCGTGGAACCGGCCTGGAACGCGCCGAAGCGCCTTGTGCCAGGCGTACCGTAACCCGCGCCGCCGCCAGGCGCGCCACGCCCGGAGGGGCAGAGGTGGCAGGACGGTAAGGCGTTGGTTCTCAACCAAGGTAGGCGTCTCCGAGACTTGAAGGAAGAGAAGCAAGCGGGGCCAGACGAGGCCGTGGCGGCCGGATCATGATCGAAGCCCGTAGGGAGACGATCCCGATCCTGGAATGCGGGAGTCTACGAGTCTGACGTAAATCCGTCAAGGCGGGCTCCGGTCGGGTGTGCGTTCGTGGGCGAAGGGCGGTTTGCGAACCGTGCGGCAGGTTATATAATCGATATGAGTGAGCCTTCTCGTGTCAGGCATCCCGGGGTCGATGACCCCAACGTCGGAAGGATCGACGCGCCATGGGAGTGAGCTCCGGTCGTTCGCGAGTGGCCGACCTGGTTTTCCAGGTCTTCTCCCGGCCGATCCATCCCGAGTGGTTCGCGGCCCGGCAGCACTGCCGCGTGGGCCAGGATGGGTGGGACGCCGACCTGCGGATCATCGAGGGAGGACACGTGATTAACTTCCGTTCGCGAACTGTCTGCCTGACCGAGGTCCTCTCCGGTCCGGAGACTCATACCCGCCTTCCGGAGCCAGGGCTCCTCTTTCACACGCCGCTCCGGCGCGAGCGAAACGTCGTCCTCCGCCCCGGCGACGCCCTCGATTACCAGACCTGCCTGGCGGTCGAGCGGCTCGATCCTGAAGTCTTTGCCCACCTCAATGACGAGATCATCCTGGATGGCCGGCGCGGTCGTCTCTTTCACGAGTTCGCGACGGCCAATCGCCTGGCATCTCCGCCGATCAGTCACATCCACATCGACGCCCGGGTCCGCGGCCTCACGGTCCATACCTTCCACACCTTTCCCGCCGAGCACGCGATCGTCCGCACCCAGTCGCTCTTCGAACCCAGGGAGGTTCGCGGCCCTCACTGAGCCTCTGGCGGAACGGGCCGGTCACCATCGGCGCTCAACACCCTCGGCAGCCAGGGCACGATCAGCCAGCAGCACGCCGTCAATGCCGCGCCAACGATCACTAGCACCTTGAAGGCCAACTTCGGACCATACGGTATGCTCAAAATCTCGTAGAGCCGGCCGCCGAGCCACGTCGAGGTCGAGGCGCCCAGGTTCTCCAGGGCCATCAACAGAGCGAAAACGGTACCGGCGGTCCCGGAAGGGCAGACTCGCGCGGCCAGATCGAGCTGGATCAAGGTGGCGGACATGTAGGTTAACCCGGTCGCTAGCGTGACCAGCGCGGCCGTTCGCTGATCGATCATGGCCAGGTAACCCAGCGTGCTCACGATGCCCAGCACAATCGAAGTGTGAACCAGTACCGGGAAACCAATCCGTTTGCAGTAGAAAATATAAGCAATGCTCGCGACAATCGACGCTCCGGCGGTCACGGCCACGGTCTGGCCATAGAACGGCTCGCTGAAGCCCAGTCCGGCGGTCATGTGGACGTGGAGCATGGCGTTAGAGAACGGGTTGAAGTTCCAGAGGAACAGGAACCCCGCGGGACCCGCGACAGAGCGCAGGCCGCGTAGGAGCGCGGTCCATCGCGGCGCCCCTACCCCCTCCTGTAAAGCTGGCTCGGCTTTTTGCTCGGGGCCGCCTATCAGGGTCAGGGCGATTAAGAGGAAGCCGCTCAGGGCGCCGCTCGGAAGGCCCAGGCGACGCGACCTGGACCGCAAAGCCAGCCACCCAGCAGGCCGTTGACGATACCAGCCGCGTAGAGACAGGCCCACTGAGTCGCCTGGAGCATCCCGGTCCGGTCAATCCTCTGAGCCGATTCGATGAGCCAGGCATCCGCAGCCACGTCGGCCAGTGCCATTGCCAGTGCTGGGATGAAAAGCCAGGCCAGGAGGATCGCGGCTGGATCGGCTCCGTGACTGACTGCGAGCGGTACGGGCCGCAGCCCCACCCTCAGGAGACAGGACGCGATCAAGAACCCGGCGAGAATCAGATAGCCCTTGCGCCGGGTATTGCCGAGCGGCACGAAGTCGGTCAGAAGTCCAAAGAGCGGCTTGAGGGTCCACGGCAGCGCCAGCAGGGCCGAAAAGGTAGTGATGGTCGCGGCGGATCGCCCCCAGGACATCAGGAGCGAACGGACCGGCTGAGCCATCAGCCCTTCGGTTGGCTCGCCAACGCCTTGAAGGAACGCCAGGCCACCAAAGAGCACGGCCAGCCGGAAGGTCGGCGACGTCGCCCAACGGGTGAGGGCGGTGCCAGGATGGATCGTGGGGGGGATGCCGTCCCGGCTGGTCAAAAGAGTTCGCGCCTCCAACCGTTGATCCGTGTTGTGGCACGTCGTGTCAGGGCGTGGGCAGCGTCTGAAGCCAGATATTTCGATACTGGACCAGGTTACCATGGTCCTGAAGCATGATCGGCCCGGGCGTGCTCGGGTTCCCGCCGAGCCCGGAGGTGGTGTTGTCGAGTGGGATTGCGATATCGTCTTGAATCAGGACGCCGTTCTGCACCACGCTGATCCGCGCGATCTCGGTCCTCTTACCATTGGCGAACCGAGGTGCGCGGAAGTCGATATCATAGCTCTGCCAGACGGTGGGCGCCTTGCATGCGTTGACACGCGGCGCAGCGACGTTGTAGATGCCGCCGCAGTCATTGTCCTGGCTCTTGAGGCCGTAGCTATCAAGGATCTGGACCTCGTAACGACCCTGGAGATAAATCCCGCTATTGCCGCGCGCTTGCCCCTTGGCCGTCGGCACGTAGGGAACGCGGAACTCGACGTGAAGCTTGAAGTGCCCGTCAAAACGGTGACGGGTGATAAGGTTCCCCTGTTTGGGGACCACCTTGAGAACCCCACCGGGCAGGACCTTCCAGCCGGGGGCTGTCTTGCCGTCGACCTTGACCCACTCGTCGAGGCTGTTGCCGTTGAAGAGGATCAGCGCCCCGGTCGGAGGCGGCGCGGAAGCGACATCTCGGGCATCGTCGGGGCTGGCGAGAGCCAGACCCTCGATCGGACCATAAGCGCGGCGGACCTGGATTCGGAAGCCGATCCTTGCGCGTCGGCCGTAAGGGTCGACGCCAGAAGCACGGCCAGGGTTAGACCCAGGGTCTCGGTCAGCCAGATCGCTCGAAACATCGACGGCATCGCAGTCGGCTCCTGAAACGAAGGTACGGATGACTCTTGCCGGACTGAGGGGAAAAGCTCTCGCGCGGCTGTGGGGAAGCTTCCGTTGTGTGATCAGCCCTGGCCTGTTGTCGATCGACTCAATGGTGGAGGGGCGCAGCGGTACCGTCAAGCACCTGGCTTCCAGGAAGTACCGTGATCGGCGTCCTGACGCGACAATCATTTTCGACTGGAAACGCTCGTGATCCACAATAAGCGTCGCGCCGACCGGTCCGGTTACGCCGCCAGGCGCGGCCTGATCGACCGGATTCGCGAAGCGGGGATCGCTTCGACTCGGTCGCCACGCCGATAGTAACTGTCGTTGTACTGCAACGATCTCGCAGGTCGACCCACCGATGAATCTCTGAACAGAGAGCGATGTGTTCCGCAGGGGAAAGGGAGGATGTATTGGGGCCCTTGTGCTCTGAGCTTTAGTTCAGGAACGGGTGCCTGATCGTGGTGTGCGAGGCTCAGGTGCAGCGACAGAGTAAGGGGAGCCGGCGCGCGAAAAACGAAGAAGAAATGAAAAAAATTCAACCGGGGCGCGTGCGAACCTAAGTGGAGAAAGGGTCAAGCGCCGGTGTTGCCGCCGGGGAGTCGCGGGACGTGGTCTGTCGGCACTGTCGCCAAATTTCGGTTGGCTTGGTAAGACCACGTCGGTACAGTTCCTTGGCGACTGTTGGAGCAGGGTCAGGGCCGGGCCAAGCCAGCCTTTCCGTCTTGGGTCGGTCACCGACCTGGTATCCGAAGGAGCCTTGCCACGATGCCTCAAGTGACCCGCCTCGATCGTGTCCGCGGGTGTTTGCTCGGTCTGGCGGTGGGCGATGCCCTGGGGGCTCCCCTCGAAGGATTGAGTGCTCAGCAGATCCGGGCACACTACGGGCAGGTGATCGATTACGTTGATGGCGCGCGGGCCTGGAAGCGAAAGCCCTACCGCTGGCGAATGCCGGGTCTCTACACCGACGATACCCAGCAGGCCCTGGCCCTTTGCGATGTCCTGCTGGCGGCCGGAGAGGTCGATCCTGACCGACTTGCCGAGATCTACCTCGGATTGGCAACGCCCAAGGGAACCTATGTCGGTGCCCATCGCGGGATTGGCCGGAGCTTTCGACAGGTCCTTTCCGACCTCGAACGCGGCGTATCGCCTCGACAGACCGGCCAGAAATCCGCCGGGGTTGGGGCCGCGATGCGAATTGCCCCGGTGCCACTCTACTATGGCGGCGATCCCGAATCGCTCTTTGGCGCCGTGATGTCGGCCAGCCTGATGACCCATCGCGACATCCGCAGCCTCTCCGGGGCCCTGGCCGTGGCTCATGCCGTCCGTCGACTCGCGGCAGGTGCGCACCGCGACCCAAGCTTCCTGTTCCGGCTAGCGGCCGATGCCGCCCGTGATGAGGACCGGATCATTTCCGAGCACGGTTCGAGCGGTGTCGTCACCTCGATCGAGCTACACGGACGCAGCATCTCACGCGCCATCGCTCACGTCGAGTCGCTCCTCGAAGCGCCGCGCGATAGGGCCCTAACCGCACTCGTCGAGGAGGCCAACCGACACGGCCCCGCCCCGGTCTGCAAACGCGCTACCATGGGTTTCCCGCCCGCCTGTATCCCGACCTGCCTCTACCTGCTGATGACCAGCGACGGCTTCGAGGAGGCGATCGTCGAGATCATCAACCTTGGTGGCGATGCCGATTCCGCCGGCGCGATCCTCGGGGCTCTGGCAGGAGCCCATTACGGAGCCGACGCCATCCCTAAACGATGGCTCAAGGGACTCCAGAATCGCGAAGCCATCGACAAACGCGGCTCAGGCCCTCGTGCATCGCTCCGCGGCCGGCATCGACATTCCCGACCTGATCGACGTTGAGCACGCGCTCAGCGCACGCGAGGCCGCCTGCCGCGAATCGCTCATGGCCCACACCCCATCCCAGAACGGTGGTGACCGAGGCGCCAATCACCGGATCTGAGCCTTTGGAAACGTCCGCTGGCCATCCGCGTCCGGTCCGGTCGATCGATCGACCGGACGCGCTCGCCATCACGAGCCTCTGCATGGTAAATCTCGAGCTGATCACATTCGCGATTCGTTTGACGGACGCAAGAATGCTAGGCGATGAGGCTCTTCCCCCTACCGATCGTTTCCGGTAAGCTTGACCCGGCGGACGCCGGGAAATACTTCAGGATGACATACCGGTCCAGTGCGATGGGTGGCTCGACCTCGCCGCGATCAAAGGCGGAGCGACTTCCGAACCCGCGATCCTGGATCGAGGCACGAAATGAGCCGAACCGGTTCGTCCTGGAACGGGATTTGGTCGATACGAACAGTTGAGTTCTGAAGTTGGTGGGGCGTGGAGCGGCGGTGCGATGGGCCGGATCATTCGCGACCGGATCAAGCGTCAGCTTGACGAAGCCGAAGGTTACCTGATGCTCGAGCTGCCCCGGCGCGCGCTGGCCATCCTCGAAAGCCGCTCCGACTGGGCAACAATGCAGTTCGAGGCCAGTTTCCTGATGGGAGAGGCGCTTCGATCGCTGGAGCGTTACCGCGAAGCACTCAAGCCCCTGGAAGTCGCCGCCGCGCTCCGGCCGGCGGAGGTGGGCGTCGCTATTGCCCTGGGATGGTGTTACAAGCGGACCCATCGGCTTGCCCAGGCGATCGATGCGCTCGAACGCGCCGCCCGACATAACCCTGACGCCCCTGGCGTGCTCCACTACAATCTGGCCTGTTACTGGAGCCTGGCGGGTAATCCGACCAAAGCGCTGGACGAACTCGCCTTGGCTCTCGATCTTGACCCCGAACTTCGAGGACAGATCGCCGATGAGTCCGACTTTGACCAGCTTCGGGGGAACCCCGAGTTCGAAAAGCTGACCGTCGGACCCGCCCCGCTGGCATGATCGCCGGATCTGTTCAATGCGTGGCGGTGAGCCGGGGCGTGAAGGGATGCCCGAGCATGACCTTCCAGCGCTGGCTTTGTTCGGGTGTCAGGACGCGCAGTGCCTGCTGGCCGAGTTGATGCTCGCTGTCTCTGAGGTGGCTCCCAGACGCTCTCAACCGTTGGCACTCGGCGACGGCTTGCTTCAGCGCCGCGCGTTGCTCGGGGGTCAGTCCCAGGTGATCGGCGACCACCGGCCGGCTGATCAGGGCCGAGGGGCCTTCCCATTGCAGGTCGATCTCGATCAGTCGCTTCCGCTGGGCCTCGCCGAGCCGGGTCTGGAGCCACTCCTGCTCGGCGTCGTCAATAGCCCTGCGGCCGTTGACGATCTCGGGGCCGGACTTGCCCCGGATCGCCGCGGCTTTGGCGAAGAGACCCGCCAAAACTCGCTCGGCTTCGGCTGTCTGTTTCGGGTCAAGCTGAACATCCGCGCGGACATCGGGCCGGCTTAGCAGCCAGAGCGGAGCCGTCCGCACCCCAAGCCGCTCGTCGGGAAGCACGGGCACGGTCGCGAATGAGGCGGGAGATTTCGGGGGTTCTTCACTCCGTCCCATACCGGGAAGGATCAACACGAGGGCCGCGATCGTCTTCGGGAGGCCCTTGAAGCACAACCGCTGTCTACTTCGATACGCTACCGGTCTCCGTTGTCGAGACATGAGCCGGCCCCCTCCCTGGAGCGTTGGTACGCATTCGCTGTCGTTGACGTGTGGAATGATTGTCCAAGTCATGCGAACGGCCGGGAGCGTGGAAGGCCCCGGCCGTTGCAGCGTCGTTCAATCTTATAAGCGGAACCGACGACCCGGGAAAGTCCAAAACGCGTCGACCTACGATCCATCGCGGACAACCCGAGTCTCAGCGTCCTGTGGCGGACTTGGTCGTTGCACCTTTGGTACTCGTCGAGCCGTTCTTCGTCTGCGCCGACTTCGTCGTGGCATTGGCGCCCGTGGTTCCGGTCGGGGTGGCGGTGTTGCCCGCGGCTCCGCCAGCAGGGCGACCACCTGGTCCGCCGGGGCCACCTGGTCCGCCGGGGCCACCTGGTCCGCCGGGGCCACCGAAGCCACCGAAGCCATTATTGTTGTTAGGGCCGTTCCCGTAGTTTAAGAGCGACAGATTGAAGGGTGCCCCGAACAGGTTGTTGAACTTGGTGCGCTGCACCTTGGTCAGGACGTTGACAAGCGCCGCGCTGGCTTTATCCTTCAGGCTTGTGGAGTCGTTCTGAAGCTTCTCCATCTGGGCTTGCATCTGCTCCCGCTGGGCCTGTGCTCGGCGTCGGTCATATTGTTATTATTGTTATTTCCGCGGCCACCACCCCCACCACCATTATTGCCCCGCATCGACTGAAAGAAGTCGCGCCGACTCGTGTTGATCTGGTCCTGCCCCTGGTTCAACTGATTGAGGATCGACTGGATCTTGGCCGTCTGGTCGTGGGTCAGGCCCAGAGTCTTGGCGACGTCGGCACGTCCGATGACCGTAGTGCCCGTGATCTGGAGGTCGATCTGCTGGATTCGCGTGTACTGAGCGGGCTTGAGGATCTTCCTCAGGGCCGTTTCGGTATCCTTCTTGAGGACCTCACTATTCTCGGACATGGCCGCACGTTCGGCCTGGCGTGCCTGATCGTGCGCCTCACGAGCGGCGGCCTGAGCCTCGGGATCGTTCGGCACGGGGCCGTTACCGATCCCGAACGCCGCCTGCTGCATGGTACGGATATTCGTTCGAGCCTGCCGGGACGCTTTCTGGACCGATGCCTCGAGCTTTGTAACTTTGCCGAGCTGCTCGTCGGTGATCCGGATCTCGTCCCACACGGCGCGTATCCAGCGCAAGGGTCAAGAGGTTGGACATGCTCTGACTGCCGCCAAATCCCCCTCGTCCTCCGAATCCTCCGGGGGGTCCTCCGCCCCGCTGAGCCATGGCCGTCGAGGTGATCGAGAAAGCGGCCATTGCGCAGACCAGGATGAGCCGGGTTGTTCGCATTCGGTTCATCATGTTCTCCAGTCGAGGGAGGAAGGCTGCGCCGGGTGTTGATAGCGAGTGGTCGAGGCCTTCTAGGCACTATGAGTTCTAGCGGCAATTGACAAGGGGATGGCCCCTTTTTTTGTCGATTTCCGCCCGTGCCTTCATCTTCAGGAGAAACCATCGGTTCAACCGCGGGGCCATCCGAGCCAGACGGCCAGGGCAACCGCCGAGCCGATCGACGCCGCGCGGACGAACAACTTATATAGCAAAAATCTGCGGCGTATGACACCTGCCTCACTCGCGCCGTTCGCCGATCCGGATTCCACTGCGGCATGATGATCAAGCGACCACCGCTGGAGGCTCCCCAGCGCGTTCATGCCGACCATGTGGACGAGCCAGAGTAGAAGGAACCCGAATCCCTGTTCAAGCCAGGCCGACCACGGAATCGGCGGCAGGCTCGGCTTCCATTTCGAGGGGAGGCCGAGCGGCTTGTCCGACTCGTAGACCACGAGCTGGATCGCCTGACTGGCGCGATCCTGGCCGTCACTGACTCGCACCGCGAGTTCGACGGGCTCGGGAGTCCCGGTCTTCGGTGTCCCCTTGATCAGCGCCGCCTCGGGGTCGAAGCTCAGGCCATCGGGCAGTTTGCCGTCGACACTCCATCGGAGCGGTCCGCGCCCCCCGTGAGCGGCCAGCGCCAGCGCATAGGGTCGACCAGCGATCGCTTCCGGAAGGGCCGACGGAGTACTGATCGCCAGCGGCTCGCCCTTCTCGGCACCCTCCCGCGAACTCGAGGCCGGCAGGTCGATCGCCTTGGGTAGCAAGGCCATGATCACCATCGTCAAGAGCAGGATGAAGAGCAAGGCCCCGGTCAGCTTGGTGACGACCACGGCAACGAACGAGTCCTCACCCGATCCGCCGAACTCGAGACCTCCATGCCCGCCACGCCGTGAACGACGCATCGGTTATTCTCCCCCTCCCTGCTTGTGCCTTGACTCCCCGATCCCAAACGCCGATCAGGCCACGTCGTCCTTCAGGACGCCGAACCGTGCGGACGACCCGCCGCCGTGGGTCTCCTGAAACATCTTCTTGACAATGTTCCGGTAGAGGGCGTTGCTCTGCTCCATGCTCACGTTCAGCATGTCGAGCGCGTCCTTGAGGCTTCCCATCGTGCGGGCAAGCTGTTCCTGGGTCGATCGGCTCGATCGCTCGTACGCCTGGGACCAGGAGGACGAGAGCGATTCGATCGCCGTGCAGGTTCGCTCGATTCCACGCTTGATATCATCAAGCTGCTCGCCGCTACCAGCGGTTGTACTGAGAGACGTCTCGATCCGAGAAAGACACGCTGCGCCGCGGCGCAGGGCCTCGCCCGCCGCGCCGATGGATTCGAGATCGTTTCCGATCCGACCGATCGCGTCGGTCCCGCGCAGGAAGCTGTTCAGGGCCGGATTCAGGCGGTCGATCGCGGTGGCGAATTGCTCGATCTGGGGAGCCAGCAGCTCGGCAATGTCCCTCCCCGCGCCGCCGCTCTCCTCGACGCCGAACCGGGGCAGGACGTTCTCGACCACCCATCGGTCAACCCGTGCCAGCAGGTCTTCGGAACGTCGGAAGACGAGGGTTTGCACCAGCATCAACGCCGCGCTCAGGAAGAGCGCCAGCAGCGTGCTATCAAATGCGATCTGAAGCGCCGAGGTCACCCCGGTCAGATTGTTCATGAACCCGTCGAGGTCCTTGACCATGGGCAGGACCTTGCTGATGTTCATCAGCGCCTTCGAGATCCCCTCAACCGTGCCGATGAAACCGATGACCGGCAGTAGATAGAGAATGTACCGCGTCAGCGTGAACCGGCCCGCCGCGTTCTCCTGATCCAGCCCCGATCCCTCACGGTTCAGCTCCATGAGCTGCGACGCCGTGGGCATTAGTGCGCCCGCGGCTTCGATCGTGCAGCCGAGCTGACGGACCCGCGCCGGCAGGATCCGGCGCTCGCCGGGGTCGATCGGGCGCGCCGGGGTCGGCTCCGTCGCCCTGGAGCGTGGCGAGACCAGCGGCAACCATCCGGGCGCCTCCTCGAAGGCGCGCTCGTTCTTCCAGAGCCATGAGAGCTCCCGCGCTAACGTCAGCACGGCCCAGAAGTAGATCGCTGTTCCGACGTACTGCTCCCAGCCCCGCTCGAACATCAGGGTCGGGTTGAAGACCATCAGGCCGATCGGGAACAGGAGGGCCAGCCCCAGCAACGCCAGAGTCCCGGGATAGGCCAGCCGCGACGTGCCGTGAACGGGAGCCTTCGCGCGAGCGCTCGCCTTCGCCATGATTCGTGCCCCTTCCATTGGGCAGAGAGGACTGGACAGCTTCGACGACAGCGGCCCATACCATCGTCATTCTCGGCAAATTGTCCAGTCAACTTGAGACGTCGCGAGCGGGCACGGGAGGCGCAGATCAGCCTTCGGGGGGGGTGTCAGACGCTGTGTCCACCCCGTCCGGCGTGGCCGATGGCCCGGCCGAGGCGAACCGGAAGTCGCAGAACTTCGCGCCCTCCATGATGGTCTGGGTACGCGTCAGACGGATGGCGGGATTGAAACCTTCAATCAGTGAGAAATCGCGCTGACAGGAGAGGCTGGAGCCCAGTTCGGCCAGGCCCAGGGCGCGGTACAGTTCGGCATAGCGGCATCGTGTGACGTTGAAGTCGAGCCTTTGTTCCGAGCTCTCGATCAGATCGATCTCGAGCGCCCCGCCTTCCGACCATCGGCCGAGGCACGAGGCAAACGTGCGCAAGCTGGCGTCTCCCAGGCTCCGTGCGAGTTCCGCGCCGCCTTGCCGAGCGAGGTCTTCGATCACGCGCCGCAGCAAGGCGATACTCCGCTCCTCGCCCACCTCGGCGTAAAAAGCGCGGATCAAGGGACCGACGATCTTTGCCTCGATCTCGCGGCGCTTGAGCAAGCTGAGCTCATGGGTTTCCTCCACCATCGACGTCGCCCCTTTGGAAACCGTTCGGGCGGCCTGATCAACGAGCCCGGATCTCCTCCGTACCACTCACGAGCCGTCCGCGGCACGGAGCCGTTCGAGCAGCATCGAAAGATCGACCGGCTTAGTGATGTAATCCACGTTCCCCGCCTGTCGGACCCGACTTTCGGTCAGCTCGCTGGTGTCGGCGGTGATCGCCAGAATCGGCAGCTCGGCGGTCTCTGGGGCAGCGCGGAGGCGCTGAATCAACTCGACGCCATCCATCACGGGCATCATCAAATCGGTCACCACCACGTGCGGCCGGAACTCCTCAATCTGCTCGAGTGCTTCGCGACCGTCGTTTGCTTCGAGCACTTCATATCCGTGAATCCTCAGGAGGCGCCCGAAAGCATAACGTAAAAACGGCGCGTCCTCGACTAATAAGATCCGCATGGCGCTATCGACCCCGTCCCACATGATACGATCCTCGCTCCGTGTCGCTCCCACTCTCGCTCGCGTCCAACCCCATGGAACGCGCCGGCTCACTTGGTGGACGAGGTCCCATCCTTATAGGAGAAATGTGATGCAGGTTCCCGGGCACCTCGGAGACACCCCGAGCTTGATCGTAGAGCAAAACCTGGACCGAGTTTCGGAAAATCGGTTGAGTGGGCTTGACATGAAGCTCCGGTCGTACCGGTTCGGCAGGATAACACGCTGACCACCCGGGTCGACCCGGCCCGGATATCGGGTGTATCCGATTCGTGATCCGCGCACCAACCCGCTTGCTGCCGGCCGCCATCGCGCTACGATTCAAAAGCCATATGAGAAGATACGCCCTGAGGTAGGCAACGGGTTGAGGCTCGGGAGGGCCGGACAGTGTCGACGGAAAACACGGCGGCTGGCGAACGTGAGCGGTTGGCGGCTCGGGAACCGCGATACCCACAATGGGTCGGGTGGCGGCGCGTGATGTCGATAACCCGGCTTGTTGTCTGGGCGAGTCTGCTGGGAGCAACCGGTTACCTTGTTCGCGGCGAGGTCGTGCGCCCCGCGATTCCGGCGGGTGTCACGCTCGCGTCGGACGTGGTTTACCGGACTCAGAACGGACGTCGGGTCCGGCTCGACCTCTATACTCCCTCGGAACCTTCGACGCGGCCCAGGCCGGCGGTCCTGGCGATCCACGGCGGCGGCTGGCGGGGGGGAGCAAGGGGCCATACGGCAGGATGGCCGCCGCGCTGGCGAGCCGAGGATTCGTGGTGGTGGCTGTCGATTACACCCTCTCGAAGCCGGGTGCTCCAAGCTGGCCGACCAATCTCGAAGATCTCCGCGAGGCCGTTCGCTGGGTCCGCCGGCATGCCGGCAAGCTCGGAGTCGATCCAGACCGGATCGCGGCACTGGGGGCATCAGCCGGCGGCCACCTCGCCGCCCTGCTCGGCACCACCGGGGACGAGAGCCGCGACGATGGCTCGGCCCGGGTCGCGGCCGTTATCGATTTCTACGGTCCCGCCGACCTCGACGCGCTCGACGCACCGGGACAGCCGGCCGCCCCCTCCGTCGACCTCTTCCTTGGCGGATCGACCAGGGAATGTCCGGGCGCTACGCCGATGCATCGCCGATTCGCCACGTCTCGCCCGCCGATCCTCCCATGCTCCTGATCCATGGCGACGCCGATTCACTCGTCCCAGTCGATCAGTCGCGGCGCCTCGCCACAGCCCTCGCGGACGCTGGTGTGCCTCATCAACTCATCGTGATCCCCGATACCGCACACGGCTTCGATTTTCAGGTCGGTTCCCGAGACTTACTTCCCGATATGATCGACTTCCTGGCCGGCGTGTGGGATAATAGGTAAACTAGAGCAATAGCGTCGATCATGACGGCTGCGGGTTCCCGGTTTTTCGGGCGAGCGTCCGGTACGCAAATTGCTCGTACATGTTCTTGCTTTTCGGTGAGCGGATTGACAAGGATAGGGGCGAGATGGTCAAACGCAGGATCGCGTTTGTCGTGGCCCGGCCTGCCCGTCGTTGTTGCGCTTATGCAACCACGGGAACGATCACATCAGGTGGGGCCCGACCTCCAGACTCCTTTCAATCGATTGGCGAGATGGGAGGCGGCTCCGTGGCATCGGCTACCGAAACCCCCCACGGTGGACTCGTGATCCCGGTCGAGCTGATGGACCTGTCGCCGGACCTCGACCGGGTGGTTCAGACCGCGGTCGATCGACCCGCGGAGGATAGTCTTCCTCCCCTGCCCGACCCCACGGCCGATCGCGGCCAGGCCAATCCCGAGCTGTCGGCCCGGCGTGCCGATGTCGAGGAAAAGCACCGACGGGTGGCGGAGTGGCTCGATGCGAGCGGCCACGATGCGGCTGATCATGGGTCGGGCCGACTCGGTCGCCTGGTTCACCTCGGGGGGCGACCTCGGGCAGGGAATCGGCTCGGAGTCGGCATCGGTCCTCCTTTTCATCAACCGGAACAGCCGTGCGGTGATCTGCGACAACGTCCAGAGCGCCCGCGTCTTCGAGGAAGAGCTGGCGGGCCTGGGTTTCCAGCTCAAGGAGCGCCCCTGGTACGACGACCCGGGCCGGATCATCGCGGAGCTGGGTCATAACAAGAAGATCGCCACGGACGTCGGCAAGGGCTCGGTTCCCTGGCCCCGCGAGACCGACCCGATTCGCGGACTGCGCCATCCTCTGACGAACCTGGAGCGGCAGCGGCTCCGCGTGTTGGGGCGAACCTTGACCCTTGCGGCCGAGGCGACCTGCCGCAATTTCGTTCAGGGCGAGACCGAGGCCGATGTCGCCGGCCACCTGGCGCACCGCCTGATTCGTGAAGGGGTGGTGCCTGTCGACCTTCGGGTCGCCAGCGACGATCGGCTGGCGAGGTACCGTCAGCCCAGCTTCAAGGCCGCGCCGATCCAGTCCCGCGCGACGATCACGGTCACCGGCCGTCGGTTGGGTCTTTGCGCCTCGTTGACGCGGACCGTCTCGTTCGGACCGGCCGGCGCCGAGTTTCACCGTCAACACGGCCTGGCCGCGATGGTCGACGCGACCTCAATCTATTTCTCACGCCCGGGCGAAAAGGTCAGCGAGGTCATCCGTCGTGTCAAGCGGATTTACGAGAAGTACGACCACCCCCACGAGTGGACCCTCGACTACCTTGGGCATGTCATCGGCTACGCGCCTCGCGAGCAGGTTATGCTGCCGGATAGCCCGATGGTTCTCCAGGGTGGGACTCCCTTGTGTTGGAGTCCCAGCGTTGGCCCGGCTCGTTGCGAGGACACCGTTGTGGTCGACGCTCGAGGTGGTTACGAGGTGGTCACCGAGGCCCAGAACTGGCCCAAGCTCGAAGTGCTCGTCAAGGGATACACCATGATCCGTCCCGGAATCCTCGAGCGTTGAGCTGAGCGGCTTTTTTTCAAGTCTGACCTTCCTTTCCGGACCTGGTCCGGCTCGTTCGGATACAAAGTTAGAGCCGGGCGAGCGAATGACCTCCTGAGACCGAGAGGTTGCCGCCAATCCGCGGCTCCGGCTCGAACCTTGCACGGCTGGCGAGCGAATGATTATGAGGAGGACGGGCGTTTGAGCTCGACCTCCGGAAAGGACTGAATTGTGAATCGACTATCCTGGAAACTTGGCCGGGTGGCGGGCATTGATGTGTTCCTGCATCCGACATTTCTCTTATTCTTGCTGTTCGTCGGTCTGAGCGGCGGTGGTCTCGACCGTTTGTTCCTGATGTTGGCGGTCTTCGGGTGCGTGCTCCTGCACGAACTGGGCCACGCCCTGATGGCGCGCCAGTTCGGGATCGAGACCCTGGATATCACGCTGTTGCCGATCGGTGGTGTGGCCAGGCTCGAGCGGATGCCCAGGGCGCCGGGGGCGGAACTCCTGATCGCGCTGGCGGGACCGTTGGTGAACGTCGCGATCGTGATGGCGCTGGTTCTACTCCGCGGCATGGGATTGTTCGGAGGACCTGGAGTTCCGAGCCCCCTCGGGCTCTTCACCGATCATTTGCTCGTGGTCAACCTGGTGCTGGCCGTCTTCAACCTGATCCCGGCGTTTCCGATGGACGGTGGGCGGGTCATGAGGGCATTGCTGAGCGGCTGGCTGGGGCGAGTCCGGGCGACCTCGGTTGCGGCGGGGATCGGTCAGATTCTGGCCGTCGTCTTCGGCGTGATCAGCCTCTTCCAAGGTTACTGGCTCCAGGTTGCCCTGGCCTGGTTCATCTACATGGCAGCCGGTCAGGAGCGGACTCAGGTGCTGGCCGAGGAGGAGTCCTTCGGGACGATTCGTCCCGCGAATCGACGTTGGTCATATCGATCATCCTCTGATACTGAGGAACAGGGTGTCTGGACCGCGCCTCCCGGCTTTCAATGGGTCCGGCAGGGTGAAGGAATCTGGCGGCTCGCCCCGATCGCGGCTCATGCGGGAAGCGATCGACGGCCGACGACTTGGCCCTGAACCAGGCCGGTCCGGAGCGAACCGAACCGCGAAACCAACGAACCGGGGCGAGCCTCAAGGGTCGCCCCGGTTCGTTGGTTTGTCTGGACCTCGATCGAACTGGGCGGACGAGGTCGAGGTCGTGTAAGTGTCAGTAGGCGTCCGAGCTGATGACCTCGCCGCCGTGGCTGCTGGCGATCGCCCGGTAGGTGATCGGGTTGACCGAGTTCTTGATGAATCGAACACTGCCGTCACAGAACCCGGTGTTCGCGCCACCGGGGTGTCGGCTCCGCGCGGCGTTCATGACCCCGAGGACCGGGTCCGGTCCAGCGCATGGGGGGTTCTGAGCGAAGGGGTAGTTGCAATAGCCAGTGCTTTGAAGCGTGTCGGGGCTCGACGTGTTGGGGGTCAGCCAGCCTGTGAAGACGGCGGCCCAGCCCCACCAGGAGAAGCCGCGGAGGTCTTTCTTGGTCCCCGTCTGACCCACCACGCACTCCGAGGTCATCATCGTGTTGCTCAGTCCGTCCTGGATCGCCGCGAATGGGACGGTCCGCCGGATGGCCGCATGGTCGAGCGTGCCCGTGGGCGAGTCCGGATTGGGAGCGCCGATGTCGCCGAAGGGGGCTCCCATGAAACCGTACTGGATCCCGCCGAACGTGATATAAGGCAGTGTTCCCGTGGCCGATAGAGTGCCCTGGGTCGAGTTCAGGTTGCCAAAGTTCACCATGTAGTTCTGTGAAGTGACCGTCTTTCCCAGGTTGCCGTAACCCGGAGCGTTGGTGTTTCCGCCGTCGCTGGGGCAGAGATACGCGGTAATATGTGAGGACGTGACCGTGATGTTGGCCACGCCGCTATAGCGGAACGGCGTGTCGTAGGTGGTCTGACCCGGCGCGTTGTTGCCCGAGGAGTTCCAGGCGTTGAACATCGCCTGTTGCTCGACGAACGGCAGGACCGAGACCAGCCAGGTCCCCCAGCAGCAGCCGCGCATCCCGGGTGGGAGCACGCTGTTGGCACTCTCGTAGTTGTGCATGGCGAGACCGATCTGTTTCAGATTGTTGACGCATTGCGCCCGCCGCGCGGCCTCGCGAGCGGCCTGCACCGCGGGTAACAAGAGGGCGATCAGGACGGCGATGATGGCGATCACCACCAAGAGCTCAATCAGCGTGAAACCTGTTCGTACGCGCGAGTTCTTCATCGTGCTAACTCCTGAACTTCTCAGTCGGTTGTTTGCTTGAAAAGCGAATCGCACTTGAGAGCGTCGTGGCAGGCGTCGTTTTCCCGGCCCCAGAGATGGTTCCGAAACGGGATGAAGCGGATTCAGTGACTCGAGAGCGCGAAGTCGAACGCGTGAGGTCCGTCGGGCGTGACCTCGGCCTTGAGTGTCGAGGCGGCGTTGTACTTGTGTGGGACGGCCCCCGCGATCGGAGCCGTGATCCGGCCGGGAGCATCGTCGGCAGGTGGCGGAGCGGTCGCGCCGCCGGTGATCGACACCCGGTACTTTCCTGGGGTCGGACCCTTGGCGGGCTCGATCGTGTAGGCGCCCTCGCTGATCACCCCGCCGACCATCACGGGGTTCGCGTTCCCCCCCTCCGGGACGAACGAGATGACCCCTTGTTCGAGCGGACGGGCATCGAGCATGACCTTTCCCGAGACCCCGATGCGCGGTAACTCGTCCTCGCGCGATCCACACCCGCCGATCAAACCCACGCCGAGCGAGGCGAATGTTGCCATGATCTGTCGCTGGAGTGTCTTCATGGAATGTTAATCCTGTTGTCCCGTATCGTCCGCTACTTACTTTGAACTGCGCAGGCAGATACCTGAACGAACCGGTGCCCGCGGGCACATAGGTGCGGTAGTCAGTTCACCATATATTCATGAACAAATACGGTGGAATCTGTTAAGCTACGTTTTATTTTTTCAAAACGTGCTCGAACGAAGAGTGCGGATCGCATGAATCGGTCGATCGACTCGGTCTGGAGATCGAGATCTCCGGTGTCGAGTTACGAAGGGAGGCGGCCGCAACGAATTCGTCTTATCCGCGAGCAAGAAACCTGGCGAAACGGGAGGATGACCGACTCATCAAAAAATCAAGAATGGACTCGTTGACCGGGGAGAGATAACCGATCGATGGTGAAATGGGCTGGATGGGTAGTGACACAGACAGTCGTTACCATCTAGTCCTTTTGTATTATGCAGCGCGTCTTATGCGGTGGCAAGAGCAAGTCGGAACCGAAATCAAAAAAGCAGCGATGCGACGAAGTGCTCGCGCTGAAATGGCGTCAAAAGCTATTATCTAAAAACGAAGTCCTAACTTTTTGGGACTCTGGGCGAGAATTGGTCGAAATCACGAGATCGGCGGCGTGGATTGATTTGGGAGGTTGCCAGAATAGGCGAGCGAACGCTGTGTCAGTCAGCTCCACGGTCGGATCACACCCGAGGCTGTCAGGCTGGGGTCGAGGTCGGCAATAATCTGGAGTCGGAGACCGGGCTCGACCGGAACGGGGCGGTCGAGCCGGAGGCTCAGGCAGGTGCAGTCGCGTTCGCTGAACGAGCCCAGCGGTTTGCGGGCGCGGACGGTGGCAGCGACCTCGGCCGTCCGGATGCGGACGGTCCAGGTCGAGCCGGGGCGGCAGATCTCCAGCCAGCTATCAACTCGTGCGGGATCGTCGGCGGTCGCCAGGACCTCGATCCGATTGACTTCTCGGGCGTCGTACCAGGGTTGTGAGGTGCTCATGCGACTCAGGTTCCCGCCTGGAGGATCGCGGCGGTGTAGCCGACGAGGTCGCCGTGCGCGCGGGCCAGTCGAGCCAGGCGGGCAAGCTGCCCGGTCCGCTGACAGAGCTCGCGCGAAGCTCGGCACGACGAGGGCGGCGTCGGGTAGTCCAGCGAGGTAGGCCTCGGACATGTCCAGCGCCTCGTCGGTCCGGTTCAGGCGAAGCATGAGCCCGACCAGGACCTGCGCCGGGTAGGTCGACTCGAGCCCGGGTCCGTCGCCGGCCCCGAGCACTTGCCGGGGGTCGTCCGGTGGTCCCAGCTTGGCACGGAAGTGATCGATGGCCGTGTTCGCGTCCGCGCCTCGGCCCCCGTCAAGAAGAGCACGTAGGTAGATGCCATAATCCTTGTAGTGATCATCGAACGGCGGCTCACCCGTGCCCTGGAGCCGTCCGGAAAGGTGTTGGCCGTAGTCGGTCAGCTCGACCGCAAGCCCAATCGCCGTGGGGTCCTTCACCAGCAGCGAGTACCGCACGACTGACCCCAGGTGCGAGATGTCGATATGGTACGATTCGTCAGCGAAGAGCCAGGGCCGATTCGCGATCAACGCGGCGACCGGGGCCGTTTCGGCCGGCAATGGCTGGCCGCGCTGGGCGATCTCGGCGCGGAGATTGGCCACGAGGTCATCGTGGACCCGGCGCACCAGAGCTGCCGACGCCGCCGAGCGCACCGTCTCGTCGGCGGGCAGGTGCTCGAACGCGGTGATCGCCGAGCATGTGCCGTAATGTTCCAGGATCAGCTCGAATCCACGACGCGGGTTCGCCCCCTGGTTGAACGCGACCTCGATCAGCGAGCCGATACCTGGTTCGTTCTCGCCGTCGCCGTTGTCCTCGCCCTCGCCCTCGCCGTCCAGGATACCATCACGCGGTGCCGTCGACTGGTAATCTTCGATCGCCCGAGCCACTGGCTCCGGCTCGCCGATCGCCCGGAAGTAGGGCCACGCCCCGGGGATATCGCCCGCGTCAAGTAGTAGCCGACCCACTTGCCGAAGGGCGTCGATGTAGCGTTCCTCGTACTTCTGGCGCTGGGCTTCGTCGACTCCGTCGAGGCCGCCGTCCGTGATCAAGGGGAGGTCCAGCTCATGACGTGCCTTCAGGAGCAGAGCGTCGAGCAGCCGGCGCGGCTCGTGCCGCTCGGTCAGGGTCCGGATCAGGGTGTCGATCGCAGCCCCCGCTCCCGACGTCCGCAGCTCCGATTCCAGCGAGTCGCAGACCGCGGCCGTCGGTTCGCGGTCCGAGGCATTCCGGTCGATCGCGGCGCCCGTTGCTTCCATCGTGCGTTCGTCCCCCGCAAGATCGCCCTTGAAGTCCGCAACCAATCCACTTTCCCGGGGACGGACAGAGGTCCCAACCTTACTGAGCGTCCCCCTTCGACGGGTCCAGCACGGTCGCCGGTCCTCCTGGCGGGTCGGCGTCGAGCCGCGAGCCTTCCGATTTCTTCCAGCTCGTCCAGCACCGCATATTGTAGCAGTCGACCATGATGTCACGCGCCTCATCGATCGAGTCGGTGACGTGTAGCAGGTTCAGGTCCTCGGGCGAGATCGCGCCCTCGCCAAGCTGGGTGGTCTCAATCCATTGCAGCAACCCGCGCCAGTAGGACGAATCGTACAGGACGATCGGGAAACGGTTGATCTTCCGGGTCTGGACCAGGGTGAGGGCCTCGAACAGCTCGTCCAGGGTGCCAAAGCCTCCCGGGAAGATGACGAAGCCGTTCGAATACTTCACGAACATGGTCTTCCGCACGAAGAAGTAGCGGAAGTTGATCGAAAGGTTCGTGAACGGGTTCGAGGATTGTTCGAAGGGAAGCTCGATGTTGCATCCGATCGAGAGTCCCCCGGCCTCCTTGGCGCCTCGGTTGGCGGCCTCCATCAGGCCGGGTCCGCCGCCGGTGATGACCGCGAAGCCGGCCTCGGCGAGCTTGGCGCCGAGGAGCATCGCGTTCTGGTAATGCCGCGTCTCGGGCCCGAACCGGGCCGATCCGAAGACCGCAACCGCCGCGCCGACCTCGGCCAAGGCGTTGATTCCGTGGACGAACTCTCCCTGAATCCGCAGCACCCGCCACGCTTCGGTATGCGTGAAACCCGCCAGCTCGGGCGCCTTGGCCCGGGGCATGCTCGGGACGCTCCGGTTGAGCAGTTCCTCGTCCTCGGTCTGCCGGTGCTCGTCCATCATCGGGTGCCGCGATCTCTTGCCCGCCAACACGGTGCGGGTTTGCCACGACGTGGGCCCGGTATTCGCTCCCACGTTCCCGTTGGGGCCTGGGGTTTGCTCCGGCTTCGAGCTCGGCTCCCGGCGCGCGGCCCCTTCATCTCGGTCTCGGTCCATCTGCTCCGCCTATCTGTCGCTTCCCTGGCCGCGTCTGATCCGATCGCTCTGCTCTAGCTCTGCTCCGTTCGATGAACGGCTCGTTTCCCGGGTGGGTTCCCTGGCAGTTAAGGCCCGGACCGTATGACTCTCGCGGCCATGGGGAAGTCGGTCGCGTCCGGGCATGTCGTTGAGAAATCTTGACGAACTTCATTGTACGCCGCCCCCTTCCCCTGGCCTACCCCTCTTCCGACCGCTTTCGACCTTGTGGTTTTCGAACAACCACTCGTCTGGCATCGAGATTCCGAAGCTATCCGTGCCATTCAGGCCGTATCGCGGACCACCTCTCACATTTACGTGTCGAATTATGTAGTAAACTCAAAAAATCTAACCAATGATTTCGAAAACGTAGCGACTTCGAAGTTGTTGCTCCGTGCGTTCTTGTCGAGCAGCCGGATCGGCGACACGAACACCGGAAGAAACGCACTGATGTGGGGTGAATCGAGACAGGGGCGTGAAGGCTGGGATCGCGTTCGATCACGTGGATTCGAGCGACGCACGCGACACGCCTGTGCGTCGCTCGACGGACCGGCCATCGAGCGGCTCGAAGATTACGTCCTACGGTCGTTGATTCAGCGAGGGGTCCGAAGGACTCCCGCGAGGGCTCGCGAGGGCGTAAGATAGAGTCCTCGTGAAATGTTCGCGACCGCCTCCAGCTTCAACGACCCGACCGAGTCGAGCCCGCATGGAACGTTCCGCCGCCTTGAAATCGACCGACGCTCCACTTCCCGCCGCGCTCCGTGAGAGCCCGTTCCTGAAAGCGTGCCGGCGCGAGCCGGCGGGGGTCACGCCGGTCTGGCTGATGCGACAGGCGGGGCGGTACATGGCCGAGTACCGCGCGGTACGAGCGAAAGTGCCGTTTCTGGAATTGTGCAAGAATCCCGCGCTCGCGACCGAGGTGACGGTCACCGCGGCCGAACGACTGGGAGTCGACGCCGCGATCCTGTTCGCGGATATCCTCCTGATCCTCGAGCCGCTGGGCTTCGATCTCGAGTTCTCCAAGGGCGAAGGACCCGTCATTCACAACCCGATCCGCGCCGGGGCCGATGTCGATCGAGTCCGTCCGCTCGACGACCCCGCGCCGCTGGGCTACGTCTTCGAGGCCGTTCGATTGATCCGATCGGCCCTCCGGCCGGAAATTCCCCTGATCGGCTTCGCCGGCGCACCGTTCACCCTGGCCTGTTACGCCATCGAGGGGGGCGGCTCGCGCCATTACGATCGCGCCAAGACCTTCATGTATCAAGATCCCGGTGCCTGGAATGCCCTGATGGACGCCCTCGTTTCGGCCACGGCGAAGTATCTCAACGCCCAGGCTGCCGCGGGGCGCAGGTGCTTCAGGTCTTCGATAGCTGGGTGGGCAACCTCAGCCCCTATGACTACGCCCGGTTTGTCCAGCCGCACATGCGCGCTCTTCGGAAAGCTCGATCCCGGCGTGCCGGTGATCCACTTCGGCACCGACACGGGCGCGCTCCTGGAGCTTCAGCGTGATGCGGGGGGCGATGTCATCGGGCTCGACTGGCGGGTGGACCTGGCGTCAGCCTGGCAACGGCTCGGGCCGAACGTCGCGGTCCAGGGCAACCTCGATCCCGTCGTCCTCTTCGCCCCACTGGCCGAGATCAAAACCCAGGTCCAGCGCATCCTCGCCCAGGCGAACGGTCGCCCCGGGCACGTCTTCAACCTGGGACACGGCATCCTCCCCCAGACGCCGGTCGACCACGTCATCGCCCTGGTCGAAATGGTCCACGAGCTCTCGGCTCACGGGACAGCGAGCGTCTCACCCGCTTGATGAACCATAAAACTAAGCTTATGGTTCCGCTCTTTTCTCGCTGGTCTGGAAGAATTCGCCGCGAGGCTGGAAGGATGATCAAGCCTGGCTCGGCGCCGGAAGCGCATCGGAGGGCTGACATGGCGTGTGGTGAATGGGAAGGGACGCGGATGTTTTCCGAGAAGTAGATCAAGGACATCAATCCATGGTCAGACGTATCGCCTACTGGGTCGCGACCGGGCTCACCGCCTTTGTCTTCCTGTCGGGCGGCGCGACCGACATCGCCCGGCCTCCCTTTCTGATGGAAGGCATGACGCACCTTGGGTATCCCGCGTACTTCGTGATGATCCTGGGTGTATGGAAGGTGCTCGGTGGAATCGTCGTCCTCGCACCCAGGCTCACAAGGCTGAAGGAGTGGGCCTACGCTGGCATGATTTTCGACCTCACGGGCGCTGCGGCGTCACATGCCGCTGTCGGTGATCCGTCGGGCAAGGTCGTGGCCCCGCTCGTCATCTCGGGGATCGTGCTCGCGTCATGGGCCCTTCGCCCCGAGAGTCGGTGGCTCCGGAATGCCTCCGATCAGGCTTACCCGGCCGACCGGATCGAGCCGGTTCGTCCCGAGGTGCGGCTCGAGACCAGGGTGTGATCCGGCCACCGCCCCCGGGATGAGCGCCAGGAAGACCTGATTTCTCTCATTCCATGAGCTTGCGGATCTCGAGGTCCTGTCCCTTGAATTTGCCCTCGGCATCCAGGAAGGTGGCTGTGTCGAGGTCGGCGGCGTCGCAGCCGGTGGCGATCGGGATCAGGGCCTCGCGGGTGCCGTCGTAGGTTGCGTCGACGTTGTACCAGCGGCCTCCGGCATAGACCTGGGCATAGGCGTGAAAGTCGAACGGCTCCAGCCCCAGGGCGTAGCCGGAAACGTACCGGGCTGGGAGGCCGAGTCCCCGGCAAAGGGCGATCACCATGTGGGCAAAGTCGCGGCAGACGCCCAGCCGGACGACGGCGGTATCCATGGCCGTGGTCGTCTCGTCGGACGAACCGTGTTGATAGGTGATATGGTCCCGTACCCAGTCGCGGACCGCCCGGACGCGACGACCGCCGGTCGGCTGGCCACCGAACTCCGCGTGCGCCCAATGCTTGAACCGGTCGGACTGAACGTATCGCGACGGCAAGAGGTAGATGAGCGTTTCCGGGGGAAGGTCGCGGAGTCGATGCGCCTCGGCGTCGGATGGTACCTCGACATTGGGCTCGGCCTCGATCGTGGCCGCGTACTCGTAGCGGAACTCGCCCGCCGGAGCGACGATCCGACGCTGGACGTTTCCGGCGCGATCGGTGCCGAGCACGCTGTGGGGGCTCTCGGAAGTCACGAGTCTGGCGTCCTTGACAACGTGGTCGGGCGCGTGCAGCGCGGGTTCGACCATCAGCAGAACAAACGCCTCGGTGGCGAGCTCGTAGGTCGCGGAGGCATGGACACGAATCAGCATTGAGGTTACCTACCCTGTCGGTGTCGTCCCACTGGAGATCGTTCGGAAAAAAAGGGCGGGACACACCCACCGTGAAAGAAAAGCCATTTTCACGCAAATCTTGTGCCTCATGCTCATGAGAAAGAGGATTGGACCCTGGAGTTAGGATCGACCTCGACCGGGGTCCGAACCGGCGCCTTTCCTCCCGAGCTTGGCGAACGGGGTCGGAGTTCCTACGCTGTTACCAGACGCCCGGCACGCGATCGGGCCAAGATGCCAGGGGGGATTGCCTGAGTTCATCATGGGCTATCGGACGCTGATTGACTGTGTGCGCGACCTGGAGCGGACGGGCCAACTGGTAACCATCGAGGCGGAGATTGATCCGTATCTTGAAGCCGGGGCGGTCCAGCGGCGGGTTTACCAGGCGGGGGGACCGGCGGTCCAGTTCCGTCGGGTGAAGGGGACGCCGTTCCCGATGGTGGGTAATCTCTTCGGCACGCTGGAGCGGACCCGGTTCCTGTTCCGCGATACGCTGGACGCGGTCCGCCGCCTGGTTGAGCTCAAGATCAGGCCGCCGGAGCTTCTCAAGCGTCCCTGGCGCTATCGCGGGATGCCGCTGACGGCGCTTCACCTGCTGCCGAAGCGGGTGAGCCGCGGGGCGATCCTGAGCTATCAAACAACGCTCGATCAACTGCCGAGGCTCCAGTCGTGGCCGAAGGATGGCGGGCCGTTCGTCACGCTTCCTCAGGTTTATACCGAGGACCCCGATCACCCCGGGCTGGCGCGGTCGAACCTGGGGATGTACCGGGTCCAGCTTGGCGGGAACGCCTACGAGCCGAACCGGGAAGTTGGGCTGCACTACCAGATCCACCGGGGCATCGGCGTGCATCACGCCGCGGCCTTACGGCGGGGCGAGCCGCTCAAGGTCAATATCTTCATCGGCGGTCCGCCCGCACTCACCGTCGCGGCGGTGATGCCCCTGCCCGAGGGACTGCCCGAACTGGGGTTCGCCGGGGCGCTGGGGGGACGCCGGGTGCGGATGGTCCGGCCCGACGGGTTCTTGCCCATGCCGGCCGAGGCCGATTTCGTGATCTGTGGCGTGGTCGATCCCCACGCCCGCAAGCCCGAGGGACCATTCGGCGATCACCTGGGCTATTACAGCCTGACGCACGATTTCCCCGTCCTGCGGGTGGAGCGGGTCTATCAACGTCCCGACGCGATCTGGCCGTTCACGACCGTGGGCCGGCCACCGCAGGAAGATACCAGCTTCGGCGCCTTGATCCACGAGCTCACCGGCCCGTTGATCCCCGAGGTCTTGCCGGGAGTTCACGCCGTCCACGCGGTTGATGCCGCCGGGGTCCACCCCTTGCTGCTAGCCATCGGCAGTGAACGGTACGTGCCCGATGCGCCGGTCCGGATGCCGCAAGAACTCCTGACGATCGGCAACGCGATTCTCGGTCAGGGGCAGATGTCGCTGGCCAAATATCTTATGATTGTGGCCCGCGAAGACGACCCGGCGCTCGACATCCACGACATCGGGGCATTCTTCCGACACTGGCTCGAACGGGTTGACTGGACTCGCGACCTGCACTTTCAGACCCGCACGACGATCGACACACTGGACTATTCGGGCGAGGGCTTGAACCAGGGGTCGAAGGTCGTCATCGCGTCGGCGGGGCCGAAGAAACGGTCGTTGCCGGTCGAGATCCCCGTTGGCTTGAGGCTTCCCGACGGTTTCCACACCCCTGGAATCGCGCTGCCGGGCGTCCTGATTGTAGCCGGGCCGAAATACCAGGCCGAGCCAGGGGCGGTTGAACGGTTCTGTCGATCGATCGGCACGGACGAGTCGATCCGGGTGTTCCCTTTGATCGTGATCGTCGACGACGCGGAGTTCACCGCGCGAACGTTGAACAACTTCCTGTGGGTGACTTTCACGCGTTCGAACCCGGCGGCCGATATCGACGGTGTGGACGCGTCGGTGGTGCAAAAACACTGGGGATGCGCGGGGCCTCTGGTCATTGATGCCCGGATCAAGCCGCACCATGCGCCACCCCTGGAAGACGATCCCGAGGTCGAGCGGAGGGTGGATCGACTCGGTGCGCCGGGTGGACCGTTGCACAAGATCATCTGATCGCGCAAGATCGGTTTCGCTCAATTTTTTTGAAAAACGACAAAGTCTTCCCTCGGCGATGGACCTGATCCTCATGACCGACGATCGTGTGCCGAATCAAGCTCCCTGGTATGCGGAGGTAACCCGCGGGCAATGGGTCGTGCTAGCCATCGCGTCGGCGGGGTGGATCTTTGACGTCTACGAGGGGCAGCTCTTCACGATCTTCAAGACGCCGATGCTGACCGAGCTGCTCGGTGGCAAGGTGCAGGTCAACTGGCACGCGAACGTGGCGTTTGCGCTCTTCCTGATCGGAGGCGCAGTGGGGGGGATGACGTTCGGCATCCTGGCCGACCGCCTGGGACGGGTGCGGGTCCTGTCGCTAACGATCCTGGCGTACTCGATCTTCTCAGCCCTGACCTATTTCGTCCGTAACGTTTGGGAAGTCGACGCCCTTCGGTTCCTGGTGGCGCTCGGGACCGGTGGCGAGTGGGCGGTGGCGGCGGCCCTGGTATCGGAGACGTTCCCGGTCCGGGCGCGTGCGTTCGCCTCGGGGATCTTTCATGCGTCGAGCGTCCTGGGCGGAGCGCTCGCCTCGGCGACGGGAATGGTCCTGACCGGTCCCGGCTCCTGGCGCGCCGGATTCCTGGTCGGTCTGGCGCCGGCGTTGTTGATTCTGTGGATTCGCATGAGTCTGCGCGAGTCCGAGCACTGGCGGGAAGCGAAGCAGGAGGTCGAGGCGCAGCCCGGATCGAAATCGATGGGGAGCCTCTCCGAGCTGCTGGGCGACCCGCGCTGGCGATTTCGGGCGCTTTTGGGCCTGGCACTGGCGGCGGTGGGCTTGAGCACCTACTGGGGCATCTTCGCATGGGGCCCTGAGCTGGTAGGCGAGGTGATGGGGAAGTCGGCGGCGCCGTCTCGGGTTCAGGAAGCGTCGAGCCTGGCGTACCTCCTGATGAACTTCACCGGCGGCCTGTTCGGCCTGCTGGCCTTCGCGCCTCTGGCCTCGTGGGGAGGAAGGCGATTGGCCTTCGCGGTCTATCACGTGGGGGCGATCGTCACGGTGCCAATCACGTTCCTGGGCGCGCACAGTCTGGCCGCGGCGCTCTGGCTCTTGCCCGTCATGGCGTTCTTCGTGGTCGGGATGCATGCCGGCTACGCGATCTACTTCCCCGAGCTCTTTCCCACCCGCCTCCGGGCCACCGGCACGAGCTTCTGCTTCAACCTGGGTCGGATCATCGGCGCCGGCATTCTGGTCGCAAGGGGTTACCTGGGCACCTGGCTCGGCTTGCGGCATGCCGTGGTTGCGGTCGCCAGCCTGTTCCTCGTCGGGCTCGCCCTTTTGATCATCGCTCCCGAGATGCGCGGGCGGGAATTGCCGGAATGATGCGAAGGCAGAGGGCTCACTCTGATTGGGTTCGCGACAGCTTTTTTCAAGAAGTCCGAATTCACTCGGAGAAATCAAAAAGGATTGATTTCCAGACCGGCTGAAATCGGACCTACGGCAACTTCCTTCAAATCCGCGCTCGTCGATCTCAGACCTTCAGGAAGATGTTCCGCCGGTACATCCACCAGCAGACCAGCCAGAGCACGAGCAAGACCGACGCGGATTGCGCGATCGGACCGTAGGGACCGCCGAAGAGGGTGGGGGCGAGGTGGAACCCGAACCGATCGGCCGCGAACCGATCGACCGACGGGTTCGCGGCGAGCGCTTTCCAGGGCACACCCAGGTGAATCTTCAGGCTCGACGCGACGAACGGCTTGAGGAGCTGGGCCATCACGTACATGGCGATCGAGTTCGCTCCCACCACGACCAGCGGGTAGGCCCAGCGTCGAAAGCCGATCAGGTCGGTGGCGCCGTAAAAGAAGACCAGCATACCGCAGGTCAATCCCGTGCTGTACAGGGTCCACGTCGGTGTCCAGATCCGCTTGACGATCGGGCAGATTGTCAGGTCGAGAGCCATCGCCGCCAGGACGCCGATCGCCGCCGCCGCCGCCAGGACGCGGATCTTGGCCAGGCCCGATCGATCGCTCCGAAGCAACTCGCCCGCCATCAGGCCGAAGATCATGGTGGCGATCGACGGGATGAAGTTCAGCGTCGCGTATCCGCCCTCGTTGAACACGAACGGCTTGCCCCCTGGGCGGGGAAAGAGGTTGAGAAACCATCGATCGAACGCAGCGGCGACATTCGTATTCTTGTCCCAGTGGGCGAGGAAGCCGGTCAAGGGTGTCCAGTCGCTGGGCACGCTCAGGCTCTGGCGATCGATACCAGTGCCAGGCAGCGGATACACCACGAACAGGAGCCAGTCGGCCGCCAGGATCGCCAGCGCGGCGATCAACTGGGTCCGGGGCGAGCAGCGCACCAGCAGGAAGATCACCATGTAACCCAGGCCGATCTGGCAGAGCACGTTGGCGAACGTGAAGTGGGTTTGCTTGCTCCCGGTCGATGACAGAAAGACTCCCAGGGCGACCAGTACGATCGATCGCCAGAGCGCGTGCGCGAACATCCGGCCCCAGGATTGCCCCTGACTCTGACGGCTCCTGTACGAAAACGGCAGCGCCACGCCGACCAGGAACATGAATGACGGCTGGATCATGTCCCAGAACACCCCGCCGCGCCAGGCGACATGCTCGAGCTGATGGGCGATCGACTGCCAGGGCGAATCGGCGGGAAAATGCTTCGCCACCTGAGGAATCCCCAGGCCGGCGGAAGCCATCGCCAGCATCACGAATCCGCGAAAGGCGTCGATACCGGTCAACCGGCTGCTCGTCGGGCGAAGTGAAGTAAGATCGGTCGTCTCCGGAGGGGGGGGAAGTTTGGGCTCCGCCATGGAATCACTCCTGGAACGCGAAGGGTTTAAATCCGAAGGCAGGTCGATCCGGCAGGACGATCTCGCTGATTCTACGGCAGGCGTGATCGATCCGCTACCAGCCGTCTGAAGTTGCGCCGACTGGCATGGCGGCGACAGCATCGGTTGGGTTATGGTTGGCCCGCTGCGCACGCGGAGCGGAACCGAGCCGAAGCGAACACGCGCCAAGGAGCCCTGGATGCCATCGCCCTCGCGATCTTCCCCGTCAAACCCGATGGCTCGCAAGCCGATTCCGACCCTGCTGGCCGAGATGCACGGCGGCGAGCGGCTGCACCGGGTCCTGGGACCGTTAGCCCTGATGTCGCTGGGCATCGGCGCGACGATCGGCACCGGCATCTATGTCCTCACCGGCGAGGTCGCTCACAACGACGCTGGCCCCTCGCTCATGCTCTCGTTCCTGGTGGCGGCCGTCGGCTGCGGCCTGGCCGCGCTCTGTTATTCCGAGCTGGCGAGCATGGTGCCGGTGGCCGGCAGTGCCTATACGTATGCTTACGCCACGCTTGGCGAGCTTATTGCCTGGATCATCGGCTGGGACCTCGTCCTCGAATACGCGATCGGCTCGGCGGCGGTCGCCAACGGCTGGTCGAATTACTTCGTCGAGATGGCTCACAATACCCTGGGCCTGGGGCTCGATCCACGCTTTCTCTCATCACCCTGGGACTACGAGCACGGCCGGTTCGTGTTCAAGACCGTCACCCTGGCCGATGGCTCGATCGCTCAGGCCTGGCTGAACCTTCCGGCGGTCCTCGTCACGGCCGCCATCACAGTCGTCCTCGTGATCGGCATCCGCGAGAGCGCGGGGTTCAACGCGGCGATGGTCCTGCTCAATATCGGCATCATCGGGGCGATCGTGGCCATTGGATCGACGCATATCGAGCCAAAGAACTGGCACCCGTTCCTGCACCACGAGAAAGGCTGGGGGGGCATGGCACAGGGCGCGGCGCGGATCTTCTTCGCTTATATCGGCTTCGACTCGATCTCGACCCATGCCGAGGAGGCCCGCAACCCTCAGCGCGACATGGCCATCGGCATCCTCGGCGCGTTGACCGTCTGCACCGTCCTTTATGTCTCGGTCGCCGCCGTGCTGACCGGCATGGTCCCGTATACTCAGATCGACGTGAACGCGCCACTCTCGGTCGCCTTCCGCCAGCGCGGCCTGAGCTCGGCCTCGGGGCTGATCACCCTGGGAATCCTCGCCGGGCTGACCAGCTCGCTCCTGATCGGCAACCTGAGCCAGGCGCGCATCCTGATGGCGATGGCCCGAGACGGCATGCTTCCCGAGCGCTTCTTCGCCGCGGTGCATCCCCGCTTCAAAACCCCGTGGAAATCGACCCTTCTTGTCGGCCTGGTCGTCGCCCTGGGCGGCGCGCTCGCGCCGCTCGGCTTCCTCGCCGACCTCGTCAGCATCGGCACCCTCTTCGCGTTTGTCGTCGTCTCGGCCGCCGTCCTGATCCTGCGGTTCAAGAGCCCCGAGACCGAACGCCCCTTCCGCACCCCCGCCGTGATGCTCGTCGCCCCCCTCGGCATCCTCGTCAATGGCGGCCTCATGTTCCGCCTGGGGCCGGAGAACTGGGCGCGGCTCTTTGGTTGGCTGGTTCTGGGATTGCTGATCTATTTCGGATATAGTCGCTATCATACGAAGCTGGGACGTTCGACGACTTGATCGGATTCCTGGGAGGACAGTCGAATCTTCACAGGGGTCAGCTTGTCCACCTGGCCCGGTCATGGCATAATCGCAATCGATTCGACTCGAATTGAATGCGAGGATTCATTGCCGTGCTCAACATTAACCGGGACATCGATTCCTTGACCAACTTCAAACGCAATACGCCCGAGTTTCTCCGCCAGTTGAAGGAAACTGGCGAGCCGGTCGTCCTGACCATCAACGGCAAGGCGGAGCTGGTGGTGCAAGATTCCGCTTCTTATCAAAAGCTGATGGAAATCGCCGAGCGGGCCGAGGAGCTGGAATCGCTTCGGATCGCCATCGAGGAGATGAAGGCGGGCCTGGGCAGGCCCATCGAGGAAATGTTCGCCGAGTTGGAATCGATGCTCACCACCGCCAGGGCGAAGAAAGCCCGGTGAGCCGCTATCGGATCATCATCCAGCCCAGGGCCGAGGCTGCCGCCCTTACTGCATTCGCCTGGATCGCCGAGCGATCGCCGGAAGCCGCGGCCCGGTGGATGGCCGGACTGCGCAAGGCCATCGACAAGCTGGCCAGCGGACCGACCCGTTACCCGATCGCTATCGAGGAATCCGAACGCTTTGGGATTCCAATTCGGCAGGCGCTTTATGGCCGCTGTCGCGGCGTTTATCGCATTTTTTACACAGTCGGAGCGGATGTGATTTCTGTCCTCGCGATCAGGCATTCCGCCCAGAACACCATGGAATCGCTTACCGACGAATAAGGCGCGTGAGACTTCGGCGTTATACACTTGGTTGATGAGTATTTCCACTGAGACGGGCGCTCGGTGCCATGGGGCGGTGCCCAGACTCCGAATTTCCGCTCATCGGCATGTGTCTTTCTTTCTGACCTGGATTCAAAGTCGATCTGAAAAGAACGTTGCGGTCCGGCGCGGAGGCAACCATGAGACAACCGTATCGCTATACGATCGGGGGGCTGATGGGAATCGTGCTGGTCATGGCGCTGGATCTGGCCGCGTTGCGATCGCCGACATCAACAAAGGCCGGCCTGCTTTCTCTGTTTGCGTGCGGGGTGCTCGCGCTCTCGGTCGTCGGAGCAAGCTGCCGCGGGCCAGACGAGCGGCCGTGGTGGCTCGGGTTCGCGATCGCCGGATGCGTTCCGATGGGCTGGATGCTCCTGATGAACGGCTCGCCGCTCGGGAGGATCGTCCACGAAATGTTTACGGACCGTACGGGTATGGGTGGGGGATTACGCGGTCCACTCGATGAATCGTTCGGTCAAATCGTGGATATTCTCTCGATCCTCATAGCCGCGACGGTCTGGAGAATCGTGGCCCATTTCCACTTCGCCAGTCCACCACAAAGAACTACGGCAACGGTGGTCCGGCCGGAATCCGGGGGCGACGCGTCTCCCGGCTGGTGGCACCAGCCTCTGGCTCTCGGCCTGACGGGGTTTGTGCTCATCATCACGGCCCTCGCGGGTTGGACCGTGGACCCGGCGGCCGGGGCCGGACTCGCGTTTCTTCTCACCTGGGGACTGCTCGCCCTCACCACGGTCGGCGCGGTCCTGCGCGAGGGGAAAGCCCGGACCGTCTGGTTTGGCGCGACCTTGTTCGGGGTTGGCTACATGATCTTGATCTTCGGCCTCACCTCGCAGCGGGCATGAGGGCCGCGCTACGTCATCGATCCGTTCGTGAACTCGTTCCGATCAAGCCTGACGCAGTCCCCCCTGGTCGCCCCCTCCTCCTCGCTCGGTATCATTGCGGACAACGCCCGCATCCTCGAAGCTCTCGAGCAGCCGATCCCAATGCGGTTTGTCAATGCCACGCCGCTCGAAGATGTGCTGGCACACATTAAGGCCGAGTCGCGAAGATTGAACCATGCCATCCCGATTTATCTTGATCCAATCGGTCTCAATGAAACCGAGAAGACCCAGAGCTTACCCGTGACGATCGACCTCGAAGGTGTCCCGCTCAAGACAAGTTTACGTCTTCTTTTAAAACCGCTCAACCTTGACTATCGCGTTCGAGAGGGTGTGCTCTGGATCGGCATCGATTACTACGACCTGGAAGGCTTTCCCAAGATTTATGAAGACCCCTTCCTGATCGTCGGTCATTGCCTTATGGCACTTCTCGCGGTGGGAATGGGTGGCGTGGCGGCCCCGCTAATCGCTGATCCAGCGCGGCGCATCCCGGGACAGGCCAGGCGGAAACCTGAGCCCACGCCTTCTTGAATCCGTCCAGTTTCAGGACCGAAACGGGTCGAGCAGCATCCGGCGACCGTATTCAAGGTGGGTACTGATCCGTTCGACGGCCGCTTCCGGCGGTCCCTGGATCATGCTCTCGGCGATTGCCACGTGTTCGGCGTAACTGCCTTCCATCCGGCCCGGGTTCATGGTGAAAACCCGGTGGAAGAGCCGGTGGGTCTTGTCGCGGAGCCGCTGCAAGACGCGGAGGATCTCCCGGTTGTCGAGGCATTCGGCGAACATGGAATGAAAGTTCTCGTCGAGCTGAATACAGACCGCGATGTCACGCCGGGCCAGATTCTCGCGCTGGGACTGGAGCGAGGCGTCGAGCCGATCGATCTGGGCCGTCGTGAGCCGGCCCGCGACGCGATGGGCGACGAACGTCTCAAGGACCATGCGGATCTCGTACAGCTCGCTGACCTCGCGGAGAGAGAAATCGCGGACCACACCCCCCTGTTGCGGTGAGATCGTTACGAACCCCTCGTGATCGAGCCGTTCCAGCGCCGAGCGCACCGGAGTGGTGCTCATCGCCAGCTCGCTGGCCAGCGCACGCTCGGCCAGAAAAGTCCCGGGCATGAGCTCACCCCCCAGGATCTTCGCCTTGATCTGCTCGTAGGCCCGCTGCTTCAGGAACGCACGGGCCGTTCCCACGCCTTTTGTTCCGTTTACCCCACTCGGTATCACAGTCATGACATGACTCGTTTCGAGCATTCGACCCGGATGGGTGCGCGCGGATCGTGACCGGAATATGGATAGGATTTTAGTGGGATTCCAGTCCGATCTCAAGTCGGATTAACTGGCAATCTCGATTTCCGCGAACCGGGCCGAGAAATGTCTGAGCACCTGGGGTGCTTCGACGATCCTCAGACCGCGGAGCGCCTCGCGTTTCTCGAAAACCTGGATGACCGCCTCGATCGTGTAGTCAATATGACTTTGCGTGTAAACACGGCGGGGTATCGCCAGGCGGACGAGTTCCATCGGGGATCGGCCCGACGGGCCGGCGACGGGGTGGGTATCCAGATCATCGCGGCCGAACATGACGCTGCCGATCTCGACGCTGCGGATTCCGGCATGTCGAAACAGGGCGCAGACAAGGGCCTGGCCAGGGTATTGCGCGGGGGGGATGTGGGGACAAAAGGACGCGGCGTCGACGTAGATGGCGTGGCCTCCCGGCGGCTCGACGATGGGCACCCCCGCCGACAGGAGATGCTCGCCCAGGTAGGCGACGCTCCGGAGCCGGTAGTGCGAGATAGTCCTCGTCGAGGACCTCGGTGAACCCCTGGGCCATCGCTTCGAGGTCGCGACCGGCGAGGCCGCCGTAGGTCACGAACCCCTCGGTCAGGATCAAAAGGTCCCCCGCGCACCGCGCCAGGTCGGGATCGCGGAACAGGAGCACGCCACCGATGTTGGCCAGGCCGTCCTTCTTGGCGCTGATGGTGGCGCCGTCGGCCAGGTCGAACATCGCCCGCGCGATCGAACGGGCCGACTCCGCGCTCTGGCCGGGCTCGCGCATCCTTGATCAGGTAGGCGTTCTCGGCGAACCGGCAGGCGTCGAGAAAGAGGGGGATTGCGTGGCGCTGGCAGACCGCGCGAACCTCGGCGAGGTTCGCCAGGCTGACCGGCTGACCGCCACCGCTGTTGTTCGTCACGGTGATCATGCACACCGGCACCCGCGCGGGGCCGACCCGCTCGATCAGGGCCGCGAGTCGATCGACGTCGATGTTTCCCTTGAACGGATGCCGGGACTTCGGCTGTGTCCCCTCGTCGATCACCAGATCAACGGCCTCGGCTCCCGAGTGTTCGATATTGGCCCGGGTGGTGTCGAAGTGGTTGTTGCTGGGGATGACCTTGCCGGGGCCGCCCACCAGCTCGAAGAGGATGCGCTCGCTGGCGCGTCCTTGATGCGTCGGCAGGACAAAGGGCATTCCCGTCATCTCGCGCAGGGTCTGCTCGAAGCGGTACCAGCTTCGCGCGCCGGCGTAGGCCTCGTCGCCCCGGATCATCCCGGCCCACTGCTCGCTGCTCATGGCCGACGTGCCGCTATCGGTCAGCAGGTCGATGATCACATCTTCGGATCGGACCCGGAAGAGGTTGAAATCCGCGCGCCGGAGAATCGCGTCACGCTCGGCCGGCGTGGTCATGCGAATCGGCTCGACCATCTTGATCTTGAACGGCTCGATGATCGTCTTCATGCGACCTGACCTCGATCCAGTTCGGAAACGGGGGGCGCGAGACAGGCCGCGAGCCCGCTTCGAACGATCGCGAGCCCCTGGTTGATGGCCGATGCTCGCCAGCCAGGGCTTGCCGGGATGAAGGTTTCGCGGAGCATCCGTCTGGCCCCGATCGTAGCAGGATCATCCGGCCGGCTCCAGAAATGGGCCTGGTTCTCGGCCCGCAGCGCCGCCAGGACACGAAGCGGCGGATACGTGCCCAGTTCGGTGCAGATCGCCTCGTAGACCCGGTCCGCGAAGCGCGCGGCACCAGGTCCCCAGGCCGCCACGGGTCTGGTACGCGATGCTATCGTCGGCGTAGGAATGGTGAACCAGCTCGCCGAAATGCTGGCGCAGCCACGCGAACCGGGTCGGGCCCAGGCCAGGCTCGATCAGAAGCTGATAGGTTCCCCGACGGCCCAGCCCCGAGTGAAAATCGAGATGGACGACCGTCCGCGCCTGGCCGATCCAGCGGGGCAGATGCTCGGCCAGGAGCCGATGCGTGGGCGCGGGCTCGTGACCACCGAAGAACAGACCTTGCGGGAAGTCGAACTGGCCTCCCGCGATCGCCTGCTTCAGCTCGGGCATGCCGAATCGCACGATCGACAGAAGCGCACGGAGCCGGAACGGGTCGAACCGCCGGGGAGGCCATTTCGGATTGAGCAAGCCATCGAGCGCCGCGTACCGCGCGGGACTGCCTCGATAGGCGTCACCCGCGAGCAGGAAATTGCGGTTCAGGTCGACGTTCGACTCATTGACCCGCCGGACCCAGGCGAATCCATAGGGATTGAGCGCGTGGACGAGTACGATCGAGACGCCGCGCGGCCACGCGTCAACCAGCGCGTCGTCGGCGAGCATGGCCTGCTGCACGGCCGCGCCGAGGAAGCCCTCGACCCCGTGCAGACCACTCGAGACGACCAGCACCGCCTGGTTGTTCAGGCGATCGCCGAGGCAGGCCACGTCGATCGACAGGACCTCGCCGCCAGGACCGCGAGGGTCGATCTCGTGCGCTTCGAGCGTGAACCCACGCGCCGCGGCCCGCGCAGGAACCCGGCGCGAGACTCGGCGTAACTCCCCGCGAAGTACGAGGCGATGTGGTTCTCGGTCATGCCTTCAGCCAGCGATCGAACCAGGCGAACGCCTCCTCCTGCATGGGCCGGTCGAACTTGTGCGGGCCGTCGTGGAACGACGCGCGATACGTCCCGGGCGACCCTGCCTTGCGATAGACCTCACTCAGCATGGCGTCGGCTCGCTTCATCTCCGACAGGGTGAACAGCGTGTCCTCGTTGTTGTTCAGCACCAGCGTCGGCCTCGGCACACGCAGACCCAGCACCTCGGGATAGTCGAGGTCGAGAGGAAGCCCGGGAATGTAGACCATCCAGGTGTGAGTGATCGATTTTTCAAGAAGATAATCGCGCCATGTCGTCATCATGCCAACACAGCAGGCGCATCGAATCCGTTCGTCGAGCCCGCCGAGGTAGACCGTGCGGAGCCCGCCGCCCGAGAGCCCGGCGCAGCCGAGCCGGTCGGGGTCCACATCGGGGCGCGAGGCGAGGTAGTCGAGCGCCCGCTGGTCTTCGGAGACGAACACCCCTGGCCAGGTCGTCCCGGCCGAGAAGAGGCCCTTGGCCAGGATCGCCTCGTGCTCGGCGGCGAACCGATTATAGGCGTTGATCTCGGTCTCCGATTCCGAATTCGCGCCGGGCTCCTTCAGGTCGCGGCGCATCCGTGCGGGCAGGTCGCCTAGCCGGACCCTCCGGCTGGCGAACGCGAACGCGTCGGAAACCAGGACCGCATACCCGCGCCGCGCCAGCTCGTTGGCCCAGGCCACGCCGCCGTAGTAACGCTCCTGGTGTTTCAGGAGCATCGGATGGACCTGGTCGTCCGCGCCGATCCGCACGATCTTCAGGGCGCCAAAGTATTTGTTGCCGCCGTGGTCGTGCAACGCCAGGACACCGGGGAGCGGCCCCTTCGCTGTCGCGGGCTTGAGCAGGAATGCCTCGGTCGGCGGTCCGTAGGGCAGCGACCAGTTCAGGTGCTCGATCGAGAGACCGTCGCGTGTGAACCGGTGGATGACCTCGGCCCTGGGAGTGCCGCCGGTTTCCGGTGCCAGGAGACATTCCCGGAGTCGTTGCCGCCCCCGCGTGCGCCAGGCGTCGATCGAATCGATCGCGAACTCAGGGCGGCGGAATGAGAGCCGGGCCGGCTCGCTGGCGATCGACGCCGCCCAGGGTCCGTACGCCCCGATCAGGTTGGGTTCCACGCGCCTTGGGCTCCTCGATCCCGCCGCCAGGCCGCGATCGACGCGGCGTCCGTCGCCATATCACGCGCCATCTGCTCGCGAAGCACTGCCGCCAGCCGTCCGGAACGATCTGGCGGAGCCGGCCCGTCGTCAAGATCCGCCGATCGCCGGGCGATTCTCCGTCAAGCACCTCCGCAAGGTAGACGGTCCGGTCCCCCGTGTCCAGACGCGCTCGACCCGGCAATCGAGCCAGCCGGGCGCCTCGGTAAGGATTCGGCGCGCCCGATCGACCCGTGCGCACCTCCAGCCCCGAGAGCTTGTCCCCTCCCGGCTCGCGACCGGTTCGCAATCCGAATCGATCGACCCACTCGAGCGCAGTCTTCGGCAACCAGATGGAGGCCGAAGACGTCGCTTGCCTCGATCAATTCATGCGTGAAATGGTGCTTCGCCACGCCCACCAGGACGCGGGGCGCGCTCGGGTACGATCGACGCCGAGGTGACGAACGTGGCGATCAGGCCGCCGCGTCGTTCCCCGGCGCTGGCGGTCACGACCCAGATCTCGCGTTCGAGCTGCGCGAGGAAGTCGGAGTTCGACATCATAAAAATAATGAGTGATAGCGTGTTGTGGCTTTCGGTGTGACGCGATGCTTCAGAATGAGCTGGCGTCAATGATCTCACCCTGGGCGCGCGAGCCGAGTGCCCAGATGGTGGTTTGGTTGGTGCTGTCCTTGAGGTATTTCACCGAACCGTCGCACATCAGAACGTTGGCACCGCCGGGGTGAAAACTGCTCAGGCCCCACATGCCGGGGTTCTGAATGGCGTTGCTGGATACGGAAACGGTCATGCAGTTCGGATACTTCGGGTTCGGCGCTTGCAGGACGTTGCCCAGGGTATAGCTGTTGAGCCCGAAGGCCCAGCCCCTGCCCAGGTCGCTGGTCTGGTTCGTCCGATCCGCCAGAGCGCCTTGCCGACACGTGTTCAGCCACGCGGGGAAGGCCGACACCAGGATGGGATTGGGCATGTTCATGGTTCCATTGTTTCGCCCGGTCCCCGATGGAGGGCTCCCGACCCAGATGATGTCGACGGGGACCGAGATCATGTTACCATTGCCGTCGCCGGTCTTCCATTCGCCGAAGCCGATGGTGTTGCTCGTTCCGTCCTGAATGTCGCGGATTCCGATCGCCTTTCCGCCGATGCCATCATACTGGAAGACACCGTTGGGCGGGCCGCCGGTTTCCTGGCCCGAGAATTCGAGGCTCGAGCCCATCGAGGCGAAGTAGCAATTGCCGGGCGCCACGAAGCTCGAAAACGGCGCACCGGTGCCCAGTAGCCAGCCGGGAGCGGGATTCGAGGGACAGAGGAACACGGTGAGCCGCGTCCCGGTGACGGTCGAGTTCGCATACTGCCCGTAGGGGTCGTTGATGGCGCCTACCGACCAGTTCACCGCGTTGAAAAGCGCCTGCTGTTCCATGTTGCCCAGCATCCGGGTATGCGCGCTGAAGCTCCAGTTGTTCTGATTCACGCCATTGGACGATTTGTACAACGTCAGCGCGCCCGATGGGAAGCTGTCGTAGGCCTGATGGTAGTTGTGCATGCCGAGGCCGATCTGCTTCAGGTTGTTGACGCACTGCGCACACCGCGCCGCCTCTCGCGCCGCCTGCACCGCGGGTAACAGGAGGGCGATCAGTACGGCGATGATCGCGATGACCACCAGGAGCTCGATCAGGGTAAAGGCCCGGGTAAGCCGTTTCGTTCCACGCGAAGTCATGGTAGGTGCCATCGAAGTTGCTCCCGAACGGAACCGTCGAGAAAGATGATGAATTCGACCCGAGAGGTGGTTGATACAAAGGATATGAAAGCCTCACCCGCCGACAGCACCAACGCGGAGCCTGCGCATAGGCGACACGTCGTTGAAGCGGAACCCGTAGGCTGCGATATCGGCGAAAGCCCTCCGCAATTTAATTCGGTTTCGAAATAAAGTCAAGCGTCTTCCGATCGACAAACCGGCGATTTCTGATGCCGGGATCATGACTCCGCGCACCCTCAGCACGATTGTGAGTGCGCAGGGCCGCGAACACGATACTAACTAAGGGATAGGAAGTGATCTGTTACGGCGGGGCTCTCTGGCAATTTGAACGCAGAGAGACGTAGGCGGAGATTTTTTTTGTCGGTTCCGAAATCGCTTGCGAATCGGTGGGTTCCCACGACCGGCTTCGTTCCGGGAAGTCCCTTCGTTTCGAGCGAAGCCGATTGGCTGGAGTCATTCGTGTGTGATTGCGGATATGCCTCTCGTGCCCTCGGTCCCGTTTCCGACCGAACGCAGGGCCTGACCGCGTGGGTTGTGCGGACTATGATGGCCCGAAGTCCACGCGCCGAGCGAACCCAAGCTCGCCGGCGCCGAGCGAAGCCAAGCCCGCTGGCGCCGAGCGAAGCCAAGCCCGCTGGCGCCGAACGAACCCAAACTCAACCCGGACCGATCCTGGCGATTCGACGGAACGCAGCGATGTCGCGGGAAGTTCGGGAGGCGCCGACGATCGGGTTGTGTATAGAATCAATGGGAGAGTGGCTGACGCGACGACATGGTAACCAGTACCGGGATGTCCGGGCTGGCGGGTCTGGTTCGAGGACGTGTGAGAGTATGGCAACCGCGACGGGACCGGATGTGGTGGGTGAGGAAAAGGCCGTCGACAAGTCGGGGCGGCGGGTGCGGACGATGTTCGCGTCGATCGCGCGGCGGTACGACCTGCTCAACCACCTTTTGAGCCTGAATATCGACAAGGCGTGGCGGCGGTCGACAACCCGTCTGGTTCCGCCGGAGCCCGGGGTTCCGGTTCTTGACTGCTGCACGGGAACGGCCGACCTGGCCCTGGCGTATGACCGGGCCTCGGGAGGGCGTTCGCCGGTCGTGGGGGCCGATTTCTGCCATGAGATGCTCGCCATCGGCAATGTCAAGCTGCGCAAGGCCAAGGCCGAGGACCGTGTGGTCCTTATCGAGGGGGACGCGCAGCGCCTGCCCGTGCCGTGTGATACCTTTGGCGTGGTCTCCGTGGCCTTCGGCCTGCGGAACGTGGCCGACACGGTGCGTGGGATCGACGAGATGGTCCGCGCGGCCCGGCCGGGGGGTAAGGTGGCCATCCTCGAATTCTCGCGACCGCGCGGGCCGATCCTGAGTCCGCTCTACCTGCTCTTCTTCCGCAAGGTGCTTCCCCGGGTCGGCCAGGCCCTGGCGCCGAACGACCTCGACGCTTATAACTACTTGCCCCAGAGCGTGATGCAGTTCCCCGACGGTCAGGAGATGCTCGACCTGCTATCCGCGCGGACTGACCGAGGTCCGGCAATATCCGTTCACGTTCGGAATCGCCTCGCTTTATGTAGGCGCGAAGCCTGGGACGTCGGCAACACGCGGAGGCTTTGGCGGGGGTGGAGAGGGAGCATGATCGAGCCCTCGACCGATCCGCGAACCGACCTGGTTCTGGCGATCACCGGCGCGAGCGGTGCGCCCTATGCGGTCGGGCTGCTCCGGGCGTTTCAACGAGCGGGGCGGACGGTTCACCTGACGATCAGTCCGAGCGGTGCCCAGGTCCTCAATACCGAGCTCGATCTGAACGTGCCGCTGGCTCCGGGCCGATTCGATCCCGGTGCGTTCGGATGGGTCGACGAATCCGGGTCCGGGGCTACTGGCCGGGTGGTGTATCATCACTATCAGGACTTCACCGCCGGGATTGCCAGCGGCTCGTTTCCCACGGCGGGGATGGTCATCGCGCCGTGTAGCATGAGCACCCTGGCGTCGATTGCCCACGGGATCACGACCAACCTGGTGACGCGCACGGCCGACGTCCATCTGAAGGAGAGGCGCCGGCTGATTCTGGTCCCGCGAGACGCCGCTGAGCCTGGTCCACCTGGAGAACATGGCGGCCGTCACACGGGCCGGGGCGATCGTGCTGCCGGCGATGCCGGGCTGGTATCACAAACCCAGGTCGCTCGATGACCTGGTGGGATTCATCGTGGCCCGGGTCTGCGATTTGCTAGGAGTGGATCAAGCCCTGGTCAGGCGCTGGGGGGATGTGTCGGTTGGGGATGAAGTCGAATGACGAGGGAGTCAGCAACGCCCATGTCGGACGTCAGCGTCAGCCCGAATTCTCGGAAAGTGGTCCTCGTGACGGGTGGGTCGGCCGGCATCGGGGCTGCCCTATCGCGCGAGCTGGTCCGGCAAGGGTACGGGCGGATCGCCCTGACCGCACGCCGCGCCGATCGGCTCGACCGGCTGGCGGACGAGCTACGAGCTCAGGCCGGCCGTCAAGCGGTCGAGATCGTCACGATCGCGGCTGACCTGGAGGAGCCGGAGTCATCAGAGCTGATCGCCGCGACGGTCCTGGAACGTCTTGGCGGGGTCGATGTGCTAATCAACAACGCCGGGTTTGGACTGCCGACGGTATTCGCCGAGGCGCCTCCGATCGATATCCGCCGCCAGATCGAGGTCAACTTCGTGGCGCCCCTTGCTCCTGACCCGGCGGGTCCTTCCCAGCCTGATCGAGCGTCGCGGGACGATCATCAACATCGGCTCGGCGATCACGTGCGTGGCCAACTCGGGCCTGGGCGCCTACGGCGCGACCAAGGCCGGGATGGCGTACTGGAACGACGCGCTTCGCCGCGAGCTGCTCCACAAAGGGGTCAACGTCTGTCTCGTCGAGCCCGGTCCGGTGAAGACCGAGTTCTTCAATGCCCTGATGACCCTGGCTCCGCCCGGCGGTGAGTACAATCCTTTGCTGGATGCCCCTGCGCCTTGGATGTCGGCCGAAGTTGACGACGTGGCGCGTCGGATCGTCCGGCTGATCGAGCGTCCGCGCAGGCGGCTCTCGGTCCTCCGGCGCGTCGTCTGGCCGTTCCGAATTTTGGGTGGTCTCTTTCAGGTATGTCCCCCGCTGGGCGACCTGGCCCTCTCGTTCATGACCCAGTATTTCGAGCGCGGGGAGACCTGTGCCGGACGACCAGGCAGAAGTCGAGCCGGTCACGAGACGAGTCAAAAGAACTGGTCTGACAGTGGTTTCCGGCCGCCTTCCAGAATCCTCGGCAAAATCCGCACAATCGCGATTCAAGGCGCGACCCTTACCATGCCGATCGCCCATTGACGAGAGATCTTTCGCACGTCGCGAGGGATTCCTCGGGTCCTGACCCAGAAAGGGACCCGATCCGGTCAAAGGAGACTGACCGATGCGATCAACGCGACAAGGATGGCTCGTCGCCGGAGCGCTGGCGGCGGGCGGAATGATGGCCGGGCAAGCTGACCCCGCGTTCGCCCAGCAAGGTTATGGGGGTGTTCCGGGCACGGGTCCGGCGACTTCGCCCTACCCGTCGCCGTATCCGAACCCGGCCACGACGATGACCACGTCCCCGACCCCGACGGCCCCCTTCGGACCGTCGTCCTCGCTGCCGTCGGCGGGTTATCCGGGCACGTACGGCCCGGGTGCCATGCCGCCGGTTCATGGAGCGTATGTGCCGATGACGCCCGGCACCGCGGGCTCGCCCGGCACCGCCGCCATGGGACCAGGCGCGATGCCGGCCACCGGGATGCCTGATCCGCGTTCCGGAGCATTGCGCACGAGCTACACAGGTGCTCCCGCCGCGCCTGGGACCCCGATGTCTCCCTACGGTCCATCGAGCCCAAACAGCGCGACGAGCTCCGCGTCGGCCTATCCGTACGGACCTGCCGGTCCGCCCGGGACCGTTCCGGGAGGCCCGTTGGCGCCCGGGGGTGCTCCGGGCGCCCCCGCTTCCCATCCGGTTGCAGGCTCGCCAACGTCCCCGGGCTGGGCCGCCGGCTCGCTCGAGGCGCCAGGTCCCGAATCGGCGGCTTCGCGCAAGCCGTCGGCGATGCGTCGGTTCATGAAGTTCCTCTGGCACGGCGGTTCCGAGGAAAGCGACGAGCGCAACCCGATTCCCCATGACTGGGCCACCGGCCGGACCGATCTTCAGAACGCGCGACCCTGGATGAAACCACCGGGAATGGTTCAGGGAAGCCTCACCCCCTGAGCCTGTTTCCGTGAAGAACGCATGCTTATTCAATGAATGTCGTGAGCGTGACTCGCATAGAGACCGACCCCGTAATTCCCCTCCGTACGCTGGAACTGGTCTGGTGCGATTCACGCCCGCGACTATAAAGATAGCGTGGCAAGCCCGTGAGTACTTTTGAGCCGATCACCCTGATTCGACCTCGATGATCAACAGGCGTCGACTGATGAGCTCCGTGATTTCTGACCTGCTGGGGCTGGTCAAGTTCAGCCATACGTTGTTCGCACTGCCGTTTGCCCTGCTCGGGGCGGCCCTGGCGGCGCATGGGCCGAATGGCTGGCATGGCCGTCCGCGTGACTGGCTGGGGATCGTGCTCTGCATGGCCAGCGCCGGACCGCGGCGATGGCGTTCAACCGTCTGGCCGACCGTCGGATCGATGCCCTCAACCCGCGAACCGCCGGCCGACACCTCCCCAGCGGCTTGCTTTCGGCCCGCGCCGTGTCGATCTTCACGGCGATCAGTGCCGCGGGCTTCATCGCCTCGACCCTCCTTTTCCTGCCGAACCGATGGCCGTTCGCGCTCTCGGTTCCCATCCTGCTCTGGCTCCTGGGCTACTCGTTCGCCAAGCGATTTACCAGCCTGGCGCACGCCTGGCTGGGACTGGCCCTGGCGCTGGCTCCGCTCGCTGCCTGGATCGCGCTGCGAGGGAGTATCGCCTGGCCGCCTTTACTTCTGGGGCTAGCCGTCCTCTTCTGGGTCACGGGGTTCGACGTGATCTACGCTTGTCAGGACGTCGATTTCGACCGCCAGCAACATCTCCACAGCCTGCCCGCCCGGCTTGGTGTCAGGAACGCTCTGCGCATGGCCGCGAGCTGCCATGCCCTGATGGTGCTGGCACTGCTGGCTTTGGGATGGGTTTACCCGCTGGGCTGGATCTACACGATGGGGGTCCTGGCCGTCGCCACCCTCCTGGTTTACGAGCATGCCCTGGTCCGCCCGGACGACCTGAGCCGGCTCAACCTCGCCTTTTTTCAGGTCAATATCGCGATCAGCCTGGGCCTGCTCGTCTGCGGCGTCGTCGATCTTCTGGTCCCCTTACCACTCTGACCAGCGGTGTTGGGTCAACTCACCGTTGATGAATCCTTCAATCCGAACTAAAATGACTGTAAGAAGGGCCAAGGATTCGGGCCCTGCACCGTTTTGGACACCGAGGCACGAGTGATGACCAGCGAAGCGAGTGGTCTGGCGGCAATTCGGGCGAAGGTCGAGGCCGGCACTCGGCTGAGTTTCGACGATGGGCTCGCGCTGGAGACGTCGAACGACCTATTCGCGCTGGGTGAGATGGCCAACCTGGTCCGCGAGCGGTACAACGGCAACTTCGGATACTACAACGTCAACACCCACATCAACCCGACGAACGTTTGCGTTTACACCTGCGACTTCTGTGCCTTCCGGGCGGGGCTGGACGATCCGCGGGGCTACGTGATGGACCGCGACCAGATCCTCGAGCGAGCCGGCCAGGCCCACGGCCGGGGTGCGACCGAGTTGCATATCGTCGGCGGCCTGCACCATAAACTACCGTTCGAGTACTACGTGGACGTGGTCCGATGGATCAAGGAGGCCTATCCCGAGATCCACATCAAGGCGTATACGGCGGTCGAGATCGAGTTCTTCGCCAGGATCGCACGACAGCCGATCGCGACGATCCTTCAGCGGCTGGTTGATGCCGGACTAGGGAGCTTGCCCGGCGGCGGGGCCGAGATCTTCCATCCCGAGGTCCGCGAGAAGATCTGCGGCGCCAAGGCGTCAACCGAGACCTGGCTCGAGGTCCACCGGACCGCGCATCGGCTGGGGCTACACTCGAATGCCACGATGCTTTACGGCCATATCGACCGCCCCAAGCACCGGATCGACCACCTGGTTCGGCTCCGCGAGCTCCAGGACGAGACCGGTGGGTTCCAGACGTTCATCCCCCTGGCCTTCCATCCCGACAATTCGCGGATGGACGAGATTCCGAAGCCGTCGGGTGTGATGGACCTGAAGACGATGGCCATCAGCCGCCTGATGCTCGATAACTTCCCTCACATCAAAGCCTACTGGGTGATGCTTGGGATCAAGACGGCGAAGATCGCGCTCTCGTTCGGTGCCGACGACATCGACGGCACGGTCGTCCACGAAAAGATCTACCACGAAGCAGGCGCCGAGACTCCTCAGGAAGTCACCGTGGCCGAGATCGAGCGGCTGATCCGCGAGGCGGGGCGCGTCCCTGTCGAGCGTGATACGCTGTACCACCGGGTCGAGCGCAGCGGCAGCGCCTGGTCGTCCGGAACACCGATCGTCGTAGCGGCTCTGGCGGGCGCGCGCTGATCGAGGCTCAGCGCCGCATTTGAGCTTTGCGCAACCGACAGATCAGGCCCCACGACTCGCCGATGTCCTCGATCGGGATACGTAAGGACGGTGCCTGGTATTTCGGCAGCGCTACCCATCGCTCGGGCGTGGGCGCATCGCGTCGAGTGATCAGGTCGCCCCTGAGGTACTCGACCACAGCGTTGGTCAGCCCGATCGCTCCGTCGCGATCGACATGGCCCGGGTCGTAGAAAACGCCTTTCGTGTAACCGGATCGGCGACCGTCCAGAACCAACACGTGCGGGTGACGCTCGAGCACGCCGTAGACGAACCGCTCGTATTTCCGGGTGATGCCCATGTTATCCTTGAATTGCTGAGTCACCGGGCTGCTGGGCGAGATGACCCACACCACCTGGATGTTCTTCGCCTCAGCGAGCTTAAGACAACGACGGAGGTAAGCAGCGTTTGTCGGATCAGGCCGCCATTGCGCAGCTTCCAGACGTTTCGCCTCGATCGGGTCGTTGATCGGATAGTCCACCTTGTTAAAGATCACGGTTCCGCGGTTCTGGTTCCAGTTGCGCGCGAACTGAAGCGCGACCTCGACGGGGTTCCAGCTCTCCGCGCAGAGCGCCTTGAAAACGTAAACCCTGATCTCTTTTCGGTTCTTGATCGATGGGAACAACCGGCTGAGCGTGATCGAGGCGAACAACTCGGGGTCACGGCTTGTCCAGGCGAGCTCGACGGTCTCGCGGAGATCGAGCAGATCGGCCCACTGAAAATGCCCCATCTCGCCGGGTCGGATACCGAGAAGATCCGGGCTGAAACCGAGCACGATTGTCCGGGGTGCCGCGCCGGATGCGAGGGCGCGGCGGAGCAGGAAATACGTGGCCGGCGGCGGGGCCCCAAAAGCCGCGAGATTGTAGGCGGACCGGCCGGTCCGCTCCTCGATCAAGGGAGTGACCATGCCGCACTTGATCTGGCTGTCACCCATGCAGAGGACATCTTTACCGGGCGCGACCGTCAACACTTCCCGACCGGCCCGGTTCCAGCATTCGCCACTCAGGTTCGAGAACGCCAGGTTGTGGGCGATCAAGCTGCGCTCGATCAGGATGACGAGAACCAGCGATCCCAGAAAACCCCAGGGAAGTCTTCGAAGCACGTCCACGACGCGCCGGCCCCTCGCAGCGAGAGAACGTGTCATGCTGGACCTCCTTCGCTTCTGAAACCGCTTTCTTCCTGACCCACGCAGATTGGGCGGGAGCTTAGCGAGAGTGCCCGTATGTGTCCATGTCGTCTATCGGCCTCGTGCAGGAGGAGGCTCGATCGATTCTCAGGCTCGGGTGAATGAACGGTACCCCGCGCAAAATCGCTCTTCCCCGATTTCGACCCTTGACTTATGATCCGCTCATCCTGATCCGGCCCAGGCCAAACCTGGTCCGGAATCCGTCTGTGCACCCAACGTCTGCTCAGGGAGGAGCGACGAACCCGATGCGCGACCATAACAAGACGTTTTGCCGCCTGGCGGCCGAGAGCTTCGACTGTCCCGGCCCGATCTACGAGTTCGGCTCATACCAGGTGGAAGGCCAGCTCGACTACGCCGACCTTCGTGGCCTGTTCCCGGGCAAGCCGTACGTCGGCTGCGACATGCGTCCGGGGCCGGGGGTCGATCGCGTCGAGGACGTCACTGCGATCAATCTGCCCGACCGATCGGCGGGGACGATCCTGGCGATCGAGACGTTCGAGCATGTTTTCTCGGTTCAGCGCGGGTTTGACGAGGTCTTCCGCGTTCTCAAGCCAGGTGGGATCTGCGTCATCACCTCGCCCTTGAACTTCCGAATCCACGCCTATCCCGACGACTACTGGCGGATGACGCCGAGCTGCCTCCGGCGGCTGCTCGAGCCGTATGCCGCGCGGCTGACCGGCTTCCAGGGATATCACAAGTTTCCCCACTCGGTCATGGGCCTGGGCGTCAAGGACCCCGTCCCGTCCGACTTCCGTCAACGCGCGGAACGCCTGGTGCGGCTCTACAACGACTGGCTGCGGCAGGAAGAGTCGCGGCTTCCCCTCTACGAAAAGATGCGCCGGAGCTTCGCCCAGGTCTACCGGTCACGCGGCGAACGCTACCAGGTTGCCGGCTACTACAAGGCGGACTTCACGATCGATCTCCCCGGCGCCGCCGCGGTTCCCCTCGCGCAGGCCGGCTGAGCCCCTGCGCGGTCGCGATCGCCAGCGATTTGGACCAGTCGGCTCTTTCCCCGCATGAATAAGGACGAGGCCGGACGGATGGCAACAACCTTCGATCGTCTGATGATCCTGGGCCTGGACGGTGCGACCTGGACGGTCCTCGACCCGCTCCGCCGTCAGGGTCTCATGCCGAACCTCGACGCCTTGCTCGGCCGGTCCGCATACGGGAGTTTGCGGTCCATTGTACCGCCCGTGACGTCGGCGGCATGGACGACCGTGATGACCGGCTGCGGTCCCGCGCGGCACGGGGTCTTCGACCATCGTTACTACGACACCGCCGCTGGCCAGATGAAGGTCAATCACTCCGGCCGGGTGCGGGTTCCGACCTTCTGGCACGTCATCTCGCAGGCGGGGCGGCCGGTCGTGAGCCTGAACGTGCCGGCAACCTATCCGCCGCTTGATGTCCGCGGCGTGGTTGTCTCCGGGATGGACGCTCCCCATCTCGATGCCGCGCTCTCGGCGCGCCCGAGTTCGCCCGCCGGCTTCGCGCCGAGGTCCCACGGTATAGTCTCCGGTACTTCTGGAAGCGCGCACCCGGTAACGCTCGACGAACTGACCGAAAACGCCCGGCTCACCACCGAGAGCTTCCTCGGTCGGGCCGAGGGGGGACTTCTGGCCGACAGGATGGTCCCCGACTGGGCCGCCCTGATGGTCCAGTTCCAGAACCTCGACCCGTTCCAGCATCGCGCCTGGCGCTACCTGAACGTTGATGCGACCGGCATCGACGCTCCCCCCTGGAACGCGGCGGCGCACTCGGTCCTGACCGGGCTCGACCGAGCGCTCGGCCTTTTGATCGAGCTCGCCGACCAGCGCAACGCGGCGATCCTGGTGGTCAGTGACCATGGATTCGGCCCGTGTCTCGGCCGCGTCCACGTCAACCGGATCCTCGTCGATGCGGGCGTTGCGCGCTTGCCCGGTCTGGCCGGGCGGATGGGCCGTCGATTCCGACAGGCCGCTGACCATGCCCGGCTCTGGGGCGCAAAGCGCGACGACCCACACGCGCGGTCTTCGTCATTCGCGCTCTCGGTCGTCGCGCAGTTCCCGTTCGACTGGAAACGGACTCTGGCGTTCGCCCCCCACCAGGACACGGCGGCGATGGTCTACCTGAACACCACCGCCCGACGCGCCGGGGCACCCCTGGAAACCTCGCGGCAGATCGACGAGGCCCGCCGAGCCGCGGCCGGCGCGATGGCCGACGCCCGCCATCCTCAGTCGGGTACGCCGCTCTTTCCCCAGGTGATCGACACGGCCGAAGCTTATGGCATCGATCCGGCTCGCGAAGGCTATCCCGACCTGATCGCCCTGCCCGACGAGAACTACTGGGTCCGCACCAAGCTCGCTCCAGGCCGGTCCTGGGTCGAGGCCGATCCCAATCTCCCCGGCACGCACCGGCCCGAAGGCATCGTCGCCCTCTCGGGCGCGGGAATCGCGCCGGGCCGGACTCTTGAGGCCAATCTCCCCGACGTGGCCCCAACCGTGCTCAAGCTGCTCGGTATGCCCATCCCTGGGATCATGGAAGGCCGTCCCCTGGCCTGTATCGCCGACCTGCCCATTACCCGTCAGGACCCCGCCGCAAGTCCCCTCAACGGGCCTCATCGGCCATCGTTCGATTACTCGCCCGAGGAGCAGGCCATCATCGAGCAACGCCTGGCGGACCTGGGATACCTGGAATAACGACCTCCGTGTCATGGCCCGTACCGGATTCGCGACCATTAGCCACGCTGTTCGTTGGAATCAACACCAACGTTTCCTGTATAATTCAGGTAGGTTCGTACAGGCTCCGTTTGGGCTCGGCGTCAATCTGTCATTCTCGAACGGTGTCCGACGGGCGTAGGCCGAAGGTACGCAGCACTTTTGCGAGCGCTGGGACTGGTCAGCCGCGATTCTTTGTCGGGTGCAGCGGAGAGTCCATCGATGCCTCAAGACGGCCGGGCCAAGTACCAGTTAATCGCCGACGAGCTGGAAGCGCTGATCGCGGCTGACCACTGGGAAGCGGAACGCCGGCTCCCCGGGGTCCGGCAGGTGGCGGAGCAATATGACGTGACCCCGGCCACGGCGGCACGTGCGCTCGACGTTCTGGTTGGTAAGGGGCTGGTCGAGACGCCGCGGCCGCGCCGGCGTCTTCCGTCGAGCGGCGGCGGCGCTGGTTCCGAGTGCGGTCTGGGCGGTCTGTCTGCGGATCACTCCCGGTCCCTGGCAGCGTTCGTCCATGGAAAGCACGATTCAGGCGTTTCGCGACCTGACCGCCGAGCTCGGAGAGCAGGTCCTCTTCGACGTGATCCCTTCCGATCTCGATCGAACCGAAGCCGATCTCCGCGCCGCGGTACGCGAGGCGCGGCTGGCGAACGTGGCGGGGATGTTTTTCATCCCGTCCCGGATCGGTGACGGGCCGATGCGCGACGACGAAAGGCTCCTGGCCATCTGCCGCGAGGAGAAACTGCCGGTCGTCCTGCTCGACCGTAACCTCCTGGGTGAATGCCGTCCCCTGGAGTGGGACCTCGTCGCCGAGGATGACCTCACGGGTGGCATCACGTGCGCCCTGCACCTCTTTGAAACCGGGCGGAAACGACTCGGATTCGTCCGGGGCGGTCCGACAAGCAGTCACAACACACGACTGGCCGGGTTCCTGCTCGCCCACGATCAGGCCATTCGACGCGGACTGATCCCGGCCGTGACGCCGTTTCCGCCGGTCCTGGAGTATCCCGACGACCCCTCGAGCCAGCGCGCCTACCGGATCCTCTGCGACCGTTTGCTCGACCAGGGCTGCGATGGGGTCGTCTGCTACCACGACCGGGTCGCGATCGGCCTGGCGATCGAGCTGTTGACGCGGGGTAAGCGCATTCCCGACGACATCGCTCTCACTGGGTTTGACGACCAGATGATCGGCCAGGAGTTCTCCCTCGGAATCACGACCTTCGCCTATCCCGCCCGCGCGGTCGCCGAGGAGGCGCTCTGGGTCATGCGACGACGGCTCAAGTTCTACCACGCGCGACCCGTCTCGGTCGCCGTCCCCGGCCGGTTGATCATCCGCGAGAGCAGCCAGCCGAGTCAGCACGGATCGTCCTTGTAGACGAGTCTGGGGCTATTTGGGCGAAATGGATTAATTTTGGCGGCTGGGATGAAAGTGCTTTGTAGGGACGCTTCGCCATGTCCCAATCCCCCCGACCCTCCGCCCGTCGGTCGAGTTCGTTTGTACGGAACTTTCGGAGGGTGGACGCCCCCCCTTCGTTAACGTAGGCCGTTGCGAAGATGGTGGGCCGTGCCCGCCCTACAATTGTCATAATCCGGTTTCGGAACAGACTCCGTGCAAACCGTCTTGCCCATCCGGCGGGTTGTCGAGTTCGTTCGTGCTGCCGGTCGAGTTCGTTTGTACCGGGGCGCGAATTCGTTTGTACCGGGGCGCGAGTTCGTTCGTGCCGGCGGTCGAGTTCGTTCGTGCTCGGGTCGAGTTCGTTTGTGCTGGCGGTCGAGTTCGTTTGTGCTGGCGGTCGAGTTCGTTTGTGCTGGCGGTCGAGTTCGTTTGCGCTCGGGTCGAGTTCGTTTGTACCGGGGTCGAGTTCGTTCGTACCGGTGGTCAAATGGGTCGAATCGGCGCGAAGCGACGATTCGCTGGATTCACTCGAATTGCCAAGGAGCACCCAGGACGCGCCCGTAGCGCGGCCTCATCCTATTAGATAACATCGTGAAACCGTCCGGGTCCGAGCTACGATTCCGCGCGGAGAGCGCGGAGATGCCGGCTCTCGCCGTCACGACCGGCGCCGCCGGCAAATTCCGGGTACGCCTGACTCGCGCACCCGCGGCGCGGGCCGACGGAATCGGCCGGGTTCGGACCCTGTTTCCGACCATCCTTCGCATCAGGGGGTGGTCGCGGTGGGGGGTGAGCCGGAGATACCTCGGTCACTCATCGAACATGAAGCGGCCCCGAGGTAGCTACGCCACAACCCCGGCCGGAGACACCCCGACTCTGACGGCCAGGGTCCGAAAACAGACCCCGCCCACTCAGGTTGCTGGAGCACAGGCGAACACCGTCACGGTTCACGGTTTCGGTTTCAGCCAGCGGTCGAACCAGGCGAGAACCTCGGCCCGCATCTCGGGCGTGTAGACGTGCCCGATCTCGGGATAGAGCACGTTGCGCAACCGATTTTCGGCCGCGAGGGCCGCGTAGGTTTTGCCGACGATCCGATCGAGTGCGCAGGACTCCGTCGGCGGGCGAACCGGCATCGAGTTCGCCCGTCAGCGCCAGGAACGGTCGTGGGGCGATCAGGGCGAGCACACCCTCGGAATCGAAGCGGTTCAACAGGCCGTTGACGAAGTAGTAAACCCCGTGCTGGCGCAGCTCGCCGTGTCGGATCAGGTTCTGATAGCGGGTCAGACACGCCACGGCCGCCACGGCCGCGACCCGGTCGTCCACCGCCGCGAGCCACCAGGCGCGGGTGCTCCCCATGCTCATGCCGGTCGCGCCGATCCGTGCCGGATCGATCTCCGCCCGGCCACACAGATAATCGAGCGCGAGCTGATCATCGCGGACGAACATCCCCCAGAGCGTCCTGCCCTGCCAGAGGTCGAGTTTGAAGAGGCTCTCCTGCTCCGCCCGGCCGGTCTCGGCGGTCCCCGATGGTCCCGTCCCCGAGCGTTCGCCGTGCCAGTGAGCATCAGGGGCCAGCACGGCGTAGCCCTCCCTGACCAGAACCTCTCCCAGCGGCTCGCTGCCTCCATTGCTGTTGGGGGTGAGGATCTGGGTCGAGTCGGGGGTTGACGAGTGAAGCCAGAGGATCGCCGGGACCTTTCCCACGCGACGTGCCGGCAGCAAGTACAGCGCGGGCACCGTGCCGCCGGGCACGTCCGATTCAATCCGTACCTTTTCCAGCACATAATCCTTGTGTAGCTCGCGGGAGATCGTCCGGGCGCGCGGCGGTGAGGGTCGCGGGGGCAGATCGCCCAGCGACTGGAGCACCGACGCCCGGACTTCTGGCCGACGCTTTGCCCAGTCGGCCGCGTCGCGAGGGACCGGAAACTCGGGTACCTCGATCTTGCGATACGCCTCGGGCACTTGCCGGTCCCGGGCCTCGGCCTCGGCTAGATAACGACGCGCCGCCTCGGGTCCCGAGGCCGGAGTCTTCAGGATCAGTGGATGCATCAGCGTGATCTGGCGAAGCACGCAATCGGCCACCGCCTCGGCCAGCCGTTCGTAGCCCTCGGGGGTCGCATGGGTTCCATCCGAGGTCAGTAGCGCCTCCGTCCCCGCGCTCTCGATCACGGCGTGGAGATCATCCACGGGCACGCCATGCTCGGACATCAGCGCGAAGGCCGCGTCGTTATACTCTCGGACGTCGGCCTCTTTCATATCGAAAGGGACATGGAGCTTCGCCTGCCGCTGATCCAGGATCGGAGTGGTGCTGGCGAAGAGGATCCGGGCCTTCGTCCGGCCCTTGATCCGGTCGACGATCCGTCCCAGGTTCTCGACATAAGTCGCCAGCTCGAACGGATGGCGTCCCGTGGCCCTCGACCGCTGAAGGTCGTGCAGGCCGCAGTTGAAATGCACAACGTCGGGGTCCTCGCGGATCACCCACTCGTCGAGATGCGCCAGCACATTGTCGCTCGCCAGACCGTTCGGTTCAGCGCTGACGACCACGGCCTTGCCCTCGAGCCGCCGTGCGACCCGGGGCGCGTAGCCCCATCGGATCGAATCGCCGACCAGCACCACCTTCGGCAACGCCGATCGAGGCGTGGCCTGGCCACCGCTCCGCCTGGCCGCGAAAACGATCAGGCCGGCGCCGATCGCCAGGAAGGCGAGGATCGCGCCAACACGCGAGAGCTTCCGGACCTTACCACGCATGCGTTGAACCTCGTGGGGCTGTTGGCGATCGAGTACCAGACCCACACGAGGTTAAGCCAGGCGGTCGTTCACTACAAGCTATCGGCGCTGAACACCTCGCCGCGGGCATACGTGGCGATCGCCCACCAGGTTTGCGGATTGACGCTGTTCTTGACGAACTTGACCGAACCGTCGAGGAAGCCGACATTAACTCCGCCCGGATGGTTCGACTGCGCCCCGATCAGGCCATTGCCTGGCTGCTGACCCTGGCCCTTGAAATAGCATGACCTCAAATTTGGTGTCATGACATGAGAATAACAACCGCCCTGGCCGCAATACTCGTTGACCCAGATCTCTCCCTTGCGGCTGAAGGCGATCGTGCTGCTGGCGCTCTGACAGGTGGGAATCAGCGTATTCAGGGGTGTGAATGTCGTGTTCGGTGGTAATGACGTATTGGCCGTGTAGATCTGGTAAATGCCCTGGGAACTATCATTTCGTCCCTTGATCCACTCGCTGAACATGGCGGTGTTGGAGGTCCCGTCCGTGACCGAGGCCAGCGTGATGGTCGGCCCGTGCGAGGCCAGGTTCATGCGATAGGCGGGGCCGTCGAACATGCCGCCGTTGTTGCTCAGCACGGTACCGATATTGTTGGGGTAATTTGTCCCGTTCTGGGGAAACGTACCGGTCCCGTTCTTGAAGGTCCACGGTGCTCCCGGAACATTGCCGTCGGAAGGACAGAGTAAGGTATTGATCTGGACCACGATGATGGTATCGTTCTGGCCCTGGGACGCTTCGGGGTTGAAGGTGAAGTTGATGGCGTTGAAGATCGCCGCCTGTTCCAGGAACGGCAAGATCCGCGGCTTCATGCCGAAGGTTCCGAGCGGAATGGTGGTGACATTCACGCCGCTCGGAGGCAAGGCGCCATTGGCGCTCTCGTAATTCATGACGGCCAGGCCGAGCTGCTTGAGATTGTTGACACACTGGCTTCGCCGCGCCGCCTCGCGCGCCGCCTGGACCGCGGGGAGCAGTAGCGCGATCAGGACCGCGATGATCGCGATCACGACCAGAAGCTCGATCAGGGTGAACCCCTGTCGTTGACGATCTTCCATCGCCCGCATGCCGGATCTCCATGTTGAAAAAGATAGCCGGGATTTATAAGTCGGTTGGGGGGGTGGAAAGTCCGTGAGATCTTATCGGTGGGAAGAGCCGAAGGATTTCGGACGGGCCTATCCTTACAGTATATCCCGAGAGATATTGAGAAAGAAATGAGTTCTGTGGTACGGCTTTTTGAGAACCTTACTTTCGGCGGGTCGTGCCTGGCAGGGGAAAATGGTCTCGCCGAAAACGGCGAGACCTTCGCGAGGAGGTCCTCCCACGATCACGCGAGGAGTGACCGTGAGAGGTGGTCTGATCGGGCAATGGGGGGCCTGAGAGAACCGGTTCAGGAAACGCATTGCCCGAGAGTCGGTTCCGGTGCACTTAATTAGAGGCTATTGGCGTCGATCACCTCGCCGCCGGCCATGGTGGCAATCGACCACCAGGTTTGCGGGCTGACGCTGTTCTTGATGAAGTGGACCGAGCCATCCAGGAAGCTGACATTCACTCCGCCGGGATGGTTCGAGCTCGCGCCCACCATCGTACGCAATTGATAGCCGTTCCCCAGGCCCGCGAACTCGCACGCATTGAGGTTCGGAGGCATGATGTGCGAGTAGCACCCTCCCTGAGAGCAGGCATCATTGAACCACTTCATTCCTTTGTGATCATAACTTGGATTGACGGTTGTCGTGCTCTTGCACTGGTTCATCGTATTGATGAGGTAGGTATACTTGTTGGTGGTGAGTGGCGCGTTGGGCCAGGGGACCGACGAGACGTAGATCTGGAACAGGCCAAGCTGCTTGGTTCCGTTCTTGCCCCGGATGTACTCGCTGAACATGGCGGTGTTGGACAGGCCGTCGGTGATGCTGGCGAAGGTCAGGGTTGGCCCGGTCCCGGGCTGGCCGATCATGTAGGCGGGACCGTCGGTCTTGCCTCCGTTGAGCGGAAACATGGTGCCGACGTTGTTGGGGTAATTGGTGTAGCCCTGCTGGCGGGCGCCGCTGATCCCGTTCTTGAAGGTATACATGCCACAGGGAACATTGCCGTCGGACGGACAGAGGAAGTTGTTGATCTGCGCCGTGCAGATGGTATCGTTCGACCCGCGCCCGCGGCCCCGTTGGCGGGCTCGGCGATGAAACTGAAATTGATGGCGTTGAACATCGCGGTCTGTTCGAGGAAGGGCAAGATCCGCGCCTTCATGCCGAAGTTGTTCGAGTAAGGATAGAGGGCCTTGTTGGCTGTGTTGTCCGCGGTGGGAGGGATCGAGTCGTTGGCCGACGCGTAGTTCTGGACCGCGAGGCCAAGCTGTTTCATGTTATTGACACACTGGGCCCGTCGCGCCGCCTCGCGCGCCGCCTGAACCGCTGGCAGTAAGAGCGCGATCAGGACCGCGATGATCGCGATCACGACCAGGAGTTCGATCAGTGTGAACCCGCGATGTTCTCGATGGGTGCTGGTACGCATGGCTGCTTCCCGTTCTCCAGGTAGATTTACTAATGATCATGGAGAAATTTTGTGTGGAAATCGAAATCGATCTCCGCAAGGGGGAATCGGGTGAGCATCTGGACTCCTGAGGACACTCACCGACAAGGATCGATCGTAACCCGCGATCGGGCCCGTGGAAATGGGCGATATTGTATTTTTTATTGAGATCGTTTGTTTTTTGGGCTCGACTCGCGCTGCAACTTTGCCTGGTGCCGGGTTTTGAGCGCGCGAAGGAACGGGCCTTTGCTGACGGGAGAGCTGGCCCGTTCGCTTCCACGCACTCAGGAGCAACGAATCGCGCCGTCGTTGTCGCGCGTCCTGTCGGGTTCACAGACTATTGGCGCTGATCACCTCGCCGCCGGCCATGGTGGCGATCGACCACCAGGTCTGGGGGTTGACGCTGTTCTTGACGAAGTGGACCGAGCCATCCAGGAAGCTGACGTTCGCGCCGCCGGGGTGGTTTGAGCTGGCGCCCACCAGGGTCCGACCACCGGGCCAGAGAAGTCCGGAAAACTGACAGGCGTTGAGGTTCGGCGGCATGACGTGCGAGTAGCAGCCTCCCTCGCCGCACCCGTCGTTGAACCACTTCGCCCCCTTGTGGTCATAGGTCGCGCTGGCCGTGAACGTGTTCTTGCACTGATTGACGATCTGGAGTAAATAGGTATAAGTATTCACTCCATTCATAGTTCCAGGCCAGGCGATGGATGAGGGGTAGATCTGGAACAGGCCCCGCTGCGTGGTGCCGTTCTTGCCCCGGATGAACTCGCTGAACATGGCGGTGTTGGACAGGCCGTCGGTGATGTTCGCGAGCCGGACGACCGGTCCCGTGCTGGGCTGGCCGATGATGTAGCCGGGGCCGTTGATCTTGCCGCCGTTGAGCGCGAACATGGTACCGATATTGTTGGGATAGCTGGTGTAGCCCTGCTGGCGGGAGCCGCTGATCCCGTTGCGAAATTTGTACATGGCGGCAGGGATGTTGCCGTCGGAAGGACAGAGAAACGCGTTGATCTGGGCAGTCACGACGGTGTCGTTGCCGCCCGAGCCGAAATTTCCCGGTGAGGGTTCGGCGATGTAGCTCCAGTTGATCGCGTTGAACATCGCCGACTGTTCCAGGAACGGCAAGATCCGTGTTTTCATGCCGAAATTATTTGAATATGGATATAACTTTTTGTTGGTGCTATCGCCCGTGGGTGGGAGCGAATCGTTCGAGGAGACATAGTTCTGGACCGCCAACCCTAATTGTTTAAGATTGTTGACGCATTGCATCCGGCGCGCCGCCTCGCGCGCCGCCTGCACCGCCGGCAGCAAGAGCGCGATCAGGACCGCGATGATCGCGATCACGACCAGGAGCTCGATCAGAGTGAAACCACGATTAGGCCGCCGCAGAGTGTACTGCATGGCAGTTCTCCCCAGATTGTCGATGAAGAAGGGTGACGAACGTGGGGGGGCTGACGGAGGACTAACGCGGAGGGGGAAACTTCTGGCGAATCGTCCTACCCGCGCAAAGTATCTCGATCAAAGGCTCCGAGGCAATGAGAAGTAACCTCATTTTTTTTGAGAATCCTTGCGCGGTCGGCGAAACTTCCCTTTTCCCAGGTGTTGGATCTGGACAGAAACGCGCGGCTGTTTGGAAAAACCATCACGCGACTCCCACGCTCCAGGGAAATCTCGCTGCCTTGGTGTACCTTACATCCTCCCTGACTATTGAGGTGATGCTGCCTTGGATCGTCGTCCTCGTGTTGCCCTCCTGATCGAGACATCGAGTGTCTACGGCCGACGCCTCCTTCAAGGAATCGCCCGATATCTCCGCGCGCACCAGGCCTGGTCGGTGTTCGTCGAACAGCGAGCCATCAACACGCTACCTCCACGCTGGCTCAAATCGTGGAAGGGCGACGGGGTGATTTCTCGTCTCAGCAGTCCGACGTTCGCCGCCGCGACCCGGACCTCGGGAATCGCGGCGGTCGATCTGACGCATCGCCTGCCACACTTCGGTCTGCCGCGGATTGTCTCCGACGACTGGGCGATCGGCCGCCTGGCCGCGGAACACCTGGTGGATTGCGGCCTGCGCTCGTTCGGCTTCTGCGGCTACTCGAACACCCAGTGGTCGGAGCGGCGGCGCGAGGGATTTCTCGAGACCATCTCGGCGTTTGGTTCCTCGGTGGAAACCTACGAGTCGCCCCTTGATGGCCCCGAAGCCCGGAGCTGGGAGCGCGAGCAAGCCTGCATTGCGCGTTGGCTCAAGGGGCTTGCGAAACCGGTCGGGATCATGGCCTGTAACGACATCCGCGGGCTCCATGTCCTCGACGCCTGCCGGCGAGACGATTTTCGGGTTCCCGAGGATGTGGCCGTGATTGGCGTGGACGATGACCCGATCCTCTGCGAGCTCTGCGACCCACCGCTATCGAGCATCATCCCGAATCCGGAGCGGATCGGCTACGAGGCCGCCGAGCTCCTCGACCAGCTCATGAACGGCGCGACCGTCGATTTCGAGGAACGCCTCATTCCGCCTCGAGGGCTGGCCGTGCGGACGTCGACCGATCTGCTTTCCATCGAGGACGTTCACATCGTCGCGGCGCTCCGGTTCATCCGCGCCAATGCCTGCCGAGGAATCAGCGTTCAGGATGTGCTCGACCGGGTCCAGCTCTCGCGTTCCGCGCTTGAGCAACGGTTCCGTAAGTACGTGGGCCGTTCACCCCAGGCCGAGATCCGCGCGCTCCAGATCCAGCGAGTCAAACAGCTCCTGACCGAGACTGACTTCAAGCTCAACCACATCGCCGAGCTCGCCGGTTTTCAGCACCCGGAATATCTGAGCGTGCTTTTCAAGCGCGAGGTTGGCCTGACGCCAGGGCAATATCGACGCGGGAACCGGCCCCTGGGCTTCCATCGCGATCTCACCGCCGGAGACGAGGGACCTGGATGAGCCGGCCCGGCCCTTTCGGCCGGGCGGACCAGGATGATGGTTCCACTCCGGTTGCCGCGACAGGTCGATTCGCTCGATTCCGCTCTTGCAAGCGCATGATCCTCAACATGAAATCGATCACCCGCCGCGCAAGTTGAAGCGGATGGCCACGCACCAGACCGCCAGTGCGGCATGGATGATCACCACCGGCCACAAGCCGATGCCTGTCATCTCCAGGCCGAGTCGAGCGTGGCTCAGTAACGAGACGACCGCGATATGATACGGCAGGATGGCCAGGATCAGGCCCGATGCCGTCCGGCCTCGCGCATCGTCGCGCACCGCCCAGCAGGCCGCACCGATCGCGAAAAGCGCAGCGCCGAGCATCCGGCCCAGGACAACGCCAGCCGTTGAATCGAGTGATGTGCCCAGCAGCAACCGGACCACCGCAGAAGGTGAGACCGCGAGTGCGACTCCTGTCCCGGCCTCGAGCAAGGCCATGAGTATGAGCAGCGCTTTCAATGACGCCTCATCGTGGCGATCCCGAGGGCTGGGTCTGGGTTCAACAGGGTTGATCGTCCCCCGATCCCGACGTGATGTCAAACCCGGACTCGCGATCGGGCCGTGGTTTACGGTCACGCAGTTCCAGGTATCGTTTACCCGCCTCGAGCCCCCCGATGAAATGGGGAAGCGCGTCGAGGATGCCGAAAAACCCGATGATGATCAGGCCGTGGCCGACGCGCAATCGCTTGTGAGAGAGATCGTCGGTAAAGGTCCTCGAGGCCTCGGAAAGCCCGATCAGCAACAGCGCGATCCCCTTCACCAGGTTGGTGATGGGATTCTCGACGAAGCGCGTGATCGCGATCGCGATTTTGTCTGAGTATTTGCTCATTTTGATTGTTGGTATAAAAATTCCGACCATCAACGGCCGGTTCCTTCGCGATCCCGATGACGGTGGTTCCCTCGGAGTCGAAAGGCGGGGCGGACTCGCCTGTCTCGTCGATTCCGAGGGAAGCTGGATGATCGGCGTCGATCAGGATGGGAGCACTGGCCGCGAACGCCGTGGCTCAGCGATGGAACTGGAGTCCCGGGTCATCAGAAGGTGCGCCGAGCGTACGGAAGCCGAAGTGGCTGTCGTCTTGCCAGACGACGTTGCCGGCCAGATTACCCGCGCTCGATTTGTCGCCGATGAGCGTGAGCACTCCATCGGCCAGGCTCGACGAACCACTGATTGTCACAGGGGGTTTGCCGGAACCCTGGCAGGCCCAGTCGAAGGCGCTGTCGGGCTTGATCGTGAGCGTGATCGTCGCGTTCGGGGGTTGAGCGACCCATCTGCCCGCCAGCTTGCCCGGGTCGCGAGGTGGGGCCGGTGTTGAGGGCGTGGTCGCGACCGCGTTGGGGCTCGCCGGACGAAGCTTGCTCAGGAGCTGCGCCGAGAGCGTGTCGCTCGGCTGGAGCGTCACCACGTTTTCGAGCATCGGAACCGCGGAATCACCGTGTCCTTGCGTGATGTAGTGGTAAGCCAGGACGAACTGAGCGGCGGCCGATTTGGGGTTGGCGCTGCACGTAGGTCTCCAGGCCACGTAGCTGTTGTGTGTAAATGTCGGCATCTGTATAGTTAGAGATAAGGGTGGTCCAGTCCCAGCCAGGGCCGATGGAAAGGACCGAGTAAATCGGGGCGGCGGCCTGCTCGTAGTTGCCTCGGGCGAAGAAGACGAGACCGAGGAACTCATGCAAGGTGGCGTCGTTCGGCAACTGCCCGAGCGCCTGCTGTGTGAGCTGAAGCGCGGTGTCGTAGTCTCCCGACTGGAAGGCGGCACGCGCCTGGGCGATGGCCGAGCTCGCCTGGTCGGCCACGGCGGGCGGCGGCGGATCGGTCGCCGTGTTCAGGGGCTGAGAGTAATCATACGACGGCGCGCTGGCCGCTGGCGCCGGGTTGACAGGCTGTCCGGTGCCTCCGACTGTTGTGGAACCCGCGGAGTATGGGTTCGTGTACGACGAGTAGCCGTAGCCATAGGCCGGCGAGCCCATGCCCCAGGCGCCGACACCGCCATAGCCGCTCACGGCCGATGCGCCGTAGTTGCCGTTCCAGTATCCGTTGGACATTCCGGGATGGTACGAATCGTACTGGTTGCGATTCGCGACGCCCGCTCCCAGGGCCGCCGCATCCGCGTTGGAGTAGGGACTCTGATTGCGATTGGCAACGCCCGCGCCTGCCGCTGCGGCGCCGGCGTTGGAGTAGGGGCTCTGATTGCGATTGGCAACGCCCGCGCCTGCCGCTGCGGCGCCGGCGTTGGAGTAGGGGCTCTGATTGCGGTTGGCGACGCCCGCGCCTGCCGCTGCGGCGCCGGCGTTGGAGTAGGGGCTCTGATTGCGGTTGGCGACGCCCGCGCCTGCCGCTGCGGCGCCGGCGTTGGAGTAGGGGTTCTGGTTGCGATGAGCCGCGCTCGCGCCCGCCGCGGCGGCGCTTGAGTTCGGATTGGTGGAATTGAAGTTACGGCTGCCTGTGTCGGTGTTGCTCGCGTACGGATTGCGGCCGTCGGCCGACGATCGATTCGCGTTCGGGTTGCTGGAATCGAATGAACGACCCCCTGCGCCGCCGTCGTCGGATCGGGGATTGCGGCTGCCGCCTGACGGACCATTCATCGTGGAGCGTGGCGGACTGAACGCGGGAGAATGGTTCATTCCGCCGCCAGCGCCACGACCTTCGCCGCTGAAACCACCCCCGCCGCGAGCGCCACCACCTCCGCCGGGTCCACCACCGCGTTGCATGTTGCCGCCCATCCCTCCGCCGCGACCGGCAAGGGCGACGGACGGAACGGTAAGGAGCGTGAATGAGGCACCGAGTGCGAGGGTCGCGAGAATGCGTGTCATGGAAGTGATCCTGAGTTGTCGGAAGGGATAACGGGACGGGTGGTTACTTGCCGGCTTCGGGCGGCGTTCGGACCACGACGAACTCGTCGACGCCGTCGATCGCGGAGCCGCCGAGGGTCCGGTCCACCGACTGCCAGCTGATCCGGTCCTTGCCCAGGCGGGTGAGGATGTTCGTGGCCGATGCGGTCAGGCCATCCTGACGAATGCCTTCAACCTTGATCACCCACTGGTTGCCGTTCTGTGTCCAGTATCCTTCGCCGTGGCCCCCCTCGGAATCGAAGATCCAGGTCTTGAACTGCCGTTTCAACGGGTCCCAACCGATGCGCTGGGTCCCCGAGAGGACGGGCTGACCTTTGGTCTTCATGGTGAATTCGCGGTCGAGGAAATTGCCGCCATGGGCCCACTTGCAGGTGGTGGAGACGACCGCGTCCTGACTCTCGTTGACCCAGTCGCCGACGAGCCACTCGAGATCCTTGAGGTGGTCATGGGGAGTGAGATCGTGCGCGACCTCGTCGCGGACGGCGGACTGGAGCCAGTGGCCGCCGATCTTGACGTACACCGTGGTGAAGCGGGTGACCTCGGGCGAGGCGCCCGCCGCCGAAGGCTTGATTGTCGTGCGCCCTTCCTCGATGGCGGTCTCCGGGCCGAGGAAGCGGAGCAGATCGACCTCGATGGCGATCGTGCTGCCGGGATTGTCGGCGAACGACGCGGCGTACTGATCGCGGATCGCGGCACGACCTTCGATCCGATCGCCCTGTTCATCCACGACGAGGGCCGTCTCGGAATAGGTGGCGGCGGCGGCCGACGCGTCGCCGGCGTTGAACGCCCTCGTGAACGCTTCGCGAAGGGCCTCGATGGCCTTCCCGTCGTCGCCCCGCGCGGCCGGCGCGGTCGTTGTCGTTGCGGTGGCGGATTGCCGGACACCGGAAGGTGGCGGCGGCCGCTTCCTTGTTTCCTGGGCGCTCAGGGGAAGCGCCGTCGCGACGGACGCGACGATGATTGCAAAAACGACCTTCTTCATCCTGCATCTTTCCTTCAGTAAAGACCGGTTCTTCGACCAGAGGCTCGAGTCAAAATGTTCGAGCAACGGATTGGGATCCAGGGCGGCGCGACGGGTTCAGCCCAAAGTGATGCCAAGCCGATCGGCGAGGCGGACGAGCTCGAGGATCAGGCCGTCGCGGGCGATCAGCTCGGTGTGGCCATCCGACACATCGAAGAAGACCTGGAGCAGGATCTCGACCCCGGAGCTTCCCAGGTCATTCAGTGCGACCTCGCGTTTCTCCGGGAGCACTCCGGGGTGCTGCCGGACCAATTCCTGGAGACCGTCACGGAAGGCGATCAGGCGATCCGTGGGCGTGCCGTAGGGCACCGACAGGCGCGTCTGGAAGCGGCGACGACGACGGGCGCCGAAGTTGGTGACGTGCGCCGTGGTCAGGTCGGAATTGGGGATGGTCATGAGCGAGTCGTCCAGCCGGCGAATCCGGGTGGTCCGGAGCCCGACCGATTCGACCACGCCCTCGTTATCGCTGATTTTTACCAGGTCGCCGACCCGGAACGTGCGGTCGGCGATGAGCATCAACGATCCGAAGAAGTTCTTGAGCGTATCCTGAGCGGCGAGAGCAAAGGCGAGGCCGCCGATGCCCAGGCCCGCGAGCACGGTCCCGACGTCGAACTCGAACAGCGAGAGGACCGCGGCCAGTCCCCAGGCGACCACCAGGATCTTGAGCACCAGCGACAGCACCGGAAAGCCCATCGCCGCCAGCGTCGATGCTCCCTCCCGCGCCACCGCGGGTCCGGCCACGAGCTTCAAGAACGGGTCGATCAACTGGTAGACCGCCAGGGTCGACGCCAGCCAGAAGGCCGGTACAAGGACGGCCAGAAACGCGCCCAGAACCTCGATCCGCAGGTCGAGGATCAACACTCCCTGGACGAGCCACCAGACCACCGCCAGCCCACCAAGGGGACGGACCCAGGTCCTGGCGTCTCGATCGTCGATCGCAACACCCCGACGCCGCATCAAGACCCCGATCAAGCGGCTGGTCGGACCGACGACAAGAGAGTAAATCGGAACGGTCAACACGACGAGCGTCACCATCCCGAGGACCTGATACAGCGCGATCGAGAACCAGTCCCTGGGTCCAACCCGGTAGCGAAGCCCGGCCGGAACCTGATGCCGGAGCCATAACGCGGGCGATTCTCCAAACGACGGATCGCGGTCCGGGCGGCCGGTCGCGACCAGCTCGGGGACGACGGGCTTCGACTCGAACACATCGTAAAGCCGGTCCAGAGAACGAACCGTGGCCCGGTTAAAGAGCCACTGCCCCTTGCGAACGCCCGCGACCTGCCGCTCCGCGGTGATCCGCCCCTCATGGTGGACGAGGGCCGCCAGCGGGACGCCGACCGAGGAATCGGGCAGGTCCTGAAAGATGATGAAGACGGATCGGTCGAGAACCTCCTTCAGCTTCACCGCCGTGACCCTTCCGACAGGCGAACGGGCCGGGTCTGGGACATCGCCCAGATCCAGGCAACGCGCAGCCGTGTCGAGATCACCCTTCTTGAACGCATCAATGAACGTGTGAAACATTGCGTATGGAGACCGGAAATCGGCCGGAACGTCCTCCGCGGCCTTCGATCGCCCCGCCGCGAGGTCCCGCTGCCAGAGGAACAACCGCATCCTCGGCAGATCCTCGAGCGTCTTGCTATCGAAAAGCCAGCGTCCGTCCTCCATCCGGTGCAGCGTGAGCTTGATGTCCTTGCTTTCGCCGATCGTGCACTCCGAACCGTCCACCATCTCGGGAATCACCACCGTCGGGATGTTGGTCGATCGCAGGATAAACTCCAGCGCGAACGCCAGCCGGCCCTCGTCGCGCCGCTCGGGCGCGATACCCGAGAGGTCAAGGCAAGCGACGGCGTCGTTGATCCGGTGGGGATCATCCTCGGTCAGATTCATCGCGATCAGGAAGGTTCGAACCGTCGCCCGCGGCGATCGAAACCGGGGATCGGCGGTGCGGGCCACCGGTCGAGAGGCGCCCTCTCGTTCGGGCCGCTCTCACGTACCAGTTCCTCCCCCGCCGCCTGCGAGGGGTTGGTCCGGTGCAATATCGCGAGAAGAACAATGAGCATGACGATTTTAAGAAAACTAAATTTAAACTGAACATTCATAATTAAATATTTGATGTTGTTAAAATTATTAAAACTTAAAGATGTTTCAAAATTTTTGTAAATCAATGCAGGATCAGGCCCTCAGGCGTGGTGAACCGAATGGCTGCGCCACGCCTGAGGGCCTGGTAACGAATCCATCCGCCTCACGTCACTTGGCCGCCCGCATCTGAACGGCCTTGAGGATCTGCTCCTTCACGGCTTCGAGGTTGAAGCTGGCGCCTTTTTGCATCGGCGGAAACGCGATGAAGCTTTCGGCGATCCTCGCCACTTCTTGCTGGACGAAGGTGAAGCGCCAGAACTCGTGGATGTAGAAGCTATAGAAGTTCAATGAGCCGGAAAGACCGGTGCGCTCGAAGGGGTCAAGGCGGAGATTGACCAGGATCGGCCAGTCGGGCTTGATCGAACCGCCGAGCCAGCCGTTGGGCTGGTCGATGAACCGGTATTTGTAATCATCGATCCGCACCGCGCCCAGCGTTCCCTCGGCGAAGTACAGGACCTCATGACGCTTCGATGGTCCTTTGCCGGTCAGGAGATCGAGCTGGTTGTAGCCGTCGAGGTGGACCTTGAAATTCGTGTCGCCGAGGGATTTGCCATGCCTGAGCTGGTCAGCGATCGCGGGGTTGCCGGCGGCGGCCACGAAGGTCGGGAACCAGTCGAGTCCCGACATGAGCTGGTTCTCGACCTTGCCGGCCGGCACCTTGCCTGGCCATCGGACGATACAGGGCACGCGCATGCCCCCTTCGAGCACCGTTCCCTTGCCGCCGCTGAATGGCGTCTGGCCGCCGTCCGGCCAGGTGAAGTTCTCGGCGCCATTATCCGTCGTGAAGACCAGGATCGTGTCGTCCGCGACCCCCATGTCCTCCAGCTTCTTCATCACCGAGCCGACGATGTCGTCGAGCTGGGCCATGCCGGCCTCATAGGTGTACCAGCCGTTTTCCGGCGTCTGCATCCGGGCGTACTTGTCGGAGAGGTGAGTGATGACGTGCATCCGGGTCGGATTGAGCCAGACGAAGAACGGCTTGTCGTTCTCCTTTGCCTTGTCGATGAACTTGAACGTGTGATCCAGGATTTCGTCGTCCACCGTCTTCATGCGATCGGGGTAAAGCGTGCCGGCGTCCTCGATCTTCTGCTTGCCGATCTTGCCCCACCGCGGCTGCTCGGTCGCGTCGTCTTTCTCGGTCGCCCAGCTATGAATCATGTTCCGGGGGCCGATCCTGGCCGTCAGCTCGGGGGGGTACGAGTGCGAGGCCGGGTCTTCCATGGCGTCGAGGTGGTAGAGATAGCCGAAGAACTCATCGAACCCGTGGACCGTGGGGAGATACTCGTTGAGGTCCCCCAGGTGGTTCTTGCCGAACTGGCCGGTGGCGTATCCCATCGACTTCAACGCCGTGGCGACGGTGGGAGCGGTGGATGGCATCCCGACCCGGGCGCCGGCCTGGCCCACGGTGGTCAAACCGGTGCGGATCGGCAACTGGCCCGTGAGGAAGTTCGCACGGCCCGCCGTGCAGCTTGGCTCGGCATAGTAGTCGGTGAACAGCATCCCCTGCGCCGCGAGCCGGTCGAGATTCGGTGTCTTGCCGGCCATGATGCCGCGATGGTAGGCGGCGATGTTGAACCAGCCGACGTCGTCACCCATGATGCAGATGATGTTCGTCCGCTTCCCGGAGGAAGCCGGCGCGGCCCCGGCCCTGGTCGTCGCCGCGCCGGCCTGGGCCAGCAAGACGCTCCGGGCGATGCCCTCCGAACCGCATCCGGCCGTAACAGGGCCCGGGTCGGTCCGTCCGGGCTCCTCGACGGCCCGCTCTACGGCCGGCGTGGCCACACCGGCCCGCGACAGGGGAACGACCTCTCTCGTTGCGGCGACGAAACCGAGCAACGCGCCCAGCCCCACGCACACCAGCGCCTCGAATCGACCCGAGTTGCATCTTCGAAATGCTCCCGCTTTGGTGGAAAACCGAACCGGCTTTGTCATTCACTTGATATAAACAAAATCAAGTGTATAGCAAATAGAATAATAAAGATATCCAAATGTTTTTTGTTCGAAATTTCTTGGTTTATATATTAAACTTAATAGTAATTCTTCGTAAAAAATGAATTTAATTACAATCAGCTGCGGTGATCTGATGGCCCTGGCGATACAAGCGCGAGAAGCTCCTCAGGACGAAAAGTGCCCGTCGCGCGTTTGTTGGCTCGTAAATCGTCGCACAAGGGAACACTTCGGGCAATGCCCTCCATCAAAATCGCCGATACGGCAAGATTTCTGGTGCTGGCTTGTGCATTGTGTGAAGGTCCGCTCTCGATTCTCGGGTGACGTTCGCCGTGTGTCGGACGAAATTCCCCTGGCGGAGTGTTTGAGATCATCAGTGCGCGATGGCTCCGGGACTTTGTGGGTCCGCGACGAAACCGTATCGATCGCGATGAGGGGGGATGCCTGACGGATCAGATCAGGTCGAGCCGCCGCCTCGGGCTCCGGGCGCGGATGCAGGCGGGACACACGCCGGTGATGATGAAACGATGGCCGACGGGGCGGAACCCGTGTTCGAGGCTGACCGACTCGCGCAGGCTACGCACGGCGTCGTTGCGGAACTCGACAATGGTGTTGCACTCGGTGCAATGCAAGTGGTCGTGCGATGGGTAGCCGTAGTCGTGCTCGTAGACCGTCCGGTTGGTCAAACGGAGCTCGCGGAGCAGGCCGGCCTCGACGAGCAGGCGCAGGGTCCGATAGACGGTCGATCGGCTCACCCGTCGATCGGCCTGGTGCAGGTCGGCCACCAGCTCGTCGGCATCGAAGTGCTTGTGTGAGTCGAAGATGTGACGCACCAGGATGCGCCGGGGTTCCGTCAGCTTCTCGCCCCGGATCTCGAGGAACTCGCGGAACTTGTCTTCGGGCCGGTCCGCCGCCGTGCGGGGTCCCAGGGTATCAGATTCCGCCACGACCATCGTCCTCGACGTTGAATTCATCTCAGGGTGACCGACCCCGTTTTGTCAAACCACGCCCGAGGCTTTCTCGGCCGGTATCAAGAATGATTCTTAATTCTAGCAGGATCACGTTCGATCGGCCACCGGTGCCGGACGGGATTTCCGGCGCCGGCGGCTCGAATCCGATGTCGTGCTTGCTGGGCGTCAGGGGCGTGGGCTGAGCGGGATAAGCCCGGGGTTCGGGGAAGGCAGAGGCACCAGGCTCGTCGACGGGGCGGGTTCGGGTGTCGGATTCACCTGAGGCGGCGGCGGCACCGCGCCGATGGTGGCGTTGAAGCTGGTGCCGGGCCCGGTTCCCGGACCCGGACCCGGACTCACGGAGGCAGCCGGACGACTGCTGGCGTTCATGGTGAGGGGGGTTCCGCCGGTCGCGGCGGTGGTTGAGGCCGGTCGGGAGAGCTGTCCCTGGAGGTTATCCAGCACGGAGTGAAGCCGGAGCACGGCGTTGTCGCAGCCTTGCGGGTTGCCCGAGTAGGAGAAGGAGTTGGCCCGTAGTCGGCCGAGGCTTCGCTCGTAGACGACGACGTGGACCGATTCGAGGTAGTCCGTCGCCGGGCTGCCGCAGAAACCCTTCTGCCGATAGAGGTCGCCGGCCTGGAGGGCTTCGATGAGGGGGCGAAGGGCTTCCTGGCTGACGTGGTGGACCCCCTCGCTATCGAGGACCGTGCCGTCGGCGTAGACCTGAAGGAACATCCCGAAGGCGTTGCCATTATCCGATCGGTTCAAGGTGACACGGGTGATGATCGGGTCGGCGTCGGTCACGGTGTGCACGACGCGGGAGCGGGGTATGATCCGGGGCGCCGGGCCGCCTGGGGCGGGGGGCACCGTCTCCGGACCGGGAAGTCCCAGGATCTCGCTCCCGGGCGGCGGGTTGACGGGTTGCGGATAGGATGCAGGACCCGTGGGAACGCCTCCGGGGGACAGCGTGCCGGGATCGGAGGCCGGCGGAACACCCGTGATCGACGAGCCGGAGCCGCCGTTGCCGTTGCCGTTACCGTTACTGCCGCCGCCAAACCGGAACAGGCGTCCCAGCCCGAGTCGGCCGGGGCCGGGCTCGTCGCCCAGGCATGGGCGGGGCGCCGGGTTGGCGAACACCACCAGGAGGGCGAGGCCGGCCAGCGCCGCCGCGCGGGGCTTCAGCTCTTCGGAAAAATAACGGGGGAGCGTCCTGCTGCCCGATCGCATCGCCGACCTCCTTGTCGGTCCACCGTCGCGCGGGAACCTGGTTCGTTGACCTGGGATGATCTCTGGCGTTGACCCACGACACTACATCGAGACGACCCGGTACGCCTCCTCGACGGTGGTCGTCCCCTCCAGGATCTTATCGACCGCGCTCTGCTTCAACGTTTGCAAACCCAGATCCATGGCGAGGCGGCGGAGCACGTCCTTGGGAATCTGCTGGAAGATCATCTCGCGGAGCTCATCGCCGATCTCCATGATCTCGAAGATCCCGGTCCGGCCGAGGTAGCCGGTCTGGAAGCAGGAGGGGCAGCCCAGGCCGCGATGGAGGACCTTGTCGGCGTACTGGTCCGGGTCGAGGTCGAGCGCGCGGAGTTCCCTGGGGTCGGCCTTCGACGCGATCCGGCAATAAGGGCAAATCTTGCGGATCAGGCGCTGGGTGACGATCGCCAGGAGGCTATTCGAGAGCTGGTATCCAGGGATGCCAAAGTTGTAGAGGTTGCCGATCGTGCTGGCCGAGTCGGAGCCGTGGATGCTGCTGAGCACCAGCACGCCGGTCATCGAGGCCCGGATGCCGATCCGGGCGGTCTCGTCGTCGCGGATCTCGCCGATCATGATCACGTCGGGGTCCTGGCGGAGCATCGCCTTGAGCCCCTCGCTGAAGCCGAGGTCGCCGCGAGCATCGACCTGGGTCTGGTTCACGCCCGGGACCCGTTTCTCGATCGGGTCCTCGATGGTCATCACGTTACGGGTCGGGCTGTTGACCTTCGCGAGGCAGGTGTACAAGGTGGTCGACTTCCCCGCGCCGACCGGTCCGGCGACGAGAATGGCGCCGTACGGCTTGGTGATCAGGCGCTCGATCAGCGTGGTCTGTCGCTCGGTCATCCCCAGGTGCTCGAAGCTGTGAACGTCGATCAGCAGGTCGTGAATTCGGATGACCAGCTTCTCGCCCAGCCCGGTGGGGATGGTGGCGACGCGGAGGTCCCGCCGCCGGTTCTGATGATCGAATGTGATCCGGCCGTCCTGCGAGTGGCGTCGATCGACGATGTTCAGGTTCGAGATCACCTTGAACCGGCTGATCAGGGGGGCCACGATCGCCGTGTCGAGCTCGAGCACGTCCTGAAGCTGGCCGTCGATCCGGAACCGGATGCGCAGCCCGCTCTCGTGCGGATCGAGGTGGACGTCGGTCGCGCGCGACTCGCACGCCTTCTCGAGGATCTGCGAGACCAGGTCAGGGAGCGTGGCGGTGCGGAGAGATTCTTGAGCTCCTTGCGGATATCGAGCTGGTGCTGCGTCCGGTCCGGCGTGATCGACGTGGTCGCCAGGGCGCCGTCGATGCTGTCGGCGGCGCTGACCTGGGGCTCGGTCGAGGGCGTCAACGCCATTCCGCCGTTGGCCTGGGCCAGAATCTGGAGCCGGTCGAACGCCAGGCCGTAGAACCGCTCGGCCGGGATCAGGTCGAGCTCGATGATCGAGCGCCGCAGGTCGAGCTGAGCCTCGCGTGCGTGCCGAAGGGCCGTCTGGGCCTGGTCCGCGGTCAGGAGCCCGCTCTTGAGGAGCACCCCGACCAGGCCCGCGTCACTTGGATTCAGGGGTGCGAGCTCGGTGGTGTCCGACCCCGTCGAGGTTGCTGGTGGCGCTCGTGCTCGACCCCACGGGAGGTTTCGACGGGTGAGACGATACCGCAGGAAGAGTCTCGACCATTGCCGGATCATCCAGCGAACGCTTCTGGGGAGCCGTGGTATCCACGTCGCGGATCTCCTCGCGCCGAAATGCCAACCATCGGCAAGCTCCCTTCATTCCTTCGGACGTCGCGTCAGGAGCAGGCCAACGTCCGGGAGGGGCCGTGCTGACCGTTCAGAGCAACCCATTCGAAGGGAGTCGTGCTGGAACGCCCGGGAGATGTGATCGTAACGTCAGAAACGACGGACCCTCGGGCTTCCGGTTCAGAATACCATGAAGCGGTGGTGTTCAACATGGCGAAGCCCGCCGAGCGATCGATCTCTCCCAAAAATAAAGCTCAAGCTCCCCCGAAACCCGTCGAATCGGTCGAGGCCAGCCGGCGGAAAAAACAACGGCGACCGATCGATTGACGGCCTGCGATCCTTGTGAGCAAGGAGCCGCGGGACCCGCCGGTCGACCGGTCGCCGGGGAAAGGATTGTTTCAACGTGCCCACCACGCCCTCCGTACCGCAAGCAAGCCCGGAGGAAGGGTCGGGGAGGAAGACCGGGAGCGGAACGGCGATAACGTCGATTACCAGCCGTGCAGCTCGTCGAGTAGCCGATCGAGGGCCAGTTCCAGCTTCGCCGGGGTCTCGTAGACGCCGGCGGCGATCTGGCGGCGGACCTCCTCGACCTTCTCGTGGCGGATCTCAGGAAGCCGGCTGATCCCGTCGAGCATCTGCCCCAGGGGGGAAATCTCGACCTGATCGCGCGGCGTTCCTGCCTGCACGGTCTGACCGGCTTCAATGCTGAACGCGGCCAGCCGCGGGTAAATGGGTTGGGGGCCTTGTGTCCCCCCAGCGCCGTAGACTTCCATGTGTGCCTCCCCTGTTGGTGCTCTGGCCGGCGGCTCCTCCGCCGACACGCCCGGGCGTTGCACGAAAATATCATACCCACGGAGGCCAAAATCGGTTGAGTGAACTCCTCGGCTTCTCACAACGCCTTTGCTCGCATTGTGTTCCGCCGAAGACTTCCTTCCGGTCTCCGCCGTGGTCCCCTCGACCGTTTCCGATCTCGGGCCTCCACAGACATAGTTATCGACCGGAAAATGGATCGGATTTAACCAAAAGGCTCGAAAATCAGGGCTTCTTCGCATTCATGCTGGTACGAGACGGAATCCGAGCCTACTGTCGACGCAGGCGAGGCGGCCCCTGGGCGGAGTGCTGTTGTTTGAGTGACTCGGCGAGGAACTGCGAGGTCTGGCCCAGTTTCTCGGTCACCGCGATCACGTTCCGCTCGACCTGGACCAGTTCCTGACGTTGCTCGGGGGTCCGGGCCTTGGCCTGCATGGCTTCCAGGGTCTTGATGGCGTCGTTCAGCTCCTGGGCCCCCTTGGTGAAGACCTGCGCGGTGTCGTAGACCGCCTGGACCCGCGTGTCCTCGGGCGTTGGCTTGTACAGGGGGCTGAGGACGAACGGGTTGGCGAAGATCTTCTGAACCAGCTTGTCGGCCCAGTCGGTGGCGTCGCGGACGTTGGCCATCGTCCGTTCGAGGTTGGCCCGGTTCCGGGTCAGGATCTGCACGGTCTGGTCGCCGATCACGTCGGCCTTGTACAGGACCAGGTCCGCGCGGGAACGGGTCACTTCGAGCCCGTCGAGCAGCTTCTCGACCTTGCCCCGATCCTTCTCGACGATGTCGTTGACGGTGGCGGTCAGGTCGCGGACGCTGGCGAGGGTGGCCTGGAGGTTGGGACGGTTCTCGTTGAGCAGCCCATCGGCCTGCTGGGTCAACGAGTCGAGCCGGGTCAGCGCCGACTCGATCTTGGGTGTGCTGGCGGCGATCTTTCGCGAGAGTTCCTCGACGTGCTTGACGGTCGCCTCGACCACCGGCCGGATCGTGTCCGACGAGGCGCGCAGGCCGTCGGTCGTCTCGTTCAGGTTGCCGAGGATCTGCCGGAGCCGCGGTCCGACGGCGTCGACCGTGCCCCGGACCTCGGCGATCGTGTGGCTCAGGTGGCTCCGTTCGACCGGACCGAGCCCGACCTGCTCGAGGACGGGATCGAAGAAGGTGGACTCGAACCCCTGGATCATGGATCCGGGAACCAGGGCCACGGCGGAGTGTCCCGAGGAGACCACGTTGACCCGGCTCTGGCCGGCGAGGCTCGCCTGGATCGTGATCTTGACGTCCTGCCGCAGCTTCGCGGCCAGGGGCGTCGGCAAGGCGATCTTGACCCGCGCCTTGAGCGTTCCCTCGACCTCGATCAGGTCGACGTCCACCACGCGGCCGGCGTCCAGCCCCGCCACCCGGACCGGGCTGCCGACCCGGATGCCCTGGCCGTCCCGGAAGACGACGTCGATGGTCCGCCGGGATGAGAGGAAGGCGGGACCTCCGCCCGCCAGGGTGAACAGGGCGAGCACGCCCAGCAGGGTCACGACAACCACCCCGCCGACCAGGATCTCACGCAACGAGCCGCGACCGTGCATCGGGGTTCCCTCCCCTTCGATAGGGTTTCAAATCCATTGAAGTCCCGCGGTTACCGAGACGATCCGACCCGATTGACAACGATTTTTTTCTATGGAACGCTGACGACGCGCGAGGGCTCCGCCTAACCCTGCGGCTCCATCAGCGTCGGCCCGAACGCGGAGCCGGCGTGGTAGACAACCAGGAACCAGCCGCTATTGAGGACCATGATGACCACCGAGGCCAGGAACACGGCGCGGAACGTCGCCCACGCCACGGCGTCGTGCTCGGCGCCGGACATGGCGGTGGCCTCCGTCGCCCCCGGATCGCCCCGCCGGAGCCCTTCATGGCATGCCATCAGCCCGGCAACAAGGGCGTAGATCGCCCCCTTGACGAACATACCGGTGATATCGCGTCGCCAGAGCATTTCCCAGAACATATCAAAGAACGTGTGGGTTGAGACGCCGAGCATCGTCTTGGCCGTCTGCCAGCCGACGACCGTCCCGACCAGGGCCCCCCAGACCGCCATGATCGGTCCGGCGATGACCGCCGAGGTGATCCGGACCGCCGCCAGACGTCCCGGTTCGGGGGCCGAACGGCTTGGTGCCGACCGGGTCTGAAGCCGAACCTGCACTGCGGGGGCGGCGTCGCGATCGGCGATCCAGAGCGGGTCGCCGTCGAGCTCGGCCCAGGGACGCCGACGTAGCTCGGGGGTCACCCGCGCGGCGATGAGGGCGGCCATGATCAACCCGGACATCATCGGCGCGACGTTGCGGAGCAGGCCGACGCCCACCACCGCGCCGGTCCCGTCCACGAACGTCCCGCCGAAATAGGCCTGAAGCGAGAGAAACGACCCGAGCCCGAAGTGGACCACCGCCACCAGCGGGAACCCCATCAGCAGCAATCCGGATAGCCGTCGCGACACCGACGGCCAGAACGGCGGGACCTCCGCTCGCGGCCGGAGCACGCTCCAGATCGCATCGCCGACAAGCTGAACCATCCGGCCCAGGTCGGTCAGGCTCGCCAGCGTGATCCGCCCGACCAGGTGCAGCGGCGCCAGCGCGGCGGGAACGGCGCGGTCTGGACGTGGACGTGCCGTCGAGGACGAGACGAATAGGTGCGACAAGGCGGCGGCCCTCCGTGACCGGGATCGCGCGATCGTCGGCGATCAACGGTGGAGGACTTTAAGGAATTCTCCCCGATTTGGCCAGACTAGCTTTGCGGCCATCCCACCAGGTCCGCCATCGCTCGATCGCGGGACTGCGCTCCTTCACGTCGGCCCAGGGGACGTAGCCGAAATCCTGGCCGGTCCGCTTGCGCAGCTCCTCGTGCGCCGAGAGCCGGACCACGGCGTCCGGATCGTTCAGATGCTCGATCAACTGGGGAATCACGACCGACTCAGGAAGCTGATTGCCCAGCCCGACGGCTCGCGCCCGGACGATCGCGGACGGGTGCATCAAACCCTTGAACGTCTTGGGCGCAATGCTGCAACCCAGTCCCAGGGCCAGCATCGGCAAGGCCCAACATCCTGTTCGCCCAAGCCCAAGCCTCACGTTCGGCCACGCTTTCGCGGAGTGCGACGATCGATTGCGCGGGTCGTGCTTCCTCCACTCCCTTGAAGGAAGACGACGGGCCAGACCCTTCCTGTTCCGCCCTCGACGGCCGGGCGCGGGGAGACGCCCGTTGCCGTGTGCCTGTCCTTGCCCGAGACCAGGGCCCTTGCCGCGTTCGTCCTTGAATCTGTTGAATGCGCGGGGAAGTTAATCCAAAAACCGAGCAGCGGCAAGGTCAATCGAACCTTGGTCACGCGTCCGATTCCGGAGCGTGGGTACCCGCCTCCTCGCGGACCTGATTGACATAGGCGTGAGCCAGCCGCGCGGGGATGGGGATACGATACTTAGGGGAGCAGGCGAGCGTGATCGACACGGCGCCTTCGAGGTCGCAAAGATGGCCGGGCGAGACGTACAACGGCTTCACGCGCGACCGCGTGCGGAGCACGGCGCCGATGACCTCGCCCTTGTCGATCAACGGACTCCGATCGCCGCTGTTGGGGCCTGGCTCCTCATGGGTTCCGCAAAGCAGCGATTTGGCGCAGCCGATGGTCGGAATCCCGAGCCAGAGGCCCAGGTGGCTGGCCAGGCCCATCCGGCGCAGGTGCGCGATCCCCTGCCCGTCGCACAGCACGACATCCGGCCGGCTCTTCAGCGCGCGGAGCGCGTCGAGCACCGCCGGGGCCTCGCGGAACGTGAGCAGGCCCGGTACATAGGGAAACGTCGATCGTCGCGTCACCCCCACGCGCTCGACAACCTCGAAGGCTTCTCCACCACCCGCACGACGACCACCGCCGCATGAAGCCAAGCGTCGTACTTGTTGAACGAGACGTCGGCCGCCGCCAGTGTCCGCCACGGGCCGATCGGGGTCGTCACGTCGATCCGACGGGCCAGGGTCGCCTGCAAGGCCCGCGCTTCCGACGGGGTGACGTCCCAGGCGTGCAACGGTTCGATGTCCATCGTTGAAACGCCCGTCAATCACACACAGACCTTGCGGAGCAGCCGCGCCGCGCTCTCGACATCGGCCCGGCTGACGTCCAGGTGAGTGCACGCTCGAAGGACGTGCAACCCGAGTGCCGAGACGAGCACGCCCTCGTTCCGGAGACGGCCGGCGATCTCGGCCGCCGTACCCAGGGCGGGCGCCACCTTGATCCAGACGAGGTTGGTCTCGACCGTCGGCGACTCGAGGGCGAGTCCGTCGATCTCCTCCACGGTACGGGCCAGGATCTGCGCGTTCGCGTGATCGTCGGCGAGCCGTTCGACGTGGTGTTCCAGGGCATGGAGCGCCGCCCGCGGCGATCACCCCCGCCTGGCGCATCCCGCCGCCCAGGACCTTGCGGAGCCGGTGGGCCTTGCAGATCAATTCGCCCGAGCCGGCCAGGGCCGAGCCGACGGGTGCGCCCAGCCCCTTGGAGAAACAGACCGAGACCGTGTCGAACCGCGCGGCCCACTCTCGCGCGGGGACGCCCGAGGCGACCACCGCGTTGAACAGTCGGGCGCCGTCGAGGTGCATCGCCAGCCCCTGCTCGCGTGCCCACGCGGCGATCTCGGAGACGCCCTCAAGCGGATAAAGGCTTCCGCCGCCACGGTTATGACTCTGTTCGAGCGTGACCAGACGGGTCCGTGCGTAGTGGCCGTCGATGGGCCGGACCTTGTCGCGGAGCCGATCGACCGACAGGATTCCGCGCGGGGCGTCGATCGTGCGCGGAGTCACGCCCCAGAGCCGCGCGATTCCCCCGCCTTCCCACACGTACACGTGCGAGGTGCCCTCGCAGAGCAGCTCGTCACCAGGCGCGCAGTGGACCCCCACGCCGATCTGGTTGGCCATGGTGCCGGTGGGAACGAACAGCGCGGCCTCCTTGCCCAGGATCGCGGCGATCCGCTCTTCGAGGGCCCGGACCGTCGGGTCCTCGCCATAGACATCGTCCCCGACCTCGGCCTCGGCCATGGCCCGACGCATCGCCGGGGTGGGCCGGGTCACCGTGTCGGACCGCAGGTCGATGATGCGCTCGGTCATCGCGGAAGGGCCTCGCGGGTTGGGGGCGGGGTACAGGAAGGTAGTTGTGTCGTAACGGTCTGCACTGAGGAAATTGCGTCGGCTCTTTGTCCGATTGCTGCCATGAAGTCGGGTGTCAAACGATGACGTCCACCGATCGAATAGATCGAGGACAATCCTGCGATACGCGCTCAAGGCACCAGATACTCGGTCGGTACTACGGGTGCCGACCCCTATCCACCGAACACGAGCTGAGATCGTAACTGCCTAAGGACAAAGACATTACGCGTATGGCTATCGCTTGCGTCATGACCATCTCCGTCTATGATTTCCAGATGACCTTGAACCCTAGACGGGCTATGGCTACAGTTTTTCATCTAGATTGCCAGGCAATATTAAAACCGTGTAGATCTCGATCCGCAACCAGCATTGGTTGCGCAACTATGGTGAAACGCAATAAGACGGTTTGAGATCTCATTTTTTTGTTTTCACGATTACATCACAAACGATGGAGCGCACGATGACCAACAAAAAGACGGAATACAAAAACTCCGTAATCCAGAAACAGCATCAACACGCTTTTACGCTAATTGAGCTTTTAGTGATTATAAGCATCGTAGGACTAATTGCCGCAATATTGCTTCCCGCGATCCAGTCCGCTCGGGAAGCGGCCCGCAAGACATCCTGCAGTAACCATCTTAAGCAGATAGGTCTTTCCTTGTCAAATTATGTTAGTAATTACCAAGTTTTCCCAAGAGGATTTAATGGCCGCGGGTACTCCCTGCACGCTATGCTTCTTCCTCATCTCGAGCTAGCGTCTCTCTTTAATTCGATAAATTTCCAAATTCAAGCTTCCGCGGCCTCCAACAGCGTTGAGGAAAATCGGACAGCGAACTTGACTCAAATATCAATATTCCTGTGCCCTTCTATCAGGACGGTCGCGGGATCCACGTATGCAACCACAAGCTATGCCGGCAACGGAGGGTATGGAGTGCAGAAATACGGTTTCAACGGGCTTTTTACCAAGACTGGCATTAAGAAGGTGACTGTAAGCTCCTTTGGTTATGAATCAATACTTGATGGAACAAGTCAAACGATTTCGCTTTCAGAATGGGTAAACGAGAGAAAACCAAATTCATTAAAAGATCCGCTGGTTTCAACATTTAATGTTACAGGCTTATCTTTGCCGGCTCAGTTTGAATTATTTGCAGCAAAATGCCACGACCTCAACCCGATGACCATGGCTGGCCTTGGCGCCAAAAAGTGCCAATGGATACGCGGGCATTATGGGAATTCACTACTAAATTTCTCGTTGTCACCCAATGACCACAATTGCGTCAACAACGGCAACCTGGACAGGGGAGCTTTTTCGGCGGGAAGTCGCCATTCCCATGGTGTAAACTCCGTGTTTATTGATGGACACGTTCGTTTTGTCGCGGATTCGGTGGATTTGTCGGTTTGGCGTACTTTGAGCACTCGTGGCGGAGCCGAAGTTGTTTCTCAAACATCATATTAAGCTAAACATAATTTATCAAAGTTATTTAGAAATGAGGATTTTTTAATTAGTTTCATATGAAAAATTGCTGACCGTGAGTGTCGCCGCCAAAGATAACGTTGGTTTTAACCATTCTCGAGTTTCAACAGGAGTACCGCCCGTGCGTTTTCTTCGATCCAGCAGCTTGATCGCTCTCTGCGTTTTTTCGATTTCGGCCGTTTTTTCGATTTCGGCCGATGCACAGTCAATCACTGTTGGTACGCCTTCGTGTTTTAATCCTACCCCAGGACAGGAGAACGAGGTCACTGCAAATGTGTCTGTTTCTGGACTTCCCGACGGCACCATATGATGTAGTAATTCAAGTCGTCGACGAGACTGCTGGAGGCGAAGAAGAGGATACTTCGGGGACAGTCACCATCACAAACGGAACTGGCAAAGTTGACATAATGGCTCTATTCCCAGCGGGAAATCAAGATAATGCTGGATATATTGAGGTGATCGTATCAGATTCTAGTGGCGAGGTTCGCGGGACAGGTCGAGTCGGTTACGGCGGCGGTCCAGAATAAGTGGCATGTAGTTATCAACCGGCTTCTCGAATAATATAACATGTATCGCCTTTTCAGATGATCGGTCTTCCATCGGACCGTCTCTAAGAGACGATTTGTGTTTAATGGTTTAATTGTCGGTGGCCGTCTCGATGTTGTCGGACCACTCGAACACCATGACATACGGCTTCTGATATTCCTCGTTAACTCCCTGGAACGGCCGGAGGAAATTCCGCGGACACATCCAGATCCCTTCCATCGTATTGCAATGCACCCCGCGAACGTCGTCACCGTCCCGCGCGAATTCCCTCCGTTATGACCTGCCGTCGTGCGCCCACGCTCACGACGAGATAGCGCTTTGTACACAATTCAGTCGTTACCGTACACCATCGCCACCGGCGCGACGGCGAGTCGGACCGTGGCCTCGACTAACTTGGCCGATCCGTCTCCGATGGCCGACTCGCATCCAGATTTCGACTGCCTTTTAGAGACTACCACACTGGGGACCTGCGGCCTATCGGTTTGAAGCAGGTCGAAGAGCTTCTACCCATGCCCTTTCTGGTCCAGGCGATCGACTCTCGGGAAGTCCATGAAGTTGGCCCCGAGAACACGAAGGCCAGCGAACTCAGTGGACAGCAGAACAGATTGCTGCAGGGCTGAAGCGGGGCGATCCCCCTGATTTTGTTACAAGCGCTAGCCATGAAATCTACGATCCCGCCGCAGCTCCGGCAACGGCGCGTCGGAGCGGCCCGCTCTTTGAAGAAAAAAGAAAGGGGGAGCATCCGATTGCCGGCCCTTATAGAATGGTCGCAATTCGATACCCCCCGCGGAGCGGAGGTCCCGGACCCGATGACGTGCACCAAAATCAAGATGCGACGGATCGATTGCTCGAGCGACGATGCGCGTGAGCTGATCCGGGAGCTACGACGGCAGTTAAGCCCCGACGGGAACGTGGTCAGTCCGCAGGGGCTGGCGCGCACGATCGCGGCGTTCGGCGAGCCGCTGACCCCGCACCAGGTGGTCGAGCGGATCTGCGCCGACGTGCAAACGCGTGGGCTGCCGGCCGTGCTCGACTACACGGCCCGGCTCGACGGCATCACGCTGTCGCCGGTCGATGTCCGGGTCGGCGAGGACGAGCTGTACGCGGCCTTCAAGGCGGCCGAACCCGCGTACATCCGCACCTTGCGGCGGGTCCGCGAGAACGTGCTGGCCTTCCAGATGGGCATTCTCAACCGCGATGCCACGCTCCGGCGCGGGCCCGACTGCGAGCTGAAGCTCCGCTACCGGCCGCTCAGGCGGGTGGGAGTTTGCATCCCCGGCGGCGCGGCGGCGTACCCGTCGTCGCTGCTCATGACGGTCGTCCCCGCGCAGGCGGCGGGGGTCGAGGAGATCGCCGTGGTCGTGCCGCCCACGCCCTTTGGCGGCTATAACCGCGATCTGCTCGCGGCCTGCCATGCGCTCGGGATTCATGAAGTCCACCGGATTGGCGGCGCCCAGGCCGTGGCCGCCCTGGCGTATGGAGTCGAGGGGATCGAACAGGTTGACAAGATCGTCGGCCCCGGCAACCTCTTCGTCGCGCTGGCCAAGCGCCAGGTCTATGGCACGGTCGATATCGACAGCATCGCCGGCCCGAGCGAGGTGGTCCTGATCGCCGACTGGACCGCCGACCCCCGGTTCGTCGCCGCCGACCTGATCAGCCAGGCCGAACATTCTCCGGGGGCGAGTGTCCTGATCACCTGGGAGCCCGACCTGATTGACCGGGTCTGCGACGCCCTGGCGCAGCAGCTCGCGTTTCTGAGCCGGGGCGAGCTGGCGCGCGAGAGCCTCGAGCGGTTCGGGGCCCTGATCCTGGTCCGCGACGAGGACGAGGCCGTGACGCTGACCAACCTGATCGCGCCGGAGCACCTTCACGTCTCGACCTCCGACCCCAACCGGCTGGCCGAGCGACTGGTCAACGCCGGCGCGATCTTCCTCGGTCACGAGACCCCGGTGGCCGTCGGCGACTACGCCGCCGGCCCCTCGCACGTCCTCCCCACCGGCGGCACCGCCCGATGGGCGTCCGGGCTCTGCTCCAATGACTTCCTCAAGCGGACCAGCCTGATCCACGTCAGCCGCGACGGCCTCGCTCAGCTCGCCCCCGACGTCCGGGTGCTCGCCGACAAGGAGGGGCTCAGCGCCCACCGGTACAGCGTGGACGTCCGGCTGGAAGACTGAGGATCGATGAAGAACCGATAGATTTCGTTTTATAAATATGTGATTGATCGAAGATGACGCATTATTTTCAGCCCCATATCGAGCGCATGGCCGGCTACGTCCCCGGCGAGCAGCCGCAGGGCGGCGGCTTCATCAAGTTGAACACGAATGAGAACCCGTATCCGCCCTCGCCCCGGGTGGCCAGCGCGATCGCCGATCTGCTGGCGTCGAGTCGTCTGCGGCTCTATCCCGACCCGATGGCCACGGCGTTTCGCGAGCTGGCGGCGCGTCGGCACGGGGTCGAGCCCGACATGATCCTGGCCGGCAACGGCTCGGACGACCTGCTCACGATCATCACCCGCGCGTTTGTTGGACCCGGCGATCGCGTGGTCTGTCCCACCCCCAGCTACATCCTGTACCGGACCCTCGTCGAGCTTCAGAACGGCCGCGCGGCGAGCGTCGCCTACGACGTGGACTGGCGGCTTGATCCGGAGGCGTTCGCCGAGGCCGCGCACGGCGCGAAGCTCGCGTTCCTGGCGAACCCGAACAGCCCGTCCGGCACGTCGATCGCGCCCGACGAGGTCGCCGCGCTGGCTGGTCGGATCGATGGCCCGCTCGTGGTGGACGAGGCGTACGTCGATTTCGCCGACGCGCACGGCGTCGAGCTCGTGGCCAGGCATCCCAACGTGATCGTCCTGCGGACTTTCAGCAAGGGCCACAGCCTGGCCGGCTTGCGGATCGGCTACCTGATCGCCCGGCCCGAGATCGTGGCGGGCCTGACCAAGGTCAAGGACTCGTACAACTGCGACGCCCTCAGCCTGGCCGGCGGCGCCGCGGCCCTCGATGATCCCGAGTATCTCGCCCGGACCCGCGCCCGGATCGTCGCCACTCGACGCCGCCTGACCGACGCGATGCGCGGCTTCGGCTACCACGTCCCCGAGAGCCAGGCCAACTTCGTCTGGTGTACCCGGCCCGACGGATCGGGCCTCGCCGCCACCGACGTCTACCAGGCCCTCAAGGAACGCAAGGTCCTGGTCCGCCTGATGCGCTATCCCGGCAACCCCGACGGCCTGCGGATCACCGTCGGCACCGACGCCGAGATCGACCGTTTGCTGGAGGAACTCGGGCGGATTCTTTGAGACGGTCGTCGGTTCCCGAACACCGGGTTGATCGTGACGGCAGAGTTTCGCTCCCAAGGCCCCGGGCGCGGAGGTCCCGGCGAACGGCCCGCGATCGATGACGCCTGGCCATCGGAGGCCCTACGGATCAGGGCGGGGCGAACACGTCCTCGGGCAACTCGGCCAGGCCGAGCTTGATCCTCCATTCGTTCGCCTTCTCGGGCTTTCCCCACGCCTCGTAGAGCGCGACCACACGCTTCGCGACCTGTCGGAGCCGGAATCGCTTTATCGCGGGTATCTTGGCCTCGCGTGCTTTCATTCCCTCGTAGCTGGAGAGGATCAGAGGCTCGGCCTCGGCGTATCGCTTCTGGACGATCCTGATAGCCCCGAGGACACTGATCGCCTCGTAGGCGTGAGGACCGTCGGGACCGAAGCCTTCGCACGACCTCACGGCTTCCCGCGCGGCGGCCTCCGCTTCGGCATACCGCCCCTGTTGCAGGAAGTTCTTGGCCTGGTGGACCAGGGTGCTCGGCAGTACCCAATCAGGTAAATCCGCCTTCCGACCAGGGACCACCCTGGCCAGGTGGGCCAGCAGCGGCTCGGCGTTTGCCAGCTTGCCGTGGTCGTGGTACATCCGCGCCAGGTTCCACATCGCGACCAGCGTTTCGGGATGTTCCGGCCCGCTTACCCTCCGCCGGGCCTCCAGCATTTGCTCGCACATCGCCTCGGCCTCCTCGAAGAGGCCACGGTATTCGTACGCAAAGGCCAGGCCCAACATCGTCCCCAGAGTGAGGGGATGCTCCGGGCCAAGCGTTCGCCGCTGGGTCTCCAGCACCATTTTGCTCATGGCCTCGGCCTTTTCGTACTGGCCGAGCCTCCTGTAGGTATCCGCCAGGTTGCTCATCGTGACCAGGGTTTCACCGTCCGCGGGCCCGGGTACGCGGCGCTTGATCTCCAGGGCACTCGCATACAGGGCCGCGGCCTCCTTGTCCCGGCCGCTTGTCGAATAGGCAAGTGCGAGATTATTCATCATTGCGGTGGTAAACGAATGCTCCGGTCCGTTCACACGGCGGCTGACATCGAGAGCCTGAGCGTACATCGACTCCGCTTTTTTGAGCATCGGGCCTGCCTGCTTGCCATACTGGCTCGCCACGCGATTCATCGCGATCAGGGTTTCCGGGTGTTCCGGCCCGAGTACCCGGCGACGAATCTCAAGGGCTCGCTCCAGGTGGGGCTGGCTCTCCCTGTGCAGTCCGAGTGATTCATAAGTGGTGCCGATCGCGAGGCGGATCGCCGCCTCGACCTCGGGCTGGCGGTCGAACTTCCCGGCGATCCGGGCGGCGGCCCTATGCAGCACGTCCTCGACGGTCACCCGCTGGTTGCGGGGGTTGTTCTCCGGCATCGCCTGGGCCAGCAGGTCGTTCTGAAGAAAGTCAACAATCGCCTGGGCGATCGAGGCCTGGTTCCGCGCCTCGCGGGCCGCTTCAGCGGCCTGTTTCTCCGCCTTCAGGGCGCGATCGCGCTCGCGACGGATCGACGCTTCGGCCTGTAACGCCGCGTGCTCCGAGCGAGTCGCCCGGACGGCCTCCCAGGCGCTGAACGCCGTGGCCGCGATCAGCACCAGCGCGAACGCCGCCGCCGTTACCAGTGACGCGCGGTGCTTGCCGGCGAATTTGCGGAGCCGGTAGGTTCGTGACGGTGGCCCTGCCTCCACGGGATCGCCGTCGAGGTAGCGCTGGATGTCGCGGGCCAGGCCGTTCGCGGTCTCGTAGCGGCGGGCGCGGTCCTTTTCGAGCGCCTTCATCACCACCCAGTCCAGCTCGCCGCGCACCAGCTTCGCCAGTCGTGACGGCTCGGTCGCCCGCACGGCGGCAACCGACGGCAGTCGATCGTTCGTGACGCTCAGCCGGGTTGATGGCTTCGGCGGCTCCTCCTCGCGGACCCGCTTGAGCACCTCGTCGAACGCGGCCCGCCGCAAGGTCTCGCGGTCCAGGGGCGTGGTACCGGTCAGCAGCTCATAGAGCAGGACGCCCAGGCTGTAGACGTCGGTGCGGGTATCGACGTCGGGGCTGGCCCCGGCCTGCTCAGGGCTCATGTACTCGGGGGTACCGACCAGCGTGCCGATCCGGGTGAAGATCGTCCGCTCGGTGAGCCGCTGGTCGATCGCCTTGGCGATGCCGAAGTCGATCACCTTGGGCACGGGCTTGCCGTCAACTTCCGTGATCAGGACATTCGAGGGCTTGATGTCGCGGTGGACCACACCCTTCTGGTGCGCATGCTGGATCGCCTGGCAGACGGGGAGGAACAGGTCCAGACGCTGCCGAGGGGTGAGGTGGGCGTTGTCGCAGTATCGGGTGATCGGCACGCCCTGGACCAGTTCCATGACGAAGTAAGGCCGGCCTTCGGGCGTGCTGCCGACGTCGAGCACGCGGGCGATGTTGGGGTGGTCCATCAGCGCCAGGGCCTGGCGCTCGGCCTCGAACCGGGCGACGATCTGCACGGTGTCCATGCCCGCCTTGATCACCTTGAGGGCGACTTGCCGACGGACGGGATGGCGCTGCTCGGCGAGGAATACGGTCCCCATGCCGCCCTCACCGAGAATCTCGATCAGCCGGTAGGGGCCGATGTGGTTCCCGGGCTGCTCGCTGCTTGGCCTGGGCGCGAACGGGTTAAGCTCAACGCTGGGGATCGCGACGGTCGCCACGTCGTTCGGTGAGATGAGAACGCCGGTGTCCGGAAAGGTGGGAGCCGACGCCGAAGCGCGTTCCCGGGTCTCACCGGAGACAGAGGCGAGGAAGTCGCCGGCACGCTCGTGTGCCTGGATGAGCTCCTCGATCCGTCGGCGCAGCTCATCGTCGCCGGCGCAGGCGTCGTTCAGGAAAGCGGCACGGTCGGCGGGGTCGGTGCGCGTCACGGCGGCATGAAACAGGTCTTCCTCGATCATGGGGGGGAACTCCACGTGCGGGACGACTTCGCCAGACTGAGGTGATCAGGATGCCAGGTACCGGGGCGTCTCTGAGTTGTCCTCTCTCGTTCGCGGGAGTGCCGGATGAAAGGAGAGCCGGCCGTCCCATTGGCCGCGACCAGCGGGACGGCCGATCGAAACCGAACGGCCTCTAGAAGCCAAAGCCTCCGTTATACGTGAAGCCGAGCAGGCCGAAGTAGCGGACGTTGCCGCCCACGGTCCACCCGATGGCGACGATCTGGCCGCCCGCCTGGACCTGGACCGTCGCACCGGCCGAATTCCCCGCGGGAGACGCCCCGGCGTTGATGCTGTAGCCGGTGCCGTTGAAGCTCGTGTCGAACTGCCCCGACGACGGTCCCATGCCGATAAAGCGCACAGTCAGGAACTGCCAGACGCTGCCTGAGTCGAGGATGGACCCGACCACCACGACATTCCCGTTGCCATCGAGCGCGATCGCGTTTCCATTGGGATACATGTAGGTTGCAAAGCTCGAAACGACCGGGGTCCCGTTGTGAAAATTCGGGTCCAGTGCGCCCGTGCTCGTGAACTGGGCGACAAGTAGTTGTTGCTGAGTGCCGCCGTTCGAACAGACCCCTCCGATGACGATCGCCTGATTTCCGTTGGTGTCCGCCGGACGAAGGGCCAGGGAGACCACACCTGGGTTGGAGAGCCCCAGCGAAGTGGTCAAGATTCCGCCGGTACCAAAGGTCGGGTCCAGCGCCCCGGTGGGCGTGTATTTCGCCAGGGCGATCCCATTCGCCCCGGCTCCTCCCACGACGATCTCGTCGTTGTCCTGAATCGTGAGGGCGTTAAGCCGACCTCCGCCGACGGAGGTCGTGACTGTTCCCAGGACGGCCCCTGAAGTCGTCAGCCGCGATACGTCAACTACGTTGAGACCGTTGATTTGCGTGTTACCTCCGACAACGAGGGTTCCATCCGACTGTTGCCCCACGGCAACGGCACTCCCCGAATTCGTCGAGGACCCATTCCAGAGGACCGAGCCATTCACGCCAAAGGTCGTGTCCGGTGTGCCATCCGGGTTGTATCGGATGGCCACCCAGTAATAGGTGGTGCTCTTCCGCTTGCCCGACCCCTTGACGACGCACGTCGAGCCGACCTGAACCAGCTTTCCGTCCGCTTGCAGCACGCACCCGCCGGAGCTATCAGCGGCGGCGGTGATATGATAGCTCCCCTGCCCCAGCCAGACCCCCTGCGAATTGTAATGTTCGACGTAAAATCCGCCCGCATTACCAACGACGTAAAGATCGCCCGTGATGGGGTTCTGGGCGCTGCCTCGCACATTGGCGTACCCGTTGCCAACCTCGGTGAGCACAATCGCCTGGGCTTGAGTGCAGCAACAAACCAGGAGCGTGGCGAGCGCCACGCGAACGGCCGCCGTGGACTTCACGGCCTTCGCGACACCTCGGTTCAAGCTAGAGAGCAAGGCGGAAGACATGGTTGCATCCTCCATCAAGTAGGGACGTGGACTGGAAGGGACATCCGGGACGCCGCCGGGGCTTCCTCGGATGCCCTGGAACTTGAGGCTGCCTGGCCCGGCGGGAATGGTCCACGCGACGTCCAGCGCTTCCAACCGCTCGCGATGGCTCATGCGGGACCGTCCCCCGCTTCATCGACGGGTACGCCGCTTGCGGCTCACGAGCGAGTTCGTGAGGCCCGGATCGCCAGGACGAGCGAGGAAGCCGGCATTCGCTTCTGAGATTCCATGCGAAATCCGGGCTCCAATCACATCACCATTTCGGAAAGATTTCCGGCCCGGTCATGTACCGGCCGCGCCGCCCAACGAGCGAGGGCGCGGTCCCGCGGACTCAGGCATGCCGATCCGGCTCAGCCAAGCCCTCGCTATCGACCTCGCGGCGCAGCCAGGCGCGGGCGAAGGTCCAGTGCCGCGAGGCGGTCGCGGTGGAGATGCCCAGGACTTCGGCGGCCTGGAGGATGGTCAGCCCGGCGAAATAGCGGAGCTTGACCAGCTCGGCCTTGAGCGGGTCGGCCGTCTCCAGCCGGCCCAGGGCTTCGTCGAGCGCGAGCAGTTCCTGGTCGGGCTCGGAGGCGGCCAGGTCGGCCGCCTCGAGGGGCTGCCGCTCGCGACGGCCGCCTCGCTTCTGACTGTGCCGTCGGCGCGCGTTCTCGACCAGGATGCGACGCATCGCCTCGGCCGCGGCGGCGAAGAAATGGCCGCGGCTGTCCCAGCCCCGGGCCGGCTCGGTGTGGGCCAGCCGCAAAAACGCCTCGTGCACCAGGTCCGTCGCCTGGAAGGTCTGCCCCGTCGGCTCATCAGCGAGCCTCCGCGCCGCCAGACGCCGCAGCTCGTCGTAAACCAGCGGAAGGAGCTCGTCGGCGGCGCCCGATGGGCCTTGCCCGATGTCCAGGGGGATGCGGGTGACGTCCTTCATTGTTGGTGTTCGGCTTCATCGCTCCCCGCCGGCACCTCGCACCCGGGCCACCATGGCTTCGGGAGAACGTCGCGAGGGGCCTCGTCCCGGAAATGATCGCTCCCTGAGTTTAACGGGTTCGCGCGATCCTGGGATAGTCACCTCTCAGGTCGTTCAGAAAAGCCCCGCAATTGATATCCCTTTGAATCCAGTGCGCTTTGGGGAATCCGCACGACGAAGACTCCGTTGGGCGTTTCCCCTTCGGCCGCGGGTGTCCCCTCCGAGTGGATTGGACCCACACCCGCGAATCGCACGAACCCTCACCCGCCGGATACAAACCCGCAGGTTCCGGGCTCGAATGACCTGACCTGCGCCTGCTTCCCTCCTCCTGCCCGCGTCATCGTGTAATCCCTTCCCCTCTCTTGCCCATTTTGTGCATTCGGATTCACCGCGCGCCTCGATATTAACTATGAGAAGGCTCACGTCGCGATTTGCCGTGATCCACCCAGGTTCGGTGGTGTCCCAGATCCCTTGCACGAGAATCGATACAATCCTCTCCCCCCTTTCAAAGGGGGGTTGGGGGGGTAAGCCCGCCACGAGACCAGGCGGCCGACCACGCCGACCCCCCCTTGCCCCCCCTTTTTAAGGGGGGGAGAACGTCCATATCTCTTCCGGCAATGGATCTGGGACACCACTCAAGTTTACTGTTGGAACATTTTAAAATGTCACTGACTCCTGAAGAGCGCAAGGCCATTAACCGGCAAAATGCGCAAAAATCGACCGGACCGCGCACTGAAGCGGGGAAAAAGCGATCCCGCAGGAATGCCTACAAGCATGGATTTCGATGCGAGGTCCTCGCCCTTTCCGGCGAGGATGGCGCGGCGGTCGAACGACTCGCGGATGAATGGTACGATTTTTACAAACCGCAATCGCCCGCCGAGCGCGAGCTGCTCGAGATGGCCGTCACGGCGTCGGTCCAGCGCAAGCGGATCGTCCGGGCCAAGACGGCGGTCGTCGCCGAGCAGGTCCGGGTCGCCGAGTTCAACTTCGACCAGCACTTTCGCGACCAGATCCAGGCGGTCGTCGGCCAGCTCGAAGACGATCCCGGCAACGTCGTTCATCGATACCGGGCGTCCGCCGCCGGTTGCCGCTGGCTGATCGGCCGATGGGAACGCCTGAGCCAGATGCTCGAAAAAGATCAGACCCTGCTGGGCCATGACCGCCACGAGGCGATCCAGCTTCAGGGATACCTGCATTTCACCGACACCCTCATGTACGCCGAACAGGCGTATCTGACGTTCATGCACTGTTACATCGCTCAGCACAATCATAACAAGAAGTACATGAAACTGTTGCTCAGCAAGTACCGGATTCCCAACACCTTCCGGGCGCGGGTCGGAAAAGCTGGATGCCGACGGTCGAACAGTGCAAACCCTGGCTCCGCAACCTGATCGATACCAATATCGCCGAGCTTCGCGAGCGCGAGCTGACCTTGCGTCTGACGATCGAACAGCCGGCGCACGATGAAGCCAAGGAGCGAGCCCTCGTGCCGCACGGAAAAGACGGCGCCGCCCTTCAGCGGTATGAACGGATGCACGAGCTGTCGTTCCACAAGGCGTTGAGCGCCTTCGAGAAGGGCCGCGCGTATCAGGTCAAGACCGGCCTGCTGCCGGGGATGCTGGAGCCGGTGGAACCGGAAGACCTGATTGAAGAGGAAGAAGCGGCCGTGCCGGAAACGGCGGTCGCAACGGAAGCTCCGGATTCGCCGGTTTCGGCCGAGGCCGCGCCGGTCTCGCCGTGGGCGAGCTGCGCCGGGGCGATCGCGTCGGCGCCGAACGAAGCCAATCGGAAGGCGGGAAATGACCGAAATGGTGTGCATTCGGTGGGTTACATCTACACGCGGGAACGTGTGGACGGGCGATCGATCAGGCCGCTTGAGCAACTGATCGAGCACGACCCGCCGCCGTGCATGCGGGTCTTCCCGTACTGATCCAGATTTCTGGATCGGTCGGCGGATCGGCACACGTAAAATCGAGTGAAAACAGCAATTTCCCGCGAGGGGCGAGTGGAAGGTACGCGCGGAGCGAGGGTGCTTGCCGAATCGGGTGGTCGGGTTGTGCGGGCGAGGCGCGGGGTGGGGCGGTTCGAATGTGAGCACGGAAACCCGGTGACTCACGATACTGTCTGATAGAAGGCCGACGTGGAAACACGAGGCGCTGACGACGTTCCTTGACAATGCGTACGGCGAGAGTCTCGAAAGAGTGAAACGCTTCGTGCCCTGTCCGGCAGCGAGGTCAGGGGTAGAAGTGGGGTGTCGTGAGGATGGCGCTGCCCGGGTAGATCGCCTTGTAGGCGTCGGCCTGGCCGACGGACTGGACGTGCCCGTCGAGGAACAGGCTATTGGGTGTGCCGTGCCGTTTCCAGGGAATCCAGCGGTCGAGTGTTTCGGTCCCCAGCCAGATATCGTAGTCGTCCTGGCGCGGGTCGGCTTCGGGATCGACGTCGAGGGCCTCCGCGTTGCGTTCGCTGAAGGCGATGAAGTTCGACGAGCCGATCTCGTACTGGAACCGCGGAAAGGTGTACCGGCCGTATCGCATCGTCTTGTGGCTGAGCAACGAGTTCATCAGGTAGCTCGTCCGGTTCGTGATCCCGTCGATCTTGCCCGTGGTGGGGTCGATGTAGGGCTCGATCTTCGAGACGTCGGACATGCAACGATAAATCTTCTCGTCGGCGACCTGGGTTCCCCCTTTCGCGAGCGCCTCGTTGGCGTAAGTATGATTGACGTAGGGCATGATCTTGTCTTCCCAGTAAATCTCGGCGAACGACTCGGCCGCCTGGACCTGGGAGCTGACGTCGGCGTCGAAGGGGTGGTGCAGGAAGAACTGGCCGTTCCAGTCATCGAAGTACTGGAGCATCCCCAGCCCGATCTGACGGAGATGGCTCTGGCAGTCCATCCGACGCGCCGCTTCCCGCGCCCCCTGCACCGCCGGCAAGAGCAGGCCGACCAGCACCCCGATGATCGCGATGACCACGAGAAGCTCAATCAAGGTGAATCCAGGGCGGACCCGAACCTTGCCAGTGCCCATGACGAACCCCTTCGCGTAACCCGGTGATCGGGCGGCCTTGTATTACGAATTTCGAGAAGATAATACCGCGGGCGATTCAAAGCAAGGACCAGCCGGCTGCCATGGGATGGAAATTCTGGTAGGTTGGGGGTTTGCCTTGTTCTTGACGCTGATTCGCCCGAAAACCCAAAACGCCTGCGAGCCGAGCCGAGTCCCGTGACCCACCGAACCGCCGAGATAGTGCGCCAGACGCGTGAGACGGACATTCGCCTGACCCTGGACCTCGACGGCGCCGGCCGATCGGAGGTGGCGACGGGGGTAGGGTTTCTTGACCACATGCTCGAGCTCTATGCCCGTCATTCGCTGATGGATCTGGTGGTCCGTTGTACCGGCGACCTGCATGTTGACGACCATCACACGACGGAGGACATTGGCATTTGCCTGGGACAGGCGATCGACCGGGCGCTGGGAAACCGGGCGGGGATCAGGCGGTACGGGCACATGATCTTGCCGATGGATGAGGCCCTCGTGACCTGCGCGATCGACCTGGGGGGCCGGCCGTACTGGGCCTGGGAGGTGGCGTTTCCCTCGCCCAAGATCGGCACGTTCGACAGCGAGCTCGTGGCTGACTTCTGGCAGTCGGTCGCGACCCAGGGACGGATGAATCTTCACGTCCTCTTGCACGCAGGGCGGAACAGCCACCATATTAGTGAAGCTGTCTTCAAGGGGCTCGCGCGGGCGTTGCGGATGGCCTGCGAGCCCGACCCCCGCAATGAGGGCGTGCCCTCGACCAAGGGCTCGCTCTGATCCCATCCAACCCGACCGGTCAACCGTCCGAGGCCCTCGCAAGCGATGACCACATCGGCACGCCGCTCCCTTCGCAGCCTGCTTCTCAACGCACTGTTGATGGTGACCGCCTTCGCGCTTCTGGGCCTGGCGATCGCCCGCAACCGCGAGCAGATCCGCGGGGTGCTGGGGCGGAGCCTCGACGCCGGCCTCGTGGCCGAGGCGTTCGCCATCTACATGGCGGCGACGACCCTCACCTTCGTGCGCTGGTACTTGCTGGTCCGGGTGGTCGAGCCCGGTTTCAGGCTCTCGGCGGCGCTCTTGCTGGGGTTCATCGGCAACCTGTTCAACCTGGTGATTCCGGGCGCCGTGGGGGGCGACCTGATCAAGGCGGCGTATCTGGTGCGGATGAAGGTCAACAAGACCCAGGCGCTCGCCTCGATGGTCATCGACCGGATTCTCGGCTTGCTGGGCCTGTTCGTCCTGGCCGGGATCGCCGGCGGCTTTGCCTGGCCGATCGCCTCGGCGGGCGTGAAGCGCCTGATCGTCATCGTCTGGGGAGCGGTGGCGATTGGCTTCCTGACTCTCACCGCGATCTTCACCCAGGGCCTGACGCGTCGGTTCCCGCGTCTGCTCGAGGGCCACGGCAAGCTCGCGACCATCCTCCGCGAGCTGAACGTGATGTCGCGCACGTACCGCTCGAAGCTTCCGATTGTCGGCGGCTGCCTCGCGATGTCGTCATGTACCCACGCCCTGTTCGTCCTGGCGTTCTACCTGGTCAGCAAGACCCTGTTTCCACCCCCTCAGGTGCTCCCGTCGCTCGGGCAGCACTTCCTGATGGTCCCGTTGACTCTGTTCACCACCGCCGTCCCCTTGCCCTTCGGCGCACTGGGACTGAGCGAGCAGGTCAGCCAGGAGCTCTTCCAGCTCGTTTCACACCCCGGCGGCGCGCTGGCGATGATGGGCTTCCGGGTCCTGATGTACGGCGGCGGAATCATCTGTGCGCTGGTATACCTGGCCCGGCTCCGCCAGGTCCGCGGCCTGACCGAGACGGCCGAGCACCTCGAGGACGATTTGCTCGATGGAAATCTCGACGATCCCGAGACGGGTCTCGAGCCTGCCTGATTCGATTGGTATCTGGAGACGTACGTTCATGAACCGCCTTGCAACCGTGTTTCCGCCCCGCTTCATCGCCATCGCCATCGCCACCGTCTGCCTGCTTCTTGGCCCGGCCGTGTCGCCGGGCGGTTCCGTCATGGCCGCGAGTCCGTTTCCCGACAAGAACCTGGAGGACGCCGTCCGCGCTGTGCTCAGGCACGAGCCCAAGGCCGAGCTGACCGACGACGCCTTGCAGAACGTTTATATTCTCGAAGCCCCCGGCAAGGAGATCCAGGACCTCACTGGCCTTGAGAAATGCAAGAACCTGGCCCTCCTGAAGCTGACCAGGAACAAGGTCAAGGACCTGGCGCCGCTCAAGGACCTGATCAACCTCCAGTCGCTCGACCTGGCCGACAACCAGGTCGGCTCGATCGAGCCGCTGGCCGGTTTGAAGGGTCTGCAATACCTCGAGCTCTCGAACAACCAGGTCAAGGAGATCGGCCCGCTTCAGGGGCTGAGCAACCTGTCGGCCCTCTACCTTACGGGCAATCAGGTGGCCGATATCGCCCCCCTGGCCGGTTTGAACAAGCTGGCGTCGCTGATCCTGGCCCATAATCAGGTCAAGGACCTGGCCCCGCTGGCGAAGGTCAACCGGCTGGGTCTGCTGGACCTGAGCGATAACCAGGTCGAGGACCTTGCTCCGCTCAGGAGTCAGGAAGAGCTTCGCATCCTCTTACTCCAACGGAACAAGATCCAGGACCTCACCCCCCTGGTCGAGGCCCTCAAGGCCGACGCCGACGGCCCGAAGCGATACGCGCCGTTCCTGCGGCTCTACATCGAGGGTAACCCCCTTTCCGACGCCGCCAGGTCCACCCAGCTCGACGCGTGCAAGGCGGCGGGAGCCCGGATCGAGGGCTGAGGCTGTTTTTTTCTCCTTGCGGGTATCGTCTTCAGCCTGGCTCTTGATATTCTGATTTGACGAATGGAAGAGGCAAGCTGACGTCTCCCCGAGGCGGATGGTCGCGATCCCGATCATTCCACGCAAATCAGATCATCCAGATCCAGTCCCTCAGGCGGTTCATTCATGCTCACATAACGAAACCCACAGCCCACTCCGTAATCGGGAAGACCCAGCAACTTGACCAGCTCGGAATGTCGAAACAGGGCGAAGCCGTAGTCCTTTCCCGCCAGGACGGCCTGGACCCGATCCGTCGCGGACTCGGCGGAAAAGGCCGCGCACAGCCGTCGAGCATCGCCGCCAGTCCCGGCCCCGTCGGGTTCGACCTCGCCGAAATAGTCCGGACGCGAGTTGTAGGAATCGCTGAGCTGGCCGTCCTCAAATAACCAGTAGCAGAGGACATCGTCGTCATGGTTCAGGACCGCGAGAACGGCCGCCTTCAGCTCGCCCGAAAGGAGACGGCCAACCTCCTCGATGGCCCGCGTATCCTGGTTATCGGATTCCTCCTCGTAGACCACGACCTGGCCGTTGACCGGAGGCGTGACGAACGCCTTTCGACGCGCCTGTTTCAGCGTGGAGGCGATCCGAAGCGGATCGTCCGATCTGACCGTGAAATTGACGTAGAAGTTACCCATCCACAAACCCCGATTCGGACAATCGATTCCCGGGTTCAAGAAGGTGATACAGAGAAGTTATAGCTTATCAATCGAGAGAATTCCCGTGAGCATCGCGGCAACCTCGGAACTCGTCACCACCCACGGCCCGGCCGGCAATCTGGCCAGATCGGCGCGGGCGATCCAGTCGCGGGGCGCCGTGGGCTCGATGCCCGTGGACCAGCCGCAGGAACGCGCCAGCCATCCGACGAGCCAGCCGGGGTCGAGGCCGGCCATTCGCAAGGCCGACAGCTTGATCGACCCGTCGCGTTTGGCCAGCCGCCGGCCGTCGTCGCCAACAGCCAGGGGAACATGTCCGAACGCGGGAATCGCGCGGCCGAGCGCCCGGTAGAGCAGGATCTGGCGCGGCGTGCTCGGCACCAGGTCATCGCCCCGGATGACCTGGCGCAGGTCCATCGCCGCGTCGTCAACGACCACCGCGAGCTGGTAGGTGGCCCCGGCCGGCCAGCGGCCGACGAGGAAGTCGCCCCCCTGCGCGCGGAGTTGATCGCGATCGGGCCTTTCACCAGGTCGTCCCACGCGACGGACTCATCCGGCACCCGGAACCGCCAGGCGAACGGCTGCCCCGCCCGGACCAGCGCCGCCGCGTCGTCCGAACCTCTCCCGCGCAGGTACCGGGATACGTCGGCCCTTCGTCCCCGGCATGGGGTGCCGAGGCGGCGCGGGCGATCTCGGCCCGGGTACAGGTGCAGGGGTAAATACGCTCGTCACGCCCGAGACGTTCGAGGGCCTCGGCATACGTGGCCAGACGCTCGGATTGAACGTAAGGGGCGTAAGGGCCACCGATGTCGGGGCCTTCGTCCCAGTCGAGGCCGAGCCAGCGGAGGTCATCGATCAGGGCGGAGCGGGCCTCGTCGCGGACGCGGCTGGTGTCGAGGTCCTCGATCCGAAGCACGATCCGGCCTCCGCCCCGCCGCGCGGCGAGCCATGCAATGAGGAACGTCCGGGCGTGGCCGAGGTGCAGCCCGCCGGTCGGCGAGGGGGCAAGTCGGCCGTTCGTGGGAGGCGGGGTCGTCGGGATCGTCAAGGAATTCAGGACCTCGAGCTTCGGTCTGGTCCGATCCGGTTTCGGCTGGTTGCCGAACCGCCGATCGGGTCTAATCGTCTAGTATCCGAGCGGCTCGCCAGATGCGCCGCCGATCGGACCGGCGGCGCGTCCGTATTTTATCGAGTATCGAGCCAGATGAGTCCTTCCAGGGAGTTTCAAGGCCGTGGAAATTGAGCTGAAGCGGGCGGCGAAGAGCGTGATCGAGCGGATCGTTAACCTGCGAGACTCTCTTTGACTTGGGCGACAAGCAGGCACGCCGTGACGAGCTCGAAGCCGTGATGAACGGCGCCACCTTCTGGAACGACCAGGAGAAGGCCAAGGCGACCATCCAGGAGGTCAAGGCGCTCAACGCCGTGCTCAAGCCGTTCGAGGAGCTTGGCCGCGAGGCCGACGATCTCGAAGCGTCGATCGAGCTGGCCGACGAGGTGGGCGACGACACCTTCGACGACGAGATCCGCCGCGCGTACGAAAAAACCCTCGCCGACTTCGAAGCGTTCGAGCTCCGGTCGATGCTGGGCGGGCCCAACGACCACTGCAACGCGTTCGTCACGATCCACGCCGGCGCCGGGGGGACCGAAGCGTGCGACTGGGCCGAGATGCTCCTTCGCATGTACCTGATGTGGGCCGAGCAGAAGCGGTTCAGCGACCCAGATCACCGACCGCGAGGACGGTGGCGCCGCGGGGATTCAGGAGGCGACCGTCCACATCAAGGGCGAGTACGCCTACGGCTATCTGAAGGGTGAGACCGGTGTCCACCGGCTCGTCCGGATCAGCCCGTTCGATGCCAACGCACGGCGGCAGACGTCGTTCGCGTCCGTCGATGTTCTGCCCGAGGTTGACGACACGATTGACATCGTGCTCCGCGACGACGAGCTGAAGCGCGACGTTTTTCGTTCCGGCGGTCCCGGCGGCCAGCACCAGAACAAGACCGAGTCGGGGGTACGTTACACCCACCTTCCGACTGGCGTCGCCGCCGAGTCACGGAGCGAGCGCTCGCAACACAAGAACGACGCCAACGCCCTGGCGATGCTCAAGGCCAAGCTGATCCGACGCGAGGAAGAGAAGCGGGAGGCCGACTTCGCCAAGAAGTACGACGAGAAGGGCGAGATCAGCTTCGGCAGCCAGATCCGCTCGTACGTCCTCCAGCCCTACCAGCTTGTCAAGGACCTCCGCACCGACCACGAGGTCGGCAACCCGCGGGCTGTTCTCGACGGCGACCTCGACGGCTTCATCGAGGCCTACCTGCGGATGCGGCTGGCCCAGGGCGAACTGAAGTGATCCGCGACGATCGTTTCCCGATCCTGACCTCGGCCGACGGCGGCGGGCCTTTCCGGCTCGCCGCGTCCGGCCTTGCCTTGACCTTCGTGCGTTCCGGCGACCGCTGGATTCATACGCTGAGTCTGTCGCAGGGAGAGATCGCCGCGTCCGTCGAAAGCGATCTCGGTCTGTGTGTCGCCACGGACCCCGGCCGTGTGATCAGCCCGGCTTACCAGGACGTCCAGGCGCACGTGCTTGATGAAGCCCCTTGCCTGCTCCTGACCGGTCAGGCGACGCCGCACCATTTCTCATCGGTCGTGACCTGCCGGACCGCTCCCGGAGCCTGCGAGACCGTCTTCGACTGGGACATCGCCGACCGTTGCCGGGCGTCGATCGAGGTTCTGGCGGCGACCTACCTCGTTCCGTTCGGCTCCAGCGCTCTCGTGGACGCCGGTCCCGAGCGGATCGTCTGGAGCGTCGAAGCCCTGGCCATGGGCCCGGCCGGCTCACCTTCGCGGCCGGTCCTGGAGCCATGATCGTCCTGGCCGAGGCCGGCCGACGTGCGGCACGGGTGCAGGCCATTGCCCCGGTCCAGCCGCGAACGCATACCCAGCGCCTTCGTTATTCCTGGATCTGGACTCCCTAGATCGATCCCGCTCCCTCAGAACCACAGGGAAAGACCCCTAACATGGACATCCTCAAAGAAAGCGACCCGGAAATTTTCGCCGCGATCCAGGCCGAGGGACACCGCCAGCGCGACGAGCTTGAGCTGATCGCGTCCGAGAACTACACCAGCGCCGCCGTGATGGAGGCTGTTGGCTCGGTCCTGACGAACAAGTATGCCGAGGGCCTGCCGAACAAGCGGTACTACGGCGGTTGTGAATTCGTCGACCAGGCCGAGAAGCTCGCGATCGACCGGGCGAAGAGCCTGTTCGGGGCCGCCCCACGCCAACGTCCAGCCCCACTCGGGCGCCTCGGCCAACCAGGCCGTCTATTTCGCCGCCCTCGAGATTGGCGACCCGATCCTTGCCATGGACCTTGCGCAGGGAGGCCATCTGACCCATGGCATGAAGCTCAACTTCTCGGGCCGCTGGTATCCGACCACCGGATACGGCGTTGATCCCAAAAGTGAGCGAATCGACATCGACAACCTCGCCCGCCTGGCCCGCGAACACAAGCCTAAACTGATCCTCGCCGGGGCCAGCGCGTATAGCCGGATCATCCCGTTCGACCAGATCGCGACGATCGCCCGCGAGGTCGGCGCACTTTTCTTTGTGGACATGGCCCATATCGCCGGGCTGGTGGCCGCGAGCCTCCACCCCAATCCCGTCCCCGTGGCCGACTTCGTCACCACCACCACGCACAAGACCTTGCGCGGGCCGCGGGGCGGCATCACGCTCTGCACCCAGGAATGGGCCAAGAAGATCGACTCGGCGGTTTTTCCGGGCTTGCAAGGGGGACCGCTCATGCACGTGATCGCCGGCAAGGCGGTCTGCTTCGGCGAGGCGCTTCGGCCCGATTTCAAGACGTATGCGGCCCAGATCATCACCAACGCCCAGGTTCTCGCCGAGGAGCTGATCCGGGCCGGCTTCCGCCTTGTCTCGGGAGGTACCGACAACCATCTGATCCTGATCGACATGACGAGCAAAGGCCTGACCGGCAAGATCGCCGAGGCCGCCCTTGGACGCGCCGGGCTCACCGTTAACAAGAACCTGATCCCGTTCGATCAGCGCAAGCCGATGGATCCTTCGGGCATCCGCATGGGCACCCCGGCGTTGACCACCCGCGGCATGCGCGAGGACGCCATCAAGCAGGTTGCCGCCTGGATCGTCACCGTGCTCGCTGACCCCGAGAACGAGACGTTGGGCCAGCGCGTTCGGAGCGAGATCCGCGACTTCGCCCGCGACTACCCCGTCCCCGCCGACGCCGTGGCCGTCCGGGTCTGACCACCCGCAGAGACGTCATTCGGATACAGACGGTTGCAATGAGGTAACGTTCCGCGTGACTCGCGCACCTGGCCCGCGCACCCGATAGACCGCGTACCGCCCCTCGATGTGGAGCAGCACGAGGGCGGTATCCTGGCGAACCTGTCGGGGCGGCGGGGCGTTGGCCAGGACATAATCGGCCCCCTGCCTCGCCGCCAGCTCGACCAGTGCGCGCTCGCTCTGGTCCTGGTAGCGGCGCTCCAGGTTGTGTCGATCGGTCTGATACGCCCGGACCAGTTCGTCGAACGATCCGTGGAACCCGACGTGGTCACGGAACCGATCGGCCCAGTCGGCCAGACCGGCGGCGTGATAGGGACTGCCGGCCCGGTTGAACGCGAGACTACGCTCCGACCAGAGCCGGAACGTCTTCGGACCCGGCGGCCCGATAAATCGGGCGTTCCGAGGCGTGTGTGCCCGGCACCACACCGCCAGACGCTCCATGTCATCGGTCGGCACCGCGCCGAATCGGCAACGCTCAGCCAGCGCATCGGCCCAGGCCGGTTTCGGGCCGGTCCAGAATCCTGCCCCCAGGGCCAGGATCGGCAACGCCCACGCCCCGGCCAACGCCCACCCGAGCCGTCCACGGTTCCAGCCCGGCGCCCGACCGCGGACGATCAACGCCAGTGCCAAGAAGGCTGCCAGCGAGGCCAGCAGCCTCCCCTGCCCTTGCTCGGGGTCGTGGCGAGTCAGGAAGGCCACACCCAGCCCCAGTGTGATCAGGAACACAGCGGCCCTGGCCGCCGAACCCGCCGGGGTTACGCGGCGCGCTCGGTAGGCTTCGTACCCCGCTACCGACAGGTCCACCAGCGTCGCGACCACGAACGCCCAGTCGCCCGACAGTCCCGCCGCTATCAGGACGACCCGGCCGCGATCGAGCAGCCCACCGCGCTTCCAGAGCCTTTGGAATCGTCCCGACGCAAACACCAGTGCCAGTCCACGTGCGAACGACGCCATCCGGAACGGCTGAAAGACCGTCACTCGCAGTTCGTGCCATACCTCGATTGCCAGCCAGGCCATCGCCAGGGCCGTCAGGTTGACCGCCATCACCATCAGCAGCCGCCTTCGCGCCGCCGTCGGGGGGGCTGGTTCTTCGGTCGATACGGCATCGCTCTCGCAGTTCACCAGACTCGATCCGGCCAGCACGAGGTAACACCCGAACGCCAGCCACTGCGGCAGACGCCACAGGTGCGGCAACATGTGCTGCGGACTTTGCAGCTCGACTGAGAGCGTCCAGAACGTTCCGGGGGCCAGCCCTTCGAACAGCCGCGCGCCCTGCCCGCCGTGCAAAAGGACCGCCGGCGCCATGCCTCCGATCAGCGCCAGCACGCCGCGCCCCGCCGAGCGCCAGCTCACCCCGCTCCATCGGCGTAGAGCGGCCCAGATGATCCAGCTCGCGGCCAGCAGGATCGCCAGTTGTAGCCCGACCGAGGGATGGACCAGCGCCGCCGCTCCGATCGCCAGCGCGGGTTTCCACGGACGAGTTCCGGGCTCCACCACGACCCACCCCAGCGCGAGCCAGCCCAGCGCAAAGCCGATCAGGCGGTCGAGCAGCATCGCCTCGAAGAGATGGTTGGTGCCGATGTTTCCCGCCTTGGCCGTCAGCACCAGCGCGACCGCCAGCAGTCCCACGCTGCGCCGGGCCTCCGGTTCCGGCCAAGTCGCTCGGGCCAGTCGATCTACCCCAACGCACGTAGCCGCGAAGGTCGCCACGAACAACCCGAACAACGCGATCGAGAGCCCCAGCGGCCGGCTCGCGGCATCAAGCAGGATCAGGTATCCCCGATGCGGGTTGAACGTGTCGAACGCTCTGACGAATGGGTCGTTCGCAAAGAGCCTCGCGTCCTGACGATGAAGCAATAGTGGCAGGCGGTATGCCTGGTCGTTGTCGCGACTGTGATAGCCGCGAAGGCTGAGGTAAAGCCCGAGCAACAGGAGCAGCACGAGCCACGCAGGGAGCGTGCCGTGCGTATTAACACCCGGTAGATCGCGATCGGAGGACATCCAGGCCGTTCTCCCGGGCGCGTCCTGGCGATAAAAGCTCCAAGACGCCGCGTCGGAAGTGTGCCGATCCGCTTGAACGCGGTCAATCTCAGTTCCGGGCGGAGTGATCGGCGCCGGCGCTCAGGCGCGCTGGATCGCCTCGACCGCCTCGGCGAGCTCGGCGTCGAGTCCGCGGGTGCTAAGGTCCCCGGACGACGGCGCCGGGATCATCAGCCGGGGAGGTTGGCCGCTGGCGGTCTGAAGCGGCTTCGGCTCGGCGCTTCCGTGGCTTTCGGAACCCGGTTGGCCGCCCCCTTCGCGAGCGCCGGAAAGCCCCATCCGCTGAACATGCTGGACGAAGTGCTGGACTGGTGTCGAGGTCCAGATCCGACTGGCCGGCTGATAGGCGGTGTTCCACTTAAGGGCCTGCGAAGTCCGCACCTGGTCGTCGACCCACGACACTCCCTTAAGTCGCGGCACGGCGTACTCCTGGAGGGCCGCGGCCAGGAAGACGACGGTCACCAGCCCCTTGAACGCTCCTAGGAAGAACCCCGCCCCCGAATCCAACGGCGCCGAGGCCGGCGGCGCCCCTGGCGCAGCGGCCACCAGCCGGCGCCGCCAGATACCGACAGCCAGGCTCGTCAGGCCGACAAGTACCACGTAAGCCGCCACCGCCGATAGCCACCAGAGCAAGCGGTCGAGCAGTTCGGGCCGGATCGACGGCAATTGGGGCGCCACGAACGGCCGGGCCTGGTCCCGGATCGGCGCCGCGGTGTACACGCAGCCCACCAGGCCCCCCAGTCGGATCGCCTGGAGCAGGAACCCTTTCAGCCACCCCCGGATGGCCGCCAGTAGCACGACCGCACCCAGCGCCAGGTCCACGCCCATCGTTCGCCTCTCTCCGGTTGCCCTACCCTCGTCGTTCGTTCTACTTGTCTTGTTCGATGATCAGACCCCGTTCTTCACGACGTCGCGAACTGAGGGGCCGTTTCCTTATCATCGGCCCGGAAGCCGTGTGCGTTTGAATCCTTCATCCATCAACTCAAAAAAATCAAGCCCGGCCGACACGGAATCTACGTCATCCGGTGGCCAATCTCGAATAAATCCAACCAATGTTTAAGATCGTCGTTGGCTGCATTCCGCCATGATTGTTCTCATGGCGCTCCCCTCTTTGTTCGGCGGCTCCGTTGTTTCAGAATGGATGACGGAGGAACGCTCGTGGAGATTCACTCGCGGGAGGTCGCGGCGATGTTTTGGACAAGCGTACGCCTACGGGGCAGTCTGATCGGGATGCTCGGAATCAGCGTCTTCCTGCTGGTATCGCCGGTCGTTGGCGACGAGTTCGAGCGGATTGAGGGCGAAGCGCTGGCGGGACTTCCCAGGGACTCCGAGGCGACGGCTCGCCCGGAGCTGACGATGGGCGACCTTGAGGCTCTGCCCAACCTGTTACGCGACACCCGATCGGCGTTCCTGGTGGCGACAACCGACCAGGGGAACGTGACCCGTTTGCTGGTAGTGCCAGGGTTGCGGAAGCCCCCCGGCGGCGACCAGGCGCCGATCCCGGTCGTGGTGCTCGAGCGGTTTGACACCTTCGACGCCGGCAATCGGGCCAACCGCCTGGCGCGGGGCCGTGACCTGATCCTGTTCGACGGTTTCCAGGTTGATCTCGATAGCGGCCAGGTCGTGCCCGACGGACAGGGGGGCGATCTTCGGTTCCAGACCCAGGGCGAAAGCGGTCCACGCCTGGCGTCCGTCGGGAAAGCCCGGCTTTATTCCCTGAAAAAGCTTCCGGTCTCACCTGACCCTGCACACGATCGGCCGTCGATCGGCCGAATCGTCCTGCCGACCGACTTCAACGGCCGCTACCGACTCTTCGCCAACGGCCAGTGGTCGGGGACGCTGGACCTGAAGATCGAGCCCGATCCCGTCGGCACGAACAGCGTCACTGGTCGGTTCCGCTCAGACACGAGTGGCGCCACTTATCCCGTCACCGGCCAGGTTGCCGCCGACGTTCCCCAGAGGCTCACGTTTCGGATCAAGCTTCCCCGGACCCACCAGGATTTCGACGGCTTGCTCTGGACCGAGGGTAAGGGAGCGATCGCCGGCACCATGACCATGATCGACCATGTCTTCGGCTTCTTCGCCCTCCGTGAGGGGGGCCGCTACGCTCCCGAGGGCGAGGACACGGGCCTGCTCGCTTCCACCCGCCAGGCGACACCCCAGGGCCGGCGAACCGTCGTGATCCGCAAGGGCGAGTACACCCTTGACGGCAAGCCCCGCACGGACCTCGAGCTGACCTCTTTGCTCAAGAAAGCCGTCGCCGCCGAGCCCGCGACCTGGGTCCTACTCCAGGTCCCCGACGACGAGCCCTTCTCCGCGATTCACCGCGCCTACGCCGCTCTTGGCGCGGCGGGCGTGACCAACATTAGGCTCGGCTCGATCGAGGCGCCGGAATGACCTATCACCGCGGCCAATCCTTTCAGTCTCCAAACGGGAACAGTCGCTTCAGGTCTTCCGCCGTTGGTTGGGTGCCATACTCACAGATCTCGAACGCCTCGGCGAATTCGACGGCCTTGCCCTTCTCGGGTCCGAGGGTCGCGACGAGCTCCTTGCGGAATTTATCGGCACTGTAGCGCTTCTTCAGGCGTGTCCTGGTCCAGGCGAGTCGATCCTCGGGGCTCCTCGGCACCTCGTGGAGCTTGCCGTCGAGCCAGGGATTCCATTCGTAGAACTGCGAGACGATGGCGTCAATGGCGGCGACCTTTTTCTCGAAGGTCTCGTCGATCGGCACCACGATGTCGGGATGGAAGGGCGTGGGCTTCTTGAAGCCGTCCTCGGTATAGAGGAAGACCGGGTTCTTGCCCAGGGCGGGGACGTCGGGGCAGAAGCTCGGCACGATGACCATGAACGCCGCGTCCTGGACCAGGATGCTGGTATAACGGTGGTCTGGGTGGTAGTCGTTCGGCCTCGGTGCGATCACGAGGTCGGCCTGCCATCGGCGGATGGTGCGGGTGATGGTGCGTCGGTTTTCCAGGGTCGGCATCAACTCGCCGTCGTGGTTATCGAGCACCTCGGTCGTGATGCCGAGAATCCGGGCGGCCTGCTCGACCTCGGCGGTCCGGCGCCGCGCCAGGATGGCGCCGGCCTGCTCGTGATGACCGATGTCGCCGTTGGTCACCGCGACGAACTTCACCTGATGCCCCCGCTTCGCCCACCGCGCCGCTGTCCCCCCGGCGTCGAGTTCGCAATCGTCGGGATGGGCGCCAAAGACGATGATCCGGAGTGGCCGCGCCTCCTCGGCTGACACCGTCGAGCCTCCCGCCAGGGCACACACACATCCGACGATCAACGCCATTGACATGCTCATGCTTCGTCCTGACATCGGCATCGCTCCTGGGTAGATACCTCGGATAACGGGAGGACCTCTCCGATAGCGATTGTAGAGGAATCCCCCGCCGTCACGCACGCGCGATTTCGTCACCGGCTCCCGAGATTGAAACGGGGCCGATCGCCTGGCCTCTCTCCTCAACGCGATAAAAGACAGCCTTGGCCGCTTCCGCGGCGAGGACGTACCCCAGAACGATCGGTCCCAGGCCCAGGAAGAGCAAGGGAGGCAGCGGCACGAAGCCGAGCGAGGGGGCCGCGGGCGAGTAGGGCAAGACCAGGGTCGATGCGAGGACACCCAGTGTGGCGATCATCAGCGGCCGACCGGGAAGGCTGCGATAGAACGGCCGACGTGTTCTTACCACCAGCACGATCAGCGCCGAGGTGACCACCGACTCCACGAACCAACCGGTGCGGAGCTGCGCCTCCGTCGCGTCCAGGACGATCAAGAGCACGTAGAAGGTCAAGAAATCGAAGATCGAGCTGACCAGGCCGAAGACGATCATGAACCGACGGATGAAGCCGATATCCCAGCGCCGGGGGCGCCCGACCATCTCGGGGTCCACCCGATCGGTCGCGATGGTCATCTCCGGCAGGTCGGTCAGCAGGTTCATGAGGAGCACCTGTTTGGGCAAGAGCGGCAGGTACGAGAGGAACAGCGACGCGCCCGCCACGCTGAACATGTTGCCGAAGTTTGCGCTAGTTGCCATGAAGACATATTTCATCGTATTGGCAAATGTCGCCCGGCCCTCGCGGACTCCGCGCTCGAGCACACCGAGGTTCTTCTCCAGGAGGACGAAATCGGCCGCCTCCCGGGCCACGTCCACGGCGTCGGCGACCGAGATCCCCACGTCGGCGGCATGCAAGGCCGAGACGTCGTTGATGCCGTCGCCCATGTAGCCGACGATCTGTCCGCGCTTTTTGAGCGCGAGGATGATCCGCTCCTTCTGATTCGGCTCGACCTCGGCGAAGACGGCAACTTCCCCCGCGCGGCGGACCAGCGCCTCGTCGCCCATCGCTCTGAGATCGGTCCCGGTCAGGATCTGGGTGCTCGCCAGCCCCGCCTCGTGCGCCGACGTGCGCGGCGACCAGCCGGTTATCCCCCGTGATGAGCTTGGTGGCGATACCCAGGTCAACGAGGGCCTCGAGCGTGGCGACGATCCCGGTCCGAAGCGGGTCGTCGAGGACCACGAGCCCGACGAATGTCATGCCCGACTCATCTTCCTTGCCGATCTCGGTCTCCGACCCGACGTCCCGCACGGCCACGCCCAGAGTGCGCAGGCCCTGCTCGCCAAGTTCGACGAAGAGCCGTTCAATCCGCGGTCTGAACGCGGCCAGCTCGATGATTTCGCCCGGCGCCGATTCGACCGTCGAGCAGACCTCCAGCACGTTGGCCAGCGCGCCCTTGGTCACGAGCAGGTGTCGACCCTCTCCATCGATCAGGACGCTGAGGCGCTTGCGGACGAAGTCGTACGGCTCCTCGTCGAGCTTCCGATAGGCCGACGCCGCCGGACGCGGCTCGGCGCTGATCGCCGCGTCGATCGGGTTGGCGTATCCCGCCTGGAGCGAGGCGTTGAGATACGCGAAGAGCCCGACCCGATCGCTCGGCCGTCCCTGGGCATCGACCACCGACCGAAGCCGGACTTTACCCTCAGTCAGCGTACCGGTCTTGTCCGCGCAGAGCACATCCATGCCGCCCAGGTTCTCGATGGAGGCCAGCCGGCGCACGATCACTGCGCTCGCGGGCCATCCGCCGCGCGCCCGTGCGCCAGATTCACGCTGATGATCGCCGGGAGCAGTTGCGGGGTCAGCCCGACGGCGATCGCCAATGCGAAGAGGAACGACTCCAGGACGGGTCGGTGAAAGGCCACGTTGATCGAGAAGATCGCCAGGACCAGCAAGAGCGTCACTTCCAGCAGCAGGTAGCCGAAGTGTCGGATACCGCGCTCGAATCCGGTCTCGGGGGGCGGAGCCGGAGCGACTCCGAGATCCGGCCGAATTCGGTGTCCCGCCCATTGCGGACGACCAGGAGCCGTGCCGTGCCGCTGACGACGCTCGTGCCCAGGAAGAGGCAGTTCGAGCGCTGACCGAGTGGGGTGTCCGGCAGGACCGACCCGACCGCCTTCTCAACGGGGAACGTCTCGCCGGTCAGGGTTGCCTCGGCGACGAACAGGTCGTTCTCGTCCACCACCCGGCCGTCACCGGGGATGATGTCGCCAGCTCGCAACAGGACCATGTCGCCCGCCACGACCTGCTCGACCAGGATCTCCACGGGCTGACCATCGCGCAAGACCCTGGCCCTCGACCGGACCAGGTCGAGCAATTTTTCCAGGGCGTCGGCCGCTCCCCACTCCTGCCAGAACCCGAGCAGTCCGCTCGCCACGACGATCGCCAGGATGATGGAGGCGTCGCTCACCTGGCCCAGGAAAAGCGAAAGGCCGACAGCGATCAGGAGGATCAGGATGATCGGGCTCTGGAATTGCGCCAGCAACAGGTGGAGCGCACGCGTCCACCTGCCGGCCACGCTCAGGCTTCTCGGGCCGACGATGCGAAACTCCTGCGCCTCCGCGGTCGAAAGGCCCTCGCGACTCGACCCGAGCCCCTGAAACAGCTCCTCCAACGGCACGGACCAGAAGTCCGCCAGCGGTGGGTTCGATTCCTTCGTCCCTCTCATCCCGGCGCGCTCCGAAGCTTCCTCATGGCCTGGATCTGCCGCCGCCGCGATTCAAATTCAAGATGAGCGCGCTCATGACGCACGGCCATCGCTTTCGGCGAATTCCGGAGCGGCGGACTTTACCAGGGGAATGACCATCAATACGGCCGGGACGTAGATGGCGAGTCCGACGACGGTCCATCGGTGGAACTGGGGCATCTCGATGCCCACTTGCCAGAGTATCGCGATGACCCCGATTGCCAGCATCGCATAGCGCAGGGCGTGGAGATGCCGCGGTCGGTTGCGGTGCTCCCAGGCATCGAGCAGGACGGCGGCGGCGGCCACGTTGTGGAGCTCGAAGAGGACGGGTGAAAACGCACCCCCCAGGCTCACGGGAATGAGCGACGCCAGGACGAACGTCGTCCAGAGCCACGCGAGGACGAGATCGTCGTGCTTGCGTGGCCCGGTCGGATCGCGTCGCCCGCGCGATCGGCGCGCCCACCACAGGGCGGCGAGGCCCGCCGCCAGGATGAGCACGGCGGCGGGGTCGCCAATCGCACGGGCCAGGTTGCGCAGGTAGTAGCCCGAGTCGCGGCCGTCGCGCCCCGTGGTGGCCCCGCATGGAATCTCATGGGCGATCGGCGCGTTGGCGCAGAGGATGCCCGTGGCCAGACCGATGGCCCAGGTCGCCGGCCGCGGCAGGATCGGCCAGGTCTGTCCCGGGCGGGGCTCACCGACCCGCCAGTATGCCGAGAGCCCACGCGCCAGCAGCCCCGCCACGGCCGGGACGATCCCCAGCAGGTACCGGCTGCCGAAGTACACCGAGTTAACATACGACGCCCACGCGCAGAGCACGACCACCGTCACGAGATACATCCTCATGCGTCGGTCACGAATCAGTCGGATCGGCCGGCGGGCCAGACCTTCAAGGACGATCGGCACGAGGATGAGATGGACTGCCATTGTCCAGCTTGCGAACCGAGGGATCTGGAGCAGCGCGTTGAAGATCGGCACGATCATGGGGCTCGGCCCCCCCTTCCGGCCGGCCACCGCGCGGATCTCCGGGAGCAGTGGCAGGTGGATCAGGATACCGAGCGCCAGGGTCAACGCCGTGAACACCCCCATCGTGAAGGTGCGCCGGGCGACCGTCCCGCGGAACCGGCGCCGCCACCATTCCAGGGCGACGAACGCGCCATGGGCCCCCACCACCGGGTATGCCCAGAGATGGGTGAATCCGGCCAGCACACCGACCGGTACGTACACGATCGGCCGCCACCAGCCCCCGCGCCGGAGCATCCCGAGCACCAGCGCGTTGAGCACCAGAATCGCCAGCAGCATCAGCGAGTAGCCGCGTCCCACCGAGATGTAGTAACGCACCGGGTCCATCATCACGAGGACCATCGCGGTCAGCAGCGCCGCGGCGTGGCCGGCGTACCGTCGGTGAGTCAGGTAAAAGACCGGTGGCACGAGCAGACCGGCCAGGAACGAAGGGAGACGCACCGGATGGATCGGCAGCGGAGGGAAATAGTCGATCACGATCCGCACGAGCACGCCGTAGAACGGGTGGTCCTGGACGCGATGGGTGGCGATGTACGCGATCGGATGCTGCGCCGCCTCCCACTGGTAGCCCTCGTCGATGCTTGAGAACAGGCGCTGGCTGAGCAGGCTGACCAGGATCGTGAAGAGAACGAGCAGGGCAAACCCGGTCGCCGGCCTTTGCAAGTACGCGAACCAGGTCGCGCGGGACGATCCCGCCGTGTCGTGGAGCGCCGTTGTCGAGAGGGATGCGGGATCGTGACTCATGGCGCGTCGGAGTTCCTCGGGTCGATGGGAGAATCAGCCGGACAGGACAGAGAGGTTTCCCATCGGGATCGCTCGGTTCAGGTCATGCGTGCGGCCGAAGCCCCAGGTCTTCGAGCTTGCGGTAGAGCGACGAGAGTCCCAGGCCAAGCCGCTGGGCCGCCTCGCGCTTGTCGTCGCCGGATTCGGCCAGGACGCGCTGAATGTGCTGGCGCTGTAGTCGCGCACGGCGGCCCGGAGGTCGCTGCCGGGATGCGGGTGCGTTTGCGGGTCGCCGGCGGGCTCGGATTCGTCGATCAGGCCGGGGGGGAAGTCGGCGGGGCTCAGGATCAGGCCGTCGCTCAGGATCAGGGCACGCTCCAGAGCATTATCGAGCTCGCGAATGTTTCCTTTCCAGTGGGCGGCCATCAGGCCGCGGATCGTGGCGTTATCGACCCCGTTGACCCGCTTGCCCAGCCGCTTCGACTGCCGGGCCAGCAGCGCGGCGACGAGCTCGGGAATATCTTCACGACGATCGCGAAGCGGGGGAAGGTGAATCGTGACCACGTTCAAGCGGTAGTAAAGATCGGCCCGGAACCGCCCGCCGGAGACCTCGGCGAGCAGGTCCTTGTTGGTCGCCGTGATCAGACGGGCCGAGAAGGCCACGGCGCGGGTGGCGCCGACGGGAAGCACTTCCCGGGTCTCGATGGCCCGGAGTAGCTTCGCCTGGGTCGGCAGGGGCATCTCGCCGATCTCATCGAGGAAGACCGTCCCCCGGCCTGCCGCGACGAACAGGCCGGCGTGGTCGCGATCGGCGCCGGTGAAGGCCCCGCGGACGTGGCCGAAAAGCTGGTTCTCGAGCAGGTCGTGCGGGATGGCCGCCGCGTTGATCGCCAGAAACGGCGATTCGGAGTCGGGGCCGGGCCCCAGGACGTGCAAGGCACGGGCGACCAGCTCCTTGCCGGTGCCCGATTCGCCGGTGATCAGGACGTTGCTCCGGGTTGGCCCGACCCGACCGATCAGGTTGCGGACCGCCTGGATCGCCGGCCCCTGCCCGACCATCGCGTCGGGTCCGGCCGATGCGTGGAGCTGCCGACGAAGCGCCTGGTTCTCGCGCCAGAGCCGTCGGTAGGCGAGCAGCTTCTCGAGCTTGGCCAGCAACTCGTCGAAGATCACGGGCTTGATCAGGTAGTCCTGCGCACCGCGCCGGAACGCCGCGACGGCGTTCTCGACCGTGGCGTAGGCCGTGATCATGACCACCATGGTATCGGGACGGACCTGGAGCAATCGGTCGAGCAAACCCAGGCCATCCAGACCGGGAAGCTGGACGTCGCAGAGCGCGATATCGGGCTCAAACGTCTCGATCCGCGCCAGCGCCGTCTCGGCGTCACCCACGGCGAGGGCCTCGTAGCCCTCGCCCTGAAGGAACTCCTCCAGCGTGGCGGCGATCACGTCCTCATCATCCACGATCAGCACGCGGCCGCGCGGGGCGGCGGAGTCGGGGCCATGGCTCGCTCTCCTGGATGTCGAGAGGACGTGGTCCGGCGGGCTCGGACCAGGTCGTCGGTTTGGCTCGGTGGTCATCCGGCTGTTGGTCATGGCGGCGTGGCTCCCGCGGCCGAGACCGAGACGTACGGATCGGAATCAGACTCGCGCTCGGGTCGCGGCGGCGGGACATTCAGGGGCCGGTCGGCGCGGAGCCGGATGGTGAAGGTCGAGCCCTGTTCCAGCTCGGTGCGATAGGAAAGGGTACCGCCCATCTCCTCGACGATCTGTCGGCTGACGAACAGCCCCAGGCCGGTCCCGCGCGGCTTGGTGGTGAAAAACGGCTGGAACAGCCGGCAACGGTCGGCAGGGCCGATGCCCCGGCCGTTGTCGATGACCTCGATCACGACCCACTCGGATTCCGAACCGGGCCCGCCAATGGTCTCCGCCCGGCCGACGAGCCGGATGCTTCCGTTGCGCTCGGTGGCGTCGACGGCGTTGAGCACCAGGTTGAGGATGACCTGCGCAAGGTGGTCGCGGACACCGCGGACGGAGGGCAGATCGTCACTCATCGACGGAACGATCAGGCGCTGGCGGGTCCGCGGATAGTACTTGGCGAAGGCGAGCGCTTCTTCCACCACCTCGGCTGGTCGGAACCGCATCACGGCCGTAGATCCGGGACGCGAGAAGTCGACGAGCTCGCGGATCGTCCGGCGGATCCGGTTGAGCTGGGTCGCGGCCAGATCGAGCTTCTCGGACGTGTAGGGATCGGGCTGCCGGCGCTGGAGCATCTGGACCAGCGAGCTGAGCGCGGCCAGGGGGTTGCCGACCTCGTGGGCGATCCCCGCCGCAAGTAGTCCGAACGCCGCCATTTTCTCCTGCTGGATGCTCCGCGCCTGCGACGCCCGGAGCGCGTCGGTCCGCTCGGCGACTCGGTGCTCGAGCTCATCGCGATGCAGCGCCAGCTCGGAATTAAGTTGTTCGAGCCGGCAACGCGCCGCGACGAGCAGGCTTGCCAGCGAGCTGCTCGCCCACGTTACCCAGGCCATGATCATGAGCGTCCACGGCCAGGGCGTTTCGACGTCGGGGGCATGTCCCAGCAGGGCCACGAGCGTGAGCAGGCTCAGGCAGTGGAAGCCGAACGTCACCCAGGCGACCGTCGGCCGGTATCGGATGGCGCAGCAGATGAGCGACAGCAGGTAGTACCACCGAAACGGGCTGGCCAGCCCGGTGTCGTGATAGCAGAGCAAGGCGATGAAGATCGACTCCATGAGCGAGACGAACGCCGGCCAACGGGTCAGGACCACCTCGCCGAGTCGATAGAAAACCGTATCGATCGCCGCGTATCCCGCCCCCAGCGCCAGGAACGCGCGGACGGCCGACGGGTCGTGCAGCCCCGTGCGGGTCTGGACCAGCAGATAGCCCATGGCCACGCCGAACCATCGGATCTTGACCACGATCGACTCGGTCGCGAGTTCCCACGCGCGCGATGCCGACGCACCGGCGCCGATACCGTCGGTCGTGACGTGCGGGAAAGTCTCCACGAACACCCCCTCAGCCGACGTTCGTTGACGTGACGCGAGAACGGAGCGAAGCGAGCAAACGCAACGTCCTTCATTATATTCGGGGCCGGACCTCACCGCAAAAACCCTGACCGTTCAAAACCGTCGGCGCTGGCCGGTTATGGACGCGCCGGGAGCCGTGTCGGTACAAAGGATCGACCTGGAACCGGCCTGTTGCCGGGGGTCGTTGAATCTCTTCGGTACGGGGAGTCCGCGTTTCATGTCGCGAGCGGATCGGAGTTGGCGGAGCGGCTGGGGGCGAAACCTGTGCGTCATCACCCTGATCCTGCGATTCGGGCTCGCGGCGTTCGCGTCCGGCCCTCCGGCGATCGATGGCCTCGATCCCGAAGGTCTCCACCGACACATCCGGACGCTCGCCTCCGACGCCTTCGAGGGCCGCGCACCGGGCTCGCCGGGTGAAGAGAAGACGGTCGCCTACCTGATCGACGAGTTCCGTAAACTCGGCCTCGCGCCCGGCAATCCCGATGGGACCTTCGTTCAGGACGTGCCCCTGATCGGATTTGAGGTGACGCGCGCCGCCGGCACGTTCCGCACGGGCCCAGCGCGGGAGCCGATCCCCTTGAAGTTCCTGGACAACTGGGTCGCCGTCTCGCGGAGCCTGGTGCCGAAGGTCGCGGTTGACGATTCGGAGGTCGTCTTCGTCGGCTACGGCGTGGTCGCTCCCGAATATGGCTGGGACGATTACAAGGGCGTGGACGTCCGGGGCAAGACGCTCTTGATGCTGGTCAACGATCCCCCCGTGCCCGACCCCAACGACCCGGCCCAGCTTGACGCGTCGCTCTTCAAGGGGAAGGCGATGACGTACTACGGGCGCTGGACCTACAAATATGAGATCGCCTCGGAGAAAGGAGCCGCCGCGGCCATCTTGATCCACGAGACCGGCCCGGCGGGCTATCCGTTCGCGGTGGTCACGGGAAGCTGGGGCCGCGAGAACTTTGAACTCCGGCGCGAGGGCACGGACAAGGACACCGGCCGCGTGAAGGTCGAGGGCTGGATCGCGCTCGATACCGCGAAGCAACTCCTCGCCGCCTCCGGTCAGGACCTCGACCGACTGAAGGAACAGGCCCGGCATCGCACGTTTCGACCGGTCGCGATCGACGCGACGGCATCGTTCTCGGTCGAGAACCGGCTGCGTGAGATCAGGTCGCGCAACGTCCTGGCCCGCCTCGAGGGTTCGGACCCGGCCCGGCGCAGACGGACTCGTGGTCTTCACCGCGCACTGGGACCACCTGGGACGCGACCCCGGGCTCGCGGGCGACCAGATCTTCAACGGCGCCGCCGATAACGCTTCGGGGATCGCGGCCCTGCTCGAGCTCGCCGAAGCCTACGCGCAGGCTTCACCCGGCGCCGAAGCGTTCCCTCCTCTTCCTCGCCCTGACCGCCGAGGAGAAAGGCTTGCTCGGCGCCCGGTATTACGCCGAGCATCCCCTCTATCCACTCGACAAGACCCTCGCTGATATCAACATGGACGTCATCAACCTCTGGGGCCGGACCTCGGACGTGATCAGCGTTGGCAAGGGACAATCGACCCTGGACGACCTCCTCGAGGCCGCGGCGCCGAACAGGGGCGCCTCGTCACGCCCGATGCCGAGCCCGAGAAGGGCTTCTTCTACCGCTCGGACCACTTCGAGTTCGCCAAACAGGGTGTCCCGGCGCTCGACCCCAAGGGAGGGATGCACTACCTCGACCAACCCGAGGACTTCGGCAAGCGGATTCACGACGAGTACACCGCGCACGATTACCACAAGGTCAGCGACGAGGTCAAACCCGGCTGGGACCTTTCGGGCGCCGTCGAGGACCTCGGCCTCCTCTTCCACGTCGGCCGGCGCACGGCGAACGCCGATGCCTATCCCGAGTGGAAGCCGGGCAGCGAGTTCAAGGCTCGCCGGGAGTCGATGTTGCGAACCGCGAAGGAGCCCGGAAAATAAACTTGGATGTACAACAGGTGTGCATTATCTAGTGGTACGCCGGCATCAACGGACCCAGCGGCCCTCCCGCGTCGCGGAACAACCCCTCGCCGCGAAGCGCTTCGTACCGATCGGGCCGCACCGCCAGGCGGAGCGAACCCAACCGGACGGTTCGATAACCGTGACGGGGCAGAAACCCGAGCAACGCCTCCCACTGTCCTCGCGGGTAGGCGGCGGCAAACGGACCCGAGTCCAGCACGACGAAGGCCGGCGGGTGCTCGGCCAGCGCCGCCGCGTTTCGATCGACCCCGACCAGCGGCCGGAACCGCGGCAGCGCTTCAAGAATCCGCTCCGAGTCGTAGCCGTCGGGATCGGATGTGTTAAACCACAAGAAGAAGGCATCCTGACGCGCGATCGGATGATCGGGCGGAGGCGCGACGACCCGGTCGCCGGGGAGTGCGAGCAAGTTCAGCGCCCTCAACGTCGCGCACTGGATCGGAGCGGCGCTGTAGCGGTGCCACAACCCGCCGATCCAGAGACTCCCCGCGATTGATGCGATGCTCGCCAGCACGAAGACCGCGGTCCCTAACGGCCGGCGCCACGCCTCGATCGCCTGGCCCAGCACGACCACGAAGATCGATCCGAACAGGAACCAGGGGGCGTAGTATTGCTTGTACGGATAGCTCACCAGCAGGCCTTGAACCAGGAGCCAGACCGCCGCCGACGCCGGATACGCGGCGTCAAGGCGACGGCGTCTCGCCAGGCTCACAAGCCATGCCAGCACCCCCAGCGCGATCGGCGCCAGCAAGGTCGGCGTCCTCAATAGCGGTCGCGTCAGCCCCCCCGAAAATGCCGCGTGCGCAGTTGCTCAGCGTATGGTAACGGAAAAGAAGCGCATAGACATGATCGAGCGCAATCTTGTTAGCGGCCAGATACGCCGTGAACAGGACCCCCGCCACCGCCAGCCCGCCGACGAACGAAAGGCCCTCCCACGCCATCCGCCGCCATCCTGGACGCTCACGAACCCAGGCGAACAGGACCACAAGCGGGACCAGGAGCGCCAGCTTGGGGCAGAGGCCGACCGTGGCGATTCCCGACAGGACGCCGAATGTCGCGAATCGCCCGTGCCGGTACGGCGAGTGCTCGAAGCCCCAGATGCTCCACGCCGCCAACGCATAACCCCAGCCGTCGATCCGGTACTCGACCAGGAAGTCGAGCACCGCCGGGTGAAACGCCACGCAGGCCACACCCAGACAGGCCCACCTCCGATTCTCCGATCGGGCGCCGAGCGCCACCAGGGCCGCCAGGAACGCCAGGTTTCCCAGCGTGGCGAAGAGTCTCAAACGCATGAGCATCCCGCACGGGTCGGCCCCGGTTCCGAGCAGCGGGCTGAGGAGGACGAAGTAGGGCGGATGGACCTCGAACATTTCGTGATAGGGGCGCAGGCCCCGCGACGCCAGCCAGACCGAATGGGCTCGCTGGACCTCGTCGTAGTCGAACCCGCGCTCGATGGCCCCGATACCCCACGCCGTCAGGCCGCAGGCAACCACGACGGCGATGAGGACCAGTTCTATGCGTCGCGCCCGGGATTTCATGAACCTGTCAACCTCTGTCTTCGGTCAGGCCGTTGGTCCCGTTCCAGCGTCCAGCTTCCAGCTTCCGGCCTTCGGCCAGGAAAAGACGCGATTTCCCCAGCCCCCACCTCCAGAGCCGGAACTTCAGGGCCGTCGCCAGGACGCCCAGTCCGTACACGACCGACCGGCTGAAGTTGATCGACGACGCCTCGGCGAAGTACTTGGTCGGACACGAGATCTCGCCGATCCGATATCCGAACGCCACAGACTGAGCCAGGATCTGGTTGTCGAAGACGAAATCGTCCGAGCACTCTCCCAGCGGGAGCGACTCCAGAACCTCGCGCGAAGGCGCGATAGCCCGTATGGAACTCCGAGAGGTTGATACCCAGCATCAGGTTCTCGACCAGGGTCAGGAATCGGTTGGACACATATTTGTAGAACGGCATGCCTCCCTTCAGCGCGCTCGTGCCCAGGATGCGCGAACCGAGCACGATATCAAACTCGCCCGATGCGACCAGCCACGCCATCGCGCCGATCAGGCGGGGTGTGTACTGGTAGTCGGGATGCAGCATGACCACGATCTCGGCCCCCCGGCGCAGGGCTTCGGTGTAACAGGTCTTCTGGTTGCCGCCATAACCTCGGTTGCGGGGATGGACGACCACACTCAGGCCCATCCGGTGCGCCAGGGCGACCGTCGCGTCGCGCGACGCGTCGTCGACCAGCAGGACCTCATCGACGACCCCGTGTGGGATCTCGGAGACCGTCCGCTCCAGAGTCAGCGCGGCATTATAGGCCGGGAGCACCACCATCACGCGCTTGCCGTTGACCACGCCCGGTGCTTTCGCCTCGATTGAGTTGCAGAGAATCAGGGAAATCGGGTTCCATCACCCGCAACCGAATCCCGCAGGACCATCTTAACCTACCGCGCTCCGACGCGCACGATGACGAACTCCTCAACCGGCTCGTCGGCGAAGCCCCATGGGACCTCGCCGAAGTCGCCGCCGTAGAACCGGACCCCTGCGCCTCGATTCCAGAGCGTGAGCCCGACGGGGTTGGCCGCCGTCTTGAACCGGCCGACGACCTCGAACCGTCGGGCCACCTCGGGGTGAAGGAACTGCCTGTCGGCCCGGAGCGGCATGACCACGATCGACCCCTCCGGAACATCGCTCCGGCGGGCGTCCCACGCCGCCAGGCCTGCGCGCTCGGCGTAATACTGCCACCCCCAGTGTCCGAGGAAATAGACGGGCCGGTCCGGGCGGCTTGGCCCGTAGGTCGTCGCCAACCGAGCGGCCATCATGGGGTAGCACGCCGCCCAACGGTAGTCGGCCAGGCCGAGAGTGACGCCCAGCACCGCCGACAGCCCCAGCGCCCCGACCGCGCTCGCATGCCCCATCCACGCCGATCGCGGCCGGCCCAGCAGGATCAGGAGCGCCAACGGCGGCTCGATCGGCAGGAAGCTCCGCACCGCGACAAACGGACCGAACGGAATCACGATCGACGCGATTCCCAATACCCAGCACCAGAGCAACCGCCGAGGATCGCCCACGATCACGTCGGTTGTCGACCGGCGTGGTACCACGAAGAGCGCGGCGCTCGTTCCGAAGGTCCCCAGCGCCACGCCGAAGAGGAACGCCGTGTCCGACCACGGCCGATGGCCCCACCGTTGACTCGCGATCGACAGACCCGCCGCCGTCGCGGTCGCGAGAACGGTAAGGACGATCGACCCGAGCCAGCCGCGCCGGCCGAGGCGCGGAACGGCCAGGAGCCAGAGCGGACACGTCAGGCCCAGGATCGACAGACCGGTGAGTGCCCGCTCGACGATCTGGAGCGAGAGGAGCGTGCGGAACTGGCCCAGGAACGAGAGGCTGGTCGCGACCTGCGTGGCCCCGTAGAGCCGACGGCTCGCCGCCTGCCACGCCAGAAACGCCGCGAACGGTCCCAGCGCGGCCAGCAACGGGCCGACCCGGCGCTTGCTGAGAGCCGACATCCCGAAGACCGCCAGGACCGCCAGCCCCGGAAACTTGATCAGGACCCCCGCCGCGCCGAACAGGCCGGCCAGGAAATACCCCAGGGCCGACCTGCTCGATCCCGCGCAGCAGGCACGCGACCGATGTCGCCATGCAGGCAAGTAGCGGGACATCCAGCATCAGGTTGAGCCCGACCGTCACCGATGGCCCGAGCAGGACCAGAAGCGCCAGGACCGTCGCCTCGGAGTCCTCCAGCCAGTGTCGGCCGAGCTTGTAAATCGAGCCGCCGGCCAGCACGACCCACGGGACCATCGACGCATGAAGCGCGACAGGATTCTCCCCGAACACGGCCATCACACCCGCGAAGTAATAGAACAGCAGCGGCGGGCTGAGCAGGAGCTTATAGCTCGACTCGGGAACCTGTTGCCAGTTGACCGTGCCGCCATACGGGTCGAGCGGATGCGCCCGAATCCAGCGGGCGACCGTCACGTAAAGGCCGTCGTCGATATGGACCGGCTTCGTCAGTCCAGCCAGACCGACCACGAGCGCGACCCCGAGAACGACCCACAAGCCCCGCTCGCGCCTCGACTCCTCGACTTCCGACACGGCCATTCCGATTCCTCGAGCCTGCTCCCATCGCGGATCAAAATCGACCGTCAACTTTCCGCCTTTTCCGACCGCGATGCAACCGACAGCTCGGGCTCGATCTCCTCGGGCGTCTCTCGAAGTGATCCGACCCGGTTCGCGCCCGGACTCGGCGGCGATCTGGAGATAACGGTCCCGCAGCCTCCCCATGATCGCGTCCCACGATTGCCCGAGGGCATACGCTCGGGCCGATCCGGCCATCGAGCGGCGCAGGGCGTGGTCGTCGACGAGCCGCTCCAGCTCGCGGGCAAAAACCTCGGGGGTCGAGTCGGGGGTGAGCAAGAAACCGGTCCGGCCGTGCCGGATGATATCGACCACACCCCCCGCTCCCAGGGCCACCACCGGCAATCCCGAGGCCAGGGCTTCGAGCACCACGTTGCCGAAGGTCTCCGTGACGCTCGAAAAGGCGAAGAGGTCGGCCGCGGCATAGTGATCGGCCAGCTCGTCGCCGCTCCGGTAGCCGACGAAGCGGGCGTGCGGACCCATTCGCTCCTCGATCGACTTTCGGGCCGGCCCGTCACCCACGAAGAGGAACCGCGTGCCGGGTCGTTTGGCCGACAGGGTCGCGAGCGCCTCCGCCAGGTAATCGACGTTTTTCTCCGCCGCCAGCCGGCCGACGTGCCCGATCACGATCTCATCGGACCCGAACCCCAGGGCCGCTCGAACCGCGCTACGGCCGGGTCGATCGGGGCGGAAGACATGGCTGTCCACCCCGCGCGGCCAGAGCACCAGCCGCTCGAACCCGCGGCGATGCAGGTCGTCGATCGTCCCCCGCGAGGGGACATAGGTTTCCCGCGTCCGATTGTGGAACCACCGGAGGTATCGCCAGATCGTCCCCCGTGCCCAACCAACCCCGTAGTGCCGGCTGTACTGGTCGAAATTGGTGTGAAAGCTCGATACCAACGGCGCACCCCGCCGACGCGCGTACCGCAAGACGCTCAGCCCCAGCGTGGCCTCGGTCGCGATGTGGATCAGGTCGGGACCAAAGGCGTCGATCGCCTGATGAACCGAGCCGAACGGCGGCAAGGGAATTCGGAGCTCCCTGTAGAACGGCGGGGTCCACGAACGGACCCGGTACGTCGGCTCGTGCTCAACCTTCCGGCCCTTGCCATAATCGGGCACCACGAGCTGAACCACGTCCCCCGCCGCGTCCAAATGCTTGACAAGCTGGCCGAGGGTCCGCGAGACCCCGTTGACCTGGGGAAAATAGGTCTCTGTCACCAGTGTCAGACGCATGGGGGGGGTCCGCTCGCACAACACGATCGCCATGTTCGGAGGTCCGCCCTTCGTTCCCGGCGATCTCCCTACGATTATAGAAAGCACGTTCCGGCCAAGTCGAATGAAGGTTAAGTAAATCGGCGGCCGTCGCGAAGCCGCTCGCGCTCCCGTTGAGGAAGCCGAGGAAGATGCTGGATTCAGACCGGTTTTATGGTACGTTGAATCATCAAGATGTTCGAAAAACATCGGTGATCGGTCACGTCTGTCTTGATGGATCGTGTGAGCCACTTTCCGCCCCCGGGAGCGATCATGCCCGAAGCACCCCGGCTTTCGAGTCTGAAGTACCAGGTGACGTCGGTCCTGAGCAGCCGTGGAAGCACGAAGGTACTGCAGATCGCCGACCGGGCGCCGGGGGGCGGCACCTACGTCCTCAAGGTGGTCGAGTATGGCGAACCCGCCGCGGACCTGTCGATCGAGCGGATGCGCCGGAATCGGAGGCGTCGGCCAAGCTCCATCATCCGTCGGTCCTGAACGTTTACGATTTCCATGTCAAGCGTCGCTGGTTCCGTGCGGCAGCGGGCCGAGCTGCTCATGGAGTACATCGAGGGAAAACCGCTCTCCGAACTCGCCGAACTGCCGATCGGCGCCGCCACGCTGATTTTCCTGAAGTCGGCGTCGGCACTGGCGCGACGTGCATCGGCGCGGCGTCCTGCACGGTGACGTCCGTCCGTCGTCGATCGTCCTGTCACGCGCCGGGCAGGTGAAGGTTCAGGGGTATGGGCTCTCGCTCGTCCGGCCCGAGTACAAATCGCAGATCAAGCCCGACCGGAGCTACGGCGCTCCCGAACAGTCAAAGAAGGGCGTCAGCGAACAGACCGATATCTACGGCCTGGGAGCGACGATGTACCACGTCCTCACCGGGCAGCCCCCCGCCGCGTCGTACGGACCGGACGAGGAGCGGAAGGTCTCCAAGCCCGTGGCGCTCAACGCCCGGATTCCCGGGCCGCTCAACGAACTGCTGATCAACTGCCTGCGAACCTATCCCGAGAGTCGTCCGCCCGACATGTACGAGGTGGTCAAGACGCTGGAGACGATGGTCCAGAAACTCGCCCTGAAGGATAACGTCTTGGCCGGTCTGACCGCGGAAGCGTCATAAACGCTGGCGCGTCGGCTCATCGGAAGTAAGAGCCGCGGTCGCCGAATTGCGCGCGGAAATCGTAGGCTTGCTTGGCGGCGCCGCCCCAGTCCTTCGCGCGCGCCTTCGCGATGATCGCACTCAGGCTCTGATAGTTTCCGTCGGAGAGCTCGCCTGCGTCGTGTCGCTGGTCGATCCGCTTCGCGTCGCGTTCGACTTCCTGGACGTTCCGCAACGATACGGCCGTCAACAGGGCCTCGAAGGCCTGGGCGTTTCTGATCTCGCGGAGCGAGGGCTCGCCGCCACAGCCGAACGGACCACTCAGGCCGACGAGAATCAACGGCAGGTGGAGGGCGCGGCGTCTCAGGAATTTCGAAGGAGGATCAGTAAGCGTCGGCACTGATCACCTCCCCGTTGCTCCGGCTGCTCAATGCCTGCCACGCGAGCAGGTTGATCGACTGTTTGATGAACCGGACCGAGCCATCGCCCATCAACACATTCGCCCCGCCCGGGTGGAGCGCGTAGAACTCGTCGGTATGCCCCAGGGGGCTGTTGGGAGGGTGGATCACCTGCGGGGCCTCGTAGAGCGACGGACCGCTGTGCGAGGCCAGTATCGCCCCCGGGTAGTCGTAATTGACGCCGAGCCCGCCCGTCCCCGCGCTGGCGAAGGCGTTATAGGCGAAGTGTCGGTAGCCGGGGATGATGCCCACCCAGGTGGCGTCGGCCAGGTAAGGTGTCTTCTCACTGGCGAAGACGGTGTTGCTCAGGCCGTCGGTGATGCCGGCGTACGTCACATGGCTGTTCCGGTAGATCGGCCCGTTGCATCCCTTGACCGGGTCGTCGTAACTGGTGTTCGGCGGCTGGATGCTCGTGTCGTTCCAGCCCATGTTGTACTGGTAATTGGCGCCGCGCGAAGGCTTGATTCGCGACCGGCAGCAGCGCGAGGTTGGCGTCGACCATCTTGCACGTGGGGGTCGGGTTGTTGGCCGTCGGGCAGAGAAAGAGGCCGATCCCGGTCGTGACCGTGGTGCTGTTGTGCGCCACCCAGGTCGGCAGGTTGAAATTGGTCGCGTTGGATAAAGGCGCCTGCTCGGCATAGGGCAGGAGCATGGCCAGCCAGCCCCACCCCGGTCCGTTGTCCATCGTGAACGGGTCGGGGTTGTAGCCCGGTACTCCGTTCTGGTTCAGTGGCACGGTCGAGCTGATGTAGCCCGGAACGACGCAGCCGATCGCCGATTCATAATTGGCGATCGCCAGGCCGATCTGCTTGAGGTTGCTCGTGCATTGCGAGCGCCGGGCCGCCTCGCGAGCCGACTGGACCGCGGGCAAGAGCAGAGCGATCAGCACCGCGATGATCGCGATCACCACCAGGAGCTCGATCAGCGTGAAACCCGACGGCCCGCTGTCGATCGAGGTCGCTTCGAGCTCGTCATCAGACCACCCTCGCGTCGTCATCAGGGTCTCCAGAGAACGTCTTCGTTGCTTGTTTTATGATCTAAACTTTCGAACGATGGAATCCTAATCCAGATCCATCGCATTGCCAATACGATTTTTTGGGTTACCAAAAATTTTGTGGGACGATCGAAGGCGTGCAAACTTCCGTGATGCTGCCTGGCTTCTCCCCTTTTGACGCAATAAGATGAAGGACGCGGTGATCCAGGACCCGGCTCACCCGATCGCTGATCCTCCCTCCGCCGCAACCCGCCACGACCGGATGCCCGCCATGCAGCGAGACGTAACCGATCGATCGACGCCAGCGCCGGGCTCGATCCTCATTCTGATTGTGGGGCTGTCGGGACTGGCCTCGCCCACGACGGCGTGGGGGGACGGGTTCGACCGGAACGTCCGGCCGTTGCTTCAGAAGCACTGTGTGGGCTGTCATGGCGCGGAGAAGCCGAAGGGGGATATCGACCTGGCGAAGTTTGGAGACGAGGAGGCGCTCCGGGACCAGCCCGAACTCTGGGTCCAGGTGGTCGACGCCCTGGTCGAGAAGACGATGCCGCCCCCGGGCTCGAAGAAGGCCGGACCGAACGAGGACGAGCGGCAGCGGGCGGCCGACTCGATCCAGGCAATCCTCGACGCGATCGAAGGTGTGAACGACCCGGGCCCGGCCTTGATCCAGCGGCTGACGCGGACCCAGTACAACAACACGATCCGCAACCTTCTCGGGGTCGAGACGCGACCGGCCGACCGGTTTCCCGCCGACGGCGGCGGCGGCGGCGGGTTTGACAACAACGCCTCGACGCTGTTCGTGCCGCCGATCCTGATGGAGAAATACCTGGCGGCGGCAGCCGAAGTGCTCGCCAGGGCCGACCCGTCGGTTTATCTCGTGGCCCGTCCGGGTCCGGGGCTGACCAGCGAGGCGGCCGCGCGGCGTTGCCTGACCGTGTTCGCCCGCCGCGCGTTTCGCCGACCGGTCAACGATGACGAGGTCGACCGCCTGCTCCGGCTGTTCCGGCACGCGATCGACCGCGGCGACGGTTTCGAGGCCGCGGTCCGGCTGGCGATCCGGGCCGTCCTGGTCGCGCCCAGCTTCCTTTTCCTGATCGAGCGCGACCGGACCGACATCGATCAACAGGCCCCCTATCCCGTCTCGGATCACGAGCTGGCGTGCCGTCTGTCGTACTTCCTGTGGTCATCGATGCCCGACCCCGCGCTCGACGCGCTGGCCGACGCCGGTCGGCTGCACGAGCCGTCGGTGCTCGACGGCGCGGTCCGGCGGATGCTGGCCGATCCGAAGTCGCGCGCGCTGGCCGAGGAGTTCGCCGGCCAGTGGCTCCGCGTCGGCGACCTTGGGCAGCTTGCCGAGCCGGATGCGCGGCTCTTTCCCGAGTTCACACCCGAGCTGCGAGCGTCGATGGTCGAGGAGGCGATCGCGTTCTTCCATGCGATCCTGCGCGAGGACCGGCCGGTCCTGGACCTGCTCGACGCCGATTACACCTATCTGAACGAGCGTCTGGCGAAACATTATGGCATCGACGACGTGTCGGGCGAGGAGTTCCGACGGGTCACGCTCAAGGATCGAAACCGTGGCGGCGTGCTCGGAATGGCGTCGGTCTTGACACTGACCTCTTACCCGAGGCGGACGAGCCCGGTCCTGCGCGGGAAGTGGGTGCTGGAGGAGCTCCTGGGAACGCCGCCGCCCCCGCCGCCCCCCTCGGTCAAGGCGCTGCCGGCCGATGACCGGGTGCGCGAGGGGATGACCTTCCGGCAGCGGCTGGAACAGCATCGGAAGAAGGAGACGTGCGCGGCGTGCCACGCGCGGCTCGATCCCCTGGGGTTCGGGCTCGAAAACTATGACGTGCTCGGTCGGTGGCGCGACGAGATCGGCGGCGAGCCGGTCGATGCCCGGGGCGAGCTGACCACGGGCGAGACGTTCGTCGGGCCGTCGGAATTGAAGAAGATCCTGGTGGAATCGAAGCGCGATCTGTTCGTGCGCAACCTGGTGGAGCGCCTGCTCTCTTACGCACTGAGGCGGGGCGTGGAATACTACGACGGGGCGACGGTCAAGCAGATCATCGCCGACCTGGAGTCGAACGGCCAACGTGCGACCGTGCTGGTCGCGTCGGTGGTCCGGAGTTACCCGTTCCAGTATCGGCGCAACGCCGGTCAGGGGGATCGACGATGAGCGCGAGTCTGGGGTCGAAGCGGCGGACGATCACGCGTCGGACGGTCCTGCGCGGGGTGGGGGCCATGGTCGGCTTGCCTCTCCTGGAAGCCATGGCCGCCGTTCCCGCGGTCAGGGCATCGACGGCCGACGGTCCGGAGATCGAACGGCCGCCGGTTCGCATGGCCTGCCTGTTCTGGCCCAACGGGTGCAACCCCAGGACATGGACCCCCGAGGGCGAGGGAAAGGACTTCACCCTCTCGCCGATTCTCGAGCCGTTGGCCCGGCACAAGGACCAGATCCTCGTGCTGACCCATCTGAGCAATCAAGGCACATTCACCGGCGACGGTCATTATGTGAAAGACGCCGCCTGGCTGACCGGCACCACGATCCGACGGACCACCGGGGCCGACCTCAACGCCGGAGGCGTCTCGATGGACCAACTCGCCGCCAGGCGCGTGGGTGTCCTGACGCCCATCCCCTCGCTCGAGCTGGGCGTCGAGCCGGTGACGACCGGTGTCGACACCAACGTGGGCTACACGCGGCTGTACGGCTCGCATATCTCCTGGTCGAGCCCCACCACGCCGGTCGCCCGCGAGATCAATCCCCGGCTGGCCTTCGACCGCCTGTTCCGCTCGTCCGCCGATGGCGACGCCGGCGCGGGGGCCCTCCGCGACGATGACCGGAGCGTCCTGGACGTGGTGGCCGACGACGCCCGCGCCCTGCGCGATCGGGTGGGCCAGGACGACCGTCGCAAGCTCGACGAGTACCTCGACTCGGTCCGCGCCGTCGAGAAACGAATCCGTTTCGAGGCGAGCGATCGTCACGCCCGTTATCGCGACGATGCGCAGGCACGCAAGGACATCGAGACTCTGGGCGGCCGGGTCGATACCTACAAGCACGACCCCGGCAGCTTCCGCGAGCGATCGATGGACCCGACCGAGCATGTCCGCCTGATGCTCGACATCCTCCTGCTGGCGTTCCAGACCGACGCGACCCGGATCGGCACGTTCATGTTCGGCAACTCGGTCAGCAACAAGAATTTCTCATTCCTCGACGGCGTCAAGGGGAGCCATCACCAGTTATCGCACCACGAGAACGACGCCGAGAAGATGGCCCAGTATCAGCGGATCACGACCTGGCACATGGCCCAGTGCGCCTACTTGCTCGACCGGATGGCGCAGGTCCGCGAGGGCGACGGGAGTTTGCTCGACCATGCGATGGTCCTCTGCGGCTCGGCGCTGCGGGACGGCAACCGGCACGACCCGCACGATTTGCCGACCGTGCTGGCGGGCGCGCGCCGGCGGCACACTCTCACCCGGACGTCACCTGGTTCATGGTCAGGATACGCCGCTGTGTAATCTTTATGTGTCGATGCTCGCGCGTATCGGCGCACCCGTCGATCGGTTCGCCGACAGCACGGGACCGCTCGAGGGGCTCGACAACCCGGATTACCGTCGGGTCCAGACCGATTAACCGCACCGGGCCGGTTTCCTGGGGTCCCTTCCGCGTCGATGCTACCTTTGTTGAGGACTGGACAAAGATATGACGCAGTCGAAGACATGTTTCAGGTGCGCGGTCCACTGGATGACTACTTTCGTGGCCTGGTGCGCGTTTGTGGCCGCGGCCAGGGCCGTGGAGCCGACTCCAGGGCCGGGCGGTGCCGTCGATCGGCCGCCGAACATCGTCGTGGTCTTCGCCGATGACCTGGGATATGGCGATGTCGGCTGCTTCGGCGCCCAGGGATACCAGACGCCGAATATCGATCGGCTCGCGTCGGAAGGGATCAGGTTCACCGACTTCTACGTCGCGCAGGCGGTCTGCTCGGCGTCGCGCACCGCTCTATTGACCGGCTGTTATCCCAATCGGGTCGGAATCATCGGGGCGCTGGGGCCGGACGCGAAGGTCGGCATCAGCGACAACGAACGGACGATCGCCGAGGTGCTCAGGACTCGTGGGTACGCCACGGCGATCTTCGGCAAGTGGCACCTCGGGCATCATCCCCGGTTCCTGCCGACGCATCACGGGTTCGACGCCTACTTCGGCCTCCCTTACTCGAACGACATGTGGCCCAGGCACCCGACCGTGCGCACCTTTCCCGAGCTTCCCCTGATCGAGGGGGACAAGGTTGTCCAGCTCGACCCGGACCAGCATCAGCTCACGACCTGGTACACGGAGCACGCGGTCAAGTTCATCGACGAGCACCGGGAGCAGCCGTTCTTCCTGTACGTGCCGCACAGCATGCCCCACGTGCCGCTGTTCGTCTCGGACAAGTATGCCGGTAAGACGGAGCGCGGGCTCTTTGGCGACGTGATCTCCGAGGTCGACTGGTCGGTCGGGCAGATCCTGGAGGCGCTGAAGAAGCACGGGCTCGACGATCGGACGCTCGTGATCTTCACCTCGGACAACGGCCCGTGGCTGTTGTATGGTAACCACGCCGGCTCGTCGGGTCCGTTGCGAGAGGGCAAGGCGACCTCGTTCGAGGGGGGCGTGCGCGAGCCGTTCGTGGCCCGATGGCCGGGTCACATCCCCGCCGGTCGGGTCTGCCGCGAGCCGTCGATGACGATCGACCTGCTACCCACGTTCGCCCACCTGGCCGGCGCCGAGGTCCCGTCGGAGCCGTCGATCGACGGCCTCGACATCACCCCTCTGCTCCTGGACAAGGCGGGCGCGAAATCGCCGCACGACGCGTTTTACTTCTACTGGGGCCGTGAGCTCCAGGGAGTCCGGAGCGGTCGATGGAAGCTCCACATGCCGCACAAGTACGTGTCGGTCGAGACCCCCGGCGGCGAGGGGAAACCCGGCAAGTACGTGACGAAGACCATCGAGCGCTCGCTCTTTGACCTCGAGGCCGATCCTGGCGAGACCCGGGACGTCGCCGACGAGAATCCGGAGGTCGTCGCTCGCTTCGAAAGCGCTGGCCGAGCGCGCCCGGGCCGATCTGGGCGACACGGCGCATCAGCGGGTCGGCACGGGGGTGCGCCCTCCCGGTCGGCTCTGAAACGCGATCGGGCGGCTGGCTCCGGAGCGGAGTCGCGCCCCTTGCCCATCTCCTGGGATCGTGCGAAACTCAGGCCATCGGCGGTGACAGCACGGGCCAGCGCCGCGGGACATTCCGAGTTCGTGTGCAGGCTCGAACCGAGCCGAGGAGTCAGCCTTGAAACCGAATCAGGTCAAGCGGGCATTGAAGGCGGGACAGCCGCAAGTCGGGACGTGGCTGTCGCTGGGGAGCGTCGTGGCGGCGCGGTTCATGGCGCGGGCGGGCTTTCCCTGGCTGACGGTCGATATGGAGCACTCGCACACCGACATCCAGACCGCGGCCATGATGTTCGGCGCCATCGCCGACGCCGGCTGCGTGCCGCTGGCGCGGGTTCCCGCCGGGAGGCACGACTACATCAAGATGGTGCTCGACTGCGGCGCCATGGGAATCGTCGCGCCGATGGTCATGGACGTCGCCGAGACCAGGGCGATCGTCGCCGCGGCCAAGTATCCCCCGCAGGGTAACCGATCGGTCGGCGGCAGCCTGCACATCCTCAACTACGGGACCAACACCGAGGGCTATTTTCAGAACGCCGACAACGAGATCCTCGTGATCATCCAGACCGAGCACATCGACGCCGTCGAGATCGCCGACGAGATCTACGCGGTGCCCGGCGTCGACGCCGTGTTCGTCGGCCCGAATGACCTCGCCGCATCGCTCCGCAAGGCCGACGGCACCCCTCCCAGCAAGCAGTTGATGGAAGAGACCCTGACGCGCATCCGCGAGGCCGCCGCGCGGCAGAAATTGCCCAGCGGACTCCACGTCCAGACTCCCGCCGACGCCCTGCGGCGAATCAACGAGGGCTGGCAGTTCATCGCCGTCGCCAGCGAGCTCAAGATGATGCTCGAAGGTGCCAGTTCCATCGTCCGCCAGGTCAATCCCGAACGCCAGGCCGCCGAGATCGCCCGATACTGAAGCGCGTCCCGGTCCGGGACCGAACACGATCTCACGGTCTCAGATTCCGCATGTTTCCCCCAGAGACCGATTCTTGGTGGTGTCCCAGATCCATTGCAGGAAGAGATATGGACATTCTCTCCCCCCTTAAAAAAGGGGGGCAAGGGGGGGTTGGCCTGGTCGGCCTGGCCTGCCCCCCAAAATCTGGTCCAGTCTTAATGGGAATCGTACAACTGGCAGCGAGCCAGGGAGCGACCCATGCGAAAACGACCCAGACCGGACCGGATCGCGGCCATCCTCCGCGACTTCCAAGCCGACCTCGACGCCGGCTTGAACATCGGCCAGGCCTGTCGCAAGGCCGGAATCGGACCCACTACCTATTACCGCTGGAAGGCCCTCCAGGAGAATCCAATATCGAATGAACAACTTCGCATTTCTGAACTCGAAGCCGAGGTTGATCGACTCAAGCTCCTGGTCGCCGAACTGGCGCTGGACCGCCGCATGCTCCAGGAGGCGTTGAAAAAAAAGCTATGACCAGCCCTCGACGCCGTCTGATCGCCAACGAATTATGCGACCAATTCGACGTGTCGCAGCGTCGCGTATCTCGGGCGCTGGATCTGGCTCGCTCCAGCCTCCGTTACGCGCCTGTTGCACGCGATGAAGTGGCGGCGTTGGCTCGACGCATCGAGCAACTGGCCGGGGCGTATCCGCGGTACGGCTACCGCCGGATCTGGGCCCTGCTGGATCGTGAGGGCTGGACGGTCAACAAGAAGGCGGTCCGTCGCCTCTACCGCCAGTTGGGGCTCAAGGTGGCCCATCCACGGCCCAATCCCAAGCCTCGCCGCGAGCACGGACAGGATCGGAACGCCTGCCATCTCCGGCCCTCGCGTGGCAAAGACGATGTATGGACATGGGACTTTATCTTCGACCGTACCAGCGACGGTCGGAGTCTCAAGTGGTTAAGTATTATTGATGAATACACCCGTGAATGCCTGGCGTTGGAGGCGCGACGAGGCATGACCGCCGAGGATATCCGAATCATCTTGGCCGAAGTCGCGGCCCGGCGTGGTGGCCCGCCGTATCGGATGCGGAGCGACAACGGGCCGGAGTTCGCTGCCCAGGTGGTGCGGTCGTGGTTGGAGGAGACCGGCTCCGGGACGTTGTACGTTGCGCCGGGGAGTCCCTGGCAGAACGGTTACGCGGAGTCGTTTCACAGCAAGGTTCGCGACGAGTTCCTGAACCGCGAGGAGTTCGAGAGTGAACCGCAGGCCAGAGCGTTGGGCGCACCTCTGGAAGGAGGAGTACAATACCGAACGCCCGCATAGTTCCCTGGACTACAAGACACCAGCCGAATTCTCGGCCACTTGTGTGAGGTATATGCCTATCGATGAAGACCCGCCCGATCCCTCGTCTACTGAATCAACGAACAGGTGACTCCCATTATCACTGGACCAAGAAATGGGGAGCAGGCCAGCCGCCTGGTCTCGTGGCGGGCTTACCCCCCCAACCCCCCTTGGAAAGGGGGGAGAGGATTGTATCGATTCTCGTGCAAGGAATCTGGGACACTGGGACACCACCCGATTTTTTGCAAGGACGGAAAATAATTGAACCGGGTGGACGCGACTCGCGTAAAATCCATGGTGGATGACGACCTTCGCTTCCCCACGGGAAAGGAGCACGGTCCTCGGAAGCGATCCTCGTCGCCAGCGGCGCGATCGCTCGGGGACTGGATTTACCGCCTTGCGCGGACCGCGCCGGGAACGCCTCGACCAGCCAGCGAGGCACAGCCATTCCCGGAGAACACCCATGAAAATGTTCCGTCACTTGCTGACGGGCGCTGGTCTTGTGGCGCTCGTCGCCGGCCTGGTCGTCGCGGGCCGTTCGGCCCAGGCCCAGGCGCCTGCCGCCGGCACGGCTCGGAGCGCGGTCGTCGCGCCCGCACCGAGACCGACCGCTCCGCCGGTCTCCGTGACCAATCGTGCCGCGCCGCGAACGCTCGCGGCCAACTCGAACCTCAATCCCTACGCCGCTCAGCGGCGCGTCTACACGGTTCCCTCGCAGGGAGTCGCCTCGGGAGCTCCCCGACGCCTTCACTACGGCCATTTCCCCGCCCGCCGCGAGGTCTTCACGCTCAAGCCCTGGATTCCGCTCGATTGATCGGGCGGTCCATGCCGTCGATCTGACCAAGTCAACCTCTCCCCGATGACGTCGCCCCGGGTCGAGCCGAAAGGTCCGGCCCGTGGGCGGGCGTCGTTTATGGTGGGTGGTGAGTGCCCTTCGCGGTCACCGCTTCAGCGCGTAGACCGACACCATCTCGGGCCGGATGATCCGGTCGCCCCCCTGGGTCCGAAACCCTGGCCGATGGCGGACGGCGATCGTCCGGGCCAGAGCGGGGTCGTCGGTGGCGACCGTGGCGAGCGCTCGTTGCCGGCGCGGGTCGAACGCCGGTTCATCGTTCTGAAACGGCTCGACCCCCTGGCGGTAGAGGATATCCTCGATTCCCTGCTGGACCCCGCGCAGGACCTGGTCAAGCCGGTCCTCTCCGCCGCCGGCCTCCCCCGTGCCAGCCGCTGGCAACATCTTACCGATGTCGTCGTGGAGCTGGACCAGGTCGATGAAAACCGGACGGAGCACACCCAGCAGGAGGTCTTGCTTGTACTCCTGAAGCTCGGCGTGCAACCGATCGACCACTTTCTCGCGGGTCGCCTCGGCGCGGACCTCGCGCTCGAAGAGCGCGTGCAGTGTGTCCAGCCGGCGTTCGAGACCGGCGCCGAGCCCCGCGACGGCCGCCAGGATCGGTGTCAGGTCCACCTCGCCCCGATCGTTCGCCGGTTCCCGACGCTCATTCGGACCCGATTCCGAGAGGCACGGCTCGTCGATCTCGATGGCCAGATCATTCGACTCGGGCTCGTCGGGCACGGAAACCCAGGCCGAGTCGGGCTCGATCGTTCCGGGATCAGAAGCCGACGGCTCCGTTTCCCCTTCCCCAGCGTTCGGTTCCCGGACCTCGTTGACAGGATCGTCGATCATTGGGATTGTCGCGCTCGCGTGCCGGGACGGAAACCGACGGTCGCCTCGCACCGGGAGACACCACCGCGGCGGGATCGTCCGATCGCAGCTTCCCAGAGACCCACACCGGGAGTCAGCGCGGCCCGGTGCCATGCGGGTCGTTTCCCGCTGGCCGATCCCTGCGCGAAACCGCGCCACCGTCCCGCTTTTTCCAGATCGCTGGAACGATGCATGTCGGATCAACCTCGTCCCGGTCCATCGCCCGAGCCGTCGTGGCGTCGGTCAGGAGCGCGTCGACCTTGCCGACGGCGCCGGTCGTGACGATGAGCACTTGCATCTCCCCGCTCCCCACGTGGAATCCGACCACGATCCCGGACCGTTTCACGATGTTATCAAACGGAGGGCGCGCCGATAGCGCTGGCGCGTCCTGGGCGCTCCTTGGCAATTCGCATGAATCTCGCGAACCGGCGCTCCGCGCCGATCCGACCAATTTGACCGGCGGCGCAAACGAACTCGCGCTCCGGTACAAACGAACTCGCGCCGCGGCACGAACGAACTCGATCCCTGGCGCAAACGAACTCGCGCTCCGGTACAAACGAACTCGCGCCGCGGCACGAACGAACTCGACCCCTGGCCCAAACGAACTCGACCCCTGGCGCAAACGAACTCGCGCCGCGGCCCAAACGAACTCGACCCCTGGCGGAAACGAACTCGGCCCGTGGCCCAAACGAACTCGCGCTGCGGCCCAAACGAACTCGGCCCGTGGCGCGAACGAACTCGCGCCGTGGCGCAAACGAACTCGGCCCGTGGCGCAAACGAACTCGGCCCGTGGCGCGAACGAACTCGGCCCGTGGCGCGAACGAACTCGGCGCATGGCACGAACGAACTCGTTCTGACCGGAGGGACGGGAAATGGCGAAACATGAACCGCGGTTGAGAACAAACCAGCCCTGTCTTGATGCCCCCGCGCCGGGATCGTTAAATTAAGTGACCAACCGCTGCGATCGGCGTACCCGTCTCACAGCCGGGGACCGTTCCAACCAGATCCCGGGGCGCCTTCGCGAACGAGCCGGTCCAGGAAACCCACCTTCCGTGAATCCCACCTCCACGACCGAAGCGCCTGTGCTTGCTAAAAAAGGCTATAGCTGGGCAAGCAGGGGCGATATTAACGCATTTTTTGGTCTGATGCTCGATAACGTCGGCGACATGATCCTGATGGCGAGCCTGCTCGTCGGGCGCGTTCGGGTTGCCGGCCGACTTCGTGCTCGACCGGATGATCCCGGGCACGGCGGTCGGGGTCATGGTCGGCGACCTGATCTTCACGGTCATGGCGTTTCGGCTGGCGCGTCGGAGCGGTCGGACGCGACGTGACGGCGATGCCGCTGGGACTCGACACGCCGAGCACGTTCGGCACGGTCTTCCTGATCATCGGGCCGGCGTACCAGGGCGGCGATGCACGCGCGGGCTCGACCCGACGGCCGCGGCGCGGTCATGCCTGGTTTCTGGGCATCGCGATGATCCTGGCCTCGGGGTTCTTCAAGCTGGCGTGCGCTCCGCTTTCGGCGGCCTGATCCGCAGGCATGTCCCGCGGGCCGGGCTGCTCGGATCGCTGACGGCGATCGCGCTGGTGATCATCAGCTTCCTGCCGCTTACTGGACATCGCGGCGCAGCCGGTGGCGGGGTTCGCTGCGCCTTGGGCGTGGTCCTGGCGACGCTGACGGCGCGCTGGGAACTGCCGCGGCGGATTCCCGGGGCTCTGGTGGCCGTGGTGTGGGATGCGTCGTCTACTACGGGATGGCGGCCCTGGGCTGGGGTCCGGGACTGGGCGTCGAGGGAAACGGGCACGCGCCGTCGTCGCGGCTCCGGGCGGTGCTGCCGATGCCGGTCGAGGCCTGGTGGCGCTGGTTCGGAGGTCGACTGGCGCGAGGCGCTGGGCTACGCTGCCGGTGGCGATTCCGCTGGCCCTGGCGACGGTGGTCGGCGGCATCGACTGCACCGAGAGCGCCGCGGCGGCCGGTGACGATTATCCGACCGGCCGGATCATCGCGGTCGAGGGGCTGGCGACCGTTGTCGGCGGTCTGTTCGGCGGGGTGATCCAGTCGACCCCGTACATCGGCCACCCGGCGTACAAGGCCATGGGCGCCCGGGCGGGTTACACGCTGGCGACGGCGCTGTTCGTCGGCGCGCGCGGGGATTTCGGGCTACTTCGACTGGATCTTCTTACCTGATCCCCAAGCCGGTGGTCTTCCCGATCCTGATCTTCGTCGGCCTGGAGATCACGGCGCAGTCGTTCCAGGCGACCCCGACACGGCACTATCCGGCGGTGGCCCTGGCGTGCGTGCCGGCCCTGGCGTACCTGGCCCTGCTGTCGATCAACCAGGTGCTCCCGGAGACGGGCAAGCCGTTCGCGGCTCTCGCGCCCGCGCTCCAGCGCTGGATCGAGACGGTGACCGTGCTCTCGGGACGGCTTCATCGTGACGAGCCTGCTCTGGAGCACGACGCTGACGCACCTGATCGACGGCCGGGCGCGTGCGGGCGGCGGGTACGCTCGCGCTGGCCGGCGCGTCCGCGCTGGTTCGGGCGTGATCCACTCGCCGCTGGCCTCGGGGCCGATCCTCCCACCGGCGGCGGTCCTGAGGCAGGCCGCGACCGAGGGCCGGGGATCGGCCGTCGCATTCCAGACGCCCTATCACTGGGCGGCGGCTTACGCGGTCATGGCCGTCGCCCTGCTCGTCGTGGCCCGGTTTTCACCGCGTACCCTTCTCCGACCCCCCTACGTCCGATGCCGCCGACACCCCTGCGATTTCGGAACCCGTTTGAGACCAACGTCTTTGTGTGAATAACTCGACAACAGGTCTGGTCTTGCGTCGTGACGGTATCTCAGGTATGAAAATTGCTAACAAGTGGAGGGAAAAGTCGGCCGGAGTTCCTCGCCTTCGCGGTTCGTCCAGGTTCTGTGCCTCGCGTTTGATCGGTATCGCCTCGAAGCCTTCGCGAGGATGACGACGGAACTTCGTGTCGAGACCTCGTCGCGAAACCGAGCAGAGTGCCGCCCGATATGGCAAAGAGATTCGCCGGCGACGGGACCAACGTTGTCAGGTTTGTCACGTTGCCGCTGGATCTGCTAGACTGAGCGTGTCATGCATAAAGGAATCGCGGTCAGTCCTGGCGTCGTGGTCGGGGTCGCCTACCGGGTCGACTCGGTTTTCGGGTCGAGCGAGCCGCAGACCCTGGCCGATCCGGCGCTGGTCCCCGCCGAGATCGAGCGGTTCGACCGCGCGCGTGGCGGCCTCGGCCGCCGAGCTCGAGGCGATCGTCGTCAAGGTTGCAGCAGCAGCTCGGCGGCGCCGAGGCCGACATCTTCAAGAGCCACCTCCAGATCGTCAACGACCAGGCCTTGCTCGGCAAGGTCCACGCGCCTGATCGAGACGCCAGCATCTGACGGCGCTCTCGGCGCTTCAGATCGTGCTTCAGGGCTACGCGGCGACCTTCGCCCGGATCGAGCACGACTACTTCCGCGAGCGGATGGCCGACGTCCGCGACGTGATCTCGCGGATCGGCTCGCACCTGACGCTACGCCCGATGGCGCCCGGGCGGCCAGGGCCCCGAGCTGGGCGACGAGCCGGTGATCCTGGTGGCCCACGAGATCCTGCCGAGCCAGGCGATGAGCCTGGGCAACCTGCCGATCGCCGGCATCGTCACCGAGACCGGCGGCGGGACCAGCCACGCCGCGATCCTGTCGCGGAGCCGGGGCATCCCGGCCGTCTCCGGGGTCGTCGGGATCACCAACGAGGTCCGCTCGGGCGACCTGATGGTCGTCGACGGCCGCGACGGCGTCGTCCTCGTCCGCCCCGACCGCGAGGCGACCTCCGCCTACCGCAAGATGCAGCGCGAGTTCTTCGACCTCAAGGACCGGCTCGTCCTGAACCGCGACCAGCCCGCGCATCAGCGCCGACGGCTCGCAGGTCGAGCTCCTGGCCAACATCAACAACATCGCCGACGCGCAGGCCGCGCAGAAGGTCGGGGCCACCGGCGTCGGACTCTTCCGCACCGAGTACCTCTTCCTGACCCATCAGGACGTTCCCGACGAGGAAGAGCAGTACCAGTACTACCGCCAGATCATCGAGGACTCGCCCAACCGGACGGTGACCATCCGCACGCTCGACCTCGGCGGCGACAAGACCGTTCCCTACCTGGGCCGCCGGAGCGAAGCCAACCCGTTCATGGGCTGGCGGTCGATCCGGCTCTCGTTCGAGCACCCCCGCCTTTTCGAGCGGCAGATCCGTGCGATCCTCCGGGCCGGGCGGCACGGCAAGGTCAACATGCTCTTCCCGATGATCACCACCCTGGAAGAGCTCCGGTACGTCAACCGGCTCGTCGAGGAGACCAAGCGGAACCTGCGCCGCGAGGGCGTGCCGTTCGGCGAGGACGTCAAGACCGGGCGTCATGGTCGAGGTTCCCGCCGCGGCCGTCTGCATCGACGCGATCCTCCGCGAGACCGACTTCATCTCGATCGGCTCGAACGACCTGATCCAGTACCTGGTCGCCGCCGACCGCGACAACCCCAAGGTCGCCCACCTCTGCGAGCCGCTCAGCCCGGCGATCTTCAAGGTGCTCCAGATGGTGCTCGACGCCTGCCAGCGGACCGGCACGCCGGTGACGCTCTGCGGCGAGATGGCCGGCCAGCCCCGCTCGGTGCTCGCCCTCTTCGGCATGGGCCTGCGCCGGTTCAGCATGAGCCCCGCCTTCGTCCCCACCATCAAGGCCCTGCTCGCGTCGGTCACCACCGCCCAGGCCGAGCGGTTCGCCCACCAGGTCCTCCAGCTCAAGACGAGCGAGGAGATCCGCATCGTACCTCACCGCACGGCTGCACGAGATCTCCAGCGCCCTCGAAGTCTTCGACACGGCCTGAACCGGGCCGGCTGTTTCCGCCGTACCAGGACTCCGTGGGCCGTTGCCCCGAGAAAGTGCTAGGATCGGAATTTGCCCGAGCTTCCTCCGAAATCGGGAACGGAGCGGTGAATCCGTTCCAGGTTCTTCGATCTTGCGTGATGCTCAAGTCAGAATCGACCTGGACTTGGGTAAGAGTGTCGTCGATCCTTTGGGCTGGCACTGGCTTTGCCAGTTAGCTGGATCACGATTCCGCATTCATAGACCGAGCGACGGGCCCATCACGGCTGACCCGCCTGGAGCGTTCACCGGATCGGCCGTCCGGGGTCGTCGTGTCTCGTCCGATAAGAATCGGGATTTGATCCTGAATCCGAGCCACACAGGACCGAGCCATGGCGGAACGTCCCAGTGTGAAAGAGATCCTGGCCCAGGCGCGGAAAGGCGGCGCCGCGAAGCCGTCCGAGGCGAAGCCGCCGGCCGCGCTCGCGTCCGGGCCGTTGGAGGCTGCCTCGCCACCGGAGCCGGCCGCGGCGGAAGCGTCGGCACCGCTACCGGTCCCGCCGGCAAGTCCACGCCGATCGAGACGGCGAAGCCGGCTCCCCTGGGCCGGCCGCTGACGCTCAAGGAGAAGCTGGCCGCCGCACGGGCCGGCGGTGCGGCGCCCGGTCGCGGCGACACCGATCCCGGCGGCCTCATCCCCATCCGCCGTCGCCGGAGTTGCCCAGCGAGCCAGCGCCGGCCGCTGAGGTCGAGGCCGTCAAGAGTGTTCCCGCTCCCGCCGAGCCCCTGGGCCGGCCGCTGTCGCTCAAGGAGAAGCTGGCCGCCGCACGATCGGGGGGAAGCGCCGCATCGACCCCCACCAAGGGTAAGGCCGTTCCGGCCGTCGATGGCGTGGCCGGGCCCGGGATTGGAGCTTCCGCCGCCAAGGCCGCCCCGCGGACGTTGCCGCCGCTGACGTCGATGACCGACCCGCGCGACCTGGCCGAGGCCCTTCGCCAGACCGGGGCGAAGAAGTCGAAGGAAACCGCTCCACCGCTCAGTCGCCGCCAAGACCACGGCCAGGTCCGGCCACAAGGAGAAGGACGCCAAGCCTCAGACCGTTCCTCCCAAACCTTCGAAGGCGGGATCGACCGCAGCCGCCACGACCACCTCGGAAGCCGTCGCCAGCGCCGAGCGGCGTGGGTTCATGATCGGCTCATTGTTCATATCGTTCGTGGTGATGGGCTGGGCGTCGTTCGTCGCGGCCAACGCCGCGCTCGCCACGATGCTCACGCCGGTTCATGTTCCCCAACGTCCTGGCCGAGCCGCCGAGCACGATCAAGATCGGCCTGCCGAGCGATTACGAGCCCGAAGACGTCAACGAGCGGTTCAAGGCCGAGTGGGGTTTCTGGATCGTCCGCTCGACCCGGTACAACGGCGCAGGACATCATTTACGCCCTCAAGTCGATCTGCACCCACCTGGGGTGTCCGCCCAACTGGCTGGCGGCGAGCAGAAGTTCAAGTGCCCGTGCCACGGCAGCGGCTTCTACATCTCCGGGATCAACTTCGAAGGCCCGGCCCCCCGGCCCCTGGAACGTTCAAGGTCACGCTCGCCGACGATGGCCAGATCATCGTCGACAAGAGCCAGATCTTCCAGCAGGAGCTGGGGCAGTGGGAAGACCCGGACAGCTTCATCATCGTCTGAGCGGGAGGCGCGGCTCTCGCTGATCCGCTTCGAATCGCTTCTCAATCGGATCCGATTCGAAATCCGTCCGATCGGGTGCCGGGTTCCACATCGAGCCTGAAACGTCAGCCAGGGGACGAGCATGGCCGATCGCCGACAAGATCACCGAGACGCAGCTCTGGAAAAGCGTCTTCCGCCACCCGATGCCGACCGACCGGCGGAACCGGGTGGTGGTCATGCTGACCAACTTCTTCCTTCACCTCCACCCGGTCAGCGTCCGCAAGCAGGGCATCGCGCTGAGCTATACCTGGTGCATGGGGGGGACGACGTTCTTCCTGTTCATCGTGGAGACCGTCACCGGCGTGCTCCTGATGTTCTACTACCGGCCCGACGCTCGAGCACGCGTACAACGACATCCTGGCGCTCCGCGACGTGACCACGCTGGGGATCCTCCGCGAGCTCCATCGCTGGGGGGCGCACGCGATGGTCATCGCGGTCTGGCTGCACATGTACCGCGTCTTCCTGACCGGCAGCTACAAGCCCCCGCGCGAATTCAACTGGGTGGTCGGCGTGCTGCTCCTGGTCTTCACGCTGCTCCTGTCGTTCACGGGCTATCTGCTCCCCTGGGACCAGCTCGCGATCTGGGCCATCACGGTCGGCTCGAACATGGCGCGGGCGACGCCCGGACTGGGGGTCGAGGGGCCGGGGGCGTCGCTCCTGAAGCTCAACGGCGTGAGCCTGATCACGCCGGGCTCGGACGCGAAGTTCGCGCTCCTGGGCGGCCGGAGCGTGGGCGAGATGACGCTCAACCGGTTCTACGTGCTGCACTGCGTCGCGATCCCGCTGGCGGTCGCGCTCCTGATCATGATCCACTTCTGGCGGGTCCGGAAGGACGGCGGGATCAGCGGCCCGATGTGATGTCGCGGCGATCGCGCACCGGGCGATCCCGCGAGCACGGACGCGGCGACTCACTAGGTAACTCGGTCAAGGCGTGTCCGACGCATGCATCAAGACTTGACCCCCGGCGTGATGAGCGGGCTGGCCTGGTACTACCTGCTGGCGGCGATGCTGAACGCGGCGGCGGCGGCCTACGTCGCCTACATGGAGATGGTCTCGGAGGGGGGCTCGCGAGCGGGTCTGCGCGCGTCGGACCCGACGGCTGCCCGACTGGCTGGTGGTCGCCTTCTTCGGGCTTTACGGCCTGGCGACGCTCCTGATCCTGGGGCGGGAGTTCTTGCCCGAGGCGGCTGCGGCTCGCCTACGGGCTCTGCGCGCTGGCGAATGTCCTGGTGGCGATCGCCGCCGGGGCCGACGCGGCCCACTTCGCCGAGTCGAAGTCCGAGGGGCACGGCCGGGGCGCCGAGGTCCACGCGCCGACCCTCGACGACCACATCCCGGCCGTCGGCCTGGGACCGGCCGATCGACCGGACGCTCTGGACCCTGATCTGGGCGCGTCGTCGCCGATGATCTTCCAGGCGATGGGCATCACCTACATGCTCGGCGGGTCAGATCTCGCTGCCGCTGTTCATTCCGCGACGCTGATCGACTACGTCTCGGGACCGACGACCTTCTTCGTCGGCGCCACGCTCGGCTTCATCGCGATGCTCGCGTACCGACGGTTCCTCGCCAACGGACTCGTCGCCTGGGGGCTCGTCAACCTGTTCCTGCTCTTCTTCGGCCTGAGCATGACCGACTGGGACTTCCGCGACATCGTCACCAAGCCCGACAACGTGCCGATCGTCGGCCTGATCGTGCTGGTCGGCTTCTTCACCTGGCTCGGGCTCCGGCGGGCGGTGATCAACGACGCGCGGATGGCGCCGGGCCTGCCCAACCTCGAGGAGCTCGAGCCCGAGAAGACGCTGACCTGGCCCGACCTGGTGTACACCGAGCTGATCGCGATGATCGCGCAGACGATCTTCCTCGTCGTCTGGGGGATCGCGCTTCAGGCCCCGCTCGAACAGCCGGCAAGCTCGACCGTCGGCCCCCAACCCGTCGAAGGCCCCCTGGTACTTCCTCGGGCTCCAGGAGATGCTCGTCTACTTCGACCCCTGGATGGCCGGCGTCGTCCTGCCCAGCATGATCATCGTCGGCCTGATGGCGCATGCCCTACATCGACACCAACAAGGCTGGGCAACGGCTATTACACGATCAAGCAGCGGCCAGTTCGCCTACATCACGTTCCAGTACGGCTTCCTCGTCCTCTGGGTCATCCTGATCCTGCTCGGGACCTTCCTCCGCGGGCCGAACTGGAACTTCTTCGGGCCTTATGAGTACTGGGACCTGCACAAGCTGATCCCGCTGAACAACGTCAACCTCTCGGACATCGTCTGGGTCCAGCTCCTGGGGACGAGCAAGCCGACCAACCTGTTCGTCCGCGAGCTGCCGGGCATTCTGGTCTGTCTGGCGTACTTCGCGATCGTCCCTCTAGTCCTGTCGCGGATTGAGCTTCTTCAAGAAGGTGATCGACGAGGGAGGGTATCGTCCGGTTCGCCGTGCTCATGATGTTGCTTCTGTTCATGGCCAGCCTGCCGATCAAGATGGTGCTCCGGTGGACCATGAACCTGAAGTACCTGGTCGCGATCCCGGAATACTTCTTCAACATCTGAACCGTCGGTCGTCCCGTGTCTCCGCCCCCGACCCGAGGACCAGCGCTCATGCCCGCTACCGAGGAAACCTACCGCAGCCAGCCGACCTTGCACCTGGTCTTCGCGCTGACCTCGATCGGTATGATGCTCTCGTTCGTCTGGATGATCGCGGCCGACCACCTCCGCCCCTGGAAGGGAATCCAGCGCGAGTTTCAGCAGATCGAGCGTGAGAAGCTCGAGGCCGACGGAAGCGCGAGAAGCTGGCCGAGCAGCAGGCGAAGCACGAGCGGCGAGATCGCCGCGATCGACGCCCAGATCAAGGCCGCCGCCGAACGCAAGGAGCAGCGGGCGGGCGAGGTCCGCGCAGCTCGACGCCAAGCTCAAGCGGCTCGAAGGCAAGGTCCTGGGGCTCGACACCCGCAAGCGGTTCAAGAAGGCCGAGCTCGACAGCCAGCGGAGCCTCTATGACGGCATGATCGACCGGGGCGAGGACGCTCCGGGCCAGGAATTACCTCGATACCACGATCGTCGCCTACCGAGAAGGAACTGCTCGGTCTGTCCCGGGCACTCGAGTTGGCCGAAACCGAACGTAACACCGTTCGAGGCCGAGTACGGAGGACCTGCTCGGGCATGTCGACGATCTCAAGAAGCAGCGAGATGATCTGACCCGCGACGCCGACCGGGTCAAGCGCGTTATCGCACAGAAGGATGCGCTTTACGGCGGCGACCTGCACTGGTACAGCCGCCCCTGGCCTTCCTCCGCAGCCTGCCGGGCATCGACCTGATGCCGCCGACCAAGATCCAGCAGATCAGCCTCCCCGACCTGACGATCAACTACAACTTCAAGGATGTCCCCCGCTACGACCGCTGCACGACCTGCCACCTGGGGATCGACCGGCTCGGCTACGACACCGACGCCGACGGCAAACCGATGCCGGCGGTCTTCGCCGTCCACCCGCACCTGACCGACGGCGCTACCACGGTCGACCCGACGGGCAAACGTCGTCGCCGGCCGGGCTCTACCTCGACGCCAACGGTCCGCACCCGATCAACAGCTTCGGCTGCACCATCTGCCACGGCGGCCAGGGGTCGGGCACCGACTTCACCTTCGCCTCGCACGAGCCCAACGACCTGAAGCAAAAGGAGGAGTGGGAAGAAGAACATCACTGGCGCGAGATCCATCACTGGGACGAGCCGATGCTCCCCGCCCGGTTCCTTCGAGTCGAGCTGCCTGAAGTGCCACCACCAGGTGACCGACGTCCCCCAGGCCGATAAGCTTCAGGCGGGATATCGACCGGATCGTCAAGTACGGCTGCACCGGCTGCCACACGATCGGCGGCGAAGGCTCGTTCGGCCCCGACCTGACCGACGAGCGCCAGGTCGGCCCGAACCTCGGGCACATCGCCTCGAAGGTCGCCAAGGACTGGGTCCTCAAGTGGATCAAGAACCCGCACGCGCTTCCGGCCCGACACCCGGATGCCCCGGTTCTACGGCGTGACCAACAACAGCCTCGCCGCCGATCAGCCCAAGAGCGACGCCGAGATCCACGCGATCACGCATTACCTCTTCGCCAAGAGCACCCCGCCCGCCGACTTCGTCGACCCGCCCCGCCAAGAACGACCCCGTACGCGGCAAGGCACTGTTCCTTCAAAAGGGTTGCATGGCCTGCCACGCGCACCGGCCCTACGCTCCCGATGAAGTCCAGCGCCTCGATCGAGCCTCGATCAACCTCGCTTACAAGCCCGACCCGGCGCAGTATTACGACCCGGTCGGTTTTCCCGAGTCGGTCCGGCAGCTATGCGCGATGCCGACTTCGGCCCGAACCTCTCGAACATCGCCGCCAAGTTCGCCAGTCGCGAGCAGGGCTATCAAGTGGCTCGCCAACTGGATCAAGGCCCCCGAGGCGTACCATCCCAAGAGCCTGATGCCCAACCTGCAACTCTCCGCTCCAGGACGCCGCCGACATCGCCGCGTGGATCCTCTCGGTCCCAGCCGAGTGGCCGGTCGAGGTCGAAGTCGCCAAAGCTTGAATCGCCTGAGGTCAAGCAGGGGCTTGACGACCTGGTCAGGCTCTACCTCGGAAAGGGGGCGATCAACCTGGGAGGCAAGCCCGTCGTCGTCTCTCTGACCGAGCTCGACGACTTCGTCGCCAAAAAGTTGACGCAAGAGGAAAAGCTGATGTACCTCGGCGAGCGGACGATCAGCCGGCTCGGCTGCTTCGGCTGCCACTCGATCCCCGGGTTCGAGAACGCCAAGCCCATCGGCACCCCGCTGAACGGCTGGGGAATCAAGAGCCCGGCGAAGCTCGACTACGCGCCACATCACCGAGTATCATCGAGGACCAGCCGCCCGGACAGCCACGAAGCGCGGGACGGCACGCCGCTTTACTATCAGGAAAAGCTCGACGAGCACACGCGCTCGGGCTTCCTCTTCCAGAAGCTGCACCGGCCGCGGAGCTACGACTTCCGGAAGACGAGCGAGGACCTCAAAGCCTGGGACGACCGGCTCCGGATGCCCCAGTTCGCCTGGGCCGACGATCCCGCAGGCGATCGAGGAGGTGATGACGTTCGTGCTCGGCCTGACGGGCGAGAAGATCGCCAGCAGTATCTGCCGCGGAGCAAGACGACCGCCGCGCAGGACGGCGTCGCGCAGGGAAGCAAGCTCCTGCACCGTTACAACTGCACCGGCTGCCACGTTGTGGAGATGCCCAGGTACACGATCCCCGCGGGGACAAAGCTCGAAGACGGTCCTGACCGATTTCGACACGAACGTGCGGGTGGCATATAACAACCGCGCCGGTGATTACCTGAAGGAGTTTTACCCGGCCCTGAGCTACGACCCCAAGCTCAAGCCAGCGCTCGAGCCGCACGACCCGACCCGGTCGATCACCATCGAGGGGATGCCGATCGGCACATTCGAGAACGAGTTGACGGTCCAGCTCTGGCAACCGGTAACGATCCGCGGGTTCGCGTTCAACGTGGGCGATAACCTGACGCTCGACCGGACGAAGGTCGAGAAGACCGAGCCGGTCGGGGGCAACTTCGCCTGGCTGTACGCGACCACCGAGGCCGAGCGGACCGGGGGCGAGTTCGCGCCGCTCTGGAACCGGCTGCCCCCTCCTCTGCTCCGTGAGGGCAAGAAGGTGCAGACGCCCTGGCTGACGGCGTTCCTGCAGGACCCGTACGCGATCCGCCCCGCGTTGAACCTGCGGATGCCGCAGTTCCACTTCGGCAAGTCGGACGAGCCCAGCGTCGTCAGTGGCGAAACGACGGGGCTGGCCAATTTCTTCGCGGCCCGCGACGGCGCCGAGTTCCCTTACCAGGCGATCCCGGAGCGTGAACAAGGCTACCTGGCCGCGCGAGAGGCCGAGCATCCCAATTATCTCGGGGCGGGATGGCAGATCATGACCAGGGGGGCGTGCGTCCAGTGCCACGCCATCGGCCCGTTCAAGCCAACCGGAGGGGCTCAGGTGGTAAACGGCCCCGACCTGCGGCAGGTCGGGACGCGGTTCCGACCGAATTATCTGGGCGAGTGGCTCGCCAACCCGCGCCGGCTCGTGCCGTACACGGCGATGCCCCAGAACGTCCCGCCGGGCGGTCCCCCGCCGCCGTCGGTCCCCACGTCGTTCGAGGGACAGTCGTTGTCGATGGTCAAGGCGATGCGTGACACCTTGTTGAACTACGTCAGCGCCATCGAACAGCAAATGGCCGTCGGCGGACCGACCGCGTCGCCGTCATCGTCACCTTCGCAGGCTGGTGGAGCATTGAAGGCCGGCGGCGGGTCGGAATAAGATCAGCCGAACCTGTACAGGACGGTCACGACACGGCAGGCTGGAGCCTCCCCTACCGTCACTTCTTTTTGGTTCCGGAGCGTGGTTCCGATGATCCTACTCAGCTCGCGTCCCCTGGTCCGAACCGGCCTCGGCCTGCTCGGAGGGTTCCTGCTCACACTGGCCGGCTGCGGAGGCAAAGGACCCGAGTCGGGCGATGCCGTCGTCGTCCCCGGACCCGAGGCGAACGTCCCCGCCTCGGGCGCTGTCGCTCCCGCAACCCCTCCTCCCAGCGTTTTGACCCCGAGTCCTCCGACTCCGTCTTCGGCCTCGGCCCCCGCCTCCACGCCCTCGGCCACCACCGCGGCAGCCAGCCCCGCCAAGGTAGGCGAGTGGGGAACGCTCACTGGCCAGGTCACCCTCAAGGGTAAAGCACCCGCGTCCAAGGTGCTCGCCCCTAAGGGACAGGCGTCGAAGGACCCCGAGATGTGCGCCAAGGACGCCCCCATCATGTCCGAGCGTCTGGTCGTGGACAGCGGGACCGGTGGTGTGAAGAACGTCCTCGTCTATCTGCCCAAGCCGACGTCGATCAATGAAGAGGCCAAGTCGAACGCACTGACAGCTCAGTTCACCTTCGACCAGAAGAACTGTATCTTCGAGCCTCACGTCATGGCCGTCATGGTCGGAGCCAAGGTCGAGCTCAAGAACAGCGACCCCAAGCCGCACAACATCAACTCGCGGCTCCGGAACAACGGGTACAACAAGCTCCTCGCGGGGTTGCAGTCGGTCGCCCAGCCGGTCGACGCCGCCGAGCGCTCGCCGGGTGAGATCACGTGCGATATCCACAACTGGATGAAGGCGTACTGGATGGTCCTCGACAATCCTTATTTCGCCGTGACCGACGCGCAGGGAAACTACGAGATCAAGAACGTACCCTCGGGCACCCAGAAGGTCGTCGCCTGGCAGGAGGGCGTTGGCTTCGTCACCGCGCCCTCGGGCGACCCGGTGGACATCAAAGCGGGCGAGCCGACGAGTCGCGATTTCACCGTGGACGTCGCCAAGCTGAAGCCCGAGTGAGCCCGCCAACTCGACGTCGCCTCGCCTCGGTCTCGCGCAGATTCATCGTACGGGCCGCACCGACACCGCGCGGTGTCGGTGCGGCCCGTACGTTTTTTCTCTTGAACCTTCAGGGTGCTAACCTGTTAGAATTTCGTTTCTTCCGCGTCCCCCAACCCCGTCTTGGGCGGACCGACAATCTCACCGCAACGATCGAGTAAAAAAAGGGGTCTGTAGTGAAGACGTCCGTGACGAGCATTTTGACCAAGCTGGGCCTCGGTTTGGCCGTGGTCTGCGTGGGACTGTTCCCCTCGCGCGGGTGGCCCGTGCCCAGGGAAACTACGGGACGATCAAGGGCCGACTGGTCTACGGCGGGGCCCAGGTCCCTGCTGTCAAGGAACTGGCCGCCGTCGGCAAGGCGACCAAGGACCCGCAGGTCTGCGCCAAGGATAAGCCGATCATCGACCGATCACTCCTGGTCGATCCCTCGACCAAAGGAGTCGCCTTCGGATTCGCCTACCTGGTGAGGCCGCAGGGGGCCAACCCCGAGGCCCTTGCGGACCTGCTCAAGAAAGAGCCCGAGGTCGTGATCGACCAGAAGAACTGCGAGTTCGTCCCTTACGCCACTGCCATGAACCAGGGGCAGAAACTAATCCTCAAGTCGAGCGATCCGGCCAATCACAACGTCCGGTTCGCTGCTTTCGCCAACGCCGCCGTTCAACCAGATCCTGCCGCCCAATGGCCAGACTGAACTGAAGCTGATCGCCGAGCGCCGGCCGATCCCGCTGGCCTGCGACATCCATCCCTGGATGAAGGGTTTCATCATGGTCTTCGATCATCCGTTCTTCGCGGTTACGAAAGAGGACGGCTCGTTCGAGATCGATGGTGTCCCCGCTGGTTCCCAGAACCTGGTCGTCTGGCAGGAGCGAGTGGGCTACGTCAACGAAGGCGCGGCGCGGGGGATGCCGGTCAAGATCGAGGCCGGCAAGCCAACGGACGTGGGATTGATCAAGCTCATGCCCAAGAATTGACCCTGTGCCACGTTGTCATTCTCTAGGGGGATAGGGCGGCCCGATCCTCGAGGCTCGATCCCGCGGGATTCCGCCCTGTCACTCTTCGCACCAATTGTCCCACTTTGGTCTCCTTTTCCTATTGCCATGCGTCACATCCTGGCCCGCGGTCTTCAATTATTGGGGCTCCTGATCCTCCCTTTCGGGATCGCATCGGAACTGATGGACAAGATAGGGCTGGGGCAGTCGCTCCTGGTCGCCTCGGGGGGTATGGCCTTGTTCTATGTAGGTTACGTCTTACAACACCGAGGCTGAATGTCAGCCTATAACTCAAGCGTCTGTGCTGAAGATTCGTGCGTTCGCGAAGTATCCTGCCGGCCGTTGCTCCGGCCTGCCGTCTTCTTTAGAGTGCCTATACGCTCTTGTTTCCCAGGTTGGTAAAAGACATTCGGAGTTGATGCGGGCGGGTTGCGTCTCGACTCCCGGTGCAACGCTCAAGAACAGGGCAATTCGTACGGGCGTAGGGAATGAGCTGCTGTCCGTGACTTTGGCGACCAAAACGGTAGGGTTTTGGTATTTCATTTGCCTTTGGCGTTGCAGTCTGGCGTGGTGTTTGTATTCAATGGATTCAGGATTTCTGTGCGTTACCCCCGCGAAATCGTCTCAATCGTCAAGCCTTGACTTACACGCATTCGCCAATCACCGGAATTCCAGTCCGGTCGTCGATGACGCTACGATAGTCTTAGTGTAGGGCGACGAGACAACGGTTTCGCATCTTGGCTCGGATCGCGCACGAAGTCCGTTCCTCTGGCCGATCGGTCCTGCCTTGTTTCGGGAGTGTGGCTCCCGACGTCAACGAGGCGCGGTCGGCCATGGAGGGCCAGCTCATGACGAGAGACCAGGCGGGTGGAACGGCCTTGATCACGAGATCGGATCGACGTGTCGGACGCGCGGGCCTGGTCCTGGCCTGCATGGGATTGATCATCGGAGCCGTGGCGACAGGGCTTGAAGGCATGGTCCGGGCCCAGGGCATCAACCGCGCGACGACCAAGTTTTACCCTGACTTCAGTGATACCGCCGACGCCTTGCTCCGCAACGCCGCCAGCCATGCGCGCGACGGCCAGTGGGCCGAGGCGGTCGATATTTACCAGCGCGGTGATCCAGCAATACGGCGAGAAGGTCGCCCGGCTACCCAAGGACGCCCCGGGTGGCGACCCGACGGGTGAATCGGTCGCTCTACGTCGATCTGCGGCAGTTCTGCCAGCGCCGGCTGGCGGCCTGCCGCCCGAGGCCCGCGCGCTCTATCGGGCGCGGGTCGACGGCCAGGCGGAGCGTTGGTATCGCCAGGGAGCGGCAAGCCGCGACCGGAGCCTTTTGCGGCGGGTGGTCGACCAGGCGTTCTGCAGCTCGTGGGGAGACGACGCGATTGACCTGCTGGGCGACCTGGCGTTCCAGGAGGGGCGGTTCGACGAGGCCCTGTCGCTCTATCGCCAGATCGTCCCCGATCGGCCCGACGACCAGGATCGGACTGATCCACCCCGATCCCAGCGTCGATCGGGCCCGGATTGCGGCCAAGAAGCTGCTCTGCCGCGCGGCACTGGGCGACGAACCCGCCCCGGCCGGCCGAGGTCGAGGCGCTTGGCCAATGCCTATCCCGGAGCGTCGGGAACGCTGGCCGGCCGGCGAAGGGCCTTATGCCCGCTCGGTCGCCGAGGCGATCGTCCGCGACAGCCTGGCCCCCAGCAGCGAGCCGGATGGCCGCTGGCCGACCTTCGCCGGCGCGCCGACGCGCACCAAGATCGTCCCCGGCTCGATCGACGTCGGCTCGCTTCAGTGGAGCGTCGAGCTCAGCCCGGTCACTTCCGGCGGCCGGACCTACGCGATGGGCCGGGGGATGCGCCTTCCCGATGCCGCCAATCCCCGAGGACCGGAAGCTCGCCTACCACCCGATCGTCGTCGGCGACCAGGTGATCGTCTGCGACGAGAGCCGGATCATCGCCTACAACCTGAACGACCGGCCGTTCGACTCGATCGGCGGGGCGGGCATGATCCGGGAGGTCTGGAAACACGACGAGGACCAGGAGGGGAACCCGCCCCAGGCCTCGCGTAACGCGCTGGGCGTGCCCCGGTTCACCCTGACGGCCTTTGGCGACCGGATCTACGCTCGCATGGGACCGACGGGGACTCCCTATCCGACCTTCGGGCGTGGGGGGGCCTTCGGAATCCCGCCCCAGCAGAGCATGATCGTGGCGGTGGACCGTGCCACCGACGGCAAGCTCCTGTGGAAGCGCTCGGCGACCGAGATCGCGATTCCACGCCGGCCTGCCGACACGATCAGCCGCCATCTCGGGTTCGAGGGGACGCCCGTCGCCGATGCCCGGCGAGTCTACGTCGCCCTGACCGACCGGCGCGAGCAGACGTCGACCTACGTGGCGGCGCTCGACGCCGAGACCGGCACCTTGTGCTGGATCCGATACCTGGGCGCCGCGTCGTCGGACGCCGAGAACATCATGATGGGGGGCATGGGGATGGGCTTCACCCCACTCCCCAGCGACCTCGGCCACCGTCTGCTCTCGCTCGACGGTCCTACGGTCTACTTACCAGACCAACCTGGGAGCGGTCGCGGCCTTGAACGCCGAGACCGGCTCGATCCGCTGGGTAGCCACCTACCCCCGCGAAGACCGCGCCGAAGGGGGCCAGGCGCGACCGCGACCTGAACCCGGCGATCGTCCATGACGGCCTGGTGATCGTCGCCCCCGACGACACGTCGTCGATCTATGCCTTCGATGCGCCACCGGCCGGCTCGTCTGGAAAACCGAGCGCTCTCCCCGAGGAGGTCAAGCTCGCCCACCTGCTGGGGGTGGCCAAGGGGCGGCTGGTCGCCACGGGCGATCGCGTCCTGCTGTTCGATGTGCAAGAACGGGAAGCTGCTGCACTCCTGGCCCGATAGCGGCCGGGCGTACGAGGGCTATCGGCCGCGGCTTGCTCGCCGGCGACAAGATCTACTGGCCAACCCGGACCGAGATCCACGTCCTCGACCAGGCGACGGGGCTGCCCGCCGAGCCGCCGATCAAGCTCCAGGAGTCGTTCCAGACGACCGGCGGCAATCTCGCCGTCGGCGACGGCTACCTGATCGTGGCGCAGACCGACCGGATGGTCGTGTTCTGCCAGAACAGCCGTTTGATCCAGCGGTATCGCGAGGAGATCGTGCACGGCGCCGGAGCAGGCGTCCAACTATTACCGGCTGGCGCAGGCGGCCGAGGCGACGGGGAAAGAAGACCTGGCTCTGCAGTCGCTCGAGGCGGCCCTAAAGCGGGCTCGGCCGTCGGATACCATCGACGGATCGCAGCTTGTCGATGCGGCCCGCGATCACCAGTATCGGCTCCTGATGAAGCTCGGGCACAAGGCGCGGCGCAGAAGGACAGCCGGCTGGCGTCGACTCGGTACGACGCGGCGGCCGAGGTCGCGCGGTCGGACCGCGATCGGCTGTCGGCCCGGCTCGTGCTGGCCGACACCCAACTCGACGCAGGCCGGACCTCGGACGCGGTGACGACCCTCCAGCAGGTTCTCTTCGACGACCGGCTTCGCCCCCTGAACATCAACACCGAGGACGGCCACCGGACGATCCGAGCCGACCTGCTGATCAGCGACCGGCTCTCGTCGATCCTCCGCAAGCAGGGTCGCGGCCTTTACGCCGACTTCGATCGACAGGCGCGGGCCTTGCTGGAGCGCGGGCTGGCCGAGAACGATCCCCGACTGCTCGAGGCGGTGAGCCAGAGCTACCCGGTCGCTCAGGTCGTGCCCGAGTCGTTGCTGGCCCTGGGCGCTCTGGCCGACACCTCGAACCGGCCTGGCGACGCCGCCCATGCGTACAAGCGGCTGCTGGCTCAGGCCGAGGACGACGTCCTGAGGGCCCGAGCGCTCTGGGGTCTGGCGCCTGGCGTACGAGGCGCAGCGGCTCTGGGTGCCAGCGCGTGAGGCGTACGCCGAGGCCCTGGCTCGGTTCCCCAACGTCGTCCTATCGGGCATGAAAGCAACCTCGACGGGTACGGTTGGCCGGCTGGTCTCGACCCGACTGGCGGCTGCGCCCTTCGACCGGATGATGAGCGACCGATCCGAGCCGAGTCTGCCGGTCCCCCTGGTCCGGCAGTGGGAGCGTGCGCTGGAGAGCCCGGCTCGGCCGATCGCCGCCGAGGGGATTCCGCCCTCGGCCGACGCCAGCCGGATCTTCCTCGCCCAAGCAACCACGCTTCGGCCGGTCGATCCCGCGAGCGGATTGCCGCTCTGGTCGGTCGATCTCGGGGCAGCCGCCGATCTGGGTCGGCTACCTTGCCGACAAGATCATTGCCGCGACCGACACCCGGCTCGTGGCGCTGGGGATCGAGAAAGGGACGCCCGCCTGGCGACACGACCTCTCGGCACCCGAGGCTGAGGCCGGTCGACGCGGTGCTAATCCTTTCGCACGCGGCGACGGGGGCGACGCCGCCGCGGGCTTAGCCGCGGCCGGGGTGGCCCCGCGCGACGGCGACCCGACCGGGCTGCATCATTTCCGGATCGTCGGTGGGCGAGTCTTCTGTCAGCGCGGGGTCCGCGAGTTGCTGGCCTTCGATGGCGACACGGGGCTGGTCGACTGGTCGTTCGCGCCTCCGGTCGGGGCACGATCAATCCGAACCTCTGGATCGGACCTCAGCAGATCGTGCTCCAGGTGCTTAAGCCGAATCAGTTGCTCGTGCTCGAGACCGCGACCGGCCGCCGCCGCGCCGAGTTTGCCGGGGCGGAGGAAGACGAATGGGCCCGCCCCCCGCTGCCGATCGATGACGACCACGTAATTCTGGTCAACGACCGCAGGACTGTCGCTCGGTACGACCTGCGGCGTGGGGTCGCTTCCTGGGTCTTTCGCGAGAGCCTCGAGCTCCCCAAGCACGGAGCGCCTCGCTTGCTCGGCAGCGCCGAGCGTTTACTCGTGATCCACGACGGCACGACCGCCATCCGGCTCGACCCCTCGACCGGCGAGAAGCTCTGGTCGCTACCCGCTCGGGATCGAGGACCTGAGCGAGCGGACCGAGGCCACCGTGCTCGACGGCGAGCGGTTCTACTGGGTCAGCGGCCAGGACGAGAAGGCGATCGGTCTGAGTGACGGTTCCCTGCTCTGGAGCCAGCATCTGACCGGTCCCGAGGCCGGCTGGGCGCTGGCGCTGACCGAGCGGTGCGTGCTGGCATTCCCTGGCCCCGCGGCGACCCGCGACCGTGGCGACAACGAGATCGACGGCCTCCCGCTGGTCTTCCGCCGCCGCGACAACGGCGCCTTGGTCCAGCGTCTTTTCTTCCCGGTAACCCTCTCGGGGGTTGCCGTCCGGCTCGCTCCTAGGGCGCCCTGGTGGCCACCAGCGGCGGGCTCTGGTCGCTGGGCGAGCGGCGAGAGATCGCGCCGCGCTGCCGATTCCCGTTGATGGATCACCCCTCATCCCCTTTCGCTTCTCGAAGGAACGTTCCAGGATGGGAGAAGCCGGTCGGATAAAGCTGTAGAAGTCTATGATGATTGGTGGGCTGCATCCACCTTACCCGAGGGAGCTCTCCGCGTGAATGACGTGACATCTGAGGTACCGCTCCAGCACGACGACCTGGCGGCCGTGGAACGGCTCAAGGACGCCTTCCAGCAGCTCAAAGGTGAGCTTGGCAAGGTGATCGTCGGCCAGCACTCGGTGCTCGAAGAATTACTCGTGGCGATCTTCGCGCGGGGGCACTGCCTGCTGATCGGCGTGCCGGGCCTGGCCAAGACGTTGATGATCCATACCCTGGCCGACGCGTTGAACCTGTCGTACAACCGGATCCAGTTCACCCCCGACCTGATGCCTTCGGACATCACGGGGACCGAGGTGATCCAGGAGGACAAGGCGACGGGGGTCCGCCAGTTCAAGTTCCTCCGGGGCCCGATCTTCGCGAACATCGTGCTGGCCGACGAGGTGAACCGGACCCCCCCCAAGACCCAGGCCGCGCTGCTGGAGGCGATGCAGGAGCGGCAGGTCACCGTCGGCGGCGAGCGGCACCGCCTGCCTGATCCGTTCTTTGTCCTAGCGACCCAGAACCCGATCGAGCAGGAAGGGACCTATCCCTTACCCGAGGCCCAGCTTGACCGATTCATGCTCAACATCCTGGTGGATTACCCCGACGAGGAGGAAGAGCTCGACATCGTCCGTTTGACGACCTCGACGCACAAGCCGAACGTCTCCAAGGTTCTCTCGGGGGCCGATATCCTCGAGCTTCAGGAGATCGTTCGAAAGGTCCCCGTGGCCGACCACGTCTCACGGTACGCGGTTCGGCTGACCCGCCAGACCCGTCGCGAGAAAGGGGAGGTTCCCGACTTCATCCGCGACTACGTGAGCTGGGGGGCCGGTCCCCGCGCCAGCCAGTATCTCGTGCTCGCCGCCAAGGCCGGCGCGGTGCTCCAGGGCCGCTACTACGTCGCCATCGATGACATCCGCGCCGTGGCCGGACCGGTGCTCCGCCACCGGATCATCACCAACTTCAACGCCGAGGCCGAGGGCATCCGTCCCGACGATCATCGTCAAGCGGCTGATCAAGGCGACCCCCGTCGACGACCACGAGGCTGAGCAAAGTGGAAAACTACCAAAAATATTTAAATCCGCAAACGTTGGCTAGCCTCGAGGGGCTTGACCTTCAGGCGCGGATGGTCGTCGAGGGCTACGTCGCCGGGATGCACCCCAGCCCGTACCATGGGTTCTCGGTCGAGTTTGCCGAGCATCGCGAGTATGTTCCCGGCGACGACATCCGACACGTCGACTGGAAGGTCTGGTCCAAGACCGACAAGCTTTACCTCAAGCAGTACGAGGAGGAGACGAACCTCCTCCTGTACCTGCTTCTGGATACGAGCGAGTCGATGGCCTATGCCTCGGGGTCGAACGTCAGCAAGCTGCAGTACGCTCAGTTCGTCGCCGCGGCGCTGGGCTACATGGTGCTCCAGCAGCAGGACTCGGTTGGCCTGGCGATCTACGACGACATGGTCCGCCGCTACCTGAAGCCCGCGGGGCAGCCGACGCATCTGAAGGAGCTGCTCGCACGTCATGGACGTCGACCCCGGCGCGCAGAAGTCGGACCTTGGGATCGTCTTCCACGACCTGGCCGAGCGGTTCAAGAAGCGGGGCGTGGTGGCGATCTTCTCCGACCTGTTCGACGACGTGCCGCCGGATCATCGCGGGCCTGAAACATTTCCGACACCGCCGCCACGAGGTGATCGTCTTCCACATCCTCGACCCCGCCGAGCTCGAGTTCCCGTTCCGCGACACCACCCTGTTCAAGGGCATGGAGGGCCTCCCCGACGTCCTGACCGAGCCCCACGCGTTGCGAAAAGCCTATCAGGCCGAGATCGGCTCCTACCTGACCGAGATCCAGCCGCGGCTGCCAGATGATCAACATCGATTACGTCCCCCTCCGAACCGACATGGAGTTGGACACCGCGCTATCGAGCTACCTGGCGTCGCGTGCGGCACGGACGCGTTGAAGGTCCGAGGCGTTCTACCAGAACGCCACTCCATCAATAGCTCCTTCCCCACGGTTCGCATCGTGCCTGGAATCAGGAAATGAACTTGAACTTTCCTTTAATCTTCGCCCTCGGCTTCGCGAATTACCCCTTGCTGTGGGGGCTGGGGGCGGCGTCGGTGCCGATCATCATCCACCTGCTGAACCGGCGCAAGTTCCGCGAGATGCGGTGGGCCGCGATCCGGTTCTTGCTGGCGGCGATCCGCAAGAACTCGCGGCGGATCCGAATCGAGCAGTGGATCCTGCTGGCGGTGCGCACGCCTGATCATCCTGCTGGTGGTCCTGGCGATGGCCAAGCCGTTCCTGGAGAGCCTGGGAGCGTTGCCGGTCCTGGCAGGGCACCGGACCCACCGGGTCCTGGTGCTCGACGGCTCGCTGAGCATGGGGTATCGCAACGGCGACGTCACCCGCTTCGAACAGGCCAAGACCCTGGCCGCTCAGCTTGTCAAGCGACGCGCGTCGGGGCGACGCGATCAGCATCGTCCTGATGGCCGACCCCCCCAAGGTCGTCATCGGCGACCCCTCGCCGAACCACGCCGAGGTCCTCAAGGAGATCGAGGAAGTCACGCTGCCGCACGGCGGGACCGACCTCGAAGCGAGCTTCCGGGCCGTCGATCGGGTGCTCGAGGCGTCGAACATCGACCAGAAGGAGGTCGTCGTGGTCACCGACCTCCAGACCGCAAGCTGGCGCAAGGGGGGTGATGAGGACGGCCTGAAGCGGGTGCTCAAGCGGCTTGAGGCCCACCGGCCGCGGTCGGTTGTGATCGACCTGGGCAAGAGCGGCGGGACCAACCGGGCGGTGACCAACCTGCGGCTCGCCGCGCCGATTGTCACGGTCGATCGATCGGCCCAGATCCAGGCCGTTGTCCGCAACTACGGACCCGATCGGGTCGATGGATTGCGGGCTCGTCTCCTGGTGGACGGCCGGCTCGGACCTGAGGAGGTCCTCTCGATCGACGCCGGTGAGGACAAGCCGTTCGTCTTCACCACCAGCTTCAGCACGCCGGGCGACCACCTGGTCGAGGTCAAGATCGACGACGATCCGCTCAAGCTCGACAACCACCGATGGCTGGCCGTGCCGGTTCGCGAGAGCGTCAACGTGCTTCTGGTCGACGGCCACTTCAAGCCCGAGCCGTTCCAGGCCGAGACCGACTACCTGGCCCAGGCGCTTGAGCCCGGCGTCGACCTCGGAGGGCTCACCCTCGGTGATCCACGTCGAGGTCGTCGGCCGAGGCCCAGCTCGCGCGCCGCGAGCTGGTCACGTACGACGCCGTGATCCTGTGCAACATCGCCCAGTTCAACGAGTCCGAGGTCAAGACACTGACCGACTACCTGAAGCAGGGCGGCGGCGTGGTCGTTTTCGGCGGCGACCAGGTCGTCGCCGACAACTACAACCGATGGCTCCACGACGATGGCAAGGGACTCCTCCCCGCGTCAATCGGGCCGAGCGTCGGCGACGCGACCCAGAAGAAAGGTTCGTTCGGTTTCAATCCGCTGGGGTTCCGGCATCCGATCCTGTCGGCCTTCGAGGGGGAGTCGGACCAGGTCAAGGCGGGCCTGACCGGTGCCCGTGTCTGGCAGTACGAGAAGCTGAAGCTGCCCAAGGACTCGACCGCCGAGGTCGCCTGGCGTTCGAGACCGGCGACCCGGCGATCGTCGTCGCTCGGTTCGCGCGGGGGACGGTGATCCAGGTGGCGACCTCGGCCGATGCCGACTGGATCGACCTGGCCGGTCCACCCGAGCTACCCGCCGGTCATGGAGGAGATCGTCTTCAACGCGGCGGCGGGCCGCCTGGCCGAGCGGAACGTGCGGGTCGGCCAGCCGCTCGACCAGGCGCTTGCCGCCGTCGGGCGCGTCGGCGGCGGTCTCGGTGGTCCTCCCCGACGGCCGTACGCTGCCTACGAAGCTCCAGGCGTCGGGAGGCTTCAGCCAGCTTCACTTCGAGGAGACCGAGCTATCGGGTCCGTACCAGGTCAAGGTCGGTCCGCCGCTGGCGGTCGAGTCGACGTTCGCCGCCAACCCTGACCCGGCCGAGAGCGACCCGGCCAAGCTCGACCGCGCCGGCCTGGCCACCGCGATTCCGGGCTGGAGCTTCGCCTACATGACGAACTGGAAGGAACTGTCCGAGAGCGCCAAGTCGGTCAGCCGTCGGGGCGAGCTGCACCGGTTCCTGCTCCATGGTGTCTTGATCCTTTTGCTCGTCGAGTCGTTCCTCGCCTGGAAGTTCGGACATCACGCCCCGGCCGCCCCCCGTTGAGCGAGCGAAACCCGAGAAGGTGGCCGTGGATTCTTATCTTACTTGTCGCTGATGTGAGGACCGCCGCACGTGATTGACTGGCTCCTGAGACGACTGGCGGATCGGCTGGGGGTCGAGCCGGCGCGGGCGGGCGAGGCGATCACCCCCCTGCTCCGGTTCGAGCAACCGTACTCGCAAGGGATGACGCTCTTCCTTGTACTGGCCTGTGCGGGCCTGATCATCTGGCTCTACCGGCGCGAGGGAGGCGCTCCGCCTGCCGGTCCGGCTGACCCTGGCCGCGCTGCGGATCACGCTGGTCCTTCTGGCGCGTTTTCATGCTCTCGGAGGCGGTGCTCTCGGTCGATCGGACCGGGCTCCCCTACTTCGTCGTCCTGGTCGACGACTCGGCCAGCGCCGGATCGCCGACCAGTACGCCAGCGCCAAGACCAGGGCCGCGCTCGCCGCGCTGACCCGGCCTTCCTCCGGTATCGAGAAGGAGAAGACCTCGCCCGGCGCCAAGCCCAAGGTGCGGGATGGAGAAGGACCGAGCCGCCTGTCGGTAGCGCGGGGCTGGCTCTCGCAGAATGACGCCGAGGTCCTCCGCGCGCTCCAGAAACAGAACAAGGTGCGGGTCTACCTGGCCTCGACCTCGGCGCGGCTGCTGGCCGAGATCGACACGCCCGAGCAGATCGAACCGGCGATCCAGAAATTGCAAACGGTCGAGGCCGTCGGCGGCCAGACCCGTCTGGGTGCGTGCGTCCGGCAGGTCCTGACCGAGCTTCGCGGGGCGCCCCCGTCGGCGATCCTCGTTCTCTCAGCGACGGCCAGACCACCGACGGCGAGCCCCTGGCCAAGGCCGCCGAGCTCGCCGCGCGAAAGGGCGTGCCGCTCTACACGATCGGCCTGGGCAACCCCGAGCCGGCTCGCGACCTCGAGCTGACCGACCTGCTCGTCGACGACGTCGTCTTCGTCGATGACCTGGTCCGGTTCCAGGCCAAGCTCCTGTCGCGCGGCTTCGCCGGCCAGGAAGTCGTGATCCGTCTTCGCGAGAAAGACAAGACTTCGGCCGATCCCAAGGCGGTGCGCGACCTCGAGACCTTGAAGGTCGCGGCCCCTCCCGACGGCCAGCCCCTCCGGGTCGAGATCGGCCACCGGCCCAAGGAAACGGGTGAAATTACCTACATTCTTGAAGTCGAGACCCAGCCCCGCGAGCTCCAGATCGAGAACAACCGGCTCGAACGGACGGTCAACGTTCGCAAGGAGAAGCTCAAGGTCCTGTTCGTCGACAGCGAGCCCCGGTACGAGTATCGCTACCTGAAGAACTACCTCGAACGCGAGGAAACGATCGACCTGAGCGTCGTCCTGCTCTCGTCCGACCCCGAGTACAGCGAGCAGGACCGATCGGCGTTGCCGACGTTCCCGGCGGCCAAGGACGAGCTGTTCGCTTATGATGTGGTCCTCTTCGGCGATGCCGACCCGAGCTTCCTGAGCGCCTCGCAGATGCAGAACCTCGTCGAGTTCGTGACCGAGAAAGGCGGCGGCATCCTGTTCCTCGGCGGGCGAGCTGTTCAACCCGCTCAGCTACCGTGGGACGCCGCTCGAGGTTCTGCTGCCGATCGAGCTGGCCGACGCCCGCAACCCGACGGCGATGGGCACCTCGATCAACGCGTTTCGGCCCGAGCTGACCATCGAGGGACGCTCCAGCCCGATCTTCCGATTTGGCGACGACGAGGCGACCAGCGCCCAGATCTGGCAGAACCTGCCCGAACTGTTCTGGTATCTCGAAGCCCCGCGCAAGAAGCCCGCGGCGCTCGTGCTGGCCGAGCACCCGACCCAGACCGGAACCGACGGCAAGCTGCCGATCTTCCTCTACCAGTTCGTCGGGGCGGGCAAGTCGATGTTCAACGCGGTCGACGACACCTGGCGGTGGCGGTTACCGGGTCGGCGACCGCTATTTCGGCCGGTTCTGGATCCAGACGATCCGGTTCCTGGCGCGTTCGAAGTTGCTGGGTCAGCGGCAGGCCGAGGTCCAGACCGATCGTCGCCGGTATCAGCGGAACCAGCCGATCCAGGTCCGGGTCCGGTTCCCGAACCCCGGAATCGCGCCCACACGGGGCGAGGTGAGTGTCCAGATCGAGCAGAAAGGGGGGCGAGCCCAGACCCTGGCCCTGAAACCGGCCTCGGGGAGTCGCAACCTGTTCGAGGGGGCGCTGCCGCAGCTTCCCGAAGGCGACTACGAGGTCCGCCTGCTCCCTCCGCCGGTGCTCGACGGCCCGGTCCCCATCGCACAATTCCGGGTCGAGCCGCCGGCCGGCGAGATGGAGCGCATCCCCGATGAACGCGCCCGAGCTGAGCCGAGCGGCGACACTCACAGGCGGAAAGTTCTATACTCCGGAGACGACGGCCCATCTGCTCGACGATCTCCCGAGGCCAGAAGGTGCCGCTCGACACCGATCCCGCCGATCCCGCTGTGGAATACCTGGGCCGTGCTCGGACTCTTCCTGGCCGTGATCACGGCGGAATGGGTTTTGAGGAAACGCAACCAGTTGGTATAATTTTGATTAGGCTAAAGCGGACCAGCAGGCAAGATCGTCCCAAGGAATTCGGACCCAAAGGCGACTAATTTGGCCTGGCGGACGGCCGGGCGGGAGAGAGCCGTGAGCCCTTACCGACTCGAGGCACGGATCGCGAGCCTTCGCGGCCAGGTCCGCCGACTCCTGGCCCTGCGCGGCCTGGGCTGGGTGATCGGATTGATCGTGCCCCTGGTCCTCGCCCTGGGGCTGGCCGACTGGGCGATCCATCTCGACGCGATTGTCCGGGCGGCGGGCCTGTCCTTGCTGGTGGGCCTGGCATGCTGGCTGACCTGGCGGTATGTGATCAGCCCGCTGATCGTCCGGTTCGACGACCTGGATATCGCGCTGAAGATCGAGCAGCGCTGGCCGGGCCTCAACGACCGGCTGGCGAGCACGGTCCAGTTCCTGAAGCTGGCCGGCGGCCGAGACTCGGGGGCGACGACGACGACCGGTTCGGCTCGTCGGCGCTTCGTGAGGCGACGGTCCGGCAGACGCTCGAGGAAACCGACCGGCTCGACTTCCGCCAGGTCATCGAGCGTAAACCGCTCCGCCAGGCGGCGGGCGTCGCGGCGTGCATGGTGGGGCTGGGGGCCGCGGTGGCCGCCCTGGCGCCCGATCTCAGCGCGATCGCGCTCCGACGGCTCTTCATCCCGATGGGGCCGGACCGCTGGCCGCAGCAGACGCACCTGAGCTTGATCGATCGCGAGACGCCCCGCAAGGTCGCCCGGGGCGATGCGTTCACGCTGGCCGTGTCGGTCGCGCCCAGTGAGAAGCCGCCGGCCAAGGCCCGCGTCACCTATCGGTTCGAGGACGGCGAGACCCAGACCGAGTCGCTCAGCGCCGTCGAGGGGGGGACCTTCCGGGGCCGGATCGAGACCGTCGATCGGCCGTTCTCCTTCTCGGTCGCGGCCGGGGACGACACCAGCTCGATTCGCGACATCGACGTGCGAGTGGTCCCGCCACCGGTTGTGAACGACCTGACCGTGCGCCTGGTCGCTCCTTCGTACACGCGACTGCCACCGTCGACGATGGCACCGGGACGGAATCAGGTCCGCGCGGTCAACGGTACGCGGATCGAGCTCCAGGGCCTGACCAACAAGCCGATCGCACGCGCCGAGCTTCGGCTAGGCGAGAAGGCGTCGGCCGGTCCGGTCGCGCTCGACGCGGCTCGGACGACGCTCACAACCTCGTTCGACCTGACCGAGTCGGTCTCGTTCTGGTTCGACATGGTCGACACCGAGGGGTTCAAAAACCGCGAGGCGGTGCGGACCGACGTCCGCGCGTTCAACGATGAGGCGCCTCGGGTCACGATCGAGGAGCCGCCGCACGACCGCGACATTCCCGCCAAGGCGACGGTTCCGGTGGTTTTCCAGGTCAGCGATGATTTCGGCATCCACTCGGCCCGCCTGATCTACAAGGTCGCCGCGGGAGGATCGGAGCCAACCCAGGAAGTCGCCCTGCCCCTCTGGGCGGCGGATCAGTCCGCGACGGGTCCGGGGATGTGGTCAAGCACCAGGAAGTGCGCCACGCGTGGAACCTCGCCTCGCTAAACCTGACCCCGGGCGCCATCGTCACGTTCCACGCCGAGGCCCGCGACTTCGACGATATCAAGGGACCCAATCTGGGCAAGAGCCGCGAGGTCCGGCTCCGCGTCCTGTCCGACGAGGACATCAACCGCGAGCTCGATGACGCTCGCCGCGAGATCCGCGAGGAGACGGCGCGGATCCAGGCCATGCAGAAACAGGCCCTGAACCCGGTGCAGGACGCCTTGCGGACAATCGCACGGACCGAGCGCGGTGACAAGGTCAATCGCGACGAGCTCAAGAACGCCGCGATGATCCAGCGCCAGGTGGCCAACCGGATCAACAGTCCGTCCGACGGTCTCGATCAGAAAGTCCGTCGGTTCCTCGACGATCTCAAGAACTTCAAGATCCCTAACCCCGACGCTCAGAAGCAGATGGAGCAGATGCAGCGCCGGGCTCGAACAGGTCCGCCAGCAGAACCTGGAACCCGCCGAGCAGGGGATCAACCGAGCCTCGAAGAACCTGGACGAGAACCCGGCCAACGCGGGCGACCACGCCGGAACGCCCGTACAGGCGCAAGCGGACGAGCCCAGGGCCAAGCAGGACCGGCAAGGGGACGCGGCGGCATCAAAGGACGCCGGCGCTCCCAAGGGCGAGCAGGCTGACGAGAAGGGCCAGGCCCCGTCGACGTCGAAAACGGCGAATGGCCAGTCGAAGCCGTCGGGTGAGTCGTCCAAAGACGCGAGCCAGAGCGGTTCACAGGAGAAGAAGTCTCAGGCGTCGAAAAGCCAGTCGAAGCCGTCAGGTGAGTCGTCCAAAAACGTGAGCCCAGGGGGCGACCAGGCGAAGTCGGAGCCGTCCCACGCGTCCAAGGGACAAACCTCGCGAGGTGAACAATCCAAGGGGCAGCCGAGTCAGGGTCAGGACCAGAATCCGCCGAAGTCTCCCTCCCAGGAAAAAGGGAAGGGCAACGCCGCCGCCCCGGTCCAGACGGCCTTGAAGGAAGCCGAGACGAATCAGCAGGAGATCGTCGACGAGCTTCAGAAGATGCTCGACGGCCTGAGCGAGTTCGAGACCTACCGCGGGGTGGTCAAGGACGCCCAAAATCTGCTCAAGGAGCAGGAACAGGCGATGAAGCAGGCGGCCGACGCAGCCGGCAAGCCCGAGATGATGGGCAAGACCCCCGACGCTCTCAACCCCGAGCAGAAGGCCGAACTGGCCAACGTCGGGTCGCGGCAAGGGGGCCTTTCCAAGGAGCTTCAGGACCTGCAAGCCAAGATGGATGATATGGCCAAGCGGATGGACGAGTCCGACCCACTCGGCGGCGCCGCGCTCCGCGAGGCGGCCCAGAACAGTCGTAAACAGGGGACCGCAGCCAAGATGGGCGAGGCGGCCGATCAGCTCGAGAAGAACCAGATGGGGGCCGCGCGAACGGCCAGGAGCAAATCCGCCAGGATCTCAAGGAGCTGGTCGACGCGATCCAGAACCGCCGAGAGCGCGAGCTTGCCCGGCTTGTCAAGGAGCTCAAGAACGCTGAGGCCGAGCTCGACAAGCTTCGCCAGCGCCAGGCCGAGAACCTCAAGAAGACCAACCAGGCGCGGAACAACCCCGACGCCAAGGCCCGCGCCGACCAGCTCAAGAAGCTCGCCAAGGAGCAGGCCCAGATCCAGCAAGAGCTCCAGCGCCAGCTCAAGAAACTGGCCAAGCTCAACGCGGGCAATGCCGGCAAGTCCGGACAGCAGCGCGTCGAGCCGAATGGGCCAGGCGCAGCAGAACCTCGATCAGGATCAGGGCGAGCAGGCCGAGCAAGAGGAGGAAGAAGCCCTCGCCGACCTGGACGACGCCGAGGACGAGGTCAAGCAGGCCCGCCGCGACGCCGAGGAGCAGCTTGCCATGGAGCAGCTTGTCAAGATGGCCGACCACCTTAAATCGCTCGCCGAGCGCCAGGACAAGATCGTCCAGTCGACCGACGATTACGAGCGGCTTCGTAATGAGCGGAAAGGTCAGCTCACGATCGCCCAGCGGAGCGGGGTGCGTAGCCTCGGCCGGGTCCAAGAAGGGCTCAAGGACGAAACAGACGAGCTGGTCGAGCGACTCGAGGGCGCCCCGGTCTTCGCCTTGACCCTGAAGCGCGCTGTGCAGAACATGAAGGAAGGCGCCGAGCTCCTCCAGGGGATCAAGACCGACACCGAGACCCAGCGTGCCGTCAAGGGAGCGGCGAAGCGGTTTGCCCAGCTGCTTGAATCGCTTAAGCCCGACAAGCCGAAGGGGGGCAACCAGCAGCAGCAGCAAGGAGGCGACCCGGGCAACAACAACGGCGGGGCCAACGGCGGCGATGGCATTCCCGCGGCGGCCCAGGTCAAGATGCTCAAGGCGCTTCAGGAAGAGATCAACGAACGGACCGAGTTCTACGACGAGCTGAAGCAACGGAAGACCCCGTTGACCCCCGAACAGACCGCCGAGATCGAAAAACTCGAAGGCGACCAGGGAACCCTGGCCGACCTGGCGCGTGACCTGACCCGGCCCAAGAAGGACGATGGGGAGGAATGATCCCATGACCCGCCTCGCCAGTATCGGCCGTGCTCTCGTGAGCGGCCTTGTCTTCGCGCTTCTCGTCGCCCTCGTCGGCACCGCCCCGGTCGTCGGCGACGAGCCGGCGCCCAAGGACGACGCCCTGGATCAACTTCTCCAGAAGCTTGACGAGTCGGCCAAGGACAAAGAGAAGGCCAAGGACCATCCCGCCGAACCTGCCCCGGGCGAGCCGAAGTCCGAGGCCAAAGCCGCTCCGACGGGAGATCCGCAAAAGACGTCCGGCGAGGTCGCGCCCAAGGACCAGGCCCTCGACAGCCTGCTTGAAAAGCTGGGCGAGACCAAGGACCGCCCGGAGGCGCAGGACGAGCGGCGTGGCGGGCCGCCGATGCCTGGTGAGGACGACAAGGACAAGGAAAAAGGGCCGGGCGACGGATCGAAACCCCCGAAAAAGGCCGCCGCGGATGACCTGAGCGACAAGGACAGGCCCCTGGACGAGCGGCTCGAAGAGCTGACCGGCCGGCGCCGCAAGAAGAAGCAAGACGAGGAAGAGAGATCCGGACCCCTCGGCCAGGTCATCAAGCAAATGCGCGAGGTTGAGCAGCGGCTAGGCAAGCCCGACACCGGCGAGGAGACCCGGAAGCGCCAGACCGAGATCGTCCGCAACCTGGAGCAACTGATCGAACAGTTGCGAAACTCGTCGGCCCAGAGCAAGGGCCAGCGTCGGATAAGGACGGTCCAGCAGAATGGCCAGAACCCGGGCAACCAGCCCGATGGACAGGACAACACCGGGGCCAACGCGCGCGGAGCGCCCAACACCAAGCCGGCCCGACCCGAAAGTAAGCACGCCTTCGTCAACGGCAAGGACGAGTGGGGCCATCTCCCTCCCGAACTCCGCCAGGAAGTGGACAACGTCGCCCGCGAGGAGATGCTCAGCTCGCGTGAGGACCTGATCCGCCGTTATTTCCTGTCACTCTCGAAGAAGAGCGCAACCCGAGGGGAGCCCACACCATGAAGCTCTCACGAGGACTACCGTGCGGCCTGACGCTCGGCCTGGTCTTGATCGCCGCCATCCCGGGCGCGGGCGATCGATCCGTCGCCGCGGCGCCCGACGAGCCTGCGGCCGTGAAAGAGGCGGGCGGGTTTGGCGACGCGCGGAAGGGCGACGTACCCGAAGGCGCCGCCCAGATGATCACCGACGATGCCGAGCGCGCGATCCAACTTGGGCTGAGCTGGCTGTCGCGGAACCAGAACGCTGACGGATCGTACGGGACGGGCACCTATCGCGGTAATATCGCCGTGACGAGCCTGGCGGGTCTGGCGTTCATGGCCTCGGGCTCGAGCCCGGGCCGTGGTCCGTACGGGGCGGCTGTCGACAAGGCGCTGACGTACGTGATGGACAACACCTCGCCCTCCGGCTTCATCGCCGTCGCGGCGGCCTCGACCCACGGCCCGATGTACTCGCACGGCTTCGGCGACCTTGTTCCTGGCCGAGGCCTACGGCATGACGCATCGCCCCGAGATCCGCGAAAAGCTCCAGAAAGCGGTTCGCCTGATCATCGACACGCAGAACAACGAGGGGGGCTGGCGGTATCAGCCGGTCCGGCGCGACGCCGACCTGTCGGTGACCGTCTGCCAGATCAACGCCCTCCGCGCCGCCCGCAACGCCGGCCTGTTCGTTCCCAAAGAGACGGTCGAGAACTGCATCCGGTACTGCCGGCAGTCGCAGAACCCCGATGGCGGCTTCCGGTACATGCTCCAGGGGGGCGCAAGGCATTTCCGCGTTCCGCCGCGGGTCTGGTGGCACTCTATAGCGCCGCGGTTTATGATGCTAAGGAGATCGAGGCCGGTACGGCGTACCTGCGGCAGTTCATGCCCGAAATCAAGCTCGGGAGCCGTTACAGCCACTATTTTTACGGTCATTACTACGCGGCTCAGGCCATGTGGATTCGCGGGGGCGAGGACTGGAACGCATGGTATCCGTCGATTCGCGACGAGCTGATCCGCCGCCAGTCCACCACGGCCGGCTTCTGGGCGGACAGCATCTGCAACGAGTACGGCACGGCCATGGCCCTGATCATTCTCCAGATGCCCAACAACTACTTGCCGATCTTTCAGAGGTAGATGAGACGCGTAGCCGGAGTAGCGGGACATGGGCAGGTCCTCATCTCCAGTCGGTCTTCATCGACACGTCTCAGACACGGCATGAGACGCATCCGGTCGGACGCTCGTTGACCCCCGATCAGGCAGGGTGAGCCACATCGATGTATGGATCCGCCTTGAAACGAATCGGGCCCCGCACTTTACTCTGCTTGATCCTGGGTTTTTGTGGGCTCGATGGCTCCGCCTTCGCGGGGGCTGACGAGACCGTCCCGCCTCCACCGCAACCGACTGGCTCGACGGTGCCGTCCGATCCGGTCTTTACCGCGCAGCTCCTCGACGGCGCGACGCTGACGGGCCGGGTTCGGCAGATCAACCCGGACGGCTCGCTCGTCCTGATCGCTCCGGGATCGGTATCTCGGGCGGACGCCCGCGGGGTCGAACACGAACTTGAGCGCGTCGTACCCGCGGGGCGGTGGTTGAAGCTCAGCCGGGCTGGATATCCGGCTGGCCTTCGTAACGAGCCCGGCGGTCTGGCGGGTGAGGCTGCTCCCGGATCGGGCAGCGCCGCAGTCCCGGCCGCGGCTGAAGGAGCTCTGGTCCTTTTTCCCGACGGCGATCGGCTCAACCGATCGGTGATCGGTCCGGCCAATGATACGAGCCTCGATGTCCACTCCTATGCGCTGGGGAACCTGTCGATCCCCCTGGACGCTCTGCTCGGCCTGATTCTGGCGCGTACCGGCCGAATCGGACGCGGGCGATGCGCTGCTCGACCGGGTCCGCACGCAGCCCCGAACGACTGAGGTCCTTTGGCTCGCCAACGGCGACCGGATCGAAGGAGGCTTTCTCGGCCTCGATGAGCAGAAAGTCCGGTTTCAGGCGCCTACCGGCGCGATCGAGATGGACCGGATCGGCGTCCTGGCCCTGAGCTTCGATCCGACGCTCACGGTCTACCCCCGTCCTTCGGGCGACTTTCTCGAGCTGACGCTTGCCGACGGCTCGCGGCTAGGTGTGAGCCAGGCCCGAATCGAACAGGGTCACGTCGTGGCGACCTCCCGATTCCGGGCAACGGTCAAGGTTGCTCTTGGCGACCTTGTTCGGATCCAAGCCCGGACGTCGTCGATCGACTATCTCTCGGAGCGCGACTCGACCGCTGAAAAATATGTCGCCTACATTGGACCGAACCGGTCCTATCGACGCGACCTGAACGTCGAGGGGCACCCGATCCGTCTAGCCGGTCAGGTTTTCGATCGCGGGATCGGGTCCCAGAGCCGTACTCTCCTGGCCTACAAGCTGAATCCAGTTGATCAGCGGTTCCAGGCGACCGTGGGGCTCGACGATTCCGCAGGGCCGCTCGGTAGCGTGGTTTTCCGCGTCCTGGTCGACGGCAAGGAGCGGTTCGTTTCGCCGTCGATGTCGGTCCGTGACACCCCCCGGTCGATTGATCTCGACATTCGTGGTGCCAAGTTTCTGATCCTCGATACCGACTTCGGAGCCCGGGGCGATGTCCGTGACCTCGCCGACTGGGCCGAAGCGCGGATCATTCGCGAACCCAAGCGCGACCCAGCGCGGTGAGATTCCATGGCCGACACTGACCTGGACTCGACGATCGAGCGCCTGAACAACCTGGGCCATCTGGCCGCCGGTGTTGGTCATCACGTGATCAACGCTTTCAGCGCCATCGTCAGCAACGCCGAGCTGCTCCGCCTGAATCCGCCCCTGCCTTCGGTGGCCGACCCGGTCATGCTGGCCGACGTGATCGTGCGGACGGCGCTGGATGCCTCGACGGTGGCCCGCCGCCTGATCGACTTCACTCGTCCCGTGACCTCGACTGACCCCAACCAGGCCGCGTTCGAGCCGTCGACCATCGCGCTCGATGATCTGGCGGCGGCGGTCGTCGCGGGCAAGCGCGCCGGTGGGCCGCCGGGCGTCGTCTGGGATACCGTACTCACGCCGATCCCCCCGATCAAGGGGCACGCGATCCAGCTCCGCTCGATGCTCCGGCACCTGATCGAGAACGCCTACGAGGCGCTTCCCGGCCAGCGGGGGACGATCGCCCTGAGCACCACGACCGACTCGCGCGGCTGGGTCGTGCTTGAGCTCCGCGATGATGGTCTGGGCATGGATGAGGCCACGCTCGTACGCGCCACTGAGCCGTTCTTCAGCACTCGTCCGGGTCATCTCGGTGTGGGCCTGAGCATTGCCAATGGAATCTGGCGGCGACACCGCGGCACTCTTTCGATCCGCAGTCGCCCTGGCGACGGGACTCTCGTCCGGCTCTGTGTCGAGCCATCGGTACTCTGAGCGGTTGGGCGAGAAGTGCCCTAAGAGAAACCGTGGTGCCGACCTCAGTCGGCACGCCCGATCTGATCGCCTGAGCATCACGTGCTTCAAGCTCATACGCCATGATATCGAACTGGCCAGGCGCGTACCTGGTCCTGCCGATCCGCCCTTACCCGATTCAATGGGACGGGTGCGAGACACGGCCCCGGGCGGGCGTCGTGGATGCCGGCGCGGGGTCCGTCGGAAGCTGAACGATGACTTTGGTGCCCTGGCCGATGGTCGAGGTGATCGCGATTTCTCCCCACATCTGGTCGACCATCTCCCGACAGATGGCCAGTCCCAGGCCGCTCCCTTCGATCCCCGAGCGCTCGTCGCGGGCGAGACGGTAGAACGGTTCGAACACCTTGTTGATCGCTTCGGACGGGATGCCCGGCCCGCTATCCGCGACGGCCACGATCCAACGATCCACATCGTATCGGGCGGTGAGCCGGACCTCTCCCCCCTCGGGGGTGTACTTGAGCGCGTTGGCCACGAGGTTGCCGAAGATCTGCTGACACCGCGCGGCGTCGGTCGTGACGGTGGCGTCCGGTCCCTCAAGCTGGCATTCCCAGGTGATCCGACGGCCGGCGGCGGTCGACGCGAACTGTCGGTCGATTTCCCGGACCAAGGCGCGAAGGGTGAACGCCCCATAGCAGAGGGGCCGTGTCCCCTGGATCAGGCTGGCGTAATCGAGATAGCTCCGGGTCAGTCGAAGCAGATCATCGCAGAGCACGACCATGGTTTGCACATGCCCGCGCTGGTCGCGCGAGATCGGCCGGGCCGCGTCGCTCAGGAGCAGGTCGAACCCGGCCCGTAGCGAGATCAAAGGTCGGCAAAGCTCGTGGCTCAGGTTGGTCAGGAGCGACCTGACCTCGTCGTGATCGATCAACGCTCGCGCAGCGGAGGAAGTCGACACGGTAGGGGAATCGATTCGCGCATCCATGATGTTCTCTCGACGCCGGCCTGAACGCGGAGCGAAGGACGGAATTCACTCACAGGCACGGTCGTTGGGCCCCGAGCGAGGACAGTATCGGCTCGCATTCGCCGGGCCGTCCCCGATCACCTTGGCAAAGAAGCGTCTGACGTCCCGAGTTACGCCCTTAATGAACCGATTCCACGACTCAAGAGCTTGTAGGTTCTCTGGGTGATCCATCGCGCCTACGGTGGCGGTGTGGGAGCACGTAGGCAGCGGGGCGGGATCGGCGCCCCGCCGATCAAGATCAGAAGACCTCGATCTGATTGCTCAGCAGGGTGTCGGCGTCGGTCAGGTCGAGCACGGCCTGTTGAGCCAGTTGCTTGGCGTGATAGGTGCGTGAGCGTCCCTGGAGAATGATGCCGTCGCCGGAGCAAACGACATGGAGGTCGCGAATCCGGCCGCTGGCCTTGAGCTCAATGTACCCTTCGAGCCGCTCGGCAAGGTCGCTCGTGTTCTGAGTAAGTCCCGTTGCGAGAGGAGAGATTGGCCTCGTCGAGTCATCCTTCGTCGTCATACCAGGCTCCCATGTGATCGGCTGGTCCCATAGACCATCCCCTGATCCATCCGAGTGGGCCGAACGTAGCTGCTGGGAGGGCGCTTCGATTCCGCGGTTTCGACACGAGTCTCATGAAGGGATCGAACGAGACATCGGCACGAGGCGCCTCCGCGCGACTCATCGTGATCGGGGAACCAGCACCGCCGATGATCTCTTTCCCGCGAGAATGAGGGTCGAGCTGTCGGGACAGACCTCAAAAAGTCAGATCGGGTCGATCCAAACAAATTCCAGGCTAACGACTGACATTCGATGCGTCAAACGTTTTGTTACGCGTCGTGGTGCGAATAACCTCCTGGCCCGCGTCGGATCGGGGCGGGTTCCGGGCTTGCCGACGGCGACTCGAGCAGTTCGTCGGCCTGGACGATCGACTCGGCGAGCTTGGCCATCGGCATCCGTCGGTCCTGGCTCTGGCGTTGCAGCAGACGGAACGCCTCGGCTTCCAGCAGGTTGCGCCGCGCCATCAAAATACCCTTGGCCCGTTCGATCAGTTTGCGCTCGCGGAGTGTCAATTCGAGGTTGTTGACGTTGTCGCGAAGGGCCTTGATCTCGCGGGCTCGCGCCACCGCGACCTGAAGGGCTGCGTGCAGGCTCGGGCTGGTCACGGGTTTAAGCAGGTAGTAGACCACGCCGTCCTCGACCGCCTGATCAATCAGGTTAGGATGGCCGTGGGCCGTCAGGATCACGACTGGCGTGCCGGGATCGCGCACGATCTGGCGCGCGGCCGAGAGGCCGTCGAGTCCGGGCATCTCGATATCCATGAGCACCACGTCGGGCACGGCCCGGCGGCAGACCTCGATCGCATGATGGCCATCGTTGACCACCGCCACGACATCGTAACCCAGCGACTCGAGCTGGCCCTGAAGGCCAGCCGCCACGGGCTTCTCATCATCGGCGATCAGTACGCGGTAAGGGCGATTCATGACTGCAAAACTCCTCGGATCGTCGCAACGCGGACGTGAATCGTAACGGTTCGGCTCATTGCCCGGTAGATCGGGCCCTTCGATCGTCGAGCCGGTATGGTCGTAGTCTGGTCATCGGATCATGTAATAATCGCAAGCCATTGTGGAAAGGATGCTTTCGATCACGATCTTGACGACACACTAGTTTCCCTGCACAATTCGTTCCCAAGTCACACGATTTATTCTGGCTCGGGTTCGATCAAAAGTCACCAGAGTTTTTCCCGGTTTTGGTTCGGGAGTGGATTCTGTGAGACGGCATGTAGTGATTCCCCTGACGTTTGACGAGCTGAAGGTCGGGGACGAGTGGGAAAGTCAGGCACGTACGATCACCGAGGCGGACGTGGTGGCCTTCGCCGGATTATCGGGGGACTATAACCCGCTCCACGTCGACCACGTCTTCGCGCCAGAGTCCGTTCGGCCGTCCGGTCGCGCACGGTCTGCTTGGCCTGTCGATCGCCTCGGGGCTTTCGAGCCATGCGCCCAGGGTCGATACGCTTGCCTTCCTCGCGATCAAGGAATGGAAGTTCCTCAGTCCGATCGCTTTTGGCGACACTGTCCGGGTCATCAGCCGGGTTGCCGCGCTGGAGGCCAAGTCGCGCGGGCGTCGAGGGATCGTCACCTGGCACCGGCAGCTTGTCAACCAGGAGGGGAAGGTGCTCCAGGAAGGCATGACCGAGACCCTCGTCCGCGGGCGGGCCGCGTCGTCCGCCGCGACCGAGCCCGCTTCTACGGATTCGACGTCCACAACTCCCGTGAGTCAGGATGCCGGCTCGGACCGGAACAACGGCTCGTGAGCCGAGCGCGATTGAACCGTGTCCAGATCGGCAGTTCCTCCGCTCCTGGCTCCCGCTTCTTGACGTGTTTCAATTCAACTGTCCACCGAGGTTTAGTGTGCCGCGATATCGCACCGAGTTCATCATCCCTCCCGATCGCATGGTCTGCGTCCAGCTTCCGGCGCATCTGCCGGAAGGAAGGGCCACTATCACCGTCTATGTTGCCGAGTCGGCCGATACCCCCGAATCCACCCCAGGCCGTCCAGAGCACCCCGACGCCCCGGACCACGAGGACATCGAATGGTGGGACGAATTCGACCCGGAAGAAGGCGACGAATCTCGCGAGATCAATTCGGCGGGCTGAGCCGAGTTTTTCGAACGTGCACGCTGGTCACCCGTTCGAGAGCCGAAGCGCCGTGAACTTGCGGACCTGATCGACGATCGCTGGTTCGGTTGGCAGCCGCTCGATACTACTGGCGCCGAAGAATCCGGCGATGTTCCGGGTCCGGGCCAGTACCTCGGCCACGTCATCGGGCTCGGCGATCGGGCCGCCGTGGCAGATCACCAGCACGTCATCCCGCTCGCCGATCGCGGCGTCGGCCATCGCCTGGACCCGCTCGATCGCTTCGGCCAGGCTGGGCGCCGTACGGGCGCCGATCATCCCCTTGGTCGTCAGCCCGACGTGCGGCACGACAAGGTCGGCACCGGCCCGCGCCATCGCGCGGGCTTCGTCCTCGTTGTGGACATAAGGGCAGGTGAGCAGGTCCATCGAGCGCGCCAGCGCGATCAGCTCGACTTCCTTGGCGTAGCCCATGCCGGTTTCCTCCAGGCCCTGGCGAAACACCCCGTCGATCAGGCCGACGGTCGGGAAGTTCTGGACCCCGGCGAATCCCGCCTCCTTGACCTCGACCAGGAACCGGTTCATCACCCGGAATGGATCAGTACCACAAACCCCCGCCAGCACCGGCGTGCGCTCGACGACCGGCAAGACCTCGCGGGCCATCTCCATGACGATCGCGTTGGCGTCGCCATAGGGCATCAGGCCCGCCAGGCTCCCCCGCCCCGCCATCCGGAAACGCCCGGAGTTATAAATGATGATCAGGTCAATCCCGCCGGCCTCGGCGCACTTGGCGCTCAGCCCCGTTCCCGCGCCGCCGCCGATGATCGGTTTCCTTTCGGCGACCTTCTGGCGGAAGCGATCGAGAATCTCGGTGCGCGTGATGTTGAACATGGTTTCCTTCCGCATTCATCGAATCAGGTCTCGGCCATGAGCTCGAGCAGGAGATCGGTCGCGGCGTCGGCGAAGGCCGGGTGGTTGATCGGCTCGTCGCGGACGATCACTTTAACGAACGGGTGGCCGCGCAGGCCCGCGTCAATCGCCTCGAAAAGCGCCGCGTCGGCCGCGGGGTCGAAGAACGGGCCGCCGGGTACGTCGAGCGCCGAGACACCCCCTCCCGGCAGGAGGACCCGCGCCGGCGCGTGCGAACGTGCCAGCACCTCGGCCATCCGACGGCCGATCGACGCATTTTCCTGGGGGGTCGTCCGCATCAGGGTGACGACCGGGTTGTGGACGTGGAAAAGTCGGTCGCGAAACCGCTCCGGTACCGATTCGCTAGGACCGAAGTTGACCATGTCGAGCGCGCCGACGCTCAACACCTGGGGCAGACCCGCCCGGACGCCTGCCTCGAGCCGGTCAGGACCCGCCGACAGGATGCCGCCGACCGATTCATCGGCCAGCTCGGTCGTGGTCAGGTCGAGCAGCCCCTGAACCTGGCCGTCACGAACAAGCGTCTCCATCGACTGGCCGCCGACTCCCGTGGCGTGGAAGACGACGACCTCGTACCCGCGCATTCCAGGTTGCGCCGGGCCCGGTCGACACAGGGGGTCGTCACGCCGAACATGCTCGCCGCGATCAGGGGCCGACGCCTGGAATCGGGATCGTACTCCGACGCCGTGGTAGGTCCGCGAACCATGCCGGCCAGGGCATTGGCCCCCAGGGCCAGCGCGGCCCGGGTCAGCCGGTTCAGGCCGGCGATGTCGGCGATGGTTGGGACCATCACAATATCGCTGCCGCCCAGAAACGGACGGGTCTGGCCGCTGGCCAGGGTGCTGATCATGACCTTGGGCAGACCGAGCGGCAAACGTCGCATCGACGTGGTGGCGATGATCGTCCCGGCCGAGCCGCCGATCCCCAGGACGCCCTCAACCCGTCCCGCGGTTGCCAGGTCCGCGACCACCTGGGCACAGCCGATTGCGGCCTTTCTCACGGCCTCGCCGCGCTCGCCCTGGTCGCGCACCGCCTCCCACGTCGTCCCGGCGCGCTGAAAGACCTCCTCGCGGCCGATGTCGGGATCGAATGAAGGCGGACCGGCTGAGCCGGCGTCGATGACCAGGGTCGTGAAGCCCTGGCCCTGGAGCCATTCGCGGACAAACCGCAGCTCTTCCCCCTTGGTGTCGAGCGTTCCCAACAGCACGATCGCCATCGTTGCCGGACTACCTCAAGCGGGATGAACGGGTGCGCGTCGGAGCGGCAAACGGTTGACGCCGGGCGCGCTCGCGGGACATCATGTGGCTTCGGAATTGGAACACGTTGGGCATGGATTGGGAACCACCCTCGTCCAAAAAAACGCGACGACTTTCCTGGCCCGTATCGCACCCGCACCGACACCGCGGCGCATCCGTCAGCCCCGGGAGGCCCATGAGCGAGTTCCTTTACTGCCTGAACACCAGCACCATCCGTCCCACCCCCTTGCTGGAGAAGATCCGGATCGCGGGAGCCGCGGGCTACCAGGCGATCGAGCCCTGGAATGACGAGGTCACCGAGTACCTGAGCAAAGGGGGAACCCTGGACACTCTCCGACGCGCGCTCAGCGATGCCGGGCTCAAGGTCGTGAGCATGATCGCCCTGCACGGCTGGATCGGCGCCGACGGTGACGAGAAGGTCAAGGTCTTCGAGGAATGCCGCCGCCGGATGGACCAGGCCGCGGCGCTGGGGAGTCCGTACATCGTGGCTAGCCCCCCCCGGACGGTCGTCGATCTCGATCGAGCCTCCGCGCGGTTCGCCGAACTGCTGGCCCTGGGCCGCGGCGCGGGGGTGCTGCCCACCATGGAGTTTCTCGGGTTCTCCGAGGGGGTCAACTCACTGTCCACCGCCAGGACGATCGCCTTCGGCTCGGGCGCCGCCGACGCCACGATCGTGGCCGACGTCTTTCACATGATCCGCGGCGGCGGAAGCGTCGATGATCTGCTCGAGATCAAGGGAAGTCGGATCGCCAACTTCCATATCAACGACCTTCCCGCCGAGCCTCCGCCCACGACTCAGTCCGATCCTGACCGCGTGATGGTCGGCGAAGGCATCGCCGACCTTCCCCGCGTGATCGCCAACCTGCTGCGATCGGCTACAAAGGCCCGATCTCGCTCGAGCTCTTCAACCGGAAACTCTGGGAACAAGACCCCGCCGAGGTCATCCGCGTCGGCCTGGAGCGGATCAAAGCCCTGGTCGAAACCTCCGCAAACTGAAAAAAATCGGCCAGAATCCGGCCAACCCTCCCGCGATCTCGATCGTAAAAATCTGGGACGACGGCGCCATGCCGTCGCGCGCGTGGATCGTTTAGAATAAGTGTACGCGCGCCACGAATGACTCCATGCGCCGTACCGAACCGCTCGCGCCGCACCTTGGCCCAGATCCGGGAGCCCCTGCCGTGAGCGAAGGCTTGAAACGCGTCTATGGGATCGACCTGGGGACCACCTATTCGGCGATCGCCTATGTTGACGAGCATGGCAAGCCCGTCATCGTGCCCAACCAGGAGAGCGAGCGGATCACCCCCTCGGTCGTCCTTTTCGACGGCGACAACGTGATCGTGGGCAACACGGCCAAGGAGTCGGCCAAGGTCGAGCCGCACCGGGTCGTCTCGCGAATCAAGCAGCACATGGGCGACCCCCATTTCGTCTTCGAGCACGACGGCCAGTCGTACAGCCCCGAGGACATCTCGTCGTTCATCCTTCGCAAGGTCGTCGGCGACGCTGAGATCGCGCTCGGGGGTGAGCCGATCACCGATGTCGTGATCACCTGCCCCGCCTATTTCGGTACCGACGAGCGCGAGGCGACCGCCAACGCCGGACGTCTTGCGGGTCTGAATGTCCGCGCGATCCTGAACGAGCCGACCGCCGCGGCGATCGCCTACGGCCTCGAACAGGGCGAGGATCAGACCGTACTTGTCTACGACCTCGGCGGCGGGACCTTCGACATCACCATGATCGAGATCCGCGACAAGTTGATCCGCGTCATCTGTACCGGCGGCGACCACCGACTCGGCGGTGCGCTCTGGGATGAAGCAATCGTGATGTACCTCGCCGAGGAGTTCCGCGCGCAGACCGGGCTCGACGACGATCCCATGGACGACCCCGAGGTCCTGAACGACCTGTTCCTCCAGGCCGAGCGGGGCAAGAAGATCCTCACCCAGCGCGACAAGACGCCGTTTCGCGTCACGTTCGCCGGTCAACAGGCGCGTGTCGAGCTCGAACGATCGAAGTTCGAGGAGATCACCCACCACCTCCTGGACCGGACCATCGAGCTGACCCACGAGATGCTCGCCGACGCCCGCGCCAAGGGGCACGACCATTACGACAAGATCATCCTCGTCGGAGGCGCCACGCGGATGCCGCAGGTCCAGGCCCGCCTGGTGGCCGAGTTCGGCAAGGAGCCCGAGGTTTACGACCCTGACGAGGCCGTCGCCAAGGGCGCGGCGCTGTTCGGCCTGAAGGAATCGCTCGCCGATTCGGTCCGGGACATTCTGTCGCCGAGCGTTCCCGCCGCCGAGGGGGCCGACGGCAGTCTCGATCTCTCGGCCGTGTCCGAGGCTCAGGTCACCGAGGCGCTCGATCACCTCGAGCGGCAGCTCGGCTTCACGCTCACCGGACCGGTCCGCGACCTGGTAAACACACGGATCGTCAACGTCCTGAGCAAGAGCCTGGGCGTGGTCGCCCGGAACGATCAGAATGAGGAAGTCGTCGTTTACCTCTTGCCCCGGAACGGCGAGGTCCCGATGGAATTCAGCTCGACGTTCGGCACCGATGCCGCCAATCAGACCGGTGTCGATATCCGGGTCATGGCCGGCGAGCGCGATAGTCCTGATCCTTCAGATTGCAAGGACGTCGGCACGGCCACGCTCAACCTACCCGAGAAGCTTCCCGCGCGGAGCCCGATCCAGGTCAAGTTCGCCATCAGCCGCGATGGCCGTTTGCTTGTCACCGCCACCGACCTCACCGGCGGCGGCTCGATCGACGTCGAGTTCGAGACCGAGGCCGTCATGAGCGCCGAGGATGTCGCCGAGCGATCCACCGCCCTGCGCCTGCTCAACGTATCCTGATCCTAAGCGCGAGGAGATCGGGCATGGCCGTTTCGCTTCCAACTCGGAGCAGCTCCCAGCGGTTTGTCTTCCACGCCATCGGCTGGAAGGGCTATCAAACCCTGCTCGACCTCTACGGCGATCGTCCCGTCCGGCTGACGTACGACCGGGGGAACCTGGAGATCATGACACCGCTACCGATCCACGAGAGGTACAAGAGTCTGATAAGGCGGATCATCGACGAGATCACGATGGAACTAGACATTCCGGTGATCGCCACCGCATCAACAACGTTCAGGCGCGAGGATCTCGACCGCGGACTCGAGCCTGACGAGTCCTATTATTTCGCTAACGCGGAGAATCTTCGCGACCCAAGGCTTATCGATCTCGAATTCGACCCTCCCCCCGACCTGGCGATCGAGATCGATATCACGAGTAGCAATCTTGATCGGCTGAGTATCTATGCCTCGCTCGGGATAGCCGAGATCTGGCGGTTTGATGGAGAAAGCGTCGCGGTGCTCCGGCTTCAAGCCGACGGGTCATACGCCGTCTCGAAAACGAGCGGCGTCTTGCCGTTCGTACCCATGAAGGACGTGGCGCGTTGGCTTTACGAATCGAACCTGAAGAATGACACCGCCTGGGGGCGTGGGGTGCGGGAGTGGGTTCGACGGGAACTGGTGCCGCTCATGCCGCACGAGTGAGAGTCATGAGAATCTCCGATAAAGACCCTGTAAGCAACGAGGAAGGTGAGTAGCTCTGTCTACAATCGGACAGGAAGATTTTTCTCGATCTTTTGTCCGACTGAATTCGGGTATAAGAATAAATTATTTAGTATATATATTTATTAATTATAATTATTAGTATTTAATTATATTGTTTATATTGGTAGGAATATTTTCCCATGCCCACATTTGTCGGCATCGATCTGGGTACGACCAACTCGGTGGTCGCGCATCGCAACGCTTATGGGCGGCCCGAGGTGATTCCAAGTCGGGACGGGGGGAACGTCACGCCGTCAGTCATTTACTTCGGCACCGAGCCGCCGGCGATCGGGCAGGAGGCGAAGCAGTATGCGCGACTGGGTGATGACCAGGTTGCCAGCTTCTTCAAGCCACACATGGGAAGCCCGCACTACCGGCTTCGGTTCCAGGGGCGCGAATACGACGCCACGGCGCTTTCGTCGCTGGTGCTCGGCCGCCTCAAGGAGGATGCTGAGGCGGCGCTGGGCGAATCCGTCGATCGCGCCGTGATCACCGTGCCGGCCTATTTCGGCGACGCTCAGCGCAAGGCGACGATCGACGCCGGCACCGCCGCGGGGCTCGATGTCTTGCGGATCATTAACGAACCAACCGCCGCGGCGCTGGCTTATGGGCTGCAAAAGAACGGCGGCGATGAGACGTTCCTGATCTACGATCTGGGAGGCGGCACCTTCGACGTCACGGTCGCCCGGATCGATCCGACGGCGCTCCAGGTACTGTCCACGGCCGGCGATCACGACCTGGGGGGCAAGAACTGGGACGACCGGATCGCCACGTTCCTGGCCGAGAAGTTCGCCGATGAGACCGGGATCGACCCGCTCGACGACCCGCTCGCGCTGAGCGAGGTCTTGCTCCGCAGCGAACAGGCCAAGTGGGCGCTCTCTGACCGGACCAGCACGCGGATCACGCTTCAGCTTGGCCGCGAGCGGCGGACGCTATGAGCTGACCCGGGACGAGTTCGAGGGGATGACTTTCCCGCTACTCGACCGGACCCGCGCCTTGACCGAGGAGGCGCTGGCCGAAGCGCATCTCGGCTGGCGCGACCTGGCCGGCGTCCTGCTGGTCGGCGGCTCGACCCGGATGCCCATGGTTCGCGCGTTCGTGACCGAGATGTCGGGCACACCGCCGCGCACTGGGGTCAACGTCGATGAGGTCGTCGCCCTCGGCGCGGCGATCCAGGCCGCGATGGAGGTTGGCCAGTCGTCCGAGGCCGCCGCGATCTCGTTCACCCTGGCGGGGGCCCGGCGGGTTCAGGACGTCATGTCGCACAGCCTGGGGACGGTCGCCATCAGTGACGACGGGTCAAGATATATCAACGACGTCGTGATCCGCCGGAACCTGCCGATCCCCGCCGAGAACTCCCGGCCCTACCTGCACGCCACCCACGGCGGCGCCAATGACCGGCTGGAAGTTTACCTCACGCAGGGTGAGAGCGCCGACCCACTCGATTGCACGATCCTGGGCAAATATGTTTTCTCGGGTGTCGTGGCGACCGACTCCGAGGTCACTATCGACCTGAAGATGTCGTACGACGCCAATGGCGTGGTCCAGGTCGAGGCTGTTCAGCGCGATACACTGCATCATCTGACCATGTCGGTTGAGCCCGTTCCTGATGATCTCTCGTGGCTCGGCCAACCTCCCCAGAGCCATGCCACCGCGGCTGCCCCCGAGTCGACGCGGGTCTATCTCTTGATCGACGGCTCGGCGAGCATGGCGGGCCACCCGTTGCTCGAAGCCCAGAACGCCGCTCGCGCCTTCCTCGACCGCTGCGACTTCACGGTTCTGGAGGTGGGCCTCGTGGCGTTCGCCAGCGTCGTGACGCTCCAGGCCGAGGCCACCGACAACGTCCGACGTCTCCAGGCGGCCATCAACCGGCTCGAAGCTGACGGCACCACCAACTTGACCGAGGCCATTGAGCTGGCGCGGCATTACCTGGAGGCATGCGACCGGACCCGATACATGGTCATCTTAACCGATGGATATCCCGACGCTCCCGAGAGTGCGGTGGCGCAAGCCGAGAAGGCTCGGTTGGAGGGGATCGAGATCGTCGCCATCGGCACCGGTGACGCCGACCTCGATTATCTCCGCCGCCTGGCCAGCACCGAGGAGGGCTCGATCTTCGCGCGATCGGGCGAGCTGGTCTCGACCTTCGGCCACATCGCCCGTGTCATCGCCGAGGGAGGACGCGCTCTGCGGAAGCTGTCATGACCCAGGACGTGTCGATTCCACGAATCCGATCCGGCGCGAACCTGCGACACGCCTATTTTCTGGCCCTGGCCGGCGCGATCGGCGGTGTGTTCGGGCTTTATCTCTACGTCGAGCTCGTGCATACGCCCATCCTCTGGGTTCGCGACGCTCTGGCGGGGGCGTTGATTGGCGGGACGATTGGCTTCTTCCTGAATGCCTCGGGTCCCTTCCGCGACGGGGCCTGGCTCAAGCTGGGACGGGCGTCGACCTGGGGCGCGCTGGCTGGCGCGATCGGCGGCGCGGCGGGACTGGTCCTGGGCGAGGTCGTCATCGGTGGTTTCAAAGGCGGCCTGATCGGTCGGGCGAGCTCGTGGGCCGTGCTGGGCCTGGGTATCGGGATCAGCCAGGGCGTGGCCGATCGTTCCCGACAGCGCCTGATCTACGGCCTGATCGGCGGCGGCCTCGGAGGCTTCGTCGGCGGATACCTCTTCGAGGCGCTCCGCGAGGTGCTGGGGAATCGGTATGATCTGAGCCAGGGACTCGGCATCGCGATCCTCGGTGCGGGCCTGGGCCTGATGCTCGCGCTGGTCGAACAGGTGCTCAGGCGAGCCTGGGTTCAGGTCCTGAGCGGCCGTCAGGAGGGACGGATTTACCTGTTATCGCGCAAACTTTCAAACCTGGGTCTTGACGAGCGCGCCGAGGTCGGCCTCTTCGGCGACCCGGGCGTCGCTCGCCGTCATGCGTCGATCGAGGCGACGCCGCAAGGGTATATCCTGCACAACCACGCACCGGCAGGGCGGACCCGGGTCAATGGCGCATCGGCAGTTGAAAACCAGCCGATTCGCGATGGCGACCGGATCGAGCTGGGACGGACGTTGCTCGTCTTCCGACAGCGGTAGTTAGGACGCTTCTCTCTCATGGCCATGAGCAAGAACGGCTGGTCGGTCGAGGTCGTCCGCGGACGCGAGCCGGGGCGCGTTTTCGCCCTGGCGAAGGGGGCGAACGTGCTTGGCAACGCCCTCAACGGCGCCACCGGTCTCGATCTCTCGGGACAGGAAGGAAGCTCGCCGCGCCGGATGGCGCCGCGCCAGGCGGAGCTCGAACTGTCAACCCAGGGCCTGGCGCTCCGCGACCTTGAAAGCCCGGGGGGGACCTTCGTCAATCGACAGCGCATCCTTCCGGGTCAGACCCTCGCGCTTCAGGAGGGCGACCTGATTCAGCTTGGCGGCGTTCAGCTCAAGGTCGTGCGGCAGGAAGCGCCGGCCTCCGCGATGTTGAAGCCGACCACGCCTCCGGTGGCTGCACCGGTACCAACTCCAGCGGCTTCCGTGGCGGGCCCGTTGCCGTCGGCGTTCACCCTGGCCTCGGGAGCGCGATGCCGGAGCTGGGACGATTTCCTCACCGTCGCGGCCCAGCGGTGGGACGCTTTGCGCGACGAGCTGGTCTCCGGACGCCTGGCGTCGTTCCTGACCTCGGTCGGTCGGGGCTCGCTGGCCCCGTCGCCCACCGCGCCGGGGACGCCCGACGACCGGCTCGACACATGGCTCGGCACGCTGCCGACCACCAAGCCGAGCCGGCCCGAGCTGGACGTCCATCCCGGCGCTCTCGTCGTCAAGGCCGCGCAGGCTGGTGGCGTCACCCGGGTCGCTCTACGGATCAACAACACCGGATATCGGCTCCTGAGAACCCGAGTACGAGTCGAGCCGACTTCGTGCGACTGGATCAAGCTCGCGGGGGGGACCGCGCCCTTCGTGACGGTGGATGAAACCGAGTTATTCCTGGAGGTCCAGGTTCCCGATAATCGTGATGCGCTTCCGACCGCAACCCTGGTTCTCGACAGCAACGGCGGGACGCGCCGGGTCGAGATCAAGCTCGAGCGGCCGTCGGCACCCGAGCCGATCCCCACAGACGATCAACCGGCAAGCACGGGCGGGAGCACGCTGGGCGCCGCATTGATCGCGAGCCAGCCGATGGCGGTTCGGCTGGTCGCGTGGTCGTTGGTGGGGGCCTTGCTCCGGCTCCTGGTCCTGGCGTCGAACGGACTCGTGACGGTTTCGAGCCAGGAGCCGAAACCTTCGTTACGGAGCGTCTTGATCGTGCTCGGACTCATCGGCCTGATCGCGGGGGGCGCGCTTGGTCTCATACGTGGCGGTCCTCGGGACCTTCTGCCATCGAGCTTCGCCGGTGGCTACGCCGGCATTCTCGCCGCCGCCGTTCTGGTCGCAATCTGCCGAACCGTCGAGCCGGCGTTCCTGGGTAATGGCGTCGGGGCCGGACTTCTGGCCTGTTTGCTCTGGGGTCTGCTGGGGGTGGGCCTTGCCATGCTCTCCGGTGTCGTCCTTCCCGAACCGCCTCGCCAGGAGGAATCCCGATGAGCCGGTTGGCATGTTCCTGGTATGTCGTGGCGGTCGCGATATCGCTATTCCCGGCAAAGCTCGTTCATGCCGCCGACAAGGCGCTCGACGACCAGGTCGCGCGGGCGATCGCCCGGGGCGTGGCGTATCTCAAGGAGGTCCAGGAGTCCGGCGGGCGTTGGGGCTTCACGTTCAACCTCGATCATGACCTCGGAATGACATCGCTGGCGGGTCTGGCACTCCTCGAAAATGGGGTCGAGTCGACCGACCCGTCGATCGTCAAGGCAACCCGGCTGGTTGTCAAGCTTGCCGAGAACGCGAACCAGACCTACGACCTGGCTCTGGCGATCCTCTTCCTGGCGCGGGTCGAGCCGTCGGGTAGCGGACGGACCCACGACGCCCTGATCGTCCGGCTGGCGGATCGGCTGTCGGCGGGAGGTCCCGAAGGATGCTGGTCGTATCAGGTGCCGCTCTCTGGCGACGAGCCGACGACCGGAACGGGAAGCCGCAAGGCCGCGACCGGCAGTGGCTCGAAGAAGCGTCGGCCGACCCCGCTGGAGCGCATGCTTTCTTCAGGAGGCGACAACTCGAACACCCAGTTCGCCCTGCTCGGGATCTGGGCCGCCGGTCGGCACGGGTTTGCGTCGAACGATCCGCTCGAAGCGATCGACCACCATTTCCGTGAGTCGCAGGACAATCGCGGCCGCTGGGGCTATCGGCCGCACATGCAAGGAGCCGACGCGATGACCTGCGCGGGCCTGATGGGCCTGGCCATCGCCGCGGCCCGCCCCCGACAGGCCGAGCGGCTCTCGGCACGGGCCCGCGGCGCCGCCCTGGCGTCCGACCCCGTGTTCGCGTCGGCCCTCAAGGCCGTCACCGCCGATGCGCACGCGATCGGTCCCTTTTCTGATATCTATTACCTCTGGTCGCTCGAGCGCGTCTGCGTCGCGCTGGGGCTCCGCGAACTCGACGGGTTCGACTGGTACCGCGCGGCGCTCGCGAACTGCTCGACCGCCAGCGCGTCGACGGAAGCTGGCCCGAACCAAGGTGGGGGACCTTGCCGAACACCTGCCTCGCCCTCCTCTTCCTCCGAAAGGCCAACCTCGCGTTCGAGCTCGATCGCGTGCTCAAGCTTCCTGCCGCGCACGTCGCCGAGCCGGTCGACATCGTCGAAAACGTCAAGGTCGATGAACCCGAGCCGGCTCATTCCTCCAGCGGTAGCGATATCAGCGTGATTGTCACCGGCGCCAGCGATTCGGCGTTTCCCGAGATCGCGGTCGATTTCGAGGTCAAGCGGCCCGATGGCTCGTTCCTGCTCGACGCCCGCCGCGAGGACATCCGCGTGACCGAGGACGACCAGACCATGCCGATCCTTCAGTTCTCGGCACCCACCGCGAAGGAGGCCCTGGCCACCACCGTGGTCCTGGTGGTCGACCGGAGCCTGAGCATGGAGGAAGAAGACCGGATCGGCGGCCTGAAACAGGCCGTGGCGACGTTCCTGCACGGGCTTCCCGCCGGCTCGCGGGTCGCGGTGATCGCGTTTGGATCAGAGGTCGAGCAGATCTGCCCTTTCACGAACGACGTCGCCAAGGTCCAGGCGGCGGTCGATTCGCTCACGCCCGCGGGAGCGACCCGCTATTACGACGCCGTGTCCGAGGCCCTCGACATGCTCCAGCGCGAGCCGGGCCGGCGCGCCTTGCTCGCGCTGACCGACGGCGAGGACACCTTCAGCCAGTCGGCCACCCTCGACTCGGTCATCGTCGCCGCGCGCCGGCTCGGGCCTGCCCGTGCACACACTGGGTCTCGGCACCGAGGACGAGATCGAGAGCACGGCTCGCTGAAACGCCTGGCGCTAGCGCAACGCGCGGCCAGTATTACTCGGCGCGGCAGGCCGACCAGCTTCGATCGATCTACGAGCAGCTTGCCGAGCGGCTCCGTTCCAGCTACCGGCTGGTCTACCGAACCGATCGCAAGCTCCCCGACGGCACGCTGCGCCCGGTGAAGGTCTACTACCGGGCCAGCCAAAAAGCCGGGGCAACCGCCGTCTTCGTCCCCGGTATGGTCGTGCCCGCCGCCGGCTGGTCGGCGCTGTTCCTGGTAATTCTGACCGTATTGACGGGTCTCGCCCTCTTCCCTGGCCTTCGTTCTGTGATCAAGTCCTGAATTCGTGAAATGCTATGAATCTTCCCCCGATCCGCTATCCACTTCCCTTGTTGCTTACTCTCCTTTTCATCAGCCTGTTCGCCTGGCGCGGCGAGGCATGGACTCGCCCACTCCGCGCCTCGATCTCGGACCATCTCGCCCGCGCGGTCGCCGGCCCGCCGGCGCCGCATTCCGATCGACCTCAGGTCATCGCCGGCCCGATCGTCCGCATGGCCCTCCTGCTCCACGACGACGTGGCCGCCTCCGACACTCCCGGCGGCTCCACGACCGAAACCATCAGGCGCCGTGGTTTTGTCGAGATCTTCGACGTCTGGCCCCTCCAGGGCCCCTCAACTCATTTTCGCGTCGGCCATCGCCATGCCATCGGCTGGGTCAAGTCGACCGACCTGCTCCCCTGGGACACCCGGCTGGTCGTGTTGCCGGATCGCGCGGCTGGCTCCTCACCCATCGTCGCTTGGAGCGGTGAATCGATGGAGCTGGCTCGGTGGTCCGCCGGTCGGCCCTGGACCGATGTTGAGAAAATAGAGAATGTCAACATGAATCGTATCTCGTCGGAGCGCTGGGGCGTCTGGCTCTCTCGTGAAGAACTGCTCTCCCTCCTGCGCCGGTCGATGAATGACGGACCGTCGGAATCTCACTCCCTGCTCCGCCTCCGCGCCCTCCTCGGACGCCTCCTCGACGACCGCTCTCTGACCGACGCCGACCTCGCCGCGGCCCGCCCCGCCCTTCCTTCGCCCGTCTTCACCATCGCCGCCCCTTCTTCTTCCGATGCGAGTGAACGCCTCGCGCGAATCAACGAGCAATGGCATTCCGAGGCGTCCTGGGGCGGCTTGTCGTTTCAGGCGGTGCCTCTGAATGTCTTGCCATAAATGTATTTAAATTCTAAAAATTAAAAATAATAAGCGCAAACGTTATAGTGTTTTCATTTCAGGGCTGCACAAAACCGGTCATGAATATCAAGCAGTCCTTAAAGAAATCTTCAACCTCTCGGATTTACGGTTTACGTTCCTCTCCATTCCAATAGATACGCCCCGCCAGCCGTTCAGGCAAGCAGACCATCTCCTCGCGAGCGGCCGGGTCGTTGTGGACGTATCGATAGCCCTGGCCGTAACCGACGCCTTTCATCAACGAGGTGACAGCATTCCGCAGGTGCAGGGGCACGGGTTCGCTCGCAGTCGCGGTGGCGTCGGAGGAGGCGGCGAAGAAGGCGGATTTGATGGCGTTGGACTTGGGGGCCTGGGCGAGGTAGACGGTGGCTTGACTCAGGGGGTACAGCCCTTCGGGAAGGCCGATGAGCTGGACGATCTGAGCGGCGGCCGAGGCTTGCACCATCGCGTGCGGGTCGGCCAGTCCGATGTCCTCGGAGGCGAGGATGCAGAGGCGTCGGGCGATGAAAATAGGGTCGGCGCCCCCTTCGATCAGGCGGGCGAGCCAGTAGAGCGCGGCGTTGGCGTCGGAGTTGCGGAACGACTTGATCAGGGCCGAGGCGAGGTTGTAGTGATCCTCGCCCCCCTTGTCGTACGCGAACCGGGCGCGCCGAGGGCCTCGACCAGCGATTCCTCAGTCACGGACCGTCGGCCGTTCGCGGCGGGAGGTGTTGCCAGAACGGCGGCCTCGAGCGCGGTCAGCGCGACCCGCGCGTCGCCGCCCGAAGCCTGCGCGAGGTGTGCGACGGCTGTGTCCGTCAGGTCAGCCTGTAACTCGGCCAGGCCGCGCTCGCGGTCGGTCAGGGCGCGACGGATGATGGTGGCGACGTCGTCGGTGGAGAGCGGGTACAGTGTCACGACCCGGCACCGCGACAACAGGGCGGCGTTGACCTCGAACGACGGGTTCTCGGTCGTCGCGCCGATCAGGGAGACCACTCCCTCCTCGACGGCGGGCAAGAGGGCGTCCTGCTGGTTCTTGTTGAACCGATGGATCTCGTCGATGAAGAGGACCGTCCGGCCCCCCCGTTTCTTCCGGCGTCGCGCCTCGTCAATCGCCGCGCGGACCTCGCGCACGCCCGAAAAGACCGCCGAGAGCGCCTCGAACGTGGCCCCGGAATGCGCGGCGAGCAGCCGACCGAGTGAAGTCTTGCCGGTGCCGGGAGGGCCCCAGAGGATCAACGAGGGAAGTGGACCGTCCCCTCCAGCTTCGATCCGTTTGCGCAGCAGGCTTCCCGGCCCCATGATCCGATCCTGGCCGACCAGATCGTCGAGGCGCCTCGGCCGCATCCGGTCGGCGAGGGGGGCCGACGGATCGACCCGATCGATCGCTGGTTCATCGGCCGAGCTCGGGGTCGAAAAGATGTCCCATCGATTCACGGGGCGGGGGCATGGGGTACGTACCTTCGGGACGATCTGGCTGGAGCTAGCGTACGGGTTGATGGATTCCCGTTCACTCACGATTCTAGCCGAACGGTTGGCCGGTTGTCTTGTCAGACTAGCCCCAGGGCTTACAATCGAAGTCGAAAATCGGAGCCAGGGAGCCAACATGCCCATCGCATTGCAACGCAATCGGAGAGGAATCACACATGCGGCGATCTGTCCGTCGATCGGGATTGACTTTGCTGGCGGCCCTGGCACTTACGGCGTTATCTCCGGATCGGGCGCGGGCGGTGCAGCCGCCCCAGGATCTGAGCCAGCCGCCCCGGCCCGACCCCGCGACAGTTGAACGATTCGGGCCGGCGTACCGGTATCCCCAGGCGGGCTGGATCGTGCTCCACATTGAAGGGGCTCCCTACGAGCGTGGGTATCAGCACGGCCGGCTCCTGGCGCCCGAGATCGCCGACTACGTGAACGCCCTGGCGATCAAGCGAAGCGGCGACGACCCCTCGACCGCGTGGGGCCAGATGCGCACCCTCGTCAGTGCGCTTTTCCTGCGTCAGTATGATCCTGAATACCTTGAAGAGATGAAGGGCATCGCCGACGGCGCCGCGGCGGCCGGGGCGAAGTTCCACGGCCGCGCGCTCGACCTGGTCGATCTGGTGACGCTCAACTCCGAGATCGAGGTCGACTTCCTGGATAGCGCGCTCGAAGCCACGCCCAACGGTCTCGAAGTCCGCACCTTCGACGAGCCCAAGGTTCCTCGCGTCAAGGCCCCCCAGGCCGATCACTGCAGCGCCTTCGCCGCGTCCGGACCGGCCACGGGAGACGGCTCGATCGTCTTCGGCCACATCACGATGTGGAACCTGTACATGGTTCGCCACTTCAATGTCTGGCTCGACATCCAGCCGGCCGCGGCCACCGCGTGTCTGATGCAGAGCTATCCCGGCAGTATCCAGTCGCGGTATGGACTACTATATGAACGACGCCGGACTGCTCGTCGCCGAGACCACGATCGCGCAAACTCGGTTCAAGCCCGACGGCGAGGCCCTCGCGTCGCACCTCCGCAGGACCCTCCAGTACGCCGACACGATCGACGAGGCCGTCAAGATCCTGACGGCCAATAATAATGGTATGTACACCAACGAGTGGCTCCTCGGCGATACCAGGTCGGGCGAGGTCGCGATGTTCGAGCTCGGCACCGACAAGCACAAGCTCTGGCGGAGCAGCAAGGACGAATGGCTCGGCGGCACCAAGGGATTTTACTGGGGCTGCAACAACGCCAAGGACCTGGCCGTGCGGCTCGAGACGGTGCCGAGGGTGGCGGGCAAGCCGGTGAATCTGGTCTTCCACCCCTCGGACCGCGACCGGACGTGGCAGCGGCTTTACCGCGAGGAGAAGGGGATGATCGACGCCAACTTCGGCTTCAAGGCATTCTCGACCCCGCCCCTGGTCGGCGCTCGCACTCTGCGACGCCAAGTTCACCACCACGGCGCATGGCTCGCGAGCTGAAGACCTGGGCCCGGTTCGGTCCGCCGATGGGCCGGACCTGGGAGCCGACCTCCGGCGAGCGCAAGTCCGATCACGAGGTTCGACCGCTCGTCCCCAATGATTGGACCCTGGTTGGCGCCGAGGTCCCGTCGGCGGCCGAGGGAAAGACGTTTGCCATCGACCTGGCGTCGAGCACGGCGAAGAAGGACAGGGCCGCGGAGGGCGAGTCCGGCACGGTCCGGACCCGTCTGAGCACCTTGCCCGCGGCCTGGCACGGCACGCTTCTGCCGGGCGGCGGCGGCGATACGTGGCTTGCCGCGGCGTTCGCCGATTACGAGACGATCGTGGCCCGCGAGCAGGTGATGCGAGCCCATGCGAAGGAGCAGGATCGGAAGCTCAAGCCGGCCGAAGAGGAACGGCTGGACCTGGCCATGTTCGCGCCCCGGTCCCGGTACGAGGGTGCGGTCAAGCGTCTGGGGCGTGACGTGCCGCTGGCGTCGATCGAGCCCGACGTCGAGCGCTCCGAGTGGTACGAGATCGCCGCTGGCAAGGGGGTCCTACTCCTGTCGGCCCTCCGCGAGAAGCTGGGCGACGACGTATTCCTCAAGCTGATGGACGACTTCGGCCGTTCCCACGCCGGCCAGCCCGCGTCGGCCGAGGCATTCCGCACCCAGGCCGAGAAGGCCGGCGCCGAGAATGGTCGCGACCTGACCGGTTTTTTCGACTCCTGGCTCAAGGGCCAGGGACTGCCGGACGCCGCCGCCCGACCGGTTACGTCATCGGCCTCTGTCTGGTCGATCGACTCGTTTGAGGTCGAGCCCGAGGCGGCCCTGATCGTGTATGGCACCCTCAAGGAAGCCGACGCCCAGCGCGAGGCGGCCGAGCACCTTCAGCGCGCGATTGCGCGACGCTGGTCCAACATCCTGGTTCCCGTGCGGGCGGATACGGAGATCGCCGAGGCCGATCTCCGGTCGCACCACGTTCTCGTGGTCGGGCGGCCCGACACGATCTACGGCGCCGATCGGCTCGTCAAGACGCTGCCCGTCACCTTCGGCCCGGCCTCGTTCGTCCTCAAGGGCGAGACCTATGCCCACCCCGCCACCGCCCTGATCGTGGCGGGCCCCAACCCGTTCGCGATCGCGCTACGAGGTCGTCCTGTTCGCGGGCCTGAGCGGCGACGCCACCTGGCGGATCGCCCAGCACGTTGGGGACCGCAAGAGCACGCCGGCGCCCGTCTGGCTGTGGGCTTCGGGGACGAAGGCTCGGGCGCTGGTGCCTTGAAGCCGGAGGCTCGGGGCCGTGATCCTGTGGCTATGATCCGAGCCCCTCAACCTGAACCCCCCGGATCGCCGGATGGAGCCTTCCGGGGGGAACTTGCTCGGCGACTTTCTCATAGAGCCGGATCTCCCGTCGCAGGAGTTCGGCGACGGCCATCGCGAGGTCGTCGTCGTGGATGCTGACCAGGAGTCGATTAAATGCGTCCATGGCGGCGAACCGGTTCAGGGCCACGGCGGCGACCAGGTTGATTCGCAGCGCGGTGGTCTTCAGATCGGTGGTCCGGCCGTGGACGAAGATGCTCCGCATCCGACGCGCGACGGTGTCGGCGTAGGCGAACGGATAGCTCGCCACCCGGGCCTCGATGGCCTCCGCGTAGGTCCGCAGCGGGAGCGCCAGATCGGCGGGAAGCTCGCCGGCCAGGACCGGTAGGACCTCCGTCGGTAGACGGTCGAAACAGGCGATGACCATGCCGGGGCCGTCGCGCTTCAGGTCAACGTGCTGGAGCGTGGCCAGGATCTCCCGGAGGTTCTCGGAACGGTATTCCTGACGCTTCAAGAGCCCCTCGGCCTGCTGGATCAGGTTCTCGAGCGTGGCGCGGGCGTCGCGGGCGGGATGTCGCGAAAGCTCGTAATAACGCAGCGCGTCGAGCAGTTCGCCCAGGGTCTGGTATCGGTCCTCGGGATGCGCGCTCGTCGCCCGCTGGATAACGTGCGCCAGACCGCGCGGCAGCGCCTCCTGTTCGATCAGTGCGGGCGACTTGCCCGTGAGCATGTGATAGAGCATCTTTCCGAGCTGGCAGATATCGGTCCGCACGTCGGCCTCGCGAGTGCCGGCGGGCAGGTGTTGCTCCGGGGCGGAATAGACGAGGGTGCCATAAAAGGCGTGGGTCCGGGTCAGGATCGTCGAGTCGCGGTTCCCCAGCTTGGCGAGGCCGAAGTCGGCCACGGCGATCCGCCCCCCCGCGAACCGGAGCACGTTGGCCGGCTTGATGTCGCGATGGATGATCCCCGAGGCATGCAGCGCCTGGACCCCGGCGCAGATCTGCGCGAATGCCGCCAGCGCCTCGTTTTCGTTCTCCTGAAACATTTCGAGCTGGCCCATCAGCGACCCCTCGGCCAGCGGCATCAGGAAATACGGCACGCGATGGTCGAGCCGCGCCTCGACGATCGGCACCACGTGAGGATGACGGACGCGCTCCATGATCCGTACCTCGCGCTCGAATCGCTTTCGCTCCGCGCCCCCCAGATGGCAATACTTCAGTGCCAGGACCTCACCGTCCGATCGCCGCTCGACCTCCAGGACGGTTCCCATCCCTCCCCGCCCGATCATCCGACGCACGTGGAACCGGCCCCCGAAATCGAGCCCGGCTCTATCGTCGTCATCCCTGCCGATACTCTCGTCATCCTCCAACCCGTCGGATCGCCTCACGCCCCGTACCGTCGACCCGGCTTCGTCCTGAGCCTCGCCCGTCCAGGCCCATGTCGTCTCACGGTCCGCGATCGTCGCCGTGCTCATGGCCTTTCCTCCCGATCGTCGCCGAAGTGATCCGAGGGATGTCCCAGCTCTACGCGATCAAGATAACCTCTAACTGTCTATTTGTACAGTAAAAAAGCGACAGGCGAGCCGGTTTTTCGCAACCTTTGGTCAAAAAGCGTGTTAGAGCGATCGAGACGGCTCCGGTCGATCGACCTGGGGTCGTCCGGAAGCGGACGGTGCGGTCCCTTTACGAGGCTTCGGGCGCCGGTTACGATGATCCGGCAATGGGTTCGGGACATGATCGTGCTGGTTGTGCGAGGAGTGCTGCCGTGTTCACGCTGGGCGGGTTGAATCCTGCGCGGGATGGCCGTCGAACCTGGTTGATTGTCGCGCTGCTGGCGCTCGGGCTGGCCGCTTCGAGTGCGCGCGGCGACGATTCGGGCGGCCGGATCAAGGCGTTGTTCCTGGGTGATCGCGGGCATCATACGCCGCTGCCGCGTGCCGCCGAGCTGACGCCGCCGCTGGCGAAGTCGGGCATCGACGTGGCCTACACCGACGACCTTGCCGACCTCAATTCCGAAAACCTAGCCGCGATACGATTGTCTGATCATCTACGCGAATCATGACAGTATCGCCCACGATCAGGAGCAGTGCTTTCTCGATTTCGTGCGCGGGGGCAAGGGCCTGGTGGCGTTGCACTGCGCGTCGTACTGCTTCCGCAACTCGCCGTCGTACGTCGCCCTGGTCGGTGGCCAGTTCAAAAGCCATAAGACCGGGCGTGTTCCGGGTGCCGATCGACAAGCCCGACCACCCGGCGATGAAGGGTGTAAGGGAGTTCGAGGCGTGGGATGAGACTTATGTTCACACCAGGCTCTCGGATGACCGTGTCACATTGATGACGCGGGACGACGGCGCAAGGGGGAGCCCTGGACCTGGGTTCGTACCGAGGGTAAGGGGCGGGTCTTCTACACGGCGTCGGGGCATGACGAGCGTGTGTTCACCAATCCAGGATATCATCTCCTGGTGGCGCAGGGGATTCGCTGGGCAGTGGGGCGTCCCGATTTCGACTGGCCCACCGCGCCGTTTGCGCACCTGCCGGCCGAGCTGCCGAACTACCAGGAAGGGAGCCGCGCCAATCCCGGACGGATCAACGAGATGCAGGCACCCCTCTCTCCGCAGGAGTCGATGCGGCATCTGAGCGTGCCGGGCGGGTTCCGGGTCGAGCTGTTCGCGGCCGAGCCCGAGATCACGAAGCCGATCGCCATCAACTGGGACGACCGTGGCCGGGCCTGGATCGCCGAGACGGTCGATTACCCCAACGAGTTGCAGCCCTCCGGCGAGGGACATGATCGGATCACCATCTGTGAAGATACCAACGGCGACGGCCGCGCGGATAAGTTCACCTGTTTCGCCGACAGGCTGAGCATTCCCACCGGGCTGGTCCATGCGAATGGCGGCCTGATCGTGAGCCAGGCGCCCGACATGCTCTTCCTTCAGGACACCGACGGCGACGACAGGGCCGATGTCCGCAAGGTCCTCTTCACGGGATGGGGGACCAAGGACACGCACTCCGGCCCGAGCAACCTCCGGCTCGGGCTCGACGGCTGGATCTATGCCAGCGTCGGCTACTCGGGCTTTGCCGGGAAGGTCGGCGGCGACAACCTCACGTTCCGGCAGGCGATCTTCCGGTTCAGGCCCGACGGGTCGGACCTCGAAGTCCTGACCTCGACCTCGAACAACACCTGGGGCGTCGGGCTCGACGAGACGGGCGAGGTCGTCTACTCAACGGCTAATAATGAGCACTCGTCCTATGTCGGCATCCCGAACCGGGTGTTCGAGTCGGTACGCGGCTGGCTGGGCAAGGGCAACGCGAAGATGGCCGATCATGTTAACATGCACCCGCTCACCAAGATCCGCCAGGTTGACGTCTTCGGCGGGTTCACGGCCGCGGCGGGGCATGCGGTGTACACGGCCAGGCAGTTCCCCCGCTCGTACTGGAACACGATCGCCTTTGTGTGCGAGCCGACGGGGCATCTGGTTCACATGGACAGGCTCGAGCGCCAGGGAAGCGGCTTCGTTACCCGCGACCGGTTCAACCTGCTGGCCAGCACCGACGAGTGGACCGCGCCCGTGGCCGCGGAGGTCGGACCCGACGGGACCGTGTGGGTGCTCGACTGGTACAACTACATCGTCCAGCACAACCCGACACCACTCGGCTTCACCACCGGCAAGGGCAACGCCTACGAGACCCCACTGCGTGACAGGACGCACGCGCGGATCTACAGGGTGATCAACACCACGAGCCCACTGACCAAGACGTACGACCTGGCCGCCGCGAACGGCGAGACGCTCCTTGAGGCCCTGCGGAGCGACAACATGTTCTGGCGGCTCCGGGCCGAGTGGAAGATCGTTGAAGGCAAACGTAAAGACCTCGTGCCGGGGCTGATCGCGCTGGCGAACGACAAAACGACCGATGCGACCGGCGAGGCACCAGGTGCGTTGCATGCCCTGTGGACGCTCCAGCGGTTGGGGACCTTGGACCTCGCGGGGAACGCGAACGTGGGCGATTCGGCGAGCGCTGCCTTGAAGTCCGCGCTGGCGCATCCGGCCGCCGGGTGTGCGCAAGGGGGCGGTCGAGGCTTTGCCGCGAAGCGAGGAGTCGGTTGATGGGATTCTCTCGGCGCACTTGCTGGAAGATGGGAGCGCTTCAGTCCTCCGCGCCGCGTTGCTCAGTCTCGGCACGATGCCGGCCTCGGAGCCGGCAGGGCGACGGATCGCCTTGATGCTCAAAAAGCTGCCCGAGAAAACGAACGATCCGTGGATTCCGTTGGCCGCGAACGCCGCGGCGGCACGGCATGCGGAGGGCTTCCTGGCCGAGTCGATGGCGGTGAGCGGTCCGGCCAACGAGCCGACGCGGGCCGCCGTGCGGATCGTCGCTGAGCATATCGCGCGTGGCGATCGAGACGCGGCGCGGCGCCTCGTGCCACTGCTGAGCAAACTCAAGGATGCGGATGGCCCGATCGCCGAGGCGTTGCTCGCAGGTCTGTCGGCCGGTTGGCCAAAAGGACCGAAAAACGCACCGGCGCTCGACGCGACGGACGTCGACGCCATGGTCACGCTGATGCCCCGGCTCGGCCCGGCCGGTCAACTTGCGATCGCGACCCTCGCCAGCCGCTGGGGCCTCGAATCGAGATTTGCCACCGGCATGAACGCGCTGCGAACGAGCCTCGCCCGGGTCGCGAGCGATTCGACCCGTCCCGAGCCCGATCGGATCAGCGCGGCTCACCGCCTGGCCGAGATGAACCCAGACAGGGAAACCCTCGAACGGATGCTCTCGGGCGTCAATGTCAAGGCCAGTCCCACGCTCGCCGCCGGCCTGCTCGACGCCGCCGGGACGTCGACAACACCCGAGCTGGCCCGCGCGTTGCTCGCTCGCTGGGGTGAGCTGACGCCGCAGATGAAACATCAGGGGGTCGATATCCTTCTGAGGAGGCCCGAGTGGTCGCGGGGCCTGCTCGACGCGATCGAAGCGCGGACCCTCTCCACCAACGACCTGAGCACCGACCAGAGCCAGCAGCTTGCCAATCATCCCGACCGTTCAATCGCCGCGCGAGCCAGGACGTTGCTCGCAATGGGCGGAGCGTTGCCCAACCCCGATCGTATGAAGGTGCTCAAATCGCTCCTGGCCGTCACCGAAAAGACGGGCAACCTGGCGCACGGGCTCGAGGTGTTCAAGAATAACTGCGCCAAGTGTCATCGACACGGCGACATCGGCGAATCGATCGGACCCAACCTGACGGGGTTCGCGGTCCATCCCAAGGACAAGATCCTGACCGAGATCATCGACCCGAATCGATCGGTTGAGGGGAACTTCCGTCAGTACACCGTGGCGCTCCGCGACGGCCGGGTCCTCAACGGGCTCCTCGCTTCCGAGACCCGGACGGCCATCGAGCTGGTGGACGCCGAGGCCAGGCGGCAGGCCGTCTTGCGGGAAGACATCGATGAGATCATCACCTCGAACAAGTCGCTCATGCCTGAGGGATTCGAGAAGCAGATCACGCCGGCCGATTTCACCGATCTGCTCGAGTTCCTCGCGGCCAGGGGGAAATATTTCCCGCTCCCGATGGAGAAGGCGGCGACGATCGTCAGCACTCAGGGGATGTTTTACAGCAAGAACGCGGCAAAAGAACGCCTGATCTTCCCGGACTGGTCAACCAGGACGGTCGAAGAGGTGCCGTTCCAGCTCATCGACCCGCGGGGGACGGGTGCCCAACGTGGTGATGCTCCATGGGCCCGGCGGTACGTTCCCGCCCACGATGCCCCGGTCGGTCACGCTGCCGTGCAACGCGCGGGCGAAGGCGATCCACCTCCTGAGCGGGATCAGCGGCTGGGGCTATCCCGCCGGCGCGGAAGGCTCGGTCTCGTTGATCGTCCGGCTCCATTATCAGGACGGCTCGACCGAGGACCACGCGCTCAAGAACGGGGTCCACTTCGCCGACTACATCCGGCGGGTCGACGTCCCGGGATCGAAGTTCGCCTTCGGGTTGCTCGGCGGACAGCAGGTCCGGTATCTCACGATCGATCCCAGGCGTACCGATATCGATATCCGCGAGATCGATCTCGTCAAGGGAGATGACCGTACGGCGCCCCTGGTCCTTGCGGTGACGATCGAGTCGCCCTGAAAAATCGATCCGCCGATGTTCTTGATGAAACGAGAGATGAAGTGGGGGAATCGATTCGCCAGTGACGCCGACGTTCGCGGGAAGAAAGAAGAATAAAATGCGAAAGTGCTTTTCTCTATCGATATAAAGTTGATCGGAATGGATCTGCGAAGATCGGCGTCACTGGCGGATCGAACCTTGGTACCGCGATCGAAACCGGCTCAATCCTTGAGGATTCCATCATGCGACCGTGGAAAGCGCTGTGCGTCGTGGGCTGGCTGGGGGTGCTGGCGGGTGCGGCCGAGCCGGGGGACGACGGGCTGAAGCCGATGTTCGACGGCAAGTCGTTCGACGGCTGGAAGAAGGTCGGCGGCGGGGCGACCTACCGGATGGACGGCGACGAGATCGTGGGCAACGTCGGGCCCGGGTCGAACACGTTCATGCGGACCGAGCGGAGCTATGGTGACTTCGTGCTCAAGCTCGACCTGAAACTCGATATCCCCGGAAATTCAGGGATTCAGTTCCGCAGTCATCAGCAACCGTCGGCCGACGGCAATGGCCGGGTCTTCGGCTACCAGTGCGAGGTTGATCCGTCGGAGCGCGCCTGGTCGGGCGGGATCTACGACGAGGCCCGGCGCGGCTGGCTTTTTCCGCTGACCGGGCACACCGAGGCTCAGAAGGCGTTCAAGGTTGACGGCTGGAACCACTACACCATCGTCGCCTGCGGCCCGTCGATCCGCACCTGGCTCAATGGAGTCGCCTGCGCCGACCTGATCGACACGAAAGACCTGGAAGGCTTCATCGCGCTTCAGGTCCACTCGGGCAAGGCCGGTCAGATCCGCTGGAAAAACGTCCGGATCAAGGACCTGGGACAGAGCGCCTGGAAGCCCCTGGGCGATGGCAAGACCCTCGCCGACTGGCACGCCGCCGGCTTCGGTGCCTGGACCATCGAGGACGGCGTGATCCACGCCCGATCCACTCAGGCCGAGAAGCGGTCGGGCTTCCTGATCAGCGACGCCGACCACGCGAACGCCGCGATCCGGCTCAAATTCAAGCTCAAGAATGGGACCGAGAACAGCGGCCTGTTCATTCATGTGAAGGAAAGTGCCGGACAGGGTCAGGCCGTGCGCATCACGGGACTCGAGGCCGATATCGATCCCAAGCCGACCGACCTGGGTGGCCTGTACGAAGCCGGCGGCCGGCGCTGGCTGGTCCATCCCCAGCCCCCCGAGGAGCCGAAGAACGCCAAGGCCAAGGCCAAGGATAAGGCGAAGGCGAAGGCCAAGGCGACGGACGCGGGCGAGGCGTGGACCGAGCTGGCGGTCGTCGCGCTGGGCGATCGCTATGTGGTGCAGGTCAACGGCAAGACCACCGCCGAGGTTGTCGATCCCCAGATCCAGAAGAACGGCCGGATCGCCCTCCAGGTTCACGGCGGACAGGATGGCGGGGTCGAGTTCAAGGATGTCGAATACCTGAATCTGGATGATTCTAAGTGCCCGGATTGAAAATAGAAACACTCCGAGAAACCGAGGATCATCAATGAAAACGGCAGCCTCAATGTCATGGGTGGCGCTCCTGGCTCTATGCCCATGCCTCGGCGCCAGTAACGCCGCGGCCCAGTTCCAGACGCCCGACACCTCGCATCTGGTCCCGATCAACGACCTGGGAACACGCCAGTACCAGGGTTTCGAGGGGGGGCTCTATCCCGGCGGTTCGAACCGTCGGCCCGAGGCTCACGAGCGTCTGGGAATGAAGCTGGCCTCCGAGGTTCAGCCCCTCGACGCCGAGGGAAAGCCGGGTCCGGAAGGAAAGATTGTCCTCCTGGGCATCGGTTTCAGTAATACTGTGCAGGCCTTCGACGGGTTTCAGAAGGTGGCGAAGGGGGACGATCGGATCAATCCCGCACTGTTGCTCATTAACGGCGCGGTGGGGGGCATGTCGGCCGAGATGGTCCAGCAGGATGAGCAGGGCCGTGGCGCCCAGTACTGGGAAACCGTCGACGCCCGGCTCAAGGCCGCGGGAGTGACGCGGGCCCAGGTCCAGGTCGTCTGGATCAAGGAGACCAACCCCCAGCCCAATGCCGCCGCCAGCGACTTCCCGCGGGCGATCCAGGACCTCCAGGGCCAGATCCGCAAGATCGTGGGGATCATTCACCGTCGGTTCCCGAACGTGAAGCTCGCCTACCTGTCGAGCCGGACCTACGGCGGCTGGGCCAAGGCCCGGCCCAACGGCGGCGCGCCGGGGAACTCGGAGCCGTACTCTTATGAGACGGGGTTCGCCGTGAAGTGGCTCGTCGCCGAACAGATCGACGGCCGCGTCGATCTCAACGCCGACCCGTCCCGGGGACCAGTCGCGGCCCCCTGGCTGAGCTGGGGCCCCTACCTCTGGGCCAATGGTCAGAACCCACGCCTGGATGGGTTCCAATTCGTGCTCGATGACTTCCGCGAGAACGACCGGATGCACGAGTCGCCCTCGGGCCAGCTCAAGGTCGGCAAGCAGCTTGTGGATTTCTTCGCCACTGACCCGACCTCGCGCTCGTGGTTCCTGAAGCGGGTGGATTGACCGGAACCGGTTCGTGTCGCCTCGCGACGGACCGCTGTCACGCGACCGAGTGCTTCTGTGTGCGCTCGATGGTGTCGGCCTGGTAGTGCCGGTTGATCAGGTCGTTCTGGATCCAGAGGAGCTTCTGGAAGGCGCGCAGGGTCCGGTTCCGGGTCTCGGGCTCAAGCTCGAGACTGAGGACCGTGTGGGTGAGCGCGTCGGCGACAAAGCCGAGCAGAGCGTTCATCTGCACCAGCGGCACGTCGAGCGCGGCCGAGCCGGCCCGGGGTGTGTGGATCTTGCCGACCATGTCGAGGTAGCCGACCATCCGGGTGTCGTACGGCCGGGTCACGAGCTGGACGAGGTAACGCGCCAGGTGCTCCTTGCGGAACTGGATGATCTCATGATCGATGGTCAGGGCATCGACTCCGCCCGGCAATGGGCCCTGATAACCGTGCTGACGGGGAACGAAGTGCCGCCAGGTGGCGTCGTAACCGTGCAGCTTCTCATAGACGGCGTCCACCAAGGTGGGGACGATCGGAGCCAGCATCTCGGCCGACGCGTGGATCGCCGCCACGTCCGCGGCGCCGAAGTCCATGAACTCGGCCACGTAAGCGAATCGATAACCCAGGTCCGTCTCCAGCCGCTCCTCGTCGATCTGCTTCATCACCCGGCCTCCCGCGTGCCGCTCATCGGGGTTCGAGGCACGCCGACTTGATCGCCCTCCCTGGTCTATCGTAAATTGGAGTCTCCTGTCCAATTAACGTTCGATTCACGATACCCCGCGTAAATTGGATGTCAAGATCCAATTTTCAAAAAAGACCAGGAAGAAAAGGTGACCGCGATGTTCTCGCAGACGGTGGAGTATGCATTGCGAGCGGTGGTACACCTGGCGCAATGGTCGCCCGAGGCGCGGACGACGGAACAGATCGCGACGGCGACGCTGGTGCCGCAGGCCTATCTCTCGAAGATCATCCAGGGGTTGAGCCGGGGCGGAGTGGTGCGCTCGAGGCGCGGGTCGGGAGGTGGGGTCACCCTGGCCAAGACTCCCGAGGTGCTGACGATCCTGGAGGTCGTCAACGCGGTCGAGCCGATCGGCCGGATCACGACGTGCCCGCTCGGCCTCTCGGCCCACGGGGTCAACCTCTGCCCGCTCCACCGGCGGCTTGATGCCGCGCTGGCGTCGGTCGAGGACGCTTTCCGGCGAACCACGCTCGCCGAGGTCCTGTCTGAACCCACATCGAGCACGCCCTTGTGTCCGGTGCCCAGGGTGGCTCGCGACCGAGCGCGAACCGAGATTTGAGCCTGGATATGATCGGCCACGTGACGCCAGAATGCACCAGTGAGACCTGCCGAAGATCCGTCACAAGCGTCAAAATTATTCCATTCCGCATAATCCTTCATCATTTCCAGCGCTTTCTGTTTTCCGCCTCTTGGTACTGGCTTTGCTGACGATCTAAAATTGAAGTGTTCACCACGTTCCCAGGAGTCGTCGGATGACCCCGAGAGGGGCTCCGCCGATGGAGTGGAAACCGCAGTCCTCTCGTCATTGTTCGAGGTGGCTTCAGGGTTTTCAGAACGGGTAACCCAGTCATGAAGAAATGCCGACGTAACCGTCAGCACGCCAAGTTTGCCCGTCTTCGCCGTCACCTGGAAATCAGCCTGGACTTGCTCAAACCGCGGCGCATCCGCACGCGATCGGCGCGTATGCCGCGGCCCTGGGCGAGCAGCTCGGGCTGATCTCACGCCCCAGGTGTTGTTCCTGGTGCCGCCGCCGACGCCGGCTCGAGCGGCACCACTGGAACTACGACGAACCCTTGAATGTCACGTTCCTGTGCGGGGATTGCCACGCCCTGGCCGACGCGATGGCCTGGGGGTCGGGTATCGCCTGACGTGTCCATGCGTCGTGGTTGCTCAGAGCTTGAGCAGTACCGACTCATTTTGGATGCGGCGCGGTCTCGATCGAGACGGCAACGCGGGTCGGATCGGCGATCGGCTGGGGCGGTTTCGGCGGCTCGGTCAGGGGTAGGTGGACGTGAAACACCGACCCTTGACCGGGCGTCGAGTGCCATCGGACCTCGCCGCCGGCCTGTCGGAGGTAACGCGCGGCGCGGGGGAGTCCCAGGCCAAGCCCACGGCCGGCCTCGCGCCCGCAATAGAACGGGTCAAAGAGGTGCGCCGCCTCACTCGCGCCGAGCCCCCGGCCGCTGTCGCGAACCATCCAATCGAGCGCGGTCTTGGGACCTTCCGTGACCGAGACCGGGCTCGCGGTGGCCGTGATCTGCACGGTCCCTCCCTTGGGCGTGGCCTCCAGTGCGTTGCGCAGCAGGGTTTCGGTCAGGTGACGGACGGCGTCAGGATCGGTCCAGAGCTTGGCCTCGGTGCCAAACGTCTCGGCCTGGATGCGGATGCCCCGGTCGTCGGCGGTTGTTCGGAGGTCGCGGACGCATGATCGGATGATCTCGTCAACCTGACAGAACCTTGGTCGCAGCTCGGGAGTCCGCGCCACGAACATCAGGTCGCGCAAGATCCGATGGGCTCGCTGCGCCTGGGAGATGATCGTGCCCAGCGACTTGATCGTGGCCGGATCGGCCGCCTTGGCGAGCAGTAGCTGGGCCCGGCCGACGATCACGGCCAGTGGGTTGTTCAGCTCGTGCCCCGCCCCCGCGGCGAACTCGGCCAGCGCGTCGAGCAAGGCGCGGCGGAGCCTCGGTTCGTCGTTGGCGGCGCGCAGTCGATGGACCTGCACCACGTCGTCGAGCCGGCGCGCGGCGCGGACCCGATCGGCAATCAGGCCGGCCCACGCTTCCCACGCCTTGCGCACGAAGCCCTGCGCGCTCGGTCGTGATCCGGGCGCGATCGGGGTCGAGCCAGAGCTGGACCTCGGCGTTGGTCCCGGTCCGGTCCATCAGTGGTAGGACCAGGTCGACCGGCCGATCGGCCGGCGTGGCGGAAGCGGGCTTCGCCGGATCATGGGAGGTGGGGGGCGAGGAGAAGGGCGAGGTCGAGGACGACGGTTCGTCGCGGGGACCGTTCCAGACCACTCGAGCGGCCGTCACTCCCGGCTCGGCGCACCACCAGAGCCCGGCCTTCCGCGTCCAGCTCTCCGGCGAATCGCCGGCAGCCGCCTCACCGAAGGCCTCCAGAAACCGACGCTGCGCCGCCGACTGGCCGCTGAGGGCATCGAACTGGCGGCGGAGTCGGGCATGCGAGCGAGCCAGGCGTTCCTCGTGAGGGTTGGCGTCAGCGGCGCCGAAGGCACTGCCGCAGCGCACCTGAACCTCGGCCATCAGGAGGCGCTGCCGGGGCTCGGCGGTCGGAATCGCGACCGGGTCGCGACCGACATATCCGTTTCCGCCGCCGCTGGCTCGCGATGCGCCATACAGGGCCCAGGGGGTCCGCTCCGCCTGTTCGAAGGCGGTCTGGACCCAGGCGATCCGTTTCGGGTCCGAGGCGCAACGGCCGAGGCCGCTGGCGCTGTCGGCGTGTAGCCAGGCGGCATCGACGATCAATGGGTCGCAGCCCCATCGCTCCGCCAGGTTGCGGCCGAGCGTGGTCACATCGCTTCCCAGATCATGGAACTCGCGCGTCCCGGCGCCGCGCGAGGTCGGGCTCGGCAAGCCAGACAGCGAGCCAGTCGGGATCAAGGGCCGCGATTGACCAGAGTCCCAGGCTGTGAAGGAGCCCGGCGCGGGCCACGCGATCGGGCTCGGCGGCGGGATCATCAGCCTCGCGCGCCAGCCGCGCGCCGCCTGGGCGACCGCCACCGAATGACGCCAGAGCCGGTCGATCGACTCGCCTGAGGCGCCTGCGCTCCGCGGCCACCACGCGCTCTCGGCGATCAGCCGGGGCAGGTCGAGCGTCGCCGCTTTCCCGGCGGACCGGCCGCGCTCGAGACACCAGCCCGGATCGGTTTCCAGAACCTGGAGCGACTTCTGCGACTCCCACGCTGGCGTCGTCTCGTGGTGGGTTGCCAGGGCCTCGAACCCATCGTCGGGCTCGGGCCAGAGTTCCAGGATCAGTCGGACGGACTCCGGGCGCAGGGGAAGACGGTCCAACCGTTCGAGCCGGCGGCGGAGATCGGTCGGCGCATCCTTGCAGATATGAGGCAAACGCACCGAGCCGGGCTCCTTCCCGTCGGCGACGACTCGAACGGACAGACGCGGCTAGCCGGCCGTTGGCTCAGCCACGGTCGATTCCGAACGGAAGCGCAGGCGTCGTGCCGGCAACCCCCGCCGATTCGCGACCGATCCGATCCCTCAGGCCCCGGTCATGCTCTCTATGTCCAATAGTCGGCAGATCCGCCGCATCATTTCATCGATGTCGAGCGGCTTGTGCAAGAAGTCGTCGGCGCCGGCCTTCTTCAGCTCCGCGATCTTGTCTTCCTCGACCATGCCCGAGATGCAGATGATCTTGATGTCCGACATCGCCGGGTCCTTGCGGATCAGCTCGCAGACCGCCTGCCCGTTGATGTCGGGCAGCATCACGTCGAGGATGATCAGGTCGGGATGATACTCGTTGGCCAGCATCCCGGCACCAAAGCCGTTGTTGACCACCTTGTACTCGAACCGGTTGTCGTTGGCCAGGACCTCCGAGATCAGGTCCACGACCGCCTGATCGTCGTCGACGATCAGGATCCGCCGCCGACCGCTCTCCAGGGCGTCGGTGGGGATATTGTTCTCCTTCATGAACCGATACAGCGCTTCACGCGGGATCCGCCGAAACCGCGACCCCGGGACCCGGAAGCCCCGCAGCTGACCCGAGTCGAAACAGCGGATGATCGTCTGCTGGCTCACCTTACAGATCTTGGCGGCTTCGCCCGTCGTGAAAACGGTCTTCATGGTCGAGTACGTCCCGTTCTGCGAGCTCATGGGCTCGGTCGCTCCTCTCCCGGCGGGCTTGAGCATGCAAGCCGATCCGCCGGTTGCCCAATCATCCTCCTTGTTCACCCGCTCTCTACGGAACCGACCTCACACGGTCGAGTTCCTGTAAGACCGCCAGAGCCTCTCATGACGCACGATCGGCAAACTTTGCTGAAACCTAACGAAATTACCAGAATTACCAACGCAGCCAATTATAGTCCCTTCGCCTAGCCTGTCAACCCAAATCCCCAGGCTTTATGTACTTCGCGTCTCCAGTGTGGGTAATTCGCCTATCTCTACCGTTTAGCACAACCTTGAACGTGGTTTCTCATTAAATGATCGTAACAGTAGGAAGGTTTTTGCGAATTTTACTTATACGGCGAGCCGGAGAGGATGGTCGAGGCCGGCTCCTTGACAGAGAAGGATGCGGCGATCGCGGACCGATGCGCGTTTCAGGTGAACGAGCAAGGTGGCGATATCGGCGGGGTTGATCCCGCTGATCCGCCCCGCCTGGCCGAGCGAGCGGGGCCGGACTCGCCGGAACTTTTCCCGGGCCTCGGCGCGAAGCTGGGGGATCGCGTCGTAGTCGAGGTCGGCCGGAAGCGGCTTGTGTTCCAGCCGGCGGAATCGTTCCACCTGGTCGGCCTGGCCGGTCGATGTAGCCGCCGTACTTCGCGTCGATCGTCACCTGCTCGATCGCGCCGGCGTCATCGGTGACCGTCGCGCAGCGGCGGATCGAGCGCGACGAGATCGGCCCAGGTCGTCTCGGGACGCCGGAGAATCTGGTACAGCGTGATCGCCCTCGTGACGACGGGTCGCCGCAGGGTCTGGTCCGAGCCGATCGATCCGACGTCTTCCGCGTCCTGGAACCGCCGCCAGCGACGGTCGTCGACCAAGCCCGAGCGTCCGCCCGAGTCTCGGTGAGCCGGAGGTCGGCGTTGTCGTGGCGGAGCAAGAGCCGGTACTCGGCCCGGCTCGTGAACATCCGGTAGGGCTCATCGACCCCGCGCGTGACCAGGTCGTCGATCAGGACGCCGATGTATGCCTGGCGACGCGGTCGAGCACCAGCGGCTCGGCCCCCTGGATCGACCGGGCGGCGTTGATGCCGGCGATCAGGCCCTGCGCGGCGGCTTCCTCATAGCCGGTCGTGCCGTTGATCTGGCCGGCGAAGAAGAGGCCGGCGACGCCCTTGGTCTCGAGCGTCGGTTGAAGCTGGGTGGGCGGCGCGTAGTCGTACTCGACCGCGTAGCCGAACCGCATGATCTCGGCGTGCTCGCAGGCCCGCGATCAGCGGGATGATCGCTTCCTGGACGTCGCGCGGCAGGCTGGTCGAGATGCCGTTGCAGTAGTATTCGAGGGTGTTCCGCCCCTCGGGCTCGAGGAAGATCTGGTGCTGCTCGCGGTCGGCGAACCGGACGACCTTGTCCTCGATCGACGGACAGTATCGCGGCCCCGTGCTCTGGATCTGCCCCGAGTACATCGGGGCCCGGTGCAGGTTGGCGCGGATCAGCTCGTGGACGGCGGGGTTGGTCGCCGTGATGTGGCAAGGAAGCTGCGGCTGCCTCGATCCGTTCGGTCAGGAACGAGAACGGCACTGGCTCGTCGTCGCCGGGCTGAAGCTCGAGCCGGTCGAAATCGATCGTCCGGCCGTTCAGGCGCGGCGGCGTGCCGGTCTTGAATCGCTGGAGCTCGAAGCCGAGGCTGCGCAGGCTGCCGGAAAGCCCCTCGGCGGCGACATCCCCCGCGCGGCCGCCGGAGGTCTTGACCTCGCCGGTGTGCATCAGGGCCTGGAGGAACGTGCCGGTCGTCAGGACGACCGCGCGGGCGCGATAGACCGCTCCTCCCTTGCAGCGGACGCCCGCGATCCGGGTGCCTTCACCTTCGGTCACGAGTCCTTCGACCATCTCCTGGCGAAGCGTCAGGTGCTCCTGCCGCTCGACGGTCAGCTTGGCGAGGAGCTGGTAGGCTTTCTTGTCGCACTGGGCGCGGGGGCTGTGCATCGCCGGCGCCCTTGCCGCGATTGAGCAGCCGGAACTGGATCGCGCGTGGAGTCGGTCATCACCCCCATCGCGCCGCCGAGGGCATCGATCTCGCGGACGATCTGTCCCTTGGCGACCCCGCCGATGGCCGGGTTGCAGCTCATCTGGCCGACGGTGTCGCAGTTGATCGTCAGGAGCGCCGTGCGCAGGCCCATCCGGGCCGAGGCCAGCGCGGCCTCGATTCCCGCGTGCCCCGCGCCGACCACGATCACGTCGTAGTCGTAAGGGTCGTGCCTGGTCTTCGTTGGCGGATTCAAAACGTCGCCTCTGAGAAATCCTGGGGAGCCGTCGGGCGGACGCGGGGTCCGCCTCATCTTTCTTTCCTGCGTTCTCCATCATAACGAGCGGGGACGGCTGGATTGAAGAGGGGGCGCCGTTGGCGACTCTCCGATCCGAGACGGTCTTGCCCGGCGCGGGAGGGGATGGATACCCTAAAGCCTCCGTCCAGTTCGGGAGCGGAGATCGAGCAACTTCGAGGAAGATCCACACCATGGCCGAATCGCGAACCGTCTTATTCAAGGGAAACCCGGTCGAGCTGGCCGGCCCGACACTCAAGCCTGGCGACACGGCCCCCGACTTCTCGTGCGTCGGCGCGGGGTTGAGCATCGTCAGCCTGACGGACACCACGGGCAAGGCCCGTCTGTTCAACGTGGTGCCGTCGCTCGACACCCCCGTCTGCAACAAGCAAACCCGTTATTTCAACGAAGAGCTGACCGCGCTGGGCGACAAGGTCGCCGCGTACACCGTCAGCCTCGACCTGCCCTTCGCCCAGCAGCGCTGGTGTACCGACGCGAAGGTCGAGAACCTCAAGAACCTCTCGGACGTCCGCGACCACAGCTTCGGCGAACATTACGGCGTGCTTCTGAAAGGGCTGCCGCTCCCCCTGCTCGCCCGCGCCGTCTTCGTGGTCGACGCCCATGACAAGATCGCCTACGTCGAACTCGTTTCCGACGTCAGCAGCGAGCCCGATTACGCGCCCGCCCTCAAGGCCCTTCGAGCCGCCGCCGGCGCGTGACGTGAGACCGCTCGGAAAAAACGCGTGAATTCACAAACGAGTAGGTCCGACTTCCGTCAAACAAGAATCGAAATGATCGCTCTCTTGTTCGACGGAAGTCGGACCTACCGATCGCCCGCGAAGCCGTTCCGGAAAAGCCGGTCTCAACGCTCGAGCGTCAGCCGATGATGCGACAGCGTTTCATATCCGTCGGCCGTGATCACATAATTCCGCTCGAACCGCATCCCGCCGACGCCTGGCACATACAGGCCGGGCTCGATGGCGACGACGTCGCCCTGGATGATGGTCTCGTCGCTCTCGGCGACGAAATAGGGGGGCTCGGGATGGCTGAGGCCCAGGCCGTGGCCACTGTGTGAGAGATAAAACCGCTCGAGGTTCAGCGGCGCGAGCGTGGCCCGGATGGCGCGGTCGACGTTGCGGGCGGCGTTCCCGGGCCGGAGCTCGGCCTCACCGGCGGCCAGGGCCTTCATGCAGGCGTCGAACAGCGCTCGCTGCTGATCGCTGGGCGGAGCGCCCACGGCGAATGTATTCGTGAAATCGCCGCGGTAGCCGTCGACGACGACCGAGTAATCGAGCAGGAACAGGTCGCCCCGGGCGATCCGTCGATCGGTCGGCGGCCCGCCGCGCTCGGTCTCACATCGCGGACCCGAGGCAAAGTCGCCATAGACCAGCGCCTGGGTCCCGATCGCGGCCAGGGCGGCGTTCTGGACCAGACGGTAGACGTCCTGCTCGGTCATGCCCGGCTCGACCTGTTCCAGGGCCGCCGCGTGGCCCGCCTCACCGCGCGCATCGACCGCTCCAGGATGGCCAGCTCGTCGGCGGACTTGATCCGGCGAAGCGGGCGGACGATCGGGTCGAGATCGATGACCGAGAGCCCCGGCGCGCTCGCCCCGGAGCTGCTCGACGACCCCCGCCGGCACGCTCCCCAGCTCGACGCCGACCCGCTTCGGCCCGAGCGTTTGCAAAAAACCCCGCGCCGTCTCGACCAGCAGGCCGCGCCGCGACGGGGCGGTGCGCTTGCCGTCGTACCAGACCGGCGCCACGATCTCGTCGACGTGCGCCTTGTCCAGATACGGACGGACCATGCTATCGGCCACGAGCGTCGCGCGATCGGGCTCGAGGACCAGGATCGCCGAGGCGTCGTTCGCACGGAAGACGAACGGCGAGGGGGCGTAGCCGGCGAAATAAATCAGGTTCTGCGGATCGGCCAGGAGCAGGACATCGGTATCGGCCCGTTCAGGGCCAAGCGCGTCCCAGAGCTTCCGGTGCCGGCCGGCGCAACCTTCGGGGCTGAGCATTCGGGGTCGTCTCCGCGTCGGTTCGATCCGGTTCAACTCGCTTCGGTTCACATTCGGCTGGGACCCGGAGTATATCGCAAGTCCTCCGTCGATCGCCACCACCGTTGAATCGAGTTGAAACCGCGGCGTCGATCGACCACGATATCAATAAGGAAACCCCGAGCGCGGCGGCCCGTACCCACTCTTGTCGAAGCGAGCGATCGATGCCCCTGGACTGGCTGACCCGGCTCGACCCGTTGCGCCGCGTGCGCTGTCCGTTCTGTTTCGAGCGGTTCGCGGCGTGCGAGATGCACATTCGCTGCGACGATCATTACTGCAAGACCGATTTCGCCGCGATGATCGACGACCCGATCCTCTCGCGGGCGCTCAACGGGCGACCTCAAGAATCGGGCCGGCGGCGCGCGTTGCGTGGTCCGTGGTGGGTCGATCCCCGCCGCGATCCGCGCCGGGGATGGCGGCGTCATCTCGACTGGCTGGTCCTGCCCGGGTCGCTGGAATGTCCCAACTGCAGCAAGCCGGCGGACTTGCGGCTCTGCCCGCGGTGTCATAGCCAGCTTCCGGACGCCGCCATCACGCTCGATCCCGGCCACATCGCCATCTTCGGGCCCCAGTCGGTGGGCAAGACGACGTATATCACGGTCCTGCTCCACGAGCTCGACCACCGGGTCGGTCCCGAGCAGGGGTTCATCCTCGACCCCTTGACCGACGAGATCCGCGAGCGCGTACGAGCGCGAGTATCACGAGCTGACCTACGGCGGCAGCCAGTTCGGCATCGGCGAGGAGCTCGGGGGCGACGAGTCGGGCGGAGGCGCGTTGTCGTTTCGACACAGCCACTCGGCCACGCCCAGCATCGAGACCAACCGGGGAATCCTGCAGCCCCTGGTTTACCGGCTCAAGAGCCGGGGGCCGGGCAAGCGGGGCGTCGGACGCCGCCGGACGTCGGAAACCCTGCTCTCGTTCTTCGATACCGCGGGCGAGGACTGGGAGATGAACCTCGCCCTCTTGCGGAGCGAGGCTCGATACCTGGGCCAGGCCCGGGGCCTGCTCTTCCTCATCGACCCGCTCCGGATCAGGTCGGTGGCGCTCGACGATCGGGTCCAGCTTACCGAGAAGGAGCGGCGGGTCCCGCCGGCCGACTACCTGAACGACGTCCGCAAGCTCACCAGCTTCTTCCGGCGCACGCCGGTCAAGACGCCACTGGCCATCTGTCTGAACAAGCTCGACCGATGGGGCCGACTGCTCGAGCCCGGCACCATGCTGCACGAGTACGCGGCCGGCGTTCCCGACCCCGAACGGTCCGACGAGGCCCTCGACCGGACGATTCACGACGAGGTCCAGGCGGCCCTCAGGCGCTGGGCGCGGCGGGATTCCTCGAAGCCGTTGCGCTGAACTTCCCCAACCACCGTTTCTTCGCCTGCTCGGCCCTGGGCGACGCCGCTCAGGAACGCGAGGACCTGCCCCAGCCCTTCCCACCCCCTTGCTCGTCGATCGTCCGATCCTCTGGCTCCTGAGAGAGCAGGGAGTGCTTTGATTCCTTCGATAGGAGTATCGGACCGGGGCAGGCGGCTCATCGCGGTTCCCGACGCCCCGCGCCGCTCCGTCGATCGATCACGACTTCTGACGCCCTGCCTGCTGGTTGCCGCGGCCGATGTTGACCATCCGTTCGCGGATCGAGGCTTCGGCCTCCTTGGCCTTCTGGCTTTCCTGCGACTCGCGAAGCTGTTCGGCCTGGGTGTCGTGGGTCGGGTGCTGATGGGGCGTCGTCGTCGGTCTGGCCGGCTCGGGATCGTTCTTCTGGCTCATGGGTGTCGCTCCAGGTTGAATCGTTCGCTGGGATCAACAAAAAACAATGCCCCCGAACCGCACTCTCTGATCGGAGCGGTCGGGGGCCGTCGTAGCCGTTTAGGAATCGGGAAGAGATCTCGCCCGTCGCGAGCGACATCCATCGAATGTCACTCTACGCTTGTGACCAGCGCCTGGCAAGAGGCGCTCCGGGCCCGGCCATCTCACCGGCTCAACCGTGTTTGACGCCGAGTGGCCCGCCGGGAGGGACGAGGATCTCGGCGGCGGTCTGGTCGCGCGGCAGGGTGATCACCTTGAGCTTGAACGCCGGGCTCAGGTTGCTGACGTGGCCCAGGTCGTCCACCGCGCGGGCGAAGAAGGTGTAGAGACCGTCGGGCAGCGGCTGGTCGAGGGTCAGCCGGTAGTAGCCCGTGGCGTTGGCCACGCCGTTGGTCTCGGTCGGTCCGTACTTCGTGACGGGCGCCTGGCCGTACACCTTGCCCGTGCCGTCGATGATCTGGACGGTGGCGAACGCATCGTACCGCCCGACGAACGTGGGCTGATGATGCGTGGTCACCCCGACGTACTCGTTGACCCGCGTACCGTCGCCCGTGGCGAGCTGGGGAACGCTCGGCTTGCGGATCGGCCGGCCGACCGCCAGCAGCGTTTCCAGGATCAGGGTGTAATCGTTGGTGGCGAGGAAGACCGATTGCGGGCTATTGGCGTCCACCTTCGCGAGGGCGTTCATGTCGTTCTTGAGGTTCGTCACTTCCTGCGGGGTCGCGCCGGTGGACGCGACGGCGTTGCCGAAGGCGTTGTTCAGCCGCTTGGCGTCGGGGATGCTCAGGCTGCTCGATGGCATCACGTTGCGCAGGGCCGTGTTGAACGCCGTCAGAGTGGGTGGTGACGCCGCGTGCAGACGGGCCGCGATCGCGGTCAGGTCGTTCTCGAGTGCGCTGATGGTCGCCGCGGGGAGGTAGCGCCCCGACCGGATCTCCTCCAGGTACAGGGGAATCCGTTCAATGCGCTTTTCCTTCAGCGCATAAGTCTCGGGTACGGTCGTGGCGGGGGCGACCGGGGCCACGCCGACGCCTCCGAACAAGCCGGCTTGCAGTGCGCGGCCTTCCAGCCCTTCGGCCGAGGGGACAAACCGGCGGCGGTCCATCGCCGGATCTCCTTATCCTTGCTCGGGAACGGCGAGACCCGTCCCTTCCGTTCAGGTCAGCTCTTGGGGTACGACGCCAGGCCAGGCGAAGGGCAACGTGGACGTGATCGACCAGCTTGCGAGCCAGCCAGCCATTCAGCCAGCCAGCCGGCGGCACGCGCCCGGCATCGTACGGAATTCAAAAAGACAAGAAAGGTAGCCGCATCGGGCTCCATCCCCGCGGCGGACCGAGTTGATACCAGAATCGCTCAAGTCTGACCAGTCAACTTCCGACCCGCCGTTCCGGTTCTCGCGACGTGTCTTCCAGGACCATGCGGAGGTAAGACCGGGGCTCGATCTCCGTCAGCCCCAGCGCGTTTCCCAGGTCGGCGACGGCCTGTTGCACCGCGCCGAGCCCCACCCGCGAGTCGGCGCTCGCGTCCTCGTCGATCGTCTCGACCTCGACGAACTCACCCAGTCCCTCGACACGGTCCAGCGCCACCTCGAAGCTCAGGCCCTGATGGTCGAGGTGGTATGCGGTGCGCGTCTTGCGGACGACCGCGACGACCCCGAACCCGAGCCGGTCCCACAGCCGACGGAGGTCCTCGAGCTTCTCGGGGTGACCCGGCTCGACCTCGAGCTCGATCTCCTCGCGCGTCTTGGCCGGCCCTGGTTTCCTCGGCCCCTTGTACGTGATCCGGTTCGACGCGTCCTGTCGCCTGATCCGAAGCGCCTCACCGCTCCGGGCGAAATCGCGCGGGGTGGCTCAGGTATGCATCCTCCTGCTCGACCTGCCCCACCAGCGTCCCCCCCATCGCCTCGATCGTTCGGACGACGGCCGCATGATCGACAGCGCGGAACTTGATCTCCACTTCAAAGGCCATGGCTCTGGATCTCGCGGACCATCGGTCTGGAATCGAGGACAGCCGGACCCGCGGTTGGTTTGACCTCCGGGCCCGTCGCGATACGATAACAGATCCACAAACCGTGCGCCGCCCTCCGGAACAGACGGCTACACCCTGACTCCGACCTCATTGAGTGAGCCAGTTTCGCCCATGCCAGCCACAGCGAGGCGCAATCGTACCGCCGGAGACCGACCCGACACCGATCTTCGAGCACTACCGGGGCCACCTGGCCAACGAGATCTTGACGGCGTCGGTGGCGCATCTGGGTGTCTTCCAGACGCTCGAACCCGGCCCCCTGCCCCGCGCGGAGCTCCAGCGGGCGGTCGGCCTGGCCGACCGGCCGATGTCGGTCGTGGTGACGGCGCTTTGCGCCATGGGGCTGCTCCGGGTCGACTCCCAGGATCGTCTCGACCTCACGTCGATGGCTCGCGAGCACCTGGCGCCGGGCTCGCCGTTCGATGTCAGCGGTTATATCGGCCTGTCCGCGCGAGAGCGCGGGGGTCCTGGAACTGGTCGATCGGCTCCGGACCAACCGGCCCGCAGGACTCGACGCCGGCACCGCCGAACCGGACCAGGGCACGGCGTTCATCTACCGCGAGGGTGTTGAATCGGCGATGGAGCGCGAGGCGACGGCCCGGAGCCTGACCCTGGCGCTGGCGGGGCGGGCGCGGAACGTCGCCCCGGTCCTGGCGTCGAACTATCCCATCGACGACGCGGGCCTCCTGCTCGACATCGGCGGCGGCACCGGGATCTACAGCATCGCCTGGCTCCAGAAGCATCCGGGACTCCGCGCCATCGTCTGGGACCGCCCCGAGGTCCTCAAGGTCGCCGCCGAGATGGCGAACACGTTCGGCGTGGCCGACCGGCTCGAATGCCGCCCCGGCGACATGTTTCGCGACGATGTCCCGGACGGCGCCGACGTGATCCTGCTCTCGAACATCCTCCATGACTGGGACGAGCCCGAGTGCCGAGTCCTGGTCGAACGATCGGCCAGCGCCCTGCGGCCCGGCGGCCGACTCCTGATCCACGACGTCTTCCTCGATGACGACGAGGCCGGCCCGCTCCCCGTGGCGCTCTATTCGGCGGCCCTGTTCCGCCTGACCGAAGGCCGGGCCTACACCGCCTCGACCTATCGACGATGGCTCGCGGACGCCGGCCTGACCCCCGGCGCCGTCGTTCCCACGCTGGTCCATTGCGGCGTCCTGCCCGCCGTGCGCGGCAACCACCCGTGAATGCGGGTTCGATCGCACCTGTCTTCATGAGTGCGAGATTTTTATCCAGAAAAGGTGAATATCTTCTCCAGCCTCCGTCGATAACCCAGCCTGGATAGAGTGCCCCGCTTCGTTTGCCGGTTCGCCCGCTCCGGGCGACGGGAGCGGCGCACCTGGATTCACCTGTGTTTCGCCGCGAGGCCGCCGCCATGTTTGACCTGGATTCGACCGCTGTTGTCACCATCGACGAGCTGTCCTCTCTCACGACCGCTCCGACTGTGGAAGCTCCGCGCAAGCGTGGCGGCGGCCCCAGGACGCCGGAGGGGAAGCGGGCGTCGAGCCGCAATGCGCTCAGGGACGGGTATCGCTCCAAGGTGGTCTTGCCCGAGAACATGGAGCGGGCCTACGCCGCCCGCAAGATCGATTTCGCCGCCCAGTTCGCGCCGGCCAGTACCTATGAATCCGTCCTGGTCGATACCCTGGCCCGGACCTCGGTCCAGCTTGAGCGTTGCGCCGAGGAAGGCCTCGCCGACCTCAAGCGGATCATCAACCAGGCCGAGACAAGCTGGGACGACGATCGGCGGGCCAAAGTCAACGAACTCGCCGAGCGCCTGGCCAAACACCCCGAACGGATATCGTACATACTCAAATCCAGCAAACACGGGGTCGACTGGCTGATCGACGCTGGACCTGGCTGGGCCGTTCGCTCCAGAAACATGGCTGTCTGAGCGAGGAGCAGCGCAGCCTGGCGTTTGACATGGAAGGCGTGCCGCACCTGTTCCGCGATACCGACTTCGACATCCCGGAGGCGACGGACCAGAAATACCTGGAGATCCTGATCCGCCGCCAGATCGAGCGGCTGCGCGAGAAGCAGGACGATTACCTGATCGAGCGCGACGAGAAGGAACAGGACCTGGCGTCGGTGGGCCTGCCGGTGAGCGAGGACGCCGAATCGCGCCGGTTGCGTCGGTACCAGACGGCGCTGCGCAAGGAATGGGACAAGGCGCAGCACCGAACTCCTGCGGGTCCAGGCCGAGCGTAAGGGCCGGGTCGAGGAGTCCGTGCCCGGGGCTGCGATTGATGTTGAGATTGAGATCGAGGACCAGGAAACGGACGAGCCCGCGCCCGAATTGAGACCCGCGCCGATGCTGAGCCTTCCGCAGCCGATCGGACCGCCCGTGTCGGCCTACATCGGCAACCGCCGCCAGCGCCGGGCCCAGAAGGCGCGCGAGACCCGCAAGGGACAACCGCGGCGTCGTTGAGGCGGAGAGAACCGCGAGGATGGAAGAGGATTTGTGCCAAGATGAGCACAAAATAGGATAATTATAAATCTATAAATCAAAGATTATTGTTGATTTTATGGGCGATTGCGGTCTTCTTCCTTCCGTTCGTGCTCGGCGTGGATCAAGTACTTGATTTTCGCGGTTCAGGTCCCGGATTCTGTCGGTAGGATCGATCTTGACGGACGGGGGCGCCTCCCTTGCTGGGGAGGTGTCCCCGTCCTTCGTTGATTCCGCGGTCAATCCTGTCGGGTGGCGGGGGGTCAACGCCGATCGGGCCGAACAAACTCGAGTGGGTGCCGCAACGAACTCGGGTCGGGCGCCGAACGAACTCGGGTCGGGCGCCGAACGAACTCGGGTCGGGCGCCAAGGAACTCGGGTCGGGCGCCAAAGGAACTCGGGTCGGCGCCAAACGAACTCGGCGTGGGCGGAATCGGTCGGTCGGTTCGAGGCGGTTACGCCGGAACGCCGGAAACTCTCGGCGGTCTTGGTCTTGACCCTTGTGGCGGGTCGCTTTACGATGTCAGTTTCTCCACGAAGGCCGCTCGACGTAGCAGAGGAAGGCCCTAAGATTCCGGGAGATTCGTCTCGTCCGAGGACACCAGGTTTATGCCGCGGAAACGTTTTGGTCGTAACCGGAAGAATCGCTGCCGGTTCTGCACCCCCGAAGGCTGCCCCCGTCCGGCGTATGTCGACTACAAGGACGTCGGCCTGCTGAAGAAGCTCTGCACCAACCAGAGCAAGATGTTCTCGCGCAAGCGGAGCGGCAACTGCGCGGCATTCCAGCGGGCGGCGAGCGACGCCGTCAAGCGGGCCCGGTTCATGGCCCTGATCCCGTACGTGGGCGAGTGATCGGCGGCCCGGGAAACGAAACCGACGACCGGTCCTGAAGCAAAATGATAACTCCGACGGGGCGACTGATCTGCCTGCCGCTCAAGCAGATCGGTCGCCCCGTCGGAGTTCTCTGTCGTTCGCGACGTCGGCCGCGCCCTCTACTGGTTCCGCAGCGTGGTGAGGAACTCGGTATCGAGCGCCTTGTACGTCACGCCCAGTCGGTCCCCGAGCGCTCGTTCGGCGTCGAGGCCCCTGAGCCGGCCTCGCAGGGCGTCGCGCACGTAGTCAAGAAACGGCTCGCGGTACTTGCCGTCGTTGCCGTGCATCAGGTAGACGGCCAGGGCCATCGCCTCGGCGTAATGCAGGTAGACCTGGTTCGACTCCTTGAAGCCGGTCTGGCTGAGCCGGACGAGCCGGGCGATCGGGACGTGCTCGCCCTGGGTCGATCATCCGGACTTCGCGACCTCGATCCGCGGGCCGACGAAGCCGCCGAGCGAAGCGTGCCGTCGGGCTGGACGGCGACGGTCTCGAAGTAGGTGCCCAGCCCCTCGAAGACCCAGTAATTGCCGACGTTCTGCTTGTACGCGTTCGGGCTGACACCGCCCGACTCGAACAGGAGCTGATGCGAGACCTCGTGGAAGAGGGTCGCGGTGACGTCGAGCTGGCCGCCCGGGTCGCGGAAGAAGTAGGCCGGGGCCCGCTTCCGGTCTGAATCGGGGGCGGGATGTAGATCCCCAGCGCTTCCTCGACGCCTGGCCCCTCGATCGGCCGGAGATGGGCCGACGTATTCCTCCTTGGTGGCGAAATACTAGACCAGGTGCGGCGGCCGCGCGGGGGCTGCGCGGCTTCGCCTGTGCTCGCGGAACCGCTCGGGCCAGGCGGTAGCTCTTCGCCGATCACGTCGGCCAGGAGCGAATAGAAGAGGTCGTGGAACGACTCGAGCTGGCGGCCGAACGCGATCGCCTCGGAGAGCGGCACGTCCGACTGGATCTGGAAGTGCTCGGTCTCGATCCTCCAGCCCCGTTCGATCTGGTCGCGCAGGGCGTCGGCCTCGGCGGCGGGGAGCCAGGGCCTCCCTCGGTGTGCGGAACCCGGGGGCGGGAAGCTCGCCGCGTTCGAGGTGGGGGACCCAGCGCGCGTCGACCCAGCCGTAGATCGGGTGAAGCACCATGCCCGCGCCGATCTGCTCGACGGCGAACGGCGTCGCCCAGCCGCCCTCGTGAGGCACGTAGCCCAGCAGCCGGCGGGCTTCGGCGTGGTCGGGCCCGCGGTCGAGCACGGCCGCGGAGACAGGCGTCGGCCAGGGCATAATGCTTGGTGGTTCCCGAAAGGCGCCTGGATCGCCAGGGCGAACAGCGCCTCGGCCGACTCGTTGCGGATCGCCTCGACCTCTTGCGGCACGGCTGCCCGCGGCGCGACGCGGCTCGGCGGGGACGTTCGCCAGGCCGGCCCCCGGTCGCGGAGACGCGACCTCCGCGGCGGTAACCAGCTCGGGGAGCGGTCGGAACGGCGTCGGGCCGGCCTCGTCGTCGGGAACCTCGATCGCACTGACGACCGCCTCGGCGTCCGGCTTGCGACCGGCCGCGTCGAGCCGGTCGGCCAGCGCCTGCAGCTCGCTGGTCTCTCGTCGACGATCGACTTGCCGCTGATCACGCAGGTCGGCCGATTCGCGGCGCCGGCGCCGGGGGAGGGACCTGGGCGGTCGCGGCCCGAGCACCGAGAACCAGGATTCCCAACGTGCCGGTCATGGGCGAGATCGCTTCCTCGGAAGGCAGCGGTGCCGTCCGGCGACCAGCCGATCGGCCGATCCGGTCGACGTCGCGTCGAGTCGGACTGGACGGCCGGGGCACTCTGCGCGCACAATGCCGGCCGAGCGAGCCGAGACGACCGAGCGGTCACAAGGCAGGGACGGCCGTCGCTCATGATACCCGAAAGGATCGGCCCATGCCCACGTTCGCGACGATCGCCCGGTTCTCGACGGCTGGTCGCCCTCGCGGCCGGGGTGGTCCTGGGCTGGGTCGCTCGCCAGTCTGCCCAGGCACGCCCACCCTGCTGCGCCCAGTGGCGGCGACCGCTTGGGCGACTCGATCGTCGCTACCGGACCGGTCATGGTCCGTTACGACGAGCGGCTCAAGATCCAGGTCGCACAGGACGCCATCTACTACCTCGACTACCAGGGCGGCCGGCTGCTGGGCGACGATCCCCCGTTCCAGCAGTCAGGCGGGCTCGACGCCGGTTGCTCGACACGTTCGCCGAGCGCGACCTCGTGGCCGACTTCAAGCTCGACCCCGAGGCCGGTCCCCGCCCCCACTTCCTGATGACGACCTGCTGAGCTCGGCGCCTACAGCGAGGGCTGGGCGCCGCTGTTCGTCTTCGAGACGACGCACGCGCCAGGTCGCCGACCTACCAGGTCCAGCAGCAGACCGTCGGCACCTCACGCAGGCCCAGCTTCGAGCTGCTGGAGTCCGCCCGATCGTCGGCCTCCGCCCGTCACGCGCCGCACGCTGCCGAGCGTCGACCGGCCGATCAGCGTCGAGCCGGCGTCCGATCCACGGGATGACCACGCCGCCCCCGACCGCCGGGCCGACGACCTTGGGATCGCCCGGCTGCGCGTTCCCGACCACGCCGGCGGGCGCCGGTCGGCTCCGCGCGGAGCGTGCCGGCCCGGGCGGTCGCGCCGCCGCCGCCGCCGCGCTCCCCCGGCGGCCGCGGCGCCCTCGCCGCGTCGCTCGAGGACCGACTCGTCGCCGTAGGGCCGCGCCTCCTGGTGGTTGAGCAGCCACTCGGCCCGCGGGTCGAAGACCTTGGCGTCGCCGTACTCGCCGAACGGGTCGCGCGTGCCCGGGCACGTGCGGCACGAAGATCTGGCCCGTCGTGTACTGGAAGAACGCCGAGCCACTGCTGGTCGAGGCCCAGGCCGAACGGGGCTAGCGTACTTGTAGTCGATCACGCCGAAGATCTTCTTGTGCACCGGCGCCGTCTCGAACGCCAGCAGCAGGATCGGCGATCGTGATCAGCGCGCGCGCCGAGAGCGAAGACGAAGCGGCCCAGGTGGTAGACCGGCGTCGGGAACCGGACCATCGCCGGCGCGAGGTCTCGGTCGTCAGCCGCAGGAGCAAAGAGCGTCGACGCATGAAGAGCGCCATCAGGCAGAGCGTGTCGGCGAACCCCGAGAGGAACGGCACGTTGTCGGCGAGCAGCTCGGCCAGCGGCTCGTAGAAGTTGAACGCGATCAGCGCCGCCGAAGAGGACGTTGAAGAACATCAGGGCCGCGCCCCAGAGCCCTTCGCTGGCCAGGGCGTAGGTCATGCCCAGGATCAGGACGCGACGATCAGGTCGATCACGATGCAGATGGGTCTCGATCGGCAGGCGATCTCTCCAGTGTCATGGACGGTGGCCGCGGCGCGTTACTTGACGACGCGCAGCAGCTCGTCGATCGACGTCTTGCCCTGGATCACCTGGCGGAGGCCGTCTTCCTGGAGGTAGATCATCCCGTTCTTGCGGGCCTCGGCCTTGATGGCGTTGATCGAGGGGTTCTCGCGGATCATGTCGCGCATCGGCTCGGTGATGACCAGGAGCTCGAAGATCCCGGTCCGGCCGAGGTAGCCGGTGCCGCCGCACTGGGGGCAGACCTGCTCGGGCTCGGTCGGGCGGCGGTAGAAGACGTCGACCTTGTCGGCGGGCAGGTTCGCCTTCTTGAGGAACTCGGGCTTGGGCTTGTACGGCTCCTTGCAGGTCTCGCAGAGCACGCGGACCAGCCGCTGGCCGAGCACGGCCGTCAGCGCCGAGGCGATCATGAACGGCTCGACGCCCAGGTCGAGCAGGCGGAACAGGGCGGTGACCGTGTCGTTGGCGTGGACGGTGGAGAAGACCATGTGGCCGGTCGTCGCCGCCTGGCAGGCGATCGTGGCGGTCTCCTGGTCGCGGATCTCGCCGATCATGATCACGTCGGGGTCTTGCCGGAGGATCGACCGCAGGCTGCCGGCGAAGGTCTGGCCGCTCTTGGTGTTGATCTCCATCTGGGTGATGTTGTCGAGGTGATACTCGATCGGGTCCTCGACGGTGATGATGTTCTTCTGGAACCGGTCGATCTCGCGGAGGCAGGCGTAGAGCGTGGTCGTCTTGCCCGACCCGGTCGGCCCGCAGCAGAGGAACATGCCGTGCGGCTGGGTGACCAGGCTGCGGATCTCGGTCGACGAGCTTGGGCCGCAGCCCGGAGTCCTCGAGCTTCGAGACGCCCGCGGCGTTGTCGAGGATTCGCATGACGAGCTTCTCGCCCGACTTCGAGCCCGAGGTCGCGACGCGGAACTCGAGCTCGCGGCCTTCGAGCTTGGCGCCGAACGAGCCGTCCTGCGGCTTCCGCTTCTCCGAGATGTCGAGCGCCGCGAGGACCTTGAAGACGTTGATCACGGCGTCGCCGGTCGGGCCGGTCGAACGGCTCGGCGGCGTGCAGGATGCCGTCGATCCGGTAGCGGACCGAAAGCTGCTCGGTGGTCGGCTCGAGGTGGATGTCGGTCGCGCGCCGGAGCACGGCGTCGTAGACCAGCTCCTTGGCCGACATGAACGACCGCGACTCCTCGGCCTGCGACACGCGCGTCGGGTCGGCCTTGGCCGCTCCCTGGCTCTTGCCGATGAACTCGATCGGCGGCCCGGCCCGATCGCGCCGCGAGTCGCCCCGGTTGAACAGCGGCCTGCATGCCCATCTTCCCCAGCAGGCCGTTCGATGACCTCGCCGAGGTGGTAGGGCGTCAGGACCTTGGCGTCGTCGGGCACGGTCTGGTTGCGGACGTAGATATAGGTCAGCAGCGGGACGAAGTACGCCAGCAGGAGCAGGATCAGCCCGATCGGGTAGATCGGGATCGCCCAGACCAGGGCGAAGCCGAGCACCCCGGAGAAGAAGACGACGCGAGTTCCAGAGCTCGAACCTGAGTGTTGTTCAGCTCCTTGGCAGTCGTCGTCGACCCAGGTCGGTGGTCCAGGCCCAGAGCAGGAAGATGAGCAGGACCGGGATGAACTTGAGGAGGTTCAGATAGAGGCCCGGGTCCCCGCGACGATCGCCGGCCGATTGCGCGAACACGAGGCCGTGCGAACTCGGCGGCGTCGGCCCCGCCGGCGGCGCCGAGGGTCAGCAAGGGCGAACGTCGCGAGGACCAGGCGCGGACGGATCATCGTTTCCCTTTCCTCCGACGAAGAGACGGTCGCGACAGCCGGTGCACCGCCGGATTCGAGTCCGGTCCGCGTCCGACTGCAATCGATCCGCGGCGGGCATCGGAGTCGCCGGGTTGGCGGTCCGAGTCGCTCACAGAATACCCGGCTGGGCGACGTTGATCCCCTTCAGGGCCATTTTCAAGCTGCTCGACGTTCGGCGCGACCTCGAAGGCCGTGGCGCGCTCGATCTTCTCCGCCTGGACGAGCTGTTTCAAGCTCTCGGTGAAGTCCTGCATCCCCTCTTCCTTGCCGATCCGGATCGCGTCGCCGAGCTTGGTGTCTTCCTCGGTCAGGATCAGCTTGCGGATGGTCGGGTTGGTCCGCATGATCTCGTTGGTCGGCACGCGGCTGATGCCCTTGGCGGCGAGCTCCTTGGTCGTCGGCAGGAGCTTCTGGGCGATGACCGCCTTGAGGTTGAAGGCCATGTTCTGCCGCAGCGGCGCGTGCATCTCGCGCGGGAACAGGTCGAGGATCCGGCTGATCGTCGATGGCGCGCGTCGAGGCGTGGATGGTGCCGAAGACCAGGTGCCCGGTCTCGGCGGCGTGCATGGCGGCGCTGAAGGTGTCCTGGTCGCGCATCTCGCCCACCAGGATGATGTCGGGGTCTTGCCGGACGGCGTCCTTCAGGGCCTTGTGCAAGTCCATGACGTCGATGCCGACCTCGCGCTGGTTGAAGATCGACTTGTCGTCCTTGAAGGTGAACTCGATCGGGTCCTCGATGGTGACGATGTGCATCCGCTCGCGTTCGTTGATGTACTGGAGCATCGAGGCGATCGTCGTGCTCTTGCCCTACCCGGTGACCCCCGCCAGGATGATGATCCCCTGCTCGTACTGGGTGATCTCGGCCATGACCGGCGGGCAGGCCCAGGCCCTCGAAGTTGGGGATCTTGTTGTTCACGCGCCGGGCGACCAGGCTGAGTCGGCCGCGGGCCCGGAACAGGTTGACGCGGAACCGGGTCTCGCGGTCCAGTTCCCGGTCGTAGACGATGTGCGCGAAGTCGACCCCGCCTTCTTCTTCGAGGATCTTCTTCTGCCGGGCCGTGAGGAGCGGGAACATCAGCCGTTCCATGTCGGCCGGTCGAGAGCGGCGGCATCTGCATCTGGCGGAGCACGCCGCCCAGACGCATGGCCGGAGGCAGGCCGACCTTCAGATGGAGGTCGGACCCCTCGTGCTTCATGACCATCCGGAACAGCTTGTTGGCTTCGGGCTCGGCCTCCGTGCTCTCGGCGAGATTCACGGCGGGCGTCTTCTCCATCGGGGGGACGCTACGGGGAGCCGTCGGTTTCGTGGAGCTCATGATACGGATCAATCCTCTCGTCTAGAGGGTCGAGGTTGGAGCCGGGACCGATACCGGGGAGCTGGCCTCTCCGTCCGGACCCGCGCTCATGACGAGCAAGCCGGCGGACAGTGACGCCGTGACGCGGCGAGATAGTCCTTGGTGGCGGCGATCGTGTATTCGCGGTAATGAAAGATGCTGGCCGCCAGGGCCGCGCTGGCGCCCCCTTCGATCAGGGCGGCCCGGCAGGTGCTCGGGGCTCGCCCGCGCCGCCGGAGGCGACCACCGGGACCCCGACGGCCTCGGCCACGGCGCGGGTCATCGGCAGGTCGTAACCCGCTCTTGGTCCCGTCGGCGTCCATGCTCGTCAGGACGATCTCGCCGGCACCGAGCGCCTCGACCTCGACGGGCCCAGGCCACGGCCTCGAGACCCGTCGGGACCCGGCCGCCGTTGATGTGGACCTCCCAGACCTCGCTGGCCGTCGCGATGGACCCGCTTGGGATCGATGTTGACCACGATGCACTGGCGGCCGAACCGCCGCGCCGCCCGCTCGATGAGCCCGGGATCGCGCACGGCGGCCGAGTTGATCGAGACCTTGTCGGCCCCCGCGTTCAGCAGGTTGCGGATGTCGTCCAGGTCACGGATGCCCCCGCCGACGGTCAACGGCATGAAGCAGACCTCCGCCGTGCGCCGGACCACGTCCAGGATGATCGCCCGCCCCTCATGGCTGGCCGTGATATCGAGAAAGACCAGCTCGTCGGCCCCTTCCTCATCGTACCGCGACGCCACCGCGACCGGGTCGCCCGCGTCGCGCAGGTTGACGAAGTTGGTCCCCTTGACCACCCGGCCCGCATTGACGTCGAGACAGGGGATGATCCGCTTGGCGAGCATGGCGCGTCCGGTCCGGTCGAGTCGTGTCGTCTCCGGTCCGTAGGGGAAAATCGTTGGGCGCAACGACTCCCATTCTTCCCCCAGGTCCCGGAATCCCACTCATTCTAGCGGAGGGCCCGCAGCGATCCTAGAGGTTCGATTCGTAACTCACGTTCATTCCGAGGTGCGATCGCGTCATCGATCCCGGAACATTGACGCACCGCGAACGGACATATTCGATAGAATTGAATATTGAAGATTTCTTGAACGCGATTTATTTTGGCGAAGAATTTTTGCGAAGGAACTTGAAGCCTGACATACTCTGCGATAAGATAAATGTGCGGGCTGACTGAAACAGCAGTTGCTCTGTAGTATCACATGGGCGCTGGGGTGCTCGTTCGGCCTGCTCGCCTCCCCCCAACCTCCTGCCGGCATTCCCATGCCGGATCGGAATCGATCCGGGTGACGTGTTCTGCGTTTCCGAGTTGATTTCGTCCCAGGCTCCTGAAACGAGCCGAGGTTGTCCCGCCCCAAATCCATTCGTTTTCGAGGAAGTCATGCGTCAACAACGTCGGCAACGTGGTTTTACACTGATCGAGCTTCTGGTTGTCATTTCGATCATCGCCGTTTTAATCGCGCTCCTCTTGCCCGCCGTGCAGGCCGCGCGTGAGGCGGCTCGGCGCGCTCAATGCACCAACAACCTGAAGCAAATGGGCCTGGCCGCAGCGAATTTCGAGTCGACGAACACGTACTATCCCCAGGGTTACGGTCCGTACCCCAACGGGGGTGGCGGCCGCGCCAACGCCCTCGCCGTCGTGCTTTCCTACCTCGAACAGTCGTCGCTGTACAGTGCCTTCAACTTTCAGGTAAACATCAACCTGTACGGCGCCAACACACCCAATAACACGGCCCAGACCCAGATCGTCAGCGCGTTCAACTGTCCCTCCGACGGCCAGACGACGAAACTGAGCAACCTGGGTTACGCGAACTATTGCGCCAGCCTTGGCGGCAGCGCCGCCCAGCAACTGGGTACGGCGTCCTACCAGGAGCCGAACAGCTCGTTCGCCGGCGTGTTCACCGTGCAGATCGACACCGGCCAGCCCCAGTACATCGGCACCGGCACGACTCAGCCCAATTTTCCGAACTACATGCGTTGCATGCCAGTGACGGTGGCCATGCTCACCGACGGCACCAGCAACACCGGCATGTTCTCCGAGACGACCCGGTCGTATGCCTCGACCACCTCGTCGATCGGTGGCCTTCTGGGAGGAGTTGCGTCGAACGATTACGCCAATGTTTACGTGGTGAGCAACACGGTCAACAACCAGATTCCGCCGGTTTGCACCTTTGGCGGGTCGGGTTACTCCACCCGGATCTACTACCGCGGTCAGGAATACTACCGCAACCTGCCGATGACGGGCTATTACACGCACACGCTTACCCCCAACAGCAAGCTCTACGATTGTGGTGACTCGAGCTTCGCCAAGTCGCACCAGGCACCTCGCAGCCGCCATCCGGGCGGGGCGAACGTCTGCTTCGCGGACGGCTCGGTCCACTTCATCAAGGACTCGGTCAACGCCCTGACCTTCCGTGCTCTGGGCACCCGTGCCGCTGGCGAGGTTCTCAGCTCGGACTCGTACTGATATCGATCGATCGAGGGGCCATCCGGCAGGTCCACTTGAACACATAGAGTAGGCTTCAACCCGCCACTCCACCCGGAGGTTGGCGGCTTGAAGCCTGTTCGACCTTTAAGTCATTGAAATCGACATATATCGTTACGGAGTTTCTCGATGCGTCTGTTTTTCGTGTGCGCCGCGTTCCTCGCCCTGCTCCCCTTCGGTTGCGGAGGATCGGAGAGCCACCCGCCGACGGCGGACGAGATGCAGCAGACCAAGCTGTTCGATGTCGGTGAGCTTTATCGGGTTTACTCCGTCCGGTTCAAGAAGCCTCCGACGAAGCTGAGCGACCTCAAGCCGATGGAGATGATGAGCCCGATGGGGCTGCGCGCCTCGAGACGGGCGAGGTGATCGCCTTCTACCAGGCACAGCTTCCCGACCTCTCGGAGGGCCCCGGCAAGGGACCGGACGACGTCGTGCTCGCCTACGAGAAGAACGTGCCCACCGAGGGGGGGCTGGTCCTGATGCTGAACCGATCGGTGAAAAAGCTGACTGCCGACGAGTTCAAGGCGGCCAGGAAGGCCGGCAATGGAACGGCCGGCTCGACCGCCGTGTCGAAGTCGTGAGCGTTGAGCGTCGCCTGAGCCGTTCGGCCCCGCTCAGTCGTTGTCATGGCCCAGGAACCGACCGCCATCGATCCGGTAGACCGAGCCGGTGGCGAAGTCGGTTCCCGCGAGCAGATAGAGGATCAGGTTGTTGAGGTCGTCAGGGCATCCGTGACGCCGCAATGGGGTCGCGGCCACGATGTTGGCGATATCGGCGTCGGTCAGGTCCGGGGGCGGGTCGATCATCGCGGGCTGGACGAGGTTCACGGCGATCGACGGGGCAAGCTCGCGGGCCAGGGCGAGTGTCAGCGTCCGGAGGCGCCCCCTTGGCGACAAGGTAGGGAAGGTAGTCCTTGTAGGGTCGTTCGGTCGCCCAGTCGCCGACCAGAACGATCTTTCCCTTGAGGGTGTGATCGACAACCGACTCCTGGTCGAGCATCCTCCGCGCGGCGGCCAGCGCGGTGTGGTACGCCGGGGCGAGGTTGGCCCCGATCATGGCGTCGAAGTCCTCGGGAACCAGGCGATCGAGCGGGGTGCGCCGGTAGACGCTCGCCATGTTGATCAGGCCGTCGATTCGCCCGAGCCTCGCGACCGTTTCCTCGACCGCGCGCTCGGCCCCCTCGGCCGCGCGCAGGTCGGCGTGGATGGCGATCGACCGCCCCCCGGCCGAGCTGATGTCCGCGACCGTTCGCTCGATCGTCGCGCGGCTCTGATGATAGGTGAGCGCCACCGATGCGCCGCGTAGAGCGAGCGTCCGCGCGAGCTCGCCGCCGACCCGACGGCCGCCGGTGACCAGCAGGACCTTGCCGGCGAGGTCCATCACAGACCTCCCCAGAGCGAATCGGCGACTCCGGCACGTCGGTTCACCACCCGCGCCAGGACGAACAGCAGGTCGCTCAGACGATTGAGATAGATCAAGAGGTGCGCGGGAACGTGCTCGCCGGGTTGATGGCCCAGCCGTACGACGTTTCGCTCGCCGCGCCGGCAGATCGTCCGGGCGAGGTGAAGCTGGGCCGACGCGGCGGTCCCGCCCGGGATGATGAACTGGGTCAGCGGGGTCAGCTCGCATTCCAGGGTGTCGATCCACTCCTCGAGCCGGGTCACGTGGGCCTCGCCGACGACGTTATGAAACGGACCCTCGATACTGGGGTCGGCCAGGGCCGAGCCGACCGTGAACAGGTCGTTCTGGAGGACTGCGACGATCGCGCACCGAGCCGGGGTCGAGTCCCAGGCTCGACGCGACGCCGAGCGCGGCGTTGAGCTCGTCAATCGTGCCATACGCCTCGATCCGGACGTCGTCCTTCGAGACGCGGCCGCTTCCCAGAAGGCCGGTGGTGCCGTCATCTCCCGACTTCGTGTAAATCTTCAAAGGGCTGATCCTCGTGTCCCTGCGCGTGGCGGGTCCGGTAGCGGACCTCTCCTGGCCCTGATTATACTATGCACCAGATCAGGCTCGGGAATGGACCACGCTCGAAAGTCGCCCCCAGGAACGGCCCCCTATGCTTGTGACCCTGACCCTGCTGCTGCTGGCCGCCGAGCCGGAGCCCGTCGCGCTCTCCACGGCCGAGGCCGACCGGCTCGAGGCGAAACACCTCACCAAGATCCGCCAGGTGACCTTCGGTTTCTCCCGGGCGGGCGAAGGCTACTTCCGTCCCGACGCCGGGGCGGTGATCTTCCAGGCCGCCGAGCCGGGAGCGGAGGACTACCAGATCTACACGCTCGACCTCGAGCCCGGTGCCAGGCCGCGTCGGGTGAGCACCGGCAAGGGGAAGTGTACGTGCTCGTACTACCACCCCGACGGCCGATCGATCCTCTTCGCCTCGACCCATCTCGACCCCGCACTCGAGGCTCCCGCCGCGTCGAGTCCGGCTTCCGCCTCGAATGCGAAGCCCAAAGGACCGGCGTACTCGCGCTCGGCTCGATATCGATGGGACTTCGACCCGGCCATGGATATCTTCCGCGCCCGCCCGGACGGATCAGACCTGGTCCGGCTGACCGACACGCCCGGGTATGACGCCGAGGGGAGCTATTCGCCCGACGGGTCGAAGATCATCTTCACCTCGTTCCGCGACGGAGACGCCGAGATCTACATCATGGACGCCGACGGCTAGAACCCGCGCAGGATCACACGATCACCCGGGTACGACGGCGGCCCGTTCTTCTCGCCCGACGGCCGGAAGATCATCTACCGGAGCGACCGCAAACAGAACGACTTGCTCCAGATTTATATCAACAACCCGGAAGGAACGGCCGAACGCCAGTTGACCGATAACGACGCCGTGAACTGGGGCCCGTACTTCTACAAGGACAGCCGCCACATCGTCTTCTCGACCAGCTTGCACGGCCACCAGAACTACGAGCTGTATGCGATGGACACCGAGAACCCGAGCAACAGCATGGAACGCCTGACCTACCGCGAAGGCTTCGACGCCCTGCCCGTCTTCAGCGCCGACGGCCGGTACCTGCTCTGGACCTCGAAGGGACGAACCGCCGACAACACGTCGCAACTGTTCATCGCCGAGTTCCAAGATTAATCGATCTCTCGTGTTCCCGCGGTTCAGGCTTTCGCCTGCCGCTTTTCCGATGTAGACGCCTCGAAACCAGCCTGAGGAGACGATTCACGATGACGTCGAAGGATGCCATTCTCCAGAGCTACAAGCTCAGCGACATGTGTCTGAACAGCTACCTCGGCGACCTGAGCGACGCCGACTTGCTGATCCGGCCGGTGTCGGGGCAAAACCATATCGCGTGGCAACTCGGCCATCTGATCGCGTCGGAGCGGTCGATGGCCGAGTCGGTCAAGCCCGGCTCCTCGCCCGAGCTCCCCGCGGGGTTTGCCGAGGCCCACGGAAAGGAAGCGAACACGCTCGACGACGCCTCGAAGTTCCTTTCCAAGGATCGGTACCTTCAGCTCTACAAGGCGCAGCGCGAGGCGACCAGCAAGGTGCTTGAGGGCCTGAGCGACTCCGACCTATCCGCGCCCTCGGACGAGAAATGGCGCAACTTTGTGCCGACCGTCGGCGAGCTGATGCACCTGCCGGGTCTCCATGTCCTGATGCACGTCGGCCAGTTCGTCAGTGTCCGCCGCAAGCTGGACAAGCCGGTGACGATTTGAACGCCGAGCCCGACGCCGATCTCCAGAAGATCGCGGCGGCGATCGACGCGGTCGAGCCCCCCGACCCGGTCTGGGCCGACCGCGCGGCCGCGCGTCAGGACCGCTTGACCATGCCACCGGGCAGCCTGGGCCGGCTCCTTGAGCTGGGTCGCCAGCTCGCGTCGATCCAGCGGACCGACCGGCCGGTCGGCGACACCCGCGCTGGTCGCGGTGTTCGCGGCCGATCACGGCATCGCGTCGGCGGGAGTGAGCGCCTATCCGGCCGAGGTCACGGGTCAGATGGTGGCCAATTACGCACAGGGAGGCGCGGCCGTCAACGTCCTGGCGCGCCGCGTGGGCGCCTCGGTCCGGGTGGTGGACCTCGGGGTCGCCCACCCTTTGATCAAGGCCGGCGCGAACGATGAACTGATCGTCCGCTCGATCGGGCCCGGCACGAAGAGCTTTCTGGACGGGCCCGCGATGACCAGGGCTCAGGCGTACCGGGCGCTCCGGGCGGGCCTGGAGCTGGGCGATCGTTGGACGGGCCGTGAGGGCTTCCGGGTCGTCGCCCTGGGTGAGATGGGGATCGCGAACACGACGACCGCGTCGACCCTGATCGCGGCCCTGACGGGTCATCCGGCCGGATCGGTCGTGGGACGCGGTACGGGGATCGATGAAGCGACGCTCCGACGCAAGCGCGAGGTCGTGGCCCAGGCCCTCGCTCGGCATCGGCCCGCGGAGGGGGACGAGGCTGTCTGGGACTGGATCTCCCGCGTGGGCGGGTTCGAAATTCTGGGACTGGCTGGCCTGGCGGTCGGCGCGGCCAGGAACCGGGCCGTCGTGGTGCTCGACGGTCTGATCAGCACAGCCGCGGCCCTGATCGCCGATCGGCTCTGTCCGGCCGTGCGCGGCTCGATGGTCGCCGCTCACCTCGGCACCGAGCCGGGTCATCGGATCGCGCTCGACGCGATGGGGCTGCGGCCCCTGCTCGACCTGGGCCTGCGGCTCGGTGAAGGGACCGGCGCCACCCTGGCGTTACCCCTGATCGCCGCCGCCGCCGATGTCCTCCGCGACATGGCCACGTTCGACTCGGCGGGAGTCTCGGGGCCGGATACTCCCATCGAACCGTCGCTGGGCCGTGGTTGAGCGAACGGAACGGATCAATCGCCGCTTCGTTCCAGCCACGCCTCGGTCCTCGGCGTGAGCGGGTCCATCCCGGCGCGTCGCATGGCGCGAAGGTGGCCACGAAGCATCTGGAGGCTCTCCAGTGTGTCGATATCGTACCAGGGGGGAAGCAGCGCGAGGCTGAGACCGGTGCCGTCAAGCCGGTCGATTGTCTGGGTGAGAACGCGGGACGTGCTCCAGGCCATGTCCGCGAAGATTGGCGGCACCGATCCGCGGCAGCCCACCAGGTAATAACCGCCGTCGCTGGCGGGCCCCAAAACCAGGTCGCGGCCTTCGAGCGCCAGGAAGGCGCTGATGACGAACGCGGGGTCGAGCGTCGGGGCGTCGCAGCCGATCAGAACGACCCGCGTGGCGCCATCTTCCAGCTCGCCCTCAAGGAAGGCGGCCATCCGATCGCCGAGCGAGCCCTCGACCTGGGGCTGAAGCGCGAACGAGTCGGGCACACGTTCGTCGAACCAGGGGCCGGCGTCGGGAGGATCGTAGACCAGAACCCTTCTTCCCCCGGGCTCGATCACGCCCGGCGAGTCCCAGAGGTCAAGCCTGTCGAACAGCATCGCCTCATACAGGCTCGACGCAGCTTCCCGGACCGATCGACGGCGCCAGGCGGGTCAAGACCCGACCTGGCTCCGGTTGCTGGCCGAAGATTCCCAGGACGCAGCCATCGGGCAGTTTCCAGGCCATGGGCTCGGTCAACCCTCGCTATGGGGATTCGATGCTTCGGCCAGCAGCAGGCGCTCGAACAGGACCGGGTTGACAACTCCCTTGAACCGGACCTTGCCGTCCACCAGGACCACGGGGACTTCCGTGTCAAACCGAGCCTGGAGCGCGGGGTCAGCGTCGATGTCCCGCGTGTTGAGCGTGAACCCGTGGGTGCGCTGAAAGCCTTGCAGCAGGTCGAGCGCCTTGTGACAGCAACAGCATTGGGCGCGGGTCAGCACGGTCACTTCGAGTTGAGAACGGGTGGGGCGCTGCCTGCGCAGCCGCGAGAGAAGAGAGATCATGGGGACGCATGCTCCTGGGTTGGATCTTCCGGTTCAGGAGAGGGCGCTGGACGGACCTCGACAAGGTTGTCGAAGAAGGTAGCGCCTCCGGCCATGTCGGTCAAGGCGGTCGAGGTCGTGCTGTTGGCGTTGCTTCGGCCGGGAGTGAGCTTGCTCCAGTACAGCCCCGTGGCGACGGCAACCCCACGCCGGACCGAACCGGTCAAGGCGACGCGGGCCAGAAAACGGCCACGGTCATTATAGACTTCGGCCCAATCGCCAGCCGCCAGGCCGCGTGCGGCGGCGTCGTCGCTGGCCAGCTCGACGGTTGGGTCGCCCGCCGACCGTCGATGGTGCTCCTGGTTGGCGAAGGTCGAGTTCAGGAACTGAGGACGTGGCGGGCTCAGGAGTTGGAGCGGGTAACGGCTCGCGAGCTCCGGCCGGGTCTGCGGGTCCTCCAGCGGCGGCGTGTAACAGGGGATCGGGTCGAGACCCGCGGCTCGCATCCGTTCGGAGTACAGCTCACATCTGCCCGACGGGGTCGGAAACCGGCCATCGGCGAACGGAAGGAAAGGACGCGGGAGATTGAGCCGGATCGAGCCCTCGCCTTCGAGCCGTTCGAGCGTGATCCCATCGAGTGGTTTACCGCCGTCGAGCGCCTCGCGGATCAAGGTCCGATCGTCCGGGAAGATTTCAGACTCGAAGCCGAGCCGTTCGGCCAGGGCGCGGAAGACATCGTTATTGGACCGGCACTCGCCCCGGGGCGCGATCGCCGGTGGGTTGTGCATGACGTGCAGGTGGCCGTACGAACCGTGGACGTCAACGTGCTCGAGCTGGGTGGTGGCGGGGAGCACAATGTCGGCGTAATCGACGGTGTCGGTCGCGAACTGCTCGTGGACCACGGTGAACAGGTCGTCGCGACGCAACCCCTGGACCACCTTCGCCTGGTCGGGCGCGACGGCGGCGGGATTGCAGTTGTAAACGTAAAGCGCCCGGACGGGGGGGCCAGGGAGCTCGCCGCCGAGCGCCTCGGCGAGCTGGTTCATGTTGACGAGCCGCGTGCCGACGGGAGCCAGGTCGGGCCGGGCCAGGCGGTCGGCATTGAATTCGTAGGAGCCGCTGGTCGTCAACAAGGCCCCGCCTCCGGGGTCGCGCCAGGCGCCGACGATTGCGGGAAGACAGGCGATCGAGCGGACGGCCATGCCGCCGCCGTGGTGCCGCTGCAAGCCGTAATTGAGCCGGATCAGCGACGGTCGCGTCCGGCCGTATCGATGCGCCAGGTCAGTGAGCGTCTCGGCGTCGACTCCGGTGATCGACGCGACTCGATCGGGGGGATATTCATCGAGAGCGCGTTGTTTCAGCAGGTCGGCGCCGACCGTACCGCGGGCGAGATAGTCGTCGTCGGTGAGCCCGTCGCGCCAGAGGATATGCATGATACCAAGCGCGAGCGCGGCGTCCGTGCCCGGCCTCGGCTGGAGGAACAGGTCGGAGCGGCGGGCGGTCGGGCTCAGGTACGGGTCGATCGTCACGATCGACGCCCCGCGCCGCTGGCGAGCCTTGATCATCAGGCTCCAGAGGTGGCTATTGGTGTGCGCGGTATTGGAGCCCCAGTTGATGATGAGCCGGCAGTTCTCGATCGCCTCGGGGTCCGCTCCGAGCCTGCCGCCGCCTACCGTGTATTCATACCCCAGTCCTCCGGCGGAGGCACAGATCGCCCGGTCGAGCCGCGAGGCGCCCAGTCGATGGAAGAAACGCCGGTCAAGGCTGCTGGCCTGGAGCTTTCCCATCGTTCCGTAATAGCTATAGGGCAGGATCGACTGCGGTCCATCCTCCGAGTCGGCAAGCTCCTTGAATCGGCTGGCGATCGTCGCGAGCGCCTCGTCCCAGGTGATCCGCTCGAATCGCCCCGCTCCCTTCGGTCCGACCCGACGGAGCGGGTGGAGCAGTCGATCGGGACTGTAGACCCGATCGAGATAGTGCGTCATCTTCTGGCAAAGAAACCCGCGTGTGAACGGGTGCTCGTTGTCCCCCTTCAAGCGCGTGGCCACGCCGTCGGCCACCGTGACGCACATGCTACACGTGTCGGGGCAGTCCAGAGGGCAGACGGCCTTGATCACGGTCAGGCTCGACGCGGAAGTCGTCACGTTTGAGAGTGCTCCAGGGACGATAGCCGTCGTGGTTCAGGTTTGTTGATCGAGCGAATCGGGTCATTCTACAACAGACGGGTCGACGCGTTGAGAGCCCGTCCGGCGCGCACGATCGGCCGCGCCCTCACTTGAGACGAGAGACGGCCGGACGGCATCGGTTCAGCAGGAGATCCGATCTCAGTATTCGTCGGCGGAGAGGATCTCACCCTGCGAGATCGACCCCAGTTTCCAGACGGTCTGGATGTTGATGCTGTTCTTGAGAAACTTGACCGAGCCGTCACAGGCGACCACATTGGCTCCGCCGGGGTGGAAGCTGCGTAACGAGAAGATGCCCGGGTTCTGAAGCGGCTTTCCGGGAGCGATGCTGCAATTCGGATACGGCGAATTGGGAGGGAGGAGCATGTTGCCCAGGGTGTTACCGACCACCGCGTACGCCCAGGCCTCGCCCAGCGTGCTCGAATCCGTCTGGTTGGGCCGATTCGCCGCCGCGGCGCACTGGGGCAGCCACGCCATCAGGAGCGTGCCGCCGGGCGGCATCAGCATCTGGGGACCGTTTCGAGTGATCCCGCTGGGATAACCGCCGGGAAACGCCACGTCGGTCGAGGGGGTGATCAGGCTGTTGTTACCATCGCCGATCTTCCATTCTCCGAACAAGACCGTGTTGCTCGTCCCGTCGGTGATCCTGGCCAGAGTGACAATGGCGCCCGTATTGTAAACGTAGGGGATTGGGCCGTTGGGCGGTCCCCCGGTCTGATAGGCGGAAAACTCGAGCGAGGAACCGAACGACGCGAAGTAGTTGTTTCCACTGGCCGTGACCGGGAGTGTGACGTCGGTCAGGATGAATGTCGGCGCGGGCGAGGACGGACAGAGGAAAACCCCCAGGCGGGTCTGGGTCACCGTCGAATTGATGCTTTCCACCGCCGCCGAGACGTTCTTGATCGGCAGCGAGAAGTTGGCCGCGTTGTACAGCGCGGACTGTTCGAGGAAGGGAAGCAGCCGGGTGTGGGCGCTGAAATCGCCGTTATTGAGAGTGCCGCCTCCGACCGCGTTCGAGATGAAGCCTCCAGGGGGGAGGCAAGCGTTGACTCCCTCGTAGTTTGCCGATGCCAGCCCGATCTGCTTGAGGTTGTTCACACACTGGGCGCGTCGAGCCGCTTCGCGCGCCGCCTGGACGGCGGGTAGCAACAGAGCAATCAAAACCGCGATGATCGCGATCACGACGAGGAGCTCGATCAGGGTGAAGCCGCGCCGAGCATGTGGGTCCTGGCCTTGGAAATCCGGATTCATGGATCACATGTCCCTTCAGGAGTGTGTGCCCTCGCAACGACGAGGAACAACGCTGAATGAGGCCCTACGTGGGCGGAAATCATCGCGAGGCTCGTTGACAGGCCCTCGAGTGGCTGGTTTCGCGGTTGTGATCGCGACCAGATCGATGGAACCGGGTGGAAAAGTCACCCGGATGGTCGGCGATCACCCCGCGTTTCGAGGCGAGCGGTGAGGAAGGTCGAACAGATTCCGCGACACAGAGCAGCGGGTGTGCTCGATATCAGTGCAGCGTGGGAGAGGAAGGCCGAGGATATCGGTCTCAGGAAATGTTGAAAAGCAAGTGTCGTACCATCAACACATCAGATCTTCTCGCGAATCACGCTCGAAGTGGTGTCCCAAATGATGAAACGTGATGTCGCTCCGGCGCTGGATTCTTGACAACGGGTCGGTTCGATGCGACGTTAAACGTTCATCAAACCTGCCGGAACCTCTGCCGTTTCGACAACCTCGAACGAGATCGCGCGGAATCCGCAGCCCTGCCTTGAGGCGTCGGATCGGGATTGTCCAGGAAAAGAGCCATGTTGCGACCACTGGGAACGTCGGCCATCGTGTTGAGCGTTTTCCTGAGCGGGGGAACGTTGGCCCGGGCCGCCCGGCCCACGGTCACGACGATCGTCCCCGGTCGGGCGCAGCGCGGGGTGGCCACCGAGCTGAAACTCGCGGGGAAAAACCTTGGAGGAACCCTCGAACTCTCCGCGCCGTTCCGATTTGTTCTGGGCGAAGGTACGTCGGCCGAGGGTGACGGCTCGCAGCGGATACTGAAGTTGACGATCGACCCTGACACCGCGATCGGTGTTTATCCGGTTCGGGTGCGAACGGAAGAGGGTTTATCGAATATCGTTCTGTTCGCCGTCGGCCAGCTTCCGCAGGTGGCCGAGGTCGAGGAGAACAGCACTCTCGGCGCCGCGCAGTTGATCGAGTCGCCGATCGTGGTCGAGGGTAAGGCGGCAGGCAACGACGTCGATTATTACCGATTTCGGGGCAAGAAGGGGATGCGCGTCATCGTGGACGCGCAATGTGCCCGGATCGGGTCGGGAGTCGACCCCGAGATTCGCCTGACGACCGCCGATGGGGCCTTCGTGGCGTCGGCTGACGATACGCCCGGGCTCTTGACCGACGCTCGAATCGTGGCCGAGTTGCCCGATGATGGCGACTACCTGATCGAGCTGGCTGATTCGCGTTACCAGGGAGCAGGACCGGCGAATTATCGGCTGGTTGTCGGCGACGTGCCGGTGGCTGACGAGGTTTTCCCGATCGGCGGCCGACGCGGCGAGACCCTTGGCATCGAGCTTCGCGGCGGCACCCTGGCGGGTCTCGAGCTATGTGCCATCCGGCTCGACCCCGCGTATCCGTATGATAAGGTTGTGCCCCGGGTCGTCTGTCCCGAGCCGGGACCGGACGGTCGCCGTCAGGAGGTCGAGTCGGTCATTCCCCTCCTGGTGGACGACTTGCCTCAGCTTCGTGAGCCGGTCGATTCGTCTCCGTCCTCCCTGCCCTTGAGGGCGGCGGTGCCCGTGGCACTCAATGGGCGGATCGACCCGGCGGGTGACGAGGATCGATACGTCCTGGCCGTGACCCCGGGGCAAAAGCTGCGGATCGAGGTTGATGCCTCCAGCCGAGGCTCGGCCCTTGATGGTGTGCTCCAGGTGCTTGACCTCAAGGGGAACGTGCTGTGCGCGGCGACGACACGGCACCCCCAGCCCCGGCAAGGGAAAAAAGCCGCCGCCGATCGCGTCGCCCGACCCGTCGCTTGACTTCACGGTCCCGGCCGGAACCAGTGAGATTCAACTGTCGTTTCGCGATCTTGGCCGGCGCGGCGGGGTGGGGTTCGCCTACCGGATCAGGGTGATACCGGTGGTCGAGACGTTCGAGTTAACGCTTGATGAGCCCCAACTCGGCATCCCCAGGGGCGGCTCGGCGTCGGTGAGCATCGGGATCGATCGCAAGGGTTTCAACGGTCCGATCGATCTGGGCGTGGCCAACCTTCCATCCGGGCTCTCGGTTCGTGCGGGGCGGGTCGCGCCGGACAGACGGTTGGCGTGCTTTCTCTCTCGGCCGCGCCCGAAGCGAGTTTCGGACCCGTTTTTCTTCAGGTCTTTGGTGAGGCCAAGGGGGCGCAGGGAACTCTCCGCGAGCCGGCCAGGAAGTCCATCGTGCTCGCCACTCAGGGCCCGTTGACCACAAATACGATCGTTCAGACCGGCTTGCTCGCGGCCTCGTCGGGCTCAGGCTCCTGTTCGATCCAGACGCCCGAGACTCCGGTCGAGGTTGCCCTCGGTTTCGGAGGCAGGCTACCAATCCGACTCGATCGCGCGACCGGAGCCGACGGCGCTCGGAGTTCTCGATCGTTCCCGCGATTCCGGGATTATCCGTCACGCCGGCCAAGCTCAACGAGAAAGCAGCCGAGGCTGAGCTTGTCATCAACAGCAAGGAGGATGTCCCGCTCGAAGCCTTCTCGATCGCCCTCCAGGCCAAGGGCACGCTCGGGGGCAAGGCCCAGACGATCGACAGTTCGCTCGTGAATCTCCGCATCGTTCGTCCCGCGGAGATCGAGATCGCCAATCCAGACGCGGGCCTCGAGGTCAAGGCGGGCGAATCGACCGAACTGAAGGGGAAGGTCGTCCGCAGGGGGACCTTCAAGGAGGAGGTCACGATCACGCTCAAGGGACTTCCTGCCGGTCTCAAGGCCGAGCCATCGAAGCTGGCTCCCGATCAGTCGGAGTTCAGCGTCAAGGTCGAGGCCGATCCCAAGGCCTCGGCGGCAGAGGTGAAGGCCGAGGCGATTATCACATTGCAAGTGGCCAAGAAAGAGACCGCGATGCCGGCGATGGGACTCAAAGTCAAGGTCCTGGCAGGCTCAGGGAGCTGAACGATGCTGTTCGTGCGTAAATTCAAGATGTGTGGGATCATTTCGCTCTGGCTCGTGTTACCCGGTGCGATCCTCCGGGCCGATGAACCAGCCGATCCGTCGTCTCCGATCAGCTTCCTGAAAGACGTGGCCCCGATCCTGGTCCAGAACTGTATCGCCTGCCACAATCCGCGGAAGTCCGAGAGCAAGTACGTGATGACCACGTTCGCACAGCTTGCCAAGGGGGGGCAGCAGGGCGAGGGCATCATGTTCGAGGCAGGCGATCCCGACGCGAGTTACTTCGTGGAATTGATCCGCGCCCGATGGCGCACCCCCGGATGCCCTATAAACAGGACCCACTCCCCGCCGAGTCACTTGCCCTGATCGAGCGCTGGGTGAAGGAAGGCGCCGGTACGACGGGGCGACTCCTGATGAGGACTGGACTTCCGTCGTTCGCAAGAACGCCAAGGTCGTGATCCCGGAGGTGTACCCGGTTCCCGTGCCGATCACCGCGCTCTCGTTCACGCCGGGCGGACAGGAAATTATCGCGTCAGGTTATCACGAGCTGAATTACTGGAATGTCGCCGACGGCAGCGCTGGACCGTCGACTGCGTCCCTTGCCCGAGCGGGTGTACGAGGCCGTCTTCAGCCCCGACGGCACCTACCTCGCGACCGCCAGCGGTGACCCGGGACAGTTCGGTCTGGTCACGCTCTGGAAGCTCGAGCCGGGTAGCGACCGCCTTCCCGAGAAGGTCCGCGACCTGGTCGAGAGCAACGACTGTATCTTCGCCGTCGCCTTCAGTCCTGATGGCTCCTTGCTGGCAGCGGCGGGGGCCGACCGGGCGATCCGGATCTGGGAAGTCGCCAGCGGCAAGCTTCAGGCGACCATCGAAGACCATGCCGACTGGATCTTCGACCTGGCTTTCAGTCCCGACGGCAAGCGGCTCGCCAGTGCCAGCCGCGACAAGACCTGTAAGGTTTTTGATGTCGCCAAGAAGGAGTCGCTGATCACTTTCCCCGGTCACGCGCAGACGGTTTATACCGTGGGCTTCAGCCCCGATGGCAAGACGGTGGCATCGGGAGGCGAGGACAACCAGGTCCGGCTCTGGGCGCCCGATAACGACGGCAAGGCCATCCGCGCGATCGGCGGCTTCGGTGGACCGGTCTTCAGGCTCCAGTACCATGCCGAGGGGAAGGAGATCGTCGCCTGTGGGGGTGACAAGACCGTGCGGGTGGTCGATCCTTCCAATGGCAAGATGCTCCGCACACTCTCGGGCCATAATGACTGGGTTTATACCTTCGCTCTGAGCAGTGACGGCCAGACCCTCGCCTCCGGAAGCTGGGACGGCGAGGTCCGGTTCTGGAACCTGGCTGATGGCAAGGGACTGCGGACGATCATCGCGGCCCCAGGGCTTGGCAAATCGGGGCCGTGAGATCGAACGGAATCGAGTAACGAAGCGTCACACCGGAGACGGAACCGGTGCCGCCATTCCCAGGCTCTGGCAGATCGTCGCCAGCAGGTCGGTCGGGGCAACAGGCCGATCAACCGGCGCGGCGGCGGATTCGTCGCTCCGGCCGATGATCTGACCTCCTGAGAGGCCGCCTCCCGTCAGCAAGGCACTCCAGACCCCCGGCCAGTGATCGCGTCCTCCGCGTGGGTTGAGCCGAGGGGTACGGCCGAACTCGCCCGTGGCCACCACCAGGGTCGTGTCGATCAGCCCGCTCGCCGAAAGATCGTCGAGCAGGGCCGACACGGCGCGGTCGAGTTCCGGCAGGAGCGTCCGCTTGTAGTCCTCGAGCATACTGAAGGGCCGCGTGCCATGGCAGTCCCAGGTGATCGCACCAAAGACAGTCTCGAACATGTTTACAACTACGACCCGAACGCCGGATTCCACCAGTCTGCGAGCGAGCAGACAGCTCTGGCCAAACGTGGTCCGGCCGTAGGCTTCGCGAACCGCCGCGGGCTCGTCGGCGAGCCTGAAAGCATTCGGCGTACGACGTGCGAGCGATTCGCCTGGGCGATTTACCGAGAGTTCGGGACGGGCGTCGACGAACCGGCGGGCCTTATCAAAGAGGAGCCGGGGATCATAGTCGTGGCCAATCGGGTCGGCCGCGAGGACGAATGGCTCGAACGATGAGCCAAGCGAGCCAGCCGACTGGCCGTGCGGCAGACCGACACCGGTATTGCCGATCGACTGCGGTAGGACGACGAACGGCGGTAGTTCTCCTCGCGATCCGAACTGGCGAGCCGCCAGCGATCCGAAATGGGGTAGGTCAGCGCCGGGGGTGATCAGACCGCCGGTTTGAAGTAATTGTTGCCCCGTCTCATGAATCGGAGCCGCGTCATGATGAAGCGAACGGATCAGGCTCACCCGGTCCAGCCTTCGCGCAGCCCGGGAAGGTGCTCGCAGAGCCGCACACCGGGCACGGCCGTCGCGATCGTGTCGAAGGGTCCGCGAACCTCGGCTGGGGCCTCGGGCTTGGGGTCCCAGGTCTCGAGCTGGCTGGGACCGCCTACCAGGAGCAGCAGAATCACCGCGTTGTCGCCAGAGGCTTTCGGAGCCGATGCACCCCAGCCGCGAGCCAGTCCAAGCTCTCCGGCCAACAGCCCGAGCGCTCCGCGACTTCCCGCCCGGAGCACGTCGCGCCGCGAAAGCTCTGCCGGCTCCGACGCATCCTTGCCCGATCGTTCGCGCCGCGGTTCACCGAGAGCATGGCTCGCTTCTCCACCTCGCCCAGGAAGTCAAAGCAATCTGCTCTTCAACTTAACCCGCCCGGAGACCTCACAACAGACCCTCAATTTTTTCTGCAGGGCGTATCGGCGAAGTCGAACGCTTCTAACGGTTTTAACGAGTTTGGGTAAGATCGGTGGTTTGGGGCTCACGGCTAATGCTGCTTGCGACCGATAAACAAGCCATCGTGTGACGCGAAGGATCGCGTGGCCGGTAGGTGCTCGTCGCTTGATGGGGAGTGATTCCCAGGAAGCGGCTGAGTCCGGCTCAGAGCCAGGGAGGGTTGTGGTGAACAGGGCGCGATCGCGGCTGCGTGGGTCGGGAACGAGGCTGACCGCCATCCTCTTGGGCTTGTCGGTCCTCATATCAGGCCGTGCGGATGCACAGGGACCCACGATCGATTCAGGTCGGCAGCCCCCGGGTGCGGGTGATTCCATGCTTGGGCCTTCACCCGGCTCGGGTGGAGGAGCATCGAGCACTTCCCCCGGTGCCGGTATCCCCTTTCTGGAAGGCGCCCCGGCGTGTCGGTGCCGAGAGTTCCCACCACCGTCACCATGCCTTCGGGGACCGCAGGCCCGGTTGACCAGCAGATGGGTATCGCGGCGCCACAGCCCAAGCCAATCTCAACCCAGCCGATCTACGGCACACTCAGCCTCCCGAGCGAGGCGGTGTCCGAAGGTCCCGCGAACGGGTTGACGATCGACGCCGCCATCGACCGGATGCTTGCCGCCAACCTCGACCTCCGCGCCAAGTTCATGGAAATCCCGATGGCCGAGGCCGACATCCTCAACGCGGGCCTCCGCGCCAATCCCGTCTTCTACGCCGACAGTCAGCTCGTTCCCTATGGCCGATACACGAAGGCCCGTCCGGGCGGTCAGACCCAGTATGATGTCAATATCTCGTACCCTCTGGATGTCTCGCGTAAGCGGCAGTCCCGCACCCAGGTGGCTACTCGCGCTCGCAACGTACTCGAGGCGCAATACCAGGACGCCGTGAGACTGGCGATCGATAATCTGTACACATCTTATGTTGACGTACTGCAGGCGCGCCAGACGGCCATCTACGCCAGGGCGAGCTATGATACCCTGGAAAAAGTTCTATCTGTGACCCAGGAACTCTACTCGAAGGAACAAAAGGCCCGTTCCGGACGTGAAGCGCGTTCAGATCCAGCGTGAGATGAGCTATATCGGATTGCTCGACGCCGAGGAGAACCTGCGACAGAAAAAGCGGGCACTCGGAGTTTTGCTTGCGCTGGCGCCGGAAGAGGTCGAGAAGCTCGAACTCCGGGGCACGATTCGAGACAAGGGCCCTGCCCCCCCTCCTACACAGGAGCTCCAGCAGATTGCCCTGACGGTCCGGCCCGATATCGTCGCCTATCGGCTCGGCATCCAGCGTGCCGAAGCAGACGTCAAGCTGGCACGAGCGAACCGCTACTCGGATGTTTATGTGCTCTATCAGCCCTACACATTCCAGGACAACTCGCCCTACGGTGAGAAAAGCCCGATGTCCTGGGCCCTGGGTGTCACCGTTCCGGTCCCGATCTACAATCGGAACCAGGGTGGAATCCTGCGTGCCCAGCTCAACGTGACCCAGACCCAAATCCAGCTGGCGCAGCTCGAGCGCCAGATCCTCACCGATGTCCAGGTTGCCGACCACGAATATCTGATCACGCTCAAGGCACTTGAGCGAATCGAACGCGAGCTGCTCCCGAACGCCCAGGTCGTCAAGGAAGACACCTACCGACTTTACATCGGTGGAGAAGTCAACCTCGTCGGTTATCTGGACGCTCAGCGTGAGTACAACGAGACCATCAAGCAGTACCTCGATACCATGGCTCGCCATCGCCGGAGCATGCTCAATCTCAACACTGTTCTAGGTCAGCGCATTTTGCCGTGATGACCTCCTGTAATGCCGACCGCTCAACGCGACGAAGGTTGCCTCGTGAGCGGGATAATGACCTTCAGCAGATCGGCCGTGGTCCACGCTTTCGAGGCCGAGCCGACACGCAGGTCGGCCAGCTTTCCCTCAGAGTCGATGACGGCTGTCGAGAGATTGTGGGCAATCTCGTTACCAGTTGGTCCATAAGCTAATCCGAGTCTCGGGGCGATTCTGGACAGTTCGTCATACGTAGCAACGGCAAATGTCCAGAGGGGCGGCCTGGCTCCCTGGATTTGGGCGTGCTTCTTGAGGACCTCGGGCGTATCGTGATCGGGGTCAAAGCTCAGCGAGATCAAGCGAACCTTGTCCGCACGCGTAGCGACCCCTTCAATTGACCCGGCAAGGCCCGCAAATTTGCGATCCATCAAGGGGCAGAAGTCAGGCAGCGGACAACGGGTATAGATGAAGGTCAGTACCACGACCTTTCCCCGGAGGTCCGAGAGCACAATGTTTCGCCATCCTGTGTCGTCATCCGGAAATCCGGCACCATCTCATTCACGTTGAGGCGGCTGGTGGAGGTGCCAGGTCGCGGCTCGCCGCTCGCCGCGCTCAAGGTCAACGACGGTGCCGGCGCGGGCTTTCGGACGACCAGGTCAACGAGTTCGTAATCCTTGATCTCCTTCCCCTCGTATTCGACCCGGAGCTTCCCCTCGACCTCGTCGTTGGTGCCCATGTCGTCAAGGAGTGCCGGGTCTTTGACCGTGAAGGGCATCGTCATCGCCTCCATGAAGCCCGGGATTGCGTCATGGCGGATCACGACCTGGCGGCTTTCCTTTCTGAGGGATCGCACGATTCCCGTGATCGTATATTCCTTGATCGTCCGGGCTGACGACGACGCGGCGGGGCGATTCGCCCGGGGAGACGAATCTGGTCGGCAGCCAGGTAAGAGCATAAGCGCGATCGGGAAGGCCAGTCGGGCAAGGGCGCAACGCATCAATTGGTCTCAATAAGGGAACGACTCATTCATGGGGCTCGCGGACAGCTCGGTCAGGAATCGCGCCAGCCGCTCGACGACGATCGACGTTAGCTCCTCTCCCTTGGCGGCCGTGGCCGGACGCGGGTCGCCGGCGCCGCTGTTGGTGGTCAGGAGGTGCCAGGGACGTGTGATCTCGACCCATCCCCGGTTGACGGCCTCAAAACGGGTCGCGGCGAGTTGCCCGGGATCGGCCTGCTCGAGCGCGACATAATCGGAGAAGTGAGCTAGCCCCATACTCGTCTCGAGTTCGCCCGCGTGGTCGCCGGGGTCCTCGAAGATCTCGCCATGCCGGTCGGCGGCCACTTTGTACCAGTTACACAGAAATAAATGGACCGGAGTGGTGCAGTGCAGTTCGCGGAGGACCCACTTGAGGTCGTTGCCGCCGTGGCCGTTCAGGAGGACGCACTTACGGATGCCGTGAGTCGCGAGCGATTCGACAAGGTCCGCGATCACCCGCGCCAGGGTGCTCGGGTTCAGGTTCATCGCCAGCGGGAACTTCATCTGGTTGGTCTCGGTCCCGTACGGTATGGCCGGCAACCGGACGACGCGGGCGCCCGCTTCGGCCGCGGCGGCGCAGGCTCGGTCGGCGATGACCTCGACCTGGAAGGTATCGGTTCCGTAGGGCAGATGCAGGTTATGCGGTTCGGTGGCCCCCATCGGCAGGAGTGCCACCTCGAACGGTCCGTCGGTTTTAACCTGGTTATAATTCAGTGTGGCGAGCTTCCAGGGGCGAGTCATCGCGTGTGGTACTCAGGCGTTGGTTTGCCATGGCCAAGGGCCATTGCTCTCGGAGGAGAGAGCCCGTACGATCGGCTCTGGCGGCGCTTTGGCCGGGTTGGTTCTCTCCCATTAACCGTGGATCGGTCGTCCGATGCAAGCCTTCGAGGCCACCAATTATTACTTCGAGCAGGCCGCGGCCTTGCTGGACCTCACCGACAACATGCGGACGCTGTTGATTACCCCCGACCGCGAGCTCCGGGTCGAGGTCACGATCGAAATGGACTCGGGAGAGATCGGCAACTTCATCGGCTACCGGGTCCAGCACGATAACGCTCGCGGGCCGTTCAAGGGGGGACTTCGCTACCACCCTCACGTTGACCAGGACGAGGCCCGTTCGCTGGCCAGCCTGATGACCTGGAAAACCGCGGTCGTCGACCTCCCGTTCGGCGGCGGCAAGGGTGGGGTCAACTGCGACCCGGGCAAGCTCTCGCGGGGTGAGCTCGAACGGCTGACTCGGAAATTCGTACAGCAGATCCACGACTTCATCGGTCCGGACAAGGACATTCCGGCGCCTGACGTCGGCACCGACGCCCAGGTCATGGCCTGGATCATGAACGAGTACGCGAAGTACCATGGCTTCCACCCCGCCTGTGTCACTGGCAAGCCCGTCGAGTTTCACGGCTCGGCCGGCCGCGAGGCCGCCACGGGGTACGGCGTTGCCCTTATGGCCCGCGAAGTCCTTCGGACCCGCAAGAAGTCGATCGCCGGAACGACCTTTGCCATCCAGGGTTACGGCAATGTCGGCAGCCACACGGCCCGATTCCTGCATCAACAGGGTGGGATCATTCTGGCAGTGTCCGACGCCTATGGGGCCGTGATGAATCCGCAAGGGATCGATATCCCCGCCCTCGACAAGCACATCACCGTCCATCACAAGGTGACCGGCTTCAAGGAGGGCGATGCCAGCACGAATGACCAGCTCCTCACGATGCCGGTCGACGTCCTGATCCCGGCGGCACTGGGCGGAGTCTTCGATGCCACCAAGGCCCGCGCAGTACAGGCCCAGATCATCATCGAGGCCGCCAACGGACCTACCTGGCCCGACGCCGACGACATCTTCAGGAGCCGTGGGATACCGGTCGTCCCCGATATCCTCGCCAATGCCGGCGGCGTCATCGTCAGCTACTTCGAGTGGGTCCAGAACCTCCAGCACTTCCGCTGGCCGCTCGAGCAGATCCAGCGCGAGGAAGAGAATCGGTTGGTGGAAAGCTTCCTGAAGGTTCACGAGCTCGCGGTCCGCAAGGAAATCTCGATGCGTACCGCCGCGTTCATGCTTGCCATCTCCCGGGTCGGTCGCGCCCGCGTCCTGGGCGGTATCTGATCGAAATCTAGTGAAACATTAAAATATTTACGTTATCTGGCTTGTTAGATCGGGACCTCGCCTGATGAACTCTCACGAGATCTACGACAATCCCCTGGTTCATCGTTACGCCAGTCGTACGATGGCCGCGCTCTGGTCGCCGCAGCGCAAGTTCTCGACCTGGCGTCAGCTCTGGGTCGCGCTGGCTGAGGCCCAGCGCGACCTCGGGTTGAATATCGACGAAGCTCAGATCGAGGCTCTGCGCGCCAGGTCGATTCGATCGATTTCGAGGCGGCTCGCCGGCACGAGAAGCGACTCCGACACGACGTGATGGCCCATGTCCATACCCTGGGAGACGCCGCTCCGCTGGCCCGCCCGATCATCCATCTGGGGGCGACCAGTTGCTATGTTACCGACAACACCGACCTGATCCTGACCCGCGAGGCCCTGGGCCTGGTGCGCGATCTGCTCATCGAGGCGATCGACGCGTTGGCCGTCTTCGCCGTCCGATGGAAGGACTTGCCCTGTCTCGGCTACACCCATTTCCAGCCCGCTCAGCTTGTCACGGTGGGAAAACGGGCCACTCTCTGGTGCCATGAGCTGATCCTCGACCTCGACGAGATCGAACGCAGGATCAAGAGCCTGAAGTTTCTGGGGGTGAAGGGGACGACCGGCACGCAGGCGAGCTTTTTGGCCCTTTTCGATGGCGATCACAACCGGGTCGAGGAGCTCGACCGACGGGTGGCGGCGGCGTTCGGGTTCGCGGCGACCTACCCGGTCTCGGGGCAGACCTACTCGCGAAAAGTCGATGCCCAGACGCTCGTCGCGCTGGGGGAGTGGCCGAGAGCGCCATCGGTTTGGCTCGGACCTCCGATTACTGGCGCACGAGCGCGAGATCGAGGAGCCGTTCGAGGCCGAACAGATCGGTTCCTCGGCGATGGCCTACAAACGGAATCCGATGCGTGCCGAGCGAATCTGCTCGCTGGCCAGGTTCGCCCAGGCCCTGGTCCCCGCCATGAGCCAGACGGCGGCGACCCAGTGGCTCGAGCGGACCCTCGACGACAGCGCGATCCGACGCCTGGTCGTGCCGCAGAGCTTCCTCGCGATCGACGCGATCCTGCAACTCTATCTCAATGTCGTGCCCGGCCTGGTCGTTCATACCGCGCCCATCGCGCGGCACGTCGCCGAGGAACTGCCGTTCATGGCGACCGAGAACCTGCTCATGGCCGGCGTCCAGGCTGGGGGCGATCGCCAGGCGCTTCACGAACGGGTCCGCATCCATTCCATGGCAGCCGTCAGCCGGATCAAGGAAGGAGCGGGCGACAACGACCTGATCGCGCGACTCGAAGCCGATCAGGAATTCCCGCGGCTCGATTTCTCGGCGGTGCTCGATCCGAAACGCTATGTCGGTAGGGCCCCCGAGCAGGTTGAGGCCTTCGTCGACCAGGAGGTCGAGCCGATCCGGGGCCGTTACCCCGCCCTGCGCGTTCGACCCCGAGAGGTCGACGTCTGAGCCAGGAAGAAGCAAGCAACAGCGGTCAGAGGCGCATGCGCGGGAGGGAACCTGGTTCCTCTCACCGTCGGCAACGGCCTCTGACCGTCGAGTGGATGCATTAAATGGGCCACGGAACGAATTGCGTGCCCAGCCCTGGCGTGATTCGCGACAGTCCGGTCACAGGTCTCAGACCCGGGCAGCCTGGCGAGCCTTGCGGAGCCGCTTCAGCTCCTCGCGGCGACGGCGCTCACTGGGTTTCTCATAATAAGCCTTGCGCCGCATCTCCTTGCGCAGTCCGCTCCGCTCGCAGAGCTTGCGGAAGCGACGGACCGCCTCCTGAATCGACTCGCCGGAACGCACCCGTAACTTCACCACAGGCAATACCTCCCCTTCCTGACCGTCTCGAACACGGACAGTCGGTTCAACCCACAGATCCGCTTGAAGAGCAATCACCACCGAATTCCCGATCGCGCCCGTGGTCACAAGCCCTGGCGCAAGAGGAAGCAATCATTAACTATACACAACCAGAATCGCCTCGCCAAGTCCCTTGCGGTCGCGCGGCAGGGGCGTTTCTCACGCGCGCCGCCTCCCTTTTTGACACCGACCGCCCCTGCCCGAACGAGTTCGTTCGTGCCGGGGTTCGAGTTCGTTTGTACCGGGGCGCGAGTTCGTTCGTGCTGGCGGTCGAGTTCGTTTGTGCCGCCGTCGAGTTCGTTTGTGCCGGCCGTCGAGTTCGTTGCGCCAACCGTCGAGTTCGTTCGCGCCAGCCGTCGAGTTCGTTCGCGCCAACCGTCGAGTTCGTTTGTACCGGGGTTCGAGTTCGTTTGTACCGCCGGTCGAGTTCGTTTGTGCCGGGGTTCGAGTTCGTTTGTACCGCCGGTCGAGTTCGTTCGTGCCGGGGTTCGAGTTCGTTCGTGCTGGTGGACAAACTGTTCGAATCGGCGCGAAGCACCGGTTCGCTAGATTCATCCGAATTGCCAAGGAATACCCAGACCGCGCCAGCGGCGTGGTGCGGCCTCTATCAGATAACATCGTGAAACGGTCCGGTTCGGAGCTCGGATTCCGCGCGGGGCGAAGTGGGATGCCGGCGCAGAGTCGTCACGACCGGCGCCACAGGCACGTTCCGGGTCAAGCTGGCTCGCGCATCGGCGCCGCGTGCCGAGGGATGGAAAACTCGCATTCAGTAGCTTTCGCGCTCGCCCCCGCCAGCGCTTCCATATCCGCCGCGGCCCCCGCCCCCGCCCCCGCCATAACCGCCGCGACCACCGCCGCCGCCGCCGCCGCCGCCATATCCGCCGCCCCGGCCACCCCGGTCTTCCCGTGGCCGAGCCTCGTTGACGGTCAAGGGACGGCCACCGTAGGGAGTGCCGTTCAGGGCGTCGATGGCTGACTGGGCTTCGTCGTCGTTGTCCATCTCGACGAATCCGAAGCCCCGGCTTCGTCCACTAAACTTGTCGATGATGACCTGGCCGCTCGTCACGGTTCCGTAGGTCTGGAACAACTGGACGAGGTCGTCGCCGGTGGTATCGTAGGGCAGGTTACCGACGTAGATGTTCATACCCATGATCGCAGGCCTTGTCGTCCTGGAACCGTCGCGTCCGCGTCAACTCAGGTCTCTTTTTTCGATGCGTCGTCGCCGAGGCTTCGCCGGAGCGCGCCCTCGTGGAACGAGGGATGCGCGGCTCGCGTTATACGGTTCTGTCACTCGGCAATCATCGCGAGAAAACGCGCCGAACTCAAGCAAATTCCCGGAGTTTGTGCCTGATTGCCGGAGATGGGATCGGCACCGGTTCAGCCGAGCAATCGCTGTCGCCCGGGGCAGAAGCTGGGCGAAGTCGAGCCGGTTGGGACAGGCCTGGCGCGCGGCCTCGAGGTCGGCGCCGCTCCAGTCCTTTTCAGCCGCGGGAAGCGCGGCGTAGAGTCGTCGGGCTTCGCCGCGATAGCCGTATTGCTCGTGATAGGTGAGAAGTCGGGTCAGGTCGCCAAGGGCGGCGGACGTGCCGCCGGCATGGGCGCAGCGGCCGTCGCAGTCGGCGCAGAAGGTTGGCCCCGCGGCCAGGCAGGCGTCGCGAAGGCGTTCGATCTCGACCGATCTTCAACGGGGCGAACTTCGCCGCCGCCTGGGTGTCCTCGCGGATCTGGTCGAGGTTGCGCATCGAGACGCATGACGAGCTGATCCGTTCGTCGGTCCAGATCGCGTGCAGCAGCGCCTGGTAGGGGGTCAGCCCCTTGGCCACGAGCTCCGGGGCTCGCTTGGGAACTTCCTGGAGGATCCGGTCCGACTGGCCCGCCACCTGCTTCATCGAGATCAGGCCGATCCCGCGTTTGTGGCAGGCGTCGAGCGCCCGGTTCAAGGGGGCGTCCTTGTCGAGCCAGGGGGTGTACTGGAGCATGATGGCGTCGACGAAGCCTCCCTCGGCGGCAGCCTGAAGGTATTCGGCCCGACGTGGGTCATGGCATGAGAACCCCACGAACCGCGCCTTGCCCGACTTCTTGATCGCCTCGATCGTCTCCTTCAGCTCCTTGCTCTTCGGCCACTCGAGCGATGCGTTGCCGTAGTCGCGGCCGATCCCGTGGATCAGGAACAGGTCGACCTGATCGACCTGGAGTGCCGCCAGGCGAGTGTCGAGTTGCTCGATCAACTGCTTGGGTGTGTTCGGATGGTCCTTGGTCACCAGGAAGATCTGCTTGCGGACTTCCGGGTTCTCCTGGAACCAGCGCGCGATGGCGGGCTCGGACCCGTAGCAGTCGGCGGTGTCGAAGTAGCGGATTCCGCTGTTGTAGGCGAACCGGAGCAGACGATTCAGGCCGGGACTACGCCACGTCCCCAGGTTCAGGATCGTCACCTCGACCCCGGTCTTGCCCAGGACTGCGCCGCGGCAAGCTCGTCGTCGGATTCGTCGCCGGACCCGCACCGGCCGGAGGAGCAGCGCCATGGCTCCTCTGGGCTATCGACAGGGCCGCCGCCGAGGCGATCGCCCCGCTTCCGAGGAATTCGCGGCGGTGCAAACCCGTTTCGTTCGCCGTGCTCATCAAGCACTCCTCTTCGATCCTGGCGAGCCAGGGACAGGGTCTCGAAGCAAGACTCCGGGGCGTGGAGTTTCACGCTTGTTTGAGAATACTCCGCGGGCCGTGACTTGTCGAGCAGCTTGCGTGAGCGACAGCGTTCCCTTCATGGCGGACCCGATCAGGAGCAGACCGCGAGGGCCTGGGCATCGCGTGCTTCCTTCAGGGCGATGGGCAGGATCTCTTCGCGATAGACGGGCACCTGGCCCGGCGCCTCGATGCCGAGGCGGACCTGGTTGCGGTCGATCTTGACGACGGTGATGGTGATGTTGCCGTCGATCACGATCTTCTCATTCAGTTTGCGGCTCAGGACCAACATGGGAAACCTCCGTGAATTTGTGGTCGTCCGGTGGAGTGCGATTCCATCGCAACTCGAGTCGCCCGCCGGGCGGGTTTGCCTCGTGCCGCGAACGAGTATCAAGGGAAAGCACGACGCGTGCCGACCCTCACACTCAGTACGTCCAATTTGACGGAAATGACTCCACCATCACGACAAAATTTTTTTTCAAGTTCCCAAGGGGCTCAATCCGAGGTGCAACGTTTTGTCCACTGTGGGGCGCTTTCTTCCCAAAAATGCCAAAGTGGGGAACGGAAATGGGAACACACCGTTGAATTTGCGTGGGTTCGAGCGGAAAAGGACGCCTGCAATGTGCTCGGTTCAGCACGGAGGGATCGAGGTGCCGGGTGGAGGGATGGTCAAGACGATGCCGAGGCGTTAGATTCTTGGGCCTGTCGCTTCCCAAAAAAGTGAATAGAGACGCGCGGGTGAGTGGTCGCCCGCTTCAGAGCCTGAAGCGATCGGTTCCGGTTTCCGGGGGGGAAAGCGACGTGCGGGTGGGGCTCGGACACGACACGCATCGGCTGGCGGAAGGTCGGCCGCTGATCCTGGGAGGGGTTGCCGATCGAACATCCCCGCGGCCTGGTCGGGCATTCCGATGCCGACGTCGTGCTCCACGCGCGTCGCCGACGCCCTGCTCGGCGCCGCCGGGCTGGGCGATATCGGCGAGCATTACCCCGACACCGATCCCGCATGGAAAGGGCTCGACAGCGCCCGGCTCCTCCGCGAGGTCGTCGCCCGGGTCGCAGGGTCCGGGCTGGCGGCCGGTCAACTGCGACGTGATCATCCACGCCCAGGAGCCCAAGCTCGGCCCCTACAAGCCGGCCCTCCGCGCGAACCTGGCGCGGCTGCTCGGGCTCGATCCCGGCGGCCGTCAATGTCAAGGCCAAGACCGGCGAGCATGTCGGACCCGTCGGCCGGGCGAGGCCATCTGCTTGCGAGGCCATCGTCCTGGTCGAACCGGGTTCGTGATGTCGTCGATGATCCTCTGAGAGCGTGTATGAGAAGCTTACGGAGCAAGGATGTTGGGTCCGTGGCGCACGACCTCCATCGGCATGACTCCATCAAGACGGTGACTTCCTGGGCCTCGTGCCGATGGAAGTCGGCACCATGGACTTTCGTTTGACGGACTTCTCGTCCACCCCTTTGAAATACCAATCCTCATGCCACTTCGCATTTATAACACGCTGACCCAGACCAAGGAACCGTTCCAGACCGTCACCCCCGGCCGGGTGGGGATGTACGTCTGCGGGCCCACGGTCTACTCGCCCAGCCATATCGGCCACATGGTCGGGCCGGTCATCTTCGACACGATCAAGCGCTACCTGGTCTATCTCGGCTACGAGGTGACCTGGGTCGTCAACATCACCGACGTCGACGACAAGCTGATCGTCCAGGCCCAGAAGGACGGGACGACGGTCCAGACCTGGCCGAGCGGGTGACGGCCGACTACCTCGCCTGCCTCGAGGCTCTGGGGGTCGATGGGATCGACCACATGCCCGCGGGCGACCGAGCACATCGCCGACATCATCGAGATCACCCAGGGGCTGATCGACAAGGGGTTTGCCTATCGCGTCGGGGGGCGACGTCTACTTCGACGTGACCCGCGCCCCGGAGTATGGCAAGCTGAGCCATCGCGACCCGGAAGAACTCCAGGCGGGGGCGCGGATCGAGCCCTCGTCGCTCAAGCGGCACCCCGGCGACTTCGCCCTCTGGAAGAGCTCGAAGCCCGGCGAGCCGTCGTGGGAGAGCCCGTGGGGACCGGGCCGGCCCGGCTGGCACATCGAGTGCTCGGCGATGAGCATGAAGCTTCTGGGAGCCCACTTCGACATCCACGGCGGCGGGCTCGACCTGGTCTTCCCCCACCACGAGAACGAGGTCGTCCAGTCCGAGTCGTACAGCGGCGAGCCGTTCGCCACCTACTGGATGCACAACGGCCTGCTCACCAAGGATGGGAAGAAGATCTCCAAGTCGGACCCCGGCACGATCGTCCTGATGAGCGACCTGCTCCAGGCCCACGACCCCGACACGCTCCGAGCCCTGCTCCTGACCAGCCACTACCGCCGTCCGATCGACTACGGGCCGTCGCGGCTCGACGAGCTGGCGCGCGGCCTTCAGACCTTCCGCAAGGCCTTCGAGCGGTTCGAGGCCCTGACGCGGCACCGCGTTCGACCAGCTCGAAGCACCGGCCCGGCGGGCCGAGTTCGATCCCGGCGCGCTCGCCCCTGCTCCAGGAGATCGCCGAGCACCGCCGCCGCTTCCTCGAGGCGATGGACGACGACTTCAACACCGGCGGTGCCATCGGCGAGCTGTTCGAGTGGTCCACGCCCTGAACCGCTTACGCCAACCCGCTGGTCCCCGGCTCGCGCCCGCCGGGGCCCTGGCCGAGTACCGCGCGGGGATGGTCGTCCTCAAGGAGCTGACCCAGGTCCTCGGCCTCTTCCGGCAGCCCGCGAGCAAAGCCGTCGGCTGCGGCCCGGCGACACGCTGACCGCCCCCCTGCTCGACCTGCTGGTCAGCTCCGCACCCGGCTCCGCAAGGAAAAGAACTTCGCGCTGGCCGACGAGATCCGCAAGACCCTGGGCACGCTCGGCGTCGTGCTCGAGGACCGGCCCGAGGGCACCGCCTGGCGGATCGAATCGAGCGGATAACTCATGAATTGCAGATATCCAGGTAGTCCAGGGAAGGACGAGACCGGCATGGCGATCGACCGCGGAACCTCAATCAACGCCGAACGCCGAGCCCCTGAAGCGGCCGGGTCCTGGGGATCGACCCCGGGCTGCACGATCACGGGCTACGCCGTTGTCGACCCCTCGCCGCGTGGCCCGTTCGTGGTCGAGGCGGGGATGCTCCGCACCCGCGGGTCCAAGACGCTGGGCGAGCGGCTCGCACCTGATTCATCAGGGGGTGCTCGAGATCCTCGACGCCTTTCCGCCCGAAGCCTCGCTCTGGAGCAGGTGCACAGCCACGTCAAGCATCCCCGGACGGCCATCCTGATGGCCCACGCCCGCGGCGTGATCGTCCTGGCCGCGGCCGAGCGTGGAGTCAAGCCGTCGTCGGCTATGCCGCCGTCGCGGATCAAGAAGACCCTCACCGGCAGCGGCAAGGCCCCCAAGGCGCAGATCCAGCACGCCATCCAGACCGAGCTGGGCCTCGATCGACTCCCCGAGCCGCACGACGTCGCCGACGCCTGCGCCGTGGCGCTTTGCCACTTCCAGACCCAGCGGAACCGATGGATCATCGACGGTCTTGGAAAATGACTGTAATATCAAAATGATTTGATGATTTTCGTGTACTTCTCGGGCACGCACTCGCGGCGATTTTGCCGGTGCCGGGATTTTTTTCTCGAATCCGCCGCGGCGTCTCCTGGTTCATTAGGAGTCGCGCTCGGGAACGCCTCTGGACCGTGTTCGCGGTCGGTTCCTCAGACGAGACGCACCCTCGGGAGCCCGTTCGATGTCTCACCTCCAATCGACTGCGCGGCCGTTCGGCCCGGGTTCTGTTTGCGGTGGCCCTGGTCATGGCCCTGATGGGCGGCCGGCACCTGCCTTCTCGCAGGCGGTCAAGGAACCGCCGGTCAAGAAGCCCGACGTGATCTTTGTGCCGACCCCGCAGGAAGTCGTTGACAAGATGCTCGAGCTCGCCGCGCTCAAGCCGGGTGAGGTGCTTTACGACCTGGGCTGCGGCGACGGCCGGATCGTGGTCACCGCGGCCAAGCGGTACGGCGTCAAGGCGGTCGGCTTCGACATCGATCCCCAACGGATCAAGGAGGCCCGGGAGAATGTCGAGAAGAACGGCGTGGGACACCTGGTCACGATCAAGCACGCCGATATCTTCGAGACCGACCTGAGCCCGGCCAGCGTCGTGACGCTTTACCTCTTGCCCGAACTCAACGTTCGCCTGATGCCCCAGCTTCAACAACTCAAGCCGGGCTCGCGAATCATCTCGCACGACTTTGACATGAAGGGGGCCAAGCCCAAGAAAGTGGTCACGCTCACCACCCCGGACGAGGAGGAAGAGCACACCGTCTACTACTGGCTCGTCCCGTGGGAGACGGAGGAAGTGCTTCCCCCTTCCTGATGCTCCACGTTGTTTTGAGTGGCCCGGCGAGCTTGACCCCGGGGCGGGCGGGTCATACGATGGACAGACGTTGCTAACCCATGGAAACCGAATCCGGTGCCTTGAATCGTACAGGAACCCGTGATCATCACGCTCAACGGCCATCGCCGCGAGGTCTCCGAGGCGTTGACGGTGGCCGAGCTTCTTGCGTCAGCTTGAAGTCAAGCCCGAACACGTCGCCGTCGAGGTCAACCGGAGCCTGGTGAGCCGTCGTCGGCACGCCGAGACGGCCCTGGCCGATGGTGACGTTCTCGAAGTTGTGACCCTGGTCGGCGGCGGTTCCGCGACAGCGCCCCGGTCCGGTTCGGGACCGGAAGCGCCGCTCACGATCGGCTCGCACACGATCAAGAGCCGGCTGCTGGTCGGGACGGGCAAGTATGCGACCCTGGAGCTGATGCGCGACTGCCTGGCCGCCAGCGGCGCGGAGGTGGTCACGGTCGCGGTGCGCCGGGAGCGGCTAATTGACCGCGAGGGGCGGAGCCTGCTCGATTTCCTCGACCCGAAGCGGTACACGATCCTGCCGAACACCGCCGGCTGCTTCAGCGCCGAGGACGCGCTGCGGCACGCGCGGCTCGGCCGCGAGCTGCTCGAAGGGCTCGACAACCCCGGCGCCGACTGGGTCAAGCTCGAAGTCCTGGCCGACCCACGGACCTTGCTCCCGGACCCGCTGGCGACCCTCGAGGCCACGAAGGTCCTGGTCAAGGAAGGGTTTCAGGTCCTCTGCTATACCAGCGACGACCCCGTGATGGCCCGCCGGCTCAAGGACGCCGGCGCGACGAGCGTGATGCCCGCCGGCAGCCCGATCGGCAGCGGCCAGGGCGTGCTCAACCCCAACAACATCCGGATCATCCTCGAGGACCTCAAGGCTAACGATCCGACGTATCCGGTGATCGTCGACGCCGGGGTTGGGACGGCCAGCGATGTGACTCTGGCGATGGAACTGGGCTGCGACGGCGTCCTGCTCAATACCGGTATCGCCGGCGCGGCCGACCCGCTGCGCATGGCTCACGCCATGCGCCTGGCGATCGAGGCCGGCCGCCTCGCCGCCAGCGCCGGCCGGATTCCGAAGAAGCTCTACGCCACGGCTTCCAGCCCGACCAGCGGCTTGATCGAATCGGATCGGATCTGACCGCGGTCCTTCACTTGTAGGGTAGGCCTCGGCCTGCCATTCTCTTTGAATCATGGCAGGCCGAGGCCTACCCTACAAGAAAGCCAAGTCAATCACGATGACCAAGCGTCCTGACGGGGAAGGATCGCCGCCGCCGATCGATCCGGCCCCGATCCTGGGACCCGGGGGTGCGATCGCGCGTCGGTTACCCCGTTACGAGGCGCGACCGGAGCAGCTTGCGATGGCCGAGGCGGTCGGCCGGGCGATCGATGGGCCGGGCCACCTGGTGGTCGAGGCGGGGACCGGTGTCGGCAAGAGCTTCGCCTACCTCGTGCCGGCGATCCTGGCGGCGACCGAGCGCAAGCTCAAGGTCGTGGTCTCGACCCACACGATCAGCCTCCAGGAGCAACTGCTCCAGAAGGACATCCCGTTCTTGCGGGCGGTGATGCCGCAGGAATTTTCGGCGGTCCTCGTCAAGGGTCGGTCGAACTATATCAGCCTTCGGCGGATGGACGCGGCGGTCGCGCGGGCCGGCGCGACCTTCTTCATGGAGGACGATTTCCGACAGCTTGACCGGATGCGCGCACTGGTCGCAAACGACGACCGACGGCAGCCGATCCGACCTCGAGTTCCGCCCCGCGCCGGCCGTCTGGGACGCCGTCGCCAGTGAGAGCGGCAACTGCCTGGGCAAAAGCTGTCCCAGGTACAACGACTGTTTCTACCACAAGGCGCGACGACGGATCTGGTCGGCCAACCTGCTGGTCGTCAACCACGCCCTCTTCTTCAGCGACCTGGCTGTGCGGATGGCTGGCGGCGGCGGGATCTTGCCGGATTATGACGTCGCGATCTTCGACGAGGCGCATACCCTCGAAGCGGTCGCTGGCCAGCACCTTGGCCTGAACGTCACCAGCGGCCAGGTTGAATACGCCCTCAACCGGCTGTACAACGAACGGAGCAGCAAGGGACTACTCGTCTATCATCGACTGCACGAGGCGATTGACCACCTCCGGAACGTTCGATCGGTGGCCCGCGACTTCTTTGAAGGCGTGATGGACTGGCAGCAACGCCAGCCCGCGAGCAACGGCCGGCTGCGCAGGCCCGATGGGCTGGCCCGACCATTTCTCCGAGGAGCTCCGCAAGCTCGCCACGTTGATCGGCCAGGGAGCCCGGCTCGCGGAGAAGCCCGAGCAGAAGATCGAGCTGACCGCCGCGCAGGACCGCTGCACCAGCCTCGCCGACGCCCTCTCGAGCTGGCTGGCCCAGTCGGCGTCCGACAGCGTCTACTGGATTGAGGCCGATGGAAGCAACGCCAGTTCCAGCCGGCGCAAGGTCAGCCTCTGCTCGGCGCCGCTCGACGTCGGACCGACCTTACGGCAGGCGCTTTTCGATCGGGTACGTACCTGCGTGCTCACCTCGGCCACCCTGAGCGTGGGCTCGCCGCCGCGGTTCGACTTCCTCAAGACCCGGCTGGGCCTGTTGCGCTGCGAGTCGCTCCAGCTTGGCAGTCCCTATGACTACGCCCGGCAAGTCACCATTCATCTCCCGCGCGGCCTGCCCGATCCGTCGGACCCTTCGCAGTCGCGGCTTTTCGAGCGGCGGGCGATCGACGCGATCGCCTACTACCTGGAGAAGAGCCAGGGCAAGGCGTTCGTCCTGTTCACCTCGTACAAGATGATGCAGGAGGCCGCGCTGGCGCTGGCACCCTGGTTCGCCGAGCACAACATCGCGCTGTATTCGCAGAGCGACGGTCTGCCGCGTTCGAAAATGGTCGAGGCGTTCAAGGCCGACGTTAACAGCGTGATCTTCGGCGCCGACAGCTTCTGGCAAGGCGTGGACGTGCCGGGCGAGGCGCTCTCGAATGTGATCATCGTCCGCCTGCCGTTCAGCGTTCCCAATCATCCCTTGCTCGAAGCCCGCCTGGAAGCGATCCGACGACGCGGTGGCAACCCGTTCGTCGAGTACCAGGTTCCCGAGGCGGTGATCAAGCTCAAGCAAGGCTTCGGCCGCCTGATCCGATCGCGGAGCGACCACGGGATCGTCGCCATTCTCGACCCGCGCGTCCTGAGCAAACCCTACGGCCGGACCTTCCTCGGCTCGCTGCCGGATTGCCCTCGCGTGTTCGACACGATCCCCGATTGACGAACCGCCGGGACCATCGGGGGTCGTCTCACAAACCCTCTCCGCGCTTGTTTCCGACCCCGGGATCGCACGGAGTCGACCCCGGGGTCCGCCGCGCGTCGGTTACAAGAGGCATCCGATTATTGGCGCGCTTGGCTTCCCAGGGACGGCTCTGGGTCTGGCCGTCGCGCTCGAATTTCGCTTCGCCCTTGATCATGTCGCTGTCCAGCTTACCTTCATACTTGATGACAAACTTGTTCCCGTTGAATTCGCGAGTCACCTTGAAGGTGACCGTATCGTTGGCGACCTTGCCGTCCTCGATCTCCGTCTCGGTACCTGCGCGGCCGGTCATCGTCCCGGTCAGCTTTTCCTTGTCCTGCTTCAGCTTCAAGGTTTGTTCGATGGTGTTTCCGTTGCGCCTCGACGGTCCACTTCCAGGTGCCCGTCGCGTCGGCCGCCACGGCCGCGCTGCCGTGGCCCAAGGTGACCCACAGCCCCACGACCGCCAGGGACCAGATCGCATGCGAACGCTGTCTCATCGTCGTCACTCCTCGCCCGTGTGAATGGTGAAGGAACGGGGCCCGTTGCCGGAATTCCTGCGCCGGGTATCGCACGAACGACCCCGATACCGACCCTGTCCGATCGTCGCGTCACAGGAAACCCGCTCGCCCGCCAGAACGAGCGGAGTCGGCCTCGGACACACGGACCCGTTGCGTATCTTGCTTGATGCCGGAACCAAATTCCAATCATTTCGTCCGCCCGATCGGACGGATCGTGACGAAGCCATGAGTTTCCTGGAGCGCATATCCAGGTAATCCGTTCAGGCTTCGTGCATCTGAGGACAGACCGCGACCGTCCTGTTCATTGATTTCATGATCGGACCTGAAGTCGGCGAACGATGATCGAGGGTCTGGTCCTTCAGCGCTGAACCGGTTCGACCTTCACGCGATCGATCCGAGATGTGCTGGTCACCGTCTTCTGATGCGACGAGCCGACCAGGCCGATCAGGACGTGCTGGCCCATGGGGACCTTGTCCTCGCCGACCTTGAACCATTCGATTCCATCGGCGGATTCATAGGCCGAGAAGAGGTCGCCCTTGCGGACGAGCTTGACCCAGAACGGAAACTTGCCACGGTCACGGCCGGTCCGGGTGGCGGTGGTGATACCGTCGGTCTCGTTGCGGCGGAGGAACTGGGTTCCATCGACCGCGGTCACGACCATCGTCGCGTGCTTGGCCCCCGGTTCGATCGAATCGCGGATCATGACCCCGGACTTGGCGTGGTTGTTGGTATTCTCGACCGCGTTGACCCGCGCGTTGATCTCGCCGTCACCGTCGAGCGACTGGTAAACGAAATGGAAGCCGTCGGCCTTGGCCCAGATGTCCAGCGTGCCGGCGATCGTGAAATTCCCGTCGCTCACCTGGGCGCTTCCCGGCACCGCCACGGCGCCAATGTCGCGATGGGCCCAGGGAGGCGTCAGCGCCGAACTGGCAGACGGTTCGGGCGCGTCGGCCCGCGTGAGGGACGTTCCGAACGGTCCCGACCAGGTCGCGGCGAGCGCGATGGTCAGGGCCACGGCGGTGGACAATCGGACGCGACAAGCGTGAGTCATGGTCGGTTGTGCCTCGCATCAGGATGCATGAAGGGTCGAATTCAGGGTGTCGCCTTACCAGGACGTTCATAGGTCACGTAAGCGAACCGCGAGCTGTCCGGCGACCACGAATTGACGTTCATGGTGCCCTGGCCGCCGAACAGATGCTCGATCTCGCGAATCGGGGCGGGCGCGAGCCGATCGCCCGGCAGGGGCATCAATCGCAGGACGACCTCCTGGTTGGCCGGATGTCCCTTCGTCCCCCTGGGAAACGAGAGGAAGACCATCCACTTGCCGTCGGGCGAGGGATGCGGGAACCAGTCCTCGTACTCGTCGGAGGTGACGCGCTCGGCCCTGGAATCATCGGGACCGGCACCGTCGGCAGGGATGCGCCAGATGTCCCAGCTTCCCGATCGGTCGGAGTTGAAGTAAATGAACCGGCCGTCGGGCGAGTAGTCCGGACCGTCGTCGTAGCCGGCGTGGGTTGTGAGCCGGTGCTCGTCGCCGCCATCGGCGCTGATGGCGTAGAGGTCGAAGTTATCGCCTCGCCTGGCACAGTAGGCGAGGGTCTTGCCGTCGGGTGAGAAACCGTGGAAGTAGCTGGGAACCTGCTGAGTGACCTGTCGGGGGCTGCCGCCGTCGGCGGGCAGGATGTAGATCTGACCGGCGGAGAGAGCGAATGTCTTGCCGTCGGGGGCGATTCCATGATCATTATTGATGTTTTTGAGTGAACCGGCCTCGATCTGTCGGGGCTCGCCTCCGGTGGCTGGCATTCGCCAGAGCTTGCCACCACCGTTGAGCAGCAGATACGAGCCGTCGGGCGACCAGTTGGGCGCCTGGAGGTTGCGGGGTGATGTGTAAATCACCTCTTTCGACCGGCCGTCGGCGGTCATGACCGTGATATGGCTGGGCGCGCTGGCTTGCGTCTTGGTCTGGGCCTGTCCGTGAGCCCGGGGAGCCCCGAGCGTCAGCCCGAGCATCAATCCTGCCGCCAGAGACGTAGGGATCTTCATGGCCCCTGCTTTCGATTTTTGCGATGGGTCGGGTTGCGGTGGAACGGGTTCGCCGGCCATGAGCGTCGGCTGAGGTTATCTTTCCAGGCGGGACCGGCTTGCACAACGGACTGCCGACCGGCTAAATTGTTAAACTTATCTGGGAAAGTTGCCGCCCCGAATGCCGGGCGTGCAGGCCCATCGCGACACCATTCCCGCATGTTGATGTTTCACGAACCACAAACTCATCAGGTGTGAACATGTCGAACATTGACCGCAGGACGTTTCTGGGCATGTCGGGAGCGCTGGCGCTCTCGGCCGCCTCATCACGAGCCTGGGCGCTGGCACCGAGTGAGCGCGTGCGCGTCGCGGTGATCGGTGTGCGGGGTCGCGGTAACGAGCTGGTTCAAGAGTTCGCCAAGAATAAGGGGGCCGAGGTGGTCGCACTGTGCGACATCGACGACGCGTCGTTCGCCAAGCCGCTGGCCTCGCTCAAGAAGCTCGATGCCCCGACCCCGCGGATCGAGAAGGACTTCCGGCACCTGCTCGACGACAAGTCGATCGACGCCGTCGCGGTCGCGGCGCCCGACCACTGGCACGCCTTGCTGACGGTGTTCGCCTGCCAGGCGGGCAAGGACGTTTACTGCGAGAAGCCGGCCAGCCACAACATCGTCGAGGGTCGGCGGATGATCGAGGCGGCCCGTAAGTACGACCGGGTCGTCCAGATCGGGACCCAGCGCCGGAGCATGGAGCACGTTCAGGAGGCGATCGCGAAGGTCCATTCGGGCGAGATCGGCAAGGTCGGAATGGCGCGAGCCTGGATTCACCAGGTACGTAAGCCGATCGGCTACGGCCAGCCCGGCCCGGTTCCCGCCGGGGTCGATTACGAGATGTGGCAAGGCCCCGCACCCGATCGGCCGTTCATGAGCAATCACTTCCATTACAACTGGCACTGGTTCTGGAACTGGGGCACCGCCGAGATTGGCAACAATGGGGTCCACGGCCTTGACGTAGCGCGGTGGGGACTGGGCGTCGACGCTCCGCTCGCGGTGGTCTCCGGCGGCGGCAAGTACGTCTTCGAGGACGATCAGGAGGTTCCCGATACGCAGGTCGTGACCTACGAGTTCCCGCACGCATGCATTGAGTGGGAGCATCGGATGTGGTCGAAGCACGGGTCCGAAGACATGAGCTTCGGCATCGGCTTCTACGGCGATAAGGGAACTCTCCTGGTCGACCTCAAGGGGTACCGGATCGTCGACCGCGAGAAAAACCAGCAGCCATTCACAAGCCCGCCGGCATCGAGCCCGACCGGGCCCCACGTCCAGAACTTCCTCGACTGCGTCAAGAGTCGACAAAAGCCCAATGCCGACATCGAGATCGGCCACCTGACCACGCGTCTTTGCCACCTGGGCAACATCGCCCACCGGGTCGGTCGACGGATCAACTTTGATCCCGTGACCGAATCGATCGCCGGCGATGCCGAGGCGAACAAATTGCTCGGCCGTGAGTACAGCCGTCGGTTCGAGATGCCGTCGCAGGTTTGATTCGGTCCGCCTGAACACCTTGTTGCGATCGTGAAACGCGGACGCCCCGTCACCGGAAACCCTCCGGGTGACAGGGGCGTCCGTTCTTGTTGATAGCTTGTGGCGGGGTCGAAATCGAAAAGACTTCCAAAATAGCGGACCCGCCGCGTCCGCTCCGGCCGTTTTTCGGTGATGTTCCGTGAGGAGAACGAGCCCATGTGCGTGGTCGCGTCGCCACAGGCCGATAAATGAGCGGCAACTGAATGAAAAACCACTTGCCAAACTGTATTGGATGCATGGTATCATTGGTCGTGGGAGGCCGGGCGATTTGGTCTCGTCGTGGTAGCAACATTCGGATAGCTTGTCGGCCCGTTGTGTCGAGGATGAGGTTACAGATCGGGTCTGGCGTCTTAAACTAAAATAACCGCGGCGGGGGTCGTGGGACGCGTCGGGGGCGAGGGTACGGGACCGTATCGGTTGGGGAGGATGTGGTGTCCAGGGGCAAGCAAGGCGGGAAATCGCGGCATTCGTACCGGCCGGTGGTCGAGGCGATGGAAGCGCTCCGCCTGCTCAGCAATGCCGCGCAGATGCTGCCCGGGCTTGCGATCGAACAGGAGCCGATCGTCGTCTCCGGGTCGCCTGCCTTCGACCCGTCGAGCGTTTCGGCCGACACGTGGGACGCGGCCCTGGTCCAGACCCGGCTGGCCGATATCCTGGGCACGGGCACAGGCATAAGTTCGGCCCGGGGGGCGACGGACGCCGAGGCGCTGACCTCCGGTTTGTCACAGCTCAACCGATACCTGAACCGGACGTGGTATCGTGCGGGAGTTCCTCGCCCAGCTCCACGACGACAGCACCCAGGCGGTCTACTTGACGCTGCTGCGGAACCTGGGCCGCGATCGGTTCGACCGTATGATCGAGGAGATCGGCCAACTGGGCATTCGCGATGTCCTGAGCCGCGAGACCTCCGAGGGCCCCGACTTCTTCCGCGCGATCGACATGGTCAAGAAACGCGCCCAGCGCGAGCGGAGCTATCTACCGATCGAATCGATCGATCCGTCCGCGACCGCCGCGGCCTCGACAGGCGACGACGAGACCCGCGCGGCACTTTACGAGGCAATTGGCAATTCGCTCAGCCCGCGCGAAGCTGCCCTGATCCACGCCACGCTCCAGGGCGAGACCCCCGCCGAGATCGCCAGTCGATGGGGTGTCGCCCCCAAGACCGTCAGCAATGAAAAGACCCGCGCCATCCAGAAGCTGCGCGAGGTGCTGACGGCGGATCAGTACAACTGAAGATGAATCGTCTCTGATCCCGACCGGTTGCCAACGGCTTGTCGGAGCACCCGTGGCCGGTTGATACCCGGCCGACGGATGCCCTGGTGGCGAGTCTGTGGCGGGAGGAAGCCGTTACTTCTTTGGCTTGCGGCTCGTTCCGCCCGCCTTTGAGCCTGGTTTTGCCTTGGTTGGGCGCTCCGCGTTCGACGCTTCGGGCTGCGAACTCGGAGGCGCGGCGTCGGGCGCCCTGGTTGCTTCGTCATCGACGCCGTGCTCGAGCTCGCGCTTGCCGAAGATGTTCTCGAAGTTGGGAAAACCGTATTTCCGAACGATCGGGCCGCTCATCGGTGTACCTTCCGTTGATGTGGGAAATCCTGACGGATGATCGGATTGAGAGGCTCTCGCCTGCTCAGCCCTTGGCCCCCTGGGCCTCGGCGAAGGCCGAGTCGAAGAGGCGGCCGGCGGGGGCGAAGCCCATCTTTTGCTTGACGAAGTTCGCGGCCTCGGCGGCGCCATGCTCGCGGTCCATGCCGGGGTCCTCCCATTCGACCGAGAGGGGGCCGGTGTAGCCGATCTGGTTCAGGGTCCGGGCGATTGAGTCGAAATCGACCTGACCGCGACCCGGCGATCGGAAGTCCCAGCCGCGCCGGGGATCGCCGAAATTGAGGTGCGAGCCGAGGATGCCGGATTTGCCGTCGAGGGTCCGGGCGGCGTCCTTGACGTGGACGTGATAGATCCGGTCTGGGAACGCGCGGAGGAAAGCCACCGAGTCGACCATTTGCCAGTGGAGGTGGCTGGGGTCGAAGTTGAACCCGAACTCGGGGCGGAAATCGAGGGCCTTCAGCGCCATCTCGGCCGAGTAAAGGTCAAATGCGATCTCGGTCGGGTGGACCTCCAGCGCGAACTTCACGCCACACTTCGTGGAAGACGTCGAGGATCGGGTTCCAGCGCTCGGCCAGGAGCTTGAATCCGTCGGCGATCATGGAATCGGGCACCGGCGGGAACGAGTAGAGCAGGTGCCAGATCGACGAGCCGGTGAAGCCGTTGACGACCGATACGCCCAGCTTCCGGGCCGCGCGGGCGGTGTCCTTCATTTCCTGGATGGCCCAGGCCCGCTTCTTTTCGGAATTGCCGCGGAATTCCTGGGGAACCCAATCGTCGGTCCGAGCGTCGAGGACGTCGAGGACGAGCTGGCCGACCAGGTGGTTCGAGATCGCCCAGCACTTCAGGCCATAGTTCGCCAGCAGGTCGTGACGTTCCTGGCAGTAACCGTCGTCCTTGAGCGCCTTCTGAACGTTGAAATGATCGCCCCAGCAGGGCAGCTCGATGCCGTCGTAGCCCCACTTGCTGGCCTTCTGGCAGATCACTTCGAGGGTCAGGTCGGCCCACTGGCCAGTGAACAAGGTGACGGGTCGCGCCATCGTCGGTCGTCCTTCCGGTTGCGTAACCTTATCAATGCGTGTCGGGCTGGTTCGGGGGAGCGTCATCGAAGCTCCAACCATAAGGCACGGGCTCGGGACAAGTCAACGATTTGACGCCGGCCAGCGCGGGGAGCATAATCCGACTCCTCGGAATGCCATCACGAACGGGTCCGGAACTCGACCGACCCGGCAGGACGACCTTCGCCATGCCTCTTCGCGCCTTGCTCTTCGATTTCGACGGCGTCCTGGCCGACACCGAGAATATCCACATCGCGGCCTGGCAGCGGACCCTGGCCGACCTGGGCTGGGAAGTCGCCGACGATGTGTGCGCCGCGCGGCCGAGGAAGACGACCGGGAGTTCCTGACCGCTCTCTTCGCGCGCAGAACGTCGGCGGAGGCGATGTGGACGGCTGGGTCGAGCCGCAAGCAGCGGCTGACCCTGGCCATGCTCCGCGACGCTCCTCGGCTTTATCCCGGCGTGCCCGCCTTGATCCGACTCCTGAAAGACCACCACCGGCTTCGACTCGCGGTCGTCTCGGGAACCTGGCGCGGCAACGTCGCCACCGTGCTCGAGGCGGCCGGCCTGACCGGCTCGATCGACCTGATCGTGGGCAAGGAGGATGTCAAGGCGGTCAAACCCGATCCCGAAGCCTACCGGCTGGCCCTCAAGCGGCTGAAGGTCGCCGCGAAGGATGCGATGGCGCTCGAGGATTCACCCACCGGTCTGACATCGGCCCGGGGCGCGGGTTTGAAGGTACTGGCCGTGGGCCATCGACGCCCGCACGGTGAATGGATCGGTGATGCCACTTATCTGCCGGATCTCGCCCGAACGACCCGGGTGATTCAAGCCCTGGGACTCGATCCGCCGACCGGAGATTGATCGTTGCCTGGAAGGAGTCGTCAAGGAGGTCCCCGAGCCAAGGATCAACGCTTACCCTGGCTCCGGAGATCGGCATCAATGACCTTCACCCATCGATGCCGGCTCGACCTTTCCGCGTATCGAGCGGTACAGATTGAGGAAATAGGCGCCCGCCAGCGCGATGCCGACCAGCCACCAGGCCAGCGCCATGCGCAGGCCGTGGCTTGCCGAGGCCGTGTTGGCGGCCGAGAGGCTGAAGGCGGGATCGAGGGTTGACCGGAGCCAGAACGGATAGTTTCCGATCATCGTGGCCGCGACCAGGCCCAGCAGAAACCCGGATGACGCCAGAAACGCCGGCAGCTCCCGGCCCTCTTTGAGAAACCAGAGGATCGCCCCGAACCCACCCATGGATAACGTGACCACGATCAGCGACCAGGGGCGGTCAACCAGGTTCGTCAGGACCTCCAGGCGAATCCAGGCCGTGGCGAGTGTCACCACGACCCAGAGCGGCGCGAGAACCCACCAGGCCCGCCGTGCCAGGGCGGCGCTGCGCCCTGGACCGGACCCGTCGTGCGCCAGACCAGGTAGACCGCGCCGTGTAGGGCCAGCGCGACGAGAGTAAAGAGGCCGACGAGCGTCGTGTACCAGTCGAAGATGCCAGGCGATCTCCCGATCAGAAAGTTCGTGAACAGGGGCATGCCCGACAGGCCGTTTTTGTCCAGCGGCACACCTCGAACGAGATTGCCCAGCGACGTGCCGAAAACGACGGCCAGGAGCATCGAGGCGAGCGAGAAGACTGTGTCCCAGAATTCGCGCCAAAGCGGATTCTCCTGGTGCGAACGGAATTCGATGGCCACACCGCGCAGGATCAGGAGCCAGAGCACGATGATGAGGGCGAGATAAAACCCGCTGAAGGCCGTGGAATACGTCCGGGGAAAGGCCATGAACAGGACGCCGCCCGCGGCGACGAGCCAGACCTCGTTGCCGTCCCAAACCGGAGCGATCGACGAGAGGACGGCGCGACGCTCCTCGTCGGTCCGGGCGACCACGCGATGCACGATGCCGACGCCGAAGTCGAAGCCGTCGAGCACGACATAGATGGCGAGCATCGCCGAGACGATCGCGAACCAGACGGTTTCCATCGTCGAGACCTCGATCATGCGGCGGTTACCGGGCCGCGTTCGATTTCCCTGAGGATCTGGACCACGAAGAGAACGCCAAGCAGCATGTAGAGGCCAGCGAAGCCCAGGCTCGTGAAGACAACGTCCCCCGGGTTGACGCGCTCCGAGCCGGCGTCGATCGTTCGCATCAACCCGTGAATGATCCAGGGTTGCCGTCCCAGTTCGGCGGTCCACCAACCGGCCGTCGTGGCGATGTAAGGAAACGGAAACGCCAGCATCAGGACCCACAGCATCGGCCGCGATCTCGTCGAGCGCTCCGCGCACAGGAGCCCCACGGCGGCCGACATCACCAGGATGAAGAGCGTGCCGAGCCCGACCATGATGTGGTAGCTGTAATAGAGCAATTCCACGTTATAAGGCCACTGTTCCTTTGGAAAATCGTTGAGCCCGTTGACCGTGCTGCCGAAGGTCCCGTACGCCAGGAAGCTGAGGATTCCCGGCACGACGATCGGATTCTCCAGCCTCCGGGCCGCGACATTGGGCTGGCCGATGATGGCCAGCTCCGCGTACGGACCGCTCTCGAAGAGCCCTTCCATGGCGGCGAGGCTTACGGGCTGGTACTTCGCGAGCAACTTGCCCTGGCCGTCTCCCGCCGGAAAGGCCACCAGTACGCTGGATATCAGTCCGGCGATGCATCCGATGCGCAGGCAGATCGTCGCGTGTTCGGTATGTTTCGCCAGCAACAGCCAGTACGCTCCCAGCGCGGAGACCACGAAAGAGGCCGTGACCAGCGAGGCCAGCATGGTGTGCGCATACTGCCAGGCCGCCCACGGATTGAAGAGGAACCGCCAGAAATCGTCGAGATGAAGGACGCCATCCTTGCCCAGAGTGTAACCGACCGGATGCTGCATGAAGGCGTTCGTGACAATGATGAAGTAACCTGACAGCCACGATCCCAGGAACAGGGCCACGGCCACCGCCAGGTGGCCGATCGGTCCCAGGCGTTTTTCTCCGACGAGAAAGAGGCCCAGGAACGCCGATTCCAGGAAGAACGCGAAGACCCCTTCCATCGCCAGGCTCTGGCCGATGACCTCGCCAGCGAAGTTCGAGAAGCGCGCCCAGTTGGTGCCGAACTGAAATTCAAGCGGGATGCCGGTGACGACGCCCATGGCGAAATTGAGCCCGAAGATCCGCGCCCAGAACCGGGCGATCTCGTTGTATCGATTTTCAGCCGATCGGATGGCCAGTCCCTTGAAGATGACGATCAGCAGGGCCAGGCCCATCGTCAATTGAGGAAATAAGTAATGATATGTAATCGTGAATACGAACTGGATGCGGTGCCAGGTTAATAGATCGGTCATGGAAGATCTTTTCCTGCGTCTTCACGCGAGCCCTGGACCAATTGAAAAGTGCCGCGGCCTGGCGTTCCGCCCTCGTCACGAAACCAGGCGACGAACCTGTCGATCCCGGCCCGGAACGGCGTCGATGGGGCATAACCCAGCTCGTCGGCGGCCCGGCGGATGTCGGCGTAGGTCTGTCGGACGTCGCCCGGCTGTTCGGGAAGGCGGTTGATGACCGGCGTCTTGCCCAGCGCCTGGCCCAGGATCGCGATCATGTCGCCCAGCGCAATCGGTTCGGAGTTGCCGAGGTTGTAGAGGTGATGGGTCTTGCAATGCTCCATGGCCCGGACGATGCCGTCGACGATGTCGCCGACGTAGGTGTAGTCGCGGCGGGTGGTGCCGTCGCCGAACATCGGGACGGGCTGGCCGTGCGTCGATCAGGTGGGCGAACTTGGCGATCGCCAGGTCGGGGCGGTTGCGGGGCCCATACGCGGTGAAGAACCGCAGGCCGGTGACGGGGAGGCCGTGAAGGTGGTGGAACGTGTGGCGCGAGCAGCTCGCACGCCTTCTTGGTCGCGGCATAGGGGCTGACGGGGTGATCGACCGGGTCGGTCTCGCGGAACGGGGCGTCGGGGCGGTCGCCGTAGACGCTCGAGCTCGAGGCGTAGACGAACCGGGGCCGGGGCTCGAGCCGGCTGGCGGCTTCGAGCCAGTGGGCCGTGCCGAGGACGTTCACCGACGGTGTAGAGCGCCGGCGTCCTCGATGCTGGGCCGGACCCCCGCCCGCGCGGCGAGGTGGACGATGGCCTCGGGGCGTGACCGCCCGGCCAGTTCGAGCACGCCCCGTCGATCGACGATATCCAGCTCGGCCAGCGTGAAACGGCGGTTCCGACGGGCTTCGGCCAGATTCCGCTCCTTGGCGGCCGGGCGTAGAACGGGTCGAAGTTATCGACCCCGATCACGTCGTGACCGTCGGCAAGGAGCCGGTCGACCAGATTCGACCCGATGAAGCCGGCGCCGCCGGTGACGATGATGGGCATGAATGAGGTTCCGTCCCGTTTCGATTCCAGAGCGTGAGCGAGAAGCTTACGGAGCCGAATCGGTTCCGATCGGATACGTCGTGCGACTTCAATCGGTTTGGAACACGTCGGAAATCATGATGTTTTTCTGTGCCGACTGAAGTCGACACCACGGCATCAATTCTGAATAATTACATATCCTTGTTTATTCGACGGTGAGTTCCTAATGGAATGTCGCCGAGTCGCCCTTGAGGTCGAGGATGGCGCCGTCGAGGGACATCTCGACGGGCACGGGCCGGACCCGGGCGCCGGTGTTGTCGAGGGCGTGGACCTTGATCGTGCCCTTGCGGCGCCAGTCGGACGCGGGCCATGACGGGCTCCTGCAGCAGCGGGGGCCGGCCGGGGTCGGCGACGGTGCGCTTCCAGTGATCGGCCCAGCGGAGTCCGGTCGGCTCGACCCGTGCGATGGCGGTGACGAGCAGCCGCTTGCTGGTCGCGATCGGCTCATTGCCGAGCGACGAGGCGACGATCGACCCGTAAGGGCTCTCGACCTTGATCTCCAGGTTCTCGAACACGGCCGGCTCGATCCCGGCCAGCCCGCGAGTCCCTGGGTGTACGGCGTGTCGATCAGCGAGCCGGCCGTGTCTCGGGGTCCCAGCCGTTGATCGCGGGGGACGATCCTGGGCGACGGCTGGACGTCGGAGCCGGATGACGCGGCGGGCTTGCCATGGTCGCGGCTCCTCGCAGAAGGAGCGACGCGGCGTGCGGCCAGAGGCCGAAGACCTGGGGAATCCCGTTGACGACCTCGGGGATCTGGTAGATGTCCTCGCCGCCGCCGGTACCGGCGGCGCTGCGCCCCAGACCTCGGGATAGACGAAGACCCCGCGACGGACCAGGGCGTCCCAGTCCTCGTGCCGCGGCGACGATCGCGGCGAGGAGCGTGTCGGCCGCCTCGAAGCGGCGAGGCCCACGCGCCCGTTGGTCTGGTGGCACCACTGGCCCACCACGTAGGGCCGGTCGGTCTTTCGTTTCGCCGCCGCGCCGGTGGCGAGCGCCGCCGTTGTGGCTCCAGAGCATCGAGCAGTGCTCGGGATCGACTCCAGAGCGGGGGGGTCCAGTAGAGCCGGTCGTCGATCAGGTCGAGCCCCGGCGCGGCCTGCGCGACGGCGAACTCGGGCTCGCGCCGCCAGTGCGAGACGCCGGCGATCGGCACCTGGAGCCGGGTTGCTCGCCCCGGAGCGCCTCGGCAAGCTCCTTCAGTGGTCGCGCTCCGAGCCCCTGCCAGAACCTCCGGCCGCGTCCCGCAGCGCTCTTCTGGGCGAGGGCGCTTCAGCGCCGCGGCGTAGCGGAGGCGAGGGCGCCGGGGTTGTCGATCTGGTCGAACAGCGAGACCTCGCCCGCCAGCGTGACCCAGGCAAGCACCGGGTCGTCGCGGAGGGCCAGCCCGGTCTCGGGGTTGACGTGCTCGAGCAAGGCCTGGGCCGATTCTCGTTGCAAGCGGGTCATCAACGGATCGAACACGGCGGCGGGGCCGCCCCCGGGGGGGAGCAGGCGACATCGGCCACGCCGTCGCTCGGCGCGGATACTCGCGCAGGCTCTGGAGCTCGAGCGCGACGTAGATCCCCCGGGCCTTGAGCGCGGCGATCAGGTGATCGAGCCGGGCAAGCGACGCGGGATCGAACGCCTTGGTATCGTCGCGGTTGTCGTCGTAGAGGCTGCGCTCCGGGCCGAGCGCGGCGTCGAGATCGCCGAGCCGGACGAGGTTGATTCCCGATCGAGCGAGCCGGTCGACCAGCGCGTCGGTCCGCTCACATCCAGGAAGGCGGCGGGCGGGAGCAGGCTTACGCCGAAGAAGCGAGCCCGGCCGCCCCTGGAAAACGCGAGCCGGTGATCGCGGACAGTGACGAACCCGTGCTTGCCGGCCGGCGCGTCGAGCAGCCACGATGCGTCGAGCGCCGAGCCCGCGGTGATCGCGGTCGAAGGCGCGACCGGCAGCCAGCGAGCTCGTCTCGTCGTCGACGTGATAAGGCGTCCAGCTGCCGGCCTCGGCGTTGGGACGGGCGACGACCTTGATGTCGTCGATCCGTAGCGAGCCGTTGCCGTCGGGCTTCTCGAACTGGATCACGGCGCGGGCAGCGCCTGGCGGAACGCTGACGATCAGCGCGCGATCGGTTCGCCATTCGAAGTGCCCCCGAGCGCGAAGCGCCTGAGCGGTCTCGACTCCCGGCACCATCCGTCCGTCGTTCAGGAGGAAGAAGAAGACGGCCGACGCGCCCCCACTGCCGCGTAAGCCCTGGGCGCTTGACCATGAGCGTCAGCTCGAGCACGGGGAACGGCTCGACCGGCACCGCCAGACCGGCCAGCGCCCGCGAGCCCGACTTCGACAAGTTCGAGGGCACTCGACGACTTGTGACCGCCCTGGACGCGGTGCGAGCCCCCTTCCTGGAACCAGGCGGGGGGCTCCGGGTCACCCAACTCGAAGTCGCCTTCGGGCACCAGGTTGGTGGTTCGGGCGCCACCGACCGGGACGAGGTCGATGGTCAGGCCGTCGAGTCGAAGACGCCCGATGGCGCCGAGCAGGCCGACCGACATGATCGCGTCCCGTGTATTTGGTGGAACGGCGATCCGCTTCGCGACCCGGACCCAGCGCCGGCGAGGCACCTGGGGCCAGGGTCCGAGCCAGCCGCGGCCGGTGGTCCGGAGCTGGTCGCCCAGAAAGTCGATCACGAGGCCGGGATCCTCGCCCAATCGCTCGCCGGCCTGGATATGCTCCAGTCGGATCCAGAAGCCGATGACCACCGCCTCGTTGACCTGCGGCCGTCGACCCCGAAGGCACGGCTCAGCCGTGCCGGGCGGCCCGGCTTGTCGTTCTCGAACCGCAGGAAATGAGGGCCGACGACGCCTCCTTCGGACATGATCCGAGCATCGCGGAGGTTGTACCAGCCGTCGGGCATTCCGTCGTGGTTGGCGTCGGTCTCGAAGTCATCGAGCGCGGGCGGCGCGGGCCGCTCGATCAGTGCTTCCTGGGCGATCGACCGCGTCCCGACTGGCCCGAACCATGCGAATGACCCGGCCGCAGTGCGGCCAGGGCGAGTTTCGTGAGTCGCCTCACGGCCGTGTCTTCTCCTTCTCCGGTTCTTCTCCTCTGGCCTTCGAGCTCCTCGGCGGCCTCGCGCAGGCGCGGCCGGTCATCGGGACGAACAGCGTCGGCCGCAGCTCACGGACGTCGACAAGCTCGGCCGTCGCGCTTGGCCTTCAGATAGACCATCTGGTTATAGCGATCGCCCAGGGGAATCACCATCCTCCCCCCTTCCTTGAGCTGTTCGACGAGGGGAGCGGGGACCTTCTCCGGAGCGCAGGTGACGATCACGGCATCGAACGGCGCGGCGTCGGGCCAGCCTTCGTAACCGTCGCCAACCCGGGTGTGGACGTTGGTGTAGCCGACCGACTTGAGGACCTCGGCCGCATGCTTGCCCAGCGGCGGGTGGATCTCGACCGAGTAGACGTCCTTGACCAGCCGCGAGAGGATCGCCGACTGATAGCCCGATCCGGTCCCGACCTCGTAGATCCGATCGGTCGGCTTGGGCTCGAGCGCCTCGGTCATCATCGCCACATCGTACGGCGGCGTGATCGTCTGACCCTGGCCGATCGGGATCGACTCGTCATCGTACGCCAGCCGCTGCGATGTCTCGGGGCAGGAACTTGTGCCGGGGCACGGTCCGGAACGCCTCGAGCACCCGTGGGTCCTTGATGCCCCGCTCGACCAGGTGCCGCTCGACCATCCGGTTCCGGGCCGGTGCGGTTGGATCGGCCTCGCTCTCAGGCCTGGTTGTGGTCGTGGGTTTGGCCTTGGCATCGGTTTTGGGCGGATCGGCGCTCCGGGCCGACGGTTCGGCCAGAAGTGCCACCAGCGTTCCCGTCAAGAACGCGGCATGGTTGAGGGTTTGACGTCGTAGCATCCCTTGCCTGTCCCCCGGGTCCTACGCGAGCGGGTTATGCATGCGGTGTCGAGACGACGACCCTCATGATAGCCCGCGATTCGACGCGTTGCACCGGGGCACCCCGCGAGTTCTCTTTTCTCGAATCTGGGTGTATTTTCAGCGCCGGATCAAGACCGGCGCCAGGCCAACCCGACCGGCCGCCACGATATTGAGGAGCAGCTCGCGGTGCCGCTCCGCCTGGTCGGCCAGCCAGAACCGGAGAAAGAGCGCGGAGGGCGAATCCTCGCTCGCTTCACGATCGACTCGCCGATTTGTATCGGCCACCCTCCACTCCTGGTTCTGACCCTTAACACTCTTCCTGGCCGTGTTCTGGCGGATGATCATCTGCATGGCGAACGTCTCCTTCGTCCGGCCCGACCGTATTGCCCTGGCCGATTTCGTTCCTTGATTCCAGTGCTTGCTCGGCACCCTTCGGTTATCAAGTTGCAAAACTTGAGCAAATCCGGCGTGGAAAAAGCGGATTTTTTGCCAAAATAGACACCTTTATCTGGTGGTCCGTCCGTGCGACCGGGTCGGTGCCACGGCATGACCGATCGGGCGAGACGACCGGAAATCCGCTTGGTGAGAGGGTTTGGCAGCGATATAATTGGCCGGACCTCCGCTTGAGAAATCCGGTTCCAGAAATGTGGGAAATCGGGCATGAGCGTGCCGCTTGTGGCGATCTTGACGCTGATTTTTGGGCAGGCAGCGCCTCCGGCACCCTCGTCGGCGTCGCCGCCGTCGGGGGAGGCTGTCAGCCTGACGGGGAAGGTCATCACGTTGTCCGAAGCGCTCAAGGCGGCGGGCCTGGTCTTCGACGACGGACCGGTCGAGCGCCAGGTGGTGTTGAGCGCGGCGGACGGATCGCTCGTCCCCCTGATCTCGGATGATGCCAGCCGTGCCCTTTTCCTCGATGAGCGGCTCCGCGGTCGGCCGATCAAGATGCAAGGCCGTCGCTATCCCGGACTGCCGTACCTCCAGGTGGTCCTGTTTCAGGTTCGTGAGGAGGGGGACTGGCGGACGCCGGAATACTACTGCGAGGTCTGCACGATCAGCGTCCGATATCCCCAGGTCTGTCCCTGCTGCCAGGGGCCGATGGTTCTGAGGATGAAGCCGGAGCGTTGAGTTGAAGGGGTTGATACGAAACCTCGAGGGTCGGTCTGGAATATCGGCCGGTGAGGCCAGGACCGCGTCGGTTCGGTTCGGTGCGTGAGGTTCGTTTTCTCCGCGAAACGCATTGACGGCGGTCGCCGCCGGGGATGCATCCATGACGGTTGCTCTCGACGCCAATTTCTTCCTGGGGCTGACCGCCCTGTTCGCGGTGGCGACGACGTTGGTGTCGTTCCTCGCGGTGCTCTGGGTCACCTGGCCACGGCGCCGGTTCGCCGACCACACTCCGCCGGTCACGATCCTCAAGCCACTGAAAGGGGTTGACGAGGGGCTCGAGGAAAACCTTCGCAGCTTCTTCGCGCTCGACTATCCCGCGTACCAGCTTCTTTTCTGCGTCGCCGACGCGGCTGATCCGGCCATTGGGGTCGTGCGGACCTTGATGGCCGAATTTCCGGGCCAGGACGCCGAGCTGATCGTCGGCTGTCCGGTGTTCGGCCTGAATCCCAAGGTCGAGAGCCTGGCGGCGATGTACCGCTACCGCAAGCACGACACGATCCTGATCAGCGACTCGAACGTTCGGGTCAGGCCGAGTTACCTTCGCGAGACGACCTGTTACCTCGCCGAGCCGGGGGTGGGCCTGGTGACGAACCTGTTCGCCGGGGTGGGCGAGGAGCAGACCGGCGCGGTGCTCGAGAATCTTCAGTTGAACGGGTTCATCGCCGGTGGCGCGGCGATGGCGGCGGTCCTGCGAATCACCTGCGTGGTCGGCAAGTCGATGCTCCTTCCCGTTCGTGTGCTGGAGGCGATCGGCGGCTTCGCCGGAGTGCGCAACCTGCTCGCTGAGGACCAGGTCATGGGCCTCCGTGTGCGAAAGGCGGGGTATTCGATCCGGGTGAGCCATCATGTCATCCACAACGTGAACCATGCCCGCGGCTTCGGCTGGTTCCTGAATCGACACTCACGCTGGTACAAGATGCGTCGACGGCTGGCGGTGGCGCCGTTTCTGGCCGAGCCGCTGGCGAATCTGGCGACCGTGGGCCTGGTCTGGGCCCTGTCGGGTGAGTCAGGGATCGCCTGGGGTGGCCTGGTCTGTCTGGTCGGGCTGGGAGTCGTACGCGACGGCGTCCAATCGTGGTGGTTGCGGGGCACCTTCCCCAGGATGAGTCACCTGCTGTTGAGTCCGGTCAAGGACTTGTTCCTGATACCGGTCTGGTTCGACGCCCTGGTTAATCAGCGGGTCCACTGGCGGGGCCACAAGTTCCTGGTTGGGCGGTTTACCCGCCTCCGGCACGCGCGTGTTCCCCGAACCGTAAGGCGCCGGATGCGGCGAGTCCGACGGCTCCGGTCACGTCCAGGCAACAATTGACGGTGGATCTGAACGACCCTCGTTAATGCTCTGCTGCGTGAAGGGGACCTGCTTGATGGAAAAAAACGCGGACGACGCCGATCCTGACCCCGGACATTCCCGTACCGTCCCACATTGTCACCCGCCTCTCTCATCGCCCGCCCGACCGGCGCATCCCGTTTCCTTCCTGGCCATTCTCGGCCTGTCGCTACTGATTCCCGACAATGGCCTCGCCGACGATGCCCTGGCGCACGTCCGTCAGCGTGGCGCGCTCATTTACGGCAGCGACAAGGAAGGGGGTGGTCCGTACGCCTACCCCGATCCGAGATCGCCGCGCGAGGTGATGGGGTTCGAAGTTGACCTGATGCGACGGTTCGCGCCGCGATTTGGGTGTGAAGGCGACCTTCGCGCAGGGGCCCTGGGACAAGCTGCTCCAGGTCCTGAAGATCGGACGTGTCGACGTGGTGGTCAATGGTTACGAATGGTCGGAGTCGCGCGCCGGGAATACCTGGCGACCCGACCATATTATGTGTATCAGCTTCAGGTGATGGCGCCGCGCGACGGGCCGATCCGGTCGTGGGATGACCTGAGACAGCCGACGGCCGGCGCTCGGCCCAGGAAGTGGCGGGTTGGCGTCCTGGGCGGCTCGGCAGCCGACGCGTTCGCCCGGACCGAGGCGGCGGGCTCGGTCGAGGTCGTCTCGTTCGACGGCGCCACCGACGCGATGACCGCAACCCGCAACGGACAGATCGACGCCACGCTTCAGGACCTGCCCGCCGCACTCTTCTACCGCGATCGGTTTCCGACGCTGACGCTGGCCGGGCCGCCGGTGGGGCACGGCTACTACGTGATCTTCGCGCGCCGCGGCGACCGATCATTGTGCGATGCCCTGAATGACGCGCTCGTCCACCTGATCGAGACCGGCGAGCTCCGTCGCCTCTACGAGTCCCACGGGCTCTGGAACGAGGCTCAGACCGAACTCCTGAGCTGGGACGACGCCAAATTCCAGGTGGCCGAAACCATGCCGGCGCGGGCTTTCGCTGCTCTGGGAGTACCGCGGCTTGCTCATCGACGCCGCGCTCATGACGATCGTGCTCTCGGTGACGTCGATGCCGCTGGCGATCGTGCTTGGTCTGTTCATCGCGCTGGGACGGATGTATGGCCCTGCGCCACTGCGGACGGTCCTGACGGCTTACGTCGAGCTGCTGCGGGGCACACCGCTGATGCTCCAGTTGTTCGTCCTGTTCTACCTCCTACGCCTGCCGGCTCTCGTTGCCGGGATCGCGGGGCTGGCGATCAACTACTCGGCCTACGAGGCCGAGATCTACCGCGCCGGGTTACAGGCGATCCCGGCCGGTCAGATGGAAGCGGCGCTGGCGCTCGGTATGTCGCGTTCGCTCGCCTTGCGGCGGGTGATCGTGCCCCAGGCGTTGCGGATCGTGATCCCACCGGTCACCAACGACTTCATCGCGCTGTTCAAGGATACCTCGGTTTGCTCGGCGATCACGCTGGTCGAGCTGACCAAGCAGTATTCGATCCTGGGCAACAGCACCGGAGGCTGGCTCGAGTTCGCCGGGGCCACGGCGTTGCTCTACATGCTCATGAGCGTCCCGCTCTCGTGGTTTTCTCGTTTTTCGGAAGAGCGGCTCCGCGCCGGTTCGGGAGGAACGAAAGGAGGGCCGATGGGATGATCGAGGTTCAGGATCTGATCAAAAGGCACGGTGCGATCGATGTCCTGCGGGGAATCTCGCTCACGATCGAACGGGGTGAGGTCGCGGCGATCATCGGCCCCTCGGGAGGGGGCAAGAGCACGTTTCTGCGCTGTCTGAACGGGCTGGAGCGGTTCCAGGGCGGACGGGTCAAGGTGGACGGGCTCGACTTCGAAGCGTCAATGTGCGAGCCGATCTATCAAGGGGTGCTCGACCAGGTCCGACGGCGCGTGGGCATGGTGTTCCAGCAGTTCAACCTGTTCCCGCACCGGACCGCCCTCCAGAACGTGGTCGAGGCGCCGATCCATGTCTTGAAGCTGGCGCCCGAGGTCGCCGAGGAACGGGGTCGCCGTCTCCTCGATCGGGTCGGCCTGCTCGACCGGTGCCGCGCCTATCCGCGCGAGCTTTCCGGGGGCCAGCAACAACGGGTCGCCATCGCCCGGGCGATGGCGATGGAACCGAAGGCGATCCTGTTCGACGAGCCCACCAGCGCGCTTGACCCGCGGATGACGGCGGAGGTCCTCTCCGTGATCCACGACCTGGCAAACGACGGCCTGACGATGGTCATCGTGACCCACGCCATGCGTTTCGCCCGACAGGTGGCGCACACCGTCCATGTCTTCGGCGAGGGTCGGGTCATCGAGTCTGGGCCTCCCGATCAGATCTTCGAGGAGCCAAAGACGGAAGCCACCCGCCTCTTGCTCTCGGTAGTTCAGACGACATGACATTCCGTTCGATTCGTTGGCGATGACTCCAACGCCTTGTGTTGATTCACCGGCGCGGCTCTTGCCGCGTCGCCGTAGGAGGTATAGTATCGTGTTTCGATATTGGACGCGGAGGTCATGAGTGATCTGCTGATCAAGATGTTCTTCGGTGGGTTTGTCCGGCTGCACATTCTCTATCACGCGATACGCGAACCGATCTTCGGCGTTGAGATGATGGAGGAGCTGAAGCGGCATGGATACAGCGTCGGCGCGGGTACGCTCTACCCGATGCTGCACCAGATGGAACGATCGGGTTACTTGAGGTCGCACACTGAGGTTGTGGCGGGAAAGCAGCGGAAATACTACCGGGCGACGCCCGAGGGAGCCGCGGCGCTCGATGCGGCGAAGTCAAAACTTCGAGAACTGGTCGCGGAGGTACTGCACGACCGGCCTCCGACTCCGTCCATTCGATCCGAGACGAGAAAGGACGAGGCATGATGCGAGCGAAGTGGGGGCTGGTGCCGGCACTGGCGGCGGGTTTGATCGTGATGTTGGTGCTCGGGATCGTGGCGGGAGGAGCGGCGGCCCCGGCAGCTCCGGACGCGTCGGCCATCGAGACCCGGATCAAGAGCCTGGAAGGGCTGATTCCCGATCAGGCCCACATCATGGCCGACGTCGGCGAGCATTTTGCCAACCTCTGGTTTGCCGGTACTTCCGAGAACTGGCCGCTGGCCGACTTCTATCTCGCCGAGACCAAGAGCCACCTTCGCTGGGCCGTGCGGCGGATTCCGATCCGCAAGGACAACCAGGGGCGCGAGATCAAGCTCGCGTTTATCCTGGAAGCTTTCGAGAACAGCCAGCTCACACCGCTCAAGGCGACGATTGACCGCAAGGACAAAGACGGCTTCACCAAGCTGTACCGCGACTGCCTGACGACCTGTTATTCATGCCACAAGGCAGCCGACAAGCCGTTCATCCGACCGCGCGTACCGGCCGAACCCCCCACCCCGATCATCAACTTCGACCCCAAGGCCGACTGGCCGCTCTGATCGGGCCGGGATGGGATTGAATCGATTCACACCCGAAATGGTTCGAGGAAGATCTCGTTATGAACCCGATCGTCTTTGCCCTCAGGCGGCCGTTGACCATCATGGTCCTGGTGGTCGCGCTGGCGCTGGGCAGCGTGCTTGCCGTCGCGCGGATGCAGATCGACATCTTTCCGAATTTGAATCTGCCGATCGTCTACGTCTGCCAGCCCTACGGTGGTATGGACCCTGCGCAAATGGAAGGCTTGCTCACAAATTATTACGAATATCATTTTCTTTATATCAATGGAATCCATCATGTCGAGAGTAAGAATGTGCAGGGAATGGCCATCATGAAGCTGTTCTTCCACCCCGGGACGAACATGGCGCAGGCGATGGCGGAGACGATCGGGTACGTGACGCGTGCCCGTGCGTTCATGCCACCGGGGACGGTGTCACCGTTCGTGACGCGGTTCGACGCCGGGAGCGTGCCCGTGGGCTTCCTCGTGCTCTCGAGCGAGACGAAGTCGATCGGCGAGATCCAGGACCAGGCATTATTCAAGGTCCGGCCGATGTTCGCGAGCTTGCCGGGCGTATCAGCGCCCCCACCGTTCGGGGGTAATCAGCGTACGGTGGTTGTGCGGGTCGATCCGGACCGTTTACGCGCCGTGCGCATGTCGCCCGACGAGGTGATGGGGGCCCTGGAAAAGGGGAACACGATCAGTCCGTCGGGGATCTTGCGGATCGGCAAGATGATGCCCATCGTGCCGATCAACTCGCTGGTGCGCCAGATCAAGGAGTTGGAGACGATCCCGATCCGGCCGGGGCAGGACCCCACCGTTTACCTGCGCGATGTCGCGACCGTGCATGACGCCAGCGATATCCCCACGGGATACGCGCTCTTCAATGGCCGACGTGCCGTGTATATCTTCGTCACCAAGCGGGCCGACGCCTCGACCGTCGCGGTGGTCCAGAACGTCAAGAAGGCGGTGCCGTCGATGCAGGCGGTGCTTCCCGACGACATCCGGGTGAGCTTCGAGTTCGACCAGTCGCCGATCATCACCCACGCCCTGCAAAGCGTCGCGGTCGAAGGTGCGATGGGGGCGGTCTTGACCGGCCTGATGGTGCTCCTGTTCCTGCGCGACTGGCGGAGCGTGATTGTGGTGGTGCTCAATATTCCGATCGCTCTCTGCGGAGCCCTGGTCGCGCTTTGGCTGACGGGCCAGACGATCAACCTGATGACCCTGGGCGGGCTGGCGCTGGCAATCGGCATCCTGGTGGATGAATCGACGGTGGAAGTTGAGAACATTCACCACCAGATGGAGTCGACCTCGTCGGTGGCTCGCGCGGTCCGGCGCGGAAACCAACAGACGGCGATTCCTCGGCTGCTGGCGATGTTGTGTGTGCTGGCGGTGTTCATCCCGTCGTTTTTCATGCAAGGCTCGGCGCGGTCGCTATTCGTGCCCTTGGCCCTGGCCGTCGGGTTCTCGATGGTGACGTCCTATCTGCTCTCCAGCACATTCGTCCCGGTGCTCTCGACCTGGCTGTTGCGTCGGCATCACCATCACGCGATATCCTTGCAGGAACGTGAGCGCTCGCGTTTTGAGCGGATCAAGAGCGGCTACGGCCGATTCGTGTCGTTCGTGGTCCGTGGGCGCTGGGTATTGGTTCCGGCTTACGTCGCGGGTGCCCTGGCGTTGATTCTCGTGGTGGGCCGCTCGCTCGGCCTGGAGATCTTCCCGCGGGTGGACGCCGGCCGGTTCCAGCTTCGGATGCGCGCCCTCACCGGCACCCGCTACGAGGAGACCGAAAAACTCGCGCAGGCGGCTCTCCAGACGATTTACGACGATGTCGGGGGCCGCGACAAGGTCTCGATCTCGATCGGCTACGTGGGGCTGATTCCCTCGAGCTATCCGATCAACGGGATCTACCAGTGGACAGGCGGCCCTGAGGAGGCGATCCTCAGGGTCGCGCTGGCACCGGGTGCCAGGGTGAACGTCCCCGCGCTCAAGGAGCGGTTGCGATCGGACCTGGGCCGCACGATGCCCGATGTCCGGCTCTCGTTCGAGCCGGCCGACATCGTCAGCGAGGTCATGAGCTTCGGTTCCCCCACGCCGGTCGAGGTCTCCATTACCGGTCCGAATCTCGCGGACGACCGCGCGTTCGCGGAAAAGGTTCGGGCCGAGCTGATCAAGATTCCCTCGATCCGCGATCTTCAGTACGGACAGGCGCTGGATTATCCCACGATCAATGTCGAGATCGACCGCGAGCGTGCCGGTCTGGGCGGAGTCACGGCGCACGATGTGGCCAGGTCCGTCGTCGCGGCCACTTCGTCGAGCCGGTTCGTCGTACCCAATTACTGGCCCGATCCCAAGACCGGTATCGGCTACCAGGTCCAGGTCGAGATTCCCTATCAGGTGATGGACTCGATCGATGAGGTTGGGACCGTGCCGATCCAGAAGCCGGGCGCTTCACGAACACTGCTCCTGCGCGACGTGGCCAGGATCAGCCCCGGTACGATGCCCGGCGAGTACGATCGCTACAACATGAAGCGGACCGTCAGTCTCACGGCCAATATCGCCGGAGAAGACCTGGGTCGGGTGGCCGGTTGGGTACGAGAGGCCCTCGAACGCGCTGGTGCTCCTCCCAAGGGAGTGACCGTCGCGGTCCGCGGCCAGATCGCACCCATGGAAGAAATTCTCCAGGGGCTGGGGTTCGGACTGGTCCTGTCCGTCGTGGTGATCCTCCTGTTACTGACGGCCAATTTCCAGTCGTTGAAGCTCGCGACCGTGGTTGTCTCGACCACACCCGCGGCGATCGCGGGTGTGGTGATCATGCTGGCGGTGACGGGGACAACAATCAATCTCCAATCCTTCATTGGCGCAATCATGACCATTGGTGTGGCAGTAGCCAACGCGATCTTGCTCGTGACGTTCGCCGAGTCGAGCCGCCGCGAGCGGTCGTTGTCCGCGGGCTCGGCGGCGGTCGAGGGGCGCAGGGTCGGTTGCGGCCGATTCTGATGACAAGTTGCGCCATGATTGCCGGCATGTTGCCAATGGCGCTGGGCTGGGGAGAAGGGGCCGAGATGAGCGCACCGCTGGGCCGCGCGGTGATCGGCGGCCTGATCGCCGCGACCCTGGCGACCTTGTGCGTTCTACCCGCAGTGTTCGCCCTGGTCCAGGGGAAGGCCGGAAACGAATCGGCGTCGCTCGATCCGGACGATCCGGAGAGCCCTCATTACCATGAGGAAGAAGTGGACGACGAAGCCGTTCTTGTCCCCGGAGCGCACGCCAATGGTGACGGCTCGCCGCATGAGCTTGGTACCACCACGGCAAGCCGGGTCGTCGCCGAAGTCCTGGGCCTCTGGGGCCGTCTGTCCTGGCTTACGGGCCCGTTGGTTCTGGTGGCACTGGCTGGCTGCGATGCGGCGTCGGAAGGAAAGGTGGCAGGGTCGAACTCCGGCGCGATCCCCGTCGCGAGGGTCGAGGTCGTGCGGCCCGAGCGCAGGGACGTGCTCCGCAAGATCGCTCAACCGGGCCAGGTCCAGGGCTTCGAGACCACTGAGCTACATTCAAAGATATCTGGATATGTTAAGAATTGGTCCGCGAATATCGGCGACAATGTAAAGAAGGGTCAGGTACTGGCCGAGTTGTCCGACCCGGAGCTCGACGCCGAGCTCCGTCAGAAGAACGCGGCGCTCGAACAGGCGCTTGCAGCGCGGAAGCAGGCCGAGGCGGCGGTTGAGGTGGCGGAGGCGAACGTCGATGCCGCCGAGGCGAAACGGGTCGAGGTCCAGGCCGGGGTAAGCCGCGTCGAAGCCGATCTCGCTCGCTGGCAGGCCGAGTTCAACCGGGTCGAGCAACTGTTCAATGCGCGGCGCAGACCGGCAGCTTGCTCGACGAGACCCGGAACAAGCTGCGATCGGCGCAGGCGTCGCTCGAGGAGATCAAGGCGCACGTCAAGACCGCCGAGGTCGCCGTCGTTCAGAGTCGTGCTCTGCTCGACCAGGCCCGCTCCGACCAGGTCGCCGCTTCGGCAGCCATCAACTTCGCGGCGAGGATGCCCACCGAGTCGAGGCGCTTGAGGGTTACACCCGGATCGAGGCGCCCTTCGACGGTGTCATCACTCACCGGGGCGTCGATACGGGCGACCTGACAAAGCCGGGCGCTGATACCGAACCGTTGTTCGTCGTGTCTCGCTCCGATGTCGTCACCATCGTGGTCGATGTACCCGAGGTGGCCGCCCTCGGCGTCAACCCCGGCGATCCGGTCGAGGTCGCATTTCAGGCCTTACCGGGAAAGCCGGTCGAGGGGCCCGTCACCCGAACTGCCTGGGCGATCGAGCCGCAAACCCGTACGCTTCGGGTCGAGGTCGATATCAAGAACTCCGACCGTTTGCTCCGGCCCGGTCTTTACGCCTACGCCACCATCGTCGCCGATCGAAGAGACCAGGTCTTGACCCTGCCCACGACCGCCCTCGTCCGTGAGCTTGAGAAGACTTACTGCGTTACGGTCGCGCAGGGCGTGCGCATCGCCGGCAAATCGTGACCGGTCTGACCGACGGAACGTTCACCGAGATCGTCTCGGGTCTCGATGCCACCGACGAGGTGGTCAAGGCGAACGGTGGGTCGCTGAGCGATGAGCAACCGGTCCAGGTCCCAGAACCGGAAAAAACGGCTAAGCCGTCCGTGAAGAAATGACGATAGCGACGATCCACCGGCGGTGCTCGCCGGTTCGCCAGCGCCCCGGAATCGCTTTGAGCCGGCTTCAGTTTCGCAAGCTCGACAGCGGCGCGGGGATTCGACCCCCGTGCTGGACGAACGCCGACGAGCCTCCCGCGGCGTGGATCGGTAGGATCGGCATCTCGCCGAACAGGCCGCCGAAGACGGCGAGCTCGCCGGCCTTCTTGCCGGGCACGGGGATCACGCGCACGGCGGTGGTCTTGTGGTTGATCACGCCGATGGCCACCTCGTCGGCGATCAGCGCGGCGAGGGTCTCGGCGTCGGTGTCGCCGGGTACGGCGATCATGTCCAGGCCGACCGAGCACACAGCAGTCATGGCTTCGAGCTTGGCGAGCGTCAGGTCGCCGTCGGCCACCGCCCGCGCCAGCGCGGCGTCCTCGCTGACGGCGACGAACGCCCCCGAGAGACCGCCCACCGAGGAGGACGCGAAGCTCCCCCCTTCTTGACCGCGTCGTTGAGAAGCGCCAACGCGGCGGTCGAACCGGGCGCGCCAATACGGACGACGCCCATCGCCTGGAGGATCTCGCCGACACTATCGCCGACCTGGGGCGTCGGCGCAAGCGACAGGTCGACGATCCCGAACGCGACCCCCAGACGGGCCGCGACCTCGCGGCCGATCAGCTCACCCACCCGCGTGACGCGGAATGCCGTGCTCTTGATCTCCTCGGCGATCTCACCCAGGGTGGGACGAACTGGAGCGTGCGCAATCAAATCTTCAAGCGCCGCCTTGACCACCCCGGGACCGCTGACACCGATATTGATCACGCAGTCGGGCTCCCCCGCCCCGTGGAAGGCGCCCGCCATGAACGGGTTGTCGGTCGGTGCGTTGGCGAAGATCACGAGCTTGGCGCATCCGAAGCCGTCGTGCGACGCGGTCCGCTCGGCGGTCTCCTTGAGGACCCGTCCCAGAGCGGCGATCGCGTCCATGTTGATGCCCGCGGCGGTCGTCCCGACGTTCACGCTGGAGCAAACCCGCTGGGTGGTCGAGAGAACGTCGGGCAGGGTCTCGATCAGGCGACGGTCGCCCTCGGTCCAGCCTTTTTGAACCAGGGCGGTGAAGCCGCCGACCAGATCAACCCCGACCTCCGCGGCGACGGCGTCGAGGGTGCGAGCCACCGCGAGATACCCTTCGGCCGGCTGGGCGGCGGCGACCATCGCAATCGGGCTGACCGCCAGGCGACGATTCACGATCGGGATACCGTACCGCGCCTCGACCTCCTGGCAGACCGCTCGCAGTCGGCCGGCATAGTGAAGTAAACGCTCGCGAATCCGACCGCACAGGACGGTCAGGTCGGGCGAGGCGCACGCCAGGAGATCCACGCCCATCGTCACCGTGCGGACGTCGAGCTTGTGCTGCCGGATCATTCCCAGGGTCGCGAGCACGTCCTCAGTGCGGTACAACGGCGTCTCCTTCAGGGTTGGCGATGGCGCGCGGGCCGCTGGAGTTTCCCACCCGGACCGGGCTGGGCTCGCTCGTGGCCATGAAGATGTTTTCGTGCTGTACGAAAGCCTCGAGCCCCAGGTCACGTCCGTAGCGCTCGAGCTCGGCACGCACGGTCGCGGGCGAGAGATCGGGAGGGATGAACACCTCCATGATCAGGGAAAACCGGGGCAGGTCCGATCCCTCAACCATGTCGGACCGGGCGTGCAAGTCAACGATGTTCACACCATGCGCCGCCAGGCAGCCGGCGATCCCGTGGATGTTGCCCGGGTGGTCCTGCCCCAGGACCGTGAGAATGAACCGCTCACCATCGGGCACGGGGGCCTCGGGGCTGTTCTTCTCGGCCAGGACGGCGACCGTCAGGTCAAACCGCTTGCCCCGCTCGCGGATCGACGCCGCCAGCGCGGCCGGCTCGCGCGACTCGGTGAACTCAACCACCAGGATGATGGTGAAATAATTGCGCATCACCGTCTGGCTCAGCTCGATGATGTTCCCCCCCAGGTCGCGAATCGTCCCCGCGACCGAGAAAACGATCCCGACCCGATCCGCCGCCGTGACGGTTACGATATAAGTATGCATGTTATTTATAACGAACAAGCGAAAGATCGGGTCATATTCTTGTGCCGATTGCAAGGGCCAGCCAGCCGACGAGCAAGGCGACGCCGCCGAACGGGGTGATCATCCCCATCCATCGCAGACCAAGAAGGCCGTACGCATACAGGCTGCCCGAGAAGATGAGGATTCCCGCCAGGAACGACCAACCCGCGACCTGAAGCCCCGGTCCCGAGCCTCCATGCAGGGCGATCAGGCCGACGGCGACGATCGCCAGCGCATGTGCCATGTTGTACCGGGAGGCCGTCTCGAAGTTCTCAAGCCGACGGACCTTCAAGGCCGCTTCGTCCAACGAATCGCTCACCAGTGGCTTCAACCGATCGCGCAGACCGTGAGCGCCGAAGGCTCCCAGCGCGACCGCCAGAAAGCCTGCCAGGGCACCGATCCGTAGCCAGGCGGAGGCTGACATGGCATTGACGTCCCCATGGCGCACCGTGACCCCCAATCCAAAGGGCACAGCATACCAGGTGATCGCGAATTCCTGCCACCCGGAACTCACTCGGGGACGAACGGATCATCGGGAAAGATCGGGGCGTACAGGATCAGGGCCTCAGCCTCGCTCGTGATGACCAGTTGCGTCAGGCGATGCGGCAGGTTCTGCGGTAGAGGAGAATCGCGCTTTCAGGCCACCGATGAACGCGTGGGCCGATTCCAGGGTCTTTCCCGCCTCGTCGGGCTGGCCCAATCGTTGCCGGCTCATCGCCAGGACGGTCAGCAACGATCCGACGTAGTTTTGCTTGGCCGCGATGGAGGTCTCGATCACGCGCACAGCCGCGGCAAAGTCGCCGGCTCGGTAACAGGCCAGGGCCACGGCGTAGGACGACCAGCCGGTAGAATTCGAGCTAAGGGCCCGTTGCGCCCCGTCGGCGATCTGTCGGGAAGTTGCGGCCGCTTCCGCGTGAGGTTCGAGCGAGCGGATGAACGTCAGTTGAATCATTCGCAATGGTTGTTTCGGAGTAGGATCACCTCGGGCGAGATCACGCACGTACGCGCGATAGGCATCAATTTCGCCGTTGAGAATTAAAATGCAAGTATATTCAAGTGTATATGGATTCGGAATCCTCGGCGCGCCTCCGCGCTGAAAGGCGGCAAGTGCCCCCGGCCAATCGAAGCGCTGGGCGCATTGAACCCCTCGCGCGTACCAGAGCAGCGGTTATTTGGGGTTGAGCTCCGGCAGTCGATCGTAGACCGGGGCATTGGCCGCCAGCCGATAGGCGAGCAGTGCGCGGGGAGGTGTGGCTTTGCAAGGTAGTTGCCGGGTCATTCGTCAGGTCGAGGGCCTGGAGATAGTCCGCCGCGGCCTGATCGATCCGCCCCAGGACGGCATAACCGCGGCCCCGCGCCTCCCAGCTGGCGGCGTCGGAGGGAGTGGCGGCGGTCTCGAGCGCGGCTTCCGCTTGACCTGTACGGCCGAGCCGGGCATAGACCAGGGCGCGATGGTAAAGTTCGCGCGGGTCGGGACCAGAGTGGGATACGGCGAATGTGCGACCGCAGACCGAGCCTCGGTATCGCCGTTCGTTGCGTTTATGGACGGAGATGTTGTCGAGCCCGAGTTGGCCTCGGGCGGTGCAGTCGGGGTTGTGGCAGAATTGGCTCCGCGGGTCCATCGGTATACCTCGCGAGGCAGGGTTTGGCGACCATGCCTGGAGGAATGCTGGGTAGACCCGCGTTTATCAAGCCCCTACCCACAAATCACGGTTCTATGGGGTGCTACCAGCGGATGCTCAACGACTCCAATCCAATCAGGCTTGACCAAGTCTCAGCGCGACGACCTGGCGAACCCAGCGAATGTGTCGTTTCTCACCGGAAACGACCAGTCGCAGGGGGCCTTCCTTGTCATTCAGGGGTTTGCCATCGCGTCGATCGGCCAGCAGGATCACGCGGTCGGTGCAAGCGGGGTCGAGTTCCGGAAGGGCGAAGACGACCCGGTAGCCGTCGGCGGCCTCGACCACGAGATACGAGGCCAGAGCAGGTCCGCGTAGCTCGTTCCCGAATTTCACTCCGGCTTGCGCGAGGAGGGCGTGGAGTGGGATACCTTCGAATTCCGCCACGGTTCCTTCGTGATCGCGTGCCCGGACTGTCTGGTGAGAGATCCTCGCGAGTTTCTCAGCCGAGAAGTGGAGCGTTTCGAAGCCCGCTCCCGAGATCTCAAGCCCAGTCGGTGATGGCGGGGCCGCGGCTCCCGTAGGCGTCCGTAGGATCGCCCCACCAACGCAAAGGGCCAGCAAAATGGGACTGAAGGTGGTGTGCTTCATCGGAATCGGGCTCCCGGTTGCGATCCTGACCACGACGCCTGGCTGCTTGAGCAACGATCGCCCGGACCGTCGTTCAGATCAAGACGCCTCCCGCGCGGCGCCGGTCGGCGCGTGGCCGAGGATCAGGGCACGGGTCTCGGCGGCAAGGAACAGCGAGCCCGTGACGCAGATCAGGCCGGTGGTCGGTGTCAACTCGCCGCGAGGGACAGCGCGGTTGCCGGGTCAGCCGCGATGTGGGCGGGGGAGCGGTTCGGACCCAGTTCGGCGACGGCGGCGGCCACTTCCTCGGCAACGACCGATCGCGGGTTCTCGACGAAGCGGGTCGCGACGACCGTGTCGAAGAGAGGTAGCAAGGCGCGAAGCTGACCGAGCAGGTCCTTGTCGCGCGAGGTGCCGAAGACGAGCGTCCTCGGTCCGGGAGGGAAGCAGACGCGCAGGGTCTCCGCCAGCGCCTCGGCCGAGGCCACGTTGTGTGCTCCGTCGATCACCATCCAGGGGGATTCGCCCAGGATCTCAACCCGTGCCGGCCACCGCACAGCGGCGAATCCGCGCAGGACCGCCTCGCGTTCGACAGAGAGCGCCGGCTCGGACTCAGCCAGGACGTCGAGCGTCGCCAGCGCCACCGATGTGTTGCGCGCCTGGTGGGCGCCGAAGAGGGGAAGCTCGAGCTCGCCCCAATCGCGGCGCCACGTCCGTACCGAGACGGTGCCCGCCTGGGGACGCACGAGCGGCTGCCGGGGAGGATGGTATACCGCGTCGAAATCCTTGCCGATTTGCCGGAGACGACTCCGACGCTGCCGGGCGATCCGCTCGATGACCGCGCGAGCGTGTGGCTCGTCCACCCCGCTGACCGAGGGCCGGCCACGCTTCAGAATGCCCGCCTTCTCGGCGGCGATCGCCGGGAGGGTCGATCCCAGGAGCCGGGTGTGGTCGTACGAGATCGAGGTCAGGACCGAGACCAATGGCCGGACCACGTTCGTCGAGTCGAGCCGACCGCCCAGCCCCACCTCGAGCACGACGGCCCCGGCCCGTTGCCGGGCGAAATGGACCAGCCCCATGGCCGTGGTGACCTCGAAGAAAGTCAAGGCGCCACGCTCCTCGGACCCGGCATCGAGCCGGTCCACAACCGGCCGGACCAGGTCCACCAGCCCGACCAGCTCCTCGGCGGTGATGGCCTGGCCGTCGATCATGAACCGCTCCTCCAGCCGGTGAAGATGGGGCGAGCAGAAGAGGCCCGTCCGCACCCGCTGCGCCGAGAGCGCCGACGCGATCAAAGCTGCGGTCGATCCCTTGCCCTTCGTGCCCGCGACATGAATGATCCGCAGCCCCGCCTGCGGCTCGTCCAGCCGCGGAGCAGCCGCCGCATCCGGCCGAGCTGAAGATCAGCCGACGCGCGAGGCATCCCCAGCCGCTCATAATTGAGCCGGCCGTAGAGGTAGTCGAGACATTCCTGGTAAGCGTCGCGCATCGGCGAGAATGGACCCACCAAGTAGGGAAAGAACGGGAAGTTGGAACCACGAAGGACACAAGGAGCAAGAAAGATAATCTAAGAAATCTTTAAAAATTTGAGAATGCCATTCATCCGAATGAAAAACTTCACAAACTTGGTCATGCCAGATTCCGATAATCCACTCGTTCTCGTGACCTTTCCTGCTTTTCTCCTCTTTGTGCGCTCTGTGTCCTAATTGTGGGTCAAGTCTTCATTTTCGTCGTTCTGAGCGTCTCTTTGTGGCTTCCCAACCCTCACTCGATCGCGCCGCTGCCGGGAAACTCGGCGAGGTCGAAGGCGGCACGTGGGGTGGCGAGCACCTGTTGGACACGCCGGCAGAGTTCGCCGAGCGAGAGGCTCTTGACCCAGTAATCGGCCACGCCGGCGGAGAAGCCTTCGAGCCGGGTGTCGGAATCACCCAGGTTCGAGAGGAGGACGACGCGCATCCGTCCCGAGAGCGGGTCGTGGCGCAGGTGCTCCATAACCTCGAGACCGTTGAGCAACGGCATCCAGACATCGAGGAGCAAGAGGTCGGGTTGATAGGTGGCCACGAGTTCGAGGGCCTCGCGGCCGTCGCATGCCTCGTGGACGTCGAATCCTTCGTGACGCAGGCAGGCCGCGTAAATTGACCGAAGATCCGGCTCGTCGTCGGCCAGGACGATGATCGCTCCCACGCTCGCGGTCCTCCACGGTGGCGCGGCCGCTCTCGGCCTGGAAGTTTGACCCCAACCACTTAACAGGGAGGGACCTTTAGCATACCCCAGAGCCCTCGCCTCGTGCCACGTCAGATCACCGGAATCAGTGTTGTTTTTTCCCGGCGAGGATTCCTCCGACACGCGGTGGTGGCAAACCCGTCTTGACGCCACGAGGGGCGGAGTTATGGTGTTGCCGCGAAGGATTTTCCGCACGATGCGGCACAGGGTCGGGGAGGACCCGGATGGCCTACGACTTGATCGGACGTGTCGCGAACTGGGGCAATCCCCGGATCGTGGTCGTGGGCGACCTGATCCTGGACCGTTACATCTGGGGCGACGCCGAGCGGATCAGCCAGGAGGCGCCGGTGCCGCTGCTCCGGGCCGATGAGCGCGAGCACCGCCTCGGCGGTGCGTCGAGCGTGGCGACGATGCTCCGCGCCCTGGGGGCCGAGGTGACGCTTGTCGGCGGCCTGGGCCGGGACGATTCGGCGGTGCTGGTCCGCGACATTCTCGCCGGTATGTCGATCGACGCGACCCATGTCGTCACGCTCGACGATCGTCCGACGACCCTCAAGGAACGCTACATCGGCCGCGCCAGGACCGGCATCCCCAGCAGATGATCCGGGTCGATTACGAGACCCGCGACTCCGATCCCGACAGAGGTCGAGGCCGAACTCGGCAGCCGGCTCGCCACGGCGCTGGCAGGCGCGGACATGGTCCTGGTATCCGACTATGACAAGGGAATCTGCACGCCCGGTTTGCTGGCTCGACTGATTGACGCCGCTCGGGCCGCGGGGGTCCGGGTGCTCGCCGACCCGATCCGGGGCCGCGACTACGCGCGGTATCGCGGGGTCCACTGCATGACCCCGAACCGGCTCGAAGCGTCGATGGCGACGGGCCTGCCGATCGACCGGCCCGAGGACGCGATCGACGCGGGACACAAACTGGTGGCGAGCCTGGAGATGGAGTGCGTCCTGATCACTCTCGATCGGGACGGGATGGCCCTGGTACGGGGCGACGGCCGGGCCGAGCTGGTGCCCACCCGGCCGCGTCAGGTGTATGACATCACAGGAGCGGGGGACATGGTCCTGTCGGTCGCGGGGCTCTGCCTGGCTGCCGGGGCCGACTACGGCGAGGCCGCCGCCCTGGGTAACGTGGCGGGGGGTCTGGAGGTCGAGAAGATCGGCGTGGCGCTGCTCTCGCGCCAGGAGATCCTCCGCGACCTGATCGACCACGGGCGGACCGACTCCGGCAAGCGGCTCGACCGGCCCACACTGCTCGATGAGGTGGGGCGCCGCCGGACGGCGGGGCAGACGGTGGTCTTCACCAACGGTTGCTTCGACATCCTCCACGTCGGGCACGCCCGCCTGCTCCGAAGCGCGGCCGAGCTGGGCGACTATCTTGTGGTCGGGCTGAACTCGGATGTGAGCGTACGCCGGCTCAAGGGGCCGGGCCGCCCCTTGAACGGACAGGATGAACGCGCCGAGCTGCTCGAAGCGATCGAGGCGGTCGACGCGATCACGTTCTTCGACGAGGACACCCCGCTCGACCTCATCCGAGCGATCCTGCCCGACGTGCTGGTCAAGGGGGGAGATTACCTGCCCGACCAGGTCGTCGGCCGCGCCGAGGTCGAGGCCGCGGGGGGAAGGCTCGCGCTGGTGCCTCTGGCCGAGGGACATTCCACCTCGAACCTCGTCCAGAAGGCCGCGCGAGCGAGCCTTCGCGCTGATCCGTCGGAAGAGGCGCCGATGGTCCCGAGCTCGTTGGTCCACCGTCGTTCCATGAGGATCGCGAGTGAGCTGGATGTAACCCCGTTCAAGCCGGACCGCCCGCCGGACCGATGAAACGGTCAGGATGCGCGGGATGTGTCCATGGTACGGTTGGGGACATCGGGCGCGGTTTGTAGAGGAAACGGGAGGCCAGTTCCCCCATGACACGACGTCGCCCGGGGATCGGTTTCGAGCTTCTCCCGGTCTTGCTGATTCTGTTCTGCCTGGGGGGAACACTCTCCCTGGTGCTGACCATGCACCGACGGGTCGCCGCTTCGAGGAAGCGGGCAGCCCCGCCCGTGGTGGCGGCGTTGACTAACGTTCCCATGCCCAGACCCGATCCGGCGCCGTTGCCCGCTCCGGTCGCGAAACCAGGGCCGGAACCACGTCGCGCACCCGCTTCCGCACCACCTGTCGCGGACGAGGACGAAGACCCGACCGCTCAGGCGCTTGCTCGCCTGAGCGCGGCCGAGTCCGAACAGATCGAGGAGGCTCGTAAGGCCGACGCGAAGGCCGCCTCGCTAGAGGCCGCGCGGCTCGCGGCGCTGGCTTCGTCGACGAAGCTCCGTCGCCGCGAGGCACTGGTCAAGACCCAGATCAACAAACTCACCGCGCAGGCCAGCGCCCTCGAGGCCGAGCTCGACGAGGCGGCGCTTCAGCGTGACGTCCTGGCCAAGGAGATCGACAAGGCCAAGGCCGCTCTCTCAAAGGCCATGACGCGCTCGAGCTATGCCGTCCTGCCCCTGAAAGGGGCCAACGGAACCTGGCGCCGGCCGATCATCATCGAATGCCGGAACGGGACGGCGACGCTCCAGCCACGCGGGCCCACCTTCAACATCATCGAGCTGTCGAACGTCTTCGGACCGCGTTCCTCGCCGATCGTGGCCGCCGTCGCTCGCGAGATTGTGCGCAGCCAGGCCCTCGCAACACCCGATGGCGCCCCGGCGGTTCCTTATATCTTCTTTGTGATTCGCCCGGACGGCATCCGTCCCTACTACAACGCACGCGCCCAGCTTGAACCGCTCGGGATCGCCTTCGGCTACGAGCTGGTTAATCAGGACATGGAAATCGAGTACCCCGACCTCGATAACCTCGACGAGTGGGACGGCACCGGCCCGATTCCCGGCTTGCCGACGATTGCCAACCGGCCCCGCGCCGGAGGCGGTGGGCTCGACTCATCGACAGCTCCACGCCAATCCAACCAGGGCCGGATCTGGGGCGAAATGGCATCGGGATTCAGGCCGGGTAACGCCAACGGCAACGGCAGCGGCTACGGAAATGGCGGTGGAGGCGGAGTCGGTCCAGGTGGTGGGCGGTCGGGGAGCAGCTCGGCTGACACTTTTGTCTGGCCGGCCCGGCCGTCGGGCATCGGTCCGGGCGCCGGAGGCGGTTCCTTCGACGGATCAGGGAGTGTGGGTGGCGCCGGTAGTGGAGGTGGATCGGGCCGCGGGAACGATCCGGCAAACGGCGGTGTTGGCGGAACCGGCGGAGATCGCCTCCCGGAAGGCTTCCACGTCGTCGGCGAGGACGTGACGCATCCGCCGGGAACCGCCGCGGGAGGCCGCACCGGCACCGGCTCCGAGGGGGGCTTCTCAGGAAATCCCTTGGGAGATTCGACTAACGGTTCGCACGCCCGGGGAGGGGCCGGCATGAACACCACCAATCCCTCGTCTTCCGGACTCACATCGGGCGCGGGCTCCGAACTGGTCCCTGTCGGGGCGGACGGACTTCCGAGCCTCGAGACGGCCGGGAGCGCGGGTGGTCGATCGTCAACGAATCCTGAACCGATGCTCTTACCGGGATCGGGCGGCGGGGCAGGGAATCCGATCAACCCGGGCGCACCGGTCGGAAGCGGAAATGGGTTCGAAACCGACGCGAATCAACCGGCGGACAATCCCATGAGCGGTGGACCGTCGGGGACCTCGGCCTCGCGCCGGGAAGCCGTCCGAGCAACGGGCAGGTGCAAGGTCAAGGTCAAGGTCAAGGTCAAGGTCCCAGGCAGCCGTCCGCCAACGTGACGGCTGGAGCGACACCTCCCGCGGCCGGCAACACGTCGAACGGGGGGGGAAGCTTCGATCTCCAGCCTGGCGCCGCGGCGCCGTCTCAACCTCCGCCGACGATGGCCGGCTCATACAATTACGATCCCAGCCAGGGAGCGCCGCCGCCACTCTCGCAACTGGCCAGGCTCGCCGGCCTGGCGGGGGGATCGGGCTCGCAGACGGTCAATCCTCCCTCCGCCCTGAGCTCCGTGGTTGCCAACATGACACCGGTCCCTCCACCTCGCAGCTCGGATGAGATGGATGCCGACTCCGAATCGGATTCGGGCAAACCTGGCTCCAAGCAGGGCTCGAACCAACGCGGACCCAGGTCCCGGCGCGATCGCAACGGGCCGATGACCATCGAGGTTCCCTTCGAGATGGTGGTCGCCTGCCGCCGCGACGGAGTCGAGATCCATCCCGGAGGCTACAAGATCTCGACCCGGGCGCTGGGAGGGAAGGATAATCTCCTCATGAAGAACCTCAAATCGGTGGTCCAGAACCGCCGGCAGGTTGACCCGACGATTCATCCACGCCCCTCGATCCGCTTCCTGGTCGAGCCCGGCGGCGAGGAGACCTACGACACGGCTCGGCGACAAACCTTGATGTCAGGCCTCGACTGGCCGGTCGCGCTTCAGGTTTCGGACAGCGGCATCCTCGATCTCTTCGCGACCCCGAGGGAGCCCTAGGAATGCAACAGAACGATCAAGGACCCGAAGGACCGGAGCCCAGGGCGACGGAGTCGTTCCATCGAGTCATGCTCCAGCTTGGGAGCGTCCTGGCGAGCCTGGTCGTGCTGGCGATCCTGATCCACTCGGGGCCGCCCCGATCGAGCGCGCGTCGGGAGCGTCCGACCGTCGCTCCGCCCAGGACGATACCATTGGCCGAAGCGGCCTCCGCGAACATGCCGCCCCGTTCCGAACCCGAGCCAGCGCCCGAGCCGGTCAAGCCGCCCAGGAAACTTGATCGGGTGGCCGTGGCACAGGCCGAGGCCGCGCTCGATGCGGCGAGCCGGGACCGGGGACGCGCCGAGGCCCGGCTGGCCGACGCTCAGCGTCTGTTCGACGCCGCCACCGCCGAGTCGGCCGCCGCGGCCGCCGCCAGCCGGACCCTCTCGTACCGGGTGCGCGACCCGAGCGCCCAGATCGCGCGGATCTCGGCCCGTGGCAATTTCGTCCGCTCCGAGCGCGATCGGCTCAAGGATGAGATCTACGCTCTTCAGCGGATGCCGCGCCCCAAGCCCAAGTCGATCATCGACCGCAACCCGGTCGCCAAACCGACGGGCGGCGAGGAGTACCACTTCGAGGTTCGCCACAACCGGGTCTCCTTCATCGATCTCGACCGCCTGCTGAAGCTCGTCAAGGCCGACGCCCAGGTCCGGGTCCGTCTGGCTCAGAACACCCCCGCGATCGAGTCACGGGTCGGGCCGGTCGGCGCCTTCTCGATGGAATACGTCCTGCGACGCGCGCTTCCCGCCGGGCTCGAAGAGTTGATGGACCGGCCGGGGATCTCGTTCGACCTCCGCGGCTGGGAGCTGGTCCCTGAGTTCGAGGGACGGGGCGAGACCTACGAGACCGCGGTCCAGTCGTACTCGGAGTTCGCCCGAGCAATCAACCGATTCAATCCTGAACACGCCACGATCACGATGTGGATCTACCCCGACGGCTTCGCGCTCTACCGCAAGCTGCGTGATGAACTGCACACACGCGGCTTCCTCGTCGCGGCCCGTCCGCTCCCTGAAGGCATGCCGATCAAGGGGAGCCCCTCAGGCTCGCTCTCGGCGGGCCAGTGACCGGGCGACTTCTCGATGTCCGTCCGCCGGCCTGGCCCGACCCGGCTCAGTGCGAGATCTCATCGGCTCGCGGCGGGCGGGACCGATACTGGCCGCCGCTTTCGCGTGCGATCCGGGCGAGCTGGTCGCCCGCGAGGCCGGCACTAAGGTCAACGCAGTGGATCGGGGTCTTGCGGGAATTGCGGGCCGCGATCGCCTCGGCCGTCCCATCGGGAAATTCACCGTCGGAGAGCAGGAAGACCGCGTCGGGTCGGAGCGACAGGGCCTGGGCCATCGCGCCTCGGGGATCGGTCTCACCGTCGGGCTCGATCAGCCGGAGCCATTCGTTGAACCGATACTTATCGCCGAGGTCGGCGGGGTGCGGCAAGCCGCCCGGCTGAGCGAGAGGCCGGTCATTGTAGAAGATCACCAGGAACCGTTGCGGCGGCTGAAGGCTGAAGACGCTGTGCCGGAGCTCGCTCTTGGCGCGAACGAGCCGGTTGTCGTCGATCATGCTCCCCGAGCAATCGACCACGTAGATGAAGAACCGTCCCCTGGCCCGGATGCCGAAAAAGGTGGCCTGCCGCCAGGGGAGCGGCTCGTCGCCAGGGTCCGGCTCGTAACGTTCGGTTCCCGGCGGACGGAGAAACTCGGAACCGGATCGCGGCGCCGCGGCACGCGACTTGACGGTAATCTCGGGGTCGCGGCGGCGGGAGGCCGGCTCGCTCCGGGACGTGGACGTTGATGACGGCGACGATGGGGAGGGGCGCGACTGGCCGATGGATGTCGCTGGGAGCGCGACCGTGAGGACCACGGCCGCGAACAGTCTCGCCCGGTTCGGCGATGCCGCGCCCCTGTCTCTCATCGGCGAATCCTCCCGCGAGGAAGATCAACCCGGAACGAACGAAGAACTGTCCATCTCGTGAAGAGTCTACCTGGTTGTGCGGCTCGAGGCCAGAAGACGCGATGAACGAGCGTTTGAATTTCGACAGGGTCGGCTGTCGCCCTCCCGTGAGCGTTGTGGTAGCTTGTCGATGGCGCGTTTTCGACCGGATGTCTCGCACCGCATCATGTCGGGTTGCGTGTCGGAATCGTCCACTTTCACCGTCGAGCCAGGCCGAGCGTAAGGAGATCCCCGGCAATGTGGGGCGTCCAATTGACTGATTTGCCCTTGATCGTGGGGACGATCCTGACCCTCGTCTTCCTGGAAGGACTCCTCAGCGCCGACAATGCCCTGGTCCTGGCCGTGATGGTGCGTCACCTGCCGCGCGAACAGCAGCGAAGGGCGCTGCGCTACGGGATCTGGGGGGCGTTCGGCTTCCGATTCATCGCCGTACTCCTGTCGGCGGTCCTGCTCAAGTTCTGGCTCTTCAAGGTGGTCGGCGGCGCCTATCTCCTTTACCTGGCCGGCGCCCACTTCTTCTCGCACGAGGAGGACGTCAACGCCCGGAAGACGACCCGCTTCGGCAGCGGGTTCTGGGGAACGGTCATCTCGGTCGAGCTGGCCGACATCGCCTTCTCGATCGACTCAATCGTGGCCGCCGTTGCCATGGCCGACAGCCTGCCGGCCCGGTTCGGTAACAACTGGAAGTTGTCCATCGTCATCGTCGGTGGCATGCTCGGCATCCTCACCATGCGGTTCGTCGCCGGCTATTTCATCATCCTGCTCGAGCGGTTCCAGGGTCTGGCCGTGGGGGCCTACGCCCTGGTGGCGTGGATCGGGCTGAAGCTGATCATGAGCGGCCTCCATAATGCCAAATACATTCCTGTAGAAATGAACGAGTGGGTCTTCTGGAGCGGCATGTTTCTGATTGTCATCGCCAGCATGCTCTGGCGGCCGCGCGGGTCGCTGCCTCCGCCGACTCACACGCCGCCGAGCGCGAGTGAGCAACTCGTGGAGGTCGAGGTCGGACGGGGACGACACCGCGACGCGAAGCCCAAGGTCTGAGCAAAACACGCCGGGTGCCTCATGCCCCGAGCCGTTCACCCGGCAGTCCACATAGGCGCGGGCTGGCCGTTTGCTACGCTGGGATTTTTCCCACGATCAGACGGCGATATTCCGCGCTTGATCCCCCGGAGCACTGAGGACGGCATCATGGCCGAGGTCGACCCGTACGATCCCTGTCCCTGTGGCAGCGGACAGAAATTCAAGTGGTGCTGCCAGAAGGTCGAGGCGATCGTCGACCGGGCCGAGCGCCTCTATCAGGGGAACCAGAAGGCCGCCGCGCTGAAGGCGCTGGATGAGGGCCTGGGCAAGTATCCCCGGAACCTCTGGCTTTTGATGCGCAAGGTCGTCTATCTGATCGACGGCGACGAACTGGACGCCGCGCGTCAGGTCGTCGATCAGGCGCTCAAGATCGATCCGAAACACTTCGGAGCCCTTGCTCTCCAGTTCCGGCTCAGCCTGGAACAGGAAAATTCCGCGGCCGGCGTGGCGGTCTTTCAGCGAATGCTCGGTACGACCGAGCCTGACGAGCGGAATGGGCTTTCACCCTTCGGCCTCATGCTGGTCTCGTACCTGGCGGCGGAAGGGCACATTCCCTCCGCATTGAAGCACCTCGACCTGGCCGATCAGCTTTACGGCGGAGTGGCGCCGCGGTCGCCCTCGGTTCGTTCTTCGCTCGAACTGAGCCCGCGAGTCTCCCCCTGGTTGAAAAACCCGTACGCGCTGGTTCCGCTCCCGGCAACCGGGGGCCCCGAGTCCGAGGGCCACCGCCGTTTCGCCGAGGCGCTGGACTGGGCAAATCAGGGCCTCTGGTCGGCTTCGGCGGCGGCGTTCGAACTCATCTCAGCCGATACCGATTCGCGACTGGCCGCGGCGGCCGACCAGAACCTGGCCTTGAGCCGTCTCTGGCTGGCCGAGGAAGACGCGGCAAGCGCCGCCCTGAAACGGGTGGTTGGCCGGTTGGGTGTGACGACCGACGCGGTCGATCTCGAAGCGCTTCGCCAGGAGATCGTTCCCCCCGCCGAGGACAACCTTGTCGAGTTCGTCCAGTGGATCTGGCCGGTCCGCGATCGAGCCGGCCTGATCGCGAAGCTGGAAAGTGATCCGACGATCCAGACTGAGGGACCGACCACGTTCGATCCAGAAGACGAGGAATCGCCCGAGGCCGATTCCTATCTGTTGCTCGACCGACCATCGATCACGTCAACGCAGGGACTGGGCGTCGAACAGATTCCCGTGGCCCTGGGGCGGGTTTTGGCCGGCCAGGAGATCGTCGCCTTGATGGGGCTGGATGACGGCCGGCTCGACGCCCTGTCCGAACACTTCCGGAATCTGGCCGGAAGCACGATCGCCCCGGCGCATCCCAAGACCAAGGTCCTGGGCAAGAGCAACCGTGAGACGGTCGCCCTGGCCACCGAGTTTGTCTTCCCACCGAAGACTTCCTCGGACGAGGTCGAACAGTTCGAGCGAAAGCAGCTCGAACGAAGCCTTCGGGAAACCTGGCCCAAAACGCCCAACCTCTTCCTGAAGGGACGGACGCCCCTCGCTGCGGCGCAGGCCGGCGATGCCGAGGTTCCGCTCCGCGCACTGGTTTGTCGGCTCGCGGCGGGGCCTTATCGGCAGGTGAGCCCTGGTGTGCTCGAGGAACTTCGCGCCCGTCTCCATCTCGAGCCCGAGCCGTCGATCGATCCGGAGTCGGTCGACATCGAGGCCCTGCATCTGGCGCGACTCAAGGACCTCGCCGCCGATCGGCTGAGCGATGCCAACCTGGTGGCTCTCTTCCGTCGGGCCAAGCGGTATGGTCAGTCGATCGCCCATGAGAACGCGGCCAAGGCGCTGCTCGAGCGTCCCTCCGCCGCCGAGGTGGGTCAGATCGAATCGATCGAGCTCTATACCGACCTGGCCGCCCTGACGTTCCTCCACGATGATCGGCCCGGGGCATTCGAATGGATTCGACGCGGCCGAGCGGCCGATCCGCCGGCCTCGCGGACCCGCAATACGCTGGCCTGGGACCTCTTCGAGCTCCGGCTCAAAGCCGGTACCGAACAGCCCGAGACCTGGGTTCCCGACCTGGCGGTGATCCTCGACCGGACCCGGGACGACCGTGAGGCGAGTCAGAAAGTCCTTCTGACCCTGGTCGATCTCGGCCTCGTCAAGATGGTTCCGAATCCGGACCGGCAGGGCGAAGTCTACCTCGATAGCCGGATCCTCGAGGCCGTGCTCTCACGATACGGCCCGCGGGTGACCACCGCCTCGGGTCGACTCGGCGTGGCGGCGACCCGGGGCGAGATCTGGACCCCGGGCGGTGAATCCAGCGGTGGCGGCGGTGGCGCGATCTGGACCCCGGGCTCGGGTACGCCGGCTCCCCCCACAGCATCGAACCCCGCCGCAAGTTCCCCGGGCGATCGGCCCAGGCTGATCGTTCCCGGTCGATAGAGACGAACCGGGAGCGAAAGGCAACTGCCGTCGGCGACGAGGTTTAAGTTGAAGACAAAGACAAAGCCGAAGCTGAAGATGAAGATGAATTCGCCCGACGATCCAAACGTTCCAAAGCTCTCGGCGGCTTCCCACACGGACGTGCTCCGACTGGTCCACCAGGGGTGGGAAGAGATCCAGCTTCAACGCCCTCTCGCGGCCTGGTCCCGCTGGCATCAGGCGCTGCGGTTCGCTCCCGACGAGCCAGCCGCGCGCAGGCGCTGACGACTCTCGAGAACGCCGGCGAGCTCCCCGCCGCCGCGCGCGCGGACTATCGTTTCCTTCCTCCCGGCAACGATGCCCGCCGCGCCCGCTGGGACCGCCGATTTCAGGAGCACGGGAACCACGACGACCTCGAAGCCGCCGCCGTTTCGTTCCAGGCGCTCGCGGCCGACGACCCCGAAGATGCCGCGGCGCATCACAACGCGGCACTCTGTTTCGCCTGGCTCGGCCGAAATCTCGATGCGATCGCATTACTCAGCCGGGCCGTGGATGCCTTCGCCGGCTCGGCCCAGGTCGAGGACGCGGACTTCACGCAAGCGGTCTCGGATTGGACCCTCGCCGAGGTTCTACGCCAGGGGGCCGGGGCCGAGACCCTGGCCGACGATCTCCGTTACGTCTGGACCATCGCGGGCGTCTCTTCCGAACGGTTCGAACAGATCGCTCGAAGGGCCGCGATCGTGTCGGTCCCTGCTCCGCTCGACCCGGTAGACAATCGTCCGATGATCCCGGCCGGCCTGTTCGAGTGGCTCGACCGACCGTTACCCGACCTCCCGGACTGGAGCGAGCGCGACACGGTCCAGCCGCCCAGGCAACTGGCCACCGTGGTGCGTACCGATCAAGAAATGCGGCTCTCCAGCCCCGACGCCGCGACGCTCGAAACCCTGATCGAGCCGCTCGAGCGAGTCTTCGGGGCGGAAAACCTCGCGGCTTCGTTGCGCCGCGAGGCCGCGCCGCTGCCGCTGACCCTGCTCGATGCGTCGGTCTGGACGTTCCGTCGCCCGCCTGGTCTTGATGCCGCGATCGAGCAGGCCCTCACGCGCGGGGCTGTGGAAAGTCATTTCGAGGATCGGTGGATCCATGTTCCCCGTCACGGTCTCGACGGCCTGAGTCCGCTGTCGGCCGCGCGGCTCGCCGCGAACGACGGCCCACTTCGCGCACGTCTGCTCGGTATCATCCGGCTCCGCGAACAGCTTGGCCAGCGGACGCGGACCGCAGCTCTCTATCAAGGATACCCCTTCGATCGACTCCGGCGACGCCTGGGCCTTCCCTTGAACGATCCGGAATCGGTCGACCCCGTCGATTTTTCCTGCATGAGCGCAGGCGAACTCGATGCCCTCGATCTCGATGCGCTGGACGACTTCTCGCTGGCCGAAGCCTGCGCCTCCTCCGCCGGTTTGGGCGACGACGTTCGGACGGCTCGGTTCGCCGGAAGCCTGCTCCAGCGCGGAGCCAATCCGCCCACCCGGCTTGGTCTTCCTGGCCTGGTCGCCCCCCTGCTCCGCGAGGCGCTGGCGTCGGACAATCCCCGAGCGGCCCTCGACTGGCTCGAACAGGTACGAGGTAAGGCGACGGGGCCCGACCGTCGTACCCTTGACACCTGGATGGCCGAGGTCCTTGTCCGAATCGGCGAGCCCGACGCGGCGCTCGACGTCTATCAATCGATCGTCGCCGATCATGACGCTGACAGGTATGCGGTGATCGACCTTGCCCTCGGTGGCGTCGAGACGCTGGCCGATGGCGGCCATCCCACGCATGCCGAGGCCCTCCGATCGCTGGTCCGATCCCTTGAAAACAGTGTAAATCAAAACAAATTATAATGTTTTAGTAATACGAGCAATACACGTGAGCGATTCCGCCGCGCTTTCCTCGGACCTGTCCGCCCTGAAGTGGAACGCCGATGGCTTGATCCCCGCGATCGTCCAGGATGCCGGGAGCGGCATCGTGCTGATGATGGCGTGGATGGACCGCCAGGCCCTGCGCAAGACCATGGATTCGGGACAGACCCATTTCTACTCCCGTTCGCGCCAGGCGGCATGGCACAAGGGGGCGACCTCGGGGCACGTCCAGCTCGTGGAATCGATCGAGGTCGACTGCGATGCCGACGTCTTGCTGATCCGTGCCCGCCAGATAGGCGGCGCCTGCCACGCCGGCTATCATTCCTGTTTCTGGCGCCGGATTGAGCCCGATGGCCGATTGCAAATCATTGCTGAACCTGTATTTGAGCCCGAATCCGTCTATCGCGACAACGCGGGCGCGAACCGAAGCGGTGGCTAGCGTGTCCCGACGTCGGAGCCGGGATGGATTCGAACCGGCGTCGGAGACCGCTCTCCCCGCGGCGGCCGTTGCCGGTTACACTGTCTCTTTCGACATCGGCGCGTGCGTGCCTTTGACTTGCCCGGCATTTTCTGGGACGGCTCCCTGAGTTTCGGGATCGCATCGGAACAGGTGCCGGGTTGGTTTGATTGCTGGATCGTTACTTGAGTCACGTACGATGCGAAAGCCGCGACTGATGACCCCCGGACCGGCTCCGGTCCCCGAAGACGTGCTGCTCGAGATGGCACGCCCGGTGATCCACCACCGTTCGGCCGAGGCCAGGCAGGTGGTCGCCGAGGTGGTCCGCGACCTGAAGTACGTGTTTCAGACCGCCAACGACGTGTTGATCCTGACCTCATCGGGCACCGGCTCGATGGAGGCCGCCGTCGTTAACACAGTTCCTCCTGGCGGCAAGGCCCTGGTGCTCGCCGCCGGAGTATTCTCGGAGCGCTGGGCCAGGATCTGCAAGTCGTTCGGCATTCAGGCCGTTACCCTGGAAACCGAGTGGGGCCTGCCGGTCGATCCGGAACAGGTGGCCAGCGCCCTGCGGCAACACCCGGACACGGCCTGCGTGCTGGGAACGTTGAGCGAGACCTCAACCGGCACGGGTCATCCGGTTGAAACAATCGGCAAGATCGTGGCCGAGACACCGGCGGTCTTCGCCGTCGATGGGATCTCGGGCGTCGGGGCGATGGAGTGCCGCACCGACGCCTGGAAGATCGACCTGCTCTGCGTCGGCTCGCAGAAGGCCCTCATGCTGCCGCCGGGCCTCGCGTTCGTCGCCGTCAGCCCCAAGGCCTGGACGAAAATTGACGCGTTCGAGTCGCACAGCTACTACTTCAACCTCAAGGCGGCGCGGCAGAAGATCCAGGAGTTCGACACGCCTTACACGCCGGCCCATACCTTGATCCTGGGTCTGAGGACAGCGCTCAGGCGGATCAGGGACGAGGGGATCGAGAACGTCTGGGCACGGCACCGGCGGATGAGCGCCGCGTGCCAGGCGGGAGTCCAGGCGTTGGGGCTCGAGCTCTTCAGCGCCTCGCCGGCCGAAGGGCTGACCGCGTTTCGCGTTCCCGATGGCTTCAAGGACCACGAGATCCGCGCCGCGCTCTTCGAGCGGTTCGGGATCACGACCGCGAGCGGTCAGGACAAGCTCAAGGGAAAAATCATCCGGGTCGGGCACATGGGCTATGCCGACGAGCTGGACGTGATCGGGGGCCTCGCGGCGCTCGAGATGGTCCTGAGCGACCTCGGCCTGGAAATCGAGCCTGGCGCGGCGGTGGCCTCCGCGCAGCAGGTGTTGATGGACAGGAGCAGGAGCGTCGCGTCAAGCCGCTGAATCGATTGACGTCCCCGGGGCGATCGCGGCGGTCCTCTGGCCGCGGGCGGATCGCCCTCTTGACTCGCGTCTGAATTCAACGTCCCCCTTTGCTGGAACCTGTTTTTCGAATCGAACGAGGAGTCCGCGACCGTGGCTTACCGTGTCCTGGTAACCGACAAACTGGCCGATGAGGGACTGGAGCTGCTCCGGGCCGAGCCCGGGCTCGAGGTTGTCGTCACAACGAAGCTGGATTCCGCCGGACTCCGCGCGGCGCTCGCGGAAGCCGACGGCATCGTGATTCGATCGGGAACCCAACTGACCGCGGACGTCCTCCGCGACCAGCCCCGGCTCAAGGTGATCGCCCGCGCGGGCGTGGGTGTCGACAACATCGACGTGCCGACCGCGACCCGGCAGGGAATCGTGGTCATGAATACACCCGGTGGCAACACGGTCTCGACCGCCGAGCACACCGTGGCACTGATGCTGGCGCTCTTGCGCAACGTCGCCAAGGCCAATGATAGCCTCAAGGCTGGCCGGTGGGACCGCAACAAGTTCACCGGCACCCAGCTCGGCGGCAAGACCCTGGGAATCGTCGGACTGGGACGGGTTGGCCTCGCGGTGGCGAAGCGGGCCCAGGCGTTCGATATGAAGGTCGTCGGTTTCGACCCGTTCCTCTCGGCCGAGCGCGCCGCCGAGCACGGTATCGAGAGCATTCCGGTGCTCGATGACCTGTGGGAGCGCTGCGACTACATCACCTTGCACACTCCGCTCTCGGACGAGACCCGCAACGTGGTCGGTCCGGCCGCGCTGGCCAGGATGAAGCCTGGCGTGCGGATCATCAACTGCGCGCGGGCGGCCTGATCGACGAGCCGGCGCTGGCCGCCGCGCTCGACTCGGGCAAGGTCGCCGGCGCCGCGGTCGACGTGTTTGATCCGGAACCGCCCCCCGCAGGGCATCCCCTGGTCAATCATCCCGGCGTCCTGGTCACGCCTCACCTGGGAGCGTCGACCGAGGAGGCGCAGATCAGCGTGTCGGTCGAGGCGGCGCGACTTTTGATCGACTTCTTCCAGCGCGGCCAGATCCGGTTCGCCGTGAACATGCCCACGCTCGATCGCGCCGAGCTCGACGAGCATCGCCTCTACCTTGACCTGGCCCGACGCCTTGGCATGCTCCACGCCCAGATGGACCGCGGCACGGCCAAGAACGCCACCATCCGGTACCGGGGCGAGGTCGCTCACAAAAACACCCGCCTGATCACCGCCAGCTTCGCCGCGGGCTGGCTCGAAGCGGCGCTTGAAGAACAGGTCAACCTTGTCAACGCTGAGGTCCTTGCCAAGGACCGCGGAATCACGATCACCGAGGAAGTCTCGACCGACCCCGGCGATTTCGGCACCATGATCCAGACCGAGGTGACGACCGATCGCAAGAGTTATGTCGCCGCCGGGACCCTCTTCGGCAAGCAGTTCATCCGCCTGGTGAAGCTTGGCCCTTATCGGCTTGACGCCGCACCTAGACGGCATCCTGTTCGTGTTCACCCACCACGATGTTCCGGGCCTGATCGGCTTTCTGGGCACCACGTTTGGCCGTCACAACGTGAACATCGCCCAGATGAACGTGGGCCGCGAGCAGCCGGGCGGCGAGGCCATCGGCGTGGTCAACCTCGATAGCATTCCGCCCGAGGAAGCGCTCGAGGAAGTGCGCAAGCACCCGGAGATCACCAGCACCAGCCTCATCAAGCTTCCCGCCGCCGGTGAAAACCCGCCCTGGCTCGGTCAGTAACTCAGGTGGGTTAACGTAACATAAACGAAGGGTGGGCTCCGGCCTCCCGATCTATGAATGAGATCGGTGAGCGAAGCCCACCCTACGTTGGTATGTTCACATCATGCCCATGGTTTCAGTCCAGGGCAACCGTCACGGTCTTGAGCTCGGTGTAGTTATCGAGCGCCTTCTCGCCCAGCTCGCGGCCGATGCCGCTGCTCTTGAACCCGCCGAACGGAGCGGCGGCGTCGAAGACATCGTAGCAGTTGAGCCAGACGGTGCCGGCGCGGACTCGGTTGGCGATCGCGTGGGCCTTGCCGATATCGCGGGTCCAGACTGCGGCGGCAAGGCCGTAGTCGGTGGTGTTGGCCCGCTCGATCACCTCGTCGATCTCCTTGAACTTGATCACCGACAGGACCGGCCCGAAGATCTCGTCGCGAGCGATCGACATGTCGTCCTTGACGTCGGCGAAGACCGTGGGCTTGATGAAGTAGCCCTTGGTCCCGAGCCGCTCGCCGCCGGTGACGCACCGCGCCCCTTCCTTGTTACCCTGATCGATGTACGAGAGGATCTTGTCGAACTGGGCCTGGTCGACCTGAGGACCCATCTGGGTCGCGGGGTCGAACGGGTCGCCGACCTTGCGATCCTTGACCTTCGCGGCCAACCGATCGATGAAGTTTTCGTACGCCTTGTCCTGGACGAACAGCCGAGTCCCCGCGCAGCAGCACTGGCCCTGGTTGAGGTACATGCCCAGGATCGATCCCTCGACCGCCGCGTCGAGGTCGGCGTCGGCGAAGACGATGTTGGGGCTCTTGCCGCCGAGCTCGAGCGTGACCCGCTTGAGTGTTCCCGCGGCGTTCCGCATGATGATCCGGCCGACCTCGGTCGAGCCGGTGAAGGCGACTTTGTCGATGCCCGGGTGTTGGACCAGAGCGTCGCCCGCAGTCTCGCCGAAGCCCGGAACGATGTTGATGACCCCGGCGGGATAACCGGCCTCGAGCGCCAGTTCACCCAGGCGCAGGGCGGTCAGCGGCGTTTGCTCGGCGGGCTTGAGGACGATGGTGCAACCCGCGGCGAGGGCCGGCCCCCACTTCCAGGCGACCATCAGCATCGGAAAGTTCCAGGGGATGATCTGTCCCGCCACGCCCACCGGCTCGCGCTTGGTGTAGCAGAAGAAGTTGCCCCGGATCGGAATGGTCTGGCCGTGGATCTTGTCGGCCCAGCCCGCGTAGTACCGGAAGCAGTCGACCACGAGCGGCAGGTCGCCGTTGCGGCTCTCGCTGATCGGCTTGCCGTTGTCGAGGGTCTCGAGCGTGGCGAGCTCGTCGATGTTCTGCTCGATCAGGTCGGCGAGCTTGTTCATGAGGCGTCCCCGGTCGCGCGCGTCCATCTTGCGCCAGGGACCGGAGTCAAACGCCTTGCGCGCCGCCTTGACCGCGAGATCGATGTCGGCGGCGTCTCCCTCGGCCACCTGGGCGATCTCTTCCTCGGTGGCCGGGTTGCACGTTGCGAACGTCTTGCCGCTCTGGCTGTCGCGCCACTTGCCGTCGATCAGCAGCCTGGTTTGAAACGACTGCTTCGCGACGCGGCGGGGCTCGGTGATGGTCGCCATGCTCGCACTCCCCTTGTGGTGGTGAACGTCGACGTGGTGTCCGGCTGACCGTTTATCTTACGAGGCGCGTCTCCCGTCGGGTAGGTTTTATCCCGCCGAGGTGACACGATGGATGGATGCGATTTCTCGCCCTGCAAGAGGTTCCTTCACCATGGCATTACCACTTGTCGATCGGTCCCGATGGGACCGGGACCTTCGGCTCGAAGTGACCCGGCAACGGTGCGACCGGGCCGGCCTGGCGTATCGCGGCGACGGCTTCCTCGAACACCTGCGCGGCTGCGAGGTTGATGAGTCGTTGATAAAGCGCGCGGGGAGGACGGATCAGATGGTTATACCAGGTGATCAACTTGCGGAACTGGAGGCATGCCAGCCGCTCGCCTCGTTGCTCAAGCAGCTTGTGGAAGTGATCGACCATGACGTCGATCCGCTCCTCGAACGACGGGTCCGGGCCAGGTTCGCCGGTCGCGACCCAGCGAGCGATCTGCCGGAAAAAGAACGGATTCGACAGGGCACCTCTTCCGATCGAGACCGCCGCGCACCCTGTATCCGCAAAGGTTGCCGCGACGTCGCTCAGGGTGCGGATATCGCCGTTGGCGACCACCGGGATCGAGGCCACCGCCTCGACCGCCGCGCGAATCCCGTCACGACTGACCGAGCCCTTGAACCCTTGCTCGCGCGTGCGCCCGTGAATGATCACCGCGGCGACCCCGGCCTCCTCGAACGCGCCGCGCCAGGCTGGGTGCGGTGAGCGACTGATCGTCCCAGCCCAGCCGCATCTTCACCGTCACGGGCACGTTCACCGCCCGGACCACGCTCTCCACCAGCTCGACCGCCGCCCCCGCCTGACACATCAAGGCCGAGCCGCCCCCCGAGCGCACGACCTTGTTCACGGGGCACCCCATGTTGATGTCCACAAGCGATGCGCCCCGATCGACCACGAGTCGGGCCGCCTCGCTCATCTCGGACGGTACGTGCCCGTAAAGCTGGATGGCCAGTGGGCGGTCCTGGGCGCAGGTCTCGACCAGCTCGATGGCCTTACCGCGGTTCTCGATCAGCGAGCGGGCATTGACGAGGTCGGTCGTCGCCAGCCCGAGCCCGCCCAGCTTTCGCACCGCCAGGCGAAACGCGAGGCTGGTATAGCCCGCCAGCGGTGCCAGAAAGATCCGGCTCGGGATCGCGACCGCGCCGATATGCAACGGGGCTCGGACGACGGCCGGCGGTTCCGGGTAAGTGCCGGGCTCGTTCAAAAGGGAAAGCGTCGTCATGCCGTGACCTGGTATCCTGGGCGAAGCTGGAAATCGACGTTGAGAAACCAATTTTACTGAACCGAGGCGCAGCCTACGAGAGCGACCCGTGACGCTGTCCGACGATGTCGAAGCCGATACGGACTACGAGGTCTTGACCACGGAGATGGGCCGGAGGCTCCTCGACGCGGTCGCATCGGTTCGTGAGCCCCAGCCCTCCGACCTGACGCGCTGGCGGAAATGGGGCGATCGAACCCTCGTGGAGGCTGCCTTGCGCCTCGTAGCGGGGCGTCGCCGCGGAGCCCGGAAGTTTTCGAGGGCCGACTCGATGTGGCTTGATCCGATCGGCGCCGAGCAGGCGACGGCCGAGCCGGTGGCTCGTCACAAGTCGCTTCGATTCGCGGGCGATCGAGTGTTCGACCTCTGTAGCGGGATTGGCGGCGATAGCCTGGGCTGGCCGATCATTCGCACGTCATCGCGGTGGATGCCCGCGCATCGATGGGACGACGCGCGCGCTGGAACGCCGGGACCTATGGCGTGGGTGATCGTGTCGAGCCGGTGCAGGCACGGGCCGAGACCTTCGAGGTTCCCAGGGGTGCCCTCATCCATATCGATCCTGACCGACGAGCCCGACCCGGACCCGCGCCCGTCGGATCGACGCCTACGCGCCGGGACTCGATTTCCTACGCGCCCTTCCCTCTCGATGCGCTGGCGGCGCCATCAAGCTGGGCCCGGCCAGCCAGTTCGAAGCGGCGTTCCCGTCACCGGACCTCGAGATCGAGCTCATCAGCCTGGCCGGCGAGTGCAAGGAAGCCACTCTATGGTTCGGCGACCGGGCGACCTGCCGGCGGCGGGCCACCCGTTTACCCGAGGACGTGACCTGGACCGACCGCGATGGAAAGCCCGGGCGCTTTGCTCCGTATCCGCGGTCTCGGCATGGATCTACGATCCCGACCCCGCCCTGCTCCGGGCGGGACTGCTCGAAAGCTTCGCCGCGGCTCACGGAATGTCACGATGTGGCCAGGGGGTGGATTACCTGACGTGCCCGCACCGGGTTGAATCGCCCTGGCTCGACGCGTTCGAGGTCCTCGACGTTCTCCCGCTGCACGAAAGGAATCTGCGGCGATTGATCCGGGAGCGTCGTCTGGGGCCGCTCGAGATCAAGACAAGGCAGAGTCTTCGGACTCCAGAATCGTGGCGCACGCTTCTTCGCCCCCCTGGGCCGAATCCGGCGACATTGATTCTTTGGTCTGGGCGGGATTCGTCCCGGGCGGTACTGGCCAGCCGCGTTTAAAAACGTCGTCGCCATATCGAGTAACCCTGTGGGTGTTCAGGAAAAACTTCGATCATGGAATAAGTCCCTCGATACGGTTATCATGCGAAGACTCCACCCCGGAGTTCGTGCACCAGTTGACCTGTCGCGATTCTTCCGGAGATTGCGATCATGCAATTCGACCGATCGCCCGCGACTGTCACGGGACGACTGCATCGCGGGACCAAGCGAATGCGCGAGCGGCTCGGGGAACCGAGGTGAGGTCGACACCATGCTCGATAGCACAGAGGGTCAGACGGTCGATCGAGAACGACGGCTCTTCGAGCTGATGGTATCCTACGTTCAGGTCATCGATGCGGGGGGCACGCCTGACCCTCAAGCGATCATCGAGCAGGCGCCCGACCTGGCCAACGAGCTGGAATCTTTTTTCGAGAATTACGACCAGATACGGAGAGAACTCGAACCCTTGCGCGACGCGGCGCGGCTGGCCGGGCATGCGCTCAGCACCCTCAAGGCCAGCAGCAAAGCCGAAGGCAGAATGACGGGAATTACCACCCAGGCGGAATTCCACCCCCGTGATTTTGGCCGCTATATTCTGATCCGCGAGATCGCTCGAGGCGGCATGGGGGTGATCTACGAAGCCACCCAGCGCGATCTGAAGCGGGTGGTCGCTCTCAAGATGATCCTGAACGGCCGGTTCTCGTCTCCCAACGAGATTCTTCGCTTTCGAGCCGAGGCCGAAGCGGTCGCCGCCCTTGACCATCCCGCGATCGTGCCGGTCTACGAGGTCGGTGAGCACGACGGATTCCACTATTTCACCATGAAGCGCATCTATGGCGAGAGTCTGGCCCGGAGTCTCGACCTGTTCGTTGGCAATGGCCCCGGCGCGGCCCGGCTCGTCGCCAAGGTGGCCCGGGCCGTTCATCACGCCCACCACCGCGGGGTTCTGCATCGCGACCTCAAGCCCTCGAACATCCTGATCGATCCCGATGGACAGCCCCACGTCATCGATTTCGGGCTGGCGAAGCGGCTCGTCGGGGAACCGGGAGACCATGCCGAGCTCACGGCGACCGGCGCGGTGCTGGGAACGCCCGGCTATCTTTCACCGGAGCAGGTCGAGGGTCGAAAGGGAGCGGTGACCACCCTGACCGACGTGTACGGCCTGGGCGCCATCCTCTACGCACTCCTGACAGGTCGCCCGCCCGTCGCGGGTGATTCTCTCGGGGAGATCCTCGACAGGATCAGGCGAGAATCACCCGAGCCTCTCCGCCGTGTCGTGCCGCGAATCGATCACGAACTGGAGACCATCTGTCTCAAATGCCTCGAAAAAGAGCCCGAACGCCGTTATTCCGCAGCCGATGCTCTGGCTGACGACCTCGAGCGATGGCTGGCTGGGGAATCGATCGCCGCCCGCCCCACGGGTGCTCTCGACCGCCTCAAACGCTGGTGCCTGCGCATTGATCGTGTGCGCGACGCGGGCTTGGTATTGATGGTGATCGGTATGATCATGGCCTCGTTTTGCATAGTCATGCTGATTCTCATGCTCTTCTCCGATCTGGGCTTTCCTCACCCCGCCATGGCTCGGATTCACGGTATTCGTTGCATCATCTTCTGGTATCTCCCGATGGCCGTCTTCGGCTGGCAGATCACCCGATATCGAGTCTGGGCGATCTGGTCCGGAATGATTCATTCCGCTCTACTGGGTCTGTTCATGGCGTTGGCCCTGTGTAATGTTTTCGTCCTCGACTACCGGATCGATGATTTCGCGCAGGAACGTGGCGGACGGCTCGCCTTCGAGCTGATGTGCTTGATTTTATTCACATTTGAAATTATTATATGCGTCAATGCGTTAATCGCCTATTACGTTCATCGTCGCAAAATCGGATTGCGGAGGCCCTTGACGAGCATGGAATCGAAATGAGTCGTGGGGGCTTGCTTCGCCCTTGGTGCTTCGGGCCAGTGTGATGGGAGCAAGGCCTTTGGTGGAGCCTTTCCCAGGGAGCCGACTTCAAAAACCAGCACCGTCGACGGGTTCTCCACCAGCGATCGAGTGGACCGCGAGCCACGGTATCGGGTTGATCGATTCCTTGTCGAGGTGAACGGCACCGTCACCGAAAAGCGTTTGAACTCCGCCGGAGTGATGGCTGCGCCGCCGGAAAATACGTTAACCATGTCCAGCATCGGCGTACACGGTAGCCGTGCCGCGGGTTCATTGACACAGAAACAGGGAACGGCGAGCGGATCGTCCGTCACCCCGCTGGCGCCGTACACATCGGTAAACCCATTGGGTTTGAACCGCGCCGAGTACGAACCGCCCCCGGAGGTGGTGGTCCAGACCGTCCCCCCAAGCGGACACTGCCCGCCGTCCGCAATTCCTAATAAAGGAAGGTTTTGCAGTCGGCGGGCAGTGCGCACTCTAGAGGGAGCAGGCTCGGACCCGAGCCTCACGGCTCGACGGCGTCATGCCCCGCGTCGAGCACCTTGGCGATCCGGTGCTGGCACTCTTCGAGGTGGGCGCGGCTGGTGTCGTCAATGTTGATGCTGTTACGCTTCAGGGTCTTTTCGATCCGGTCGCCGATCTCCTTGAGATGCAGTCGCGCCAGGCTGCGGGCGTCGGCGGGGTACTGGCTGGAGGCGAAGGAGGCGTAGAGGTACTGGTCCTCGTAGCCGCCCCGGCGCTGGCCCAGGACGATCGTGCAGAGCCGTCGCAGGTGCTCGCGCTGGAGGTTGCGGCGGATTGTCGAGAGACTGAAGCTCCTGGGATTTGGGTCGCCGCTGGCCAGGGGCTCGGTCCTGGACGCGATCTCGGACCAGACGCCGTCGGTCAAGGCGCGGAAGACCTCGGCGATGCGAAGGGGGTCGCCACCGTCGTCGACCTGCGTCTCCTGGTTCTGCGAGTCGCGCCAGGACGCGGAGTTCATGCACTGGCCGAGGACGATCTTCTGGATTGACAGGACCTGTTCGTTGCACCGGGTAATCGACCCCTCCAGAGAGCGACATCGAGTCTTCCCCAGTGATACCAGCGGTCGCTGGCGAGCTTGCGCAGCAGCGCGGGGGAGAACTTGAAGGCGCGATCGGTGAGGATCTGGTCGCTGACGAACGCCAGCGCCTCGCGCTGCTTGGCGGCTTTCAGAGGAATGACCGGGTCGCGGGCGTCCTTGTCTCCCTTGTGGTCGCGCGAGACCGACTGGCCGCCGATGTGCTCGGACGGCCAGATGCGCGGCGTTGCCCCACTGGTCGCAGCAGGATCGAGAAGGCCACCCGGAGCCGGGCCCATGACTCGCCGTCCTTGACGACCTTCTCGTCGAGGCCCTTGAGCAGGTCGGTCGCCAGCGCGATCCGGTCCTGGGCGAACCGGAGGGTGTCCGAGCCCAGGTCGTAGAGGTTCACCGCCGGGTCGTTGTCGAGATACATGTCCTCGTCGGTCGCATAGGACGAGCCCCGGCTCGGGGGAGCGAGCGGCGATCTTCTTGAGCTCGGCCGCCTCGTCGCCATCGATCGGGCCTGTAGGCGTATTCGATCGCCCAGTAGTCGTAGGGGCCGATGGTCGTCGTGGTGTAATCGCCCTTGCTTCCGGCCCTTGCGGGGCGAGGTTGATCGGGTTGTAGTCCATCACGCTCCCGACCATCCCCTTCGACCGGTGATCGCTCGACGTCGTGGAGCTGGTCGGCGTCGAGCATCGTGCTCGCCTTGAAGTTGTGTCGCAGGCCGAGCGAATGGCCGACCTCGTGCATCACGACTTCCTTGATCATCTGGCCGAGGAACTCCTCGGGGAGCTTGATCTCCTCGGGTTTCCTGGGCTTTTCCTTCTCTTTATCTTTATCATTGTCCTTTTCCTTGTCCCTGGCACCATCGCCCGATCCACCTTCGGCCAGGGCGATGGCGGCGAGGCCAGCTCGGCGACGCATCCCAGAGCTGTACTGGCAGGAAGTGAACCTGCCGGCGGCCTGTCGGCGGCGGAGCTGGAGCTGGAGGCTGCTCCAGTCGGCGGGGAAGATCTCGGGGTGCTCTGCGAGTCGAGATCGCCGCTCAGAACGCGCGAAGGGAGCGGTGTAGGGGAGGCCGTAGCCCTGCTTGGCGGCCATGATCGGGCTGATGATCTCGCCGATCGCCAGCGGCTGGAGTACCGGCTCGCTCGCTTCGCCCTCCTGTCGGACGCCGTTCGTCGCGATCGGCGCCGCGAGGAACGCATACTCGCTGCTTCCAGTAGCTGATCCAGCTTGAGTCGAAGATCACGTCGCCGTCGATCATCTCGCCGGTCAGCGGGTTGACTCGCAGGCACGACATGGCGTAGGTCTGGTTGGTCGTGATCCATCGGAAGGTGCAGTAGTTGATGTCCTCGGGATCGAACTCGTCACGACCTTCTTCCTGCCAACGCACGGCGATGCGCGTTGCGAATCCCGATCTTCTCGAACGCCTTGTTCCATTCGAGGATGCCGGCCTCGACGAACGGTCGGTATTCGGTCGGTACGTTGTTCTCGACGTACCAGATGAGCTGCTTCTTGGGAGGTGAGACCTTGGCCTTGGAGTCGGCCTTGTCGATCCGCCACCGGTTCACCATGCGGACGAAGTTCGTATCCGGGTCGCTCGCTCCGAAATCGCGGGTGACGTTGAGGAAGTGGCCGACCCGGTCGTCGGCGTAGCGCGGTTTGTAGCCCGGGTCGGGAAGTTTGTCCAGACTGTAGTGGATCACAACCGTCCGGCCCCGCGAGTCGGCCACGCCGTCCTCGAAGAGTGAGTAGGCGTACGCCACCGGCGTAGGTCGCCTCGACCTCGAGCTCGATGTTGTTGGGGTACGTCTTGATCTTGTGCCAGCTTGTCCGGCTCCGGTCGAGGTGGCCGAAGCCGAGCTGGGCGAAGTCGGTGAAGTAGATATCGGCCAGGTCGATCACGATCGCATGGCTGGCGGGGTTGATGCTCTGAATCGGCAGGGCCATCAGGATCGAGTCGTTGTAATTCTGCTTGACCGCCTTGTCGAGCGGTGTGCCGGCGGGGGCCTTGTAGTGAACGTTCCGGCGCAGAAGCTGAATCCGGTCGCCGACCCGCTTGAAGACCAGAACCCATTCGTCCTCGAAGTTCAGGGGCTGGCCCGCCATGGCCAGGCCGCGCGCGATCATGATCGGGGCGAGCAAGGGCTGGTCGAGCTGGTTGGGGCGGATCTCGGCGTAAAGGTGGTCGTCCTTCTGATGGAGCGTGAACAGGCCGTCGTGCCGCTGCGCTCCCTTGGTCAGGTCGTTGAAATCCTTGTATTTCTTCTCATCGGCGCTGGAGCGCCCGCGGAGGTCGGACGCGGCCCGCGGCGGCTGCGGTCCCGCCTCGTCGTCCGCGCCCGCGGCAATGGCCGGTTCCTTGGCTTCCTGCGCCTGGACTGGCCCCTGCTCCCATCCCGAACTCGCTCCCAGAGTCAGCGTCAGTAACGCGAACGATTTCCAGATCCTGTGCATGATTGGTATTCCTCGAATGAGGTCGATCGAAAGGTGCCGGGGCGGTCTCACGTGATTGTTCAATGCGTCGATCTTGCCTGACCCGTAGATCTTCCACCATAACCATGTTGACCCGGATATTCTGGTTTGACAAGCGTCATGGATTTGAAATCGAGGGGGCGACCGGGTCGGCGTGCTGCCCGAGATACCAGCGGACCGTCCGTTCGATCGTTTCCGCGTAGGGAGGCGAAGGGGTCCAGCCCAGCCGGGACTCGGCCTTGGCGGTGCTGTAGGAGAGGTAGCGGCCCATGAGCCAGGTGGCGTACCGGCTGATGATCGGCGGTCGGACGCGTCGGGTCAGTCGGCCCTGGGCTTCGAGGAGAGTGGCGACGGCAAAGACGGCGCGATAGGGAACGTGCCGACAGACGGCCGGTGCGCCGCAGGCTTCGGCGAACAGGTTGAGGAATTGGGCCTGCGTGATCGCTCCCTGGTGGGTGACGTTATAGGCTTCGCCGGCCGAGCCCGGGTCGCGGGCGGCCAGCAACGCGGCATCGGCGACCGTGCCGGCGTACACGGCGCTCATGGGATTGTCGCCGCGGCCGATCAGAGGGACCTTGCCCAGCCGGAGCCGGTCGACCAGGCGCGCGGTGGTGGTCCGGTCGCGCTCGCCGTAGAGCCAGCTCGGTCGGATGACCGTCAGCGCGAGGCGCTGGTTGCCGGCGAGGTCCCAGAGGATGCGCTCGCTCTCGACCTTGCTCCGGGTGTAAGGATCGAAGAGCCAGACGTTCTGCCCCATCGCCGTCGTCTCGTCGATCGGCTCGGGCTGGTCGTGAGGATGGCCGTAAGCGCTCGTCGAGCTGATGTGGAGCAAGCGTCGAACGCCCTCCGCCGCCGAGGCGATGCCCAGCGTTCGGGTTGCGTCAATACAATCCCGCTGAAACTGGTGCCAGGGACCCCAGTCACCGACCTTCGCGGCGGCATGATAGACGGTGTCGACGCCGCGCAGGGCGCGTCGGCAACTGGCGGCGTCGGTCAGATCGCCGCGTACGAGTTCGACGCCCAGGCCCTGGAGGAATCGGGTGTCGCTGGTGGGACGGACCAACGCCCGGACGCGCCGGCCTTGAGCGGCCAGGCGCTCGGCGATGTGACTGCCGAGCATGCCGGTGGCACCGGTGACGAGGTCAGGTGCGGGTTCCACGGATCGGGTCTCGACGCTCCAGGGTGTTCCATCGCCGGCAAGCCGCCTGGCTCAAGCCTACCCTACGGAAGAAAAAAAGACGCGGGAAGATCGGTTCCGGCCATGTCCCGTTAGCGTTGTGCCGCGAGGACCGCGCTGAAGTTGGCGTGGTTCTGGGCGTGGCGAGGTGCGATCGATTCTGGCGTCATTCACCCGGAACCACCCATGACGGAAGAAACGATTGATCCCGGTCTGCTCGAGCAGACGAAGAACCAGATCCGCAAGCTGGTGGCCGAGATCGCCGACCTCGCCGAATCGGACATCCAGCCGCCGGAGTTCTACATCGAGTTCCTGAACCGCGCGATCGCGGCGGTGGCCGCATCAGGCGGCGCGTTCTGGCTCATGGACGGCCGGGGCAGTCTCAAATTACAGCATCAACTGGAGTTCCGGCTCACGGGCCTGCTCGACGGCCGGGCCCGGACTCAGCCCCACGACGCGTTGCTGGGTTGCATGATCCAGGCGACCCAGCCCCAGATCATCCCGCCCGGGGCGTCGATCGAAGGGGTCCCGAACGCCGGGAACCCGACGCCGTTCGCCCTGATCCTGGCCCCCCTGACGGTGGACAAGCAGGTGGTGGGCCTGATCGAGATCCTGATGGACCCGAACCGTCGGGCCGCGACCCAGAAGAGCACCCTGCGGTTTGTCAGCGACCTGTGCGACCTGGCGGGTTCGTACCTCAAGAACCGGCAGATGCGGCAGATGATGTCGCAGCAGCGGCTCTGGAACCAGCTTGAGGGCTTCACCCACCAGATTCACAACTCGCTCGACCTGAAAGAGACCGCCTACGCGGTCGCCAACGACGGCAAGCGCCTGGTCGGCTGCGACCGATTGAGCGTCGCCCTGAAGCTGGGCGGCCGGATGATGGTCGAGGCGATCAGCGGCCAGGAGGTCGTCGAGCAGCGGGCCAACCTGGTCCGCGAGCTGACCCGGCTCTGCAAGGTCGTGGTCCGTTCCGGTGAGGATCTCGTCTATACCGGCCACACCGAGGGCTTCGCGCCCGATATCCGCGACGCCCTCGAGCTCTATGTTGACGAGTCGGGCGCTAAGGCGGTGATCGTCACCCTGCTGTTCAAGCCCGAGGCCGAGGCGGAGACGCCGCACAAGGAGAAGGTCGCGTTCGGCTGCCTGATCTCCGAGCAGATCGGCGACGAGGTCGCACCGACCGACATGCACGCCCGGACCGAGGTCGTCTCGCGGCATGCCTCGACCGCGCTCTGGAACTCGCAGGAGCACGGCAAGATCTTCCTCTTGCCGGTGCTCAAAGCGGTCGGTTCCCCCTGGCGGTTCTTCCGGGGCCGGACCCTGGCCAAGATCGCGGCCGTCTTGCTGGCGATCGTCGCCCTGATCGGCATCCTGGCCTTCGTCCCCTGGAAGCTGACGGTCGAGGGGCGGGGCTCGCTCATGCCCGAACATCGACGGGTCACGTATGCCCCGCTCGATGGTAAGATCATCGAGCTGCCGTTCGAGCACGGCCAGCACGTCAAGGAAGGCGACGAGATCGCCAAGCTGGAAAGCCCGGAGATCGAGAAGCAGCTCAAGCAACTGATCGCCGATCGACAGGCCGCCGAGACCCAGGCCGGCTACATCCAGCGCCAGATCGAGCAATCGACCGGGGCCAAGGACCAGGAGCTTTACCAGCTCAAGGGCCAGCTCTATGAGTCGAAGATCAAGGCCAAGAGCTCGCAGGAGCAAATCGCGATCATCCAGGACCAGCTTGAGTCGCTGGTCGTCCGATCGCCCCAGGACGGGATCATCACGACCTGGGAAGTCAAGAAGAACTTCATGGGCCGACCGGTCAAGATCGGCACCGAGCTCCTGACGATCGCCGAGACCGAAGGCGACTGGGAGCTGGAGGTCGAGGTCCCGGACAATGACATGGGGCCGATCCTCGACGCCAAGAGCCGGCTCGACGCGGCCATCAAGCGGGGCGAGAAGCCCGCGGGCTCCAAGCTCTCGGCCTACTTCGTCACCGCGACCGACCCCGAGCATCGCTATCCCGGATACGTCGACCGGATCGCGTCGAAGGCCGAGCTGGTCGAGACCAAGCACGTCGTCAAGGTCACGGTGAAGTTCAGTGACGACGTTCGCAAGGACTTCCTGAGCCGGAACCAGAAGCTCCGGCCGGGAGCCGAGGTCCGGGCCCGGGTGGATTGCGGCCAGGCCCGTCTGGCGTACGTCCTGCTTCGCGACGTGGTTCAGGTCTTCTACGAGTCGGTCCTGTTCCGCTGGCCGTTCCTGCAATGAGCTGAACTGAGCCGAGCCGAGCCGAGACCCTCCCGAGTTCCAGTTCCAAGGGACAAGATTCCGTAGTCCGAGGCCCTGAGGTTCGCCATGAATCTACCGAAGAAAGTACTCGCCCTGGCCGCCGGCATGATCGCCGCTCTGTCGGTCGGCTCGCTCGCTCAGAATCCTTCCCAGCGGACCCCGGCCGCCAGCGCCGGCTCGGAGACCCTGGTACTGGACGAACTCGCCACGCTCGAATGGATCGAGAAGGCCGACGTGGCCGCGCTTCGAGAAGGCGTGATCGAGTCGGTCGAGCTGTGGCCGGGAATGACGGTGGCGAAGAAAGGGGTCATCGGCATCCTGCACAAGGAAACCGCCGTGCTCAACGTACGCAAGGCCGAGATCGCCGCGGGGAACACGGCTTCGGAAGAAAAGGCCCTGGCTCAGCGAGATCTCGCGCTCTCCGTGGTCGCCACCAACGATCGCCTGAACAAGCAGCGTCCCGGCATGGTCTCTCGCGAGGAAATGCTCAAGGCCGAGGCCGAAGTCAAGGTCGCCGACGCCGCGGCCCGCGAGGCGGTCGAACAGCGCGAGCTGAACAAGGCCGAGCTGGCTCTGGCCCGGCAGGCGGCCGAGGAGCACACGATCACAGCGCCGTTCGGGGGCGTCGTCTTCGAGCGACTCAAGAACCCCGGCGAGAGTGTCAGGGCGAACGAGGCAGTGGTCCGGCTGGGTAACCTCGACCGGCTGCGGGCCTGGTGTTATGTTCCGCTCGAATACGCCTACCGTGTGAAGGAAGGGCAGATCGTCGAGATCCAGCCCCGTCTCCAGATGACCCGTGGCGCTCATCTGCCGATCGAGCAAAAGCGGTTCCGGGGCAAGATCACGTTCGTTGATCCCTATATCCAGCCGGTGGCCGAGACCGCAGTGCGGATCGCCGCCGAATTCGAGAACCCCGAGCACGACCTCCGGCCGGGCCTCAAGGCAGTGATGACCATTCACCTGGGTCAGGAAGCACCCGCCCCTGCCGTCGGCGCCCGGAGCGGACTGGGCGCATCGCTCCCGCCCCGCTGAAGCCTGCAACGCATCACATAAGCATCGTCCCTAGATAGACCGAGGGCCTTCGACCGATGAGCTCCGCTCCTTCCCTGGCACCATCGATGCCCCTCGGGCAGGCAGCCGAGCACCTCCAGGTGCGGCTTCGGCCCGACCTGATCATCCAGCCTCAGTTTTATGAGGGGATGACCCATTATGTGATCAAGGACCCGATCGCGCTCAAGTACTTCCGGTTCAAGGTCGAGGAGTATTTCCTGCTCCAGCAGCTCGATGGCAAGCAGACCTTGCAGGACGTCAAGCGCGCGTTCGAGCGCAAGTACCGGCCCCAGACGATCTCGATCGAGGACCTGACCCGGTTCGTTGCCCAGCTTCATGAGGCCGGACTCGCCCAGATCGACAGTCCGGAGCAGGCCAAGGTCCTGATCCGCCGCCGTCGCAAGAATCGATGGAAGAAGATCTGGCAGTTCCTGGCCAATATCCTCTACATCAAGCTGCCGGTCATCGATCCCGAGAAGTTGCTGACCGGGATGTATCCCTATTTTCGATGGCTCTACACACCTTACTTCGTGACGTTCAGCGTGGGCATGATGCTGGCGGCGATCACGCTGGTCGTGAGCCAGTGGAGCACATTCTCGTCGCGTCTGCCCGACTTCCAGAGCTTTTTCAACTGGCACACGATCTTCTACTTCTGGATCAGTCTGGCGATCATCAAGATCATCCATGAGTTCGGCCACGGGTTGACCGCCAAGCATTTCGGCGGTGAGGTCCACGAGATGGGGATGCTCTTCCTCGTCCTGACCCCCGCGCTTTACTGCGACGTGACCGATAGCTGGCTCCTGCCGAACAAGTGGAATCGGATCTGGATCTCGGCGGCGGGCATCTATGTCGAGTGCTTCCTGGCGAGCCTCGCCACGTTCGTCTGGTGGAACACCGAGGTTGGCCTCCTGAACAGTCTCTCGCTGGCGACGATGTTCATATGCTCGGTCAACACGATCCTGTTCAATGCTAATCCCCTGCTCCGTTACGACGGCTACTACGTGATGGCGGACTGGCTCGAGATCCCGAACCTGCGGATCAAGAGCACCCAGTTCTTCATGTACCTGTTTCAGGAGAAGGTGCTGGGGCTGGAAGTTCCGGTCCAGAGCTACATGCCGCGGTCGCGCCGGTTTCTGTTCGTGCTGTACGCGATCGCGAGCTATCTGTATCGCTGGGTGGTGACGTTCAGCATCCTGTTCTTTCTGTACCGGTTTCTCAAACCGTACAAGCTCGGCTCGATCAGCGCGATGATGGCGCTCGGGTCGCTGATTCCCCTGGTCTGTGTTCCCCTGTACCAGTCGCTCAAGTTCATTCGCACCCCTGGGAGGATGCGTAAGGTGAAAAAAGGACGTGCGGCCATCTTCGCGGCGGTGGCCGTCGTCACCGTCACGGCCATCTTGCTGATTCCGACCCCGCTACGGGTTCAGGGGTCACTCGTCTTGACCGCCGGCAGCCCCGAGGAGGTTTACGCCGAGGTGCCGGGCCGGGTCGTTGAACTCAAGGTGCGCGACGGCGACACCGTCCAGAAGGGGCAGGTCCTCGCGGTCCTGTCCAACCCCGAAAAACAGCGTGAGCTGCTCGCCTTGCAGGAACAGCATGACGCCAGCTTCGTGAAGGCTCGCTGGTACGGGATGATTCCCGACCTGGATTACCGTGCCCGCACCCGTGAGCACGACCAGATGGCCAACGACCTCGAGCCGGCGATCGAGAAGGTCGCCGAACAGATCCGAAAACTGATCCTCGTCGCGCCGCGTTCGGGTGTGGCGATCGGCGTGCCCCACAAGTCAACCATCGGCCAGTACCTCGAGCCCGGCAAGCCGTTCTGTGAGATCGGTGACACGCATGTTGTCGAAGCGCACATGCTCATGGACCAGGCGGACTACGACATCATCCGCGTGGGCCGGTCTGCCTGGGTCAAGATCTACGGCGACTCCGAGATCACCTTCAAGAGCAAGGTTACCCAGACCGCCAGCCGCAACCGCGAGGACATTCCTCCCGAACTGTCGAATAACGCCGGTGGCGAGATCGCCACGAAGCAGGACGCCAAGACCGGACAGGTCAAGCCGCTCAGCACGGTCTACGAGGTGGTCATCCCGATCGACAACACCCGGTTGATGCTCCACCCCGGCCAGCGCGGGTTCGCCAAGATCGACGGCGGCACGCACACCCTGGGGTGGTGGCTCTGGCGGCTGATCACCAAGACGTTCCACTTCACCCTTTGATGCCTGTACGACGGGACCACGGTCGATATTGACCCTTTCATCGCCGCGGTCCCGATCGAGACACTCGCGAACCATCCCCAGAGGCTCGGAGGCATTCCTCCGAGCCTTTTTCCTTTTTTCGCCTCCTGCCCGGAACGCTCGGGCGCCGGCAAGGGCATGATCAAAGTCCAGCGGCCGGATCGGTTTCGCAAGCGGGTGAATGAGGCGCTGGTGGAGCAGGCCCTGGGCGACGCCGAGTCGCTCTCGCTGCGGCATTCGCGCAAAACCGCGCCACCGATCCGTCCTTTCCAGTTCTCCGCAACGAGCAATGTCGAGGAGCTCCCGTTCGAGGCGATCGGCTCGCCCCGTGGCGGCGCGTCCGGTTTAACCGGAACGTACCAGCGGCGCCGGTCGTGTCAACGAGGACTGAGATTTCCTTCGTCCCCGCGCGGAATCGGAACTCGAACCCGGTCGGTTCCACGATGTTAAAGAGTGAGGGCCGCGCTGAGATCGCGTCCTGGACGCTCCTTGACAATTCGGATGAAACCAGCGACACGGCGCTTTGAGCCGATCGAAGGGTTTACGCGACGCCCTTAAATCGCAAGGCCGTGGTGCTGACTTCCTTCGGTACAAATTCGACCGGCGGCCCGAACGAACTCGGCCGGCAGTCCAAACGAACTCGACGGCGGTCCGAACGAACTCGACGGCGGCCCGAGCGAACTCGACCGGCTGCGCAACGAACTCGACGCCTTGCCCGAACGAACTCGACGGCGGTCCAAACGAACTCGACCCGCTTGCCCGAACGAACTCGGCTGGCGTCACAAACGAACTCGGCCGGCGTCACAAACGAACTCGACGGCGGCCCGAACGAACTCGACCGGCTCGCGCAACGAACTCGACGCCTTGCCCGAACGAACTCGACGGCGGTCCAAACGAACTCGACCCGCTTGCCCGAACGAACTCGGCTGGCGTCACAAACGAACTCGACGGCGGCCCGAACGAACTCGACGGCTTGTCCGAACGAACTCGACCGCCCAAAGGATCGGCGAAAATGGTAGCAGGGTGTCGCTTCGGAAAAAGGATTGAGTCACTGGTAGGGTTAGCACCGCCCAGGTTCGATCACCTCAACGGTCGGGAAGCGTGGCGAGTGTGCGGAGCCTCGCCTTGTCGCGCGCGGTTCGTTCAGGAGCGGTCAAGTCCAACGGCCGGCCGGATCTTCCGTGAAGATCCGGCCGGCCGTTGCGTGGCGTTGCTTCGAGCGAGACTTGATGTTCAGCTTCCGCTGCTACCGCTCGAGCTTCCTGTGCTCCCATTACTACCGCTACTTCCGGTACCATTCGGATTGATCAAGAGGCTGGCGATCTTCTGGGCCAGAGTCTGCTGAGTCGAACTGGTCGTACTCGTGGTGTCCGACGAGCTGGAGGTCGTGGAGCTACTGTTTGTCGAACTCGGCGTGCTGGCGACAGCATTGGCGTTGGCGTTGTTCGTGGCCGCCGTGGTCGAGGCACTCGTGTTCATTGATGCTGGGTTAATACTCGGGTTGGTCGTCGAAGCCGTGGTCGAGGTATTGCTGGTGGTGGTGTTGCCGGTGGTGGTAGCGGCCGCGGCCTTGGTCGTCGTACTGGCGGCGGTGGTCGACGCGGCAGCCGCCTTGGCTTTGGCCACGTTCGACACGGAGTTGCCGCTCGTGTTGTTGAAGAGGGCCCAGACCGGGTACTGCTGGCCGGCGATGGTGGTGTTCCTCACCTGCCGGTTGACGCCGAAGCGGTCGGGGGAGATGTTGCGATACTTGAGGAGAGCGCTTTTGGGAACAAACTCGAAGCGGGGCAGCAGGTGTTGCAGGTCCTTGTAGTTTCGCGGAGTGCCTGGCGCGATCAGATAGCTATTGGCCGACGCCCGTTGTCGGTCATTGATCACGAACGCGGTCGGGTTGGGAAGCAAGGTGTGTGCGAGCATCTTGAACTGGGTGATGCTCACGCTGCCGTTGAGCTGGCCATCGGCCGAGTAATCGAAGTAATTGAACCGACGCTGGAGCGCACCAGCCTGATCGGGCTGTTCGCCGTAAGCGTTGGGTCCGACGGCGGGTGTGGTGTCCGTACCACCCAGGAGACGGGCCATCGCTCCCGCTTCAGGCATCCCCATCTGGGTCGCGTTATCCTCGAAGTTCTGAAGCTCCGTCGCGGTGATGTTGCCATCGTGATTGGCGTCGATGATCGGGAAGTCGTTGTGATCGAGCAGGTACTGGATCGCGACCGTGCCTTCGATCGAGGCGATCGCATTGCCGACGCTGATCCGCGAGATGTTGCGGAAGTTGCTCGTGCCGATCGAATAGGGTGGCTGCGACTGGGTGAGGCCGTTATTCGCGTCGGTGACCGGGACGGAGGTCCACGCCAGGATCGCGTTGATCCCATCGGGATTGTTATACATCGAGACGTCTTTGAGAGCACCCGCGCCGAAGTTCAGCGTTGTGGTACCCATGGGTGTGTTGAGATAGGCGTCGGACGTGACCCCGGTCTGATTCAGGCTCGTCCAGTAGTTCAGCGCCGAGCTGACCATCGCGTACGATCCGGCCACGATGCCTGCCGAGAGCGAGGTACCGCCCTCAGTGAAGGCCAGGTGGTCAGCGGGATCGGTCGTGGTGGTGGTTGACGTCGTTGTGGTCGAGGTTGACGCGGTCGCGGGGTTAAAGGTTCGACGGAAGGTTGGGATATTGACCGCCGGAGCGGCATAGTCGGTGGTGACGCTCCGGTTGGCCGCGGCGAGCACCTCATCGACGAACATACCCGAGGGAATACCGTCGATGGAGTTGGTGGCTCCCGCGGTGGTACCCGTCGCACCGTTGCCCGTGGCCGCGGACGCGTTGGGAGGTGAGTTGCCGGCCAGAAGCAGGGAAATCGGGTTGCCGGGAGTCGAGGTGGTCGTCGTTGTGGTTCCCGTGGTCCCGGTTGATCCCGCGATCAGCAGGACCGGAATCGGGTTGGGTGTGGTCGTGGTGGGGGGGTCCGTGGGAGGTGTGCCGGGTGTCAGTGTGAAGGGGAACGAGACCACACCGGTGACCGAGATGACCTCGTTGAGCGTCGCGGGCAGCGACATCCCGTTCGAGTCGCCCACATTGGGGTTGGCCGCGTTATTGGCGCCCAGGCCGGTAGTGCCCGTTGTGCCGCCGACGCCGCCGACGCCGCCAGCGGCACCTCCGACACCGCCGAGACCCCCGGTCGCACCGGACAGGGGTGGGCCGAAGTCAAGGAGTGGGCTACCGAACTGACCGGCCGCGGCGACGGGAGCGATTCCCAGCGCCCGGTATCGACGGAGCTGATTCTTGAGCGCAATGACGAGTTGTGGGAACTTGCGATAGGCCATTCCTTCGCTGGTGAACGTGGTCGACGATCCCCATCCGTACGTGCTCGCGATCACGCGATCGACCTGTCCAGGCCGGACCGGATCGTTAACGTAGGGATGGTCGGCCACGTACTTCATACCGTCGTAGACGTTTTGAGACGTGGTGAAGGCGTTGGAGTTGAAGGAGAGCAAGGAGACGCCGCCGACGCCTCCGCCGACACCGCCAACTCCGCCGACCCCTCCCGCCCCGCCGGTCGCCGAGGTCGATGATCCGGCCAGGGTCTGATACGGGTTGAAGATATCAACCGGTTGAATTGTGGTTTGTGGAACGAACTGGGCGACCACGCCAGCCACGAGGGTGCCGTGGCCGTCGAATCCGTTGCTGACGAAGGTACTGCCCCCTCCGATACCGGTGGTCGTCCCTGCTCCGGCTCCATTGACCGATCCCGTGCCGGTGGTGCTCGACTGGGTCGGGGCGAGGTCCTGATTGCCGAGTCCGCCGGTGACGATGTTGGTGCCGGGCGCGACGCGACCTCGGAAGGGAGCGGAGTTGGCGTCCACGCCGGTATCAACCACCGCGACGGCCGTTCCCAGCCCGTCGTAGGGAACTCCCAGGGTCCGCAGGTCACTCAGGCCGACCAGCGATCCGCTGGTTGAGTCCGCCAGGCTGGCCGTCGTCTTGAATTGCCAGATTCCACTGTCATCCGAGGCGTAAAGGGTCGTGCCATCGGCCGAGAACGAGATGCTCAGCTCCGAATCCGCGAAGCTCGACGAATCCTGGGCGCCGGAGGTCTTGAATCCGGCGGCGAAGACGGTGACGACTCCCGTGGGCGTGATCCGCAAGATCCGGCCGCCGACGTTCGAGCCGTCGGTGGTGTTCCCGTTGGTGACCACGGGCGCGACGTTTCCGCTGGAGTCGGTCGTGACGGTGACCGTGCCGGGACCCTGGACCGGCACGTTGATTCCGCCGACGTTCACCTCGAGACCGCTCGCCAGGTCCGTGACGAACAGGCTGCCGGCCGAGACCGGTGCGCCGAAGGTCGTGGTCGCGGAACCAGCCGTGGTGCCCGTCGTGCTGGTTGTGGGGATTCCCTGTGAGAAGTAGCCATACTGGTCGAACGCGATGTCCTCGAACCGGCGGAACGGCGTGGTCGCGGCGGGGAGCAGGTCCACCGCGGTGGTGTCGGTACTTGTTGTCGTGCTGGTGCTGGTGGTGGTGGTGGCCGCCGCCGCCGCGGCCGACCCGATCAAGAGCTCGCCGTCGGAGAGGCCCTGCACACCGCTGTAGCCCGGCGCGGCGGCGATACCTGGCCCGGCGGGCGTACCGAAGTCGGTGAACGCCGAGTAAACCGGGGATACGTAGTCGATGTTCGCAGCGGTCAGTCCGACCTGTGGTCCCAGTCCCAGCGCCGTCTGGGTCACGCCGGCCGGTAAGTTGCTGCCATCCGTGATGGGTGTGCCGGGAGAGAAGCCATTGGCGTTGAAGTAAAAAGCGGCGAAGGTGCGCACCCGAGGAATTCGAGCCCGATCCGGCGATCAGGCCCCGAAGGAAGCTCTGGTCCTGAACGGGGGGAATCAGGATCGAGGTCGGGTGGATGTTGAAGATGCCGGTCGAGGACGACGACGTGAACTGCGTGAACGCCCCCATGAACGTTCCATCGGGAGCGATCTGGTAAATCACGTTCAGATTTGGATCGGAGCGATCGACACTCGAGACGAACATCGAGGGCTTACCATCGAAGTACCCCTCAGGATCGAACGCGATGTCGTACCAGTTGACCAGGCCACTGGCGGTGCTGACCGAGTTGGCTGCGCTGGTGGAGGGAGGCGAGAGCTGGTTGACCACCGTATTCAGGTCGAAGAAGACGCTGGTCTTGCCGGTTGCGGGATCGACTCGGTAGATCACGCCGGGGCGATTGACCGCATTGGTGTTCTCGCCGGCACCTCGCGAGATCGCGTAAATGGCATTGCCGAATACGCCGCCGGGCCCTGCCTTGATCCGCACGATGTCGTTGCCGAACGACGAGGCGGGCGTGAGCATGTTGACGCTGGCGACCGGCTGCTGGGTCGGGTAGGTCGTCGAGGTCGTCTGCGCGATCGAGACCGTGCCCGAAGTCGAAGTCGTGCTCGTGCTCGTGCTGGCCGTGAACGTCGCCGTGAGCGGCCCGGTCACGAGGTAGGGTGCGAGCAGGGCACGCTGTTCGAGCTCGTGCAGGACTTCGATTTTGATATCGCGGCGGCGCCGCGGTTTGGGGTCACGGCCACGCGCCCCCGGTCGGGAAGGTTGAGACATTCCATTATCTCCTTTGGCTGGACTCGTCCGTCCTGGACCGAGGCCGATGGGTCCGGCCTTGCATTCACCGGTATCGGCGCCACCGCGGATTCCGATTGAGACGAAAATCACGACGAATCCTCACATCCGTTGCGGGCGGAATGCGCGGAACGTCTGTCGGTTCTAATCAATCGGTCGCACCCGGGTCCCGGAATTACCCAAAGATGTGGTTCAACCTGTAAGTCCGGCGTTACCCTGGAAATCGGTGGGTCCAGCAAGAAGGGCCAGAGGCAGCGTCTCAAAAGGAGTCGCTACCCGGCCCTTATGGATCGGATCGGAATGTCGGGGACAGTCCTCGAAAGGTGGGTAAGTTCCAGTCTACAATTGTCAGGGTGCCATCATGGAGCACCCGCTACTTATTCGACCACTCCCGCAGGGCCTCCCGGCGGACGGCCCGCCGGGTTGGCGAACGCTTGCTGCGCCGTCCCGGCGCGGCGTCGGACATCCAGCTCGATGGGGCCGAACGTCTGTTCGTGTCGCTGGATCGTCATCCCGAGCGCGGTGAGGAGTCGCTTGGCGGTATAGAAGTTCATGACCAGCCGCTGGTTTGCCTTGACGTCCTGGCGGCCCGTGGCAAACGGTTGAGGGTTCAGACCGAAGTCGAGGATGACTTCCTCGGGTGTCGCCGTCACCCGGCAGAAGTTGGAATACGACGGCAGCGTTCCCGAATCATCGACGACCACTTCAGTGGTTTGCTGCTGCGGATGGGGGGTCTCTGTCTTGTCTTTCTCGCTCATGATCGTTCTCCCAATCGCCTCGGTGGCTCCTCAACCTTGACCTCCGAAAGCGTCGGCCAAGGGAGCTTGCAACAGGAAATGAGCCTAGCACATACGCCAAGGCGCCGACAACAGCATGCCTGGACCTAGCCTGCGTTTTTCAAGCCTCAATGCGATCGACTTGAGCCATACTCGGCGGATACTGGTATCGAGGGCGCGGAAGCCCGAGACCGGGGCGTCGACGACGCCTGTGCCGTATCGACCAGGCGATCGAGTTCGGCGAGCGTACGCTCGGCGGCTCCGTTCTGGGCGAGTACGAAACTTCGTGCCGCGGCGCCGCGCGCCGCGGCCGTTTCGGGATCGGTCAGATCGTCGAGCAAAGCCGATGTCAGCTCGCGAACTCCCGCGACCTGCCGTGCGCCGCCACGTTCGAGGAGTTGGGACACCGTCTCGCGAAAATTGCTGGTATAGGGTCCAAACAGGACCGAGGCCCCGTAGGCCGCGGGTTCCATCATGTTCTGTCCACCTCGTCCCGGAAGCAGGCTCCCGCCCACGAACGCGATATCTGCCAGTCCCCAAACGGCCGAGAGCTCGCCCAGGGTATCGACCAGACGGACCGGCGGAACATCGACAACCCCCGACGCTAGGGACCCGGGCGAGTTCATCCAGCTTCGACGCAGGACCGGCTCGCCCTGGGCTTCGAGCCATCCTGCGACTTTCTCGAACCGATCGGCATGACGGGGCACGACCACCAGCCTCAGACGTGGATGCACCTCACGCGCGGCCCGGTAGGCCGCCAGGGCCGCGGCTTCTTCTCCCTCCATCGTACTGCCAGCAACGAACACGAGATCGGCGGGGTGAAGTGCCAGGGCCTTACGCAAGTTCAAGGTTCGCGGGTTGTTGCGATCGCATTCCAGGCCGTCGTATTTCACTGACCCCGTCACCTTGACACGTTGTTGAGGGACTCCCAGATCCACGAATCTCGCGGCATAATCTTCAGTCTGTGCAGCCACCGTATCCAGCCGGCGCAGCGTGGGTCCCAAAGGGCCGCGAAGCTTACGATAACCCCGGTGACTGCGATTACTGAGTCTACCATTGACGACGACGATCTTCGCCCCGGCCTGGTTCGCCGCCCAGATCAGGTTAGGCCAGAGCTCTAACTCCACCAGGGCGAGCACCGTGGGCCGCACCCGCGTGAGTGCCCGACGCGTGGCCCAGCTAAAATCGAGCGGAGCGTAAAAGGTCACCAGGTCGGGATAGGACCGACGGGCCACGGCCAGACCCGTCGAGGTCGTCGTTGAGACCACGATCTCCCAGCCCGGCCGGCGACGTGTTAGCCCCTCGATCAGGGGACGGAGCAAGAGGACCTCACCTACGCTCACCGCGTGAAACCAGATGCAGGGACGGTCGCCGATCCGCAAGGGAGCTTTGCCCAGCAGTTTCTCGACCCAGCCCTCGCGGTACTTTCCCGATCGATGACTTCGCACCCACAACAGCGGTGAGCAAACAAAAAGAAGGGCGAGGTAAATCAGGTTGAACACAAATGGCATCGGGGGAATCCTTTCCCAGATCGGTGCCGGATCGCGACGACCGATGACTCAGCGTATTACGAGCCGATCCTGAGTAGCAATTTTTATGCCTGGACCGACCTTGAAAACGATCTCGAGGCCAGAACCTGGACCGCCCTCGGGCGGCACGGGATTGGTCGAGGTGTGTGTCAATCATCCCAAAGAGTTAGCTGGCAAGAGGAAGCGCGATAACCCGCGAGCCTGGACGGGGAATCCTTGGCTCGCGGGCGCCGGGAAAGATCGGACCAGAAGGCCGGCAGGCCTTTTAGGTACGATCGGTCGCCGCTTCCTTGCGCATGCAACAGGACTTGAACTTTTTTCCGGAACCGCAAGGACAGAGGTCATTCCGGCCGACTTTTTTGCCAAGATTGCGGACCGGCTGGCGCTTGACCTCGCCGGCGTTCTGACTGGCCGCAATCGCGGCTTCCTGCTGGGCGCGAACGTCCGAGGCTGGTCCCGACCTGCCAGGGCTCGACACCGGCGTTGCGAGCTCGGAAGCGGCCTCTTGGTGGATCGTCTGCGCCCGCTCGAGCTGCCACGAGTTCCCCAGGTACGATAGGAACTCGGGATCGAATTGCTCGACCCGAAAGATCAGGTCGGTCACCTTATCGCCGACGCCGTTCCACATCTCGGCGAAAATCTTCATGCCCTCGCGCTTGTACTCGACCTTGGGGTCGATCTGGGCATAACCCTGGAGCCCAATCGAGCTCCTTAGGTGGTCCATCGCGCGAAGGTGCTCCATCCAGCTCGCGTCCAGGATCTGGAGGACAAGAACCTTCTCCATCTCGCGCATCTCGGGGCGATGGAGTGCGTCGAGCGGATTGAGGAGATGAAGCCGGGCCGCCTCGCTCCCCATGCGGGCGAGTTCACCTCCGCTTGTCTCGACGCCCAGCTCCTGCCGTGCCCAGGAAGCGAGCTCGGCCAGGGCCTTTTCGTCAGGCGGAGGGGCGATCCGGGTACCGGGTAGGGCGGTGCCGAAGCCGGCGTCGATCCGGCGTTCGAGCTCTTCGGCCAGCTTCGCTCCCAGATAGTGCTTGTGGGCGACTTCGAGAAGCAGGGATTCGATCTCGGGCCGGAGCAGTGGCCGAAGCTCCTCCGGGTCGATCAACGTGTGGAACCGATCGGACGCCCAGGCGGCCAGGCCGTCGCGGTCGTAACGCGGGGCCGAACCCTGGGTCCGCTCCTGTAGGAACCGGGTCATTCCGATTCGTACTGGCAGCTCGGCCTCCTTGGACGCATAGAGCTCTCGGGCCTGCTGCTTGATCCGCCGGCTCACTTCCGCCCGATCGAGCTTGGCCCAGTCGGCCGGATCGACGGCAATCCCGAACTTGTGGTGCAGCCAGCCCGCAAGCGAGCGCCGACCCCAGTCTTCCAGAAGGAACTCGCGCGCCGGTTCGAGATCGACCGATGCGACGGCGGTCCCGGCCTTCTCGGCCAGGAAGTCCTCGAGAGCGGGGCGGTCCAGCTCGAAGGAGCCATCAGGTCCGGCCTGGGAGAACCTACGGAGGTCGCGCTCCTTGAGACCCAAGCCGTACCGATTGTTGGCCCAGTTGACGAGCGACAGCCAGGTCCAGTCGGCGGGCTCGGCGTCCGCGGGAAGGTTCTCCTCCACGGCCTCGCGGATGACCTCGACGAGTTGGACGTCGGCGTGGTGTCTGGCCTCCTGTTCTGCGTCCTGGAAGCTCGAACCCTTGAAATCACGAGCGGCGAGCTCGACGCCGAGCCGTTGACCGGCCCACTCAGCGAAGCTCGACGCGCCGTAGTCCTCAGCCAGGAACCGGCTCACCGCTTCCGATACCTGGGTGTCGATCATCTCCAGGATCGCGTCCTTGGCGGGGAAACCGTCGAGGAGGCGCTGCCGGAACGAGTAGATTCGCTTCCGCTGCTCGTCCATGACCTCGTCATATTCGAGCAGGTTCTTGCGGGCGTCGAAGTTCCGCTCCTCGACCTTCTTCTGGGCCCCCTCGATTCGCCGTGAGACCATCTTGTGCTCGATGGCTTCGCCTTCCTCCATACCGAAGCGGGTGAGAACGGCCGAGACCCACTCACCGGCGAACTTGCGCATCAGGTCGTCTTCGAGTGACAGGAAGAACCGCGACGAGCCAGGGTCTCCCTGCCGGCCGGACCGGCCGCGAAGCTGGTTGTCGATTCGGCGCGACTCGTGACGCTCGGTGCCGATGATGTGCAGGCCCCCGAGCGTGGCGACCTCGCGTCCCTCGGCTTTCATCTCGGGCTCGTACCGGGCGACGGCTGTCTCCCAGACTTCCTTGGGGACCTCGAGCCGGGTCGGGTAGAGCGGACGGTTGTCCTCGTCGGTCAGTCGCTTGAGGTCGGCCCAGGCCATGAACTCGGGGTTGCCGCCCAGGATGATGTCGGTACCGCGGCCTGCCATGTTAGTGGCGATGGTTACCGCGCCCTTGCGCCCCGCCTGGGCCACGATCTCGGCCTCGCGTTCGTGATACTTGGCGTTCAGGACCTGGTGGGCGATGCCGTGCCGCTGGAGCATCTCGGCGAGGTATTCCGATTTCTCGATCGATGTCGTGCCGACCAGGATCGGACGGCCGGTCGCGTGGACCTCGCGGATCTCTTCAAGAATCGCGTGGTACTTCTCGCGCTCGGTCCGGTAGATCACGTCCAGGAAGTTCTGTCGCGAGAGCGCGCGATTGGTGGGTATCGCCACCACGTCGAGCTTGTAGACCTTGTGGAACTCGGTGGCCTCGGTCATCGCCGTGCCGGTCATCCCCGAGCGCTTCTTGTACAGCATGAAGAAGTTCTGGAGGGTGATCGTCGCCAGCGTCTGGTTCTCTTCCTTGATCTTGACCCGCTCCTTGGCCTCGACCGCTTGGTGCAGGCCGTCGGACCATTGCCGGCCGGTCATCAGGCGGCCGGTGAACTCGTCGACGATCACGATCTCGCCGTCGAGCTCGACGTAGTCGCGGTCGCGCTTGTACAGGTGATGGGCCTTCAGCGCGTTATCGATCAGGTGCGGCCATTCCATGTTGCCGGGAGTAAAGAAGCTCTCAATCCCGGCGATCCGCTCGGCCTCGCGAATACCGTCGTCGTTGAGGTGGCAGGTCCGCTCCTTTTCCTTGACCTCGAAATGGACGTCCCGCTTCAATAGACGGGCGATCCGGTCGGCCTCTGCGTACTTGCGGACGTCGTCAAAGGCCGGCCCCGAGATGATCAAGGGAGTCCGTGCCTCGTCGATCAGGATGCTGTCGACCTCGTCGATGATCGCGTAGTGGAGCGGCCCCTGGGCCTGCTGCTCCTTGATCGGCTTCATGTTGTCGCGGAGGTAGTCGAAGCCGAACTCGTTGTTCGTACCGTAGGTGATGTCGCGGGAATAAATGTCCTGGCGCTCGTGCGCAGTCCATGTCCGACTGGATCGCCCCGACGGTCATCCCCAGGCCGTTATAGAGCGGGCTCATCCACTCGGCGTCACGACGGGCGAGGTAGTCGTTGACGGTGACGACGTGGACCCCCTTGCCCTCCAGCGCGTTGAGATAGGCGGCCAGAGTGGCGACGAGCGTCTTGCCTTCGCCAGTGACCATCTCGGCGATATTGCCGCCATGCAGAACCATGCCGCCCATGAGCTGGACGTCATAGTGTCGCATCTTGAGGAATCGACGCCCGGCCTCGCGACAGGCGGCGAACGCCTCGGGCAAGAGATCGTCCAGCGTCTCCCCGCCGGCCAGACGCTGGCGGAACTCGACGGTCTTCGCCTTAAGTCCGTCGTCGGAGAGCGTCTCCATCGCCGGCTCGAACTCATTGATGGCCGCGACCACCGGTCGCATCCGCCGGATCTGACGCTCGTTTGAGTTGCCGAACAGCCGGATCAGACCATCGGAAACCCCTTCCGTGACGGAGTTCAGGGCGTCCGTCGTCTTGTCCCAAATGTCGCTGAGCAGTTCCATTGCCGGGGCCATCCCACGCCGAGAATTCGGAGTTCTGACATTAAGTCGATAATACAGCCTACGTTACAGAGCTCGACCCTGCCCCGTCAAGTCGCTTGGCCGCGAGCCTGACGAAACGACGACGGTAGAGCCGTTGCCCCGCAAGGAGATAGGACAGCCCACCGGCAAAAGTTCGCTTGGACGGAGATCGGCGGATCTAGCGACGCTTCCAGACCTCGACGTCGCCGAATCGTGCCAGTGGCTCGAAGTTTTTTCGGATGACGGGGGCAAGCCGCTGGACCACGGCGTCGTGCTGGAACAGGTCGCCGGCCGGCTCGATGTCGGGCGTCCAGACGACGAGCGACCCGGCGGGAGGCGTCTCGAGCGCCGATTGGAATCCAGCCTCGGCGCCGGGATCGACCTTGAGCCATGCCAGTGATTCGGCCGGCAGGAAGGTTTGACGTCCGGCCGGGCTGTTCAAGGCCGGCACCACGTGAACCAGGTTCGCGACCAGGGTCGCGCTGCTCGTCTCGGTCCGCAGGAATTCGATGGTGCCACGATAATCCTTCCAGGGATAAGCGAGCGGTTGCGGACTCCCCGGTGGACCGATCCGCAACCCGAGGGGAGCATCGATGGGTTCGGTCCGAGTCCGAAGTGACTGGATGCCTTGCCGGGTGTAGGACACGCTGCACTGGGCTGGTTTGATCTCCACGACGGCGGTGAGTGCCAGCAAAATCGCGACCAGTCGTGGGACAGGCCGGGTGAGTCCGGGTGTCAGGAGGAGTTGGACCAGAACGGCGGCGTTGACTGCGATAATCAGGCGGAGCGGGTGTTCCAGGTAAGGAAACGGGACGGGGCTAATCGGTTTGTATAGCCAGGCGCCCGCGAGGGCCACCAGCCAGACCAACGCCGAACGCCGCCCGGGGCGGTCGGCCCACGGCATGACCAGCACCATTAACAGCGGCACGACCACGAATTCCAGGTGAGTCGCCTGGAGCAAGAACTGCTGAAGGATCGATCGGCCGCCCGCCTTGTTGTACGAGGCTCCGTACATCACACGGCCGATCCCATGGAAAAAGTCGCGTCCGATCCCCGCGATCAGAATCGGCGCGAAGGCGAGGACCGTGAAAAGTGACAGCCATGCCAGGAAGCCGACGACAATACGGAGGTGGGACCCGTTCGAGGCCGTGGGGTCGGAGGAATCGCGGGTCGCCCGAGCGTCACGAGCCGTCTGAACGACCGCTAGCAGGAGCGCGGGGAGAAAGAGAATGGTCTGGGGACGGATCGACAGAGCGAGGGCCGTGGCCAACGCAGCCAGCGGGCGGCTCCATCGGCCGGGAATTGACTCCAGGGCAAGCAGACCCAGAACGACGAAGAGCGGCCCGTGCCAGTCGCGCTGGCCGACCCGGCTGAAATCGAGTCCGAGATAGTAGGTCAGGAACACGGCGAACCCGGCCAGGCCCGGCAGGATGCGCCCGAATCGACGCACGCTCCAGGTGGAGAGGGCTGTTCCCAGCAAGAGGACGAGCGCGGCGTCGAGGGCCAGGAACGGGATCGTTCGTCCCCAACCGAAGAGCGTTCCCAGGAGCCAGAAGATGTAAATCGTGCCCGGGAAGTTGTTCCCCGCCAGGTCACGATAGGGAAGTTGCCCCTGGGACCAGCCCAGGGCCATCGTCGCGAAGACATCGTGATCCGCGAACCAGGGCCAGGTCAGGTAATGGGGTATCCAGGTCGCGAGCTGAAAGCCGCACAGGGCGCTCAGGGCGAGGGTGCTTGGCATGCCGAGCACCCAGGCGGCGATCCGCTCCGTCCGTGCCTCCGAGATCGTCGTTTGCTCACTCTCGATCGGTCGAGGTTCCGCCGGATGCGAGTGGAATTCGAGAAGTCGGGTATCGTCCCTGGATATCATGGGGTGTGGAACTCCGTTCCCGAGGGGCAGGGTCGGTCCATCGCGGGTTGGGATTCTACCGGGACGACGGGGATGCCACAAGGGACAGTCGATCTCCCGGCGCCCTCCTGCCTCAACCCTGATCCGAACTCTTCCCTTCGATTTCGAACGCGATCAACCGAAGGGTCCCCTCCCAGTCGGCCTGAAGCCTACCCCTCAGATCGCCCAGGGAGACGAGATTCCCCTGTTTGCCGGCTTTCTCGATCGTCCGGCAGGTGGTCTCCATCGTACCAGCGCCGACCACCGAGCAGATTCCTACGAGGGAATGGACGGTGGCGAGCAGGCGAGGAAGATCCAGGTTGTCGAGGGCCGATTCGGCCTCGACGACCAACGGGCCGGCGTCGCGCTGAAACAGTTTCAGGGTCTCCAGCATCAGGCTCGGGTCGTCCGCGCAGTGCTCGGCCAGGAGCTTTCGCTGAAACAGTGTCGAGGCCGGTGGAGCTTCGGACTCGTCTCGGTTCGGGACGGTCTGAAGTTGACTGGCCCAGTAGGCGAGCGATTCGCGGAGTTCCCGCGGCCGGATCGGCTTGCGGAGATAGCCGTCCATGCCAGCCTCCAGGCACCGCTGCCGATCGGAGTCGAGGGCGTGGGCCGTCAGGGCGAGGATCGTCGTTCGCGGTCCACGGTTCGACTCGCGGCGGCGGATCTCCGTGGTCGCGGCCAGGCCGTCCATCCCGGGCATCTGCAAGTCCATCAGCACCACGTCGTAGCATTGTTGCGCGACCGCCTCGACCGCCTCGACGCCATGACTGACGATGTCAGCGCGGCAGCCGAGCCCTTCGAGCAGGATCGAGAAGACGCGACGGTTGAGAGGGTTGTCGTCGGCGACCAGGACCCGGAGCGGAAGGCTGAGCTTACCTTCCGCGACCTGTGCCGAGTTGAGCAGAATCGGCTTGACCGGATCGACCAGCAGGTTGATCAGCGTTTTGAAGAGCTGCGACCGCCGAGGAGGTTCCGAGATGACCGCGTCAAAGAGGTTCGGCTCCGAAGGCGCCACACCCAATGGGCAGAGTGCGACCAGGGGGATCGCCTCCAGGCCGGGAATCGCCCGGATGCTCCGCGCGATCGGTTCGCCGCGACGGTCAAAGAGGTCATGGTCGATCAGGGTCAGGGCGAACGGGTCGACACCGGCCGACGCCTCGAAAATGGACCAGGCGGAGTGGCCGTCGAGCGCCAGCTCGACCCGGTATCCCCAGTCCCGTAAGTAGTCGTGGATGATCCGTCGGTTCGTCTCACCCGATACCGCGAGCAGAACCCTGGCACCGCGACAGGCGTCGTGTGACGGACGTGCCGATTCCTCGGCCTGGTCGCGGGCGAGGGTCAGCTCGACTTGGAACGAGCTCCCTTTACCGAGCGTGCTCTCGAGCCCGATCTCACCCCCCATCAGTGTGACGAGTTGACGACAGATCGAAAGCCCCAGTCCTGTACCTCCCAACCCCCGTGCGGTGGCCTGCTCGGTTCGGGTGAACCGTTTGAAGACCATTTGCCGATCGTCGGGTTTGATCCCCGGTCCGGTGTCGTGGACTTCGAGATGGATCATAACTCCCTGGCTGGATTCGCTCAGGACACGGGCGGTGAGCAGGACCTCGCCTGCATCCGTGTACTTGACGGCGTTTCCAACCAGGTTCATCAGGACCTGGCGGACCCGGGTCGGGTCGCCGATCAGCCGGCCGGGGAGCTTCTCGGGAACCTGGCAGGCGATCTGGAGCCCCTTGGCGCGTGCCTGCGTGGCAAACAGGTCGATCACCTCCTCCATCATGAGGCCGAGATCAAAGCCGACTTCCTGGAGCGAGATCAGACCCGCCTCGATCCGCGAGTAATCGAGTACGTCGTTGATCACGCTCAGGAGCATCTCGGCGCTCGAGCGGATCAGCGCGCCGATCTCGCGATGACGGGGGTCGAGCGACGTCTCTAGCAGTAGCTCGGTCATGCCGATGATGCCGTTCATCGGCGTCCGGATCTCGTGGCTCATGTTCGCCAGGAACGCCCCTTTCGCCCGGCTGGCCGCCTCCGCGGCGAGCTTGCTCCGCCGTAGCTCCTCCTGGATGTTCACACGTTCGATGGCGTATTCCAGCGATCGAGCCAGGAGGTGCGGGGACAGTTCGGGCCCCTTGACGAGATAGTCCTGGGCTCCCGCGAACGGCGGCCCGGGCGGTCGGTTCGTCGTCGATCCCGCTCAGGGCGACCATCGGCAATGCGGGGGCCTTCGCCAGGACCGAGCGAAAGGTATTCAGCCCCAGGCTGTCGGGGAGGGAAAGATCGAGCAGTACGACGTTGATGCCCCCCGTTTCGAGCCGATTCAGTGCCTCATCAAGCCGTTCGACCCGCACGATCCGGTAGCGGCCCGGCTCGGCCTCTTCCAGGTATTCCCGGACCAGGCGCGCGTTGTCGGGATCATCCTCGATCAGCAGCAGTTGCAACGGGTTGGCGCGACGGGTGGTCATGGTGGCACCTTGCCGGGACGTTGAAGTAGAACTTCGCTCCAGAACCCGGACGGGATTCGACCCAGATCCTTCCTCCGCGTCGTTCGACGATCTTCTGGCAGATCGAGAGCCCGATACCCGTTCCCGGATACCTGTCTCGAGGGTTGAGCCGCTGGAACAACTTGAAGATCCGATCGAACCAGCAAGGGTCAATGCCGATGCCGTTGTCGCTCACGCAGAAGGTCCAGTGCTGGGCATCGGTCGAGCCGTACGCCGCGATGTGAACTCGAAGCGGGTCAGCTCCGCGAAACCGCAAGGCGTTTGAGATCAGGTTCAGAAAAAGCTGGGCGAGCTCGGTCGGGTCGAAGCAGATCGCCGGCAAAGGGTCATGGGTGATGACCGCCGATGAATCTTCGATGACGCCTTTCAGGTCGCGCAAGGTGACCGTCAGGATCGCCTCGGCGTCCACGAGCTGATGGGATTTGCTCTGGGTCCCCACCTGCGCGTAATGGAGCAGGTTGCGGATCATCGTCTGCATGCGCGAGCAGCCATCGAGGATGATGCCGATATACTCGCCGGCCTGCTCATCGAGCCGGTCACGGTAGCGGTGCGCCAGAAGCTGGACAAAGTTGCTGACCGTCCGGATCGGCTGCTGGAGGTCGTGCGAGGCGATTGTGGCGAACCGTTCGAGCTCGGTGTTGGATTGCGCCAGCTCGCGAGCCTGGCGCGTCAGGTCGTGTTCAGCGCGTTTCAAGCGGGTGATGTCGCGGCCTTCCGGGATCAGGAGCACAACCTTGCCGCTCGGGTCGCGGAGGGCTTTGAGCGAGAAATCGATCGTTGCGGTTTGCTGGCCGGCGCCCGACGATTTCGAACTCGTCGCGTACCAGAAGACCGTCGGCGGAGGCCCTCACCGCCGCTTCGAGCTGGACGGCCGTTCCGGGGCTCGACGACCAGAAACGGGTCTGCCAGATCGGTCGGCCAACCTCGTCAGCGCGGCTCAATCCCGCGAAATCCAGCGCGGTCCGGTTCGTCTCCAGAACGGTCCCCTCAGGATCGCACAGGCCAATGAACTCGAAGGTCTGATCGAAGATGGCATGAAACCGGCGCTCGCTGTCGGCCAGGGCCGATTCGACCCGGTTACGCCGCGCCGCCTCGCGAGCGACGAGCCGCAGCGCCAGGGCCAGGGTCAGCAGGTTTCCCGACCAGCCGGCCCAGACCAGTGCCGTGACAACCCGGCCGAGCGTCGCGGCTCGGGCCACCCGTTGCGTTAGCAACTGACGCTCCTCGGTCTTCATCCGCGCGATCACCTCGCGGATCGATTCCATCAGTTGAAGCCCACGTCCCGAACGCATCGACTTCAGAGCCTCTTCAGGCTTCTGCCGATGGAACAGGTCGAGTGTATGGCTCATGAGCGCGAGCTTCTGGCCGGCCAACGCTTCGAGTTGCCTCGCATCCTGCTGCTCGGTGGGATTGTCTCGGGTCAATCGGGCCAGCGAGGCGAGGGTCGGAGCGGTCTCGTTGAGGGCCACCCGGTAGGGCTTGAGATAGCGTTCGGACCCGGACAGCAGGAGACCGCGCTGCCCGGACTCCGCATCATCAAGAAGCGAGAGCACGCGTTCGATGGCGAACATTACCTTGTGCGAGTGGGCCACCCACCGTTCCGCGGAAACCAGTCGCCACTCGCTGAGCTGCATCAAGACGGCGACGACGGTCGAGATCGTGGCGACGATCAGGAACCGGGCGAGGATCGAGCGCTCGTAAAGTCGTTTCTTCATCCTGTAGGCCCGGTTTGAATCGCGGACGGTCGAATGAAGCCAAGAAGTGTCTCATTGAGCCGTTTCTACTAACCAAATAGGACCCGGCGGACTTTCCTGTCAATGGATGCAAACGGACCGGCGGACTGAATCTCCCCCCCGGGGCTCGGAGACGGGCCCGCGACCATCGATCAGGAGTTGGCGTCGCAACCGGGCAGGCTCCGACGTACAATGGTTCGCACTTCGAGACCAGCGGGACCGACGGCCGACCTGGCCGGGCTGGCGATCGAGAGCACGAGCGCGGTGTTCGGGAGGGATGAGGGCTTTGCTCGAGGGAGCGACGACGGACCGATCCGGGCGGCGGTTGGTATTCCTGGGGACCGGTACGTCCAGCGGAGTTCCGACCCTGGGTTGCGACTGCCCGGTCTGCACCTCGGACGATCCCCGCAACCAGCGAACCCGGCCCAGCGTACTGATCGCCCTGCCGCGGGGCAACCTGCTGATCGACGCCACGCCGGAGATGCGGCTTCAGCTTCTCCGCGAGCGGGTCAAGCTGGTACACGCGATCGTGTTCACCCACGCCCACGCCGACCACCTGTTCGGGCTCGACGACCTGCGGGCGTTCCCGCGACACCTCGGAGGGCCTGTGCCGATCTATTGCGAGCCGTCAACCGAGGCGACGATCCGCCAGGTCTTTCATTACGCCTTCCACGAGTCGCTCGCCCGGCTCCCCGCCGGGCATGTCCCGAAACTCGAGTTCCACCGGATCGGCCCCGGCGTCCCCTTCGAGGTTCGGGGTCAGACCATGACGCCGATCCGGCTCGAGCATGGCAAGCTCGACGTCCTGGGCTTCCGGGTCGGCGACCTGGCGTACTGCACCGACGTCAGCCGGATACCCGAGACGAGCTGGCCGTTGCTCTCGAATCTCGACACGCTGGTCCTCGACGCGCTGCGGTACGAGCCGCACCCGACGCACTTCAGCCTGGGCGAGGCCCTGGAGGTGATCGAGCGGCTGAAGCCCCGCCGCGCTTTCCTGACTCACCTCTCGCACGCGTTTGACCACGGCCCGACCGAGTCGACCTTGCCCGCTCCGGTCGCTTTGGCCTACGATGGGCTGTCCTTGGATTTCTGAGCGTGGTCGCGAGCACGTCGCGTGCTCGATGGCCGCGATGCCATGCCTTGCCTCGCCGGTTCCGGGAGCGTCTGAGAGCCGGTCTCCATCCATCAAGTAACGTCTGGTCAGGTCAGGTCCGGTCAGGAGTTGCATGCGAATGTCCCTTGCGTCCGACCCGTCCCTCGCTCGTCGGCACGCCTGAACCGTCATGGTCAAGAGCACCTGCTGAAGTGGTGGGCCGACCTGGACGCCGAACAGCGTGCCCGCCTGACGGCAGAGATCGAGGCGATCGACTTCGACCAGCTCGATCGGCTGATCGCGGAGCTGGTCCGGGGCGATGCGTCGGCGGCACCGAGCTGGGGAAAGGTCCGGCCGATCGAGGTCTACCGCCTGCCGCAGACCGATGGCGAGCGCATCGCCCGGCGGCACGCCGCCGAGATCGGCGCCGCGGCGCCTGGCCGGCGGGCGAGGTCGCCGTGGTGGTGGTCGCCGGCGGCTCGGGCACCCGGCTCGGCTTCGACGGCCCGAAGGGGACCTATCCGATCGGCCCGGTCTCGGCCGCGAGCCTGTTCCAGATCCACGCCGAGAAGATCGTCGCCCGCGGCCGTCGCCACGGGCAGCCGCTTCCCTTCTACGTGATGACCAGCCCGGAGAACCACGAGGCGACCGCGCGCTTCTTCAGCGAGCACGACAATTTCGGCCTCGACCACGTCCGCTTCTTCGTCCAGGGGCAGATGCCGGCCGTGGATCGGCCAGACGGGCAGGTGCTGCTGGCCGACAAGGGCCAGCTGGCGCTGAGCCCCGACGGGCATGGCGGGACGCTGGCCGCGCTGGCCGCGCCGGGGCCGGGCGGAACGCCCGAGCTGCCTGGACGAGATGCGCGAGCGGGGCATCCGGACGCTCTTCTACTTCCAGGTCGATAACCCGCTGGTCGAGATCGCCGACCCGGCCTTCCTCGGCCTCCACCGCCAGACCGACGCCGAGATCTCGTTCAAGGTGATCGAGAAGCTGGCCCCCGACGAGAAGCTCGGCGTGGTCGTCGACGGTCGACGGCCGCCCGCAGGTGATCGAGTACTCCGACCTGCCCGCCGAGCTGGCCGAGCGTCGCGAGCCCGATGGCGAGCCTCGAGCTCTGGGCCGGCAGCATCGCCGTCCACATCTTCGAGCGCAGCTTCATCGAGCGGCTGCTCGGCGGCCTGAATCTGCCGTTCCACCGCGCGATCAAGAAGGTGCCCTATCTGGACGCCGACGGGACAGGTCGTCGAGCCCGCCGAGCCCAACGCCGTGAAGTTCGAGCGGTTCATCTTCGACGCCCTGCCGCTGGCCCAGCGCTGGACGATGGTCGAGACCGACCGCGCCGTCGAGTTCGAGCCGCTCGAAGAACGCGACCGGCCCCGACTCGCCGGCCACGGTCCGCCAGCGGATGAGCGACCTGCTCGCCGGCTGGCTCGAGCGCGCCGGGGCGACGGTCCCGCGCCGGCCGACGGCTCGGTCCCGTTCGGCATCGAGATCAGCCCCCTGTTCGCCCTCGACGCCGCCGAGCTCAAGCGGAAGCTCGAGCCGGGCCTGGTCGTCGAAGGCCCGCTCTACCTCCGTTGATGCGATGCCCAGATGTCTGCCCAGTCCGATCGGAGACGGACTCGCCATGCTTCACGCCGTCGTGATGGCCGGCGGCAGCGGGACCCGGTTCTGGCCCAAGAGCCGGCGCAACCGGCCCAAGCAGTTGCTCCGGCTCTACGGCGACGGCGACGATGCTCCAGCAGACCGTCGAGCGGATCGCGCCCCTGGTCCCGCGCCGAGCGGACCTGGATCATCACCGGGGCCGACCAGGCCGAGGCGGTCCGCGCGCAGCTGCCCGAGCTGCCGGCCGACAACGTGGTGGCCGAGCCTTGCCCGCGCGACACCGCGGCCTGCGTCGGCCTGGCCGCCACGATCGTGGCCCGCCACGATCCCGAGGGGACGATGATCGTGATGCCGGCCGACCACGTGATCGAGCCCGGCGCCCTGTTCCGCAAGACCGCGCGGGCGGCCGCTGCGCGTGATCGACGCCGACCCCACGGCGTTCGTCACCTTCGGCATCAAGCCGACCCGCCCCGAGACCGGCTACGGCTACATCGAGCGCGGCGAGTCGCTGGGCGACGTCGACGGGATCGCGCTCCACCGGGTCGCCCAGTTCCGCGAGAAGCCCGACCGGCCGACCGCCGAGACAGTTCCTGGCCGAGGGCCGGTTCGCCTGGAACTCGGGCATCTTCGTCTGGCGCGCCCGGGCCATCCTCGACGCCCTGGCCGAGCACCGTCCCAGGCTCGCCGCGGCCCTCGACCGGGTCGGCGCAGGCCCTGGGCACCGCCCGACGAGGCCGCCGACGATCGCCCGCGAATACCCCCAGATGGAGCGGGTGCCGATCGACAAGGCCGTGATGGAGCAGGCCCGGAACGTCCGGGTCCTGGAGGTCGTCTACGACTGGAACGACGTGGGCGACTGGCGCGCCCTGACCGCCCTGGTCGCCCCCGATCCGCAGGGCAACACGATCCAGGGGACCGGTCCTGGCCTGCGACACGCGCGGCTCGATCATCGTCGCCGACGACGGCGTCTGATCGCCACGCTGGGCGTCGATGACCTCGTGATCGTCCAGTCGGGAGGCGCCACGCTCGTCGCGCGCAAGAGCAAGCTCGACCAGCTCAAGGGCCTGGTCGAGGGGCTCGATCGGGCGGGACTCGGCACGCTACCTCTGACCGGAAGCCGAGGCACGAGTGACGATGGGCCGGGTCCTCGGGCTCGATTTCGGCACGCGGCGGGTCGGCGCGGCGGTGAGCGACCCCCGGCGGCAGATCGCCACCCCGCTGGAAGTCCACGAACGTCGCGACCGCGCCCAGGATGCGCGGCACTATCAGCACCTGGTCCGCGAGCACGAGATCGACCGGATCGTGATCGGCCTGCCGCTGCACACCGGCGGCCGCGAAGGGACCATCGGCGGCCCTGGCGCGGCACTTCGGCGACTGGCTGGCCGAGGTCACCGGGCTGCCCGTCGTCCTATCATGACGAGCGGTACACGACCGTCGAGGCCGAGGACGCCCTGATCGCCGCCGGCCTGAAGCGGAGCCGGCGCAAGGGCCTCCGCGACATGCTCGCCGCGCAGATCCTGCTCCAGAACTATCTCGACGCCGGCTGTCCCGAGAGCCCACCGCCACCCCGGTCACTCGACGATTCCGACCGCGCGTAGGAAAGGGCCCGGCGCCTCCGGCTCCCTGCTCGTGGATCGAATTGCGATTGACCGCGAGTCGCCCGTCGTGTTAGTGTCATCGTAAAGCATCATGAATCAATGGTCAAAAAGGATTTTGATCCAATGCATCTTGGATTCATTGACGCGTTGCGCGGCTGGGCGTTCCTGCTGGTTCTGTTGCTGCATACCTCGATCGCGGTCGATCTCGGAACGTCGGGAATTGATGCGCGGTTGAAATCGGTCTGCCAGATCGGCGGTTACGGGGTCCAGCTTTTCTTCGTGATCTCGGCCTTCACGCTCTTTCAGTCGCTGGAAACGCGGTCGCGCGAGGACCGGCGCCCGTGGCCCGCGTTCCTGGCGCGCCGTCTGTTTCGGATCGCGCCGTTGTTCTGGGTCGCGATTCTCTTTTATCTCGCGTGGTACTGGCCTGGTCAGCCCTTCTTCGCGCCGGATGGTGTTTCGCCGGGATGTCGTGTTGACCTTCCTGTTCGTCCACGGAATCAGCCCGACATCGTACAACTCGGTGGTTCCGGGCGACTGGTCGGTCGGAAACGAGATGTTTTTTTACGCGATCCTGCCGTTTTTCTACCGTTACGCTCGAACAACCACCAGGCTCGTCGCACTTCTCGCCGGATTACTCGCCCTGACGATGTTGATCCGGCTCGCGGGATTTCCGGCTCGTCTGTTCCCGGTGATCAGCGCCGATCATCCCGAACTCTTGGAGCCTTTCGCCTACCAGTGGTTTCCGAGCCAGTTGCCAATCTTCGCTCTGGGACTCTTGGTGTATCGAGTTTACACCACGATTTCGGCGATGCCAAATTCCAGCGCCCACGATTTGCCTGGCCAGCGCCGCGACCTGGGCATGGCGATCCTCGGCCTGTCGATGGCGGGCGGGCTCTCGACGATGGGGCTGGTCTATCCGTCGGTCGTCTGGTCGGTCGTCTGGTGTCTGCTGGCGCTGGGGCTTGCGTTCTGCGATCTGCCGTTGTTATCGAACCGTTGGACCCGCGCTGGGCAGGCTGAGCTTCTCGGCGTACCTGACGCACTTCGCGTCGATCGACGTCACGCTCCGACTGCTGGGGTTGCGATCGTCCTCGAAGGTCTGGCCTCCGTCGGGACTTTGCCGTAGCGTGGTTCCACGGATCGCCGACCTGTCGAACCTGCCGGGCCCGATCCGGTTCACACTGGTACTGGGGATAAGCCTCGGCCTGACATGGGCCGTCTCGACCTTGACTTATCGATACATCGAAAGCCCCGGGATCGCGCTCGGGCGTCGCCTGATCGGGGCGCTGGGCTGGGATCGTGATCGGGAGCGCTCGAGTACGCGCGCGACGGCGGGGTTGTCGTGGAATTCCGCCCGGTAGCGGACGCGGCGGGATCGTCCGGGCGGACCTACCTCAGGATTCAACACCCGTGACGAACAACGGAAGCACCCTGATCGTTGGCTGTGGCTATCTCGGCCAGCGGGTCGCCCGCCAGCTACGTGCGCGTGGCGAGCGGGTCATCGGCACGGTCCGTTCGGAAGCGCGGGCCGGTGAGCTCAGCCGCGACTTCCCCGGCATCGTGCCGATGATTGCCGACGTGCTCGATCCGCGATCGATCGACCGTTTGCCGGCCGCCGATCGCGCCCTTTACTGTGTCGGGTACGATCGAGCCTCGGGGGCGTCGATGCGCTCGGTCTACGTGACGGGCTTCCGCGATGCCCTGGAGCGGCTGGCCGGGCGTGTCGGCCGGCTCGTCCTGGCGAGCTCGACGGGGGTTTACGGGCCGTCGCCGGATGCCGGTGAATGGGTCGATGAGGATACGCCGACCGATCCCGCACACGAGTCGGGCCGGGTGGTGCTTGCGGCCGAGGAGGTTCTCCGCGACGAGGCGGGCAAGCGCGGCCTCGCCTGGATCATCCTCCGATACGCGGGCCTGTACGGACCGGGCCGGGTTCCGCGCCGGGCGTCGATCGAGCGGAACGAGCCGATCGTCGGCGACCCGGACCGGCCGCTCAACCTGATTCATGTCGAGGACGCTGCCAGCGCCGCCGTCGCCGCACTCGATCGCGGTCGGTCCGGTCGGATTTACTGTGTGAGTGACGACCACCCCGGGCCCCGCGGCGCGTTCTACCGCCTGGCCGCCGATCTCCTGGGCTCTCCCCGCCCCGGTTCGTCAAGCCCGAGCCCGGAAGCGCCGAGGCGGTTCGCGAGATGTCGAGCAAGCGGGTCCGCAACACCCGGATGCGGGAAGAGCTGGGCGTGACCCTGAAATACCCATCGGTCGTCCACGGCCTGCCCGACGCACTGGGGCTGAGCGGTTGAGCCGGCCGAAATCGATTTCGTTGGAAACGGTCCCGAGGTTGCAAGAGAATGAAAGGAGTTGAGTCGAGGTCAAGATGAAGCGCGCTCGATAACGGCTGAGCTGAGGAGATACACGCGATGGCGGACGCATCTTTCGAAAGGGCGATGAAGCTGGCCGTGGTGACCGGGCTCCGGTCGATGCTCGGGCCGGCGCTGGTGGCGCGGACGACGCTGAGGCCGGAGCGCAAGAACCTGGCCCTGGCGGCGCTCGGGGAAATGGTGGTGGACAAGCTCCCCCTGGTCCCCGGCCGCGACACGCTTCTGCCGCTGCTGGCCCGCGGGATCGCCGGCGCCTGGGTGGGCAAGACCTTGCAGGACGACCAGCGCGGCGGCGAGCCCAATCCCTGGACCATTCCGCTGTGCGCGGCGGTGGCCATGGGCGTGGCGGTCGCCGCTCCCAAAATTCGTAAGACCCTGGCGGTGACGACCGGGGTTTCCGACCCCGTGCTGGGAGTGATCGAGGACTACCTGGCCTTGCGGCTCGGCGGCGAGGCCGTCGGCCTGTCGCTCGAGGAACTCACGCAGGTCGGCCAGGAAGCGATCGAGGACCTGAGGGACCGCCTGGCGCCGCTGATGCCGGCGTCGATGCCGTTCGGACCGGGTTCGGAATCGTCGATGCCGCCTCAGTCGGTGGGCGCCGGCTCGATGTAACAACCGAGCGGTCCCTTGGAGATGCTCATCCGCGGGTCGGCTCCCCAGGCGAGGACCTGGTCGCGCTTCAGCTCGGCCTTCTCGCGGTGAGTGGTGTACACGATCGCCCGGCCGGTCGAGTGAATCCGCCAGGTCAGCTCCTCGGCAGTCGCGGACGGGTGTCGGAACAGCTTGACCAGAAGGTCGATGACGTACTCGAACGTATGCTCCTCGTCGTTCAGGATCACGACGTTGTAAGGCGGCTGCCGGCGCGTCTTCGTGGTTGTCTCGCTCTCCTCGCGGCCCGCCGGCGCGGAGCGGTCGCGGTTTCGGTCTCGGTGCGGGTGGTGACGATCGGCTCGGACTCGGACTCAGGACCGGACTCGGAGCCGGACCCGGCTTCGGCTTCGTTCACCAACATCAAACGGCGTGGGGCGTCGCTCATGCGCATGACAGGTAGCGGCTCCCGGGTGGGTCGGCTGCGGTTGCTGGGGAAGACCGGGATCGCGATTGATCCTCGGGGTCCACAGCGGATAGTATAAAGCATGTCACTCACCCCGGCCATGCCTGGTCTCTTGCTTCGACGAGGTCTCGCGTCCGCGCTTCCTCGATCACCGGGAGCGCCGGCTCGTCCTTTTAATTTCTTTCCATGGTTCCTCGATGCCCGAAATGTCCTCCGGGACCGCCCTGCGTCAGTTGCACCAGGCCCAGGCTGGTTTGAAGAAATCGCGTCAGGCACTCCGACTCGCCAAGGGCGACCCCCAGGCCGCGCCGCATCTGATCCGGATCGGCTGGGAGAGTCTGGCCCACGCCCATCGACTCCTCGCGGCCATTCCCGCCACCGCCGCGAACGAGGACGTCATGACCCGTCAGCTCGCGGTCCAGCGCTACGCCACGTCGCTGCTGGTCCGGCTTCGCCGGCTCGTCCGCAAGGACTTCCAGGCGAATGACGACATCGACGACGAGCTCGATGACGACCTCGGCGGCATGCCGGAAGACGAGGGATAGGCCCGCACCATGATCCGCCCTCCTCGATCCGGGATTCCCAGGTCCGCCGCCGGTGGCCCCGGGGCCGCTTCCGCCATGCCCGACCGTCCTCTCGATACCACGGGCGAGCTCCCGGTGGTGTCCGTCCGGTCGGCGGGACATCATCCGTTCGTCTATCGCAAGATGGTCATCGGCCCGATCGGCGGTCTCCGGCCCGGCGACGGCGACCTCGTGCGCGTCGTCGATCGCGACCAGTTGCCGCTCGGCTTCGGGCTCTGGAATAGCCGCTCGCAGATCAGCCTGCGTCTGATCAGCCCGGGTGTCGAGCCCCCCGGCCTTGCCTTCTGGGAAGGCCGGATCGAACGGGCCGTCGATCTCCGACGGACCCTCCTGGGCCTCGACGACGTGACCAACGCCTACCGGGTCCTGCACGCCGAGGGGGATGGCCTCTCGGGGCTGATCGTCGATCGTTTCGACGACGTCCTGTCGGTCGAGATCTTCAGCCTGGGGATGTACCAGCGCATCGGCTCGATCCTCCCCCTGATCGCTCGACGGCTCGGGACCAGGCATAGCCGGGTGAACGTCGACGAGCGAATCGCCCTGGCCGAGGACTTCGCCGGCCGACCGCTGGCCAGCCCCAAGCTCCCGCCCCGGGTCACGATCCAGGAGCACGGCGTGAAGTACCGGGTCGCCTTCGAGGGGAGCCACAAGACCGGCTTCTTCTGCGACCAGCGCGATAACCGGCGCGCACCTGGCGCGGTTCACCGCCGGGCAGTCGATGCTCGACGTCTGTTGCTACACCGGCGGTTTCGGGCTCCACGCCTTGGTCCAGGGGCAGGCCCGCGAGGTGACGGCCGTCGACCTCGATGAGAAGGCGATTGCCCAGGCCCGCGACAACGCCAACGCCAACCAGGTCCGGGGCAACTATCACCTGGTTCATGCCGACGCCTTCGGCTACATGCGCCAGATGGACCAGAACGGCGCGGCGGTTCGGCGTGGTGGTGCTCGACCCCCCCAAGCTGATCCCGGGCCGGCTCGATATCGCCGCGGGCAAGCGGAAGTATTTTGACCTGAACGTACTGGCGATGCGCCTGGTCGAGCCCGGGGGCCTGCTCCTGACCTGCTCGTGCTCGGGCCTGCTTCCGGCCGAGGAGTTCCTGGTCCTGCTCCGGGCCGCGGCGCGGGTTGCGGGTCGATCGGCACAGGTGCTGGCCGTGACGGGGGCGTCGCCCGACCACCCGGTCGGGCTCGAAGCCCTGGAAGGCGCCTACCTCAAGGCCGTCTGGCTCCGGCTCGGCGACGCCAGCGTCAAGCCGCCGGCCGACCTGTCCGGAAGTGATGACCTGGGGGACGACTACGACGTCGATTCCGACCCCGATACCGACCCGGTGCGCCGTTGCCGGTGCCGACGATCCCGAGGGCCCCGACCTGGACTTCCCCCGGAAGCCCTCCAGGCCGTAGGATACGATTCCCGAAGACGACTTCCCGCGGGCACTGGGGATGCCGCCGCCGTGCCGAGTTTGACGGTCGAGAATTACGTCAAGTCGATCGCCCTGATCGCCGCGCGCGCCAAGGGGGGCAATCCCCCGGTCGCGACCGGCGAGCTCGCACAGACCTTGGGCGTGTCGCCCGGGACGGTCACCGGCATGCTCAAGACCCTCTCCGAGGCCAACCTCGCGACCTACACCCCGTACGAGGGCGCCCGGCTGACCGACGCGGGGCAGCGGCTGGCCATGAAGGTGATCCGCCGCCACCGACTGCTCGAGCTCTTCCTCGTCGAGACCCTGAAGATGCCCTGGGATGAGGTCCACGAGGAGGCCGAGCACATGGAGCACGCGGCCTCCGAGCGGCTGATCGACCGGATCGACGCCTTTCTCGGCCATCCCGCGGTTGACCCCCACGGCGACCCGATCCCCTCGGCCGATGGGATCCTCGCCGAGACCGAGGGCGTGCCTCTCGTCGCCTCGCCGCCGACCAGCCGTTCCGGGTCGTCCGGGTGGTCGACCAGGACCCCGCCTTCCTGCGCTACCTTTCCGAGAGCGGCCTCGACCTCCACGCCCGGGGCCAGGTGCTGGAGAACCGGCCCGAGTCCGGGGCGATGGTCCTCCGCCTTACGTCTCAGGGTCATTCGATCGCGCTGGGGCATGAGGCAGCCGCCAAGGTCCTCGTGATTTACCAGGCCGGCACAAGCTGACCCGGACCGTTGTCCCTTGCCCATTTTGGCATCGTGCCCGACCCGCCGACGGCCGATTCATCCCGTGTGCCCAACCAGAACGATGGGCAGGGCGCCGGGCAAACGGAGGCGGACGGCATGGGCTGGGGCACGGACGTACCACGTATGTTCGCAACCGTGCGCGGAGCGATTCCGACGCCGGTGTCGTCCCGCGGTCGAGAGCATGGAACGTCGCGACCTGCTCTCGGTCACGATGCAGATCGACAGTGGTCGGAGCATCAGCCCCGCCAACGTGATCAACATGGCGGCCCTCTCGACCTATCCCGGCGGGCCGGTTCCCCCGGGCATCAGCCTCAACCCGGCGACATCGCAGACCCCCCTGATCGGGGTCGGGCCGACCCCGCGCGAGCTGGCCCGCGAAAAGTTTCACGCGGTCTTCTCCGGTCCGTTCTATACCGGTCCCGGCCGGTTCAGCAACCAGGGCGCGACCATCTACTATCGCGGCCTGGGGACCTCGAATACCTTCCTGCACGGCGATTACCAGATGGCGATCGTCTATCCCACCGATCCCTCCCAACCCCTCGTCGGCGAGGCCGTGCTCCAGGACAAGAACAATAACTCCGCCGGGATTCTCGGCCTTCCGCTCACGGGTCTGACCCCCCAGACCTATGATCAAAAAGGCCGGCCCACCGAGATGACCTTCACCCAGGACCCGAACATCTACTCGGGGATCTTCTTCGTCAACACGGCCAGCGGCACCGTCAAGATCAAGTACGGCCGGGGATCGGCCACGGTGGTCTTCAACGGCCTGGTCTACACCTCGGGCCTGACCAGTCCGGTCGCCAACAGCGACCTCTATTCGCGCGGGGGAAGGGTCAGCGCGCGGGGGAGTTGACGCTGACACCGCACCATCCGGGGACGCGTGAGCCGATCAGGACCGGAAGGCGTCGTCGTCGCGGTCCGCTCCGGCGTCGAACGGCCGGTCGAGCCGGAAGGGCGTGAGATCCATCCGGGGCGGACGGCCGAGCACGAGGTCGGCGATCACCTCGGCGGTCGCCGGCGCGAGCTGAAGCCCCGCGCGCTTGTGGCCGGTCGCGACCATCAGGTTGGCGAAACCCGGCGCCCGGCCCAGATACGGCCGCGTGTCGCGAGTGCCGGGTCGGAGCCCCGCCCAGGTGGCCTCGACCGCGGACCCGTTCAGCACCGGACAGATCCGCCCCGCCCATTCGAGCAGGCCGCGGTGCGCGTTCGCCGTGGGAAGGACGTCGAAGCCCGCGTCCTCCTCGGTCGCGCCGACGAGGATCAACCCATCCAGACGCGGGACCAGATAGTTTTTGCCATGCTCGACGATCCGCCGGATCGGGTTTTCCGGCGCCCTGAGCAGGACGATCTGCCCTTTCAGCGGCGGCGTCGGCGCATCGACGGCGGCCTCGGCCAGCAAACCCCCCGACCAGGCGCCCGCCGCCATGACCACCGAGCCGCACCCGATCGAGCCCGACCGCGTGCGGACCCCGACCACGCGATCCCCCACCCTTTCGAGGCCCACGACCGGCTGGTCGGGCACGAGCCTCGCCCCGCGCGTCGATACGGCCCGTTCAAGTGCCTGAAGATGGCGCGGGTTTCGGATCTGCGCCGATCGGGGAGGAAGTACGCCACCCGGAGCGCAGGGTTGAGCGCGGGTTCGACCCGGGCGAAGTCGCGCGGCGCCATCCGCTCGAAAACGATCTTCTCCGCCCGCCATCGCCCGGACGCCGTCCGAAGGTCGTGCTCTTCCTCGACGGTCCAGGCGACGTCGACCCCGCCGGTGCGCTGGTAGCCGTTGTCGATTCCGGTCTCGGCCCGCAGGGCCTGGGACCATTCGGGATAGAGCACCGCGCTCCACGATCGGAGCTCGACCGTGGGGTTCGTTGTCAGCCGCTCGGTGTGCGGCGGGATCATGCCGGCGCCGGCCCACGAGGCTTCGCGACCGAGCGCGCGGCGATCGAGCACCGTGGCCGCGACTCCCTCACGCGCCAGCACATAAGCGATCGACAGGCCGATGACTCCGCCGCCGATGATGATCACGTCGCTGGTCATCGGCCGGGTGGTTCCTGTCGATCGGTGTGGGGGCGAGCCGCCGCGCGCCAGGTCGTCGCACTGATCCGGAAAAGACCCCGCCCCTCGCCCGCCAGGACGAGGTCGTCACCATCCCAGGCGATCGCCTCGATACCGTCGCCCTCGCCCTCGAACGCGATGCTGGCGAGGAGCTGCCATCGGTCGGCGCCGGTCCCTTCGCGCTCATACACCCGGGCCACGTCATACGAGCAGGCCGCGAGCCGCCGGCCGTCGCGCGAGAGGCCGGCGCCGGTCACGGGTTCGATAAAACCGGGCAAAACGCCGACTTTCTCCGGCCGCGCGGGCCTGAGCAGCGGGGCCGGCGGATCGATCGGCACGGCGAACAGCCCGGCCGGTCGCTCGTCGAACGTCTTGGCCACGACGATCGCCCTGCCGCCATCGAGGAACAGCCCCTCGGCGTCGAACCGTTCGTCCGGATTCATCCGGTAGTACGAACCCGCGGTCACCGTGAGTTTCCCCTCCGGTCCGTCCAGGTCCGGGTCGGGCTCGTCGACCCGGTAAATGGCCCGGAGCGGCAGTCGGGCGCCGTTGTTGCCGATCTCGCCGATGTACAGATGACCCGCGTCGTCGGTCGTCAGGTCTTCCCAGTCGATATTGGGAACCGCGACGCTGAACTCGCGGATCAGGGCGCCATCGCGTCGAACCGCGAAGAGCTGGGGCGGGTTTCCCGAATCGTTGAGGACCCAGAAGACCCCGGCATGGCGCCGGCTCGCCACGATCCCCGACGCCTCGCGGATCGCCTCATGGTCGAGCCGGCCGAGCCGTTCGAGGCGCAGGGCCGGTTCACTGGTGATGAGGGCCAGGATGGTCGACACGATCAGGGGATTCATCAGCCGCGGTCCTCACCTCACTCGCGCGATCCCGGTTAGCATTATCCAATGATAGCAACTCCCCGACCGATCCGGCCACACCGCGCCCGGGACGAAGTTCGTTCGAGTTCGTTCGGCCACCACCGTGAAGACGCATACCTGCGCGGTGGTCAGACCACGATCCATCCACGAAGAAAGGGGCCGCTCCCAACGATAAGGAGCTGCCCCCAAGCGTCAACATCGGCAAAACCGCGCGGATCAGAACCGGGACCGTGAAGTTCGAGGAGGATTTGTACCAGAGAGCGAACAAAACGATCTCATGAAAATCTAGAATATTACAATATTTTGATGCATTAAGCAAAATTTTTTCAAGTGCATCAACAGGTTGATGTTTTTATTGTTCTCCGCATGATTCTCGTTCACGGCTTTCGCTTCGCGGTTCTCCCCGCCTCAGCGACGCCGCGGTTGTCCCTTGCGGGTCTCGCGCACTTCTGGGCCCGGCGCTGGCGGCGGTTGCCGATGTAGGCCGACACGGGCGGGCCGATCGGCTGCGGAAGGCTCAGCATCGGCGCGGGTCTGATTTCGGCGCGGGCTCGTCCGTGGCCTTTTCCTCAAGCTCATCCTCTATCTCGACCTCAAATGCAGCCCCGGGCACGGACTCCTCGACCCGGCCCTTACGCTCGGCCTGGACCCGCAGGAGTCCGGCGTGCGCCTTGTCCCATTCCTTGCGCAGCGCCGTCTGGTACCGACGCAACCGGCGCGATTCGGCGTCCTCGCTCACCGGCAGGCCCACCGACGCCAGGTCCTGTTCCTTCTCGTCGCGCTCGATCAGGTAATCGTCCTGCTTCTCGCGCAGCCGTTCGATCTGGCGGCGGATCAGGATCTCCAGGTCTTTCTGGTCCGTCGCCTCCGGAATGTCGAAGTCGGTATCGCGGAACAGGTGCGGCACGCCTTCCATGTCAAACGCCAGGCTGCGCTGCTCCTCGCTCAGACAGCCATTTTTCTGAAGCGAACGGCCCAGCCAGGTCCAGCGCTCGATCAGCCAGTCGACCCCGTGTTTGCTCGACCTCAGCGCGTACGATATCCGTTCGGGGTGTTTGGCCAGGCGCTCGGCGAGTTCGTTGACTTTGGCCCGCCGATCGTCGTCCCAGCTTGTCTCGGCCTGGTTGATGATCCGCTTGAGGTCGGCGAGGCCCTCCTCGGCGCAACGCTCAAGCTGGACCGAGGTCCGGGCCAGGGTATCGACCAGGATGGATTCATAGGTACTGGCCGGCGCGAACTGGGCGGCGAAATCGATCTTGCGAGCGGCGTAGGCCCGCTCCATGTTCTCGGGCAGGACCACCTTGGAGCGATACCCGTCCTTGAGCGCATTGCGGCTCGACGCCCGTTTTCCCTCCGGCGTCCTGGGGCCGCCGCCACGCTTGCGCGGAGCTTCCACAGCCGGAGCGGTCGTGAGAGAGGACAGCTCGTCGATGGTGACAACAGCGGTCGAATCCAGGTCAAACATGGCGGCGGCCTCGCGGCGAAACACAGGTGAATCCAGGGTGCGCCGCTCCCGTCGCCCGGAGCGGGCGAACCGGCAAACGAAGCGGGGCACTCTATCCAGGCTGGGTTATCGACGGAGGCTGGAGAAGATATTCACCTTTTCTGGATGAAAATCTCGCACTCATGAAGACAGGTAAAAGCGGCTGGGAAACACCGCGGTTTGTCAAATAAGCTTATGGGAGAGGGTGACTGTTTGATTCGATCGATCGACCACGGCTGTCGTCTTATTCGCCAACGAGCCTCAGGTCGTCGAACTGTGAACGGGCATCGGACTTGGACCAGAGGCCGATCTTGCCGGCGTCGGGGAAGGTTGGGTCGTGGACGTCGAGGTAGGGTTTGCCGTCGAGGAAGCAGGTGATGTGGTCGCCGCGCATCGTGACGCGGAGCGTGGTCCAGCCGTCGTGGTGGGGAATGTCGGCGTTCTGGAAGTGGGGAGACCGGACGCCGTCCACGACCTTGTAGACGCGGAAGTTGTCTTCGAGATGGTTGTACCGGGCCACGTAGTAGTTCTTCGCGTCGCGGGCCCGCCAGACGAGCCCGCCTCCCTGGTCGAGACGCCGGCGACGGCCTTGAGCTTGACCGAGAGGTCCACATCACGAACGTGCGTGTCGTTCAACAGGATGATGTTGTAGATCGGGTTGGCGTTGCTGGCCGACTGCGAAAGCACCTTGCCCTCGTCGGTTGTCACGACCGACCATGCGCCGACCGTCGCGGTGAAGTCCTTCGGAGCCGTGCCAGGGGTGTCGTCCTCGAAGGTCCAGGTGCGTTCCGTGCCATCGACGGCGCGGGAGGCGATGGGGCTCAGGAGAAGGAACAAGGTCAGGATCGGGATCGGGGTCGGGCGCATCGCGGTTGATCCTCTTGCGGTCGTTGGCTCACAGTCACTCGACGCTTCGAAGGGTGAGCCCCGCCTTCCGCGTTCCATCGGAAAGAAGGTGGGCATTGCCCACCCTACAATCCGCCGGGATCGCGGACAAGTGTCGCGAAGAGCCGGCTTGCGGAAGCGTGGCGGTCCGGTCAAACTCAGGGACAGGCAACCACCCCGAACCGAGCCGAACCGGGTCGAGACGGGGACGGATCGGGCAGGCTCTACGTCCACGATACGGAATGATGGCGACGCCAATGCCAGCACCAACGCCGATGCCAGCGCAGCGCCGATGGAACTACCCCAGATCCGGGCCGGTCGGGTCGTGACGGAAGATCCGAAGCTCCGGGTGATCGCGTTCTTCTACAGCGCGGCGCAGGGGAATTGCACGATCCAGCTTGTGACCACGATGGGGGTCGCGAGCGATCAGCTCGGGGTCACCCCGCCCGAGCGGACGGGGACCGGTCAGGGGATGCTGCTGTCGATCCCGTGCGCCGACGAGCGGATGGCGGCCCGTGTCGAGGCGGTCTGCCGCCAGCATGGGGCCGAAATCCATCGCCAGAGGCGCTGATTTCACCCGGTTCGCGCGATTCCCTTCCGCCCGATCGGTGAGATAGAATGAGGGTGCTCTCCGTTCAGTTCTGTCGGAACCCTCTTTCGGGTGGAAACCTTCGCGCTCATGAATCGCGCAGGCAAATACCGGGCGGCGCTGGGACTCGTGCTGGTGCTGGTGCTGGTCGTGCTGATCGTGGCGGCACACGGGGGCGGGGCGCGGGCTTTCGGCGCGGAGGAACCGGCCGTCGGCCGGGGCATCGGATACCTCAAAGCGGTTGCGGCGGGTCAGCCGACGGGTGAGCTGGCGCTGGCGTGCCTGGCGATGATCAAGGCCGAGGTCCCGGTGAGCGACCCGGTGCTCGCGGCGGGCCTGGAATCACTTCGCGGCCGGTTCAACAGCGGCGGGTATCAGCCTGATCGACAGGGCGGGCCCGACATCTACGAGGCCGCCGTCGTGGCGATGGTGCTGGCCAACCTCGACACCGAGGCCCGACGGACCGAGATCGCCGCCATCGCCCAGTACCTGATGGGCAAGCAGAACGCCAACGGCTCGTGGGACTATCAGTACCGGACCGCGGGCGATTCATCGATTTCACAGTACGCGGTGCTCGGGCTCTGGGAGGCGAGCAACGCGGGCGCGGACGTTCCCCCCACAGTCTTCGATCGGGCGGCGCGATGGTACATGTCAACCCAGGCGCAACGACGGCGGCTGGTGTTACCACCCCGATGAGAACTCGCCGGAGACGCTGTCGATGACCGCCGCGGGGGTCGGCAGCCTGTTGATCTGTCAGCGGCAGCTTGCCCAGTATCGCGAGATGATGCGCTCCGACGCGCCGAGCAAGCTGCTGGTGCCGCTGACCCCGGTGTCGGCGAAGCGGGCGCGGTATGACCTGGAGAACAACCCGGCCCGGATCGATCCTTACGTCAAGCGCGGTCTGGCCTGGCTGGCGTCGGGGTTCACCACGTCGAGCGGCCCGAGCGCCGGCACGTCGATCTACTATAGCCTGTACGGGATCGAGCGGATCGGCGCCCTGGCCGACCGCGACATGCTGGGGCGGCTCGACTGGTTCGAGCAAGGGCGCGCGGTTCATCGTTTCGACCCAGCAGGCGGAGGCTCGTGGAGCTCGACGCACGGCGACGTGCCCAACACCGTCTGGGCGATCCTGTTCCTGACCCGATCGACCGCCAAGTCGCTCCGTCGGATCGAGATCAAGCGGCTGGGCGCCGGAACGCTCCTGGGCGGTCGCGGGCTTCCCAGGGACCTGTCGAGCCTGACCGTGGCGGGCGGGCGGGTCGTGAGCCGGCCGATCAACGGCGCGGTCGAGGGAATGCTCGCCGTGCTCGAGGACCCGCGGGCCGATAACGCCGACTCGGCCCTGGCGGGGCTGGTGGCGCGGTATCAGGCCGAGGGGGCCGGCCGTGCTCCGGCCATTCAACGACCGGTTCCGCAAGCTGCTGGGCGATCGAGACCCCGGGCTCCGCCAGGTCGCGGCGTGGGCCCTGGGCCGGACCGGAGACCTGGAAGCCGTGCCCGACCTGATCGAGGCCCTGGCCGACGACGAGCCAAGCGTGGTCGAGACGGCGAAACTGGGGCTCCAGCTTCTGAGCCGCAAGCTCGACGGCCTGGGACCGGTTCCGGGAGCCAGTCTCGAACAGCGCCGGGACGCGATGCGGAAGTGGCGCGCCTGGTACGATAAGCACCCGCCCGCTCGACCTGGAGGGGCAGGAATCGGACATGCCGGCCAGGCCGTCCGCCATCCGCGATACGGCGCCCGCCGGGAGGGCACGATGAGCACCCAGGACGCATCAACATCCGCCGCGCCGAGCACGTTCGAGCCGGTCGTCCGGGGCGAGTCGCTGCACGACCGGGTGACTTCGATCCTGATGGCCGTCGTGATCGGCGCGGCTGCTGATGGTGGGCTGGCTGCTCCTGATTTACGCGACCAACCAGGCGTACGCCTCGCGGGTGACCGCCCCACTCCAGATCATCGAGGTTTACGGCGGTGGCGGCGGCAGCTCCCGAGGGGACCGAGGGCTCGACCGAGAAGGTGGACGTGGCGGGGGCGTCGGCGGCGGCGCAGGCGTCGAACAACGAAGAAGAGGCGGCCGACTTCGAGGAGCCGTCGGTCCAGGAGACCCCCGCCGCGATGCTCGACGCCGCGGAGCAGGCGGGCGAGAGCCTGGCCGAGGTCGATCTCGGCGCCGCGATGCCGCGCGGCGGTGCCGTCGCCAGCGGGCGTCGGGCGTCGAAGCTGGGTTCCGGCGGGCCGGGGTTCGGGTTCGGGCCGGGCGACGGCGGCGTCGTCGCGCGAGCAGCGCTGGAGTATCATCTACAACCCGGGCCAGACTCCCGAGGAGTATGCCCGCCAGCTCGATCGCGCTGGGCGTGGAGCTGGCGGTGATCTCGGGCGAGAACCAGTTCACCTATGTCTCGAACTTCTCGAGCCCGACCCCGACCAAACGGTTCGGCAGCGGCCAGGGGGACGACCGGCTCTACTTCCTCTGGCAAGGGCGCGGACGCAAGGCTTCGGACGTGGCGCTCCTGGCGAAGGCGGGGATCGACGTGGGCGAGGGCGTGGTCCTCCAGTTCTATCCCAAGCCGGTCGAGGCCATGCTCGCCGCAGCTCGAAGTCCGCTACCGCGGCAAGCAGCCGTCCGAGATCCGCGTCACCCGGTTCGGCGTCGTCCCCACGCGGCAATGGCTACGGGTTCGAGGTGCTCGCGCAGGAGACGTTGCGGTGAACGCGTGAGGGAAAAGGACGTTCGGCTTCAGCCGGAAAAATAGGGCACTAATTAATTTCTATGAAATCTAAATTATACGAATAATTTTCTATGATCTGGCTGATAGCCGGACCTGATCGTTGACCGAATCGCACCACGTTTCACGAAAGGGTCAATCCTGGCGCATGGCGACGCTTGAAGTCCATGACGGCCATGGCCGGGTACGACGGGTGCCGATCGCCCGCGACCAGACAATCCTCTTCGGCTAGCAGTCCGAAGTGCGACCTGGTGCTCGACGATCCGGCCGTGCTCGCGTTTCACGGCCGTCTGCGCTGGAAGCGCGACCGGATGAAGGTCGATGCGTCGCCCGAGGCCGAGTTCGTCCTGCTCAACGGCCGGAAGATGGCGACGGCGAGCTTCCGCCTGGGCGACGAGATCGAGGTTGGCTCGAGCCGCGTGTTCCTGGTCGGGATGGATGAGGACCTGCCGGCCTCGAAGGGCCGGCCCCAGGACGACAAGACGCGGGTCCAGGCGCCGCCGTCGATCCCGATCTCGAAGCTCGAGCCGCGTTCTCGACCCCAACCACCCCAGGGACCGGCACAGGCACCGTCGCAGCCGCCGCCTCAAATCCAGCCGCTACCGTCAGCCCCGGTTCGAAGCCGGAAGTCGAACATCGAGCGCGACGACTGGCTCGCGGACCTGGAGATGGCCCCGCCTTCGGTGGAGATCGAGAGCACGGCCGGCACCGGCGCCGGGGCGTCGACGGTGGGCGGTTCGATTCCGGGGTCGGCGACGGAACGAGCGGGAACGGCCGTCGCCTGGGACGAGGAGCCGCCCCAGGTCCGCGAAACCGACGCGCGCGGGGGGCTGGGCCGGTCTGGTCCGCAGCGTGCGCGGTCACGATCGGCCCCCCGGCGACGATCGGATCGTGTCGTCGCCGATGGTCATCGGCCTGCTATTCACGCTGGCGGTGCTGGTCGTGCTGAGCGTCTCGCTCTGGGGCCTGATCCAGCGGATGACCTCGTCGCGACTGTACAACCAGGCGCTGGAGAGCCAGAACGACGGCGACGACCGGAACGCGCTGCGCCGGTTCGACGAGTTCCTCACCCGGTTTCCCGGCGACGGGCGGGCGGGCAAGGCGCGGGTCCTGCGGGCGCTCTCGAACGTCCGGCAGTTCACGGCGAGCGCGGGGGCGTCGTGGACGCATGCGCTGGAGGCCGAGAAGGCGATGTTCGCCGCGCTGGGCCGCGAGCCGGCGTTTCGCGACGCGAGCACCGAGCTGTCGGATCAGATCATGAAGACTGCCGAGGCGTTGGCCGACCGGGCGAGGACGTCGGCCGACGCCGAGGCGCTGGGCCAGGCCGAGGCGGCGCGCGGCCTGTTCGTCCGGGTCGCGGGCAAATCGGCCGAGGCCCGGCTCGCGCGTTCGCGACTGCCGCACAAGCTGGCGGAGGGACGCGCGGCGGTCCGCAAGGCCGCCACGCGCCGCCAGGCCCTGGCCGACATGGACGCCGCGCTCAAGGCCGGTTCGTCAAGCGGTGTGTACGCCGCGCGCGACGCACTGGTCCGTGACTATGGCGATCTCGCGGCCGACCCCGCGCTGGTCGAACGGTTGACGTCAGCCAACGAGCTGATTCGCCGCGAGGTCAAGCTCGACCCGTCGCAGCGGCCCGCCGAGACCGAGCCGCGGTCCGATCGGATGGGACCGCCCCTGACGCTGGTGATGACCGATCCGCCGAACTCCCCCGTCGCGAACCCGAACCGGCCGGAGAACGGCAGCCCCCTGGTGTTCGGGCTGGCCGACGGCCTGGCGTATGGCCTCGACGGCGCGAGCGGTGCGCCGCTCTGGCAGGTGCCGGTGGGGGTCTCCGCGCCGTTCCCGCCCCAGCCGATCCCCGGCGGCTCGACCGTGCTCTGCTTCGATGCCCGGTCCAACGAGCTGGTCCGGCTTCAGGGTCGCACCGGGGCCCTGCTCTGGCGGCAGGAGATCGGCGAGCCGATCGAGCGCCGCCGCTGGTCCTGGGCAACCAGGTCGTGCTGGCGACACCCGGGGGCAAGCTCCTCCAGATTGACCTGACCTCGGGCACGCTCCGCGGCACGCTCGAACTCGGTCGGCCGCTGGCGCGAACACCGGTGAGCGATGAGGCCGGTCAATATCTGTATGTCATGGCCGAGAAGGATTGCCTGTTCATCGTGTCGCGCGACCCGCTGGGTTGCGTGCAGGTCGAGTACCTGGGCCATGATGCCGGCTCGATCGCCGCGTCCCCCGCGCGTCTGGGGCGGTTCCTGATCGTGGCCGAGAACCATGCGCTGACGGAGAGCCGCTGGCGTGTGTTCGTGATCGAGGGGGACGGAGCGCGGTTGAAGCCGGTGCAGCAGATCGAGCTGCCCGGCTGGTGCTGGAGCACGCCGGCGTCGTCGGGCTCGGTGATCTGGGCGACCGGCGACCGGGGGGGAGCGTCGGCGTACGCGATCGGGACGTACGAGGCGAAGACGCCGTTCCGGCTACTGGCGAAGCTCAACCCCGATCGATATCCCTCGGGTCCGTCGTTCGCGCGGCGCGCTCGGAGCGCACCGTCTGGCTCGGCGCGGGGCATCCGACCCGGCTCGATCTCGACCCCGAGGGGGGCAAGATCGCGATCGACTGGACCCTGACCGACACCGGGCCAGCGGTCGCGCCTCCGCAGATCGCCGCCGGTCTGCTCGTGCTGACCCAGCAGTCGAACGAGGGGCCGGGCGTGTTGCTCTGGGGCATCGAGCCCGAATCGGGAAACGTCCGCTGGCGGACCCTGCTGGGCACATCGTGGCGGATCGCACCGGAGCCCGGACGGCTCGACGCGTCGGTCCTCGAGACCCTCGCGGCCGACGGGCGGGTCGTGACGCTCCGGCCCGATCGGCTGGCCACGGGAGGATTTGTGACGCTGGCGCTTCCCGGCCCGGGAGATCAACGTCTGCCGACGGGGACGCTGCGGCGGGTCGAGGCCGACGACCTGGGCGTGCTGGTCGCGCCGTCCGGGACGAATCCGTCGTCATTGCTGGTGCGCGACAGCACCTCGCCCGACGGGACCTATCGACGGGTTGAGCTTCCCGGACCGGTCGGGGCATCGCCGATCGTCTGGAATGACGGCTTGCTCGTCCCGGGCGGACGGACGGGTTGACCTGGTCGATTCGGCGACGGGTGAGCCGAGGGCCGAGCCGTACCTGCCGGTCTTCGACCGGGCGCACCCGGTTCGCTGGCGAGCGCCGGTCCGGGTCGTGGGCGAGCCGGAATCGGTGGTCCTGGCCGATGAGTCGGGGCGTTTGATCAAGCTGACGCTCGATCGAAGGGAGGGCAAGATCGCGCGGTTGCAGGTGACGGCCGACGCGAGTCTGGGCGAGCCGTTGGCGGATGACCCGGTCTCGGTCGGACCGTCGTTGGTGGTGGTCACGCGCGACCGGAAGGTCCGGGCACTGGCCACCCGCGACCTCAGCCCGGCGGGGGCCTGGCCCCTTCAAGCGCCCCTGGCCGCCTCGCCGTCGGTCGTGGCGGGCCACGCGTTTCTCGCCGACCTCGAAGGCAACCTCCACGTCTTCGGTCCCGACGGTCAGCGGCTCTGGTCGGTGGTCCTGCGCTCGGGCGTGCCGTTCGGGCCGCCGGTCGTCGTCGCCGACACGGTCTGCTTCCTGACCCGCGCCGGCTCGCTCGAGCGCCACGGTCTGATCGATGGCGCCTTCCGCGGCCATACCGACCTCGGCATCCTCCCCGCCGGCCCGCTCCAGGTCAGTGGCGATCGGCTGCTCGTTCCGACCGGTCTGGGGTCGTATCGGAGTTATAAAATCGAGTGATCCGATTCAAAAATTCCGTAAAATACGAATATCAATATGTCATGAGGTTCGCGGCTCTGGTGCTGATGTTCGCGGAGCTTTCCTCGATCCCGGCGCGTGCCGAGGCGCCCGGCGGTCTGGTGGGGGCCGAGCCGTTTGACCGTCTGACGCTGGTCGATGGGTCGGTCGTCGAGGTTGAGCCGGTCAGCCCGCGCCCTTGCCGGTGTATGACGCGGCCCGCGAGCGGAACCGCCGGATGGAACGCATCGGCGGCCCGACACGCGAGGGAAATATCTCGCTTCCGGGCGCGAAGCCAAAGAGCACCGCGGAGAAGGAGAAAGACGACGAGGTACCCAGCGAGATCACCGTTCACGTCCTCCAGGGCGAAACACGCGACTTCCGGCTCAAGCGGACCGACCTGAAACGGGTCGAGTATTTCGAGGACATGCTCCTGGCCGAGGGCGAGCGCTACCGACTGGCCCGCGACTACGCCCGTGCGTTTGAGTGCTATCTCCGCGTCCAGACCCGCAACCCCGGATGGACCGACCTCGATGTTCATGTCAACAAGTTACTGTTCGACGAAGGGAATGCCGCGTTGCTGGGGGGCGACGGCGAAAAAGGGCTCCGCTTGCTCGGCGAGCTCGCCGCCCGTCGTCCCGATTACCCCGGCCTGGCCGATCGACTGGCGGAAGCGTACGGCAGCCGGATCGGCCGAGCCTTCGACCTCGGCCTGTACGCCCGGGGCCGCAAGGAGCTGCGCGAGCTCGAGGCCGCGGCGCCCGGGCACGCGGCCGTTCGCGAGGCGCGTGGCAAGTTCGTGGCTCGCGAGCCCAGGGCGCTCGTTGAAGAGGCAGGCAGGCGGAGCGGGGCCGAACGGCTCGACGCCCTGACCACGGCGATCCGGATCTGGCCCGATCTGGCGGGTCTCGACGCGTCGTTCGCCCTGGCCTTCAGCGGCGGTGCCGACACTCGACGTGGCGGTGGACGACGTGCCGACGAACCCTGGCCCATGGGTCCGATCGAACGCCGACGATCGGCTCGGCCCCCTGCTCTACGTGCCGATTTTGGCCGCCGGCGATGAGGAATCGATGCGCGGCGAACGCGCCGGCCAGCTTGCCGCGCAGCTCGAGTCGGCCGACCTGGGGCGCCGCCTCACGCTGGAGGTCCGAGCCGGTTCGACCTGGTCCGATGGCCGCCCGGTTTCCGCCGTCGATGTCGCCCGCGCGCTCGTCGGCTTCGCCGAACCCAGGTCGCCCCGTTATCTTGGACGATGGGCCGACCTGCTCGATCGGGTCGAGGCGATCGATTCCACCCATGTCGAGTTTCGCCTCACCCGGCCGCTTCTGAAGCTCGAATCGTGGCTGGTCACGCCGGTCGGCCCGGCGCATACCGGGGCGAATGTCCAGCGCGAGTGGGGCGTTCGATCGGCCGATCGTCACCAGTGGCGCCTTCCAGATTCATGCCCGCGACGACCGGACGCTTGACCTTCGCGCCCGTGCAGCCGACGGGGCGCGAACGCCCCGGCCCCGGATCGCGCGGCTTCGCGAGGTGCGGTACGAGAGCGATCAGGCCGCAATCGGCGCCTTGCTCCGGGGCGAGGTCAGCCTGCTGGCGCACGTCCCACCTTACCGCGTCGCCGAGCTCGCGGGCGTTCCCGAGATCAAGGTGGCCCGGCTCGCGCAGCCAATGATCCACGCGATCGCGCTTGACGGCCGGACCCCCGCGCTCCGCAATCGATCGCTCCGGCGCGGTCTGTCGTACGCGATCGACCGCAAGGCGCTGCTCGAGGAGACGCTCCTGCGGCGTGCGTCCGACCCGTCGAACCGGGTCTCGGATGGCCCGTTCCCGCACGGCGGCCCGGCCGACGCGACCGACGTCAAGCCGCTGGGTTACGACCCGCTTCTCGCCCGGATGCTGGTGGCCGCCGCGCAAGGAGCTGGGGGGCGACCCGATCACGCTCACGCTCGCGTACCCCGCCGCACCCGAGCCCCGCGCGATCGTCCCGCGCCTGGTCGAGGCGTTCGGGCAGGCGGGGGTCACCATCAAGGCGGTCGAGCGCCGCGAGTCGGAGCTCGAGGCCGAGCTGCGCGCCGGGCACAGGTTCGATCTCGCCTACCGGATTAACCGATGCCTGGATCCGATCCTCGACGCCGGAGTCTCGATCTGTCCCGGGATCGACGCGCCCCCCGAGGCCGATGCGTTTTCGTCGCTCACGAGTCCGCGCATCCTTCAGCTTCTCCTCCAACTGGAACGCGCCCCCGAGCTGGCGACCGCGCGGGGCCTGGCGATCGAGGTCGATCGCGAGTCGCGCGACGAGCTGCCGCTGTTGCCCCTCTGGCAGATCGAGGAACACCACGCCTGGCGGACCCGACTGAACGGCCCGTTAGAGGGCGCCGAGCGGCTCTATCAAGGGATCGAGTCCTGGGAGATCGCTCCATGGTTCGCGAAAGACCCGTTGTGACGGCGCGTGTCGGGGGCTGGCTGCTTCTGGCCACCTCGCTGTTGTCCAACACCTCCGCCTCCGCCGCCGAATCGACCGTTTCCGACGACCGACGGCCGTACCGGATCACGGTGCAGGTCGCCGTCGATCCCGACGCGCGGATTGATGAACAAGGGCGTGCGCGGATGTTGAAAACCTGGAGCTCCCTGGTGTCGCGCTTCGTGGGCGCACCGTGGGAGGTCACGATCGACCCGGGCGATCGAGGGGCGGCGGACGTTGACCTGGAGTCGGTCCAGGCCGATCGGCTCGACCCTTTGATTCGCGGTTTTGACAAGCTCTGGCTCTTCCAGGTCGGTCGCGATGGCGCCGAGCTGACCCTGGCCGGGCGCGAGCTGGACGCAGCGACGGGCCGGCTGGGGCCGATGTTCCGGGAGCGCGCCACGGTCCAGGTTGACCTACCTCGCGCCCTCTTCACGCTGGCTCTGGAGGTGTTCCGGCCCCTGGCGTCGGTCGGCGAGGCGTCGGGCGGAGGCGTATCGATCGTGGTCCGGGGCGGATCGCTCCAGGCGTCGAGTTCGGAGGGAGCACTTGTCGGTGTCGGCACGTTCTTCCGGCCGATTCGCATCCTCACCCTGCCCGACGGTGGCCATCGGGTCCTGGATATTCCCTATACATACCTGCGCGTTGAATCAATCGAAGACGCCTCGGCCCACTGTTCGATCGCCAGCGGCCTGCGTGACCCGTTAACGGGGCGTTATGTGCAGAAAAACGTACTGGTGGCGCTCGGTTCGAAGCCCGGTCCCTATCCGACCCGGCTCGTCTTCCAGACCCTTCCCGACCGTCTGCCGGCGGCGGGCTACCGGCTGACGGCGCGTCCGCTTCCTGACGGGATTACCAGCGAGGTGGGAACGACCGACCGTCAAGGGCGGATCACCCTCGGTCGAAGCTTCTCCGACCGACTGGTCGCGCTGCGGCTTCTCGCGGGAAGTGCCGAGCCGCTGCGCGAGTTCCCCTTGATGCCCGGCGAGCTGGCCGAGGAACGCGTGGTCTCGCCATTCGATCCCCATTTGCTGACCGTCGCCCTCGAGACCCAGCTCGACGCTCTGCGGGACGAGGTGCTCGACCTGGTCGCCGTGCGTGCCCGGCTCGAAGCTCGGCTCAAGGCCCGGTTCGACGGCGAGGACTGGCCAGGCGCCGAGGCGATCCTCCAGGATTACGCCAGGCTTCCCCCCCGCGACCGATTCGCCGCGCGGCTGAACCAGCTCAGGGAGGATGCGACCCAGCAACAGGCGCGGACCAAGTCGGCCGTCCTGACCAAGACCGCGCAGGCCCAGATCGCCGAGCTTGAAGGGATGATCGCGCGCTACCTCGACGACGAGATCTTCCGCGGCTTCGCCGATGCGCTCGTGAAGGTCCGGTCGGACGCGGCGAAGGAGAAGTCGAAAACGAAGGCCGCGAAAAAGGCAGGACCGCAGCCCGTGGTCCCGAAGAAATGATCGGGCTTCACGTCACTTCGCCTGATCTGCCCCGGCGCCGGCCGTGGCCGTCGCCTCGGCCGGCTCGCCAACCATGCCGAAGAGCTTGGCGAGCTTGGCACCTCCCCGAAAGAGGCGCTGGAGAGCTGGCGTCGAGAGCCGGTCGATCTGGCTGTACCAGGCGGTGACCATCCGGGTGAAGTCGAGCATCTTGACAAGCTGCTCGCGCGTGTAGGTTTCGGCGGGGTCGGCGGCGCTCGCCTCGCGGACGCAGTGCTCGAGCAAGGCGATGGTCGGGTCCATCTCGCGACGTTTCCGCTCGGCCATGATGACCCGGAACGTCTCCATCACATCCTTGAGCGCCTCGAACCGATCGCGACGGTCGCCGATGACGTGGACCCTCCGAACCACCCCCCAGGTGATCAACTCGCGAATGCTTGTCGAGACGTTCGAGCGGCTCACGCCGAGCAGGTCGCTGATCTCGCCCGCGTCAAGCGCCTCGGGCGCCACGAAGAGAAGGGCGTGGACCTGCGCCATGGTCCGATTGATTCCCCAGGCTTGACCCATCTCGCCCCAGTGGAGCACGAATTTCTGTGCGGCCGGTGTGAGTTTCACGATCAAGTGCTACCGCCATGTCTGGAGAAACAGTCTCTACAGAAACGATACTCGCAATGACCAGTGCCGGCAAGTCCTGAACGGTCTGGTTGATTCAACAAGCGTCGTGGGTCTTGTCGGGACAGGGGAGCTGGCATTAAGATCAAGATGGACTGTGACGTTTGTCATGGTTCAGGTAGTCCCACTCCGGCCGCTTCTGGGTTTGGGAGGGGATCGGGTCATGGTCCGCCGCCTTGGGTTTCTGATACCGCTGATCGTCGTGCCGGGTTGCGGGGGCGAGAAATCGCCGGTGCCGACGGCGCGACCCGTGCCGGTTACCCGGCCGACACCCACCATTTCGATGGCGAAACCCGTCGTTCCCACGTTCCATCATCGGATCGAGCCGGCGTCGTGGGTCCTCGCCGCGGGGGACGATGGCGTGCAGCTTGTCGCGGTCGATGCCCCGGACGTGACCTGGCGTGCCGAGCCGCCTGGGATTGTTTCGGTGGATGACGGAGGATACGTCCGCCCCCGAGCGCCCGGCGTGTCGAAGGTCAAGGCGATCACGACCGCCGGAGAATCGGCCGAGGCGACGATAACGGTCGGAAGCGGTATCGAGACGGCGTGGGACTTCGCGGAAGACGTCGTGCCGGTCCTCACCCGCGCTGGCTGCAACGCCGGCGGCTGCCACGGCAAGGCCGATGGTCAGAACGGGTTCCATCTTTCGCTGTCGGGCTACGATCCGGCGGGCGATTTCCAGGCGATCACGCGCGAGCCCTCGGGCGGCGGATCGATCGGCTCGAACCGAGCCGAAGCCTGATCCTGGCCAAGGCGACGGGCCGCGTGCCACATACCGGAGGCCAGCGGTTTCCCGTCAATTCGCCGGCTTACCGGACGATCCTGGCATGGATCGAGTCCGGAGCGCCGGAAACGATGGGAAAGACCCATGGCCCTCTCAGGACCCTGAGTGTCGAGCCTCCCGTGGTCCGGCTCGATGCGCCGGGGCCGGTTCAGCTTCGGGTCGTCGCGGTCTATCAGGACGGTCACGCCCGCGACGTGACGCGGCTGGCGTCGTACCGGGTGCTCGACGATTCGGTCGTCACGATCAACGCCGAAGGGCGCGGCTCAACTGCTCCGGCGGGCGGAGGCCGACCTGATTGTCCGGTACCAGTCGCGGGTGGTCAGCACGCGCTTGGGCACGTTGATCAACCCCGGGCTCGTCTACGACTTCGCCGCGAGGAAGCGCCGGAACTTCATCGATGACGCTCTCTTCGGGCGGCTCGAAGCGCTCAAGGTGCCGCCCAGCCCGCCGGCCAGTGACGCGGCGTTCCTGCGCCGGGTGTCGCTCGACCTGACCGGCGAGCAGCCGACTCCCGAGCAGGTCCGCGCGTTCCTGGCCGACACCGACCCCGAGAAGCGGATCAAACGAATCGATGCGCTCCTCGCCAGCCCCGATTTCGTCAAGTTCTGGGAGATCAAGCTCGGCGATATGCTCCAGATCACCACCGCCCGGTTCGGAAACGGCGCCTACGCCTACCAGGCCTGGCTAACCCGGCAACTGCGTGAGAATACGCCCTGGAACGAGGTCGTCCGCACGTTGTTAACGGCCCTGGGCGACCCGATTCGCGACGGCGGCCCCGCGAACTACGCGCTCGACGGTCCCGACGCCAAGACTCAGGCCGAGCTGACCGCCCAGCGTTTCCTCGGTCAGCGTCTGCGGTGCGCCCAATGCCACGACCACCCGTTCGACGTCTGGACCCAGGACGACTACTACGGCCTGGCCGCCTGCTTCGCTCGGGTCCAGCGCGGCGGAGGACGGCCCGGTTCGGGGGTGATGATGGACCGCGCGGTGGTGAAGCTCAATCCCGATGGCCAGGTCATTCACCTGCGCACCGGCAAGCCTGCCGCGCCCCGTTTGCTCGACGGCAAGCCCGTCGTCGTGGATGCCGACCAGGACCCGCGCCAGGCGCTGGCCGACTGGATCAACGCGCCGGAGAATCCGTACTTCGCCCGATCGATGGCCAACTGGGTCTGGGCCCAGCTTTTCGGCAAGGGCCTGGCCGACCCGCCCGACGATCTGAGCCGATCAAACCCGCCAGTCCATCCCGAACTGCTCGACGCTCTGGCGCGGCACTTCGTCACCCACAAGTACGACCTCCGTGACCTGGTCCGCACGGTCGCGGTCTCGGAGGCATACGGGTCGTCGTCGTGCACCGTGCCGGGCAACGAGAACGACCATCGGCTCTTCTCGCATCAGCTTGCGCGTCCCCTGACGGCGCACCAGATGGCCGACGCGCTGGCGCAGGCGACCGACGTGTTGAACCGATACCCCAACCGGGCGGCCGGTACCCGCGCGATCGAGGTCAGCGAGCCGAGCACGGCCAGCAACATCCTCGACACCTTCGGCCGGTGCCCCCGGACCGTCGGCTGCGCCTCGGTGGCCACCCCCACGTTGAGCCTGCGGCAATCGCTCCTGCTGGTCGGCGGCGACCTGATCGAGTCCAAAGTCGCGAACCTGAACGGCTACCTCGCGCATCTGCTCGAGCTCAACCCCGAGCCCGATGAGATCGTCGAGAACCTCTACTACCGGACCCTCTGCCGGCCGCCGGGCGCCGAGGAGCTATCGCACTGGTCGAGCGAGCTGAAACAAAGCGGTTCGTTGCGTGAAGCGGCCGAAGACCTCTTCTGGTCGCTGCTCAATTCGCGAGAGTTCACGTTCAATCATTGAGCATCAAGCTGCGCGGTCGATGAGTCCGGGAACGCCCGGGGAGACCCCGATCATGACGCCTCGATTTCCGTTTTTCACCCCTCGGGTTACCGGAACAGGCCCGGGTTCCGCGCTGAGCCGGCGCGGTTGTTGTGCGCGGGGCTGTTCGGCACGCTTGGCCTCAGGCTCGATGACCTGCTCCGGCTCCGCGCCTGGAGTGTCGAGACGCAGACTTCGCGGCCCGTGTCGAGCTGTATCCTGATCTGGCTGGCGGGGGGACCGTCGCACCTCGATACCTTCGACCCCAAGCCGGATGCGCCGTCGGACGTGCGGGGCGAATTCAAGCCGATCGAGACGGCGATCGCAGGCGTGCGGATCAGCGAGGTCTTTCCGAAGCTGGCCGCGCGGCTCGACCGATTGACGTTGATCCGGAGCATGACCTCGCCCGAGGCCGATCACGACCGGGCTGCGCACCATTTGCTGACGGGCTATCGTCCCAGCCCGGCCCTGGTCTACCCGAGCCACGGCAGCGTCGTCGCCCGGACTCACGAATCGGTGCGCGGAGCGCTGCCGCCGTATGTGGCGATTCCCGATGCGCCGTTGTTCTCATCGAGCGGCTACCTCAGCCCGGCGTATGACCCATTCGCCGTGGGCGGCGACCCCAGCCAGCCGAGCTTCCGGGTCCGCGACCTCAGCCCGCCCGATCGCCTGACCCTGGACCGGCTCCGGCGCAGGCGGACCATGGTTCGCGCACTCGATGATTTCGCCCGCGACGTGCCCGCGACCCCGCTGACTCAGGGTCGCGACCAGTTTACCGACCAGGCGTACGACCTGCTGACCTCGAGCGCGGCGCAGTCGGCGTTTCAGATCAGTGCCGAGCCCCCCGAGGTCCGCGATCGTTACGGTCGGACCACCGCGGGCCAGGCATGTTTGCTCGCGCGTCGGCTGGTGGAGGCCGGCGTCAGCTTCGTGACGGTAAACGACCGCGGCATGGGACCGCTCGGCTGGGACACGCACCAGCAAAACTTTCCGACCATCAAGAACACCCTGGCCCCGCCGCTCGATCAGGGGCTATCGGCCTTGCTCGACGACCTGGAAGAGCGCGGCCGGCTGGCCAACACGCTGGTCGTGATGATGGGCGAGTTCGGCCGGACGCCCAAGATCAACGCCAACGGCGGACGCGATCATCACGGCCGGGCCAACAGCGTGGTCCTTGCCGGCGCGGGCCTTCCGCGTGGCCTGGTCCTGGGTCAGACCGACCCGCGGGGCGATGCGCCGATCGATCGGCCGATCTCCCCCGCGGACCTCGCCGCGACGATCTTCCACGCGCTCGGGATCGACCCCCAGCAGAAGCTCGTCACCAGCGACGGCCGCCCCGTCCGCCTGGTCGACGGGGGCGCCGTCCCACGTGAGTTCATGTGAGCCAGGCGGCGATGCGCATCCTCGTCAGACTGATTTGTCATTCAGCCGTAGGTCTGACGGAAGTCGGTCCGACTTGATATCCTTGATGCGTGGATTTGATCACTCTAACGCTGACGTCCTGTGGAACAGCCAGGCGACGACCGCCAGGAAACCGATCAGTAACAGTGCGAGCATGGTGACCAGGACCAGGGCAATCCCGCTCAGGTAAAGAATCGACGGCCAGCTCAGCGGTGCGCCTCGAGTGGCCTTCTGCTCCTGGACATGTTGCAGGAGCTTGAGATCGCGCGTGTTCGCCTTGAAGAAGACGTCGAAGACGTCGCCCACGAACGGCAGCGACCCGAGCGCGGTATCGAGCAGGACGTTGGCCGCCATCCGTGCCGCGACGGCGCGCGGCACGCGATAGTGGAACAGGGCGACGAGCACGATTCCCGTCTGAACCAGGCCGGTCAGAAAATCGCCGCCGATCGGTAGCAGTCCGAGGAGAGCGTCGAGCCCGACCGTGATATTGGTACCGGGTATCTTGATGGCTCGATCCATCAGCCAGGCAAGCTGCTCGAGACTTTTCAGCTCGGGCGATGACGACACCCGTTGCCCAGGCGCAGAGACGGACGCGGGCCTGGGCTCGACGAACACGCGCGTGGTTTTCATGAAATACGTCTCATTCTCGATCAGATTTGTCGGGCGCCTGGCTCAGGGACCACCCATCCGGCTCCTGCGGCCGAGAACACCCGCCGCGAGCAGGATGACCGCTCCGATAATCGACAGGATCCATCCGGCCGGCTCGAAAGGGCGGGCGCCTAGATGAAGCAGATAGGCGAGGCCGCCGCCGATGAGCGAGCCCGCGATTCCCAGGACGATCGTCCCGCCCCAACCCAGGGCATCGTCGCCCGGATGCAACAAACGCGCGATCGCTCCGATGACCAGGCCGGAGACGACCCACCCGATGACACTTCCGATCATTGATGGACCTCGATACTCGAAAGAGGTACCCGCGGCCGCCCCCCGGATGATCGGACACTGATCGATCCACAAGAGCGACTGTGATGGAAGTGTATGGCAAAGCCTATGCCAATTCCAGGGGCGGCGGGAGTGAAGAGGGACCTGACCGACGTCGGCGTCGACGTCGGCTCCGACGTCGATGTCTTCATCGAGCATCGACGTCGATCAGGCTCTGTTATCATTCTAAGGCCTAAGGCGCCGCCATCGGGTCCGGTTTTTCCTGAGTCGCACTCGGTCGATTCCTGGTTTCGCGGGAATCCAACGTTTACGATGGATGCGGGTCGATCCCGGCAGGTTGATCGAGGTCTGAACCGGTCCGAATACGTTCCCCGCGAGTGATTTCATGACGAGTTCCAGCTCCAGCGGTGAGGTCGATCCTGGTACGGCATCCGCTGAAGACTTCCGTGCGGTGGTTGAGGGGACCGATCCTTCGGCTTTCGCGGTCGAGACGAAGGCCGAGGGACCACCCGGCGCGCTGCCGTTGACCGACGCGATGCTCCGCGAGTGGCCTTCGGGCGACCTGTTCGGCCTGAGCCAGAACGCGGGGATGGGCTGGACGGCCTCGGAGGTGGATCGCGACCCGTTCCTGATCCTGAGCACGCAGGGGGGCTTGCGGGCGCCGGACGGATCGCCGATCGCGCTGGGGTATCACACGGGGCACTGGGAGATCAGCCTGCTGGTCCAGGAGGGGGCCGAGGAGCTCAAGCGCCTGGGCGTGGCGCCGTTCGCGGGGATGGTGTCGGACCCGTGCGACGGTCGGACCCAGGGGACGCCGGGCATGATGGACAGCCTGCCCTATCGCAACGACGCGGCGATCGTCTTCCGGCGGTTGATCCGCTCATTGCCGCGACGTCAGGGAGTGCTCGGCGTCGCGACCTGCGACAAGGGATTGCCGGCGATGATGCTGGCGCTGGCGGGTATGGGCAACCTTCCCGGCGTGATCGTCCCCGGCGGTGTGACCCTACCGCCGGCGCGCGGCGAGGACGCGGGCAAGATCCAGTCGATCGGCGCACGGTATTCCCACGGCGAGCTGAGCCTGGCCGAGGCCGCCGAGTTGGGTTGCCGCGCCTGCGCCAGTCCCGGCGGCGGCTGCCAGTTTCTGGGCACGGCCGCCACCGCGCAAGTGGTGGCCGAGGCCCTCGGACTGGCCCTGCCCCACGCCGCGCTTTGCCCCTCCGGCCAGCCGCTCTGGCGCGACAATGCGCGTCGATCGGCCCGCGCTCTGGTCGCGCTCGCTCGACAGGGTAGGACGACCCGCGATATTCTGACCGACGCGTCGATCAGGAACGCGATGGTCGTTCACGCCGCGTTCGGCGGCTCGACCAACCTGATCCTCCACATCCCCGCGATCGCCTTCGCGGCCGGGCTCCGGCGCCCGTCCGTCGAGGACTGGCACGCCGTCAATGTTCAGGTTCCCCGGTTGGTGGACGTCCTTCCCAACGGGCCGGCCTATCACCCGACCGTGAGGGCCTATCTCGCGGGGGGCGTGCCCGAGGTGATGCTCCATCTTCGCGCCCTGGGGCTGCTCGACGAGTCGGTGCGGACCGTCGCAGGGACGACGCTGGGTCGTGTGCTCGATTGGTGGAAGGCCAGCGAGCGGCGCGAGCGGCTTCGCGCCCGACTGTTCGAGCAGGATGGGGTCGATCCCGACGACGTGATCATGAGCCCCGCGCGGCGCGCGCGAGCGCGGATTGACCAGCACGGTCACGTTCCCGCGCGGCAACCTCGCGCCGGAGGGCTCGGTCATCAAGAGCACGGCGATCGACCCGAGCGTGGTCGATGCCGACGGCGTCTATCGCAAGCTCGGCCCCGCGCGCGTCTTCACGCGCGAGACCGACGCGATCGCCGCCATCAAGGGACAGGGGCCGAACCCGCTCCGCCCCGGCGACGTGCTCGTCCTGATCGGCCGGGGGCCGATGGGCGCAGGGATGGAGGAAATCTACCAGATCACTTCGGCGCTCAAGCATCTATCGTTCGGCAAGCAGATCGCCGTTCTGACCGATGCGCGGTTCTCCGGGGTCTCGACGGGCGCCTGCATCGGGCACGTCGGCCCCGAGGCCCTCGCGGGCGGCCCGATCGGCAAGGTCCGCGACGGCGACCTCGTGCGGATCGTCATCGACCGGGTCGGTCTGGAGGGAAGCGTTGACCTGGTCGGTTCCGCGGGCCGCGAGTTCAGCGCCGAGGAAGGCGCCCGAATCCTGGCCGAGCGCTCGCCTCATCCCGGTCTTTCACCCGACCCCGACCTTCCGGCCGATACCAGACTCTGGGCCGCCTTGCAATCGGTCGGCGGCGGCACCTGGGGGGGCTGCGTGTATGACCCCGACGCCATCATCGCCGCCCTGGAGCGCGGCCGAAAGGTGGTCTCCTGACTCTGGTTCGCGCCGCGAGGGATGCTCTGAAATGAAGTCCGTTCCCCGACTGGGCATGACCGGCGAGTCGAAGCTGGTCGTCGACGCGAGCAACCGGATCGTCTTCGCCGACGCGGTGATGCCGGCCGTGCTGGCCACGCCCTGGCTCGTCGCCCACCTCGAATACGCCGCGCGTTACGCGATCGAGCCCTGCCTTGAGCCGCACGAGCGGAGCGTGGGCACGCATGTCGAGGTCGAGCATCTGGCGCCGGTGCCCGAGGGCTTTCAGGTCGTCTGTCGCGCCCGTGTGATCCGGGTCGACGGTCCCCGCGTCACCTTCCAGGTCGAGGCCCACGACGGCACCGAGATCGTCGCCCGCGGCCTCCACCGACGCCGCGTCATCGACACTTCCCGTTTCGCCCGCCGCGTCGAACAAAAGAAGCAGAATCCTTGACCCGATTCCCTTTCCCGTTTTCCCTTCATCTGCGCCGCGCGTGCCCGCTCACTTCTTTCGATACGCCACCGAAGCCGCCTTGATCTCCACGCCCCCTCCCAGGTCGAACTTGAACGGCACATCCCCGATCGCGAGCTTCTGTTGCAGACTCTGGTACGTCCCGTGCTCGCGCGCGGCGTCAATATACAGGGTATATTCACCACGGCCGAGCGGCTTGCCCTTGTTGTCCTTGCCGTCCCAGATCACCGTGTACCTTCCCGGGGGGCGCGTGGGACGGGCGACGGTGATGATCATGTCCGTCTTATCATATTTCTTGCGCCCTGGTCGCTGCGATACCACCGTTTCAGGTCGGGAATCCACTGCCAGGGCCCCGAGCCGCCCATCGAGACCCATAACGTCAGGTTGCGGACCGGGTTGCCTTCCTGGTCCTCGATCCAGACCGCCACGAACGGCCGCCGGTAGCGCTCGCCGCCGGTGTCGGGGTGGTTGATCTCGAAATCGACGACCAGCTCGTAGTGATCGCCCCACGAACTTGATCCGGTCTGGCTCGGCGACTTTCTCGGCCAGGGCGGTCGCGAGCGCGACCGGGCGAGCCTGCTCGTATTCGCCCCAGCCGGGGCTGCGTGTGACCTTGCCGTCGTCGCCCACGATCAGGAACGCGACACCGGGAACCGCCTGGGCCAGCCGCAGGCTTTCCGCGGGGTCGAGCACGCTGAAGACCTTGGCCAGCGCGTTGGCATCGGCCGATCGATCGGCGATGACCGAGGCGCACGCGGTACGCTCGACCGGCAAGCCGCTCCGAGGATCGAAGATATGCGAGTACCAGCGCCCGCCGATCCGAAATCCGCGCTGGGAACGGCCGCTGGTGGCCAGTGCCTTGTCGCGGAGCTTGACGAACGTGAGCGGCTCGCTCGATTCCGAGTCGGCGAACGGGTCGGCGATCGCCACGGTTCGTTCGAGGTCGCCAGAGACGCGAAGGTCGCCACCGACGTTGAGCAGAAGCCCGTGAACTCCCGCCCGCGCATCGAGCGCCGACTGACACGCTGCGCTCGACGATGTACCCCTTGGCGATCGCATTCAGACTGATCGGGCAATCCGACAACCGCTCGGCCGTACGCGCGTCCCGATCGAGCCGCCAGGCCGGACGGGCCAGCAGCGCCAGCGCCTCGACCCGTTCGCGATTCGACGGAAGCCGGTCGCGCGCGGCGGCGGTGGTCCAGAGCCGGGTCAGGACCTCGACCCTCGGATCAAACGCCCCGCCGCTGAATTGGTTCCATCGATCGCTCGCCGTCAGTAGCTCGAAGAGGTCTGGCGACACGGGCCGCGGACCGGGAGCAGCCTCGGACGTTTGCCAGCGGTTCAGCTCGCTCGTCGGGTCATAACCACTGAACACTCGCGCGAGCCGGTCGATCTCCCCGAGCACCTTCTCCTCGGCCCCCCGTGCCGCCTCCCAGCCATCGGCCCGGACGAGAAGCTCGAGGGACGTGCCCATGACGAACTCGTGGTGGAATGCGAATTCTTCGTCCGCCTGGGCCGGGCGAGCGTGACGAGCAGCAAGCAAGACCAACAGCGATAAGCTCCAGGCGATCGTTCGTGAAGGACAAGCCATGGCGAGGTTGAACTCTCGGAGGGTTGGTCGAGGCCCGCTAACGGCGAGGTTGGAACGCGACTATCCGGAAAACCTCATTATAGCGTTGTGGTGAATCATGGCGATTGGCGTGATTGGCACCCTGGATGGGGAAGCTCGTGGTTCGGTACCGGGAGACCAACGACGGACCCAGGGGGCGGGCTCGGTCGGGTGCGGCCCCGTGCTTCTTTTGCCGATCGTGATCCTGGCGATCACGATACCGGCAGAGGAACTCGCCCAGGCCGACCTCACCAAGCCGGCAGGCTACGAGACACGGGTCGTGCGAACGATCCGGCCGCGGATCTGGAGGGGGTATGCGGGGATTGATCCGAGCGATGGCCTTTCGCCGCGGATCACGCCGAACGAGGAAAATCAGCGGCTCCTGGCGGTCGGCGGGTTCGGGGTCCAGAGTAGCGGGAGGGGCGGATGAGATTACCGCCAGCCTGTCGACAGGGGGGGCGCCGCACGGTCTGGAGGGATGGTAACAAGCCTCGCGTCCGACCCGAGCGGCCGGTTGCAGGCGTCGGCTGGCACCGACAGCACCGCGCGGGCTGGGACCTCGCCCGGTGACGTACCGTCACCGAGTTGGCCGACGGGAATCTTGGGGTCCATCAACGCGCCGGCGAACCTTACCGTTGGTCTCCGGCTCGTCACCGGCGGGGCCGATCGCGACGTCGAGCTCCGGTCGTTTTTCTAGCTCGACTACAGTGGCCGGCTGGAGCGGTCGTCGAGTCTGGTCCACGCTTACGACTTCAGCCCGGACGACCATACGTTCGTGCGCGCCGGGGACCATGAGAGGAAGATCGCCCCGTTCGATATCCGAGATCCTCCGCGTGCAGTGCTGCTTCAGAGCTTGCGCGGCCAGGGGAGCAGCGTCGGGGATGTCGGGTTCTGGCCTGGCGGGCGGTCGATTCACAGGACGCCGTCACCCGCAATGTCCTGGTCCTGACCAACCGGCGACAATACGCCCGAGGCTCCTTCCCTGAGACAATCTCCGCGCAGGGTCCAATCCTCGTCCCCGCACCCGCGCGGCCGGGCCCCACGGTGCCACGCGGGGGCGGGGAAGTGATGGACGATTCTCGTTGGTCACCGCGTAATCCGGTCGTCGTCTCAGAAGATGTAATTTGTGCCCGTGCCAACCGTGACGGAATCGCCTGCGGTCACATTAAAAAAGACATTGAAACCGTTGCCGCCTTCGAGGGTGTTGTCGTTGCCCTGGACCTCGAAGTAATTGGTGCCATTACCGCCGATGAACGTGTCGTTTCCGCTCACTCCTTCGAAGATATTGAAGCCATCGCCTCCCTGGGCCGTCGAGGAGACGTTTGTGTAGTTATCGAAAACGTTGAAGGCGCCCTGGGTCGTGAACTGGATCGCCGAAACGCTCGACGTGTTGAATTGATAGAGATTGTCATTATAGTCGACGACAATCGCGTTTCGGGACGAATTGCTGTAGGCCACTGTGACGTAATTCTGGGCGGCGGTCCCGGCGATGGTGAGGGTACCCGCTACCAGAGCGACCGCCCCGTCCTTCAATTCTCGACCTTCGAGTGGCTGGAAAGAGGGTTGAAATCGGGGACGCGCCTTGGCGAATCGCTGGCCTCCGCCGCCATGATATCCCAGCAACATCGCTGTTCCTCCGGTTTTCAGAACCATGAGCAGCAGATGGAGTCACCGGGACAGCCGCATCGATACGACGATGCAGGCGATGCCAATCCCAGGACGTTTTGCATCCGCTCCTCAAGACTCATAGAACGGAGAACTGGCGAAGGCGAAAAAAAAAGCCTAAAAATCGCGGCGAGCCGCTAAAGAGTTCCAGATTGGTGCGTTTTCGGCGGTACGGCACTGAAAGAACCCTTCGAAATTAAACGGAAGAGCGACGGGTCCGCTTCAAGAGCCTGATCGCGAATCCCAAGATGACCGAGGTCCCTCCCATGATGATGGAGGGTGGGGCCGGCACGATGACGAAATCGAGGGTTCCTGGCATTCCGTCGACCCGCTCCGGGAGCACCCGCGCCACCATTAACAACCGCATAAATGCCATAGTTTTCAGCTTCAATTAGAATCCGACCTCCTCCGCCGCCCCCGGAGGGAGCGTTATACCCGCCGGGACCCTGTGCGATTGCGGATTGCACCGGAGCCACCCACGGCCGAGAGCAATCCCGCTCCATGTCCATTGACCGTGCTGGCATGAATAAAGATTCCACCCCCGGAACCACCCGCACCGCCCACGCCAAAAACACCAGATCCACCATTCGCAAGGACCTCACCGTGGCCTAAGCTATTAGGCGGTCCCAGATCGAATGATCCTACCGCTCCGATTTCGATCGCCCCTCCACCGCCTCCCCCGGAGGAAAACCCGGGAGTGAAGGTGGTGCTGCCACCTTGCAGGGACACTTGCAGATTTCCGTATGTGGGGCCACCAGGAAGTGGGGGTACGGTGATCGGTTGCCCCGTAAAGGGGTCAATTCTATACACCCCGATTCCCGAAGCTCCTCCCGCTCCTCCGAAACCGGAGCCTCCACTCGACAACAGGAAGCTGCTGCCCACACCCAGGAAGTTATCTCCTCCAGGGCCGCTGGGACCCGGATTGTCGGATCCATTACCACTACTGCCGCCGCTGACGTTGATGACCCCGTCGATCTCGACATTGCTTCGGGAAAGCAGGACGAGAGGAAGATCACCCGTGGCCGAGATTGTCGTTGTCGCTCCGACATAGATGGAAGCGAAATCAAAGACCGCCAGGTCGTGCCCGGGCGTATCCGCGTAGATTTCGCCGGAGATCGTGGTTCCGTTCGGCAGGCTCAGGGTGGGGGTGCCCGACGTATTGATCGTGTAAACCGTATTCGTGCCCGTTGTTGTGAGATCGCCTAGCTGAGTGAACGCGGGATTGAACGGGTCGATTGGATCCGCATAAGATAAGGTGGTCCCCATGAGCGCGATTATCGACAGCACGATCACCTTTTTCACCAGATACCCCTTCCATAAGAAAAGATGAGAACCACCTGCGAAGACATCGGATTTTGGACAAACGACTACCAAAAAATCAAGAGTACGACGTCTCCAAAAGCTAGGTTTTGCTAAAAATTGTACAGATCGAGTTTGTTTAAAAAGATCATGGGTTTTCTGTAAGGTCAAATCGAGCGGATTTTTGGGTGAGTGCCGTAAAATTAAAAAATCGCCATCGCAAAGAAACAACATCCGGTGCGAGCCAGTCAGCAGTACTTTCGGCGGGTCCAGGCCGTGGGGGATCATCGTGCCTCGGGTTGTGGCGAGGCGCGCCGAGGATCATGAAAGGAGCTTACGCGGCCTGGATTCCGGGGCGGGCGTCGCGGTTCGCTCGATCACCAGTGCAGCCTGGCCGGGAAATACTCGTCGATCAGCTCGCGGTAGAACGGGGTCAGAGCGGCGACGTCGGGGCGGTCATGGCCCTTGGAGTAGAGATCGTAGGGGTTGAAGGCGCGGACCCAGTCCATGAGCTCGTGGTCGCGGTCGTTCATCAAGTGTGTGTACTCGCGCTCGCGGTGCGCGGCATAGAACGAGTGGTAGCGAATCATCGCCAGGGCCTCGTCCGGGAGATGGTCCTTGACGACGTGATAGAGGTACTCGTCATGGCCCCACGACAGGTGAACCTGGTCGAGCCCTTGGCCCGGTTCGTAGATCCCGTTGGGGGTCTGGTACTCGGGGACGTGATAATCGGGGTTCTCGGTGAAGAACTCGGGGAAGACGATCCGTTCGGAGTATCGGCAGCCGACGGGAAACGTGTCGCCAACCACAGCCCACTGGGGCTCGCCGAAGAGGCAGAGAACCTTGCCGAGATCGTGAATCAGGCCGGTGAGGATGAACCAGCGGGGATGTCCGTCGCGGCGGATCGCCTCGGAGGTTTGCATCAGGTGTTCGATCTGAGACAACTCGGTGTCGGGGTCGCTGTCGTCGACCAGCGTGTTGAGGAACTCCATCGCCTCCCAGATCCCCATCGCAGCCGGGTCCGCTCGCCATACTGTTTTTTCTTGGCGAGTACGAAGCTTAACGTCTGGTTGGCATGGTTCTGTCGATAAAACTCGCGGACGCCGGGACGCACGTCCGCGCGGTAATCGCGGAATTGAGCGGGATCTTTACGATTCGCGCCCTCGAGGACGTGCGACGGGTGGGCCGACTCCCAGTCATCAAGGTCGGCCAGGGGCTGGTCCGGTTTCGAGTTGCCAGCCGGGTTGGTACTTCGCATGGTATTCGCCGTGGTAGGGGGACGAGTCGGACACCCCGTCGCTCGGGACGGATATCGGCCCTGGATCTCGGGATTGTACTCGAAACGGTTGACGGCGTGGATTCCCAACCGAGGAAGAACCCCCGGGTGGGCCGTTTGGTGCTTTGACTCTGGGGTGGAACAGGGATACGATAAAATATCCCTTGGGGTTTGTGCCAGGCGATTGTCGCGTCACGTTTTTTCTCGTCCGGCGCATCCTTGACCGGCCTAACGAGTTTGACCCCGGGTTCGCCGTACGACCTGCGAAACGGTCCCATCAACCCGAACGACCTGGATTGGGGCGATCCATGCCACAAGCGATTGTCGATCCCGGTGAGCTGAGGCGGTTTGCCTTGCAGCTCAAGAAGTTCAACGACGACCTGATGGGTCAGATGACCATGATTCATGGTCAACTGATCGGCCTGGGGACCTCATGGCGTGACCGCGAGCACGACAAGTTCGTCGAGGAGTTCGAGCAGACGCTGGTCGTGATCAAACACTTTGTCGAGGCCACGAACCAGCATATCCCGTTCCTGATGCGCAAGGCCGAGCGGATCGAGGACTATCTCCAGCAGCGCTGAGGCCACGGCCGAAGCGTCGAGGACCAAGCCCATGAGCCTGGGTGCCAATGTCCGGTCGGTGGATGCGGTCAAGGGCTTCAAGGTCGATCTGATCAACTTCGCCGAGGAGGCCAAGATCGCCCTCGATTCGGCGTCGATGGAGGTTCGACAGGTCCGCAACTGGCTCCAGCGCGACCAGCTCACGTACTGGCAATCGCAGGTCAAGCGATGTCAGGAGCGGGTCGCGAACGCGCGGACCGAGCTGCACCGCCGCCAGTTGTCACAATCCAACAGCGACTCGGTCTCGGACACCGACCAGCGCGAAGCGCTGCGCGACGCGCAGGCGCAAGCTCCGCGAGGCGGAAGAGATGGTGGAGCGGATCAAGCGGTGGATTCCGGTCCTCGACCATGCGATCTCGGAGTACCATAGCCAGTCGCAGCCGCTGGGCGACAAGCTCTCGGGAGGCTTCCTGGCGACCCTGAGCCTGCTCGAGCGGATGATTCGCTCGCTCGATTCGTATCTGACCACCGCGGCGCCCAGTATCTCCCCCCTGCCCCGGGCCGCGTCCTCGTCAACCGATTCCGCCGGCTCGGCCTCGGCGACGTCCGAGATCCGCAGCGCGGCGACTGGCGAGCCCGAGTCCAAGACCGGAACGGGAACCGAGACCGTGGCCACGCCGTCGATCGCCCCGGGCGAGACGGGCGACGGTGATGCAACGCGGGAACCGCCGAACTCCGTCGAGGGGTAGAGGCATCGGCTTATCATCACCACGAACACGAGAGTGAATTCCGATGACCGGATCGGCCCGCTTGAACCACGCGCTCAAGACGCTTCGCGAGCGCTGGGACGAGACCAAGGGATACTGGAAAGACCAGCAGGCGCACGATTTCGAGCGCAATCACATCGATCCCCTGGCGACCCAGGCCAATACCGCGATTCGCGGTATGGAAAAACTGAGCGAGGTCATCACGCGGCTCAAGAAGGACTGCTCGTAGCGTCTCGAACCCAGGCCGGTGGCCAGAGTCCGCGCTCGCGCTGATAAAGATGGTCCGTACTTTTCCGGGGACTCGCCGATCATGTCCGAATCGCGGTTGATCGAGACCGAAGTGAGCATCCTGCGCGGCCTGGAAGAGCTTTCGACCGAGCGTGCTCGAGCGGAAGGCGAGACCGAGCTGGCGTTTCAGGCTCGTCGATCGGCGGAGGCAAAGGCGGCCCAGCAGGCGCTTCAGAAGCTATCGATCGCGCTCGAAACCGAAACCACGACGACCAAGGCGCGATACCAGGAGGTCCGGACCGGCATTCTCAAACAGCACCAGACCGAGTACCGCGCCGCCGCGGCCGAGTACGCCGGGGTCAAGCAGCGAATCGTCGCCCGATACAACGCGGCCAAGAAGGTGGCCAAGAAGGCGCACGAGGATTCGCGCTGGCAGGCCCTGGCCGTCTTCGAGGCGGCCAAGGGCGAGCTCATCAAGCGGTACAAGGCCGCCGAGTCGGAGGTCGCCGCCGCCGGCGAACGCCTGGGCGTGCTCAAGGAGACCGCCGCGCCCTTCCTGGCCGACTGCCGGAAGTACGCCGGACCGGAACCCGAGGCGACCGCGAACGCGCAGCCGGCCGTTTCGCCACCCGCGTCCAACGATCTCGACTCGCTCTCGACGACTCCTTCGGACCCGACCATTCCGGCGGGCGACGACCCGCTGCCCGAATTGCTTGAAACCATCAAGCGCGCCGAGGCTCAGCTCGTACCGCTGGCCAAGCTCGGTCTGCCGCGGTTTCTGAAGTTCCAGAACTACATCTGGCTCTTCCTGATCCTGGGCCTGGCTGGGATCTACCCGCTTGGCCTGTTGATCGGCTGGATCGCCGCGTCGATCGTCTGCGGGGTGCTGGCGCTGTCACTCGCGATCGGGGTGCGAATCTGGCTGGTGAAGGTGGCGACGCGTCAGGTCGGGCGAATCTATTCGGCCTTCCGCGCGGTCGTCGCCGAGGCCGACGCCCTCCAGGTCAGGAGCCTGGAATGGGCGCGCGCGACCTCGAGCGCGGCAAGGGCGAGGTCGAGGCGAAGCGCCAGCGCGACGTCGCCTCGGGCGAGGAGAAGTTCACCAGGACCATGACCGACGCCGAGGAGCGTCGGACCCAGGACCTCCGCGCCGCGGATGAGAAATACCCCGCGCTTCAGAAAGAGATCGACGCCCGCCGCGACGAGGCCATGAAGCAGGCTGACGAGCGTTATCCACGCCGGCTGACCGAGCTGCAAGAGCGGTTCGAACGCGATAGCCAGGCCCTTCAGGCCAGCTACAAGGCCCAGAAGGAAACCACCCAGCGCGAGCACGACGAAGCGTACAACCACCTGGTCGCCCGGTGGACCACCGCCCTGGATGAGGTCAAATCGCGGGTCGCTCGGGTCCGCGAAGAGGAAAACCGCTACTTCTTCAACTGGAACGGCGCCAGTTACGACACCTGGACCTATCCCGAGGCGACCGTCGTGCCTCCCGGCCTGAGGTTCGGCGAGTTCGTCGTCGATCTGGAGAAGATCCCCGGCGGCGTTCCCAGCGATCCGCGGCTCAAGGACTGCTCGGCCCGACCAGCTACGCTCTGCCCGCGATCTTGCCGTTCCCGACCCAGGGCTCGCTCCTGATCAAGGCCGGCGACAACACCGGCAAGACCGAGGCGACGAAGCTGCTCCAGGCGATGATGCTCCGGTACCTCACCTCGGTCCCGCCCGGCAAGGTCCGGTTCACGATCATCGACCCGGTCGGCCTGGGCGAGAACTTCGCGGCCTTCATGCACCTCGCCGATTACAGCGAGCTCCTCGTCAACAGCCGGATCTGGACCGAGACGCCGCACATCGAGCAGCGGCTAACCGACCTCTCGGCCCACATGGAGAACGTGATCCAGAAGTACCTGCGCAACGAGTTCAGCACGATCGAGGAATACAACATCCACGCCGGCGAGGTGGCCGAGCCGTTCCGCGTGCTGGTGGTGGCCAACTTCCCGGTCAACTTCAGCGAGACCGCCGCTCGCCGCCTGGTCAGCATCGCCAGCAGCGGGGCGAGGTGCGGTGTTTATACGTTGATATCGGTCGACACGAAGCAGCAGATGCCCTCGGGCGTCCAGCTCAAGGACCTGGAGCCGCACTGCGTCAACCTGAGCTGGAAAGAAGGCCGGTTCCAGTGGCGCGACAAGGAGTTCGGCACGCTACCGCTCACCGTCGACACGCCCCCCGATCCCGAGCCGTTCACCCGGATGCTGCACAGGACTACGGCCAGAAGGCCCGCGACGCGCACCGGGTCGAGGTCCCGTTCGACTTCATCGCCCCCGCGCCAGGGGCCTACTGGACCAGGATAGTCGGAAGGGGATCGACGTGCCGCTCGGCCGGGCGGGGGCCACCAAGCTCCAGCACCTGAAGCTGGGCAAGGGGACGTCGCAGCACGTCCTGATCGCCGGCAAGACCGGCTCGGGCAAGTCGACCCTGCTTCACGCCCTGATCACCAACGCGGCGCTGCGGTACAGCCCCGACGAGCTGGAGCTTTACCTGATCGACTTCAAGAAGGGCGTCGAGTTCAAGGTCTACGCCGCGCTCGAGCTGCCCCACGCGCGTGTGATCGCCGTCGAGTGCGAGCGCGAGTTCGGCCTGAGCGTGCTCCAGCGCCTGGACGTCGAGCTCAAGGCGCGTGGCGACCTGTTCCGCGACACGGGGGTACAGGACATCCGGGGTTACCGCGACGCGACGGGTGGCAACCAGCCCGATGCCGCGCATCCTGTTCATCGTCGACGAGTTCCAGGAGTTCTTCGTCGAGGACGACAAGATCGCGCAAGACGTGGCCTTGTTGCTCGACCGGCTGGTCCGCCAGGGCCGTGCGTTCGGCATCCACGTCCACCTCGGCTCGCAGACCCTGGGCGGCGCCTACTCGCTGGCGCGAAGCACTCTCGGCCAGATGGCGGTGCGGATCGCGCTTCAGTGCAGCGAGTCGGACGCGCACCTGATCCTGAGCGAGGACAACGGCGCCGCTCGGCTCCTGACCCGGCCCGGCGAGGCCATCTACAACGACGCCAACGGCATGGTCGAGGGGAACAACTTCTTCCAGGTCGTCTGGCTGACCGACGCTCGGCGCGAGGAGTATCTGCGGACGATCCGTGACCTGACCGTGGCAGCGACAGGTTCACGCCGCGCGAGCAGATCGTCTTCGAGGGGAACCTGCCCGCCGTGCCCCGGAGGAACCACCTCCTGGCGGCCTTACTGAACGTCAAGGAATGGTCCGAGCCCCCCAAGGCCGACATCGCCTGGCTCGGCGAGGCCATCGCGATCAAGGACCCCACGTCCGCGGTCTTCCGGCCCCAGAGCGGCAGCAACCTTTTGATCGTCGGTCAGAAAGACACCGCGGCACTGGGGATGATGAGCCTGCTGACCCTGAGCATCGCCGCCCAGCATCCGCCGACGTCGGATTCCGGCGGCGTCCAGTTCTACGTTCTCGACGGCAGCCCGCTCGATTCGCCTCTTCACGGCAAGCTCGCACAGCTAAGCGACTCTATCCCCCACGCGCTCAAGGACATCGGCTGGCGCGATCTGGGCGCGACGCTCACCGAGATCTCCGAGGAAGTCGAACGGCGCCAGAAGGCCGAGACCGGCGACGCGCCCAACATCTATATCATGATCTTCGACCTGCCCCGGTTCCGCGATCTGCGGAAGTCAGACGACGACTTCGGTTTCTCGCGGTACGGCGAGGACAAGCCGGCGTCGCCTTCGAAGCTCTTCAGCACCATCCTCCGCGATGGACCGCCGGTCGGTGTTCACACGATCGTCTGGTGCGACAGCCTGAACAACCTGAACCGCTCGTTCGATCGCCAGGGACTGCGCGAGTTCGAGATCCGGGTCCTGTTCCAGATGAGCGCCAACGATTCGAGCACCCTGATCGACTCGCCCGCGGCGGGGAAGCTGGGCGAGCACCGTGCCTTGTTCTTCAGCGAGGAAGAAGGCAAGCTCGAGAAGTTCCGGCCCTACGCCTTCCCCGACGACGAGTGGCTCGACCACGTCCGGAGCCGCCTGAAGGCTCGACCAATGGCCAACGGCCAGAGTACGCCGCCCGCCCGCCCTGCCGAGGCGGCTAGCGCGACCGAGGCTGCCGAAGTGGCCGGAGCAACCGAGGCGGATCGTTGAGTTGAAGTCCGATTTCGTCGACGTCCGTGTCCTGCTTAAAACGGCACCACGACGCCCGGCGCGGGTCGGGGCGCGGCGTCATTGGCGGCGGGTTGGGCCATGTTGCCCTCGATCGGCAGGACGCAGCGGAACCCGAGAAAGGGGAGCCGGGTCTCGACCCGGAAGCCTTCGCGGGCAGTGACGGTCCACTGTTTGGAGCCGCCCCGGACACTCAACTGCATCGAGGCGGGTCGATTGCTCGGCCCGGTCGGATCGTCGGCGGTGCCATTACGGAACAGTTGATAAAACCGCGGGTCGTACCAGTCACGAGTCCACTCCGAGGCGTTTCCGGCCATGTCGTAGGCGCCAAACGGTGAGAGGTCGGTGGGAAACGACATGACGGGGTCGATCTGACGGGGGACGCGGGGTCGTTCCCACTCGGGCGGATGGGGACCCCAGGGATAGAGCCGATGGTCGGGCTGGGCTCCCCGCGCGGCGAGCTCCCACTGGGCCTCGGTGGGGAGCCGCTTGCCGGCCCACTCGGCGTAGTCGCGGGCCTCGCGAGCGGTGACCATGACGGCCGGATAGTCCTCGGAGGTGTTAACCGAATTACCTTCCCGGACCAGGGCGCGGCTGCGCTCGGGACGGCTGCCGGTTTCCTTGAGGTAGCGCTCGAACTGGCGGTTGGTGACCTCATGCTTGTCGATGTAGAAGGTTGACACCCGGACCTGGTGAGCCGGCGCCTCTGACATCTCGCTACCATCGTGTCCCATGACAAAAAGGACGCCCGGAACCAGCACCATCAGTGCCCCGTCTCGGTTGCCAACGATCTCCTTGGGCCAGCCCGAAGCGTCGACCGCCACTCCCGAGCGCGCCTGGAACCCGGCGGGCAGGGGTCTGGCCGGCATCTCGGGGACGACCGGACCGGTGGCGTTGCCAAAACCGGGAGTACCCGGCGGTCCGGGACGGGACTCGATCGGGACAGGTGGCACGCTGGCGGCGATCGACGGCTCCGGACCGCCGGGCGTGTTGACCGTCTGAGGACCCGCCGCGCACGGCGCGCTCGCAACGGTATTCACGTTCCTAATCCGGCCGGGACTCCCCGGCTCGGGTGGCACGGGATTCGAGAGGTCGGGTGGGGTCGGCTTGATGCCCTTAGCGAACGCGGCGAGGTCGGGCCTGGGACGGTTTACGATCTCGCTGGTCTCAGACGCGGCCCTGGTCTCCGGATATGACGTGGCGACCCGCTTGAGCATCGAAATCGCCAGGTCGGTCTTACCTTTCCTGGCCAGGTCGCGCACGTTCTCGACCATCGTCCGGGCTTCCGACTCGTTGCGTTCCTTCACGAGCCGCATATCCGTGATCTCTATCTTCACATCGCCGATATCGTCGCTCGTGGTCGAGCCACCGATCACCCGGTAGAGGATGAAACCGATGAGCAGCAGCGTACACACCGCCGCGAGCCCGGCGATGAGACGAACCTTCCGTCGCGCCTCGAGCGTGTCCAGTTCGGGCGTTTCTTCGAGCAGTGCGCCCTTGGGACCTTCACCGTCCGGATCGCCGTCGTGCTTTCCCTTCTTGCCCTTCTTCGCTCCCTTGGTGTTGTCGGCTCCCGGCTTCTTCTTTTTTTTCTTGAGCGGTGCCGTGTCGGAAGGCTCGGGCTCCGGTTCCGCTTTCCAGACGCGGGGCAGGTAACCACCTGTCGCCGGTCCCGGCTTTCTGTGGGGTTGCTCCGGGGATTCGGCCATGCGTCGGCGCTCCCGAAGTCCAGAGGAGGTCGCTCACCGGGTGAAACGGTCCACGATGGCAAGAAGAACCGGATTGGGTCCGGACCGAAGCACTGAAGCGATCATGCTCGTTGCCTACCGTATCTTCAATCGAGCGTAACGCCCCACAGGGCCGGGAACAAGACGAGGTTGGGCAAGAGGATCGAACGGGCATGGATTCACGGCGTTCCGCCCGGTTCGCGATCGACGCCCGCCGGGGTTCGAGCATACCGACGGTGTCGATTCCTGCGAAAGCACTGCACGATCAGGGGGCTCGATCGACTGGCAGTCCAAGGACGTGCCGATCTGGCTGCGTCCTATCGTCATCAATCCGCTCGCCAGAGGCGGGGTCGTTCAAACGTCAATGGTTTTTCTGGAACTGGCCGATGCGTTCGAGGAACGCCGTGTTATCGGGAAACTTGGCGAGCTGGCGGGTCAGAGATTCCATGGCGTCGGTGGGCTTGAGCTCGGAGAGGCTCCGTCGGAGCAGGTTGATCCGGTCGAGGTCCTGGGCGGGAAGCAGGCGCTCTTCCTTACGGGTGCCCGACTGGGCGATGTCGATGGCGGGCCAGACCCGTCGATCGGCCAGGCGTCGATCGAGCACCAGCTCCATGTTGCCGGTCCCCTTGAATTCCTGGAAAATCAGCTCGTCCATCCGGCTGCCGGTGTCGATCAGGGCGGTCGCCAGAACGGTCAGCGAGCCCCCTTCGTCGAAGGCGCGCGCGGCGCCGAAGAGCCGCTTGGGGACGTCCATCGCCTTGATGTCCATCCCGCCCGACATGGTCCGGCCCGAGTTCGAGCCCTTGTTGTAGGCGCGCGCCAACCGAGTCAGGCTATCGAGCAGGATCAGCGCGTGGCCCCCGGTCTCGCTGATCCGCTTGGCCCGGTCAACCGTGAGCTGCGCCAGGCGGATTTGCTCCTCGGTCGAATGGTCGGAGCTGGACGCGATCACCTCGCCCCGGACGCTCCGGCGCATGTCGGTCACTTCCTCGGGTCGTTCGTCGATCAGGAGCACGATCAACGCGATCTCGGGGTGGTTGCGGGCGACCGACGCGGCAATCTGCTGAAGGAGAACCGTCTTGCCGGTCCGGGGCGGTGCGACGATCAGGCCGCGCTGACCACGGCCGACGGGCGTCAGGAGGTCCATCACCCGCGGGCCTAGCGGCTCGCTGCCGGCTTGAAGCACGATCCGATCGTGCGGGTCGATCGCCGTTCGCTCGTCGAACCCGCGAATTCCGCCGTACGTCTGGGGTTCATGTCCCTCGATCTCGACCAGCTCGGCCAGCCGCGGAGCATCGCCGTTACGCGCCGGTTCGACCCGTCCGGACAGCCGGACTCCCTGGCGAAGCGGCAGGCGGTTGATCCACTCCGACCCCACGTAAACGTCCCGCGGACCCGCCTTGTAGTTCCGGCCCGGGTCGCGAAGATGACCGTGGCCCCGAGGATGTAACTCCAGAATTCCTGTGCAGATGTCTTCATCCGTGCTCATAAGAAGCCGCTCTTGGGAACGAGATTTCCAGGAAACCGTTGGATGGATCAATGGGAAGCAGGAGCGATCAACGCGCAAGCCCACCGAGGGAGGGACGCGAAGAGGGTTGGGAGAGCGACTGTAAACAGGGAGACTTGGAATCGGCTCCCCATACGGAGAAACCAACCCCGGAGCGGAAACGATGGATCGCCAGGAAGGAAGAACACACCGCGAGTGGGTTTCTGGGAGGCCGAAACACAGTGATAAGGGGGGGATTCAAACCCGACGCACTGATCAACGCCTCGCGAGTGTTGCCTATCTCTCATCAAAATACAAAACGCCTAGAGGCTCGTCTACCGCGCTTCCCCAAAAAGTGACGCTTGGAAATCCTCACATCTATGTCAGGAGAAGCCTTACGTTGACTTCGGCACGAGCCTCGCATTTTGAGCCATCGGCGGCTTATCGATCACATCAGTCAGAGCCCACGACGCTTAATCCGGCGGAGCCAAGAGTTTGGGGAAATGGGTCCAACATGGACCCGCGATCGAGCGAGAGCTTGACTTACTCAAGTCTCATGGAATTCTATCGGATTGTCCAAACACGATGTGTGAGTGTCCCTCACACTTTCCGGTGAAGGGTGGCGGCCGATTGGCCGCCGTCGGGGAGGTCGTGGATCTGGTAATCGCCGAACAGGTTGGGGCTTTCGGTCTGGAGGAGCTTCAGCAGGGCGACAGCGACCTTGCGGATCTCGGCGTCGGCGGCGGGGTCGGCGCGCATTTCGATGAAGTGACGCAGCGCCCTTGCGTTGGCGGTGACGAAGATCTTGGTCTCGGTAGCGTTGGGCAGAACGCTCCGCGCGGCCTCGCGCGCTTTCTTGCGCCGGAGGGTTCGATCATCGAGATGGGCGAACTTCGCGGCCAGGCCGTCGGCCAGGGTCCGGTAGGCGCGCTGCGCGTGCTGAACCGTGTCGAGCCAGACCTGGTGGAGCACGGGATCGTCGGCGATCGTGTCGGGTTCGACAAAGCCGCACTCGGCCTCGTCGACGAACCGCTGGCTGAGCTGCGAGTAACCAAAGCCGGCCCGATGTCGGATCAGCTCATGCGTGAACGAACGGCTGACCCCCGTGATGATCAGGTTGTAGACCGAGTGCTCGAGCACCGAGCCGTGGCCGACCTCGAGGATATGGCCGATGTACGCCTGATTGCCGCCGGGCCTGGGCTTGCTGAACGACATGTAGCAGACCCGGCCGGCGACCTCGATCAGCTTCTCGCCCGCGACCGAGGTATCGGTCTCCCAGCGCTGGACGCCGTGATCGTTCAGGAACGACTGGAGCGCCTGGTCGTCGATCGATTGCCGGCCGACCAGGTAGATGCGGGGCTCGCGGAAGATCTCGATCGTAGGGGAAGGCGAGCTTGGCGTACGGTCCATCGGGGGAGAGTTCCTTCTCGACTCGGATTTGCCGCGCTGGGCCGGTTACGCGCGGGTCGAACGGCCGTATAATACCGTCTTTCGCCGGTTTTCGTAAGTCAAGCAAGGCGGGCTGGACCCCATGCGCAAGATCCGCCTCAAGAAGTCGACGCGCACGCGGCTGGACGAGCATCTGCTGAGCGACCTCAACGAGTCGCAGCGGGCGGCGGTCACGGCTCCCGACGGCTACAACCTGATCCTGGCCGGGCCGGGCTCGGGCAAGACGCGTGTGATCACCTACCGGGTCGCCCACCTGATCGATCGGGGCGTCGACCCTGCGCGCGATCCTGCTCGTCACCTTCACGCGCCGGGCCGCTCGCGAGATGGTCGAGCGGCTCAACCAGTTGATCGGTCCCGACGCGGCCCGCGTCTGGGCCGGCACCTTTCACCATGTCGGTAATCGACTGCTCCGCAAGTCGGCCCGACTGCTGGGCTATGAGCCCAATTTCACAATCCTGGACAGCGAGGACCAGCGCGACCTGATCAAGCAGTCGATGGAGGATGGTGGGTTCTCGGCACCGGGAAGCTCGCCCCCAAACCGGCCCAGATCGGGCATGTTCTCAGCTACGCCCTGAACGTGGGCTTGACGCTTCGCGAGCTCGTCACGGCGCGGCACCCGGAGCTGGGAGACTGGCTCCCCCAGCTCGAACGCGCCGCCGAGGCGTACGCGGTTCGGAAGCGGGCGGCCAACTGCATGGATTACGACGACCTGCTACTGCTCTGGGGCCGGCTGATCGACGAGTTTCCCGAGCAGCGGGCTGCCATGGGCGAGCAGTTCCGGCACATCCTGATCGACGAGATGCAGGACACCAACCTCGTTCAGGTCCAGCTCGTCGAGTCGATCGCCGCCGCCGCCGGCGCCGGCAACCTGACCGCCGTCGGCGATGACGCCCAGTCGATCTATCGATTCCGGGGGGCGAACTACGCCAACATTCTGAAGTTCCCCGAGCGACACCCTGGGGCCCGGACTTACCAGCTTGAGATCAACTATCGATCGACGCCCGAGATCGTGGCGCTGGTCAACCAGTCGATCGCTCATAACCGCGAAGGCTTTCCCAAGAACCTTGTCTCGGCCCGTCCCTCGGGGGCCCGGCCGCTGGTCGTTCCCGCCCAGGACGTGTTCGAGGAGGCCGAGTTCATCTGTCAGGAGGTACTCCAGGCCCGCGACGAAGGGACCAGCCTGAGCCGGATCGCCGTCCTTTACCGCAACCACTATGACAGCATTGTGCTCCAGAATCAGCTTCTGGGCGTCGGGATCAATTACGTTGTCCGTAGCGGGCTCAAGTACTTCGAACAGGCGCACATCAAGGACGTTCTGGCCTATCTCCGCATTCTGGTCAATCCGCGCGACGAGATGGCCTGGCGTCGTCTACTGTTGCACCTTCCGGGGATCGGGCCGGCGAAGGCCAGCGCCCTGATCGCGCACCTGCTCGCCGCTTCCGATCCGATGTCCGCGCTCCGTCTCGCCGAGACGATGGCGCTGGTGCCCACGAAGGGAAAGGGCCCGTTCGCGGCGTTTGTCGCCGACCTGGGCAAGGTCCAGGCGACCAGGCCCGAGACCCATCCCGCGTCGGCCGTCAAGGCAATCGTCCAGGGGGGCTACAAGGAGACTCTCAAGCAGAAGTACCCGGATCATCACGCCAACCGCCTGGCCGACCTCGATCAGCTTGGTGTCCTGGCGGCGCGGTACGATAGTCTCGAGCGAATGATCAACGAGCTGGTCCTGGCGGGCGACCTTTACGGCCGTGAGGCGTCGGATGGGAACGATCCTGATGAGACCCTGGTGTTGACGACCGTGCACCAGGCCAAGGGACTCGAATGGTCGCGGGTCTTCATCCTCCGTATGCTTGACGACAGCTTCCCCAACTCGCGCGCCCTGGACGAGACCGGTGGCGAGGAGGAAGAGCGGCGCATCTTTTACGTCGCGGCGTCGCGAGCCATGGACGAGCTGACCTTGACCTACCCGCTCCGGATCTCCCGCGGCGGCTATGGTCCCACGCTTCTTGGACGAATCAGCCGGTTCGTCAAGGAGATCGGCAGCGATACGTACGAGATGGCAGTCATCGAGTCGGAACCGAAGAGCGACCCGGGCCGGTCCCGTCATCGATCACATCGTGAGCATTGAACCGATCGACGGCTCTCGACACGCCAGGGAAAGGACGGAAAGGTCGATCCTCCATGGAACCCGATACGCCGGCTATCCCCGATCTGCACGTGCAGCCCCCTGAGAAGGAAGGAGCCGCGGAGATCGCGCGGCTACTCGACGCTCTCACGGACCCGGACAGTTTCTCCGGAGACGAGGTTCCGCATGATCGATCAATCGAGCGATTGATCCTGAGCGCACCGCATGCGAGCCTTCGCCAGGCGCTGCGGACGCGGCTTGACGACCTGGACGTGCCGGAAGGTGGGGAGCTGCTTCGGCTGGTCGAGGCCGTCGCCGATCCGGAGCTACTGGAGCTTCTGGCCACCTCGCTACGGAACCAACCGGGGCTCACTCCCGAGCGGGCCTGGCAGGCGATGACGCTGCTCGACGACGCCGGGTTGATCGATCAGTATCCCGACCTGTTGGAACGCTGGGACGACCTGAACGCGTCGATCGACGAGGGTGATGTCTCCCTCGCCGAGCTCGCCGACCAGATCGAGCACGATCCCGAGGGGCTCTGGCTCGCGCTCCAGGGGCTGGCGGCGGTCGAGCCCGAGGTCCGCGCCGAGATCATCGCCGGGCTGGCTGACCTGGAGGCGGGCCCGAATCTGATCGCGTTTCTCAGGCTGCTGGTCTATTCCCACGAGCCTGGCTCGCGCGCCACCGCGCTCGACGCCCTGGCGGGTCGCGAGGGAGGGCCCGACCCTCATCATCTCGATCGGGCCGCCGCCTGGAACACCATCGCCGCCGACCACCCTGATCCCGACGTCGTCACCCGCGCCCGAAGCTGGCTGAACCGTCATGGAACGCCGCCCTCGATGACCCCGGCTTCGCTTTCCAACGCCCTGGCGATGGCCTGGCCTCGCGCCGAGCTTGTCGGGCGCGAAACCGAAGGACCGCGCATCCTGGGCACACTTGTGACCGCGATCGACGGCCGCGGCCAGGCCACGATCGCGATCTCGGCGTGGGACGGAACCACGCGATCATCGGCCGCCTTTCTGTGCGATATCGAACGCGGGGTGCGCGACGTCTTCGGCCAGACTTACCGGCCGGAGTCGAGCGGCGACGTAGTTCCCTCGGCGGACGACGACTTCCTCGACGACCTCGCGGCAAGCCCCGGCGGCGTGGGTCAGGATTCGGCCGGGAGCGAACTCGCATCCGCGAACGTTCGTGACACCCCTGCCCTGGCGATCGCGCTCCTCCAGGGTTGTCTGCTCCTCTGCGGCGCGGAGACGTCGCCCGCCCTCCGCTACTGGATCGAGGCGACGATCGGGCCGGGCCTGGTTCCCCGGCCGTTCCCCATCGCCTTCCCTGACTGGGACCCCACCTCGGTCCGCGCCGACGAAACCGCCGCCCACGCCCAGGCGATTCTCGACGCCTGCCCGAGCTGGGTGGACCAGTCGCGGCTCACGTTCGACCTGGCCGAGGAGCTATTTCTCCGTGAGGGCGAACTCCAGCCGGACCCTCAACGCGACGCCGGCGCGTATCGCTACCTGTTCGAGCATCGGCTCCGCGACCGGCTCGAAATCTACCGCCGGATGCTCCTCTGGATGTCGCTCTTCTGGCAAGCCGCCGGCCAGCCTGAGCTAGGCCGGTCGGCCCTGGCGCTCGCCACCCAGCTTGGCGACGAGCAGCATGCCGTGCCGGGGCACCCCTTCAACGTCGCGCTGAGCACCCGCAGTCTCATTGCGGCAGGAGGTGGGAGTCGCCGAGACTGTGGCGAAGCCTCCGCCGAAGGATTTCCATGAGTCCTTGAGGTTTTTCGTCGTCGTCGCTCGATCGCTTCTTGCCCTGACGCGCGATGCGGTCCACTGCGCCTGATTTGCCGGCCCTTGACAACGGCGAGATAAGTCGTAGCATCAATTGTCTTCCCTTGCTCACGGCGGGTAAGGGGCTGATGGTCACGGGTGCCCCGCCATGCAATTTATTGCATCGCGGGGCGATTTGTTTTCCAGGATCGAGCGATGCGAGTGGAGGAACCCGCAATGAGGAGCACGATTGCCGCGCTGGGCATTCTTGTCGCCGCGTTGACAACGATCGCCGTCGGCGGGGAAGATCAGCGGGAGGACAACGCAAGCCTCTGGATGAGGCAAAAACTGACCGCCTCGCAAAATATCTTCGCTGGATTGACGCGGGGCGACTTTGACACGATCGGCAAGAACGCCGATTCGATGACGGCCGTGAGCCACCTCGAAAAATGGATCCGGTCCGATATCCCGGGCTACCGAGTCCTGATGAACGACTTTGAGTACGCGAATAAATCGCTCGCCCTCGCGGCACGGGAAAAGAACCTGGATGGTGCGACGGTGGCCTACATGCAACTGACCATCAGTTGCGTGCATTGCCACAAATTGATCCGCGATTAAGCGAGACGGACCGGCCAGAGCCGACTCACCACATCCCCTGACATTCTCAACTCCCGCCCCCGTCCGTCGAAGGTCACGCCATCGATCGCGGTGGGGCGCGGGTTTACTTCATGGGCTACTTCGTCACATGTCGGACGTAATTGTGACACTTCACGCAGGTCATCGTGAGCTGGAGATAGGTGAGAGTGGCCCCATCGAGATTCCGCTCGTCCGCGTTCTGCTTCAGCTCATCGGCCAGGCGCTGGAATTTCAACGTGTGGGAGAGATACTCCTCGGCATTCGGGATCACCGAATTCCGCCAGGCGGCTGCTTCGCTCATCTCCTTCAGTGCCCTGGCGTTTCGAGCAATCAGGGTGAAGTCTTCGAGCGAGATCCCTTCGAGGACGTTCTTCGAGTATTCGAGCTTCTGCCGCATGAACACACGACGAGAACCCTGGTCTTGAGCGTACCCAAGCCCTGCGATGCCAGCCCCGATCGCCGTCGCGATCAGAGTGGCGAGACCAGCCGTCGAGCCCCTCATTTTCCCTCCCGCGTGAGAGTGATGAGCTTCTCGTCGCGGACCAGTTTGTGACATTTGACGCAATTCATCGTCAGGTCCACATAGGCGAGGGTCGCCCCATCGAGATTCCGCTTCCTCGCGTTCCGGGCCACCTCCTCGGCGAGGTCCTGGAACTCGGAACTGAGTCGGAGATAGTTGATATTTGGAGTGACACGCCATCGTGTGTCCTGGCTCAATGTGCTCAAGGCATCAGCGTTTCTGGCGATCAGGTCAAAGTTCTCCGTGGTCAGACCTTCAAGGATTCCCTGGGAGTGTTCAAGCTTCTGCCGCATGAACTTGCGGAGCCCGCTCCGTGGCTCGTTCTGCCCCATGGTGGCCAGCGCGACGGTGAGTGTCATGGCAAACGCCGAGAGTGTCAGGAGACGCTTCGCTAATGCAGTCCGCATGGTCAAGACCCCCACTCCCCACCGGATGTGATTCCTCGAGAGACTCTCACTTTACCCTGGCTGAATCATGATCTCAAGACTCATGATTCCGGCAAAATATGTCAATTCCAGTGAGCACATATCTCGGATTATCCATGAAGGTTTGGGGATGGAAACCCAGACCCGAAATGATCAGCACGGCCTGAATCTCGCCGTAATCTGCCGGGGCTTCGCGCGGGCCGCGAGGCAATGGAAGCCAACGACAAGGACCATCCCGTCCACCGTGAACTGGCGAGGGTTGGGTGATGAGGGCCAGGGGATCGTTCACCAGGGGCGACGGGTCGGGGTACTGGTAGACCGAGGCGAGATGGACCTCGCGAAGCGATCGGGTGAAAAAAAGATGATCTGGGAAGTCACTCGATACGCAAAAAGGAGGAGATCCCGATCGACAGAGGCGCTCGCGCAAGCGGAAATGGCTGCCATGGAAACATCAGTTGAAGTGCAGGTATCCGGGCAGTCCAGAGGTCAGCGATCGGATCGCGTGATTCCCTGGACTGTCCCGGATCATCCGAGGATCCACGGACAGCTATCCGCGATCAATCGTGTAACACCTGTACCACTTCTTTTCTCGATCTTCCTAAATCCCGATGACCGATGCTTTTCAGGTCGGCTCGTAGCATGTGCGATCGGGATTGCGGCATTCGTGGCCCGAGACGATGTCGTCGTCGGGACCGAAGCCTTTCATGGTCTGGAGGCACCAGTACATGGTGCTGTCGTAGTCGTCGCTCGACTCGCCGGCGGAGCCGTCGGTGTAGACGTACATCCCCTTGTGGCGGAGGTGCCGGCACGGAGAGGCCGTGCCGGCGTGTGGTTCCGTCGCTTCGGGGTCGACCACCGGAAGCTCGCCGGGTGAAGGATCAGGAGCGAGGTTCTCGTCGGCGTTCGACTCGGACACGCTCAGGTCTCCTCCCAGTAGCGGTCACCCGCGGCGGCGAGCAAGGCCCGTTTGACCACGGTCTTGGTAAGCGCGACCTTGAAGCCGTTCATCGACAGCGGCCTGGCCCAGGCGATGGCCGCCTCACCCGCGGCGGCCGCGGTTTCCTGGTTGATCTTCTTGCCGGTGATCGCCTTCTCGGCAGCGGTCGAGCGGAGCGGGATCGGCGCCACGCTTCCCAGCACGATGTTCGCCTCGGCGACCGTGTCGCCCTTCATTTCGAGGTTCACCGACGCCAGGACCAGCGGCCAGTCGTGCGCCCGCTTCTGCCGGGCCTCGTAAGAGGCGTTCTTCTGCCTTCGGTGAGTGGGATGATGACCTCGAGCAAGACCTCGTCGGGGGCGATGGTCAGCTCGCGGTCGCCCTCCTTCCTCGGAACCTGGTAAAGGCCGGCCACCGGAATCGTCCGCTCGCCCTTTGCCCCCTGGACGACCGCCATGGCCCCCAGAGCGACCAATGGCACGGCCAGGCTCGACGGGTTGACGAAGAGCGCGTCGCCCTCGGTCATGAAGATGGCGTGGTAGCGGTTGTCCCCCGCCCGGACCAGGCTCTTGCCGTCCTTCATGCCGAGCAGGCCGTAACCCGACCGGAAGTACCAGCACCGCGGGCGCTGGAGCAGGTTGCCGCCGACGGTGGCCATGTTGCGGATCTGCGGCGTGCCGACTTCGAGGGTCGCCTGCCAGAGTGCGGGGTATTGCGCTTGATCGCCTTGTCGTCGACGATATCGGCCAGTGTCGTCCCCGCGCCGATCATCAGTCCCTTGCCCACCGACTTGATCCCGGCCAGCTCCTTGATGTCCTTGAGGTAGACCACCCGCTTGGGGCTGGTCACGTAGTCCTTCATCCGGCTGATCAGGTCGGTCCCGCCCGAGAGGGCCTCGGCGCTGTCGGAGCCGCCCAGGAGCTTGACGGCGTCGTCGACGCTGGCGGGACCGGCGTATTCAAAGGCTTTCATGATGCTTACGCCTTCCCTTCTTTGGAGGCCGCGGCCAGGGCGTTGAGGACGTTCCGGGGTGACATCGGCCAGTCCGGCGACGCGGACGCCGATGGCGTTGGTCACGGCGTTGCCGATCGCGGCGGCGGTGGAGATCGTCGGCGGCTCGCCGACGCCGATCACGCCGCGCGCCTTCACCTCGTCGGGCTCGTAGGCTCGCACGATGATCTCGGGGATGTCCGAGGCTCCGGCGAGCTTGTAGAGCTCCATGTCGGGGTTGAGCATCACGCCGGTCATCGGGTCCATGACCCGTCTCCTCGAACAGCCCGTAGTTCAGGCCGCCGATCACGCCGCCGTAGACCTGGCTCTCCCAGGTCAGCTTGTCGATGATCAGGCCCGATGTCCTGGATCGCGACGATCTTGTTGACCTTGACCACGCCGGTCTCGATGTCGACCGACACGTCGGCGAACTGGCAGCCGCCGACGCCGACGCTCGAGAGCCCTGCCTCGAACTTGCCGGTCTCGGAGATCGGCATCATCCCGAGCTTGCGGCAGGCGTCCTTCCACGACATCACGGGCTCGCCCGTTGACCCAGACCTGCCCGTCCTCCAGCGACAGGTCTTCGGGCTTGTCGTCTGGAGCGGGGACGCGATCCGCTTGAACAGCTCGTCGCGGGCCTGGCTGACCGCCGTGTAGCGTGGGCGGGCTCATCGAGGGCGTGGTGGTCGAGCCGCCCGAGGTCTGGCCGGGCGGGAAGGTCGAGTTGCCGATGTTCGACTTGATGTCGCTGACCTTCAGCCCGAGGACCTCGGCGGCGATGATCGCCAGGACGGTCCGGGCCCCGGTGCCGATGTCCTGCGTGGCCGAGCGGACCTCGACCGAGCCGTCGGGGTTGATGATGCACGTCGACCTGCTTGTCCTGGGCTGCCGCCGCCGCCCCAGGTATGCAGAGCCATGCCCAGCCCGCGCTTGATCGGTCCCTTGCCGCCTTGGCCGCGCGGCTTGCGGTTCCCCGACCAGCCGATCAGCTCGGCGCCCATCTCGACCTCGGCCTCGTAGATCGGGGTCTTGAAGTCGTCGGGGGGCAGGTTCTTGAGCCGGAACTCGAGCGGGTCGATCCCGAGCTTGTCGGCCAGGTCGTCCATGGCCGCTTCCATGATCGCGCAGCCCTGGGGATGGCCCGGGGCACGCATGGCGCGGGCGTCGCCGCCATTGACGAAGACGTCGGTATGGGTTCGCGACGAGGCCGGCACGTCGTAGACGTAAGGCAGCGGGAACTGGGCGCCGCGGGTGATCCCGCCGGTCCCGTCGGGTCTCGGCGATCATGGCGACGAGCTTGCCGTCCTTGGTCGCGCCGAGCTTGACCGTGCCCGTGGCGCTGGGACGGTTGCCCGCGGCGAGGTGTTCCTGCGATCCGGTCGAGGAACATCCTCACCGGCCGTCCGCCGGCCTTCTTCGAGAGCTCGGCGGCCGTCCGATGCCCCAGACGTCGGCGCCGAACTTCGAGCCGAACCCGCCCCCCATCACCTCGGTCAAGACCGTGACGTTCGAGTGTCGGGATGTTGAACGCGCCGCGCCAGCTCGTTGGCCGTGGGGCCGACGGCCTGGGTGCTCGCCCAGGCGACGATGTGGTCGGCATCCTCCCACTCGGCGGTCAGGCCGTGGGTCTCGAGGCAGACGTGGGTGATGACCGGCAGCGAATAGGTCGCCTCGATCGTGACGTCGGCCTTGGCCAGTCGCCTCCTCGGGCTTCCCCTTGACGATCGCGCGGCCCTTGCTGGACGTTGCCCCCCTTGGCGATCTGCGGGAGCGTCGTGGCGCCATGGCGAGTGCCTCGGTGACGGCGTGGGGCAGGACCTCGTACTCGACCTTGATCGCGCGGGCGGCGTCGCGGGCCTGCTCCTCGGTCTCGGCGGCCACGGCGGCGATGTCGTCGCCGTGATACCGGAGCACCTTGCCGGCCTTGGCGATCATGTGTGACCGCCTTCACGCCGGGCATCTTCTCGGCGGCCGACGGTATCGATCGACTTGATCCTGGCGTGGGCGTGCGGGCTGTAGAGCATCACGCCGAAGAGCATGCCGTCCGGGTGGACGTCGGAGGGATACTTCGCCGTCCCGACGCCTTGGCCATGCCGTCGAGCCGGGGAATCCGGGTCCCGATCAGGCGCGGATTACTGGGCCAAGCTGCCATGGCTCAGGCTCCTTTCATGGCTTTGGCCGCGGCCAGGGCCGCCTGGAACACGCCGATGTAAGTGCCGCAACGGCAGATGTTGCCGTCGAGGCCCCGCTTGACCTCTTCGAGCGTCGGATTCGGGTTCTGGTCGAGCAGCGCCTTGCACGCGGTGACGAACCCCGGGGTGCAGTAGCCGCACATCAGGCCGTCGTTCTGGTGGAACGCGTGGGGAACGCCGTTGGGGCCGGTGTCGAAGCTCTCCAGGGTCTCGATCGTCTTGCCCTGGCAGGCGACGGCCAGCGTGGTGCAGGAGTAGACCGGATCGCCGTCGACGATCGTGGTGCAGGCGCCGCAGCTCGCGCGGTCGCAGACCCGCTTGGGGCCGGTCACGTCGAGCCGGTTGCGGAGCGTGTCGAGCAGGGTGCTCCGCGGCTCGACCGTGCAGCTTCGCTCCTCGCCGTTGACCTTAGCGTGATCTTGACGTCGCCGGAGAGGACCTTGGGCTCCGGCTCGGCGGCCTTGGCCTCGTCGAGCGCGACGGTCGCCTGGCCGGTGAGCACGGCCGTGGCCGCCGCCAGGCCCGAGCCGCGCAGGAAGTCGCGCCGGCTGTGACCATTCCCGGCCCCGACGGGCGGCTTGGGCTTGGGATCGTGTTCGGGCATCGTTTCAATCCTCGACCCTCGTACGGGTTTTTTCCAGTTCGGGCCTGGTTGGCGGGACCCGCGCATCTCCGCGGGCTGATTCTCTTCCGCAACCCGAGCGCGGCAACGATGCACTATCTCCGCGAGATTGGCCGTTCGCAAGGTCTCACCCCACCTCCAGCATTTGTTTTTTTCCGTGCATGGTGGCTAGTGGTAAGAGCTTGCGAATTGGGTTGAAGGCACGAGACGCGCCGTGTTCATCAATCGCAGGCGCACGGTAAATCCAGCCGCGGCCCCCACTCGTTCCACGAGCCGTCGTAGTTGGTCAGATTCGTGTGAAGCCGAGGCGAGGGAGGTTGAACAGGACGACCGTCGCGGCGACGCCGCCGTTGCAGTAGGCGACGATGGGTGCGTCGGGGTTCAAGGCACAGGAGCGCCGACACGCCGCTGGATCGCGTCGAGTGGCAGGAAGCCGCCGCCGGCGGCGAAGAAGAGTTCGCGAGGCACGTTCAACGCGCCGGGGATGTGGCCGCCGCGCGGGCCGCGGCGGCGCTGGCCGGTGTACTGGCCGGCGTCGCGGGCGTCGATTAACTGGAGGCCGGGCTCGTCCAGGCGGGCGAGCGACCTCGGCGGCCGGACGCGCTCGGCCGTCCGGGCACGGGGGTGAAAGACCGCCGTGGCGACCGACGTCGACGGGCCGCTCTCGACCGGCCGGCCCTCCTCAACCCAGCGGTTCCAGCCGCCGTCGAGCACGCTGACGGCGTCGTGGCCGTAATACGTCAGCGCCCACCAGAGCCGCGTGGCGAACTGGCCCCCGATGTGGTCGACCGCGACGACATGGGTCGTGTCGCCGATCCCGCGCTCGGCCATCGCCTCGGCGAACAGCGTCCGGGGGCGCGATCTGGGCGGGGACCGGGTCGTCGGGGTCGACGATGTCGCGGGTCCAGTCGATGTAGACCGCGCCCGGGATGTGTCCCGACCGGAACTCCTCGATCGCGCCCAGGTAATCGGCCTCCTCGACGCCCGGGCGACGCGGCCGGGTCGTGACCTGACCCTCGGATGTCCACGACACGGAGGTTCGGGTCGTCGCAGGTGCTCCTGGAGCCATTCGGTCGTGACGAGGGGTTCGATCGGCATGGAACACCATCCCATTCTCGCGTTTGTTCCGGTTCCCATGGCACATCGCGATGGTTTCCGCGCCGGTATTCGCTAAGATATCGCACCCGTGATTCGTCGCAAATGGCGACGAACCGCCCAGTCCCTCCAGGACCGACTGATACGATGAAGGCCATCGTCTTCGAACGGTTCGGCGAGCCCGCCGATGTCCTCAGGCTGACCGACGTCCCGACTCCCGAGCCGGGGCCGGGCGAGGTCCGGGTGCGGATGATCGCCAGCCCCGTCAATCCCTCCGACCTGCTGGTCGTCCGCGGACGTTATGGCGTCCTGCCCAGCTTGCCGGCAACCCCCGGTTTCGAGGGAGTCGGCGTGGTGGACAAGGTCGGGTCCGGGGCTTCTGGGGCGGTTTGTGCTGGGTAAGCGGGTCACGGTCATCAACAGCAATGGGGGAAACTGGGCGGAATACGCCGTGATCCCGGCCCGGCAAGCACGGCCGGTGTCGGCGGATATCCCTGACGACCAGGTCGCCAGCTTCTTCGTCAATCCGGCGACGGTCCTGGCGATGGTCCGTCATGTCCTCAACGTCCAGCGCGGTGAGTGGCTCCTCCAGTCGGCTTCGGGCTCAGCCCTGGGTCGGATGATCATCAAGCTGGGCAGGCACGACGGCTTCAAAACACTGAATGTGGTCCGCCGCCATGAAGCGATTGAGGAGATCAGGGCACTTGGGGGAGATGCGGTGATCGCGTCGAGCGACGGACCGATCGAGGACCAGGTCAAGCGGATCGTCGGACCTGAGGGTGTGAAATACGCGCTCGATCCGGTGGGTGGAGCGACGGGCTCGGCCCTGTTCCGATCTCTGGCGGCAGACGCCAAGCTTTTGCTGTACGGGACGTTATCGAACGAGCCGATCGAGATCGAGCCACGGCTGATGATCGCGGGCAAACGCGTGGTGGAAGGTTTCTGGCTTGGGCACTGGATGCGTCAGCAGAGCATTCCAGCGGCACTGAAGCTGTTTCACGACATCACCGGCCTGATCCGCAAGGGGGTACTGGCGACCGAGATTGGCGCGAAGTTTCCCCTGAATGCGATCGGCGATGCGGTCCGAGAGGCCGAGGCGGTGGGCCGGAAGGGCAAAGTCTTGCTCACGATCGATGGTCGATAACGGGAAGTTGGTCCGGGCTGAAGAGGTTTTCGAGGGGTTTTGCGCGGGCGGGTCGCGCCCGAGTTTCGGGTTTTTTTCTGGGAATTCATTCGCTCCTTCTGGACCGAGCCGGTACAATAAGTCGTGTAGAGGTTGAGGAGCGAAAGGAAATTGTGCTGGTCTGGCCTTCCTCCTCGCCGTGCCTGGACTGTCGTGCTGCCGCCACTTCGCCTGGAGCGAAAGTTCCCTCTGGCGGTTGGCTTCCGCCGCGTGCCGTCCCCCGGCTCTCCTGTGGCGCCTGGCGCTGCACCCCGGCGTCCCTCGGTCTTGTCGAACTCCCAGTTCGCTGATGCCGTAACAAATACGCTGGAGGACGCGGATTGCGTCTGCCAGGAATTCGTCCCGGGCTCCATTTTCGGTTTTTTTTGAAATCGAAGCCCTCGAGTCAGGCGAATTTCCATCAGACGAAGTGAAACGAGGCAAGGCGAGATCAGGCTGGGCAGGATGGATTCCGTCAAGGTTAACGCCGCTTCCTGCCTGACCTATCATTCTCTTTGATGTGTTCGAGTTATTCTCTCGATGCCCCGGTGCGGTTCTTTGGTTCGCGACACCCAGGAGGGGGGTCACCCGGATCGTGGCCGCCGGGAGGGAGCTATTGCAACCATGAGTATGAGTGAATCGTCCGGCGCTCAGGACTGGAGAGCCGTGGCCTGTCTGGCCCCGGGTGGTGAGCGTCTCCTGTGTGTGGGTGAGAGCTCTTCGCAGGTCCGGGCTGCGTACGCGGGCGCCTGGGGTGAAGTGATCCGGGACGAGGACCGGCCCACGGTCCGAGCCATTTCACTTCAGCGCTGGGCCGGCCAGGCCTGGGCGGGTCAGTGGGAGCATCAGACTTACCTGGCGGTTCCCACAACCCGGGGCAAGACGGGCAATGGCGAAACCGGCGAGCCGGTCGCCGTCACCTCCTGATTGCGAGCGGATTCGCGTCAGTCCAGAGCACGGAACCCGCTCGGTTCGCATCTTTTTCCTTCCACGGTTGACTATCTTTACCCCCAGGCTGGCCTGGGGGTTCTTCTTTTGATCGATTGCTCACGCCAGCGGGCGGATCGGATCGGTCTCTCGTCGGCTGGCCCAGACCTCGATCGCGGGAAATTCGGTGGCGAGCCGGTCGGCCAGGTCCTCGACACCCGGCCGCTCGGTGGCGTGATGACCGGCGACGATGAGCCCAAGGCCGAGGGATTCGGCTTCCAGGGCGCGGTGGAACCGGGCCTCGCCCGTCAGGAGGACGTCTGCCCCGGCGCTCGCGGCGTCGGGGACGAAATCGTCGCCGGCGCCACACACGATCGCCACGGTACGTACCGTTCGATCGGGCGTCCCCACGACCTGGAGGCCAGGTGCGTTCAGGATCTGGGCCACGCGTCGGGCAAGAACGTCGAGTGTCGTCGTCGACTCAAGCCGGCCCAGCCGCCCTGCGCCGTCGGCTGCGACCTTCGAGCCGGTGAGCGCGGCGACGGCATGGAGCGGGTAGACGTCGATCGCCGGCTCCTCGTACGAGTGCGCCCGCCGGATCGACGCGAGCACGGCGTCAAGCCGCCCGGCCGAGCAGACGATCTCGAGCTTGCGCTCGCGAACCGTCTCGCGCTGACCTGCCGTGCCGATCGTGGGCCGGGCATCTTCCTGGCCGAAGAAGGTGCCGTGGCCGTTCGTGGTGAACGAGCACTCGGTATACGCACCGATCCGGCCAGCACCGGCGGCGAAGGCCGCGTCCAGCACCGCGTCGCGATCGGACGCCGGGGTGAAGACGGCCACCTTGAACGAGGCCGCGGGTGGTCGCGTTCGTAACGGGCCAACATCGGTCAGGCCGAGGCGTCGGGCCAGGCCATCGTTGATCCCTCCAGGCGTATTGTCGAACGCGGTGTGCGGGCTGATGATCGACACCCCCGCCCGCGCTAAAGCCCAGAGCATGCCCGTCGCCGCTCGATCGGCGCGAAGCTGCTGGACCGGACGGAACAGGACCGGGTGATGGCTCACAATCAGGCCGGCGCGCTCGTCAATTGCCTCGGCGGCGGTAGCTGGGGTGACGGTCAAGCATGTCATCAAACGTGTCAACTCGGCCGCCGGGTCGCCCCAGAGCAGGCCGACGTTGTCCCATGTCTCGGCCAGTGCGCGCGGGGCGAACGCCTCGACCCAGCGCGCCACGTCGTTGACCCGGATCATACGGAGCCTCCTCCCGCCTCGATCCAGGCCACGAACCGGTCCTGCAACCGCGCGGTCGTCGGACCTGGGCTGGGATAGGTCCGGCCCTGGTTGTGGATCTTGGCGACCGGCACGATACCTTGCACGGCATTGGTCAGGAAGACCTCATCGGCGGCATCAATCTCAACCCAGGTGACGCGCCGTTCGATGACCTCGAACCCAATCCGACGGGCGAGCTCCAGGACCAGGCCGCGCTGGATACCCGGCAGGAACGGGCCTTCCGGGCCGGGTGTGACGAGGGTCGATCCGTTGACCAGAAACAGGTTCATCCGACTCCCCTCCCACACCGCGCCGTCGGCGCTGGCGAGGAGGACCTCATCGGCTCCGTTGGCGCACCCGATCTCGTGAGCGCGGCGCTTCGACCAGTAGTTGAGGGTCTTGTGCCGTGCCAGGGGATCATCGACGGCGATCGACCAGGGGCCCGGCGAATCGTGAGCCCACGGGCCCTGGGTACCGTCGGCAAGGGTCCGAGCCGGAGCCATACGCGGCCTCCGTCCTTCGTGTTGCCGCCATCTCCTCCGGTGAGGACCATCCGCGCCCGGAAGTCGGCATCGATCCCCTCCGCCAGTCGCAAGACTTCGAACGCGGCATCGCCGGGGAGATCCTTCGGTTCGATCGGCAAGCCGAGCGCCCGAGCCGACGCCTTCAGGCGCCCGAGATGTCGCGGCAACAGGAGCGGCAGGCCGTTCCAGGTCCGCAAGGTCTCGAACAGCCCCAGACCGTGCTCGAACACGCGATCCGACACCGGGATTCCCAGGTTCGCTTCAGGGACAATGGTTCCCTTGTACCAGACGAGCAAGACGGGTTCTCCTCTCGGATCGATCCGATTGACTTATTCTTCGATGAGCTCGCGGAGGGCGCGGCCCTTGTGCAGGGTTTCGCGGTATTCCAGCTCGGGGTCCGACTCGATCACGATCCCGCCCCCGACCTGAAAGCTGGCGCGATCGCCTTCGACGAGCAACGTGCGAATCGCGATGTTGAACGCACTCGAGCCTCCCCGGCTGAAGTAGCCGATGGCGCCGGTGTAGAGGCTGCGTCGATTGGGCTCGAGCGCGTCGATGATCTGCATGGCCCGGATCTTGGAGGCGCCCGTGATCGAGCCGCCGGGAAACAGCGCCCGGACGATGTCGATCGGGCCCGATTCGGGCCGGAGCCGTCCTTCCACGGTGGCGACCAGGTGATGGACCTGGGCGAAGCTCTCGATCGCGTGGGGGTCATTGACGCGGATCGAACCATAGCGGCAGACCCGGCCCAGGTCGTTGCGTTCGAGGTCAACGATCATGGTCAATTCGGCCCGGTCCTTGCCGCTATCGGCCAGTTCGGCGCGAAGGGCGGCGTCCTCGATCGGTGTGGCGCCGCGGGGCCGCGTTCCCTTGATAGGCCGGGTGATGATCTGGTCGCCCCGGGTCTGGTAGAACCACTCCGGGCTGGCACTCACGACGGCCAGGTCGTCCCATTTCAAGAACGCGGCGAACGGCGCCGGGCTCAGCGCCTTGAGACGAAGGTACAGGTCGAGCGGCACCGGGTTGCCCCGGGCCGAGAACCGTTGCGAGAGGTTGACCTGGAAGATGTCGCCCGCCGCGATCCAGTCGAGGGCCTGTCGCACGGCCGTTCGATACGCTTCCGGCGTGAACGACGATTCGACCGGACCGAACCGTGATCTTTCGAGTGTCGGCGCAGCACCCCGCGCGCAGCTCCCTGGCCCACTGCCGCGCCCGTCGCTCGCCCGTGGTCGCTCCCTCGTCCAGGATGTCAAAAGCATGGACGGCGACCGAGCCGGCCTGGTGGTCGATCACGACGGCGGTGTCGTAAAGCGCGAGCCGAATGTCGGGGAAGCGCGATGCACGCGCGGCCTTTCGCGGTAGGCGCTCGAGCCGCGGGGCGAGGTCGTAGCCGAAGAAACCGATCAGGCCCCCCTGGAACGGCGGTAGCTCGGGATTGGGCTCGGGATCGTCGCCTGGGCGCGCGAGGTCAAGCTTTTGAAGCAGGTGTTCCAGGGCGACAAGCGGATCATCGGCGCCGGTCTCGACAGATCCCGACTCGTGGCGGACGCTCCACCTCGGCCCGGTCGCTTCGAAGACAAGCCGGGGCCGGGCAGTGAGAAAGCTGTATCGGCCCGGATCGCCGAAACCGGGACCGCTTTCGAGCAGCGCGGGCTCGTGCCAGCGGCCGATCCGTCCGGCGATCGAGTCGGGCGGAAGGTCGAGCGCGATCGACGGAATGTGGGTAACGGGGGGAACCATCGCCAAGGGAAGAGACCTCGCGCCATCGTCTCGGAAGCGGTATCAATGACCGTACGCCGCCGCCTCTTCGTGGTTCATTAGAACCAAGTCGTGGCGGGACGCGGAATAGGAAAAGGTCCGTGCGCTCGTCGGCTTCCCTTGCGGCGAGGAGGTCGGTCCTGTAGCCTGCGCGTGGTAACAGACTTCGGTTCGTGGGGTTGGTGTCACCCACCGCACGAACGGTTAAGAGGTGGCGGACGGTGCCCACCCTTCAAGGATAATACGTACCCATGATCCGTTCACCGCTGGGGCTCCGGCTTGACCCGGCGCGTTCGATACGCGACCAGATCAATGAGGCGGCCCGTATGGGAGCGCGCGGGGTCGTCATGGATGCGATCGGCGAGCTGGCTCCTGATCGGCTCTCGGAGACAGGCCGGCGCGAAGTCCGTTACCTGCTCCGCTCGGTCGAGCTTTCCCTGGTCGCTGTCCACCTGCCCACTCGCCGGCCGTTCGACACACTCGAACAGCTTGATGATCGCCTCCGACGCGCCGAGCGTGCCTTCGCGATGGCGTACGATCTGGGCACGACACTCGTCCTGGCGCGGTCGGGGCGCTCCCCCCGAGCCGAAGCCGGATCTGGACTCCGATTCGGGTTCCGCGGCCGGCGCTGAATTGCAGCCGGCGGCAAAATCGCATGCCGCGCCGACGCGCCGCGAGATCTTCATGAACGCGCTGACCGAGCTGGCCCGACGCGCCGATCATCGCGGTGTCAGCCTGGGGATCGAGACTGGCACCGAACCGGGAGACGTGCTGGCCGATCTGCTCGATCGGCTGGGGACCGCGGCGCTAGGAGCGAGTATCGACCCCGGCGCGTTGCTCGCCAGTCGGATCGACCCGATTCCGACCACGCGGAGCCTGGGAAGCCGTGTCGTCCACGCGTACGCGCGCGACGCCAGCGGCCTGCCCACCAGCGGCGCGCTCTGGTCCGGATCGGGATTCCCGGCCGTGCGCTCGACTGGGAAGAGTATCTCGGTGCGCTCGAGGAGATCAATTATCGTGGATTTTTGACCGTCTGGCCTGACCCGAACCGTCCGGCGTCGACCCAGTTCACGGCAATCGTCGAGCGATTGAGGGCGTTCTGAGCCTGCATCCGAGCCGGTGCGGGTTCACCATCGATAAATGGCGATCGTCGTGTCGTCGGTCATGGCGACCGGGGATTGTCCGGCGAGTGGTTGGAAATAGCCTTCTGGTCCCCAGGGTCCATGTTGCAGCGAGGCCGAGACCGCGACGTAGCGGGTCCGGACGTCGAGCCGGGGAGCAAGCTCGGGATGGTCCGGAGCGGCGTCGATGACGTGGCATGTGCCCGCGACTCCGTAGTGCTTTGGGTCCGCGAGGCCGAAATAATAAAGTGTCAGGTCGGTCAGCTCGGGCCGATCGCGCTGGAGCCGCGCCAGGGCCTTGAGTCCCTGGCCCCAGTCGAGATTGGAATCGGCCAGAACCTTTCTCCCCCCATCGGGCCGCCGGCCAGCGCGTTGAAGTAGGTCAGCTCGTGGGGGTGGATGCACGCCACCGCGAGCAACTGGCCGAGCAGCCCCGCCAGGGCCAGACGACGCGGCCAGCCGCTGAACTCGGCGAGGCCCGAGATCCAGACGATCGCCAGGGCGCGAGCGGAAGGAGATAGCGAATCCCGTAATTTCTTGTCGACCCCAGCGCGGTGGCCCCGAGGAACAGGGCGATCAGGGCCGGAAGTATCCAACCGCGGTCTCGATCCTGTCTCTTCTCATCGCTGTCGATCTGTTGATTCAGCACGATCCGACCCACGAACAGAAGGGCCATGCTCAGAGGCACCTTCACCGACAGCGCGACCAGATAATAGTACCACCAGCCATACATCCGGCGCGTGCCGAGCAAATAGCTCGATCCCCCGGAGCGCTGGAGGTGGAGCTGGGTGGCCAGCCCGACCCAGTCCTGCGGGATCGGAAGCTCGTAAATGTGGCTCACCCAGCGCCCCAGCCAGGGACCGAGCCTGGCGTCGATGCTCGGGTGCGGACCCGTCCGCCCGCTGAGCGCAATCGTGCGAAAGCCGGTCAGGACCATATCGGTCATCAGCAAAACGACGACGTAGGCGATCATTCCCCCGGCGACGCTCAGCGCCAGGCGCCTCACCTGGCGCTCGCCAGCGAGCCAGCGGTCCACCGCCCAGACCGACGCCAGCAAGGGTGGAAAGAGGACCGTGGTGTACTTGCATGAGAAGGCCAGCCCACCCGTTGCCGCACTGAGCCAGAACCAGCGTGAGGCGCCGGTGCTGAGGAATTTCCAGAACAGGAAGGTCATCAACGTGGTACTCATCACCAGCGGCATTTCCATGGTCGCAAGGGCACCGTGGGCCAGTAGATTGGGGCTGAGTACGAACAACCAGGCAGCCAGCGCCATGGCCCGGGGCCCATAAAGCTGACGGCTCCAGAGCGCGGTCAGACCGAGAGCGGCGGCCCAGATCCAGAGCGAGGCCAGCCGGACCGCGCGGAGCAGCGGCTCCTCGTGCGAGATCGGATCGTCGATCCAGGCTCCCCGACCGGCCCGGTCGAGAATCCAGAAGGCGGGCGCCTGCTGGAGCTTCCAGAAGAGGAGTGGCGAACCTCTCCGGGCTATCTCTTGCTGGTCGCCGGTCCGCCACCAGCGCGCGGCGACCCTCAGATAGGTGACTTCATCGTAGGTCGCCGACGAGCGTCCCAGGGCATCGACCTGAACGGCCAACCCGATCGCGAAGGCCCCGATCAGCGCAATCGTGAGGGCGGCGGGCAGCGCGGCGGCGTCCTGGTTCGTCGCGGTTGCCGTCTCGCGGGCGGGGTGCGGGGGGACCTGGATCACCAGTTCCTGACTCACGGTGGATCCTCCTTGATGTCCCGCGTTCGTCAACGAGCCTCGAATCCTGTACGATCCAAGGGCGAGGTTAAGTCGTTCCGGTCGGTCCTGTCCAGAGCAGTCGCACCGCCTCTGACCCGTCACGAGCCCGGGGTAGGTCGGACGATCTTCTTTCCCTCACGCTGGCTCTGGCACAGGTCGGTGACCCATCGGGCGACGGCGAGCGCGTCGTGGATCGTGGGGGCCAGGGCGTGGTCGCCCCGGACAAGCCGGTGGAAGTGCTCGTTGAGGACCTCGCCGACCGTCGGCTCCAGGGGGAGGCGTTCCTCGTGGGTGCCGGCGTTGTCGGACCACTGGATCCGGTCGGGGAGCTCGAGCCAGGCGGCGCCACGCTCGGCGTAGACCTGGAAACCGGCCTGCGGAAGGAACTTGGTCGCGTCGCCCCAGGACGCCCGGTGATACCGGCCGAAGGCGATCTGGGCCAGGCCGCCGCCGGGAAACTCGGCGGTGAAGCTCTCGAAATCAGGGCCGGCTGACTGATCACTCGATGGCGCCATGACGTCGCTCGAAACGCCCTGGATCGCGGCGGGCTCGGCCTGGAACAGGAAACAGCACCAGTCAAGCAGGAAACTTCCAGGATCGATCACCAGGGCGCGGGGGCCATCTGGGTCGTCGGGCCGGGCTGGCCATATCGGTCGAAGCCGAAAAGGCGGTTCTGGCCCAGGATCAGGCGCGGCGGTCCAAGCGTGGTCGCCAGCAGCTCACGGAGCCGGAGTGTGGCCGGATAGAACCGACGGGCGAATTCGGGCATGAACGCGATCTTGCTCGATTTCACCAGCGCCGCGACCTTGGCCAGCTCGTCTGGACGAGTCGCCAGTGGCAAGGCGCAGTAAACCGGCTTTTTGAGCTGGCACGCCAGTTCGATCGGGTAGAGCCCGAACCACTGAGGCGTCAGGACATGAACGACGTCGACGTCGGGGCGCTCGATCAGCGCGACCAGGCCCTCGGCAGCCGCGCAGCCAAGCTGGTGCGCCTCGATCTCGGCCCGGCGCATCACCTGGTCGTAGACCGCCGTGATCTGAAACCGATCTCGCAGCCGCAGCAGGGCCGGTTTGTGACGGGCTTCCCAGAGCCGGCCGAGTCCGATCACCCCAACCCGCAGCCGAACTTGCCTCGACGACGCCAAGGACCGCCTCCCGCGCGGACGACTCATTTGTCTTCCGAAGCGCGAGGGGCCGGACCCCCAAACGGCCGCGCCCCGTCTGTCTCATCCCGCTGGAAGCGTATCAACTTGCGGCGAAAATCACCACCCATCTCTGACGCCGCGACGCTGAAATCGGCACAATCGAGAGGGGTGCAACGGTTCGAATCGTCTCCAGGAGCCTGGTTCATGCGTGCGGTCTTGCAGCGTGTCTCGCGGGCCTCGGTCGAGGTGGAGGGAAATCTCGTGGGTCGGATCGAACGGGGCTGGCTCGTGCTCCTGGGTGTCGCGCGAGGCGATGGGGACGCCGATGCTGAGAAGCTTGCCGAGAAAGTGGTGAACCTGCGCGCCTTCGCCGACGACCAGGGAAAGATGAACCGGAGCGTGGCCGAGACCGGGGGATCGGTCCTGGTCGTCAGCCAGTTCACCCTCCTGGCCGACTGCCGCGCCGGACGCCGGCCCAGCTTTACCGAGGCCGCCGAGCCTGCCGAGGCCGAGCGTCTTTATCAACGATTCTGCAACCAGGTTGCCAGCGAAGGCGTTTCGGTCGCCACCGGTGTCTTCCGCGCCATGATGAACGTCGAACTGGTCAACGACGGGCCGGTCACTTTCCTGCTCGATAGCCGTCGGGTGTTCTAGATGCGGCCACGGACTCGAAATATTTAATATAAGCGTGTTCAATCCAGCATCAGCGCCTTCAAAAGCAACCCATGCACGTCGGTCATCTCAATCTCGCCCGAGGGCCCGGGAACGGGTCCGTCGCCGATCAGGAGAGGACGGTCTTCGGGCCGAGTGGTGCGAAGTCCGTGGCTGCCGCGTACCAGGGTCGGGTTGAGCGGAATGACGTCAAACCGGGTGCGGAATCCCAGTTTCTTTTGCAATAATCGGAGGGCGACTTTCCCCATCGGCCAGGTGAGCGACGGGTCGAGAAAGAGCTCGCACGGGTCGTAACCCGGCTTGCGGTGGATGTCGACCGTCCGGGCAAAATCGGGGGCCTTGCGGTCGTCGAGCCAGTAGGGATAGGCGAACCAGGCATCGGGTTCTGACAGGACCACAAGCTCGCCCGAGCGGGGATGGTCCAGACCGATCTCGGCCCGCTCCGTTCCTGCCAGAACCCGCGCGACGCCGGGAACGCTCGCGAGCAATTCGCGAACCCGCCCGATGGCCTCCGGGTTCGCGACATAGACATGCGCCACCTGGTGATCGCACACGGCGAAGGCCTTGCTCTGAAAGGTCTCGAGCATCTCGCCGAACGGACCATCGCGCACGACGAGATCGCCCGACCGGCGCAGGATGCGGTTGATCGGGACCGGGCGCGAGACGTTGCAATGCCCGTACTCGCTCACGACCCAGACCCGTGCGCCGACTGCGCTGGGCGACGTCGAGCAGCGGGGCGCACGCATCGTCGAGCTCACCGACCAGGCGGGGCATGTCGGGGCCGGCGATACCGTGGCGCTGGGGGTCGTAATCGAGGTGCGGCAGGTAGACGAGCGTCAGCTCCGGTCTCTCCTTATCGAGCAGATGCGCTGCGCAACGGGCGATCCAGTCGGTGCAGGGCCGCCCCGCGCGGGCCCCAGAAGCTCGCGAACGGGAACGGGCCGAGCGCACGCTCGAGTTCGTCGGTCAGACCCTCGGGATTCCCGCTGACACCGAAGACCTTGCTTCCGTCGGCCCCATAGTGGGGCTTGGGCGTGACGCTGAAGGCGACATCGGCCCCCTGGTTAAACCACCAGAACAGTTTGGCCGCGCGGAACTTCCGGCTCCGCTCCTGCGCACGTCGGCGCGCGGTCGCGTACAGCGGCTCACCCTGAATTAAACGGTTCGATTGCTGCCAGAACCGGACCTCGCCCGTCTCGCGAAACAGCCAGCCGTTGGCGACGATGCCATGTCCCTGGGGCGGCAATCCGGTCAGGATCGTCGCCTGCGCCGTGCAGGTGACGGCAGGAATCACCTCGCGCAGCCCACGCACCCAGCCCCGGCTCGCCAGGGCCTTGAGCCGGGGGGCAAACGGCAAAAACCGGCGCGTCAGGCCGACCGCGTTGATCAGGACAAGAGGAGCTATTTCGGATTCGGATTCCAACATCGCGACTCGGGGCATTTACCAGTAGCAAGAGTGACGGTGGTCGAGTGATTCCGCGGCGCCGACTGAAGTCGGCACCACTGCCTTATTTCGATGGATTAGCCTCCAGCTTTTCAAAGACCCGCGGAACCGGGATGAGGGGCTGCTCGTTTCGCGACACCTTCACCTCGGGCAGCGCATGCTTTAGCTTCGCGATTCCCGCGTCGGTGACTTTGGCACCCTCCAGGTTGAGCGTGCACAGGCCGGTCAACTTTCGCAGATAAACGAGTCCGGCGTCGTCGATTTCTGTGAACGCCAGGTTTAGTGCCTGAAGTGAGGCCAAAGGCGGAAGCTGGGCCAGGCCGGCGTCGTCGATGGCGGTGCAGGCGAGGTTCAGCTCGCGGAGGCGAGACAGCCCGCGGAGATGCACCAGCCCCGGGCCATGTAGCTTCGCTCCAATCATGGCGAGACTTTCGAGCTGACCGAGCTTGGCGATATGAGCCATACCGGCGTCGGTGATCGCGCTGGGCCCATAGATGGTCAATTCTTCCAGGTGAACAAGCTTTTCGATATGGGCCAGACCGGCGTCAGTCATACCGGTGGATCGTTCGGTGGCCGGAGGCTTGACCTCGACGGCAGGGCGCGTTGCTAGATGAAGCATCCCGGCGACGGGCCCGCGGAGGAACAGTTCTTTCAGACCGAAAAGTGGTTCGGCAGGGCCAGGTGTGGCCTCCTGTCGCTCGTGGATGGTCACTTCCCTGAGGTTGGTCAACTTCTCAATATGAGCCAGGCCGGCGTCGGTGAACCCTCCGCTCAGGTTCACGCTTTCGAGATTGACCAGCCCACGGATGTGAGCCAGCCCGGCGTCGTCGAGCCGCCGATCGTGAATATACATACTTGTTTGATTGAAGAGGTTCATGATGTCCGGTGCGTCGGGACCGATTTCCAGACCGTTGAGATACTTCAGGTCGGCCTCCGTGGGCCGACGCGTGGGGTCGTCCATCGCCTCGGCCGAGAGGACGGCCCTCCGGATCTGCGACTCGTACAATCGTTCAGTCTTTCTCGCCTTGTCGTCAGGCTCGCCGGGGACCTGCTGCTGGATGGCGAGCGCTCGCCGGAACATCGGCTCGGCCTGACGATATTCGCCTCGGTCCATGAGATCGTCGGCCAGCATGACCAGCGCCGAGGCGACTTCGGGGTGATCGGGGCCGAGTGTTTTCTCACGAACCTCTAACGACCGCTGCATCCAGGTCCGGGCGCGGGCATGGTCGTCGCGCATCAGCAGGCTTTGCACGAGGTAGTCGAGCGTCTCGCGATAGTCGGGGTGGTTGACCCCTTGAGCCTTCTCCCGGATCGCGAGGACACGTTTCGAACAGCTTCTCGGCCTGTTGTAAGTAGATATCCCCGGCATGGCCGAACGACCCGACGGCCGCCCGCGTCTTCTCTGCCTCGGCCGCCTCGTTTTCGTCCTTTGGGCTCGATTTCGTTTCGGCCAGATCCGCTTCCAGACCCTTAACTTGCTGGAAGAGGGCCTTCATCTTGGCCGAATTTCCCTGGCCGAGCAGGAGCACGGCCTTGTTCTGGAGGGTCCGCGCCACGTCGACGGAATCAGGCCCCTGGGTTCGCTCCTGGATGGCCAGCGACCGCGCCCAGAACGGCTCGGCCTTCTCGATATCCCCTTTCATGAAGAGGACCCCCGAGAGGAGATTCAGGCACTCGGCGTTTTCGGGGTCATCGGGCCCGACCTGCTTTTCCCGGATGGCCAGGGAACGTCGAGCCAGAGACTCGGCCGCGTCGTACTGCCTGAGCTGGGCCTTGACCAGCCCCAGGTGTTCGAGGCTGACGGCCACCTGTTCCGAGTCCGTTCCGGTGGCCCTTTCCTCGACCCGAAGCGCTCGCGTCAGGGTCGTGTCCGCCTCGGCGTCCTGATCGCGGACCATGTAAAAGAGACCGAGACCATCGAGCGCCTCCGGCCAGCTCGGATCGGTCGGGGCCGATCCGCTCGGCTTCGGCCACGGCCTGCTTGAGCAGCCGCTCGGCTTTGGCATACCGTTTATCCTGAAGCGCTTCCAGGCCGTCGTGACGCAAGGCTTCCCAGCGGCTGTCCCTGGCGTCATCACGCGGGACCGTCCGGGGCTGGAAAGGGGCCCTGTCCCGGGCCGTCGCGGCCGGACTCAAGCTCACCACCACCGCGGCCATCGCCAGCATCCGCCGGATCGATCCCCGATTCGACATGGAAGCTCCCTCCTCAACCGTTTGCCACGACCCGGGGGGGACTCGCGCAACGGACGACCGACTCATCCGCGGGCAAGCCCGGATCATATCCGTGGCATGGTTCCTTCGTCCATGAGGGACTGTTTGGAAGGAGTCATCCCATTCAGGCCGACGGAATCGCCGGGTTGCGCGAGGCCAGCCAGCGCCGCCATGCCGCCGCGCCGGCCACGGCGAGGACCGCAAGGACCACGGCGCCGACGACACCCTGCCCGCCCCCTTCGACGAACCCGTAGCTGTGCAGTCCGACGCCGAGGACGAAGTTCACGCCGTACCAGGCCATGATCACCGACAAAAAGCAGATGACCGACGCCATGACCAGCCCGAACGTGTTGACCCAGCCGGCGAACCGGCCGTGCAGGGGGATCAGGTAGACGAGCAACGTGATCAGGGCCCAGACCTCCTTCGGGTCCCAGCCCCAGAACCGCCCCCATGAGTCGTCGGCCCAGACGCCGCCCAGGATCGTGCCGGCGGCGATCAGGAGGACGCCGACCTGCATTGTCCGGTAGATGAAACCCGCCAGCGGCTTGATCTTCGCGGCGGTCGCCTGCATGGCCAGACCCCGAGCGTCAAGCTGGGGCCGCGTCTTCGCGGCGCGTTCGCGGATCTCGGCCACCGACGGCCGCGTCAAGGTCGCCACCGGACGCCGCTCCCCGACTCGCCGATGGTCAGGGTCTGGACCGAGGTCGAGGCGGGCATGGCCATCGATGCGTCTTCTTCCGATTCCAAGGCTGAGGCCGACGTCAAGACCGTCTCGGCCTCGTTCGCGTTCAGGGCCGCCAACTGGTGGCGGAACTTCCAGCGGCTGACCAGTTCGCCCAGGAGCGCCCCGGTGCCGACGATCGAGAGCACGCCGCCGATGCCCGAGAGGGTTGCGGCGGCGTAATACAGGGCCAATGCCCGTTCGGGAACCAGCCGGAGACCCGGCACCAGGCCGTACGAGACCACGAGCCCGGTGATCCCCAGCGTCAGGAACGGCAGACCCGGCACCAGCGGCACGGCCAGCTCCATGAATCGAGGCGAGCGCCGATAGGTCGCGGTCAGGTAGTAGAGGGTCGCGATCAGGCCCAGACCCATCGCCAGGGCGAACGCGGCGTAGCTCGATACCTCGGTCAGGACGTGGATCGTCAGCCAGTAGTTGCTCCGCAGCACGGGTGACGAGCGTGTGGATGGTCGGGTCGAGCAGAGGCACGTTCGCCGCGAGCACCGTTCCCAGCAGCGCCACGCCCGAGGCCGCCAGGGCCACGAAGGTCTGGCCGGAATATCAGCTCGAAGACCAGGCCCAGGACGGCGGCGACCAGCGAGACCCAGATGACGGTCTCGTACATGTTCGTCACCGGCGCCCAGCCCGAGATCTGGACCCGCATCGCGAACCCCGCCGACCTCCAGGCCGATGCCCGCGACCAGGCCAGCCATGCCCGCGACATAAAGCCCGCGTCCCAACTTGCTCGAGATTCCGCCGGCCCCCAGGGTGATCGCCAGCAGGGCCACCGCGAAACCATAAGCGATCGGGGCCTTCCAGAACGGGTTGAACTCGTTGAAGAACGCCTCGCGCTGCATCTCCCGGACGGAGGGGTATCGGGTCGAACTCAGGCCCTCGCCAAGTGCCCGGGCGGCGGCGATCATCGCGGAAGCCTTCGCCTCGTCGACCTGTCCCGGACGCGCGGCCTCGGCCTGGTCAAGCTGCTGGAACGAAGTCAAAAACGCCGCGGCCTTGTCGCGCGGGATAGCCAGCCGCGGCGAGCTCCTCGGGCGTCGAATCGATCACGCTTCGCAACGGCATCCACGCCGAGTTCTCGCGGAGCCATGCGGTGAACCTGCGCGTCAAACTTGGGGTCGGCTCCGGGCACGGCGGCGCTCGGTGCGAGGCAGCTCTTTCCAGTAGGTGTCGAGCGCCTTCAGGCCATCGAGTTCGAGCGGGCTCATGCCGCTGGCGTCACCGGTCGCCTGCGCCTTCTTGACCGCGGCGGCGATGAAGGCCAGGAACGTGGTGTTATTGGGGTGGGGCAACGCCAGCAGTGGCTCGATCATCTGGACCGATCGGTCGCGGAACGCCTGGTAATGGACCAGCCGCGTGCCGACCTCCATCGCCCGCTTCTCGATTTCGGGAAGCTTGGCCTTGCTGGTGATATCTTCCGCCATTTCCTTGTTGCGCTGGTCGATCTCGCCGACCCAGCGCATGAACGACTGCGAGCCGGCCCTCGATCGCGATCTCGGCGCTCCAGGAGCTCGGCGGGCGTGAGCCACTTGTGTTCTTCGCGAAGCTTGGCCGCCAGCGTCTTGACGAGCTTGCGGTCGTCCCCGGTCCTGGCGAGGCTCGATCCGGCCAGGAACCGGTCGAGCGCGGCGGACGAGAGCTCGGGCAGCGATCAGGAGCTTCCTGATCGCTTCCTTGTCCTCGGCCGACATCGTCGAGCGGTCGAGCACCGAGGCCAGGTCTTCCCGGACCTGCGTGCGGCCAGGATCAGGCGCTTGAGCGGAAGGTACTCGACCAGGATGATCGGCTGGTCGTCCCAGAACTTGGGCCGGACCGACCAGTCGTAAAGGGCGGCCGACGGGTCCCCAGGTCGCGACGACCTTGTTCTCGTCGTCGTGGAGCTTGATCGTCTCGCGGCCGAAGATCTGCTTGACCTCTTCGCGGGCCAGAGTGTCGATCGGCTTGACCCGGCCGGCGTGCATGACGGCAAGCTGGCCCAGCGCCTCGTAAGCCGGCCCGACGCCATAAGCCGGCGGTTCTTCCGACGCGGCGCGGGCCGCCGAGCCCGCCGCGAGCGCCAGGATGGTGACCATGCCCAGCATCAGCCGTCCGATCTGCCTCATCGATAAATCTCCGGGCTCTTGACGTTCCGAAGCCATGCTTCCAGGTGTCCGCTTCAAGATCATGTTTGATTTTGGAGGATGGGCACCGCCCATCATCCGCACGCCAGCCACCCCGGGAACCATGTGATGAACAACGCGGCGTGTCACAGCACATCCTCGCCTTCCGCGGCGTCGGTCACGCCGCCGCCGGGGGGCACACCGTCGCCGTTGGCCGGGGCCGTCGATTCTTGCGGGCCTTGGCCTCGGCGCGGGCACGCTCGCGCTTGCCGCCGTCGGTGAAGAGGCCGGCTCGCATGTAGAACTGCACGAAGGCCCCCAGCACCACGAGCAGGCATCCCAGCGTACTTGATGTTGCGTCCCGGGTTGGTGGCGACCTGGAAGACCGACTGGAACCGGCCCGTCCGTCTCTGCCGGTCCTGGGGTCGCGCTCGCGGCGGTAGCTCGACTGGTAGAACGTGTAGCCCCGATGCGTCGAGCGGCTCGTTCATCTGGATCGTGTGCGGCTTGTCGTGGATCCCCGCGCCTTGTCGGTCAGGCGGACCTTGCTGACGTACCGCGAGGCCTGCTCGGTGCCCGGGTCGAACCCGACCTCGAAGTCGTCGAGCTTCAGGTGAAGCCGAGCGGCTTCCGGTCGACGTCGAACGCGACCTGGTAATCGCCCTGGGGAACGAGACCGTCTGGAACACCGGCGTCGAGCGTGGGCGAGCGGCGGACCCAGAACTCCTCGGTGTGGCCGTCGCACGGTCATCTCGACCAGGCCGCCGGCGATGCCCGTTGTCCATCTTGCCCTTGGGCAGCATCGATCGGCTCGCAGATCTCCTTCTCGCGGCCCGAGGGGAAGTATTCCTCGACCTCTGAAGGTCGATGGTCATCGGCCGGTTCGGGTTGCCGCCGAAGGCGACGATCTCCTTGCCCTTCTCGACCGGCCGCTGGCGCGGACGCTCGCCCAGCCCCTTCTCGCCCCGGCCGAAGACGCGGTAATACGCTGAGCCCTCGGGCGTGCCCAGCACCTCGATCACGCCGAACCGGCCGTTGGCCTTGGGATCGATCTCGGGGGCAGGATAGTAGTCGATCGCGACCAGGGCCTCTGCGGCTTGCGCCTTGCGCCCTGGCTGGGGATCACGTTGGGGAACATCGGCAGGTCGGCCCAGCCGAAGTGCTAGACCTCGGGACCGCCTCCCTTGCGGACCTTGAACTGGGCCATCGGGATGGTCTCGCCGAGCGTCTCGGCCGATGCCCGGGCCTGGCCGAGCGGGAAGCCGACCGATCTCGTCGAAGCGTGACGGTCAGGTCGCTGTCGGGGAGCGCGACCGACTTGCCCGGCCTGGCCGTCGAGCGGCCAGTCGTAGGTCCGCTCCTTGCCCGACCTTGTCGCGTGTAATGAAACCGCGGCGACCCCTTCCTTGCCGGCGTCGGTGGGCGGGTGCAGGAAGTCCTCGACCAGCTCGGGGCGGTCGACGTACAGGAAGACGAACTGCGCCGGGCCCTCGGTCCTTGACGACCCGGCCGAACTCGCTGGTCGGCGACGAACCAGCTGTCCGTTTCGCTCAGTGACGTCCAGCGCCTGCGGCATCCCCGGCCCCTTGAAGCTGGGCCGGATCTTGGCCATCGGCGGCCCCGCCGGGTCGGCGACATGCAGGACGGCCGGCATCGACGCGGCCATGTTCGACTTGACGAGAGCCGGAACGGGTCGTCGGGCGTGCTGCCAGGACCTCGGGCTCGACCGCCAGGCGTCGAGAAGCCCAGGGTGACCGTGTGAAGACCGGCCGAGCACACCCTCGGCGCGGGGCTGGCCCGGACCCCAGGCGAAGTCGCCGGGGCGGAAGTCGATCGCGTACTCGGGCTTGACCGGCTCGTGGGTCGTGCGGGTCGAGCTTGCGGACCGCGGATGACCGGGTAGTCGATCCGGACGATCTGGCCCTCGGTCTCCCCCTCGAGCATGCCGACCTGCCCCTCGTCGGCCGTCTGCGACGCTGTACCACGAGCCCGGCCAGCAGGATCGAGCAGGCCCGCGTGCGTGATCACGAAGCCGGTCTGCCGCTTCTTCCAGGGATAGCGGATCAGGGCCGCACAGAGGATGTTGTCCCCAGGAACGCCAGCAGGATCGCGAACCCCTTGCTCCGGTAGATCCACTCCTGACGGCCGCGGTGCCGTACCACGTCTCGAAGAACGTGGCGTAGGCCAGCACCGCCGCCAGCGTCGCCGATGCTGAAGACCGCCAGCTTGAGCGACGCCAGGAACCGGTAGATCGGCGTCGCAGACCCGGAGCAACCGGCCGCAGGAATCGATTCCCCGAGGCGGCATCGCCCGGGGCCGACGACGATGCGGACGAGGGGGACGGCGAGATCGGTCTTCTTCGTGGCAGTCGCCATGGTGCGGTCACCTAGCTCGCGGGGGGAAGGGGACGTCGCCCCCGTCCGGGAGGCGGGACCAGTGGGCGGGAGCGGCTGGCCGAGCGGCCCGACGATCACGCCACGACGCTCGGTTCGAATTGTAGCCGGGCCGCACCGGTCAGGCCAGTCGGGCGCCGAAGCGATGGCCCGCCTGTCCCGATTCCTACCGAGCCGCGGCCCTTCTCTCTCGACCCACCGCGGATCAGGTCATTCTGATCACTTGGTCGTCGATTTCGCAACCCGGAATCCGGCGATTTCTTCGATTTTTGTTTAACAGCGTTCCAGGGCCTCGGTTCCAGGGCCTTGCGAGTACCGTGCAGATTGGTAGCGGAACGTGTCGTCCCATTGGCGGTCGAGGACCTCGAGGGCCTGGTCGATGGGGATGGCGTGAGAGCCGGCCCGGGCATCGCGCGTGGGCCAGGCCGAGGCGGAAGAGCTTGGCCAGGGCGTCGGAGACCTCGAAGTTGATCGCGATCGCCGGTCTTCGTCGCGCAGGTAGTGTCTCGATGTGCTCGTCGAGCGCGGGACGGTCCACGGCCCGGCGCTGCCGCGGCCGCCGCCAGAGGAAGAAATAGGCGAGCATCGCCTCCTTGTATTCCTCGTCCTCGGCCGAGTCGATCAGGCGGGTCAGCACGCTGGCGTTGTTGGCCAGGGTCAGGTAATAGAGCCGGTGGATCATCGCGAGCAGGTGCTTCTGCTTGGCGCGCTGGAAGCCGAAGAACGAGTTCACCCCCGCGCTGATCGGGGCCACCAGCAGGCCCCCGAGCGCGATCGGCGAGACCACGCAAGCCGACGATCAGCTTGAGCGCCAGGGTCGGGCAGCCCCATCACCAGCGGCGAGGCGATCTGCGCCTTGTCGATCCAGCGCATCCGGACCCGCGTCCCCTGCTCGGGGAGGTGCATCTCCATGTCGACGTGCGGCACGTCCTTGAACATCCGCAGGTAAAGCACGTCGGACCGGACGTTCGGGCCGAGCTTCGACCCCTCCTTGAACTTCAGCGCGATGACCAGCCGCTGATAGGCGTCGAGCAGCCACCTTCCGCTTGCTGGAACCGCGTCTTGACGCTCGCGGCACTCGCGGATGATCCGGGTGTAGCCGCGGACGTAGACCCGCAGGTGCTCGAACAGGGTGAAGTCGGGCACGTACGTCAGCCCCATCTCGTTGGGCGCGGAGACCGCCTCCTTGATGACGCTCGAGGTCGAGGCGCCGGTAGTTCGCCCGGCGAGCGCGACCTTCGAACGGAACCAGGAAGTCCTCGTCTGAATGATCGCTCCGGCGGCGTGTATGCTCGGCCAGGTTGACGTAGTCGGAGTCGGGGTCGAGCGGCGCGTACAGCTCCTTGAGTTCGCGCAGCCGGGCGAAGAACTCGCTATGGAACGTGGCGCCGAGGATCTTGCCGAACGCGTCGAGCTTCGGACGGTCCGATTCGGCGAGCCCCGGCTCGGCCAGCAGCAAGCGGGTCAGGTCGCCCTGACGGATCGGCATGGCCCGCTCGCGGTTATCGGCCGCGTCGAGGTGAAAGTCGAGGATCGGCTCGTCGACGAGGGTCTCCTCGATGTCCGGCTCGCCTTCGACGTCACCGCCACACTCGACCTCGGCTTCGGGATCGAGCAGGGTCTCGGCTTCCGCGGCGAGTTCGGCAAGCTGAGATTCTTCGAGCGTTCGCTCGTCGGATTCGTCCTCGATCGGGGGAATCGCACCTTTCGAGAAGATTTCCATGGAGCCCGTCCATCGGTTCGATCCACCAGCGTGGCGAGCACCGCCGCGCTGTCGAGAGAGCTATTCGTCGTGATGTCCCAGACCATTCTATTCTATCTGATCCGCCGGCCGCCCCGCCCTCTTAACCACGGCCCTCGGATCGATTAGGATCGGCGACAATCCACCCGGATGCACCTCCGATGCCAAGGGTCGGCTCCGGGTCATGACCGCGAAGTTCGAAAAGCACCCCTGCGAGGACCTGAACCCATGCCACACGCTCGTTTCGCCCATCTTCTTCCCTGGACCGTCGCCCTGGTGCTGGCCCTGGGCTGGACCACGCGCGAGGCCGCCCGCGCACTCGAGGCAAAGACGTCGGCCGAGCCGGTATCGGGCACGGTCACGCTTGACCAGGTCCCCATGAAGGAGGTCCGTTTCCAGGACGTTCCCGTCGGCAAGATTGGCATCTACGTGAACGGCGAGACACCGTCGAGCACCCAGTTCGTCACCGGCCGGTTCGTGCTCGATCCGGGCAAGACACCGCATTTTCCTCATACTCACCTCGAGGAAGAGGTGATGATCGTCGAGACCGGCAACGGCGAGATCTTCTGCGACGGCAAGACCACCAAGGTCGGCCCCGGCTCGGTCATGTTCACCACCCCGAACGCCCCTCACGGCATCACCAACACCGGCGAGACGCCGCTGGTCTTCTACTTCGTCAAGTGGGCGCCTCGGTCTAAATAGGCACGAGTTTGGACGAGTTCCCGTTCCTGGCTCAACAACGAGGATCGACGCTGCCGCCATGCCGCACTACACCTTGACCGACGTCGCGCACCCATCTCTGGGTCGAGAGCTTCTCGATCGGTTCCGACGATCACGGAGGCCCGATCCCCTGGACCCTCACCAAGCGCCGGCTTCACGGCGGCCGACGGGACGGGGTCGACCTGATCGAGTTCCGTAGCGGCACGCTGGCGTTCGCGATCGTCCCGACCCGGGGCATGGGGCTCTGGAAGGCCCAGTATCAGGGGCTACGCCTCGGCTGGGACTCGCCGGTGAAGGACGGGCCGGTCCATCCCTCGCACGTCAACCTGCTGGAAGCCGGCGGCATCGGCTGGCTGGGCGGGTTCGACGAGCTGATGGTCCGGTGCGGTCTGGAGAACAACGGCGCTCCGTTCGAGGTCAAGACCGTCAAGCCTGACGGTTCGGAAAGCCACCGGACGTATCCCCTCCACGGCAAGATCTCTAACATTCCGGCGTCGTACGTGTCGGTGAAGGTCGAGACCGAGCCGACCCTACGCGTGTCGATCGAGGGGCACGTCGATGAGGCGTATCTCTTCGGACCCGCGCTCCGGCTGTCCACGTCGTACACGACCGAGCCGGGGTCGAACCGGCTGGTCGTGCACGACCGGTTCCTGAACCTGGGAGATCTGCCGCAGGAGATGCAGGTGCTCTATCACTGGAACTTCGGTCCCCCGTTTCTGGAAGAAGGGGCCCGGTTCGCCGCCCCCGCGCACACGGTCGTGCCGCGCGACGCACGTGCCCAGGAGGGAATCGACCGCATCGGCGTCTACGGTCCGCCCACGCCCGGGTTTGCCGAACAGGTTTACTTCTACGAGCTGGAAGGGGCCGGCGGTGGCGGCAAGACGCTCGCGATGCTCCGCAACCGCGCCGGCGATAAGGCCGTGGCGCTCCGGTTCCCGCCCCGCCAGCTTCCCGCGTTCAGTCTTTGGAAAAACACGGGAGGATTGAAATCGGGATATGTGACGGGGCTCGAGCCCGCCACCAATTATCCCAATCCCCGCCCGTTCGAAGCCGCACGAGGCCGGGTCGTCACGATCCCGCCGGGAGGCTCGTACGAGACCGAAACCGTGATGGAGGTCGTCGGCGATGCCCGGGGCGTGGCGATGCTCGAAGCGGAGATTCAGGCGATCCAGCCGCAGGGACTGCCGAAGGTCCATCGGACTCCGGTCGAGCCGTTCGCAGCCGGTTGAGGTTTTCCTGATGATCATCAGGAGGCTAGCTCGGCGAGCCGGGCATCGAGCAGCTCGCCGACGAGCGCGGGGTTGGCCTTGCCGCCGGTCTGCTTCATGACCTGGCCGCGGAGGAACCCCTTGACGGCCTCGGGCTTCTTCTTGCCCCCCTTGAGGTCCTCAACCGCCTTGGGATTGGCGGCGAGTGCGGCCTCGACCGCGGCGATGATGGCGTCGCGGTCGGAGACCATCTGGTAGCCGCCCGCGTCGATGATCGACTCGGCCGGGTCACCGGTCTCGATCATCTTGCCCAGGACCTCGCGCCCCTGGTTGGTGTTCAGCTCGCCGCGCTTGACGCGGTTGATCAGGTCGGCCAGGGCGTCGGGGCCGACGGGGAACTCGGCTCGATCGCGATCTTACGGTCCTTGATGACCCGCAGGACGTCCTGCTGCACCCAGTTGCTCGCGAGCTTGTACTCGCCGGTGGCACGGGCGACGGCGTCGAAGTAGTCGGCGACGTCCTGGCCCTGCTCGACCAGAACGTTGGCGTCGTAGGCGGAGAGCCCGTACTCGGTCTCGAACCGCGGCCGACGTGCGGCGGGGAGTTCGCCGATCGACGCACGGACCCGCTCGACCCAGGCATCGTCGACCACGACGGGAACGAGGTCGGGCTCGGGGAAATAGCGGTAATCGGCTGCGGTTTCCTTCTTGCGCTGGAGCTCGGTCTTGCCGGTCGGCGTCGCTCCAGCCGCGGGTTTCCTTGTTATCGGGCGTCTTGGTGATCCCGTCCTCCTGCCACTTGCGGTACTGCCGCTCGGCCTCGTAAAACAGGGCCCGCTCGACCGATCGGAAGCTGTTCAGGTTCTTGATCTCGACGATCGGCGTGGCGAACGTCTTGCCGTCCTTTTCGATATGGATATTGATGTTGGCGTCGCACCGGAGGCTCCCCTCCTGCATCTCGCAGTCGGACACGCCCAGGTATCGGAGCGTCAGCCGCAACTCTTCGAGACACGCCTTGGCGTCCTGCGGGGTGCGGAGGTCGGGCTCGGTGACGATCTCCAGCAGCGGGATGCCCGCGCGGTTGAGGTCGACCTCGGAGTAGCCCCCTGCGCCGTGGATCAGCTTGCCGGTGTCCTCCTCCAGGTGGATGCGCGTCAGGCGGCAGCGCCCGCCACCCGAGCCCATCCTTCTGACGAGCGGCATCGCGAGCCAGCCACCGAGGCTGAACGGCAGGTCGTACTGGCTGATCTGGTAGTTCTTGGGCAGGTCGGGATAGTAATAATTCTTGCGGTCCCACTTGGTGAACGGCGCGATCTCGGCGTGGAGCGCGACGGCCGTTTTCAGGGCGAGCTCGAACGCCTTGCGGTTCATCACCGGCAGCGTGCCCGGCAGGCCGAGCGACACGGGGTCGGTCTGCGTGTTCGGCGGCAGGCCGAAGTCGGTCCCGCAGCTCGAGAACATCTTGCTCTCGGTCAGGAGCTGAACGTGGACTTCAAGGCCGATGATGATTGTGTAATCCATGGATACTTCCAGATGTGTGCTATGAACCCGTTTTAAAGGCCGGCGGGCCGCTTCGTGTGCCAGTCGGTCGCGCGTTCGAACACGCGGGCGGTACGCAGGAGGTTCTCCTCGGCGAACGCCGGGGCCAGAAGCTGGAGGCCGATCGGCAGCCCTGACTTCGTGAGGCCGCAGGGGATGCTCAGGCCGGGAATGCCCGCGAGGTTGGCGGTGATCGTGTAGATGTCCGACAGGTACATCGCCAGCGGGTCGGCGATCTTCTCGCCGATCCGGAACGCCGCGGTCGGCGAGGTCGGGCCGAGCAGGACGTCGACCTCGTGGAAGGCGGCGTCGAAGTCGTTGCGGATCAGGCGGCGGACCTTGAGCGCCTGGTTGTAATACTGGTCGGCGTAGCCGGCCGACAGGGCGAAGGTGCCGAGCATGATCCGCCGCTTGACCTCGGCGCCGAACCCCTCGGCGCGGCTGGCCATCATCATCCGGATCATCGGCGGCAGTTCCTCCTCCGCCGGGCCCCGCGGGCGTGAAGTCGGCCGCGCGGTGGCCGAAGATCGTGCCGTCGTACCGCGCCAGGTTGCTCGAGCACTCCGCCGGCGCCACGACGTAATAGGCGGGTATCGCCGTATTTCGAGTGCGGCAGCGAGACTTCCTTGATCGATCGCGCCGGCCTGCTCGTAGACGCTGCACCGCCTCGCGGATCGCGGCCTCGACCTCGGGGTCGAGCCCCGCGCCGAAGAACTCGGGAACGACGCCGATCCGGAGCGATTCGGGCGGCGTGTCGAGCGTCGCTCGCGTAGTCAGGCACCGGCTGATCGACGCTCGTCGAGTCGAGCGGGTCGCCGCCGGCGATCGCCTGGAGCAGATGCGCCAGGTCGGCGAGGTCGTGGCCGCGAACGGCCCGACCTGATCGAGCGAGCTGGCGTAGGCGATCAGGCCGTATCGGCTGACCCGGCCGTACGTCGGTTTCGAGCCCGACGACGCCGCAGAGCGACGCCGGGCTGTCGGATCGAGCCGCCGGTGTCGGAGCCAAGCGCCAGGGGGACAGGTCCCGGCGGCGACCGCGACGGCCGAGCCCCCCGACGACCCGCCCGGAATCCGCGTCTCGTCCCACGGGTTGCGGGTCGGGCCGTAGCGCGCTGGTCTCGGTCGACGAGCCCATCGCGAACTCGTCCATGTTCGTCTTGCCGAACAGGACCGCGCCCGGCCTCCTTGAGCCGGGCGATCGACCGTGGCGTCGTACGGCGGGCGGAAGTCCGCGAGCATCCGGCTGCCGCAGGTCGTCGGCTCGCCCTCGACGCAGAGCACGTCCTTGATCGCCACCGGCAGGCCCGCCAGCGGCCCGAGCCGGCTCACCGTTCTTTCGAGCCTGATCGATCGCGCGAGCCTGTGTCGAGCACGACGTCGGGTTCGAGGTGGACGAAGGCGTTGAGCCGTTTCAAGCTGCTCGGCGCGATCGAGACACGACCGCGGACCAGCTCCTCGGCGGTGATCGGCCCCGTCCTTCAGGCTGCGCCAGGCAGTCCGCGGCGGTAATCGACATCAAGGCTCCTCAATCTACGGCACCGAAGACGTTGTAACGTCTGTACAAAACGAAGTTATTCCAGGACAGCCGGGACCAGGAAGCCTTCGTCGTTCCGCTTGGGGGCGTTGGCCAGGGCCTTTTCGCGGGGCAGCGACGGTCCGCGGACGTCGTCGCGGAAGACGTTGCGGACCTCGATCCCGTGCGCCAGGGGCTCGACGTCCGTGGTATCGAGCTCCTGAAGCTGCTCGACGAAATGGACGATCGAGTTGAGCTGCCCGGTGAACGTCTCGAGCTCGGCGGGGCTGAGCCGCAGGCGGGCCAGCAAGGCGACCTTGGCGACCTCTTCGACCGACAATGACGACATGGAGGGACGGATCTCCTCGGAGCCTCTGGTTCCGGAACCCCGTCAGTTTCTCGACGACGCCGCCAGTCTGCCAGATTCAAACGCCCGGTTCAAGGTTCACCGCCCGGCTTGATTTGACCGACCGGGAGCATGCCCCGTATGATCCAACACGATCGGAAGGCAAAGCCGGGTCTCCCAGCGTTCGGGTAGGCGAGGTCTTTGCCATCGGACCATGGAACGCGAAGCGCTCATGCACGAAGACGCTCCGGTGGCGATCATCCTGGCGGCGGGGCACGGCAAGCGGATGAAGTCCGAGCGGGCCAAGGTGCTGCACGAGGTCTGCGGCCGGCCGATGATCCGCTACGTGGTCGAGGCGGCGCGGGGCGCGGGGGCGAGGTCGATCGTCGTCGTGGTCGGCTATGGCGCCGAGGCCAGGTCATCGCGCAGCCTCGACCACGAGCCCGACGTCGTCTTCGCCCACCCAGGAGCGCCAGCTCGGCACCGGCGACGCCGTCCGCGCCTGCCGGATCGGTGCTCGACGGTTATCGCGGCCCGGCCCTGGTCCTTGTGGGCGATGAGCCCTTGATCCGCCCCGAGCCGCTCCGCGACCTGCTCGCCCGCCATCACGAGGAAGGTGCGGCCTGCCTGCTCGGGACCACCCTATTGCCCGACCCCTCGGGTTTCGGCCGGATCTTGCGCGATTCGGCGGGACGTTTCCTGCGGATCGTCGAGGAACGCGATTGCAACCCCGAAGAAAAGGCGATCCACGAGGTCAACCCGAGCTGCTACGTCTTCGAACTGCCCGGCCTCTGGGACGTACTCGACCAGCTCGACACCCGCAACGCGCAGGGCGAGTATTATCTGACCGACGCCCCCGAATTACTGCACCGTTCCGGCGGCAAGGTCGTCGCGGTTCCCGTCCTCGAGCCCGACGATGTGCTGGGCGTGAATACGCGCCAGCACCTCGCCCAGGCGCACGCGATCATGCAGACGCGAATTCAGGACCGCTGGATGAGCGAGGGTGTGAGCATCGTCGACCCGCGGAACACCTATATCGACGGCCGGGCCACGATCGGGCCAGACACGACCATCTTTCCGTTCACGGTGATCAGTGGCACGGTCCTCATCGGCCGCGACTGCAAGATCGGCCCGTTCGCCCACATTCGCGACGGCACCACGCTCGACGATCGAGTCGAGGTCGGCGCCTTCGTCGAGGTCAACCGATCGCACATCGAGCCCGGCGCCACGGCGCGTCACCTGGCGTATCTGGGCGACGCGCACCTGGGAAACGACGTCAACATCGGCGCCGGCACGATCACGGCCAACTTCGACGGCACGCGCAAGTCAAAGACCGAGATCGGCGCTCAGGCCATGATCGGCGCCGGCTCGGTCCTGATCGCGCCGGTCTCGATCGGCGCCGGGGCGACCGTTGGCGCGGGAAGCGTGGTCACTCGCAAACACGACGTCGCTCCCGGACAGACCGTCGTCGGGGTCCCCGCCCGGCCGATCGCGCCCAAGGGGAAGTGATCGGTCGGACGCGTGCGGACGCGTCGTGGGGCAGCTTATTTGATCCCGAGGCCCGGAGGTTGGCTGGATAGCTGGACCTCCGCCTCGATGATCCGCGCCTGCTGCTCGGGCCGGACGATCAGGTAGCGATGCCGGCCCGCGGGATCGGGCGCGAACCGGACCAGGCCGTCGGGCTCGACCGACACGGTTCCCGGCGCGGAGAGGTCGAAGTAACTGCGGTCGGGGTAAACCGCGTGGAGCACGCTCGTCAGGTCCCACGTCGGTCGATTGTGGGGCGGCGGATTGCGTCGGATGTACGCTTCGGACACGGGGTGGTGCGGCACGTAGCGATAGTCGCGCTCGATGCTCGACGACGGGTACGGCAGCGCGATGCCCACCTCGAATCCGCTCCAGACCAATGGTGTCGGCCAACGGTCCGCGAGCGTGCGGAAGCTCGGGATGTCCTTGATGACGTTGTACTCGCGATGGGGCTTGTCGCTCTCAAGCTGGAACGAACCGGCCATCAGCGAGAGCAGCCGGACCTTGCGGCGCACGAGCTCCAGGCCGTTGAGGGACGAGTGCTCGTCGGGAGGTGTGTCCAGGAGCCGGGCCAGGTTGGTGGCGAAACCGACCTGAACGACCACGACCGAGCCATCCACCTGGCTCGCCAGCGCCGCGCGGAGCACCGACGTCGCACCAGGGGCCGACTTGCCCGAGACCAGGTCGTGCGGGAACCGATAACGGCCATCGTCGCGCTCGTCGGACAGCTCAGTAAAACCGCTCCTCTCGACCACACCTCCCTGGCCCACAACGCCGATCGGGATCGCGCCTCGGCCGTAAAACGTGTTTACCGAGTCAACGAACGGGGCCGCCAGATCGTGATCGGCGCTGATCGTGACGGCCAGCAGCTTGCAGACGCCGCGCGATTCGAGCGCGTGGATCATCGCCAGCGCCAGCACGTCGTCGCAATCGCCGCAAATGTCGGTATCAAAGATCAGCGGAACCGGACCATCCGATCCGGCGCGAAGACCGTGCGGAGAAGTCCAGAGCAGTGCCAGCACCAGGAACATGACGAACATCGAACGCACGCGTCGCATCGGGGCTTGACCTTTCGGCTCAGAACGTGACATCCACCCGCGCGATCTCGTGAGGAGTCAGGTCGATGAGCACCGCATCACCATCGATCGGCAGGTCGATGAGGGGCTCGTGGTTGAAGTCGGTCTGGCGGGCCCAGACGGGGTCCGGAACAGGCGGAGCCGGCAACGGGCGGCGGTGCCGGCGGTCTCGACCAGGTGCAAGACCAGGCCCCAGCCGCGGCCGTCGCCCGAGTTGTCGGCGTAGTCGAGTCGGGTCACGGCGACGCCCGGCTGTCAAGCTGCAGGAGCCAGCCCGCCGGGCCCGCGGCAGGAGGACCGTTCCTGGTCGGCACGACCAGAGGCGGCGTGACCAGATCGATCGACGCCGGTGGGGATGCTCCAGGTCGAGCACCACGCCGACGTTGAAGACGCGTGCCGACTCGCGGCCGGCGACCAGGAGCGTGTCGAGCATCCGTCGCCGTGTCGCTGGTGATGGGCCAGGCCGCCGAAGAGCAGGGCCGTCCGCTGGCGCCGGGTCGAGATGTCGAGCGCATCGGGCGTCTCGGGTCGTCGGCCTCGGTCAGTTCGGGGCCGAGCAGGCAGGTCCGGCGGAGCATCGCGCCACTGGTCCGGCCAGGCCCAGCGGCAGGCGAGGTACTGCTCCACGGGTCGACCCCGTCGCGGCCGATCGGTCGAGCCAGGCGGGGTCGATGTCGTCGAGCCCGATCTCGAGCTCGAGGATCGGCCGGCCCGTCCAGAGCCGGTACCGCTGGCGAAACCCGGCAAGGGTCCGGCCCCTCAGCGTCGATGATCACACCGCTGGCCACCGCTTGCACCAGCGCGGGGCCCGCGTACTCGACCTCGAACGACTCGCAGCGCATCCACGAGCGTGTGTTTCCGCCGCCTTCCCGGGTGATCGCCACGAGCTGCTGGCCGAGCCGCGCGGTCGCCTCGCCAGGCGCCTTGATACCGCGAACGCCGCCGGTCTCGGGATCGATCTCGACCTCGATCGACTCGTTGCGCAGGACCCGGTCGCGGGCGGCGAGCGTCGCGGCGTGAGCCTGAGCCATCTCGGCCTCGTCTGCCGGGGCACCCAGGCGTACCCGAACGCCGGCAGTTCGACGACGCCCCAGACCCCTTCCTCGGTGAACTGGGCGGCGCGGAGCGGTCCCTGGCCGATCGGAGGTCGGCCGCGGCCTCGGGCAGGAGGACCGCCGCACGTCGGGCCAGGCCGGTCGGGTTGAACACGAGATAGCCCGGGCGATCGGTCGCGCCCGCCCCTGTCCCCGCCCCCGCGATCGCTCGCGCCAGAGTTCGCCCCAAACCGGCTCCTGGCGCTCGATCGACTGCCGGGCCTCGTCGAGCCGGCCGGTCTCGATCGCCTCCTCCAGGCGACCCGGTGAAAGCTCATCCACCCGCGGGCCGGGAATCGCTTCCGACGGCAGCAACGCCTGGGCCAGAGCCCGGACGCCCGTCAGGACCTGAAACCGCCCGCGGAGCCGGGCGTGCTCGGCACGCGCGAGATCGGCGACGGATCGCGTCGGGCGACGGCCTGGGCCAGGTAAGGCGTGACGTACTCGTCGGGCCCCGGTCGAAAGCTCTCGAACGGCCGGTCAGTCAGGTGGAAGTAGTCGTTCAGCGTGACCCAGCGAACCAGCACCGGCGAGTACGCGGCGACCCGCCGGAGGTCGACGATACCAGGGGGCGACCGGGCTCGGCCAGTGGACCAGGCCCAACGTGGCGACGTGGTCGTCCTTCATCGTCGATGCCAGCCGCCAGGGGAGCTGTAGCCCCGAAACCGCCCGGTCGGCGCCGAGCGGGGGGCGGGTCAGAGCTTCCAGGTTCGAGCCGTCGGGGCTTTCCCAGAGCCGCTTCGACTCGGGCCGGATCGGGAACCGGCCGGCGTCGAAGCCGAGGTGGACCGCGAACCGGAAGCCGAACCGCTTGGCGATCTGGGGGAGCTGGGGATACAGCCCGAACCGGCGGCGGGCCAGCGTCTCGACGTTCCGGTCGTCGAGATGCTCGCGATAGACCTCGCCGCCGCGCCGGAACTGCCAGAGGATCGACTCGATCGGCAGGAGCGGCTCGTCCACCTCGGCGTAGGCCCCGCCGGCGACGTCGGCCCACCCCTCGGTGATCGCCGTGCGGAGCCGGCTCGATCCGCTCCGGATCGAGCCGGTGCCTGGTTCTCGATCGCCGCGGCCGGCGCGAGGAACGTGACCGGCGCCCGCGCCTCGAGCGCGTCGGCCAGCGCGCCGGCGGGCATGCCCGGGATCGATCAGGCAGAGGTCGATCAGATACGCGTCGACCGGGTAGAACCGTTCGCGCGCCTGGGTCAGGAGCTCGAACGCCGCGCGGAGGCGGTTCGTGGCCGCTGGCCGATCGCCCGATCGCCAGGTTTCGGCCCCGGCCTGGACCTCGCGGGTCAGGCTCTCGGCGTCGAGCACGTCGGCGTGGCCCATCGCCGTGGTCAGGTCGCCGAGCCAGTACCGGGCCGTCCCGAGCGCCAGGTAATCGCGCGCGCACCGGCTCGTCGATCTCCTCGTCCGAAACTTCCACGCCGGAACCGTCGTTGACGCCGCCCGAGGATCGTGCGGACCAATGCCGCGCGATCGGTCCCCGACGCGATCTCGATCAGGTGGGCACCGGCGTCCTCAGCCTGGGTCCGAAAGCCGGAAGGTAGTGCCTCCGAGCACCCCTGGTCGATCAGGTAGATCATACCTGGACCGGGTGGGCTCGGTTGGTCTGCCGGCTCGACCACGGGCAATTCCGAGGCGTGAACCAGAACCATCGGGTGCCAGAGCGCGGAAACCGCGCACCAGGAGCCCAGCGCCTCGATTTCGCTCATGGCGCGGCGATGGTTCGCGCCCGGCGTGCTCGACCAGGCTGATGATCGACCACCGCTCGCCAGCCCCCTCGGGGACGTCGACAGACGTGCGGTTCCGGCTCGGGAGCGACCTCATCGCTTTCCATCGCGGTCAAACTCCCAGCGCCGACTTCAGCGCCCTGAGCTCGGCCGACAGCCCTTCCACCGTGCCCCGGAGCGTTTCAACCTCGGCCCGAAGCGCCGTCAGGTCCGCGGCGGAAGCGGAAGCGGCGTCGACCCGGGTCGATGGTGTTCGAACCAGCGCCGACACACGGCCTTCGTCGGGCCCGGCGTCGTCGTCGTAGACCCGTCCCGCGAACGACTGCCGCACCTTCTCGGCCTCGGCGGGCGGATAGAGCCCGTGCGTGACGACCACGCCGCGCTTCTGTGCCCGGGGGCGAGAGATACGTCACCAGTCCCCGCGACGCCAGGGCCTCGAGCACGGTCTGGAGCGCCGGCAGGTCGGCGATCGGCTCCATCCGGCTCGCCCGGGCGCGGAGGTCGCCCTCGGTCTGGGGACCGCGGAGCATCAGCTCGGCGATCACCGCGAGCTCGACCTTGCTCGACCTTCAGCCAGTCGTAAAGCGTGTGCTTCCAGCGGACGACCCGCCCGCCGGCCTCGACCATCACCGCCGCCCCCTTGTGGCGCAGGTCCTGGAGGATCTCCTCGACGTCGTCGGCGTCGTAATTCGTCACCGGGTCGCGGTTCGACTTCTGGTTGCACCCCGTGACGATCGCCGCGACCGTGAGCGGATAATACTCCGGCGTCGTCTTGGCCTTCTCGACCAGGACCCCCAGGACCCTGCCGCTCGCGGGCGCAGCGGGACCCACGTTGCTGACACCGGCGCACTCATGTTCGATCCTGGCGGCATGTGGCATGCGACAGGCCGGGCTCGGATCCGATCGTCAAGGAAGCTCCATCTTGAGCGTCTCGGTCACCCGGTTGGTGAAGTTGGCGATTCCGACCGTCATGGCCAGCTCGACGATCCCACGGTCCGACAGCGCCGCCTTCAAGTCGCTCGATCAGCTCGGGCGACGACGTTGATGTGCCGGGTCACTTCCTCGGCATACCGCATCACATCGCGCTGAAGCTCGTCGTACGCGTCGCTGCTCGCATATTCGGCCGTTTCCTGAAGCTGCCGATCCGATGAGCCCGGCCTTCTGGCCCGCGTCGAGATGGTGGTGGAGACAGTAATCGCAGCCATTGAGCTCCGACGTCTTGATATACGCCAGCTCGCGGAGCTTGCCGTCCAGCTCTGTTCTTCCGAGCGCCGCGTTGATCGCCAGAAATCCCTGAAGCAGCCCCGGACTGTGGGCCATCGCCCGGAGGACGTTGGGGACCTGGCGTCCCTTCTGCTCGATCCCCTCGAAGAGCGAGCGGATCTTATCGACCGCCTGATCGTTGGCGACGTAGCTGACCACCGCCATGGCCGTTCTCCTCGTATTGGCTAACGCGACCCGTGCGCGAACGAGCCTCTCTCAACCCCTGGAATGGGACATCGTAGCCGGACGCCGATCGGGTCTCAAGCCGGACGATAATTCCGACCGGTTGGTTTCCTGAAAAGGCGTTAGGTGGAAGGGCACGATCGATACACGTGCGGGAATCGACGCACACTGGCGGCCTCGTCGGGAAGTGCCGAGCCCGATCCGAAGCTTCGGACAACTGATCAAGCAATATACCCGAGCCCGCGGTTGTTATCTGACGGTCAGAAATCTCTGATGAGATCAGCATCACCATTGATCGAAGGGCCGAGTTGACATGCAGGGACTCGTCTTGCATACTAGGGACATCCTCCTCTTCCCCCCCTTCGACGGTTGAATCAACCTGAGCGACGAGTGTGATGTTGTCCACCGTGCCAGCTTCTGGCAAAAGCATCACCGTTGGACAGGCTTGGCCAGCGGTCCTCGTGCTACCGATGTTTTGCCTCTGGCAGGGCTACGGTAGCGAAACGAGGCGGGACCTGATCCATCAGGTCGCTCGCCTCGCAGGAAGTTCAAGAATGTCGGCACGAATTCGAACGTTTCGGCATTGAATCCTCGGCTCCGGCCTGATCGTTCGACGGAACACCCCCCCATCAGCCGAGCATCGGTTGGATCCGGTATTCCTTACCAGATCGGGAGGTGAATCGAACCATGTTTCGAAGCGCGTATCTTTGGGTGGCGCCGGAAGGCTGGCTATTCAGCGGCCTGTTCCTGTGTGCCGCGACGCAAGCCCTGGCTGTCGAGCCGGTCGTACCGCCGCTTTCACGGCAACTGTCCGATCTGGGCCGGCTGGCGCTGACACAGGGTCAGCCGACACAGGCGGCCACCTATTTTCGTAAGGCCCTCGATCTCGATCCGACCAATCGCGACGCAGAACAGGGATTGAACCGCGCCTCACGCGGCAACGTCAAGGTTCGCAGGCTCGCGCTCCAGAATCCTCCGGCCGATGGAACGCAACCGAAATCTGAGGCGGCTGGATCAGCCTCGGAGACCGGGGCCTCCGGATCGTCCACACCGGGCGAGCACGAAGCCCTGGCCTCGCTCGAGAACGTGAGTCAACTGCAAAGTATCGCTCGTGAACAGCTCTCGGCCGATATTCGCCAGCGCGTCCAGGCGGCTCGCGATCTCGTGACCCAGGGTCAGCCCGAGGCGGCCATCAGTACGCTCAAGCTGGCGCAGAACCTCCTGCGCTCGAGCCCGGACGTCGACGAAGCGGCCAGGAATAAGCTGGATCGCGAGCTTCAAGCCGACATCCTCTCGACCGTCCGGGCCGAGGAGCGGATCGTTCAGGAGCGCGCCCAGGCCATGCGGCTTCAGTCCTCCGCCGAGCAGCAGGTCCGGGCTCTCGATCAGCTCAACCGCAATCAGGAAACCGTCAACACCCTGATGATGCAGTTCGATACCCTGATGGCCCAGGGGCAGTACAACGTCCTGGCTAACGGCGGTCTCGGCGACATCGCGGCCTCGACGGCTCCATTTTACGACGCGCGGCTGCTCGCCATGTCGGCCAGTGCCCTGGTGCCGAACTCCCCCGCACCCCGCGCGGGAGTGTTCGTTGCGTCGGCCATGGGCTTCCTCGCCCAGGAGCTGGCCTTCGAGCAGATCAAGGAATACCGGTTCATGCTCTCGCTCCAGGACGTCGATCGCGCCGTGATTCCGTTCCCGGATACGACCACCATCGAGTATCCTGACGCCGAGCGGTGGCGGGCTCTCTCCGAACGCCGGATCAAGCGGTACGGCAATGCGGTCGACCTGCTCGAGCGCGACGGCAAGACAAAGGCGATCCTGACCAAGCTGGACGAGCCGATCTCGATGTCGTTCGGCAACTCGACCCCGCTCGAGGACGTGCTCAAGTACATCAAGTCGGCCACCCAGGGACCGAACGACAACGGGATTCCGATCTACGTCGACCCCGTCGGCCTGAACGAGGCCGAGAAGACAATGTCGTCGCCCGTGACGCTCGACCTCGAAGGAGTGCCTCTCAAGACCACTCTGCGGCTGCTGCTCAAGCAACTGAACCTGACCTACACCGTCAAGGACGGGCTGCTGACCATCACGTCCGAATCGTCGGAAGACCAGCCGACCGAGATTCGCGTCTACCCGGTCGCCGACCTGGCGATCATTCCGCTCTCGCTCATGGGCATGGGCGGCGGTGGTGGTATGGGTGGTAGGGGCATGATGGGCGGTGGTATGGGCATGATGGGCGGTGGTATGGGTGGAATGGGCGGTGGTATGGGCATGATGGGGGGTGGTATGATGGGCGGCATGGGCGGTGGTATGGGTATGATGGGCGGCATGGGCATGATGGCCTTGCCGCCGGATGACCCCAGCCACCCGGCGAGCACCGTCGACCCGGCGAGCCAATGAGCGGGAGACGATGCCGGCCTGTCCACCGGCCCGAAGTCAGGTGATCGGGACCGGCGCGGCGATCGCCGTGCCGGTCCCGTTATGTTGCGTCCAGACCAGAGCATGGATCATGGTGTCACGGCCTGGTTGATCGCGTAGATCATTAGATTAAAGAATCAAAATGCAAAATTAATAAACATCTCGTCCCCGCGAGAGACGGTCTTCCAGGCCATCGGCGGCCTCGGCGATCCGGCGGACCAGGCCGGCAGGGTCGAGGGTGGGAAGGGACTCGGCGGCGATGTTCTGGATGACGACGAAGTATTCCTCACCGCGCAGGACCTTGATCGCGAAATGGCCCTCGACGCTGCGGGCGTTGAGCTTGAGGACGACCCGGCCGTCGCGGTCGCTGGCCGGGCCGCACACCGAGACGAGCGAGACGATCGCGCGGCCTTCGGAATCGCTCCCCGCGTGGCCGATGTAGACCGCCTGGTGGCGGTCCATGGGCAAGGGCACGACGAGCCGCCAGCCGTGTCCCGACGAGGCGCAGTCGTAACCCGATCGGAGGGCCAGGTCGCGGATCAGACGCGAGGTGTCCGGATCGGCCGGGTCGGGCGCCTCGTAAGGCCCCAGGGCATCGCTCCCCGCGCCCGAGTCGGGGAGCATGGTGCCCAGGGGAAGGCCGCACCGCGAGCAGAACCGCGCGGCGCCGTGGTTGGTCAGGGTGCAGCGCGTGCAGATGATCATCAGGGTCGACATGACGCGGTCTCGAACGTCCGTCTGATTCGGTTCACGGGTTGGTGGCACGGATCGACGCGATCAACTGATCGAAGTCGGGCCGCGCGGCGATCATCGTCTTGTCGGGGCCGACCATCTTGAGGAAGTAGCCGGTGTCGCCCGACTGGACGATCGCCCCCAGGAGCCGAAAATTCGGCTGGTCGGACTGGGGAGGCTGACCGGGGAACCTCGTCGGATAATAGTGGCCAGCGGTCTCGACCCGCGTCGCCTTGACATTCTTCCCCTCGACCGTCTTCGAAGTCACCTCGGGCGGGTTGCCGCTCGCGTCCTTGAACTGGTTCTGCCACCGCTTGATGTTGGCCTCGACCGTTCCCGCGCCGCCGGGGAACGCGAAGACGACGAGCTCGGCGGCCGTCTTGTCGGGCTCGACCGGATCGACCTTGATCTCGGCCCGCCGCATCGGAGACGTCGGCGGTGACGACTTCCAGGCCGCCGGGACCTCGAAGCTCAAGCCCCCCGCGTCCACCTTGCGCCGGGGCTCGTCGGCCCCGAGCAAGAGAGAGAGGCCAAGGCCCAGTAAGGTGAACGCACCCGCGACGCGACGGCCTGGCCTGCGATGCGACCTGACCAGCAAACGATTCATCAGTGGAGGTCTCCCCTGGTGTGCATTGAAAAAAAGACAAGGGCGGGATTTCCAGGCATCGGGATCGGAGCCGAGGATCAACCCGCCGCTTGCGACCGGAAACCGGCGCGTCTACGATACGAGCCATTGTCCGCGAACTCTGTCCTCACAGCCGCATACCCCCCGGAGAACCCGACACGTGCGTTCCCTACCGCTCCGATGGCTTGGCCTGGCCTCGACGTTGGTCTCGACCCTGGCGTTCATCTCGCTCGTCTCCGCACTCACACCCCGGTCGGCGCAGGCTCAGAGGAGCGTGGCCAAGGGGGTCGAGCCCGTCCGCGTGCTCCTGCTGACCGGTGGTCAGCGCAACCACCACGGATACCGCGACCAGGCATTCTACCTGGCCAGTGCGCTGGAAGACACCGGCCGGTACGAAGTGACCATCAACGAGGACGGCGCCGTCCTCGAAACCCCGGCGATGAACAAGTACGACCTGATGATCGTCAACGCCGACCGCCGCGACCCCGAATTCAAATTCACCGAGGGCCAGCAGAAGGCGCTGCTCGACTGGGTGAAGGCCGGTCACGGGTATATCTCGATCCATGGCGCCGACAACGCGGCGCCCGACTGGCTCCCCGAGTGGCGCGACATGCTCGGCGGCGTCTTCTCGCACGTCGGGCTGCCCAACTCGAAGACCAAGATCGGCACGTTCAAGATCAAGATCGTCAACACTGAGCACCCGATCACCAAAGGTATCCACGACTTCGAGCTGAAGGACGAGCTCTATTCCAACCTTCAGATGAAGCACCAGGTCGAGCCCCTCGCGACCACCGAATACAACGGCGGCACCTGGCCTGTGGCCTGGACCCGTGTCTACGGCGAGGGACGGGTCTTCCACACCCCGCTCGGCCACAGGAGCATCAAGCCCGGCAGCGACGACCCGATGCGCGACCCGAACCTGCTCAAGCTGGTCATTCAAGGCGTCGACTGGGTCGCCGACGGGCGGAAGTCCAAGAGCCCGTGATCGCGCCGCGCTCGCGAGGCTGAGATCGACGGTCAAAGGCAAGGGCGATCGGGAACTTCCTTCATGTCGAAGCTCTCCGCGATTTCGGCGCCGGCCGGGTTGGACTGGGTGCCGATGCCTTTGTTCCGGCTCAGCCTCGAACAGTACGAGGAGATGGTCGCGGCCGGGATCTTCACCGACCGCGACCAGTTGCACCTGATCAACGGCTTGCTCGTGGCGAAGATGACCCAGAATGAGCCCCAGTGCACCGCCGATGAGCGATGCGGACGGGTTCTCAACCGGCTGATCCCGGCCGGCTGGCACGTTCGATCGGCCAAGCCCATCCGGCTTCCCAGCCAGATCAGCAAGCCCGAGCCCGACCGTTGCATCGTTCGTGGAGAGATTCGAGACTACAGTCAGCGCTCCCCCGAATCGACGGACGTCGGTCTCGTCGTCGAGGTTTCGGACTCCAGCCTCGGTCAAGATCGAAAGCTGAGCGGCATCTACGGCGCAAGTGGCATCCCCGTCTATTGGATCGTGAATCTCGTGGATCGTCAGGTCGAGGTGTACAGCCTGCCCTACCCTGAGGGCTACCACGCCCGGCAGGATGACGTGCCCGGACAGTCGGTCCCGCTGGTCATCGACGGCGTCGAGGCCGGTCGATTCGACGGGGCGGACCTGCTGCCGTGAATTCGAAAGCTCGCGAACGTGCGATCCTCGCGCGAAGGGGTGTTGCATCCGTCGCGTGCGTTGACCAGAATGTCGGAGGGTATGACTTCTGTCGGATCAGGTCCGGAGCGGACTTCACTCCGTAACCCAGGAGCCTCCGTCAATGAAATCGCGGGAGCGAGCCGGCACGTCCGGGATTCTCTGGCTGGCGTTGATGGGATGGGGCTGGGGATGGGCGTTGCTGGCCTCCGGCGCGTCGGCCCGGGCGGGGGAGGACGCCAGGGACCTGTCGGCGACGATCGATCACCTGATCGCGGCCCGCTGGAAGGAGAACCAGGTCCAGCCCGCGCCGCCGGTCGACGATGGGGCGTTCTATCGTCGGGTGTCGCTCGACCTGACGGGCAAGATCCCGTCGGCCGGCGAGGTCCGGGCGTTCCTGGACGAATCCGAGCCTGGCAAGCGCGAGCGATTGGTCGAGCGCCTGCTCGACGGTCCCTCGTACATCGCGCACGCCACGAATGTCGAGCTGCGGCGGATGATTCCCGAGATCGATTCCGACCCGCAGGCGCAGGCGCTCGCTCCCACGTTCGAGGCGTGGCTCCGAGACCAGGTCGCGTCGAACGCCGGTTTCGACCAGGTCGTCCGCGAGATCCTGACCGCAAAGGTCGGGGTCGATCGGACGCGAAATCGGGCGTCGAACAATCCGGCTTCTGCCGAGAAGCCGTCGCCGCTGCCGTTTTACCTGGCCAAGGACGTCAAGAGCGAGAACCTGGCCGCGAGCACCGCCCGGCTTTTTCTGGGCGTTCGACTGGAGTGTGCCCAGTGCCACAATCACCCGTTCGCCTCGTGGACCCGCGACCAGTTCTGGAGCTACGCGGCGTTCTTCTCCAGCCTCGAAAAGAGCAATGGCGATGACGCGTCGCCGGACCCGATCCGCGAGCGGCCCGAGCGCCGCGAGGCGTCGATCCCGGGCACATCGAAGGTGGTGAAGGCGGCGTTTCTCGATGGGACCAGACCCGAGGTTCGCGCCGAGGAGCCCGTGCGCTTGCGGCTGGCCGACTGGATGACCGCGCCGGAGAATCCTTACTTTGCCCGCGCCGCGGTCAACCGGACCTGGGCCCAGTTCTTCGGGGTCGGTCTGGTCGATCCGGTCGATGACATGGGGGCGGATAACCCGCCCAGCCATCCCGAGTTGCTCGACACCCTGGCCCGGTCGTTCGCCGCGCACGGCTTTGATCGCAAGTACCTGATCCGCGCCATCGTCCTGAGCCGGCCGTATCAGCTCGGCAGCGCCGCGATCGGGGGCGCGGGTGCGGGCGAGCCGGAATCCACCGGAGGTGATACGCCGCGTCTCTTCGCGCGAATGCGGGTGCGCGGACTGACGGGTGAACAGCTTTACGATAGTCTCGCCCAGGCGGTCGGCCTGACCCCCGACGAGTCGCGGTTCGATCGATTGAACGGCCTGTCGGGTTCCGCGCGCGGCGAGTTCCTCGAAAAGTTCGCGCGTCAGGACGAGACATCCAGCGACGCTCAGACGACGATCCTTCAGGCCCTCGCCCTGATGAACGGCCGGATCGTGGCGGGCGCGACCCATCTCGAAACCGGCGCGACCCTCTCGGCGGTCGCCGACGCGCCGTTTCTCGACACCCCGAGCCGGGTCGAGACCCTCTTCCTGGCGACATTGAGCCGTCGGCCCAGGCCCGAGGAATCGGCCCGGATGGTTGCCTACGTCGAGGGCGGAGGCTCGGCCGCCGACGGTTCGAAATCCAGGGCGCTGTCGGACGTGTTCTGGGCGCTCCTGAACAGTCCCGAGTTTTTGCTTAATCATTAATTGATCGATTGATCGATCGATCGAACCGCGGGAGCAGCCATCCATGAGCGTTCACCTGCCCGCTTCCGGGAGCCGACTGGACCGATGGAGCCGCCGGAGCTGGATGCGGATGGCCGCGGCCGGCGTGGCGCTGACCTCGAGCTCGGGCTGGATCGAGACCCTGGCCGATGTGGCCGCGGCTGATCCCGGCCGTCGTCGAGCGTGCATCCTGTTGTGGATGACCGGTGGCCCCAGTCAGCTTGACACCTTCGACCCCAAGCCGGGGCACGCCAACGGCGGCCCGTTCAAGGCCATCGACACGAGCGTGCCGGGTCTATCGATCAGCGAGCACCTGCCGATGCTCGCGAAGCAGATGGATCATCTCGCGTTGATCCGTTCGATGAGCACCAAGGAAGGCGATCACGGCCGGGCGACGTTCCTGCTCCGCACCGGTTATGTTCCCCAGGGGCCGATTCATTACCCGAGCCTCGGTTCGATCGTCGCCAGCGAGCTCGAGCGCGACGACGCCGAGCTTCCGGGCTGCGTGAGCATCTCACCGTATCGCGCGTTCAATCCGTCGGCGTTCGGTCCGGGCTTTCTGGGACCGCGGTACGCGCCCTGGTCGTTGGCGAATCGGGCGCCCGCCGTTTGCGTCGCGGGGCGAGCTACGATGCCTCGGAGCTGCGGGTCGCCGACCTCGCGCTCCCCGAAGGGGTCAACGACCGACAGGCCGAGGCACGGCTCGGTCTGCTCGACGACCTCGCGCGCGATTTCCGGGCGGGGCATGGCGGCGTACCGACCCTGAGCCATCAATCGGCCTACGACCGCGCGGTTCGGATGCTCCGCTCGAAGGCGGCCGAGGCGTTCAACCTCGAAGGCGAGCCCGAGGCCCTGCGCGACGCTTACGGCCGCAACGCGTTCGGACAGGGCTGTCTGCTCGCCCGACGCCTGGTCGAGCGGGGCGTACCGTTCGTCGAGGTCTCGCTCTCGGGGATCGACAACGCGCAGACGTTCGCCTGGGATACGCATCAGAATAACTTCGAGTCGGTCAAGAAGCTGTCAAACGTGCTCGACCCCGGCTGGGCGACTCTGATGAGCGACCTCAAGCAGCGGGGTTTGCTTGACACCACGCTGATCGTCTGGATGGGCGAGTTTGGCCGAACGCCGTCGATCAACCCCCAGTCCGGCCGCGACCACTTCCCCGGCGCCTGGTCGACCGTGCTCGGCGGTGGCGGGATCAAGGGCGGCCGGGCCATCGGCCGGACCAGCGCCGATGGCATGACCGTGGAAGACCGGCCGGTGAGCGTTCCCGACTTCATGGCCACCATCTGCAAGGCGCTCGGGATCGATCCGTCCAAGCAGAACGTCTCCGACGTCGGCCGGCCGATCCGGATCGCCGACCCGTCGGCCCGGCCGATCGCGGAGGCGCTGGGATGATCATGTGTAAACGTGGCATCATCGCGATGGTTCTGTCGGGCTGGCTGGCGGTCGTCGGTTCGTGGGCGTCGGCGGCCCCACCGGCCCGGCCGGCCGGCGACGTGCAGGACCTGCTCTTCCTGGGCGGCACGCAGTCGTTCCTGATCCGCCTGCATCTCCAGATCGGCGAGCGACCCATCACCGCGGCGTGGGTCGATGCGGTCGGCCGTTTGCACGAGTCGTTTGATTTCAGCGCCGCCGGTTCGACCGAGCGCGAATTGCTGGCCGATTATTTCCAGGTGCTCGACAGTCCGGTCGTGGTGCGGATGCAGCCCTCGGAGCTGGAACAGGACGCCACCTTCGCCCGGGTTGACGCCGACGGCGACGGGACGCTCGCGCCTCTGGAGCGCCGGCGGGCGGCGGAGGTGCTCCGTCGGTTCGACCGAAATGACGACGAGGCGCTTTCGAGCGTCGAGCTGACCGCCTTCCGCGACCCGAACAGCGCGGCGTCGGCCGCGAACAACCCGCGGGGCGACACCCTGCCGCCGATCTTGCCGCTTGACCGCCGTGAGTCGCGGATTCAGACGGTCCGACAGGTCCTGAACCGGCTGGACGGCACCGCGAGCGGCGGGATGGGGCGGACCAAGGACCAGCGGCTCAGCCGCGCCGAGGTCCGGCTCGCTCCCGAGGTCTTCCGCAAGTTCGACGCGAACCGCGATGGCGCGCTCGACAGTATTGAGATCATGGAGTTTCTCGACCGGGGCGAGCCCTCGGTCGAGCTGATCATCCGGCTGGGTCCGCGACCGTCGGGGCGGCCGGCCCTCGAAATCGTCGATCGTCCCTCGCCCGCCCCATCGAGTCCGGCGCGGCTTCGGTCCAGGTCCGATTGCGGATGCGGAGCGGCAAGGCGTCTCTGGTGACGATCGAGCAGGGCGACGTGCGGGTCGACGTCCGCACCGAGGATACGTCGTGGGAAGCCTCGCGGTGCGCCCGGTATACGAACGGAGTTTCCAGGATCTTGATGTCGATGACAGCAAGTCATTGACCCGCGGCGAGTCGCGGGGCCAGGAGCCGTTTCAGAGCCTGTTCATCCTGATGGATCGGAACAACGACGGCCGGATCGTTCTCCCCGAGCTGATCGCCACGCTGACGCTCATCGAGGACCTGCGGAGCGGTCATGCGATCCTGTCGGTGAAGGACCGGGGCGTGCACCTCTTCGGCAACCTCGATGCCAGCGGCGACGGCCGGCTCGGCCTCCGCGAGCTGAACGAGGCGCGCGACCGCCTGACGTCGTTCGACCGCAATGGCGACGGCCAGGTCAAGGCGACGGAGATCCCCCACCGGTTCGAGCTCTCGCTGTCTCAGGGACCGCCCGCCTACGATCTGATCTCACCGGGCATCCTGATGGCCGAAGCGGCACCGACCATCGTGGCGCCGGGTCCTCGATGGTTCGGTCCCATGGACCGAAACCGCGATGGCGATCTCTCCCCTCGCGAGTTCCTCGGCCCGCTCGATGTCTTCCGACGGCTCGACGGCGATGGCGATGGCCTGATTGACGCCCGCGAGGCGGCGCTGGCAGGGACGCGTTGATGTTGATCAAGGAGTCGCGACGCGCCAGGGCCGCTCCGGGGCTTACCTTACCATCAATACCGCCTATTTCTATTTGCCGCCGAGCTTGACCGTCACGGTCTTGAGCTCGGTGTAGTGCTCGAGCGCGGCCTCGCCGTTCTCGCGCCCCTGGCCCGACATCTTGAAGCCGCCGAACGGGGTGTTGGCGTCCACGACGTGGTAACAGTTGACCCAGACGGTGCCGGCCTTCACCTTGCGGGCATAGAGATGGGCCTTGTCGATGTCCCTGGTCCAGACGGCGGCGGCCAGGCCGTAGTTCGTCTGGTTGGCGCGCCGGATCATCTCGTCGACACCGGTGAACGGGAGGACGCTGACGACGGGTCCGAAGATCTCGTCGCGAGCGATGGCCATGTCATCGTTGACGCGGTCGAAGATGGTCGGCTCGACGAAGTAGCCACGGTCGCCGCGCCGGCGCCGCCGGCCACGAGCCGGGCGCCTTCCTTCTTGCCGAGATCGACGTAGTGGAGGATCTTGTCGAGCTGTTCCTGCGAGACCTGCGGGCCTTGCTCGGTGCCGGGGTCGAGCGGGTCGCCGAGCTTCCGGGCCTTTGCCTTCTCGGCCAGGCGGGCGACGAACTCCTCGTGGATCGGCTTCTCGACGAATAGACGGCTGCCCGCGGTGCAGCACTGGCCGCCGTGAAAGTAGATGGCATGGAACGCCCCCGCGACGGCCTCGTCGAGGTCGGCGTCGGCGAAGATCACGTTCGGGCTCTTGCCGCCCAGTTCGAAGGTGGTTCGCTTGAGGGTCTCGGCCGCTTGACGCTGGATGATCCTGGCGGTATCGACGTGGCCGGTGAAGGCGATCTTGTCGACCTCCGGATGCGCCACCAGGGCCGCGCCCGCCGTCTCGCCGAAGCCGTTGACCAGGTTGATGACCCCAGCGGGGAATCCGGCCTCGATCGCCAGCTCGCCCAGCCGTAGCGCGGTCAAGGGGGTTTGCTCGGCGGGCTTCATCACGACGGCGTTGCCGCAGGCCAGGGCCGGGCCCCACTTCCAGGCGAGCATCAGAAGCGGGAAGTTCCAGGGAATGATCTGGCCGACCACGCCCACCGGCTGGCGCAGGGTGTAGCTCAGGAAGTTGCCCCGGACCGGGATCGTCCGCCCCTCGACCTTGTCGGCCCAGCCGGCATAGTAGCGGAGGGTGTTGACAACTCCCTGAAGGTCGCCGACCGAGTCGCTGATCGTCTTGCCCGAGTTCAGTGACTCGAGATCGGCGAGTCCGCGGGCGTTCCGCTCGACCAGGTCGGCGAGCTTGTACAGCAGGAGCCCGCGATCGGCCGCGTCCATCTCGGCCCAGGGGCCTTCGTCGAGGGCCCGTCGCGCGGCCTTGACCGCGCGATCGACGTCAGCGGCCGTGCCGGCCGCGACCTCGGCGATCACCTCGCCCGTCGCCGGGTTCAAGGTCTCGAACACCCCGCCCTCGGCCGCGTCAACCCATTGATTGTCGATCAGGAGCCGGGTGGGACCGATCAGCGGCGATGCCGCTCGTCGTTCAAGTGTCTGCACCATCGCGTGAACCTCAGTGGAGGAGGGCGAGTTTCAACCAGCCGAATCAGGCGCCTGTGAGTCGGAATGGACGTCATGGTCCGGCCTCGTTTCCTCGAAGTCAAGTCCCGTGCGGACCATCCCACGCCGCGAAGCGACGGTTCGTTCTCGACCCGTCAATCGGCCTCGGAGCGCCAGTGCGAGAATCCGGTTCAATCGGAACTTGCCAGCGGCGCCGGTCGTGACGACAGGCGCAGCCACCACCGCGAGCCCCGCGCGGAATCCGAACACGGAACGGGACCGTTTCACGATGTTAATAAGTGAGGGCCGCGCCGCCGGTGCGTCCTGGCGCTTCTTGACAATTCGCAGGAATCCCAGGACCCGGCGCTCTGAACCGATCGAAGGGTTTACGAGAAGCCCTCAACAGAAACGCACTCGTCTCGACTCAAGTCGGCACCACGGAATTCCAGGACCTCGGCCGTCCCTGCTTCTCATAGAGGCCCTCGGACCAATTCGGCCCGGCACGATCGAACTCGACTGGCGGCACGAACGAACTCGGGCCGTGGCGCGAACGAACTCGGGCCGTGGCACAAACGAACTCGATGCCAGCACAAACGAACTCGACGCCAGCACAAACGAACTCGGGCCGTGGCGCGAACGAACTCGACGCCAGCACAAACGAACTCGGGCTGTGGCGCGAACGAACTCGACGCCAGCACAAACGAACTCGACGCCAGCACAAACGAACTCGACGCCAGCACAAACGAACTCGACGCCAGCACAAACGAACTCGGGCCGTGGCACAAACGAACTCAGGTCTTCCCGCGAACAAACGCCTTGTGGCCCAGGGTGGCCGCGGTTACAAATCCGGCGGCGGGTGCCAGGGTTGGGGGGCCTCGTCAACTTGTCAGGTGTCGAAGTACGAAACGGCTCCACGACTCGGCTACACCACGTCTTGCCGCTTGACAGAAGAGGGGGTCGATTTTCAGAATGCCAGGGAAGATTGTCCGTGAGACGCGCACCGACGTTTCCACCTCGCTTCCGGCGCCGGTTTTGCGGCACTCTTTCCGCGTTTGGAAATCCATGAGGACCGCGGGGGATTCACGTCGGACCATGACCCGTACGGACAGTCAGCGGAATGCCGCGACCAAGGGGGAGGAGACCGGCTCGAACCTGAGCCCGAGCCGGTCGGTTGACCTGACGACCTGCGACCGCGAGCCGATTCTCACTCCCGGTAGCATCCAACCGCACGGCGTACTCCTCGTGATCGAGGAGCCTTCCTTGAGAGTGGTTCAGGCCAGCGCAAACGTCGGCGCGCTGCTGGGAAGGGACCTGGAAAACGTCCTGGGACATAGGCTGGGCGAGGTCCTCGGCGGTCCGGTGACGGCGGAGTTCCATCACGCGATGGAGCAGCAGGTCATCAAGCAGAACGCGCTCCTGCTTCGTACCGTCAAGCTCGACGTCCGCGGCGAGATGGTCTCGTTCCAGGCAATCGTCCACCGGCACGATCAGGTCGTGATCCTCGAACTCGAGCCCGTCGTCGGTGAGAACGTCGGCACGTTTCAGGAAATCTATCCCCTCCTGCGCGAGTTCCTGGCACAGCTCGAGTCGTCGGCGAGCTTCGAGGGGCTGGCGCGGCTGGCGGCGCACGAGGTCCGGGCGATCACTGATTTTGACCGCGTTCTGATCTACCGTTTCGAGGAGGACTGGTGCGGCACCGTGATCGCGGAATCGCGAAACGACCGCCTTCCCTCGTACATGGGTCTGAGGTTTCCGGCGACCGACATCCCGGCGCAGGGCGCGAGCTCTATCGCGTGAACCGGCTTCGCCTGATCGCGGACTCGGATTACGAACCCGTGCCCATGGTACCGGCGGTGAACCCGATCACGGGCCGGCCGCTCGACATGACGTTCGCGACGCTGCGCAGCGTCTCGCCGATCCATGTCGAGTACATGAAGAACATGGGGACGGTGGCGTCGATGTCGATCTCGCTGGTCCGAGACGGCGAGCTCTGGGGCCTGATCTCGTGCCACCATCGGACCCGACGCGTGGTGTCGTTCGAGACCCGGGCCACGTGCCGCCTTCCTGGGACAGGTCCTCTCGCTCCAGCTCGCGACCCACGAACGTCAGGCCGAGTACGAGCACCGGATGCGGCTCAAGTCGGTTCAGGGGCGGCTTCTGGCATCGATGACGGGGCACGAGAACTTCGTCACGGGTCTGGTCGATCGCGGCGACGACCTGATGGACTTGACCGGCTCGACCGGAGTGGCCATTCTATTTGAAGATCGATGCACCTTGATCGGCCGGACCCCTTCGGATGAGGTGGTCCGACAGATCGCGGACTGGCTGGCCGAGCAAGCGGAGGCTCCCGAGATCTTCCTCACGGATGAAACATCGCGCCAGATCCCCGCGGTGACTCTGGAGGGCGACGTGGCCAGCGGTCTGATGGCCGTCTCCATCTCCAAGCTGCACCGCAGCTACCTGCTCTGGTTCCGGCCCGAGATCTTGCGGACGATCGAGTGGGGAGGCAACCCCACCAAGCCGATCATCTTCGGCGAAAATGGACTCAAGATCCATCCCCGCAAGTCGTTCGAGAACTGGCAGGAGACGGTCCGCCTCCGCTCGCGGCCCTGGTCGCGCGCCGAGGTCGAGGCCGCCCAGGAGCTCCGCAATAGCGTGGTCGGCATCGTACTCCGCAAGGCGGAGGAGCTGGCACAGCTCAACGACGAGCTCGAGCGGAGCAATCAGGAGCTCGAGGCGTTCTCGTACTCGGTCTCGCACGACCTGCGGGCACCGTTCCGGCACATCGTGGGTTACTCGGAGCTTCTGCGCGAGGGCGAGGCCAACCGGCTCTCGGATAAAGGCCGCGGCTTCCTGGACACGATCATCGAGAGCGCCCGGTACGCCGGCACGCTGGTCGACAACCTGCTGTCGTTCTCGCGGATGGGCCGGACGCGAATCCATCCCGTCGCGATCGATCTCGATCAGCTCGTCGCCGAGCAGGTGAGCGAGGCGACCGCCGAGGCCCCTGGCCGTCGGATTCGCTGGGAGGTCTCGCCCCTGCCGCGCATCGAGGGCGACCTGATGATGATGCGCCTGGCGGTTCGGAACCTGATCTCCAACGCCGTGAAATACACCCGCAAACGCGACGAGGCGGTTATTACGATCGGCGGTGAGGTCAACGACCGCGAAATCGTCGTCTCCGTCCGCGACAACGGCGTCGGATTTGATATGCAATACGTCGACAAGCTCTTCGGCGTGTTTCAGCGGCTTCATCGGATCGAGGAGTTCGAGGGGACGGGCATCGGTCTGGCCAACGTCCGGCGGATCATCGCGCGACATGGCGGTCGGACCTGGGCCGAGGGGGCGCTGAATGTCGGTGCGGCCTTCTCGTTCGCGCTGCCGAAGACGGTATGGACCGAGGGAGGGCGAGATGCTCAAACCGATCCTGCTGGTTGAAGACAACCCGAAGGACCTCGATCTGACCCTCATGGCCCTGGAGCGGAGCCAGCTCGCCAACGAGGTGGTCGTCGCCCGCGATGGGGTCGAGGCGCTGGATTACCTGCGGTGCGAGGGCGAGTTCGCCAACCGCGATCGCGGCAACCCCACGGTCGTGTTACTCGACCTGAAACTTCCCCGGATTGATGGTCTTCAGGTCCTGGAGGCGATGCGCAACGACCCCAACCTCCAGACGGTGCCCGTGGTCATCCTGACCTCGTCGCGCGAAGAGAAGGACCTGCTCAAGAGCTACCGGCTGGGGGTCAACGCTTACGTCGTCAAGCCGGTCGATTTCAAGGAATTCATCGACGCGATCCAGGACCTCGGCATCTTCTGGGCCGTGCTCAACGAACCGCCGCCGGGGAGTCTTCGCTTGAAACGCTGAAAACATCACGGACCGATACAACCTATTGAAGTGTATATCCATGGATTCGGAGGGCTTTCGGCGTGCGCATGATCGAGATTCTTCATCTGGAAGACTGTCCGCTCGACGCCAGCTTGATTCACACCTGGCTTGAACGAGAATCGGTCGCGTTCCGGGTATCGATCGAACGGGTCGGCGGCGAGGCGGAGTTCCGGTCGGCGCTGCGGTCGAAAACGTATGATCTGATACTCGCCGATTACTCCCTTCCCGGTTTTGATGGGCTGGCGGCGCTTGAGATCGCGCGGCGGGAATGTCCTGACCTGCCGTTCCTCTTTGTGACGGGTACCCTGGGCGAGGAGGTCGCGGTCGAGACGCTGAAGCGCGGGGCGACCGACTTCGTGCTCAAGCAACGGCTGGAGCGGCTGGCGCCTGCGGTGAGCCGAGCCCTGGCCGAAGCGCGAGAACGCCTGGAGAGGCAGCGGGCCGAGGCCGCGCTGCAGCAGCGTCAGATCCAGCACCGCCTGATCCTCGATAGTATCAAGGACCACGCGATCATCACGACCGACGTCGAAGGGCGCGTCACCCATTGGAGCAGCGGCGCCGAGGAGCTCTTCGGGCTCGAGTCCGCCGCGATGCTCGGCTGGCCCATCAGCCGGATCTCCCGGGTCCAGGACGTTCAGGCGGGCACTCCCGAACTCGAGCGGATCGAAGCCCAGCGGCGAGGCCGGCTCGAGACCGAGAACTGGTACACGCGGGCCGACGGCACCGAGTTCTGGGGTAGCGGCATGATCATGCCGTTGTGCGACGAGCAAGGCCGTATCCAGGGATTTACACAGGTCCTCCGCAACCTGACCGCGCGGAAACGGGCCGAGGAAGCGATGGTTGAGGCCGATCGGCGCAAGGACGAGTTTCTCGCGATCCTGGCCCACGAGCTGCGCAACCCCCTATCGGCGCTGCACAACGCCACCCAGCTCATCCGTCGGTTCGAGCTGCCCCCCGAGAGGATGGAGTGGGCCAAGGAAGTCCTGGCCCATCAGCTCAATCACCTGACCCGCCTGGTCGACGACCTGCTGGACATCTCGCGGATCACCCGGGGCAAGATCCAGCTCCGTCGCGAGCGGATCGGCGTGGCATCGATCGTCAACCGCGCGATCGAGACGACGCGCTCGCTGCTGGAGGAGCGGCAACACGAGATCGGGCTCTCGGTCGCGCCCGGCTCGCTCTGGGTCGAAGCCGATCCCGTGCGGCTCGAGCAGGTGATCGTCAACCTCCTGGCCAACGCTGCCAAGTACACCGAGAAACAGGGCCGGATCGCGATCTCAATCCACGCCGAGGGCGACGAGCTGGTCGTCCGGGTCCGCGACAATGGAATCGGGCTGACGCCTTCGATGTGCAACCGGGTCTTTGACCTGTTCATCCAGGTCGACCCGTCACTCGATCGGACGCACGGCGGGCTGGGAATCGGCCTGACGGTTGCTCGCAAGCTCATCGAGCTCCATGGCGGGCGGATCATGGCCGAGAGCGAGGGCCTCGGTCAGGGGAGCACGTTCTCCATCTTCCTGCCCGCCGCCGAGCCGCCGGAGGAGGAACGGCCGGCGTGCTGGTCGCTCGACACCGCAACCGACTCCAGAACCGGGCAAAAGATCTTGCTCGTTGACGACAGCCTCCACTCGGCTTGCGCCCTGGCCGAGCTCCTGCGCGGCTCGGGTCATGAGGTCCAAACCGTTCACGACGGCCGCGAGGCGCTCGAGGTGGCGCGTCGTGACCTGCCCGACGTCGTCCTGCTCGATATCGGGCTCCCGTCGCTCGACGGCTATCAGGTCGCGCGACAGCTTCGCCAGGAAGGACATCGCCGCGCGGTCATCATCGCGATCACCGGATACGGAGAGGAACAGGCGCTGCGCCGGTCGCGTGAAGCCGGATTCGACTATCATATGCTCAAGCCCGTGGATTACGAGGCACTCCTCGCGCTCCTCGACCAGTCGGCCTCCGAGGTCCGTTCGAGCCGACGCGTCGCGACGGGTATGCGAGTTCAGCGACTCGCCCCGGGAAACCTGACCCGATCGTGCTGAGACGATACCCCATTCCGCGCGAGGAGGTTCCGGGGGCGTGCCCGCCAGGTTTAAAATGAGCTTCGGTGCCCGAACCGCGTGTGCCGAGGACCATGGATATGAGCTGGCTCAAGCCATTCGTCGAAGACGGGGACAAGGCCGAATCCTACACTCCCGGCGAGCGAGGGTATCGCCGCAAGAACCTGGTCGAGTGGGATCTTCGCTGGCAGAAGTTATCGGTCCCGGCGCGTCGGGCCTTCCTGGATCAGGTCAAATCACCAAGGAAAGAGAGCACTTCTACTTCTTACTACAGCTACTCTCCTCGTGAAGTTCGAGAGCCTCCGAGCGTCGCCGCTTCTCTGTTCGCCCAGTCGGCGCTTGACGAGCTCGTCCAGGAGGGCTTCGTCGAGGTCCGTGACAAGACCATCAAGGGCAAGCCCGTTCCCCACGTGTTCGCCGTCGACTCCGTGGCCGATTTTCTCACGCGCATCCGTGCCATTCACCGCTATAACCTACTCAACGAGAATTCCACGGAATTCCCCAGGTATATCAACTTTGTTTATGGAACCACGGAGACCTCGTCGTTAATCGATGCCACGCTCAGGAGCGCCGGGTTAATTTGCTCGGGTCGGCTGGACGAGGGTCTGAGCGATTTCGTGTTGACTCATCGATGGCCCGGCTGGGTCCTGGCGCGGCTCAAGGACCCGCTGGCGGATCAGGTCGTCGCCTGGATTCGCGAGCGACCGGCGCCGCCGGGCATGCTGGAATTGATCGATCGTTTCGAGAAAAAGAAACGCGTACAGGCTCGTGCAGCGATCGACCGACTGATCACGAATCTGGTCCTTGTCGAGGACTTCGATCCCCGGACGTACAATGTTCGCGTGGGCCTTGTCCCCAGGGTCGTCGCTGCCATGACCCGCGCGTCGATCCCACGAACACGCCCTCCGCTTGAGATCATTAACTTACCTCGTGAGGTCGGCCCCACGGAGGGATACCTGGTCAGCGATCTACGGAGTCTCTTGCTGGAGATCGTGAGCCAGTCGCCGCGGCTCCGCCAGGATGGCGCCCTGTTCGCAAAGGAGCTGGACCGCTTCGAGAGCGCCCTGGAGCCCCTCCCATCGTGGTTCGAGGCGGCGCAACAAACTGATATCAAGGGCCGGGTCGAGTCCGCCGTCGCCTGGTCGCGCTTCCTCAAGCTCACAGTAAGTCGATCCTCGAACACGGGGTCCGTTCTCGAACTCAGCGCTCAAGGACGGAAATGGCTCGCCGACTCGAACGCGGGGCAGTTTGCCACGGTTCTCGGAGCCTTCACCGGCGAGCCTACCCTCCACGACGTGAGCACCAGGTCCGAGCTCGAACTGTTCGTGGCGGGGTCGAACCTGACCGATTTTTATCGCGTCGACTCCGACTTCCGGTTTCTCGGCTCACGGATTGCCGCGTTGAAGTCAAACACGTCGGGGAGAGGAAAAAAGCCCAACGTCGCTCATTACGATAGGGGGTTGGAGAGCGCCCTCGCGACCGAATTTCAGGCGATACGCAAGCCCCTTGACTCCCTCTTCTCGGAGCTCGAGGCCGGGAGCATTTACCTGCTCGAGAGCCTGCTCGATCACGCGAGCTTTGGGCGTGACAACCCGCTCTGGCTGGGGACCGATCCTGACGCGCTCCAGGTCAACGTCTTTACGAACGGACGTCTGGTTCCCCCCTTCGAGGAACACATCGACCGGATCGCACGGACGTTGATCGCGGAGCTGGTGCGGAACCGCCTCATCCCTCTGGGCGGGCTCCAGGCGGCCGTTGATCGCCAGGGTCGGCTCTGCGTGGCGCGGTTGCCCCAGCTCGGAGCCTACTTCGGCCGGAAGATCAAGGAGAGTGGAACCGAGGCCGCGGCGACAGGCGAGTCGCCCCGAGTCGTCATCCAGCCGGATTTCAGCGTGGTGATCATCGGCCCAAGCCCCGCTCCCGCGGCCGAGCTCATGCCGTTCTGCGAACGAACCGGCCGGGGGGGCGGACAGGGCGCTCTGGTGCTCAAGATCACGCGCAAGGCGGTCGTCAAGGCGGTCGGACAGGGGCTTGCCGGTTCCGAGATCGTCGCCCGGCTCCGCCGGCATGCAACGGTCGACGTCCCCGCCAACGTCCTCCGCGAGGTCGCCGAGTGGGCCGGGTGGGTCCGCCCATGCTCCCTGGAAACCTGGACCGTGGTCCGATGCCCTGACGACGACGCGGCCGACCGGATCCTCTCAATCCTGGGGAAGCATGCCCGCAAGGTCCAGAAAGCCATCGTCGTGCTCGACGAGCCCAAGCTCACGACTGCGCAGCGGCAGAAACTGAAAGATCAGGGAATCCTGCTATCGGACGCCCGGCCGGCAGCCGAGAAGGGAGCGACGAAAGCCAAGAAACGGCGAAGATCGTACTGGTGAGACACGTCGCGAGGTTGGTGGCAGTCCTGAACGCGATGGCCGGTCGACGGCGAGACCGTGTCGACTTGATGGAAATCTTTTCAAAATGTCGCTGTCAGTCATCGTCGAGAGGCTTGGTTTCCCATCGCCACTCGCTGGCAAGAAGTACAAGGCCGCGACGTCGCTTGCCTCCGCCCCACGTATGTTATAATCCCATTCCAGAGGGGACGGAGGCGCGTACCTCACGTTCTCCTTCGGACCGACGAGAGAGGAAGCTCCGTGGAATCGGGCGGGATCGCCCGACGTCTTCGAGCTCAGCCTGGTTCGTCGCCCTCCAACAGGATTATTGAGCAGCTTCATCGAATGGCAACGAAGCGGAGTGGTGTGCGGACGGATCAATGGTCGTACGGAACACGCTGGTGATTGCCCCGGTGGGCCGTCGGGCGAAGGCCGCAGCCTCGGAAGATCCGGAGGTTGCTCGTGCCGGTCCCGATCTCGGCTTTTTCTCCCGGGTGATTGCCGCGCAGGCTCCTTGCGGCGTCGATTCCTTCCGTTGCCTTCCGTGGCGGGAGGATTGACAGCGATGCGACCCCACGGCACGTGCCGATCGGCCTGGCTCCTCGCGATGGCGATGGCCTGGCTCACTCCCTTCGCCGCCTGGGCGACTTCTCCCTCTCTTTCCTCCCCAGCTCCGTTATCTCCGACCAGCCCGACCTCGGCACCGATCCCGGTTCCTCACCCGGACAGTCCGGCCAGCCCCTCGGTGGGCACCCCGGACGACGATCCCGAGCTGTTTCTCCAGCAGGCGCTCGAGCTCGAACGCCAGCGCAACTGGTCGGCGGCCATCGAGCGGTATCAACACGCCGTCGAGCACTGGCCCGCCCGACCCGAATTCAGCCAGCGAAAGCGGCTGTGTGAATCTCATTATCGGCTGGGACGCCGCTACCAGGATCAGAGTTTCCGGAAGGTCCTGCTCCAGCTTCCGCGCGACAAGGCGTTCGAGCTCTATGACGAGGTCATCGATCGGATCGTCCAGAACTACGTCGATCCTGTCCCTCTCGAGCCCCTGGTCCGGCGTGGATACGACAACATGGAAGTGGCGCTGCGTGATCCCGCGTTCCTTAAAATGAACCGGATCAACCCAGGCTCTCCCGATCGGATCAACTGGCTGCGGCAAAACCTGAGCGCCCGCCGTGCCAGTCTCGTCGTTCCCAACCGTCAGGCGGCCCATGACCAGTTGCTGGCCACGTGCGAACTCGCTCAGCAGGCACTGGGGCTCCCCTCGGCACCGGTGGCGCTGGAGTTTGCTTACGGGGCTTGTGATGTTCTGGATGATTACACGGCTTATCTGACACCCGACAAGCTTGACGACCTGTACGCGATGATCGACGGGAACTTCGTAGGTCTGGGAATCGAGCTGAAGCTTGACCCCGAGGGCCTGCGGCTCGTCGGCGTGATCCGGGGCGGTCCGGCCTGGGACGCGGGCCTGAAGTCCGGCGACCTTATCGTCCGGATCGCCGGGCATGCGGTCCGCGGGCTCAGCCTCGACGAGGCCGCCAGCCGGCTTCAGGGGAACGAGGGAACCTCGGTCGAGATTCAGATCGTCCGGGCCGACAGTTCGACCAAGACGTATGTACTCGGGCGGCGTCACGTGGAGGTCGAGAGCGTTGTCCAGTCGCGGATCGTCGACCCGTCAATGGGAATCGGCTATGTTCAACTCGCCGGGTTTCAGAAGTCGTCGGCCGAGGAGCTCGATCGAGCGATCGCGACCCTGAGACGGCAGGGCCTGCGCATCCTGGTCCTCGACCTCCGCGGCAACCCCGGCGGACTGCTCAACGTCGCCGTCGAGATCGCCGAACGGTTTGTCGAACAGGGCGTGATCGTCTCGACCCGGGGCCGGGCACCGGGTCAGAGCCAGGTTTATCACTCGCAGTCCAAGGCGGTCTGGTCGGTTCCCCTTTACGTCCTGATCGACCACGACAGCGCCAGTGCGAGCGAGATCCTCGCCGGGGCACTCAAGGACCACGGTCGGGCCACGCTGCTGGGCGAGCGGAGTTATGGCAAGGGGTCGGTCCAGAGCATCTTTGCCCTCCGCTCCGCTCCCGCGGGCCTCAAGCTGACGACGGCCAAGTTCTATTCGCCCCGGAATCGCGCGTACAGCGAGCAAGGGGTCGAGCCGGACATTCTGGTCCGGGTCGCGGCCAAGCCCGCCGAAGGCACGGTGGCGGAACCGGGAACCGGCCACGGCCCGGCGTCGCCCACTGAACCGCTGATCGAGTTCGGCGACCCGTCGAATGACCCGGTGCTCGGCAAGGCGATCCTCCACGCCCGCCAAAAGCTCAACACGTCGAAATAGTTTCGGAACGGGGCCGAGCCTCGACCGAGGAGGAAGCCGATCGATGGCCAACCTGGGCGGCAAGGAGTCGACTCACTTCGAGCCGGCGCCCGGCTGGACGTTGCTGACCGACTCGCCGCTCAAGGGCCTGGCCTTGGCTCGCGAGGCGGGCCTGGTCCTGACCTGGGACGCTGGGGACGTCGTCTCGCTTCATGACGCGTCGGCATGCCTGCTCCATACCCGTCGCGTCCCGGGTCGGATCATGGCCGCCTCGATCAGCGACGATGGCACGCTCGTGGTGCTCCTGGTGGAAGGGCCGCGGCTCTGCTGGCTTGACGCAAGCCTCGAAACCCTCTCCGACCGGTCCGCGCCGCCTGATCCACTCGCACTGGCGATGGACCCGCACGGCCGTTATATCGCGTTGACGACCAAGCTCGGAACCAATTACCTGTACAATCGGCATGGCCGTCCCGCGGGCAGCTTCGAGGCCCGGATGACGCTCGCGCACATCTTGTTTGTGCCCGACAAGCCCCTGCTGATCGCCGCGGCCTCGTTCGGGTCGATCGTCGGATTCGAGCTTCGGCCGATCGGGACAACCGGGAAGCTCGCTTGCGAGATGGCGTGGGACGAGGCTGTGCTCTCGAATATTGGCCGGATGACCACCAGCGGCGACGGCGGCATGGTCCTGGCAAGCTGTTTCTCTCACGGCATCCAGCGGTTCGATCTCGAAGGCCGGAATGAGGGCTCGTATCAACTGGGAGGGACGGTCGCGCACGCCGTCCCTGATTTCCCGGGGCGCTTGATCGCCGCATCGACTCTAGAGTCCGAGCTTGTGCTACTCACGCCCGGTGGACACATCCGGTGGCGAAAAACCCTGCCACGCCCCGTCGTGGCCCTGGAAGTGGATGCCCTGGGGCGATCCTTGATCTACGGTCACGGCACTGGCGAGGTCGTCCAGTTCGTTCTCGACCCGTCATTGATCCGACGTCCGCCGGCAGGACCGGAGCGGCCCCACAGGAAGGGCGCTGCCGCGACCTCCGTCACCTCGGCCACCGCCACTCCGTCGATTCGACAACCTGCGTGGTCGGTGCCGGTGGTCGGCTCGGACGAACACGCCGAGACCGCGGTCCTGACGGTGCTTGACGACCCCTTGAGGATCGGCGTCCTGAGCAGTGGCAACCGGCTCCAGGTTTACGACGAGACCGGCCGGTTCGCCGGCTCCGCGCCCGAGATCATGGGGATCGGCCGGATCTTGCGCACCTCGCCCGGCTGGATCGCCGCGGCCACCGACCGACAGGTCGCCCTGGTCGATGCACGACGTAACCTGGGAGGCCGGCTCGACGTGAGCCTCGTCGAGGTCACCCACCTGGCCATCCGTCCCGACTCCTACGGACTGGCCATCGTTCAGGAACGCGATCGGGTCGGCCGGGTCACGCCAGCCGGGCGCTGGATCTGGAAGAAGGAGCTCCGCAACGCAGTTGAGGACCTGTCGATCAGTCGAACCGGCGAGACAGCGCTCACGACCGACGCCGGCCGTCTTGAAGTTTTCGGTCCCTCCGGCGAGCCAATTCATCCGGACGACACGAATTATGGAGAGCCCCTCAGCTTGATCGACGCTCCCGAAGCCAGCGCCACCGATGTCGTCTGGGTCACCCTCGCTCGACGTGCTCAGGTCCTCCGGGGTCATGACCTCCAGGGACGAGTCGTATGGCAGACCGGTGTCCCCTGGGAAGGCTGGCAGATTCAAAGGCTCGGCCAGTTCGCCCTCATTACCGCACCGGACGGCCGGGTGCTCGCCTTTGACGGCTCGGGGACGCTTCACGCCGAAGGCCGAGGCCTCGAACACGGGGTCGATGTCTTCGGCGTCGCCGATCATCCGGACGCAACCCCATGGCGGGTCAATCGTTCCGACATCCATCTCATCTCCAGCGACCTTTCCGGCGCGTCCGCTGGCGGTACGTCGCCAATCACCCCATCGGTCCGATTGCCACCGGATCCCGGGGCGTCGCCGCACTCGTCGGCCGCAACCTGGCCTGGTTTCCTGACGATCCGTACCTTTCAGAAAGGGCTTGACGGCCACACGAAGCGGTATTAAAAGAGAATTGTCTGGCCTTATTTGGCGATTAATGAAGAATCACACTCCAGAGGACGGTCGCGCGACTCCCGATTGCCGATGATTCAAATGCCTCCCACTGTCTGAAAGACTTGCGAGAAGACTTCGGCTTTGCTAGGTTGGCTTGCAGTCATTCCCGATTCCGTCCCCCATCAGCAAGCCCGCGCTCGGGTTTGCTCTCGAACTTGACAAGGAGGTTTGGATTCGAATTGCGGCGATGCGGGCATTGAATGGATGCAGCCATGATCTATAATAACCATGGAACGGATCGAGCCCGTGGTCAGTAGGGACGTCAAGTAGGGCGTCCGGAGGTCACTCGATGAGCCAATGTAGCTTGCCGGCCAGGGAAGTCGTGCGACCAAGCCTACGCATGAGCGTGCAGCTTCAAGGGGAACAGGAAGCGAAGCGCGACAAGTGGATCGAGAGTGAAAAAGCAGGCCGCGACCTGGGCGAATGGGCGATTCGCTGCTGGGTTCGCGAACACTGGAATGGCTTTCTCCGAGCCCGATGGCTCGAGCACCTGCAAGGGCGAACCTTCTGGATCGAGCTGGACCACAATGATTTCGGCCTGCTTCAGCGTGAGTTCCGACACTCGCCCCTGATTGACCCGATCCTCGATCGGCTCAAGGCCGGCCAGGAGAATTTGAATGTCCTGGTCTGGGCACTCGACAATAACCTGCCGATGATCGAAGTCCTCCAGATCCTCGAAGCCCTCGATATCAACAGCCGACGGATCGAGTTCCTGCTCGATGCCCGTCTCGCCCACGCCGGGTGAGTTTGCGCTCGCTCCTGACTGTAATCGATTGCGAACCGATCTCGTGGACTGGCGAGGAGTTTGTTCGCTGCGCGTCGTGAGTGTCCGGAAGCAGCTTCTGGTGCCAGGCCGGGTCGTGAGTCGTGCCGACTTCGTCTGGCTCGCTCCGATTCGTGAGACTCGGTTGCGCGTGCGTAGGGGTGCTTTCAAGTCGATCGCCCCTTGGATTACAATCGGGACATCGGAGGTCAGTGAGCGGCCGAACCGTCGAACGAGGTTCCGCCGCGACGTACGCCCACAAGATGGTTCGATCCATGACGACGCGGCTGATCAAGCATGTCACGATGCTGATCGTGCTCGGCGCGATGGTTTCGAGCACGCTGTTTCCTGTCGAAAAGGGTCGGTTGCGGAGAATGCGGGCGCCCAAACTCAGCGGAAACGTCAACGCCGCTTCGGTTAAGAGCGACCTTCCTTGCTTCCTGGTCAAGTCCGGCAAATTCTCGATCACAATGGCATCAGGACTTGTCGAGCCGGTCCGGGCCGAGACCTTGCGGTGCCCGCTTGAGGGGACATCGGTCATCCTCTCGATACTGCCGGAGAGGACGCTCGTCAAGAAAGGGCAGCTCGTCTGCGAGCTTGAATCGTCGAGCTTCAGGGACCGGCGAGCCGGCCCTGGGGACTCCAGGACGAGGGAAGAAGTGACCGCGAGTTCGCGACGACCGATCGAACGCATCAAGCTCTATGCTCCCGCCGACGGTACGCTGCAATGGGGCGGCGATCCACCTTTCTACGTGGACAGGCCCCCGCTCAAGCCGGGCGCCCACGTCTTCAAGAAATGGTGCGTCTTCGGGCTCTATGATCCCACGGGACCCATGCGTGTGCGGACGGCGATCCACGAGGCTGTGATCGATCAGGTCAGAACCGGGATGCCCGCGCGAGTCCGCCTCGATGCGTTCCCCAGGGAGCGGTTCACCGGCACAGTCCTGGAGATCGCTCCCTTACCTAACAGAATCTCCTCCTTCAACTCGGAGCCCAAATATTACGACACTCTCGTCTCGATCGACCATGGTTCGCCGCGAATCCAACCACTTCCTCGGCCCGGGATGAAAGCCCAGGTCGAGATTCTCGCCAATGACCTCGACAACGTCCTGAGCGTACCGTTGGAGGCCTGCGCTCCATTTCGATGGCAAGGACTACGCGGCCGTGAGACGACCTGATGGCGGTTTCGACTGGCGTGTGATCACCCTGGGAGCACACTCGGACAGTCTCGCCGAGGTCAGGCAAGGCTTATGGAATGGCGAGTTCGTCTGTCTTAAGCCGAGTGCTCTGAGGAACACCCAGGAAAACGGCAACGAGCTCGGCAGGGCCTCCAGGCCGGTTCCCAAATGATGAAGAAGATTGCGACGGGGAAGCAGCCGTGCTCGACCGTTGTTGATAGTTGTCGAGCGTCACTCTGGGACGGAAAGTCAGGCGCTCAGTGCAACCAGGCCCTCCGCCCCACGGCCGCCGCGGAGGCCGAACCGCGCTTAACCTTCGGCTCCAGGTCGATGCTCAAGTCGCGCTTCGCTCGATCAGCGTGACCAGCGAGCGCACGAAGCAGCCGGTGCCGCCGGGATCGCGGGTGCTGGAGTCGGAGTCGGACCAGCTTGGGCCTGCGATGTCGAGATGCACCCACGGCGTCGCGGCGACGAACGCCTCCAGAAACTTCGCCGCCGTGATCGCGCCGGCGTACTTGCCGCCGACGTTCTTGAGGTCGGCGACGTGGCTCTTGAGCTGGTCCTTGTAGTCGTCGTCCAGCGGGAGCCGCCAGACCCGCTCGCCAGTGGCCCGCGCGGCCGAGGCAACCTCGTCGGCGAACGTGTCGTTATTGCTGAAAAGCCCGGCGACCTTTGCTCCCAGGGCCACCATGCAGGCGCCGGTCAAGGTCGCGAGATCAAGGAGCCTCGCCGGCTTGTCTTCCACGGCAATGCTTAGCGCATCGGCCAGGATGAGCCGCCCTTCGGCGTCGGTATTGAGAACCTCGACGGTCTTGCCGTTGCGGATGGTCAGGACGTCGCCCAGCTTCATCGCCTTACCGCCGGTCATGTTCTCGGTCAAGGCGGTGTAACCGACCACGTTGACGGGAAGCTCCAGCCGCGCGATCGCGATCAGCGTGGCGAGCACCACCGCGGCGCCCGTCATGTCGCATTTCATGTCCTCCATCGAGGACGACGGCTTGAGCGAGAGGCCCCCCGAGTCGAACGTCACTCCTTTGCCGACCAGCGCGAGATGGTCCCCCGGACCGCCGCGCCGGTAGGTGAAGCGGAGCAACGATGGCGGTTCCTCCGAACCGGCGGCAACGCCCAGAATTCCTCCTAAACGTTCGTGCCGGATTCGTGCCTGGTCCCACACCTCGACCTCGATTCCGGCCGACACGGCTGCCGCGCACATTATCTCGGCGAGCCGGGGAGGCGACTTTTCCGAAGGAGGCGTGTTGATCAGATCACGGGCGAGGTTCACCGCCTCGCCGACGATCGAACCTCGCCGGACCGCTTTTTCGAGCTCGACCGCGCCGTTTGTTCCGGGCGGAATGACTAGCGTCAACGAACCGATGGGTTTGCGAGCCGGCTCGGACTTGCGGAGATCGGGTCCGCGCGTTCCCACCACGAACCCCTCGATCAAGGCGGAGACCAGCCCGGGGCCTTGCTCCGAACCCAGTGCCGGAATTGCCAACGCGACCGATTCCCGTGGCTTGCTTGCCAGGCGCTTGGCCAGCGCGACCCCCGCCGCGAATGCGTTTCCAGCATCGAGCCGCGGCGTTGTTCCCAGTCCGATGGTCACGAGACTCTTCGCTTTGAGGTCTCCCGAGAAACCGAGGATCGGGGTAACGTCGCCCACACCCAACCCGAGTTCCTCGGCCGAGATCAATCCCGCGAGACTGGTTCCCAGCGTCGTTTCACGAAACGGGGTTGGAAGCTCGCGAGGCTCGTCCAGCAAACCCAGGGCCAGGACTTCGGTGTCGACCTCGTCGAGCGCGATGCGTTTGATCTGTACGTTCATGAAACCGCTCGGGTTACGTAGAGAGCTGAGGCACGTCGCGACCAGCGGGAGGTCGGGCGCGATGGTGCCACATCTTCGCAGCCGGGACCCGTCGCGCCAAGCCGCCTTGCCGCGCGGCGTCCGGGCGATTAGAATCCGCCCGCGCTCACGTCCTGATTCCTGCCCGGCTCCGGGCGGTTTGATTCGATCCCACACGGGAGGACCAGGGATGGTCTCGGTTCGTGGCTGTCGAGGCGCCTGCCGTCCTCGCCCTTGCCGGTTTCTGTTTTACGCGCTGGTACTGAGCCTGTGCGTACTGACCGGCTGCGTCGAGCGGCGTTACACGATCCGCTCCAATCCTCCGGGGGCGCTGGCGATCGTCAACGGCGAAGAGGTCGGCCCGACTCCGGTCTCGCGAAGCTTCATCTACTATGGTGACCGCGAGATCACGTTGATGCTCGACGGCTACCAGACGCAGACGGTGATCCAGCCCGTCAACGCGCCCTGGTGGGACAATTATGTCACCGAGTTTTTCACGGAAAACCTGGTGCCGGTCACGCTCCGCGACGAGCGCGACTTCACTTACCCCATGACGCCGACGACCGTGCCGACGAAAGACGATCTGTTCAACCGGGCCCAGTCGCTGCGATCGATCGCCTCGGCGCCGCCGCCAAAACGACCGCGCGGCCTGCGCGAGATCATCCGGGGACTGTTCGGTTATACCGACGATTGAGACCAGGCGCGGCCCGCCGGTGCGAGGCCGGGTCAAGACTTCGGGCAGATCTGATCTAGGCGAGTCCCGCTCCTTCGACTACATTCCCCGCCACCTTGACATCGAGTCCTGGGTGTTGGTGAGAAAAGCCACACCATCGGCTGAAAGTTTCCGAATCGATCTGGCCGAAAAAACCGTATGTCTTCCCACGGTTTGTCGGCCCGATTTCCGGGAACGTGACGACGGACCGATGGGATTGATTCTTGTTTGCGGAAATGGGCGTGAAGCCTGTATGTTCGCCCTCCTCAAGGACGTGGAGGTGGACCGCGATGAAGCTTGCTGCAGCAGCGATCCAGATGCCGGCCACCCTGCACGACACGCAGGGCAACCTAAACCGCGCCGATGATTTGCTCCGTCGCGCTTACCATTCCGGGGCGGAGCTCATGGTCTTGCCCGAGATGTTCAACACGGGCCACGGGCTCTGCCCCGATTACGCCCCCGTCGCCGAGACACGCGACGGGCCGACCTTGCGTCTCTTGCGGCGCGGAGCCGGCAATGGCGGATCACAATCGCCGCCGGCTTCGTCGAGCGCGACGGGCACCATATCTACGACGCCCTGGCCCTGGTCACGCCCGATGGCCAGGTGCAGGTCTACCGGAAGCGGAACCTGGTCTTCTGGGAGCGCGGCCGGTTCCAGCCGGGGCGCGATCCGCTGGTCGTGGCCACTCCCTGGGGCCGCGTCGGGTTCGCGATCTGCGCCGACATGATCTACCGGAAGGTCTGGATGGGCTACCGCGATCAGATCGACCTGGCGATCGTGGCGGCCGCATGGCCCGACTTCGCCGACCGTGGGACGGGACGCAAACACTGGCTGCTAGGCCATGTCGGACCACTTTCCGCCTCGATCCCGACGCGGGTGGGGCACGACCTGGGTGTGCCGGTCATCTTCGCCAACCAGTGTGGCGAGACCCGTACGACGATCCCCTTCCTGGCCCGAATCGCCGACCGATTCGCGGGTCGGAGCTGCATCAGCGACGGCCGTCACGGACTGGCGGCACAGGCCGGAATCGATGAGGAAATCGTACTGGGCTCGGTCACTCTTCACCCGCAGCGAGGACTCAAATCGTGGCATATTATGTCCCCCTTGGCTCCCGAGGCTTGCTCCTCCATCTCGGTACCCGCCTGATGAGCTTCGCCGGCGGCCTCGTCTACTGGCGTGCCAGCCGTCGGCGTCGCGTGATCGGCTTTCCACCGATGATTCCGCTGGACCTCGGCGAACGCGATCCGGCCATCGACTGAACAAACCAACCGTAAACCCGTACCCCCCCCTTTGTCCGTCGATCCTCGATCCGGACTGTGCAGCCTGACCTCCCGACTGCTAAACTGGCAGGTCACGCCCGTGGAACGAACGAATCAGGAGTGCATCGAACGCCCTGGAACGGACGGTCCGCGGCTTCGCTCACGGTTTCCGTCCCGGCGCATGCGCTCGAGCCGGAGTCGCCGCTCCTGAAACCTCGAACACAGTTGCCTAGCCCGCCCGCCATCTTGCCCCACCGGGAGATTGTTTAATCATGTGTGGTATTGCCGGAGCGTTGGATCTGACCGGCCAACGTGAATTCCCGGTGCGACGGCTCCTGGCGATGACGAGGGCCATCGCGCATCGTGGACCCGATGACGAGCAGGTGCATGTCGAGCCCGGGGTGGCGCTGGGCGCGCGCCGGCTCTCGATCGTCGACCTGGCGGGGGGACGCCAGCCGATCGGCAACGAGTCGGGCGACGTCTGGGTGGCCTTCAACGGCGAGCTGTTCGAGTATCCCGAGCTGCGCCGCGACCTGCTGGCCCGGGGCCACAGGCTGGCGACGCGGTGCGATACCGAGGCGTGGGTCCATCTTTACGAGGACGACGGCGAGGCGATGTTCGAACGGGCGCGGGGGCAGTTTGCCGTCTCGCTCTGGGACCGCAACAGCCGGACGCTGATCCTGGGCCGCGACCGCGTCGGGATCTGCCCTCTGTACTATGCCGAGCGCGACGGCTGGCTGCTCTGGGGCTCGGAGGTCAAGGCGCTGCTCGCGTCGGGCCTGGTGGACGCCAGTCCCGACCCGCGGGGCATCGACCACATGTTCTCGTTCTTCTGCGCACCGGCGCGGCGGACCTTCTTCGACGGGGTCAACTCGATCCCGCCCGGGCATTACCTGCGGGTCAGGGACGGACGGATCGAGCTCAAGCGGTACTGGGACCTCGATTTCCCCGACGCCGGCCAGGAGCGTCGGCTCGACGATCCGGCACCGCTGATTGACGAGCTCGAGGAGCTGCTCCGACAATCGGTCGAGCGCCGGCTCCGGGGCGACGTGCCGGTCGTCAGCTACATCAGCGGCGGGCTCGACTCGACGGTGGTCCTCGGCCTGAGCAGCCGGCATCGCGGTTCGGCGGTCCCGAGCTTCACGATCGGTCTGGATCGAGCGGGACCGGATGAGCGCTCGGCCGCGACCGAGTCTGCCAGTATTCTGGGCTCGAAGCTGACGACCGTGACCATGGACCGGGCCCGGATCGCCGAGACCTACCCGGAACTCGTGATGGCCGCCGAAGGGCCAGTGCTCGACACCTCGTGCGCCACACTCTTAAAGCTGGCCGAGGCCGTTCATCAGCAAGGTTACAAGGTCGTCCTCACCGGCGAAGGGGCGGACGAGGCGCTGGCCGGCTACGTCTGGTACAAGACGCAGAAGATACGCGACCAGATCACCGCGAAGATCGGACGGGGCTTCCCGCTGTTCTTCCGCAACGCCTTGCTCACCTCGCTCGGAGGAGGATCGGCCCGGCGGCCACCCGAGGAAGCGATCCGGGGCGCACGTCCCGCCCAGCAGGACCTCTACGAGCTGATCGGCCAGGCACGGCCGGTCCTCTACTCCGGCCCGATGTGGCAGGAATTGGGCGAACACGACCCGTACACCGAGCTGGATATCCACAACGACCGATTCTCGCGCTGGCATCCCCTGAACCAGTCGCTCTATGTCGGCTACAAGGTGATGCTCGCCGGCCTGCTCATGGTCTCCAAAGGGGATCGGATCGCCATGCATTCCTCAGTCGAGGCACGTTACCCGTTCCTCGATGACGACGTGATCAAGTTCTGCGCGCGGGATCGCACCCGATTACAAGCTTCACGGCATGACCGAGAAATGGCTCCTTCGCAAGGTAGCGGCCAAGACGCTCCCACCCCAGATCGCCCAGCGCAAGAAGACCATGTTCCGAGCCAGCCTGTCGCGCACGTTCATCGGCGCCGACCGGCCGGAATGGGTCGATCAGCTCTTGAGTCCCGAATCGCTCCGCGCCAGCGGCTACTTCGATCCCCGCGCCGTGGCCGCGCAGAGGAGGCTCCAGCTCCTGGTGCCTCCATTCACGCCGCGCCGGTTCATCTACGACCTGGGTCTGACTTGCGTCGTGTCGACCCAGCTCTGGCACCATATCTATTGCGGCGGTGGCCTCTGCGACCTTCCGACCTGGGAGCCACCGGTCTTCGACCAGGACGACGCCGTACTCACCGCGATCGCGGCAAGCTGAGCGACACCCGCCGTCGGGGAAGATTCACACCGAGCTATTGAGGAGGAGCAACTGGGGCCCCTTCTCGCCGACGACGAGCGTGCTGATCGACGCCGGGCTGATCTCGATATACTTGTAGTGTTCGATCGGCATGCCGAGGTAATACAGGATCGCCGACCGGACGAGGTCGCCGTGACTGACCAGAACGACCGCCTGGTCGGGAAGCTCGCGGGCGACCCGCTCGATGAGGGTGACGATGCGGACCTGGGCTTCGAGCATCAGCTCACCGCGCAGAGCGCGGGTCCCCGCTCGAAAGGCATTGTAGCGCTGCCAGTGGGTGTCGTCGTCGAGATCCCTGACCGCCTTTCCGGTCCAGTCGCCATAATCGATCTCGTGCAGGTGCTCGGTCACGATCGGCTCGACTCCCAGTCGTTCGACAAGGGGCTCGGCCGTCTCACGCTGCGCGTTCGAGCGGGCTGGTATACACCCGTGCAATCGGTTCTCTCTCCAGCCGCTCCGCCAGCCGCCGGGCCTGTCGCCGACCCTCGTCATTCAGGTGCAATCCGGCCGCGCGGCCCGCCAGCTTCCAGCCAACCTGGTCGTTCGTCGCGTGGCGGATCAGGTAAAAAGTCGTCATCCGATGATCCTTGAATCTCTTGTAGTACCGGCTTTATCCAGCCGCATCTTCATGTGTCGCAAGCTAAAGCCTACCCTGGATGAACCGGGAACGGGAGGGGACACCGATCCGGGGAGTCCCGCACGGGTTTCGGTTGGCGTCTCGCGCGGTCCGCGGTTATCCTCACGCGAATACGGGGAAGAATTGAAATCCGGAACGATCGAGGAGCCGACCCGATGGCGGCAGAGTCAGTCGAGCCCCTGCTGCTAGGTCTGGACCTGGGCACGCAGAGCCTACGCGCGGCGCTTGTCGATCGGAATGGTCGAACACTCGCCTTCGGCGTGGCGGCGATCGAGACCACGCATCCGCGACCGGCATGGGCCGAGCAGGCGCCCGAAGATTGGTGGCGGGCGGCTCGCTCGGCGGTGGCTCAGGCGCTGGATGCGGCCCGGGTCGGACCCGGGCAAATCGCCGGGATCGGGCTGGACTGCACTGCATGTACTGTGGTCGCGTGTAACAGGCAGGGCCAGCCGATCCGCCCCGCCCTGCTCTGGATGGACCAGCGTGCGCATCGCGAGGCGGCCGAGATCAGCGCCACCGGCAACCCGGCGCTGAGATACGTCTCGGGACGGGTCTCGCCCGAGTGGATGCTACCCAAGGCGCTCTGGCTGAAACGCAACGAGCCCGCGGCCTACGGCCAGGCCGATTGGATCGTCGAAGGCACCAACTGGATGATGTATCGCCTGACCGGCGAATGGACGCTCTCGCTCAACCACGTCGCCGCCAAGTGGAACTACGCGCGTCCCGATGGCGGCTGGCCGGTGGGCCTGCTCCGTCAGGTCGGGCTCGGTGACCTGCTCGCGAAGTGGCCCGAGACGATCGTCCCGCTGGGCCGGGGAACGGCCACGCTCTCGTCGATCGCCGCCGATGAGCTTGGGCTGAAGCCGGGTACGCCCGTGGCCCAGGGGGGGATTGACGCCTATCTCGGCATGCTGGGCATGGGAGCGACCCACGCCGGCGACTTCGCCGTGATCGTCGGCTCGAGCACCTGCCACCTGGCGCAGTCGGAGCGCGGGGTCTTCGGATCGGGCGCGGCGGGCTGCTATCCCGACGCGACCGTCGAGGGCCTCTACACCATCGAAGCCGGCCAGACCGCGACGGGTTCGATCCTGGACTGGTACCGACGCCACTTTGCCGGTCGGGAACAGGCCGAGGCCGACCGGCGCGGAGTCAGTGTCTACGAGATCCTGGACGCCCAGGCCGCCGCCACGCCTCCAGGCGCGGAAGGGCTCGTCGTGCGCGACGACTGGCAGGGGAACCGCTCGCCCTACATGGACCCGCACGCCCGCGGCCTGATCCACGGACTCACGCTCGCCCATGGTCCCGGCCACCTCTTTCGCGCGCTCTACGAGGCCACGGCCTGCGGCACGCGTCATATTCTGTCCGACGCGACACAGCATGGACTTCAGGTCGAGCGGATCTTCCTGGGTGGTGGCGGCGCGCGATCGAACCTCTGGGTCCAGGTTCACGCCGATATCCTCCAGCGTCCGATCCACCTGACCCGCGATCCCGAGACCTGCGCCCTCGGCGCCGCCATGGCCGCCAGCCTCGCCGCTGGAATCTACCCGGACTTCGATTCGGCCGCCGCGTCCATGGTTCACGTCGAACGAACGGTCGAGCCCCAGCTAGCGAACGCCGCTGTTTATGAGGATCTCTTCGACCGTTACGTCCGCGCCTACGAGGCGCTCCGCACTCTGGACGCACGCGCCGCGATCTGAAGGAACCAAAGTGCGTTTGTTGATTCCAAATGGCCTATTGCAAGGGCAACGTCAACGTCTTCCTCGCTCCATCTCGCAGGACGATCACCTCGACCTCATCACCCGGCCGTTTTTTTTGCAGCGCGTAAGCCAGCAATTCCGATTCGGACATGCGGCGCGAGAGACCATCGAAGGCGATGACGATGTCATCCTTCTGGAATCCGGCGTTCCGGGCGATCGCGTGGTTGCCGAACTGGCCGACGTGACGGACGCGGAGGGCGAGTTCATCCCGTTCGAGCTTCGCGGCCACCCGGTCGTCGTCACGGATCTCGTCCAGCCGCATGCCCCCAAACGCCATTCGTCGCAGGTCCCAGGTGGTGGCCCGCCAGGAGATATCGCCCCGTCGCCAGCCTTCTGCGAGCACGAGCTTGAGATCGATCGGGTGCGATTGCCTACGCACCACGACCGCGAGCTCGGCGGTCGCCGGCAGGTTCTGCAGTACCCACTGGATATCGGCGATGGAGAGGAGAGGCTGTCCGTCCAGGCTCTCGATGTCGTCGCCCACCTGAATACCAGCGCGTGAGGCGGGTGAGCCGGGAAAGACCCGTTCGACCCTGGCTTTCTCGTCAGGATTCAACTTCAGGCCGAGCAACTCGGGATCGGGATACGGAAACAGGACCCGGTCCGGAATCGGATCTCCCGCCGTTCGAAAGACGAGCCGTTCGGCTTCCCGGATCTGGTGGCAGTGCATGCAACTTTTCGCCACCCGTCCCTCGTAATCGAGCGTTGCCTCGTACTTGCCACCCAGACTCGGATAATCTCGGGGGGTCCTGTAGCGTGACGGCTCAACCTGCTTGTGCGCGAGAGTCGGCTTGACGGCGGCGTAGTTCCGGTGCATCGCGAGGGCACCTTCCATCGCCTTGCGGAACCCCTGAAGCGAGATATCCTCTTCCTCAGGCCGCGCGGATCGGGTGCCGAACCTTCCGTAAATCGTGCCGTCCGGGTTGATCATATAAGCCGCGAACGACTGGTCGAAGTCGTGCTGGAACCGGCTCAGGTCGATCGTATTGGCCTGGACGATCCGGACACATACGAATTCATCGAGCAGGTCGCGGATGATCGGATCGCGGCGGGCCACGTCGTCGTCAAATTCCTGGCAGGCCTCGCAAGGGATACAGCGAAAGACAACGAGAATGGGTTTGCTTGCGGCCTTCGCGGCCTGGATGCCTTGCTCCAGGTTGTTATAGATCCATTCTTTGGAGGATTCGAACAGCTTGCGATCGTTGCGGACCTTTGTGTCACGATCCAGGGCCTGGGCCTGGGCCAGGACGGGAGCCGCGAGGAACAGGAAACCAGGGACGAACCAACGATGCATGCGTCGTCTCCTGCGGAATGTCGCGCGGGTTGCCCCTCGCGACGGGCCGCGACGAGGGTGATGGTTGGACGCTTACCTTCCAACTTCATCCGACGCGAAGCTTCACTTCAAGGGATCGCCGAGGTAAACCGACCAGAATGGGACGCCCTTCTCGGAGGTGGCGAGACCGACACCGATCTCGCGGAACGGGCCCAGAAAATTGGCGCAGTGCGCCGGCGAACTCGAGCCAGGTGGCCGCCACGTCCGCCGCCGAGACCTGGCCCATCGCGGCGGCCTCACCTAGCCGTCGGTATCGGTAACCGGCCTGTTGAATCAGTGTTTCGGGAGAAGGCTGGTCGGCGGCGTCGAGCCGGCCCGCCCCGGCAAACGCCTTCGCGGTCGCCAGCGCAGCCTCATTGAGCTTGAGATTGGCCGTGAGCGACGGTTTCCCCTCGGCTTCGCGTGCCTTGTTGATCGCCTCGATGACGCGCTCCCCCTCGGCTTTCGGGTCCAGCTCCGGCTGGGGTACACCGAAGTTGACACACCAGTACGGCTTGCCCTCGTCGTCCCGGGCGCGGCCGACCCCGATCTCGGAGAACGGTCCTAAAAGATTCGCCTTGTGCGGCGGGCTGTTCATCCATGAGTCCATGACCGATGACACCGACGTCTGGCCCGCCGCGATGTTCTCGGCGAGACGCCGCCCGCGATAGCCCTGAAGCTCAATCCGCTTGTCGAAGGTCGATCCATTGCTCCCGACATGATTCATCATTCGGTGGCTCGCCATGTCGTCGGCGTGCGCTTGAGCGGCGGCGGTGAGCCGCGCGTTGGCCTTCAGCGGCGGCAGCTTGGCCTCGGCCCGCTCGCGGTTATGCGCCGTGACTAACTCGGCCAGATCGGGCGCCGGTACGAGCGCCGGCGACAGTGCCGCCGGTTCGTCGCCGATCGACGCGATCGGTAGGATCGTCAGCGCCAGGATGAGGACGGTACCCAGGAAAGGTCCCCGCGTCGATCGATGCGGAGGATCATGAACCATCCGAAGTCTCCCTTCAGGCTTGGACGTTGGGCGAACGACTTCCCGCGCACTGTGCGGACCTGAACCGCAAGCAGCGTACCAACATGACGATGTTCCGAGGAGGACCGCCGGACCTTCGTGTCGGTTCTGTCGTTTGTTACAGCGAGGTGGTCATAAGGAACATTTTATCCGCGAACCGAAAACCGTGGCGTCCTTCAGGTCGTACCAAGGGATGTCGGACGAGTCGCCGAGCCATTCTCGACGATATCGAAACGAATCCCGGCGGCCCTCAGGCCGCGGGATTTCCTTGACGAATAGAGGAGCGAGACGATGAACCGTTGGAAAGGGCGCGGCGTGAAGATCCTGGGGATGGCGGTCCTGGCCCTGTCGCTCTGGGGCTTGCCGGCAAGCCCGGCTCAGGCCCACGATTTTCATGGTGGATACCACGGAGGCCATCATGGATATATGTATGGCCACCATGGCTGGAACGGCTATCGCGGCGGGTTCGTGCCGAACGTGTACGGCTACAATTACGGCTACGGCCGGGGATACGGCGGATACGTCGTGCCCTCTTATGGTTATGGCGGCTACGGCTACGGCGGCTACGGCGTTCCGGCTCTGGGGATGTATGGCATTCCGAGCTACGGAGCGGCCCTGGGTGTGGGCGCATCGCCGTTCGGGGTGGGTTTCGGCGGCTTTTTGCCGTACTGATGATGGAAATTCCATGTCGATCGGCGTCAGGCCGTTCGGGAAGAAGGAAATGGGGCCCTTGCGCGAGGTGCCCGATCTCTGGTAAACTCAGGTCCAATGCCTGAGCTTGAAGAGGAGTGCGTCGACTCGCGAACTCCAATTCCACGATCTTGACTGGAACGTCGAACGATCGGGGCGGGCGAAGCCGGGGCGGATCAGCGATCCCCGCGGCCTTGCCCGCTTTCGACGTGGAGGACCGTCCCTTGTTCGCTGGACCGATCATTGCCCGCGAGGTGATCACTGCCCCCCGGCCGCTTCGCTTTTACGTGGCGCGGGCCGCGTACGTCGGCTTGCTCTTCGTCCTGATGTGGACGGCGTGGCAAGTCTTGATCGGCTTTCGCGAGATCCACGAATACGGCTTGATCGCGCGGTTCGGCGCGATCCTGTTCCAGATCTTCGTCCTGGTTCAGCTCACGCTCATGCTCTTCTTCGCGCCGCTGGCCGCTGCTACGGCGGTGGCGCACGAGAAGGATCGGCGTACGTTCATCCTCCTGTTGATGACCGACCTCAGCGACGTCGAGATCGTACTGGGCAAGCTCGTCGCGAGCCTGCTCCAGTTCGGCACGTTTCTGTTGATCGGAACACCCGTCTTTTTCTTGAGCTTGCTGCTGGGGGGTATTGGGCCGGGCCAGGTCTTCGAGGTGCTCGGGGTGACGGCCGCGGCCGGTTTGCTGGGCGGCGCGGTGGGTTTGCTCGTCGCCCTGTGGCGCGACCGGACCTTCCAGTCACTGGCGCTGACGGTCCTTCTGATGGTGCTGGCCCTGGCGGCGGTCGAGACCCTGGCCTATCTCCTGCCCGGTACGAGGGTCCTGGGTGTGCCGATCGCCTCGGCGCTGAACCCCTTCCGCACGGTCTTCGCAATCATCGACCCGCCCCATCTCGGCTCGACCGGTCGATTCGCGGCCCTTGGTCGGCCCAGCCTCGCGTTCATGGCCTTTGCACTGACGATCTCGGCCGCCTTGATCAGCTTCGGGATCCTCATGCTCCGGGTCTGGAACCCTGGCGGCGGCGAGCCGCGCGAGCAGCGTGAAGGCGAGGACGAGGAGCACGCCGAGGCGTATGAGAGCCTCGTCGAGATCGACCAGGCGGCCGCGGAATCGAGCCTGGTGGGAGCCGGCGTCTCCGCGGCCACCGCGAGCGTACTCGCTTCCGCCGCTACCGGCAGCCGGGCCGATGCCCGATCGCTGTCGGGTTCCGCGCCGCGCAGCGCCGGGACCGAGTTCTCGGAAGGGACCACCGGACTGCATGTTCCCCGGCGGACCCATCGACGGATCGCACCGCCGACCCAAACCTACCGCCGCCCATGGTCCAACCCGATTCTCTGGCGCAAGCTCAAGACACGAGCCTATGGGACCAAGCCCTTGATCATCAAAGGGGCCTATGTGCTGGCGTTCGCACTGGGCGTCGCTTTCTTTTACCTGAATCCCAACCTGGAAGACGACCCCTGGGGTGGCATTCAGGCGTTGATCCCCCCGTTGCTGGCGGTCCTGAGCCTGGTGCTGGTTAACGCGCAGGGCGTGACCTCGCTGACGAGCGAGCGCGATACCGGAGCGCTGGACCTCCTGCTGGTCACCGAGCTATCTCCCGGCGAGTTCATTTATGGAAAGCTGCTGGGGGCGCTCTATAACACGAAGGAGATGATCGTCCTGCCGGTCGCCCTCGTCGTCTGGTTCGCGGCGAGCGGAATCCTGACGGCCGAAAATGCGTTCTATGCGATCACCGACTTCCTGCTGCTCTGCGTCTTCTCGGCGATGCTCGGCCTGCACGCGTCGATCACTTACACGAACAGCCGGACGGCGGTGGCCAACAGTCTGGGGACGATCTTCTTCCTGATGGCGGGCATCTTCTTCTGCGCCTATCTCATCGTCCTGAGCGACCGCGAGTTCGGCCGTCAGCTCCTGAGCTTCCTGATCTTCATCGGGGCCGGCAGCGTTGCCCTGTTTGGCTCGCTGGGTGCCAAGAACCCGTCGCGGGCCATTGCCCTGGTCTCGCTCCTGACCCCCTTCTGGTCGTTCTACTGCATCATCAGTCTGTGGCGCGGGGATGTCCTCGCGGCGTTTCTGTTCAGCGTCGGCATTTATGGATTCGCGCTCCTGGCCATGCTCGTTCCGGCGGTGAGCGATTTTGACATCGCCCTGGGCCGCACCAATGCCATTCAAGGCTGACGCGCCCGGACCTGGCTCAGGCTCGAAACTGATCCGATCCGATCAGTAGACGGCGGTCTCCCGGACCGGGGCTGCCAGGGAATCGATCAGGTGCTGGCGGATCGCGGCCAGGGCGCCCAGGCGTTTATTGCCGCTGGCACGCGAGACGCGGCACTCGGCGAACGCCGGCTCCAGCGCCCGGCGGCGGGTCGTTTCCAGAACCCGAGGAATCAGGTCCTCGCCCAGGTCGAATAGCCGGCCGTGGAGATAAAGATAGGCGGGATTAAACGTGTTGATCAGTGTCGCCAGGGCGATCGGCAGATACTTGAGGATCAGGGCAATCTCCTGATCGAGCGCGGAGGGATCATCGCGAAACAGGACCACGACGTCCTCGATGTCGAGCGATCGGCCCCGTTTTTGGCTCATCCGAGCGGCGATCGCGGTATCGCTGACCAGGGTCTCGAGACAGCCGAGGTTACCACACCCGCATGAGGGGCCCTCGGGCTCGACGGTCATGTGCCCCACCTCGCCCGCGAACCCGTTCTTGCCCCGGATGAGCTGGCCGTTGGTGACCATCCCCATCCCCACCCCGGTGCTGAAATCGAGCATCAGGAAATCGTCCTGTCCCTGGACGGTTCCGAAGTGCGACTCGGCCAGGCAAAGCGCGTGCTTGGCCTGGAGCGTCACCGCCGTGAGACCCAGTCGCTGACCCAGGTCATGCGCCGGCTTCTTGCCGCGCAGAAACGGCACGTTCGCCGACATGACCGATTCGTGGGTCCGCAGATTGACCAGGCCCGGCACGCAGATGCCCACGCCCAGCGTGGGTATTGCCGACCGCTCCATGAGCTCCCGAGCACGTTCGGTGATCCGATCGATCAGAAGGTCGTAATGCTCGGGCGTGTTCAGTGGGAGCATCTGGTCCTCGCGCAGCTCGCCATCGAGCCCGGAGGCAACGACCCAGCAGCGAGCCGGCGCGATCACGATCCCCAGGATCTGAGCCGAATACCGGCTCAGTCGAAGCTTCTTGGGCGGACGTCCCACCAGCGAGCTCGGCCCGGCTTCTTCCTCGACTTCTTCCAGCAGTCGGCTCCTCAAGAGCGATCCGACCGTCTTGGCGATCGTCGGGGCACTCAGTCCCAGGCGGATGCCCATCTCGAGCCGCGATTGCGGACCCTCGGCGCAGATCAGTCGTATGATCCGCTGGTCGTTGAGCCTTTCCCGACGTTCCGGCTTCGCCGTCGTTATGCGTGTCACGGTCAAGGACCCCATTTCACGAGCCCGTCGGCTCCGTACCCGCCCGCCGAACAACAGCGAGCGAGTCCGCAAGTCCTAGAGAGGGACGGGAACACGCAACGATTGTAGCAATCGCGAGAGCACCCGCAATAATGTAGCGAATTTTAGAAAATACTTTTGCAAAATGCGTGCTCGCCGATTATCTTCAGTCTTGGTTCTCTAACCCGCGACGACAGCCTCCTTCTCCACTGTCGTCCGCCCTGGATCGCGAATCGGTTCCGAGGTCTGACAAAACCGCCGACTCCTACCGCGTGGCTCACGAGCCTGTCCGGTACGAGTTCAAGGGTCGATTCGCCCGATCCACCGTCCTACGGATGGCTCCCGGTCCATGCTCAAGGGACGGGGATGTCTCAACCGTTCGCGGCCCTGACTCTCCCCGCCGCTCTCGAGCAAATCAGACAGATCGACTCCCTTCAGGAGACTCACCATGAGAGCATCCCATCGAGAAGGTTTCACCCTGATCGAGCTTCTGGTCGTGATCGCGATCATCGCCGTCCTGATCGCCCTGCTCTTGCCCGCGGTGCAGGCCGCGCGCGAGGCGGCCAGGCGCTCGCAATGTGTCAACAACATGAAGCAAATCGGTCTCGCCCTGCACAATTACCACGATGTTAACGGCTCGTTCCCCATGGGCTCCGGTAGCGGCGTGTGGCTCAAACCCGGCCAGTACATGGCGCACGAGTGCTGGAGCATTCACGCCGCGATCTTGCCCCAGCTCGGAGAGATGCCGATCTATAACGCCATCAATTTTAGCTGGAATGTCGATCCGCCGAACTGCAACACGACGGTCTTTTACACGCAAGTGAAGACGTTCCTCTGTCCGTCCGATCCCAACGCCTGGACGGTCGCGCACGACAAGTCGTCGGGAAACAATTGCTATTTCGGATCGATCGGCGCGACGACCGACATCCTGGGCAGCAACGCCCCCAACGCCAGCGCTCCATCGCTGGCGAATGTTCCCACCACGGGCCTGTTCGCGTTTCAGCAATCCAAGAACATCAGCACCGTGCAGGACGGCACGTCGAACTCGATCGCCTTCGCCGAATCGACGGTCGGGAACCCCAGCGCCCTGGCGCACCAGAAGCTGGTCGGACTCGTAGGCGTCGGCCTGCCACAGACTGCCATTCAGTTCAATGTGATGAACAATCAACCGGGAATCCTCTCGGGGATCTCGATGTGCTCGCAGTCCTGGTCGACGTCGACCAAGACCCCCGACCTCCAGCGCGGCGACACATGGACCCAGGGCGCCATGTGCGCCACCCTGTTCAATACCGTCGTGACCCCCAACGGTCAGTCCGACGAATGGGCCTATTGCAGCGCCTATTCCTCGGGCGCTGCCTCGAACATCAGCAACTCCGACAGTTTTCATCCCGGAGGCGTCAACGTCCTGTTCGCTGACGGACATGTGCAATTTATCAAAGATTCGGTCAATCAATTGACGTGGTGGCGGCTGGGCACGATCAGCGGCGGCGAGGTGCTCAGTAGCGACTCCTACTGACGATTGGTCAAGTTCGCGATGAAAGCGGACGGGCTCTTGGAGCCCGTCCGCTTTTTGCTAAAGTAAGTGATGTCCTCGGTGACCTCGTCCACGATGCTGGTGACGACTCGTTCGCCGCTCCCCCGCCTCGAAATCCAAAACGGACCGGGTTGTTCCGGTGCGACGACCCCAAGGGTTCTCTCCATGAATCGATCTTTCCGCCGCTCGCTGAGCGTCGTCCTGGGTTTATGCGTTCTTACGATGGCGAAGCCGTTGGTTTCGGCGGAGGACCTCGCCCGCGAACTGCCTCGCCTCAAGCCGACCGAACCGGGCGACACAGCGGCGACCTTCAAGCTGCATGAAGGCTTCCGGCTCGATCCGGTCGCCGTCGAGCCCCTGGTCGGCTCGCCGGTCAGCGCCTGTTATGATGCCGACGGCCGGCTCTACGTGGTCGAGATGCGGGGTTATCCGTACCCCGAAAACGTCCCCTCGGGACGGGTGAGCCTGCTCGTCGACGACGACCACGACGGCAGGTTCGACCGCAGCACGACCTTCGTGGACGGCCTTTCGTGGCCTACGTCGGTGGTCCCTTACGACGGCGGCGTCTTCATCGCCGTCGCCCCCGAGATCCTGTATGCCAGGGACAACGACGGCGACGGCAAGGCCGATATCCGCAAGGTCATGTTCAAGGGTTTTGGTACCCAGAACGTGCAAGCGCTCCTGAATGGACTGCTCTGGGGACTGGACGGCTGGATCTACGGCGTCGCGGGGGGCAACGGCGGAACGATCGAGAACCTCTCCATACCGGGTTCGAAGCCGGTGGTGGTCCGGGGCCGCGATTTCCGGTTCAGGCCCGACGGCAGCCGGTTCGAGGCGATCTCCGGCGGCGGCCAGTTCGGGCATAGCTTCGACGACTGGGGCCATCGCTTCACCTGCAACAACAGCAATCACATCCGCGAGATCCTCCTGCCGTCGCATTATCTCGAGCGAAATCCCGCCCTCCTGGTCACGTCGGTGCTCCACGACATCGCCGCCGAGGGACCGGCCGCCACCGTCTTTCGAATCAGCCCGGCCGAGCCCTGGCGAGTCGTTCGGACCCGTCAGCGTGCCGCCGACCCGAAGTACGCGAACCGTCTGCCGGCCACCGAGCTGGTGCCGATCGGCTTCTTCACCTCGGCCACCGGCGTGACCATTTACCGCGGCTCCGCGTTCGCCGACGAGTACCGGGGCAATGCCTTCATCGGTGACGTGGGGGGCAACCTCGTCCATCGCAAGCTCATGACTCGCGACGGCATCGAGTACAAGGCGATCCGAGCCGACGAGGGGCGTCGAGTTTCTTGCCTCGACCGACAACTGGTTCCGGCCGGTGAACTTCGCCAACACGCCCGACGGTACGCTCCTGATCCTCGACATGTACCGTGAGACGATCGAGCATCCCGAGTCGATACCCGAGCCGATCAAGAAACACCTCGACCTGACCAGCGGGAAAGAACGCGGCCGGATCTACAACCTCGTTCCGTCGAAGGGAGCGCCTCACCGCGTGCCCGCCCTCACAAAGGCAACCGTGGCTCAGCTTGTCCAGTTGCTGGACGAGCCTGACGCCTGGTGGCGCGAGACCGCGCAGAGGCTCCTGATCGAACGCCATGATCCGACGTCAATCGCGTTGCTGAACGACCTCGCGTCGCGACGGCCGAGCCCCCAGGCGCGGTTGCATGCCCTGTGTACGCTACAGGTTCTGGGAGGGCTCGACGACCAGGGCGTACTGGCGGGCCTGGCGGATTCCGAACCGGGGGTTCGCGAGCAGTCGGCCCGCCTGAGCGAAGGTTTCGTCGCGCGAAGCCCGGCCGTCCGCGATGCCCTGCTGGCCCTGGCCGTCGACGCCGACGCGATGGTCCGGTTTCAGGCAGCGTTCTCGATCGGAGCGATCGACGACGATCGGGCGATCGGGGCGCTGGCGTCGATCGCGGCTCGCGATCGGGAGGACCGATGGGTCCGCGCGGCCGTCCTGAGCTCGGTGGGCGGCAGGTCATCAACACTGCTCACGGCCCTGGCGGGACGTGACGGGTTCTTCGAGGGTTCGCCCGGAGTGGCCTGGCTCGAGGATCTGGCGACATTGATCGGCGCTGAGAACCGGCCCGAAGCCATTCGCATCCTTCTGACCTTGGCGGCCGGTCCGAAGGTGGCTCCCCCCGCCGCTCGGGCGGTCGTGCTGGGACTCGGGCACGGGCTCCAGCGCTCGGGAGGCTCGTTGCGGCCCTGGCTCGATGGATCGGATTCTCGCCAGGCCAGCCTGCTCAGATCGATCTACGATCAGGCCGGGCAGATCGCCGCCAAACCAGGCTCGCTCAAGAACCGGGTTGAAGCGGTCAGGCTGCTGGGACTGGGAAGCCCGGAGCGCGCGCTGGCGACCCTGACCCCCGTGCTCGACGCCCGCGAGCCCATCGAGCTCCAGCTCGCGGTCATCCAGACCCTGGCGCCGCTCTCGGAGCCGGACGTCGCCCGGGTCCTGCTTGCACGCTGGAAGGCGCTGAGCCCGGCGGCCCGGCGCGAGGCCATCGAGGCCCTCTTCGCCCGGAGCGAGCGATTTGCCCTTGTGCTCGACGCGATCGAGGCGGGCCAGGTCAGCGCGAATGACCTCGATCCGGCGCGTCGCGATCAGCTTCGCCAGGCTCGCGATCGCTCGATCCGCGAGCGGGCTGTGCGCCTGCTGGGCAAGACCACGAGCGAGAGCCGGACCGCGGTCATCATCTCGAACCGCAAGGCGATCGAGCTCGAAGGCTTGGCCGAACGGGGCAAGCGCGTCTTTCAACAGACCTGCGCCACCTGCCACCGAGCCCAGGGTCAGGGCGTGGATGTCGGCCCGAATCTCGCGACGGTTCAAGGACGAAGCCCCGAGGATCTTTTGATCCACATTCTCGACCCCAATCGCGAGGTGGCTCCGGTTTATCTCAACTACAACGTCGCGACCAGCGACGGCCGCGTGCTCTCGGGCGTGATCGCCGATGAGTCGGTCAACTCGATCACCCTGAAGCGGGCCGAGGGGGTGACCGACGTGATCCCGCGCGGTCAGATCGAGGCGATCACCTCGACGGGCCAGTCGCTCATGCCTGAAGGACTCGAGAAAGGGCTCGCCCCGCAGGACTTCGCCGATCTGATCGCCTATCTTCGCTCGATCCAGGCAACAGCGCCGGGGACAAGCTCGACAACCCCTTCGCGTTGATCTCATAAGGCGGGCCTTCATCCACCAGCCTCGAAGCGGCTTGGTGGATGAAGGCCCGACAGGTAGGAGATCCTTCCGACCCGACCATCCGATATTTCAGACGATGCCCAGGTCCGACAGAAGTTCGGACCTGGGTGTATCGGGAAGAGACGGTTCGGAGGCTCCCAACGGATTCCTGATTCTTAGTGGTTCACGGCCGCCCGGATGGGGGCCTTGGCCACGACCTTCGAGCCAAGGGTCAGGTAGTCGGCGACGATTCGGAGCACCTCGTCGTTGTAGAAGTCGGGTTCCCAGGCGAGGTGCTCGGTGTACTTCTTCTTCTTGTCCTTCTTGACTTTCTCTTCCTTGGCCTTGACCTCGTCGTCGTCGGGCACGAACTCGGACCGGAATTTTTCCTCGTTCAGCGAGATCGCGTGCCGTGCCTTGCGCTCGGCGATCTTCTTGATCCGCTCTTCCTGCTTCTGGAACTTGGGGTCGGCCTTGCGGCGATCCAGCGAGCGAAGCCGAAGCTTCTCGACCAGGTCGGCCGGCACGCGGTTGAAATGATCGTGCGGCAGTTCGTCGACCTTGTCGAACTTGAGGGCGTTGTCCATCTTTCCCTCGCCCAGGTCGGCCATGATCGAGGATCGAGGGAATGTGGATATCGGGCGGAACGCCCCGGACCTGGGTGCTCTCGCCGTTGGCCCGGTAGAACTGCTGGATCGTCAGTTTCAAGGCGCCCAGGTTCGGAATCTCGGCGCGATTGCGGATCTGCTGAAGCTGCTCGTTGATCGGGACGATGCTCTGGACGGTCCCCTTGCCGAAGGTGCTGGAGTCGCCGATGATCAGCCCCCGGTCGTAATCCTTGATCACGCCGGCGAAGATCTCCGAGGCGCTGGCGCTCATCCGGTCGATCAGGACGACGAGCGGTCCGTCCCAGGCGGTCCCTTCCTCGTCGTCGTCCAGCGACTTGACGCCCGAGGCGTCCTTGACCTGGACGACGGGTCCGTGGTCGATGAACAGGCCCGACAGGGTGATCGCCTCGTTCAGCAGGCCGCCGCCGTTGCCGCGGAGGTCGATCATCACCGCGTCGACCTTCTTGGCCTTGAAGTCGTTGAGCAGCTTGCGGCAATCCTCGGTGGCGCTGACGGCGTTGGGGTCGCCCTTGGCGACGGCCTCGGTGTCGCCGTAGAAGGCCGGCAGGTTGATGCACGCCGATCTTGAGCGACTGGCCGTTGTCGGCCTTGGTCTCGATGATCTGGCCCTTGGCGTGCTGTTCGCGAAGCTCGATCTTCTGACGGGTCAGCTCGTAGATCTTCCGTTCCTTGCTGCCGGCTGGGCTGGACGATCAGCCGGACCTTGGTCCCGGCGGGGCCGCGGATGTAGCGGACGACGTCGCTGAGCTTCTTCTCGACCAGGTCGATCTCCTCACCGTTCTCCTTCTGGATGCCGACGATCTTGTCTTCGGGCTGGAGCCGGCCGTCCTTGTCGGCGGCCATGCCGGGCACGACCTCCTTGACCACCGCGAAACCGTCCTCGGACTGGAGCGATCGCGCCGATCCCTTCGAGCGAGAGGTGAAGGGCCTGGTTGATCGTGTCCTCGAGCGTCCTGCGCACCCATGTAGCTGGAGTGGGGGTCGAAGGTCCGCGTCAGGCTCGTCAAGTAGACTTCAAGAAGGTCGGTGGTGTCGAACTGGTGGATCACGCGATTGCGGTCACGATAGCGGATCGTCAGCTTCTTGACGGCTTCGTCGCCCTCGGTGCCGTCGAGCTTGAGCTGGAGCAAGTCAAACTTGATCCGCTTCCTCCAGCGCTCCTTGGCCTCGTCGGCGTTGGCCGGGTAGTCGATCAGGTCCGGATCGTCGGTAATCGACTCGTCGAGCGTGAAATCGGGCTTCTGCTTGAGGATCTCGAAGATGGTCGCCAGCCGCTCGTCGCACCGTGTCGTGTAGCGTTCGAAGACGCCGCGCGGCGAACTCGAGGTTGCCTTCCTTGATCTTGTCGTCGAGGGTCGTCGCCTGAGCCATGAACTCGTCGACGTCGGCCTTCTCGAAATATACCTTCTGGGGATCGAGGTCCTTGATAAAGTTCTTGCACCACTGGACTGCGATCTCGTCGTTGATCTTGGGTTTGGCCATGTGCACCTGCTCGAGCAGGCGGACCACGATCCTCGCGGTCGCCTGTTCCAGGGGCGTGGGTGTGGGTGCCTGGGCGCCGACGACGACGGCCACCAGGGACAAGACCGCCAGCACCGTCAAGGGACGAAATGCAAGTCGTGGCATGAGATTGGGTTCCGTGAGTTCGGATCGTTGACGCGCGGATCGATGGGGGGGCCGGGCCACACCTTGTCATGATAGCTCGGGTCCGTCGGACCGGCAATACCGACCGAGGCTGGGCCTTCGCCGGTTATGGCTTCAATCGTAAAGCCGCGGTTTTGGTGTTAAACTCTTCTACGAAAGCCATGCCGGATGGTTCGCCAGGCATCCGCCGGACGAATTCCTTCAAAGGATTCCTCGGTCGTCCTTATCCTCACAATCGGACTTCCCGCCAGAGCGTCTTGAGCGGAGCCAGCATCGCCTGGGGACTCGTGGCCGCGCCGATCTGAAGCGGCATGCCGACGAAATGGAGCCAGCACGTCAGGCGTTTCACGGTACGCGGCGGCGCCATTCCGGGAGCGGCGAATTCGCGCAAGATCGATAACTTGCCGTCGCCGTCGATCGCGATGCTGTCGCGGCTGTCGTGGCCGAACCCGCCGACCGCAAGGGCGGCGCAGCGCTCATGATCCATGACATGAGCCCAGCCTTCGGCGCGGGGAGCGTCCGGGGCGGTCGCCAGCGCCAGGGGACGGAGCTTGCCGGATTCCCGCTTCTGAACGTTCCAGGGACGATCGGCCCCGAATCCAGGGGCCGAGCCCGCCGTCAGGACAAGCCCTTCGTCGGCCTTGAGGACACCATAAACCGTCGACGCGGCTCCGAGGTCGACCAGCGTCGGCCCGCCGCCGTCGACAGCCAGCTTCAGCTCGATGCGCATCGACCCGATCAGGCCCTCCGGGTCGTCCACCCACCAGGTCGCCTCGACCCAGCTCTTGGAGCTGGGGAAGCTCAGGCGGACATCGCTCGCCAGATGTTGTTGTTCGCGGCCGGGCAGAGGCAGGATCACCTCGCCCTCCAGCCGTAACCCGATGGCGGTCGGGCCCTCGCGCTCGATCTGGAATGCCTGCCGGGGCGCCGCGGGACTGTCTGCCCAGGCGCAGGGACGGGTTCCGCTCGTGGGATGATCCCTGTACCCGAGCGCGAGCGTCAGCGAGCCGGGTTCCAGCAGGGTATGGCCGGCGCTTGAAACTGACGTCAGGAACGAGGCCGGGCGATCGCCGACGACGAAGCCGAGTGACTTACCGTGAGTGACCCGGACCCCCGAATCGAGACGTTCGAGACGGACGCCCCGCCCCGGCTCCGGCCCAGGCTTGACCTCGGGACCGATCTCCACGACGTACGATTCCTCCTCGAGCGGCCCGGCGTTGGAGGTGAAGTCGAGCGCCAGGGCGGGCCGGCCCTCGCGGTTCGTGACGGGTCGGAACTGCGCGGCGATCGGCTTCGCGTTTCTGAGAAGCCGCGCTTTCTCGCCAGGCGCGAGCGTCCTGCCCACGAGCTGGGTATGTACCGGATATCCGAACCGACGCAGCCCGGCTTCCTCACGAACGAGCAGTTCGTAACGAGCCGCGCCGGGTGTCGTATCGGGTTTTTGGCTCCGGGCCTCCGTGTCTGCTTGCGCCTGGGCCTGGGCCGGTTGGCCCAACGAGCACGACCAGGTCCAGGCGCCCCATCCGGCGGCGACCGCTCCGCCGATCAGCTCCCGCCGCGTCCAGTCAATGGGTTTGGGCATGATTCTGGTATTCCTGTGACCGGGATGGAGGACCGCAAGTCGTCGTCGCGCCGATCATCTCCGCGCGATGGATTGTTGAATCCTCCCCCGAGATCCGTGGCGACTCAAGCCCCTGCCGTTTCGCCCGAACCCCGGGCATATCAAGCTCCATGCCGACGGGCATGGCTTCATGAGTCTGGGGGCCGTTCATCCTGGTAATTTGTTATAAATTTAAGAAATAAAGGGGCTTAGGGTTGGTGATCGACCGGCCTTCGGCTGAAAAAAACTTGCCAGGACGAGGCCGCGCTGGTACTGATCGAAAGACTCAACTCCTCGTGTTGACTCGCCCATCGTGGAGTTTCCCCCCGTTGATCGAGGTTCGTTGTCCGGAAACAGGGTGCGGTCGAGCTTGTCGGTACGTCGATGACGGCCTGAGCCGCGTCTTCCGTTGCCCGGCGTGTCGGCGCAAGCTCCCATCCAATCGTCCCCGTCGAATCGAGCGCTCGACCCGGTCGATCGTCGAGTTCGAGGTAACCGCACCGGCAAAGGGTGAGGTGCCCGACATCGAGCCGCGGGAGCGGCTGGGGCGTTACCTGATCCGGGAGACGGTCGGCTCGGGGATCTTCGCAACGGTCTACCGGGCTTTCGATCCCCTGCTCGAGCGAGACGTGATCCTCAAGGTCTACCACGAGGCCGATATCCTGGCGGCCGATGAGCGCGATCGCGACCATTTCGTAACCGAGGCCAAGGCCCTGGCGCAATTGCGATACCCATGGATCGTGCCGATCTACGACGCCGGCTGGGACAGGGATTCACCCTACATCGCGATGGCATGGATCGAGGGTCGGACCCTGGCCTCGGTCGGCGCCGATCGGTCGCTTGATCTCATGGGGATCGCGGCGATCATCAGCCAGGTGGCCGAAACTCTCGCCTACGCGCACGCGATGGGCGTGGTCCACCGGGACGTAAAGCCCTCGAACATCGTCGTTGACGAACAGGGCAACGCCCATGTGATCGATTTCGGGCTGGCCCAGCGGGTCGGGTCCACGTCGACGACCGACCTCGCCCGCCGAGCCCCGGGAGACGAACTCGGGCCGCGGAACCTGATCCGGGGAACGCCCGCTTACCTCGCCCCCGAACAGGCGCACGGCGACGATGCGCCGCCGATTCCCGCCAACGACCAGTACAGCCTGGGGGTCGTCCTGTACGAGCTGCTTTGCGGCCGACCACCGTTTCTCGGGACGCCGGTTTCGGTCCTGGTGTCCGCCCTCCAGGAAGTTCCACCCCCTCCCCGACGGTTCAATCCCCGTGTTCCCGCCTCGCTCGAAGCCATCTGTCTGAAGGCCATGGCCAAACATCCCGCGGATCGATACCGGTCGTGCCACGAACTCTCCGAGGTGCTCCGCGCCTGGATTCAACAGCAAACCGAGCCACGAACGCGCGACACCCGACCGGTCGATGGTTGGGGACCGCGACTCCTCGGAACCGTCATGCGGGTCGCGGCGGCGTTCCTGTGATCTCGCGGGCGCAGGCGGAGGCGATGCCAACCTGGACGCGTCGTTTGGTCCTTCCGCCATCTTTTCTCGCATCGTTTTTCACGTTCTCGTAACCACCCCCTCGCCGTACGCCTCTTGAGACCGGGTAACATCACCCGAGCTGCCGTTCATCTGTCCGCGCTGGGCCTGCCTTCCGGGTCCACGCAGGCGAACGAACCCACTCGAATCGACGTCCTCTGGGGATGGAGAACCGCATCATGCGCATCCGGATCGGCATCATCGCCTTGTTGCTCGCGCTATGTTCGCCCCGGGCCGAAAGTTGGGGCGGCTCGCTCCAGCTCGTCCAGACGAACCTGGTCTCGGACATTCCGGGCCTCGCGGCAAACACCGACCCTCAGCTCAAGAATCCGTGGGGTGTTTCCCACACCGGCACCAGCCCGTTCTGGGTCTCGGACCAGGGGACGGGAGTCTCCACCCTTTACAACGGCGCGGGGACGAAACAGGGGCTGGTGGTGACGATCCCCCCACCGTCGGGAAACGGGGCGGGGAGTCCGACCGGCCAGATCTCGAACGGTACGACCGACTTCCTGCTCGGGCCGGGCAAGCCCGCGATTTTCCTGTTCGCGACCCTGGGTGGCAATATTTCGGGTTGGAACCCCGGCTCCAACCCGACCAACGCCATCAACGAGGTCACCAATCCGAACGCCACCTACACCGGCCTGACGATCGACTCCAACGCCAGCGGCAACTTCCTGCTGGCCGCCAACGCCAGGGCAGGAGGCGCGAATCATGGAATCGACGTCTATGACGCGCATTTCAATAGCACAACCCTGGGAGCGAACGCCTTCCTGGCGCCAAACCTGCCGAGCGGTCTCACGCCGTACAACGTGGCGGACCTGAACGGCACCATCTACGTGACCTACGCGGCGTTCCAGCAACCAGGCGGATATGTCGCAGCGTTCGACGCGAACGGCAATTTTCTGCGGACCGTCGGCGCCAACGCGCCGGCGGGGACCTTCGACGCACCGTGGGGCCTGTCGATCGCTCCTTCGACTTTTGGTGCGTTTGCCAGCGACCTGCTCGTCGGCAACTTCGGCAGCGGCACGATCAACGCGTTCGACCCCACGACCGGCGACTTCCTCGGCGAGTTGATGCTGAGCAACGGCCAGCCGTTCAGCGAGCCGGGGCTCTGGGCGATTCTGCCGGGGAACAACGGCTCGGGCGGCAGTTCGAGCTCGCTTTACTTCTCGGCCGGCATCAATAACGAGGCCGATGGACTCTTCGGTGTCCTCACACCCGTCCCCGAACCCGCCGCGAGGCTCCAGGCCGCATCGGCCCTGATCTTCGCCTCGGCAACCTGGCACTTCGGGCGCTGGCTGAAGCGGCGTCGAACGTCGCCGAAGGCCACGGTTTGACCCTCGACTCGCAAGCCACGCCTCCACTCGTTGCGTAATGACGGTCGCGAGAGCGCGCCCCGGTCGTAGGAACCGGGGCCGCTCTTCGCGACCAATTTGATCAACGTCCGTGCCGGCACGCTCCACCGCGTGCGCGGAGCCAGTCGTACCAGTCGCTCAGGCCGTCGCCACGGTAGGCCGAGACCTGGAGGACCCTGATCGACGGGTTGACCTCCCGCGCATGATCGAGACATCGGCTCACGTCGAAGGGAACATACGGCAACAGGTCTATCTTATTTAGTATCATTAGGTCAGATGACCTGAAAATGTGTGGATATTTAATCGGCTTATCGTCGCCGTCGGTCACCGACGCGATCACCACGCGGGCCGACTCGCCCAGGTCGAAGAGGGCCGGACAGACGAGGTTGCCGACGTTCTCGATGAGCACGACCGACCCCGCGGGCGGATCAAGCTGGTCGAGCCCTCGCGCCAGCATCTCGGCGTCAAGATGACAGCCGGTTCCCGTATTGATCTGCACCACCCGGCAGCCCGTGGCCTCGATCCGCCGCGCGTCATTGACCGTTTCCTGGTCTCCCTCGATGACCGAGAACGTTAGCTCGGCGCCCAGTTCGCGGATCGTTCGTTCGAGTAACGTCGTCTTGCCCGCCCCCGGAGCGCTGACCAGGTTCAGCGCGACGATCTCGCGGCCGGCGAACCATCCCCGGTTTCGCTCCGCCAGCCGGTCATTCCGGGCCAGGACCGCCGCGCCCAGCGCGATCGTTGTACCATGCCCCGACGGCGTGTCGCTGTGTGGGTGAGCGTGAGGGTGAGTGTGTGAGTGATCGTGAACATGACGATGTTCGTGCGCCGGCAAGGGATCAATCGCCAGCGTCACCCCTTTTTGGAGGTCGGTGAGCTTCGGCCGGGCGCCGTCCGAACATCCGCAGGTCTCGCACATCAGATCACCTCGAATTCCTTGACCCTGAGCTCGTCGCCCGAGAGCCAGTCCAGATCACTGCCACCACAGGAACAACGCCCGAACGGCCGATCGAGCGTCACCTCGCCGCCACAGTCGCGACACCGCGCCCGGCCCGGCACCTCGATGATCTCGAGAGCGGCGCCGTCGACGAGCGTCCCCTCGCTGCAAAGGTCGAAACAAAACCGGATCGCGTCGGGCAGGATGGCCGAAAGTTTGCCGATCTCGATCACCACGCGCGTCACTCGCGCCGGAGCGTGCTCGATCACGATGGCGACGATTTCCTGAGCGATCCCGAGTTCGTGCATGGCCGGCGCTTCGCGTTCCAGATGTTGATCGAACGACCAGGAAGTCCGCAGTTTGTTGTTACATGTTTCGTGCCTTCATGTACCTGGACATCGAGCCAAGAGCCAGCAGCATGCCGAGCATCAGGATCAACACGGACGCCAGTCCAATCAGGGAGCCGGCGAGAATTTCGAGGGCTTTCATGGTGCGTTCTCCTGCGAGAGGGTTGCTCGATGGGTGGGAAGGGACGTGAGGATCTCGGCCACGAGCGACTCGACGACGCGAACGGCCTCGTCGACGGCGGTCTGCACGGGGGGGCTCAGTCCGGGGGCGATGTCGTCATCCGGCCCGGCGAGGCGCTGCGGCTCGCACCCCACCAGGACAACGCGCCGGGGCTTGCCACCCAGGGAATTGACCAGACGGATGACCTTGTCGGGGTGCATCGCGTGGGGATCGAGCAGAACCTCGCCCGATTCGGGCTCAGCGGCATCGCCCGATTCGGGCTCGATGACATAGAGGGTTCCGGGAGGACCCCCGCGCGGAGCGGCGTCGATCAGGATGACGGCGTCATGGTCGTCCATCAGGGCGAACGTCAGATCGAAGCTCCGGATGCCAAAATCCACCACGCGGACGCCAGCCCCGAGCGCGCACGACGAGAGCTTTCGGGCCACCTCCACGCCAAATGCATCGTCTCCCAGGAAGATGTTGCCGATGCCGGCGATCAGGATACGCGGGCCATGGTTCTCACTCCGACCGGGGATCGTCTAGTTTTTTGTCGATGTCCACATTCCTGTCCGCATCGATCGGCTCGAGCTCTTCGGGCCGGTAAAAGAAGCGATGCCCGGGCTTCCCTTCCGCGCCCAGGTCCCGACCGGGGTCGTCGTCGATGGTCACCGCGAGCAGGATCCGATCCTCGAAATCCTGCTCGATCGCGTTGATCGTGGCGGACTTTCCCTTCAGCGCGATATCGAAGATGTCGGCGTTCCCCATCGGCCAGACCCGAACCCGGCCGCCCACGGCGAACCTGGTCCCGCGCGACGTCGATCGACCGGGTCGTGAGACGGGGAGACTCGCGGATCGGATCGTCCGAGAGCATGGTGGGCGTTCCCGGCCGCGCTTGAAGCCCGCGGAACGTGCCGTGCAGGCCGCGAAGCTGGTCCGCGGTGAGCGACTCGGTCCGCTCCAGGACGGCCCGAGCCCTGGGATCGATCGAGGCCATGGACCGCTTCTCGTCGTCGGTCAGCGTCATGATCCGGAGCGTCAGGATCTCGTCGATCTCGGTCGCGTCGAAGAGATCGCCCGGACTCTCGGTGCGATCTCGGGATAGTCATAGAGGATGATCGGGGCCGAGAGGATCGTGTCCGTCGCCCCCTGTTCGCCGACGAGGACCGGCCAGGCGCCCTCGTTCCGGCAGGCCGAAGCCTGGGACTGGAGCGGCTCGGGAGGATCGATCATCGAACAGAACTGCGCCGTGGCGAACCCCGAACACACCATGCGTCGAGACCAGGGCGTGCAGGAGCGCCTCGTCGCGGCTGCTGGCGCCGGATCTGGCGTCAGTTTCCGGGAACGGCGTCGTGTTGCCGACCGTCACCGATAGCCGGTAAACCCCGTCGGCGACGAGCCGCGCTCCGGCCTCGATCGTACCGTTGATTCGCTTTCGATCGCGGACCACCATCCCAACGACTCGACCATCCTTACTTCTGAGCGGCTCGGACTCGCGGCGCGCCTCGAAGACGAAGGGATGGTTCACGCCTTGCCTCGCCAGGTCGTCCAGGCGAAGCTCGCCCAGGTCGACGGTCCGTTCGATGGCTTCCTGCCAGGTCTGATGGACCTCGCCATCAATCGACAGCGAGTCGACCGGGCGCCAGGAGGCTTCCTCGTTGGTCCCTTCGCCGATGATCCGGGCCACGAGCTGGAGGCATCGGACCGAGATGGTCAGCACGGTCGTCGAATCTCCCGTCACGAGACATTCCGTACGAAGTGACCAGGGGTCCGAACCTGCCTGGGCCTCGCTGTACGAGCGCGGGCAGAGCCCTCCGAACGTCCAGCGCTGGCGGTTCTTGACCGAGGGTCGATAGGGGTAGAGAATGTACCCCTCGTACAACACCGCCTGGGCGATCCGATCGACGAGCTGGTGATTCATGGCGCGACACGCTCCTCGCGGGCGTCGAGCAGACGCTCCAGCACCTGCTCCCAGGTCACCAGCCCGCTTCTGCTCCGATACCGGCCAAGACGATCGAACACATCCTGACGCAAGCTGATCCAGGCGCTATTAGGGTAATAATGCGCCATCATGTCCTTCCAGATCGGCACGGCGAGCCTGAACCGCGACTCCTTCTCCCACGAGATCTGGCTGACCTGGAGGAACCCGTCGTCGTCGAGGTAGAAGACCGAGCCGCTGAACAGGAAGGTCAGGGGAACGTCTCCATCGTCCAGGGCATGGAAGTATTTCGTCGCGGCGACGTTGAAGTCGAACGAGCACGGCACCGGGAGACTCGACGACCGTGCTTCCGACGAACGCCGGGACCACCAGGCCCGCATGGGTCCAGAGCATTCCGCGGAGCGTTTGCCCCCATCGCGCGGGTTCGCCGAAGAGGTCAAACAACCGTTCCTGCTCGGAGGGTTCGTATGCCCGGCGCGTGGGCTCGATGCGGACCTGGCAGCGAAGCGCAACGGCCGGGATCGAGAGTCCCTCCCCTGCCCCGTCAACCGCTCCGTCGCCACCGCCGTCGGTGCCGGTGCTGGTGATGATCCGGAGCGAGAACGCAAGGTGTGGAGCGGCGGCGTACCGCAACGGCTCGGCTCGTTCGATCACGAAGTTCAGATCGGGCTCGAGCACGCGTCCGGCCTCCGTTGTGTGATCGATCGCTGGTCGAGACTCTTGAAGAACCGTTCAATCGCCTCCCAGACCTCGGCGCCCCCGAGAGTCCGCGCCAGGAGGCGCGGATCAGGCCGACCAGCTTGTAACATTCATCGATCGGTACACGATAATACCGCCGGGCCGAACCGACCCGGTTCACCAGGAGGGCCTCGACGTCCAGCTCAAGCCATTCCAGGACCGGGTTCTCGACCCGCAGGGCCTGCCACGAATCGAGCGTCAATAGCGACTCGGTGGCCCCCGCCGGGCTGGGATAAATTGACAGCACGCCGCCCCCCGACGCGATCGGCACGAAGAAGGCCAGGTTGATCGGCAACGCCAGCGCGTCCCACTGCGCATCGGACATCTGGAAGTCGTACAGCGCTTCGATCTCGCGCGGCACCCGGCGAAACCGTCCCGCTTCATGGTCGCTGAACAGGATCGCGCAGGCGTCGCAGCTACAGACGATCCGTCGGTTCGCCTGCTCCAATAAGTGGGTATGCTCGGCGCCCAGCGTCTGACCGCACAGGTCGCATTGCTCGGCGGCCGGACGCGGCTTCATGAACCGGCGCAGCGTGTTGATCGGATTTTGGTGGATCGCGACCATCGATTGACCTCAGGTTTAGGTGTGGGGAGTTTGCCCCGTCAGCATTCCCAGGGAAATGAGCGTGGGGACCATCGCGTCCGGCGTCGCGACGACCCCTTCGACCTCGAGCGCCGACAGGTCGGGGGCCGCGGCGTTGATCGCCTCCTCGATCGCGGTCCGGAGCGTGACCGACGACGAGGGACAGCCGTTGCAGCTCCCTTGCATGCGGAGCCGGACCACGCCGTCCACGACACTCAACAGCTCGACGTCGCCGCCGTGCGATCGGAGCATGGGCCGGACCCGTTCAAGGGCCTGCTCGACGCGGGTTTCCAGCCGCGTCGGATGCAGGCCATGGAGCAAGAGCAGGCTGGAGACCAGCGGATCGCGCGTCAGCTCCTCGATGATCCGCCGGCCGGAATCACCGGCCGCGTCGATATGCTCAACCAATCGACGTAGCCCCGCGCCGTGGTAGTCCAGGAGGCCCTGGACCAGTTCCTGGGCTTTCGCCCGGAGCACGGGATCGGCGAGCCGCTCGATGTCCGCGATCAGGGCATCGAGTCGCTCGGCCTGAAGGAGGTTTTCCTGGTCCTCGATCGGATTCACGGGTTCGACCTCATCGAAGAATGTCAACTCGAGCGCGGAGCGCCGAACATGGGAGAATGCCGCGTCTCCAGCACCTTGCCGTTGCCCAGGTACATATGAACGCCACAGGGGAGGCAGGGATCGAAGCTGCGAACGGCGCGCATGATGTCGATGCCCTTGAACTTATCCGGGCCGTTCTCCTCGAAGATCGGCGTGTTCTGCACGGCGTCCTCGTATGGACCCGGCGTGCCGTAGATATCGCGGGGGTTGGCGTTCCAGGGCGTGGGCGGATAGGGATGGTAGTTGGCGATCTTCTTGCCGCGAATGACCACGTGATGAGAGAGGACGCCGCGCACGGCCTCATGGAACCCGCAGCCGATGGCCTCGTCGGGGACCTTGAAGTCGGTCCAGGTCTGGGTTCGTCCCGCATGCAGCTCCTTCAGCGCCTGCTCGGCGAAGTAAAGCGCGGCCGCGGCCGAATAAGCCTGGAAGTAGGTGCGCGCCCGGTCGCGCTCGATGGCGTTGCTCCATTTGGGAATCTTCCACTCGAACTCGACATCGGGAAGCGACGCGGTCCGGGGCAGGTAGATCTTGACGCTGTGGCCGGTGGCCTTGATGTAGCCGATATCGACCAGGCCCGCTAGCGCCGTGGCCCAGAAGCGCGCGATCGGCCCGCCTCCCGTGTCGAGCGCCAGGTGGTCGCTCGGTCCGCTCGTCGTACCAGCGGGGCGACATGACCCAGGTGTATTTCCCCTGGAAATCACGCTTCTGCGGCTTCGGAAACGTGGTCTGGTTCCAGGGGTGCTTCTGATCGACCGGATCGCCCAGAGGGTCCTGCTTGACGAACGTCTCGGCGCTTTCCCAGTCGTCGTAGTACGAGCTGCCCAGGAGGATGCGGATACCGAGGTTGATCTTCACGAGGTCGTTGGTCACGAGTTTGCCGTCCACCACCACGCCGGGTGTGACGTACATCGCTCGGCCCCACTGGCTCATGTTCTTGTACGTATAGTCGCAGACGTCCGGGTTGTTGAACGCTCCCCAGCACCCCAGCAAGATCCGACGCCGGCCGACCTCCTCGTAGCCGGGCAAGGCCATGTAGAAGAAGTCGAACAGGTCGTCGTGGAGCGGGACGACCTTCTTCATGAACTCGACGTACTTCATCAGGCGGACGATGTAGTCGGTGAATAGCTGGACGGTGGGCACCGTGCCCACCCCGCCGGGATAAAGGGTCGAGGGATGGACGTGCCGCCCTTCCATCAGGCAGAACATCTCCCGGGTCATCCGGCTCATCTGAAGCGCCTCGCGGTAAAAGGCTGCCGGTGAAGGGGTTGAGCGCCCGCATGATGTCGGCGATCTTGCGATAGCCATGCAGCTCGGCGTGCGGTGACTCGGTCCGCTCGGCCAGCTCCAGGACGCCCGGATTGGTCTCCTTGACCATCTGTTCGCAGAAATCGACCCCGACCAGATTGTCTTGAAAGATATTGTGGTCAAACATATACTCGGCGGCCTCGCCGAGATTGACGATGCACTCGGCGATGTTCGGCGGCCGGATGCCAAAGGCCATGTTCTGGGCGTAGCAGGCGCAGGTGGCGTGGTTGTCGCCGCAGATCCCGCAGATCCGGCTGGTGATGAAGTGGGCGTCGCGCGGGTCCTTGCCTTTCATGAAGATGCTGTAGCCCCGGAAGATCGACGACGTGCTGTGGCACTCGGCGACCCGTCGGTTGGCGAAGTCGATCTTGGTGTAGATGCCCAGGCTGCCCACGATCCGTGTGATCGGGTCCCACGACATATCAACGAGGTTGCCGGACTGGGCACGGGCGTCACGCTCGGGGATGGTGATCGTTGCCATTGGACGCGGCTCCTTCTGGTGAGGTTGCTCGCTGGGTGCAGCCTTGCCTTGTTCTAGAGCCTCGTGCCCGATGCGGGACGATAGCCGGTGGTGAGCTCGGTGCCCCTTGCTGACGCCACTTCGGCTCCTTGTTGGCGGTGTCGTTGGTGAAGCCGCGGAGCTTGCGGATCACGCGACCGTAGAGGCCGATCGCGGTGGACGACAGGTCGGCGCCGGGAGGCTCGTCCATGAACGGCATGAACTTGTCGGGAAATCCGGGCATGGTGCAGCCGATGCAGATGCCCCCCACGTTCGGGCAGCCGCCGATGCCGGTCATCCAGCCCCGCTTGGGGACGTTGCAGTTGACCACCGGCCCCCAGCAGCCGAGCTTCACCAGGCACTTGGGCGAGCCGTACTCATGGGCGAAGTCGGCCTGCTCGTAATAGCCCGCGCGGTCGCACCCCTCGTGGACGGTCCTGCCGAACAGCCACTTCGGCCGCAAGCTGGTCATCGAGCGGGATCATCGGGGCCAGGCCCGCGACCTGGTAGAGCAGGTAGAGCAGTGTCTCCATGAAGTTGTCGGGCTGGACCGGGCAGCCGGGGACGTTGACGATCGGCAGCCCTGCCTTCGACTTCCATTCCCAGCCCAGGTAGTCGGCCAGTCCCATGCAGCCGGTGGGGTTGCCCTCCATCGCGTGAATGCCGCCGTAGGTCGCGCACGTGCCGATCGCCACGACCGCCAGCGCCTTGGGCGCCAGTCGGTCAATCCAGTCGCAGGTCGGGATCGGCTGGCCGGTCTTCTTGTCGGTCCCGAGCGCGGCCCAGTAACCCTCCTTCTTGATCTTCTCGTTGGGGATCGAGCCCTCCACCACCAGCACGAACGGGTCGAGCCGGCCGGCCTCGGCCTGGTACCAGAATCTCATGAACTCGTCGCCATTCTCGTAGGCGAGCACGGGATTATGCAGGTGGACCTTGGGAAGGCCCGGGATCGCCCCCAGGAGCACGTCTTCGATGCTGGGCTGGGTGGCCGCGGTGATCGACACCGAGTCGCCATCGCAGCCAAGTCCCGCGGTGATCCAGACGATGTGCACTTCCTTGGCGGCGGGCGGGCGCTGGGTCTTCCGGCCATACGGGACGGTCGCTTCAGCCATCGCAGGAGCTCCTTTCAACGTTCGACAGGTCGACAGGGTTGACAGTCGATTTCGCGCGGGCGTCCTGCCGGCTCAAGGCGTCTCGTCAGCAGATCCGGGGCAACTGTTCTCCCGCGAGCATGGCGACCACCCGCTCGCCCCCGACGAGCGAGCGAAGTGTGACCATGCCCGGATGTTCGGCGACGACCTCACCGATGATCGACGCCTCCTTGCCGAGGGGGTGCGAGCGCATCGCGTCGACCAGGCGTTCGGCTTCCTCGGGGGGTACGACGGCAATCAGCCTCCCCTCGCAGGCGACGTAAAGGGGGTCAAGGCCCAGGAGCTCGCACGCTCCCTGGACCTCGCCACGGACCGGGATCGAACGCTCATTCAGGACCACCCCCACCCGCGAGGCCGCGGCCAGCTCGTTCAGGGCGCTGGAAAGTCCGCCTCGCGTCGGGTCGCGCATCGCCCGGATGCCGGGACAGGTCGACCGCATGGTCTCGACCAGGCCGTGTAGCGGCGCCGTGTCGCTCTCCAGCACGGTCTCGAACTCCAGACCCTCGCGCACCGACATGATCGCGATCCCGTGGTCGCCGATCGTTCCCGAGACAACGATCCGGTCGCCGGGCCGCGCGGCCTTGATCGATAGCGATCGACCGCCGGGGACCACGCCGACCCCCGTCGTGACGATGAAGACCTGGTCGCCCTTGCCCCGGTCGACCACCTTGGTGTCGCCGGCCACGAGCGACACTCCGGCCTCGTCGCATGCATGGCGCATCGACTTGACGATTCGTTCGAGCACCGAGAGCTCGAGCCCTTCTTCCAGGATGAACGCCGCCGACAGATACAGCGGCCGGGCGCCGCCGACGGCCAGGTCGTTCACCGTGCCGTGGACGGCCAGCGTGCCGATATCGCCCCCGGGGAAGAAGAGCGGCCGGACCACGAATGAATCGGTTGTGATCGCGAGCCTCGGCGCGCCCGGGCCTTCCATTCCCGGCAGGCCGACAATCGCCTGGTCCTCGAGCGCATCGAGGACGTCATTACCCAGCGCCGGGAGGAACAATCGCTCGATCAGCTCGGCGGTGAGCAGCCCGCCGCTGCCGTGACCCAGCAAGATCCGGTCGGAACGGCCCGCAGGGAGCGGACAAATCCCGAACGGACCTGTCTCGGATCCGGAACCGTTCGATGGCGATCCCGCGTCATGATTCGATCGCGCCCTCAACGGCCGCCTCCGATCGTGACGAGATCGGGTTGGTTCATCCCCTGATCTCTTTCCTGGTGTCGGCCATAAGCGTGGTACGCCGCGCACGCCCCTTCGGACGAGACCATCGTCGCGCCCAGGGGCGTCCGGGGCGTGCATTCCCGGCCGAACGCCGGGCAGTCGTTTGGCTTCCTGAGTCCCTTGAGGATCTGGCCGCTGATGCAGACCGACGATTCGTGGGTGTCGATCTCCGCCACCTCGAACCGTCGTTCGGCGTCGTGCTCGCGAAACGCCTCGCGCAGCCGGTAGCCGCTCCGGGGAATCAGACCGACCCCGCGCCACTTGCGGTCGCAGACCTCGAACACCTCGTCGATCAACCGCCGCGATGCCGGATTTCCCTCGGCCGGTACGGCGCGTCCGTAGGCGTTCTCAACCTCGCCGCGGCCCGCTTCGAGTTGAACGAGGGTTCGCAAGATCCCTTCCAGCAGGTCGATCGGCTCGAAGCCCGTGATCACGATCGGCACGTGGTAAGCGCGGGAGATCGGCAGGTATTCGGCCGTTCCCATCACGGTGCACACGTGCCCCGGTCCCAGAAACCCTTGCACCCGGTTATCGGGCGCTTCGAGCAGGGCCGCCATCATGGGCGGCACGAGAACGTGTGACACGAGCACGCTGAAATTGCCGAGCTTCCGCCGCCGCGCCAGCGCGACCGCCATCGCGTTGGGGGGCGCCGTGGTCTCGAACCCGATCGCGAAGAAGACCACCTCGCGATCGGGATGCGCCGCCGCCAGATTCACAGCATCAAGAGGTGAGTACACGATCCGGATATCGCTTCCACGCGATTTGAGCTCGAGCAGGTCGCCCCGCGAGCCCGGCACCCGGAGCATGTCGCCGAACGAGCAGAAGATCACCTCCGGGCGCGAGGCGATCGCGTGCGCCCGGTCGATCATCTCGAGCGATGTGACGCAGACCGGACAGCCCGGCCCGTGGACCAGCTCGACCTGCGCGGGAAGCATCCGGTCGAGGCCGTACTTGACGATCGTATGCGTCTGGCCGCCGCAAACTTCCATCAACGTCCAGGGGCGCGTCACCGTCCGCGCGATTGCTTCGGTCAGTCGGCGCGCCGACGCTCCATCCCGATATTCATCGATGAACTTCATGACGACGGCTCCCTCAGTTCGTCAAGCTGCTTCATCTCGTCGAGGAACTCGAAGACACGCCTCGCCTCGGCCTCGTCAATCCGCGACAGCGCGAAGCCGACATGGACCAGCACATAATCATCCGGCTGGACGTCAAGGACATGTTCCAGGCAAACCCGTTTGTAGATCCCACCAAACTCGACCCTGCCCATCAGGACATCGTGCTCGCGATAGGTCTCGACCACCTTGCCGGGGATTCCGAGGCACATGCACCGCTCCTTTTTTTGGGGATTCAACCCGACGAACGAGCCGCCGCGATGGCAAGCTGACCGAGACTCAGGCCCCCGTCGCCCGGCGGGACGCGCGCATGTCGATAAACCTGAAAACCGTCGCGAACCAGTCGATCATGGACCTCGCGGCTCAGGAGCGCGTTCAGGAAGACGCCGCCACTCAGGACCACGACGTTCCGCCCCGTTTGCCGCCTCAATCGACCGCAAACCTCGGCCACGACCGCCACGAGCGTGGTATGGAACCTCCGGGCGATCAACGACGGGTCACAACCTCGGTTGCGATCCCGGGCGACCTCGGCGATCAACGGGCGGGTGTCCACCACGAACGGCGCCGCGCTGGAACCTGCTTCGGCGATCTCGAACGGATACGCGCCGTCGGCCGCGACCCCCTCGGCCAGGCCTTCGAGCTCGATGGCCGCCTGCCCCTCGTAGTTCACCCGGGTACGGACCCCCGCCAGAGCCGCGACACCATCGAACAGCCGACCCACGCTCGATGTCCAGGGCGCGTTGAGCCGGCGCTCGATCATGGTTCGCAGCGTTGACCGTGCCGACGGAGTGGCGCAACCTCGGATCAAATCAACGTCGGCCCCCGCGTCGACCAGGTACGCCACCGCCATGCGCCAGGGCTCGCGAATCGCCTGCTCGCCGCCCGGCATCGCCACGTATCGCAGGTGCGCCCGCGCCGGAACCCGCGGAGGTCGCCAACCAGGAATTCGCCCCCCCAGACCGCTCCATCGGTACCGAAGCCCGTCCCATCAAACGCGACCCCGATGACCGTTTCATCAAGCCCATTCTCGGCCATGCAACTGGCGACGTGAGCGTGATGGTGCTGCACGCCCAGGCATTCGATCGCCCTCGTTTCGCCCAGCTCGCGGGCATATCGCGTCGAGGCATAGTCCGGGTGCAGATCATGAGCGACCAGGTCCGGCTCGAAGGCGAACAGCCGCTCATAGTGCGCGATGGCCGACACATACGCCCGGTACGCCTCATAATGGTCGAGGTCGCCGAGATGATGGCTCAGGAAGGCATGTCGGTCCCGGCCGAGCGCGAAGGTCGCCTTGAGCTGTCCCCCAAGCGCCAGGATCGAACGATGGCACGCCCCGGGCAGATCGATCGGCATCGGGGCATCGCCGCGCGACCGGCGGACCGGAAGCTCAAACCCGCCCATCGCGCGAGTCACCGAATCATCGCAGCGCATGTGGATGGGACGATCGTGCGTCAGGAACAGGTCGGCGATCCCCGATAGCCGTTGAGCGGCATCGTCGTCCTCGTACGCGATCGGCTCGTCCGATCGGTTCCCGCTGGTCATGACGATCGGCGCGCCGTCGAGGCCATCAAGCAGCAGATGATGCAAAGGCGTATACGGCAGCATCAGTCCCAGCCACGCGAGCCCGGGCGCGACCTCCGCCGCGATCTCCACCTCGGCCCCGGGCCGGCGTTTCAACAGGACGATCGGCCGCCGGGCGCGGAGAGCAGCGCGGCCTCGGTGTCATCCATCGCGGAGAGCGCCCTCGCCCCGCGCAGGTCGCGCACCATCACGGCCAGCGGCTTCTCGTCGCGTTGCTTGCGGCGGCGCAGCTCGATGACCGCCCGAGGATCTGCCGACAGGCACGCGAGATGATAACCCCCGAGACCCTTGATCGCCGCGATCCCGCCGCGCCGGAGCGCGTCGACCGTCAGCCCGAGCGGATCGTCCGTGTCGATCGGCCGCCCGGCCGGATCGCGAACGCACAGCCGCGGACCGCACGCCGGGCACGCGGTCGGCTGGGCATGGAACCGACGGTTCCGCGGGTCGTCATACTCAGCGCGGCAGGCCCGGCACATCACGAACGACGCCATGGTGGTGCGCTCGCGATCATAGGGAACGTCGCGGACGATCGTGAGCCGCGGACCGCACCGCGTGCAGTTCAGGAAGGGATAGCGGAAGCGTCGATCAACCGGATCGAACAGCTCGCGCAGGCAATCGTCGCACGTGGCGACGTCGGGGGAGATGAAGATGGAGGAGGTGGCTTCCTGAGTGCTGGGCTCGATCCGGAATCGGGGATCGCCCCGCGGCTGTCGCGACACCCAGGTGACGCGACAGATCCGGGCCAGCGGCGGTGGCTTGGCCGTCAGCTCGGTCAGGAACAGGTCGAGGGCGCGAGCATCCCCCTCCACCTCGATCAGGACACCGTCGGTTTGGTTTCGGACGAAACCGCTCAGACCGATCCGGTTCGCCAGATCGAAGACGAAGGGACGAAAACCAACGCCCTGGACGATTCCAGCGACGGCGACCGCTCTACGGTCCATGGCGCGTTCCTCGTGGGAAGCACTCCATCACGGACGCACGGCGATGCTTTTTTGTTCCCTTGGATCGCAACTCCGGGATCGAGCCTTGAACCCCGATGCCGCCGGCCGTCCTCACGCGAGGACCGCCCGCTCGCTCGATCCATTCGTATCTCGATAATCCTACAACCCCAGACAAGTGGACGGCTCCATGAACCTGCCGTGGAAGACCAGGATGGAGCACCGGATTGGGAACAACCTCAGGCTCGCACCGGTTTCGACGGTTGTCAAGGAATAACGTCCCGAGTTTTTCCCCCGACCCGCCGTTCGCCCGATCGCTTCCGGGAATGGACACCCCGTTCAACGAACAAAACCCCGCGTGGAACGGGGTCCGAACCGGCATCGTAACGGTGGCTTGGTCGTGGTCTCAGTACACCCGAGAGGATTCGAACCTCTAACCTTCGGTTCCGTAGACCGATGCTCTATCCAATTGAGCTACGGGTGCTTCAGTCAAGTCGATCGGGTTGGCCGTGTGTTTTTGACAGGAATGATTCTAACCAACTCGATCGGCCCGGGCAAACCCCAAAACCGAGGAAAACCGGACGCTGGTCGCCGATCGGAACGGGGATCAGGCGAGGTCTCCCACGCGCAGGGTGCGCCCGGTCGTGGCGGCGTGGTAGGCGGTCCAGACGACGTCCATGGTCCGAAGGGTGTCGGTCCCGCTGGTCTCGTGCGGGGTGCCTTTGCGGAGCCCTTCGACGAAATGCGCCTGCGTCAATCGGTAGCCGTCGCGGTAGACGAGGTCGTCGGCAGGCAGGTCCACCGGAAGGGTGCAAGCGCGGCCGTCGAGGGCGACAATCTCGATCGATCCGTCGGTCCGCAGCCGGAGCATACCCGAGGCCCCTTCGAGGACGGTCTCGTTCAACGCCCAGGCCGAACGCGCGGTTTCGGGCAGGTCGGGGGCGCACCAGGTCATGTCGAGCAGCCCCAGCGCGCCGCTCGTGAATCGGACCAGCAGGGTGGCGACGTCCTCGCCGGGATGGCCGGACCCGAACCGGCCGATCGTGGCGGTGACGCTGTCGATCTCGCCCATGAGGTAACGCGCCGTGTCGACGAGGTGGCAGCCCATCTCGAAGAGGATCAGGCGGGTCATGCTTGAAAAGTAAGGCTGGGTGGCGAATCCATCGGGCAGGAGCGCCCGCGGGTCGCGGTGCGCGATCCGCAAACGGATCGGCCGGTCGATCGTACCGCGGTCGAGCGCGGCGCGGAGCGCGCGGTTCCAGGGACGGAACCGCCAGTTCTCGTGGACCATGAACCGGACGCCGGCCCGGTCACAGGCATCGATCATGGCGACGAGTTCGGCGCGGTTGAGGGCGACCGGCTTCTGGCAGAGGACGTTCACTCCATGCCGCGCGGCCAGCTCGACGAGGGGTCGGTGGGACTCGGGACGGGTGCAGATCTCGACGAAATCGAGCCGCTCGGTGGCGAACAGAGCGGCGGCGTCGTGGTGCAGCGCGGTGTCCGGAAAATGAGCGGAGGCGGCCTTGAGCCGGGCGGGGTCGAGATCGCACAGAGCCGCGAGCTTCGCACCCGACTGCCGACGCCAGCCATCGAGGTGATGGCCGGCGACAAATCCGCAGCCGATCAGGGCGCCACGTAATGCGGTACCGGCAGGGTCCCGGCTCATCGTGGGGGCCTTTGGTTGGAAATCGCGAGCCGGGTTCAGTCCCACTTGAGGATCGCGCCGGTCGCGGCGCTGGTCGCCATCCGGGCGTACTTGGCCAGGTAGCCGCGCGTGAACCGGGCGGCGGCGCGGTCCAGGCCTGCGCGGCGTCGCGGCGAGCTCCTCGTCGGAAAGCCGGACGCGACAGCCTGCCGGCGGGAATGTCGATCTCGATCCGATGTCGCCGCTCGCGAAGCAGGCCGATCGGGCCGCCGACGGCCGCCTCGGGGCTGACGTGGCCGATCGAGGCGCCGGCGGTGCCGCCCGAGAACCGGCCGTCGGTGATCAGGCGCACTTGTCGCCCAGGCCCACTCCCTTGATCGCGGTGGTCGGGGCGAGCATCTCCTGCATCCCGGGGCCTCCCTTGGGCCCCTCGTTGCGGATGACGACCACGTCGCCCGCCTTCACCTTGCCGAAGACGATGCCGTTATAGGCGTCTTCCTCGCTCTCGAAGATCACGGCCGGCCCGCTGTGGACGGAGCATCTTGGGTCGACCCCCGCCGTCTTCACCACCGCGCCGTCGGGGGCGAGGTTGCCGTAGAGCATCGACAGGCCGCCGGTCTGCGAATAGGCGTTGTCGACCGTGCGGATCACGTCGAACGGATCGAAGCCATCGATCGGATGGTCCCGAGGCATCGCCCCCGCCGCGAATCTCGGCGGGGTCGGCCAGTCCTTCGCCCTCGGAGTCGAGCACGGCCAGGCCCGCGGCCTGCGATGAGCCCGACTCGGCCGACACGCTGGGAACGGTCCAGGCCTGGGTCGTCCGCTCGCCGCCGGGCCGGACGCGGGTCAGGACCCGCGGCCTCGCTGGTCGATGTCGCGATGCGGACGTCGTACTCGGCGATGTTCTCGCCCAGGGTCTTGCCGGTGACGGTCGGGCACTCCAGGTCGAGCAGCCCCGGCCGGCCGCGCTCGACCTCGCCCAGGATCGTATGAATGCCACCGGCGCGGGCGACGTCCTCGATGTGATACGCGCTGGCCGGGCTGACCTTGCAGATGTTCGGCGTCCGCTGGCTCAGCTCGTCGATCCGCTTCATCGTGAACGGCACGCCCGCCTCGTGCGCGATGGCCAGGATGTGGAGCACCGTGTTCGTGCTTCCCCCCATCGCCATGTCGAGGATCATCGCGTTGTCGAACGCGGCGGCCGTGGCGATCTCGCGCGGCAAGCAGGCCGTGCCCCTGACCCAGCCGCCCGAACTCGCTGCGCCATGGCCACGATCCGATCGGCCGCGCGCTCGTAGAGCGCCTTGCGGTCGGCCGAGGTGGCCAGGATCGTGCCGTTGCCCGGCAGTGCCATGCCGATCGCCTCGGCCAGGCAGTTCATGCTGTTGGCGGTGAACATCCCCGAGCAACTTCCGCAGGTCGGGCAGGCGGCCTTCTCGATCGCCTCGAGCTCCTCGGCCGTGATCTTGCCCGCTCTGCCGAGCGGCGCCGGCGACGAACGCGTCGATCAGGTCGACCGTCTGGCCGCTGGCGGTCTTGCCCGCCTCCATCGGTCCGCCCGAGACGAAGACCGTCGGGATGTTGACCCGCATCGCCCCCATGAACATGCCGGGCACGATCTTGTCGCAGTTGGGGATGCAGATCATCCCGTCGAACCGGTGCGCCTCGATCATCGTCTCGACGCAGTCGGCGATCAGCTCGCGCGAGGGGAGCGAGATACTTCATCCCCTTGTGCCCCATCGCGATCCCGTCGTCGACGCCGATCGTGTTGAACACGAACGGCACGCCGCCGGCCGCGCGGACGCACTCCTTGACGTAGTTGCCCACCGCCTGAAGATGGACGTGTCCCGGGATGATGTCGACGTGGCTGTTGCAGATGGCGATGAACGGCTTGTCCCAGTCCCCTTCGCCCACGCCCGTCGCCCGGAGCAGGCTGCGGTGGGCAGCGCGCGAGTCGCCTTTCTTGATCGTGTCGGAGCGCATCTTCGGAGCGGTGGACATCAGTGAACATCCCAGGCGTTGGATGAAATTGCCAGGGCCCCGGACCTCGACGACCCGGAGGTTGATGGCGGGGCCCTCGACCTTCATGGCTCGATCATAGCCAAAACCGGGGCGTACTTCCTAGTCCGGGCCAGGATCGACCGGTCGACCGAGCGTCGATGGCCCGCGCGGGTGCACCGGCGCGGGCCATCGCGAACGCGTCGGATCATAAGCAAAAGCGACGTCTTCCCATCGCGCGGGATCAATAGGAGCTGGCGTCGATGACCTCGCCGTTGCTCTTGGTGCCCAGCGACCACCAGGTATATCGATTGATCGAATCCTTGATAAACCGGACCGAGCCGTCGGTCATCAGGACGTTGGCCCCGCCGGGGTGGTAGCTGTCGGCGTTGCTGAACGCCGACAGCGCGGTCGAGCCGATGCTGCTACAGTGAGTCCACGAGCCGTTGTACTGGTTCGGGGTCGCCACCGTGTTGAATAGCGCCATCGCCATGCAGCCATGTGCCCAGTTCTCGCCCCGCTGGTCGTCGACCTTCCCACTGCCCGAATTCCATGCGGTCGTGCAGGCTTGCAGGGCGGCGAGCGCGTTGGGCATGTTCGACTCGGCGTCCAGCGCGAAGCTCGTCAGCAGGCCGCTCAGGCTGCCGACCGAGTTCAGGCCGATGAACCTCGATTTCTTCTGAAGGTGCTGGTTGCCGACGACCGCCTCGGCGAAGGCGATCGTGTTCGAGGTGCCGTCGGTGACGGTCTGGATCCCGTACGACTGCTGCAAGGTGAACAGCCCCGTGCTCGGCCAGTTGATGCTCGCCTTGTTCAGCCCGCCGTTGTTGATGTTGGGCCAGTTGTAGGTCGTGCCGACACTGGCGTAATAATTGTTGGTGTTCGCGGTGTTATTGTGATCGGGAGCTCCCGCGTTCGGGTCGGACGGACACACGAACTCCTTGAGCTGAGCGTTCTGCGCGGTGTGGTTGATCTTGTAACACAACACACCCGTGCTGTCCTCGCACCCCCAGTTGAAGTTGAACGCGTTGTAGATCGGCATCTCGCCCAGGTACCCGAGCATCGCCGCATGAGGCCCCAGGTTCTGCTTGATGCTGTAGGTGCCCACGCCCGACCAGTAACCACTGCTGCATCCCATGGGGAACGTGTTGTTCGAATCATGATAATTGTGCAGCGCCAGACCGATTTGCTTCAGGTTGTTGACGCATTGACTCCGCCGCGCCGCCTCACGGGCAGCCTGAACGGCCGGCAGCAACAGGGCAATCAGGACCGCGATGATCGCGATCACGACCAGCAACTCGATGAGCGTGAAGGCACGACGGCGCGACGATTTCATGGAAGGTCTCCCCAGGGCGCACCCTCATCGGTACCGGAGGGCCCGCCCACGGTCAGAAATGGAAACGCGTGGAATTGATAACAGATACGAACGTCCGACCAGGCCGGAGCGAGGACCACTCCGAACCTGAAACCTCACGAAGTACCGGCAATTCGACGAATGCGATCGACAGGCCGCGGGCAATCAGTCCCCGCGGGAACGCGGACCGGGACGCCAGGTGCAAGTGATTCGCGCGTGATGTTCGGGTGTTGGCGGTCAGGCCCGGACGAGCCCGGTCGCCGGTCAGGATCTTCGAGCCCTGTTTTAGAATGATTTGCGGAACGATCGGATCAGGATAGGTGCTTCCACGGTCATTCTAATCGCGAGCGCAACGAATGCAAGATGTTTTCTTAAACGAATTTGTTAATCCTAAATCGCTCGATGGGTTCACGGTGTCGTGCCGCGGAATGACGGAGCGATCGCCTGGCTAGCTAATGGACGCGCCAGATGAAATGGCCCGAGAGGAGACCGGCGATGAAGGCCAGGGCCTGGGCGATGAGGACAAACAGCGACCAGAAGGCGACGACCGATCGGGGCAGGACGAGGTCGCGGGGCCGCTTGCCAGAGACGGACTCGCGGATCAGGGACGGCGGTTCGACCTGGATTGCCGGCATGAGACCCTCACCCGGCGCCGGAATGAAGCCTTGTTCCGGGGCGATGATCGGGCGCAGGGCCCACGCTCCGCGGCGCCGCTTCGGTCGCTGCCGGCGGGGGCATATCGACGGGTGTCGTCCCGCCTGGCGCGCGTCGAGCGGCGGGCGCGAGCGGTTGAGGAATGGCCGCGGGAGCGGGTGGGGGCTCGGGTTCGCGGCCCCCCGCGAAGGGGGTGCCGGCAAACTCGGCCCGGATGTCCTCGGGCCGAATGTCGGCCAGCTCGATCGGCAGGTCGATCCCGCCCGACTCGTCGCCCGTCGCCACGTCCGCGGGCATCCATTCGGTGGACCGACCGGCCGCCGTCGGGTTCGGGGCCGGGCTATTCATCTCGTCAGGCTCGGGGACGATCAGGTCGGCCCCGCATCGCGGACACGCGATCACCTTGCCGACCTTCGAGCGCGACACGCCGATAAGCTGGTTGCACTGGTAGCAGCGAAATTTGATCGGGACGCCCGCCATGGGTTTTGGCTCGATCCGGTGGTTCTTCGGTAGGGAGTGAGACATCCCGTCGTAAGCCAAAGCGTACGCGAGGGGTCGGCCGCTTGCCAATGCCGGGGCCCGACCAATCCCTGACCGAGCGTCCGGCGCCCCTTGTCAGCGCGACGGTTCGGAGCCGGTTCAGGACGTTAAGGTCGTCGCGACATCCAGGCGATCGACGCCATTCGCCCCTTGGTCCGACTCCCTCTCCGGCTCCGTCTCGCCGTCGATCAGGTTCGCTCCGTGGACCTTACGGAAGCATGGCGACCCCTCATCCCACTCATCTTCGTGAGTGCATCGATTTTTATCTCGAAAAGGTGAATATCCTCTCCAGTCTACGCCGATAACCCAGGACGATGACATGACGCCGCCACCCTGTCTTTTCCGGCTTGCCATCGCGGGCAGGTCGGGGGCCGCGGCGCATCCTGATGTCTCCTCGTGAGTTGAGGCTGGAGCGATGAACGCCGAGCTGGCTGTGTCCGAGCCCGTTGAATGCCCTCCCAGGAAACGCGGCGGCGGTCCCAAAACCGAGGAGGGCAAGCGCACCTCGCGTCGAAACGCCCTCAAGGACGGCACCCGCGCCAAGGTCGTCCTGCCTCCCGAGATGGAGGCCGCCGCCAGGGTTCGTCAGCAGGAGATCGCCGATCACTTCAAGGCTGATGGGCCTTACGACCACTGGCTCGTCGGCCGGATGGCGTTCGCCTCGGTCCAGCTTGATCGTTGCCAGCAGATGACGCTCGAAGACCTTGCGCACACGATCCGACGCGCGGAATTGTTCTGGGACGATGACCGCAATCAGCACGCCGTTGATCTCGCCGCGCGGCTGCCCAGGGACCCTCAGCGGGTCGCGATCCGGTTGCGGCAGACCCGCCAGGGCGCTCAGTGGCTGATCGATCAGTGGGAAGATCTCGGCTCGGCGCTCGAGGTCAACGAGACCTGGGATGAGGACCAGCGCCGGATCGCGTTCGACATGCTGGGCGTTCACCCGGCGCTACGCGACGGGTTCCGGCGCGTGCCCGAGCCCTCGAACCGGGCCGGGCTCGTCGCTCTGGTCGAGCGCGAGGTCGATCGGCTCCGCGAGCAGCAGGAACACGCCCTCGACGAGCTCGATCAGTACGAGCAGATGCTGGCCGCCTCGGGAATGCCGATTCATGAGAGCGCGACCACGAAACGTTTACGGAAATATGAGACCGCGATCAAGCGGGAATGGAAGCAGGCGCACGACGAGCTGTTGACGCAGGACCCCGCCGCCGCCGCGGCGTTCGCCGCGACGTTGCCCGCCGCCGCCGAGGACCGCCGGGTCGAATCGCCTCCGCCCCCCGCGGTCGAGCTGGAGTCGATGCCGTATTTCTACACCGATGACGAGATGTTTGATTATCACTTCAAGCAAGCGCAGGAGCACCAGTCGCCCGAGATCCACCAGATGTTCGCCGTGATGGAAGCGCTCGATGCCGAGGCCCGCGAGATGGCGCGAGCCGAGGCCGCGGGCGAGGTCGTCCATCCTGACCTTGACCTGGACGACGACGACGACGACGCTGAGGTCGAGCAACCCGAGCAAATCACCCCCGTCGCACCGGCCGTTTCGACACCGGCCCCAGCCGCACCGAAGACGTTCCGCGGCAACCGACGCCAGCGTCGAGCCCAGGCCAGCCGGGCGCGCAAGGCGAGGCGTCGGTAAGTCGCGAGACCCGACGCGGCCGGCGGTCCTCGCTCGAACCTATCTCAAATCACCTCCAGATGCCAGCGGTGCCGATTCTGACGGCGACCGCGGGCATTTCCGCGCGCCCGCGCGGAATCCGGTTCCGAACCGGGCCATTTTCTCGATACTAACCAGCGGAGGGCGCGCTTCGGGCGCGTCCTGGCGCTCCTTGACCATACGCATGATTGCACCAGAGCAACAGGTTGCGCTGATCCTGCCGATTTGCCGGCCCGCGGTACGAACGAACTCGACGCCGGGCACAAACGAACTCGGCCTCGGGCACAAACGAACTCGGCCCGCGGCACAAACGAACTCGGCGCAAGCGGGGAGGTCGGCATCGTGAAGGTCGTGAAGAGCGAGGGACTGGGACGAAACCCATCAGGTCGATGAGACGGAAAGCGGGTGGGCGACGCTCGGGAGGCGGCTTGACCGTGGCGGTCGAGATGTCACAATGATTTCTTGCATCTGGGGGGTGAGGCGGGGTGGTAGCGGTGGCGCTGGCGATTCGGATTCGGTAGGGACACCACGGCATGACAGAAGCTCGCAAATCCAGGCGCGTGATCCGTTGGCTCGCATTCACGGCCCTTGTGGCGGGTCTGATGGGGGTGTCGGCGTTGCGAGCCGACACCGTTGTCCTCAAGAACGGCACGGTTTACCGGGGTGTTCTCGATCGCGACAACACCATCGTCTGGGTCTTCGACGGCGTGAAGCGCGTCGTGTTTCGCGATTCGAAGATCGCGCGAATCGAGCCGGACGCGTCGTTCCGCAACCTCGAGTGGTTCAAGATCGAGCAACCCCTGATCGTGCATGGGGGTACGATGCCCAAGGAGGTTCTGTCGGTCAAGGCCGAGCCGTGGAGTCCGAAGGGGCGCAGACTGTTTCAGTACATGGGGGCGAAGTCGAATAAGTGGATCGGAATGGAGCAGGCGATCCACGAGATGGGGCCGCACATGGTCCGCTTGCGTGGGGTCGATGGCTTCTGGCAAGGGCAACTCGTCACCGATCAGGTCGGGCGCGACGTGATCCTGGCGATTCTGGGCAAGGTCGAGCGAGACAATCAGAACGAGCGGCTCAGGGTGGCCCGGTTCCTGATCCAGGCGGGGTGGTACGACGAGGCGAAGGCCGAGCTCGAGACCCTGATCCACGATTTTCCCGACCTGGGCGAGCGAGTCGAGGCCGCGCTGGCGTCGGTCCGGCAGCTTGAGGCCGTCCAGCTCAAGGAGGAGATCGAGATCCGCCGCCGCGCCCAGCAGTACCGCGACGTCATGGCCCGCCTGAAGACATTTCCCGAGAAGGACGTCTCGTCCGACCTCCAGGTCCTGATTCGCGACGCGCTTCGGGCCGAGGAAACCCAGGCCGCCGCCGACCGCGACCTCGCCGATTCGCTCCGGGCGCTGGCCGAACGGCTCTCGAACCCGGTGCAGGATTCCTGGAAAAAACCGTTGCTTGAGGTCATCCGGGCGCTCAGCAACGCTCCCGACGCGGTCCGCGACCGGCTCTCGGCCTGGAAAAAGGCGGAAAACGACCCCAAGGTCAATGATGAAGGGCGATTCGCCCTGGCCCTTTCGGGCTACGTCGTCGGCGCGGACGCGGCGGTCACCGATCTCGCGTCGGCGGCAACGTTCTGGAAGGCGCGCGATCTATTGCTCGAGTACCTGGGAAGCCACGACGCGCAGCGCCGACTGGTCTGCTCGGAAGAGCTCCAGGCGCTCCCCTTGCCCAACGTGGCCAACCAGTCGGAGCCGGTTCACCGGCTGGACCTGGTGAGCCGGATGGCCACCCGGATCGTGCCACCCCTGAACGATGAGGGCGCGGCCAACGACGAGTTCAAGCTCCACCGGGTCCAGGACGACCAGAACGCGGCGCCCAGCGAGTATGCCGTGGCGCTGCCGCCGGAGTATCATCCCTTGCGGAGCTATCCGGCCATTGTCGCCCTTCACGGCGGTGGCGGCCCGGGGGCGGCGATCGACTGGTGGAAGGCCGAGGCGCGACGGCGCGGCTACATCGTGATTGCCCCCGAGTACAACCTCCCCGGCATGAATCACGATTACCGCTTCACCACCAGCGAACACGCCGCCGTCGAGCTCGCCCTGCGGGATGCCAAGCGGCGTTATTCGATCGACGACGACCGGGTCTTCGTGGCCGGGGTCCTGATCGGCGGTCAGATGGCCTGGGACTTCGGCCTGGCCCATCCCGACCTGTTCGCGGGCGTGGCGGTCGTCTCGGGCTTGCCGGGCAAGTATGTCTTCAGGACAATCCAGCACACCGACATGGTCCCCCTCTACGTGGCGCTCGGGGACCTGGCCCCGGCCTCGAACGAATTCATTTACACCGGACTGCTCAAGCCCCTGATCGTGCGTGTGCCCGACATCACCTACGTCGAGTACAACCGGCGCGGTCTCGAAAACCTGCCCGAGGAGGCGGGTCCGATCGTGGACTGGATGGACAAACGACACCGCGAGGCGAACCTCAAGAGCTTCGACGCCGTGGCGGCGCGCGAGTCCGACAATCGATACTTCGGTATCGTGATCAACGCGTTTCAGGTCGGCCGGACGACCACCCCGGAAGCGGTTGACCCCTTCGGCAAGAACCTCAAGCCCGCGACGATCAAGCTCAAGACCAGTAACCTGAGTAACCTGATGGCTCTCACCCTGACGGGGATCAAGAGCCTCGACGTCTGGGTCAGCCCCAGGCTCATCGACTTCAACCGCAAGCTCGAGATCCGGGTCAACGGCAAGAGTTACTTCAAGGGTACGGCGAAGCCCAGTCTGGAAGCGTTCCTCGAGGACCTCCGGCTCCGGGGCGACCGCCAGCAGCTTTACTGGATGAAGGTCACCGCGGGTTGACCGGGCCGCGGCGGTATCAAGCACAGACGATTTGACGTGACGAGAGTTGTCGAGGAACCCACGAACGTGACCGAGCCGCAGACGCCCGAATGGGTGCGTGACGCGATCTTCTACCAGATCTTTCCGGACCGATTCGCGCGCAGCCTGACGATCGCCAAGCCGAGCCATCTTGACGAGTGGGGAGCCACGCCCACCTACCACGGATACCAGGGGGGCGACCTCGTGGGCGTGGTCGAGAAGCTCGACTACCTGGCGGACCTGGGAATCAACGCGCTTTACTTCACGCCGATCTTCCAGTCGGCTTCGAACCATCGCTACCACACCCACGACTACGAAAAAGTCGACCCCATGCTCGGGGGCACCCCCGCGCTGCGTCGTCTGCTGGACGAGGCCCATGCGCGCGGGATGAGGGTCGTGCTCGACGGGGTCTTCAACCACGCCAGCCGCGGGTTCTTCCAGTTCCACGACATCCTCGAGAACGGCTCCGACTCGGCGTACCTCGACTGGTTCTCGGTCCACGGCTTTCCCCTGAACGCCTACGACGCCACACAGCCGCTGGGCTACAAGGCCTGGTGGAACCTGCCCGCCTTGCCGAAATTCAACACCGATACCCCCGCCGTCCGCGAGTTCCTCTGGGGAATCGCCCGGTCCTGGATCGATTTCGGCATCGACGGCTGGCGGCTCGACGTGGCCAATGAGATCGACGACGACCGGTTCTGGCGCGAGTTCCGCCGCCGTGTCCGCGCGGGGAACCCCGATGCCTACATCGTCGGTGAGGTCTGGGGCGAGGCCAGGCGCTGGCTCAAGGGAGACATGTGGGACGCCGTGATGAACTATCTGTTCACACGAGCTTGTATCGCTCTGTTCATTGGCGAAGACGTCGATCGCGACGAGCTGGCCAGGACCAGCTTCCGGACCCTTGACCCGACCGGGGCCGAGGCGTTCCGCGGTTCGATCGAGCGGCTGCTCGGGCTTTATCATCCCGAGATCAACGCCGTGCAGATGAACCTGCTGGACAGCCACGACATGCCGCGGTTCCTGACCCTGGCGCGGGGCGACACCTCGGCGCTCCGGCTGGCGACGCTCTTCCAGATGACCTATCCGGGTGCCCCGTCGATTTACTACGGCGACGAGATCGGCCTGGACGGCGGGCACGACCCCCTGAACCGTCGGGCGTTTCCCTGGCACGCGCCCGAGACCTGGGACACCGACCTGCTGCACGAATTTCAGCGTCTGATCGCGTTCCGCAAGCAGAGCGTCGCGTTGCGGCGGGGCTCGTTTGCCTTTGTGCACGCGGCCGACGGCGTGATCGCGTACGTCCGCAAGCATGAGCATGAGACGGTGGTCGTCGCCCTCAATACGAGCCGGTCGACCCGTCGGATCGACCTGGAGCTGGGCGAGATCCTGGCGGACGGGACCGGGCTTGAGGAGGTCTGGTCGAAACGCCGCCTGAAGGTCGAGGGCGGACGGTCCACCGAGCTGGAGCTCGCGCCAAGGGCGGGGCGGGTCTTCACGACCGTTCGACCCCAATGAGCCTCGACCGGACACCTCCCGCCTGGCGGCTTCCCGAAGGGGTGAACCGCTCGCTCTGGGAGTACACCCAGGCCCCGAGGCTGGCCGAGGAAGAGGACGCCTACTTCCGCGATCATCCGTTGTTCGCGACCGACGCCGCGACCCTCGACGCGCGGTTCCGCGAGCCGGGTCGGCTCGTGGACCTTGGCTGCGGCACCGGCCGCCACGCGCTCCGGTTCGCCCGTGCGCGGATTCGACGTGGTGGCTGTCGATCTCTCGCAGGCGATGCTCGAACGGGTCCAGGTCCACGCTCGCGGTCACGGGCTCGGGATCGAGAGCTCGGGACGCCTGACGTGTCTGCGGGCGAACCTCTGCCGCCTGGGGGCGCTACCGGATGGCGGGTTCGACTACGCGCTCTCGATGTTCAGTACCCTGGGCATGATCCGCGGACCCGTCGCCCGCGAACGCGCGCTGGCCGAGGTGGCGCGGGTGCTCAGGCCGGGCGGCCGGCTCGCGCTGCACGCGCATAACCTCTGGCTCAACCTCCGCAATCCCCAGGGCCGCCGCTGGCTGCTGGGCCAGTCGATCAAGCTCCTGACCGGCCGGGACGACGCCGGCGACCGGAGGATGAACTACCGCGGCATTCCGAACATGGAGGTCCATCTTTATCGATGGGGCGAGCTCAAACGCGGGTTCCGGGCGGCGGGCTTCGCGATCGACGAGGTTGTATCCCTTGATGAGATCAAGGCCCGCCCGATCTCCCTTCCCTGGCTCTGGCCCGGCCTTCGCGCCGGCGGCTGGATCGTCTTCACGCGGCGGATGAGTTGAGCGACCCTCCGGCGCGTGTCAACCTTCGTTCAGCCAGCCGAAAAGCTCGGTCAGCGGCAAGGCATAGCCCGGAACGACGTCGAGGCCCGAGAGCGTATCGCCCGGTTCCAGCGTCCTCACCGGCTCGTCCGGCCGAAAGACCAGGACGCGCTCCTGGCGCGGCTGGATCAGCCAGCCGAGCCGAACACCGTGCCCGACACACCAGCTTAGCCTGGCGGAGAGGTTCTTGACCGTCTGGCCGGGCGAGAGGATCTCGATGGCGAGATCTGGGGCGAGGAAGACGTCGTCCTCGATTCGCCCTTGCGAATCACGGGGAAGTCGGCCCCGTTGAAAGACGCTGATATCGGCGACGAGCGATCGACCGTCGTAGGTACAACGGAGCTTGATGTCGGGCAAGCCGAGTCGCCGCTGCTTCGCGAAGTCGAGAAGATCGCCGCCAAGATGTGTCTGGATGACGCTATGCAGAGCCCTGGGTGACACCTTTTGCACCACCATCCCATCGATATATTCAAGCGCTGGCCTGGCCTCGGGCAGTCGGAGGAATTGTTTCAGAGTGAGCGTGTCGTAGATCACCTGGTTCATGGTGGTGCCTCCGGTTCCGCCACTCAGATCTGGTAATCGAGGGCCGCGAAACCGTCCGAGGCGGCGGTGCCGCGATAGCGGAGTCGCGGGTCCTCGATGGTGACCGTGGTGAAGGGGGCGATGGTCCGGGTGATCCAGGCCGAGGAGCCAACGACGGAATGATGGCCGATGACGGTCTTGCCGCCGAGGATGGTGGCGTTGGCGTAGATGACGACCTCGTCCTCGATGGTCGGGTGCCGCTTGACGTCGCGGAGGATGTTCCCGGACTCGTCGCGGGGGAAGCTCAGCGCGCCGAGGGTCACGCCCTGATAGATCTTGACGCCATCGCCGATGTGGGTCGTCTCGCCAATGACGACGCCGGTGCCGTGGTCGATGAAGAAGCGCCGGCCGATCGTGGCGCCAGGATGGATGTCGATGCCGGTCTTGCCGTGGGCATACTCGGTCATCATCCGGGGGATCAACGGCACGCCAAGCTGGTGCAGCTCGTGGGCGATCCGGAAGACGGTGATGGCCGCGAGGCCGGGGTAGCAGAAGATGATCTCGTCGAGGTTCTTGGCCGCGGGATCGCCGTCATAGGCCGCCTGGGCGTCCTCGGCCAGTGCCTTGCGGAGATCCGCCAGCGACTCGAGCAGCCGGATCGCGATGAGCTGTGCCTCGGCCTCGAAGTCGGTCTCGAGATCGCGAGCCTTGCAATCGTGCCGGAGGGCACGGGCGATTTGCTGGGTCAGCCGATCGTGAAGGCTGTCGATCAGGTAGCCGACGTGATAACCGACGTTTCCCATGTGCAAGTTCTGACGCCGACCATATCCCGGATAGAGGATCTCGCGCAGATCAGCCAGGATCTCGACCACCTCGCGATAGCTCGGCAGCGGCGAGTGCCCCAGATGATTGGTCCCGCCGCATTCCTCATACGTCTCGACGATCCGCTCGGTCAGCGCGGGGAGAGATTCCTTGAGCCGAATGTCGGTAGCCATGCTCGTTCAAGACTCCCGCGCCAGGTTAAGTCACGCTCGAGTACGAGGAAAGAGAAAACCTTGCCGGACACCATTTCGTCATTCTAGGGACGCATCCGGAGAGTATCAACGGCGGGCGGGAGGCGCGATCGGTTGAGCCCGCCGGGAAAACCTCCGCTCGGTCTCACCAAGCGCCTCGGTCCCAACCGGGCCGTGGGCATCCTGCGACCGTGCCGATTCACGGAAACTTCAACGACCGACATTTCGTGCTGGAACCTCTTGTCCAATCGGATGAAACGACGGGTCAGGTTGAGCCGAACCGGGGCCTGGCGAACCTCCACGGCTTTTTCTTGTGACGTCCGGCTTTCCGGCGGTATCTCGTAGTTGGGGAACCCATCGGAGGCCAGAGTCTCGTACGCTTCCGGCAACGGACCCTCTCGACACGCATGATACCGGAACCCGTGGCGATTATGGCCATCTCCTCTCCCATGAATGGCGACGATCGGAACGAGCGCTTCATCCGATCGTTGACGGACCATCAGAGCGGCCTGTTCGTCTACCTGGTCTCGTTGCTCGGCGACGTCCACGAGGCTCGCAACATCCTCCAGGAGACGAACCTGGTCCTCTGGCGTCGGTCGTCCGAGTTCGCGGACGGAACCGATTTCGGAGCCTGGTCGCGTACGATCGCGCACTACCAGCTCCTGGCTTACCTTCGGGACAAGAAGCGAGACCGACACGTCTTCGACGTCGAGTTGCTCAGTCAGCTTGCCGAGCGTACTCGGCCGCAAGCGGATTCGGAGTCCCGCCGGATCGCGTACGGACGTGCCTGGCCGAGCTACCGGACGGCCTTCGGATGCTGATCAGTCAACGATACGGAGCCGGGAGCTCGATCAAGGAGCTCACCGAACGGCTGGGCAAGTCGGAATCGGCAGTCAAGATGACGCTGGCACGGCTCCGCCAGAGACTGATGGACTGCATCGAAAAGCGACTTGCGGCGGAGGGATAAGATGGCCCCGACGTTTCAAACCGAGGAACTTCTCCGCCTCTGCGGCGAGCTGGTCGAAGGCGTCCTCCAGGAATCGGAGGCGGCGGAACTGAGCCGTATGCTCGGGACCGATCTCGCGGCACAGCAATTTTATCTTCGTTTCATGGAGGTTCACGCGCTGCTCGCTCTGGATTACTCCGCGGGATCGACGCCGGCGGCGATGCCCGGCGGATCGTCGATGCCGCGGGTGCCGCTTGTGAGTCCGTCGGAGACGCTCGATCTGTTCGAAACGGCGGACCGACCGGCTCCGCCGGTGTTGGAACCACGCGCGGGCAGTTACTCGACTGGTCCGCTGGTCCTGGCCTTCGCGGCCGGGGTTTCGGCCGCTCTGCTTCTGATCGGCCTGGTGTCGTTACTGATCCCCGCGGCGCGTTTGGAGGAAGCTCGACACCCCTCGATGGCGGTGAGCGAGTCGCGCGATCAGCGGGTTGGCCCGGTCCCTGGTATGCGCGGATCGTCAAGCTCGACCACGCGCTCTGGGATCAGGTGGCGGCGGAGAAGCCCGCCCCGATGCTGGGAGACCTGATCCACGCCGGACGCATCAACCTCCGATCGGGGGGCGTCACGCTCGCCCTGCTCAACGGCGTCGTGCTCTCGCTGGAGGGGCCGGCGGATCTGGATCTGTTGTCGCTGGACCGGGTTTATTGCCGGCAGGGGCGGCTGCGGGCGCGGGTCCCAAGACAGGCGGAGGGGTTCGTGATCGCGACGCCCAGGGCCGCGGTCTTCGACCTGGAGACCGAATTCGCCCTCAATGTCGACCCCAGCGGCCGGGCGCGGATCAAGGTGTTCGAAGGTGCCGCCGCGGCCACGCTGCTCGACGACGGCGGCGATCCCGAACAATCTCAAATCGTAGCTCCCAGCGAGGTCTTCGAACTCGACCCCGGTACAGGTCGGATCGCCGAGACCCACGCCGGCGCGGAGAGGTTCGCCGTCAGCACGAGCGGGCCGGTCCCGCCGCTGGACCTCGATCCCTCCTATCCGGGCGTGGTCCGGGATAGCCGACCGATCGCGTACTGGCGATTCCAGACGATGGATCACGGTGCTTTCGTCAACGAGGTTCCCGGCGCTTCGGCCTTGCTGGCGACGGGAGCCGTCCGGTGCGAGGGCGACCCGCGAGGTAACCCTTATCTCGTCCTGCGCGCCGCCGACGGCGAGCCGTTCCTGGAAACGGAGGCGGTCTGGGACCTGTCGCAATCCCTCGGCCACGCCGTCGAGTTCTGGTTCCTGGCCGAAGCGAGTCGACATGCCGTGCTGGTCGGCCTGCTTCCGCCAGGCGGACTCAACCCCGAGGGACAGCGCGACCATTACCTGCATAACCTGCTGGTCGAGATCACGGCCTGGCAACGCCAGTCGCTTCACAAGCCCGGCTCGGTGCGCCTGCTGCTCCGCTCGCCCCACGACCCACTTCAGGTTTCCAATGTCTACTCGGCGCAGGGGTATGTGGCGGGTCAGTGGCACCATGTCATCGCCCAGCAGCGGGGCGATCTGGGCGAGCTCTACCTTGACGGCAACCTGACCCAGGGGACGCTCCTGAATCCGGGACTGATTCCCTTCCCCTGCCAGCTTGTGGTGGGCCGGCGCATGCCCGATGCCGAGGACCAGAACGAGAGCCGCGCGTTCGCGGGCGGGCTCGATGAGCTGGCGCTTTACGATCACGCGCTGACCTCAACGGAAATCCAGCAACACCTGCGGGCCGCCGCAAGGAAATCGGGCCGATGACCGACCGTCTCCGCCCTTGACCGCTCAATTTGACCCGACCCCCGTTCCTGAAAACCGAGGTGGATCATGCGACGACGCGGTTTTACCCTGATCGAGCTCCTGGTGGTGATCGCCATCATCGCCGTGCTGATCGCCCTTTTACTGCCCGCCGTGCAGGCCGCGCGCGAGGCGGCCCGACGATCACAGTGCGTCAACAACCTCAAGCAACTCGGCCTGGCTGTCCAGAACTACGCCGACGTTAACGGAAGCACGCTGCCGCCCACGGGCGTTCAGGGAGGGTTTTCCTTCATGAACAACTTCTCGATGAAGGTGCGGCTCCTTCCGTACTTTGAACAGGGGACGGCCTACAACGCGCTGAACATGGCTTTTGGCCACTCCGATCCGCCGAACTGGACCGTGGTGACGATTCAGCCCAACACCATCCTCTGTCCGTCGGACGCCAACGTCCCGTGCAGCACGTTGACACTCAATGGGACCGCTCGCCAGATGGGGTATCAGAGCTACCCGAATAATATCGGGACGCTCTATGTGAACAATGGGGGGAAATACGACGGCCCTGCTTACATCCTCGGCGGTCCCACCTATGGGCCGACCGTCTCGCTCGCGGCGGTGACCGATGGATTGACGAACACCGTGATCTTCAGCGAGTGGGTGCGCGGCATGTACAATTCGACGTCCGGCGGGCTGCACCAGGTCTACCGGGCGAGCATGAACCTACCCACGCAGCCGGTGAGCCTGTCCACGATCCGGAACTCCTGCCAGTCGTCGACGTCGCTTTTGACGGATTCCTCCGGCGCGGTCTGGGACCGCAAGGGCGAGGTCTGGACCGATGAGACGAGTCCGACCGGGGGAGGCTACAGCCAGATCAATACGCCCAACCAGAAGGGGTGTTACTTCAAGAATACGTCGCTGAGCGTGCTCGAGACCCTCGTCGGAGCCAGCTCGAATCATCCGGGCGGCGTTAATGCGGGATTCCTTGACGGGTCGGTCCGGTTCATCAAGAGCAGTGTCAACCCGCAAACCTGGTGGGCGCTCGCCACCCGGGCCGGAGGCGAGGTGCTCAGCGCCGATAGTTATTGACGCCATTCCCACTCCAGACCTGCCAGCGGTGCCGGTCATGACGGCGGCCGCTGGCTTTTTTGCGCCTGGCGCGGAATCCGAACACGGAGCTGGCCGTTTTCACGATGTTATCTAAAGGAGGGCGCGACGCGAGCGCGTCCCGGACGCTCCTTGGCAATTTGCAAGAATCACACGCCGCGACGCACCGCGCCGATCGGACGCATCTGGTCAGCAAAAGGCCCCTGTAAAGGACTGACCCTGATGGTCCCATGGATCGCGCTGGGTTAATCTGAAAGTTGGAGCCGACAAGCCAAGACGGCGGGCGCTCCCGTCGCATTGATCCCACCTTGAGGAATTCACCCGATGCAGTGTTGTCGATTCCTGGCACTCGCGCTGGTTCTGGCCATGGTTCCCTTCCCCACGGCGCGTGGGGACGGCCCCGCCGACAACCGGCCCGAGGCGGTCCGGCGGATTCCGAAACTGGGAATCGAGGTGCCTCCCGAGGTCCGAACTCGGCTGGAAACAGGCCTGACCGATCTGAACGGCGCGATTGAGCGTGTTCGGGCCGGGAAGGACCAGCGGAGGCTCGCGCTTTTGCCGGATGTGGAGGTGTTCGCCAAGGCCGTCCACGACGCGCTCGCGTACCAGGAGTTTTTCGCGCCGGGTGAATTCAAGAAGGCCGACAGCCTGCTCGCCGAAGGCATCGACCGCGCCCGATCGCTCGAAGCCGGCAAGGCCCCCTGGACCGAGCGGACCGGGCTGGTCATTCGCGGTCACGTCTCCCGGATCGACGGTTCGGTCCAGCCGTACGGATTGGTCATTCCCGAGGATTACGACGTTCACGGCGCGACGCGAAGCCGGCTCGACGTCTGGTTCCACGGCCGGGGCGAAACCCTGAGCGAGCTGAACTTTCTCGACGAAAGGCGCCGGCAGGTCGGGGTCTTCGCCCCCGCCGGCACGATCGTGCTTCACCCTTACGGACGCTACTCCAACGCCTTCAAGTTCGCCGGCGAGGTCGACGTGCTCGAGGCGATCGAGGCGGTGAAAACAAACTACCGGATCGACCCCGACCGGATCGCGGTGCGTGGGTTCTCGATGGGAGGCGCGGCGTGCTGGCAGTTCGCCGTGCATTACAGCGACCGATGGTTCGCCGCCAACCCGGGTGCGGGGTTCGCCGAGACGGCGCGTTTTCTCGACGTGTTCCAGAAGGAGACGCTCGCGCCGCCCGGCTACGAGAAAAAACTCTGGAACCTTTACGACTGCGACGTCGTGGCGGCCAATCTGAAGCAATGCCCGACCGTCGCTTATAGCGGCGAGATCGACAGCCAGAAGCAGGCCGCCGACGTCATGGCCGAGGCCCTCAAGGCCGAGGGGATCGAACTCCTGCACGTGATCGGACCCCAGACCAAGCACCAGTATCACCCTCGGAGCAAGATCGAGGTCGAGCGTCGGCTCGAAAGCCTGGCCGAGAAGGGCCGGCAACGCTACCCGAGCCAGATCGATTTCTCGACATTTACGCTCAAGTACAACACGATGGGGTGGGTGACGATCGACGCCCTCAACCAACACTGGAACAAGTCGCGGGTCAGAGCCGATAAAAATGATAATACGATCAATATCTTGACGGACAATGTCGCTGCATTGACACTCGATTTTCCTGCCGGCTGGTCGCCGTTTTCGCTGGGTGACAGGGTGTTGATCTTCATGGATGGTCAACCTATCACGGGACCCGCACCGTTCTCGGATCGTTCCTGGCGACTTTCACTACATCGCGAACAAGATGTCTGGAAGGTTGGCGAGCTACCCAAGGGGGCCCTTCGCAAGCGACACGATCTTCAAGGGCCGATTGATGACGCCTTCATGGATCGGTTCGTTTTTGTAAGACCGACCGGCAAGAGTCGACATCCTGTGTTTCAGAAGTGGGTCGAGCAGGAGCAAAACCACGCCATCGAGCACTGGAGGCGCCATTTCCGGGGCATTCCGCGTGTGAAGGACGACACCGCCGTCAGCGATGACGACATCGGGACCTCACACCTGATACTCTGGGGCGATACCGAGAGCAACGCGGTTCTGAAAAAGATCGCGGGCCAGCTCCCGATCGGATGGACCGGCGCCGAGATCACGGCCGGAACGGCTCATCATCCCAGCGATCATCACGCGCTGATCTTGATCGCCCCGAATCCACTCAACCCCGCGCGTTATGTTGTGCTTAACAGCGGATTCACGTTTCGGGAGTACGACTATCTGAACAACGCGCGCCAGGTCCCCAAGCTGCCGGACTGGGCGATCATCGATCTCAATACCCCCGCTGATTCCCGATATCCCGGCAAGGTCGTCAATGCGGGGTTCTTCGGCGAGGACTGGAAGCTCGAGAACTAATCCGGTTGCCGATCCAGAACGAGCGAAGCAAATCGACTTCGGCCGGAATCTGTGCGGTTCGGACTACGGCTGAAGGCTTTTGCCTGCCAGTTATGCGATCAAGCGTCGATCTCTTTCAGTGGTCCCGTACTGTCGCCGAGAGTATCGACCGAAGCCCCGACACGATCCAGAAGCGAGAGATAAAGGTTATTCAGCGGTGTCTCCTGGTCGTACTTGATGTGACGGCCACCGGGAATCGTGCCGCCGCCGCGGCCGACGAGGAGGATCGGTAAATTGTTGTGATTGTGTCGATTCCCGTCGCTCAGGCCGCTGCCGTAGACGATCATTGAGCGGTCGAGGACGTTGGTGTCGCCTTCCTTGATCGACTGGAGCTTGTTCAGGAAGTAGGCGAACTGCTCCATGTGGAAGGTGTTGATCTTCTTGAGCTTCTCGTGCTTCCTGGGGTCGCCGCCATGGTGCGATAGGTCGTGATGACCTTCGGGGACTCCGATGAATGAATAACTCCGCGTGCTCCCCTCGTTGGCGTACATGAAGGTACTGATCCGGGTGACGTCGCCCTGGAAGGCCAGGGCGAGCAGGTCGAACATCAGACGGACGTGCTCCTGGTAGTCCTGAGGAACGCCATCGGGACGGGTCACTCCGTCGAGGTCGATCCTGGTGCCGTTCTCCGCGTGGCTGATTCGCTCCTCCAGCTCGCGAACGCCGGTCAGGTACTCGTCGAGCTTGCGTCGATCGTTGGCGCCGAGACGGCGGACCAGGTTCGAGGCGTCCTCATGAACGAAGTCGAGCACGCTTTTGCGATAGAGTTCGCGGCGGGCCCGAGCGGCGGCCGATTCATCGCGGTTGCGGCTGGCGAAGAGGCGGTCGAAGACGAGTCGAGGATTGACTTCCTTGGCCAGCGGCGTCGTCGCCGATCGCCACGAGATATTCGAGGAATAGGCACAGCTATAGCCCGAATCGCAGTTCCCCGCCTGGGCGCCACGGTCGATCCCCAACTCGAGCGAGCGAAACCGCGTCCGGCGGCCGACTCGATCGGCGGCGACCTGGTCGACCGAGATCCCTGACTTGATGTTAGCGCCGTCGGTCTTGAGAGGATGGGCCCCCGTCAGGAAACTTGCCAGCGAGCGCGCATGGTCTCCCGGGCCGTCGCCTAGCGAGAAACCGTTATGCTGCGCCAGACCGGTGAGTACGTTCAGGGAGTCGCGAAACGGAGACAGCGGTTGGAGGATCGACGGTAGCTCGAATTCGGTCCCGATTTTTTCAGGAATCCAGCTCGGGATATGCACGCCGTTAGGGACATAGAAGAAGGCCATGCGCAGCGGGACCTCCACGGAGGCATTCGCCCCCGCGGCGAGGTTCGCGGCCCCTTCGGTCGCGCTGGCCAGTCCTTCCAGCCAGGGAAGCGCCAGCGTCGTTCCCAGTCCTCTCAATACTGCCCGCCGTGAGATCGTGCCGGACCGCTGCATCGCGAAACCCCTTGTACTGAAAGAACGATGAACGTCGATAGGCTGATGGTATTAACGTGTCCGACGCTTCAGGAAAGGATCGCTACGCACGATCTCGATGACGAGGGACGAGAACTTCTGGTCGTTGGCGTTCAGCCCCGTGACGATCTTGTCGAGGGCACATCCGTCGTAGTAGTCGAGACCGCGTCCGAGAGCGTAGGTGAGCAGCTTTTCGGCCAGGTTGCGAACGAAGTCGTCGCGACGGCTGACCAGGATCTGGCGCAGGCCCTTCGGGCCATCGAACGAACGGCCGCCGGGTAGCGTGCCCGAAGCATCGATCGGAAGGCCGCCATCCTGTTCCCGCCAGGCACCGATGGCGTCGAAATTCTCGAGACCGAAGCCCAAGGGGTCCATTCGACCGTGGCAGGTGGCGCAGTTGGGATTGGCCCGATGTTGCTCCATCCGTTGCCGGAGGGTACCGGTGAGCTTCTTGTCGGTATCGTCCTTGAGCTCGGGAACATCGGGCGGCGGAGGGGGCGGGGGTGTACCGAGGATCTGTTCCAGGACCCACTTCCCGCGCTTCACCGGTGACGTTCGTGTCGGGTTCGAGGTGACCATGAGGATGCTGGCCTGACCCAGGAGCCCGCCGCGCCTTTCGTCCGTGAGGGTTACGCGGCGGAACTCGTCGCCGTGAACGTTCGGCATTCCGTAATGCCGGGCAAGGCGCTCATTAACGAAGGTTTCGCGAGCGTCGAGGAATTCCAGGACACTCCGATCCTCGCGGACGATCGCCTCGAAGACGCGGTGCGTCTCCTCGATCATGGCCTGTCGCAACTCGTTGTCGAAGCCTGGAAACCGGCCTTTGTCCGGATGAATGGTAGGCAGGAGTCGAAGCTGGAGCCACTGGTCTCCAAAGCTCTCAACCAGGGCCCGGGACCGCTTATCGACGAGCATGCGCCTGACCTGGCCAGTTAATGCCTCGGGTGCATGGAGCGCACCCCGGGCGGCGAGATCGAAGAGCTCGTCATCAGGCATGGTGTTCCACAGGAAGTACGACAGGCGGCTCGCCAGTTCGAAATCGTTCAGATCCCGGACCCTGGGAGGCGTCTGACCGCGAGTTCGGGACCGCGGATCGAGCTCGACCCGATACAGGAACTGGGGAGCACACAGGACCGCGGTGACGATGAGCTGGATGCCCTGATCGAACGAGTCGCCGTTTTGCTCAGCCAGGTCCACGAACGAGAGTAAACGGCCAACCTCGCCGGCCGTGGCGGGACGCCTGTAGGCTCGGGTGACGAGCCGCTCGACAATCGCCCGCGCAGGTCTCGAGACGTGTCTCGGCGGTCGGCTCGCGGAATATGATCTTCCGGCGTGAATCCGGCGAATCCATGGTCCTCTTGGCGAGCACTTCCGCGGCATCGACGTATTTCTCGAACAGGATCGGCGGGAGGGTCAAGACGTCGCCGATGTTGTCAAACCCATAGCCTACGTCGTCGGAAGGAAAGTCGTCGGCAGGACGCGTCTCGACGCCGAGCAGGTTGCGGATCGTATTGTTGTACTCGGTCCGGTTCAGGCGGCGAAGCGTTACGCGACCGGGGTCGCTCTCGAGGCCGCAATCCAGGCGGGCCAGCACCTGGGTAACCGCCTGACTGAAGCCTTCGATCTCGACATCGCTCGGCTTCGGAAGCCCTGGCTTGTCGGGAGGCATTTCGCCCGCTTCAACGTATTCGAGCAGGCGAGACCAAAGTTTACGTTCTCGCAGGATTGACTCGTCGCTACCCACTCGGGAGAGGTCGAGCTCCCCCTTGGGTTTTGTTGCCCCGTGGCAGTCAACACAGTATTTTGCGAGAATCGGCTTGATCCGCTCGGAAAAGGTTGGCTCTTCGGCCATGGCTTCACGATGGCCGAGCAGCCAGACGGCCACGATCGCGAAGTGAAACCAGGAGGGTCTCGATATCCGGCACATCACGCGCGGAACCTCACTGCGGGTGGGAATAGGGAGCGGTGGGAACCGACACCTCAGGTTTTAACAAAGTTCAACACGGAAATCGACAACAAGTTGCCGCGAACTTCCCTCAATTCTCCGCTCGTGATCCATCGAGGGTACCGAGGACCCTGTAGTAGAAGGTTCGCCGGTTGCTTCGCTGAATATACGGACTGTCTCGTTCGGACCTGAATTCAAGGGAAGAACGATTCCGTTAAGACAGGGGAAACGGACCGTCGTATGATGAACACAGCCGACGTGCTGGTCGGAAGCCTGGTGCGTCACGGCGTACGGCACCTATTCGGAATGCCCGGGTCGCATGTGACAGCAGTCTACGATGCGCTGTGCGCGATGGCCGGATCGCCACCGTCCTGATTCGCAACGAGCAAGCGGGCGCCTTCGCTGCGGACGGCTATGCACGGGTGAGCGGTCGGCCGGGTGTCATCGTGACGACAGCCGGACCCGGGGCCACGAATGCCCTGACGGGCGTGGCGGAGGCCTGGGCCGATTCCATCCCGATCCTCTTGCTGGCCGGGCAGGTCAACGCCGACCGACTCCACGAGGAATGTGGTGCCTACCACGAAATCGATCTCGAGTCGATCTTCCGGCCCGCCACCGTTTTCTGTCGCACGCTGCACCAGCTTGAGACAGTTGCGAGTCTGGTCGATGAGGCGTTCGATGCCATGACCAGCGGACGTCCCAGGCCGTCGGCCCTGATCCTGCCTCAGGATCTGATGAAACAAACCTGCCACGCCGACGTGTCCGTTCCTCCCGTACCGGTTCTCACACCCGAGATGCCGCGAGCCGAGATCGAAGCCGCGGCGCGACTGCTCAGCCGAGCCAGCCGGCCGATCGTTCTAGCGGGAGGTGGTGCGTTGTGGGGCGGCGCGGGTGAGGAGGTACTGGCACTGGCCGAGCGCCTGAACGCCCCTGTGATGACGACCTTGAACGCCAAGGGACTGGTTGACGAGCGTCATCCGCGCTCCGCGGGCCATGCACGCTCAGCCAGTGCCCGCGTTTTATTGCCGCACGCCGACGCCATGCTCGCCGTTGGCTGCCGTTTCACCGAGGTCATGACCGGCTGGAGGCGGATGCCCGTGCCGCGCGACCTGGTCCAGATCGATATCGATCCCGGCCAGATCGGCGTGAACTACCCCGCGGCGATCGGGATCGTGAGCGATGCCAGGTCGGCACTCACGGCGCTCCTCGAAGCGCTGAACGACACGGATCCGGGACACAGACCAGCCGAAGGATGGGGCCCGCTCATCGGCGACGCTCGGCAGGCGCGCCCCGAGCGTAGCGAGTGGATCATCGATGTCTTGCGCGCTCGACTTCCCGAAGAGGTGCCGGTGTTTTGCGATGCGTGCGAGCTGGGATACCGGCTCCAGACGGATTGGACCTCGTACGGCCCGCGGAGGTTCTTCTATCCCTCAAATTACATCACGCTCGGCTGGGGCTTTCCCGCCGCACTCGGAGCATCGGTCGCCCTGAATGGAACACCGGTGGTCTCGGTCAGCGGCGACGGCGGATTCGTGATGACGGCTCAGGAGCTCTCGACCGCGGCGCGATATCGACTGCCGATGATCGCGCTGGTACACAATGACGCAACCTATGGCGCCATCAAGAATATTCAGCGACGCGAGCATGCCGAGCGTTTTCTCGACGTCGACCTGAACAACCCCGACTTTCTTGCGCTGGCCGCCGCTCACGGAATTCCCGCGACCCGCGCCAGCAATCCCGAGTCGCTCGATCAGGCACTTCGGACGGCACTTGACTCGGATGGACCCACACTTATCGAGGTCCCCGATCGATGGCGGCCAATCCGCGAGGTCGCCTGGCCCGATCCCTCGACAACACGCTCATGAAATCAGACGTCGAGTCCGACGGCGCGCATCAAGGCCAGGGCGTTGCTGTGCTGGACGACGCCCGGTCGCATCCTGTAGTCGAACCGCATGGTGCCCTCGACGAACTGGTCCTCGAAGTGGACGTTGATCGTGTGGCCTCCGAGCTGGTCGACGATACTGGTCAGAGCGAGGTCATGAGTTGTGACCAAACCGATCGCTCCACGCTCGATCAGGCCACGGACGACGGCCTCGGCCCCCACCCTACGGTCGTGTGAGTTGGTGCCGTGAAAGATCTCGTCAAGCAGGAATAAGAGAGGGACTGGACCACGAGAGAGGTCGACGAGTTGACGAACCCGCGTGATCTCGGCGTAGAACCGGGATCGACCGGCCTGAAGTGAGTCCTGGATGCGGAGTGTACCGCCGATGGCCAGGGGCGTCAGGGCCATCCGACGGGCACGTACCGGTGCTCCGGCCAGTGCGAGCACGGCGTTCACCCCGACGGTCCGCAGCAGGGTGCTCTTGCCCGACATGTTCGAGCCGCTGATGACCAGGACCTGGACCACGCCGCCGAGCGTGACGTCGTTACGCACGCAGGTCGCGCGAGCCAGAAGGGGGTGACCCACCTGCTCGGCTTCGAGCCGGGCCGACGTGGTGCTGGGAAGGATCTCGGGAAAGACATCCTCGGGCGATTCGTATCGATACGTCGCCAGAGCCGAGATCGCCTCGAACTCGCCGATCGCCCTGAGCCAGGCGTCGATGTTCGGACCCGATCGAGAGCGCCATCGGTCGATCGCCAGGCTCAGGTGAGTCGACCAGAGAAGCACTCCCGCCACGGGGGCGAAGAACTGGTTCTGCTGGGCCTCAAGCCAGATCAAGAGCCGCGCCAGCCGAGCGATCCGACGCGACGCCGGCTCGCCATCGGTCTTGAGGTGGTTCTGGAGTTGGGTCAGGGCGTGGGACTGGAACATTTCGGTCTCGAGCCGCTCCAGATACGCCGCGAGAAGGACTAGGTCGTGGGTCCGCTCCTCGACGGCGGCGAGGACGCGCTTTTGACGCTTCGAGAGTCGAAAGGCAAACACGATCTCGGCGATCGCGACCGCGAAGAACGGGCTCGGACCGGTTCCTAGGAACCCCCAGCAAACCAGCGAGATGATCGCCAATGCTGCCAGCGTGATCGCCATGAGGCTGATGGCGATGGACTCGCTCCCCGCGCGAAAGACTCGGGGCTCGTTTCCCCAGGCGACGAGCGCCGGGGCGTCGATTCCCTCGCCAACGTCAGCGCCGAGCAACTCGAGTTCCTCGCGGAGGTCAAGCCGGCCGCGTAGCTCCGTCACGGCGCCCTGTCGGTTCGAGATTTCGTCGGGTGTGGCCGGCTGAAGTAGCCAGGAGGCGAGCGTTTCCATCCCCACTCGGGTCCGCGCCGTGCAAAGACGTTCGAACAGCGAGCCCGTACCGAACAGGTCGAGGTCGGCCGCGTAAGGGTGGTTCGGATCGAGAAATCGGTCTCCCGATACGCCCTGACCCGCCCAGCGTTCCTCCAACCGGGCGAGCCCCTTCTCGTAGAACGCGACCGCGCGACCAGCTCGGTGCACGGCTCGTTTGAGCCGTTCGTGAACGATGAGCAGGCCAGCGAACGCGATGGGAGGAATCAAGATCCAGAAGAGGCTGAATGTGGTCATCCCCTGGGATACGAGATACCACGCCAGGACCAAGCCCGCCACGAAGACGACCAGCCGGGCGTCGGCGATCCTTCGCTCCCAGAGATCGCGACTGGCCAGCCTGGACCGCCGATTTGTCAGCCGGTTCTGGTATTCGGTCAGTGGAGAAGGCCCGTGCACGGGGTCGAGCGGCGGTGTTACTACCGAGCTTTCGATCATCGACACTCCGGAAAACCACCTTCCTCGATCCGGCGGAGCGGATTCGTGTGCCAGCCGGCAAGCCGAACGGAACGATCGCGCCGTGCGACGCCTCTCGCCGTGTATGTCCAGACACTACCCAACCTTCCCGCTCTCCTCAAGTCATACCCGGCGTTTTTCAAGCTGAAGCTCAATCGTTCCTAACGCGAAGTGATGGTGAGTCTTAGGTGTATCCTCGTCACGATTGAAGTCGTCTCCCAGAGAAGCTGGGCCGAGGATCGGGGCCAATCGCAACGGGCGCATCACAATTCCGCGGACTATTACGTTTAAGCGGCAGAATCAGGAGGGTCGATACATACGGCATGGCAAGAGCTGACGCCCCCCCGCGGGTTGTTTCAATAGAGAAAGAGATGCCATGACCAGATCGAATGGAAGTTTGAGATCACGGCCGTGCATCATCGCGGGGCTCGTCATGGCCACGATGAGCATGGTGATAACCAGGGGTGCGGAGCCTGACGGGGCCCCTCATCAGCCGGGAGTCATGCCGCCAATTCCCTCGACAAGGGTGGGTGTCGGGCCTGCTTCGGCCCTGCTCACTCCGGCGGTCAATAATCGTATCGCGCAAGCCCCGAGGTCGGACGATATGGAGGTTCCCCAGGCGGGGCCCCTGGGCGAACGCCCCGCGTCGGCCGCGGCGATTCCCTCCGAGGCCGAGGGGGCCGCGGCGGGAAACGCCGCGAAGGAGAACGCCGGCCAGGGGGCCCAGGCTGTCATGCCTCCTTCACCCTCGATGTTCGGGTCGACGATCGTACCGATCGACCTGAACACCGCGCTTCGGCTGGCCGGAGTGCAGAACCCCAATGTCCTGATCGCCCAGGCCCGGGTGCTCGAGTCCGAGGCGTTGCGACAGCTCGCCGCAGCCCAGTTCCTGCCCTCGATCAACCTGGGCGGTAACTACGACACGCACACGGGCGTCCTCCAGCAGTCCAACGGCAACATGCTCTCGGTGAACCGCAGCGCGGTCTATGTCGGAGCGGGTGCCAACGCCATCGCCGCAGGTACCGTGAACATTCCAGGCGTTTTCTTGACCGGTAACCTCGCTACCGCGGTTTATGGTTACCTCGTTTCGAGACAGGTGATCCAGGAACGCCAGTTCGCCAACTGGGCGATCCGCAATCAGGCATTTCTCGCGACGACCCAGGCCTACTGTGAACTCCTGCGGGCCGAGGGAAGGCGCGCGGTGACCATGCAGGTGCGCGAGGAGACCCGAAAAGTGGCCCGCCTGACGGCGGACTACGCGATCGAGGGACGCGGCCGAAAGGCCGACGCCGACCGTGCCGCGACCGAGCTGGCCCGCCGCGAGGCGGAATTCCAGGCGGCGGAGGGAAGCGTGCTCGTCACCTCGGCCCGCCTGGCCGAGGTGCTCAACATCGATCCCTCGATCCGGCTCCATCCCACGGACGCCTGGGTCACGCCCCACCCGATCGTTCCTCAGCCGATACCGGTCGCCGAGTTGATCGCGATCGCCTTGCTCCAGCGGCCCGAACTGGGCGAACGCAGGGCCGTCATCCAGCAAGCCCTGCTCAACCTCGACGGGGCCAAGGTCCTTCCCTTCTCGCCCAACTACATCATCGGCTTCAGCGCCGGCGGTTTCGGCGGCGGCAGTAACCTTGTCAACCCGGTCTTCGGTGCGTTTGGCGGCCGGACCGACTTCGACGCCGTCTTCTACTGGACCCTGCAGAACATGGGTGTGGGAAACCTGGCCCTGATCAACGTGGCCCGGAGTCGTGTCGGGATCGCCCAGTATCAGCAGGTGGCCATCCTCGACCGAGTTCGCGCCGAGGTCGCCGAGAGTTATGCTCGTTCCCATGCCCGATATGCCCAGATCGGCACGACCGAGCAAGCGGTTCGTACCGGCCTGGACGGCTTCCGTGAAGACCTCAGCCGGATCGAGGGCGCGGTCGGCTTGCCAATCGAAGTGCTCGATAACCTCCGCTTGCTCGCCGATGCTCGATTCGAATACCTCGACGCCATCGTCGACTACAATGAGTCGCAATTCGCCCTTTACGTTGCCATGGGCCAGCCCCCCGCCGATGTCCTGGCGCATCCCGTCCCGACGGCCGGTGTTGTCCCGCGAGGTCAGCCGGTGCCAACGGCTCCCTTCTCCGCGAGCCGGAATGCCCCGTCCGGGACGTCCGCGAGCTCCTCATCCCCGGCTCCGGCAAGCTCGACGCCATTGAGCAATCGATCGTACTCTCCCTCCAGTCCACGCTTAGGTCCGAGCCCGATGGCTCCGGCCACTTCCGATTCCGGTGTTCAACGCACGTCGGGCATCTCCGCGAATCCTCTGACAGGGATCTCGTTGCCGGCTCGGTCGGGAAGCGGGCGCTAACTCCCGATCGGAGGCCTCGTATTCCGAGGGGAGATGATCACGATGACTGAACAAAAAAATCCATTGATTCCGATGCGTTCCGCGCCCGTGCCGGCCTGGGAACGGTGCCGGGCCAGGGGCCTCAATTACTCACGAACCGCACGAGGTCTGGCCGTGGTCAGTTTATGCTGGAAACCACACAGGAGCGGAGACCTGACGTGGATCAGACCGAGGGGCCTGATCCACGGCCTGGCTGGCCTCGGGCTATCGTTGACCCTCGCGGGTTGCGTCTCGCACGATCTGATCGCCTGGCCCGCGCCGCCTCCCGGTAGTCTGCCCACGTTGACGGTTCAACCAGCCGATCCGCCCGGTCCGGCCTCGATCACCGCGAACCAACCTCCCAAGAGTGTCCGGGCCGCGCTTCCGCCCGCCCTGGTCGCCAGCCTGGCGGGCAGTCGGCTCCGGAGCCAGAAACCGGTGACCGCGGCACCCCCCGCGAAGCTTGCCACGAGCGGACCGAAACGCGACGATCAGGTCAAGGTCACAACTTCCACCGATCCCACGATCCCGGTTGTGATCTCGCCGCCGGTCGTACCCCCCGCGCCGATGGAATACCCCATCGACCTGACCACCGCGCTTCGGCTGGCCGAGGTGGAAAACCCCGAAATCGCCGAGACCCGGGTGCGGATTCGTGAGGCTCTGGCTTTCCTTCAAGGAGCCCGCGCCCTGGCGGTGCCCACGTTGAACGCCGGAACCATGTACCACGGCCATACCGGCGATCTGCAACGATCCTCGGGTCGCATCCTTTCCCTCTCCGAACAATCGCTCTATTTCGGCGGAGGTTCCCGTACCGTGGCGGCCGAATCCATGATGTTCCCGGCCGTCAATATCGTCAGCCCGTTCGCGGACGTCCTCTTCGAGCCGCTGGTAGGCGCGCCAGGAAGTCAACCGGGCCGAGTTCGACAGCTCGGCCACGGCGAACTCGATCCTGCTCGAGGTCGCGACCCTTCACTTCGATCTCATCGAAGCCGAGGCGCGACTCGAGCTCTTGCGTGAAACCGAGGCCGAAGGTCGCGAGGTCGCTCGCCTCACCGCGGCCTATGCCCAGACCGGACAGGGAAGAAAAGCGGATGCCGATCGTGCCCTGGCCACGGCCCTGTTGTTCCACACCGAAGTCCAGCGCGGCGAGGAAGAAGTCGCCGTCGCATCGACCCGGCTGGCGCGCCGGCTCCATCTCGATCCGGTCGTACGGATTCGACCACTGGTGAGCCGGATCGAGCCGATTACCCTGATCGACCTGAGGGCACCTGTCGAGGAACTCGTCCGGGTCGGACTTCAGCGCCGGCCCGAGATCGGTGCCAGGGGAGCGGCCGTGGGCGTGGCCGAGACCCGATATCGGCAGGAACTGCTGCGTCCCTTCCTCCCCACCTTCTGGCTCGGGTTCAGCGGCGGTGCGTTCGGCGGTGGCGCGAACCTCGTCCCACCTTTGCTAGGCAACTTTGGCGGCCGAACCGATTTCGACGTTCGTGCCTACTGGACGCTTCAGAACATGGGCATGGGCAACCTCGCGATCCAGCAGGCCCGCGCGCGGGCATCGCCCAGGCGCTCGGGGCCCAATCCTCGGTCATCAATATGATCCGGCGTGAAGTCAGCGCCTCGCTTGCTCGGGCCATTGCGGACCGTGAGCAGATTGGCGTGACCGAACGACAGCTCGCGACCGCCGAGGCGGGGTTCCGCGAGGACCTGGACCGGATTCGCGGCACGATCGGTTTGCCGATCGAAGTCACGAATAGCCTCGACTTGCTCGCCCAGGCACGGCTGAATCACCTTCGCGCCATCCTGAACTATGATCGCTCCCAGTTCCGGCTTTTCGTCTCTCTCGGAGCGCCACCGCCGCTGGACCCGAACGCGCTCGGACCGCTTCCACCGGCCCCTGTCGCCGAGCCCCCCCTGCCGCTCGCTCCCGTCTCGGCCGTCTTGCCCAGTCCCCTTGATCCCACCAAGCCGGCGGATCTCAACGGACCGCCATTCGCACCCAGCCTTCCCACCGACGCAACCGCTACCACCGCGACTGCCGGTACGGCCCCTCCAATGGTCCGTTGATGAATCTCCCCCTGTTTCTCGTCGAATTCGAAACGACCTCCCGTCGCATGGCACCGACGTGAGGTCGTTTCGAGTTCGTTCGTGCCAGGCCGCGAGTTCGTTCGTGCCAGGGCGCGAGTTCGTTCGTGCCAGAGCGCGAGTTTGTTTGTGCCAGGGCGCGAGTTCGTTTGTGCCAGAGCGCGAGTTCGTTTGTGCCAGGGCGCGAGTTCGTTTGTGCCAGAGCGCGAGTTCGTTTGTGCCAGGGCGCGAGTTCGTTTGTGCCAGGGCGCGAGTTCGTTCGTGCCAGAGCGCGAGTTCGTTTGTGCCAGGCGCGAGTTCGTTTGTGCCAGGGCGCGAGTTCGTTCGTAACGAGGTCGAGTTCGTTTGTGCCGGGGCCAAGTTCGTTTCCACCGCGGCGCGAGTTCGTTCGTGCCGAATTTTGGGACGGGGATTAGGCAGGATGTAATTTGGTGGTTCGACGCGGCATGATGCTGTCCACGGAGCATCCACGGCAGTCGTGGTTACGGAAATCGATACAAGCCCTACATTGAATTTAAAACATGCGAATTGCCAAGGAACTGACGGCGCAAAGTTCGCCTGTCATTCCTTAATATCGAGAAATGCGGCCGGTGCGTTCCGGGTTCTCGTTGCCTGGTGGGGTGAGATGACCGGTCGTAGGGTTGGAATCGATTCCGATACCTTGGCCGATCACCTTTCGCCATACGCCAAGCCCCACGCTGCCTCCTGGAAGCGTGGGGGTGAGCCAGCGACAAATCTATCGGGCGGGGACGTGATGCTCTGGAGATCAGGGGACGCCCGCCGGCGCGACGGCGCCAGGGACCGCGCGCTGGTTCCCGGCTGAGCAGCTCCAGAGGAGGTGCCGAGGGGTTTGGGCGACGGCCTGCCGCTCGAGGAGGCCGCGGGGAAGTAATAAATCGGGTAGTCAAAGATCTTCTGCTGTCCCCAGGGGTCGATGACCAGGAAGTCGTTGTTATTGATGCCGTCCTTGTTGGTCGACGTGACCGAAAAATTACCCTGCGCGTCGGTAGCGACGGCCCCGCCGTCAAACGCGTAGTTCCCGAGTCCGCTATCGAAGAAGACGAGGGAGCCCGGAGTCGTCTTGCCAAGGATGGTGACGTGCTTGTAGTAGGTATGTCCCCCGGAGTTCGAGGGTACTGGCCCTTTCACCGCTTCCGACGGTTCCAGTGTCACCTTGATCTGGAGGGGAATCTTGTGGGTGCCGGGATTCAGGTTGCGAATCATGAATCGGCCGTCGGTCTGGCCGATTTGCTGATTGAGGTTCGCATCCGTGGCCGGATTATAGAGCGCATCACCGACTCTCGACTTGAACGATCGGGCGAACGACTGAAGGTCGGCGTAGGAGACCTGCCCGGTGCCGTTCGAATCGCCGGGGAGGTAGGCGCGAAGCGAGAACGCACCGGAGGTATTCCTGGCACCGGTAACCTCGATCGTCATCGGACCGGCGGTGCTCGCTTGAACGTAAGCGGTCGCCTCCCCGTGCCTGCCGGGAGCGTAAGGGGCTCCCTGTCGGACGGGGAGCCGGCTTCCGTCGGGACCGATGGCCGCGACCACCTTGGGAAGCAAGTCGCTGTTGCCCGTCGGAGAGGTCGCGGTGCCGATGATGATGGGAATCCGGCCGTTGATGTTTTGTGCCGAGACCTGAACGGTCACGTCGGCGACGGCTCCGGGAGCGGTCACGACACCTTGAGCGGTCGCGAGCGTATTTGCCGGATTACCTGACGTCAGGACGATCCGGCCTTCGAGCCGTTCCACCGTTGCCTGGAAACACCTGGCTTTAGTCGACACGGGTGATCCTCCCTGATTCCCGAGCCCGCAAAGGGTATTCGGAGTGTCCCCGACCGCCCCGAAGTAATGCCATTGTAAATCGGTCACGCGGGAGCGGCGCGAGGAGACTATTGACCGGGATCGGGCTAATACGATCCGTTAGAATCCAAAAAACCCGAGCCGTCGGTGCGTTGGGGACGTCACGCAACAAAACGAGGAGATCGCCCTTCGGCGATCTCCTCGTGGCCAGGTCAGGAATGCGGTCGATCTCCGATCGATGGCGCGATCAGTGAACGGGGCTGTTCGCCGTCTCGGTGAGGATGGGAATTGCCGGCGAGCCGGGAGCGACGAGGCCCGGGCTGAGAATCACGTTCGCATCCGGTTTGAGACCTGAAAGGACCTCGACCTTCAGGCCGTCATCGCCGCCGATCTTGACGGGCACGCTCTTGACCGTTCCATCCTCGAGGACGCACACCGTGGCCTTGCCGCCTTCCGACTTGCCGGTGAGGCAGCAGGTCGGTACGGTCAGGCTCTCGGTGGCCTCGTTGAGGATGATGGTCGCGATTCCGTACATACCCTCGCGGAGCCGCCCCTCCCGGATTCGGGAGGTCGATTTCGGTCCGCATGGTCCGGCTCTTGGGGTCCTCGGCCTCTTCGAACCGGCTCACCTTGCCCTCGAACACTTCTCCGGGGAGCGCATCAAGGGTCACCAGGGCGCGATCGCCCACATCGGCGAAGGGAACATCGCGATCGGGAATGTAGGTGACGACCCGGAACTTGTCGGTCCGGGCCACGGTCAGGATCGGGTGGATCTCGCCGCCCTGGGCCGCACGGATGAACGCGCCCCGGTGGAAGCCGCGGTACGTGATCACTCCCGAGTAGGGCGAGATGATCCGAGTGTAGTCAACCAGAACCTCGGTCTTGGCCTCGTTAGAGACGCCCACCTGAACATTCGCCTGGGCCTCGGCGAGGTCGGCCTTGTACTGCTCCACCAGAGCCTGGGCCGATAGTACGTTGGCCTGCGAGGAAACGACCTTGGCCTGGCCCGAGTGCTCGGCGGCGAGAGCCTCCTCGAAAAGCTCGAGCTCCTTGTCGAGCTTCTCCTGGGCCTCGGCCTGCTTGTGGACCAGTTCCTTGTAGCGCGTGACTTCCTTCTCATGAAAACGGCGCGAGGCCGCGAACCGCTCGACCTCTGCCTGATCCTTACGAACCACCGCCTGCGAGGCCTTCAGTTCGGCCTGCGCGGTCTCGATCTTGGCCATTGCTTGCTTGACCATCGCCTTGGCCTGTTCGACAGCCGCCTTGTCGTGCTCGGCCTGCTTCAGGATCTCGGGGACGTCGATGGCGGCCAGAAGCTGCCCTTCCTTCACCTGGTCGCCGATGTCGACATTCAGGATCTTCAGGTAGCCGGAGATCTTGGCGTAAAGGTCCGCGGATTCAAAGGCGTGCAGCGAGCCCGTCTGCGACGACGTCCGGATCAATCCCCCATGTTTGGGATGAACGACCTCGATCCGCGGGGTTGACTCAGAATCTGACTCGGGAGACTCGCTCCGCTGCGCTGACTCACCCGTGGTCGAGCGCCTGGGCTCGTTCGGTGATGCCGCCCGGACCACGGCGACTGTACCCCGCCACACTCCGAAGGAGAGGCTCGCGATTGCCAGCACGGCGAGGAGCGCCAGGCCGCTCATGCGACCCGAACGCATCGAAATCGGATGTCTGTTTACTCGAAACACCACGGCCGGAGACCTCCCGAGTCGACGATGAACAGTCCAGGAGCGGCAATAAAGGGCTGATCCCGGCCCGTTCCGGCAGGGGTCATGGGGGTAACGTCATCTTAACAGGCAGGATCAGGGTTTGAGGAGACCAAATCCATCTTGAGGGGCCGCGATCCGTTCACACGGAAAGTTATCGATCGCGCCGATTGTGCCGCGAATTACTGAATTACTGATGAAGCGGTTCGCCTGACCCCGATTCAAATGCAGGACGGTGCCGATTCATCGACTCGCGATGACAATGGCGAGTCTCGGGCCGTCTGGCTGCGCGGGCTGTTGTTTCCCCCTGCCCCGCGTTGGAAGCCACTTCCTTTCAAGTATTCCAGGAGCGGGAGGCAGCGCCGTGGGCCGACCTCGTCAACGTTTTCGACCCGAAATCGACGCGCAGGGGCGTGGCCTGGAGCGCAGGGAACTGCTCAGCCAGGGCGTGACGCCAGTGGTCACCGCCGTCGTCGATCCGTCCCAGACGGGTGAGCGGAACCTGTTTCATCAGAATGGCATCAACGGGCTGGTGATGCATCGGACGTTCGTCAACCAGCTCAATGACCGGCTGGTCATCTCGCAGGATCGATCACAGCGGGTCATTCAGGCCTTCGAGGTGTTCCAGACGGCCTTCCAGCAGCTTCCGGTCAACCCGCCGGCGGGCTATACGGGGCCCACGCTCGCGAGCCTGGTCAATACCTTGAAGTCGCAAGTCCAGGTCGGCGAGATCCGTCGCGAGTTCCTGAATGGGTACAGGACACCGTCGGAAGCGACCAGTATCATTTACTCACCGCAGGCGCCCGTGGCGCTGGTGCCGTTCTCGTTCGACCAGATTGACACGATGGCCGCAACCCTGGAGGCCCTGCCGCCGGTCAGCGGCCCGAACGGCACGATGGTTCAGGGCGATTCGGCGCCCGCGGTTAACCAGGCGGTCAACGCCATCGTGAACGCAATCGCCGAGTTCACCCTCCATCCCAATCTGTTCACGAGCACGAGCGACTTCTACCTCAATCCGTATGTGACATTCACGACCTCGTTCACCGGTGTGCCTGCCTCCTCCGCTCCGGGATACTTCATTCGCGGGCCACATGGAACGATTCTGCCGGGGGCAACGCTTCATCCGCACGCTCCGAATTGATCGAACAGGAAGCGGAACCCGGGAAAGGAAAGGCCGCAAATCACTTGGTGCGGCCGGTCGAAACTTCTACAATACAGGTCAAACCGCTCAGGTCAGCAACGGGATGTCCATCGTAGGCTCTCAAATGACCGTATCTTACGATCCCAGCCGAGAGGTCTCTCGAATGAATCCTCCAATCCGGGTAGCCGTGACAGGGGCGGCCGGCCAGATCTGCTATTCGCTCTTGTTCCGGGTTGCCGCGGGGGGGATGTTCGGGCCAAGCCAGCCGGTTTCCTTGAGCCTGATCGAGGTTCCGTCGGCGCTGCCGATCCTGGATGCGGTTCAAATGGAGCTTTTCGACTCGGCCTTTCCCCTTCTGAAGGGGCTCAGCATCGGCACGGACCCGGCCGAGGGGTTCGCCGGTGCGGACTGGGTCATCCTGCTGGGTAGCGCGCCTTACCGGTCGGGTATTTCCCGGTCCGAGTTGCTGCGGGCCAACGGACCGATCTTCCAGATGCACGGCCGGGCGATCAACGAGGCCGCCCCCAACGCCCGCATCCTGGTCGTCGCCAACCCGTGCAATACCAATTGCCTGGTGGCGCAGTCGATCGCCCGGAATGTCCCTCCCGACCACTGGTTCGCGATGACCCGGCTGGACCAGAATCGCGCCAAGGCACTGATCGCCGCCCGAGCGGGGGTGAGCGCCGACCACGTGACCCGTGTCATCGCGTGGGGCAACCACAGCTCGTCCGTTTACCCCGACTTCCATAACGCCTTCATCGACGACCGACCCGCCCCGGATGTCATCAACGATCCCGAATGGGTCCGGAGTTCTTTCGAGCCGACCATCTGCAAGCGAGGCGCCCAGATGCTCATGGCGCGGGGGGCGTCGCCAGCGGCCTCCGCGGCGCAGGCCATCATCGGAACGATCCGGTCGCTCATCACACCCACGCCCTACGAGCATCGATTCAGCGCCTCGGTCATCTCCGACGGTAGCTACGGCGTCCCCAGGGACCTGATTTTCAGCTTCCCGCTCCGCACCGAGGATGGCAAGTCCTGGTCCATCATCGAGGGACTGTACCTCGATGAGTACGCGATGTCCCGCCTGGCGCAGAACGTCGCCGAGCTCGAGCACGAAGCCACGATCGTGAACGACCTGCTCGGCTCGCTCGCCTGATGAGGCGGCGACCAGTCGGGCCAGGCCATCGGCCGAACCTCGACTCGCGCGAGATCCGTTGTGGCCAGGGGCCGGCTCGGGCTACAATCGTTCCCTGATTCGCATCCAGTGGACCGCCCAGCTCCGGGGAACGTCGCCGATGTCCGCCGATCCGATCCTGAAGACCCCCCTCCATTCCTGGCATCAAGCGCATGGAGGGCGGCTGGTCGAATTTGGCGGCTGGTCGATGCCGGTTCAGTACACCACGATCATCGCGGAGCACCAGGCGGTACGACATGGGGCCGGCCTGTTCGACATCAGCCACATGGGCCGGCTCACATTCGAAGGGGCCGAGAGCCTGGACTGGATCGAGCGCGTCACAACCAACGAGGCGGCCCGGCTCGCCCAGGGCCAGATCCAGTACAGCCTGATGGCCAATGAAACGGGGGGGCTCATTGACGACGTCCTGGTCTACCGGCTCCCGGACGGCTATGCCCTGGTCTGTAACGCATCGAACCGGCTCGGCGTGCTCGAACAGTTCCGGCGCCATGCGCCCGCGGACGGCTCGACACTCAGGGACCGCACTCTCGATACCGCGATGATCGCCGTTCAAGGTCCCTTGGCGTTGTCGATCGTCCAACCGCTGTTCGATCAACCGATCGAGGCACTGGCGTATTACCACGTCGCGGTGGGCCGCCTGCTGGGAACGGTTGACGCCGTGGTCAGCCGGACCGGATACACCGGGGAGGATGGCTTCGAGCTGATGGTTGAAGCCAGTCAGGCCGAGCGCGTCTGGGACGCCTTGCTCGACGCGGGACGCGGGGTCGGGATCGTGCCGTGCGGACTGGGTGCGCGGGACACGCTTCGATTCGAGGCGGCCATGCCGCTTTACGGGCACGAGCTTTCCGAGGCGATCAATCCCTACGCCGCAGGGGTCGGCTGGGCGGTCAAGCTCGGCAAGGGCGAGTTCGTCGGTCGCGAGGCGTTGCGTCGATATCAGGCCGATCCCGGCCAGGCACGGATCGGCCTGGAGCTGCTGGGCAAGCGGATCGCCCGTCAGGGCTCGCCGGTGCTCGCCGGAGACCGTGTCGTGGGCGCGGTGACCTCAGGAACGTTCGCCCCCACCCTTGAAAAGAGTCTGGCGATGGCGCTCGTCGAGCCCTCGGCGGCCACCCCGTCGACCGAGCTGCTGGTCGACGTGCCGCGGCCATCTTGAGCCGGCCCGGGTCGTGCGGCTCCCCTTCTATCGACGACCACGCCGCGATGCGTGAGCGCCGCCTCGGTCCGGCGCCGGACCTGATCTCATCCAATGTTGATCGGAAGTGCCCCCCCGATACCTTCGTGGAGACTTCTCGCCATGGATCCGAAGACGCTTCGCTACGCGCCGACGCATGAGTGGGTTCACCTCGACGGCGACGTCGCGACCGTCGGCATCTCGCAATTCGCGGTGGACCAGTTGACCGACCTGATCATGATCGACCTCCCGAAGGTTGGCGCCAAGCTGACGGCGGGTAAGAGCTTCGGCGAGATCGAGAGCGTCAAGGCCGTGAGCGACCTCTACGCGCCGCTCGGTGGCGAGGTGATCGAGGTCAACGGAGACGTCGCCCGGGACGTTCAGGTGCTGGCCCGTGAGCCGTTCGCCGCCGGCTGGTTAATCAAGCTTCGGGTCGACGACCCCTCCGCGGTCGGTACCCTGCTGGATCACGAAGCCTACGGGAAAAAGGTCGCCGAGGAAGCCCACTGAGCCAACGCCGACCCTTCAAAGGCGTGCTGGTTTTCTTCCAGCTATAATGGCTGCGACGGACCCGTAGACGTCCAGAGACCTGGCCGTTGTGCCCCTCCTGGCTTACAAGAACCTCGTAAGGACTCCCGAACCGGCCCACGGGGCCCGGCTCGATCGCCCGGCGGGATCGACTGAGATCAACCAAACATGGCCTATATAGCGAACACGCCCGACGATGTGCGCGTCATGCTCGAAGCGATCGGCCTCGCGTCGATCGACCAGCTTTTCGACATGATCCCGCCGGAATTCCGGCTCGATCGTCTCCTCGATCTTCCTGAGGCCCTGGGCGAGATGGAGCTGACGACTCACGTCACGGCGCTGGTCGGTCAGAACATCGGGGCCGACGTCCGTCCCTGCTTCCTGGGAGCGGGCAGTTACGATCACTTCATTCCGGCCGTGGTTGACAACCTCGCCTCGCGGGGCGAGTTTTACACCGCGTACACGCCGTACCAGCCCGAGGCGAGCCAGGGAACCCTGCAGGCCACCTTTGAGTACCAGACCCTGATCGCCCGTTTGACCGGCCTGGATGTCTCGAACGCGAGCCTTTACGACGGTGGTTCGGCGGTTGCCGAGGCGCGTGCTCATGGCCCTGCGCCGTGACGGGCCGAGACCGTCGGATCGTGATCGCCGGTTCGGTCCATCCGGAATACCGCCAGATCGTGGCGACCTACCTGGCTAACCTCGAACCCGAGATCGTCACGGTGCCGGTCGAGGAGGGTCGCGTCGACCCCTCCAGGATCGCCGGGGCCGTCGACGACCAGACCGCGGCCCTGGTCGTCCAGCAGCCGAACTTTTTCGGCCAGCTTGAAGCGATCGATGCGATGGCCGCCGCCGCCCGAGAGAAGGGGGCCCTGACGATCGTCAGCGTTGACCCGATCAGCCTGGGGTCTGCTTCGACGCCCCGGCAGCTACGGTGCCGACATCGTGGTCGCCGAGGGTCAGAGCCTGGGCAATCCGCTTTCCTTCGGCGGTCCTTACCTCGGGATCATGGCCTGCCGCGACGAGTTCGTCCGCAAGCTTCCCGGCCGGATCGTCGGTCAAACCGTCGACCGGAACGGCAAGCGTTGCTGGGTCCTGACCTTGCAGACTCGCGAGCAGCACATTCGCCGCGAGAAGGCGACGTCGAACATCTGCACCAACCAGGGCCTGCTGGCCTTGCGGGCGAGCATCTATCTCGCGGCCCTGGGACCCGCGGGCCTGCGCCAGGCGGCCGAGCTCTCGACGCGGAAGGCCCACTACGCGGCCGAGCAGCTCGCACGGGTCCCGGGCCTGTCGCTCGCGTTCCCGGGACCGTTCTTCAAGGAGTTCGTGGTCCGTTCGGCCCACGACCCGCGTGACCGTGCTCGCCTCGGTCGGCGAAGCAGGGATATCACGGCGGGATCGCGCTCGGTGCCTGGTATCCCGAGCTCGACGACGCCATCCTCGTGGCGGTTACCGAGAAGCGGACGAAGGCCGAGATCGACGGCCTGGCCCGAGCGTATGCTCGTGCGATTGAATCCTTGTCGTGATCCGACCGGCCGTCGCTGGATATCATCGGAAAGATAACCCATGTACAAGCTCGACCCGCCCCCCTTGCTCTTCGAGTCCAGCCGACCCGGCCGATCGACGCCGATCCTGCCCCGGCTTGACGTCCCGGAGCGTCCCCTCGACGACCTGATCCCGCGCGACCAGCAGGCCGAGGCGTTGCCACCCCTGCCCGAGCTGAGCGAGCTGGACATCGTGCGGCATTATACGAATCTGTCGACGCTGAACATGTCGATCGACTCGAATTTTTATCCGCTCGGGTCGTGCACGATGAAGTACAACCCCAAGCGGAACGAGCGGCTGGCGGGTCTGCCGGGACTGTGGGCTCAACATCCGTACCAGGACGAAGAGACGCTCCAGGGCCTGCTGGCGATTCTGTTCGAGCTTCAGAACATGCTCGCGGAGATCTCGGGGCTCGACGCGGTGAGCCTTCAGCCGGCGGCGGGGGCCCAGGGCGAGCTGACCGCGCTGCTCGTCGCCGCCGCCTATTTTCGCGACCAGGGCCAGCGGCGGACCAAGGTCCTGATCCCGGATAGCGCTCATGGCACGAATCCCGCCTCGGCGCACCTGGCGGGTTTCGAGACCGTGACCATCAAGAGCGACACGCGGGGCCTGGTGGATCTCGACGATTTCACGCGCCATCTCGACGACGAGGTCGCGGTCTTCATGATCACGAACCCCAACACCGTGGGGCTGTTCGATCCTCAGGTCGGCACCATCGCCCAACGTCTCCATGATCGCGGGGCGCTGCTGTACCTGGATGGCGCGAACATGAACGCGATCCTGGGCGCGGTCCGTCCGGGCGACATGGGGGCCGACCTGATGCATTACAACCCCCACAAGACCTTTTCCGGCCCCCACGGCGGCGGCGGCCCGGGAGCCGGTCCCATCGCCGTACGGGCGAACCTGGCGCCGTACCTGCCCAATCCGCGGGTTGCGCGTGGCCCCGACGGCTCGTATCGGCTTGATTCCGATCATCCCCGATCGATCGGACGGGTCCGCTCGTTCTTCGGCAACACGGGTGTCCTCTATCGCGCGTACTGCTATATACGGACGCATGGTCCGGAAGGGCTCAAGGCGGTCGCGGAGCACGCGGTCCTGAACGCGAACTACCTGCTCGCGCTGGTCCGGCATGTCTACCCGGTGCCGTTCGGCGATCGTTGTATGCATGAGTTCGTCGCCTCGGCCCGCGCGCTGGCCCGCGACCGGGGTGTCCGGGCCATGGATATCGGCAAGCGGCTGATCGATCATAACATCCACGCGCCAACGGTTTACTTTCCCCTGATCGTTCCCGAGGCGTTGATGATCGAGCCGACCGAGACCGAGAGCCGGGAGACGCTCGAGAACTTCGCGCGCGTCCTGCTCGAGATCGCCTCGGAAGATCCCGAGGTCCTGCACGCCGCGCCGTCGGGAACGCCGATCTCACGACCCGACGAGGTGAAGGCCGCTCGCACACCGGTCCTGACCTGGCGGAACGATTAAACCTAGGAAGACATGGCGGAGCGGTGATGCAATGTCTCGTTCTTCCCTATCGTAAGGAACCCGGGGCGAGCAACATGGCGCTCGACGAGGCGTCGCTCGACTCCGTGGCCGATGACCCGTCGCATGCCCTGATCAGGACGTACGGGTGGGATGAGGCCACGCTCAGTCTGGGCTACTTCCAGAAGCTGGAAGACGCCAGGAGCGAATCTCGCTTTCACGACGTGCCCATCGTACGACGGCCCACCGGTGGCGGCGCCATCTGGCATCACCACGAGCTGACCTATGCCCTGGTGATCCCCAGCGATCATCCCCGGGTTCGGACCAGTCGAACGCTCTACCATGATGTCCACGCGGCCATCGCGACCTGGCTTCGCGGCCACGGGGTCGAAAGCCACGAACGGGGTGAGTCGACGCTCGAACCGATCCCGAAGCGCCCCGGCCGTTTCTGTGCTTTCAGGACCGAGAGGCGACCGACCTGGTTTTCCGGGGCGTCAAGGTCGTCGGCAGTGCGCAGAGGAGGCGAGCGGGCGCCATTCTCCAGCATGGCTCGGTCCTGCTGGCCCGTTCAGCGACCGTGCCGGAGCTTGCCGGCCTGGCCGATCTCGGCGGACCCGTTGTCGAACCGGAAGCCTGGGCCAATCCCTTCTGCCACACGATCGCCACGGCGCTCGGCTTCGCGGCCGTATCCGCCTCCTGGCCGGAAGCCACTCTGGAACGAGCCCGCGAACTCGAAGTCCGATTGTACCGAAATTCCGTCTGGAACAATCGACGCTGATCGACGGGATTTCCAGCGTCCCGATCACGCCAAACTTTTGCCCCCGCGGCGCCGATGGTTAATAATGAAAGAAGTCTGCTCTCCACTCTTTAAACCCGACGCCGAACCGATAGAATCTTTATTGGCGGTGCATCTCGCGGCCTTCGCCCCGAGAAGCCCGAACAGTTCACATTTGGCGATATTTTGACGCCTGGGCTCGTGTCGGTTGTGCGGACCGTCCCGAGTCGATATCGAGGGAGACGGGAACGAAGCCTTGATCGGACTTGCCATGCGTGGGAGCAATCTCACCCGATTGCCTTCAGATCAAGTAAACTGAGTAGCCCACCACATGCTTTCCGATCAAGCGCGGGTTTAACCTTCCATTCGTGCATGATGCGGTCGCTCTCCCGGCCGCCCCCGATTCAAGCTCAACCCAAGGCAGTTGACCCTGAAGGGCGGGACGGTTCTCCATGAAAGTTCAGTTGATTGTCGTGCAGGGGAAGCCGGAAGGTAAGGTGATTCCGCTCTCGGTGCCGGTGTTCCGGATCGGCCGGGGGGAGACCTGCCATCTTCGACCGAACAGCGAGCAGGTCAGCCGGGAACACACCGAGTTCTCGGTAACGCCTGACAAGGTGATCGTCCGGGACCTGGGGAGCCGCAATGGCACATTCGTCAACGGCAAGCCACAAACGGGGCCGTGTGTCCTCAAGGACCGGGATCTGATCCAGGTCGGCCCCCTGACGTTCGCGATCTCGATCCAGGGGATGCCCGCGGCGGCGACGGCCGCCGCCCCCGCGCCAGGAAGGCGGCTTCTCCGGACGATGTGAGTCATGATGATATCGAATCCTGGTTGATTGCGGATAACGCGAGCCCGACGCCGGAACGGCCATCGGGCGTCTACGGCGGCGACACCCAGACGATCACGGCCTTCCGCGGAAACCCGAGCCCGCCAGCACCGACGGCCCCGAAACCCGAGGAGCCCGAGGAAGCGGAAGAAGAGGTACCGCCGGACGAGGATGTCGAGACTCAGGATGAGGTCGAGACGATTTCCGACGCGGTGAACGAGGAAGAGCTCATCGATGAGTCGAACCCCTTCTACGCGGCCAAGAAAAAGGTGGTCGAGCCGGCCAAGCCCGCCTCCAAGGATTCGAGCGATGCCGCTGGCGATATCCTCAGGAAGATGATGGAACGTCGCCGGGGCTCGCGTGAGGATCAGTCTCCCGGTCGCACGAACGCGATGTCGGCGCCGATCAGCGAACCGGAGGGCCGTTCCCTCGTGTCATCTTGCTCCTGGAGAAGGGACCCCGGCTGATGCTCCCGGCGGAATCGCGTTCGATCGAAGGCGCCGCCGGTGAGCTCGCCGCCTTGCTCGAGCGGCTCGAAACCTGGATCGTGGGGCAGCGCCACTCCTGGAGCGGCTCCTGATCGCGCCTTCTGGCCGGCGGTCACGTCCTGATCGAGGGCGTTCCCGGACTGGCCAAGACCCGGATGGTTCGAGCCCTGGCGCAGGCGCTCGACCTGCCCTTCAAGCGGGTCCAGTTCACCCCCGACCTCTTGCCCGCCGACCTGACAGGGACGCAGATTTACCGTCCGGATCGGGGCACCTTCGACATTCGCCCCGGTCCGATTGTCACCAGCGTGCTCCTGGCCGATGAGATCAACCGCGCACCGGCGAAGGTCCAGAGCGCGCTTCTGGAGGCGATGCAGGAAGGTCAGGTCACGATCGGCGACGAGACGGTCCGTCTGCCGGAGACTTTCTGGGTCCTGGCCACCCAGAACCCGATCGAGCACGAGGGAACGTATCCGCTCCCCGAGGCCCAGCTCGACCGGTTCCTGATGAAGCTGGTGGTGGGCTACCCCGACCGGGCTGCCGAACTGTCGATGCTCGACCTCGCCGATGTGTCGCGGACGCCGGCCGCGGATGTGGGCCTGCCCGAGCTTCTCCCGATCATGGGTCCGAGCGAGGTCCGCGAGCTCCGAGAGCAAGTCGTCGCGATCCGGGTGGCCGACGCGCTCAAGGAATATATGGTCGATGTCGTCCGCGCCACCCGCGAACCCTCCCGTTATCAGCTTGATCTGGCTCCGTTACTCGAACTCGGCGCCAGCCCTCGGGCCACCATCGCTCTGCTCCGGGCCGCGCGGGGCATGCGCTGTTGCGTGGACGCGACTATGTGACCCCTCATGACGTCAAATCGATGGCCCCCGACGTGCTCCGACACCGGATCATCCTCAGCTCGGAAGCCGAGGCCGAGGGGCTCGGTCCCGATGAGCTGCTCGCCCGAGTCCTCGAACGTATCCGGGTTCCGTGACGGGACTCCGAAGCGATTTAACGCCCTCGTGAGATCCTGTTCCGAATCCGTTCAGGACGCAAGGGCCTCGGCCGTCTCGGCGCTCAACGTGTCCGAGGGCTCGCCGGTGGTCCGCGCCGGCCATCGAGAGAGACGGAACCAGTAGGCGAGCCCGGCGAGAAACAAAAACAGGCTGATGTTCTGGGAGACGGTCATGCCGAGGAAAAAGACCTTCTCGTCGTTCCGCAGATACTCGACCAGGAATCGCGTCACCGGGTAAAGCACCATGAAGAAGCGCCATCACCTCGCCGTCGCGCCGTCGAATCGGATAATAGGTCGAGAGCACGAGCAGAAGGATCAGGCCGTCGATCGTCGAGTAAAGCTGAGTCGGGTGGACGGGCAGCGACCAGGCGGCATCGCGTCCGATGATTCCGTCGGCCACCTGCTCGGCCCATGGGGGCGAAAGCCTCGGGAAATGAGACGCCCCAGGGGAGGGATTCGCAATAGTCGCCGTAACAGCAGCCGTTCAGGAAACAGCCCAGACGTCCAATCGCGACCCCCAGACAGAGCGAGGGCGCAATCACATCGAGGAAGGGACGGAGGGGGAACGGACGGAGCAGTCGATACGCGAAGAAGGCCGTGGTTCCGCCGATGATGCTGCCATAGAGGACGATCCCTCCTTCCCAGACCCGGAAGATGTCCGCGACGTTCTTGATCCGGTCGCCCCAGTACTGGATCACGTAAAACAGCCGAGCTCCGACCAGTCCACCCACGAAGACCCACAGGGAAAGGTCGTAGATCACCTCGGGGTCAAGCCGCTCGCGTCGGCCCGCCACGCGGCCAGGTTCATGGATGCCAGGAAGCTCAGAAAGAGCATCAGACCGTAGCCGAAGACCTTGATCCCGCCAAATACCGGGATCGTGAACAAGACCTGGCACATGGGCTCAATCGTCCCTGGAAAAAAAGGCCGCTAGATCAGACGCATGTTATCGATCAGGCGAGCGTTCCCGATCCGGGCCGCGACCAGGGCCACGGTCCCCCTGCCGACCTCCAGCCGTTCGAGCGGCTCGAGCGTCTCGGCGTCGGCCACCTCGGCGTATTCGAGACGAACGTCAGGCTCGCTGGCTACGGTCTCTCGGATCTCCTCCCGTAGCCGATGGCCGTCGCGCTGGCCCCCCACAACCAGGCTGACCGCTCGCTTCAGCGCACGCGAGAGAACCACCGCCGCGCGTCTCTGGCCGGTGTCGAGGTACCGATTGCGACTGCTCATGGCCAGACCGTCGGCCTCGCGGACCGTCGCCACCGTGCGGACCTCAACCGGTACATTCAAGTCCGACACCATCCGGCGAATCACGAGCTGCTGTTGAAAGTCTTTTTCGCCAAAATAAGCGATATCGGGTGTGACCAGATGGAAGAGCTTGAGCACGACGGTGGCCACGCCGCGGAAGTGGCCGGGACGGCAGGCGCCTTCGAGAACGTCCGAGAGCCGCGGGACCTCGACGAAACTCCCTGATCCGTCAGGCGGGTACATGGTCCCGGTGTCGGGTGCGAAGATGAGGTCGGCGCCCGCGGCGGCGCAGAGGCGTTGATCTTCCGCGGGCGTGCGGGGATATCGAGTGAGGTCCTCGCCTCGTCCAAACTGGGTCGGATTGACGAACGAGGAGACAACCACGAAGCCGGTCTCCGCTCGACATCGTTCGATCAGGTGGGCATGGCCGGCGTGGAGGCGCTCCATCGTCGGAACCAGGCCGACGGACTGGCCGGACTTCCGAACCCCGGCGATCACGTGACGCAGCGCAGGGATGTCGTCGATGACTGGAACCACGGCAACGCTCGATGGACACGTTTCGGGAAGCTCGCCCGCACCATTTCAATGGTGGAGCGAGCCGCCATTGCCGTCAAGATCATCCTGAGTTGCGACCGGAAAGCGGTAGGAAGCCAGCGTGCGGAAGGTCGAATCCATCAGGTCGGCCCGGAGCGCTGGCCTGGTTTGGGAAGCATGCGAATTGCCAAGGAGCGTCTCGGGACGCGCACCCGGCGCGGCCTTCATTAGTTAATGTCGAGAATCCGTCCGGTTCCGTGTTCGGATTCCTGCGGGGGCGAGCGAAATTGACGGCGATCGCCGTCACGACCGATGCCGCTGGCAAGTTCGGGCAGGATTTGGGGTCGGCCGGAGGGCCTGACGAGCGTTCGATCCGTCGGTCGCTCGTCGAGAACGAGAACGAAACGGTCTCGCCGGGGCGGGCGTTCCCGCTAACGTTCACACCCCGCACCGTGTTACAATGCCCGTCCAGAACGCAACCAACGCTCCGGTGGAGAGGTCGTGCCATCCAGGTAGACTCGGCGATTGATCGCGTGTCGCTTTCGTCCGAGATCGATCGAGGACAACCAGCCGTGGATTCCTCATTCAAGACCGACGTGGAATCGATCCCGGCGTCGCCACCCCCGGCTGGCTCACTGGCCGGCGGAGGGCCGGCTGAGCGGACGTCGAGCGGGGATAGCAAGAACAACCCCGCCCCTCCACCGGCGCAGAAACCTTTTGCCGATTCCGCGGAGCAGCTTCTCGATCGGACGGCACAACCGTTCGCTTCGATCGATCTCGAGGGCCGGTTCGTCTGGATCAACCGGGCCTTCGAGCAGTTGACGGGTTACAGCGCGGCGGAGCTTGCGCGACTGAAGCTGGAGGACATCACTCCTGCGAAGTGGCACGGAAGTGGCCGGAGCATTCTCAAAGAGATCCGCTCCACCGGGATCTCGGCGCGTTACGAGAAGGAGTATCGCCGCAAGGACGGCACGATCGTCACCGTCGAGGTACTGGCCGACCTCGACTCGCGACGAGCAGGGCCAGCCGGTCGGCTTCACGGCGTTCATCACCGACATCGGCGAGCGCAAGCAGGTCGAGAACGCCCTGCGGGCCTCGGAGGAACGGTTCCGCCGGCTCTACGACGAGGCCCCCGTGGGCTACCACGAGATCGACACCGAGGGGCGGATCGTCAACATCAACAAGACCGAGTGCGAGATGCTCGGCTACACGCCGCGAGGAGGTCGATCGGGCGGCCGGTCTTCGACTTCGTCGCGCCGGAGTTCCGCGAGCAGGCCCAGGCGGCGTTCCCCGAGAAGGTCCGCGGGAGACCAGCCGCTGCACACCATCGAGCGGACGTTCGTCGACGCGGGACGGGCGGCGGCTCGTCGGTCGCGATCGAGGAGCGGTACAACCGCGACGACCAGGGCGAGATCGTCGGCATCCGGAGCACGGTCCAGGACATCACCGACCGCAAGCGGACCGAGGCCGCCCTGGTGGCCTCGGAGCGGCGGGCACGGGTCCTCTTCGAGGGGATCGAGGACGCCGTCTTCGTGCATTCCCCCGACGGCCGGATTCTCGACGCCAACCCCGCGGCCGGCCGCCTGCTCGGCTACAGCCGCGACGAGACTGCTCGACGATGACGACCGGCGACATCGACGAGCCCGAGTTCGCCGCGGGATTACGCCGAACGGCTCAAGAATCAGCTTGCGCTCGGGCACCTCTCCTGCGAGGGACGACACCGGACGAAGGACGGCCGGGTCATCCCGGTCGAGATCAACACCTCGACGATCCTGTTCGACGACCAGCGGGCCGTCCTGGCCGTGATCCGCGATATCACCGAGCGGAAGGCCCTGGAGGAGACGCGCCGGCAGTTCGCCGAGGCCCAGATGCGCAACGCCCGCGGCGATGGAGGCCAAGAACCGCGAGCTGACCGAGTCCGAGGCACGCTACCGCCAGCTCACCGAGGGCTGCCTCGACGCCGTCGTCGTCGCCGACGGCACGGGCAACGTCACCCTGTTCAACCCGGCCGCCGAGAAGATCTTCGGCTACGACGCCGGCCGAGGTGATCGGCCAGCCGCTCGACCAGCTCATCCCCGGCGTCTTCGTCGACGAGCTCGGCCGAGTCCGTCGACGCGGCCGGCGCGATGGCCCAGGATCGTGGGCAAGACCGTCGAGCTCCGCGGCCGCCGGAAGGCGGGCGAGGAGTTCCCGCTCGAGCTCTCGCTCAGTGCGGTCAGCCTGGCGGGCGAGCTTCAGTACATCGGCTCGATCCGCGATCAGACCGAGCGGCAGCGGATGCGGGCGATGCTCACCCAGTCGGAGAAACTGGCGTCGATCGGTCTGCTGAGCGCCGGGGTGGCCCACGAGATCAACAACCCCCTGGCCTACGTCGGCAACAACCTCGCGGTCCTCGAGCGCGACCTGACGGGGGTCCTCGAGATCATGGCCCTGTACGAGCAGGCCGACGAGCTTCTGGCAGGCTCGTCGCCCGGACCTGCTCCGAGAAGATCGACGACGTTGGCGAGGAGTTCGACTGGGCCTACGTCCGCGATAACCTCCATCGGATGCTCGCCCGGACCCGCGAAGGCGTGCAGCGGGTGGCGAACATCGTCTCGAACCTCCGCGGCCTGGCCCGGACCTCGCCCCCGAAGATGGAGACGGTCCAGGTCCCCGACCTGCTCGAGTCGGCGCCTCGAGATGATCCGCGGCCGGCTGCGCCGGCACAATATCGAGATCGAGGTCGAGCACGGCGACGACCTGCCGCGGTTGATCTGCGTCGCCCTCGCAGATCAGCCAGGTGATCCTCAACCTCCTGATCAACGCCGTCGCAGGCGATCGAGGCGACCGGTCGCGACGACGGCGGACTGATCCGGTTCGACGACCTCGGCGGGACGGGACTCGGTCGTGATCGCGATCGGCGACAACGGCTGCGGGATCGAGCCCGAGTCGACTGCCCCAGTTCTTCGACCCGTTCTTCACCACCAAGTCGGTCGGTGAAGGGACCGGACTCGGCCTCTCGATCAGCCACGGCATCGTCACCGGTCACGGCGGCCGGATCGAGGTCGAGAGTCACCCCGGCGAGCGGACCACGTTCCGGGTCATCCTTCCCTTGAAACCCCTGACCTGACCGGCCTGATCGATCGCCGATCGCTGCGGCCCGGCCCGACCTCGAACGGACGGCCGCCGACGATGGACGTGGAGCCAACCTGACCATGATCGCCCGATCGAAGAAACTGCCTGCTGATCATCGACGACGAGCCCAACGTCTGCGACTCGGTCCACGACCTGCTCCGCCGCGAGTTCCGCGTCCTCAAGGCGAACAGCGCCGAGGAAGGCTACCGGCTGATGCAGGAGGAGGAGGTCCATATCGTGATGTCCGACCAGCGGATGCCCCAGATCACGCGGCGTCGAGCTGCTGGCCAAGGTCAAGTCGAAGTACCCCCAGGCCGTCCGGATGCTCTTCACGGGGTTCGCCGACCTGGAGTCGATCATCGCCGCGATCAACCAGGGGCACATTTTCGGTTCCTGAAGAAGCCCTGGCAGCCCGAGGAGCTCGAGTCGGCCGTCCGCCAGGCCGCGGCCGAGTACGACCGGCTTGACCGTGGCGGCGCGAGGACCGGGAGCGGCTGCTCGAGCAGATCGATAACCTCCAGACCCGGCTCGCCGCGCTCGAGAACGAGGTCCGAGACGTCTGGGCGGCCTGGTCCCGCCCGCCGGTGGCAGCGGATGAACGCCGATGACCGGCCGAACGGGACCGGCCACCGGGTCGATTGGACGAGCCGCTCGACGGCTGACGTCCCAGCGGACCCGTCGACGACCTCCATCCGACGCGGAGCACGGTTGATGGAACGCGAGGCGTCACACCCTGCTGGTCGTCGACGACGAAGTGGACGTGCTCGAAAGCCTGCGCCACCTCTTCCATCGCTCGTACCGCGTGCTGACGGCCAGCAGCGGCGACCAGGCGCTCGAGCTGCTCGAGCAAGAACGACGTCCACCTGATCCTCTCCGACCAGCGGATGCCGGGGATGTCGGGCGACGTCTTCCTGAGCCAGGCCCGCCGGCTCCAGCCCGACGCGATCCGGATGCTCTTCACCGGCTACGCCGACATCCAGGCCGTGATCAACGCCGTCAACGAAGGGAACATCTTCCGCTACATCCTCAAGCCCTGGGACGCCGGTCGAGCTCGAGGGCGTGATCCGCCAGGCGGCCGAGCAGTACGACCTGCTCGCCGAGCGGAAGCGGCTGATCGCCGAGCTCCAGGCGGCCAACGCCCAGCTCACGCGGGCCAACGAGGAGCTCGCCGAGGCCGGGCCAGCTCAAGAGCGCGTTCATCGAGGTCGCCAGCCACGAGTTCAACACGCCGATCACGCTGGTCCTGGGCCTGAGCGAGCTGCTCCGCCTGCTCAACCCCGACCGGAGCGAACAGGAGCAGGCGCTCGTCGAGCGGATCTCCGACAGCGCCCGGCAGCTCGCCCAGCTCGTGACCAACACGCTGACCCTGATGCGGTCCGACGACTTCCGCCAGACCCTCCAGCGCGCCCCGGTCGACCTGGCGACGCTGCTCCGCGAGGTCGCCGAGCAGGTCCTCGCCGTTCGTCCAGGCCCGCCACCTGCGCGCTCAGCGTCGATCTGGCCGACGACCTCGGCAGCTTCGAGATCGACGCCGACAAGATCGCCGCCAGCGTCGTGAACCTGCTGACCAACGCCATCAAGTTCACCCCCGATCGACGGCGAGATCAGCTCTGACCGCCCGGCTGGTCGACGCCCGACGAGGCCGAGATCGTGGTCACCGACCGCGGCATCGGGCTCGAGCCCAGGGCCCTCGAACCAGCTGTTCCAGCCGTTCTTCACCCAGTTCGACTCGAGCCGCCATTCCTCGGGCGACTTCGGGTTCAACAAGCGCGGGCTGGGGCTCGGGCTCTCAGCATCGTCAAGCAGTTCGTCGAGCTGCACGGCGGGCGGGTCTCGGCCGAGAGCGGGCTCGGCACCGGGACCACCGTCACCGATCTGCTCCCGCGCCGCATCCCCGGAACCCCCGACCGGAGCCCGAGGCCGACCGCGGATGCAGCCTTGACAACTCCTCAGGCGGGGCTTGAGAATAAAGAGTAGCGAAGAGAGACGAGATAGCCCGATCGAGCTGAACCCAGCCGTGCGATGCCCGCCATCCTCCGGGATGGCCGGCCTAGACGAGGTGCTGCTGATGCCGACCGCCCTGATCGTCGAGGATGAACCCGAAGCCAACCGGCTCCTCGCCATGCTGGTCCAGCTCCGCGGCTACACGACCGATCGGCATTCACCGGGGCCGAGGCGCTCGAAAAGGCCGAGCCGATTCCCCCTGGACATCGTCTTCCTCGACCTCATGCTCCCCGACATCAACGGATACGAGGTCTGCCGGAGCCTCAAGGCCGATAAGGCCGACCAGCCTGATCCCCGTCGTCATGGTCACGGCCCGGGTCGCCGCCGAGAACCGGCTCGAGAGCTTCGGCGTCGGCGCGGACGATTACGTCCCCAAGCCCTACACCCCCGACCAGATCTTCCAGGCCCTCCATTCGGCGTCATCCTGGCGGACTCGGCTCGGCGGTCCGGTCATCGAGGGACGGATTCCCCTGGGGCCGGCGGGCGCGGAAGAAACCGTTCGTCGCCTCGGACAGCTTCGTAACCTGCTGGTTGCCCGCACGTCGCTCGATCGCGACCAGATCGACGAGCTGAACGCGGCCCTGGGCGAGGTCGACCGCGACGTGTCGGCATCCTCGGGCAAGCCCGCCCACGCGCACGCGTCAACCCCCGCGCTCGGGTTCGAGCTCAGGCCCGATCGACTGATCCTTACCATGCACGACGATTCGGGACGGCTCGCCGGCCCGGACGCTCAGGAGCACGCGGTTCCGCTCTGGTCCACTCTCCTCGAACGCGCTGGCTTCGTCCCCGTCCATGGCGAACCCCCGCCGGGCTGTCGGATGCGCGTCGAGAAGACCCTCACCGCCTCGGGCTGACCGCCCCCCGTTCCGACCCATCTCGTCCTACCGGCCGGGGCTCGGTTTCGTTTCAATCAAACCACTCATCGGTGGGATCGAACTTGGGCAGGGCGATGATCAGCACCTTCATCGCGCCGATCGCGCGGTGTCGTACGCCCGGGGGAATCAGCACGCACAGGCCGGGCTTGAGCGCGATGATCTCGTCGTCGAGCTCCATCCGCGCGTCGGGGTTGCATTCGAGAATGTAATACGTCTCGGTCAGGACCCGGTGATAGTGCCGTCGGGCGTCGAGCGCGATCTCGGTGACGTGGACCGTGCCCGGAAATTCGCCCACGTCGGCGAACGCCCGGCGAGCCGTGCCACAGGGACACGGCACGCCGGGAATCGCGTCAAAATCAACGACCTTGTAGGCCCGGTCTCGCACGTTCGGCACGCTCATGAGAGTCGACTTCCGGGATCAAGGGTCGGCTCGCCTCGGCCTGGCTTGGCTCACAGGGTATAAGGCGCCCGCTTGGGACGGTCGAGCCAGCGGGCCGCGTCGTCGTCGCCCACGATCTGTTCGGCCGAGGGGTCCCAGGTCAGCTTGCGGCCGAGCCGGACCGCGATATTTCCCAGGTGGCACACCGTCGCCGATCGATGGCCGATCTCGACGTCGCAGATCGGCAGCTCGCGGCTCTTGACGCACTCGAGAAAGTTCTTGTGATGATTCTCGCTCTTGTAGAGGTGAACGTCCTTTTCGCCGAGGTGGGTCGTGGACAAGTTCCCTGGGGGTGCTCTCGATCTTCTTGCGATCGACGAACACGCGACCCTCGCTGCCGATGAACGTCACGGCCTGCGGGATGTCCTTCTGTTCCTGGCCGAGGACGACGCGGACGCCGTTCTCATAGGTATAGGTGATACGGCAGGTCCTGGTCACCTCGTAGGTGTGGGTCGGGTCGAAGGTCGCGGTCCCTTCGATCTCGACCGGACCGGAGCTATCCATGCCGAGAGCCCACTGCGCGATGTCCAGGTGATGGGCACCGAAGTTGGTCATCTGGCCGCCCGAGTAGTCCCAGAAGAAGCGGAAGTTGTAGTGAACATGCTTCTCGTTGTAGGGCTTCAGAGGCGCGGGGCCGAGCCAGACGTCGTAGTCCAGGTTGGCCGGCGGGGTCGAGTCGGCGACCGCGGGGCCGCGGAAATTGACGGCCGGGATACCGACCAGCACTTCCTGGATCTTGCCGAGCTTGCCCGAGCGGACGAGCTCGCAGGCGAGCCGGAAGCGATCATCGGAGCGCTGCTGCGAGCCGGTCTGGACGATCCGGTGATGCTTCCGGGCGGCGTCGACCATCTTCCGCCCCTCGGCGACGGTCAGGCTGAGCGGCTTCTCGCAATAGACATCCTTGCCCGCCTGACAGGCCTGGATCGTGATCAGGGCGTGCCAGTGATCGGGCGTGGTGACGACCACGGCGTCGATGTCCTTGCGGTCGAGCAGGCGCCGGTAGTCGCCCACGGCGATGCAGTCGGACCGGCCGGTCCCCTGGAGCAGGACCTTGCGCGTCGGCCAGAACGAGGGAATCCACGTCGCAGACGGCCGCCGGCTCGGCCAAACTGGTGAGCTTGAGGAAGTTCTTGAGGTTCGGGACCCCCTGGTTGCGTACGCCGACGTGCCCTGTGACGATCTTTTCGTTCGCGCCCCGGACCGAGCGCGGGATGATATACGGAACCGCCAGGGCAGCCGCCGAGGCACCCAGGAATTGCCGGCGTGAAAGCGTGGTCATGTCATGCCTCCTCAAGAGACGCATCCGACTCGATCCAGAGAATCGTCGTATCTCCGACGGCCCGGACCCGTTGCCCGACCCGACGCGCCGGCTTCTGGATCGCTCCGGCGGCCCCGCTCTGCTCCACGATTATTCCACGCCGGCCGACCCGACGGAAGTATTCAAGCCGCACGTCTTCTGAGTTTTTTCGCGCCAGCCGATCTCATCCCGAAACCCTGGCGACCCCTCACGGGCCGAGTTCGTTTGTGCCGCGGGCCGAGTTCGTTTGTGCCCGAGGCCGAGTTCGTTTGTGCCGCCGACCGAGTTCGTTTGTGCCCGGGGCCGGCAAATCGTCAGGATCGGCGCAACCTGTTGCTCTGGTGCAATCATGCGTATGGTCAAGGAGCGCCCAGGACGCGCCGAAGCGCGCCCTCCGCTGGTTAGTATCGAGAAAATGGCCCGGTTCGGAACCGGATTCCGCGCGGGCGCGCGGAAATGCCCGCGGTCGCCGTCAGAATCGGCACCGCTGGCATCTGGAGGTGATTTGAGATAGGTTCGAGCGAGGACCGCCGGCCGCGTCGGGTCTCGCGACTTACCGACGCCTCGCCTTGCGCGCCCGGCTGGCCTGGGCTCGACGCTGGCGTCGGTTGCCGCGGAACGTCTTCGGTGCGGCTGGGGCCGGTGTCGAAACGGCCGGTGCGACGGGGGTGACTTCCTCGGGTTGCTCGACCTCAGCGTCGTCGTCGTCCAGGTCAAGGTCAGGATGGACGACCTCGCCCGCGGCCTCGGCTCGCGCCATCTCGCGGGCCTCGGCATCGAGGGCTTCCATCACGGCGAACATCTGGTGGATCTCGGGCGACTGGTGCTCCTGCGCTTGCTTGAAGTGATAATCAAACATCTCGTCATCGGTGTAGAAATACGGCATCGACTCCAGCTCGACCGCGGGGGGCGGAGGCGATTCGACCCGGCGGTCCTCGGCGGCGGCGGGCAACGTCGCGGCGAACGCCGCGGCGGCGGCGGGGTCCTGCGTCAACAGCTCGTCGTGCGCCTGCTTCCATTCCCGCTTGATCGCGGTCTCATATTTCCGTAAACGTTTCGTGGTCGCGCTCTCATGAATCGGCATTCCCGAGGCGGCCAGCATCTGCTCGTACTGATCGAGCTCGTCGAGGGCGTGTTCCTGCTGCTCGCGGAGCCGATCGACCTCGCGCTCGACCAGAGCGACGAGCCCGGCCCGGTTCGAGGGCTCGGGCACGCGCCGGAACCCGTCGCGAAGCGCCGGGTGAACGCCCAGCATGTCGAACGCGATCCGGCGCTGGTCTTCGTCCCAGGTCTCGTTGACCTCGAGCGCCGAGCCGAGATCTTCCCACTGATCGATCAACCACTGGGCGCCCTGGCGGGTCTGCCGCAACCGGATCGCGACCCGCTGAGGGTCCCTGGGCAGCCGCGCGGCGAGATCGACGGCGTGCTGATTGCGGTCATCGTCCCAGAACAATTCCGCGCGTCGGATCGTGTGCGCGAGGTCTTCGAGCGTCATCTGCTGGCAACGATCAAGCTGGACCGAGGCGAACGCCATCCGGCCGACGAGCCAGTGGTCGTAAGGCCCATCGGCCTTGAAGTGATCGGCGATCTCCTGCTGGCGAACCCTGGCGGCGGCCTCCATCTCGGGAGGCAGGACGACCTTGGCGCGGGTGCCGTCCTTGAGGGCGTTTCGACGCGAGGTGCGCTTGCCCTCCTCGGTCTTGGGACCGCCGCCGCGTTTCCTGGGAGGGCATTCAACGGGCTCGGACACGGCCAGCTCGGCGTTCATCGCTCCAGCCTCAACTCACGAGGAGACATCAGGATGCGCCGCGGCCCCCGACCTGCCCGCGATGGCAAGCCGGAAAAGACAGGGTGGCGGCGTCATGTCATCGTCCTGGGTTATCGGCGTAGACTGGAGAGGATATTCACCTTTTCGAGATAAAAATCGATGCACTCACGAAGATGAGTGGGATCGTGGTACGACGTGGTCGCGTACCGCGTCGAAGCCGTTTTGATCGTTGGGCGGGAACAGGAACACCGCGGGCGCCGTTCCTGAAGTGATCTAGGCAGCCGCAAAGGCTTTGGTTACTTTCAACATCAAGTTGAGAACGTTGAGCGTGGCTGTTTCCGCGCGCTCTGTTCGATGAAACGTTAACCGGCTGGCTTTCGGCTTCCGACTTCCGAGCAACGCTACCCAGGGGCACGCGCAACGCCATGATGCTCAAGGCCAACGACATCCGTCGTGGGATGGTGATCACGATCGAGGGAACGAACTACGTCGTGGTCGACTTCGCCCACCATACACCCGGCAACCTCCGCGCCATGGTTCAGACCAAGCTGCGGAACATGACCAACGGCACGCTGATCGAGAAGCGGCTCCGATCGGTCGACCAGATCGAGGTCCCGTACGTCGAGACCAAGCAGTTCGAGTATCTTTACTCGGCCGGCGACGAGCATGTCTTCATGGACACCGAGACCTACGACCAGATCAGCTTCCCGCCCGAGATCCTCGGGACGTCGATGCAGTATCTCCTGCCCAACAACAAGGTGATGGTGCAATACGTCGATAACAAACCGGTCTCGATCGAAGTGCCGGCGTCGATTGACCTGACCGTCACCGACACGCCTCCCTCGATCAAGGGGGCCACCGCGACCAACCAGTACAAGGAGGCCGTGCTCGAGAACGGCCTGAAGGTGCAGGTCCCGCCGTTCATCGGGCCTGGCGAGAAGGTCCGCATCGATACCCGGACCGGCGAGTACATGGAACGGGTCAAGTAACCAGGCGTGCCGAGCCCGGACGGAGTGTCCGGTCCCCGGTCCGCGAATCCAAAACGGTCCCCGCGCCACGGCTTTTCTGCCTCATGGCGCGGGGACCGTTTTTTTTTCGTCCCGGCCTGGACACCCCTCGGTCGCGCTGCGTCGTTGTGCGGACGCCCACCGAAAGAAAACGCCCGGCCGCCAGACCGGCGTGTTGACAGCCGGCGCGACGCGATTAATATTATCCAATCCCCGAGAATAATTCCCAGGCTTCGATCGCATTGGGAGGATCGAGATCGTGGCGACGGCGGCCGGGCCGAGGATAGTGGAAGTGGCCGAGCAGATCCTGGCGGACATCCGCTCGCGGGGTCTGGCGCCGGGGGATGCGTACCTGAACACGGCCGACGTGGCCCGACTGCTGAAGGTGAGCGGTTCGACGGTCAATCGGGCCTTGCAGTTACTCGCGCAGCGGGGGGTGATCCGCCGCCGACAGCGCCGCGGTTCGTTCATCGCGGACCAGGACGGCCGGTCGAAGCAGGTGCCGCTTCAGCGGGTCCACCTGATCGTGCGGGAGGACCATCTCCGGTCCGAGGGGCTCTGGGCCGACGGGGTGTTGCTCGGCCTGCAAGGGGCCTTGCCAGGAGTGGAGCTCCAGTTCAACTTCCGGCCCGAGACGGCGGAGGCCGACTATGTCGAGCAACTGATCCACGACATCCTGGGAGCCCGGCAATCGGCGGGGCTGGTGTTGATCCGATCGACCGTGGTCACGCAGCGGCTGGTGGTCGCCAGCGGCTTGCCGGCGGTGGTCAGCGGCACGCTTCAGCCGTCGGTCCACGGGCTGGCCAGTATTGATCGCGATCAGCGGCAGATTGGCGTCCTGCTGGCGGAATACCTGCTCCGCAATCGTTGCAGGCAGTTCCTGGTGCTGATGCGCGACCGATTGACGGCGGGCGATCACGCGATGCTCGACGGGTCGATGGCGACACTGGCCGCGGCGGGCGTGCCGCTCGATGCCGTGAAGATGCGCTGCCTGCCCACCGATATCGAGGCGATCGCGGCCGAGGTCGAGAGCCTCGTGGCCGCCATGAAGGGACGGATCGGGTGCCTTTGCCGATCGGAGCCGCTGGCGCGGAGCGGACGCCGCGGCGTCGAGCGCCCGGCCGCGAAGCGCTCCGAGCTGTCGATCGTCGTGGCCGACGTGGCGCATCGGCTCTCCGACGGCGTGACCTATCCCTGCATCGAGCCAACCCTGGCTCCCGAGGCGTGGGGTGGGATGCTGGGACGGATGCTCGCCGCCGCGGCGCGGGGCGAGCGCGTCGAGCCCGACCGCCTGATCATTCCCGTGCGCCTGTGGACTCCCGCGCCCTCGGGCGGCTCACGCGCCTGACTTCCACCAACTCGCGATGTTTCTCACGTCGTACAGGAGCCCGTGTCATGTCTCTCCGTCGTCGGATCGTCTGGTTCACGATCTGTGCCGCTGTCGCCACCGCCATGTTGAGCGGTCCGTCGGTCCGGGCCGCCGAGCCTTTCCGCGAATCGACCGACCTGTTCACGGCCGGCGAGCTCGGCTACACGATGTTCCGCATCCCCGGTATCGTGGTCACGGCGCGGGGCCAGATGCTCGCCTATTGCGAGGCACGACGCGAGAAAGGGAGCGACTGGACCACGATCGAGCTCCAGGCCCGCCGCAGCCGCGACGGAGGTAAGACCTGGAGCCCGCCCCAACCGATCGTGCACCGCGGTCCGCGCGTGGCCAAGAACCCGGTCGCCCTGAAAAGTCGACTGGCGCGGGCCGACGAGGCGACGCTCAATAACCCGGTGGCGATCGCCGACCGCGACGGCTCGGTTCACCTGCTCTACTGCGCCGAGTATGCGCGCTGTTTCGCGATCCGGAGCGATGACGACGGCGCGACCTGGAGCGATCCGGTCGAGATCACCGCGACGTTCGACCAGTTCCGGTCGGAGTATGACTGGAAGGTGATCGCCACGGGGCCGGGACACGGTATCCAGCTTCGGAGCGGCCGATTGCTGGTGCCGGTCTGGCTCTCGCTCAGCCTGCGAGGCAACGCGCATCATCCCTCGGTCATCTCGACCATCTCTAGCGACGACCACGGCCGGACCTGGAACCGGGGCGCGATCGCCGTGGAGAGCACGCCCGAGACCGTTGATCCCAACGAGACCGTGGCCGTCGAGCTGGCGGACGGGCGGGTCATGCTCAACGTGCGGACCGAGAGCGCCACGACTCGCCGGCTGATCACCGTCAGCCCCGACGGCGTCAGCGGCTGGTCGAAGCCCGAGTTTCACGACGCGCTGCTGGAGCCGGTCTGCGAGGCCAGCATGGCGCGTTTGTCGACGAGCCCCCCCTCGGATCGGAACCGGCTGCTTTTCTGCAATCCCGATACGCTCGACCCGCGGCCCGGCAAGGCGAAGTCCAGCCGGTCGCGCGCTCGCAAGAACCTGAGCATCAAGCTGAGCTACGACGAGGGCCGGACCTGGCCGGTCTCGAAGACGATCGAGCCGGGAATCAGCGGCTACAGCGACCTGGCCGTCGGTCCCGACGGCACGATTTTTTGCCTGTATGAGAGCGCGAGCATCGATGGCGGCTCGTTCCCGAACGGCCGGTTGGTGCTGGCCCGGCTCAACCTGCCCTGGCTGAGCGATGGCCGCGACGCGCTGCCCGAGACCCCGGCGAAAGCCCCTTGACCCGAGCCGGATACGTTCAGGTTCTGGAAGCCCGCATGTGACGTTGAGGAACCGATCGATGGCTTCGTGGGCCGGTCCGATGGGGATGGTGATGGTCGTTCTTCTGCTGGCGGCCGACCGGGACACGACGGCGGCCGGGCCCGAGGGCGCCGATGGTAGGTCGCCTGTCTGGCACACGCTGGCCCCGTTGCCCGACGCGGAAGGATTCGCCGGGATGTTCGCCGGCACGATCGGCGAGGCGCTGGTGGTCGCCGGAGGCGCGAACTTCCCGGGTCGTCGGCCCTGGGAAGGCGGGCTCAAGACCTGGTACGACGCGGTCTGGATGCTCGACGAGCCCGGCGGGACCTGGCGATCGGCCGGGCGTCTGCCGCGTCCGGCGGCCTACGGCGTCTCGGCCAGCACGCCTGACGGTCTGATCTGTGCCGGCGGGGGCGACGCCCGGCACCATCACGCCGATGTGTACCGGCTCTCCCGGCACGACGGCCGGATCGGAGTCACCCCCCTGCCCTCACTGCCTCGCCCGTGCGCGTTCGCCAGCGGCGCGGTGGCGGGGCAAACCCTGTACCTGGCCGGAGGCATCGAGCATCCCGACGCGGTCGCCTGCCTGCGGACGTTCTGGTGCTCGACCTCCGCGATCCCGGTGCCGGCTGGCGAGCGCTGGAGCCGTGTCCCGGTCCGGAGCGGATGCTCGCGGTGTCGGGGGCGGTCGGCGACGGGTTCTACCTTTTCAGTGGCGCGCGGCTTCATCGCGACGGGCAGGGACGACCCGCTCGCGAGTACCTGAGGGATGCCTGGCGGTATCGACCTGGTCAGGGCTGGCAACGTCTGGCCGACCTGCCGCGTGCCGCCGTGGCGGCGCCATCTCCCGCGCTCCGGACGCCCGGCGGACGATTGCTCGTCCTCTCGGGAGACGACGGCGCGAACGTCGGGTTTCGGCCCGAGACCGAGCATCCCGGCTTCCCGCGCGACGTGCTCGCGCACGACCCGGGCCGCGACGCCTGGGACCCGGCCGGGCCGGTTCCCTTTTCTCGAGCGACCGTGCCGACGGCCGTCTGGCGCGGGCTCGTCATCATTCCCGGCGGCGAGCCGCGACCCGGCTTCCGCACACCCGATGTCTGGGCAGCGTCCTTTCTGGAAAAGTGATCATTTCTCTCATCAGTAACGTGATGGCTTCTCAAGCACGAGGAGGTCCGAGATGTCGTATCCAGCATGGCGATGCGGCGAACCGGCGCGCCGCCGCGGATTCACGTTGATCGAGCTGCTGGTGGTGATCGCCATCATCGCCGTCCTGATCGCGCTGCTGTTGCCGGCGGTGCAAGCGGCACGCGAGGCGGCCCGACGAAGTCAGTGCGTCAACAACCTGAAGCAACTGGGGCTGGCGATCATGAACTACGAAAGCGCCAACGGCTCGCTGCCCCCGACCGCCAACAACGCATGGACCGTCAAGTACGCGAACGACTTCGCGATGAAGCCGCGGCTGCTTCCCTATCTCGAACAGCAGCCGCTCTACAACGCCCTGAACCTGAGCCACACCTTCGGCAACACCTCCGGCGTGAGCTCCGACCCGAACTCGTCGAACGTGACGGTCCGTGTGACGCAGCTCAGCGTCATGCTCTGTCCCTCCGACGCCAACCAGCCGGCCGACACGGTCACCTTCAACAAGGCCAGCGTGCTGACCGGCACCACCAACTATCCCAATAACATCGGCACTTATTATCCCAATAACGGCGGCATGCTCGACGGCCCCGCCTATTTCATGGGCATTGCGACCTTCGGCGCACCGGTGACGCTGGCATCGATCACGGACGGAACGTCCAACACGGCGATCTTCAGCGAGTGGGTCAAGGGGAAGCATAACCTGTCCACGACCTCGAGCGGCCCGGAGCGGACCTACCAGGGATCGCTCCCCGACGGCACCACGCCGGTCGCCCTGGCGACGCTGGCGGCGTCGTGCCAGTCGTCAACCAAGCCCTTCCTTGACGGCGGCAACTGGGACAACCGCGGCGCCGAGTGGCTCGACCATAACTGCGCGGTGGGAGGTTGCTATAGCCATATCCAGACACCCAATAAAAAAGGATGTCTCTTCAGCAATGAGATCCTGAACCAGCAATACTCCACGATCCGAACGATCGTGGGCGCGAGCTCGTTTCATCCCGGGGGCGTGAATGTCGGTTTTCTCGACGGGTCGGTCAAGTTCATCAAGTCGAGCGTCAATCCCATTTCGTGGTGGGCGATCGCCACGAAGGCGGGGGGCGAGGTGGTGAGCTCCGACAGTCTGTGAGGTCTGAGGTCGGTCGCTCACCGTTTCGGGGTCCCTTTCAAACGGCGCTGGAGGGCCCCCGGCAGAGGCCGGTGAGCATTCGCGCGGCGTTCCGGCCCAGGGAGCGAATGTTGTAGCCCCCTTCCTGGACGAGGAGCGTGGGGTACTTCAGGCTGCCGATCCGGTAGCCGATCTCGTAAAGGCCCTCGGCGGTGACGCTCCAGGTGCCCGTGGGATCGGCCTTGGCGATGTCGAGGCCGAGCGAGACGACCAGGACCTCGGGCTTGAACTTGCGGACGAGCCCGAGCGCCACGTCGAGCGCGGCGAGGTATCGGTCGTCGCGGATGTCCTCGGCCAGGGGTAGGTTGTGGTTGAACCCCTTGCCCTCCCCTTCACCAACCTCGTCGGCGAAGCCGGAAAAATAGGGATAGGCGAAGCTCGGGTGGCCGTGGATCGAGACCGTGAGGACGTCGTTGCGGTTGTAGAAGATGTCCTGGGTGCCGTTACCGTGGTGGTAATCGACGTCGAGGACGGCGACCCGGCCGATTCGCTCGACCAGGTACTGCGCGGCGATGGCTCCGTTGCAGAAGTAGCAAAAACCGCCGTAGGTGTCGCGCTCGGCGTGATGGCCCGGCGGCCGGCAGAGGCTGTAAACCAAAGGATGACCGGCCACGATCGCCGCCGCCCCTGACAGCGCGACGTTGACCGCCGCGCGAGCGGCCTTGTACGCTTCCAGACTCAATGGTGTGAAGGTATCGATGCAATAATAGCCCGCCCGACGGCTCCGGTCGTGGGGGGGGCGATCGGTCCGACGGATCGGGAAGACGTAGGGATAGACCATCTCGCCGGGAGGCAGGTCGTTGCAGAAGTTGTGCAGGTAGTTGACGAAATCGGCGTCGTGGACCGCCCGGATCGATCGTTCGCCGAAGATGCGCACGGGGAGTTTCTCGACGTCGGGCAACGCGTCCAGCGCCTTGAGGATCACGTCCACCCGCGCGGGCCGCTCGACGTAGCCGCGCTCGTGGACGTGGTGCAGCGCGTGCGGTCGCCGAGCAGAAGACCTTCAGCGGGTGAAGCCGGCGGGGAATCTTGACCTTCTTCTCGGAGGGCTGAACGTATTTTGGTTTGCGAATCCGTACCGGAGAGTCCTTGATCGATCCGATCACCTGCCCGACGTACTCGGAATCCAGGGCGTAGCCGTAGCGCTCGCTCAGGATGAACCGGATCACCTGGCGGAGCTCCTCGGCGTCGAGCGGCTCGTCGGTGTGAAGTGGGTCGTAGAGCAGGCGGGGCTCGGCGGGCTTGCCCGGCCGGATCGGCTGATCGTAGAGCGTGCCGACGATCGGCAAGGCCCCATAGCGCTCGTAAAACCTGAGACGGGCGCTTGTTGGCCTTCAAGTCCCGGGCCGATCGGACCTGGGCGGGGTCGTCGGTCGGGACCTCGAAGAAGAGCCCCTTCGCGCCGCGCGCGATCAGGTCCTCGCGCAGGGCCTCGAAGAGCGCTCCCCCAGGCCGCGGCCGCGCCGCTCGGCCTCAGTGACGATGAAGTCGAGATAGCCGAATCCGACCGACTCGAAGTAGTCGGCCAGGGCAAAGCCCAGCACGCGGTCAGCCGGCCCGTGCGCCACCAGGAGAATGGTGGGGTAGTTCCGGCTGGACGAGGCGTTGAGCTTGTCCAGGATGTAATTGCCCTCGCCCGCCAGGTCGGGGAACGCGGAGTCGAAGAGGACCTTGATCTCGGCGAGGCAACGGCGATCGTACGGGCGGAACGCCCCCAGTACGTGGCTGATCCGGAACATCGGGCCCCTCGACGGCCGCGGGTCTATCGTCGTCGTGGCGATCGACATCCGTGAGTCTCGCATTCTGCGCTACGCGCCTTCCGTGCGCCCGGCGCGTCCGTTGCGCCGGGCTCAACAGTAACCGAACCGACGCGATCGCGGGAGCGGAACCGAATCGCTTTCGCGCGATCGCGCTAGCGGGCACGCCCGAGCGCCTGGCGCGCCAGGTCGGCCAGGGTCGCTCCATAGTCGCGCCCGGAGACCCGCAAGCCGCGTGCCCAGCCTGCGGTCGGACTGATGTCGGGGTTGGGGTTAACCTCGAGGATCATCGGCTCACCGTGCCGATCGAGCCGCAGGTCAACCCGCGCATAGTCACGGCAGCCGGTCACCCGGAAGGCGTCGACGGCCAGTTCCTGGAGCTTTCGAGCCAGATCGGGATCGATCAACGCCGGGCAGCGGATCGGGCTGGCATGGTCGTCAGCCGAACCGGCGACCCATTTGGCGTCGTAGGTCAGGATGGGCCAGGTTCCCGATGCTCGATCGGTCGCGAAGACAACCTCGGCCACTGGAAAGGCTTCGGGCTCGGGCAGGGCGACGAGGCCGATGTTGAACTCCGGGCCGGGCAGATATTCCTCGATCAGGACCCGGCCGCCGTATCGTGTATGAAGCCGCGCCACCTGTTCGTCGAGCGCCTCCTGGTTGTTGACGACGCTTGTCTGATCGATTCCCAGGCTGGCGTCCTCGGCGTCGGGCTTGACGAAGACCGGCCAGGGACCGTTCCAGGACGGAACGGCCTGGCGGTTCGCCACCACCAGGAACGACGCCGTGGGAAGCCCCGCGCCGCGAAGCAGCGTCTTGGCGCGGCCCTTTTCCAGGCAACGACCGAGCGCCTCGGACGGACACCCGGTACAGGGGATACCCATCAGCTCGAAGAAGGCGGTGATCCGGGTGGCCCCGGCACCGGAGTCGGCGAAGCCCTCGACCAGGTTGAAGACCACGCTCGGGCGCCTCGGCCCGGAGCCGCCGCCAGCACCGAATCGATCGGCGGGCCGATCGACACGAGCCGGGTCGCGAAGCCTTGCGACGTGAGGGCCTCGGCCACCGCGTTGGCCATGAGAATCACATCAGTCTCGGCCACGGCATCGGGATGATCCGACGGCAGGACCGGCGCGTTGTAGACGACGGCGACCACGGGTCGTTGCGCGTCGATCAACACGCGAGACTCCCGGCCGATCGCATTCGGCCCAGTCGATCGAGCGCGGCATGGAGGATCTTGCGGATCAACTCGGGGTGGTCCAGGCCCATGCCGCGGGCGAGGATCACCAGGTCGCTCCAGCCCGGCGCCAGGCCGGGCAGCGGATTGGCTTCGAGGAAGTACGGGACCCCGCGCCGGACCCGGAAATCGATCCGGGCGACGTCGCGGCAGCCCAGGGCCGTGTAGGCGTCGAGCGCCGCGGCGTGCAGCCGAGCGGCGATCGGTTCCGGCAGCGCGGCGGGGACCTCGTAGTCAAGATTGTCGCTCCACGCGCGCTTCATCTCGATCGAGTACACGAACCGTCGGTCACGGTCGCGCGGGACGACCCGCATCGTGCCCAGGATTTCGGCATCAGGCCCCGTGCCGACCAGGCCGACGGTCACCTCGTCGCCCGCGACGAATTCCTCGACCAGCATCGTCTGGTCGTAATCGAGGGCCAGCGAGCGGATCAGCTCCCGCGCCTCGTCAATCGAATCGACCAGGCATCGGGTGCGGATTCCCTTGCTCGACCCTTCGAACGCCGGCTTCACGATCCAGGGGAACGGAACGCGTCGGGCCAGTGCTTCGAGCGGGACGTCGACCGACGCGGGATCGGTCCGCCGGCTCGATCGCCACGCCGTCGGCGACGACGACGCCGGCCGACGCGACCAGCCGCTTGGCGACGTCTCTTGTCGAGTGACGCCGGCAGTGTCAACGGGTCGGAGCCGGTGTACGGGACGCCCAGCATCTCCAGAAGCGCCGGGACCCGCGCCTCGCGGCAACGGCCGACCCCTTCCCCTTCGGCCAGGTTCCAGACGAGGTCGGGGGGATCGGCCAGCACCTTCTCGATCAGGTCGCGGCCGTCGCCGAGAAGCACGACTTCATGTCCCTCGCCGCGGAGGACGTCGGCGAGGGCCTCAACCGTCTCGGGCTTGTCATATTCCTCGTACCGGTCGTCCGGTCCCTGGTCGTGGTCCCCGACGGCCGGCACGAGGTCAAACGCCAGTCCGATCCTCACGGCGGATCCCTCCTTTGCCGTTGATGCCATTCCCGCCGTTGCCGTTACGTTTCCCGTTGGACATGATCCATTCTTCTGGCCATTTCCGTTGCCGTTCGTGCCGGTGCCGGACTCGCGCTCGCGCGGCGTGACCATTCGGGGCGTTCCCTCGGGGATCGAGCACCTCGGCGTGTGCCGGCGAGCAAGGCGCTGACCCCCTGGGTCTCGACCGGTCGGGCGTCGGCGCGGGTTCGCCGGTCGGATGATAGTGGACGATCATTCCTTCGTAATTGCGAAGGACGACCGAGTCGTTCGAGGCCGAGAGCAGATAGTTGGGCATCGAGGGGGATCTTGCCGCCGCCGCGGGGTGCGTCGACGACGTAGGTCGGCACGCCCAGGCCCGAGATGTGGCCGCGCAGCCCTTCGATGATCTCGATCCCCTTCCAGACCGGGGTGCGGAAGTGGCCCGCGCCGGTCACGGGGTCGCAGTGAAAGAGGTAGTACGGGCGGACCTTGATCCGCAGCAGCGCCCGGCAGAGCTCGCGCTGGGTGGCGAGGCGAGTCGTTGACCCCCTTCAGGAGCACGGCGTGGTTGTTGATGGGCATGCCCCCGCAGCCGCAGCCGATCGCAGGCCGCGGCGTGGCTTCGGGCGTGACCTCGCGGGGATGGTTGAAGTGGGTCTGGATCCAGATCTTGCCCGAGGCGCGCGAGGAGGTCGACCAGCTCGTCGTCGTCAAGCCGCTGGGGCAGCGTGACGGGTACGCGAGTGCCGATCCGGATCGACGTCGAGGTGTGGCAGGGCGGTCGAGGCTTTCGACGAAGAACGCGAGCTTTTCGAGTGGCAAGGTCAGCGGGTCGCCCCCGGAGATGATCACGTCGTGGATCTCGGGATGGTCGCGTACGTACTCGACCATCCGGCGGTCGTCGCGCGAGACCGCGTCCCAGCCGCCCCGCTTCATCGTGGCGCGCTTGCGGGTGCAGAACCGGCAATACATCGTGCAAACGTGCGTCGTGACGAGCAGGGCGCGGTCGGGATAGCGATGGGTCAGACCGGGGACGGGCGAGTCCTTGTCCTCGTCGAGCGGGTCGTCCTCGCCATCGGTGCCCGGCGGCGCCGGCGAGTTCCTGCGGGGGCGGGCACCGACTGGAGCCGGATCGGGTCGCGGGGATCGAAGCGGTCGATCAGCGAGAAGTAGTAGGGCGGAATCGCGAGCTTGTACTGGGTCTGAAGGGTCTCGATGGCGACTGCGCTCGTCGTGACCGTGAAGGGGCAGCAGGTCGACGATCTGCCGGGGATGTCGGACGGCGTGCTGCGACTGCCAGCGCCAGTCGTTCCACTGGCGATCGGGAACATCGGCCCAGGCCGGGTGGCGGGGCGAGGCGAGGGCTCGGGGTGTTTCGGTTACCTGGAGACAGGGTGAACTGGGAGGCTCGTCGCCATCCGCAAACTCGACGCCGGTGCCGGTTGGGATGGTGACGACGGGACTCGGCGTGCGTGGAGGAGTCGCCCATCGTGGTCTTGATCCTCGCGACGAAGAGGTCGGCCCGCGATCGGAATGTCGCGGGCCCGAGAGGTTTTGTGGGATTCTAAGCAAACCCACGAACCAGACAAGAGGAAATACAACGACCTGCGATCGATTCCCCGAACTGCCGACGGGACGAGCGAGGCCTCTCGAACCGCTTGCTCCGATCGGGACACCTGGTCGTTGTCAACTCTAGCACGCCGCCGCCGTTTGATGCGGCATTCGGGTCATCAACGTTGACAACGAGGCCGACCAGCGTCTCCTGGTTTTTCCCGCTCGAATCTCGCTGACCGGGTGACGCACACGCCGGCGAGCGGTAAGATCATAACCCAGGACCGGACCTCAGCGATTTTGATGCCGGAAATCGTGATCTGATGAATTCGACAAGTGCTAACGTGTTCGACGGCGAGAGTGGGCCTTGCTGCCCGACGTTCGCCGCGGGCCCAACCGGATCGGGAGCGGGACTTGTGGATGACGTGACGCGTCTGCTCACGGAAATGGTGGCGATTCCGAGCGTCAACCCGATGGGGCGGGCGCTGCCGGCGTCGGACACCCTTGAGCGTGGAATGAGCGATTATCTCGAGCGCTGGTTCCGCGCCCTCGGGGTGCGTCACGAGCGTCGAACGATCGCGCCCGGCAGGGACAATGTCCTGGCCTGGTACGACGCGCCCCACTCCCGGACGACGCTCCTCTTCGACGCCCATCAGGATACCGTTCCGGTCGATGGGATGACGATCCCCCCCTTCGAGCCGTCGATCGAGGGGGATCGCCTCTACGGTCGCGGGGCCTGCGACATCAAGGGGGGGATGGCCGCGATGCTGTCGGCGTTCGCCCGCCTGGTCCGCGATCGGCCGAGCGGCTCGGCGTCGGTGATCATGGCGTGTACCGTGGACGAGGAGTTCACGCATACGGGCTCGTCGCGTCTGGGTGCGGATTTGCAGTCCGGTGCGGTGCGCCGATCTCGCGATCGTCACGGAGCCGACCCGGCTGGCGGTGGTTCACTGCCACAAGGGGGCCGTGCGCTGGAAGGTCCGGACCCGCGGGGTCGCCTGCCACAGTTCGACGCCCCGACTCGGCATCAACGCGATTTACCGGATGGGGCGGGTGATCGGCGCCTGGCCGAATATGCCGAGGACTCGCGCAAGATCCCGCTCATCCGATCCTGGGCCCTCCCAGCCTGTCGGTCGGACGGATCGAGGGGGGGCTCAGCGTGAATGTCGTCCCCGATGAGTGCTCGATCGAGGTGGACCGCCGTTTGATCCCGGGCGAGACGCCGGTCAGCGCGATCGAACGAACACACCGGTTCCTGGTCGATCGACTGGGCGATGGGGTCGAGACCTGGTTCGAGTTCCTGCCCCCCTGGGTCAACATGCCCGCCCTGCCCCCGGAGAGCAGCGTCCGGCACGGATGGCTGGACCGGGTGCGCGACGCCCTGACGCCGGTACTGGGACACGCCGCCCGAGGTGGAAGGAGTCCCCTACGGCACCGACGCCGGCCCGCTGGGGGCCGCGGGGCTGCCGAGCCTGGTGTTCGGTCCCGGCGACATCGCCCAGGCCCACACGAGGGACGAATGGGTCGATCTCGAACAGGTCCGGGCGGCGTCGGAGGCTTATTTCGCCATCGGCGCGGCGCTGGGCGCCCGAACGTGACGCGCCCAAAGAAACAGGACACCCGGAGGCTCGCGCGCCGTGGGCAAACCGGCGACGCGAGACCCGGGCGTCGTTGACTTACGCGGGAGTTCTCGAAGCCCCGAGGGGCGTGCTGTGAACCCTTCGCCCCCTTCTCAGAAGACGTCGAGGACGAAGTGGTTTCCCTGGTAGAACTTCTTCTTGTTCCACTCGTGCCAGCCGTGCGGATGACGCTGGCCCAGAACGCGATAGCCACCGTAGAAGTTGCGGTAGTAGGGCCCCTGAATCTGGGGCACGATCCGCTGTTCCCGGGGGTAGAGATAGAACCCGTCATAGAGCGGGGCGGCATTGAATCCGTTGGCCGGGGTTTGGGGCGGCACGTAGGGCCAGTGCAGGTAGTCGGTCCAATCCTGGGCCCGCGCCGACCCGGCGCCCTGGAATCCGATGCAGCGCCGTCCCGAGGGCGAGCGCCTTGAGCCAAGAGGCACGCGACACGATCCACCTCCGTGTAGAAGACGAACGCTCCCTCGTCGAGGTGCGCATGCCCATCGATCGGAATCCCGGGCGCGGTCCAGGCAGCGATTCTTGCCACTCGGCCGAATGGCGGTTCCAATCACAAGGACGGGTCGGATCAGACCCAACACAGCTTTCAGGAGGACGGCGCGGGTTGCCGTCGATCTGATGGAACGACGATTCCTGACGGGACTGCGGAGTATCGTGCTTCTCTGGGTCGTGACGTGTGTCGTGGCTGACGTCCCCGCTTGGGCCGAGGTCCCGGTTTCGTCCCCGGAGTCCCGAGCAGCAGCGGCTGCGCGGCCGAGGTCGAACGGCTCGCCTCACCAGCATATGCCGGTCGGAGCGGTCCGGCGGGACGCAAGACCGCCGATCACCTGGCCGACACGTTTCGACAGATGGGGCTGCCGGGAGTTTTCGACGGTCGGTATGAACAGGCCATCCCGGGAACGGAGGCCGGCACGTCGATCGGGCAGCAACGTCGCCGCGTGCCTCCGCGGCTCGGACCCCGCACTCCGCGACCGATGGATCATCGTGTCGGCCCACTTCGACCACCTGGGTGTGCGCGAGGGTCGTCTTTACCCCGGCGCCGACGACAACGCCTCGGGCGTCGCGATGATGCTGGAGGTCGCCCGGAGCCTGGCCCACAGCCCGACGCCCCCGCGACGCAGCGTCATGTTCATGGGCTTCGACCTGGAGGAGGCCGGCCTCTTCGGCTCGCGTTACTTCGTCGAGCACTGCCCCCCGGTCGCCCCTCGATCGGATCGATCTGTTCGTCACCGCCGATATGATCGGCCGCTCGCTGGGCGGCGTTTGCGCCCTTACGTCTTTGTGATGGGGACCGAGCACGCCCCCACGACTCCGCCCCTGGATCGAGGCGGCGGCCCGGACCGAGCCGGTGGTCGTCGGCACGATCGGATCGGACCTGCTGATCCTGAATCGGAGCGATTATGGACCGTTCCGAGCCGCAAGGTCCCCTACCTCTTCTTCAGCACGGGCGAGAACCCGTGCTACCACGCCCCGACCGATACCGCCGAGACGCTCGATTATCCCAAGCTCACAGCCATCAGCCGGATCATCCTCGGCGTCGTCCGCGCCTCGGCGAATGCCCCTCGCGAGGGTTCCCCGCCTGGCAACCGATTTGCCCGACAACCCGATCAGCGAGGCCGCGACCCTCCGCGACATCATGAAAGTGCTGCTGGATCACCGAGTCGAGCTCAGGATCGCACCCGCGCAGACTTCTCCTGATGACGCAACGCGGTTCGCAGCCTCGACGCGATCGTCGATCGCGGCGAAATCACCCCGCAGGAACGCGCGACCGTGGTCAACATCGTGCGGATCGTGCTCGCTGTCGATCTTCTGAGTCCGAGCGAGCGATCCCCTCCCGCGCTCATCTTGGAGTTAGAGTCCGTTCGGCATCCTGGGGCGGCCCTGTGGGACGGGGGTAGGGGCGGGATCGGGAGCGGGAGGAGGGCGGGGCTGATCGAACTCGGGGAGGAGCGGGAGAAACGGCGGGGCGACCTGGAACATGGGCGCGAACGGAGCCCCCCCCGCCGGACCCGGGCCGATACCCGGAAGCGCGGGGACGAACAGATCGGCGTTGGGGTTCGGGTTGTCGGGGTTACGATGCCCGAGCGGGTTGCTGGCCTGGTTCTCGACGTCGGCCTTGACGAGACCCCCGGCTCGTTCGGCCAGATAGCTTGGCCAGGAACGGGGGGCGAGAGCGTCCGCGGTCAGGACCGGGCCGGACGGTGTCTGCTCGAGGCGCTGGGTGCGCCGCTGGTCCATCGAGCGGAGGTAGGCGATGGTGCTGCCCGCCTGTTCGTACCGCTTCTGGCCCAGGAAGACCTGGGCCCGGACGCCGAGCAAGCGAAGACGATGGTCCTTCGAGACGACCTGGCCCTCCAGCGCATCGAGATCCTGAAGCGCAGCGGGGAAGTCTTCGCGCAGATAGTCGAAAAACAGCCGAGCCTCGGCCAGGAGGAGATGTAGCTCGGCACTCGCGGGGGAGGCCGTCGCGGGTCGATCGCAGAGCGGTCGGCCGATCCTGGCCGAGCGCCGCAGCCGGTCGTTGATCTCGAGGTTGAGCCGGTAGCTCGCCGGAGACCGGGAGCAGTGTTGGGCGGTCGATCGGCCGGTTGTCGGCGTCGCCCGACGGGAGATGGGCGCGGAGCAGGTCGGTCGCCGTGCTGATCAAGGTGTTGAGCCATTCGATCCGGGCCGCGTCGTCGGGCACCAGCGGCGTGAACCGCTTGTCGGCCAGGTCCAGCAGCGCCGGGGTCGACAGGTCGCCCGGCCCGCCCACCCGCAGGGCGAGGGTCTCGCCGCTGGGCGACAGCGCCAGCGCGCCGATCCGCACCAGGGGATCGATCGGATGGAACTTCTCGGCCGTCTCGCCGGTCCGAGGTCGGTACCAGGTGATCTCGGTGAACTGTCCTTCGATATCGCTGGCGTGGAAGAGCTCGCCGCCATCGCGGTCGAGACAGAAGGACGTGCCGCCGTAGGACCGCTCGTGATCGATCGGCTCGCTCAGGACGCTCGTGATCAGGTCAATCTTGCCGCTCTCGACATGGACCCGGCGTAGCTCCGTCTGCATGGCGGGCAGGTCCCGGCGCCGGGGCGTGGCCTGTCGGGCGATGACCGCGATCGAGCGGCTGTCTCGCGACCAGACCGGGGCCTGGCTTGTCTGGCCAAGCTCTGTAAGTTGATGGGGCGGGCCGAAATTATGGTCGATGTACTGAAGTGTCTCGGCATCGCTCCCTTGAATGAACGCCAGCTTCGATCCATCCGGCGACCACGCGGGAAGGTATGCGTCGTCGATCACCTTGAGCACGCGGCCGTTGTCGGCACGGACGATCGCCAGGGCCAGGTTCTGCTGGAGAAAGGGAACCGCGAGGTATCGGCCGTCGGGGCTCCAGGCCAGCGCCAGGGCGGGCAGGTCGGTCGCCCGCGCGTGGAACTCGTTCAGGGGTCGGGCCAGGATCACCCGCTTGTGCTCCGGCGCTTCCTGGACGACGACCTCGAACCGCGCCGTCCCCTCGTCCTCGAGCACCATCCGGCCGTAGGCCAGCGCCCGGCCGTCCGGGCTCCAGCACGGCGAGGTGAGCGGCCCCCTGGATTCCTCGAGCAGGACCGATTCGCCCGTTTCCGCCCGGCTCGCCCAGATCCGGTAGAGGCGCGGTCCCATCGGTCGACGGTTGCCACCCCCCCTGACCCAACGCACGGCAGGGGCCGCGCCCCCGTCCAGGCCCTCCGGCAGGCCCGCGACAGGTAAGTCAAGGGACGACGTGGTCTCGAACAGCCAGCCCGGGGCCATTCCCGGCCTCTCGGACCGGTTCGCCATCGTGTACGCCACCCATCGACCGTCGGGCGACCAGAGTACGGGTGCGTGCAGACACCCAATCAAGGCAGGCAAGAGAAGCCCAGCGATCCCGGTTCCGAGCCAACGCATTCGCATTGCCAGGGGATCTCGACCTCGAACGGGACGATCGACACGAGGAAACGACGACCGGGAGCCGATCGTCCGGAAGCTCCCGTGGAACCACGGCCCGCCAGCGGAGAAAATGTCGTCCCGGGAGACGCGCATCATCTCAGCCCATTGTTTCGTAGTATAGAAGCACTCGCAATGCCTGCCTATGAAGAAAGCCGAAATCGCCCGAGAACCGGGCCGATTTCTGAATCGGTTCTTGAAATCTGGAAATTCTAGATAAGCCTGGCGGGAGATTTGACGATCAACCGGAGTCGTGTAGACTCCCAGAAGCGGTCCGTCAACGCTCGGGCGGCCGACGTGCCGCTCGCCAACGAGTGGACCGACCTTGTGGGTCCCTGGTTGACCCATTAGACTATGCCGCTTTGAATTAGGACTTTGTTACGGGGAGTGGCGGCTGGTTCCTCTCCGTAGACCCCCGGCTCCGCGATATCGACCTCCTTGGGGGAATTCATGCGATTTGTCTTGATCGACCGGATCGTGGAGTTGAACACCGGTCAATCCCTGGTGGCCGTCAAGAACCTGTCCTTGTGCGAGGAATACCTGGCCGACCATTTTCCGGGCTTTCCGGTCATGCCGGGCGTTCTGATGCTGGAAGCCTTGACGCAGGCGGGGGCCTGGTTGATCCGCGACATGGAGGACTTCGCGCACAGCGTGGTCCTCCTGAAGCAGGCCAAGACGATCAAGTACGGCAGCTTCGTCGAGCCGGGCCGGCAGCTTCAGCTCCGCGTCGAGCTGACGAACCGCGACGCCCGCGAGTGCAGCTTCAAGGGCGTGGGGGTGATCGACGGCCAGGAGATGGTCAAGGGACGGTTCACCCTGACGCGCTACAATCTCCGCGAGCGCGATCCTGCCCTGCACGCGACCGACGCGCCGATCGTCGCCGGCCTTCGCGACCTGTTCACGACCCTGCGCAAGGGTTCTGTCGGCGCGCGGGCGATGGTCCGGATCAATCCCAGTGAGCCGCAAACCGCCGCGGTTTCGCCGAGCAAGATCTCGTGAGAGGGCCGCCGGCAGTGTTGCCGGTTCAGCGGGAGTCGAGGTTGCAAGGAAATTGAAAAATGAGCAAGATAGTTGGGCCCTGAACGGTCTGAGCCCGCTCTTTCGTGGATTCGGGTCATCGGTCTTGTCCCTGATTTGTGGCCTTCGACGTTGTGATCGATTGATCGCTTCTGAAGTTCAACCCCTGGTTTCGCCGACGTTTGAATGAGCCGTCCCGATCTTCGGCGACCGTCACAATGCCGTCTCGCGGTGGGATTGGATTGGCGATCCCATTTTTTCGATCCGAGGATGCTCATGCCGACACACGATGAAATCTTCCAGAAAGTCCAGGCCACCCTGGTTGATGCCCTGGGCGTGGATGAAGATGACGTGACCCGCGACGCCACGCTGCAAGGCGACCTGGGGGCCGAGTCGATCGATTTTCTCGATATCGTGTTCCGGCTTGAGCGGAACTTCGGGATCAAGATTCCCCGGGGCGAGCTGTTCCCCGAGAACGTCGTCACCGACCCCGAGATGATCGAGGGGAGCAAGCTGACCGCCAAGGGGCTCGACGAGCTGAAGTCGCGGATGCCCTTCGCCGACCTGACGCGCGTTCGCCGCCGATCCCGAGGTCGACAAGATCGCCGACCTTTACACGGTGGACATGCTCGTTCAGTACGTCCAGAGCAAGCTCGCCGCGTGATCTCACGGCGCCCGGATCAGCCTGACCGGACGCGATCGAAAGGCGCGAACCTATCCTCGGCCGTGTGTGGACGGCCTCGCCTCGCCGAGGACACGACGCGATCCCTGACTTCGGTCCCTTCCTTCGGATCGAACGGGCCTCAGGGTCGTCCCCGATCGAGAACCCGGGGCCGTGGCTGGCGAGACTCCTGGACGGCTCGGAAACCATTGGGGCGGTTGGCGGCGATTACCAGATGACCACCGGCCCGGGGTCGTTTTTCCCCCACACCGATTCGGCGGGTGTTCTCGATCATGAGATGGATCTGGATCGACAAGTTCCTGGAGTTTCGCAGCGGGCAATTCGCCCGGGCCATCAAGAACCTGACTCTGGCGGAGGAGCATCTCCACGATCACTTTCCCGGGTATCCCGGTGATGCCCGCGTCGCTGATCATCGAGGGGCTGGCCCAGACCGGCGGCATCCTGGTGGGCGAGGCCGGCGGATTCGCCGAGAAGGTCGTGCTGGCCAAGATCCCCCGCGCCGAGTTCTTCGGGGTGGCCTGCGCCGGGCGACCAGCTGGTCTACGAAGTGACCCTGACCGACCTCCGGAGCGAAGGGGCGGTGGTCGACGCCAAGGCGTTCCTGAACGACAGTTGCTCGCCGACGTCGAGATCGTCTTCGCCCACCTGGACAACTCGCGAGCGAACCAGATCTTCGGCCCCAAGAACTTTCGTCTTCACGCAGCAGTTGCTCGGCGTGCTCGACCTGGCCCAGGCTCAGGAACGCGCGACAGCGGCGCCCGACGGGAGACTCCGCCGCGGCCCCCCAGACCGAGACAACGGCCGGTGCGACCGCGTCCTCGGCCTCTTCGGCTCCGGCCAACGGTCAGCCCTGACTTGCCGTGGTCGATAGAATAGGGCTTCTGTTTTCGTCTGCATGGTTCGGTTGTGCCGTTGAAGGAATCCGCTCGATCCGATCCGAATGACCAGGACGTCGGATCGCCCAGTATGCTCGGTTGGCGGTTTTGGATTGGCCCAGGACTCAGGACGTCGCTCCCACACCGTTGTTGGCCCGACTGAGGGGCTGACTCACTCCACGGTGGAGAAATTCGAGTTTCCATGCATCGCTCCGAACGCCGTGTGGTCATCACCGGATTGGGCTTGATCAGTCCCGTCGGGATTGGTCCCGATCGCCTACTGGGCCGCGCTGGCCGAGGGACGCGGGGGCGTGGGACGACTCCAGGCGTTTCCCGGTCGCCGAGCTGCCCAATGATGTCGCGGCCGAGGTTCATGGGTTCGAGCCCAAGACCTGGCCGAAGAAGTTCGCGATCCCCGATCCCGAGCATCAGAAGACGCTCAAGAAGAGCCTCAAGTACATGGCCCGCGACATCCAGCTCGCGGTGGCCGCGGCCGAGATCGCGTTTCATCGACGCCGGGCTGGTCAAGGGCGAGATCGATCCCACCCGGATCGGCGTCGACCTGGGCGCCGGCCTGATCTCGACCGAGCTCGACGAGCTGGCCGCCGGCGATCCGGCTGGCGTCGCAGCCGGCGGGCCATTTCGACTATCAAGCCTGGGGGCGCGAGAGCATCGGCCTGATCGAGCCGATCTGGCTGCTCAAGTATCTGCCCAACATGCTCGCCTGCCACATCTCGATCCTGCTCGATTGCCAGGGGCCGAGCAACACGATCACCGAGGCCGAGTCGGCGAGCAACCTGGCGATCGGCGAGGCCTGCCGGATCATCGCCCGCGGCCGGGCCGACGTGATGATCACCGGCGGGGCCGACTCGAAGATCCATCCCCTGAGCCTGATCCGCATGAGCCTGCTCGACCAGATGTCGCGCTGGCGGGGCGAGCCGAGCGGGGCCTGCCGGCCGTTCGACTCGCAGCGGAGCGGCTGGGTGCCCGGCGAAGGCGCCGGCATCCTGATCCTGGAGGAGCGCGAGCACGCCCTGGACGAGGGGCCCGGATCTACGGCGAGGTCCTCGGCTTCGGCTCGGGGTGCGACGCCATGCCCGGCGGCGGGCTCGATCCCGCAGGGTGCGGGCACCGAGATCGCCATCCGCGCGGCGCTGCGCGACGCCGGGCTCGAGCCGGCGCAGATCGGCCATGTCAACGCGCACGGCGCGGCGACGCGGGTCTCCGACCTGGCCGAGGCCCGGGCTTTGAACCGCGTCTTCGGCCCCGGCTGGCGTGCCCGGTCACCGCGCTGAAGGGCTACTTCGGCAACATCGTCTCGGGCTGCGGCGCGGTCGAGCTGATCGCCAGTCTGCTGGGCGTCAACCGGGGCCTGATCCCGCCGACGCTCAACTGCGACGAGCCCGATCCCGGCTGCGAGCTGGACGTCGTCCGCGGCGCGCCGCGGCCCACCCGGAACCCGATGTTCGTGAAGACCAACCTGACCCGCGCACGGCCAGGCGGCGGCTCTCGTCGATCCGCGGCAGTCCTCGGACCGCGACGGCGCCTTGACGCGACCGCTCGTGCGAGCCGTGACCTCGGCAAGGAACACCGAGCCATGCGTCGTGTCGTCGTGACGGGAATGGGGATGGTCACCCCGCTGGGCCGCGACCTCGAGTCGACCTGGTCGGCGCTGCTGGCGGGCCGAGCGGCGTCGGGCCGATCACGCTGTTCGACGCCGCGACCTTTCCGACCCGGATCGCCGCCGAGGTCCGCGACTTCCGACCTGGACGACTACATCGACGACGCCGAGCGCTGGGACGAGCACTGCCGCAACACCAAGTTCGCCATGGCCGCCGCCGCGGATGGCGATCGAAGACTCGGGGCTGCTGAGACCTACGAGCCGAGCTCGACCGGACGCGGTTCGGCGTTTATCTCGGGCTCGGGGGAAGGGCAGCAGGACTTCCCCCGGTTCGTCGAGCCTGGTCAACCAGACCGTCGCACGACGGGACGAGGTCGACACCGCCGACTTCACCCGGCTCGGGCTCGACGAGCTCCACCCGATCCGCGAGGCCGAGCAGGAGCCGGGCACCCCCGCCGGCCACCTGGCCAGCCTTTCGGCGCCCGGGGGCCGAACTGCCAACTGCCTGACCGCCTGCGCCGCCAGCTCGCAGGCGATCGGCGAGGCCTTCGAGCTGCATCCGCCGCGGCGACGCCGACGTGATCCTCTCCGGCGGCACGCACAGCATGATCCACCCGTTCGGCGTCACCGGCTTCATCCTCCTGACGGCCCTCTCGACCCGCAACGACGAGCCCGACCCGCGCCAGCCGGCCCGTTCGACCGCGACCGCGACGGCTTCATCCTGGGCGAAGGGGCCGGGATGCTCGTGCTCGAAGAGCTCGAGCACGCCGAAGCGCGCGGGCCACGATTCACGGCGAGATCGTCGGCTACGGCTCGACGGCCGACGCCTTCCGGATCACCGACAGCCACGACGAGGGCCGCGGCGCGATCGCCTGCATGCGAGAGGCCCTGGACGACGCCGCGCTCAACCCCGAAGATGTCGACTACATCAACGCCCACGGAACCAGCACCTCGGTCAACGACTCGATCGAGACCCTCGCGATCAAGCGGACCTTCGGCGCCGCCGCCTACAAGGTGCCGATCTCGAGCACCAAGAGCATGATGGGCCACCTGATCGCCGCCGCCGGCAGTGTCGAGGCGATCGTTTGCCTGCTGACGATCCGAGACGGCGTGCTTCCCCCCACCATCAACCTCGACAACCCCGACCCCGACTGCGACCTCGATTACATCCCCCACGTGGCCCGCGAGCAAGACGGTCGACGTGGCTCTCTCGAACAGCTTTGGCTTCGGTGGCCAGAACATCACGCTGATCCTTGAGACGCTTCTGATCGTCGGAACTCGAACTCAGCTCGCGTCGCACCCGTGGCCTGACATGTGGTCAAATTCGGAAGCATTTCCGTAACCAGGTCGTCGCCGATGGCTGCCGATGCCGTCGCACTGGCCAGTCTTCGCAGACTTGAATATCCGACCGCGGCACCGCGTCCATCCGTGATGTCACGGAGCCTCGATGCTCAGTCTCGTATCCTCTCCCTGTATCTGCTCGGCCTCGCTTCCGCTCGTGGTCCTTGCGACCCTGCGCTGTTCGTTGTGTACCTGGCGGTCAAGTACACGCCGGTGATCGGTCGCATCTTCGAGGAGCAGCCGCTGTTTCTGCCGCTCCGCATGCCGGCCGCCCGGACGGGGAAGACGTGTCGCGTTCCGGACCCGCGACGGGCTCGAGCTGGCGGGCACGTACCTGCGCTGTCGGACACGTCGACGGGCGGGCGTCCTGGTCTTTTGCCACGAGTTCCTGAGCGATCGCTGGAGCTTTCAGCCCTACGTCGACCATCTCCGCGATCTCGGGTTTCGACCTCTTCACGTTCGACTTCCGCAACCACGGCGACAGCGATCCGATCCGGACTACGAGCCGCTCCAGTGGGCGACCGACCACGAGGTCCGCGACCTCGACGCGGCGCTCGGCCTACCTGCGGATCGCGCGACGGACCATGACCCGCGCGGGTTTCGGGCTCTTCGGCGTCAGCCGGGGGGGCGGCGACGGCCCTGGTCGTCGGCCGCGGACGAGCGCGGACGTCTGGGGTGTGGTCACCGACGGCGCATTCCCGACGCAGGGCACGATGTCTTCGCTACATCCTTCGCTGGGCCGAGATTTACGTGCCGAGCGCCGTTGTTTACGCGAATGCTCGATTCCCGCGATGGCTCTTCATGCTCCTGGCCTGGGCGCGTCGGCAGTCCGGAGCGGCGGCTTGGTTGCCGGTTTCCCGAACGTCGAGGCGGCGGTCGCGCGGCTGGCGCCGCGGCCCTGGCTGATGATTCACGGCGCAGAAGCGACACGTACATCGGCCCCGAGATCGCCCGGCAGCTCTTCGATCGGCAAGCAGGCGCCGAAGGAGCTCTGGCTGGTCCCCGACGCCAAGCACAACCGCTGCCGCGAGGCCGACCCGAGCCTACGCGGCGCGCTTGCTGGATTTCTCGCCGCAACGCGCCCCGGCCGCCGATCGGCCGATCGCCGTCTCGAGCGGAGCGCCGGTCCGCGACACCGCGTCGCTTCGAGCGACCTCCGCAACGAGCCGTGGCCGCGAGATTGCCCCGGCCCCGTCGAGCGCGACGACCATCGCGCACCGCTCCGGTCGCGGGTCTAGGCCGCCCGAGTCCCGAGCCGAGGGTGATCCGATGTTCAAGGATGCATCATGCGACTGGATCGGCGCGGCCGTTCATGAACCGGGCGCCGGCGCGCTGGCGCGCAGCGACGTTCCTCGACCAGACGAAGCGGGCCGGCGACGTCCAGCGCGAGCTTCTGCTCGAGCGGATGGCCCGGCACGCCGACAGCCAGTTCGGCCGCGACCATCATTTCCACGAGATCCGCACGCCGGCCGATTTCCGCAAGCGCGTCCCGATCGGCGGCTACGATCGGCACGAGCCCTACATCGACCGCGTCCGCCAGGGCGATCCTCGGCGCCCTGTTCGGCCGGGGACCGAAGTGCTCATGTTCGCCATGACCTCGGGCACGACCAACCGGCCCAAGACCATCCCGGTCACCGCGCGAGTCGCTCACGCGACTACCGCGAGGGCTGGACGATCTGGGGCATCCTGGCGTTCGACGCGCATCCGCGAGATGATCGCGCACGGCCTCAGGCCGATCCTCCAGGTCGCCAGCGACTGGCGCGAGAGCTTCACGCCCGGCGGCATTCCCTGCGGCGCGATCACCGGGCTGACCGCCCACATGCAAAACCGCCTGGTCCGCACCAAGTACTGCATGCCGGCGTCGCCTCCCGGATCAAGGACATCGAGTCGAAGTATTACGTCGGGCTGCGGTTCTCGATCTACCGCGACCTGGGCACGATCATCGCGGCCAACCCCAGCACGATCCTGGCGATGGCCCGGCTCGGCGATCGCGAGAAGGAAGTCCTGATCCGCGACCTCGCCGACGGCACCATCGACCCCGCTGGGACATCCCCGCCGAAATCCGCCGGCCGCTGCCGGTTCCGGACCCGCTGGCCGCCGCAAGGCGGCCGCGCGCGGCTCGGAGGCGATCGTCGAGCGGACCGGCCGGCTCCTGCCCAAGGATTACTGGCCCAACCTTCAGTTCCTGTCGAACTGGATGGGCGGCACGATGCGGGCCTATCTCCGCGGCTATCCCGAGTTCTTCGGCGAGACGCCGGTGCGCGACGTCGGCCTGATCGCCTCCGAGGGCCGGATGACCATCCCCATCGAGGACGGCACGCCCGCCGGCATGCTCGACGTCCGCCACCACTACTTCGAGTTCATCCCCGAAGAGCAGGGCGACCGCGAACAGCCCGAGACGGTCGAGGCGACCGACCTGATCGAAGGGCGAAACTATTTCATCGTGCTGACGACGGCCGGCGGGCTCTACCGGTACAACATCTCCGACCTGGTCCGCTGCGTCGGCTTCCACGGCCAGGCGCCGCTGATCGAGTTCCTCAACAAGGGGGCCCACTATCTCGAGCCTTACCGGCGAGAAGCTTTCCGAACACCAGGTCGTGGCGGCCGTCGCCGAGGCCCAGCGCGGACTGGGCATGCGCCTCCAGTCGTTCCTGCTGGCCCCCTGCTGGGGCGAGCCGCCGTATTACTCGCTCCTGATCGAGGAGACCGATCTCGATCGAACCGTCCGGCATCGACGATCGGCTGGCCGCCGAGGTCGAGGACGAGCTCAGACGCCAGAACGTCGAGTACGACAACAAGCGCGATACCCTCCGGCTCGGCCCGGTCCGCATTCGCCGGATCGCCGACGGCTCCTGGGCCGATTTTCAGAAACGCCGACTGGCGCAGAGCGGCGGGACCGTCGAACAGTATAAGCAGCCACACCTGATGCCCGACCTGAAGCTGATCGAGTCGTTCACGCTTCGTGACGACCCGATCGAGCTGCGGGCCGAATCGGGGCTGAGCCCGGCTGCTGCGTTTGCGTTGGGGTCGGTTCGGCTTGCGGGGGACTCGGATTTGTGGTATCCGACGTCCGCTCGAACGGATCGTGGCCGGGCTGGGGGTACCTCGTCTCCACTTCAGGAGCCCCGTCCGACCAGGCGCCGTGCTCCAGGCGTCATCCCCGGCGACGGAGATTGGGATCGTTATGGTGTGGGCGACGGATCGTACCGCGTGGAATCATGCGCGTCAGGGATGGAGCGGGTCGCTCCTGGTTGCGGGCGTCCTGGCTTGCACTCGCGACCAACCTGGGCTTGGCCGTTTGAATACGTACATGCGCGGCGAGCCCGCTCAGTTGGGCCAGACCGCGGCGGGAAGTGGCGGCCTCGAAGGAAGCCGCTGTTCGAGCGGACTCGGCCTCGGCCCCGGAACGGGAACGTGCCTGACCTCTACGCCCAGAGTTTCAACCGGACCCGGCCCCGGCCCTCGGTCGGTGATCCGGTGTCCGACCCCGAAACCCTTCGCAACCGACGCGGCGCGCTGGCTCGCGGAGAAGCGGAGACCGGTGCGCCCTCAAACCGTTAGAGCCCGATGAGGCTGAGGCCCAGACGGCGCAGGCGGCTCGAACCGACGTTCACACGACCACGCTAACCACCCGGCCGGGCGTCTTCGGCGTGGTCCTCAAGGCTCCCGAGCGGGACACGCGACTTCGGCGAAAACGAAAGGCGGGGCTCGATCTCCGCGATCTACGCGCAATTCCGAGTCGCTCGAACCGCTGCCCGACCCCGCACCCGAAGCCTCGCGGTCTCCGAGCGGCAACCCGGAGGTCGTACCCGTCTCAAACGAGAGCGTCACGCTGGCTCCGAGCAGGTCCAACGGCGCGGTGACGGCCCGATCCCTGGTCGACGCGGCGCACCGCCGGCTCGAAGCCATATCGACCTATCAGGTTGTCATCAATCGACAGGAGCGCGTGGGCGATCACCTTCAGGACCCGGAAGAGGTTGTTCTGAGCCTGAGACGCCATCCAAGCGCGGTCCGGCTCGAATGGAGGCAGGGCCCGTCCGCAAGGCCGCGAGGTTATGTACGCGAGTGCCGAGACGAAGGCGATGATGGAGATCAAGAATCCGGGCTCGGCCCTGGTCCAGCGACTCTCGATGCCGGTCGATAGCCCGATGGTCCTGCGCAACAGTCGACACTCGATCACCGAGGCGGGACTGGACACGATCGTCGAGAACCTGCGAAGATCCGAATCGAACAAGCCGGCGACGATCAAGCCTCGAACTCGGGAGTGCTGACTACGCGGGCCTGAAGCCGGTGGCCGAGCTGGGCCACGCCGTGCCACCAACTCGTCCGAGTGACACCTGGCGGAGAGATCTGGACCGTGTACATCGACCCGAGCGCCGCTCTGCCCTGCACTGGTCTTAGTCAACGGCTCCGAGCGGCTCAGTTGATCGAGCGATATCATCTATCGGCCCAGTCCGGGTGAACCCCTCGGAGCTGGCTGCCGCGCCGATGCCTTCAACCCCGATCAGCGTTGGGGCGAGTCCAGGGGCCTTCTGGGCCGACTCGCCGGCACGCGGCACCGTCGCCGCCGGAACGGATCCTCCGCCACGGCCACACCCGCTGGCGACGACCGCGCTAACTGCCAAAATGACAACAATGTGGCTTCGCTGCAATATGCACACATTTGCTCCTAATCCCGTACAAATTGTAAACATCAATCCTGCAATGAGTTGCTGCTTTTGATTCAGATAGTATGAGCCGTGAGTATCTCACGGAATGGCGCGTGGATTTGCAGTCCTCCTTGTAAAATATCTAGGGTTTTCCTTGAGAAGCTATTCGGATCTATGGAGTGCGTCTTCATGATCCTGGATCAGCCCCTCGATCCTGATCACCGACGACGACCCGGCCGCGCGGGAGACCCTGCGTGATATCTTCGAGCCCGCAGGGATTTCGGACGCTTCATGGCCGACAGCGGCGAGGAGGCCATCGACCTGGTCCGCGGAACATGAGGTTCATCTCGCGCTGATGGACATGCACTTGCCCCGACTGTCGGGGCTGGAGACGATCGCCATCGTCCGCCAGATCAAGGGCGTGATCCCGGTGATCTTGATCACGGCCGACCAGGACGACAACCTGCTGCGCCAGGCCCTTTCGGCCCACGCTTTCTGCGTTCTGGCCAAGCCGGTCAGCAAGCACGTCGTGATCTACGTGGTCACACGGCGCTCGAGAAGTACTACGACTGACCCACTGCCGTGTAAGCGCACCGGTCCGTCGATGACTGCGCCGAAGCGGTCACGATCCTGGTGCGGCCTCTTCCTTGTGCTTGCCGTCTCGAGCATGGCGTCCGCCCGCTGGCCCATGACATCCCGAACCAGCGGGTCGATCGCTCGATCCAGGTGACGCTCGAGCCCGGACGATCGCTGATCGACTATGAGGTGAGCCTGTCAGAGCTGACCCTGACGCAAGACCTGCGGGCGCTGATCGGCGGCCTGCCGGGAGGCGATCCGGACGGCCTGGTTCGAAGCCTACGGCCGCGAGGTCGGACCGCTCGAACGCGACGTGGGTTCGCTGTCACGTCAATGGCCAGGCCGGTCGAGCTCAAGGTCCTGGGTTTCGACCTGAGGATCGAGGAACACCCACGCTACTTCTTCCACTTCGAGGGCCTCATCCCGCCCCGGGGACGACTGACCGTTCAGGACAACAACTACAGTGACAGCGAAGGAACCAGCCGGCTGGCCATTGTTGGCCGCGACGGGGTCGGCCTTCGGGGCGACGATCTGCCCGCCGACGTCGACGGCCATCACGATCCGGCCGGTATGGCAGTTGAGCGACGCCGAGGAACGACGAACCCGCGGGTCGTGGTCGATTACGAGGGAAACCTTGACGACAGCGCCGCCGATCGAGAGCCAGCCCTCCCCTGCCCGCCCGCTCCGGGCACCGTCGGCTCGATCATCATCACGGCCGGGCGCTCGGCGATCGGCTGAGTTCGCTTCTCGACTCGGCGTCGCGTGGGTCGCTCGTGGTCTTGCTGCTGATCGCCCTGGGACTGGGGGCCGTTCATGCGTTTCAGCCGGGGCACGGCAAGACGCTGGTGGCGGCGACGATGCTAGGCGGCCGGGGCACGATCCTACGCGGAACGATCCTGGCGATCCTGACCACCCTGACGCACACCGGCAGTGTGTTGCTCGTGGCCGGCGTTCTCTGGTGGTTCGAATCGCGCGATTTCCGGACCATCCACCTCGGGCTGGCCACGCCGCCGGCCTGCTGATCGGCGCGATCGGGTTCTGGAGACTGGGCCGACACCTGGCTGGCTTCGGCGAACACGAATCGTTCGGCGAGCCCGCTGATGAACACGACCCGGAGACTCTACCCGTGGCGGCCCGGAGCGTGGTCGGGCTGGGGATCGCTGGCGGCCTGGTCCCGTGCTGGGATGCGGTTCTGCTGGTCGTCCTGTCGGCGGTCACCGGCCGGCTGGGGCTGGGCATCGTCTTGCTCATGGCGTTCGGAACCGGGATGGCGGTCGTGCTCGTGGCGGTCGGAATCGCCGCGGCTCGCCTCCGATCGCTATTCCTGGCACGGAACGACCTGGCGGGGGGAGTCGTCGGTCGCTGGGAACGCCGCCTGGGGATCGCCAGCGGCGTGACGCTCGGCGCGATTGGCGTCTACCTGCTCGGGCTGGCATGATATATATGGGGTGAGGGTTCGCGCCGGGCCGCGGCTCGATGGAGTGGCGGCCGTGTTCCCCTTTGCCGACTCCCCGACCGGGGAAACGCTCATGAGCGTCCGTTCGATCGACCTGTATCACGTCGCGGTGCCGCTGAAGAAGACCATCCGCCATGCGTCGCACGAGCGGGTGGTCAGTGACAATCTGGTCGTTCGGCGAACTTGGATGACGGTCGAGCCGGCTATCGGCGAGGGCGTTCCCCGCGACCTATGTCACCGGCGAGACGATCGACACCACTTTCGAAGCCCTGAGCCGGTTTGATCTGGCCCGACACCTGGGCAGCCGCGGGATCTACGCGGAGGTCGTAAGCGCGCTCGAAGCGCTCGAACCTCCCGGAGACTCAGAGCTGACCCGCGCGGGATGGCCGGGAACGCGGCGCGCTGCGCCCTGGAACTGGCGATCCTCGACGCTTATGGCCGGCGGTTCGGCCAGTCGATTCGGCCAGGTGATCGGCCTGGTCGACGCGCCCGGGCTCGTGCTGCGGCCGCAGCCCGGGCTGGGTCCGCTACAGCGGTGCGATCACCGCCGAGTCACCCCGGCGCGAGCGGAAGGCCGCCTGGATGAACCGGCTCTTCGGCTTCAAGCACGTCAAGGTGAAGGTCGGCGTCGCCGGCCAGGACGACCCCGCACGGCTCGCCCAGCTCCGGCGGATCCTCGGGCAGCGGATGGACCTGCGGATCGATGCCAACGAAGCATGGCCGGCGTCGATGGTGGTCGAGCGGGTCCGCCCGCTCCTGGCGGCCCGCCCCCTCGGCGCTGGAACAGCCGGTGCCGCACGCCGAGGTCGAGGCGCTGGCCGAGATCCGCCCCCGACTCGGGCGTGCCGGTGATGCTCGACGAATCGCTCTGCGGCTATCCCGACGCGGCTACGCGCCATCGAGCGATCGGACGGCCGACCTGTTCAACGTCCGGCTCTCGAAGTGCGGAGGGATCGTCCCGACCCTGCGGATCGTCGCGCTGGCCCAGCGGTCGGGACTCGGGCTTCAGCTTGGCTGCCACCCGGGCGAGACGGGCCTGCTCTCGGCGGCGGGCCGGCACGTCGCAGCCATGGTCCGCGGGCCTCCGATGGGTCGAGGGCTCGTACGACCGGCACGTCCTGGCCGAGAACCTGACGGTCCAGGACATCTCGGGTTCTTCCCGATGGGTTTTGCCCCGCCGCTTCGCGGTCCCGGGCTCGGCGTCGAGGTCGATCCCCGAGGCGCTCGAGCGGATGACCGTCCGCCACGAGGAGATCCGGTTTGATTGAGCCGCCCGTGTCGCCCTCGTCTCCGGTCAAGGTCGAGACCCAGCGCGCATCCGACGGGTACCCGATCCAGGTCACGGTCTGGCCCGTGCTCGAACCGACCAGGCTCCGTGGTCGGCTGGTGGTCCTGCACGGGGTCCAGAGCCACGGCGGGCTGGTATCCACAACTCGGCCGGACCCTGGCCGCCGCCGGTTACGAGACGCACTTTCCCGACCGTCGCGGCTCAGGGGCGAACCGGCAGGACCGCGGCCATGCTCCCTCGGCTCGCCGACTCGTGGCCGATATCGGCGAGTGGATCGCGACCCTTCGCGCGCAGGCTCCCGCGGTCCCGCTGGGTGTGGGAGGGATCAGCTGGGGGGGAAAATCGCCATCCTGGCCGCCGCGGCGTACCCGAAACAGGTCGATGCGCTGGCGCTGATCTGCCCGGGACTTCAGCCCCGGGTCGATGTGAGCCGTCGCGAGCGTCTCCAGATCGCCTGGGCCTACTTCACCAACCGCCGCAAGACGTTTCCAATCCCGCTGAGTGATCCCGAACTCTTCACCGCCAGCCCCGCCGGCCAACGGTTCATCGCCGCCGACCGGCTCGGCCTTCACGCGGGCACCGCCGGCCTGCTCGCGGCCAGCCATTTCATCGACCTGCGGCTCCGACTGCGCCCTGGGCAAGGTCCGACAGCCGGCCCTCCTCATGCTGGCCGGTCACGACCGGATCGTGGATAACATCCGCACCCGCGCGGATTTCGCCCGGCTCGGGAGTCGCGACACATCGATCATCGAGTATCCCGAAGCCCACCACACGCTCGAATTCGAGCCCGACCCGAGCCGGTACGCCCTCGACCTGATCGACTGGCTCGGGCGGGTCTTGCCGTCGAGTATCCCCGTGGATTGAGCCAGCAACGACACGGAGTCACCGCATGTCAGCATCCGATCGACCGATCATCGCAGGAGCAGGCCCGGTTGGCCTCGGAGCAGCGCTTTTCTTGACCAGACAAGGAATTCCGGTCCGTGTCATCGAGCCTCGTCTCGAGACGTCCACGCATTCCAAGGCGCTGGCGGTCAATCCGCGCACCCTGGATTTGCTGGAATCGACGGGGCTCACCAGGAAGCTCCTCGCGGTCGGTAAGCCAGCCCGCGGCGTTCAGTTTCATCGCCACGGGCGGGTCCTGGCGATGGCCGATCTGGCGGGAATTCATCCAAGATACCCGTTTCTGCTCGCCCTCTCGCAATCGGCGACCGAGCGTCTGCTGCTCGAGGCCCTGATCGAGGCGGGCGGCTCGGTCGAACGCGAGATACGAGTCACCGGCTGCCGCAACACCAACGACGGAGTCGAGGTCGAACTCGGCTCGGAGATCAGCGGCGGTCGCAACGAAACGGTGACCTGTCCCTGGCTACTCGCCGCCGACGGTGCGCACAGCACGATCCGGCACGCGCTCGGGATCGCTTTCGAAGGATCGACCCTGGCGCACGAGTGGTACCTGGCCGACGCTCCCCTCCGAACAACGCTTCCGGAGGACCGGGCGCACATCCTCTTCTTCGACCGCGACGGTGGGGGCTTTGTGTTTCTGTTCCACGTGATCGACCCGGCCCTGAAGGGGCTGTCCGAAGACCCCATCTGGCGGATCATGAGCAGCCGCCCCGATCCGCTAGCACATGTTCAACACGGCGAGGTCACGGGACCGCCGATCTGGTCGTCGAGCTTTCACGTCGGGCACCGGATCAACGCCACGCTCGCGACCGGCCACGTCTATTTCGCCGGCGACGCCGCCCATATCCACTCACCGGTCGGCGCCCGCGGCATGAACCTTGGCCTTGAAGACGCCTGGGTCTTCGCCCAGCTTGCCTCCCGCGGCCAGCTCAGCCGCTACAGTGCGCTGCGCCGACCTGTCGATCGATCCGTGGTCAAGCGTGTTGAAGCCATCTCGCGACTCGCGGCCGACGAGATTCCGGGCTCCCGGCTCCTGAAGTCATTCGCCCTCCCCACGGCCTTCGCGATTCCCTGGGTTCGCCGCCAGATGGTCCGGACCGTGTCCGGGCTTGACCATCCCTTACCGGAATTCGCGAAGCCGATGACGCCGAGCCCACATGCCGATCAAATTCACGAACAATCGTCCATGCACATAAACAATCCTTAGAGAAACCGCTCCAGGAGCCGGCGGCTCTGCCCATCGAGAGCTGAGACGTCGGGGATCTGGTAGCGAATCCGCCGGGCGTCGGTGATCATGACCCCAGCCGGCCCCAGGCGTCGGACGTCGTCCTCGTTGTCGATCGTGAACCGGGTCGGGCCTCGATCGGTCAGGACGTCCCAGTCGGCGGGAAAGGTGTCGACCGAGACCTGCACGATCCGTCGGACCAGCGGGACGAACTCGCGGAGGGCAAGTTCTTCCTCGATGGGCCGGCGAACCGCGTCGGGAAGAACCTCCAGGTCGGGCAAGGCCAGAATCTCACGCCCCTCGGCGTCGCATAGTGAGATCCAGCGCTTCGGGTTCGAAATCGGGAAGGCGCGGACCGGCTCGATCCCGACGTGCCGATGGCCCTCGGCATCCACCAGGACCATCCGGCCGAACGGGTCGCGCGACAGGTTGAACTCGGGTGGGGTCATGCGCAAATCCGTCACGGAGTGCAGAAGGTTGACCAGTTTCGACGAGATCCTTGCGGATTCAATCCGACGCTCCTCGGACCAGCTGCGCCTGCGCTCGATGGAGGCGAGCGAACGCGCCGGGTGTCTTGAGCAGGTCGTCCTCGTGGCCGACCTCGGCGATCCGCCCCCGTTCCAGCACGACGATCCGGTCGGCCTTGCGCAGCGTGCTCAGGCGGTGGGCGATGGCGATCGTCGTGCGGCCCTGGATCAGGTTGTCGAGCGCCTCCTGGATCTCGCGCTCGGTCTCGGTGTCGACCGACGAGGTCGCCTCGTCGAGGATCAGGATGCGAGGGTCGATCAGCAGGGCGCTGCGCGATCGAGATCCGCTGCCGCTCGCCGCCGGAGAGCGACTGGCCGCGCTCGCCGACGAGCGAGTCATAGCCGTCGGGCAGGCGCAGGATGAACTCGTGGCCGCGCGCGGCCCGCGGCCGCGGCGATGATCTCGCTCGGGCGAGGCGTCGGGGCGGCCGTAGGCGATGTTCTCGGCGATCGTGCCGTAGAACAGGAACGGCTCCTGGAGGACGATCCCGATGTGCCGGCGGTACTCGGAGACCGGGAACGAGCGGATGTCGAGCGCCGTCGACCAGGATCGCCCCGTCCGCCACGTCGTAGAACCGGCAGACGAGGTTGACCAGCGTGCTCTTGCCCGCGCCGCTGGGCCCGACCAGGCCGATCATCTCGCCGGGGCGGATCGTCAGGTTGATGTCGTCGAGGATCGTCGCGGTTGCCGTGGCGGAAGCCGACGCGCCGGAACTCGATCGCCCCTTCGAGCCGCCCGGGGTGGACCGGCCGGACCGGCTCGGCGACGCTCGGGGCACGGTCGAGGATCTCGAAGAGCCGCTGGGTGCTCGCCGCCGCCCGCTGAGTCGCCTGGACCATCCGGCTCATCGACTCGAGCCGGATGTAAAACCGGCCGATCAGGAGCTGGAACCCGACGAGGACGCCGGCGTTGATCTGGCCCTGGTAGACCTGCCAGGCGCCGAACGCCCAGACGATCAGCAGACCGAACTGGGTCAGCAGGTTGACCATCGGGCCGAAGAACGACCAGGTGTCGTTGACCCGGTCGTTGGCGTGCAGCACGTGGTCGTTGCTGGCGCGGAACCGCTCGACCTCGCGTCGCTCCTGGGCGAACGCCTTGACGACCCGGATGCCGGGGATGGTGTCGGCCAGCACGCTGGTCATCTCCGCCCAGGCCCGGCTCCCGCGCTGGAGACCGCGCCGGAGCCGGTTGCGGACCTGGTGGACGAGCCAGGCGATGATCGGGAACGGCAGGAGGTGGCCAGCCGCCAGGACCGGATCGAGCGCGACGAGCATGACGGCCGTCATCGCGATCATCAGCGACGTCGGTGGCGAAATCGAGCAGGTTGATCGACAGGAAGTTGCAGATCCGGTCGGTGTCGCTGGAGAGCCGCGCGATCAGGTCGCCGGTCCGCTTGCCGCCGAAGTATTCGAGCGAGAGCCGCTGGAGGTGCTCGTAGGTCACGTTCCGCAGGTCGGCGGCGATCCGCTCGCTGACCCAGGCCATCACGTAGGTCCGCGCCCAGCTCAGCAGCCAGGTCAGAATTGACGCGACGAGCAGCCCCAGCAAGTACCACGGCACGAGGTGCCAGTTCGCGCGAGGGATCAGGACGTTCTTCAGGAGCGGTACGGACATATAAGGCGGGATCAGGCCCACGGCCGTGCTCGCCAGAGTGAGCACGAACCCGAGGATGATGGCCGCCGATCGGGGACGAGCGAACCGAAGCAGCCTCAGGAGCGACGACGCCGCCCGCGGCGTCGCGGCCGACGCGCATTCTTCACACGCCACCCCCTCCGCCGGAAGGTCAGCGCCGCAGGAAGGACAGACCGGCAACGGGGCAACCGCGGCGACCGGTTCCTCCGAGCGAAGACGTTCGCGAAACCGGTCGATCAACTGGCTGACCGCGACCCGCCGGGCGATCGTGTACCGCCAGACGGCCCGCCGTGCGTGCTCATCGACCAGCTCCAGCGTCCCCAGCCCCGCACGGTCGTGGGCCCTGAAGTGGAGGTTGTCGGCGATCGACCAGGTTTGCCACCGGATCGACGCGGATGGACCGGACCCATCGGATTCCACGGGCTCGGATTCGGGCACGGCGTCGAGCAACCGCCGGTCGGTCAGGACAACGAGCCCCTCCTGAAACCGGAGCCGCGCGTCCAGGTCGGGCGAGAACCAGGCGAGGACCTGCTCGCCCGGCTCGAGCCGTGCGTCGAGGCGACCACGCCACTCACGCGGGAGACTCGTCCGGCCGCCATCGGCATATGCTGCGTCCGTCGGAGTCAACACGCCCGAAACCTTCCTCGCTGAGCTAGTTCGCAAATCCGGGAACTCGACCCATGACACGGCCTGTTATCGCAAACCCGACCGTTTGCCTCACCGCTTCGGTGGAGTCGGTCTTCCTGTATTCTAGAGGAGATCGCTCCATTGTTGGAGAGGGATCGGGGGCATTGGCGCTCGCCGCGCGTCAGCAATCGATGCGGATTTCCGAAACACCAGAAGGGACTTAACGCGATCTTTCGGACCGTTGAGTTGATTTTTGCGGCCTGCGACCGATAGATTTGAGACTCGGGTCGTGGTGGTGAGCCGGTCGATCGCGCGTCCGCGTTGGTTCTCCTGTGAAGAACAGGAGAAACCGATCCGCAGCCGGTTCACGGGGACGGTCCTTGAAAGGTCGAGTCTCCTGGAACGTCTCAGGAAGACGTCCCAACGATGGAATGGTTTTCTGCGTATGAATGCTCAGCCGGATCATCGTAACGCCCGCGAGGGGAGCTCCAGGGTCGAAGCTCTCGCCCTCCAGGAGGCGCACTCTCACATCGATGACCTAGCCTGAATCCTACGTCGTGCGGAGTTCGCGGCCCATCACGAGCCGGATTGCGATTTAGTCGTTGCGGGCGATACCTGTCCCTTGCCTGGATCGCTGGTGCCGTCGCCCATGCCCCGGGACGCGGTATGCGATCCGTTCCGGCCGGGACCTGACCGAAACGGCGGTTGAATCCGGACCGCACCGGACTGAGCGAGTCGAACGGATCGAAACCGAATCAAGCCGAGTCGTCCCGGAGGTTTGCGTTTATGGAGTTTCGGAAGATCCTGACCCTGCGCGGACCCAACATCTGGGCGAACTTCCCGGTGCTTGAAGCCTGGGTCGATCTCGGCGAGCTGAAGGATTCTCCGTCCGACGAGCTGCCCGGATTCAACGACCGGCTGATGATCGTGGCTGCCGACGATGATCGAGCATCGCTGCAGCGTCGGCGAACGGGGCGGCTTCTTCGAGCGGCTCCGACGCGGGACGTACCAGGCCCACATCCTCGAGCACGTCACGCTCGAGCTCCAGAGTCTGGCCGGCTCGCGAGGTCGGCTTCGGCCGGGCGCGCGAGACCTCGGAGGACGGCGTCTACAAGGTCGCCATCGAGTACCACGAGGAGGCAGTTCGCCAAGGCTTGCCTGCACGCCGCGCGTGAGCTGCTCGACGCGGCCGTCCACGATAAGCCGTTCGACGTCCAGTCCGAGGTGAAGCGGCTCGCGCGACCTGCTGCACAAGGAGCGGCTCGGACCGAGCACCGCGTCCATCGTGCAGGCCGCGCGGAACCGGGGTATCCCGGTCCGGCGGCTCAATAGCGAGAGCCTGGTGATGCTGGGCCATGGCGCCCGACAGCGGCGTATCCTGGCCGCCGAGACCGACCGGACCGGGGCCATCGCCGAGTCGATCGCCCAGGACAAGGAGCTGACCCGCTCGCTGCTCCGGCAGGTCGGCGTACCTGTTCCCGAGGGCCGTCCGGTGAACGACGCCGACGACGCCTGGGAGGCCGCCGAGGAGATTGACGGCCCCGTCGTGGTCAAGCCGCAGGTTCGGCAGTCAGGGACGCGGCGTGGCGACCAACCTGACGACCCGCGAGCAGGTGATCGCGGCCTATGAGGCCTTGCGGGCCGAGGACTGGTCGCAGATCGTCGTCGAGAAGTATCGCCACCGGGCGCCGATTTCCGCATCCTGGTCGTCGGCGGCCGGGTGGTCGCCGCCTCGCGCCGTGACCCGGCCCAGGTCGTTGGCGACGGTCGAAGCACAATCGCCGAGCTTGTCGAAATCGTCAACCGGGACCCCCGCCGGGGCGACGACCACGCGACTGTCCTGAGCAAGCTCGTGCTCGACACGATCTCGCTGAAGGTCCTGGAAGACCAGGGCTATACGCCCAGCCTCGATACCCGCGGCGGGGCACCGGGTGTTGATCCGACGAAACGCGAACCTGAGCACAGGCGGAACGGCCTCGGACGTCACCGACCGGGTCCATCCGGAGGTAGCCGCCCGCTCGGTCGAGGCCGCGCGGGTGATCGGCCTGGATGTCGCGGGAGTCGACGTGATCGCCCACGACATCAGCCGGCCGCTCGAGGATCAGGGCGGTGTGATCGTCGAGGTCAACGCGGCGCCAGGGCTACGCATGCACCTGGAGCCTTCATCGGGCTCGCCTCGCCCCGTAGGCGAGGCGATCGTCTCGCTGCTTTACCCCGAAGGGGAGACCGGCCGGGTGCCGATCGTCGCCGTCACTGGGGTAAACGGCAAGACGACGACGACCCGACTGATCGCCCAGATGATCCGCCATTGCGGTAAGACGGTCGGCATGACCTGCACGGACGGCATCCGGGTCGGCGACCGGTGGGTCGACCACGGCGATTGCAGCGGGCCGCAGAGCGCCCGCGCCGTCCTGCTCAATCCCCGCGTCGAGGCGGCGGTGCTCGAAACCGCCCGCGGCGGCATGCTCCGCGAGGGGCTTGGGTTTGACCTTTGCGACGTCGCCGTGGTGACGAACATCGGCGAGGGCGACCACCTCGGCCTGGGCGAGATCCACACCCTGGAGAAGCTGGCACAGGTCAAGCGAACCATCGTCGACGTGGTCGCGCCGACCGGCTCGGCCGTACTGAACGCCGCTGATCCCCTGGTCGCCGAGATGGCTCCGAAATGCCCGGATGCGGTCATCTTCTTCGCCCGTGACCGCCAGCAACCCGTCCTCGCGGCCCATCTGGCGCGGGGCGGCCGGGGTGTTTTCGTCCATCAGGACGCCGTCGTCCTGGCCCATGGCGACGAGGAGTCGGTGCTCGTCTCGCTGGACCGCGTCCCTTTGACTCATCCGGGACGGATCGAGTTCCAGGTCGAGAACGTCCTGGCCGCCAGTGCCGCGGCCTGGTCGCTGGGGTTACCGCTGGAGACGGTGGCCGAAGTGCTTGAGGTCTTCACCAGCGACCTGCGCCAGACCCCCGGACGCTTCAACGTCCTGAAGCACGGCGAGGCGACGATCGTGCTCGACTACGGGCACAACTCCTCGGCGCTCCTGGCCCTGGTTGACGCCATTGCCCAGATTCCCCACCAGCGCCGGTTGTCGGTATTCACGGCCGCGGGCGACCGCCGCGACCAGGACATCGTCCGCCAGGGCGAGATCATCGGCAACAACTTCGACTTTGTCGTCCTGTACGAGGACGCCTGCCGCCGCGGCCGTCCTGACGGCGAGGTCATCGGCCTGATCCGTCAGGGACTCGCCCAGGGGAGCCGCCTGAGCAACACCTTCGAGACCCGCGGCGAACTGATCGCCGTCGAGGCAGCGCTCGGCAGACTTCGCGCCGGCGACCTGCTTTACATCCAACCCGACCAGGTCGAGCTGACGCTCGGCTTCGTCCAGAACTATCTCGCTTCCAACCCACCGGTGACCAGCCCCGAATGGCACAGTGCCGTGATCCGGGTCTGATGGGTGGTGCGTGACGTTATCGAAAGGAGTCCGTCGTGCCGGCTTCGGTCGGTACGACGGACTCACCCTCCCGCCGGGTCGCCATTTTCGCCGATCGCCTCGACGGGGCACTCCTCGAGCGCGGCGAGGCAAGCGGCCTCCTCGGCGGCGTCGCGCGGTTGCTGGATGACGTAGCTGTAGCCCTCGTCATCGTACCGCAGGAAGTTGTTCGGGGCGGTCTCGCGACAGAGATCGCAGTCGATGCAGGTCGCATCGACGTAAAACCGCCCCGGGACATTCTCGGCGACCTTCCGCGCCTTGTCGGCCATGGTGCCCCGCGTTCGATTCGGAGTCGGAGATCGATCGATCAATCAATCAATCAGACGGTCTTGGCTTCGATCCAGGTCATCAGGCCGCGGAGCCGCTTGCCGACCTGCTCGACGGGGTGCTCGCGCTCGCGGCGTCGGATGGCACCGAAGAGGGGGCGACCGGCCTTGTTTTCCATGATCCAGTCACGAGCAAACTGGCCGGTCTGGATCTCGTTCAAGATCTTCTTCATCTCGACCCGGGTCTGCTCGTTGATGATCCGGGGGCCACGGGTGTAATCGCCGTACTCGGCGGTGTTCGAGATGCTGTATCGCATGTAGTTGAGGCCACCCTGGTACATCAGGTCGACGATCAGCTTCAACTCGTGAAGGCACTCGAAATAGGCGCTCTCGGGTTGGTAGCCGGCCTCGACCAGGGTCTCGAAACCCATCTTCACCAGGGCGCTGACGCCGCCGCAGAGGACGACCTGCTCGCCGAAGAGGTCGGTCTCGGTCTCCTCGGCGAACGTCGTCTGCAGGACACCGCCGCGGGTACCACCGATCCCCTTGGCATACGCCAGGGCCAGCGCTTTACCGGCGGGGGTGCAGGTATCGCCGGTGGCGATCAGACAGGGGACGCCGCCCCCCTTGACGAACTCGCTGCGGACCAGGTGGCCGGGCCCCTTGGGAGCGACCAGGGCGCTATCGACGCCTTCGGGAGGAACAACCTGGCCGAAGTGGATGTTGAATCCGTGCGAGCAGAGCAGCAAGTTGCCGGGCCGGAGCTTGGGCTTGATGTCGCGACTGTAAATCTCGCCCTGAACCTCGTCCGGCAGGAGGATATTAACCAGGTCCCCCGCCTCGGCCGCCTCGGCCGCCGAGACGGGCTTGAAGCCATGCTCCACGGCCAGATCATGGTTCGGCGATCCCGGGCGCTGACCGACCACGACGTTGCAGCCCGAGTCTCTCAGGTTCTGCGCCTGGGCGTGGCCCTGGCTGCCGTAACCGATGATGGCGATCGTCTTTCCCTTCAGGAGACCAAGATCCGCGTCCTGGTCGTAAAACATGGTGGCCGGCATCGGCGGTTCCTCGGTTTGGAAATCAACACGTCCCAGCGTCATACCAACGAATCAGAAGCGACGCGAAATCAAATCAAATCAAATCAAATGCGATCAAATTGCGGCCAATCGACCTTGGTCCGCTTCTTGCCAAATCAAGCGGGAGCCGACGACACGGTGATCCGGCACCGGCCCGATTCCATCGAGGCACGACCCTGTCTCGATGGTTCGGTCCGGGGGCTCAACCGTGCCGACGGCTCCCAGCCAGCCGCCTCCTTGAGCGTACCCTGACGTTTCAAAGGTTGGAATGGCCCACGACGGCGGCCGACGCGTCGGCGACGGGCTCGAGCGTGGCGGAAGGCTCGTCGGCGTCCGGGCGGACGGGTCGGCTGCCGCGCACCAGGGCAATCCGCCCGGTCCGGGCCAGCTCGCTGATACCGTAGGGACGGACCGCCTCGATGAACGCCTCGATCTTCCGTTCCTGGCCCGAGATCTCGACCATGATCTGATCGGGGCTGACGTCAACGACCCGGCCCCGGAAGATCTGCACCAGGCCCTGGATCTCGGCGCGGACGTCCGGACGGGCGTCGATCTTGATCAGCATCAGGTCACGCTCGACGAAGTCCTCCTTCGAGATATCGAGCACTTTGACGACCGTGACGATCTTCTCGAGCTGCTTGCGGACTTGCTCAAGATGGCGATCGTCCCCCATCACGACGACCGTGATCCGGGAGAGGTTCGGGTCTTCGGTCTCACCCACCGCGAGACTATCGATGTTGAAGCCGCGCGAGGCGAACATCCCCGAGATGTGCGCCAGCACCCCCGGCCGATTCTGCACCAGCGCCGAGAGAATATGGCGCATCCGATTCCCGTCTCCCATCACACCGAATCCGATCAACAAGGAAGCTATCAATTTACGTACCCGACGCCCGCGCCGCAAGACCACGGCCGGGCGAACCGACCGATCAGTGAGGGTTCAACCCCGGCATGCCCAGCCCTTGCAGACCGGGGATGTTGGGCATTCCCCCCGCGCCCGGGCCGACGGGCGACCCTTGTTCGTTCTTCCCCTTGGGCTGTAGCAAGGCGTCGCGATCCAGCGCGATCGAGCGGAAACTGCTTCCCGGAGTGACATAGTACCAGTTGGCGAACCGGTCCATCAGCTCTTCCGACGCGCTTCTTGCCGTCGGCCACCTTCTTTTCGTAGTCGGCCTTCTGGCGGTCAGCCTTCTCCTTCTCGGCCTTTTCCGCCGCGACTCGCTTGGGGTCGTCGGGAGCGGGCTGGAACGGATCGTCGGGAATCGTCAGCGGGCCAACGGGTGGAGCATCGGGCTTGGGCTCGGGAATGTAGCTGGGGTCGAAGAGGACCGTGACCATCAGGTAACGGTTCTCGGTCGCGCCTTCAGGCTTCTTGTTCTCGGCCTTGGGCTTGCTGGACTCTTCTTCTTTCCTGGCGTCGTCGGCGACTCCCGCCGAGAGCTCCTCGCCGCTGGCGAAGACAACCTCGCCGAACCGGAGGGTGTAAACGACGCCCTCCTCGGTGGCGACCATCACCTCGCCCTGGTTCGAGAGCAGACGGCCGTCGCGAGTGGGGTAGAAACCCTTGCCCTGGAGCGACAGGACGGCCGACTGGGTCAGGCTGATCCCCTTGTCCGACGTCTTCAGGTCGCGCGAGAGCCCCGCCGGCTTGGGACGGACGCCGACGATCTTCAGGTCGCCCAGAGCGGTGGTCAGAGTCGTTGAGCTTCTCGGTGTTCAGCTCCTTGCCCTCGGGCACCTCGACGCTCAGGGTCCACGGGCCGCGGGCGTCCTTGCGCTCGAGGGTCAGGGTCTCGCCGGGACGGATCTGCCCTGCTTCGAGATCGACCTTGGTGCTGTCAAAGGCGATCTTGCGGACCTTCGACGTGTCGAGCTTCAGCAGATTGGTCTCGATCCAGTCGGCGAACTTGGTCGAGAGGTCGACCTTGACGTTGACGCCGTAGGTCCGCTTCTGACCCGGCACGCGGACGTAGCGCAGGTGGCGCTTCGCGATTCTTGGCGGTCTCCGGTCTCGATCTCCTTGCCGATGATGAAGTCGGCCAGGACCTTCTCGGACTTCGTCGCGCAGGGTGACGCGCTTGCCGCGCCCCTTCAGGCGTGGTCGTCTGGTCGTCGAGCGGGTCGATCACGCCGAGCTCCTCCTGGTCCTCGGCGCGGTCGGAGCGGATCGTGTCCTTGGTCAGGTCCATGACTCCGGCGGCGGTCTTGGCGAGGCGGTCCTTGGCGTCGGCCGGGTAATTGTAGTGCGACGGGATGACCCACTTGCCGTCCTTGAACTTGACCTGGAACCGCGATGCGGTGGCGGTGGTCGGGTCGTAGTCGACCACCTCCAGGTCGGTGCAGGCGAGCGGGTCCTTGAAGTCGGGGAAGAACGGCTTGCCCTGGTCGTTGAACGCCAGCGTCCGCGATCGCTCCGGCCGGGCAGCCGGACCACCGCCGCGCCGGTCAGCAGCAGCGCAACGGCGACGAAGATCAGGGTCTTGTGCAGCTCTTTCATCGTTCCTATCCTCGAGAGACCGCGGGCAATGCGGTGCCCCAGTCCGTTGTCAATGCAGGAAGACAGGACCGTCAGGCGAGCCGGTTCGGGTTCGCCCCCTGGTTCTCGCGCGTGACAGCGGATGCCGAAGACGACCAGGCCGAGGATCAGCGGGGGCAACGGCGGTAAGATGATCGCCACGGCGCGGATCTCGTTCTGGATGCCCCGGACCTGCTGCTCCATCTCGGCCTTGCTCTCCTGGATCTTCTTCCGCTTCTGGTCCTCGATATTGGCCTTCTCGACCTCGAGGCGGCGGTTGGCGACTTCCTGGAGGTTCATGAGCATGATCTCCTTGGTCCGCTCGTCGACGTCCTTGCGCGCGCCGGATCGGCATCGACCTGCTTGTCGAGACGCTTCTGAGCCACGTCGAGCTGCTCCTTGGCCGCGTCCTCGGCCGCCTTGGTCTCGCTCTGGCGCTTCTTCGATGTACTCCTCGGTCTGCTCCTCGAGGCGTGTCGAGGGTCCGGTGCTTGAGCCGGTGCTTGCGGAGGGCGACGAACGACTCGTCGCCCGCGAGCACGTCGACGCAGTTGAGCACGAACGTGACGTTGTCGAGCTCGAGGTTCTCGATCTTCCGCCGCCGGAGCTCGAAGAACTGCTCGGAGATCAGGTCGAGGTCGGCGATGGCGATCACGTTGATGTCGGCTTTCGGGGTCTCCCTTCTTGTCCTGGGCGTCCTTGGTCTCGTCCTTCTCGTCCGTGGGTGCCTCGGTCGCGGGCGGCCCCTGGATCCGAGCGGCGAGGGTGTAAGCGGTGCCGCTGGCGAAGTGGCGGCGGTTGGGGTTGATGCCGCGAGATGCCCATGAAGCCCTGCTGGGTCGCCTCGCTCCAGCCGATGTGCCGCCCGTGTCGTTGGTGCGAAGAAGCGGGGTGAACTCGGGGCTCGCCCCCTTGGCCGGAGCAGGCCCGGGAAAAGCATGACGACTTCCTGCAGCCCCGAGGTCGCGGCCTGCTTCTCGTTGAAGGCTCCTCGGCGCCGTTCCCCTTGCCGAATGAAGACGACCTCGGGCGGCAGGTCGGCGAGTTGCGGGATGCGGGTTGTAGCCGTTCCAGACGATCTCGGTGGTCGGCCAGTCGAGGCCGATCATGTCGAGCAGCTGGGTGAGGTCGCCCTTGGGCTCGGGCGGCGGGCCGCCGCCGAACATGCCTCCCGGCGGCTGCTTGGGCACCTCGGGCGAGTTCTGCGGGTTCTCGACCGGCAGGGGGTCGAGGAGCAGGAGCGCCGGCCCCCCCTTGCGGATGTAGGCCGTCAGGTTGTCGATCTGCGGCTGGGTCAGCGACGACGGCTGCGCCACCAGCAGGACGTCGACGTCCGAGCGACATCGGGCACGTCGGGCGAGACCGAGTCGACGTCATACTGCTTCTTGAGCTCGGTGACGATCGACCACTCGGGGTTCTGGCCCATCGACCGCATGTCGAACCCGCCCATCAGCTTGGCGTCGGTGTTCAGGATGCCGACCTTCTTCCGGTTGCTCCGCGAGACGACGCGGATCGAGCGGGTCAGCTCGTACTCGACCGGCAGGCCGCGGTCGAAGAAGGGGATGACCACTTCCTCCAGTCCCGAGGTGAACGCCACGCCCAGGAAGATCTCGGCGGACTCCTGACGCGCGCCTCGTCGCTCATTGATCACGCGGCGGGCTCGATGCCGAACCGTTTCTGCGCGTCGCGGGCCTCGGGTGAGTAGAGCTCGGTCGGCACGAGGTTGAGCCGGATCCGGTCGCCTCCCTTGGCCGCGTACTCCTTGAGCAGGCCGATCAGGTCGGTCCTGGTCTCGACATACTCGCGCGGGACTTCGGGGCTGTAGATACGCCTGGATGTAGACCGGCCGGTCCTTGGGAATCTGCTTGATCAGCGCGATCGACTCCGAGGTCAGCGTGTGCACCCGCTCGGCGGTGACGTCGGCCCGGGCGCCGGTGCGTCCGACCAGGGCGTTCAGGCTGCCCAGGGCGATCAGCATCGCGACCACACGGACGAGCGCGTGCGTGCCGCGGCCCCAGCCTTCCTCACCCCCGGCCCAGTGCCGCCGGCCGACCAGGACCATGTTGATGTAGAGCATGCCGACGGCCAGCGAGAGGAAGTAGAACACTCCCGAGAGCGTGATCACCCCGGTCCCGAAGTCGTGGAACTGCGGCCGGGATCGAGAGCTCTTCGAGCTGCCGGTGGATCGCGGGGCCGAACGGGATGCCGAGCAGGCCGAGGAAGACCGGCAGCGACGAGAAGAGGCCGCCCAGGATGAAGGCCACGGTGGCATTCGAGGAGAGGAGCGACGCCACCATGCCGATGGCGATCATCATGACACCCATCAGCCAGTAGCCGAGGTAGGTCGCGAACATCACGCCCAGGTCGGGTGCAGCCGAGGTACATCAGGATCGCGACATGGCTGAGCGAGAAGACCAGGGCCACGGTGTAGATCCCCACCGCCGCCAGGTACTTGCCGAGAACGATCTCGATGTCGTGGCCGGGAGGGTGAACAGGAGCTCGTCGGTCCCCTGCTTCCGCTCCTCGGCCCAGATGCTCATGGTGATCGCCGGGATGAAGAACAGGAGCAGGTACGGCATCCAGTCGTTCAGCGGGGCCAGGTTCGCCAGGTTGTTGGTGAAGAAAAGCGGCGTTCCGAAGGCAACCCACGAGCTGACGACCACGAACAGGGTGATGAAGACATATCCCGCGGGGTTGCTGAAGTAGCTCAGGAAGTTGCGCCGGAAGACCGCGCCGATGACGAAGGGACGCAACGGCAGGCCGCGACGCCGGACGGTCGGTGCCGCGGCGGGGGCCGGGGTGATCGGTTTCTGTTGGAGCGTGGTCACCTTGGCTGTCCTGTCTAGTCGAGGAAGGGCACGGGAGGAGCCCGAATGCAAGATCGCAGCAAGGATTCTCATGCAAGCAAATCCCATCGATTGCGACTCGGCAGTCAAACCGGCTGAGCGGTCAGGCGATGGAACTGGTCCTCGAGGCTGCGGCCCTCCTTGCGCATCTCGGCGGGAGGTCCGTCGAAGACGATTTTGCCGTCGTGGATGAACAGGACGCGGTCGGCGACCGGCTCGACCTCCTGGAGGATGTGGGTCGAGACCAGGATCGTCTTCGACTTGCCGAGCTCGCGGATCAACGAGCGGACGCCCCGGATCTGGTTGGGGTCGAGGCCGCTGGTCGGCTCGTCCATGATCAGAACCTCGGGATCATGCAGGAGGGCCTGAGCCATCGAGACCCGCTGACGATACCCCTTGGAAAGCTTACCGATCGGTTTCTGGGCGACGGTCGAGAGCGAGCACTGGTGGATCACCGAGTCGATCCGGTTCTTGAGCGTGTTGCCGGCCAGCCCGTGGGCCGAGCCGAAGAACCGAAGCAAGCGCGTGCGGGGTCATGTCCGGATAGAGCGGACCGTTCTCGGGAAGGTAGCCGAGGTGGTCGGCGGCCTCGATCCGGTTGGCCTGGACGTCGATGCCGGCGATCCGGGCGTGCCCCCGTGTCGGGGCGACGAAACCGGTCAAGAGCCGCATCGTCGTGGTCTTTCCCGCCCCGTTCGGTCCCAGGAACGCGACCACCTGGCCCCTCGGGATCGCGAACGTCACGTCCCGAACCGCCAGGAACGAGCCGTACTGCTTGCAAAGTCCCTGGGCTTCGATCATCAAAGGCGTGGACATCGCGCCGCTATTCCTCAAACCATCCTGACGAAGACAAAAACAAAGCGAAGTCAATCGTATCGCAAGCTTGGAGCTCCAGGGGGTACGATCCAGACACCAGTTCCCGACGCACGCCGGATGGCGCAGGAGAACGGGCGGCACGTGCTTCCCGGAACGATCACGATCCTTGCGACGGTCTCCATCTCCTGGGAAGGCCGGGAGTCAACCCCAACGCACGACATCCGGCAGCCCTGGAGACCGAACCGACTCATAATACGGAGTCGCTTCGCGTGGTGCAACCGTCCCGCAGTCGGTACCACGACCCCCTGGGTCTAACGGGAATGGTCCTGGTTGGCCGCGAGGTCGGGCTTTTCGAGCTTCCGTCGCTCGCCGGCGAGCGTGGCACGGGCGTCGTCGGCCGATTGCTGGAGCGGCGGTAGCTCGCAGGAGGACAGGAGGCCGCGACGGGCGCGTTCCTGCGCGATGGCTAGGCGACGGTCCGCGTTTTGCGCAGTCAGCTCGTAGTAGTGGACGCGGGCTTCGATACAGGCCGCGTGAAGCCGATCGTAGGTCGCCGGATCGTACTTCGACTCGCCCTTCCGCGCGGCGAGCTCCATCACGACCTGGGCCTTGCGTGACTGGCTAAGGGCGAGTCCCGCGACCGCCATGTCATGGCTCAGCTCAGCGTCCTCCAACTCCTGGCGCGTGACTGCCTTGCGCTGGTAGAGGGCCTGGGTCTGCCTGAGTACGAACTCGTGATGCCGGACGTCGACCTGGCCGATCGCCTCCCGGGCCTTGATCCAGTCGAGGATCAGACCATAGGCTTTCTGCTCGTCGGCGGCCATGACCTGTCCATTGACGTCGCGCTCGTAAACCTTGATGGCGCGATAGGCGCGGGTCTCGGCCTCGCGGGCCTCTTCGTATTGAACCGACACCGTCTCGCGCTCAAGGTCACTCCGGCTGGCCACTCCGCGCTGGACCAGCCGGCCGGTCGTGGCGAGCTCGGCGCGTTTCATGAGCACGGCGTCGTGCCGTTGCTGGATTTCTCGATCCAGGTCGTCGATCTCCATGCTCCGATGCAGCGCCATCGGGAACTGGTCGGGATCGGGCTTGGCGGTCGTGGCGGCGGAGGCTGGGCCTTGCGCGGCGAGCCAGCACACGACGATCAGGGCCAGCGGCATGAGCCGAAATCCTCAGGGTTGCAAAGGCCGAGCACCGGAAAGGAGAAACTCTGAGTATTATCTCATTCCGGATCGAGCGCTTGCAACTCAGGGACGACAAACCGGCCGTCGACCCGGATCGGCTCGCCGTCGAAGGAAATCGTACCACCGCCGTAGTCGGGCCGCTGGATCTGCACCAGGTCCCAGTGGATCTTCGAACGATTGCCGTTGTCGGCCTCATCGTAGGCGTTGCCGGGCGTCAGGTGAAAGCTGCCGGCGATCTTCTCGTCGAAGAGGATGTCACGCATCGGGTACAGAATGCGCGGGATTGCAGCCGATCGACCACTCACCGATGTGAGAAGCACCCTCGTCGGTCTCGAAGATTCGACGCAGTTTCTTGGCGTCGCCCCCCGCGCACTCGGCGGCGACGATTCGACCGTGCGCGAACTCGAGCCGGACGCCGTCGAACGAGGTCCCCTGGTAGACCGTCGGCGTGTTGAACCGGACGTATCCCTCGACCGAGTCGCGCACCGGGGCGGTGAAGACCTCGCCATCGGGGATGTTCATCTCCCCCGCGCACGAGATCGACCGGTATCCCCGCGATCGAGAACCGCAGGTCGGTCTCGGGTCCGCTGGATGTGGACCTCGCGCGCGGCCTGCATCCGCGCGACCAGGGGCTCGGAGTGCCCGCGAGAGCCGGCCGTAGTCGAGGTTGCAGACGTCGAAATAGAACTTCTCGAACGCCTCGGTGCTCATCCCCGCCTGTTGCGCCATGCTGGCGTTGGGAAGTCGCAGGACGCACCACTTCGTCGCTTTGATCCGCCGTTCGAAATGAACGGGCTTCATGTAGTGGGTGTTATACAGATTCATCTTCTCGCCGGGGACGTCGGCCATCTCGTTGATATTTCGAGCGCCCCGCAGCGCGATGTACGCGTCCATCTGCTCCATCCGATAGAGCTCGACCTCGCCCCAGGTCTTCATCTGCTCCTCGGAGGCCGTTTTGACCAGCGTCACGGATGATCCGCGTGTCCTTGGTCTCGACCAGAACGATCGCTTTCTTCTGAGCAGCCTTTTGCACCAGCAGCCGGGGGAGCGTGCTGTCGTCGAGGTCGAAGCACTCGACGAGCAGCCGCTCGCCCGGCTGCAGCCGAGTCGAGTGCTTGATCAGGATATCGGCGAGGGTCTCCCACCGGGGGTCGGGCATGTCGAAGGGCTCCGCGATCGTTGCGAGACGAATCAAGTCAGCTCAGCACGAAGCCTCCATGCTAATCGACGGCAAGGACGATGGCGATCCGGCTCAGGCCGGGTCGAGCTCATCGTCGTCCACCGCGTCCGGAGCTTCGGCCGGCGCCGGCTCGCTCTTCGGGAGGGCGGTCTGCGGGGTCGCGGCGGGCTCCGACGTGCCCGGAAGCGTGGTCGGCGGCGGCTCGCCGGGCAGGGGCGGCAACGCGTGCTCGGTGCCGTCGGCCTTGAGTGCCCGGGGCAATGTCTGGCTCGGCAACGGCGGCATCTTCGAGGGCTGAGCCAGCGGTTGGGGAGGAATCTGTTCCTTCGGCTGGTCCTGATCGGGCACGAGCGATCCGGAGAAGGAGAATTCGGCCTCGACCACCGCCGCGTCCGACTTCGCCGCCGCCTCGATGAGCACGAGGCGCTCCGCGACCTCGGTCTTGCCGTTCTCGTCCACACTCGAATGGGGTCCCAGGCTCACGACCAGGGCGCCCCCATTGGGGATCAGCCATTCACCGGCCACCGACGACTGGGCGATCTCGGGGACCTCGATCTTCGCGGAAAAGGTCTCCTTGGAATCGGCGCAGGCTTTCGTCAGCGCGACTCCGTCTTTCCCCTCGGGGCAGCATGCCTGGGACTTCACCGTCTCGGACATACTCAGGCGATGGATCGCCGCGATGTGGGTCTCGTCGAGGATCACACAGGCGAGCACCCCCTGGTCGAGCTTGCGGCCAGCGACGGTCATCATGAAGCCTTCGCGGATCAAGTCGTACTGGGGGGTGTACGCGACCCTGGTCGCGTGGTCGATCGAGGCGTCGGCCCGGCGGATCGAGCCGTTGACAATCTTGCGGCTGGTCCGGTTGCTCACGTGAGCCGGGGTCATCGACGCCGCGGTCACGCGCGGGACCTTGAGCGCGGCCGGGTCACGCCCGGCGAGTGTGGTCGCGGTATCGAGGCCGGTGGTCCAGACCGTCGCCCCGTGCTGGTTCGCGACCGGCTGAAGCCTGGCGAAGAACTCGCGCCGCCAGTCGAGGCCGTGCATGGTGACGACCCGCACGTCATAGATAATTTCGGGAGCCCGCTGGCCCTCCGCTCCGATCAGTGCCAGTCCCACGAGACCCAGGACCAGGTTCATGCGACGACCTCCGTTTCGTCAGGATTCTTGCGCGTCAAATGACGACAGCCCCGGGTCACCAGGACCAGGAGCGGGGGGATCATACGGACCGGCCTCGATTCCGTCAACGGCGCGTGCGCGGCGAGCGGCGCTTCGTCTCCTCTCGATTTGTTGTCTCGACATCCCGGGATTTCCCCCTGTAGCCTGGTTGAGGCGACCGGACACGACGAAGTCACGCCAGTACCACGCATCACGGGGAGACGACCAGACGCGATGCAGCGCGATGAGTTTTGGGAACGGCTCCAGCGGCGTGAGCCCTGGGACATGGTGGTTATCGGCGGCGGGGCGACGGGTCTGGGGGCGTCGGTCGACGCTGCGGCGCGACGGTATCGCACGCTCTTGCTCGAGGCGCACGACTACGCCAAGGGTACGTCGAGTCGGAGCACCAAGCTGGTACACGGTGGCGTACGATACCTGGCCGAGGGCGATATCCGATTGGTCCGTGAGGCGCTTCATGAGCGCGGCTTGCTCCTTCGCAATGCCCCGCATCTGGTGCACGATCTGAAGTTCGTCGTGCCCGCCTATTCCTGGTGGAGCAATCCGTTTTACGGGGCGGGGCTCAAGCTCTACGACCTGCTCGCCGGCCGTCGCGGGTTCGGCGCCTCGCGAGCGGTTGGCAAGTCCGCGGCCCTGAGGTTGATTCCGACCCTCGAGCCGCGCGGGCTCCACGGGGCGATCGTCTATCACGACGGCCAGTTCGATGACGCTCGGCTGGCGATCACCCTGCTCCGCACGTTGCTCGATCTCGGAGGTACGGCCCTGAACTATGCCCCGGTCGTGGGACTGATGAAGTCAGGCGATAGGACTGTGGGGGTCATTGTCCGCGACGCCGAGTCCGGCGCCGAGGCAGAGGTCCCAGCCCGCGTGGTGGTCAACGCGACCGGCGTCTTCGTCGACCAGGTCCGCCGACTCGACGAACCCGGCGCCGCGCCGCTGGTCCGGCCCAGCCAGGGCGCGCACCTGGTCCTTGATCGCGAGTTCCTTCCCGGCGACGCGGCGCTCATGGTCCCGAAGACCGACGACGGCCGGGTCCTGTTCGCGATCCCGTGGCACGGCCGTACCCTGGTCGGCACGACCGACACCCCGATCGAGGAGGCCAGCCTCGAGCCCCGGCCGCTCGCCGCCGAGGTCGCGTTCCTGCCTCGAGCACGCCGCTCGCTACCTGACCCGTGACCCGAATCCCGCCGACGTCCTCTCGGCCTTCGCCGGTCTCCGCCCGCTCGTCCGACCGCCCCACCCGACTGAAACGGCCCGGATCTCACGCGAGCATACGATCATGGTCTCGCGCTCGGGCCTGGTCACGATCACGGGGGGCAAGTGGACGACCTATCGGCGGATGGGCGCCGAGGTGGTCGAGCACGCCGCCCGGGTGGCTGGTCTCGAGCCCCGCCCACCAGCGACGGAAACCCTCGTCCTGCACGGCGGGCTGTTTAACGGTCAACGCGACGACCCCGAGCTATCGGTCTATGGAGGCGATGCCGACACCGTGGCGCGGGTTCTGAACGAGCAACCCGGCTGGAATGAACTGCTCCATCCCCGGCTCCCTTACCGCGTGGGTGAGATCGTATGGGCCGCGCGCCACGAGCACGCGCGCGCACCGTCGAGGACGTGCTCGCCCGACGCACTCGCGCCCTTTTCCTTGATGCGCGAGCCAGTCTCGATTGCACCGAACGGGTCGCCCGCGTCCTCGCCGAAGTTCTCGGTCGCGACGAGGCCTGGCGTGAGGACCAGACCCGGCGATACGTTGAGGTCGCGCAATCGTACATCTTGACGGAATGAATCAAGGACACGTTCATGCCCACGCCCGCGGAGACGTTGCGGAATACTCTTCAAGCACTGAACCCCGCGAGCCCGCGTTACGCCTCGGACCTGGTGGACCATCTACTGACCGCGGCGCGAACCGTCAACGCGAGCGACGTCCACATCGAGCCGGGACCGGGCGAGGTCACGATTCGCTGGAGGTTGGACGGCGTGCTCCAGCCCGCATCAGCTTTTCCCGCGGCATTCGGGGCAAACGTGGTCGCTCGGTTGAAGGTGCTGGCCGACCTGTTGACCTATCAGACCGACCTCCCGCAGGAAGGCCGGCTGCGCCTGGGCGAGGGCGCGTCGCGGATCGAAATGAGGCTGAGCACGTTCCCCACGATTCATGGCGAGAACGCCGTCGTTCGGTTGTTCGCGTCGGCGAACGAGTTTCTCCGCCTGGACGACCTGGCGTTTCCCGACGACATTCGCGCCGAACTGGCCCGTGCCCTGGCGATGACCTCGGGGATGATTGTCCTGAGCGGCCCCGCCGGCGCGGGCAAGACCACGGCGCTCTATGCCTGCCTGCGCGAGCTGGTGGGGCTCTCCGAGGGGAAGAAGAGCCTGGCGACCCTGGAAGATCCGGTGGAGGTCGCGCTGGAAGGCGTGGCGCAGTCGCAGGCCAACGCCGCCGCCGGGTTCACCCTCGAGCGGGGGCTCAGATCGCTGCTTCGCCAGGACCCCGAGGTTATCGCCCTGGGTGAGATCCGCGACCGATCAACAGCCGAGGTCGCGTTTCAGGCCAGTCTGACCGGACACCTGGTTTTGACCACCTTTCACGCCGGCACCGCCGCTGGCGTGATCAGCCGGCTGTCGGACATGGGTATTCCTCCCTACGTGCTGCGCGGGGGGCTGATCGCGGTGGTCGCCCAGCGCCTGCTCCGCGGGCTTTGCGTCTGCTCCCGGCCCGGGGTCAAAGATGATCCCGTCGCGCGGCTCGAGCCGGATGGCCCTCCCGGATCGGTCCCGGTCGGGTGCGACCGATGCGCCGGCACTGGCTATCGCGGCCGGTTCCTGATCGCCGAGTTGCTGCGTCCCGAAGTTCCCCCGGTCGCCACGGCCTTGCTCGCCCGCGCCGACCGGGACACCCTCGACCGCGCGGCTCGCTCCGGCGGCATGATCGCGTTATGGCAACGCGCCCGCGACACGGTCCGTAAAGGTCGGACTTCCGCCGCCGAGGTCCGCCGCGTGCTCGGACTTGAAGACGTTCCCGCGACGGCGCTTGACCTCCTCCGACAGTTGTGATTTAATACCTTTCACAATTGTCCGAGGGTCGGTCTAGCGGGGCGGGGCCGGGGCAGGAGGGCGTCGATGCCGGAAGCGGAGAGCACGTCGGTTCAGGGCCGTGGTCAGGGAGCGTTACGGCTGGAGGATCTGGTCGCTCTGAACCAGGAGATCGCCGCCCTGACTCGAACGCAGCTCCCGCTCGAGCGCGGGCTGCGCACCCTGGGAGAGGACGTGCCGGGGCGTCTTGGCGGCGTCATGCGGCTCGCTCGCCGACCGGATGGGCCAGGGGGCCAGCCTGTCCGACGCGCTCGGCGCCGAGGGCACTCGCCTGCCGTCGATCTATCGATCGCTCGTCACGGCGGGACTGCGAGCGGGGCGGCTTCCCGCGGCTCTCGAGAGCATGACCGGGTTCGTACAGGCCTATGTCGAATCGCGCCGCGCCGTGGGGCTGGCGCTCGCTTATCCCCTCGCAGTGTTGCTGCTCGCCTACGGGCTCTTCCTGTTGCTCCTGTCGTTCGTCATCCCCCGCTTCATGAGCACCCTGTCAGCCTTCAGGTTCCCGGTCCCGCGCGGTCTTCGGATGCTCGAGTGGCTGGGCGCGACAGTCGGGTACTGGGGACCGGTCCTCCCGGTGTTACTGATCCTGGGATGGTTCGCGTGGGAGTGGACCGGAAGGACCAGCCGTTTTCGATCGGGGAGGGGCTGGTCGCTCCTCAGGCTCGTTCCCTGGATGGGGTCGATGCTCCGCAACCACGAGGCCGCAAATTTCGCCGAGCTGCTGGGCGTGCTCGTGGAACAGGGCGTGCCGTACCCGGAAGCGGTGCGACTGGCGTCGGAGGCGACCGGTGACCCGGCCATGATCAGCGTATGCGAGAACCTGGCCGCGTCGATCGAGCGAGGCGAGCCGCCTCGCACCGTGCTGGCCAAAGATAATGGGCTCCCTCCCCTGCTCCGCTGGCTGCTCGCCGAGGGGCAGCCCCAGGGGGCGATGGCCGGATCGCTCCACAGCCTCGCGGCGCTCTATCGAGACCAGGCACGTGACCAGGCCGAAAAGATTCAGGTCTTCCTGCCCGTTGTGCTGCTCCTGGCCGTCGGCATGACGGCGACCTTGCTGTTCGGGCTCAGTCTGTTCGGACCGTTCTCTGCGCTCCTTGAAGAGCTCACCGTCCCGCCGGCCGGGATCCTGCTGGGAGCCCTCTGCCATGTTTGAGCCCTTCGAAGCGTCGCCGTCGCCATCACGTTCGCCCCTCTCGGCGCAGGAAACAGCACTCCTGAGCGAGCGTGTCGCCGGTATCGCTCGCGCGGGCTTGCCATTGGGCTCGGGGTTGCTGCCGCCCTGGCCGAAGAGCTCCCTTCCGGTCGGCTCCGGCGGATGCTCGGTCAGCTTGCCGACGCGCTCGATCGCGGAGCGTCGCTCGAAGCGGCCATTGATGCCCAGGGCCCCGCACTTCCAGGCCATCTCCGCGGCCTGGTTCGTGCCGGCGCCCGGACCGGACGGACGGCCGAATTTCTTGGCAGGCTGGCCGGTTTCACTCAGATCGGAAGGTCCATCCACCGCAGGCTCTGGCTCCGCCTGGCCTACCCGCTGATGGCGCTGGGACTGGCGCTGGTTGTCGTCGGATTCGTGATGACTGAGGTTGTCGGGGTCCTGTGTCGGTTCGTCGCCGATTTCGGTATGCAACTCCAGCCGCTCTCCGTCGCCTTGATCAAGATCTCTGCTCCACTGGAGTCCAATGGTCGATGGATGGTCCTCTGGTTTGCCGCGACGGCCGGACTGGCGGCCCTCTTATTCTACTTGATCGGCCCGGCCGGCAGGCGAAGTCTGACGGGCTGGCTCCCGTTGATCGGCCCAGTCGGGCGCTGGACATCGCTGGCCGAGTTCTTCCGGCTCCTCGCACTTCAGGTAGAGAGCGAGCTGCCCCTGGCCGAGGCGGTCGTCGCGGCAGGTGACGGAACTCCCGATCTTCGGCTCCGGCGGGCGGCCCGCGCGGTCGCTGATCAGCTTGCGCACGGTTCATCACTCTCGAAAGCGATGGAAAGCCGGAGCGCCTTCCCGAGCGGCTCGCCGTCGATCGTCGCCTGGGGCGAGCAGCACCGGAGCACGCAGCAGGCCCTGGAGATGCTTGGAATGTTGTACGAGGCCAGGGCCGAGGCGCAGGCGACATTCGCCGGCACCGTGATCAGCGTCCTGACCGTCTTCCTGATCATCTTGTTGATCGGTTTCGTCATCGTCGGCGTCTTCGCCCCGATGATCCGTCTGATCTCGTTACTCTCGGGATGAGTTCTTGACGCAGAATGGGAAGAAACGGCCTGAAACGGTCGCGTACGCCTGAATCAGGGCGAGCGGGAGCCAGTCCGTGAGCGAATCAGGTTTCGATACCTCGAAATATTACAAGCCGCCCGGGAGCGAGCTGAACCCGGCCCGGTCAGGCTTGCGCGTTCGCGACCTGCTCAAGCTCGTACTCTTCGCGGCATTGTTCTGCTGGGTGGCGGTCCTGACCGGCCTGGCCTTCTTCAGCGCGGGTGCGACCCTGATAGGCGGCCTGATCTTCGGCCTGGCCGTGATCTTCGCCCAGCGTCGTTCCACCCAGCAGGAAGCGCTCCTGTGGGGTCTTTCCGTAGCAGCCGAAAAGGGAATGCCGCTCGGCTTGACGATGTCGTCGTTCGCCGGTCAGTGCCGGGGCCGTTATCGACGAGGCGTCGAAGCCGCGTCGGACGTCCTTGAGCGAGGGGGCTCGCTGGTGAACGCCCTCGACGAGGTGCCGGGGCTCCTGAGCCGGGACGCCACCACCCTGGTTCGCGTGGGCAGCGAATCCGGACTTTTGGCCAACGCCCTGAAGCAGGCGGCGGCCGACCGCCTGGGATCGTTGCGACCATGGGGATCGACGCTCGTCCGTATACTCTATCTCCTCAAATTGATTGTCGTGCTCGAAGCGATCGTTGGTTTCATCACCTACTTCATCCTGCCCAAGTTCGAGGCGATCTTCGCCGATTTCGGCACATCGTTGCCACGGACCACGGCCCTGGTCATCGGTGTCACCCATGTGTTGGTGGATTACTGGCCCCTGACGGCCCTGTTTCTGCTGATGCAGGTCCTCGCCTATATCGTCGTGGCCGGCATGCTCTTTGGCGCCTTCGGCTGGAACTTCCGCGCGCTCGACCGCTTGCTCTGGCGAAGTCATGTGGCCATGGTTCTCCGCTGTCTATCGATCATGACCGAGGCCAATCGTCCGCTCGGTCCCGGGCTCGAAAGTCTGGCGCGGACCTATCCCGCTCTGTGGGTCCGCCCGCGTCTCAAACGGGTGGCCGAGGACATCGCCATGGGCGACGACTGGGCCGAGGCGCTGTCGCGCCGGGCCTTGATCTCACGGGCGGAAGCCGGTCTGCTCGACGCCGCGCGACGTGTGGGCAACCTGAACTGGGCCCTACGTGAGGCCGCGGTCAATAACGATCGACGGCTGAGCTACGCCCTCCAGCTCGTCAACGTCTGGCTGCTACCGGTGGTCAGTCTCTTTCTGGGGGCGGTCGTCTTCCTGATCGTTGTCGCGTACTTCGTGCCCCTGATCACGCTGATCCAGAGGTTGGCCGGATGAGCAACATCACGTACCGAGGCGCTCTGGTCTTGAGACGACGCGGTTTCAGCATGATCGAGGTGATGGCGACCGTGTTCCTGCTGGCGGTGGCCATGAGCACCATGCTCCAGTTGCTCACCTTGCTCGCCCGCGAGCGCCGATCGGCCGAACGACGGGAGTGGGCGATCCACGAAACGGGGAATGTGATGGATCGGCTCGCGGCCGAGCCTTATGACCAGCTCGACTCCGCACAAACGCGGGGGCTGGCGCAGGCCCGAACCTTGATCGCCGGCCGTGTCCTGCCCGAGGGTCGTCTGACCATCGAGGTCGAGTCGGAAGACAAACCCGTCCAGCGAAAGCGGCTGACGCTTGTTCTTCGCTGGCGCGACCAGGCGGGGGGTTGGGAACGGCCGGTTCGCCTCACCGAATGGGTTGTCCGGGGGAGGTACGAGCCGTGAGAAGATCCGCATCGAAGCCCTCGGCGTTCTCCCTGATCGAGATGGTGTTGGCCATCGGCGCGATCGCGGTCGTTCTGGGCACGACCGCCGGTTTGCTCCATGCGTCACTCAAGCTCGACCGCGCCGCGCGGGCCAGTCTGGTCGAGACCGAAGGTCTGGGCCGTCTGGCTCGCCAGCTTCGCAAGGACATCCACGAGACGCGTGATTCGGACCGGGTGAAGATCAGCAGTGAGCCGGCCACTTCGCTCACGCTCTCGCTGGACGACGATCGGACCATTATCTATCGATGGATTGACCACGCCATCGTCCGCGACGAGCGCAAGGGGGAGAAGCGGCTACGGACCGAGAGCTATACGCTCGGGAGCTTGCGATCGGTGCGGTTCGAGCGCGATCGAGAATCCGGTCGCACCTGGGTGAGCCTGACCCTGGAACGTAAGGGCAACCGCGACGACGGAGTCAGCGCGTGTCGAAACCCGCGGATCGAGGCTCGTCTCGGACGTGACGCGGTTGGGGAGGTCGGGCCATGAAAGCATGGAGCGTGAGCCGTCGTCAGCGCCGGGGCACGATCACGTTCGCGGTGCTCGTCTGCCTGGTCGTACTGAGCTTGATATCCGCCAGTCTCCTCAAGCTGGCAAGGGCCCAGCGAAGGGCGATCTTACGTCAGGAGTCGGCACTTCAGGCCGACAGTCTGGCCGCATCCGGTTTCCGCCTGGCCCTGGCCCGGATCGCGGCCGACCCAGGTTACAAGGGCGAGACCTGGACCATCACCCCCGCCGCGCTGGGCACGGACGGGTCGGGGGTCGTGAAGATCGACGTGACTCCGGGGAAGGACGACAATCAAGAACAAGAACGCCGGGTCTCAATCCGGGCCGAGTACCGCGGCCGTTCCGGCAAGGCTTCCTCCGAGGACCGATCGCACTCGCGAATCGAGCGCGTCGTGGACGTGCAGAAACTATTTAAACCGTGAACACTACGCATTCACTTAGCATCAACATTTCGTCCGTCACGAGGTTCGTCATGAAGCGCCGGGGATTTACCCTGATTGAGCTGCTTGTTGTGATCGCGATCATCGCCGTGTTGATCGCGCTGCTGTTGCCCGCGGTGCAAGCTGCGCGCGAAGCGGCGCGGCGGGTCCAGTGCGTGAACAACCTGATGCAGCTCGGGATCGCGCTGGGCAATTACGAGTCATCGCATGAGATGCTGCCCCCGGGGGTGATCGACACCAAGGGTCCGATCGACAACGTGCCACACGGCTATCACCTGGGCTGGATGGTCCAGATCCTGCCCTACATCGAAGCAAGGAACGTCTGGCGGCGGTTTGATACGTCGGCGAGTGTTTACGACGATAAAAACCTGACCGTGCGTATGGTGATGATCAACACGTTCTCCTGTCCGTCGGATGGAGGGCCAGGCCGTCGCACCGATGATATGATCGCCCTGAACAACTACGCGGCGTGCCACCACGACGTCGAGGCCCCGATCGACGCAACCAATCACGGTGTCTTCTTCCTGAATAGCCACCTCCGATCGGAAGATGTGACCGACGGCACCGCCTACACGATCTACCTCGGCGAGAAGCTTCGCGACGGGACCGAGCTGGGCTGGGCTTCCGGGACGCGTGCCACGCTGCGCAACACCGGCCTGACACCTAACAAGACCGGCAACCTGATCGGTCTTGGCCAGGAATTCAATGAGCCCGAAGGACCGCCGATCGGGGACGTCGATCCGAACGCACCTCCGGCGACGACCTCGACCCACCCCACGCTTCACCTGGAGGTCGGCGGTTTCGCCAGCCGACACCCGGGGGGGGCCAACTTCGTCTTCGGCGACGGGTCTGCCAAGTTCATCAAGTCGTCGATTAACGCCCAGGTTTATCATAACCTCGGTAACCGGGACGACGGCGAGTTGATCAGCGCCGATCAGTTCTGAGGAGGAGGCATGAGAAGTCGCCGAGGAGGGCCCGTTGTGATGACTTCAGTACCACGGATCCAATCGTCCTGGAGTTGCCTCGGTCAGCCCACGACCTTGGCCGAGACCTCGCCCTCATTGAGAGTTGGCCGCTCGGGGCGTCCCTTGTGTCGGTAGACCAGCTGCGAGTGATCGATGCCGATCAGTTGGAGGATCGTGGCGTGCAGGTCGTGGATGTGGAGCCGGTCCTCGATCGCGTGCAGCCCCACTTCGTCGGTCTCGCCGATCGTTCGGCCGCCGGGGAGCCTGGCGCCGGCCAGCCACATGGTGAAGCCGTAGGGATTGTGGTCGCGTCCGTCCCCCTTTTCGGACATGGGCGTCCGTCCGAACTCGCCGCCCCAGATCACGAGAGTGTCGTCCAGCAGCCCGCGCCGTTTCAGGTCGGTCAAGAGACCCGCGACGGGCTTGTCCATTGAACGGCAGAGGGCGGAATGGTTCTTTTCGAGCCCCGCGTGCGAGTCCCACTTCGCCCCGGCACCGTGATAGAGTTGCACAAACCGTACCCCGCGCTCGACCAGCCGCCGGGCCAGTAGGCAGTTACGGCCGAAGGTGGCCGTCTCCTTCTCGTCAAGGCCGTAAAGGGTGCGCGTCTCGTCGGTCTCGCTGCCTGATATCAACGGCTTCGGGAGCCTCGGCCTGCATTCGGAACGCCAGTTCGTAACTGGCGATCCGGGCATCAAGCTCGGTCTGGTCGTTGCGGACGGCGGCATGGCGCTGGTTCAGCGGTTTCCAGGTATTCGAGCTTGGCCCGTTGCCGGTCGGCGTCGATCCCCTTGGGATTGGCCAGGTTGGGAATCGGCTCGGAACCGCCGCGCAGCCGCGTCCCCTGGTAGACAGCGGGCATGAAGCCCGGCCCCCAGTTCCGAGGCCCCCCCGCGACCAGGCCTGATTCGTTATCCAGGATCACGACGAAACCCGGTAGGTTCTCGTTCTCCGTTCCCAGCCCGTAGCTTACCCAGCTCCCCAGGCAGGGACGCCCCGCCAGGATCGAGCCGGTGTTCATCTGACAGACGGCGCCAACGTGGTTCAGGCCATTCGGACCAGCACGATCGGATCACCGTCAGGTCGTCTGCGCACCCGGCCATGTGTGGCAGCCAATCCGAGAACCACATGCCCGACTTCCCGTATCTGCTTCCACTACCGCTTCGAACCCAGGAGCGGAGAACCCGACTCGCCCATCGGCGTGATCACCGGCTTGAAGCTCGACGGAAGCGGCTGGCCCGCCAGCTCGTTGAGCCTTGGCTTGGGATCGAACATATCGATATGGCTCGGCCCCCCTTCCATGAACAGGAAGATCACACTCTTCGCCCGAGCCGGCCGCCGCCAGGAGCTTTCGGCCAGCCCAGGGTTAGGATTTGAAGATGCAGGGGTCGCCGCGCTTGCGCGATGCTCATCGATCGAAAGCAGCGAGAGCAGCGCCAGGCTCCGAACCCTCCACCGCCCTGAAGCAGCCATTCGCGCCGGTTCATAGCCGGAATCCGATGCGGTATCCGGACCGAGTTCGAATGGAGGCGGAGTTCTCATTGCTGTGACCTTCCGAGCAAGACGATTGATTTCACCGAATTTGTAGCGCTTGATGATCTGTTTTACACGAACAGCAGAACTGACCGGTGATGGGCCGCCTCAATCGACTCAGGGTTTTCTATTCGCTGAATCGACATTTCGCCTCGTGTTGACCTTGAAGGCGATCAATCGACGTAGAGGAACTCGTTGGCATTGAGCAGATCGTGGCAGAAATCGACCAGGCTCTCGGTATCGGCCGGGCCGGAGCGCCGGAGGAAGGCCAGGGCGTCGGCCTGTTCCTGCACGCTGGGGGACCGGCCGAAGGCGAGCCGATACGCCAGACGGACGCGATCCGCCGAATCGTCGCCCGCCTCGCGCTGAAGCCGGTCGGCGAAGTTGCGGGCACGCTGGAGTACCCAGCCGCCGTTGATCAGCATCAACGACTGGCTCGGCGTGACGGTCACGTTCCGGGTAGGGGTCGTGTTTGAGCCGTCAGGGGCGTCGAACTGTTCGAGCAACGGATCTCGGGTGTTTCGCATCACCTTGGTATACAGGGTCCGTCGGGGTTTGTCGGTGGCGACGCCTGGGCCGCCCACGGTCAAGTCAAGCTCGCCGCTGGCCTCGAGCATGGCGTCGCGGATCGGCTCGATCTCGAGCCGGCGCGGGTTGATCCGCCAGAGGAGCCGGTTTTCAGGGTCCTTAATCCGTGCCACCTCGGGCATCGCCCGCAGGGCCGTCTGGCGGTACGTGGCCGAGGTCATGATCAGGCGGTGCATCGCCTTGAGGCTTCCAGCCACGCGCAGGAACTCGGAGGCGAGCCAGTCAAGTAGCTCGGGATGGCTGGGACGCTCGCCCAGTCGGCCAAAGTCGCTGGGAGTTGCGACCAGGCCGCTGCCGAAGTGGTAATGCCAGATCCGGTTGACCATGACGCGGGGTACGAGCGGGTTGTCGGGGCGGGTCAGCCAGCTCGCCAGGGCTAGCCGGCGTCCGGCTCGAGTTGGTCGCCGACGGCGATCGCGTCCACCTCGCCGGCGAGGCATCGAGCACCGACAGATAACCCGGCGCGATCGACCGTTTCGACCGGTCGCCGGGAATGGTGGTGACCGGAGGCGCTCGGGCCGACATCGCTCACGGTAAACGCGGCGAGGCGGCTCCGCCGGTTTGACGGCATCGAACGCCGCCAGTTCCTTCTGAAGGGCGTCCCACCGCTCTCTCTCGGGCCCCTTGAGCTTCAGCTTGTCGTACTCTTCGATGATCTGGAGATAGGCGAGACGGTAAAGCTGTTCCTCGTAAGGTGTTCGATCGGCCTCGGGTTTGGAAAGGATTTGCTTGATGTCATCGGGAAACTTGGCAACCGCGCCGGCCGCGGCCTTTTCCTTGAATGGCCGCTCAAGCGCCTCGATCGACGCGCGGATCGTCTCGGTCTTCGACTCCCAGACCGCCAGCTTTTCCTGATAAGTGGCCCATTGTTCAGGTGTAGTCAGGTGCAGATCGTCGCGGGGAAGCATCGGCGTGAAAAACGCCTGTAGTCGGTAATAGTCGTCCTGGAGTATCGGATCGAACTTGTGATCGTGGCAGCGGGCGCAGCCGATCCCGAGTCCGAGGAAGACGTCGCCGGTCACATCCGTCACGTCGTTGAGGATCGCCTCCCACTGCCCCTTGACGTCGCGCTGGTTGTGCTCGTAGGTCCAGAGCCGCAGGTAGGTCGTGGCGACCAGCACCCTGGGATCGGCGGGCGCTAGCTCATCGCCGGCAAGCTGTTCGGTAACGAACCGTGCATAAGGCTTGTCGGAGTTGAGTGCCTGGACGACATAATCGCGATACCGCCAGCTATCGGGCCGATATTCGTCGGCACGGTAGCCGTTTGAATCGGCATATCGCACAAGGTCGAGCCAGTGACGCGCCCAGCGCTCGCCGTAGTGCGGGCTGGCGAGCAACCGGTCGATCAGACGCTCATGGGCGTCGGGGTGTTCATCGCCGAGATAGGCGTCGACCTCGGCAGGCGTGGGGGCCAGTCCGGTCAGGTCGAACGTGGCCCTGCGGATCAGGGTCAGTCGATCCGCCTCGGGAGCGGGTTCCAACCCCTCCGCCCTCAAGCGCGCCAGCACGAACCGGTCGATCGATGTCTGCGACCAGTGATCGTCCTCAACCCGCGGTGGTTCGGGCCGACGGACCGGTTGGAGGGACCAGAAAGCCCGGTCTTCATCAGTCAGCTTCGAGGGCTTCGCGGCGGAAACCGGTTTCGAGTCTGGCGTTGATGGCCACGGCGCAGCCCATCTCGACCCAGCGGGTCAGAACGGAGATGGTCCCGTCGTCGAGCTTTCCCGACGGCGGCATCTCAGGCCCACGGTGATTGATCGCCTCGACTAAAAGGCTCTCATCGGGATTCCCAGGGACGATTGCCGGCCCGGTCTCTCCCCCTTCGAGCAGGCTGTCGCGCGAATCGAGACGCAACTTTCCCTTCTGCTTTTGCGGTCCGTGACACTTGACGCAGTGTTCGACAAGGACCGGTCTGACTTTCGTCTCGAAGTATTTGACGGCCTCCGGCTCCAGGCGGGATTCCTCCTCGGCCCCGTGCAGGGCTGGCCGCCAGGTGGGAGCGAATACCAGGCCGATGATCAGACCGGCGATGCCCAGAACCTGCCTGTTCATCAAGCGCGGCCCTCCCGGGTTCAGGTCTCGTCAGAGGTCGAGTACTCGTCAAAGGAATGTTGGACAGTTCGATCTTAATCACTCATCCCACAAGAATCCACAGGGTTCATCGACGTTTTTCGATGGGCTGGATCGTGTAGGAAATCGCTTTTTTCCATTGTTCTCAAGTGACGACCGGCCCCGGCCGATAAGAGGTGATACGGCACCCTGAACGACACCTGAGAACCGGTTCGAGGCAAGAGGCGGCATGGATCAACACCTGGGAGCCAGTATCACGCTCAGCTTCGGGTTAGTCGTCGTCTTCGCGATTGTGCTCTATCAGCCGGATTCCCGGCGGACCGATCAGCCCGCGTCGTCGGAGTCGACACCACGCGTCGCCGATGTCGAGGCCGTCGCGCTGGTTCCGTCGGAAGAGGAATCACTCCCGCGATTTGCGACGGAACAGCCCGCGTTGACCGAGGGCGAGCCCTTACCTTCGGTGATTGCCCCTCCTCCCCCGGCGCCGACTCCTGTGAGGGCCAGCACGCCGGCCCGCGCGGAACGCCTGGCGAACGTCCGGCCCCCGGCCGAATCGACCTCCTCAAAGGCCGCTCGAACCGCGCAGGCCACTGACCCGGGCCGAGCCCGGTGAGACCTTGCGCGATCTCGCCGACCGCGTTTACGGCCGCTCCGACACCGAACAAGTCGATGCGCTCTGGCGATTCAACCGCGATCTGATCCGGCGGACTGATGGTCCGCTCCCACCCGGCTCAATCCTGCGCACGCCTTGATCGGGTCAGAGCCCTGCGCACGCCTTGATCGGGTCAGAGCCCGCTCCGGAAGAAGACGACGTCGCCGTCCTTGACGATGTAGTCCTTCCCCTCCAGCCGCTGAAGGTTACGCGCCTTGACCTCCTTCATGGAGCCAGCCTGAACGAGGTCGTCGAAGGCGGTCACCTCGGCGCGGATGAACCCCTTGGCCAGATCGGTGTGGATCTTGCCGGCGGCGTCGACGGCCGAGCCGCCGCGCTCGAGGTTCCAGCCCCGGACCTCGGGCTCACCGGCGGTGAAGAAGGTGATGATCCCGACCGCGTCGTAGGCCTGGCGGATGATCCGGTCGCGGCCCAGCTCCCGAATCTCCATGTCGGCCATGAAGGTTGCGCGTTCCTCGGGATCGAGCTGGCCGAGCTCGAGCTCGAGCTTCGCGTCGATCGCGAGTGCGTCGGGGGCCATCGCCTGAGCGCGGGGGGGACGATTTCGCCCTGGGCCGTGTTCAGGACAACGACTTGCGGCTTGTCCGTCAGCAGGCCGAACGACCGCATCGGCTTCTTCTCCTCGTCGGAAAGCTCCAGCGAGGCGACTTGTTGCCAGCGTCGAGCGCGGCGTGGACACGCTTGACCACCTCGAGCTCCTTGAGCAGTTGCTCGCGGTCGGGCCGGGGCTTCTTGACGCTGGCCTCAAGCCGCTCGAGCGCGGTTGGTGACGACGCCGAGGTCGGCGAAGAGCAGCTCGTCGCGAAACGCGGCGAGGTCGGCCGCGGGGTCGCCGCCGGCGAAGCCCGCCGAGCACGACGAGCAAGGCGTCGCCTTCGCGGATCAGGGCCAGCCGCTGCGGGTTGTCGCCGTGGGTGCCGGGCATCAGGCCGGGCGTGTCGAGCAGCTCGACGGTGGCGGGCGTGACCTTCTTCGGCTTGTGCATCGCGGCCAGGAAATCGAGCCGGGGATCGGTCAGCGTCGCGACCCCGACCTGCCCGGAATGGACCTTCCCCGGGTCGGGCGTCGCCCCGGTCAGAAGCTGGAACAGCGTGCTCTTGCCGCTGCCGGCGAACCCGACCAGTCCTACGCGCATCCGATCGATCCTCTCTCAAACGTTACCAAAAGAGCCGGTCAGCGATCCGGTCCGAACCGATCAGACCGCGTTCGCGTTCAGGCTCGCCTCGAGCGCATCGAGCCGTTGCTCAAGGCGTTCAAGGACCGTCGTGGGGAGCTCGCGCTCGACCGAATCGGACGCGATAATAGGCGTCGACGACCAGAGGGGGAACATCCGCGACCTCGGCGGTGCTCGATCCGCGGCCGGTCAGGAAGGCGGCGGCTCGGGTGGCAAACTCTTGCGGCGTCTCGGTCACCGGCCGCTCCAGTCCCAGGCCCCGAGGAGATGGTCCAGGCGACGGTAGGTCACCTGGCTGGTCGTGAGCGTCGACGACTCCGGCTCCTCCCCCTTCAGCCAGCGCCTGAGCTGGCAGACCAGCCAATAGATTCCACGGGCCACTCCCACCAGGCTGAGCAGGGCGAAAAACGAAACGACGAACCCCCGCCAGCTAATGAATGCTTCGAAGTCGCGGAACCCGAACATACCGGTCGCGAGCGAGTGGAGCGAATCTCCCATCATCTGGAAACCGCTCTTCGCTCTGGCGACGAGTTCCTTGATCGGCTCGTAGACCAGGAATCGCTGGCGATCGACGTTGTAACCGACGATGAAGAAGATCCAGACGTAGCGGACCAGGTCGGTCAACTGGCGGAAGTTGGTCGCGAAGCCGCCGATGCTGCGCCATCGCCTCGTTTCGCTCGGCGTCCGGCGTCGGGTCGAACGTGACCCAGTGGGGCGGCTTGCCGGCGTCCGGACGCATGTACGCCTCGACCCAGCTATGCGCGTGTTTCTGGCGTACGCTGAGCACCTTGGCGAGCTCGTTCCAGTCGCCACCCTTGAAGCCGTTCACCATCCGGGCGGGAATTCCAACCGAGCGGAGCATCAAGGTCAGAGCGCTGGCGAAATAGCCGCAATGGCCCGACTTCTGGTTCACGAGGAAGTCATACACTGGGTCGAGGTTACGGCCTGACGATGTATCGTGGAGCGAGTATCGATACAGGCCGGAATCGCGGAGGTAGGTCTCGATCGCCCGGGCGCGGCGCATGGTCGCGTCGGCAGGGATGTCCCTGACGATGCGCTCCGTGAACGTCCGGATCGGCTCCCGGAGCACTGCGGGGATGTCGATCAGGATCGGCAACCCGGCCTTGCGCGGCGGCATCTCGCCCGGCTGAGGAACGTCCGGATCGATTCTCTGACACCACGCGATAGTCGTAGGTTTCGCTCCGAGGGTCGGTGCGCAGGAGAGTCCCGTCGTTGGCGTTGAGCTCGGGCATCGTCCGTGGGCCCGCCGTGGCGTCGAGCATTGGCCGAAGTCCGAAGAGAACAGTTGAGTCGGTGGCCTCGAGCCGGATGTGCTGGCGAACGATCTTGTTCGACTTCAGGCGCTGGATCGGTTGCGATGGAAAGCTCGATGTTTCCGGACGCTGGCGATGCCAGCGACCGTTCTCATAAACGGCCATCGTCACGCCACGCCAGAGCGGTTCGACGGGAGGAGCAATCCGGTTGCGATCCGAGTCGAATAGCTCGATGCTCATGACGACGCTGTCGTTTTCGAGGATCTCGCCCAGTTGGCCAAGCTTGACCTCCTCGTCAAAACCCGTCAGGTAGCGGGCCGGTCCGACCGAGGTATTGGTCCGTGCCATGCTAGATCGGCGGGGCATGAGCAGAAAAATGACTCCGCCCAGAGCCAGCGTCGTCAGCGGTACCCGCACCGCGGCCACGAGGAAGGCTCCATTGAGGAGCCCGGGATAGGGGTCGGCTTCCCGCTCCGGTTCGGTCCCGGCCCCGATCGTGAGCGCGGAAGCCGGCGCGATTGTGATTCCCGAAAGCGCGCGAGGGTAGCCGTTGAGCGTCGCGGTGGAGCGAGAACAGGGCCAGTACCCAGAGCGCGAGGATGGCCCAGGCCCCCATCGCCAACCCGACCTGGTCGCTCTGGCTCCCCACGGCACCGACCAGCACCTGCATCAGACCGAGCATGAACAGGAACCAGTCGTCCTCGACCCGCTTGGGCAGGAACATCTTGATCGATCTGGAGATAGACCAGCCAGTGGGCCAGGGCCTGGAGCAAGAGCTCGGAGTTGCTCGAATACTCGAGGAAAACCAGTCCCGATCGGACATCAAGGCCAGCCAGTTCGACAGCGGTCGCGAGAGACCGAGCCGGGGATTGCGGTCGACGGTCAAGAGAGCGGTGACACGCCGCCAGAGCGACGGCCAGCGGAAAGATGCATTGCGATCGGGCTCTCGGGCACGTCCACGCTGAGCGTGAGCGTGGCGAAAAAGAGCATCAGGTCAAAGCTGACCCGATAGAGTGTGCCTGAAGCTCATCGCGCGGGTCCCCATTACGCGTGAGGACGCGTCGACCGGCTGAGAGTCGTCCCCGAGCTTCTGGCGTCGGCGGGTTCGCCGTCGTTCGGGGCCGGCGGGTCGATGAGGACGTCGGCTTCACGTCGCCAGCCTCGAGCAGGTCCTGATGCGACTCGTGCCACTGCAAGGCCGTGGCGGTCGGGCTCTCCGCGAACTGGATCAGGTCGGTCAGGTCGCCGCGCGAGGCGTCGAGCAGGATCGACCCGCCCAGCAGCCCGCGTGCCGAGCCGTCCCGAGAGCCGCGCCGACCGCTCGGCCTCCTCGAGGAGGTTGACCGGCCGGGTCGAGACGACGATCAGGATCGCCTCGCGGAGCGTCGCCGGCGGCAGCGCATCGAACAAGGCGGCCAGGCTCCCCTCGGTCGCCGGCCGCATCACGGCCAGTTGCTCGAGCAGTTCGTGCAGCAGCTTCACCGAAGCCGGCCCCTGGCGGACCCCGGGCGTCGGGCCGGTCCAGCCCAGCAGGAGCCGCCGGCCCTGGTGCCGGCAGGTCTCCAGGCAGACCGTCGCGGCGAACCGGATCACCTGCTCGAGCGCCTCGCGCTGACTCGGGTGTCACCTTGCTCCGCGGCAGCCAGGGGTCGATCAGGACGGCCAGGTCCTGCTCGTTCTGCTGCTCGAACTCCTTGACCATCGGCTTGCCGATCCGTGCCGAGGTCCGCCAGTGGATCCAGCGCGGGCTGTCGCCCGGCCGGTACTCGCGCAGGCCGTGATACTCCTGCTGCTGCGCCGAGCGGTCGTGCCGCTGGCCGCGGCGGGTCTCGCTCGCCTGTCGCTGCACCAGGTGCCAGCGCCGGGTGAGCTGGCCCACGGTCGGATAGACGAGCAACTGGTCGGGCTGCGCGATCGTCTCCCGCCGCTCCAGCAGGCCGAACGGCGACCGCGTCGACCAGGTCGAGCGATGCGGAACAGATACTTGCCCGCGCCTCGGGCTCGGCCCTTGCCAGCGGACCCGCATCCGGTCGCCAGCCGCGGACCTGCGAGAAGAAGACCTGAGGGGCCAGGCTGGTCGACCCGCGATACGATCCGGTCGACCGGCGACCAGGTCGTCCTCGACGAACAGGGCCAGCGCCGCCGTCCAGCGGCGATCGTTCTCCAGCGTGTAGTCGATGTGGAGTCGGCTCGCCCGCGAACACGTACGGCGGCACCCGCCGCGTGACCCGGAGCTTGCCGGAGCATCGCCGCGCTCGAGAAGAACGAGGCGACGATCGGCCCGGCAGCCAGGCCCGCCACCAGCAGGATCAGGTTGATCTGGTGGTACAGGCCCGTCCCCAGCAGGCCGAGCCAGACCAGGAGGTACCACACGCCCTCCGCGGGTCCACGACGAGCCGCTGTGTCGGCCAGAGCCGACGAGATCGCCCAACCCAGAAGCTGCCCCACGACTTCATCCTTCGCGTGCCTCGTCAAGAACGCTGCCGATCGGCCGGATCTGCGCTCCGCCTCACGCCGGCACCCGGATCCGTCGACCAGGTCGCGGATGATCGCCTCGGCCGCGCCGAACTCGCCGGCCTGGAGGAACGACTTGCCCACCACCCGGTGCGCCAGCACCGGGACCGCCAGCGATCTTGACGTCGTCGGGCACGACGTATTCGCGCCCCGAAACCAGCGCCAGGCTCTGCGCGGCCCGATAGAGGGTCGAGCGCTCCGCGCGTGCTCACGCCGACGTGCAGATCCTCGCCCTTGCGCGTCGCATGCACGATATCGAGCAAGTAATCGGCGATGCGCGTCATCCACGCGGATGTTGCGGACGGCGCGCTGGAGCAGCAGGATGTCGTCGGCCGTGAGGACCGGGGCGAGCGACTCGACCGGCTCGCCCGCGCGGTGGCTGGCGAGCACCCTGCGCTCCTCGGAGCGGAGCGGATAACCCATCCGGAGCCGGATCATGAACCGGTCGAGCTGACTCTCGGGCAGGACGTAGGTCCCCTCGAACTCGTACGGGTTCTGGGTCGCCAGCACGATGAACGGCGGGTCGAGCGGATAGGTCTTCCCTTCGACCGAGACCTGGCGGTCGCTCATCGCCTCGAGCAGGGCGCTCTGGGTCCGGGGCGTGGTCCGGTTGATCTCGTCGGCCAGGATGACGTTGGCGAAGATCGGCCCCTGCTTGAAGACGAACTCGCCGCTCGCCGCGTGGTAGACGCTCGAGCCGAGGATGTCCGAGGGGAGCAGGTCGGGGGTGAACTGGATGCGCCGGAACGAGCAGTCGATGCTGGCGGCCAGGGCCCGGGCCAGCAGCGTCTTGCCGACTCCGGGAACGTCCTCGATCAGGACGTGCCCTTCGGCCAGCAAGCGCCACCACCGCCAGCTTGATCACCTCGGGCTTGCCCAGGACCACCGAGCCGATGTTCTCGATGAGTCGGTTCAGGAGCACGAGGAGTTCATCGACGTCGGGCTGGGACATCTCCGATGTCTGAGGCGAATTCATGCACTGTCCTTCACGTGGCGGCGAGGGTGGTAGGCTCCTGCCGTCGCTCGATACTGGTACAAAAGCGACCTCGCGCCGGTCCGAAACGAGCCCACCGACGAAACGCTTCAACCAACGACTTATGTCCGGGACGGATGCCCCCCGACGACCTAATGACTTGAGTATAAACCAGCCCCCCGGGCTCTGCCAGCGCTCCAGGGTATCGATTGCCGGGTTCTCACAGGTGAGTTTTCCTTCTCCGCGTCCTGGAATTCGGGTGCCCCTCCAGGCGCCATTGTGATAAGTTGCAGGCAATCGCAGCCAATTCAGGTGGCGAGTTCGCGTGAATGATGGTGACCGGAACCGGTCGGGACGAGGTGGGGCGTGATGGATAACGCTTCGCGAGCGGTCCTGCTCCTGGCGGGCCGGATGGGTCCGCCCGACGACGGCGGACCGTTCGGCGACTTGCTCGAGCGCCTGGACCGCGAAGGAATCGCGGGCCAGGTTCTCTGTTACTGTCGCGGTGAGTCGACTGGCGCTGGCGGCGCTACCATGGGCGGGCCGGGGTGCAACCTGATCGAACGTCCGGATCTAGGCAGCCGCTGGCAGCGCTATTTCGCCGCCCGTCGAGTCAGGTTCGATGACGGCCTTCGTTATCCCGAGTTACTGCACGTGCTCCAGCCGTCGCTGGCCCCTCTGGGTCTGTCGATAGCCGAGCGGTGGGCGATTCCTTACGTCCAGACTCAGAACGAGTTTTTGCCGCTCGGGGGCAAGCTCCGCCTGAGCCGGCGGTACTGTCGAGCAATCATTGCCGACAGTAACGAGCTGGCCGGCGAGTTGATTCGCGACCTGGCGATCCCCCGCGATCTCGTGACCGTGATCCCCCCTGGGGTCGCGATCCCGCGCGAATGCTGGCGCACGACCCGACGAGGGGTGGTACCGGTGATCGGTACGGCCGGGCCCCTGGTCGCCAGCGCGGGGACCTTCACCTTCCTGAACGCCGCCCGGCGGGTTCAGGATGCCGGCCTCGACGTCGAATTCGTGATTGCCGGTCAGGGCGAAGCCGAACCCGAGCTGCGGCGACGTGCCGCGCGACTGCGAATTAGTGATCGCATCACGTTCGCCAGTCGGAGCGTGATTGGCCCGCGGTTTTGGCGCGTGCTCGATCTATTCTGCCAGACCTCGCTGGTGCCGACCACGGGCCGGACGCTCGCCCAGGCCATGGCGTTCGGCGTACCGTCGATTGCCAGCGACCTGCCCGGTCTCCGTTCGCTAATCGTACCCGGTGAAACTGGCCTGACAGTCCCTTGGGGCGATGCAGCGGCCCTGGCCCGGACCCTGATCGACCTCCTGGCCAATCCCGAACGCGCCGCAGAGTTCGGTCAGGCGGGCCGGGACCGGGTGGCTCACGAGCATGATCCTAACACCGAAGCCCAGCGGCTCGCCGCGCTCTACCGCCGCGTCCTCGACGTCCGCCCGGTGTCGCATCGACAGCCCGCCCTGGCCTGATCGAAATCGCGGCCACGACCTGGTCCAAAACGCATTTCGGGGTGAATTCCCGAAGGCTGGGATTTCTGGCACGGAGGCGCTTCCCGCATGTTACAGATCGCCTGGCGTAATCTCGCGACCCGGCCGGTACGCACGGCACTCGCGCTGGTGGGGCTCTCGATCCCGATCGTCGGCACCCTGGGACTCTTCAGCATCTCGGGCGGCCTGAGAAGCCTGGTCGGCGATACGCTGAGCAAGGTCGAAGGCATGGTGGTGATTCGCGAGAGTTCGATGCACCCGGCCTTCAGCCAGCTCCCCACGACCTTGGCGGCGCGGCTCTGGAAGACCCCAGGTGTACGCGAGGTCGCTCCCGAGGTCTGGGGCATCTCGCCGCCGATCGAGGGAGGGCGTCACCACCTCGGTAAGCTCATCTCGAGCCGGGGCCTCTCGCTCCTTACCCGACCCATGATCCAGGGGCAGGACATCGCGGCCCATAGCGGATTGAAGAGCGCGGTCTATCTCCGCGCCTGGCGCGAGAAGGGCGAGGGACGTTATCTTTCGTCAAGCGACGTTGGTAAACCGAACATCGTCATCAGCCGCAAGATCGCCAGCGACTACGCCAGTGGCGACGGCTCGCCCCGCAAGCCCGGCGACACGCTCACCATCGGCGGCAAGCCGTTCACGATCGTCGGACTCTATGATACCGGCTCGATGATCCTGGACGGCGTGATCGTGATGGATATCACGACCGCCCGCGATCTGCTCCGGGTCGCGCCAGGCACGGTGTCGAGCTTTTACGTCGAGGCCGCCGATTCCGGAGCCAACAAGGTGGTCGCCCGCGCGATCGAGAAGCTGGATAACGGGCTCGAAGCCCAGTGTATGGGCGAGTTCCTGGCCGATTTCGGCGAGATGATGGGACAGGTTGACAGCTTCCTGTTCATGGCCATCAGCCTTGCCCTATCTGTCGGTGTCGTCGGTGTGATCAACACCATGCTGATGAGCATCTCGGAGCGCACGATCGAGTTCGGCGTCCTGCGAGCCAACGGCTGGTCGCGGTTCGACCTGCTGAAGCTCGTCACCCTGGAAAGCGCCTGCATGGGCTTACTTTCAGGAATGATCGGATGTATATTGGCACTCGTGGGCGTGGTCGTGGCCAACCCCTTCCTGTCAGGGGGCGTCCGACTGTGGCTCTCACCCTGGCTTTTCGCGATTGGGCTGGGCCTGGCGGTGGTCACCGGGACGCTGGGCGGTGTGTTCCCCGCCTGGCGAGCTGCCCGCCTGGTTCCGATGGACGCGATCCGGCTGGGATCGCGCTGAGAGAGGACACCGACGTGAAACGCACCAGGCGAGCGGCGATCGGCGCGACGGACCTTCCCCTCGCTTCACTGCTTGGCGCCCAGGACCACGTGCTCGTCTCCGAAGGTTATCGACTTGAATGGGAGTCGAATGTCATCACGTCTGAATCCGGCGGTGCCCAGTTTCATCTTGAATGGATCTCGAGCCCCGAACGTGGCTCGTGGCTGGTCGTGCCGATCGAGCCGCACAGTCGACGGATCGTGGAGTCCCTGGTGCGCGATCTGCAACGAACCCTGATTTATCACGAAGCCAGCTGCTATGCGACACGAGGGAAACGTGAAGTGGGTGTCGTATCATACGAGATCCAGCTCGATGGTTCACGATTCCCTCGTCCGACCGGTCTCGAGTATCTTGATCTGGAACAGATCGGTGAAGCACGAGATGTAGATGTCATCTTAACACTGATCCTTCAAATGATCGGCATTCAGGAGACCGCGGCGGTTCGACGACAATGCTTTCCTGTCTATGAAGTCGCCGCTCGAACCGAGGACCCGGTCGACTCCGGACGGGGAGGTGCGGTGGTGGAGCGACGGCTCAACGAGGTATTGACCCTCTTGCGCCGACCCCAGAGCCGGACCACACTCACCCGCGAAGGGGCTGATAGTTACGTCGCCAGGATCGAAGGCGCGGAGAAATGGCCGGTCAGCGTTTAAATGAACCGGGCCACGGCCGAGGCCCTGATCGCCGCGGCGGAGCGTGAAGGGTTGCCGTTATCACAGCATCCTATCATGAATCCATAAATATTAATAAATTAATACTTATTTATAGATTTAATCTGGTTATACCGGACTCGAGACTTCGAGCTCGGCTGCCAGGTATTGCCCGCGCGCATCGCGCTCGTCTGCCACTGCGACGACGTTCTCAAGGTCCTGCCGACTGATCCGCCGTTCGTACACGTTGGCCCAGGCCAGGAAGTCGTAAAAGGCCAGCAACCCGCAAAAGGCGAGACCGGGCTTGCCGTCGAGGAAGCCGAGCCGGACGACATACGCGTACATGAAACGGACGAGAGGACGCATGGGAAGTCGCAGATAAACCTTTTTGAGCAATCGCTTGAACCGCTTGCCCGAACCAATCGAGCGGGGAATCGGCTCGCTCAGGAACCGATCATACATCTCGGCCTCCCAGCGCGCGTATCGGTTGTGCTTCTCGACCCAGATCGAGACAGTCGGGTATGCATGATGGTCGAGCTCGTGCTTCAAGCGGAGGGCGGTCCCGAGAAGCTCGACGTGCTCGTGTGCCTCGTTGTCTCCGGTAGCGGCACCGGGGCTAACGGGCATCTTCTCGTAGCGTCCGAGCCGGTGCTTGAAGAGGCGGAGGTTCCATGCCTCGGCATAGCCGCAGTGCTTGATTCGCCGGCCGAGAAAGTAGTACTTCATGTTGAGATAAAACCCGTCGGCCTCATCCGCCGATGTCCGTCGCGCGATCTCCAGGGCGAGATCGGGCACGACGACCTCGTCGGCGTCGACGATCAACACCCAATCGTTCCGGAAGGCCAGGTTGTCGAGAGCCCAGTTTTTTTTCTTTGGATAAACCCCATTGAACTGGAACTGGACCACCTCCGCGCCCAAGCGCCGAGCGACGTCGGCCGTGGAGTCCTGGCTCTGGCTATCGACGACGAAGACCTCGTCCGCCCAGGCCAGGGCCGGTAGACATCGGCGCAGGTTCTCGGCCTCGTTTTTCACCGGCACGATCACGCTGACAGGGACCGAACGCGGCCGAAGCGGTTCGGCGGGTCTGATGGCTGAGGACATCACGTGAGACTCCATCCTGACCAATACCTTTTCAAGAACATGCGGCGATTTAATTTTCAAAGAATGACTTCAGCGGGAGCCGGGCCTCCGCTAGCCAGCCATCGGTACACCCGAGCCAGTCGATCGGCCTGGCGCTCCCATGTGTAGTCGCGTTCGACGAGCGACCTGCCGGTCTGACCCAGAACGGCTCGCTCCGCAGGCGATCGCTCGAGGACATTGCGGACACCGTCGGTCACCCCGTCGACGCTGGGCTCGACGATCAAGCCGCCGCCGGCCTCGCCGAGTTCGGGGAAGTGGCATGCGGTGGTGATGACTGTGGGAAGCCGGCACGCAAGGGCTTCGAGCACCGACATACTAAACCCTTCGCTGTAACTTGGCAGCAGGAACAGGTCGGCTGCTCCCCATATCTGGCGAGCTCGGACCCCGGCGACGTGGCCCACCCAGGTCAAGCGCGACGCGAGCCCCATCTCGCCCATCTGCTCGACCAGCGGTCTGAGCGCACCGTCGTCCTTGCCCGCCAGGAGCAGGTGCAGTTCGGGGTAGTCGTTGACCAGACGTGTGAAGACGCGCGGGAGCAGGTCGAGCCCCTTCTTGACGTGCAGCCGGCCGTAGAAAAGGACCAGGAACTTGCCGGCCAGTTCGGGAAACTCGGCCAACAGCGCATCACGCGCCGGCAGTCCTTCCAGCGGATCGAGGTCGACGCCGTTGGGTACGAAGCAGACCGGGGTCGAAGGTGCCAGCGCCCTTAAGTGTTCGATTTCGGGACGTGAAAGCGCATGCAGACACGCAGCCCCGCGGAGGTTCTTGCCCTCGACCAGCGCCGTGTAGAGTTTCTTCTTGAGCGCCTTGTGCCGCAATGCCCACGGCTCGGCCATGCCGTGTGCGGCGATTACATAGGGAACGCCCGACTTGCGGGCCGCCCTGGCTCCGCGACGGGTATGGCCCTGCCAGAGGCCGTGCATGTGGACCACCTCGGCCGATCGGACCACGGCCTCGAGGTCGGTCTCGGGGCCGCGAAGCTGGACCCGTTCAGGAAGCGTGGCGCCGCCGAGGTTGGACGCGGTAGGCGTGACGATCGTGACGCCGCTTCCGTCTTCGACCCGCGAGAGGGCGCCGGTCATCCCGAGGATGCTCGGGACCATACCACCGTCTCGGACCGGGTCCAGGCCGTTGCAAAGGTGCAGCCAGCCCTCGCGGAACCGCTGCGTCTTGGTCGGGCCGTTCGCCGCGTTCTGTCGCGGCACGGGAAGATTCGGGAGTGGCCGGCTCATATTCAGGATGTCCTTACCCATTGATGATGCATCCAGGCGCCAATCACGAGGCATCAGCCAACGACTGAGCGCGATAGGGCAGAGCCGGTTCGGTGCAGCTCCGCGCGTTCGAGCGCCTCGATCATTCCCGAGGCGAAACGTTCAGGTCCCCACAGGCTCACGATGGCTTCGGCTCTCTTGCCGAGTCTCTCTCGCTCAGAGTCAGACAGCCCTGCCATCCAGGTGAGTTGGTTGGCGATCTGCTCCTCGTCGTCCGGGGCGAAGCGAGCCGCCCGTGCTGGCTTCGCCCTCCGGGACCAGGGTTTCGGCGCATCCCGCTCGGTCCGAGACGAGTAGCGGCAGCCCGCACGCGGCGGCCTCGTTAACCACCAAACCCCAGGGCTCCATCAGGCTCGGGTGGACGAACGCCGCGGCATGAGCGTAAAACCGCGGTAGCTCGTCAAGTTGGAGGAACCCCGGCCGATGAATGGCTTCCGCACAACCACTCCGCTCGATCGACGACTGTACGGCCGGCTCGCCCGGTCCCGAGCCGCAGAGAACGAGGTCCCAGGGCACGGCGCCGGCTCCTGTTACGGTTGTCGATCGATAGGTGGCGAACGCGCGGATCAAGCGTGGCAAGTTCTTCTCCGGCGCAAACCGGCTCACCGCGAGGAAATAAGGCGCGGCGGGTAATCCAACGCGACCCTGTGGGTCGTGCCGGAAATCCGCGGCGGCCCGGGCGAAGCCGTTATTGTCCACCGCGTTGTATCCCAGCGCGATCCGATCCCGGGAAAACCCTAGCGCGAACAGATAATCGGCATGGCGCGGCCCGCCCACCAGCGCGGCCGAGAACCGGCGGACCCGGCGTCCCTTGACCGCCTCCTTCCACCACATCCGGGGATGGTCGATTGCCTGGCTCTCGGACATCAGGATCGACGGTTTGCCGGAACGTTTTGCCCATTTTAGCGCCGCAACCACCTCGGCGCGATAATAACCCGCGGTCGCCACCGCGTCGGGCCGATCGCGTTCCAGTGCATCGCGGATCGCTCGCTCGCATTCGGATTTAGGGATCGTCTCGAGCGTCCGATTGGGAAAGAGACAGATCGTTCGGAACGGCTCGTCCTGTCGCTCCGTCTTCCAGGGATAGAGCCGTTCGGTCCCCGCCGTTTCGTAGACGACCAGCCGGCCGCCGCGCCCGTCGAGCGCCAGCCCCAGGGCACGCAGACGCGCCAGATGATAGGGCCCCAGGTTGGTGAACGAGACAGCTAGCGTCAGGCTCATGTTGCGATTGCCTCGGCTTGGACCTCGCTCGGCAGGTCAGACGTCAAACGCCGGTCGCCCCGGAGCAGCCGCGACGGAGGGCCCTCGGTTTCTCCGGTTCAAGATCCAGAGTAGCACCATGGGAGGGATTGTCGTATGTCCGTAGATGTAATAAAACCAAACAAATGGGTCGTCGTTGACGGTCATCAGCCACGCGTTGAAAAAGGTGAGCGACCACCACGCCTGGACCCAGGGTGAGCGCTCGTGGCGTCGAAAGTATTCATACGCCGTACGGACCAGGAGCCCCAGCGCACCGATCACGATGAGCGTGCCGACCGCTCCCCCGTTGAGTTGGGTCGCTCCGAGGATGCCAATGGCCGGTCCCGTGAACTTCTCATCCCGCTTCAGCTCCGAACCGGCGATCCACGCGGCCACCCACTTCTCTCGACCGAACAGCGGTTTGCTCGGCCAGACGATCCGTGGAATATAGGTCGAGAACAGCCGCAGGTACGATTCGCCGTAGTCATACTCGGCCTTTTCAGGCACGGTATCCATCATCAACAGGTAGCCGCCGTACTCCTCGGTCTCGTGCGTGGTCTTCGACGGGTCGGCGTCGACAATCTCCTCGCTCTCGCCCCCGAGGTTCAGGCACACGAGCGCGGTGCTCGGATCGAACTCCATAGCATATTCAATAAAACCCGACAGGTTATGCTCGTACTTGGGATTATTGCGAAACCCGATCGAAAGTGCCACCAGCATGACGCAGCCGAATGCCGTCGCGGCCAGAATCGCCTTGGACGGCCTGCGCCCGCGAGTGATGAAGTACGCGCAAATCGTGGCCAGCAGGCCGAAGAGTGGTGGGGAACGCTTTCCATGGATCATCCATATTACAACGTATACTAAAACTGACGCGATCCCCATCACTGTGAAGGCCGGCCGGGGTGCATCGACTTGCCGGCCGGTTACGATGAACAGGATCGAGCCGACCAGCATAAGGATCGGGAACGACCGCAAAAGCGACGACTCGGCCGAGATCTCCTCGCCTCCTCCCTGGATGAACACCAGCGCCGCGCACAGGAACCCCCACACGATCAACACCGGAGCGATCGAGGTGATCACCGTCGTCGACCATTGCTGTGGAGGTCGGGGCAAAAACCGCGCGATCAGTCGGGCGAGACCGCAGTGATAAACGAACAGAAACCAGAGCAAAGCCCACAACGCCCGGGCGCTTGCGGCTGTGACCAGCTCGGTACCACGTACATTGAGTGCCCATTCGTGATAGCTAAGCGCCTGGATTACATAAACCTGTGTATAGCCGGCCAGGAAGAGCCAGTGAGGCGCGAACGGGTCGAACGACTTGCGGAGCACCCCGAAAGCAAGCGTCGCCAGGATGACGGCAGCCGTGGCGTAGATATATCCCTCGGAGCTCATCGAGCGTTTCCTCCCTGGTCGTCGCTCGAGAATCGTGGGGCGTCGCCACGCCGGCCGAGCAATGAGCCGACGGCGGCGATGAGCGCCTCGTGATAGCGCGGCCAATCGAACTGCTCGGCCCGCTGGCGGGCCGTGCGCGACATCGAGATCCGCAAGGCGGGATCGCTGCCCATCGATTCCATGGCATCGACAAGCCGGTCGACGTCTGTCGCGGGCACCAGGAGCCCTTCCAGACCATCGCGTGCGACTCCGCCGGCGTTGGGTGTGACGATCGAGGGGAGACCGCAGGCCAGGGCCTCATACGTGACGACGGCCGAGCCCTCGAACAGCGACGGGAAGACAAAGACGTCGGCCGCGGCCATCCGCGCCGGTACCTCGGCGTGCCCGCAACGACCCAGGTGTTCGACACCATCGAGATAATCGGCCAGCGGCCCGATATCGCGCGGCAACGCCCCGAGAAGTTGAAGCCGCCAGCCCGGCCGTTTCACCCGGTGCCAGGCTTCGAGCAAGTACTTGATGCCTTTGCGCTGCGTGATGCCACCGGCGAACAGGAACGTGCATTCCGAGCCGGGCCGGCGAGCGTAGCCGGGATCGGGCCGGAATCGGCCGATATCGGCGGCGTATGGAATCACCCAGACCTTGGCGCGAGGGGTCCCGTGAGCGGCGATGGTCTCGGCGATATGTTCTGAGGGCACCACAATGAGGTCGGCGTGCTCGAGGTCCCGGAGCCGACGGTCGTGAAGCCAGTCTAGCTCCCCGCGATCGAGCTTCCCATCACCGAGATAAAGCGGAAAGAAATCGGCGCGGTCGCTTCCTCGCGTTCGAGGATCGATCGCTCTTCCCGTACGTCACCATGCACCATGCTCAGGATGGATGCGACTCCGAGCTTCCTGCAGGCCGGTAGCGCGACCTCGGAGCCCACGTCGCTGAATACGATCGCGGCCTCGGGCCGTTCGTCACGCAGTGCCCGCGCCAGGCGTCGATCGAACCACTCGGTTCGCCACCTCGCTAGCCGACGACGTACCTCCGACCGATCAGGCGGGAGTCGACGCTCAACGCTGATCGACAGATCAAACGCCCATCTTGAACGGACGCGCTCGTTGGGTATCTCCGGAGCGTGACGCCGGTCCAGGAACTTGCCCAGATTCAGGGCCATTCCGGCGGCGACTTTTTTCAGTCCGTGAAGCAGTGCGCCATCACCGCGATGGTAATATGCGGTCTCGAACCGACGTAGCAATCCCTGACGCGCCAGGCCCGTCACGGCCTGATACGCGGGAGGCCGGGCATCCGGACAGGCGACCAGGACCGAATCCGCGGGAAGTGAGTTCATGGGGGATGGCTCAAACGTCCTGTGAGCTCAGAAACGGCGAATCCGTCGCCTTCGCATCCTAGGGCCTCCCCCTCCCGCCGTCAAGTAAAGTCGAGCCGGGGGGTCGGCTTCTGAGGAACAGGATCGGAGGCGGCTGCGAAACGTCCCGACGACTCACAGGTGGCGCCATGGTTCCCCTCCCCCGGTCGCCCATGCCGTTTCAGGAGGGGTCGTTCGATCAGTTTCCAGGAAATTGTGGCGATAGCCAGACTCAAGGCCACTGTCACGATGTCGCGGCCCAGGCCGGGGCTCAGCCCCAGCCAACCTCGCGATCGATCGAGGAGGTTGATCACGATATAGTGATAAAAATATAAACTATAACTGATCGACCCTAGCGCCACCAACTGGCGGTTGCGCAGGATGCCCAGCATAGGCGATCCGGACATCCGCACGATCCAGCCGATCACGCCGAAGTACAGCAGGTTGATCGCCAGATAATGAATGCTTGCGGCGATCGGCGAACGTGTTGCGAGCCCGGTGCCCAATCCCACGAACCGCAGCACCGACGACTCCGGGATGAGTGATCCCAGAGCGATCAGGCTCACAATGGCGAAAGAACGCGCACGCCAGAATTCACGCGGCCGGCTTTCTCGTTCCTCCAGGGCCAGCGCCAGCAAGCCTCCGAGCGCCAGACCGTCGCAACGTGTTGCCAGAATCCAGGTCGAGAACCCCAGGACGCGCAGACTGAACGCCAGGACAATCATCGACACGCCCAGCGCCACAACCCCTCGACGACCCCAGAAATAAAGGAGGACCGGCCAGACCAGGTAGAACTGTTCCTCGATCGCCAGCGACCAGGTATGTCCGAATGCCGGACTGAACGCCGGCTCGACGCCGGACCAGTAATCGGGCAGGTGCTGGGTATAGGTCAAGTACCAGGGAAGACCGTCCAGTGCCGCCGGGGTGGGAAGTAAGGCGTTCAGCACGACGAATCCGATCAGGCCCAGGTAGTAGACCGGAAAGATCCGGGCCGCGCGTTGGGTGTAGAACGTCTTCAGGAAGTCGGGTTGGCTCCGCTGTCTCAGGATGATCGACGTGATCAGGAATCCCGACATCACGAAGAAGAGATCGACCGCTGTCGCCAGGAAGCCAAAACCCGGAAACCAGAGGTGATAGGACAGGATGGCCACCGCGGCCAGACCGCGTAGGGCATCAAGCTCACGAATCCTTCGCATGGCGACGCAGTCCCTTGAAGAACCGTCCTCGGTGGCCTAGCCAGTAACATCGAGAGCCGGCGGATTGATCCCGGCGATCGCCCGCCCTTGCAGGTCGACGGGCAAGTCCAGACCGAAAAGCTTCAGGACCGTCGGTGTGACGTCCATGAGCTGCATCCCGTCAACCGGCCCACCGGACGCGACCCCGGGACCCGGGCGATCAGCATCCCGAGCAGGCGCGTGGTTGGCGTCGTCGGGGCCGGTATCGTTCTCGAACGTGTGGATCTCACCCGTGCCGACCGTGCCGACAGACCTCCAACGCAGGTCACCGAAGTAGACGAACAGGTCCGGCGGAGCGTCTCCGTTTACGCTCCGGTACAGCAATTCCGGCTTCAGGACGCGGGTCCCGATCGGCCGCCCTTCGGGATCGCCCAGCGCCTCGAGCTCGCCGATCAAGCGGTCGCGCGTTGCTTCGTAGGCCGCTGGCTCGACCATGCCTTCCGGCTCGCGTCCTTTAACGTTCAGGAACAGGCGGCCGTAATATCCCCCCGCGCCCCAGGCGGTGGTCCGCGACCAGTCGATCTTGATCGCCTCCAGCCGTGAAGGACCCGTGATCGGCTCCATTGGGACGAGGTATCCCTGCTGGATCAGCCACTCGTTGATCGCAATTCCCCCTTCCATGCACTGGGCGCCGTGATCCGAGACCACGAGCACCGTCGCATCGTCGGGAACGACCTCCAGCAGCTCTGCCGATCTGTCGGTCCACGTGCTCATAATAGTCGGCAATCACCGATCTCGAACGGGTTACCTGGCACATAACGGTGATGCGCCGGGTCCATGTACTGCCAGAAGGCATGATGGACCCGGTCGGTTCCCATCTCGACCATCATGAAGAAGTCCCACGGATGGGTCGTCAACAGGTGCCTGGCCAGAGCGAACCGTTTGTCGGTCATCCGAATCAGCGCGTCGCGAATCTTGGTCTTGTCAGGTGTTCGAAAGTCGACTGACGTCGAATTCGTAGGGATGAACGTCGGGTAATCCCGGCGATCTCGGCCTTGAGCTCGGGTGGGATCGGTGTAGTTCGACTCGATCGAGGGGGTGAGGAAATCGGTAACCAGCAAACCGTTGACCGGCCGGGGCGGATAGGTCTGAGGCACGCCGATCAGGATCACCCGCTTGCCGGCCGCGCCCAGGTAATCCCAGAGAAGTGGCTCGCTGGACCGCGAGCGAGGTTGCGGTGGTCATCCGGTTCGTACGAGCGATCGGCGCGATTGCGGAACCCGTAGTAGCCGAGCGTGCCGGGGTCCTTGCTCGACATCATCGACATCCACGCCGGCACCGTGATCGGCGGGTCACAGCTCCGCAGCTTCCCCCAGAGCCCCGTCTCGCGGAGCGCCGAGAGGTGTGGCAGACGGTCGGCGAAGCGGTCGAAGACCAGGGTGGGCTCGGCGCAGTCGAGCCCGATGATCACCACCCTGGCCGATTCTTCCGGTCATCATCGGCTCATCCGCCCTCCGATTCCCGCGCACGTCGGACCTGCTCAGACTCGCACCGCGTGATATCCCAGTGCGAACTTCTCGCGGCGGGCGAGTTCCAGGTCGTGCTCGACCATCATCTTCGACCAGGCCGGGGAAGTCGACCTCGGGCTCCCAGCCGAGCACGGTCTTGGGCCTTGCTGGCGTCGCCCAGCAGGACGTCGACCTCGGAGGGGCGGGTGTAGCGTGTGTCGAATTCGACGAAGTCGCTGGTAGTCGAGGTCGAGCATCCCAAAGACGAGTTCGAGGAACTCGCGGACCGAGTGGGTCTCGCCAGTCGCGACGACGTAGTCGTCGGGCTCGTCCTGCTGGAGCATGAGCCACATGGCGCGGACGTAATCGCCGGCGAAACCCCAGTCGCGCTTGGCTTCGAGGTTGCCCATCACGAGCTTGCGCTGAAGGCCTTCCTTGATCCGGGCGGCGCCGAGTGTCACCTTGCGGGTGACGAACGACTCGCCACGCCGCGGGCTCTCGTGGTTGAACAGGATGCCCGAGCAGGCGAAGAGATTGTAAGCCTCGCGGTAGTTGACCGTCTGCCAGTGGCCGTAGAGCTTGGCGCAGGCGTAGGGGCTGCGAGGGTGGAACGGCGTTTCCAGGGTCCCTGCGGCGGCGGGGCAGAGCCGAACATCTCGGAGCTCGACGCCTGGTAGAACCGGACCGTCCTGGCTCTGGCTGAGCTGCCGGACCGCTTCGAGCAGGCGGAGCGTCCCCAGGCCGACGACGTCGGCGGTATAGAGCGGCTGATCGAACGAGACGCGGACGTGGCTCTGGGCGCCGAGGTTGTAGACCTCGTCGGGGCGCACCTGTTCCATCAGGGTCGCCAGGCTCGAGGCGTCGGCGAGGTCGGCGTAATGAAGCTGGAACCGGTCGCGAGACGCTCCGGTCGTGGCCCAGCAGGTGGTCGATCCGCTGCCGGTTCAGACTGCTCGACCGACGGACCAGCCCGTGGACCTCGTAGTCGGGCTTGGCCGAGCAGGAACTCGGCGAGATAGGAGCCGTCCTGGCCCGTGATCCCCGTGATCAGCGCGCGTTTCATGATCAGGTCTCCTACTCCTCGATAAGGGATGGGTCGGAACCCGAGAGGACTGGCCCCGTCCAAAGGACGGGCACCGCGTCCCAGGGGGACCTCAGGGGATGAAATACTCCGCTCGATTCTCGGGCAATGAGTGGCTCGAGGGCCGCGAGCAGCGCGCGTGTGAAGTCCTTTGAGCGCTCGCGGATTCGGGGTCGTTTTCCCCGTCGCAGAAGACTTCGACGGTCATCCCCGAGCCGCGCGTCGTCCTCCCGTGACTGCTCCGGCTGGTGATCGGCAGACGTCGGACGAGGTGTTCGAGCCGTCCCTCACCAAAAATGTAGTACCAAAACCCGATCTCCTGGACCAGTTCACCTTTGGAGTATCCCAGCCGTGAGATCGACAGGGGCGTGTCGGCACCCCGCCGCGGAGCGTCGAGCGTGAGAACGCGGCACTCGGACTCGACCTTCGTCCAGCCCCCCGACGGAAGGCAGATTTCGGGCGAATGCCGAAGGTTGTTCCCGAGTCGCGAATAATTGATCCAGAGCCGGAATCGCACGCCTGGAAACGAGGTCGACTCTCATATTCGCGGTTCAGGTAGTCGTCGGCCTGTGACTCGCGGAGCACGTCGCGGTCGGGCTCCAGGTCGTCGCCGGTCCAGTCGCCCAGGTCGAGGGGAACGCTCCCGAGTCGGCCGAGCAAGGCCGGCCGTTCGATCTTCGTCGCCTCCTCCAGCGCGGCCTGCGCTCCCAGGCCGCACATCAGAACGAACCCGCAGATCATGATCCGGCGCATCGGTGACATTGGTATCCACGTCCTTCCGCACAACGACTCAGTCGGGGAGCGACTCCGACGACGACAAATCGGTCCCGAGCGCGACGAGCTGATCCATCACCCAGCACTCTCCGCGGAGAAGTGAAAGCCCGAATCCCATCATCAGCAGCCCCTCGGCCGTATGATAGGCACCAGTGGCAAACTCGGGGTTGACCCTGTGCATGATGTACCCGGTCAGCACCACGCGGGCCACGTTGGCCGTCATCGCGATCGGCACGGCCGAGGCTACCACCGTGACCCGATACCACGCTGGCCGCCGCGCCAGGTAGGCCACCGCGACCGTCAGCGCGAGGAAACCGGTCAATTGCCGCATTCCGCTGCACGCCTCGGCCACGAACATCCGCACGCCGCCGGGCAGGGTCATCAGATTCCCCTCGCGCAGCACCGGCACGCCCGTCAGGTTCAGGACCTCGCTGGCGATCTGGCTGACCAGAAGCTGGAGCGGCGAAGCGATCCGCGCGTACAGGGCTACCGGCAGAGGGACCATGAAGATCAAGAAGAAGAAGGCGAACCAGTAGCGACGCAGCGCATCGGCCCCGAGGAGCAGCGCACAGACACCGGCCAGCCCGACCAGGAACGACATGTCCCCCACGATCCCGACCGGAATCAGGATCGTCGCCAGCCGGCCCAGCAGCGAGACGCATAGCAGCCCCAGCCCCAGCCCGAGCCCCCCTCGGTTCGTCAGCGAGGTTCCGTCGATCCGGCCGGCCTGGGTGGCGAAATAGAGGCTGATCAGCGGGACAAGGAAGCCGTGACTGTAATTACCGTCGTTTGACCACACATATACGAACTGGCGAAGGTTCGCGTTGAAGATCAGTCCCAGAAGACCGAAACAGACCGATGCCCCGGTCAGCCAGCGCGGAACTTCCGATGACGGCAACGATGGCAGGATCGTAGCATGCAGATCATTGGTTGTCATGTGCGTGTCCATCCTTGCCTGGCGTTTCGCGTCCTTGCCGTCCGTCCCGGTCGGCGGCCGATCCCTCACGGATCGATGATCTCGTCATTTCGACAGTTTATCAAGAGCGCCGCGGCCGTTGCGCCCCCCGTAGAACTTGAGCAGATCGACGGCCCGTCGGTTGATGTCGTCATTGGCGTCGGCGCCCTTTGCGGACTCGAGTGCTTCCTGGCGGCGCGACTCGTCATTGAGCCGGAGGTAAAGCTCGGCAAGGTTCATCCACCACGACCGACGGATCATCGGATCGGTCATGTGATCGATCGACAGACGGTACATGCGTGCCGCCTCGTCCCATTGCCCCTTGAGGGCGAGCGCTTCGGCCCCCGCGGCCAGCGCCAGCGGTTCGGCCGAGGCGGCGGAGCCAGGAGCGGAGGGGCGGGCGTGGGCAATCAGGGCATCGAGTACGCTGTCAGCTTCGGCGGGTGACCGATCGCGAAGCACCCGGGCGGCGGCGAGTCGGACCACGGGATGATCGGGCACGGCCCGCGACCAGGTGTCGAAGGGAGCGACCGGATTCCCGGCCAGGTTGCGGACGATCGGGCCGAAGTCGTCCTCGCCAGGGAGCCGATAGCGCCGAACCTGGTTGTCGTCATCGAATGTAGGCGCGACTGTCGGTCGAACGTGACCGTGCCCGAGAGCTCGAGGGCCTGGCGATAGGCCCTCATCGATGCCTCGGTCTTCCCGACGAGGCGCAGTTGCCCTCCCATCCAGGCAAGCGTGGCGATGTCGCGACTCAGACCAAGTCCTTGCGCCGGATTCGTGGCCGTGCCGATCCGGGAATTGTCGCCCGAACCGCTCGCCTGGAGCAGCCGACTGAATCGGGTCGGCGCGTCGAGCGGTGCGGCCAATCCCGCGGCGGCCAGCAGGTTGCGGGCCTCGGCTCGCTCCATCGGATTACTTGCCCTCCGGTTGCGCAGCTCGGCCCAGGCCGAAAGGTGCCGTCCGGTCGTTTTCCACCACGACGCTCCTGGAGGCGTAACCCATTCCGGCGGCGCGTCGACCTTCTTCACCGGGTTACCGGCGGCTCGGCCCGCGTGATTCCGGCGATCCGGTTGACGACGAACCCCGAGTGCTCGGCCTCGATCGACCACGACCAGCCGAGCGCCAGGCCCACGATCGCGAACCCCAGGGCCCCCGTGGCCAGCGTCGGGGCACCGAGCCAGAGCGGAATCGACCAGAGTTCTGGCAAGCGTGCGACCGTCTGCTGTGGCTCACTAACTTTCCTGGCCCGACGCGGCTTCGGCCGGGAGGTGGCGTCCGACGCCCGATCGGGCTGGGCTCGGCGGGCCTGGTGAAGGTTCAGGATCTCGCGTGCCGTCGGCAGGCGCGACCCCGAGGTGCGCTTTGCGTCCGCCGTCGAAGATCGAACCGGTTCGGGATCGATCGAGGGCTCGAGCTCGCTTTCGACCTCCGTCCCGGCTTCGGCTTCTTCCATCCGATCGCGAGGCGGCGCGGCCACTGGCCGCGACCTGGGCCGGCGCGAGCGCGTCTGCGCGGGACGCCGCGCGATGATTGTGGCGAGATTATCCTGGGTCGACTCAGTGGACGGAGCCGATAGGTCGGGAATCGGGGCATCGGTCGTCCAGGAGTCGTGCAGTGCGACCGGACCGGCCCACTCGGTCGCCTGGCCGGAGCTTGTCAACGCCACGAACGGCGGCTCGACTGGCCACTCCGGGATCTCAATCTCGATACCAAGGGCGAGTTCCTCGACCGTCGCCGCCACCGCCGCCGGCTCGGTAGGCGGAGTCGCGAGCGTTCTGGGTGGCTCGAGCATGAGTTGAGAAACGATTTCCGGCAATCCGCGTTGTGTCGCCGGACTAGGACGATCGATCGGCTCGGCCAGTACCGGCGAGACCTCGGGGACCGGGCTCTCGGCCTCGATCGCGATCGCGATGTCCGACAGGCTCTCCGACGTCGTGGCCCGTTGCGCGATGGTTGCGGATCGCGGTAGAGGAACCTCGGGAATCGGGGTCCGGGTCCAGGCTGCTGGTTCGATCAGATTCCGCGGTGCGATTCGACCGTTGCGAAGCGGCGGGGCCGACGGCCGCGCCGCCGAGGGGTCGGGAATCCGGGAGGCCGGCGGCGGGGTCAGGTCATGGCGGCGGACGGGCGCGGCGCGATCGGCGCCCGGGTCGTCGCTGTCGGGTTTGCGGGCTCGACTGAATTCCTGGCCGTCGAAGGCGTGGCTACGGGAGGGGGCGGCGGCGCCGATGCCGGCTTCGGTGGTGCGGTTGCGCCGGAACGAGCACGGAGGCGGTCGCCCGCCGCCTTCCAGCGTTCTTCCCAGCGCTTCTCCTCGCGGCGTGTCCTGAGCCAGCGCTCACGCTGCTCCTGGCGGGCCTGAAAGCGAACGAGGGGATCGTCATTCGCTTCCGCGCCTGCCGTGGAAGGCGTCGGCGGCGGGACGGGCGGGACGCGCAGGTCCGGCTTGACGTCTCCCTCCGGCTCCTCGATGTGCAGACACGCGTTCTCCGGCATCGCGAGATCGTCTCCTCCGTGAGTCGCAGGCGCTCGGGAACGTGAGTCGGGGATCAGACGAGTCACTTCGAGCCGTCACGCGTCGCTTCCGGACGTGCGACCATGAGCGAACTATCCGAGATCGACGAACAGATCGGTACCACCGGCCAGCCAGCGATTCCAGGTTCCTCCCCAGGCGCTGGCGGCGATGGCGACCGCAGGAAGCTCAACGGTCCAGTGCACTACGGAAAGAAGTGTAAAGCCGATGGCCGCACCGATCAAGCCGAACACGAGCGACCTGTCGGCCGAGCCCACGCACCGGACGGCCCGGGGCAGGCGAAACAGGCTCCAGGCCCCCGCCAGGGCCATGAGTCCCAGGCCCACCGTCCCGCCTTCGGCGCCGACCTGCAAGACGCTGCTCAGGGCCGTCGTGGTGGTCGCGTCACGATTCTTGTAATAGGGCTGCGACCGTCGCGAAGCTTCCCATGCCCGCGCCCGTCAACGGAAAATCGGCCAGGATCGCCACCGCGTCTTTCCAAACCGGCGCGGAGCTTTGAATTGTCGGTGAAGCGAAGGGCGGCCTGGATTCCGCGTCGGGCAGACGGCTCCAGAGATCGCCCAGAGCCACACCGACCCCCAGCATCAAGAGCAATACAGCGGTAACGCCGACCGAAGCCCATCGAAGTCCCGTGGGCCAGGCGGCGCCGATTCCGACCACCAACAGGGCGATCGACATTGGCGTGCTCGCCAGCGGTCCCCCCACGACCCCGACCACGAGCGCGGCGGCGGCCGACATTCCTCCGAGCAGCCAGACCAGGCTTCCCTGTCCGGATTGCGCGAGACGGGCGCCCAACGGCTCGCGGCTTCCCCGGGGCGCCAGCAGATGCAAGAGCAGACCCACGGCCAGCGGCAGCGCCAGCGATCCCAGCGCCAGGTACGCTCCCGGTCCCCCCATCATCGATCCGAACAGGAAAGGTCGATCCGGCACCAGGACGGCCCAGGCGGTCTTGCGGGCCGGGTCGTCCGAGGTCTTATCGGCCGTGGTGCGCAGGACGTAGCGATTCGGGGTCGTGAGCAGATCGTCCTCCCCCGGAGCCCAGAATGGCCCCAGACCCGGCTGGTAGAGTCCGAACAGTCCACCGGTCTGACAGCCGACCTGCACCAGGGCGAACCCCGTATTCACGAAAAAGGCGGCGACGATCATACCCCAAACCAGTGCCAGGCGTCGGAACCGGTCGGCAAAATGCGCGACCCCCCAGAAAAGGCCCAGGCACGCCGCCGCTCCCAGGCACCACCGAGCCGTCGACGGCCGGTCGAGACTCATCGGCGAACGGACGCCCAGCGGTTCGGGCAGACCCGGCTCCGAATCGTCAGCGCGGGCCAGGCGAGGTATTACCCCCTGACTGTAGACGCCCCGCGCCTGCGGCGAGACCCGCGCGGCGATTCCCGAAGGCAACGGCACGAGCTGGACGAGCCCCAGACCGAGCGCCAGCAACCCTAACGGCCCCAGTGGGCTCTTTAACAGACGGGGCGACCCCTGGAGGAGCATCCTGGCCACGACACCGGTCACGACAATTCCCGAACCAACAGCCATCCAGACCGACGACCACCAGACCCCACCCCCGAAGCCCAGCGCCGTGCCCAGCAACAGGGCCGCGATCGACACGGTCAGCACGGCGTCGGTCAGCCTCACGAGCCTCTGCGCCAGGTTCACGGATGCCGCTCCTCGGGATCGATCACTCGCGGTGCAACGTCACAACTTACGATCGTGTCATCTCGACATCCCCGCCGTCGGCAAAGCCGCGCGGGAATCTTCTTCGGCGCATCCAGTTCGCCGCGGCTATCGATGGTCGCGGCCGACGTGATCTCGGGGTAGCCATACGGTGTGTTCGGACCGTAGCTCGACCAGTTCGCCAGGTCCTCGGTCAGACCGTTGAAGACCACGCCCGCGAGCGCCACGTTCGATTGTTCGAGGAACGCCTTGGCGCGCTGCAATGGACGAAGGTCGTGCGTCCCCGAGCGCACCACCAGTATCGAGGCATCGACGAATGGGCCCAGCAAACGGCAGTCGGGCAGACCCAGGACCGCCGGGCCGTCGAGGATCACGCGATCGTAGTGATGCGAGACCGCCTTGATCAATTGCTGGAGTTCGAGCGTTCCCAGGATCTCGATCGGGATGTCGCGAGTCTCGCCCGTGGCCATGAAGTCGAGGTTGGCGATCTCGCTGTGGACCACCGTCCGCTGCCAGGGAAGCTCCCCGCGGAGGACGTCAACCAGCCCGAAGGTCTCGCTGGAAACCGAATCCGGCTCGTCCTCATCGTCGTCTTCGGAGCGAAACACGCCCGCCAGGCTGGGCCGTCGGAGGTCGACATCGATCAGGAGCGTCCGCTCGCCGGCCCGGGCGCAGGTGGCGGCCAGGTTCAGGGCGGTCGTGCTCTTGCCCTCGCCCGCCTTGGCGCTGGTGACCAGAAGTGTCACGATCGGCCCGTGCCGCGCCGCGGTGCCGACCAGACTGGCGCGGAGGTTGCGGTAGGCGTCGGCCTCGATCGAGTCGGGGATGCCCGGCGTCCAGAGGTGCCCCGCGCGATGGACCTGTGCTGTCCGCCTGATCCGCGGCACCACACCCAGCAAAGGGAGGGTCAATCCCATCGACAAGTGCTCGGGAACCTTGACCGAGTGATCGAGATATTCGAGCAGACAGACCAGAGCGATTCCCAGCCCGAAGCTCACAAACAGGCCCGCCGCGATGTTCAGGAGCCGCTTGGGACGGACCGGCACGCTGGGCTCGGGGACCTGCGCCGGGATCATCACCGGATTCTTCTGGGACTCGGCCAGAAGCTCAAAGTTGGACAGTTTCTCCTGCATCTTGCTGATCCGCTCGACCTTCTGCTTCCGCTCGTCAAGCAGTGTCAGGAAGTGCTGGTGCTCGGGCATTGACTCCTGGAGTTCCTTGAGCAATTGCTGCGCGGTCGATTCATCGGAGCGGATCTCCTCGCTCATCCGGGCGACGATTGCGTCGGTCGGATTCTCCATCGGGGGCGGCACGGAGGCGGCCTCGGCCGCTCGCAGTCGGTTGATGCTATCCATCACGTCCTTCAACTTGTCGGCCGTCACGCGAACCGACGGGTCGCTGTTGAAGTGGCGGACCGTGCGCTTCAGGTCCTCGAGCCTTCCGGTGTACTTGTTGCGCAACTCGCTCGAGCTCACCGATCCGGCCCTCGTACCGCGCCTCCATGGGCGATCGGTCGCGGATCGAGGGGAACATCGACGCCATCCACGCCTGCTGCTGGAACTCGCCCAGCCGCGCCCGCTTGTGCATCAGGACCGAGCCCAGCGTCAGGTAACGCTCCTCGGCGATACTCTTGCCTCCTGGCCCGATCGTCTTCGAACTCGAGAGGATATCGTTGATCTTGCGGTCAAGTACCTTCAGTTCGTCGTTGAGCTTGTTCAGGCTGGTGACGGCATTGGTCTTCGAGCCATCGTTCTTGCTCCAGATCTCGTCACGGGCCTCGCGCTGGAACGTCTCGAGGAGCAGGAAGAGGGTCCGCGCGGTCCGTGCGGCGTCGGTTCCTTCGAGCCAAACCTGAAACCGATTCGAGCCGGTGATCTGGCGGGTCGAGAGGTTGCTGACCAGATCGAGGGCAGCTTCCTCGGACGCGCCGCCAGCCTGATTCTGGGTCAAGGCCGGGTCGCTGAGCACTTTTTCGGCCAGCGCCTTGCTGCGAAGCATCACGTACCGGTTCGCCACGTACTTCGCGCCCGCGTCGGAATCGTTATTGCCGATCTCGTGCGAGACCAGAGTCGAAAGAACCTTGTCGAACTGGGGCGCGTCGATTGTGATTTCGGCGGTGGCCCGGTAGACATTCTTCTGCTTGACCGTGATGAACGCGATCAAAATGCTGAGTGGCATCCCGATCGCGAGCACCATCCACGACCGGCGTTTGAGTGCGCGGAAGTAGTCGCCCACTGTCTTGACCTGCGTCGGGTCGACGGCCGCGTTCGCGTTAGCATGGACCTGTGAACCCCATCCGGTCGATCGCCCCGGGCCTTGGCTCGGATACGAGGGGTGTCCCGAGCTGGGGGCCATCCCCATCCCGTGACCCTGGCCGTGATACGGCTGAATCCCATCCATAGGAGGCCACCTCAGGTTAGTGGTTCTGGATCGGGCTGCGGTGTCCGGAAGCCGGACGGATGAGCGTCCATCCCCGGACGAGCTTCAGCCACGGTTGTGGAAACCAGACCGCGAACGCGGCGGCCGACGGCACGACCACGCTCCAGCGGTTTAAGCTTGGCGCCTTTGCGGTAGCCTTATCGTCGTCCCCCTCGATTTCGGCGTGAGCGCCGGCGACGTCGCCCATTTTCAGGCCGATTTCGCGCTCGCCAGTCCGACGCGACGTGATTAGCCGCTCGAGCCGTTCCGTGGTCGACTGGGCCAACCTCTGAAGGAACCGAAAGGCGATATCGGCGGAGAGCGTGGCGGTTTCAAGCTGGTGCAGCGACACGGTCAGGACCACGTCGCTACCGCTGGCAAGCCGGAAGACGGCCGAGGCTCCGGTCATCGGCGACGGCCAGACGACCTCGCCAAAGGCGTCGTCGCGATGGAACACCGGTACACCGCGGCGGGTGCATGCCAGGTCGATCACGGCGCAGCCGAGCTTGGCGGTCGTGTCGTCCAGGATCTTGCACACCGGCTCGATCGCATCGCTGAGCTCGATCCGCTGGATTGCCTCGTACGTCACCTTGGCGGCGAACCGCTCCTGGCGCCCCCGGTCGAGCCGTGTCCGCAGATCGCCCCGCAGCTTCGCAAGCTCGTCCATCCGGCTCGTCAAGACCAGCAGGAACGCCAGGCAGCCCGAGATTCCCAGCCCCAGCGCCAGTATCTCATTGCGCAGGGCCACTCCCAGGAGCACCGCACCGCACAGGAAACCCGAAAAGCAGTAAAGCAAGAGCGCGGCTTGCCGCGGGTTCAGGCCGAGCCCGATGAGAAGGTGATGGACATGACGTCGGTCGGCCGCGCTCAGGGGTAGGTTCCGCACCCAGCGCCGGAAGATTGCCATAGCCGTGTCCGAGATCGGCAGGCCCATGGCCAGGATAGGGAACAGGATCGAGATCGCCGACGGGCCCTTGAACGCCCCCTGTACACCGATAACGCCGATCAGAAGCCCGATCAGAAGACTGCCGCTGTCGCCCAGGAAAATGCAGGCCGGGTGCCAGTTGTAGAGCAGGAACCCGGCCAGGCCCCCCGCCAGGGCCGACGCCATGATCGCCACCCCGACGTTCTGATGATGGATCGCCACCAGGGCCAGCGTCGCGCTGACGAGTAAGCCCACCCCGGAGGCCAGGCCGTCCATGCCGTCGATCAGGTTCCAGACGTTCATGCAACCCAGAAACCAGAACAACGTCACGAATAGACTAGGCAAGGCGACGTGCAGATTGTGGCCCATCAGGTCGAACGTGACGCCGGGCCACGAGAGTTCGATGGCCGCACCCAGGATCTCGAAACCCTGGATGCGGATACCCCCGGCATAGAGCACGAGCACGGCCAACGTCTGGCCGAGCAGCTTGATCCGAGGTCCGAGAGCCCGCGTATCGTCGACGAACCCGATCAGGAGCACGATCAAGGCCGCCGCCAGGACCGCGTACTGGCGCGACCACCACTCGGCGAACCCGTCCCAGGCGTCGAGATACCCGCCCATTGCGATCAGGCTGACTCCTGCCGTCAGCCCCACGGCAAGCCCCAGCCCGCCCAGGCGTGGTGTTGCCCCCTTGTGGATACGCCGGAAGTGGTCCGGGCGATCGATCGCACCGGCCCATAGCGCCATCCGAAGCACCAGTGGCGTCGCCAGTACGCAACCCATGAAGGACACGGCGAAAATCAGGAGCAGTGAGTTGGAGATCAACACGGTGGAATCCTTCCTCTCTGACCGCCAACCGACCAGAAATCAACCACCCATTCGGGCTGCGGAATCCTCTCCGCGAACCGTGAGTGGGTCCGGAGCTTCGCTCGCTCGATGCGCACGATCACAACCGCCTTGTTCCCGTCGGCGCGGCACGAAGCCGATCGTGTTCATCGGGCTTGTAACGAAAACCAAGGTCATCCTCGTCTTCCCTGACCGAGTGTGGATCACCGGAGTCGCCTGAATTCGGATCGCAGGGGAAGGAACCAAAAGCTGGGCCGCTGGACAGGGCACGGGGCCCCGCGATTTTTGGATCAGCCCTTATTTTCGTGGCCGGCTCAATGGCCGGGATTGCGCGGCGAAACGTCTCGAAACCTTGTGACGGCGACGAGCGCTCCCGTCGTGACCCGGTCCGCCAGGTCCCCGATGGGTGTTCGCGAGAGTATCGGAACTGTCGCTCCCCCGGTCAAGTCGGAATCGGTCCGGACGTCCCGGAATCGCGCTCGCCTCCACGCTGGCATGCGACGAAAATCACCTCGCGGAGACCACTTGCGAATGCGGGACCGACATGATAACACGGAGTGCGTACGATTTTTTTGATTAGCGAATATCCAGACCTACTACCTACTGGATCAACGGCCGGATTCGATTCCGGACCGGTTTGGGAAATCTGACGACGAATCTCGATACTGCATTCCACTGATCTCGGGCTGCTCTCCAAAAACCTCTCCAGGAGCAGCCGGCTGATCGCCGTAAGCACTCTTTCCTGCCGGCAATCCTTCTTCCAACCGGAGGCCCACCTCATGCTTCGTTCGCCAGCGCGCCCATTGCTTTTTCGGGGCTTTACCTTGATCGAACTCCTGGTGGTGATCGCGATCATTGCCGTCCTGATCGCTCTCTTGCTCCCCGCCGTCCAGGCCGCGCGCGAAGCCGCGCGGCGGAGCCAGTGCGTCAATAACTTGAAACAGATCGGTCTGGCCGTCATGAATTACGAGAGCTCCAACGGGGCACTTCCCCCTTCGTCGGTGAATGCCTCGGCGCCTGCGTCGTTGCCGACCTTCGGAATGAAGCCGCGTATCCTCTCGTTTCTTGAACAGAACGCGATGTTCAACGCCTTGAATTTCAGCCTCTCGCCCTCCACCGGTCAGAACGAGACCCTCCTGACGGCCCAGATCAACACTTTCCTCTGCCCCTCCGACGCCAACATCCCGAACGGACTGTGGACCATGAAGAATGGGACCGGAACCCGACAGGAGGGATATGCCAGCTACCCCAACAACATTGGAACCCTCTATTTCAATAACGGCGGCAACTTCGATGGGCCCGCCTACCGCCTCGCTTATCCCTCCGAAGGGCCGACCCTGACCCTCGCCTCGATCACCGACGGCACATCGAACACCGCGATCTTCAGCGAGTTCGTCCGGGGCAAGAATGGGTCCACCAACTTCGGCCTTCACCAGACCTTTCTCACTCCCACCACCCTACCGACGTCGAACACGTACGTTAACCCAATTAATTATTTGAATGCCTGCAAAAGTTCGAATCAGGTGTACGGGGGCGGCGATCACAAGGGAGAGATCTGGCTGAACCACTTCTGCGGCGAGGGGGGATGCTACTCGCACATCATGACACCGAACCTGAACGCCTGCTACTTCAAGCAGGGTTCGCAGCCCGACTACACCCTGGTCGGCGCCAGCTCGCACCACCCGGGAGGTGTGAACGTCGCCTTCCTCGATGGCTCGATTCACTTCATCAAGAACAGCGTCAATCCCATGACGTGGTGGCGCTTTCGACCGCGCAGGCAACGAGGTGATCGACGCCAGTAGCTGGTGACCGATCGCAACCCGTCCATTAGCCGGCGACAGCCGCTCCCCCGGCCGATCGGGGCTCGGGAATTCCCACCCACACGGGCCTGCCGCCCTCGCTGTCGCGGGCGATCAGGTGTGCGTTGCCTGACCCAAGCTGGGCTTCCTTCAGACTGTGGCCGCGGGCGCGGAGGGCGTTGATGCACTCGACGCCCGCGGTCTTCTCAATCGTGGCCGGCTCAACCGACTCGCACAGGAGACCGGGCGCGGCGATCGACGCGCCCGGAGCGAGGCCCATCACAAACCGGCCGATCAGACCAGCGGCGACATTGTTGATGATCGTTCGCCCTCCCGACGCCCCGAGTGCGAGTGACGCGTCGTGCGCGGCGTCGTACGCCACGACCGGCGCCATGTTGTGCAGGGGTCGCTTGCAAGGAGCGATCGAATTGACCCAGCGCGGGCGCGGGTCAAACCGGCTCATGCCGTGACCGAGCACGACCTCGGTCCCCGGCACCATTACCTTTGAGCCGAAAAGTCCGCCGTGCGTCTGGGTCCAGGCGACCACGTTACCCGACGCGTCCGCCGCCGCCAGGTGCACCGTCCCGCGCAGCGGGTCGGGCGCGACCAATCGGCCCGGTCCCGGATGAGCCAGGCCAGTCAGAACGCGCCCCAGCAATTCATCGAGGTGCGCATTGGTCAGCAGATCGGCAGGAGCCTCGGCCATCGATGACGGGTCGCCAAGTCGGGTCAGCCGCTCTTCCCAGACCACCTTCTCAATCTCGAGCATCGCCTCGAACCCATCGGTATCCCACTGCCGCTTCACCTTACCGAACCGTTCGAGTCGGTCGAAGAGCGCGGCGGCCTGAAGCGATGTCAGGCCCCCTGAGCCGGGTGGGGGCGTGGCGAGCGTCTGACCGCGTACCTGGACCGACACAGGCCGGACGACCACCGCGGCATAAGCGGCCATATCGTCCGGCGTCATGATCCCACCACGCTTGCGCACGTACTCGGCGATCGTCCGGCCGATCCGTCCTGAGTAAAACAGATCCTTCCCTTCGGCCGCGATCGCCTCAAGCGTCTCGGCCAGTTCGATCATGGGCACCACTTTGGGCACCTCGGCCCGATCGGGGGGCTTGCGGTCCTCACCCTGAGCTTTGATCGACAGCCAGGTCAGCGCCTGACCAGGCGTGAGCACCACGCCCTCGCGAGCCTGCCGGATCGACGGAGCCATAACCGTCTTGCGGTCCATCGTCCCCCAGGTCTCGAGCATCGTCAGCAGGCCGCCGAGCACGCCCGGAACGGCGACCGAGAGCGGCCCTTGCTTGTGGTCGGGCTCGCGAGCCGGAAATCATTGGGATCGGCACCCACGACCACTGGGAACATATCAGGCGTGGCGGCGTGGGGCGCGACGGCGTCAGCATCGAGCGCCACCGTCCGATGATCGGCCGCGAGATAGCCGATGCCGGTGGCCGCGTAACCGCCGATCCCACAGTTCTGGGGCGAGACGACTGCCTCCATGAACCCGGCCGCCACCGCCGCGTCGAAGGCGTTGCCCCCCTGGCTCAGAATTGACGCGCCCGCCTCCGCCGCTCTCCGGTCCGGGGCCACGCACACCGCCCGCCCTCGTGTCGGTCGCGGGATTGGTCCTGATGCTACCTGATCTGCCATCGCGTTTTTTCCTCCCAATCAACGCTCGGGCTCGTCGCGAATCGTCGTTCTCGCGACCGAGGTGCGGAGGGTGAGGTGCCCCTCACGCCAGGGTAGATTGATGGCGCCGTCGCCGCGCCACGTCAGTTCCGGCGCCGGGTCGGCGCCATCGAGATGGGCACCGGTAAGCTTCCATCCCGGAGGCAAGGGAAGCCGAATCAGCCAGGAGTCAGGGCGGCGCGGCGGCGATTCGATTTCGATGCGCACTTCGCCCAGGCTCAGCCGCGACTCAGCCCGAAACGAGACCGGACCGAACGCCGTCGGTGCACCCGAGACCTCAACGTTCGCGCCCTCGACGAGCCAGCGCCGGAACGCCGAAGAGGAGCCGGAGCGTCTCCGGATCGACCGTCGTCGTCGAGGTCCCAGTCCTGCACCAGGAGGTAACGCAAGATCGTGAGAAACGTCGCGTTGCTCGCGCTGTTCGGGGGCAAGTAAAACGAGCGTCCCCAGCGGTCGCCGTGCAGGAAACGCGATCCCTCGCCACCGATGAACGTGCCCCGGGTCATCCCCTGGGCGAGCTGGCCGTAAAACCCGACCAGGGCCGGCCCGCGCTCGTCGCGCCGGAGCAAGGCGAGCACGTACCTCAGCCCGTAGAGCACATTAACACCCGGCTCGTTGTCGAACTCGCCCTGGTGAGGCGTGCTGCGGATCATTCCCAGGGCGACGCCGCCGTGCTCGCGAAGATAGCGGATCATCCAGGCCTCGCGCTCCGAGCCAGGTGCGAAGACGCCCGATCCGATGATATACGGGGCCATCAGGTCGTAATAACTTCCCATCCGCGTGGCAGTGAGCGGGTCGTGTGCTTTCTCGGCACCAAACAGGGCATTAGGTATGAAGGGGGGCTCGACGTTGCGTTGCTCGCTCTGGTCCACGGCCCGGAGGATCGCTTCGCGATATTCCCGCGCCATGCGCGACAGATCCTTGGCCCACTCGCCCTCGCCAAGCGCGTCGACCACCGCCGACATGTCGCGCAGCCCGCGCCAGCATGCCGCGTTCGAGTTCAGCGAATGGACCTGCTGGCTGATATCGCCGGCGTATCGGTCCGGCGGCAAGAGACCGCTTTCGGGCCGGCGGCTGCGGACCACGAAATCGATGACCTCTCCCCAGATTGGCGCGTTGTCCCGGAACCACCCGGCGTCACGGGTCACCATGTAATAATGTGCCAGAAGTTGAAGCTTGTGGCCCGCGACGTGGTATCGTGTCTCCTTGCGGTTGAACGCCATCAAGGGACCGAGCATCGCGCGGGCCTCGGCCTGGAAGCCGTAGAGCAGCAACGAACGGACGGCGTCCCCGCACTCGGCCTCGTAAAGGTGATCGTAGGCGTTACCTGCGCTGTAATTCATGCGATCACCGTCGGCGATCAGGAAGTTGCCCACGACGAGCGACCGCCACGCATCCTGCACCAGGGGTTCGGGCACGTTCAGTCTTATCCCTCGACCCAGCAAATCATTCCAGCGCTCGACGCAAGCTTGCCGTTCGTCGCGATAATACGTCTCATCAACGATCGGCAACGGTGCGGCCATCGGCCGCGTGAGGATCGCGAGGTACGCCGCCTTCCCCGGTCCGACATGAGCCTGCATCTGGATATTCCCGTCATCCCAGCGCCATTCAGGGCCCAGCAGGACCAGGCTCTGGCCCAGTGCATTATTGATCGACCGATCGAGAGCCGTCATGGGAACACCCGGCTCGATCCGGGCGGTGATCGACCCGGCCGCCTGGCTCGTGAACCGCACCAGCACACCGCCGTGCGCCGCGATCGATCCGCGCACCGGAACGAAAGCCTCCTCTTCGTAGACGGTGCCGGTGCGCGACGTGTAACCGACCCGCACGATCGGCAGATGGCCCGCTTCGTACGCCGGCCCGTCAAGCCGCGATACTTCTGCACCAAACGGCTCGGCTGGAGCGCCGACCAGGAAATGGACCGGGAACCCGGCTTCCTTCCACATCGGCTTCTTGTCCGCGCGGGCGTTGACCGCGCTTCCGTTGCTAATCCACCGCGCCTTGACCGACTCCGCGGGCGCCGACAGGACCACCGGGTAATGCCGGAACGCCGTGTTCACGTACCGGAGTGGAGGCAAAAGGTCGCGAAAGAACACGTAGCTCGGCTCCGCGCCCTGATGGATCGCGGCGTCGCCCCATACGTCCCGCTTCGCCCCGGCCATCGACGCCACGTCCGGCAACGTCGTCGGTGTCGCCTCCATGCGAGAATCGTCGCCAGCACCCACCATCAAAGACGAGAGCAAGACAAGCCCGACGTGGAGTCGAGAGTACGCGCTACTCATGAGTGGAGGCAACCTCGTGGAGAGGAAGGAATGCCGGAGACGGATCATCTCCAGGCTCATGGGGTCGAGACCCGGGAACGACCATCCTACGGCGACGGCCCCCGTCGATCCAGCGGATCGATCAAAACGGCCTGAAGATCCACCACGAGTTGTCGCAACTGAGTGGTAACCGAAAAGATGGGAAGCTCAGACCCATCAAGAAACCAGTTCGCTGTTAATCGAGTCCTTGAAGCCCTTGACGCTGCCTCAGCTCCTAGTGCATGGATGCCCCCGCAAGATAGCTCCGCGCGGCGTTGCACGCCGAGGACTTGCTCGTGCCTGTGGGATTGGTCGGTTAAGGACCCTGGCCAAAGCCTTAAACCTGGTTATGCATGGGTGAATGCTGTCCGCTCACCTGATCCGGTGAGTGCAACCGTCATGGCACCTGAAGACAGAAAAAATCCTAATATTTATAAATTTACAAATTATCAATTTATTGCGATTTTTTCGCCCTACGGGCTCGTATTAGTACTACAGTTGTAGATCATCCGTTCACCACGGGAAAAAACACTGAATTCCCAGGGTCCGCAATTTACCGCACTGTCGAGCTCGGCCGTTTTTCCCGTGGTGAACGGATGATCTACAACTGTAGTATTAGGCTGAGTTCGTTCAGCGATGAAAGCCACTGTCGGCATTCGCCCGAATGGCCATCCGCTCCCGGAAGTGATCGCATGACGGGGCGTTTGGGCTTGAGGGTTGACTCGATCGATCACGCGCGCTTTGGGAACGTTTCACCCATCGCGCTCGCTTGTCGGGCAAGGCGATGGAATCGGAACGTCAACAAACTGGTTCGGTAAATCGAAAGGAGAGACTCCTTGTAGGCAAGGAGTCTCTCCTGGTTTAACGGCGTACGGATTTGTCGTTAGAGCAAATCAATACGAACTGGCGTCGATGACCTCGCCGCCAGAGATCGTGGAAAGGGCGCGCCAGACCACGACGTTGACCGAGCTCTTGGCGAACCGGACACTGCCATCGGCGTACATGGCGTTCACGCCACCGGGGTGAAAGCTCCGCGCCGCGGCGAAGGATTGGGCGTTCTTGATACAGGGCGGATTGTTCTGAAACGGGTAATTGCAGTAATTTAAGATCTGGTCGGGGATTGTCGCATTGGGAGCCGTGTACGCCATGAACATGGTGCAGGGAATGTCGTCATTGTACACGTCGCCGCGGGTGTCGATTCCAGAGGTTCCGGTGGTATCCTTGGCGATGATCACCTCGGCCATCAGCATCGTGTTGCTGGTCCCGTCGATGATGCTGGCGATCGACTTGGAAATATTCAGCGTGAAGGGTGCCCCACCGAACGCGACGGTGCCAAGCGGCCCAACGTAGGGGTTGGTATAGGGTCCGCCACGGGCCGGGCTCAGGTCCTGGCCATAGTGGGTGTTTCCCCAGTTGACCAGATAGTTCCCCTCATAGCGTTGAGTCGTGGTTCCCGGCGTTTCATAGGAGTCGGTGTTCGGGTCCGTGGGACAGTGAAACCCCGCGACCTTGGCGTTAAGCACCGTGGTATTCTGCGGCATGTAGAACGAGACCATGAAGTTGATCGCCTGGAAGGCCGCACCCTGCTCCAGATAAGGAAGGATGCTGAACGCCCACGTCCGCCGATTGGGGTCGGCGGTCACCGTCTTGGGATAGGTGTAGCCCAGCCCCATCCGGCCAATCGGAAACGTTCCCTGCGAGTCGTGGTAATTCTGCATCGCCAGGCCGAGTTGCTTCAGGTTGTTGACGCACTGCGAACGACGCGCGGCCTCACGGGCCGCCTGGACCGCGGGCAGTAAGAGAGCAATCAGGACCGCGATGATCGCGATCACTACCAGCAGCTCGATGAGCGTGAAACCACGATGATGGCGGACCGACATGGGACATTTCCTTTCCGATCGAGTGCGACCGACAAACATCACGAGCACGGGATCTATGCAAATCGTATGATGTCTTAACAGCGAGGACCTATCGCCTCATCACGCGCAAAGCTCGTTCCGCCAAGGACCGATAGGGTCCCGGAGGAGCGATTTCTACCCGAGCGTTTGAGTTGCGATATCTTGAATGTGCGGATCGGGATTCTGTACATCCGAGGATAGAGTTCCGGCTTTGGATGCCACAATACGGAAAGCTCCAATCTGTTGTATAATCCTGCTACGGACTGTGACGGCACCGCTCCGAAATTACTCGGGGTCCTTCGCGTCGACGTAACTCCCTGAACCTACTTATACGACAGGACCTAACGAATTTCGCTTCGAGGACACGTTTCATGAGCGGCTCTGAGTGGCCCGTCTACGCAAATGCGATCACATCCTTCGATCGCTATCTGCCCCAGAGCGACCGCGATCGACCGTGGGGCATGTATGTTACCGGGGCCGGGTTCGGCGAGGTTCCGCCGGGGGGACATTATCCGCGCAACGGACATCCCTCGTCGCATGAGTTCGCGTGGCGTAATGGCCGGATCTTACAAGAATATCAGATTATTTTTATAAAGAAAGGTAAAGGCCGTTTTCAGTCGCATCCCAGTGGTCCAAGAGAGGTCGACGAGGGGACGGTCATCGTCCTGTTTCCCGGAATCTGGCACCGCTACTGCCCGCTGGAGGCGACCGGATGGGTGGAATACTGGGTGGGGTTCGCGGGCAAGGACGCCGAACGGCTCCAGGCGCGTGGCTTCCTGGATCCCGCCGAGCCCATCTTGAAGACCGGAGCCGACGAACAGATCGCACACGCCTTCACCTGCCTGATCGATCGAATGCGCGCGGAACCGCTGGGGTTTGAGCTCTTGATCGCCGCCAGCCTGTGGGAGATTGTCGCCGCGGTCGTCTGCGCCGTTCGGGTCCGCCAGACCAGCGGCCGGCATCATGATCTGGTGCGCCGGGCCAAGATGATCCTCGAGAACGAGACCGGCGGAGGTCCGGTCGTCGAGGGCATCGCCGCCACCCTCGGCTTGAGCACCAGCCGGTTCCAGCACCTTTTCAAGGAGCAGACCGGGCTCTCACCCTATCAATACCACCTTCAGCTCAAGATCCAGCGGGCGCGCAGATGTTGCGGGTCTCGAACCTGCCCGTCAAGCAGATCGCCCGAATCTTGCACTTCCAGAGCGTCTACCACTTCTCCACCCTCTTCAAGAAGAAGACGGGTCAATCACCCAGTCAGTGGCGCCAGTCTGGAGGCGATCCCGGCAACCCGTCGGCCGAGCCGGAAAGCTAAACCTGCCTCGGAAAATCGCGTTGCCCGTTGCGTTGTGATTTTTTCGGGGTCGCGTGACGACTTTTTTTAAGGTAAGGTCTTGCGACACTTGGAAACATTGTTTTACACTCGCTCTACGGTTTTGACGATTCCTGGTGTAAGTCGACCTACCTCATCCTCCTTGCCTCAAAACGGGACGGCCGAGGCGGATTTGACCGAAGTCCGCCTATCGCCGATTGTTGCGGCGTTGCCGTGGCAACCGGCCTGGCTGTATCCTGCCCCGATTCCTTCCTGGCTTCGTCGTGTGTGTGGGTCGAGCGAGCGATCAGGTCGTAAGCCTCGAAGTCTGGTAAGTTGACCAGGCTGGCAAACCCAGGATGTGGTGGATGGAGACTTGCGCGGTGCGTCAACCTTCTGTACGTTGGTCGTTCCGGCTTGCCGTCGTTCTGTTGATCGGATTGGTGGCGGGGGGAACTTTCGCCCTCTGGCCGCACCTCCGGGGTTGGCTGGCGCCCAAGCCGACACTCCGCGAGACACTCGTCACGATCCCGGTCCGCAGGTCCGACCTGCACGTGAAGCTGACGTCCGCCGGTAGGATCGATAGCGCCGAGCGCACCTTGATTGAATGCGAGCTCGAACGCCTCGAGTTCGGCATCAAGGGACAGGCAGTCGGCGGCGGTGGCGCTTCAACTATCCTGACGGTTATTGATGAAGGCACCGAGGTCAAGAAGGGAGAGATTCTCTGCGAGCTCGACGCCTCCGATTACGAGGAGATGCTCCGGCTCCAGATGATGACGGTCGAAGCGCGCTCGGGCCGATCACCGACAGTCGGAACTTGACCTGGATGTCGCCAGGATGGCGGTCGACGAGTACACCAAAGGAACCTTGACCGAGGCGAACAAGGAGTACGATGGGCTGGTTGCCCTCGGAGAGACGAACTGGCAGCGGGCCCAGGACCGCCTGAAGTGGGCGGAACGGATGCTCGCCAAGGGCTACGTTCCGATCAGTCAGCTCAGTTCCGAACAGGTCAACGAGTTAAAGGCCGAATTCCAGCTCCGACAAACCCGGACGGATCGCGACGTGTTCCAGAAGTACACCGCGCCCCGGGTCCTCAAAACGCTCGCGGGCAAGGTTTACGCGGCCCAGGCCATGCTCAACTACCAGGACCGCCGGCTCCAACGTCAAATCGAGCGTCAGGAGCTCCTCGAGTCGATGGTGGATAAATGCACGATCCGGGCTCCCCACGACGGGTTCGTGATCTATGCCACCGACCCGCACCGGCAGATCCGGATCGAGCCCGGTCTCATGGTCTGGCAGAAGCAAGATCTGTTCTACCTCCCCGACCTGTCCCGGATGGTCGCGCTGGCGATGATCCACGAGTCGGTCGCCCACCAGGTCCGGCCAGGAATGCGGGTCAAGGTCCGGGTAGAGGGCCTGCCACTGACTCAGATCGAGGGCCACGTCGAGTCGGTCGCGCAGCTTCCCACCGTCGATGCCTTCAGCGATGTCCGATACTTCAACACCGCCGTCGTGCTCGACACCCCACCACGCGGGCTTCGACCCGGCATGACGGCGGAGGTCGAGATCGCAACCCAGCGCAAGCTCGACGTATTGACGATCCCGATCGAAGCACTCTCGGTTGAGGAAGGTCAGGACGTTTGCTACGTGACAAACGCCGAAAAAATCGAGCGCCGGCCAATCAAGGTCGGCGAGTTGACCGAGGGCTACCTCGAGATTCGCGAGGGGCTTGACGAAGGTGAGCAGGTCGTCCTGAATCCCGAGTCGATCGATGTCGATCTCGACGCCATCTCACCCTTCAATGCCGACCTTCCCGACACCGTGGCCAGCGAAGAAAACCAGGCCGAGTAAGGTGTGGCGCTCTGCCATCGGCCTCGACGCTCAACGGGCGCCGGCGGTGGAAGCGATCCGTGAAGCCGGCCGCTTCTTGACCGGCGCTTTCGAGAGCGCCTGGGCCGGATCGACCTCCGGACCGTAGCAGTTCCAGAGCAGATGGGCGACGGCGTCGGCGGGGTGGGTGCGAATCTCGTCTTCGAGGCGTCCCAGATAACGGGTGACGGCGGCTTGCTCATCCCCTCGATCGACGTTCCAGGGAGTGTCGAAAACGAGCCGGAATCGCCCGACGGGAAGATGCGTGCAAAAGACCATCACGACGGGCGCCCGGAACCGGCCGGCGAATTCGGCCCAGAGGGCTTGAAACGGACGCTCCACGCCCAGGAAGCGACCAGGACGGGTATTGGGCCCAATCCACGGGACGTCACCCTTGAGATAGACCGCCAGACCGTCGCGCAGCGCCGCACGAGTCCGGAAGACACGCTGCGCCGCGACCTCGGGTGCGAGGTCTCTGCGAAGGAAGAAACCAGTCTGAGGATGCGGTCCCGACTCGTCGTCGAATCGGGCGCGGAGATATCGCGAGCAGTGCGGCACGCGCTGAATCAGAAGACGGAGGGGAATTCCTGTCCGGTACATCCAGTGCATCGCGGCCAGGTGATTGCCCAGGTGGCTGCCAACCACGACCACTCCCCGACCCGCGTCCAGAGCAGCGCGGAGGTTGTCGCCCCCCTGTACCTCGAAGCGGTCAACGAAGGATGCTTCCGTGGTCTCATCGAGCAGGCAATCCCGTGCCAGGAACCTAAGGATGTTCACTTCGAGCAGGGCCCGGGTTGATTTCGGTTCCCACGAAGTCCCCAGTGCCCCGCGCGCTCGCTCCAATGCAGCCTCGAGCTCGCGCCGGCGAGCCGGCCAGAGGCCCAGTAGGTTTCCCAGACGGCTCAGGACCGCATCTCCACGCTCGGGACCGAGGCGACGCAAAACCGGCAGCAGGGCCTCATAGAAAAGCGGCTTCCAGCTCAGGAAATGACGAAAGGTCACTTCGAATCCCTCGTGTACGTCTCGAACTGATCCCGGGTTGAGATAGCGGTCTCGGACGACGAGAAAGGAACAGTCCTCGAGAACGCTGGCCTACCTGACAGATGATATCTTTCGTCGTGTCGGCTCGATGCGGGGCCCGACTTTACTCCAGATCCCGTGGCACGTAAATTTCGGTTCGGAAACTCTCCACGACCTTCCCGTTTGCGTAATGGAGGCAATTTGAATTCGGATTGATGATCGGGGCAACTTGGGTCCGAAATTAGAGAACGTCAAGAAACGTGAGACGGGCCTCCTCCTTCTTGCTTCTCCGCGCGGAACCATACAACGATGTCGTCCAAACGTACCGCAGGCCGGTCGGCACCGGCCGCCACGGTCGCGGGCCCTGGATCGGGCTCGGCCTTGACCAACGCGCTTTTGATGGCGGGTGCCATCGCCATGTCGATGGCGATCCTGGTCGCACGAGGTCATATGTCGTGGCCGCCGAACCAGCTTCTTTCGAGCGTGTTCACGGTGGCCGGTTGTCTCGCCCTGGTCGGCCCGATCGTCATGGCCCGTGTGGACTCGGGGGAACGGAGTCTGGGCGAACTGCTCTGGATGACCGGTGGTCTCTTGATCTGGGTCTTCGACATCGTCGGGATCGTTCGCGGCCAGTGGCGGACGATCGCCTGGGCGACGCCAATCAACGCCCAGACGATGGGTCTGACCATCCTGGCGGTCCTCCTGGCCGGTTGGCGTTGCCGGTTCGTGGGGAAGAGCTGGTCCTGGACAAACGTGACGGGATGGCTCCTGGGCCTCTACTGGGTCGGGATGGCCATCTCGACCTTCCTTCCGGAACGGACGTTGTTGTCCGCGGCGCGTTAGCAGCAACCTTCGTGGGCATGTTGCACCGGGCAGGTGGTGGCTTGACGGTCCCCCCTGCGTCGGATTAGCTTCATTTTAAGAGGGAGCTGATCCAAGGAACCCGTCGGCAGGGCGTCGTCGCCTGTTGCCGGCCACGAATTCTTTGGTTTCGACGAACCGTGCTCCGAGCCCCAACCGTTTTATGTCCCTGAGCTTGCATCATCCGTACCGCTAAGGAGCCTTCGACGTGTCGATCGATCAGAACGCCTCGCCTCCAGCGCCGGCGGGGGCCGCGGGCTCGCGGGTTTCGGCCATCGAGAACGAGATCCCGACCTACCGGGCGATCAGCGCCGGGGCGGTCTTTAGCCTGGTCCTCGGGGTACTTTCGCTCCTGAGCTTCGCGCACTGGTCGTTTCTCCTGTGCGCGGTCGCGGCGATCGTGGTCGGGGTCGTATCGGAACGGAAGATCGTCAGGTTGAACGACGTCTTGACCGGCCGGAGCCTCGCGCAGGCGGGGATCGGGCTCGGGCTGGTCTTCGGGCTGGCGTCGCTTACCAACACGCTGGTCCAGAACTGGGTGCAAACCCGAGAGGCCGAACGGTTCGCGCGGCGCTACGCCGAGGTCGTGAACAAGGGGACGGTCGAGGAGCTGGCCTGGTACGGTCAGAGTCCGCGCATCCGCGAGGGGAAAACGCCGCAGGAGCTATTCGCCGAGATCAAGAAACAGTCGCCGAGCCCGTCGGCCATGGAAACGATGCTCGGATCGGTCACCCGGCTCAAGTCCACCGTTCAGAACAACAAGGCCGAGGTCCACTTCGTCAGGCTCGAGCAGATCGCCAAGGACGGCCTCGACGTGATCGCCCCGGCGCTGCTGGAGATCCACCCCGGGGCGGGTAAGTCGCTTCCCGAGGGCGAGGAATACGCCCTGGCCGTCCTCCGCGCCTGGACCCGGAATCGCAAGTTCGAGTGGTTCGTCGAGAACGTGTCGTACCCCTACAAACCCGCGTCCTACATCCCGGCTGCCAAGCCCGTCGATGACGGCCACGGACACGCTCACTGATCGAACGGCCGGCGTGATGGGGCCGAGTACGACGCGTGACAGCTCTCGGTCTCCCAGAGAATGACCTCGACCACCGGCAGACCGGCCGAGGCCGTCCGCTCGAAGATCAACCGTGCGATGTTCTCGGCGGTCGGGTTCGCCTCCATCACGAAGACCCGCTCGCCCTGGGCCTGAAGCAGCGGCAAGATCGGGTCGTCGCGACAGAGCAGCATGGTATGGTCGAGGTTCTCGTCAATCCAGCGCTGGACCCGGTGCTTGATGTCGCTGAAATCGACCAGCATCCCCCGCTGATCCAGCGCCTCGGCCTGGAGCACGATCACGGCCCGGCCGTTATGCCCGTGCAGATGACGGCATTTGCCCTCGTAATGGAGTAAGCGGTGGCCGTAACAGAACGTGATGTCGCGGGTTACTCGGTACATTGGAAAATCCACTCGCAATCCGGACCAGCGCCGGCGGAAGGGCCCTGGGCTCACGCAAGCGTTGCGGGCGTGACAGCGTAGGCGGTAAGGTCGTGGTAACCGGCATCGCGAAACCCGCGGCGCCGCTCCGCGCATTTGTTGCAGACGCCGCAGTGCAGACCGTCGATCGGCTGAATGCACGAGAACGAGAGGTGTAACGGAAGGTCCCGCCCGAGGGCGAGCACTTCCTGCTTGCTCAAGCGTTCCAGCGGTCGAATCAACCGGAGTCTGCCTCCCAGCGCCATCTCGATCGATCGCCCGAGCATGTCGAAGAATTCGGGACGGCTGTCCGAGAACGGGTTACCCCGGAGCGTGCCGAAGGCGAGCGCCTCGATACCCCGCAGCCGGCACCAGACCGAGGCCTTCGCCGCCAGAAGCAGGTTGCGACCGGGGAGGTAGACCGCGTCGTCCGCGGTCGCGGCATCCGGCACAACAGGTCCGCCAGTGCTCCAGTGGGCCGACCCGTACACATCGGCCACCGGCTCGTCGAGCACGCAAAGTGGTTCGAGTCCCGGCCGGGCGACATCGTCCAGGAATCGCTCGAGCCCCAGCAACTCGGTCGGCTCCCAGCGCAGCCCGAACCGAACGTACAAGGGGTGGACTCGTTCATACTGCCGGAGCAGGTTCACACACAGGATCGCGCTATCGGTCCCGCCGCTCGACAGGACGGCCACGTCGCTCGTCGTTGCACGATCAAACATGCGATTGCGCAGACCAGGGGGCGGTGATTGATGAACCCCAATTCTCGGGGAAACCGTGGGGAACGCGGTCCGCGAACATTGTAGACACGAGGGAGTCGATCAGCAACCCGCCGAAAGGCTTGTGTTGCAAGTCTCACGCCATCTGCTAAAATCAAGGCTTTCCACGATCTTGAGCGGACCGAGGTTGATATCGCGGGCCCAGAACCGGTCGCCGGGGATCGGAAAAGGTCAGGTCCAAGAGCCGATCCTGGTAGCTGCCTTCAGGAGAGATTGTCGGATGGCCGAGATGATGACCACCGACGTGCGCGCGCTGCTGGACCGGAAGCCGTTCGACGACTCGGCCGTGGCCGACCTGCGCGAGGTGCTCGGTCGCGATCCGTCGCGCTACCGGACCCTGCGCGACGCCGTCGCGGCGATGCGCGACCGCGAGAAGGGCGCGATGACCCCCGAGATCCACCTGCGATCTCGGCGTGGGCGAGGTGCTGCTCGGCCGCTACCAGTCGGGACTCGAGCACCTGAACAAGGCCGGCGACGTCGGCCTGGCGCACTTCCACCGAGGGCTCGCGCTACCAGAACCTCCAGCGGTGGAACGAGGCCGCCGACGCCTTCGCCGCCGCCGCCAAGGCGGGCTACGATCCCAAGGTCTCCGAGCTTCACCGCGCCGGCGCGCTGCGTCGGGCGGGCAAGATCGACGAGGCGCAGAAGATCCTCAGCGATCTGAAAGGCTCGGCCGGCACTCCGCCGAGTTTCACTACCAGCGCGGCAGTCTGCTCGCCGCCGACGGCGAGCTGGCCCCGGCCGCCGCCGAGTTCGAGAAGGCGCTGAGTCATCGACCGCGACCACACCGGGGCCCTCTTCGAGCTGGCCTACATCAACGACCTCTACGGCAACGACGAGACCGCCGTCGATTACTACAAGCGCTGCACCCAGCGCCCCCCGGTCCCGCTGGCCGCCCTGATCAACCTGGGCGTGCTCTACGAGGACGAGATGCGGTTCCGCGAGGCCGAGCAGTGCTATCGGCAGGTCCTCGCCTTCGACCCCAACCACCCCCGCGCCCGGCTCTTCTTCCGGGACTGCCGCGCCAGCAAGGACATGTACTACGACGAGGAGGCCGAGCGCGGCTTCACCGTCCTGAAGCAGCTTCTGGAAATCCCGGTCACCGACTTCGAGCTCTCGGTCCGCAGCCGCAACTGCCTCCGGAAGATGAACATCCGCACGCTCGGCGACCTCACCCGCACGACCGAGGCCGCGCTGCTGGCCAGCAAGAACTTCGGCGAGACCTCGCTCTCCGAGATCAAGGAGATGATGACCTCGAAGGGCCTTCGCCTGGGCATGGCCCTGGAAGGCGGCGAACGCGTCGCCAACGGCTTCCAGGCCGAGCCGATCGAGGAGCTCTCGCAGGAAGAAAAGGCGCTCCTGGCCAAGCCGATCAGCGACCTGAACCTCTCGGTCCGGGCCCGCAAGTGCATGACCAAGCTCGGCATCCAGACCGTCGGCGAGCTCATCGATCCACACCGGCGACGAGCTGATGGAGTGCAAGAACTTCGGCGTCACCTCGCTCAACGAGGTCCGCGAGAAGCTCACCGAGCTGGGGCTCAAGCTCAAGAACGAATGAGCACCCGATCGTGTGGAAGTCGCGGAACCGAGCCGGGCATTGTCGGGTGGCGCCGCTCACCGATCTCGGCCGATCGAGGGTGGGGGATGCGGTCTCACACCGTGGGCATCAACCGGATCACGACCAGACCCAACCGCTCATGACCCTCTCGACCCGCATCCGGCCGGTCCATTTTGAGACCCTGGCGCGTGACCTTCGTCAGCCGCGCGCCGGGGGCGCCTGCACACGCCGCACGGCACGGTCGAGACCCCGGCGTTCATGCCGGTGGGGACCCAGGCGACGGTCAAGGGGCTCACCCCCGACCAGGTCCGATCGACCGGCACGACGATGGTCCTGGCCAACACCTATCACCTGGCCCTCCGGCCGGGCGAAGAGGTCGTCGCGGCGTCTGGGCGGGCTGCATCGCTTCATGGGCTGGAATGGCCCGATCCTGACCGACTCCGGGGGATTTCAGGTCTTCAGCCTGGCCGAACGGGCCAAGATCAGCGAGGCCGGCGTCGCGTTCCGCTCGCATCTCGACGGCCGCCTGCTCGAGCTCACCCCCGAACGCGCCATGTCGATCCAGGAGGCGCTCGGGGCCGACGTCGCCATGTGCCTGGACCATTGCCCCGCCCTGCCGGCCTCCAACGAACGGATCGCCGATGCCGTGATCGCGAACGATCCGCTGGGCCGTGCTGTTGCAAGGCAGGCCCACCGCCGCGAGCGACCAGGCCCTTTTCGGCATCGTCCAGGGGGGAGCCACGCCGATCTCCGCGCGAGTGCGCCGAGGCCTTGATCGCGCTCGATTTCGACGGCTACGCGGTCGGCGGCGTCAGCGTCGGCGAGGGCCGCGAGCAGGTCCGCGCGGCCCTGGAGGTCAGCACCCACCTGCTCCCCGACGATCGGCCGCGCTACCTGATGGGGGTCGGCCGGCCGCAGGATATCCTCGACGCGGTCGCCGACGGGATCGACCTGTTCGACTGCGTCCTGCCCACCCGCAACGGCCGGAACGCGACCTGCCTGACCGACCAGGGGCCGGTCAAGCTCCGCAACGCCGCCCACCGGCTCGATCCGCGGCCGATCGAGGCAGGCTGCGACTGCCTGGCCTGCCGCGAGTTCAGCCGGGCATACCTTCGCCACCTGTTCCTCGCCAAGGAGATGCTCGGCCCGATCCTGGCCTCGATCCACAACGTCGCCTACCTCCAACGCTTGACCCGCGGATTCGTCGAAGCGATAACACAGGGCCGGTTTGTCCAGTTCCGGGCGGAAGTGCTTGAAGCCTTGGGACCCTAACGGTTAGATTGCTGGCAGGGCTGCGGTGAACGGTTCCGGAACGAGGAACCCGCATTCACGCATGCAGCAGAAACCACGGCAGATGACTCCGGGTCGCCCGGCTCCCGTTCCGTCCGTCGAACGCTTTTCCGAGAGGTTCACGAACTCTGACCATGTCCAATCCAAGTATGCTGAGCGCCTGGGATTGCTCTTCGCCGCCGCTGACCCGGCCCCGGGCGCAGCCCGAACATCTTCTCGACTCTGCTGCCGCTCTTGCCGGTCCTGATCCTGTTCTATTTCCTGATGATTCGTCCGAAGCAGCTCGAGGATCGCAAGCGGCAGGAGATGATCGAGCGCCTTGAAGAAGAACGACAAGGTGATCACCACGGCGGGGATCTACGGCACGGTGGTCTCGATGGACACGGATCACGACCGGGTGGTCCTGCGGGTCGACGACGACCGCGGGGTGAAGCTCACGTTCAGCCGGGTTTCGATTCTCAAGGTGGTCGAGACCTCGCAGTCAAGGTCAGCGTCTCCATCGCAGGAAAAGGCCGCCGAGCCTGCCTGATCGGCGATCGGGACCAGCCGACGCAACAGAAAATCGGGTCGAGATCAATCCCAAAGGAGTCGGTTCATCAGTTCCGGTCGGTCGAGCCGATCGGCAGGATGAGACCGTTCGACGCACCCATTAACCTGGTGCCAGGAAGAGCTCAATGGAAGCGGTCGGTTACGTCTTCGCGTTTGCCCTGATTGCCAGTCTTGATCGCGCTCCTGGTCTACCTGGCCATGGGGAAGGTGCTCCAGGTCAAGTTCGCGATCATCGCCGCGTGCACTGCCGCGGGCCTGCTGGCGCTCTGGCCGCCGCAGGAGAAGCTCAAGCTGGGCATCGACCTCTCGGGCGGGACGATCCTGGTCTACGAGGTCGTCAAGGAGAACCTGCCGGCGTCGTTCAACATGGACGAGCTGATCGCGTCGCTGAAGCACCGGGTCGACCCCGAAGGAGTGCGCGAGATCCCGATCCGCAAGATCGGCAGCAACCGGCTCGAGATCATCCTGCCGGCCGCCGAGGCCGAGGAGGTCGAAGAGGTCAAGCGGATGCTGACCGACGTCGGCGCTCTGGAGTTCCGCATCCTGGCCAACCGCAAGCACGACGCGACCGTGATCGACCGGGCGCTCGCCCCGGGCGGCCGGGCCAGGCCGCCGGCGCGGTACCTGTGGGCCAAGCTCGGCGAGATCTCGACCGGGAAGAACCCCAAGTTTCACCGCCGACACGATCACCGACCCGCGCCAGAACTGGAAGAAGAACCGCTACGCCGGGATCAACGTCGAGCTCACCGGCAAGGACAGCTCCGGCGTCGAGCAGACCGCGCTGGTGCCGATCGCTCAAGAACACGGCCGAACACGCTCTACCTGAGCCGGCCCCACAACCTGAAGTCGATCGCCTCGTACCGGGTCGAGTACAACCCGAGCGAGATCCGCGGCGGCGACCCGACGAACCCCCGCCCGAGCGATCCGATCATCCGCGAGGACCAGGTCTCGCCGGGGCGGGTCGAGCGGTCGATCCTCTGCAACCTCGACCGCCAGAACGTCACCGGCAAGTACCTGGCCCGCGTCTACTCGCACGACCAGGACGAGCGGCTCCAGCCGGCCGTCGGCTTCGTCTTCAACCGGACCAGGGGCTCGCAAGTTCGGCCAGTTGACCCGCGAGCACCTGCCCGAGGAAGACGGCGCGTTCAAGTATCAGCTCGCCATCCTGCTCGACAACCTCGTGATGTCGGCCCCGTCGATCAACTCGGAGATCCGCGACCAGGGGATCATCGAGGGGGGCGGTCAGGGCTTCAAGGCCAAGGAGGTCGAGTACCTGATCAAGATCCTCCAGGAAGGCAGCCTGCCCGCGAGCCTGAACCCGAATCCGCTCCAGGAGGAGAAGGTCGGGCCCGACCCTGGGCGAGGACACGATCGCCAAGGGCGTCCTCGCGATCTAGGTCTCGATGCTCGTCGTCCCGATCTTCATGCTCGTCTACTACCGGTTCGCCGGGCGTGGTCGCCGTCGTCGCGCTTGTCCTGAACATGATCCTGCTGGTCGGCTCGATGGCGTTCATGCAGTCGACGTTCTCGCTGCCCGGCCTCGCCGGCCTGGCGCTGACGATCGGCATGGCGGTCGACGCCAACGTGCTCGTCTTCGAGCGGATGCGCGAGGAGAAGGAGCGTGGGGCGGGGCTCGCCCAGCAGATCCGCAACGGGTTCAACCGGGCCTGGGTCACGATCTTCGACTCGCACGTGACCCAGCTCCTCTCGAGCCTCGTGCTCTGGTGGGTCGGGACCGAGGAGGTCAAGAGCTTCGCCCTGACGATGATCATCGGCATGCTCTGGAACCTGTTCACCGCCGTCTTCGTCTCGCGGGTGATCTTCGAGTTCTGGTACCAGCGGGGCTGGCTCAAGAAGCTGACGATGATGAAGATGATGGACAAGACCAACATCGACTTCATCGGCCCGCGCTACTACTGCATCGCGGGCTCGCTGATCGTGATCGTCCTGGGGCTCGTCGCGTTCTGTCGCCCGCGGCAACTCGATGTACAACATCGACCTCACCGGCGGCACGCTCGTGACGATCCGGCTCAACGAAGACGACCCCGCAGGTCAAGCCGCTCAGCGAGTCGCAGCGCGCCAGCTTCGTGCGCGAGAAGGCCAGCGTGCTGCCCGACGTGACGGTCGAGAGCCTCAAGGTCGGCAACGACAAGCGCCTCACCCGGTTCAACATCCGCACGACCGAGCAGGAGACCGACAAGGTCAAGGACAAGATCCTCAAGGCGTTCGGCCCGACGCCTTCAGCGAGTCGTGATGACCGCCGGGCGAGGGCAAGCCGATCCCCGCACGCGCCGGCTGCCGCGGCGGATGCCAAGCGCCAGCCCCGGTCTGGCCGACCGGTTCGCCGGGGGCCAGGAGTACCCGCTCAGCTTCAACACGACCGCGTTCAACACCACTCAGCCGCCGGCGCAGGTGGTCTCGGCCGTCTTCACGCAAGGTCCTGTCGCAGGCAGGGATCGCCAACCCGGCCAGCCGGTTCGAGATCGTCGCTCCGACGGCCGCGACACCCGCGGCCGGACCCGCACCGGGCAAGACCGCGGCCGAAGACGTCTTGATCCTGCGCACCGACCTCGAGCCCGACGTCGCCAAGGCCGAGCTCGAGACGCTGGCGCCGGGCGCTTCAGAACAACCGCGACCTGCTCTTCGAGCGGATCACCAACTTCGGCAGCACCGTCGCCGGCGAGACCCGGACCCTGGCCTGGATCGCCACCGTTCGCGAGCTGGCTGATCATCATCGCCTACCTCTGGTTCCGGTTCAAGTCGCTGACCTACGGCCTCGCCGCGGTCATCGCCGTCGTCCACGACGTGCTCGTCACCCTGGGCGCGGTGGCCGTCAGCTACTGGCTGGCGACGATCCCGGGAGTCCGCGAGTTCCTCCTGATCGACCAGTTCAAGATCGACCTGCCGATGATCGCCGCGTTCCTGACCCTGATCGGCTTCTCGGTCAACGACACGATCGTCATCTTCGACCGGATCCGCGAGATCAAGGGGAAGACGCCCTACCTGACCAAGCAGATGATCAACGACGCCATCAACCAGACCCTGAGCCGGACGATCCTGACGTCGTTCACCGCCTGGCTCGTCGTGGTCATCCTCTACTTCTTCGGCGGCGAAGGGCTGCACGGCTTCGCCTTCGCCCTGGTGGTCGGCTTCCTGAGCGGCACCTACAGCACCATCTACATCGCCACCCCGATCCTGGTCGACTGGATCGGCACCAAGGAAGCTCCCGCGAAGACGGCCAAGGAGCTCGCCGCGACTCGCTGATCGAAATCGATCAGGCGGGCCGATCGCGAAGAACCCGCCCGCCGTGCACACTCAAGGGGCCCGTGGCTGAATCGAGCCGCAGGGCCCCTTCTTCGTCGATTCCCCGCGCGATCCCGGAAATCATCCGCTCACCCAGGCTCGATCCGGATCGACCGGTCCCGCAGCGCGTCGAGTGCGGACCATCGCTCGTGGATCGCCGAGTCGTCAGCGCGCAAGCTGATCAAACGTCGTCGCTAAATGGTTCAGGAAGGCCTGGAGCAAATTTGCCGGATCAAGCCGCCCGGCATCGGCGCGCATCAGGTCGGTCAGGGCGACAGCCATCGGACGGACATCGTCGGGTGCCATGTCAAACCGGGTCGTCAGGTTCAGCCCGATCCCGATTAACAGGAAACGGCCCCGGCTTGTCTCGACCCGCTCGGGAAGGATGCCTCCCAGCTTTCGATCGCCGGCCTCGATGTCGTTGGGCCATCGGATCGCCAGGGGATAGGTCAGGCGAAGGTCGAGCGACTCGATGGCGTCGATCAACCCGACCGCACTTGCTAGCGACATCCGCGGCTCGTGCTCGGGCCGCAAGCCGTGAGCTCGCGGGTCGATCGCGAGGGTGAACATCAGGCTCCCCTCATCCGACCACCAGCGGTTCGTGCCGCGTCCTCGCCCGCGCGTCTGCCGGTCGGCCCGGAGACAGAACGGCAGAGGTGCCTCACCTGTCTCGACCCAACTCCGGGCCAGGTCGTTCGTCGACTCGACCATTTGCCGATGGATCAGTCGTATGTCGCCGACACGAGAAGCATCCAAAGGATTTCATCTCACGATCACGTGCTTGAAAGCCGGATCAGAAGCTCGCCCGTCTTGACCTGATGGCCCACGTGCGTCGAGAACCTCGACCACGCGGCCCGGGCGCTCGGCGTAGAGGGTGGTTTCCATCTTCATGGCTTCGATCGATAGGAGCTTCTGTCCCTTGCGGATCGGGTCGCCGGCGTTGACCGCGACGCCGACCACCAGGCCGGGCAAGGGCGCGGCGATCTGATTAGGGTCGTTGGGATCGGCCTTGGGGGTCTCGCGAACCGCCGAGGCAAGCGAGCGGTCGACGATTTCGACCTCGCGCGGCTGGCCGTTGAGCTCGAAGAAGACGGTGCGCTTGCCGTCGGCATGCGGCTCGCCGACCGCCAGTAGCTTGACGATCAGCGTCTTGCCCGGCTCGATCTCGACCAGGTGCTCGACACCTGGCTCCGGGCCGTGGAAGAACAGGGCGGTCGGCAAGATCGAGGTATCCGAATAGGTCCGCTCGTGCGCGGCGAGGTCGGGAAAGACGCGGGGATAGAGCAGGTAGCTGAGCGCATCGCGGTCACTGGCCGGCCGGCCCGAGAAGCGCGGTCGCCTTCGTCGCGCGCCGCGGCGAGATCGGCCGGGGGCAGGTTCTTGCCGGGACGTTCGGTCGATGCCGGACGTCCCTTGAGCACGCGCTCCTGAAGGACCGGCGGAAAGCCCCCCGGAGGCTGGCCGAGCCGGCCCTCGAAGAGCTCGACCACGCTCTCGGGAAACGCCAGCTCGCGCTCGGGGTCGACCGTGTCCGCCGGAGTCAGGTTGTTGGCGACGAGGAACAAGGCCATGTCGCCGACGACCTTCGAGGTCGGCGTCACCTTGATGATGTCGCCAAAGAGGATATTGACGTCGGCGTAAGCCTTGCAAACCTCGGCCCAGCGCGACGCCAGCCCCAGGGCCTTGGCCTGCTGGAATAGGTTCGTGTACTGGCCGCCGGGCATCTCGTAGGCGTAAACTTCGGCCGACGAGGCGCGGAGGCCGGCTCTCGAACGGGGCGTACAGGGAACGGACTTCTTCCCAGTACCGGCTGATCTCGATCAGGGCCGCGGGATCGACCCCGGACTCGCGCGGGGTGAACCGGAGCGATTCGACGATCGCGTTCAGGCTGGGCTGCGAGGTCAGGCCCGACATCGACGCCACGGCCCCGTCGGCGATATCGAGCCCGACCTCGGCGCCCTTGAGCACGCTGGCGGCCTGTGCGCCTCCGATGTCGTGGGTATGGAAGTGGATCGGGATGCCGACCTCCTCGCGCAGCGCCTTGATCAGCCGCTCGGCGGCGGACGGCTTGCAGAGGCCGGCCATGTCCTTGATCGCGATCAGGTTGCGCCCGCGCTGCTCCAGATCGCGGGCAAGCTGGACGTAATACGTCAGGTCATACTTGGTCCGCTTCGGGTCGAGGATGTCGCCGGTGTAGCAGATCGCTGCCTCGCAGAGCGCTCCGTTCTGGCGCACGGCGTCGAGCGCCGACCTCCATGTTGGGGATCCAGTTCAGCGGCGTCGAAGACGCGGAACAGGTCGATCCCCGCCTCGGCCGACTCCTTCACGAACGCCCGGACGACGTTGTCGGGGTAGCTCGTGTAGCCGACGGCGTTCGAGCCGCGGAGGAGCATCTGGAACAGGATGTTGGGGATCTTCTCGCGGAGCTGGACCAGGCGTTCCCAGGGGTCTTCCTTGAGGAACCGCATCGAGGTGTCGAACGTCGCCCCGCCCCACATCTCGATCGAGAAGATCTTCGCGGCAGATCCGCGCGTAGGCGTCGGCCAGGCGGAGCATGTCGCGGGTGCGCACGCGGGTCGCCAGCAGCGACTGGTGGGCGTCGCGGAATGTCGTGTCGGTCAGGAGCAGCGGCGTCTGGTCGCGGACCCATGCGGCGAAGGCGTCGGGCCCGAGCTTCTTGAGCAGCGTTCGCGAGCCGTCCGGGTATGGCTCGCTGCGCGATCGTATGTGGGAGCCGCGGGCTCGTTCGGCACCGATGTGCTCGCCGGTCCGCGGCACCCCAGGGAAGCCGTTGACCGTGACCTCGGCGGCGAAGTCAGGAGCTTGGTCGCGCGGTCCTGCCGGAGCGGGAACCGGAAGAGTTCGGGGGTCTCATCGATGAACCGGGTTGTGCACCGTCCCGCGAGGAAGACCGGGTGTGTCACGACGTTCAGCAGGAACGGGACGTTGGTCTTGACCCCGCGGACCCGGAACTCCTGAAGCGCCCGCTCCATTCGCCGGGCCGCGTCGACGAAACGGTTGCCGCTGGCCGAGACCTTCACGAGCATCGAGTCGTAAAACGGCGTGATGATCGCGCCGGTGATCGGCGTTGCCGCCGTCGAGCCGCAAGCCCAGGCCGCCGGGCGAGCGGTAATGGGTGATCCGCCCGTAATCGGGCGTGAACTTGTTCGCCGGGTCCTCGGTCGTCACCCGGCACTGGAAGGCGTACCCCATCGCGCGGACCGAGTCCTGCCCCGGCAGGTGCGATCTCCGGGTCCGACAGCGGCACCCCCTGTGCGATCAGGATCTGGCTCTTGATCAGGTCGATCCCCGTCACGATCTCGGTCACGGTGTGCTCGACCTGGATGCGCGGGTTGACCTCGATGAAGTAGAACTGCGCCCGCGTCGATATCGACCAGGAACTCGACAGTGCCGGCGTTCTCGTAGCGCGACGTGTCGGCCGAGCCGCACCGCCGCGTCGCAGATCGGCCGCGGAGCGCGGGGTCGAGGTTGTACGCCGGTGCGATCTCGATGATCTTCTGGTGCCGGCGCTGAACCGAGCAATCGCGTTCGAACAGGTGGACGAGGTTGCCGTGCTGGTCGCCCAGGAGCTGGACCTCGATGTGCTTGGCGTTGCGGATGAACTTTTCGAGGAAGACGTCGGGGACGCCGAACGCGGTGCCGGCCTCGCGACGGGCCTGATCGATCGACGCGTCGAGCATGTCGGCCGACTCGACCACGCGCATCCCGCGCCCGCCGCCGCCCATCGACGCCTTGACGATCACCGGATAGCCGAGCGCCTCGGCGAGCTGATGCGACTGGGGTCCGGGCTCAACCGGCTGATCGCTCCCCGACAGCACGGGCACCCCCGCCTCGGCGCCAGGTTGCGGGCCGCCACCTTGTCGCCCAGGGTATCGAGCAGCTCGGGGCGCGGGCCGACGAACGCGATTCCCGCCGCCGCGCAGGCGCGGGCGAACTCGGCGTTCTCGGATAGGAACCCGTACCCGGGATGGATCGCGTCGACCTGTTTTTCCCGCGCCAGTTCGATGATCGCCGGAATGTTCAGATAGCTGCGGATCGGCTCGCCCGGCTTGCCGATCGGGTAAGCCTCGTCGGCCTTGAGCCGATGCATCGCGAACCGGTCCTCGTGCGAGTACACGGCCACCGTGCGGATGCCCAGCTCGTGCGCCGAGCGAAAGACCCGAATCGCGATTTCACCCCGATTGGCCACCAGCAGCTTGCGAATCTCGGACATCAATGCCACCCTGTCGGAATGAAAACGGAGTCGAAGACGGACTGGAATTCGTAGCGCGTCCGGGCCCGTGCCATTTCGTCCAAGAATACCACGATTTGTCGCCCCCGCCATTCCGCTCCGGCCGCCGACAGCTTTCCCTGGAGACGACTCGATCGACGGAGCGTGGGCACACCCCGCCCGTCACGGGTGCGATCCGTCGGCGAGGCTCGACTCACAAGGTCAAGGAGTCTCGGAGTGTTTCTTCAGAGCGACTCGCCGTCCTGGAACTTGACCTCGACATCGTCCTCGTCCTCTGCCTCGATCGGGTTCTCGAGCGTCCCGATGCCCGCGATCGTCGCGCGCACCACGTCTCCGGGCTTGAGATAGGTCCCGGTAGCCGAGCCCACGCCCGAAGGGGTGCCGGTCGCGATGATGTCGCCCGGCTCCAGGGTCACGAACCGCGAGACGAACGCGATGATCGACGCCACCGGGAAGATCATCTGGGCCGTGGTTGCGTTCTGCTTGACCTCGCCGTTGACGGTGAGCCGCAAGGCGAGCGACTGGGGGTCGGCCACAGCGTCAGCCGTCAGGATACACGGGCCGATCGGGCAGAAGGTGTCGTGCCACTTGCCGTGCAGCCAGTCAAAGAACTTGTCCCGCTCGCGCGGCTTCCGCCCGGGATTTGGCTGAAACTTGCGGTCGCTGATGTCGTTGATGACCGTGTATCCGGCCACATAACCCAGCGCCGCGGCCTCCGAAACGCCTCGACACCGGCGCCCGATCACGACGCCCAGCTCGCATTCCCAGTCGATGTGGTCCGGCGAGATGCTGGGCAAGATCACCGGGTCGCCCGGATGGGTCAGCGTGGTGGACGGAGGCTTCAAGAAAACGTACGGGAACGTCTCGTCGCGCTCGGCGGCCGTTCCGCCGCGCTCGGCGACGTGGGCAGCGTAGTTTCCTGCCAGGAGCAACAGCTTGCTCGGATTGCCAATCGGTACCAGAAGCTGGACCTCGTCGATGGCGATGGCCAGCTCGTCGCGCTGGATGATATCAAGTTGTTCGACCCATTCGTGCAGCTCGCGCAGCGCCTCGAATGAACTACCGTCCGGAGGCAGAAGGTCGGGAAGCTCGCTCGTTGTCGGCAAGAGCAGGTCGATACCGACGTCCTCACCGTAAGCCTCCGCGGCCTGATCGATGGGGATGACGTGATCGTCGGCATAAAAACCCACGAGTGTCAGTTCGTCCAGATTGAAACGGCATAATCGCATACCGATGCTCCGAAAGGCATCGAGCCCGCTCGGTACTGATCGAGGAAATGAATTTGGCATTGAAGCGAGTTACAATACCGCGTCAATTGGCACGGAACAACGGCCCACTCACCCCGGCGCCCATTTTTAAGGGTATATAAAATCCACAAATTCAATTTATTATCATCTACTTGCCACGCCCGGAACCTTCCGATCTTCTGATGCACCGAGTGGTTTTGCCCTCACACTCCCGCCTCCGATGAACCCGGCTCACTCACCCCTTTATTTCGGTCGGCGCGGTTTCGATCCGGGTCGTCCCTTCCGAACTCGCCCGAGTGCGCACGTCGAAAAGGGCTGCGCGTTGGTGCACTCTTGCGACGACGGAGCGCTTTGCTTTCCAGGATTCCGCGATCGGATCGGTCTCGGAGTCGTTCAGACCCAAACTCGACGTGCAAGCCGGCGCCGTCGGAATGAGCTTGATAGTCATGGATTGTTGCATGATTGCCCACACACAATCCTTGCTGGAGCCTGCGGTGGGAGGTCCACGTCTGGTTCCTCGCTCGTGACCGCGAGGCGATGACGAGACGCGATCTTTGCCTTCCTCAATCAATGTCCGCGTAAGTGATTTGCTCGCGCACGATCTCCTCGCGACGCTTGAAGAAGGCGTCGAGGACTTGCGGAGAGAAATGACTACCGCGACCCTCGGCCATGATCTCGAAGCATTTTTCGAGCGCGAGGGCCGGCTTGTAGGGTCGTCGACTGCTCGAGCGCGTCGAACACGTCGGCGACCGCCGTGATTCGACCTTCGAGCGGTATGTCCTCGCCGGCCAGTCCGAGTGGGTATCCCGTTCCGTCCCAGCGCTCGTGATGCGTCAGGGCGATACGCATGGCCAGTTTCAGCACATCGGAATGGCCGGATTCGAGAATCCTGGCACCGATCTCGGTGTGGGCCCGCCAACGCGCCCCCTCTTCCTCGCGCCTCAGCTCGATGATCCGCTTGCCGTGATTGCAATGCTTCCGCATCCGTTCGACTTCCTCCGGAGTGAGCGGCCCAGCCTTGAGCAGGATGGCGTCGGGGATGCCGATCTTGCCTACATCGTGAAGTTGGGCCGCCGATTCCAGGACCTCGAGATACGCCGGATCGAGCCCGAGCTCCGCACCGATGAGCCGCGCGTACCGGCCGACCCGGAGGACGTGATGCCCGGTGTCGTCGTCCCGAAACTCGGCGGCGCGGGCCAGGCAGCGGATCACGTCCCGGCGCGAGTCTTCGAGCTCCATGGTCCGGGCGCGGACCGCGTCCTCCAGGGTCCGTGAGTGATTCCTCAGGTGGTCGTGATACGCCTTGACCATCAACAAGTTGCGGACCCGCGCGGCCAGCTCGCTGGGATCGACGGGCTTTTGCAGAAAATCGGTCGCGCCCCGGTTCAGGGCTTCGAGCCGGGTCGCGCGATCGTCGTTGGCGGTCAGGATGATGACCGGGATGGCCGAGACGTCCGGGTCGCTCCGGATCGCGCTCGAGGAGCTCGAGACCACTGATCCGCGGCATCAGGATATCGAGCAGGACCAGGTCGGGCCGCTCCCGGATCAGCATCGGGATCACCGCCAGCGCGTCGGAAGTCGTCACGAACCGGTCGTGCCCCACGTCCGTAAGGTACGCGCCGGACGATCCGCACGGTCGTCGGCTCGTCGTCCACGATCATGATCGAAGGGCACGCGACCGACGGTTGTGCCGGTCCGTAACTGGGAGGCGGACCGGGAGGTGTGCCCGTCGCCATCTCGAGCCGAGCGCGGGCCTGGAGGGCCGACAGGTTCTTGAGCGAACCGGGGACGGCGTGGGTCTCGAAGCTGCTCATTGACGTAAGGTTTCCCGTTTCACACGGATACACTCGACGGCGCGGCGACCCGACGCGCGAGTTGCTCCATCGCGTGAAGCTCGCGGCCGATCTCGTCCGTCGTCCCGAGCTGGACCTGTTTCTCGAGCCGGCGGGCCGTTTCGGTCAAGGCGTCGAATCCCGCTGTGCCGCCGGCCCCCTTCAGCCAGTGCGCCAGACCGGCCAGTTCAGCACGATCGCCGCGCTCCCAGGCCGTGCGCATCGCTCGGATCTTCTCGGCCAGAGTGGCCACGAACTCCTCGACGATCTCGCGAAACTCGGAATCATCGGCCGGCAGAGCCGAGATCAATGGCGGCCCGATCGCCTCGTTCCGGCACGTCGGGGAGCAAGAAACCGTCGGTTCAATCGGCCGATCGGCTTCGGCGACCGGGCATCGTACTTCCGGCAAATACGCTCGGACCGTCTCGAGCAGGGCTTCATGGTCGATAGGCTTTGAGATATGGGCATTGCAGCCAGCCTCGATGCAAGCCTCGGCCTCGCCCCGGAGCGTGTGGGCGGTCAGGGCGAGGATCGCCCCGGTGTAACCGCCGGCACGGATACGACGGGTGGCCTCATAGCCATCGAGAACCGGCATCTGCATGTCCATGAGGATCAGATCGAAGCTCCGCGCGGCGAGCGCTTCGAGAGCGGCCTGGCCGTGCTCGGCGAAGTGGACCACGGCGCCGGCCCGCCTCAGAATGAGCCCGATCAACTTGCGGTTCGTGGCCCCGTCCTCGACCAGCAGGAGCTCCGCTCCATCGAGCCGCGGAACCGCCTCTGACGCCCGATCCGAACCGGCCAGGGCATCGCTCGCCGGGTGGTCGAGCATCACGATCCCATCGAGCGGCCCGGTCTCGATCGACGCGCGAAAGGTGCTACCCTCGGCCGGACGGCTCTCGACCGTCAGGTCGCCGCCGAGCCCGGCGCGATGTGTCGGCTGATCGCCAGGCCAAGACCGGTTCCGCCGAAGCGTCGGGTCACCGAGTCGTCGGCCTGGTCGAACGGTGAGAACACGCGTTCGAGATGTTCGGGCGCGATGCCAATCCCCGTATCATGAACCGCGAGCTTCAAAAATGGTCCGGGCTGACCGGACGCGATCTCCGCCTCCAGCCGGACCCCACCGCGTTCAGTGAACTTGATCGCGTTGCCCACCAGATTCATGAGAAGTTGCCGGAGCCGGTCAGGGTCGGTCTGGATGGAGTCCGGGACGAGCCCTTTCCAGCGCAGGTCCAGGCTCAGACCTTTCTCACAGGCGCGAACCCGGAGAATCGAGAGCGCCTCGGAGAGCACCCGGTGCGGCGAGCACCGGACCCGCCGATACGTCATCCGTCCGGCCTCGATCTTGGACAGGTCGAGGACGTCGTCGAGCAAGGTCAGCAGGTGCCGTCCGCTGGTGACAATCGTCCCGAGATAATCACGCCGCTCGGCCTCGTCGGCGATCCCGCGATTCAGGACGTCGGCGAAGCCCAGGACCGCCGTCAAGGGTGTACGGATCTCGTGGCTCATATTGGCCAGGAACCGGCTCTTGGCCCGGCTTGCCTCCTCGGCCCGGTCACGGGCGCGCCGGAGCGATTCCTCATGTTCCTTGCGTTCGGTGATATCACGGATGTACCCCGTGAAGACCGGCCGGTCGCCCGTCAGGATCGGCGTGATCGCCAGCTCCACCGGAAACTCGGTGCCGTCGCGCCGGACCGCCGAGAGCTCGAGCCGACGTCCCAGCACGCTACTCTCCCGGACTTCTCCATAACGCTTCAGACCGTTTCGATGCGCGACGCGCAAGGCCGGCGGAATGATGATCTCTTCCATCGGCCGCCCGACGGCTTCACTCGCGGAGAAGCCAAAGGTGGTCTCCGCGGCGGGGTTGAACTCGAGGATGCGTCCCGCGTCATCCATCAGGATGATTGCGTCGAGCGCCGTCTGAAGGATCGCCGCCTTCCGTGCCTCGCTCGCCCGTAGCGCCTGCGACTGTCGCTCGCGTTCGATTCCCAGGGCCATGGCGTTGGCGACCGAGCCCAGGGCCTCGATGGTCGCGGCGTCGAACGGCCGGCGAGCGAAGACGGCGGCCACACCCACGAGCCTCCCGTTGACCATCAGAGGGTGGCCGGCGAACGCGACCAGCCCCTCACGGCGGGCCCATTCCTGGTCGCTGATTAACGGATCATGCGCCACGTCGTTCGTCAGCGTGGGCTGGCACGCCTCGGCGATTTTGCCGATCTTCTTGGTCCCGACCGCGATCCGCGCGTGTTCCCCATCGAGGTGCGTATAGAGTCCGGCGCTGGCGATCAGCTCCAGAACGTCCTCGCCGGGCACGATGGCCCAGATCCGCGCGAAGGCGGCGTCGAGATGCCGGACCAGCGCCCGGGCGCACGCCTGGACCTGATCGGGCAACGCGGCATCCTGGGTCAGGGCCAATCCCACGTCCGCCCCCAGGGCTGCCTGTCGGGTTCGCGCCGTGAGGGCCTGCTCGGCGCGCTTGCGCTCGGTGATATCGGTCTCGATCGCCATGAAGTGGGTGAGTTTGCCCGTGTCGTCGCACATCGGCTGGACCTCGATCGCCAGCCAGTATGCTCGGCCCGACCGCGTGTAATTGATCAGCTCGGTCTTGAAACCTTCCCCCGCGCCAAGGCGATCCCGCATGAACACGATCGTGTCCGGGTCGGTTTCGGGGCCTTGAAGCAGCTTACCGGGAGTCCGACCGATGACCTCCTCCAGCGCGTACTCCGTGATCCGCGTGAAACCCGCGTTGACCCACTCGATCCGGCCATGGGCATCGGTGATGATCACCGCGTTGTCGGTGCGAGCGGCCACCAGGGCAAGCTTTCTAGCCTCCGACTCGATCGACATTCGCTCGTCCATCTCGCGTCGAAGCTGCTGGTTGAGGCGCGCGATATCGGGAAGTTTCAGGGCCTCGGGCATCACCCTGACCAGCGAGACGACCGTCATCCAGGAGACGACCGCGGTCACGCCCTTGACCACACCGGCGAGCCGGTACACGGGATGCCAGAAGATCAATGCCTCGATCGCGTGCCCGATCCCGCACGAGAGAATGAACGCGACGAACAGCGCGATCAGTCCGGGGAACGGCAGGTCACGTCGACGGACCAGGAAGTAAGCCAGGCCGATCGGAATCGATAAATACGCCCCGAAGATCAGGAGGTCCGAGACGATATGCAGCCAGCCCAGACCAGGCGACCAGTTACCACAGCCCCAACGCGCCGGAAAATCGGATGTGTCGAGCAGCTTGCGAGTAAAGTCGATCACGCCTTCCTGGGTGGTGGCCGAGACGCACCCTCCCACCGGGCAGGCGGGTCCGAGGGAAGAAACGACGTGGCTGGGCATGCGTCTCCTCGATCATCGACCCGCGTGCTCGAGACTTGCTCGGCAACTCATGGCAAGGCTTCCTGATACCAACCGAACCGTAGTTTGACATTCCACCTTTGTCAAAACGATGCGAACGGCTCTGGAGGGACTCGCTCGTCACCCGGCCGCCGGCCGCCGGCCGCCAGGGGCTCGCGGAATCGAATGTTCGCGCGGGACGGTCGCGATGTACAATACGAGGTCCGTGAGCCGTAAGCGCTTCCGATGCCCGAGACCTTCATCCGTAGAGATCCTCAAACGCGTGGTCCGCATGTCCCAGAAAGCCGACGATCTTCCGCCCATGACGTCCGCCTCGCCCCGACCGGAGCTCCTGGCTCCCGCCGGCGACCGCGATTGCCTGCGTTCCGCGATCGAGAACGGGGCCGACGCCGTCTATTTCGGCCTCCAGCGGCACAACGCCCGGGCGCGGGCCACCAATTTTGACGGCGTTGATCTCCCCGAGATCATGGGAGTGCTCCATCAGCGCGGCGTGCGTGGTTACGTCACGCTTAATACCCTGGTCTTTCCTCGCGAGCTTCCCGAACTCGAGAAATGGATCCGACACCTGGTTGAGTCGGGAGTTGACGCCGTTATCGTTCAGGACGTCGGACTCGCCCGCTTGATCCGCGCCGTCTCGCCCGACCTGGAGATTCACGCCTCGACCCAGATGTCGGTGACCAGCGCCGAGGGCGTCCAGATCGCGCGAGACCTCGGCTGCTCGCGGGTGATTCTGGCTCGCGAGCTGTCGATCCGTGAGATCGAGCGGGTCGCGCGCGACTCCGAGCTACCCGTCGAGGTCTTCGTCCACGGGGCGCTCTGTGTTGCCTATTCGGGTCAGTGCCTGACGAGCGAGGCGCTCGGAGGCCGCTCGGCCAATCGCGGTGAGTGCGCCCAGGCCTGCCGGATGCCTTACCAGGTGGTCTGCGACGGCCAGGTGCGCGACCTCGGCGATATCCAGTACCTGCTCAGCCCACAGGACCTGGCCGCGTATGACCTGGTCGGGCGCCTCGTCGAGATCGGCGTGGCCAGCCTCAAGATCGAAGGGCGGCTGAAGTCCCCCGAATATGTCGCGAACATCACAAGACACTACCGCCAGGCGATCGACGACGCCTGCGCGGGGCGGCCACTCTCGCTCTCGCGGACCGACGTGCAGGAGATGGAGCTTTCGTTCTCACGCGGGTTCAGCCACGGCTTTCTCGACGGCAATAACCACAAGGTCCTCGTCCGGGGCGACCACGCCAAGAAGCGGGGCCTGTTTCTCGGGCAGGTGCGCGAGGTGACGCGCCAGGGCATCCGGCTCGCCCCGTCCGCTCCGGTCAAGAACGGCGACGGCCTCGTCCTCGACGCCGACGAACCTCGCGGTCTCCCCGAGCAGGGTGGTCGGGTATACGAGGTGCTCGCCCTGCCCGGCTCACGCTCGGTGGGCGTCGAGCTTCGGTTCGGACGCCATGACGTCGATCTGAGCCGCATCCGTCCGGGACAGAACGTCTGGAAAACCGACGATCCCGACCTCAACGCGCGGCTCAGGCGCAGCTTCGAGGGCGCCGCTCGTCGTACGCTGGAGCTTGATATTCATGTCTCGGCCCGAGCCGGTGATCCCTTGCGACTCAGGGGGCAAACGTCCCAGGGACACACGGCCGAGGTCGTCGCGTCGAACTCGCTCAACCCGGCCGACCGACTTCCCGCGACGCTCGAATCGCTTCGCTACGGGCTCGACCGCCTGGGCGGGACGTCCTACCACCTCGGAACCATGACCGCCGAGATCGAGGGAGGTCCGCTGGTCCCTTCGAGTGTCCTGAACCGACTGAGACGCGAGCTCGTCGCCCGGCTCGACGAGGCCGCCATCCGGATCCGGCAGCGTATCGTGACGGAATCGCCCGTCCTGCCCGCTCTCCTGCCCAGGATCGATCACGAACGGGAAAACTCGCGGCCCGCCGGATCGCTTTCCCTCTCGGTCCTCTGCCGGACCGAAGCCCAGATCGAGGCCGCGTCGGCGTCGGGAATCGCGACCATCTATCTCGAATTCCAGGACATTAAGCGTTATATCGATGCGGTCCGGCTGGCGCGTCGCCTGGGAGCGAGCGTCTTCATCGCCACGCCGCGCATCCAGAAACCGACCGAGGGGAACCTCTTCCGCTACCTGGGCAAACAAGGGGCCGACGGCCTTCTCGTGCGTAACGCCGGTGGCGTGCTTCACTGCGCTGCGCAAGGCATCCCGTTTATCGCTGACTTCGCACTCAACGCTGCTAACGCGCTTTCGGTCGCCTACTGGATCGATCGCGGCGCCCGTCGCGTGACCGCCTCGTACGACCTGAGCTTCGAACAGCTCGACGACCTCGCGGCCTCAGTCCCCGCCCCATGGCTCGAAGTGGTAATCCATCAGCAGATTCCCATGTTCCACATGGAATTCTGCGCGTTCTCCGCACACCTGTCAAACGGAATGCCTCACCCCGAATGCGGCCGACCGTGCGACCATCATGATGTAAAGCTCAAGGATCGTGCCGGGGTCCAACACCCACTGAAGGCAGATGTGGGTTGCAGAAACACTCTTTATAACGCGATCCCGCAGACCGCTGTCGAGTATCTTCCACGCTTGAAGTCTAGAGGGATTAACAACTTACGGATCGAACTCCTAGATGAAGATGCGCGTTCAGTCACGCGGACGATCGGTCTCTATCGAGAGGTTATTGAAGGGAAGAGAGACCCGAAAAACCTCTGGGAAGAACTCAAAGCAACGAGCCAATACGGGGTCACCAGGGGTTCGCTCGCAGTGCTGGGATGACCTATGCTTCGTTTGCCGGTTTTCCCCTCGTGGCCGGTCAGCATCGCACAGCTTGGGAGCGTCAGCCATTCGGAGATGGACCACACGTGATCCGTCAGTCCGGCCGCCATCGTCGGGCTTCGCTTCTGCCAGCATCCCTGCTCGTCTTTGATCCGCAACGTCCGAACCGGCCAGCAGAAATTGTAAACGTACATGGAAAGATAGGGGACCGCCTCGTGATGCCGCCAGTCTTTACTGAACCGGTACGTCTTGCGCGCTTTCCGCGCGTTGCGGTGGCGGTCCGTCCCGTTCTGGCGCTCGACGAACGACGTATTGACCGCACGACTCGCGCTCGACATCCCCAACGCCGCGATCACCGCGGCGATCGTGCCGAAAAATCACCCGTGTTGCGATCCTGACGACCCGGCCCTTCTCGCGGGTCTTCTCCACCACGGCGTAGGTCAACCCCTCCGGCGCCACCTTGTACGGAGCTTTGGGACGCCCTCGTTTGCCGGTCCGGGGCGGCGTGACCGTCTCGCCATCGGCCTGGAGAATCGCATCCTCGTAGGCGGGGTAGCCATCGGTGGTCATCAGGTTCATCAATCGGCCCCCGGTCCGACGCTTGAAGTCCGCGACGACCGCCACGACGCTCTCGGCAGTCCGCTCGCCCGGCACCACGCTGAGGATCAACCGGCTCTCGGCGTCGATGGCCACGTGGTCCCAGGTGTCGCCTTTGCGATCATCGGCCGGGTCGCTGGGGTCGCAATTCTTCTCCTTCTTGGCCACGAACGCCCACTTCTCATCGAACTGGACCTCACGCGTTCGGGGGGGGAAAGAGCGACCAACTCGTCGTGGAGGTCGCGGGCGTGCTCGCCGGCGATCTTGCTCAGGCGGCCGACGGTGCCTCGGTTCACCTTGCAGAGCCGGCCGGTCTGGCGGACGCCGCACCCCTCGGCGATGTGCTCCAGGACCGACTCGACCTTCGCTGGCGGCAGGCGGGAGTCGAACAGGGGCGTCCCCTTCCGCTCGGAGAATCGGGTCTTGCAGGACCGGCAGCGGAGCATGCGTCGCTGCTTGTGTGTGCCGTATCGACTGGTCACGGTGAGATTTCCGGCCCCCCGCTAGCGATGCTCGGGGCAGTTGGAATTCAGGCAGCAGAAGCAAGAGAGGTCGTCCATGGTGTGGCTCCGCCGGCGCGATCCTCAAAGCGAGATCCGAGTTGCGTCATTCCCCATGAATACGCCAACGGTGTGGAACAGTGCAATAGGGTCAGGCCACGAGGGAAAGTACAGATGACGACGAAATGAGCCTGTTTTCTAGACTGAACCCGGCCAATTGAGCCGCGCACCGTTATTGGCATTGCCTGGTACGCCCTCGCCTTCAAGGGAGCGGAGCCGGGCAGGTATACGATCGACCTCGACAAACTGTACATCCGTTACGACGACGGGACGACGACGCCGATCTGGACGGGTGCCAGGGACTCGGCCCGGGTGAAGATCCAGGATTCGGAACTCTTTACCGACGTCCGCGTCCGCAGCATGCCGCTGGATCAGGCGAGGTGAAGGCGACGCCGGCGATCCGATGAACCGACACAAGTTACAACAGAAGGAATCACCGAACGCCACGAAGACCAACGGCAGCCCCTGGGAAATCCAGATCCGGAGGACAGAGGCATGAATGACACGCGAGCCGGGCGAGCCTTCTGCCAGCGGGTGGGAGGCTTCACGCTGATCGAGTTGCTGGTGGTGATCGCCATCATCGCCGTCCTGATCGCCCTGCTGCTCCCGGCGGTTCAGGCCGCGCGCGAGGCGGCGAGGCGTCCGTGCTCGCAGCGGTGACATAGCGGTGGAGCAACGGCCCATTCCTGCCTTGCGGCCTTGTCTGCCGACGGCCCCCCGTCACCCTGACACCGCCTGGCATCCACACCGGACTGGTCATCCTTCTCCGTCCGCAAGGCACCCATCGCGTATGCGGAGTATGAACGGGATATGCACGGCTAGCGGAAGGACACCCCTATTGGCCGATGCAAATCAGTTCCTTCAGCGTTCGAGCGTAAAGTTTACCGCTATCGAAAGAAAGACTGGAGAGCGTCCAGGTCTTGCCGGCGGGGCCTAAATCGCTGATCGCTTCTAACGCGGATTCGTCGAGCTTGGGGGCGTTCCAGCGGACGACGTAGACCATGCCGATCATGGTCGGCATGTACAGGTAATCGCCGACGACGATCGGGCTGGCTGCGGACACATGACCCCAGCCGCTCAAGGTCGCGCGTCGGTCCTGATTGACGACGAATCCATCATTGTTCCTGACGTCGTTCTCCAGCGGGTCGTCCCACAAGACGGTCTCCGATTCGCCGTCGCGAACGACTTGGACGGGTACCTGCAGATACTCCACTTTGCCGGTGGTGACGTTCACGCGGCCGATCAGGAAGTCGTGGTGAGGCCGAAAATAGTGAAAGTCGCCGACCAGGCAATTCGAGTGATAGGTGATCGCCTTGCCATTCTTTGATGCCCGCAAGCTCGCCTTTTCCGCACTGACGTAACGGCCACCTTCGTATCGTCGAATCTGCACGTCATCAGCAAGTTAAATGCCAGGCCGCAACACACCCTTTTGTATATCGACCAGATGATGCCGGCTTCCGACAAAGGCGGCGCCAGCGCACCGCGCCAGACCGCGTTTTGATGAGCAGCATAGCCGTTGATCGGCAGGTCCCAGATCGATCGGCCGGTATTCGCATTGACCAACGACAGTCCATAAGGCTCCTCGGGCGGCGCATGACCGCCGCCTCGGCCCGTCAAAATGGCTGGCGTCCCGTCGACGGTTTGGTTCAGAAGTGAGGCGGAATGCACCGAAGTAGCTGACTCGGCAACCCACCGGAGTTTACCGCTGGAAAGATCGAAGGCATGGAGCCGGGTCCAATACGCTTGGTCACGACCGAACGGAGCGGCTCCGGCCTTGGTTGCGGCAGTTTCGGGCAGATTCTCGGCGACGGTCCTGAGGAAAATGACCTTCCCGTCATGGAGCAGGGGCTCTTGTTGACGCGAGTGATGGCGACCGAATGGAACCCAATCATAACCCCAGATCAGTTGTCCATCCAAATCAAAGGTACGAATTGAGCCGCCGACATTGATGAAGCAGACGTACTTGCCGTCCGTGACGGGGGAGGCGGCCGTGTTGTCGCTGAATCCGCTGGCCATATCGATGGACCGCGTGGCCGGCAGTTCGCGACGCCAGAGTTCCTTGCCGGAAGCGGCGTCAAAGCACATGGCGTAGATTGCTCGTCCCGGTTGCTCATCGGCCGACATCGGCTTATGGCATGTGAGGAAAACGCACCCGCCCGCAACAACAGGCGCGCCTTCGCCGGTGTTTGGCAACGGCGTTCTCCAGAGAACGCACTGGTTGCGTGCCACGCTAAAAGCAGTCGGAGCACGCCACCGACGCGATAATCGTAATTCGGACCGGCCGCCTGCGGCCAGTCGGCATGAACGCTCGCCGTGAGTAGCCAGGCGCTGGCGGTGATGAGAATCGAGCGAATGCAAATGGCGGCGAAATGGCCGACCCGAATCGCGAGAATCATGGCTTGCGATCCCCGGTTACCACCGGATTCCAACCAGCAGGTGCGCATGCGGTCACGTTGCGACTACGCTAATGCTTCTCGGCGGACGCAGAATCACGTCGAGTGCGGTAGAGAAAGGCATCCGAGGTGAGCAACGACGTGAGCAACGCCTTCATGCTGCCGCCACCATCCTTGTAGGCGCGGTATGCATCTTGGAGCACAGGTGCGTCGTCGAGCGTTTCGTTACGGCCCATCCAGAAGCGAAACGCGTAACGGACGAAGACCTGCTCGGAGCGCGGGCTCTCCGCCAATTTCCGAATCAGGTCGAGGGCGTCGGTAACTTCCCCGTCGAGCGCGGGGTCGCCGGAAGCGATGATTTCGCCCGTCGTGTCGACCGGCTTTTCGAGCTCCGTTTTGCGGAATAGGCCGGCGTGGTTGAACATTTCAAAGGGCAACCCCAGCGGGTCCATTTTCTTGTGGCAGTTCCAGCAATAGCTTTCCTGCGTAACGCGCATCCGCTCGCGTAGCGTGCTCTTCGGTTCATCCGGCAACATGGCGTTGACGGTGATCGGCACGTCGGGAATGCCGCCACCGAGCAGATGCTCGCGAATCCACTTGCCTCGACGAATGGCATGGTTATCCGTTGCATCTGAATGGGAAACGAGCCAGCTCGGATAAGTCAGGAGGCCGAGGCGTTGGCCCTCCGGGGCCGTGGCCAAGACGCGTTCCGGTCGCATCGAGCCCGCCCCAAAACTGCGCCGACCCACTCGGGCATAGGTCTTGGGGCCGTCTAGATCGGCTTGGGCGACGTTATGATTCTCCGCCGACTCTTTTCGCTTATTGCCCGCTCTTTTTTTCTCCTCGCCGGTCGGCTTCGGCTCTTTCGCGGCCGCCGCTGCGGCTTTGGCTTCTTCCCGCGAGCGGCGCTCGCCGAAATAGACATTGTCGGACTTCGTCGCCACGACCTTATCGGTGGTCAGCAATTGCTTCAGAACGTCCTTGTCTTCCTCCAGAATGAGTTCGATCAGCCGATCGGTGCTCGCCGTCGCGTCGAACATCGCGGGGTAGTGCCCCTTGACCGAGACCACGCCGGCCCCGGCGAGCGCCTCTACGTCCTTGCAGATGTAACCGGCGAGATCGTAGTCGAAGTAATCGCGGAAGAATTGCAAAATGCGCGGCTTACGAATGGCGTCGTCGGCCAGCATTCGTTCGACTTCGCGTCGGACGTCCGCGCGGGTCCGCATCCGGCCTTCGACGATGGCCTTGCGCAGCACGTCATCCGGCTTGATGTACCGCAAAGCGTGATTGACCGCGAGGCCCAGCTCCCAATCTTGCAGCATCACGCGCCCTTGCGGATCGGGTGTGCCGCTACGTACCAATTCCGGTCGAAAGAGTGCATCACGGTCGAGAAAGATCGACGACAATCCGAGGACGACGCCATCTTCTTTGCCGAGCTTCGCGATCGATTGTTTCACGATCGCCAGGTAATCGCTCGATTCGGCCTCGGTCGGCGGGCGGAAGGTCAACGCCTCGAAGAGGAAGTCGACCGCGGCCCGTAAGCGCTCGTCGGTGGCTCCCTCCTCCTTCATCAGGTCGTACACGGGCGTCAGTGGACGCAGGACTTTGGTGCTATAGACCAGACTCGTCGGCAGGCCGCGCAGATCGCCCTTCATCTTCAACATTTGCGAGACGGCTTCGGGGTCGTCCGTAATCTGGTACGGCTCGGCGATACTCAGCAGACCGTAAGCCATGTAGCGAATCATGTCGGCGGCGAGGCTCAGGATCTGCGTCGCTTCGGCGCTGTTCACGGTGGAAAAGTCGGGGTAATTCTTCAACCCGTGATTTCTCGCCGAGGACAGGATCGCGGGGGCGCTCTTGACGGCCGTGGCGTAGGCCACCGTCCCGCCTTGCCAAGCGAGGATGTTGTCGACGCCGAAGTAGAGTTTCAGTTCGCCGCCGTGATTTGTGGGAACCGAGTCGCCATGCGTCCGCAGGCCGGGATTCCTGGGATCGAACTTCGGCTCCAGGTTGATCAGCTCGTTGAGACGCGTGATATGTTCCTGCGGCGTCACGCGCGAAGGCGCGCGGGAGACGAGGTCGCCGCGAGTCGGATGCCGTCGGGCAACGGGCCGAACAACAAGTCGTGATCCACGAAGTTGCCTTTTTCCGGATCCTGGTGGGCATTGAACCCACCCTTGTCGCGCAAGGCGCGGGCCAGTTCGCCGACGATCCAATCGGAGAACTGCAATCGCCGAACGACGTTGGGCTGAGTGGCATCCTCCGGCGGCATCTCCTTCAACGTGACCTGGGCCCAGACATTCCTCCAGACGGCGGCGTTGACTTCATCCACAGGCGCCAGATCGTGCAGCGAGAGATTGCCTTCGGGTTCCGTCTTGCCGTGGCAACCGACGCAGTACTTGACGAGAAACGGTCGCGCGAAATCGGCGAACGTCTTGTCGATCGTCTGACCGGGCGTATAGGTTTGACCGAAGACCTCGGACGAGCAGGCCCACGCGAACACCCCCAGGCAGAGCGCTCGCGTCCAGCGGGTTGCGGCCCGAACGATATCGACCCGCGTCATGCGAGCACCTCCTTGATCGGCCCGGCGTCGACGTCGAACTTCCGGGCCATCTGCTCGCTCATGTTGAAGCGATCGACGTTCTGACCCGCGACGCGCAACAGCGTCGCATAGAGCGCGTTGATCGGTCGCTTGCCATCGAGCTGCGTGAAGCGACCGGTCTTGAACGCGCCGCCGCAATCGCCCAGCAGCATGAACGGCCAGGTGGCGCCGTTGGTGTGTTGCTTGTCGGCGTTGTTGCTGGTGTAGACGATCAACGTATTGTCCATCATTGTGCCGTTGCCTTCCGGCACGCTCTCGAGAGCCTTCATGATCCGCACCAGCATGCGGCAGTTATATTGCCGGATCTTGATCCAGATCGGATTGCCGGCCTGCGTCATGTGTCCCAGGGGGTGCCCTTGCTGCTCGACTCCCAGCCCTTTCCAGGCGCCGAAGATCTCGCCGCGGCCCGACCCGATCGTCAGCGTATTCGAGATGCCCGAGGCGAGCGCCGAGATGCCGAGATCGAGCAGGACATCGTGCCAGTCGGTCTCGAATTTCGGGCTCGAGTATCGCTCGTCCACCGTCGGCGCGAACTTCCGTAGGCGATCGGACACGGCGTCGAGACGACCGCGCAGGGCGTTCGTATCCTTGAACCCCTGGACAAACTGCGAGTAACGGCACTCGTCGGAGGCCGGCAAGGATCGGCCCTTGTCTGCGGCGAGTTGTTCGATCTGATTCATCAAATTTGAACGGGCTTCGTGCTGACGACGGATGTCGTTCGAGGAAATGCCGCCGTACAGCAACTGATAGAGCTGATTCGGGTTCGAATACATGAAGATCGGTTGCCCGGCCCCGCTGGCCGACAAGGTCGCGATCGTCGGCTTGGTCGTCATGTTCTCGATCGAATCCATGCCGATGCACAGGTGGGGCAACGGTGTCTGCGGCAGGAGCCTGCTCAGCTCATAGTCGATCGTCGAGCCGAAGGGCGGCGTACCGTCGTCGCCACGATAACCGCCCAGCGCTCCGAAGAAGGCGCTGTGCGACGGACTGGTGTGCAGCCCGTGCAAACCGTTGATGATGTGCAGGCGTTCCTTATAGGGCTCGAGCGCCTCGATCGGCTCGGGGAGCCTGGCCTTCGCCAACGAACCGCTACGATGCATCCCTTCGGGAATGCAAGTCGTCGGGTCGAAGCCTTGGTTCTGCAGAAAGAAAATGATCCTCTTCGGAGCCCCACTGCTCGAGGGCGACGCCATGAGCCTTTCCGGAAGCTGCGAGGCGCCGATTGCCGCACCGGAACAAGCCGCCATTCGTTGCAGCAGTTGTCTGCGGTTGAGCATGTGAAGTCCTTTGCGAAATGGGCAGTCGGTTCTGGTTTGAGTCGCGGTCCTAACGTCGTCACCATTCGCGCATGTCAGCCCCAATCGACGTACAAACGCCCGAATCGCCGATTCGTGGGCGGTGAATCGGTGTAGAAACCCTTCGGGATCATGGTTTTCGCGTCGACTCAGGCAGAGGCCCCTGGCTATACACTCCGCGAATGGCCAAAATTCTACAAAAAAAACCAGGCTGTCAAACCTACTCGAGTCCTCAATAGCTGTCGGCGCCGATCACCTCACCGTTGGCCCGCGTTCCCAGCACCAGTAGGTGGTCATGTTGATCGAGCTCTTGAGGAACTTGACGCTGCCGTCGGCGAACAGGAAGTTGGCCCCGCCCGGGTGGTTGCTGTTGGCGTTCATCGCATTCGAATTGTTGGCGTTGTGGTTCGCGCCGCCCGTGGCCCGGCAGGCACCCCAGTAATATTGCCGCGAACTGGGGGGCACGATGGTGTTGAAGTTGCCATGGCTGACCAGGCCCAGCGTCCAGTTCCTCTGCTTGTTGCTGGAGGTGTCCGTCGAGGGAGGAGGCGTCAGCGCCAACTGCTGCATTGCAACGCTGCAGGCCGCCAGGGCCGAGAGGACTCCCGAGTAATTGGTCATCGGGTTCACGAGCACGGTGCTCGTGTTCCAGGCCGACACCCCGCCGACGGCGTCGCGAAAGAGGTTCGGGTCCCAGGTCGACTCGCCAACCAATCCTTCGCTCATCGCGATCGTGTTCGTGCTCCCGTCGGTGATGTCTCTCAGGCCGTGGACGATGACGTTGTGCAGGCTGGCGCTGTCGGCCGAGAAGATCCCCGTGGTGATCTGCGCGGTGGGGTCGGTCGTTGTACCCCAGCTGCCCATGTAGTTCGAGTCGAACGTATCGGCATTCGCGTCCGAGGGGCACAGGAGGGAGGCGACCAGCCGGTTGACGGCCGTGGTGTTGCCCGCCCAGTTGTAGGCCCAGGAGAAGTTGAAGGTGTTATAGACGTTGCCCTGCTCGATGAAGCCCATCAACATGGGGAACTCACCCCAGGGGGCCGCCCCGTAAGCGGTCGCGGTACTGTGCGCGTACAACTGGCCGGGCGGGAAGCAGTCGTGGGTGGAGTGGTAATTGTGCATGGACAGACCGAGTTGCTTCAAGTTGTTGACGCACTGGATCCGCCGCGCCGCCTCGCGCGCCGCCTGCACGGCGGGCAGCAGGAGCGCGATCAGCACGGCGATGATGGCGATGACGACCAGCAGCTCGATCAAGGTGAAACCGCGCTCGTTCTTCCAGGAAAAGCACATAACTCCCCCTTCCCCATCACTGGGACATGATAGATTTGAAACTCGGCGGGCATCCGTCTGGTGAACAGTGGCACGACTCAATCAGGCACCCCGGGCCTTCGCCGGTGTCTGAGCCCCGGGGGCGGACGCCGGTCGGGCGATCCGGGGCCGCGGCATCATGCCGACCTTCCGCTCGCAGTTGGAACGGATGTGCTCGACCATGGCACGGCGGCACTCCGCCGGGGTCCCGCTCCTCAGGGCCGCGAGGATCTCCAGGTGTTGCGCGAAGCTCGCCCTGCGGATCTCGTAGCGCTCGGCCGGATCAACCTGTCCCGACTCGATCAGTACCGACTCGAGCTGCTCGTGGATCAGGAGCGTCACCCCGTGGAGCTTCACGACCTCGCGGGCGATGATCGGATTGCCCGAGCGGTGGGCCACGATCCGGTGCAGCTCGGCGTCGAATTCGTTGAAGGCGTCGAAGTAGCGCGGCGCCCCCTGGTCGCGCGTCGCGTCGGCCAGGGCGTCCAGCAGGGCGTTGTCGGCCGCGGTCAGGCGGCCGCAGGCCAGCTCGGCGGCCTTGCCCTCCAGGGCTTCGCGCACCTGGTGGAAGTGGACCAGTTCCTCCGGACCCAGGCGCCGGACCACCGCGGTGTGGTTCGGTCGGGCGTCCACCACCCCGTACTCGGTCAGCCGCCCCAGCGCCTCGCGGATCGGAGTGCGGCTCACCCCGAGCCGAGCCGCCAACTCTGCCTCCTGGAGCGGACTGCCCGGCGCCAGCTCCCGGGCCAGGATCATCCGGAGCAGGTGCTGATACACCTGCTCCGCCAGCGTCAATGGCCGGATCATGATTTTGATGCACCTCATGCCTCGCCCGACGGGCGATCGCTACGCACGGTCCTCGGGCCGGGGACCGCGCCGGCCCAAGAAGAATACGGTATACAGAATCCCGTATGCAAGAAAAACATCCGGATCGGAAAGAATTGCTGACGTATCCTAAAGGCTGATCTTGAAGAATCGACGGCTGGCTCGTGCTCACTCAGGTCGGCAAGTTGGCTTACCATTAGCCTGCGGACACAGATTTCTTCCTCCGCGAGCTCGACGTCCTGGACCGCAACTGTCCCTCCTGTGGGCGAAGGATGCACATCTGCGATCACCGCGGGATTCCCTGAGGTGCCGCATCGCGACTGCGACGACCCTTCCCTCCGCGACCCGGCCAGGCCCGTCCTGGACACCGACAGTCATACGAAGGCCCGGATGCGGAAGAAGGTGCGTGGCCTGCGGAAGATCGAGCGAGCGGTGTTCCAGCGGCAGGAGGTCCGGGTAGACGTCACGCCCGAGCCTCCGAAAGCCGCCGCCACGGCCGGGGCGCTCGTCCGCATCAGTATTTGCGACCCCCTCCTCCGGCGCGAGCTCGGCTTGCGGGCGGAGGAGTCGGCGGAATAGGCCACGGGGTGCGGCGCAGAGCGGGTCATTGTGCCGCCGACCCAAACCATCAGGAGCGCGGCCGCCGCGGGGTGATTCTCGGCAGTGCCTTCGTCTCGCCACGCGCCGAACCCCGACGGGCTCAGGCCGCCGCCGCGGGTCTCCCGACGCGGGGTTCGCGAGCCTGAATAGCACGCTCGCCACCATCCAGCCAATTGCCGAGGGTGCGGTGATCGGCCGCCGGAAACGCGTTTCGCGTAAAATGAGGCACGCTGGTGGAGTGTCTTTATCATGGGGCCAGAGAACGCGGAACTGAGCGAGGCGTTCCTGCGGCAGTTTGCCGCCCATGAGGCGGCGCTGCGCGCGTACGTCCGCCGGTTGGTCCCGACGAGGCACGACGCGGCGGACGTGATGCAGGAGGTCACTCTCGTGCTCTGGAAGAAGTTCGACGGCCTCGACCGACCGGATAATTTTCGAAGGTGGGCGTTCGGCGTCGCGCGGTATGAAACGCTCTCGTGGCTGCGAGACAAGGCCCGAGGCCGGCGGGTGCTGGCCGACGATGTGCTGGACACGATCTCGCATGAGTCCGCGCGGATCGACGAGCGGCTGGAGGCGCAACGCGAAGCGTTGGAGAATTGCCTCGGCAGACTCTCCGCAGGCCAGCGCTCTCTCGTGCTCATGGCGTACATGCCGGGCGTGCAGATCAAGGAACTGGCGGCCCAAAGCGGACGGACGGTCCGTGCGTTCTATCAGTGGCTGCATCGCATACGAGTCCGGCTGATCGACTGCACGCGGCGGACGATGCGGGCGGAGGGCCTGCCGTGAGCGATCGTGCGAGCCTGCGCGGGCTCTTCGCCGACTACGCGACGGGTGAGATCGACGGGGGCGATTTGCGGATCCTCGAGACCGCCTTGCGCGAGGATGCCGCACTGCGCCTGGAGTTCATCGAGTACATGAACGTGGACTCTGCGCTGGGTGACCTGGCGGCGCTGACCGAAGCGGAGGCCGACGAACTTGACGCGGTTCTGCCGGACGGCGTCGCCGCGTCGGGCTCGCGCACGGCGTCGCGGCGGCGCGCGCTTGCCGTGGTTCTGACGGGAGCGATCGCGGCGACGCTCGTGATGGTCGCCTGCCGCTGGAACGCCGGCCCCGCCCGCGAGCCCGTGGCGCGTCTTGTCACCGCGGTGGACGCGGTCCTCCGGCCGGCCGAGGCGGGGGCATGGGACGGCGCGAAGCTGACGGCGGGCCGGTACACGCTGGAACGAGGCCTGCTGCACCTGCGATTCGGCGGCGGGGTGATGGTCTATCTCGAGGCTCCGGCCCGATTCGATGCGGTGAGCGCGGGGCGGCTCGTGCTGCACAACGGACGTCTTTCGGCGCGCGTGCCGCCCGACGGCGTCGGCTTCACGGTGGGAACGCCGGGGGCCGAGGTGATCGACTTCGGCACCGAGTTCTCCGTCGAAGTCGAGTCGGGCACGAGCGAAGTGCATGTCTTCAAGGGGCTCGTCCGGGTTCGGCCGAAAGCGACGAAAGACCGCGAGGCCGGGGAGGCTGTCGACCTGGGAACCGACCAGGCCGTCAGGATCGTGCACGCGGCGGAAAAGACCGTGGATATCGACCTCGCCGCGGACCGATTCATCCGCGCCTTCGACGAGCCGAAGCCGAGATACCCCCGGACGGTGAAGCGCCTGTCGCCCGTTGCCTATTACCGGATGCCGATCCGAGACCGGGGGCTCGTCGCCGAGCCGCCTCGTTATTCGGGCGTCGTCCTGACGGGCCCCGGCCTTCGCCCGCCGCATGCGTCGGGGGTGTTCGCGGGGGGCTCGCTGCGGGTGATGGCCGGTTCGACGGGACGCGGGGGGCGCGTCGATGCCCCGCCGCCGTTGCGCAGCGGCCAGTTCGCCCTCGCCGCATTCGTGTATCTCGATGCCCGGGCGCACGGAGGCACCGTGGCGACGAACCTCTGCGGCGACCTGGGGAATTTTTCCATGGGACTCGATGGAGAGGGACTGCTCCGGGCGACGATCCGCGGCAGCGATGGCGCGCTCCAGGCCGCGATCAGCCCCGCCGCACCGCCGCTGAGAACGTGGCTTCACCTTGTGATGACGGCCGATGGCCAGCATTTGCAGGTTTACCAGGACGGCCAGCTGGTGGCCTCGAGGCCCAGTGGCCCGGTGGCGGCGGCCGAGTCCGGGGCGGCCTGGTTCGGGACCGACCCGGAGGGTGTCGGGCTGTGGGACGGCCGCATCGACGAACTGGCGATATTCGACCGGGCGTTGAGTGGCGCGGAGATCGCCGCCCTCTATCGGGCCTCGCTGGAAGAGATGGCGAGATCGAAATAAGAGGACCCCTTGCGGAGTTGCTTCCAATCATGCAGAACCATCGGCTGACGCTGGCCTTCGGCGTCTTCCTGCTGGGCGGTTTCGCGGCGGTGTCCGCCGCGGACGATCGGCCCAACGTCGTCTACATCATGGCCGACGACGTCGGCTGGGGCGACCTGAGCGTGCACGGCGGCGGCGTCCCTACTCCGAACATCGACAGGCTCTTTGACCGGGGGATCGAGTTGACGCAATTCATGGGCTGGTGCGTCTGCTCGCCGACTCGGGCCATGCTCCTGACTGGCCGTCATCCGATCCGCGTGGGCACCGCACCCGAGGTGGGCGGAGAGCTCGATCCCGCCGAAACGACCATCGCCGAGGGATTCCAGGCGAACGGCTATCGCACCGGGGTCTTCGGGAAATGGCACAACGGCAACGACCCCGACACCCCGGAATTCCGGGCCGCGTTCGCCGAGGCGTTCAAGGCCTTGCCGAACAAAAAGTTCGAGGGGGGCCACGGAGCCAATGCCCACGGCTTTGATGAGGCCTGGGTGTATTACGGGGGCGGGGCCGATTACTTCAACCGCCGCACCGTCCAGGGTCGCGGCCCGGTCTCCTGGTGGCATAATCGCGACCTCCGCGTGCACGACGAGGGCTACACCGACGACCTTGTCACGCGTCACTCGATCGAGTTCATCCGCGCGAACAAGGACCGGCCCTTCTTCTGCTACGTCCCCTTCCATATTGCCCACGCGCCGCTCCAGGCGAAGGCGGACGACCTGGGCGCGATCGATGCGGCGAAGGCCGCCAGGCTGCCCTCGGCCAGCGAGAGGACGACTGACGAGGCCAAACACATCCACGCGTCAATGTTGCATGCGATGGACAAGAACGTGGCCGCGGTCCTCGCGGAACTCGACGCGCTCGGACTGAGCGACAACACCATCCTAGTCTTCACCAGCGACAACGGGGCGATGGAGGCCGGCAGCAGCCTGCCGCTGCGCGGGCACAAGCATACCATCTACGACGGGGGCGTGCGCCTGCCTACCGTCATCCGTTGGCCCCGGGGCGGGCTGGTCGGCGGTCGGAAATGGGGCGGGCTCTGCGGCGCGCTCGACATGTTCCCGACCCTGATGGCCATGACCGGGTCCACGATGCCGCAGAGCCGGCCCCTGGACGGCAAGAACATCTGGCCGGCGCTGCGTGACAATCGTCCTAGCCCGGTCGAGAGCTATTACTGGGTCTGGCGGGACGAGGACGCGATCCGGACGCCGCGTTGGAAACTGCACCGATTCCACGGCCGCCACGAACTATACGACTCAAGCGCGGACGAGACCGAGGCAACCAACGTCGCCGAGGACCATCCTGACCTCGTGAAGTCGCTCTCGGCCCGGATGGACGCCTGGGCGGATTCGCTGGGCGCCGCGATCAGTCATCGGCCCGCGCCCGAGAAATATCACGTGACGGCCGCGCCCGAGGGAGAGGTGCTTGCCGTGACCGTGACCATCACGGAGGCGTCGCGGCCCAGGGATCGCCTGGCCGTCGCGGTCGCGAACTGGAACGGCACCCAGTACGCCACCGACTGGATCGAGTACGACATCGCCTTCTCGCCCCGCACGACCGGGCGGCATCCCTACTTCTCGACGCTGGAAGGTAACAACTCGAAGCCCTTCGGTCCGCTGTTCAAGCCCGGTACGGCCGTGGATCAGTTCGGACGCGACCAGAGCACCGGCCCCGGTATCGCCGACGGTCATAGCGTCTGGGAGCACCGCATTGTGGGACTCTCCAGCACCGCACCAGGCCCGCTGGGGAAGCACGGCGTGGTCTTCATCGGTGGAACCGCTGGCACCTTCACCATCTATCTCGACAACCTCCGCATCCGACATGCCGACGGCAGCTCGACACCACTCTGGAGCAACGGCAAGGATACCCGAGCGGGTAAGTTTCAGTCGAACGCGCTGTTCAAGGACCTTCGGATCCGGGGTGTTAACGTGGCCGACTTCGGCGACTGACACCCAGATCTCCTTCCGAGATGCCGCCTCCCGTCGCCCGGCTCCCTGCGGCGAACGATGTCCCAACGCCCGAACAGGAAATGACCCATGACGAGAGACGAATTGATGCGAAGGACGAAGATGACGACGGCGGCGCTCCTGTTCGTGGCGATAGCCGCGGTGACCGCGAAGGGTCAGGGCGTCGTTTACGAGGGCACAAGCGGCGCCGGGCGCGGCAAGCACATCGTGTTCCTGGCGGGCGACCATGAGTATCGGTCGGAGGAAACGCTGCCGGCTCTCGCGCGGATTCTGGCGAAGCATCATGGCTTCAAGTGCACCGTGCGGTTCGACGTCGACAAGGAGACCGGAGCGATTGTCCCAGGGAACTCGCACATGCCCGGCATGGAGGCATTGGACACGGCGGACCTGGCGGTGGTGTTCCTGCGGTTCCAGGACTTTCCCGCCGAGCAGATGCGGCACCTGGACGATTACCTCAAGCGCGGGGGGCCGGTGGTCGGGCTACGCACGGCGACGCATGCGTTCCGAATGAAGGAGGACGAGCCGTTTGCCAGGTACTCTTTCAACTTCAAGGGGCCGGACTATCAGCTCGGCTTCGGGCATCAAGTGCTGGGTCAGACGTGGGTCGGACACCATGGCCGCAATCATCAGCAGAGCACGCGGATCACGATCGTCGACGGCAAGCAAGGTCATCCTATTCTGCGCGGCGTGAAGGACGTCTGGGTGCGGGCGGGGGCCTATGTCGGCAAACCGACCGACGGCGACATTCTCACGATGGCACAGCCGCTGAACGGCATGACGCCCGACTCGCCCGTCGATGAAACCAAGCCGCCGATGCCTTCGGAATGGACCCGCACGTACAAGGGGGCATCGGGCCAATCGGGACGCGTGTTCACGTCGCTTTATGGAGCTCCCGAAGATCTGCTGAACGACGGCTACCGCCGGCTGCTGGTCAACGGCTGCTTCTGGGCGCTGGGCCTGGAAGGTGCGATCAAGCCCGACGCCAACATCGGCTTCGTGGGGCCGTTCGAGCCAAACACGTTTGGCAACGGAGGCCACGCGCGCGGCATCAAGCCAGCCGCCTACGCCGGTTTCGAAAGCCCCATCCCAGCCAACCACGACACGCAAAATCCAAACGCCCGGAAGGACGATCGCAAAACGGCCAGAGCCCAGCCTCGGCCGTCCGACGAAGCCGAAGGCAAGGCTTTAGCCGCAGGCAAACCGGCCCGATTCGTTCGCATCGAACTGCCGGGCGACAGGCGCATCCTGACGCTTGCCGAAGTGGAAGTGTTCAGCGCCGGCCGGAACATCGCCGCCGGTGGAAAGGCCGCTCAGTCGAGCACCAATGGAAAAGCCGTGGCTTCGAGGGCCATCGACGGCAACAAGAGCCCCGACCACAGCAGGCAAGGGCAGACGCACACCTCGAACGCGGGGGAGACGAATCCCTGGTGGGAGCTCGACCTGGGCGAGGCAAGGGACATTGAAAAGATCGGCATCTGGAACCGCAGCGGCCTGGAACGCCGCATGGCCGGATTCACGCTCACGTTGCTGGATGCGGAGCGGAATGAGGTTTTCCGCGCGACCAACATCGCCGCACCGCAGGTCATGGAAATTGACATGAAAAAAGGCGGCGTGATCCGCTACCTCGCGTACGACGGAAAGTCGGGCAAGGCGCTCGGCCGCGAAACCCTGCTGGCGGCGAGTGCCGGCAAGGTAGCGAAGACGAAGAACTCCAGGAGGCCGGCCCCATCGCCGCCGGAACCCGAGTTGGCCAACGTGCCGGCCGATTATCGCGACCCGCTGCCGTTCGCGTTCAAACCAGGCGACGTGGTCGCCATTCTCGGCAACGGTCTGGCGGATCGGATGCAGCACGACGGCTGGCTCGAGACGTTGCTACAAAGCCAGCTCGCCCATCAACGCGTCCGCTTCCGCAACATGAGCGCCAGCGGAGACCGTCCCAACGATTACCCGCGCAGCGCCGGGCAGATGTCGATGACCGAGTATCTGCGCAAGGTGCAGCCGACGGTCGTCTTCGCTCTGTTCGGCTACAACGAATCGTTCGACACCAAATCCGCTGACTACAAACGGCAGCTCCTCGAGTTCGTCAGGAAGACGCGCGGCGCCAGGCCGAACGGGAAGGACTTCCCCCGCATCGTCCTCTTCAGCCCGATCGCCCACGAGGATACGCACAATCCCAACGTGCCCGATGGCCGGGCGCACAACGTGCGGCTCGCGGCTTGCACGCGGGCGACGGCCGAGGCGGCGAAGGAAGCGGGCGTTGCCTTCGTCGATCTCTTCCACCCGTCGCTGGACCTGTTCGCCAGGTCCACGCACCCGCTCACGATCAACGGCGTGCATCTTTCCGAGGAGGGCGACCGGCAACTGGCCGAGGTGATCGCCCGGTCATTGCTCGGCAAGCCAGTCAGCGCGTCCGCCTCGTTCGAATCGCTGCGTCAGGCCGTGCTCGACAAGGATCTGCATTGGTGGAACCGTTACCGCGCCTCGGACGGCAACGACATCTGGGGCGGCCGCTCGACGCTGAAGTTCGTCAACGATCAAACCAACGCCGACGTCCTCCGGCCCGAACTGACTATGCTGGACGTGATGACCGCCAACCGCGACGAGGTCGTCTGGGCGCGGGCCTTCGGCCTGAACATGGCCGTCGATGACAGCAACGTTCCCGGACCCGTGCCGGTCGTCTCGAACGTCGGCGGCGGCAGCAAGAGCTCCAGCGCCATGAAAGAAGGCTCGCTCAATTACATTAGCGGCGAGGAGGCGCTCAAGCGCATGGCGGTGGCCAGGGGGTTCGAGGCGAAGCTCTTCGCCGACGAGGCCCGCTTCCCGCAGCTTGTGAAACCCGTACAGCTGCAGTTCGACACGAAGGACCGCCTCTGGGCCGCCGTGTGGCCGACCTACCCGAAATGGGAACCACACTCGAAGATGAACGACGCCCTGATCATTCTGCATGACGACGACCGCGACGGCATCGCGGATCGCGTCACGGAGTTTGCCAAGGTGCAAAATCCGCTGGGCTTCGAATTCTGGAACGGCGGCGTGATCGTCACCAATCAGTCGGACCTGCTGTTTCTGAAAGACACCGACGGCGACGACGTGGCCGACGTGCGCATCCGCATGCTGCAAGGGCTCGACACGTCCGATACGCACCACGGCGCGAACAATCTGATCTACGGCCCCGACGGCGGTATCTACTGGCAGAGCGGCGTGTTTATGGTCCACAACCACGAGCACCCCTGGGGCCCGTCGTTGCAATCGTCCGCGTCGGCCATGTATCGCTTCGATCCGCGCCGCTTCACCATCTCGATGCATGCCTTGAATTCGCCGAATCCGCACGGCATTTCGTTCGACTCGTGGGGTTATCACTACGCCACCGACGGCACCGGCGGCCGCGCGTATCAGGTGCGACCCGAGGGCGACGGCTTCAAGATGCACGAACTGCTGAAAAAAGAAGTCCGTCCCGTGACCGCCAACGAATTGGTCAGCAGCACCCATTTCCCCGAGTCGATGCAGGGCGACTTTCTGATCTGCAACGTCATCGGCTTTCTGGGCATCAAGCACTACCATCTCCGGCGCAACCCCGAGACGGGAGCCGTCTGGGGCGAACCGGCCGGCGACGAACTGAACGTCACCGTCACCAACGCAGACGGCACAACCAATAAGGACAGGTCGCGCGGCCTTCTGATGAGCGGCGACAAGAACTTTCGCCCGTCGGACGCGATCTTCGCGCCCGACGGCTCGCTCTATTTCAGCGACTGGCAAAACGTCATCATCGGTCACATGCAACACAACGTGCGCGATCCCAACCGCGACCACGCGCACGGGCGCATCTACCGCATGACCGCCGTCGGCCGACCGTTGCAGAAGCCCGTGCCGATCGATGGCCAGCCCATCGCCGTGCTGCTCGACAACCTGAAATCACCCGTCGACGGCATCCGCCACCGCACGCGCATCGAGCTGAGCGAGCGCGACTCGAAGGAGGTCATCGCCGCCACGAAAGCGTGGCTCACGCAGTTCGATCCGCAAAAAAAAGAGGATGCCCATCACTTTCTCGAAGCCCTCTGGCTGCATCAGCAACACAACGTGAAGGACTTCCAGCTGCTGCAGCAGGTATTGAACTCGCCCGAGCCGCACGCGCGGATCGCCGCGAAGACCGTGCAGCACTTCTGGCTGGACGTCGAGAAGACCTATCATGGGGGCAAAATCGCCGGAGAGGCGCTCGCCTCATCCCAGAAGTCGGGCATCCTCAGCGACACGCGTGAGCTGACCACGATCCGCGTCGGCACCGTGCCGGAAAAGATGAGGTACGACGTCCAGGAATTGATCGTGACGCCCGGCAAGAAGGTCAAGCTGACCTTCGCCAACTACGATTTCATGCCGCACAACATCATGCTCGTCAATCCGGGCAAGGCCGACGAGGTCGGGCTGGCGGCCATCGACCTCGGCGCCCGGGGCTTTGATGTGGGGTTTGTGCCGCAGAGCAAGGAGATCCTCTGGCACAGCCAACTGACCGATTACGGCCAGGAAGACGTCATCGAGTTCACCGCGCCCTCCGTGGAAGGGGCCTACCCGTACCTTTGCTCGTTCCCCGGCCACCACCGCCTGATGCGCGGCACGTTGTTCGTCACCAACGACCTGAAGGGTTTTCTCGCCAGGAATCCCCAGCAGGAGATCAAGGTCACCGAGTGGCAACACAGCGACTTCACCGAAGCCCTGAAACGCGTGGGACAGCACCGCGATTTCGCCGTGGGCAAGCAACTGTTCGTCGCGCTGAGTTGCGCTCAGTGCCACAAATTGAGCAAGGACGACACGACCGGGTCGCCAGCCCTCACCGGCTTGAACCGATCCGTTGGCCCGAACATCGACGACACGGTGAAGAAATACAGGCACGACGCGAGCGCGGTGCTGCGCGAGATCCTGGAACCCTCGCGGAGCATCGACGAAACCTATCGCCAGGTGGTTGTCGCGCTCGAAAACGGAAAGACGCACATCGGCGTCATTGCCTCGGAGAATGAGTCGCTGCTGAAGCTGCTTTCGGGCAACCCACCCCAGACGCTGGAAATCGCCAAGCCATCGATCGACGACCGCGTCGCGTCACCGCTCTCCCTCATGCCGGCCGGCCTGCTGAACAGCCTGGACAAAGAACAGGTTCTCGACCTGCTGGCCTATCTGCTCGCCGGCGGCAACGCCAACGACGCGGCCTTCCATCACCATCCCTGAGCAAGAGGGGGCGCCGCGGATTTGTTCGGAAACCACATGAGATCTGCCCGAAACCCCAACCTGCGTGCCCGCGGCTTCGCCGCGGCGGAGGTCCCGTCCTTCATGTTGAAAAACGCACGGCTGATTCTCGCGGCCCTCGTCGTTGCTGGGCTGGCTCCGATCGCGTCGGCCGAGACGCCTGGGAGACCCCCCAACATCGTCTACATCCTGTGCGACGATCTCGGCTATGGCGATGTGCATTGCCTGAATCCGCATCGCTGCAAGATCGCCACGCCGCAGATCGATCGCATGGCGTCACAGGGGATGATCTTCACGGATGCGCATTCGAGCTCGTCGGTGTGCTCACCGACGCGTTACGGGATCCTGACGGGCCGCTACAACTGGCGGACGCGCTTGCAAAAGGGGGTGCTCCAGGGCTACAGCACGCCGCTGATCGCCGCGGATCGCCTGACGGTGCCGGCGTTGCTGAAGCGATACGGCTACACCACCGCATGCATCGGCAAATGGCACCTGGGCATGGGCCTTGAAAAGGGCAAGCCGTCGCCCGTGATCACCGACGGCCCGACCACGCGCGGGTTCGATGTCTACTTCGGCATCAGTGCGTCGCTGGACATGCCGCCGTTTGCGTTCATCGACAACGACCGCTTCACCGAACCGCTGACCGCGACCAAGCGATTTCAACGGACCGGCCCGGCGGCGGCGGGCTTCGAGGCCGTCGACGTCCTGCCGACGCTGACCCGCAAGGCGGTCGCGTTCATCGACAGTCAGGCGAATACGGGGACACCCTTTTTCCTCTACCTCCCGCTGAACTCACCGCACACACCCATCGTTCCCAGCCAGGCGTGGCGGGGCAGGAGCGGGCTCAGCGACTATGGCGACTTCGTGATGGAAACCGACTGGGCCGTGGGGGAAATCCTCGCGGCCCTCGACAAGGCCGGCGCCGGCGGCAACACGCTCGTGATCCTCACGAGCGACAATGGCTGCTCGAGAGCCGCGCCACATCGATCAACTCCAGGCCCGGGGGCACTACCCCAGCGCGGACCTGCGCGGCTCGAAAGCCGACATCTTCGACGGCGGCCACCGCATTCCGTTCGTGGCCCGCTGGCCGGATCGCGTCAAGGCCGGCAGCCACAGCGATCAAACGGTGTGTCTCACCGACCTCATCGCGACGTGCGCCGAGATCGTCGGGGCGAAGCTGCCCCCCAACGCCGGCGAGGACAGCGTCAGCATCCTGCCCGCGCTCTTCGGCACCGACCAGGCGCCGCTGCGCGAGGCGGTGGTGCACCATTCGATCAACGGCTCCTTCGCCATCCGGCAAGGCCGCTGGAAGCTCGAACTCTGTGCCGACTCCGGCGGCTGGAGCGACCCCAAGCCTGGCAGCAAGGAAGCCCGGGGGCTGCCGGCGACCCAACTCTACGACCTTGCCGCCGACCTCGGCGAAACCCACAACGTGTCTGCGGAAAACCCGGACGTCGTCGCGCGGATGACGAGGACCCTGGAGGAAATCGTTGCGAACGGCCGCAGCACGCCGGGTCCGAAGCAGTCCAACGATGCACCGATTCAGATCCGCAAAGGTACTGCCGCCAGGGCCGGCAGGTGAGAGCGTCGGTCGCGTCGAAGTTCGAAAAGTCAAGACTATCAAGTATGAAACGAGGAAACACTTGCCGGCGATCCTGTTACTGGCGACGCTCCCCGTGCTCTGCGCGGGGATGCGCGAACGAAGCCGCCAAACATCATCGGGCAAGACTACCGGACTGCCGCCATTGGCAAATGGCACCTGGGTTACGGCACGGTCGGTTCGGTAGATGGGAACCGGCCTCTCGCGCCCGACCCTCCGCAGCAGAACAATGTTCGAAACCCGCCGCTAGCCGACGTCCGGCACGGCGAAAGAGGAGGATACCACAGAATGAAAACCACGCTGCTCGTTTCCGCCGCCCTACTACTGTTTCTACCGGCGGACTTACCCGCCCAGGGGCAAGCCCCTGCAATCGCCCGTCCAAACATTATCTTCATCTTCGCCGATGACTGGGGCTGGGGAGATCTTTCGTGCCACGGGCATCCGTGGCTCAAGACGCCGAACCTCGATCGCCTGGCGAGTGAGGGCACGGACTTCCAGCAGTTCAATGTGCTCAACCCCGTTTGCTCGCCGAGCCGGACAGCCGTGATGACGGGGCACTTTCCGGCGAGGTACTGTATCCACGGGCACTTCGCCACGCCGGCGCAGAATCATCAGCGAGGCATGCCAGACTGGCTGGACCCGAAGGCGCCGACGCTGCCGCGGTTCCTCAAGGCGGCGGGCTATCGCACGGCGCACTTCGGCAAGTGGCATCTCACCAACCGGCAGACCAAGGGGGCGCCGCTGCCGGAGGCTTACGGATACGATGTGGCGTCGGTTTTCAACGGCGGCGAGGGCTGGCCGTCGGCGGGTTTGCACGACACGGCCAAAAACACAGTGGCGTTCATCCAGGCAAACAAGGACCAGCCGTTCTTCATCAACGTGTGGATTCACGAGAGCCACACGCCGCATGTGCCGACGGATGAGTCGATGGCCAAATGGAAGCATCTCGACCCGCAGAAACAGGTTTATTCGGCCGTCATCACCGACGGCGACAACGCCGTTGGAACGATTCTCGCGGCGCTGAAGGACGCCGGTGTGGAGCAAAACACACTGGTCATGTTCTCCAGCGACAACGGCCCCGAGTGGACCGCGGCCAAAGCCGCGCCGAAGACGTTTGATCGCGACGCGAATGTGACCGGCTACGGCACGCACTACAGCATTGGTCAGACCGGCGGGCTACGTGGGAAAAAACGCAGCCTGTTTGAAGGTGGCGTGCGCACTCCTTTCATCGTGCGCTGGCCGGGTCATACGCCGGCGGGCGCAAAGAACGACACGACCGTCTTCACCGCGGTGGACTTGCTGCCCACGCTCTGCGCCGCCGCGGGCGTGAAGTTGGCCGACGACTCTCACGGCGATGGCGAGAACTTGCTCGACGCCCTGAACGGCAAAGCCGTCGCGCGCACGCGGCCGATATTCTGGCAATGGCTGGGCAACGAGACCGAGCCCGACTGGTGGCCGCGACTTGCCGTGCGTGAAGGTGGCTGGAAGCTCGCGATGACCAACGACGCCAAACGTGTCGAACTTCATCGCCTGACCGAGGACCGGGCGGAGGCGGCGGACGTCGCCAGGGATCATCCCGATATCGTCGCCCGCCTGAGCAAGCTCGCACTCGACTGGAAAGCGACGCTTCCCGAAAAACCAAATCCCGATTGCCTGACCGCAGAGCCGGTGGTCGGAAAGACCCGTCCGCGGAAGTCGGGCGCCAAGTAGATGACTTCCGAAGTCCGTGCCGGGGCCGTCGCTCGCTGGGACGCGAAGAAGGACGACTTCCTCACACTCGACGAGTACACAGCCGGGCTGAAAGGCCAGGACAACCTTGAAGCCAGGTTCAGAAGCTTTGACAGGAACGGCGTCGGGATACTCACGCGTGATGAGTTCATCCGCCCGGCAGCGAATTAACCTCTCCACTCGGCCATCATGAAAAACCTCAGCGCACTATTCCTCCTCCTCTGGGTGTCCGCGACTCCAGGGGCGGCCATAGCCCTATGAGAATGACCACCGTAGTCTGGGTGTTGCCGCTGCTCGGACTTCTGACGTGCTCGGACGCCGGCGCGGCCGAAAAGCCCATGAACGTCCTGTTACTCGTCGTGGACGACCTGAATACCTGGCAACTGGGTGACACCAACCGTTATGCCGGCAAGGTCGTGACTCCGAACATCCGCCGGTTGGCGGAGAGCGGGGTCGAGTTCCGTCGGGCTTACACGGCCAGCCCGGTTTGTTGTCCATCCCGGACGGCGTTCCTGTCCGGAGTCCGCCCTTGGCAATCCGGGCTGTACGACAACGGGCTCGATTCGTCCAAAAGTGCCGCGCTGAACCAGGCCACGTCACTTCCCGCACTGTTCAAGGCGGGCGGGTATTACACCGCCTCCTACGGGAAGGTCGCCCACGGCTGGGACGTGCGGAAGGTGTGGGACGACCACATCCCCCACAAGCGCGACCCGTACCCGCCCGGGGCACCATTCTTGCCGTTCACGCGGGGCGAACAGGACTGGGGGCCGACCCACCTGGCCGAAGAAGCGATGAACGACACGAAGTACGCCGACGCCGCCATCGAGCAGTTGCAGAAGAAACACGACAAGCCGTTCTTCGTCGCCTGCGGCCTGTTCCCCCCGCACATGCCCTGGTACGTGCCGAAAAAATACTTCGACATGTTCCCCCTGGATGAAGTGAAACTCCCGCCCATTCGGAAAAACGACCTGGACGACGTGCCGGCTCTTGGCCAGGCAATCACAAAAGGCAAAAGCAAGTTCGTAGATCAGGTGATCGAACAAGGGGTCCACAAACAGGGTGTTCAGGCCTACCTCGCGGCAACCGCCTATGCCGATGCTCAGATGGGTCGCGTCCTGGACGCCCTCGGCAAGAGCGACTACCGGGACGACACCATCGTGGTACTGATGAGCGATCACGGCTTCCATCTTGGCGAGAAGCACCACTGGCAGAAGAGTACCCTGTGGGAAGAAGCGACCCATTGCAACCTGATGTTCCGCGTTCCCGGCACCACCAAGCCGAAGGGGGTGTGCGAGCGGTTCGTGTCGCTCCAGGACGTGTACCCGACCTTGATGGAACTGTGCGGGCTAAAGCCGCCGACGGCCGTCGAGGGGCGTTCGCTGGTGTCTCTGCTCAAGGACCCGACGGCCGAGTGGGAGAGCACCGCGGTCACCACGTTCGGCGATCGGTACGTCACCCTCCGGACGGAGAAGTACCGCTATATCCGCTACCGCGAAGGCGAGGAGGAGCTGTACGACCACTCCAAGGACCCGCACGAGTGGACGAACCAGATCCGGAACACGGACTACGCCGCCGAGCTCGAGAGCCTGCGTTCGAAGGTGCCAGCCCTGAAGGACATGGCCCCGAAGCTGAAGCTGAAATCCGGCCGCGACAAGGGAGACGACTAGCGACCAGAGTCGGAAGGCTGGCATCGCCCACCTGCGGATCGAGTTCCTTGACGATCCCCCCGAACTCGTCACCCGCACGATCGGCCTCTACAACGACGCGCTCCACGGCCGGCGCGACGGATCAACCTTCTGGCGCGACCTCAAGGCGATCGGCCGGTACGGCGTGACTCGAGGTGCGCTGGCGGTCCTGGCCTGATCGCTGGTTTCGAAATGCGCCGAGGAACCCGTCGCTCCGATCATTAAACTGACAGGCGCCGACACCACTCCTGCTTCATGACGCCACCGTCGCCGTCGCCGAAGGGGCGCCTGAACCCGGACGAGAACGCTCCTTTCAGGTGAGAGTAACTCGCTCGCCTCGCGTTCCGGATTCGAGACACGGAACCGGTGCAAACCACGATATTAAATAAGAGACGCCGCGCATTCCTCAGCGCACAGTCGATCGCTGCCCATCGCTGGTTGTAAGGTGAATGCCAAAGATATCATTCATTTTCATCGTGACGATTTTGCCGATTCTGAGTCTTCTGCCGATTCGAATGGACTCGACCCGAAGTGCGAACGAACTCGACCGGTGGCACAAACGAACTCGACCCACGGCACAAACGAACTCGACCGGTGGCGCGAACGAACTCGGCACCTGGCACAAACGAACTCGACCGGTGGCGCGAACGAACTCGGCACCTGGCACAAACGAACTCGGCACCTGGCACAATCGAACTCGGCACCTGGCACAAATGAACTCGATCGGTAGCGCGAACGAACTCGACCGGTGGCGCAAACGAACTCGACACCTGGCACAAACGAACTCGATCGGTGGCGCGAACGAACTCGACCGGTGGCGCAAACGAACTCGACCGGTGGCGCAAACGAACTCGACCGGTGGCGCAAACGAACTCGACCGGTGGCGCAAACGAACTCGACCGGTGGCGCAATGAACTCGACCGGTGGCGAAACGAACTCGACCGGTGGCGCAAACGAACTCGACCGGTGGCGCAAACGAACTCGACCGGTGGCGCAAACGAACTCGACCGGTGGCGCGAACGAACTCGACCCACGGCACAAACGAACTCGACCCACGGCACAAACGAACTCGCGATGATCCTCGTCGTATCGATCGTGCCGGGGAGACGGTCAAGACCGGTCGAGGTCACATCGGCGGAAATCGCGAAATTGTTAACCACGGACGCTCCAAGCGCTTGCCTGGCGCGGCCCAAACCGCTAATCTAATGTGTTTTCCAATAAAACTTTCTGTCATTCGCTTGATCGTGCGATGGGGGCGGGATGGAAGCGATCGGGATCGGATTGCTGGGGATGGGAACCGTCGGCACGGGGGTCGCCCGGCTCCTGGTCGAGCAGCGCGAACGAATCGGTCGCCGCGCGGGGCGTCGGCTCGTTTTACGGAGTGTACTGGTCCGTGATCTGGCCAAACCGCGCGGCGTGAAGCTTTCTCCCGAGACGCCTCTCGTACTCGATTACCGTCGCGTGATCGACGACCCCCAAGTGTCGATCGTGGTCGAGACGATGGGGGGGATCGAGCCGACCCTGTCGGTTGTGCTCGAAGCGCTTGCGGCGGGCAAGGACGTGGTGACGGCAAACAAGGCCCTGCTTGCCGATCATGGTCGCACGATCTTCGCCCAGGCGCGGAGGTACGGTCGCGCCGTGGCGTTCGAGGCGAGCGTCGCGGGGGGCATCCCGATCGTTCAGGCCCTGGGCGTCGCGCTTGCGGCCAACCAGGTGCAAAGTCTCGCGGCGATCGTTAATGGCACTTGTAACTTCATCCTGACATCGATGACTCGCGAAGGGCTGGCCTACGATATCGCCCTTCGCGAGGCGCAGGTCCTCGGTTATGCCGAGGCCGACCCGACGCTCGACGTCGATGGCACCGACACCGCGCACAAGCTCGCAATCCTGGCGCAGCTCGCCTTCGGGGCCAATGTTGAGACGGCCAGCATCCCGAGGGCGGGGATCGACCGGCTGCAACTGGCGGACATCAAGTACGCGGCCGAGCTGGGCTACACGGTCAAGCTGCTGGCCCTGGCCAAGCTCTCCGACGCCGGGCTCGAACTTCGCGTGGCGCCGACGCTGGTCAAGCAAGGGACGCCACTGGCCGAGGTCCGCGGCCCGTACAACGCGATTCGCGTGGTGGGCGACGCCGTGGGCGATACGCTATTCTACGGCCGAGGCGCCGGGCATGATGCCAACCGCCAGCGGCCGTCGTGGGCGACCTGATCGACGTCGCGGTCGGCCGGTCGGCACTGACCTTCCGGGCGCTCGACCTCTGGAATCGGATCGTCTCCGGACCCGCGCCTGACGCCCGCCGAGCCAGGTCCGCAGCCGCTATTACCTCCGGTTCATGATCGCCGACCGCCCCGGCGTCCTGGCGGCGCTGGCACAGGTGCTGGGAGCCCACGGCATCAGTATCGCCAGCGTGATCCAGCACGATCCCGGCGACGACGACCCCGCGGGCTCGCCGGTTCCGCTCGTGATCATGACCCACCTGGCCGTCGAGGCCGAGCCTGACGGCGGCCCTGGGCGAGATCGACCGGCTGGATGTGGTCCGCGCGCCGAGCGTCTGCCTGGGTGTGGAAGAGTAAGGATCACCATCAGAGATAGAGTCATCGCCGGAAGAGATCAGGGAGCACGATGTCATGTCCATGAAAACCAAGTTCGTGATCGTGATTCCCGACGGCGCGGCCGACGAGCCCCAGGATTCGCTCGGCGGCAAGACGCCGCTCCAGGCGGCGAACACGCCCGAGATGGACCGGATCGCGCGCGAGGGGGTGCTGGGACGGTCGCGGAACGTGCCGGACAAGTTCCTGCCAGCCAGCGACGTGGCGACGCTCAGCCTTTTCGGGCTACGACCCCCTGCTCTACTACACGGGCCGCGCACCGCTGGAGGCCGCGGCGATGGGGCATCATCTGGGGCCCGACGACTGGGCGATTCGCTGCAACCTGATGACGATCCGCGACGGCCGGCTGAGCGACTTCACCGCCGGCCACATCACCAGCGAGGAAGGCGCCGAGTTGATGGCGGCCGTCCAGGAGAACGTGGGCCGGCCCGGAGTCGAGTTCTATCCAGGGGTCAGCTATCGCAACCTGCTGATCTATCGTGGCCAGGCCGGGCGCAGCCACCGTTCGGCGACGACACGCTGACCACCCCACCGCACGACGCACCCGGACCGAGCCCGTCGCCGACTACCTTCCCCGCGGCACCGGGTCGGAGGTGCTCCGCGACCTGATGAAGGCAGGGACGGCCGTGGTGAAGGACCACCCCGTCAACCAGGCGCCGGCTGGCTGCTGGGCAAGCCGCCGGCCAACGCCGATCTGGCTCTGGGGACAGGGCAAGGCCCCGGCTCTCCCTCGTTTCAAGGACCTGCACGGGCTCAACGGGGCGATCATCTCGGCCGTCGACCTGGTGCGCGGGGTGGGCGATGCTCGCCGGCTGGGACCGGATCGACGTGCCGGGCGCGACGGGCTATCTCGATACCGACTACGCCGCCAAGGGTCGGTACGGCGATCGAGGCCCTGAAGGATCACGACCTCGTCTGCGTTCACGTCGAGGCCCCCGACGAGGCGAGCCACGAGGGGCGAGCCGACGCCAAGGTCGAGGCGCTCGAGCGGATCGACCGCGACATCGTCGGCCCGCTCCTCCAGGCGCTCGAAGCCTACGGCGACTGCCGCATCCTGGTCTCGCCCGACCATGCCACGCTGCTCCGGACGCGGGCCCACGACCGCGACTGGGCCACCTGGGCCATGTCCGGCACCGGCCTCAAGGGCTCGGGCCATCCGTACGATGAGATCTCGGCCCGAGCGGCGGGAGGGCCGGCGCTCGAACAGGGATATCATCTTATGGAAATATTTCTTGATATGTAGGATGGGCTCCGCCCTCCTGACATCGGTGCAAGAGCGGTGGGCGATGCCCGCCCAGCGGAAAATCGTTCAGTCTCGAAATCAACGATCGAATGCCGAGGGGAGCCCACGACCGTGTCTCTTGTGGTCCAGAAATTCGGTGGCACGAGCGTCGCCGATTCCGACAAGATCCTGGCCGCCGCCCGGCGGGCGATCCGGCGCATCAACGGGGCGACCAGGTGCTGGTGGTCGTTTCGGCGCGGGCATACCACCGACGAGCTGATCGAGCTGGCCAAGGAGATCAACGAGCGGCCCCCGGCGCGGGAGATGGACATGCTCCTCTCGACGGGCGAGCAGGTCAGCGTCGCGCTCATGGCGATGGCGATCCAGGCGCTCGGCGTTCCCTCGATCAGCTTCACAGGCGCCCAGATCGGCCTCGTGACCGACAGCTTCCACACCAAGGCGCGCATTCGCAATATCTCGACCGAGCGGATGATCCAGGCCCTGGATGAGGGGAAGATCGTGATCGTCGCCGGCTTCCAGGGAGTGGATGAGAACTACAACATCACCACCCTCGGCCGGGGCGGCTCGGACACGACCGCCGTGGCCCTCGCCGCCGTGCTCGGCGCCGGGGCGTGCGAGATCTACACCGACGTCGATGGCGTGTACACCACCGACCCGCGGATCGTCCCCGAAGCACGCAAGATCGACCGGATCAGTTATGACGAGATGCTCGAGCTCGCCAGCCTCGGCGCGGGCGTGATGCACTCGCGCTCGATCGAGTTCGCCAAGAAGTACGGCGTACCGATCCATGTCCGAAGCTCGTTCTCGGACGCCGCACGGGACCTGGATCGTCCCCGAGAAGGACGCGCGACGACTGGGTGTGACCGTGACGGGCGCGGCGCCTGGCGCAGTGACGAGGCGCGGATCACGATCCTGGGCGTTCCCGACCGCCCCGGCGTCGTCCACACCGTCTTCCGCGCGATCGCAGCGGCGAACATCGTGGTGGACATGATCGTCCAGAACGTCGGCGCCGAGGGAAGCGGCACGACCGAGTTGAGCTTCACCGTCGCGGCCGGCGACCTGGCCGAGACCCTCCGCGCCGCGGAATCCGCCGCGCGAGCCATCGGCGCGACCGGCGTGACCCACGACGCGGAGGTCGCCAAGGTGTCGGTCGTCGGCCTGGGGATGCGCACCCATACCGGCGTCGCCACATTGATGTTCGAGGCGCTGGCGGTCGAGGGTATCAACATCCAGATGATCACCACCAGCGAGATCAAGATCAGCGTGCTGGTCGCTCGCGGCGCGGCCGTCGCGGCCCTGCGGGCCGTCCACCGGGCGTTCCAGCTTGACGAGCTGACCGACTCGCTCGTCATCCCCGGCCCGGCGGAGTCGCTGTCGAACCGGCCCCCCTATCCGGCGCGACAGAGCGCAGGCCGCCGAGAACGGCGGCGGCAACTCGTCCGGCAACACGGTTTCGGGTATGGAGGATCTGGTCATCTCGGGTGTCGAGCTTGACGAGAACCAAGCGTTGATCACGCTCTACAACGTACCCGATCAACCGGGCTACGCCGCGCGGGTTTTCCGGGCGATCGCCAACGCCGGCGTGTTCGTTGACATGATCGTTCAGAACGTGAGCACGGCGGGGACCACGCACCTGTCCTTCACGGTCCCTCGCGACGCGGCCGATGCGGCGGCGATGGCCGTGAGCGACCTGGGACCGGGCGAAGTCTCCGTCGACCCGGCGCTGGCCAAACTCTCGGTGCTGGGCGTCGGCATGCGAACTCACACGGGCGTGGCCACCCGGATGTTCGGCGCCCTGGCCGAGCGCGGGATCAATATCGCCCTGATCAACACCAGCGAGGTCCGTATCAATGTGGCCACCGCCATCTCCCAGGGGGCCGGCGGCCTGGCCTGTCTACGTCAAACCTTCGCCTCAGGAACGGGTGGCGATTCCGCCGCTTGACGCATCAAGCGCGCGGCGAGTAGCTTGGAGACCGCAATTGTTGGATCGGACCCGCGATGACCGCGACGACCCCGGGACGGGGACCTTCCGCATCGCAAGAGAAAGAGACGCGCTCCGTGGCACGCGATAAGGTGGTACTGGCCTATAGCGGCGGCCTCGATACGTCGGTCGCCGTCAAGTGGATCAACGAGACCTACAATCTCGACGTGATCGCCTACACCTGCGACCTGGGCCAGGGGCAGGACATCGAGGCGATTCGCGAAAAGGCTCTGCGAACCGGCGCCGTGGAAGCGTTCGCCGAGGACGCGCCAATCTCTTCGTCGATTACTTCGCATTTCCCTCGCTGATGGCCGGCGCGCTCTATGAGGGTAAATACCCGCTGGCCACGGCCCTGGGCCGTCCCCTGATCGCGCAGCTTCATGGTGCGCGTCGCCCGCGAAAACGGTGCCGTGGCCGTGGCGCATGGCTGCACCGGCAAGGGCAACGACCAGGTCCGATTCGACGTGACGTTCCAGACCCTCGCCCCGGAACTGAAGATCATCGCCCCGGTTCGCGAGTGGAAGTGGACGCGAACCCAGGAGCTCGAGTACGCGGCCAAGCATGGGATCGAGGTCGAGGCGACCAAGAAATCGATCTTCAGTACCGACCAGAACCTGTGGGGACGCTCGATCGAGGCGGGCATCCTGGAAGACCCCTGGGTCGAGCCCCCGCCCGAGACGTTCCAGTGGACCGTCTCGCCCCAGTCCGCCCCCGACGAGCCCGAGGAGGTCGAGATCACATTCGAGCGCGGACGGCCGGTTGCCCTGAACGGCCGCGACAAGGACGGCGTCGCGCTCATCGAGGAGCTCAACCGGCTCGCCGGCCGCCACGGCGTGGGCCGGGTCGATCACATCGAAAACCGGCTGGTGGGCATCAAGTCACGCGAGATCTACGAGGCCCCCGCGGCGGTCGTGCTTCATGAGGCCCATCGCGAGATCGAGTTCCTCACGCTCTCGAAGGAAGCCCTCCGGTTCAAGACCTACGTCAGCCAGGCTTATGCCGACCTGATCTACAACGGTCTCTGGTTCAGCGCCCTGCACCAGGACCTGATGGCGTTCGTGGTCTCGAACCAGCAATATGTCTCCGGCACCGCGCGGATCAAGCTCTACAAGGGCCACGCCCAGATCGTGGGCCGCAAGAGCGAGCATAGCCTCTACCGCCACGAGCTGGCAACTTACGAGGAAGGCGACCAGTACGACGCCTCCGCCGCTCAGGGCTTTATCAAGATCCACGGCCTGGGCCAGACCACACAGGCCAAGCACCAGATGCTCAAGGGGACAGGTTCGGCGCATCTCGAACTACCCAGCATCATTCCGCCATCGCCCAAGGCCAAGTGATTCTCGTACCTGCGGCTTTATGATAAAACTCTATGTTGATCAGCCTTCAGGATTGCGCGACTTCCCTTTCTCCGCGAGTCGGCGGTCGAGCCATTCGAGGGCCTCGCGCTTGCTATTGACGACGCGATCGAGCTGAGCTTCGCGGATCTGCTCGAGGATGGTCGCGAAGTGCGAGCCGGGGCTCAGGCCGTGGCGCACCAGGTCGTGGCCGGTGACGAGTGGGGGCGGGTTGATCGGTCCGGTTGGCTGAACACGTAAATAATATTCGCAGTATTCGACCTGATGACAATGGCCGAACGAGGCCAGGGCATCGGCGCGGTGCAGGGCGAGTAGCTCGTCGATCCCGGGCCTGGCCAGGATTCGCTTGAGCTTCGCCTCGCGAAGCCGTGTGGCCTCACCCAGGTACTGATGATACTCGACCAGCCAGGTGATTCGCTCGCGCTCGGCGTTGGAGAGCTTGAGCTGGCGGCAGATGGACTCGGCTGATCCGTCGGCCGACCTGCTCGTGATGGTGGAACGTCCACCGATCGTTCTGGATCGCCTGGCTCGCGGGCTTACCCACATCGTGGAGCAGGGCCGCGAACGCCAGGGTGAAGCTCGGCTCGGGCGGCAGGAACTTCAGAACGAGCATCGTGTGGTCCCAGAGGTCGCCTTCGGGCTGGTACGGCTTCCCCTGGAAGATCCCCCGCATCGGTAGCAGGGCCGGCAAGACCGAAGCCACGAGCCCGGTCTCGAGCATCAGGCTCGATGCGCGGTTGCCCGGCTGGGGTGGACCAGCATCCGCCGCAGTTCCTGGGCGACACGCTCCATGGAGACCACATGGATCTGGCCGGCCATCGCGGTCAACGCGGCCCGCGTCGCGGACTCGATCGTCAGATCAAACCTGGCGGCGAACCGCACCGCGCGGATCAGGCGAAGCTTGTCCTCGGCGAACCGGGCGGTTGGATCACCGATGGCACGCAGAACCCTGGCGTTGAGGTCGGCCCGGCCCCCGACGTAGTCGATCACCTCGTCCTTCAAGGGGTCGAAGAACATCCCGTTGATGGTGAAATCGCGTCGGGCCGCGTCGAGCTCGGGCGAGCTGAAGACGACCGTCTCGGGGTGCCGTCCGTCGATGTAGGCGCCGTCGCTGCGGAAGGTCGCCACCTCGACCTCGTCGCCCGACTCGCGCGTGCCCCGGACCCGGACCACGCCGAACGACGCGCCGACCGGGATGGTTCGGTTGCGGAAAAGCTGCATCACCTGTTCCGGCGTGGCACTCGTGGCGATGTCGTAGTCATTCGGCGCCAGTCCCAACAGGAGATCGCGGACACAGCCCCCGGCCCACAGGGCGTGGTAGCCCGCGCTGCGGAGCCTTCGGACGATGTTCAATGCGAAGTCGCGGCGTCCCTCAGCGGTCGACATCGTGACCACTCTCCTCCGTGGACGAGGACCGCGTGCCCGCGAGATCCGGAGAGGGTGCCATTGCCGCGGGTTCCACCGCGGAATGGTCTTCGGCGGTGACGCGACCGATGGCGATCTGGGTCCCTCCATAGCGTCGGACGTCCCAGGTGGAGCGATCGGGCAGGACTTCGGGGTCGATATGAACGCTCGACTCGGCCGCGATCAGGGTACCGGCGGGCAATCGATCCGATAAGAGCGTGAACAGGTCGCGAACCTTGCGCGACTGGTCCTGGTAGACGCGATACGGGGGATCGACGAGGACGATCAATGGTTCGGCATCAGCCGGCACAAAGCCGCGGGTCCATCGAAAGACATCAGCGCAATGGACGCGGCCGCGGTCCTCGTAGCGAAGGGTGGTGAGGTTCCGATGGATCAGCGCGACGTTCTCACGGTTCGACTCCACGAACAAGGCCCGCGCAGCTCCGCGGCTCAGGGCCTCGAGCCCGAGCGCGCCCGTCCCGGCGAAAAGGTCGAGCACCCATCGTCCCTCGACGTCCGTGCCCAGGATGTTAAAGAGCGACTCACGCACGAGGTCGCTGGTGGGACGTGTCTTGCCGCCTTTTGGGCCGTCGAATTTATGGCCGCGCCGCTGCCCGGCAATGATCCGCATGCGTCCTCGCTTTGCTCGACGTGCTATGTCCCAAAGAAGGGTCGGCCTTAGGGGCCAATTTCACCATCATAGCCCGGCCGTTTGCGAAACGACAGAGGAACAGACCCTCATGACGCACCGGCTTCCCAACTCCACGGATCGTCTCGTTTCGAGACGAGGGAACCGATGGATGTTCGCCTTGACCATCATTTCGTGCTCGGTGATACTGCCGGCGCGGCACCAGGAGGGATGCCTCGGGCTTCCGCGTCGCGCTCGACTGATCCGCGACGCCGGGTCCAGCGGAACCCACCCCAAGGGACAGGGATGGTCACGCCATGCCACGGCGAACGAATACGTTGAAGTCCAGCCTCGCGGCCATCCTCGCCGGTACGCTCCTCGCACCCAATTCGATCGCGGCCGTTGAGCCCGAGACCAGACCGCATCCTTTCCCGCTTGTCCGGGCGCGCGCCCTGCTCGACAGCGGCGAGACCCACGCGGCGGTCACGATGCTGGAGGAAGGGCTGGCGAGCGACAAGGAGCCCGACCCAGCCCTGGTCGACCTGCTCCGGCGGGCGTACGCCGAGGCCGCCCTCAAGGCCGATGCCCAGGGCCGCGTGAGCGATGCCGAACTTTTCCGGGACAACCTCGAGATCCTCAATCACAGGCGTCCCGCAGCAACGCTTGGCGCGAATGCCCAGGCGCCGCCGGAGCCCCCGGCGGCTGAACCGATCTCCGACAACGACCCTCTCCCCGGACCGCTGGAAGTGCCGTCGCCGGACCCGATCGATACGCTGGGCGCTCCCGAGACTTTGGTCCAGGACCCCAAGGCCAATACCACGTTACCCTCGCATTTGATCCCGCTTCCGGTCGAGCCGGATTCCCTCCCCGCACCCGCTCCGCTCTCCCCGCCGCAACGACTGGCCGCGCCGCCGCGGCTCGTCGCACCTGGAACCGTCCCGACACCGCAAACCACCCAACCTCCGGCGGTCGAATCCGCCGACCTCGCTGAGGCCGACGCGGCCTTTCTGGCTCGCAAGTACGAAGAGGCGGGAAAGCTCTACGCCGCGCTGGACCAGGAGGGTCGATTACCGTTGGAACGGCGTGACCACTGGGCCTATTGCCGGTGCGCCGCCGTCGTCCGCCGGATCAACGCCCGACCGGCAAAACCCCAGGATTGGGCCGAGATCGATGCCGAGATTCAGCGCATCCGGGAGCTCAGCCCTAACAACTGGTACGCCGAGTACCTTCGCAATCGGGCATCCGAACGGTCCCGGCCGCGCCTGCTCGGCCGACGCGCGGCGAATAAATCCAACCGACTGGTGGTGCGGGGCTCAGCCCCGGACGACCCTCCTCGGATCGCTCCTCCGGACCTAAAGAAGCCTGACTCCGCTCCCACGCAGAACGTACAGGCCGGGCCCATCCTGGCGATCAATCGGGCAACCGAGGCTGAAAGTGAGCCCCTTTCCGTTGCGGCGGGACCGGCGCCGGGCGTACCCAGTAGGCCGGCTACGCCTCCGGGCTCGGGCGCGTCGATAAAGCCGAGCGGCTGGCAGATCCATGAGACGGCGAGCTTCCGCATCCATCATCATGATCCCGAGCTGGCCGAGAAGGCCGCTGGAATCGCCGAGGCGGCCCGTGAAAGTCAGATCAAACGCTGGACTGCCGCGATGCCTCGGGCTGCATGGGTACCCAAGTGCGAAGTCTATCTCTATCCCGACGCCCGGACCTTTAGCCAGATGACGGGTCAACCCGAGGACTCACCAGGCTTTTCGACCATGGGAATGAACGGCGGTAAGATCATCGCCCGCCGGGTCAACCTGCGGGTCGATCATCCCAACATGCTCACGGCGATCCTGCCTCACGAGATCACCCACGTGATGCTTGCCGACCTGTTCCCGCATCAGCAGATCCCGCGCTGGGCTGATGAAGGAATGGCTGTGCTCTCCGAACCCGCCAGCGAGCAACACCTCCGCGCAACCGACCTGGACCAGCCGTTGAGCACCGGCCAGCTTTTCAAGCTCGACGACCTGATGAAGATGGACTATCCCGACAGTAAGTTCTGGGGCCTGTACTACGCCCAGAGTGTTTCGCTGACGCGATACCTTGTCGAGCAAGCCGGTCCCACACAATTCATCCAGTTTGTCCAGCGAGCCCAGATCAACGGAATTGAGACCGAGCTCCGGCGGGTGTACAAGATCGAAGGTTACGCCGACCTGCAAAAGCGCTGGATGGCCTACGCTCGGACCCAGTCGAACGAGCGGACGGCCTCGCGCGAAAAAGTAACACGGTGAGAATCCGTAAAGTCTAGCCGGGATGAACGCTGGGACGCGATCCGGGTCGAAATAGCGAGCACTCGAGGGCGCGTTCGATTGTGACATCGTCGAATCGGTCCTCACCCTGGAGCCCGCCTCCCGGCCCAAGGCGGAGCAGCCATGCCTGGGAAATCGGCCCCATGCCGAGGGTTGAGACCGCCCGTACGCCCAGCAAAAGCCGAAGCCGCTCGCGCTCGAGCGGTGCTTCGCTCAGGCAGACGACCCAGGCAACCGGCTGAGCCTGACTTCCGCGGTCCAGAAAGTCGAGCGTTCCCAGGAACGTCGATGTCAGCGCACAGGTTGGCACAGACGGCCAGCTCACCGTCCACGACACGGAAGTTTCGAGGGAGCGAACGGATCGGAACAGGCGACGGAGTGCAGACTGGTCGTGCGGAGCGTTGATCCGCTCCAGCGCCTCGGCGATTATGCGCGAAGAGGCTGCGGGGACCTGTCGCCTCGCCGCTTCCCGTACCAGACGATCCCATTCGAGGTTGTGAGTGACTGAGGCCTCGACCAGGGTGGCGCGGATCAGGCGATCAAGCCGCGCCTGGACCGGTGTGAGATCCGTTAACTCGTCGAAATCGACGAAGCGGGGTCGGTCTCGGGAGGTGTGAGGAGGGCGCTCCGACGGGGGGAAGATCGGCGTCGACGTGATCGTCTCGGCAATCTCGATCAGACGGGGCCGAGCATGTCGAGGAGGTTCGGCCGATGACGTGCTCCGAGGCTCCGGTTCCTGATCGGCCGGGGCCGCCAGCGTCACGACCACTTTCGGCACGTTCCAGCCTTCCGGCAGGACCGCCCTGCAAGAACCGCTGGCGCGGTCGAACCGGCTTGCCAGAAGCGCGAGGGCGGGAGTTGGCGAGCGGGGAGGGTCCGCGAGCGGCTCCCCGTCAGAGAGGATCAGGTAATCCATCGCCCGTGTGACGGCCACGTAAAAGAGCCGAAGGGCTTCCTCTGACTCTGCCTGCCGATCGAGCGCGCGATAGGCTCTCCAGCCCATTGATTTTTCAGGATCTCCGCCCAGTGACTCCTCTTCCTCGCCCGAGCCCGAGACCTCGACCGCCCGGACCAGCGGACCGAGATCGGGATGAAAGATCGCCGAGTGCTTCTCGCCCGGCGGCTTACGTCCCAGGTCAGGGAGTACGACGATCGGGAACTCGAGTCCCTTGGCCTGGTGAATCGACATCAGGCGAACGCTCTCCCCGTCCTCGTCGCTCGTCGTTGCCTGCTCCTCCTTGGGAGTCTGTCGCAGACTGGCGCGGAGCCGGGTGACGAAATCGGCCACGGTGTAACCCCCACGCGTATCCAGATCTCGCGCCATTCGCACGAGCTTCCGCGCGTTGGCCCGCTTACGGCCGCCGAGGTTTTCGCCCAGCAGAGCCGGCTCGTACCCCGACTCATCAAGGACACGTTCCCACCAGCGCGGCGATCGTAACCCGGTCCTTAAAACCCCGCCATCGTTCCAGTAGGGCCTTCGCGCGATCGGCAAGTCCGCGATCGGCCTCGGAGAGTTCGACGACCGCATCGAGGTTTCGCATGGCGTAAGCCAGCCCCTCGGGATGCGCGGTCGAGAGCCAGTACAGACCGTCGTCGGACACGCAGAAGAAAGGGCTCCGCAGGACACCCGCCAGCGCGACCGTGTCCAGCGGGTCCTCGATCACGGAAAGCAGGTTGATCAGGTCGTGGACCTCCTGCTGCGCGTAGAACGCCGATCCACCGCGCGTGTGGTATTCAAGTTTCTCTTCCGCCAACGCCAGCTCGTACGGACCGACCTCGGTCATCGACCGGAACAGAAGCGCGATATCTCCCGCGTGAGCCCGCCGGGGCTGACCGGTCGCCCGGTCTCGGATGATCCAGCCGGCGTCGATCCGCTCCCGAAGCCGACGCGAAATGGTCCTGGCCTCCATCCGACGCCGGTCACGAGCGTTCGGCCGGCCCTTCGCCTCGTCTGCCTCCCCAGAAACTTCCTGCCAGAGGAATTCGACCGCCGCCTGATCCGCCGACAGCGGTTTCCGTCCCGGTACGAGCGGTTCGTACGGCTCGGCGAAGGCGTCCGCGAAGAGCGCGTTGACGAAGTCGAGGATCGCCGGAGTGCTCCGGAAGTTTTGCGTCAGCAACAGCGTTCCGCTCTCATCGAATTCGGAGCGAAACTCCTGAAAGACCTGGGGCTGCGCCCCGAAAGCGGTAGATCGACTGCTTCGGATCACCGACCAGGAACAGGGCACCGGTGGTTTTCTTCGGACCGACGAGCCGGGAAATGACGTCGCCCTGAGTCTCGTCGGTGTCCTGAAACTCGTCCACCAGGACCCGCGTGACCTCGTCGGCATCCGATAGCGACGTCGCGGATTCGTTCCGACTCAGAAGCGCAAGCGTCCGCTTGATCAGGTCGTCGAAATCGAGCCCCCCGCGCCGCCGTTTCGACGCGTCGTACTCGGCCCGGACCTGAAGCGCGAGCCGGCTGAGCCGGAGGCCATGCTCGGCGGCCTGGAGCGATGCTTCATCAGAGCCAGGCGCGGACTTGAGATAGTCATCCATAACATCGCGAAAGGCTTTCAGCGTGTCGCGTACCAGTTCGTAAATCTCGACACTCGGCCAATGCTTGTGGGTAACCCCCTTGACCTGGGCCTGAGAGCGGATTTCTTCCAGTACGTCGTCCGCCAGCCGTCGCTGTTCGAGTTCCGGCAGTCGGTCGAGCAGTTCCGCCCGACGCTGTCGCATCGTTGGATGTGACGGCTCGTGTGCCGCGAGGCATGCGAATGCTCGATTCGACGCCTGGACCAGCCGGTCGTACAGAACAACGCGGACCCTGGAATCCCAGACGTCGTTCCAGATCGTGACGAGCGTTTGCGGTTCGCTGTCCGACCAGAGCGAGAGCGTTTCCCCGGAGGATTGAAGCACGAAGACATCGAGTGCCCGGCGAACCTGGGGCAGGCCAAGCTCGACAGCCAGAGCGACCAGGTCGTCATTGCTTTCGGCCAGCCATCTCCGGATCGATCGCGCCAGCGCCTCGGCACGGATCGTCTCGGCGATGGGCGCATCGAGAACGTCGAACTCAGGGTCGACTTCCGCCTCGGCGGCATGTCGACGCAGATACTCGGCGCAGAACTCGTGGAACGTGCCGATCGGCGCCGCCTCCAGGGCACGGAGCACACTGCGCCAACGGAGCCGGGTCGCTGGAACGTCGGCGCACGCGACCCGGTCGCGAACCCGATCCCGAATCCGATGCCGGAGCTCGCGGGCGGCTTTCTGAGTGAAGGTCAGGGCCACGATCGATCGAAGCGATTTTTTTGATAGCTCAACCGTACGGAGGAAACGCTCGGAAAGCACCTTGGTCTTGCCGCAGCCCGCTCCGGCGGCCAGTGCGACACTCACGTCGACGAGTTCAAGCGCTCGCCGCTGCTGCTCGTTGAGATCCGCCGGGGCCATCCCGGACGTTCCCGGCGCGTCGCGATCCTTGTCGTTCATCAAGATGCTCGCTATGCTTATTTGATTTTGAGTTCAAGCCGCAGCTCGTCGTCCCGCCGCTTCCCCTGCGCTCGAATCTGGCCGATCCGGCAGATTGACCCAAAATCGCACCGCTGGGTACAGTCGCGCTGCGCGGGGCTACCGGAAAGACCCCATGCCGCAGATGATTCACCACGTCGATGACAAACGCCTCGACCCGAGTTCGGTCGTCGGCCCACTCCGGGAGCTTGATCGCCACGAACCCCTTGTCGCGGATACCCCAGTACCCCACGTCGTGAAGACCGATCGCCGCGGTTCCATCGAGTGCGAGCCGCTCGACCGCGAGGGCGTATAACGGTAGCTGCAAGTAGAGCGCATCGCGGACGTCGGATTTTCCCGGGCAACCACCCGTCTTGTAGTCGATCACACGGAAGGCCCCCCCCTGGGGAGTCGAGAACAGGTCGAGCCGGTCGATCACCCCCTGTAGCCGGACAGCCGCCGAACCATCGCCCAGCGTCAGGCTCGGATGCGAGTTGTCCTGATCTTCGTAGCCAAACTTGAGCTCGAAGCGAAGTGGGACCGGGGGCGATTCCTGGCTCATCGCATAAGAGTCAAATTGTCGGAGGTATCGATGAACCAGCCGCTCCAGCCGCCCGACCTCGATCCGTCGGATGCCCGCGCTGATCGATGAGCCGTCCGCCGGCTCCGTATTGCTCGCGACGGCGAGCAGTTTGCGAGCGTGCTCGCGGCGCGGCGCGTCCACACTCCCCTCGCTCAGGTCGCGCTCGAGCGTCTCAAGGATCTTGTGAAGCTCGCTTCCCCGGGCCGCGAAATCGTCGTCGAGCTCGTCACGATCGTCGACGGGCTTGAGCTTAAGCACATATCGGAGAAAGAACTGGAACGGGCAATAGATGTACGACTCGAGCTGGCTCGGGCTGAACGGGTAGGTCGGTCCGAACCGATCGCCGAGCCTGCCATGAACCCGGGGATCGTCGAGCCGACCGTCAAACTGGCCGAAATTTCGGCTCGCCAGCCGCGCATGCTCCAGCCGGAGCGCGGCGGCGGTCCCTTCGAGGGCTGCGCGGTGCTCCGGTAAACGAGCCAGTCGCTCAATCGCGTCGGTCTCGTGCCGAAGACAGACCAGGCCAACGGCCCGAACGCGGGCCTCGGCCGGTGCCCCCGCCAGCTCGGGCTGATCGATCAGTGAAGGGTCGAGCCGCTTCAGCTCGCACTGGAAACTTCCGCGACAATCGGGCGTGAAGAGCCGCAGCAGATCGTCGAGAAATCCAGCCTTGAGGAGCTCCTGACCCTGCGGGTCAGTCGATGGGTAGACCAGCGTCAGGCTCCGACGTGCCGATCCGATGACCCGGACAAACCGCGCCATTTCGCGGCTGAAGACCAGATCCGGGGCCGTTTCTTCAGGACTCGTCGCCCCCGGAGCCCGGTTCAGGTCGGCGGAGACGGCTTCACGACTCGGAAAACTCTTCTCGACCAGATTGGCCAGGATCACGTGGTCAGCCGTGGCGCCTTCGGCGTCATTCAGCGTCGCCAGCCGAACGGTTCCCGACGCGCGGGGACGCGCCACGATCGCCAGATCGCTGACCAGGGCCTCGACCTCAGCGGTGAAGGCCCCCCACGACCACGACTCGTGTCCTACTCCCAACGATTCGAGCACATCGCCCTGCTCGTCGAGCGCGGCCCATAAGGCTTCGAGCCCGATGTCATCGGCATCATGAAGTCCAAGGACTCCGGCCAGCTTTTTCAACCGATCGACCTGGATCCACCATCGATCATTTCGATCCAACTGCTCGAGGCGTTCGACCAGGCCCAGAACCACCTCGATCGCTCGGGTCGCCGAGGTGCGGGGTAGTCCGGATTTCGGAGTCGGTCCGCTCTCCTGGCGGAGTGCCGCCCGGATCGAGTCTCGACCACGAAAAACCCGGATGTCGCGTACCAGCGCCGCGGCTTCGGCCAGGACCATGGGGTCATGTTCATGCACGGGAAGCCATTCTTGGCGGACCAGGCCGTGCCGGAGCAGGCGGATCAGTCGATCGGACTCCCAGTCCTCGACCGGCAGACGCATCGCCAGACGGAGCGCCGTGACGGACGGCTCGCCGACGAGCGGGCGTTCCAGTTCCGCGCTCGCCGGTATCCCCCAGGCTCTCAAGGTCTCGAGCACCTGTAAAGACTCATCGTCCCAGTTACGAAAAAGGACCAGAATCTCGTCAGGCGCCGCCCTACCTGCACCGTCCGCGAATCTGGCGGCCACCTCGCGGGCGATAACCGCCCCTTGGCCCGCCCCAGCCGGAGCGCCCAGGACCCGAAGTCCTTCAAACGTGTCGATCGGCGATTCACCCGAACCATCGCCCCGGAACAGCCGTGCCTCGACTTCGCGGAGGCCCTCTGGCCGCTCGCGATCGAACGGGACGATTGTCTCCGCAAAGCCTTTACGGACCAGCAGATCATGCAGATCCCGACGGCAGTCGAAGAGCTCACTCCATGGCGGGTCGGTCATGAAAGGGAGGGTGATCCGCACCACCTCGGCTCGTGCGTCGGCGAACTCAAGGACCCGACGGCGGCTCGGGTTCATCTCGTCGAGCTCAAGGAACGTCCAGTGCATGAACGATCGAAATCGCGCGGGGGGAGCATCGTGAAGGACGCCCGACGCCCAGACTTCGAGCCCGGCTTCATCTTCATACTTCAGCGTACGAAGCATCGCTCGATACTGAGCGAAGATCAGACGCTGCGCCCGGACCTGGGCGTCCAGGCCGAGTTCGTCGTCGTCTTTCAGTGCGCTGTCGATCGTGAACGTCCGCTCGGCACGAGTCCAGGCGTCGATCGTGCGTCGGAGCCGACGACGAAATCCCGGCCATTCCAGTAGCGAGGCAAAGGGAGTGAGCCGGCCCTGAGATCGCAAAACCTTGACGGCCTCGGAAAGAACCGCGCGTGCTCCTGCGCTGGAAAGGACGAGCACAGGTTGACGTGCCCCCTCAAGGACGGCTTTCCAGAGGTCCGACCAGCACCAGACCTTTTCGACCCGTAGGGTCGGCAGAAGCCCGTTCTTGACGGTTCGCGAACCAAGAAGCCGACGTACCTGTTCCCGAGCCACCGGTGTCGAGACGATCCAGACGCCCGACTCCGGCGGATCGGATTGACTCGCCAGCAGCGCCCGGTTGCGGAACTGGGCCCCGAACGGTCCGGTCCAGAGCGTTCGATCGCGTGTCAGCCCGCGTGCGCTCCCCCGGACTTCGGGCATCATTGCCTCCCATGACTCGCGCCAGCCCGAGTACCACCGTCCCGAGCACGATCAGGTATACAGAAAAATACCACAGTCGCCCCGATCGTACAATCTTGACCAGCCAGATAATCGCCCCATAGCCGACCAGCCCAGCGAGCACGGTGGCCGAGACCGTGCGAGCGACACGGCTGGCATCGAGCAGGGCTGGATCAACCTTGCGGATCTCAAAGACCGCGGCCCCCAGGATCGCCGGAATCGCGATCAGCAAGCTGAATCCGACGGCCCAGGAACGCGATAAACCGACGGCCAGCGCCGTCGCCACGGTCAGGCCGCTTCGACTGACACCTGGCAATGGTGCGAACATCTGCGCCAGACCGATCAGCAGGGCATCTAGCCAGGTCATCTCCGTTGGTCCCTTTTGACCACCGCCAAGTCGGAGGGTCAACAACAGGACCGCCGCCGTGATCAGGAATCCAATCCCCGCGGCCAGGGTGCTGCTGAAGGCTGACTCGAGGAAATCTTTCAGGAACAGCGCATCGGGGACCAGGGGCAATGTCGCAAGCATCGCCAGCAGGCCCGTGCGGATCAGCGGCCGGCGTCGATACTCCGGCGCCACCAGGTCCGAGCCCCGCAAACCCTTGATCGCGGTCCGAAACACCGCGTGATAATAGACGAGGATCGCCGTCAGTGTCCCGAGGTGCAGCATCACATCAAAGAAGAGGTTCTCAGCCCCAGAATGTGCCCGACCCGTCAACCATGCGAATAATTGTTGCGTGATCGCGAGGTGACCATCACTCGATACCGGGAGGAACTCGGTCAGTCCCTGCACGATTCCCAGAACCAGGGCTTCGATCCAATCCATGCGGGACTTCCTTCTCGATCGTATTGCTCAACACGTCAGTCCAAAAAAGATCTGTACCACGACACGCTCATCTCAAACCGGGAATCGCCCGGGTGACGTAAGCCAGCCCGCTATAGATGGTCAGGCCTACCGCGCCCCAGGTCAAGCCGTCGCGGACCTTGATCCAGGCCGGACCGAGAGAGTACGAGATACAGACGAGGATCGCGATGATCGAGGCGCATTGAAATACCGTCTTGAGCTTCCCCGATGCCCGAGCGCCAAAGGGCTGCCCCTGCCCTTCGAGATGGCTCCGCAACCCTTGAATCAATAGCTCGCGAATCACGATCGTGGTCACCATCCATGGCATCACCCCGGTGCCGGGAACATTTAAAAGGTAGATGTAAGCCCCGGCGACGATCACCTTGTCGATCAGGGGATCGAGCTGACGTCCGATGGCCGTTCCCTGGTCGAGCAGCCGCGCGAAGTAGCCATCAAGGGCGTCGGTCAGGGCGGCGATCGCGAAGACGACGAGCGCGGGCAGATAGTGCCCGGAGCTGATGCATGCGAACACAACGATCGCCAGGACAAGACGGCTCAGTGTCAGCGTATTGGGGACGTTCCAGAACCTCGGCGGCACGCCCTCGGGCATCTCGCACCGCTTTCTGGTCTAGTTCAGGATCGTCAGCGACGACGGGGACGGCTTCTTCCGCGAGGCCGGACGAACTCGCGTTCGCTTGCGGCGGGGGGGAGGGCCGTCGGCGAGAGCCGTGAGATCATAACCCGTACTTCCCCTGATCGAGCACGAGACCAGGTCGCCTGGCTCGAGCCCCTGGCCCCGAACATAGGTCAATCCGTCGACGTCGGGGGCGTCGGCATAGGTCCGGCCAACCCAGAGCCGGCTCTCCGGATCATCCGCCTCCGGCACTGGTCCATCGATCAGCACATCGAGCCGCCGGCCCACGAGTGACTGGTTGAACGCAAAGGCGATTTGCTGCTGGATTTCCATCACCCGATTCCGGCGCTCGACCTTGACTTCCTCGGGCAGTTGTCCAGGTAGACGCGCCGCGGGCGTGTCTGGCTCGAACGAGTACGGGAAGACACCGAGCCGCTCGAACCTCGTTTCCTTCACGTAAGCGAGCAGTTCCTCGAACTCGGTCTCGGACTCACCCGGAAACCCGACGATGAACGTCGTGCGAAGGACCAGGTCGGGGATGCTCGACCGCAGCCGGCCGATGATCTCCTCGGTCTCGGCCCGGGTGTGTCTCCGGTTCATCATCCGAAGCATCCGGTCGTTAATGTGTTGGAGTGGCATGTCGAGGTAAGGAATCACCTTGCGGGCCGACGCCAGGGTCTCGTAAAGCGCGTCGTCGAAGTGTTTGGGATAATTGTAGAGGACGCGGACCCAGTCGATCCCGTCAACCTGGTCGAGTGCCTGGAGAAGTTCGGCCAGGCGAGGACGGCCATAGAGGTCGATCCCGTAATAGGTCATGTCCTGGGCCACGAGGTTAAGCTCGCGCACGCCGTCGGCGGCGAGCTCGCGAGCCTCGGCGACGACCTGCTCGATCGGCTTGGTGACGTGCTTTCCCCTCATGTACGGAATCGCGCAGAACGTGCAGAGCCGGTCGCACCCTTCGGAAACCTTGAGGTAGGCCAGGTGTTTCGGCGTCACGCGGAGCCTGGCCCGATCGTCCTGGGCCTGGATGGGGGCGGGCCGGAACAACGTCCGCTGCTCTTTGAGCCCACCCAGGATCCGGTCGGCGGCCCTGGCGATCTCCTCGCGCCCGAAGACACCGACCACCTGGTCGACCTCGGGAACCTCTTCGAGCAGCCGTTCTTTCTCACGTTCGGCAAGGCAGCCGGCGACGATGACACCCTTGAGCTCTCCCGCCCTCTTCCGGGCCAGTAGCTCCTCGATGGTCGCCATCGACTCCCGGCGTGCCGCGTCGATGAAGCCGCAAGTGTTAACGATGACCAGATCCGCCTGCCTCGCGTCAGGGACCAGAAGATATCCGTCCTGAGCCAGAAGGCCGAGCATCCTTTCGGAATCGACCAGGTTCTTGGGACAGCCGAGGCTGATGAAGGAGAACGTACCTTTTGGATCCGATGATTGATTCATGAGCTCGAGGCCAGAGACGGCCAACAGTCGACCGGATTTCAGATTGAGTATTTCGGTCCGGAGCCAGAGCGCGAGACCTTCACACGATGGACGAACTCCCATTATATCGAAGGTTCATTCAAAAGCTACCAACGACGATTCGGTGCCTGCCCTCAAGGAATGTGGGGTCGTCGTGGCAGCTCCATCAACCAACTCCGGCGATCGTCTTGTGTCGGCGCTTGAAGCGGCTATACTTGGATAGTCGGAAGTCTTGACCTGCCTTCCGGTCGCGCACCCGTAGCTCAATTGGATAGAGCACGAGTCTTCGGAACTCGGGGTTGGGGGTTCAAGTCCCTCCGGGTGTATTGTCCTAAGCTTTTCCCAAAAGAGAACTTAGGTATTGCGGCAAAGATTCTGGGAGGCCTCCTCCTCTTCACAATGTTCTTCCAGATCCGACGTTTGTGCTCGCCAACCCCGCCGGACTCAGGACTCGAAGGTGTTCGGGCAAAGCGTTCGGGTCGATGTCGTGGCCGACGGCTTGTGGACTGGGTCGATCCCGGGTCATTAGTCGCCTTGCCCTGGCAGGGGGCCGACAAACCATGTCGAAGCCTCGCCAGCCTCGAGCTTCGGTGGCTGGAAAGCGGAGGGAAATCTCACACCAGGACTCATCCTCGTGTTCTGGTGTGAGCGGATTTTTCTACCACCGGAGCACTACTTCGAGTCCGGGGAGATCGAAGGCTTGGAACCGTGGCGCCCTTAGCACAACCCTTCGGTCTATAAACGCTAACTGGTCTTTTGCAAAGTCAGGATAACCCCAACTGCGCCACGACATGATCATAGGGCCGCTCAAATCGGGTGACTTGCTCGATCGCCCAGGAGAGCGTCGTACGCAGGGCTTCCCTTGCCATGGCTCGACAGGCTTCGCCGATGGTCATCAGCCGATGAAGTGCCCACTCCTTCGCACGGCCCTGCTTCAACTCGCCCATGAGCAGACTGTACGCCAGCATGACCAGGTACATGTGCCGGGTCTGGCCCTGGACATCACGCAACTGACAGTCACCCAACCCGCAGGGCCAGCGCACACTAACATACTAATGCGTTAATGACCTCCATCAGGAACTTCTCGCTCCAGCCGCAGCCGCGGCGCTTCATGATCAGGCTCATCCGCCGGTCGGGGTGCTGCTTGAGGATCGAGAGGGTGAAGCGGTACAGCCAGGTGATGTTCGCCCCCAGCACTCGTTCGCGAATCCGCGAGTCGTCCTCGCGAAAAGTCACATCCAGGGCCCAGTGGCACGCATTCTCCACCGACCAATGGCCTCGCACCGCCCGGGCGAACAGCTTCAAGTCCACCGGCAGGCTGCTCAGGTAGTAGCGGACCTCGATGCTCTCCCGCTCGCCCTCCTTCCGTCGCGACGTCACCACGCCGACCGACTTCAACCCCTTCCACTCGGCCCGGCCCGGCAGGCCCTCGGGGGCCGGCAGTTGCAGGTAGGTCCGCTGTTCCTCGCGGCCGTGGCCGCGATCGGTCGTGGTCAGTTCCTGGGCCGTCCCGAGGTCGCCGTCGAGTTGCTCGTCGATGTGCTTGATGACCGCCGTGTGCAACGACTCGTGATTCCGCTTCAGGGCCAGGACGTAGTCGGCCTTGCCGCCGATGATCTCCGCGGCGATCGCCTTCTGGGTGCCCATCGCGTCGATCGTGACGATGCCGCCGCGGATGTCGATCTTCTTCAGGAGTTCGGGGATCGCGGTGATCTCGTTGGACTTCTCGGCACAGACCTGCTGCCCCAGGGCCAGGCCGTACTCGCCGGCCCAGGCGGTGACGACGTGCAGGGGGCCGAGGTCCTCCTTCGCGTCATGGCTGCGGCGGGCCGTCTTGCCGTCGATGGCGATGATCGGGCGATCGACGCATGTCTCGGCCGTGGCCGCGTCACGAAGTCGCGTGATCCAGGCGTTGAAGGCGGCCTCAAAGGCGTCGGGTTTGATGATCATCAGCATGCGTCGGAAGACATCCTTGCCGGGGATGCCATTGGGCAGGTCGAGGAGGCCCATGAGGAACTCCTCCTTGTATCTGGCCCACCGGGCGATGGCCGTGGGCCCGGCGGCACCGGCGAGGACCGCCAGGACGGCGACGACCAGTATGCTGGGCAGCGGATGCCGTCGGTTGATGTGGGAGCGTGGATCCTCCAAGGTGGAGAAGGACTCTACGATCTCGTCCAGCTTGCTGCGGGTGCTCGCCATCGCCGACCTCCGGCCACCGGTGCTGTTTCACGACACGGTGGACGGTATATCAGGTAAGTGGAGTGGCGCAAGGCCGCAAGGTTTACCAAATTGTTATAAAAGTGCGCGCTGGCCCTGACCCAACCCGAGTTGCTGCTTGCCGTCCCGATGGAAGGTCTCCGTTCCCGTCCAGCGATGTCGGTACACCCGCACGATCCGACTCACCTCCCAGGTGATCCGGTTCGTCACCAGGATCTTGCAGCACCGTTCGTCATTGCGGTGGTGCCACAGGATCACCACTCGAACCTTATGCTTCACGTCAGGGATCCGCACCGTCGCCGTGAGGTACCACTGGCGGCGGTCGCCGATCCGCATCTCCTTGCGGTCCGCAGCCGGGATCGAGGCCGCCAGTTCGTTGGCCTTGAGGATCCGCCCCTTCCACTCCAGCTTGCGGTTGGTCTTGAGGTCACCGACGTACCCCCGGGGTCGCCCGAACCGGTCCTTCTTGGCATCGATGTGGTTGAGGACCTCGGCGCTGGTGAAGTAGCAGTCCATGGCGAAGTCGCCGGGGATCTGGTGCTCGCACACCCAGTCGATCAACTCACAGCACAAGGCGGTGTGGTTGCGGAACGGTTCCCCCATCGCCTCGCAGATCTCCTGCTTGCGGAAGAGGCGGAACTCCAGCGGATAGTGCTTGCCGCCGGTGCAGACGTAATTGACGAAGAGGTAGTCCTGGGCGATCTTGTTCCGCTCCTCGGCATGGTCCCAATACCACCCGGCGTCGGGGATCAACATCCCGTCCCGGTCGACCAGGGTGTTGTCGATGGGGATCACGCCCTGGTCACTGTAGCGAGTGGAGGGCTCCTTCTGGAGCAGGCCCAGTCGCCGCAGGTTGAGTGTCTCCACATCCCAGGGGGCGTCGGTCAGGAACCGGTTGAGACAGGATTGGTCGGTGGTCTGGGCGAACTCGTCATGGATTCCGAGGACGGTTTTCCGCTCGGCGACGAAGAGTCCGGTGAGGTACTCGGCGAAGTGGCGGCGCTGGCACTCGTTGGCGAAGAGGTCGCCGTACTGGGTCAAAGCCTCCTGAACGAGCTTGGGGTATTCGATAATCCCTGGCATGATCGCATGCTCCGCAGTCCAACTGCGCCAGAGCAAATCAGGGTCAAAACGAACCAGTTTTGCCTATTTTAACGCCGCCGCAGAACGGTTTGCAAAAGCCCAGCGCTAACTTAGGCGGCATTGTGACACCCGGTAGGCTAAACCCGCTCCCTACAAGTACAGAATTTGATCTGTTCCGAGTTAGAATCCCCGTACGGTTTTGGTTTCGGCAGCGGGAGGAAGCAACACCTACGCAGCGTTCATCGGATTGCCCACCGATAGTGTCGCGTAACCGTTGGCCTCTGGAATGGTCCGACCATCCGCGAGATCCGGCTCGTCCAGGGAAAGCTCAGAGTCGTCCCCTGCTATCTCGAAGATAAACCGGTTGCTCGCTGAGGCGCGATTGGCTGCAATCACTTTGTGGTTCTCGGAACTCGGGGCTGCGGACACATGCACTATATGTGTGCGCACGTTTATGTCCGGGACCGCGTCATCTCCCGCCTTCAACTCGCGTGCTCTCGGTCAGAAGGTGGACTGCGAACGAGGCCAGCCAGTGCTCGCCGGCGTAATCGCCGCTGGCGACGTGTGCGAGTGCCGCCCCGGCATGGCGAACGGACGAGGTTTCCAGGATGGCGCGGGCCGGGTCGCCGGACCCGAGTGAAGCGGCGATGTTTCGCATGCACCAGGCGCGACTCAGGTTCAAGCCGTCCAGATGAACGAGTTGCGGATCGGTCCGATCGGTGACGGTGGCCGGGGTAAAGAGTGATCGGGGCTCGCCCTTCAACACACCTGGCAAAAATTGCGCGAACCAGGCCCGGAACTCGGGCACGGGAAGGACACGACGCATCAGGTCGGCCTCTTCCAGTGTGGGCGAGAAAAAGTCGGCTCCGGATGGCTCCCATGAAGCAGGTGCGTCGGCGTCGGAGAGGAAGTAGGACCTCGCCCGTTCCTGGACCAGTTCCTTGAGGCGTTCGTCGCCCACGGCAACAGCGTAATCGTGCGCCAGAGCCAGCCCAAATGCGGTATTGGGATGAACACCGGTTCGGATCGGGTAGGTCTGCTTCGGGAAAAACTCCAGATACCTTGCCACGATCGCGTCCGCCAGCGGCTTGAGGCTGTGCGACCATTCGCGGGCTTCGGGATCATCCCAGCCGTGCAACTCCTCCGCCAGCTTGAGAAGCCACGCCCAGCCATAAGGCCGTTCAAAGGGCTTGCTCTCCTTGCGAGCGAAGTAAGCAGCTTCCGCCTGGAGGTTCTCCGCGGTCAAGCTGGTTGCGAGCACGCGACGAATCTCGTTGGCTTCCGGGAGACTCGGAAAGCTCCTCAGCAAACGAGCGAGCATCCAGTGGCCATGAACCGACGAATGCCAGTCATAGCTACCGTAAAATGCGGGATGGAGCGACCTGGGTGACTGAACGTCCTCGGGACGGGTCATTACATGATCGAGCTTGTTCGGATATTCCTTGCCGATTCCCTTGAGCGCCAGGCGGGCGAACGCCGACGCCTGCTCGCCTGTCAGGGCCGGCAAGGATTCGCCGGCGCGGCATAACATGGGCGAGGCCAGCATCACCTGAAGAACGCCCAGCGCGGCGAACAACCACACCAGGTCCGCGAGAACCCTTCGCCAGGAACACCACTCGACCCAGTGGGTTGACGCGCTCATGGCTCAGGCCAGGATTCCGCTGACCACCTCGCCGTGAACGTCAGTCAGCCGGAAATCACGGCCGCTGTAACGGTAGGTGAGCCTGGTGTGGTCGATTCCCAGAAGATGCAAGATCGTGGCGTGGAGGTCGTGGACGTGGACCTTGTTCTCGATCGCATGGTAGCCGAACTCGTCTGTGGCGCCGTGGACCTGGCCCCCTTTGACGCCTCCCCCGGCCAGCCACATGCTGAAACCTTGACTGTGGTGGTCGCGTCCCTTCGAGCCTTGCGACGTAGGCGTACGACCAAATTCGCCTCCCCAGACCACCAGCGTTTCGTCGAGCAACCCGCTCGATTTCAGGTCCTCGAGCAACGCGGCGATCGGCCGATCGCTCTTCTGAGCGTGATCGCGATGGTTGGCCATGTCGGCGTGGTCGTCCCAGGGCTGATTGTTTCCGTAGTAGACCTGGACGATCCGCACGCCACGCTCCGAGAGTCGCCGCGCGATCAGGCAAGCGTCGGCAAACTCGCCCGATCCATACCGCTCGCGGGTCGAAGAGGTTTCCTTGCCAACATCAAACGCGTCGAGCGCCTCGAACTGCATACGGAAGGCGATCTCGAGCGACTGAATACGGGCTTCGAGCGGAGCATCGTCCGGCGCTCGGCCAGATGAAGCTCGTTGAGCCGCTGGAGCAGATCGAGCTGGGCACGTTGCGGATCGCGTCCGAGGCGATTATTGGTCAGGTGAGGGATCAGACTCCGGGGGTCGAGCGTCTTGTTGTTGATGTGCGTCCCCTGATAGATCCCGGGCAGGAAGCTGTTGCTCCAGAGCTGGGGACCGACCACCGGCTTTCCGGGACAGAGAACGACAAACCCGGGGAGGTCCTGGTTTTCCGAGCCCAGGCCGTAAGTCAACCAGGATCCGAGGCTCGGCCGGGTCGGCTGAATCTGTCCCGAATTCATCATCAGCAGAGCGGGCTCGTGGTTCGGGATGTCGGTCTGCATCGATCGGATCACGCAGATGTCGTCGATCCGACGCGCCACATGAGGATAGAGCTCGCTGACCTCGATACCGCTCTGACCATGCTTCGCGAATGTGTAGGTCGACCCCATCAGGGTTGAATTGCCGCCGCGCCTGGCCTTGATTGACTCCGGCAACTTCTCGCCGTGATGCTGATTGAGCATCGGCTTGGGATCAAACGTGTCGACGTGGCTCGGACCGCCATTCATGAACAGGAAGATCACTCGTTTGGCACGGGGCGGAAAGTGCGTCGACTTCGGGGCCAGCGGGTTCTCGCTCGACGCGGAGCCTTCCCGCGTTCCCCCCCTTGTCTCGCCGCTCAGAACACCCGCCAGCCCGAGCGCTCCGAACCCTCCACCCATCCGGCGAAGCCAGTCCCGGCGCGTCCAGCATGCCGTCGTCGTGGAGTGGGACATCGCACCTGCCTCCGCTCGAAGGAAGTCGTGATCTCGATCAGTCGACGTACAGGAACTCGTTCGTACCCAGCAAGACCTGGGCATACCGCTCCCAGCGCAGTCGGCGCTTTCGCCTGGAAGCGTTCGTCGGCGTCGCTACGTTCATCGCTCGCCACAAACGCCAGGGCGAGAGCACGCTCGGCCTCGCGCGGCGGGCGGCCGAAGAGGAGCAAGTAAGCCCGCTCGATCCGATCGGAATCGGACGCCGTGGCCTCTTTCACCAGCCGGTCGGCAAGGGACTGGGCCTGTCGCTCGACGAACGGACTGTTCAACACGAATAGCTGCTGGAGCGGGACCGTCGTGACCGATCGCCGGTCGCTCGTGATGTTCGGGTCCGGAAAGTCGAAGAGCCGAAGCAAATTGTCCAGACGGTGCCGGCTGATCGACGCGTAGAGGGTACGTCGGGCATTGCTGGTCTCGTTCAGGTCGACCGAGGGACCTCCCAGCCGTGTGTCCAACTTTCCAGCCACGCTGAGCATGGCGTCTCGCCAGCTTTCGACCTCGAGGCGACGCCGGTGAGCCCGCCATAGCAAGGTATTCGCCGGGTCGATCTCGTCGCCCCGTGGATCGCTCCTGGAAGCGAGCTGGTACGTCGACGACTGCATGATCATCCGGTGCAGCGCCTTGATCGACCAGCCTGAGTTCACAAACCGGCTGGTCAGATCATCGAGTAGTTCCGGGTGCGAGGGAGTATTGCCCATGTGGCCGAAGTTGCTCGGGGTCGCCACCAGGCCACGGCCGAAGTGGCGTTCCCAGACCCGGTTGACCAGTACACGCGCCGTTAGCGGGTTCTCGCGGCTGGCGATCGCTCGGGCCAGTTCGAGCCGACCGCTCCCCTCGGTGAAAGCGACCGGATCGGATTCCGACGGGGTGAGGACCGCCAGGAACCTGCGGGGGACCTCGCTCCCGAGGGTCGCGGGGTTACCGCGAAGGTGGACCCGCATATTCGCGATCGATTTCCCCTCGCTCAGACCATGGATCACCGCGTATTTCGGGGGCAGTTCCTTCTTCAACGCCGCGAGCTCGGCCTGGAGGGGCTCAAGCCTCGCCTTGAGTGCCTTTTTCTCCTCGTCCCCGCTCGCGTCGGCGATCTGTTTCTTCAGCTTCTTGATCTCGGAGTTCTTGGCATCGACCCGTTTGTTGGCCTCGTCGTACCGCCTGACTTCCTCGTCCGGCGCCAGCGGATACTCCTTGTAGGTCGTGCTCGAAAAGATGCCGGCGAGAGCGTAATAGTCCTGCTGAGTGATGGGATCGAACTTGTGATCGTGACAGCGAGCACACGCCACAGTCAGGCCCAGGAAGCCTCGACAGAGCGTATCAACGCGATCGTCGAGCTCGTCGAGCACGGCATTGCCGTAATAAACCGGCCCCAGGGCGAAGAGCCCGGTCGCGGCCCGAGGGTCGTCGCCGGGGGTCGCGGGTGCGATCAGGTCGCCCGCGATCTGCTCGAGCACGAACCGGTCATAAGGCATGTCGTCGTTAAACGCCTTGACGACCCAGTCGCGGTAGCGGAACCCGTGTGGATAGAGCCGGGCCTGAAACGTATGGGCCTGGTCCTCACCATAACGGGCCACATCCAGCCAGTGCCTACCCCACCGCTCCCCGTAGCGGGGCGACGAGAGCAGCCGATCGATCACCCGGTCGAAAGCATCCGGCGAACGATCGGCCAGGAACGCCTCAACCTCTTCAGGGGAGGGAGGTAATCCCACCAGGTCGAACGTGGCGCGACGGATCAGCACACGCTTGTCAGCAGGACCGACCGGCCTCAGTCCTCGGGCTTCAAGCTTCGCCAGAACAAACCGGTCGAGTGGCGTTTTCGGCCAGTTGGAATCTTCGACCTGGGGAACCGGAGGGACCCGGACCGGCTGGAACGCCCAGAACGCGCGGTCGTCGGCAGAGATCGTCCGGGCGGGAGGCGCTCGACCGACGCGGTTTCTCCGGCGTTGCTCGGCCAGTGGGCTCCCGACTCAACCCATCGGGAGAGGACCGCGATCTCGCCGTCGTCCAGCTTGCGCCGAGGCGGCATCTGTACATCGGTTTGGTAGCGGACGACCTCAATCAGGCGGCTCGCCTTGGAGTCGCCCGGCTCGAGGATCGAGCCGGAATCGCCACCACGCATCATGGCTCCGCGGGAGTCGAGCCGTAGACCTGCTTTCTGCTTCTCGGGGCCGTGGCAGGCGAAGCATTGACTCTCGAGGATGGGAAGTACCTTGGATTCGAAGAAGACGCGTTTTTCGTTTTCTTGATCCGAGGCGCCGGCCGGTTCTTTGGCGCAGGCCGGACGAACTGCGATCCAAGGCGCACCGGTGATGGTGAGGACGACGAGCAACAGGCAGGACCGGCTCATCGGGTAGTCCCTGTCAGGAACACGGAGGCATCGAGGACCCGGGGTTCCCAGCGCGGCGGGTGGGAAGCGGTGCGCAACCGGCAGGGGGTTCCCACCGTCGATGGTTATTGAACCCCGGGCTGAAGCTTAACCTTTTGTAAAACAACCTGCAAGCCGCTGCTCTGAAAAAATCTCAATTCGCGGTGAGCGGTTGGTGACCATCACGCTGTTTTTTTCCTCAATTCATGCTCGGATCGGCAGGCAAGTCTCGCAATTTCAGGAATTCGGAGAGCTTCATGGCGTTGACCTGGCGAACCACGACCTTCCAGAGATCGCGCACATCGTCCCAGAACACATGTTCGCGACGGGCGGGAAGGGTGAGCCATGAATCCCAGCCAAACTCTCCTTCGAGCTGACCAGGGCCCCAGCCGGCGTAGTTGGCGATGATGATCGACGGCTCGGTGCGCCGGCTGATGATCTCCTGGACCTTTGAAGCCTCGACGGTGTGGCTCACGCCGGGGAGCACTTCCTGGTCGGCCAGGTCGGTGAGGGTGTGCAGGATCATGAGTGGTCCCGGGACCGGTCCGCCCAGGTTCAAGGGCTTGTCCCATACGAAGTCCGCTTCGAACACCTTCCCCGCCAGGTCGTTGACCGTGGTATCGATTGGCCGGTTCAAGATGAGCCCCATCGCTCCCTCCTCGGTGTGGTCGAGCATGAGGATCACGCTCTTCTCGAAGATGGGTGCGTGCAACTGGGGAGTCGCGATCAGGAGGTGTCCCTTGAGCGAGTTCATGACGGATCGGCTCCCATCCCGTAAACCCGAGGCCATGCTTCAGGTTCACCGCTCGACTTGACGCTGTCAACACGACACTCGCCTTGGTCCGTCCGGTTGAATTCCAGAGTGGTCCAGGTCCATACTGGGTAGTTAACCAACGTCGCTTACGTGAGGTCTGCCATGGCGATCCCCGACCGGCAAAGTCCACGATCCGATCGAACAACGCGTCCAAACGAGGCCCAACCAGGGTTCCCGAAGATTCGGATGACTCCCTGGTCGTGGTCGGCCGCGGGGCTTGCCATGGCGCTCGTGATCGGTCTGGCCGTGTTCGCGACCACCGAAAATCGGCGCCGACACCTTTCGGCTCGGGCCGGCGCCGATACGGCGAACTCGCCGGCCAATCCGATTTCCGCATCGACACCGGCGACCGAGCAGCCACCGCCCGGACCCACACCACCGGGAATGGTCTGGATTCCAGGAGGTGAGTTCTCCATGGGCTCGGACGATCGGACGATGAACGACGCGCGTCCGGTCCACCGCGTTCGCGTCAACGGGTTCTGGATGGACCGGACCGAGGTGACGAACGCCCAGTTCGCCCGGTTCGTGAAGGAGACCGGCTACGTCACCATCGCCGAGCGCAAGCCTGATCCCAAGGACTTCCCGGGCACTCCCCCGAGCTTCTGGTGCCGGGTTCGATCGTCTTCACACCCCCGAGCGAGGCGGTTCCCCTGGACAATCATCTCGTCTGGTGGCGCTACGTACCAGGGGCAAGCTGGCGGCATCCTGAGGGTCCGGACAGCTCGATCGAAGGACATGACGACGACCCGGTCGTCCAGGTTTGCTGGTTTGACGCGATCGAATATTGCAAGTGGGCCGGAAAGCGATTGCCGACCGAAGCCGAGTGGGAGTATGCCTCGCGTGGCGGTCTCGAGCGCAAGCGATACGTCTGGGGCGATGCGCTCGATCCGGACGGTAAGTGGATGACCAATAACTGGCAGGGCCAGTTCCCGGCCGAAAACACGAAGGAAGACGGTTTCCCCCGCCTGGCGCCTGTTGGCTCGTTCCCACCCAATGGTTACGGCCTGCTCGACATGGCCGGCAACGTCTGGGAATGGTGCGCACGACTGGTATCAGCCCGGTTACCCCGATGGACCCGCGGTGAACCCGCAAGGTCCCGAATCGAGCTCCGATCCCGCCGAGCCGGGTGTACCGAAACGGGTTCAACGCGGTGGCTCGTTCCTGTGCAGCGACCTCTACTGCACGCGGTATCTTCCCGGCGCTCGTGGCAAAGGAGCGATCGATAGCGGAGCATCGCATCTGGGATTTCGTTGCGTCCTGTCCCCACAGAAACCTTCTCCCGCTCAGTGAGCTTCCCAGCGGAGCGCCAGGAGACCGGCGCTGAGATCAAGCAACGGGCCTGGCTCTGTGCAAGCCGGGACGTACGGTTTGGAGATTCGCCCGCAGTGTACAACCTGTTGCGTGATCGGCCGGACGTTCCCTGGCTGCTCTCTCCGCTGCTAACTTACCTTGGGTTTGCTCTGGCACTGGTGCTCATGGCTCACCTGCTCCGGCAGCAGCGATCGCCGTCGAGCACCATCGCCTGGCTTCTGGTGATTCTTCTTTTGCCCTATCTCGGTGTGCCGCTGTACCTTATGTTCGGCGGACGCAAGATGAGGCGGATGGCCCAAAAAAAAGCCAAGGTCTACGCCTCCGAGCCCCCTGTCGAGGTGGATGCCGAGGTTCCCGGCGGCGCGATCGAAAAGATCCTTCACTCGTTCGGCATTCCCTCGGCGACCACGGGCAACCATATCGAGCTGATCGCATCGGGTGAGGATGCCTTTGATATCTTGACTCGATCAATCGAAGGTGCCACTCGTTCGATCGCCATCACCACGTATATCCTGGGCACGGACAAGGTCGGCCGTTCTCTGGTCCGACTCCTGACCCGGCGTGCTTCGGAGGGGGTCGCGGTCTACCTTCTGGTCGATGCCGTCGGCTCCTGGCGCACTCGTCGCAGGTTCGTGGCTCCGCTGGTGGCGGCCGGTGCTCGGGTCGCCTTCTTCATGCCCGTGATCCATATCCCGTTCCGCGGTCGAGCGAATTTGCGAAACCACCGCAAAATCGTCGTGATCGACGACCGATTCGCGATCATCGGCGGGATGAACCTGTCGGGCGACTACATGGGCCCGACTCCTGACCCCAGGCGCTGGCGTGACCTGTCACTCTCGATCGAAGGCCCGGGAGTCACGGACCTGGCGGATCTGTTCCGTTCGGACTGGAAATTTGCCACCGGTCAAGAGCTGACGCCATCGGAACGGGCCGCCGGCCTGAACATCCGGGATGTTCAGAGTCCGACCGCCTGTCCCGCCCAGGTCGTCGCCAGCGGACCGGATGTCGCGGGCGATCCCCTTTACGAAACCCTGCTCTCCGCGCTCTTCGCCGCGGAGAGGCGGATCTGGATCGTGACGCCGTATTTCGTACCCGACGAGATGCTTGCCCGCGCCCTCGAGCTCGCCGCCCGGCGTGGAATCGACCTGCGACTGATCGTTCCGCAACACTCGAACCACCTGACCGCCGACCTGGCCCGGGTTGGATTCCTTCGCCAGATCCATAACGCCGGTGGCCACATCCTGCTCTATCTCCCGGGCATGCTTCACGCCAAGGCCGTTTTGATCGACGATGTTGCCATCATCGGCTCGGCGAACATGGACATGCGAAGCCTTTTCTTGAACTATGAGGTGGCCCTCTTCCTCTATGGGGAAAACGAGGTCGAGCAGATCGCCACCTGGTCGCTCGACGTCATGGCGCACACCAAGGTCGGTCTTCCCAAGCAGGGCTGGACCGCCGAGATGGCGGAGAACGTGGTGAGGCTACTGGCTCCCCTGCTCTGAGCCTCGGTGGTCAAGGCGCATCCTGAAGGCTCCAGAGCGCCAGTGAACGGTCCTCGCTGGCGGAGACGAGATGACGACCATCGGGCGAGAATGCCAGGGTCCGAACGCCGCCGCGATGACCTACAAGCTGAAGCTCGGCACGACCGCGCGAAAGTTCCCAGATCCAGATCGTTCGGTCCTCGCTCCCCGCGGCCAACCGACGTCCGTCGGCGGAGAAGGCGACACACGAGATCCAGTCGTTGGGCCCAACCAGACTGAGCCGCTCGACGGAACGTTCCAGGTCCCAGACCTTGACCAACCGGTCGAAACCACCCGAGGCCAGCAGATGACCTCCAGGGTGAAACGCCAGCGCGGATACCCCCTCGCGATGGCCCAGCAGGACGCCGCGCTCGGTATCGGTCCGACCGTCGTTGAGTCGGATGATCGTATCGTATCGGCTCGAGGCCGTAAGCGCACCGTCCCGTGAAGATACACGCAGTGCGGCGGTTCCGGAGCCGAGTTCGGTCATCGGCGCGGGCTCGGCACCCTCGACATACTGGCCGCCCGGAATCGCACAGACCACGACACGCCCATCGCTGGAACGAATCTCGAGCGACTGTCCATCGGGTGCGAACCCGAGCGAGCTGATCGCACCGATCCGGCTCTCGAACCGACAGGCTTCCTTACCGCTGGAAACGTCCCACAGTTTGACCATGCCGTCACGCGAGCCCGCCGCGATCATCTGACTGTCGGGGGAGAAGGCGACGGCCGGGATCACACCGATCTGGGCGGGGATCACAAGCCGGGGAAGGAGCGTTCGTCCCGGCATCGGACGAGGTTCGTTGGGCTCGAACCGCGGCTCGACCGGCAGGGGCGGCCCGGAACGTTGGTTGCGAAGCCTCAGCACCCGGGAGGCTTCCGCCCTGAGCGTCTGAAGGTTCCCGATCAGATCGTCAACCGTCCGGCGGAACTCGATGCCGAACGACCGGACCACCGATCTCGGTATCATAAAGCGCAACCCCGAGGAATTCAAGCTCTTGCCACGCGAACGCAAAAACCCACACAAGTGCGTTCGACTAATGATATCGTTTGCGCGGCGACTTGCCAAACCCGCTCAATCAAGTCGTGATCGATCGGGATTGTCGGCAGTCGTGGGAAAATGCTATTCTACCAGGGAACGGATGTTTCCGGCCGCGCTCATTGTACGCCTACCGTACATCCTTCCTTGGAACGACTCGAACTCTGAAAACGTTCGCTCGCATTCTGGCGGATATTACCTTCATGAGACGCGACGACATTCGCAACGTGGCCATCATCGCTCACGTCGACCACGGCAAGACGACTCTGGTCGATGCCATGCTCCGCCAGTCCGGTCAGTATCGTGCCAGTCAGCTTCAAGGCGAGCGAATCCTCGACTCGAACGACCTGGAACGCGAACGCGGGATCACGATTCTGGCCAAGAATATCGCGATCACCTACGGCTCGACCAAGATCAATCTGATCGACACCCCCGGTCACGCCGATTTCGGCGGTGAGGTCGAGCGCACGCTCCAGATGGCCGACGGCGCACTCGTGCTGGTCGATGCCTTCGAGGGGCCGATGCCCCAGACCAAGTTCGTGCTTCGCAAGGCGTTTGCCAACAAGATCCGGCCGATCGTCGTGATCAACAAGATCGACCGCCCGGACGCGCGACCCAGCGAAGTCCTCAACGAGATCTTCGATACCTTCGTGGAGCTCGGGGCCGACGAGCATCAGCTCGATTTCGCGTACATTTTCGCCTCGGGCAAGGGGGGCTTCGCGTCGCATGACCCCAAGGCGACCGAGGGAACGATTCAGCCCCTGTTCGACCTCATCGTCGAGCGCGTACCCGGTCCCGAAGTCGATCCCGACGGGCCGGTGCAGATGCTCTGCACGACGCTCGACTTCTCCGAGTATGTGGGTCGGATCGCGATCGGCCGGATCGCTTCGGGCCAGCTCCGACGCGACCAGAAAGTCGCCCTGATCAAGGCCGGCGGCGTCATCCAGAACGGCTCGGTCGATAGCCTCCTCGTGTTCGACAAGCTGGGCCGCCAGGAGGTTGAGCAGGCCGGCGCGGGCGATATCGTCGCGGTGGTTGGCATGGCGTCCGTCGACATCGGCGACACGATCGGCGACATCGATCGGCCCGTCGCCTTGCCGCGGATCGAGGTCGATGAGCCAACCCTGAGCATGCTCTTCACCGTGAACGACTCGCCCCTGACCGGCGAGGGGCAGTTCCTGACCTCGCGACACCTCAAGGAAAGACTCGATCGCGAGCTCCAGTCGAACGTGGCGCTGCGGGTCGAGCCAACTGACGAGCGCGATTCGTTCATCGTCTCGGGCCGTGGTCTACTGCATCTCTCGGTGTTGATCGAGACGATGCGCGCGCGAAGGTTACGAGCTGGCCGTGGGCAAGCCCGAGGTGATCGTCAAGAAGATGAACGGGATCGATCACGAGCCGTACGAGTACCTCGTGGTCGACGTGCCGCATGGCCAGATGGGGCCAGTGATGGAGCTGGTCGGCAGCCGCCGTGGCGAGCTGGCCCGGATGGACGTCAAGGGTTCGTACGCTCACCTCGAGTTCCAGATCCCCGCCCGAGGTCTGCTGGGCCTGCGCAACCGCCTCATGAGCGCCACCCAGGGCGAGGCGATCATGCACCATAATTTCCACGACTACCAGCCCGCTCCGGGGCGACATCCCGCACCGCGCCAACGGTGTGCTCGTCAGCATGGTGCGCGGCCAGGCGGTCGGCCTATTCCCTCGATAGCCTACAGGCCCGCGCGACCATGTTCGTCGAGCCGGGCGATGAGATCTACCAGGGAATGATCATCGGCGAAAACGCGCGAAGCGACGACATGGTCGTTAACCCCTGCAAGGAGAAGAAGCTGACCAACATGCGGGCCTCGGGCTCGGACAAGCAACATCCTGCTCAAGCCGCCCCGCCTGCTCACCTTGGAGATCGCGCTGGAATACATCGAGACCGACGAGCTGGTCGAGGTCACTCCCTCCAAGATCCGACTCCGAAAAAAGGTGCTGACCGAGGAAGGCCGCAAGCGGGCCGAGCGGGGTGGAGGTAAGAAGGTGGTGGTTTGAATCGGCGTACCGAGAACATTCATGGCACGTGGGACGCGATCGAAAGCGATCCATGAGTACACGCATGAACAGTACCCGAAGACTCCCGAGACGATGCGGCGGCAGGAAGTCATTGATGGGATGATTCGCGTGTCACCAGCGCCGACACATTTTCATCAGACACGCCCCACGTTCTTCTTGACAAACGCCAAACCGTCGCGGCAGAGCCCCATCGGGTCGGGGAAGAGGTCGCGCCAGACCCTCGTGGCGGCGGCCAGCGCGGGCAGGGCGCGGCCGAAGGCCTCGATCGTGAGGTAGCCGTCGTAGCCGGTCTGCTTCAGACCCGACCAGAACGAATCCCAGTGCACCTGCCCGGTGCCCGGAATCCCCCGGTCGTTCTCCGAGACGTGGACGTGGATCGTCTCGGCTGCGCACGACGCGATCGCTCGCGCCTGGTCTTTCTCCTCGATATGGGCGTGGAAGCTGTCGTACATCATCCGGCACGAAGGGTGATCGACCGCCCGGACAAACTTCGCGGCGTCCGCGGCGGTGGTCAGGAAGTAGATCTCGAACCGGTTGAGGTATTCGATCGCCAATCGGATGCCCCTGCGCTGGGCGATCTCGGCGACCTGGTGCATGGTGTCGACGCCGTGCTTGAACTCGTCGTCGGTCGGCCCCTTGCCCGAGAAAATCGCCGATCGCCGAGTGGATCGGGCCGCAGAGGATCTCGCAGCCGAACGCCTCGCAGCGGTCGAGCACGCTTGTCGAGGTAGGCGACCGCCGCCTTGCGGATCGCCGGGTCGGGCGAGATCGGGTTGGTCTCGGGCGTCATCACCGTCACGGCCGTCGCGCCGAAGCCGTGGCGGCGGACCGCTGGCCCAGCCGCTCGTAAGGCGCCCGGTCCTCGATGTTGAAGACCGGGACCTCGACGGCGTCGAAGCCGATCTGCTTGATCTGGTCGAGCAAGCGGTCATGCTCGGCTGTGACCTCGGTCGTCCAGAGCAGCAGGTTCATGCCGGTCTTCATGGCGAGCACATCCTCGAATTCCGTAGAGCGATTTGCACTCGTTCTCCCGTCGCTCAGACCGGCACGACGGTCTGCCACTGGCCGACCTCGGCCGAGTCGAGCACCGCGTCGCAGACGGCCTGGGTGGCGAGCGCCTCGCGGAAGGTGGGGCTGGTGGGCTTGCCGCTGGCCAGGCCCTGCGAGGAAGTCGGCCACCTGATGGACGAAGGTGTGCTCGTAGCCGATCTGAAGGCCCGGCACCCACCAGTGCTTCATGTAAGGGTGGTCGCTGTCGGTGACGTGGATCGACCGCCAGCCGCGGAGGATGCCCTCGTCGCGGTGGTCGAAGTACTGGAGCCGGTGCAGGTCGTGAAGGTCCCACTTGAGCGAGGCCTTCTCGCCGTTGACCTCGAACGTGTAAAGCGCCTTGTGGCCCCGCGCGTAGCGGGTCGACTCGAACAGGCCGAGCGAGCCGTTCTCGAACCGGCAGAGGAAGGCGCAGGCGTCGTCGATCTCGACCGGCTCGACCTTGCCGGTCAGGTTGTGCTTCCGCTCCTTGACGAACGTCTCGGTCATGGCGCAGACCGTGTTGATCTCGCCGTTGAGCCAGAGCGCCGTGTCGATGCAGTGGGCCAGCAGGTCGCCCGTCACGCCCGAGCCGGCCGCGGCGGCATCGAGCCGCCAGAGCCCGGCGCCCCCCTGCGGCAGGTCGGCCGAGATCGTCCAGTCCTGGAGGAAGTTGGCCCGGTAGTGGAAGATCCGGCCGAGCCTTGCCCTCGTCGATCAGCTGCTTGGCCAGGGTCACGGCCGGCACACGGCGGTAGTTGTACCAGACGGTGTTCGGGCACCCTGGCCTTCTCGATCGCCTCGACCATCGCCTGGCCCTCGACCAGGTCCATCGACAGCGGCTTCTCGCAGAGGACCATCTTGCCCGCCTTCGCCGCGGCGATCGCGATCTCGGCGTGCGTGTTGTTCGGCGTGCAGATGTCGATCGCGTCGATATCCTTGCGGTCGACCAGCTTCCGCCAGTCGGTCTCGATCGACTCGTAGCCCCACTTCTCGGCGAACGCCTTCGCCGCGCTCGGCGCTCCGGCCGCAGACGGCCTTGAGCACCGGGCGGTATTCGAGGTCGAAGAAGTCGTTCACCCGCTTGTAGCCGTTGGAGTGCGTCCGGCCCATGAAGCCGTAGCCGACGAGGCCGATGTTCAGAGGTTTCTTCGCGTGCCATGAGGTTCATCCGTAGTGCCGAATAGGATGCAATGAACATTGTGGACGCTTGACCGAACGCGTCGGCGACCGATCGGGATGCGGCTCAGGCTCTGCCAGCCGTGCGCGTCGCGGACGGCGATCATCGCGGCGAGGATGTCGTTCCAGGTCTGCGGCTTCATCATCACGGCGTTGGGGAACATGCAGCCGTCCCAGCAGATGTGCTGGAACGCCCGGGTCGGCTGCCCCTTCTCGTCGCGCATCCAGAAGCCGGCGTGGTGCGGGATGTCGAGCTTGCCGTTCGGGTCGTTGGGCAGGCAGTGCCGGCCGGTGTGGTCGTGCGAGCCCGAGCCGAAGACCGTGGCGTCGTTCTGGGCGACGTGGAAGTCGATCGTCCAGGGCCGAAGCGCCGTCGGTCAAGGTCTCGAGGCGCGCTGTCGAGGACGGTCTGGTCGCTCCAGTCGAAGCTCGTCGGGCAGGATCCGGTCCTCGGGGGCATTCTCGCCCAGCGTGTAGAGCAGGGTGTGCGCCATGTCGGCCTGGAAGCCGAGCGGTCTCGGGCTCGCCGACGCGTTCGAGCAGGTCGACCATCGTCCGCCAGGAGTGCATGCCGCCCCAGCAGATCTCGCCCTCGGCGGCGAGCCGCTCGCCATGATCGCTGGGCGATCGCGGCGGCCTGCTTGAAGGTCTCGGCGATCCGCTTCTGGTTCCCCTCGGGGTCGGTGGCCCAGTCGCCCGGCGCTCGCACGCCGAGTCGATCCGCACGACGCCATAGGGCCGGACGCCCAGCTCGCGGAGCCGTTGCGGCGATCCGGCATCCCTTCTCGACCTGGCGCGAGGAACTTCGTCCGCCCTTCTCCCTCGTCCATCGCCGAGCCGCCGCCGGTCGGCGGCCAGACCGGCGCGACGACCGAGCCGATGATCAGGTTGCGCGACCGAACCTTGTCGGCCAGCTTCTTCAGCTCGTCGTCGCTGGCGTCGATGTTCGACGTGGGGCAGCGAACAGGAACAGGTCGACGCCGTCGAACTTGATGCCGTCGACCTCGGCCGCGGCGGTCAGGTCGAGCATCGTGTCGAGGTCGATCGCCGGCTCCGAGCCTTCGCCCTTGCCGACCACTCCGGGCCAGGCGGCATTGTGGAGTTTCGGTGCGTTATTGGGATGAGCGACCGCTCATCGTGAGAGACCTCGTGGGTTGAACGCGTCGAATTTCAGCGCGGAGACTTGGATTTGCGGTAATCGCCGACCTCGGGAACGCTGGGATGCACGTCCGGGCCGAAGTAGCGCAGGCTCACGAACGGCTCGGTGCCGGTGTTCTTGAACGTCACGCCCGTCCTTCGCCCGCTTGTCGGTGACGAAGACCTCGTCCTGGGTCACCTCGCCGAAGCGGATGTAGACCGGGCAGTCCACGTCGAGCTTGCCGATCGTGCCGCGCCCCTGGGTGACGATCAGGCCGTAGGCGCCGTGGTCCTTGACCGTGACCGACGGCCCGGCTCGACGGTCAGCTCGCGGGCGCTGAAGAGCTGCTTGCCGTCGACCGTGCCGTAGACGATCCACTTGTCGACATAGCCTTCGCCGGCGCCGCCGGTGTGGACGATCGGCTCGAGGTAGTTGTGGGCCTTGAACTCGGGATCGACGTTCTTCTCCCAGTCGAGCTGCTCGACGAGGTAATCGAGGTCGTGGTGCTTGTCTTCGGGAACGTCCTTGACCAGCAGCTCCCAGGGCACCCGCCGCCCTTCCACCATCGACTGGTACATGCCGAAGACGTCGGAGCCCCACTGCGGCTCGTACGTGACCAGGGAGCCCGGGGCGTGCAGCACGCAGGGCGGGATCAGCCAGCCGGTGCCGGGCTTGAGCCGATAGGCTTTGGAGTAGGTCGAGGATGCCGTTGTCGCCCTCATCCCAGCGCTCGAGGCAGCGCGCGGATCTCGTCCTTGGTCGTTCCCGGCTCGAGGCCCATGAACGTGTGCGGGAAGTTGTTGCCGGTCCAGTTGAGCTGGGGCGGGAAGTAATAGCTTTCGGGTTTCCCCTCGCGGCCGAGCTTGGCGGCCTGCTCCTGCGACTGGTGCATGTGGTGCGGGATCGGCCCGAGGTTGTCGAAGAACTTGCTGTAGACCGGCCAGCGCTTGTAGGTCTCCCAGATCGCCGCGCCGATCATCTCGGCGCCGTACTCGGCGATGGCGTCCTTGAGCGTGAACTGGTCGCCGTTGTGGACGACATAGCTGAGCCCCTCGTCCGGAGGCGCGCCCTCATTGGCGGCCGGGGTGGTCGAGGCGAACCAGCGCTCGTCGATCCCGCCGCGGTGGGTGCCCAGCGCGTACAGATCGCTGCGGCGCAAGCTTGAGCCGGCCGCCCGGCATGAGGAAAGACCGGGGAACCCAGGTCGGGGCCAGTCGCAAGATCCCTTCACCGGCATCGAGAGCCGCACGCGCCCGTGCGGCGATCCGCTGATCGCTCATTTCCGTCCTTCTTTCCAGAACCCGACCTATACCGACCTTCGCACGCGCAAGTTCGACCCATCCAGGCCCACGAAATCGCAACCGGGCGCCTGTCCTGAACCGCGCCGAGCTGGCATCGTGCTCGTACCCGGGACTCAACGTTGTAAGCCCGCCACCCCGTTGAAATCAAGAAAAAACTCAGGTGAATCGAACGAGAACGGGCCGGCCGGATGCTTCGCAGCACCTTCCGGGCGAATCAGTTCTTCGCGGGTCCGGCCTGATCCCAGATCGGCGCCAGGCGGGCGGCGTCGGCGGTGCTCACGCGATAGATCAGGATCGAATGCCCGACATTCGCGACGGGTCGGAGCTTTTGAAAATAGCTGAACGCGCCAATCCAGGCGTTCGCGGCGGGGAGCCAGCCGTCGCTATCGTAAACGCGCCACGGCAACCCTCGGACCAGCGACGCACTGACCGCGTAAAGTCCCGGCTCGAGCCGGCGCGGTCGTGGCCTGGAACCAGGAGGTGGCACGCTCGCAAACGGTCGGGCGGTCCCTGGCACCGGAGGAGGCAGGAACCAGTCGAACGCCCGCCCCTCGCTATATGAGAAAATGGACGGATTGATCTGGCCGAAATACGCGATGCCGACCCGCTCGCCCGGCGCATGCTTCGCAAGCCAATCACGAAGACCGATCAGGTCCTGCCCCCAGTCGAGATTGCTGTCGATCAGGTGTGCGGCGCCCTGGTCGGGCCCTCCGGCGATCAAGTTGAAATAGGCCAGGTAATGGGGAGCGATCAGGAGCGTCGACGTGACGGTCGCCGCCAGCCCGAAACCGATGAGGGTGGCCGCGGCCCGGCGCATCCCGACGCGTGAGATGCCGGCCGCCCACGGAACGAGCTTGCCGGCCGAGATGAACAGATACGGAAAGACCGGCAGCACGTACCGCAGCCCGAGGTTGATGTTCGTGAAGACGCTCATCACCCCAAGGACGACCATCGGCAAGAGCAGCAGGATCAGCTCGTCGATCCCACCGCGCCCGGCCCCGCGACGAGAAGGCCAGGACGACCAGCGAACTGAGGACGAGCAGCCACGTCCCTTCGGGCACCTTGTACAAAAGCGTGTATAAATAATAGGACGACCAGCTTTTCTGACTCAGAACGCCGTTGAGATAGACGGGGTAGCCCTTGACTTCTTCGCCCTCAGGTCCTGTGAGATCTCGGATTGAAGAACTTCTCCGGCATGCCCTCGGCCTCGAATTTCTGATCGTCAAAGCCGAGCAGGTAATGCGCGGGGAGCGGCAGAGGCAAAGCCTCCAGCGGTGTGCCCCGAAACCGATTGACGCGATGCCGGAGCACCTCATTCATGAGTGCATCGGCGAGTTGTGGCCGGGGCTCGTCCGGGCGGGCCGCTCGCGTCAGCGACGCGCTCGAGAGATCGAACGAGCCCAGAGGCCGACCAACCCCCTCGAAACCGTAGCCGGCGTCGATCACCACGACGCTGATGGTGAGGATCGCAAGCGTGTGGCCCGCCGTGATCAGACCCGAGCGCAGGCGGGGCGGTGCTTCCGGGCGAGCCAGGCGATGAGCCCCATCAGAGGCCAGAGGCCGTAGAGCACGATCAGGCTGAATTTGGTCAACTCGGCGAGCCCGAGCGTCAGACCGGCAAGCGAGGCGCGCGTCCAGCCGGGCCGTTTCAGATACCGCAGTAAACATACGTCGCCAGAACGCCCATCGACGTCGCGGCCACGTCGGTGGTGATCAGCCTCGCGTGGGCCAGGATGTTGGGACAGAAGACCCAGAGCGTCAGACTGAGAAGCCCCGCCGTGCTCCCGTACAGCGGCGCGACCATGCGAACACCACCAGGCCACCCACGATCGCGAAGAAGGGCATGACCAAGCGAGCCCTGGTGAAAAGCTCGAAGTAATCCGAGGCGTTGATCCCGGTGAACTCCTGAGCAATCACCGCCTTGTTGGGCGGTTCCTGACGCCAGAATTTCGACTGATACAGCGGGGCTGTCACGACCCCGCCGGCCATCACCGGCAAGGCCGCGATCAGCTTGACCAGCGGCGGGTTATGGTGATACAGCCGGAATGTCCCGCGCTGCCAGTACGTGATACCCGCCGGCAGGTGGACGACCTCGTCGATCGTCGGGTTCTCTCGCACCAGACTCGACACCGCGAGAACCGCCTGGACGAGCAATAACCCCACGACCGAGAGTAACAGGCGGGGACGGTTCCAGAACAATTCCGGCGCCGGTAACGGCAACTCGATCGATCGCGCCGGCTGGTTCGAGACCGGAACGGTCGCGGGTTGAGGAGTCGCCCCCCGTTTGCGAGGGCGCGTCGAGCGTCGGGTCAACGAGAAACCTCCGATGGGTAATTCGGCATACGGAGCGTGGCGGCTACTCCTGGATCAGACGGCTCATCGCCGCGAAGGACTCGTGGAGGTCCCGATACAGCCCGGTGTAGATCTGGTAACCCCGGTCGTAGAACGCGCGGGCTCCCGAATCGGAACCGGTCCGCTCGGAAAGGCGAATCGTCGCGTCGCAGGCTTCAGGGACGCTGGCGAACGCCCCGGCGCCGACCATCGCCAGGAGAGCGACGCCGAAAGCCGGGCCTTCGGTCGAGTTGAGCGTGTGGACATCGTGGCCGTAGATGTCGGCCTGAATCTGACGCCAGAGTGGGTTGCGCGCACCGCCCCCCGAGACCCGGATCTGTTCGATCGGGGCCCCCATCTCGCGGATCAGTTCCAGGCAGTCGCGCATCGCGTAGGTCGCACCCTCGAGCACGCTGCGGATAAGGTGGGGGCGGCCGTGCCGGACGGTCAGGCCGATCCAACCCCCCTTGGCGTCGGGGTCGAAGTGCGGGGTCCGCTCGCCGGTCAGATAGGGCAGAAAAAAGAGACCCTCGGCCCCTACGCCTGCCAGGGCGGCCTCGTCGCTGAGCAGGAAATAGGGATCGACCCCTCGTTCCTTCGCCGCCTTGATCTCGGCCTGGCCCAGCTGGTTGCGGAACCACTGGAAGCTGCCGCCCGCCGCCAGGACGACACCCATCACGTGCCAGGCGCCCGGCACGGCGTGACACCCGCGCTGGAGCCGCCCCTTCGGGTCAAAGCCCAGCTCCTGGGCGTGGGCGAACACAACACCTGAGGTCCCCATGGTCGCTGAGACGACCCCTGGCTTGACGATCCCGTTGCCCACCGCGCCGGCGGGCTGATCACCGCCGCCCCCCACGATCGGCGTTCCCACACGCAGACCCGTCGCTTCGGATCCGATTGAGCTGACCTGGGCCGAAACCTCCGGGCTTTCGTGACAGGCCGGTAAGAGTGCGGGGTCGATATCGAGTTTCGTCAGCAATTCGCCGCTCCAGCGCCGCTGGGCGACATCCAGAAGCAAGGTGCCGGAGGCGTCGCTGACCTCGGTCGCATACGTACCGCTCAATCGAAACCGGATGTAGTCCTTGGGCAGGAGGACCTGTCGGACGCGCTCCCAGTTCCGGGGCTCATGGCGGCGAACCCAGAGGAGCTTGGGCGCGGTGAACCCCGTCAGGGCGGGGTTGGCCACCATCCGGATCAGCGCCTCGCGGCCTCCGGCCCGATCCTCGATCTCGGCGCACTCGACCGCGGTCCGCTGATCGTTCCAGAGTAGCGCGGGACGGATCACCTGGCCGTCCTGGTCGAGAAAGACCGAGCCGTGCATCTGACCACTGAGCCCGATCGCGTTGACGTCGGCGGCGTCGACCGCCCCACTGGCCAGAACCTGGCGTACAGTGGTGCACGTCGCCTTCCACCAGTGCTCCGGGTCTTGCTCCGACCACCCCGGCCTCGGGTGCTCGCACGGATACTCGGCCGACGCCGAGGCCAGGATCGTGCCCTGGTCGTCGATCGCGATGGTCTTGGTGCCTGACGTGCCGATGTCGATGCCGAGAGTGACACTCACCGCGTGATCTCCCAGGGTTCGCCGCATTGAAGGATCCGGACCGAAACGTCGCCGGAAAGCCGGTGGGCCTCGTCCAGGATCGTGGAAACCGGGACCGTGTTGAAGGTGAACATGTCGTAGTGATGGGGAACCAGATACCGGGGGCGGACCTGTTCGGCCAGCGCGATCGCCTCAGCCGCGCTCATGTTTCCCGGCACGCCCCGCGCCGGGTCACGACCGTTGATGGGCAAAAAGAGCACATCGAATGGTCCCGGTCCGAGCCAGGAGACCAGGCCGTCGTAGGCCAGAGTGTCGCCACCATGATACAGCCGCCGGCCCTCCGCCTCGATCACGAACCCCAGATAAAGGTGGCGTCCCGCCGCGTCGGTGTCGAGTCCCTCGTGAGCGGAAGGGATCGCCTGGACATCGAAGCCGCCCCGCGAGACCGTGTCGCCGGCTGCCAGGCCCAGCAATCGGTCAGCCGGTAAACCCAGGCCACGTGCGTGATCGATCAGCGGTGCCGGGAGGCCGAGCAAAGCATCGGGAGAGGCGGCCAGCAGCGCCGGTAAAGTTCCCGGATCAAGGTGGTCGGAATGCTGGTGGCTGGCCAGGATCAGGTCCACCGAAGTCAGGTCGTCGCCCGCCAGCGGCGCCCGCGTCATGCGGATGTGTGGCCGATCCGTCCCCGCATACTTCCGGGTCAGGTGGTCCGAGAGATAGGGGTCGATGACAAGGGTGCCCGATCGACAACGGATCAAAAACCCGCTCTGACCAAGCCAGCAAACCTGCACTGATCCTGCTTTCAATGGCGTAGCCGCCAGGGCAGCGAGTAATTCGGGGCCACGTTGAACCGGCTCGATCATGGGTAAGTCCTTACCGCGATTCACTCAAACCTTCCGATCACTTCTCACGCCGCGGGCCATTCTCCCCTCGCGCCTCGATCCGAAGGGAAAACAAAAACGCTCCGGACTCGTTCGTAGCTTATGACGCATATTCTTGAGTGGGAACCAAAGGGCGAATTGCTTCCGTACCGCTTCAGATCCATGATATGGGAGATTTACAACCGGGAAGCGGCCTCGCAAAAAATCGATTTTGACACCCAGGTCGTGCGAGCGGAACGGACGTCCCTCGGATCCGTTTCAGCCCGTCCAGGCGTTCCGGTAAAAAAAAACGGGATGGGTGAGGTGGATCTAGGATCGTTCTGAGTTTAATCTTGAGGGTGATCGGCCGATCGATGAACGAGGATCGAGAACCGACATGCAGAGCTGGCGCGATTTCAAACCTTTGATGCCCCCCGCGATCCGTGACATCCCATCGGCCGGTCTCGGCTCGACGATGCGCCCGTTAATCCATTCGACCGACGATCGACGCCGACGAAGCCCACGAAACCCTCAAAGGGCTGCGAACCTGACCGGGAACGCCGTAAGTTACCGGTCGACCGAGATCCGTAACCCTTCGCCGGCCCTCGTTCGTGTCGTATGGTTTCAAGCCAACGCTTCCAGTACTTTCCCTGATTTCTGACGTGATCTGCTGGCGACCTCGAAGGTCCCAAGGACCATTTCATGCATCGACCCAAGCAACATCGACGTCGTGAGGCTGGGTTCACTCTGATCGAGCTCCTGGTCGTGATCTCGATCATCGCCGTCCTGATCGCCCTCCTGCTCCCTGCGGTTCAGGCGGCGCGCGAAGCCGCTCGGCGGGCTCAGTGCGTGAATCAGATGAAGCAGATCGGTCTGGGGATCATGAACTACGAGAGCGCCGTGGGCTCGCTGCCGATCGGCTCAACGACATGGAGCCCGATGGACGGTTGTTCCGGCTGGCAACGCTATTTCAACCTGTTCGAGTTCATCATGCCCTACACCGAACAGGAAACCGTCTACAACGCGATCAATTTCAACTACCCCACCAGAGGTTATGACGCGCCCGTGAACACGACGGCGCTGGCGACCGTCATCAAGACGTACATCTGCCCCTCCGACCTTCCCTCCAATCCGCTCAACCCCGCCCTCGGTTATATTCCAACGCCCCAGCTCTCGTACGGCATGGTCGCCGGGGTCGGTGAGTGCATCGCTTACATCGATCCGATCCCGTCGCTCTCGCCCTATTGCTACTCGATCGAGCCCGACGGATCGTTCGGTTTGAATTACACCTATCGTATTCCCCAGATCAGCGACGGCCTGAGCAACACCCTCTTCCTGGGCGAGACCTCGCGGTTTCTGGGCGAACCTTCGGTCTTCCCTTCAGGATCACCGTACGCGGGAGAACCGTCGTTCTTCACCACCTGGTCGATGGTCGGACGCGTGCATCCCGGAACCCTTAACGATTACCGCCTGATGGGTTTCGCCTACGTGGTACCCCAGATCAATTCGTCCGCACAACCTTACCCTTTCACAAACATTATCACTTCATCGAACATTAAAACATGGTATCAGGACCCAAGGAGCCAGAGCTATGGCCAGTTCGGATTCCGAAGCCAGCACTCAGGAGGAGCAAACTTCCTCCTGGGTGACGGCTCGGTCCGCTTCCTCAAGACCGGTATCAACGCGGTGGTCTACCGCGGCCTGGGCACGCGTTCCCGAGGAGAAGTCATCGGCACAGACAGCTATTAATTTATCAGTTTCAATAAATGTCGGCACGGGTTCCCGCCGGCGGTCTTCGGAGGCGTCCCAGACGAGACTGGCGTCGCTACTGCTCCTCGTGGTGTTCACGCTCGCGGGGTGTGGCGGGTCGAGCGAGCTCCCTGGCGTCGGGCCCGCGCCGGCCGATGACGCGGAAACCCGGCGACCACGCCCAAACACTGATCCCCGAACCAAGAACCTGAGGGTTCCTCGCATCGACGCCGGTTCGCTCAAAACCTCGCTCCACTAGCCGACACCTTCTCGTACGCCTCTATATCCCCCTCGGGCTCTCCTTCACCTGCGAAATCCCGACTGGACAGAAACCTGGAATCCGGCGATAAGCCGTGGCTCGCTCGATTACAAGCTGTCCGGCAAGGCGTTTGCACGAGGCTGACATGAGGTGATGGGCTAGCAAGACTCCCGCGAAGCAACCGCGGACGGTCTGGCTGGACCTTACTTCACGTCGCTCACCCGTCGTTGCAGGAGTCTGAACGATGAAGAGCCAACGCCGATCCGCGCGTGCCAGAATACCTGTATGGGAAGCCTTCGAGACGCGAGTCGTTCCCTCCGCGGTCGCGGCTGGGACGGTCATGGAACGCTCGGCTCATGCACCGATCGATCCCTTGTCGGCCCGAGTCATCCAGGTTCGTGAGCGACAGATCGAGGCCCGCCAGGAGGTGCTTCAAGCCCGGGGCGGCGTCCGGGCCGCGTCGACGCCGAGGAATCATCCCATCGGGTTCGAGGCATGGATTGCACGCGCCCCCTTCTTTTCAGCGAGCGCCGCGCGAGTCATCACGCACACGAACTCTCCGCCCGCCACGGCAACTCCCGTGGTCGGCCAACCGGCGTCCACCACGTCGGGCAACGCCTTGAAGGCCCCGACCATGAATGACCCCATCTTGCCCCAGTCAACTCAATCCAGCAACGCGACCAGCGCCGTCAGCGGTGCTTCGGCGACCTCGGCAACCAACCCGGCTCCGGCAAACCTCAGCCAGCAGCTTCAGACGATCTACAACGAGTACCAGGCGCAGCAGGGCGACAAGACGTTCTCGTCCAGCCTCTCGAACGTCATCCAGATACAGGGGACGAATGTGGGCGTCGACGTGAAGATGTCCTCCGGGGATTTTAACTCCTATATGCAGGATCTTCAGACCGCCGGAATGCAGGTGACCTCGTTCAGCTCCACGTACGGGATCGTGGAAGGGATGCTCCCGATCAGCCAGCTTCCCGCGGTGGCGACTAACGCGCAGACACTCAGTGTCTCGCCGATTTATCTGCCCCGTACGAACGTCGGACCTGTGGCCCATTAAGAAGGGGTGGGTTGCTTTCGCGGGCTATTCGTGGCCCAGCTCCGCGCAAACGATCCGGACCCCCGATACCATTGCGCGGGCCTTGGCGCATGCCAGGTGCCGGGCCGTTTGCGAGAATCCGCAGTCGGGAGTGACCGAGACTCGCTCGGGCGCGATCCGTCGAATCACCGTACGGAGCCGCTCGGCTACCAGCTCGGCCGGCTCGATCCAGGTGTTCTTGACGTCGATCAGCCCCACGGCGACATCCATGGTCTCGGGTAGTTCCGCCAGTCGGTCGATTTCGGCCAGCTCACGGCTGGCGAACTCCAGCGCAAGCTGGTTGACGCGCAGCTTTCCGAGATGAGCCCAGAGGGGTGAGTACGACCGCCAGCCCACGGCGCGGGCTCGATAATTGCCAAAACAGATGTGCATGCTGATGTAAGGGTCGACGCCCGCGACGGTCCGGGCGACCACGTCGAGAAACGTCTCGGGATGGTCGGGGTGGCAGGCGAAGCTCGGCTCATCGATCTGGAGGAAGTCGGCGCCCGCCGCGGCGCACGCTCGGAGCTCATCGTTCACGATCGGGATCAGGGCTTCGGTCACCTCGGTCCGATCGCGGTAGATCTCGCCTCCTTCAATGCAGCCCGCCAGGGTGAACGGCCCAGGGACCGGCATCTTGACCGGCGCGTCGGTCAGGAGCCGAAGCCGTCTGTACTCCTCGACCAGTCCCAGACCGCGCGGGCGCGGAGCGGCTCGACACACCGATACTTGCTCCGCTGATCGTGTGCGGGCGGGCCCCAGCGCCGGCCGCGCGGCAGCGGCTCCAGCCCTTCGAGATGCTGGTAGAAGCCGAGATTGAAATCGACCCGACCCATCTCGCCGTCGGTGATCCGGTCCAGGCCGGCACGAAGCTGGTCGTCAATGGCCAGGCGCACCGCATCGCTCAGGGCCTCGGCGCGGTCCCACGCGCCGAAACGGTGAGGCTCGGCCCCCACCTGATCGACGAATGCCTCATACCACCCAGGAAATGCCCAGCTTCCGATCACCGTCGCGGGTAGAACCTGTCTCATCGCAAAACTCGCTGTTTTCCAGACTTCGGTACAACGACCACTCAATCCTGTTATGTTCCACCTTAAAGCAAGCATTCCGTCGACGCCAAAAAAAATGCGCCAACGCCCTATTGCATCCATCACGTATCACTCAGTACGCTGTTGTCTGCCTTATGTTAAACAACGGCGTGACAATCTGGTCTCGTCTCGGTCTCGATGTCCTGAGCCCGGGAATCGGTACCTACCAATGAACTCCAGCGGCCTGGCATGCTCGCCCTGGAAGGCCCTGACGATCGATCGAACGAATCGCGAATGACAAGGAGCCGATCGATGATGGAAGGCAATCCCTTGCGCGGTGTCAGTCGGCGCGGTTTCCTGACGGTCGGAGCCGTGGGTTTCGGCCTGAGCCTGAGTGATTTTTTTCGCCTCAAGGCCCAGGCCGAGCTGAAGAACTACGCCCCGATCACGGCGCGGGCCGATTCGGTGATTCACATTTATCTGCCCGGCGGCATGGCGCATCAGGAGTCATTCGACCCCAAGCCGCTGGCCCCCATTGAGTATCGCGGTGAGTTCAAGACCGTCAACACCCGGATCGACGGCGAGGTCTTCTGCGAGACCATGCCCCGACTGGCGCAGGTCGCCGACAAGCTAACGGTCGTTCGCTCGATGACGCATGGCGAGGCCGCGCACGAGCGGGGCACGCACAACATGTTCACGGGCTACCGACCCAGCCCCGGCCCTCCAGTACCCGAGCATGGGAAGCGTCGTTTCTCATGAGTTCGGCCCTCGGAATAATCTCCCTCCGTACGTTTGCATTCCGCGCCAGCCGAACGAGTACGCGGGGACGGGCTACCTGAGCTCGTCGTTCTCGCCGTTCTCACTGGGAGCGGACCCCGCGAAGGACGGGTTCAAGGTGCAGGACCTGAACCTTCCGGACGGCATCGACGACTCGCGGTTCGCCACCCGCCGGAACATCCTCGAAGCGGTCAACGACTACTTCGCCCGCAAGGAGAAAGACGACGGGCTGGCGGCGATGGACAGTTTCTACGATCGCGCGTATAGCCTGATCAGCTCGCGGAAGGCTCGCGCGGCCTTCGATATCTCGGCCGAGCCGGCCGGGATTCGCGACGAATACGGCAGAACCAGGCGGGTCAGCGAATGCTGATGGCCCGCCGGCTGGTGGCCGCGGGGGTCCGGTTTGTCTCACTAACGTACGGCGGCTGGGACCACCACACCCGGATCGTCCAGGCGATGAATCGTCAGATGCCCGCCTTCGACCAGGCGCTGGCGACCCTGATTCGCGACCTGGACCGCACGGGACTCCTGGACCGGACCATCGTGATGGTCTCGAGCGAGTTCGGCCGCACGCCCAAGATCAACAAGGACGGCGGGCGGGACCACTGGCCCAAGGTCTTCAGTGTTGTCCTGGCCGGCGGCGGGATCAAGAAGGGCTATATCCACGGGGCGTCGAACGCCACCGCCAGCGAGCCCGAGCGCGACCCGATCGGCCCCGAGGACCTCGCGACCACGATCTACCACCAGCTTGGGATCGTCGCCGACAAGGAACTGATGGCGCCGGGCAATCGCCCGATCGAGATCGTCGACGGCGGCAAGGTGGTCAACGAGTCTGCTGGCCTGAGCCCCGCGCGAGGAGCGTTTGATGTTGCGACTTGCTCGAATTCCGGGCCTTGCGCTCGCGTTGTTGGTCTCATGGGGCCTGGGGCGGTCCACGCCGCCACGCCCCAGCTCAACTCGGTCCGACCTCCCGGCGGCCCGGCGCGGTAGCGAGGTCGAGGTCACCCTGGGGGGCGACCGGCTGGGCGATGCCCAGGAGGTCCTGATCTATCAGCCGGGTATCCGCGTCGCGAAGCTTCAGGCGATCGATGACAGGCAGGTGAAGGCGACGCTGGCGATCGCCCCCGACGCCAGGCTCGGGCTCTACGACGTGCGGCTCCGCACCGCGACCGGCCTGAGCGAGCTACGGAGCTTCAGCGTCGGAGCGCTTCCCGAAATCGCCGAGGTCGAGCCAAACAACGACTTCAACAAGCCCCAGCCGATCGCGCTCGATGTCACGGTCAACGGTATCGCCGGGAGTGAAGATGTTGATTACTTCGTGGTCGAAGCGAACAAGGGCGAGCGGCTTACCGCCGAGGTCGAAGGCGTGAGGCTGGGCATCACCCTGTTCGACCCGTACGTGGCCATTCTCGACACACGACGGTTCGAGCTGTCGGTCAGCGACGATGCCGCGCTCGTCTGGCAGGACGGCGTGGCCTCGATCGTCGTGCCCAAGGACGGCAGGTACATCATTCAGGTGCGCGAGAGCGCGTACGCGGGGAACAACAACAGCCTGTATCGGCTTCATGTCGGGCGTTATCCCCGGCCGACCGCGGTCCTGCCGGCCGGCGGCAAGCTCGGCGAGAAGGTCCAGGTCGCGCTGGATCGGCGACGTCCTGGGAGAGAGTCAATCCGAGGTGACGCTCCCCGACCGGCCGGAGCACGAGTTCGGAATCTTCGCGCGCGACGAGCGCGGGATCTCTCCCTATCCTTACGCCTTCCGGCTCTCGGAGCTGTCAAACCTGATCGAGACCGAGCCCAATAACGACGCCCCGAACGCGACCGCGTTCACAGCGCCACTCGCCCTCAACGGCGTGATCGAGAAGGCAAGCGACGTCGACCTGTTCGCGTTCAAGGCCAGAAAGGGTGAGCGGTACGACGTCCGCGTCTTCGCCCGGGCCCTACGGTCGCCGCTCGACTCGGTTTTGACAATCGGGGTCAAGGGGGGCGGTAACCTCGCCAGCAATGACGATGCGGCCGGGTCGCCGGACAGCGCGCTCCGGTTCGACGCGCCGAACGACGGCGAGTACGTCATCTCGATCCGGGACCAGCTCTTCAAGGGCGGACCCGACTATGTCTACCGGATCGAAGTGGGACCGATCACGCCCGATCTGGTCCTGAGCGTGCCGACCGAGTCGCGCTATCAGAACCGTGCGCCGACCTCGGCCCTGGCGGTCCCCCGGGGGAATCGCCAAGCCATTCTGGTCAACGCGTCCCGGCTTGATCTTGGCGGCGAGCTATCGATCAGGGCGGAAGACCTGCCCGCGGGGCTCCGGATGGAGGCCGATCCGATGGCCGCCTCAGTCTCGGCCCTGCCGGTATTGTTTCACGCCGAGCCCGGCGCCCCGGTCGCGGGAAGCCTGGCGCGGTTCCGCGGAGCCCTGAGCGATACCAGTTCCCCGATCAAGTTCCGCTCGCATTTCCGCCAGACGGTCGAGCTCGTTCTGGGTCAGAACAACAACCCATTCTGGGTCCGGACCGAGGACCGGTTCGCCGCCGCGGTGACGGCCGAGGCGCCGTACACGATCGACGCGATCGAGCCGAGGGTGCCGATCGTGCGGGGAGGACTGCTCGACCTGAAGGTCGTGGCACACCGACAGCCTGGATTCAAGGCGCCGATCGGAGTGGCCCTGCTCTGGAACCCTCCCGGCATCGGCTCGTCGGCTTCGGTGCAGATTCCTGAAGGGAAGGACGAGGTGACGATCCCGATCAACGTCAACGATGGCGCTGAGCTACGAAGCTGGCGGACCGTGGTCCAGGCGACCGCCGAGGGATCGAACGGACCGATCAGCGTCGCCTCGGGACTGACCCGGCTGACCGTCGCCGAGAAGTTCGTCGCCTTCGAGTTCCAGGCCGCGACCGTCGAACAGGGCAAGTCGACCGACCTCGTGGTCAAGGTGAACAAGCTCTCCGAATTCGACGGCGAGGCCGAGGTCACGCTCCTGGGACTTCCCAACAAGGTGACCACCGAGCCCCGCAAGCTCGGCGCGACACGACCGAGCTGGTCTTTCCTCTGAAGACCGACGCCGCGTCCCCCGCGGGCAATCACACCAACCTCGTCTGCCGCGCCGTATTCACGAAGGACGGCGAGTCGATCATTCACAACCTCGGGACCGGCAAGCTGCGGATCGACACCCCCCTGCCCGCCAAACCCGCGGGTCCGGCTCCCTCGAACACCAACGTGGCCGCCAAGGCCGCCGCTCCCGCCGCGAACGCCCGACCCGCGAGCCGGCTCGAACAGCTTCGTCGCGAGCGAGTGGAAGCGGCGACTGGAGCCTCAGCCACGAAACCATGAATCCTCCCTGCGGACCCCGCGCGATGAGTTGAGAAAGGACGTCCCTTCCATGCCCCATCCGAACCCGGCCCGCACGTTCCTCGCCTGGCTCGTCCTGGCGGGCCTTGTCATCGCTCCCGGGAGCGCCGCCGGCGCCGAAACCGTGCGCTGGACGAAGCTCGAGGTCTTCCCGGCAAGCGTCAGCCTCTCCAGCTCGGTCGATACCCAGAGCCTGGTCGTTCAGGCCACGAGAGACGACGGGATCACCTGTGACGCGACCGCCCACGCTCAATTTGAACTGGTCGACGCCAAGGTGGCTCACCTCGATGGCCCGTTGCTCCGGCCGTCCGCGGACGGGACGACGACGCTCAAGGTCCGCTTCGAGGGCCAGTCGGTCGAGGTGCCGGTTCAGGTCAATGGCTCGGGCGTGACTCCGCCGCTGAGCTTTCGGCTCGACATCATGCCGGTCTTCATGCGGGCCGGTTGCAACACCGGTAGCTGCCATGGCGCGGCGCGGGGCAAGGACGGGTTTCGGCTCTCACTCTTCGGCTTCGACCCCCAGGGCGATCACTTCCGCCTCACCCGCGAGATGAGCGGTCGCCGCCTCAACCTGGCCGTCCCGGCCGATAGCCTGGTCCTCGAAAAAGCCACCGGCGCCGTCCAGCACACCGGCGGCAAACGGTTCGAGCCCGGCAGCCCCATGTACCAGACCCTCCTGAGCTGGATCGAGCGCGGGGGCATCGAATGACGATCTGACGAGTCTCCCCTCCGTGACCGGCGTCACGCTTTCGCCCACCCATGCGGTGCTCGACGGCAAGGGCGCGACCCAGCAGTATAACGTCCTGGCACATTATTCCGATGGCAGCGACCGCGACGTGACGCGGCTCTGCGTCTTCCTGTCCAATAACGACAACGGCGCTACCGTATCGCCCGACGGCCTGGTCATGGCCGGCGAACGCGGCGAGGCGTTCGTGATGGCCCGGTTCGAGACTTACACCGTGGGCTCGCAGGTCCTGGTGCTTCCCAAGGGCCTCAAGTTCGATTACCCGGCCGAGCCCGAGACCAACGAGATCGACCGGCTGGTCGGTGCCAAGCTCCGCAAGCTGCGGATCGCGCCATCGGGACTGTGCGACGACGAGACGTTCCTGCGTCGTGTGTCGATCGATATCGCGGGCCTACCGCCAACCCCCGACGAGTATCGGGCCTTCGTCAGCTCGACCGACCCCGAGAAGCGAGCACGACTTGTCGATTCTCTGCTCGAACGCAAGGAGTTCGCCGAGCTCTGGGTCAACGAATGGGCCGAGATGCTCCAGGTCAAGTCGTCGAACCAGGTCAGCTACAAGGCGATGTTCCTCTATTATTCGTGGCTGGTCGACCAGATCGCCAAAAACACGCCGATGGACCAGATGGTCCGCTCGTTGATCGGCTCGACGGGGGGCACATTCAAGAACGCGGCGACGAACTACTTCCAGGAGGTCCGCCAGCCGCTCCAGCTCGCCGAGAACGTCGCGCAGGTGTTCATGGGTATGCGCATTCAGTGCGCCCAGTGTCACAATCACCCGTTTGATCGATGGACGCAGAACGATTACTACAGTTTCGCCGCCTTCTTTTCCCAGGTCGGCCGCAAGCGAGGTGAAGATCAGCGCGAGACGATCATCTTCAACTCCGGGGGCGGCGAAGTTCGCCATCCGGTCGGCGGGGCGGTGATGAAGCCGAAATACCTGGGGGGTGACCTGCCCGAGGTCGCGGGCAAGGATCGTCGCGCCGTGCTGGCCGAGTGGCTGGCCTCGCCCCGCAACCCCTGGTTCGCCACGTCGTTCGCCAACCGGGTCTGGGCCCACTTCATGGGTGTCGGGATCGTCGAGCCGGTCGATGACTTCCGGGTCAGCAACCCGGCCTCGAACCCCGAGCTGCTCGAAGCGCTCGGCCAGCGGTTCACGGCGTCGAACTATGACCTGAAGGCGCTGGTGCGCTCGATCTGCAATTCGCGGACGTATCAGCGCACCACCGCGAGAAATGAGAGTAACGCCAGCGACGAGCGCAACTTCGCCCATGCGAACCTCCGCCGGATCAAGGCCGAGACCCTGCTCGACGTCATCAGCTCGGTGACGAACGCGCCCGACAAGTTCCCGGGGCTGCCCCTGGGGGCCCGCGCCGTCCAGATCGCCGACGGCCGCCGCTCGACCTACTTCCTCACCACGTTCGGCCGGGCCACTCGGGAGACGGTCTGCTCGTGCGAGGTCAAGATGGAGCCCACGCTCTCGCAGGCCCTGCACCTGCTCAACGGCGAGACCACCAACGCCAAGATCCGGTCCAGCGATGTCATTCCCAAGCTCCTGGCCGAGACCAGGACCGCTGACGAGCGGATCGAGGCTCTTTACGTCCGTTGCCTGAACCGCAAGCCCAGCGCCGAGGAGCTCGACAAGCTCCGCCCGGTCCTGGGCGAAGGGGCTGACCCCAAGCAGGCGCTTCAGGATATCTTCTGGGCCTTGCTCAATAGCCGCGAGTTCTTGTTCAATCATTGACCGGTTATCGAGGCACGCGTAGATGAGAACGAGCAGTTCCCCGGCACGGGTCATTGCGGCGTCGGCCCTCGTGCTTGCCGCCGCGACGGCGAGGGCCGACGAACCTCCGAAGGCGAAGGTCACGTTCAGCGAGCAGGTCGCCGCGATCTTCAAGAACCGCTGCAACGGCTGTCACAACGCCGACAAGCAGAAGGGGGGCCTGAACCTCGAGACCTACGGCACGGCGATGCAAGGGGGAGGATCAGGGAAGGCGATCGAGCCGGGCGACCTGAGCGGCAGCACGCTCTTTCTGCTGGTAACCCACCAGGACCAGCCGACGATGCCGCCCAACGCCCCCAAGCTCCCCGACGCCGAGATCGAGGTGATCAAGCGCTGGATCGAGGCGGGGGCCCCGGAGAGTTCGGGAAGCAAGGTGATCGTCAAGACGCGCCCGAAGCTTGATTTCAACCTCGACCCGTCCGCGCAGGGCAAGCCGAGCGGACCGCCCGCCATGCCCGAGGGACTGTCGGTCGAGCCCGTCGTTGTCGCGACCCGGCCGGGGGCGATCGTGGCGCTGGCGAGTAGCCCGTGGGCCCCCCTGGTCGCGATCGGCGGTCACAAGCAGGTCTTGCTTTATCATACGGAGTCGCGCCGGCTGGTGGGCGTGCTGCCATTTCCCGAAGGAACGGTTCATGTCGTCAAGTTCAGCCGCAACGGCGCCGTTCTGCTCGTGGGCGGAGGGCGAGGCGGGCAGTCGGGGCGGGTAGCCGCGTACGACGTCAAAACCGGGAAGCGGCTCTTCGAGGTCGGCAACGAGTACGACGCCGTGCTCGCCGCCGACGTGAGTCCCGATCTGTCGCTGGTCGCGCTCGGCGGGCCGAGCAAGGTCCTGAAGGTTTACAGCACTGGCGATGGCCAGCTCGTTTATTCGTCCAGGAAGCATACCGAGTGGGTCACGGCCATTGAGTTCAGCCCCGACGGCGTCCTGCTGGTATCGGGGGATCGGAACAACGGCTTGCTGCTCTGGGAAGCCGGCACGGGGCGTGAGTTCGCCGACCTGCGCGGGCACACGGCGTCGATCACCGACGTTTCCTGGCGACCCGATTCAAACGTGGTCGCCTCCGCGAGCGAGGACGGCTCGCTCCGGCTCTGGCAGGCCGAGGATGGACGCTTGATCAAGACGGTGAACGCTCATCCCGGCGGTGTCACGTCGGTCCGGTTCGCGCCGGACGGCCGGCTCGTCACCGCCGGCCGCGACCGGATCGTCCGGCTCTGGGACACGGGAGGGGCCAAGGTCCGCGACTTCGAGGCGATGCCCGACATCGCGCTCGAAGCCACCGTGAGTCATGACGGCAAGCTCGTGCTCGGTGGCGACTACAGCGGTGAGCTCCGGATCTGGAACCCGAAAGACGGCAAACGGCTGGCGAACCTTTCCGCCAATCCCGCGCCACTTGCCGTTCGCCTGGCCGAAACCCGCCGGGCGCTCACCGACACCGAATCAACGCTCCAGAGCTTCGAGCGGCTCCGGTCCGAGGCGGGCGCGAAGGCGAACGAGTCCACCAGGGCCCAGAAGCTCGTCCAGCAGCGGACCGCCGAGCTTCGCCGCCGCCGAACAGGCCCTCAAGACCGCGCGGGACCGGCTTGAAAAAGCACAGACCGAACGCGTTGCGGCCGAAAAGGCGCTCGCCGCCCACAAACCCCAGGTTGAGGCCGCTCAGAATCGGCTCCAGGCCCTGAAAGCCGAGGCCGAGGCCCTGTCGAAGGACAGGATACAAACCGACGCGGCCGCGAACCCGCGTGAGGTCTCGGCGAACCCGTGAGCCGGACGTGGAATTCAGGCCGTCGGGGTTGTATCGGGCGCTTCGAGTCCGTAGAGCCTGATCCCCTCCTCGCGCAGCTCCTGTTTGCGAACCTTGCCGGTGACGGTCCGGGGAAGCTGGTCAACGATCTTAACATATTGCGGAATCTTGAAGTGCGCGATCTGACCGTGGGCGAAGTCGCGGAGGTCTCGGCCGAAAGTGAGCCCTCCATGCCGGGCCTGGGAACGACCCAGGCCGAGACGACTTCACCGTAAGCGGGCGTCGGGAAGCCCGACGACGGCGACCTCGGCCACGGCCGGATGGTGCGTGCAGGAACTCCTCGACCTCGGGAGGGTAGATGTTCTCGCCGCCCCGGATGATCAGCTCCTTGCATCGGCCGACGATCCGGTAATTGCCGTCGTCGCGGCGGCGGGCCAGGTCGCCGGTATGCAGCCAGCCGTCGGCGTCGATCACGCGGCGCGGTCGCCTCGGGATTCTTGTAATAGCCGGCCATCACGCAGTGCCCGCGCACGCACAGCTCGCCCGCCTCCCCTGCGGTCACGCTGCCGGCCGCCGGGTCGACCAGCCGGACCTCAAGCCCGGCAACGGCCGCCCGACGGTGCCGACGCGGACCTCGATCGGGTCGTCGACCGAGGTCATGCGTGATGATCGGCGACGCCTCGGTCTGGCCGTAGCCGATCGTGATCTCGCGTGCTCCCAGCGTCTCGACGACGGCCTCCATCAGCGGGAGCGGGCACGGGCTCCCCGCCATGATCCCGGTGCGAAGGGCTCGAAGATCGATACGTCGCCGCGGTCGGGATGGTCGAGCTCGGCCACGAACATCGTCGGCACGCCGTAGAGCGCCGTGCAGCGCTCGCGGCTGGCGGCAGCGAGCGTCGCCGCGGCGTCGAAGCTCGGCGGCCGGGAACAACCAGGGCCGATCCCCGAGACCGCACAGACGAGGTTGCCCAGCACGCAGCCGAAACAATGATAGAACGGCACCGGCACGCAGACCCGGTCCTGGGCCGATACGCGCAGGCGTTCGCCGACATGATAGGCGTTCAGCAGCACGTTTCGGTGCGTGAGCATCGCCCCTTTGGGCAGCCCGGTCGTCCCCGAGGTGAACTGGATGTTGTAGACCTCGCCCGGCGTCCTGGCCCGCCATCCGTCAAGAAGCTGGGCTTCATCGATCGAGCCCGATTCGATGTCGGACCAGCCGATCCAACCGCGGCCGGGGGCGGACCCTCGCCGATCGCCACCAGTCGGCGCAGCTTCGGGAGTCGCTCGGCCGACCATCGCTGCTCGGTCGCGGCCGTGACCTCCGGGCAGAGCGCCTCGACCATCTCCACGAAGTCCGAACCCTTGAACGGCTCGCCAACGATCAGGGTGGCGACGTCGGCCATGCGGAGCGCGTCTTCCAGCTCGTGGAGCCGGTAGGCGGGGTTGATGTTCACGAGCACCGCCCCGATCCGCGCGACGGCGAACTGGGTGACGACCCACTCCGGGGCGTTCATCGACCAGATGCCGACATGTTCGCCCGGCATGACCCCCAGGTCAATCAGGCCCGACGCGGCGACATCCACCCGCCGGTCAAGCTCGCTCCAGGACCAGCGCACGCCGAGGCGGGGGAAAACCACGGCATCGTGGTCGGGATGCTCGCGTGCCGTCCGTCGCAGGACCTCGCCGACCGTCAGGTCGGCGAGATCGGGACCGGGTGATCCTCGGGAACGAGCCGGAGGGTTCATGGTCATGGTTTTGCACCCTCGGGGCGACCGGCGCCCGCCCGCGTTTCCCAGACGGGAGGCCTGCGCTGGAGAAAGGCGAGCACTCCTTCTCTGGCCTCGTCCGAGACCCGCACCTGCGCCGTGATCGCCGCCGGGCCGCGAAGGTCGCGGGGCCGGCTGGTCGCGTCGGCGAGGAGCCGCTTGGTGGTCTCGACGGCCAGGGGCGCGGCGGCGACCAGCTCGCGGCCCAGCGCGATCGCCTCCTGCAACAAATCGGCGAACGGCACGACCCTGTTAATGAGTCCCCAGCTCGGCCTCCGCCGCCTCGATCGGTTTCCCGGTCAGAAGCAACCACGGGCGCGTCGGTCGCCGACCTGGCGCACGAGGTCGTGCATGACGATGGCCGCGACCAGTCCGCGGCGGACTTCCGGATAGCCGATCCGGGCCCGCTCGGCGGCGATCACGAAGTCGCACGCGCTGGCCAGGCCCGCGCCACCGGCCATGGCGTCGCCGTTGAGCGCGGCGATCGTCGGTTTCTTGATCTGGTGGACCTGGCTCATCAGGTCGGCCAGCGACTGGACCCGCGCGATCGCCGACCGCTCCGACTCCGGCGTGTCATCGCTTGTATAAAAATCCTTCAGGTCCATGCCGGCACAGAAGCACGATCCGGCGCCGGTCAGGATCACCGAGCGGACCGTGTTGTCGAGCTCCGCCTCGCGCAGCGCCTCGCTCAGCTCGTCGATCAGATCGCCGCTCAGCGCGTTGCGTCGGTCGGGGCGATTCAAGGTCAGGATGGCGACCGGCCCCTGGCCGGACCGCTGGACGAACCGTCCCAGATCGATTCCCGCATCCGGCTTCGCTTCCATCAGAACCCTCCCTCGGGAGCATCGGGACCCGGCACTCTGAGCTCAAGTAACGCCACCCCCAGCGCCTTGCCCTGGGTATCGAGCCGGAGCGATCGGCTGGCTCCTCCCGCCAGGGCCTGGTCGATGACGAAATTGAAGGCACCGATCCGGGGCAGTTCGTAGCGCACGACCTTACCAACACCGAGCGGGCGGAGGTAATCCGCGACCAGGTCCGTTGGTGAGGTGTTGCCGAAGCCAAGCATAACAGGCCGGATCATTGGCGCCACGACACCGATGTTCGCGCGGTTCCCCTTGTCACCGCTTCGGGCATGCGCCAGATCGCCCAGGCGGGCGCCCAGTTGATGCGACGGAATCGCGTCGGGATCGACCTTCATCGCCGTGTCTCCGCGTTTTATGTCACGGTACTTGAGCGTCCCTGGCCCATTCGGCGGCTGGCCGGACCTGGACCACGGTCAGCTCCTCCACCCGATCGCGCGGCACGAGCGCGGGCCAGTAGCCGAACGCTGGCCGGGGCGCGGGCCGGCCGGTCGCGTAGCCGGCGATCCCCGGAGGGTCCGGATGTGACCAGCGGCGCGAACTCGCGGCAGAACCGATCGACGGCCGCCCTGTTCGGGTCGCGCACGGTGACCCTCAGCATGACCTCGAACACCGGAGCGTCGGGACGCAACAGTCCCGGTACGACGCCCCCGGCGCCAAGGCATTCGACCAGCGAATCGGCCAGCTCGAAACCCGCCCGCCGGACACGCTCCAGGATGATCGCGCCCGCCTCGTGGGCCTTGGCCTCGGCCCCTCGACCGACCACGGCGAGCATCCCGCTGGCGGTCCAGCCGTCGCGATAGACCGCGGCCACCTTGAGCCGGTCGCTCGGCGGCCGACCCGTCGCCCCGCTCACGGCGACGCGGTCGGGGCCGCTCGGCGTGAGTGCCACGGTGGTCAGATCGACGTCGACGTCAGGCGTGCGATAACGCGCGGGGTCGTCGATCTCGTACACGAGCTGCTCGGCGACGGTCCCGACGCTGACGAGCCCGCCGGTCCCGCTCGGCTTGGTGATGACCGAACTGCCGTCCTCGGCGACCTCGGCGATCGGGTAGCCGACATCGGCCAGGTCGCGGACCTCGTCCCAGCGATGCCAGAGGCCCCCCGTCGCCTGGGCGCCGCACTCGATCATGTGGCCGGCGACCGATCCGCCCGCGAGACGGTTCCAGTCGTCCCAGGCCCAGCCGAAGTGCGCGGCGGCCGGGCCGAGCGTCAGCGAAGCGTCGGCCACCCGGCCGGTCAACACGAGATCGGCCCCTTCGAGCAACGCCCGAGCGATCGGCCGGGCGCCGAGATAGGCGTTGGCGACCACCAGTCGATCGGCCACGGCGTCGATCGGTCGCCCATGTCTCCATGTGATCGAGCTTCACTCCCTCGCGCCGCCATTGCGGGATCAGCCCGAGAATATCGTCGCCGGTCACGACACCCAGCAAACGACCGCCGAGGCCCGCGCGGGTGAGCAGTCCGCCAACGACCGGGCGCACGCCCTGGGTTGAGGCCGCCGGCATTGGTGACGACCTTCATGGACGGCCGGTCGCGAAGGATCGGCGCCAGCCGGTCGACAAGCTCGGGAAAATCGGTGACGTATCCGGCATCCGGGTTCCTCGACCGGAGATGGCCCAGGATCGCCATCGTGAGCTCGGCCAGGTACTCCAGGGTCAGGACGTCGAGATCGCCGTCACGCGCCAGCAAGTACGGGGCGTCGAGGTTATCGCCCCAGAAGCCGGCACCGTTGCCGACCCGAAGTGGCGGACGGGTCATTCAACGGCTCCTCATGCCTTGATCTAGACCTGAAAGACCCCGATCCGGATCGGCTCGACCGGCCGGCTGCCGGGTCGCGACGTCGAGGGCCTGGATCAACGTCTCCCGGGTCGTCGACGGGTCGATGATGGCGTCGATCCAGCCCCGCGCCGCGGCGTAGCGGATGTCGGTCTCGCGGTCGTAGCGGTCGCGCAGCTTGTCGGCCAGGGCCTTGAGCTCGGCGTCGTCCACCTGGCGTCCCTGCGCGCTTCAGCGTGGCGACGTTCACGTCGAGCATGGTCCGGGCCGCCTGGTGCGCACCCATCACGGCGTAGCGGGCCGTCGGCCAGGCGAACAGGAACGGCGGATCGAACGCCTTGCCGCACAGCGCATAATGCCCCGCGCCGAACGAGTGGCCGACCAGCAGGGTGATCTTGGGGACCACGCTGTTGCTCACCGCGTTGACCAGCTTCGCCCCGCGCCGGATGATTCCCGAACGCTCGGCGTCGCGGCCGACGTCGAAACCGTTGACGTCCTGGATGAACAGGATCGGCACACGGCTCTGGTTGCAGTCGAGGACGAACCGCGCGGCCTTGTCGGCGCTGTCGCCGTAGATCACGCCGCCGAACTGGAGCGGACCGCCCCCTTCGGGCCGGAACCGCAGCCGCTGATTGGCCACGACCCCCAGCGCCATGCCGCCCAGCCGGGCGAAGCCGCAGACCAGGGTCCGACCGTAGGTCGGCGCGATATTCGTCGAACCGGCCGCCGTCGACCAGGGCCGCGATCAGCCGGCGCGGACGTCGTACTGCGCCGACGGATCGGTGCGGATCGTGTCGAAGATCGTCGTCAGGCGGGACGGCGGGGCCGTCGATCTCCAGGCCGTCCGTCAGCCGCGGTCGGATCGGGAGGAAGCAGGCCGATCAGGCGTCGGAGACGCGCGAGGCAGGAATCGTCGTCCGGCTCGTGATAATCGACCGTCCCGCTGATCGCCGCGTGCATCGCCGCGCCGCCGAGCTCCTCGTGGCTGATCTCCTGGCCGATCGCCGCCTTCACCAGTGCGGGACCGGCGAGGTAGAGCCCCGAGCCCTCGGTCATCAGCACGGTGTCGCAGAGGACGGGCAGATACGCCCCTCCCGCCACGCAGTTCCCCATGATCGCGGCGAACTGGGGAATCCCGGCCGCCGAGAGCACGGCGTTGTTGCGGAAGATCCGGCCGAAGTCGTCGTCGTCGGGAAAGACCTCGTCCTGCATCGGCAGGAAGACGCCCGACGAATCGACCAGGTAGACCAGCGGCAGCCGGTTCCGCGCGGCGATCGACTGGGCGCGGAGCACCTTCTTGATGGTCATCGGGAAGAACGCCCCGGCCTTGACGGTGGCGTCGTTGGCGACGATCATCACCCGGCGGCCCGCGACCGGGCCGATCGCGGTGATCACGCCGGCCGCTGGTGCGCCGCCCCACTCGCCATACATCTGATAGCCGGCCCAGAGTCCCAGCTCCAGACCCGGCGAATCGGGATCCAGCAAGGCCGCGATTCGCTCCCGCGCGGTCCTTCGGCCCTTGGCGTGCTGCCGTTCGATCGCCTCGCTCCCGCCCCCCTCCCGCAGTTTGTGCTCCTCCGCGCGGAGTCGTTCGGTGATCTTGCGCAGGTCGGGCACCTCGGACTTTCGGGCCGTCGCTCGCGTTCCCGTTTCGGAAGCCATCGTTCCTTGCCTCGCACCCCTGAACGACCAGACCTGCCGGGCGGCCCGCGATCCGTGGCGGGCGCTCTTTGTCTTATTATCGCGGAGGCTGACGAGGTTTGCCCGCGAAATCCAAAAACAGGGGTGTTCATCCGTCGCGCTTCGAGGACCGCTCAACCACCCTCGCGGGGATGCGACGTCGCGGGGGCGGGGCTCCTGGGAAGGTTCCGGCTCAACCGGGCGCAGCCGGCGGCACCGATGACCCCGGCTTCACCGCCGAGAGCGGCGTAGGCCACCTTCGTCTTCGCGGCGGGGATCGGCAGGGCCAGCGCCTGGATGTCCGCGCGAATGTTGTCGAGGAAACCCTCGCCCGCGGCGATCATGCCACCGCTGAAGAGCACGAGGTCGGGGTCGATGGTGTGCATCACGTTCACGGCGCCAACCGCCAGGTAGCGGGCCGTCTCGCGCATCAGGCGGCACGCCAGGGGGTCGCCGGCGTCAGCGGCGTTCGAGATCACCTCGCTGGTCAAGCGCTGCTCGGCCAGGGCCTTGCGCAGCGGCGTGGCGAGCTGTCGATCGAGCTCGAGCGCCTCGTGAGCACGCTTGACCAGCGACGTCGCCGACGCATAAGCCTCAAGATGGCCGTACTTGCCGCACGAGCAGAGCCGGGCGTTCTCCATCTGGATGATCATGTGCCCGCACTCGGCCGCCATGGCTGTGCCGTCCCTCGATGATCCGCCCATACTCGACGATGCCGCAGCCGATACCCGTGCCCAGCGTGAACAGCACCATGGTCTCGACGTCGCGTCCCGCACCGGCCCAGTACTCGCCGTAGGCGGCGGCGTTGGCGTCGTTCTGGAGCACGGTCGGTTTCCGGAGCCGCTCGGCGAGCTTCTGGCGGATCGGCCAGTTGACCCATCCCGGCAGGTTGGGCGGGTTCAGGAGCAAACCGGCATGGATGTCCATCGTGCCGGGCGAGCCCAGCCCGACCAGTTCGATCGCGTCCCAGGCCAGTCCGCTCGCCTCGACCGCGTTTCGGGCGGCGGTCTCCATGTGATCGAGCCCGACTTCCGGGCCGCGCTCGGCCTGAGTCTCGATGTGGACGAACGACAGCGGTTTGCCCAGGTCGTCCACGACCCCGGCCTTGATGTTGGTCCCGCCCAGGTCGATTCCCAGAAAATACGGCGGTTTTCCCTCGCCCCTGGCCGCCTTGTCGTTGTTGTCGCTCATCGGGCTCCCGTGACCATTTTTTGGGGACGGAGGCGGTGGCGTCGCGGACCTCGCCAGGATTCAGCGCGGCTCGTCGGCGCCCCGCTTCCGCGCCAGAACGAAGATCGTGTGCGTGTCGCGCCAGGGAGAGAGCGCCAGGGCGATCAGCTTGAGAACCGGGAAGAACAGAACCGTCAACGGATCGATCTTCGAGCGGAAGATCGTGTGCTGGATCCAGGTGACCAGGTTCGATCCCAGGGTGCCGAAACGGAGCCGGTCCACGGGCTCGAAGCCCGATTCCTCCATCACGCGTTCAAGCTGCTCGAAAGTATAACCATTCCGGACGTGCCAGCCATCCTCGTACCGGGTCACCCGGATCGACGAGGCGTGGGCCTGCCAGTCGCGGCACGGCGTCGTCACGTAAACCAGCCCGTGCTCGTCAAGCAGGTCGTGAATCTGCCGGAACGTGGCGTGAGCGTCGCGAATGTGCTCGATGACGTCGAGCAGAAGTACCTGGTCGAACTGGCCCCGCTGAGTGGGGTCGGCGGCCAGCTCATCGAGCCGGCGGGTCTGGAATTCGAGATCGTCCTCGGAGACGCCCAGGTAGTCGCGCATCTCCTCGCAGTTGGCCCGTTCCCAGTCGTGGATCGTGATCCCCAGGCAGCGCCCGCCGCGTCGGACCGCTTCGAGCCCGAAATACGCGTTGCCGCAACCGCAATCGAGCGTGCGGACCGGTCGATCGGCCGTCCCCTTCAAGAAGAGATTGACCACCCGCGACTTGTCGCGACTGACCCAGTTGGTGCCGGGGAACATCCACGATTTGAGCCACAGGCGGGCGCGGTCGGTTGCAGTCAGGCGGGCGGTGTAGGGGCGAAGCACCTGGTGGTTCCTCCATGACTCACTCATTCAAAGGACCGCCGGGCGCCCGAAGCCGGAGCACCCGCGATCCGGTGGCTTCCTCATTCCTCGTGAAGTTAGCCCGGACCGCCCCGGGCCGCAAGGCGTCTTTGATGGCCGAACCGGAGCGTATCCGTTTCCATCCGACCCATCAATCCGGGAAGAACGGCGCCATCACTCCGTTTTTTCCAGACTGCCGAGCTTTACAAAGTCGTTTCCTTCCAAACCTGCCGTCCATGCCGATCGTGTTGACAATTCGTGACGTCTCCGTGTACCCCGCGCGGAATCCAACCACGGAACCGGCCGGTTTCACGATGTTATCAAACGGAGGGCGCGCCGTTCCGCGGACGCGTCCTGGGTGCTCTCTGGCAATTCGCACGAATTCAACGAACCGGCGCTCTGCGCCGATCCGACCAGTTCGTCCGCCAGCACGAACGAACTCGACCGACAGTACAAACGAACTCGGCCGTTCGCGCGAACGAACTCGGCCGATGCGACGGTACAAACGAACTCGGCCAGCGGCGCGAACGAACTCGACCGGCGGCGAGAAACGAACTCGACCGGCGGCGCGAACGAACTCGACCGGCGGCGCAAACGAACTCGACCGGCGGCGCGAACGAACTCGGCCGACGGCGCAAACGAACTCGACCGGCGGCGCAAACGAACTCGACCGGCGGCGCGAACGAACTCGGCCAGCGGCGCGAACGAACTCGGCCGTGGCGCGAACGAACTCGACCGGCGGCGCAAACGAACTCGATCTGGAACGAGGCGTTCGGCTCTACAAAAGGAGACGACGCGTGGGAAAGCTCGCGATCGTGGCGAACTCGTCCGGGATCGACAAAATCGAACCGACCCGGGAATCCCGAACCCCTTGTGTTTCTCGTCTCCATTTGCGCTTCCTGAAAAGAAGCCAATGAAGATCGCAAGCCCAGAGCTGGAGGGATAGATCGATCATGCAGGCGGGCGCACCTGGAGAGCATGAGAGAGCATCGTTGTGGACCCGTCGCCAATGGCTCGAGAGGGTGGTTCTGGGCGCCGCGGGTTTCGCGATCGGCGGGCCGCTCCACGCCGCCGGGATCGGGGACGAGGCGGCGATCGAACGGGTCGAGGCGCAGCGCGGAAGGCCGGTCTCGGCCATTTTCGTTCGAGCGCGAACTCGCGCTTCCTGGCGATCGGTGACGCTCCCGACGCGTTCCGCGACGATGTCCTGAAGTGGTGCCAGTCGTTCGCGTCGGAGTTCCTGAAATCCTTCCACGCCAGAAAATTCGACGTGACGATGCCCGAAGGGCGGTTGACCGTGGTCACGCTCAGGGACCGCGACTCGTACGCCGCGTTTGCCGGCGAAGCGCCGGGTGATGCGGTCGGCGGGCATTTTGATCGGGAAGCCAATCAGCTTGTCATCTTCGACTTCCGTCCGGACCAGAAGTTACCTGCGGGCGTGAACGCCGCGCGGGTCAATTCATTCGCGCTCGTCCACGAGGCCGCGCATCAGCTCAGCTTCAACACCGGCCTTCTCGCGCTTCAGGGCGACGTCCCCGACGCCATCAGCGAGGGGCTGGCCATGTTCGCCGAACTCTGGCGAAACGACGGCCGATCGGTGATCGGCGCGATCAACCGGCTGAGGCTCCAGGTCCTGGTCGATCAGGCTCGACAGGGCAATAACGAGACCTGGTATCCCCTATCTCGGCTCTTGACCGATGACGCGTTGTTCCAGGAAGAGGCGAGCCAGCAGTTCGCCTACGCCGAGGCATCGGTCCTGGTCCATCACCACCTGAAGAGCACCCCCGCGATCCCCAGGTTCCGCGCCTATCTCAATAAGATCAGACCGCGCCTCGAACCCTCGCAGCGCCTCGCCGACGCGCGGAGCACGCTCGGCGATCTCACCCAGCTTGACCGGACCGTGCGAAACCACGCACGCCGGCTGATCCAGGGGTGAGAGGTATCAGGACATCGTGCCGCGGCGTGACGGCTCAACCCAGTACCGGGTTCAGCCCCATGTTCTTGCGCATCTCGGCGCGTTGCTTCTCGTAGTTCATCAGGAGTTTGCGGTCGCGGAAGTGCTGCCGTTCCTTCTTGCGCTGAGCGGCGAGGACCAGCCGGCGCATGCGCGAGGCTGGTCAGCTCGCCGCGGTCCTCGGTAGCGCTTGCGGATCCGGGCGGCGGGCTTTTCGCCGAAGGCCTCGATGATCTCGTCTTCGAGCGAGACGAAGAACTGGCAGATAGCCGGGGTCGCCCTGCCGGGCGCAACGGCCGGCGAGCTGGCGGTCGATCCGCCGCGACTCGTGCCGCTCGGTGCCGATGACGTGCAGGCCGCCCAGCTCGGCGACCCCGTCGCCGAGCTTGATGTCGGTGCCGCGGCCGGCCATGTTGGTCGCCACCGTCACCCGGCCCGGCTGACCGGCCTGGGCGACGATCTGGGCCTCGATCTCGTGGTTCTTGGCGTTCAGGACCTGGTGCTCGATGTTCGCCGCCGTGAGCAAGGCGCTGAGCTTCTCCGACTTCTCGATCGAGCGGGTGCCGATCAGGACGGGCACCTGCGCTCTGTGCCAGCTCGACGATCTGGTCGGCGACGGCCTGAAACTTCTCGTCCTCGGTCGAGAAGACGCGGTCGGTGACCCAGACCCGACGCCCGCGGCGGTTGGTCGGCACCTTGAAGACGTTGACCTTGTAAATCCGCCGCAGCTCGGCCGGCGTCGGACGACGCCGTCCCGGTCATTCCGGCGAGCTTCTTGTAGCGGAGGAAGAAGTCCTGCACCGTCACCCGGGCGGCGGTGATCGTCTCCAGGGTGACTTCAAGCCGTTCCTTGGCCTGGATCGCCTGGTGCAGGCCGTCCTGCCACTGCCGGCCGGGCATCATCCGGCCGGTGAACTCGTCGACGATCACGATCTCGCCGTTGAAGACGACGTAATCGCGGTCGCTCAGATAGGCGATCTGGGCGCGGAGGGCGCGTTCGACGTATTCGTAGAGGCCGTCGACGGTGAGCGTGACGAACGACGAGTGGCCGGCCGACGGCCTGGACCTTGCGGCGGCCCGAGGCGTTGAGCTCGGCCTTGCGCTCGGCGGGGTCGTACTTGAAGTCCTTGGTCCGGACGAGGGTCGCGGCGAGCTGGTCGGCGCCGTAGATAGGCGGCGGCCTCTTCCTGCGTCGGCTGGTTGTTGGCACCGATGATGAGCGGGGTCCGCGCCTCGTCGATCAGGATGCTGTCGGCCTCGTCGACGATCGCGTAATGGTGGGTGCGCTGGACGGGCGTCTCGCCTTCGGCGTGCTCGCCCCGGCCCAGGAACGCCTGCTCGAAGCGTCTTGCGGTGGCGTCGCCGCCAAGCTGGAGCCGTTTCAGCTCGTCGCGCAGGAAGTCGAAGCCGAACTCCTTGCTGGTGCCGTAGGTGATGTCGCAGGCATAAGCGGCGCGGCGGGTCGGCGTCGGTCTGGCCGGTCTGGATGCAGCCGACCGACATGCCGAGCAGCTTGTAGATCGGAGTCATCCATTCGGCGTCGCGCTGGGCGAGGTAGTCGTTGACCGTGACGACGTGGACCCCCTTGCCCTGGAGGGCGTTGAGGATAAGCCGGCAGGGTCGCGACCAGGGTCTTGCCTTCGCCGGTCTCCATCTCGGCGATGCAGCGGAAATGGATCGCCGCGCCGCCGACGAGCTGGACGTCGTAGTGCCGCTGCTTGATCGTGCGCTTGGCCGACTCGCGGACCAGGGCGAACGCCTCGACGAGCAGCCCGTTGAGCGAATCGCCCTGGCGGGCCCTGAGCTGAAGCGCATGGCTCCGCGCGAGCAACTCGGCGTCGGTTTCACCTTCCAGCACGCGGCTCGAGCGCGTTGACCTGTTCCGCGAACACCGCGAAGCGGCTCAACCGCCCCGTATGCGTCGGCCCCGCCAGCCGCTGGACCCGGTTCAGCCACAACGGGCCGAGTCGATTCGCCATGGAACCCTCGCTCCCCCTCGATCGACCAGTTTCGCCCTGGTGCCCACTCCGATAACGGAATAGGACACGGAACCGGCCAATCCTCCCGCGCCGAGCCCAAAAACCGTGTACAAGCCGGCCGGTACGGTCCAACCCGCCGACGTTCACGCGACGTGACGTAAGGCGGCGGCACTAACTCCCCTCGCGACCACGCCCCAGAACCACGCCACTGGCTTTGAAATCCAGGTAAAATGGGTACTTTACAGTGGTTTCGGAATGGTTCTTGACCCAGTCTCTGAGCCGTTCCCAGCGATCGCGGGCGGTAAGCTGACCGGGTGATTCGGAACCCGGGGGTTCGCGCCAGTACAGGAGCGACTTCTCGCCGTTCTCGACAAAGAAGGCGGTCTTCGATCCGGAGTCCCAGTAAATGGCGATCGGCCAGAGGGCCAGGGGAACCGGCCGGGACTCGCTGCGCCGGGCCGCCAGCAGGAACGCGGCGAGCCGGCCGGCGGCGGGCACACGCGGGTCGGGGGCGCCTACCTCGATGCCGCGCCGGGATTCACCCGAGAGCCAGACTTTTCCCACCCGACGCTCCAGGGGAGGAGGTAGATTCAACAGGTGGATCAACGACTTGCGCGCCTCGTCGTCGATATCGTCGATGGGGAGGATCACGCCTTCCTCATCAATCAAAAGGGGCGGCGGAGCGTCGCCGAAGCTGGCCAGCGCCACAGGCTGTCGATATTCGAGCCGGACGACCAGTCGGTTGGGAGCGGTCCGCTCGACACGACTGACCCGCTTGACCCAGGCGTACAGCCGGAAATCGCGCGCCAGGCCCTCCAGGCTCTGTTCGAGGGCCGAGAAGGGAGCGTCGGGACGCTGCGATGCCACGCGGACCCGGTCGAGGAAGACGTCTCGACCGCCCCGATACCAGTCCGGTGGTGGAGGCACCAGCTCGATGGCTCGGAACGTCGTCCGGTAAATCGGGCGGTCGTGCAACCATCGAAGCGCCTGGTCGCGCAGGCTCGATCCGACGACCAGGGCGAATCCGCAGCCCAGGATCGTCAGTCCCAGCGCCAGGATGAGCCGGCCGATGACGAGCTTCCGCTCGGAAGGAGCGGCGACCAGGCGCGGAGCCGAGGACGGAATCGAGCGGGCTCGACGGACGGGTCGGCACCTGGAACGGGTTCCGGCCCTGGCCCCGGATTCGGACCCGACTCCGGTTCCAGGTTCGATCGATCCCGGACCGAACCGGAGCGTCGCGGATTGTCGCGCGGCCGGGCCTCGGACGAGACCAACCGGGCTGGTTCGCGGTGCTCCATCACCTGGCCCTCGGTCCCGCGCTCGGTGGCGCTCGTGGTTCGAATTCGGTTCGAGCCCCAGGAAAGATTCGATCTCCCCGGACCGAAATTGGTCCGGCGCCGACCTATCGACGGACAGGGACCGTGGACGACCGGCCCGGGAATCGATCGACACCGTCCCCATTCAGGAGATCGACGCTCACCACACCTGGAGTTGAAGCTCCAGCTCGTAACCGAATTGCTGCCAGACCCGCTGACGGATCTGGTCGATGAGCTGGAGGACATCGGCCGACGTCGCGCCGGGGTGGGCGACGATGAAGTTGGCGTGACGGTCCGACACCTCGGCCGAGCCCGACCGCGTCCCCTTGAGCCCGGCCTGTTCGATCAGGGTGGCCGCCGAGACCTCGGTCGTCGGGTTCTTGAAAATACAGCCCGACGACTGGTGGCCATAGGGCTGATGCTCCTTCTTGAGGATCCAGATCCGGCGCATTCGACGCACCACGGCCTCGGGATCATCGCGATCGAGCTCGAACTCGGCCGAGAGGATCACCGGCTCGTCGAGGTTCGACGAGCGATCGACGAAGCTCAGGTCGTCACGGTCGCGGACCTGGACCTCGCCGGCGAGGTCGATGACGGTGGCCCGGCGGACGAACGGACCGATCGATCCCTGCCGATCGCCGGCGTTGCCTTTCAAGGCGCCTCCGACCGTGCCCGGGATTCCGGTCAGGATCTCCAGGCCCGCCAGCCCCGCGCGTGCGGAGTGCGAGATCAGGGCCGTGAGCGGCACCGCCGCGCCCGCCTCCACCGTCTGACCTTCGATCGACACGTCCGAGAACGCCGGGCTCTCCAGGTGGATGACCATGGCGTCGAATCCCTGATCGCGCACCAGGACGTTCGAGCCGCCGGCCAGAACCTTGAACGGCAGCCCCTCATCGCGACAACGACCGAGCAAGCCGATCAGGTCGTCCAGGTGACGCGGTCGGGCCAGGTAACGGGCCGGGCCGCCCAGACGGAACCAGAGGTGTGGCGCCAGCGGCTCATCGGCCTGGACGATCCCGCGGAAGTCGTCGAATGAATGCATCGGCAGATCGTTCCCAACCCGCCGGACCCGAGCGTCAACAGCACGTCGCCGGGCTCGAGATACCGGTCCAGTTCCTCGATCGCCTCGTCAAGACCCGGGACGCAACGGACCCGTGTGCCCCATCCCTCCAGCAAAGCACTGAACTCGCGCGCTGCGCTCGAATCGGGCTCCCGTTCCCTGCCAGGCCGATCGGGCATGACCAGAAGCAAGGCGTGGGCCGACGCCAGGGCGCTCGCACGACGGCTGATTTCCCGCGCGGAAAGACCGAGCGGAGGCACCGAGACTACGGCCCACAGCCTGCGCGGTCCATGAACCAGACGGGCCAACTTCAGCGCCGAGGCGCAGCGCCTCCGGGTCGTCGCCTCGATCTTCTATCAGGGTAACACCCCGGTAGCTCCCGCGGGACTCGAAATCGCCCGAGATGCCCCGGAACTCTTCCAGGCCCGGCCTTAGCTCGTCGGCCGAGAGCCCCAGTGCCGAGCACGCCGCCACGGTCGCCAGAGCACTTTCCACGTGGCGAACTCCCGGCGTTTGGAGAGCCGCCGCGAGGACGAACCGGTTGCCGTGGAAGATCCGGAAGCGATACCGGCCACGCTCCTCGCGGAGATCGCCCGCCCACCAACCCGCCGATGGAGCGCGACTGAGCCATTGAACTTTTTTCCAGAGCCCCGGCACCGCTTCGATCCACGATCGAGCGGCGTCGCGAGCCAGGATCAGCCCATTGTCGGGGACCGATCGGACCAGATTCCTCGCGACCTCGCGCCTGGGGCCATCGACGGGCACATCGAGCCAGAGAGCCATGCCCGGCGCAAGAGCTCATGCCAGGCGTCCCGCGAGGCCGGGCTGGCGTCCTCACTTTCGATACCCCCTAGAATGGTCTCGACCACGAGATGCGGTCCATCGCCTGGCCGGCTCCAGCCCCCGATCTGATCGGCGGCCGTGCCGAGCACAATCGTCGGGTCGCGTCCGGCGCGGAGCAGGCTCCAGCCGATCCAGGCGGCCGTACGGCTCGAAGCGCGGTCGCCCAGCACCGTCACGCACGACCGGCCCCTTGCCATCGTTTTCAAGATGTGGGCTGGCGTCGAGACGGCCATCCCATGCCGACGCGCCGCCAACCGGAGCGGATCGATCGGAGGAACCTCGTCCCCGCAGACCAACCAGCTCGCGTCTTTCCGTCGGAACGTACGCGTCCGGCCATGTCCCGCATCCAGCCGAACCCCGAGCGCCCGGAGTCTGTTGACCGTCGATTCCCGGCCGAGCGACGAATCCGGGCACGAACCAGTCACCTTCCACCCCTGCTGAGCCAGCAGGTGAGCCAGACCGGCAAGCTCCGGCTGGGTTGGATCGGCAAAGTGTGCATGTGCCGTTCGATCAGCGATCGCGACCCCTCCTCCCGAACGCCTCCGAAGCCACCGATCCATCGGCAACGGTCCCATGTTGCGTCACGAACACACCGAGAGGACTTACCCGACGGACCGAGACGTGCCTTGATGGGACGCCGTCGTCAATGCTTCGGCCTTTTGCAGTATATCGGTTTCCCACGATGTCGACTCGCAACCTTTCCCGGCCCACCGCAGGGCACATGGTAGCCGCCCCGGACCAAAGCGTCAACCAACGCCGCACTCTGGAAAAAGAATCAGCCGGCAGGTTCAATCCTCGAGCGTAAGGGCATTAAACAAGAGGCGGAAGGTGCCATGAGTCTGGCCACGGTGCTGGGGAGGGAAGCCGAACAGAATGACTCGGCCAGCTTGATTGCTACGTCGGAGCACAACGAGCGCGGCCTTGCCCTGAATCCTCTCGGAACCGAGTAGCCAGCCGCTCTCCAGTACGTTCTGCGCGGCGTATTTCAGAACCGTGGCGGCCTCCCATTCGCTTTCCGAGGCCGAGGACGTTGCAGGAACGAACGCTCGTGAGCGATCGAAGTACGCGGAGAGCTCGGCGGGCACACCCGTGCTCAGCACACTCTCGTCGCCGGCCGTCACGTGCAGGATCGAGCCCGGCGCGTAGAACTCGGAGGTCTTAAGCCCGTTCAATACACTCTTGACCGGCAGGGCGAGCTCTTCGATCGCGTAATCGGTCGAGTCGTCAAGGCAGACCAGGGTTCCGCCTCCGCGCACGAAACCGCGGAGCGACTCGGCCCCCTCGGGTCCCAGGCCGCCCACAAACGCGGGCTCACTCTCGTTCTCGCCGTATCCATCACGCAGCGTCTTGGCCGGGATCGCGGGGAGTACGACCACGTCAAACCGGCTGCGCAGGTCCCCATTGCGAATCTCCGGATGATGTATCGTCGTGTACGCAAAGCCATGATTCTCGAGGACCAGCCGGGTCCAGCCCTCGTCCATGCTGGGCACATAGGGTTGATACAGCCCGATTCGTCGTCTGGGCCGCAAACGGACCCAACCTTCCGCTGAGCGTGCCGTCCCGGAGGCTGAGAAGGGTTCGCCCTTCCACGCGCGGACCTGGGTCGATGCATGCGGGAGAACTTGCTCCAGGATCTTGCGAGTCTTCGCGTCGGCCAGGAACCTCAGCGATCCCGAATGTGGCTGGAGCGCACCATCTGGGGTCCGCGTCGGCAGTCGATCGACATTGACTCCCGCCGCCAAAAGCGCGTTAAGGACGAGAAAATCGTCGTTCGCCGTATTGTCGAGCGTATACCAGGCGGTCTCCGGCGTGTCGTTCTCGATCACACCAGGAGCATTCTCAACACGCTCCAGCCGCTCTGTGTGGAGTGATCCTGGGAGCCGCTCCGCAATCAAGGAAGCGCGGACACCCATCTGGAGCGGCAGAGTCCAGCCCGCGACGTCGTAAGGAGGCTCAGCGGTGCCGTCGGCGTTGAGCCGGTTCGGATAAACTTGCCGTTCCATCATGTCCTTGAGATGCGCGATAAGGTTGCGCGGCGGGCAGGATCCAGCTCCCGGCGGGATAGCTCGACCCCGCCACCTCGAACGGCTCGGACGCCCGATCGACCTCCACACCGGTCGCGTGTAGAGTCTTGACCAGACGGTTCGCGCGGCCGGGGTCAACCTGATCCGATGGGATGACCCAGGCATACGGGGGTTCGTCCATGCCTTTCACGATGGCACCTTGGGCCATCGCCGCCAGATTGGTCTGAAACTGCTGCGAATAGCGGGCAGCGAGAGTTAGCAGCGATCGGGCACAGATCAACTCGTCGTCGACGATGTCGCGGAGCCGCCACCAACCTCCGGGCCACGGGTCGGCGAAATTGACCGCGGTTCGGTGGTTTGCGAACCCTCGGCCGCTGGCCCGGAGCTCGTCCGGAGCGATGAAGATCGGCGAGGCGAGTTTGACACTCGCCGCTTCAGTCAGCACGGCCACCATGTTATGGCGTTGCGGCGTGGTCCGGTTACCACCGTTCCACCAGTTATCGTACAGCGCGTGCGTTAACACCCCTCGCCGTGCGGCGGCCAGGTCGGAGGCCATGTGGGCCCCGATCATTGCGATTCCCTGCGAGACCCGCGGGTCGATGTTCGGATTGACTGGATCATGGAATGGCGGCACGAAGATCCGGGCGCCGCGGCTCCCCATCTGATGGACGTCGTAGAGAATCGTCGGATACCACTCCTTATAAAGCAAACGGCTCAGTATCCGCGTCTCCTTGAGACTGAGCATGAACCAGTCTCGGTTGGTATCGTGGCCGGCATACCTGTGGTAGAGCTCGGGGATTCCACCGCCTTCCCACGGTTGCCCTTTGGATGCGCTCGTACCAGCTTGCCACGATGTCCACCCCGTCTGGATTCGCCGAAGGGACCAGGATGAGGATCGTCCGGTCGAGGATGGCGCTGGTCGTGGCGTCATCACCGCTGGCCAGCCCGTACAGGAGTTCCAGGGCCATCAGGGTGGACGCGGTTTCCGTCGAGTGGATTGAACAAGTAATCACCACCACGACCTTGCTGGCGTCGACCGACGGACCGATCGGATCAAACTCAAGCTCTCCCGTCCCGGCGTCGCGGCGATACGGCGGATGTGACAACGCACGCTGAAGGGTTCGGTAACGCTCCAGGTTGCGGATCGTCTCGGGACTGGAAACCAGGGCCGCGACGTACGGTCGCTCTCCCGTCGTGGTCCCCAGCGTTCGTACCGTGACCCGGTCCGAGGCCCGATCCACGATGCTCAGATAATCGATAACCTGCGACCAGGTGACCAGGTGAAAGTCGTCGCCGGGACGAAAACCGAGTCGAGACTGGGGAGATGGGACCGACTGATGCCCAGGCTTGGGGAGAACCAGAGGCTCAGAAACAGAGCGATCCTCAACGTGGGAAAGCGTGATCCAGGCATCGTGGGGTATCCGGTTTCAAGACGCGCGGAAGGCCGAGGCCAGATATTGTAAAGAATAGGGATGAGGGAGAGGTTGATTTTTTTTCCAATCCACTGATGCTGCACTCGACGCCATTATTGAGTAGAGTTAGATAGTTGGAAGCCCCAGGATGCGCACCCCTTGTGCAATTCATTGGTGGGAATCCCTGCCCTGTCTCTTGGGAGGTTTCCATGATCGACCTTGCATGCCCGAGTTGCGGAAGAGCTGGGCAGGTTCCTCGCGAGAAACTGCACAGCCGCCTGGTCTGTAAGAAGTGCCACGTGGTCTTTCACATGGACACGAGCGGCCGGCCGGTGGTCGGCGAGCCGCACCACGGACCATCGAAGGACCCCACCAAGCAAAAGACCGACGAACATCATGCGCTGCTCGAGGGGTTCCAGATCCCCAAACTGAGCGATCTTACGAACTTCAAGGAGAACCTGACGGAGTACACCTTCCCGGTCAAGCCGGTGCTCGGCGTCCTTGGCGTGATCCTGGTTGGCTGGGTGGCAATGATCGTTACTTCCGGTCCGGGTGAGTCGGTGGCTGACCGTGCTAAGCTGGCCGTCGACGGTGCCTGCGCACGACGACCTGGAGCGGCTCAAGACGTACACCTCGGAGAAAGACCGCGACGATATCATTCGTTGGTATGACATCGCCCACTCCAGGTTCCAGAAAGCCCAGAAGAGCTGGTCCAACAGGACGCCGCAGGTCGAGGTTTTAGTCGTCGACGAGGATCGACGGAACCGCAGGGGAGAAGTCGACGCCTTTCTCGACCCGACGGCCCTCACAGAGACCGCTTCGGTCGCTCCCGTTCCTCCCGTCTCCGGCAAGGCTGCTGTCGCGCCCCAACCCGCCTCCTTTCATATCTTTTGGGTCTGGGAAAAGGGCCACTGGATGATCGACTGCGCGACAGTCGCTTGCGGTCGCAATGGGCGGTTCGTGAGTGATCGGATCGGGAATTCCCCCCAATCTCGGCCAGGTCAACGATATCCCCACGGACCCTCGATCGTCCGTCGCTCGGCGATCGAGGCGTGGGCGGCCTCCAGGATGCGGACCACCTCGCGGCCCTGCTCGGCCGTAACAGCCAGCGGCGCCTTTCCTTCCAGAGCGTCGGCGATATTCGCATAGAATGAATCCCAGTGTCCACGGACGGTGGGGATCCCGGGTCTCGATCACACGACCGGGTTCGCTTTCCGCGTCGACGCGGAGCCGTCCCACCTGATTCGGTGGCTCGTCGGCGGTGTCAATGTCTCCTGAGCGTAGCGCGTTCTCTTGGGGATCGAGCCCTTCCTTGACAAAAGACCCACGTGTGCCGGCGACCCAGAAGCGTGGACGCTCGAACCGGGCAATCCGGCTGATCTCGATCTGGAAGAGTGTATCGTCGAACTCGAGCACAATCCGGCCGTGGCCACCGCTGTCGATCCCCGGCCAGGGAGCGTCAACCGACCAGGCCCGGAGCCTCCGGCATGGCCCCAGGCCCATCAGGAACGCCTGGTCGATCAGATGCGCGCCCCAGTCGTGCAGGATCGTGCCCGCTCGTGCCGACTCACCTCGCCAGGTGCCGCGGGACCGCGTACCGGCATACCGCACTCTCGATGACCAGCGGGCGGCCGAGTGCGCCACGGTTGAGCAAGTCCTTGAGCGTCAAAAAGTCCCAATCCCAGCGCCGATTATGAAAGACAGAAAGGAGCCGGCCCGAGGCGTCGCGAGCGGCAATCATCGCATCAGCCTCGGTCGTCGACAGGGCCATGACCTTGTCGACCACACAATCTTTTCCAGCCTGAAGCGTCTGGATGGCCAGTGGGGCATGGCTATCGTGCGGTGTGGCGATGACGACCAGTCGAACTCCCGGCACCTCGAGTGCCTGATCGAGACTGGCGTACCCTTTCACACGCCAGAGCTCCTCCGCCGCAAATCGCGTGGCCGGATCGCGAGCCACGATCCCCGCCAGGCGTAACCGGGACTGCCGGCGGACCAGCGGACAGTGAAACCAACGCCCCGCCAGGCCGTGCCCGACCACGATCGTGTCGATCATCGCGATGCATCCTCTTTTTTCCAGAAATCACGGCTTGCTTCCCCTCGATCCGCACGACGGGTGGACCCCAGCTGTTGGAATTGACTGATCGTATCCCGTTGCTTATCATTGAATAGGAGCGACGACGCGAAACCATCCCCGCCGGCTGCCACCCGGATCGGATCATCGACCTCTCACCCGACTGCTTGTCAACGCCCCTGGCGCTCGGATCGAGCCTTCCCAACACATACACTTCTGGATAGCCGCAATCATTGAAGGAGGGAACCGGTATGACCTCACTGCATCGGAGTGAGCCCTTGATCAGGGGTCCCCTACCGGGACCGCGCGCCGCGTCCTGGCTCTCCCGCGACGACCGGGTCATGTCTCCGTCGTACACGCGGGTTTATCCGCTGGTCGTGCGACGTGCTCTGGGCGCGATGATCGAGGACCTCGACGGCAACCGCTTCCTCGACTTCACCGCCGGGATCGCGGTCACGGCGGCGGGGCATTGTCATCCCAAGGTCGTGGCGGCGATCCGCAAGCAGGCGGGGCGGCTGATCCACATGTCGGGGACCGATTTTTATTACACGCCGCAAGTCCGCCTGGCCGAGCGGCTGGCGAAGATCGCCCCGGGCCCGGGAAACAAGCGCGTCTTCTTCACCAACAGCGGCGCCGAGGCGATCGAGGCGGCGCTGAAGCTGGCGCGGCGGCATACCGGGCGGCATCGAGCCATGGCTTTCCTGCACGCTTTCCACGGCCGGACCTATGGTGCCATGTCGCTCAGCGGCTCGAAGCCGACTCAGCGCCGCGGGTTTGCTCCTCTGGTTCCCGAGATCCATCACGCCCGCTTCGGCGACATCGAGAGCGTTCGCGCGCTCCTGCGGACGGTCTGTCCCCCCGACGAGCTCGCGGCAATCTTCGTCGAGCCGATCCAGGGCGAAGGGGGCTACATCGTTCCCCCCGACGACTTCCTCCCCGGGCTCTGCGCGGTTTGCGATCAGCACGGCATCCTGCTCGTACTTGACGAGGTACAGTCGGGCATCGGCCGGACCGGCAAGCTCTTCGCCTCCGAGCATTGGGGCGTCCATGGCGATATCGTCTGCCTGGCCAAGGGGATCGCCAACGGCTTGCCCCTGGGCGCGATCGTTGCCCGTGACGAAGTGATGGACTGGCCCAGCGGCAGTCATGCCTCGACCTTCGGCGGCAATCCGGTCGCCTGCGCCGCTGCGATCGAGACCTTACGGCCTCGTCACGCACCCGCTATCGCAAGAACGCCGAAGTCCGCGGCGGCGAACTCAAGAGCCGCGTTGAGCGAGTTGGCAACGAGCCATCCCTCGATCCGTGAGGTCCGAGGGCTCGGCCTGATGATCGGTGTCGAGATCCAGAGCGAGGGTGAGCCCGATCCTGATCTCCGCGACCGGATCGTCGATCGTGCTTTCCAGCATGGCCTGCTCCTTCTTCCCTGCGGTCCGAGCACCGTCCGGTTCTGCCCACCGCTTTGCCTGACCGCGCGGCAGGTCGCCCTGGGCGTGGAGATCTTTGATAAATCCCTCGCGGAAGCCGAGGCCGAGAATGAGGCATCGAAATCCCACGCGCTGACCTGATTGGCGTTCTGACGCGATCGACGAGCCCCGCCTGTTTGGAACCGGAGAACAGAATCATGTCGATTGCCACCGCCAGGCCCGCTCCCACTCCTCAGGAGTTCGCATGGAAACGCTGGCCCGCTACCGAGGCTCAGGTCGATGCCTGGCTGACGGTCGCGCTTGCGGGCAATGCCTTCGCCGGCCGACTCGCCGATCGGATGCGGGTCGAGACGAACACCCGGTTCGCTGACTGGGTGGATCATCTGGTCGTGTCCAACCAGCCGGGACTGAACCGGCGCCTGCAGGAGCTCGGCTACACCGCGCAGGCCGAACATTACTCCCTCGGAGCCTCGGTCTTCGGCCACTCCGGCGGGATCTTTCCCAGGATCGTCGTCTGCGGACCTCCCCGGAGCGAGGAAACTCCGGGCGTTCACGAGGTCGCGATCAAGGTCGAGTCCGTCTCGGCGTTCTCACGGGCGCTCGACCTTGGGCTGGAGATCGTCGGCCCACCGCTCGGACCTTATCGTTTGGGCAAGGTCAGCGGGAACCTCGACAACGCTGACCGTCGTCGAGCGGCGGGGTTACACCGGCTTCGAGCCCTATCCCGGCAGTCTCGCCCGCCAGGGGCTGATGCAGCCTAACGCGGCCCGCGATGCTCTGGCAGCCCGCGAACGCTGGGAAGCCCGCCGTCGTGAATTTGACGATGACGAGGAAGGGATCGCCTCCACCGAGGCGACTTTACGCCAGGTCATCGAGCTGGCCGGATCGACCGACCTGGCGTGTCATCTCGTGTTCGAAGTCGAGCGCGACTACTGGCAGTCACGGAATCGGGCCGCGCGGGTGCAAAAAGCGAGGCAGGACCGCCTTGGACTCGGCTGGGCCAATCACGATCACCACACGTTCCGTTGCTCGCGGCGGTTCTTTCCACGCATCATCGCCATGTTTGAAACCCTGGGCTTCAAACTCCGCGAGCGATTTCACGCGGGTGCCGACGCTGGCTGGGGTGCGCAGGTCCTCGAGCACCCCATTACCGGAGTCGTCATCTTCGCCGATCTCGACCTCGCCCCCGAGGAAGCCGAGACCGACTTCGCCCATCAGCCACTCGCCGACCTGCCGCGACCGCGAACCGTGGGCTTGTGGGTTGGCCTGCACGGCGAATCGATCCTCGAAGCGGGCATGCACCACCTCGAAGCTCAGTTCGACTTCGAGGGCCTGCGCCAGGGCCTCAAGGACGAGGGCAATATCGATACCATGAAACCGTTCTCCGACTTCCCTTTCCTCCGCCAGGCGTTTACCGCGGGCGAGCGCTGGAGCGTTGACCGGCGGCGCGCCGACAACCTGTTGGCGAGCGGTTGGATCGACGCCGACCAGCACGCGCGTTTCCTACGCGAAGGGACGATCGGCAGCCACCTCGAAAACCTCCAGCGACGCGAAGGATACAAGGGCTTCAACCAGCAGGCCGTTAGCGCCATCATCACGGCCACCGATCCTAGACTCCACTGAGTCGACTCTCGTTCCGACCACATCGCTGGAGATCCAACGTGCTCAAACCCTCGCGCCGTATCGGTGCTGCGTTCCTCCTGATCTCGCTGGTGCCGCTCACGTCATTCGGCTGGAACCGGACGGGCCACAGGGCGATCGCGCTGATTGCCTATCGCGAGCTCGATCCGGCCACGCGGCACAAGGTCGCCGAGCTCCTACGCAAGAATCCGGCAGCCCACGACCTCTGGACCGACCGAAGAATCAATAGCGAAAACGATCCTGACGTCGACGCCTTCTTCCACGCCGCGACCTTTCCCGACGACGTCCGGCCTCCTTCGACATTCAGCCGTGAATTTCATCACGGAACTCATCATTACGTCAACATTCGCTACGCGCCCGGCACCCCGTCCCCTTCTTCCGTGGCGTTACCTCCAGGGGAGGAGAACATCCTGACGAGCTACCGCGCCAACATCGCTAGCGTGAAGGCCGGCACACGAGTCCCCGACGATCAGCGAGCGGTCGCGCTCTGCTGGATCTTTCACCAAGAGGGGGATATCCACCAGCCGTTGCACGCGGTCGCGCGTTTCTCGAAAACGTTCCCCGAAGGCGATCGGGGCGGCAACCTGGTGAGCCCGTTCCCGAACCCTCGCGGCAGCCGATTCTATTCTCGGAATCTTCACGCCTACTGGGACGATCTGCTCGGCGACGACGACAAGCTCAAGACCTTCGACCAGCTTGCACACGAGGTTGACGGACTGGTCAAGGAATACCCGCGCGATCGGTTTAGTCCGGCCGAGCTGGCGACCCTCGACATCCTGGATTGGGCCAACGAAAGCCGAGCCGACGCGATCAAGACGGTGTACCGCGATCTCGATCCCGAGATCAAGAGCTACAGTGAGCTGCCCACTGCCTACGAGGCCGAGGCCCGGAAACTCGGTCGGCGCCGGATCGCCCTCGCGGGATACCGGATGGCCGCCGTACTGAAGGTTCTCTTCAAGGACTGAGGCGATTCGGACCGCGACCTCACCCCTGGATCAGGTCCCAGAAGAAATCGAGGGTGAACCGGGCGATACTGGGCCATCCGAAGAAATGCTCGACGCGCTCGCGCGAGCGAATACCCATTCGGTGCCTGCGCTCGAGATCATCGATCAGGCTATTGACGGCCACGGCCAGGTCGCGGGAGAACCGATCGGGATCGCTGCGGCTCGAACTCGGTCGGCCCGATCGGCTCGAAGGGCACAAGCAAGCCCGTTCGATCAGGAACGACCACCTCCTTGATACCCCCCACCGACGACGCCACGACCGGCGTCTCGCAGGCCATCGCCTCCAGGTTGATGATCCCGAACGGCTCGTAGACCGACGGGCAGAGGAACAGCGCCGCCTGGGTATAGAGCGGGATGATCTCTTCCTTGGGAACGATCTGGGGAATCCAGACGATCGGATTCGTCGGTCTCGCGCCGGGCCCGTTCGACCGCCTCGGTTCATCTCGCGGCCGATCTCGGGCGTGTCGGGAGCCCCTGCGCAGAGCACGACCTGAACGCCCGGCTTGAAGTACTTGATCGCGTTGACCAGATGGATGATCCCTTTCTGCCGGGTGATCCGGCCCACGAACAGGACGTAGGGCCGGCCGGGATCGATCTGGTACCGCGCCAGCACCGACCGGTCGGGCGTCGGCCGGTACTGGTTCAAATCGATTCCGTTGTGGATGACGCGGATCTTCTCAAAGGGAACGCCGTAAAGTTCATGCACATCCTGGCGCATCGACTTGGAGACGGCAATTACCCCGTCGGCGTTCTGGTACGCAGTGCGCTCGACCCACGAACTGGCGTGGTAAGCCGTGCCAAGCTGCTCGACCTTCCAGGGGCGGTGCGGCTCGAGTGAATGGGTGGTCAGGACAAGCCGGGCGCCGGTGAGCTGCTTGACAAGGCAGCCGGCGAGATGAGTGTACCAGGTGTGGCAGTGAACGATATCAACCCCTTCGCCCAGCATGCCAGCCATCACCAGGTCTCGGAGCATCGTGTCGAGGAATTTCCTGTGCCGCGAGTCCTGCGCAGGCAGGTCGAACTCCGGCTGGACCCCGCGGACCGTCAGGTTTCCCTGGTCAATCGCACTGGTCGCCGAAGGAGATCACCTCGACAGTGTGATGCCCATTCTCAACCCGCGCAAGCTCGCGCGTCAGGTACTCGACATGTACCCCGGCACCACCGTAAATGTGGGGAGGATACTCATTGGTCAGGATCGCGATCCGCATCGGCGGTTTCCTCCTTCCACGATGTGCACGATCGGACGGACATGCCGTAAAGATGCTGGGGCCCGAGCGACGATCCGCCAGAGTGTAAGGTCAGGGTACAGAGCACCTCTGACCAGAGCTAGCCCCTTTTCCGGTTCGGAAACCGCGATGCGCTCGCACAGAGGTGCGCCAACGTCCGGACCTATTCCGCTTCCTCGTTCCAACCCTCTGCGCCGATCAGCTTGACGAACCGGCACGCCATCAGCGTGCGAGGTACGGGCTGGCCCTTTCGCTTGCGATACTGGATCGAGCTCCTGGTCGGACGCATCGCCTTGCGGCGTGACCAGGATGCCGCCGTCGCGTAACTGCTCGAACAGGGCGGCCGGAAACGCCGGCGCCCCCGCCGTGACGATGATCCGATCGAACGGAGCCTCCTCAGGCCAACCGAGCGAGCCGTCGCCGATTCGATAATGGATATTCGTCAGGCCCAGCCCGTCCAGTACGCACCGTGCCCGAAGCGAGAGCATTTCGAGTCGCTCGACCGTATAGACCTCGTCGGCAAGCAGACTGAGCACGGCGGTTTGATATCCGCTGCCGGTGCCGATCTCAAGCACGCGCTCGATCCCTTCGAGTTCGAGTTCGGTGGTCATGACGGCCACCATCAAGGGCTGGCTGATGGTCTGATCGAGACCGATCGGCAAGCGCCCGATCCTCACCGGCGCGGACCCGCTCGTGTGGTGGGACGAATCGTTGCCGCGATATCCGAGACAGCGCGTCGAGCACACGCCGGTCGCTCACTCCCTGGCGCTGAACCATGCGGGCGATCGGTGCACCGGGGCGGCGTCGTGGGTCAGGATTAGAAGGGGGACGGGGGGGATCCATGGTCGCTATCGCTTTCCTCGACGGTCGCAAGTGCGCCCGAGGTAAAGACCGGGGCCGCATCGTATTCCGATCCCTCGAGTCTGAAAGTCCTTCACCTCGAGCTGGACATCGCGCCGGCGATTCCATTCGTTGATCGTCGGCGTGAACGCCAGTGAGCAAGTCATGCCCGCCGCGAGATCCTTCCCCTTCTCGGCAAGGCTCCAGCCAATCGCCTTGACGATCGACCCGCCCTGCTGGACCCGAAACTGGAGGTGATTCTGCCGAGGCCCTACTGCCCGCGGCTCACCCACGATTTGCACCCGGCTGGCCATCAGGACAGGACGCGGATTGCCGATCCCATAGGGCTCGAGACTGTCGATCTCCTCGACCTGTCGGACCGTGAGCATGCCGAGCACGATTTCGGCGTCGATCGTGAGCACCTTCCTCAATTGTTCCGGACGGAGCGACGATCGGCAATGGAGCTCGAATCGCTCGGCGAACGCTTCGAAGTCGCCAGGGTGCAGCTTCAAGCCAGCGGCGGCCTGGTGACCCCCGAAACCGAGCAGGCCATCGCCGCAAGCGTTCAGTGCCTCATAGAGATCGAACCCGCTGATCGAGCGTCCCGAACCCTGGCTGATCGGATCCTTCAACGCCACGATAATTGACGGTCGGTGATAGGTCTCGGCCAGTCGTCCGGCGACGATCCCGATGACTCCCGGGTGCCATTCCGGGGAGCCCAGCACGATCGCTCCACGATCGCCCAGGCCCCCCTGGGATCGGATCATCGCGTGGGCCTGGCTCACGATCGACTGCTCGACCCCCTGACGTTGCGTATTGCAACGGTCCAGCTCCTCGGCGCGTTCGCGGGCGATGACCGTGTCGCCGGTGGTCAGCATCTCGACCGCCGTCATGGCCCGCTCGAGCCGACCAGCCGCGTTGATCCGGGGCGCAGGGTGAAACCAACCACCCCGGTCGTCAGTTTCCGTTTATCGAGACAACCGCTGACTTCCAGCAGGGCCTTCAGCCCCACGGTCGGGCGCTGAAACATGCCGTCGAGACCGTGCCGCACGATCACACGATTCTCGCCCCCCAGCGGGACAACATCGGCCACCGTCGCGAGGGCCACCAGGCCAATCGCCTCGACCAGAAAGTCACGTAGGTGGGGCGAGGCTTTCTTGCCGTCGCCGAAGCTCTTGCAGACCTGCCACGCGACCTTGAACGCCACCCCCGCGCCGCAAATGTCGGTACACGGGTAGCGGCTCCCCGCGAGCCGTGGGTGGACGATCACGGCCGCCTCGGGAAGTTCGGGACCTGGCGTATGATGGTCGGTGATGATCAATTCCAGACCCAGCTCGCGAGCCAGCCGCGCTTCCTTGACGGCGGAGATTCCGCAATCGACCGTCACCACAAGTTCGGCCTGTTCTTCGTCCTTGAGCTTGCGGATCGCATCGGCATTCAGACCGTAGCCTTCATCGACCCGATGAGGGATGTAGTAGCGCACCCTGTCCTCTTCCACTCCCGCGAGCCGGAGACAGAGCCAGAGGATGCTCGTGCCGCAGACACCGTCGACGTCGTAATCGCCGTAGATCACGATCTTCCGACCCGCGCGGACGGCGGCAGCGATCCGATCGGCAGCCTCCGACGCGCCGGGAAGGCATTCGGGGTCGTGGAGCCCACTCAGGCGAGCGTCGAGGAATGAACGCGCGACGTCGGGAGCGTCGATTCCACGATTCAGCAGAAGCTGCGCGACCAGGGGAGATACCCCCGCCTGCTGGCTCAAGGTCCTGATCCGCGCCGGGTCGTGTGGCTGAACTCGCCAACGTGCATTCATGAATCATCCTCGCCCGGTCGACTTCCGTCCATGATCGATCGGCTCGATGTGCCGTGTCAATGATCTCCAGGATCGCGGTAAGCCTACACCACGGGAGCGTGGTGCCACTAAAACCATTGCTTCCGCTTGGCCCAGATCCACATTCCTACCGGAGTCATCACCACGGTCACACAGGTCAACGCGAACAGCAAGGTCCGCGGCATCGGCGTCGTGAGATTGAGCGACTCTCCAAAGAAGTTCATCCCGAAGAAGCCGGTCAGGAAGGTCATGGGAAGAAACATGACGGTGACGATCGTCAACGCCTTCATGATGTCATTGGTTCGGTTCGAGATTGCCGAGAGATAGGTGTCAAGCGCTCCGGAGATCAGGTCGCGGAGACCTTCGGTGATGTCATGGATTCGCACGAGGTGGTCGTAAATGTCGCGGAAATAGACGCGATGCTCCGGCCGGATCGGGTCGTACTCATCGCGTGCCAGGCGGTTGACCACCTCGCGCTGGGGACCCAGGATGCGGTTGATCCGCAGTGCGGATCGCTTGACCTGAAAGACGGCGAGCAGCGTCTTCCGGGTCGGGCCCGCGAAGACCTCGTCCTGAGCGTCGTCAATTTCCTCGTCGAGATGCTCGATCGCAGGGAGGTAGGTCGCGACGATGAGATCGAGCAAGTGATAGAACATGTGGTCGGCCCCGCTTCGGCAACGGTTGGCCGGATCTCGCTCGACGTTCCGGCGGTGCTGCTCGATCTCGACCAGAGCCTCGGCGTGATAGGTCACCAGGTAGTTTCGGCCGAGAAAGACGTCGAGTTCGTGAAACCGGAGTTGATGGGTCTTCTTATCGAATTCGATCGCGTGGACGACCACGTAAATATAATCGCCCCAATCGTCGACCCGCGGAATATGGGAATCCTCCAGCGCGTCGGCGATGGCAAGGTCGTGGAAGTGGAAAACCTCGCGGAGCAATTTCTCGACGTGCCGGTTGTCGGCGGCCTCGCGGTCAAAAATATCGACCCAGAGCGTTCCTTCCTCATCCTCGAGCCGCACTGGCGATCCGATCGACCGGCCAGTCGAGGTGAATCTCACCGTTGCCCTCCCGATAAACGACCCGGATCTGTGCCTCTGCACCGATGCCGTTGCCAGTGCCGGGACGTTGTTCGGACGGAAAGCCCGATCCGGCGGGTTCGGTGAGGGTCGAGGTCATGGTCTTCATTCCCCTGCGGCCTGCTGGCGGAAAAGCTCTTCGAGGAGATCAATGACCAGAGGGGACGAGGAGCTTGGCGGGATCTTGCGTTCGATGTGAACGCCTTCGGGTGGCTTGCTCGTGGTCTGAAATCGACGCCAGCCGCCCGGGATCGATACCTTCGCGTCGGTCAGACCGATAAAATTGGTACCGATAGCCACCCCATCCGCCTGAAACGAACCATCCGCACCGATCGGCGCCGAGCGAAGGTTTCCCACCGTTCCCTCGGCAGGCAGGAACTCGATCCAGCCGCCGATCACCGGCCTGCTTCCTTCCCTGACGAAGCCATGCACTGTTGTGGTCGGAAACCTGACCGGCCCTAGCTCCTCGCGACACCCCGAAAGCCCCGTCGGCAACATCGTCGCAATCAGGAACAGGCCCCATAGCCAGTATGGCCGAGTCCTCCACATGTTGCCAGCCAAAGCGACCCTTTCGATCAGAGAGGGCACGAAGCCGACGCGGACGTGAAGTCCGTCAGCACGGAATGTCTCGAAGAAGTTGCTGTAGTGGCGCGGCAGACTCGGGATCGAGCCCGGAATCGTCCTCGATCCGGCGGGACGGGTCGATCCGGACGTAACGTCCCCCCCGACGGCCGTGTCCTGGGTGCGGGCCAATCCGGTCATCGAAAGCGTAGAACCAGCCCCCGGACTGGCGTTCGCCCGAGAGTCGACCGAGCGGCCCACGGACCAGCACGATGCCTCCCTCCTGGTTCAACCCCGCACGGTCGCCGGCCTTTCCCTCGACCACGACTTTGCCCCCCTTGAGACCGTAAGCCAGTGCGTCTCCGGCCTCGCCCGTGATGAAGATCGAACCCGCGCAAAGCCCACGCGCGGCGCCGTCGGCGACCGATCCCCGGACCAGGACCCGGAGAGCAGGCGCGTTCATCTCTGCGGCAAGCTCGGGGCCCGCCATGCCCTCGACCTCCACCAGAGCCGACCAGGGTCCGCTCAATCCCGAGAGCAAGAGCCGCTGACCTTCGACCCCGGCCAACCTGACGTGGGTCTCACCAGCGTCAAGCCTCTGGGCGACCTCGGCGTTAATCCGCTGGTAGTCGCGGACCTCGGGCACCATGAGGGTCGAGACGGACCGCGGGATCGCCCCCGGTCCCGGGTCGTCATCAGCGATCGGCGAGAAAGAGGGAGCAGGCATGAACCCTTGATTTCCACACCAATCATTGGCCGCGGACGACCGGGCCATTGGCAACCCGGGCGGCGCCACCGTTGGCATTAACGATCTGAGCCTTGATGTGCGGAAATTCCTTGCCGTTGGGGACCAACTTCGCGCTCTTGGGCGGATTCTTCTGGAGCCAGTTCTTCAGCGCGGAGATCTTGGTCTCCAGCTCGGCCAGATTCTTCTTGGCCTGGCCGGGAGGTTCGCGCACCAGTCGGACTGCCGAGACCATAAGTGGCTTGATCAGTCCGTCGACCTGGCGGATCACGTCGCGCGACTTCTCAAGACTCGGGTGTACTGCGTGCAACAGGCCGGAATCACGAGCCTCAATAAGACCGCTGAAAGACTGGTAAATCTGGTTCAAGAGTAAACCAACAAAGATTTTTGACTGATCTACATTCTTGGAATAATTGTCACGAACGTTCTCGGCCAGCAGGGCGGCCACGTCGCCGATGCTGTAGGCGATCATGCCATAGTTGAAGTCGGCGATTCCCGCTGGAACCTGCATCATGCCCAGTGCCCAGCCGGCCTCGGACCGGACCTCGATCCGGAGGGCGGGATCGGTCAGGTACTCCGTGGCAATGAAGGCCATCTCGGGCTCGCCGCCTCGCGCCATGGGTGAACTCGCTTGCCGAAGCGATCCCAGGGCTTCCAGGGCCCGGAACTGGACGGGCCACGGCAGATCCTTGGCAGCGGCGCGGCTCAGGTAGTCGGAGACCACCTTCGCGGCCTTGACAGCCGTGGCGGTATCAAGATTATAGTGATTGACTATCTGAATGTTCGTCAATCCGCGTGCCGCGACCATGGCCACCCAGGGCACCTGATCAGGGTCCGTAAGTTGCTTGAGGAGCAAGTTCACGGCCTCAGGGGATCCCGTCTGAGCCAGGACGATGATCGCCTCGAGGCGAGTGAAGTAATGACCTTCCAGCAGCGGTCCCAGGGCACTGATGAGAACCCGGTTGTAATTGGTCAGGAATGAGGTGTGACCACCGTTGCGAGCCGTCAGGATCGGCTCGATCAGATAGCTCGTCGCTTCACCCATCGCCTTGTGAGCGGGAGCGTTGGGATTGTTAACGAAGTCCTCCCCGAGGATGGCCTTGATGTTACTCCGGCTCGTCAGTTCGGCGACGTAATTCTCGACATACTGTTCCATGGTCGGACGATCGACCGTGTTCTGACCCGCCATCTCCCTGAGCGCTTTCAGTACCTGGGGGCGAGCCGTCTTGCCGCGCTGCTGAAAGTTATTTTCGAGCAGTTTTTCGATTCCGGGAATCCGGAAAGTCTCGGGCGGGAAGGCTGCTGTTTCCTTCTTGGAATCGACCGCGCCGCCGGGCTTCTCGGCCTCTCCAGCCGCCGCTGGCTTCGTATCGGGCGCGGGGTTGGTGCTCTGCGAGCGGGTCTGAACGGGAAAGCCGCCGACCAGCAGGATCGAAAGCCACACCCACGAGTTGACCCCTGACTCCCTCGGGGCGAACGCTTTGATCATGGTCGCTTACCCTTGGTTGGACTCCCGAGACTCGCTCCGAACTTTCCGGCGTGAGATCAGGCCCGGCGGCCGGCACCTGTGAGCATCGAGATCTTCTGGATTGAAGCCGCGGGGGTGGACCGTACTCGAACGGCCCATGAGGAGCGTACTTTTACGATCGTACGCCGAATCATACCACGGCTCGCGGCGAAGCTAAACGTGACGGGATTAAGAACGGGATCGGACGTCCCGCGCCAGTCGGGACCACGATCAACGACCCCCCACGCAGGCTGTGGCGATCGAGGTACCCGGCGGAACACATCTGGAGTGTATCCCGAGACTTCCATCCAAGTAATCCTGTACCAAAGTAACCTGCTGACGGCCCTCTGTCAAGTCGCCCCGAGACTCCCGGACGCTCCAGCGCCGGGCGATCCAGCGGTCCGGATGCCTCCCCATTTCCACCATCCGTGACCGATGAAACCAACGGTCAGAGATTGCGTCTTCTTGGCTTCTCCTCGAAGGATACGTTGTCCCTGATGATCATTGAACGGTAGAATTCAGAACCGGCACCAGGGCGAGTGCGTTACCCCCACGGCCGGTGCCAGATGGCCTACAGGCGTGAGACGGGGGCGGGATGGTCGAACGGCGATATATTTTCCCAGGCGTGATCGAGCTAAACGTCCAGGCACGCCGCCGACTGGGAGTGAACATCTATCTCATCGACGGCGGTTCCGAGTTCGTTCTTATCGACGTAGGTTTCCTCGACGAGCTATCGGACGTCCTGGAATTGATCCGCCAGATGGATTTCAGCCTCTCGGCGTGCAAACTCATCCTCGCCACGCATGCGGACGCCGACCATACTCAGGGACTCGCCCGTGCCCGCGAGGTGCTCAGGTGTAAGGTGGCCGCTCATCCCAGGAGCGTCGCCCCACTTGAAGAGGGCGACGAGGTCATGACTTACGCCCGGATCGACGCCCAGAACATTCATATCCCCATGCCGCGCTGCAAGGTCGATGTGACGATCGACGAGGGCGACGTGGTGTCCATCGGCGACAAGCGACTCGAGGTCTGGAGCACACCCGGCCACACCGCCGGTCAGCTCTCGTTCCGCATGGGTAACCTGCTCTTTTCGGGCGACAACATCTTCCGCGATGGTTGCGTCGGCGTGATCGACGCCCACCATGGCTCGAACCTGGTCGATTTTCTGGCGAGCCTGAGGCGTATCCGCGATTGCGACGCCGAGTACCTCCTTCCCTCGCACGGGCCGGTCTTCCGCAAGGACCCCGCCCTGCTCGACCGGACGATCGACCGATTAGAAGGCTATACCCACATGGCCGACTTCGGTACCTGCGCCGTCGACTGGCCCCTCCTCGACCAGTGGGAGGACGAACTGGCTTCCGGAAAGCTCGTTCTCGACTAAGTTCGTCTTATCACGGCCATTGATCAATCAAAGCAATCGCCGCGAATCATCTTTCGACACGTGACATCCCGGTTGCTGGAAGCTAAGATAGGTCTTGGCCGGAGTTGGCGAGGCGATCGGGGACTATCCGACCGATCTTTCTAATATCTCTGTCGCCGAAATCCTCCCGCCGATCGACCGTGCAGGGTCCTTCCTTCTACGATTCGCGAAACGGTGACTCCCCGAGCAATCTCGGATGATCAGGAACGCGGAGCCCCATGATGGCCGACCGGCTGACGTTCGGCGTGGGACGTGTCTCCCCGGCCAGCGGACCTGACATCGGTCCGGTCCCTCCGCTCGACGATTGGAAGCGGATCGACGCGGCCTGCGATCGCTTCGAGTCCGGCTGGCAATCGGAAGTCCCTCCCGATCTGAAGGCCGTCCTGGCCGAAACCGCGGCCTCGGCCGTACTCGCCCCCGAGGCGCTTCCGTGGCTCTTCCGGGAGCTCCTCTTGCTGGATGTCGAGTATCGACGCGGCCGGGGTGAATTGATCGACTTCGCTCGCTATCGGGAACGATTTCCGGAAGTTCACCGTCGTGATCGACGCACTCGATCGGCCCGCCAACCCGGGATCGCCGACCCTTCTGGCGGATCGGCACCGGCGGCAAACGACCAACCCGGACTCGCCCGCGCACGGGGGCGCGACGTTGGCCGGCCTCGAGCTGACGCACGCTAACCTGACCGAAGCGACGGCCCAGGCGTTGAAGGCCGCCGGTTATGAAGTCCTCGGTGAGATCGGCCGCGGCGGGATGGGTGTTGTCTATCTGGCGCGAAGCTGGCCCTCGACCGGCTCTGCGCGCTCAAGATGATCCAGGCCGGCCCTCACGACATCGGAGCCGCCCTCGCCCGATTCCGGGCGGAGGCCTCGGCGATCGCGCGTTTGCGTCATCCGGATATCGTCCAGATCTATCATGTGGGCGAGGTCGATCGACAACCGTTCATCGAACTCGAATACCTGGTCGGGGGCAGTCTCGACCGACATCTCGATGGTACGCCACGGCCGTCGTCGGATGCAGCCCGGCTCGTCCTCGTGCTCGCCGACGCGATGGCCGAGGCGCACCAGAGAGGGATTGTCCATCGCGACCTGAAGCCCGCCAATATTCTCTTGACCGGCGACGGCCGGCCCAAGGTGGCCGATTTCGGCCTGGCCAAGATGCTCGATTCGGATCATGGATTGACCCGGACGCACATGATCCTCGGCTCGCCGAGCTACATGGCTCCGGAACAGGCCGAGGGCCTGTCGCGGCACGCCGGCGCGGCGACCGATGTTTATGCCCTGGGAGCCATTCTTTACGAGCTGATCGTTGGTCGGCCTCCCTTCAAAGCTTCCTCGGCACTCGAGACCCTGGTCCAGGTCAAGGGGATCGAGCCCGTGGCGCCGTCGAGGCTTCAACCGGGACTGCCGCGCGATCTGGAAACGATCTGCATGCGGTGTCTCGAAAAGCTTCCGGCGCGACGCTACCCGTCCGCCGAGGCGCTGGCCGCGGATCTCCGGCGATTCCTGTCGGGCGAGCCCATCCTGGCCCGGCCGGCGACACTCTGGGAGCGAGCCCGACGCTGGTCTGCGCAACGGCCGTCGGCCGCGGCGTCACTCGTCGTGGGCGGGGTTGCGGTGATCTTGCTCCTCAGCGGAGGCGTCATCACGGGGGCACGCCTCGAACAGGTCGCGCGCCGTGCCCGGATTGCCGAGCGAGCCGCCTCCGAGGAGCGCAACCTCGCGCTCCAGGCGATCGACGCCCTTGTCGAGACCGATCACCAGATTCTGGGCGAAAGCCCTTCTTCACGTCCCTTACGCCGCCGCCAGCTCGCCACCGCGATTGCCTTGCTTGGGACGATCGCCCGCAGCACCGAAGCCTCGTCTCCCGAGCTGAGCCGCGCGGTCGCCCATCAGAAACTCGGTGACATCTTCCGCCAGGTCGGACGAAGCCACGAGGCACGCCGGCAGTATGATCTGGCCCGCGGTCTGGCCGAACACCTCAAGCTCGTCCGCTCCCGGAATTCCGACAGCGAACTCGCTGTGGACGAGTGCCTCCGTGGTGCGTACTACGGCCTTGGGGCCTTGTATCTCGAATCGGGTCGGACCAGCGCCGCGGCGCGACTTCGAGCGGGTGGTCGCACTGGCCGAGCGGATCGAGGCCACCGACACCCAACGCGCCGAGGCGAAGACCGCTCTACTCGAAGCGTACCTGCAGCTTGGCCGGGCGCACGCCTTCGCCCACGACATAGCGGGAGCCCGCCCCTGGTTCGAGAAGATGCACGACCTGGCCGAGAATTACAACAAACGCGATCCGGGCAACCTCCAAATTCACGACCTGCTGGCCTCCAGCGTCCGCAAGCTGGCCGATATGAAGAAGCTGTCACGCGACAACGCAGGCGCCCGCGTCGATTATCTCGCATCGATCGCCCTGGCTCGCTCGCTCGTGGAGGCCGAGCCCGGTAACCTCACCTTCAAGGGGCACCTCGCCGCCGGACTCGACGACCTGGCGGAAATCGAGACCGCCGACCAGGCCTTAGATCAGGCCCGAGCTCTCTACGAAGAAGCGATCCAGCTCTTCCGTGAACAGACCGACGCCGACCCCGACGACGTCGACGCCCGATCTCGACGCCTCGCCGCTCAGATCGATCTGGCCGATCTGGAACGCCGGTCGCATCATTACGAGGCGGCCCTCAACTGGTTTCGGCGTTCCCTCACCGAGATGAACGAGCTCAAGCGCTCGGGCCGGCTCACAGATTTTCCCGACCACATCTCTCGGCGGATCGAGCCACTCAAGCAATCCCTGGCCGATTGCGAAGCCGAAGCCGCTCGCAATCAGGGGACGACCGGTCCCAACGCGGCTGGTCCGCTTCAAGACCCGCGGGCGATGCACTGATGCTTACCTCGGCCCTCACGATCGCGATGAACACCCTATGGCCAGTAACACCAACCATTTACCGAAGGTGGGACTTGAACCCACACCCCCTTGCGGGGACCGGATTTTGAGTCCGGCGCGTCTGCCGTTCCGCCACTTCGGCCGAGATACCCAGTGTGAACTCGAAAACGGGAAACGTCAAGTCTTCAACTCCTCGCCCGAGCCGGTTGCGCTGCGCAAGTCCTTGTGTCGTCGACGTCCCTGACCGAGCTTTTTCCGCCTTCCCCAAAATCCCTGCTTGATTCGCAGCACTTTGCCTGACAAACCCCACATTTTCCCGATTTTTCGACCAACGCGACAACGCTTCGGGGATGTGTCGCGTAGTTATCGTGTGGGCCTCACTTTACCCTCCCGACACACCCGCCGGCCACGCCCCCATGATGATCATCCACGAGACCAAACCTCTCTTCGCCTGGGACGATCTCGAAGACAGCCCCGCGCTCCAGACCATCAAGGATCTCCTTGCCGCACTCCCCGACGCCAAGCTCCTGGAGTCGCTCCGCGTCGCTCGCGGCAAGGGGCGTAACGAGTACCCCGTCACCGTGCTCTGGGGCGTCATCGTCTTGCGGGTGGCCTTGCGGCACCTCACCAACGAAGCGGTGCTCGACGAACTCCGCCGCAACGAAGGGCTCCGCCGCCTGATCGGCATCGAGTCGGAGGCCGGCGTCCCCAAAAAGTGGAACATGTCGCGGTTCGAGGACGCTCTGGGCCAGGAGCCCCATCGCACGCACCTCAAGGAGATCTTCAACGCGTTGATCAAACGCCTGGGTGCGGAGGTCGCCGACCTCGGCCGCGACACCGCCGCCGACGCCACGGCCTTGTCGGCACGCCGCAAGCCCGAGGAGGCCGCCCGGGAGGAGGTCGACGAGGGTCTGCCGCAGCCCTCCGGCGGCCGCAAGGAGTACAAGCACGACGACGGCAAGGTGACCAGGGCGGTCGAGTGGTTCGGGTACAAGCTCCACCTGCTGGTGGACGCGAAGCACGAAGTGGTGCTCTCGTATGAGATCACCGACACCAAGGCCGGCGACGGCGAGACCCTGCCGTCGATCCTCGCGCAGGCTCAGGCGAACTTGCCCGCGGGTCGGATCAAGACCTTGGCCTACGACAAGGCGGCCGACAGTGAAGATGTTCACCGGCTCCTCTGCGACGAAGCGATCACGCCGCTGATCCAGATGCGGTCGATGTGGCAGAGCGAGCCGGAGCGGATGCTGCCGGGCCACGACGGCACATCGAACGTCGTGTACGACGAATCCGGGACGATTTACTGTTATAACAAGGTGAGCGAACCTCCGGTGCGACATAAGATGTCCTACATCGGCCACGAACCGGAGCGCAAGACGCTGAAATACCGCTGCCCAGCCCAACACGAGGGCTGGGAATGCCCGATGTCGTCGGTCTGCAACGCGGGGAAGTCGTACGGCAAGACGGTGCGAGTCGACCGCGAGGTCGACCTGCGACGGTTCCCGGCGTTGCCGCGCGCGACGAAGAAGTTTGAGCGGATGTACAAGGGACGGACGTCGGTGGAGCGGGTCAACGCGCGGTTGAAGGTGTTCTGGGGGGTGGACGACGGCAACATCCGAGGGGCACGCCGGTTCGTCGCGGAAGTGGGAGTGGTGCTGGCGGTACACGCGACATTCGCGACGCTCTTGGCATCGGCGCCGTGCCGCGAAGGGACCCTGGGCAAGTTGAAACTGGGGCCGATCGCCGAGGCCCTGCGCGAAGACGGAACAACAGACCGGTCGAAGTCTGACCGGGACGAACGGACGACTGGAATCGGGCCGGACGAAAATCGCGGTGGCGCCGAGGGCCCCAAAAACCGCGAATCACCCAGGTGAACGGGGAAGAGAGGCGAAAAACCCGCTCATCCGACCCGCTGAGAGGATGGATGCAACCCGGAATTACAAACTACAACGCAACCGACTCTCCTCGCCCCGCATGATCGAAGCGGCGGCCGGCTGATAAGCAACGTAACACCAGCCGGCCGCCTCGCTCGCTATGCCGATCCGCAGATCCGTAGATCTCAAAGAAAATCGAAAAACCTCTCGATGTTCATGCGATAGAACTCGACTTCGAGAAATTCCAGAACGAGCGAGAAATTAATGATATGTTGATCATTCTCGTCGTTGCCGTTCGCGAAATCGAGGTTGTATGGGTTGACGAAGAAGTCGTGGTAGCCGTTCAGGTTGTCAATGAATCCGCTGACGGCCCCGACAATGTCCTGGGGCGGAATTGGTGTGGCGATGCCAGGTTCGAGCAGGTTCGCCTGGGCCGACGGCGCGATCGGCTGGTTCAGCAACGCGTTCAGGAACCCGGTGTGCTGCGCCTCGACCGCCGTGATGCCCGCGGCCGTGAGGAAATAGTCGTGATGCCCGCCATTGCTGATGGCGTTCAGGCCCTGTAGATAAGACCCGACACCCCCGTTCTCGATGCTTGCCGCCATCTGGATGAACTGGATCGGCGTGGCCGCCAGCAGGTTCTTGAAGGTCGGCCTGACCAGCGTCGTGAAAGCGTCGGAAAGATCCGAGAGCGCGGTGATGTGGTTCTCCTCGTCCTGAAGGATCTCGAAGAAGATCTCCCGGTTCTCGCCAGGATAGAGATTCGGCAATGGCCGTAGCCTGGCCGCCGGTGGATTCCTGGGCTTCGCGGCGCGACTCTGGCCACCCAGCGCGAGCACGATCGATGATCCGGCCGCGGCCAGGGTGCCCCGACGCAGAAAGGTTCGACGCGTGGCCGCCGAAGTCGGTGAATCTCCAGCCTGGATGAATTCATTCTCCTGATGATCACTCATTTGTAATTCTCTCCCAGGGGGCAGGCAGGCCGTGGAGCGAGCGCACCCCCGAACACCCCAAAACTCGGGGTAAACCATTCGAACCGATTATCGAGAATTGAAAACCTGTGACCGGACAGCGACCGGGCCGGATGATCTACCCGGTCGTAACACCTCGTTAGCTTTTCGATGGAATCGTTCGAGAAATCGAGGCGCCGCACGGCCGGCACTCTAGTGGCTCCAGCCGCCCCAGAAGCGACGGCCTGAACGTCTCCTTTCCGGTCAACTCAAGAAGTGGGCGCCCGAGTCGGGAGGGTTACAGGTTTCCGAGCCGAGCCGCCCCGGTCTCAATGCCGCATCGCCGTTAGATTCGCGAATTGAGGTTCTTCAACGGCCGGCTCGCTCGTGGATTCGATCGTCGTCGGGGTCGGCCCCTTACCGAACAAGAGGTACAGGACCGGCAGGGCCAGCATGGTCAGGGAGGTATCGCAGACCATACCGAAGAAGACGACGGTAGCCAGCGGCCGTTGAACCTCGGCGCCGATGCCGGTCGAGAGCATCATCGGCACGAACCCGAGCGCCGCCACGGTCCCGGTCATGAGCACGGGCCGCAGCCGGGCCAGTCGGGCCTGCTCGATCGCTTCGCGTTTGGGGACGCCGTGCGCCATCCGGTCGCGGATCGCGCTGACCAGGACCAGGCCCTTCGAGCATCGATGCCCCGGCCAGGGCCACGAAGCCGACACCCGCCGAGATCGTGAACGGAAGGCCCATCACCCAGAGCCCGAGCACACCGCCGACTCGAGCGAACAGCACGCCGCTGAAGATCATCAGGGCATCGCGGAGCGAGTGAAACGTGAGATAGAGCAGGCTGAGGATCAGGGCCAGGGCCAGCGGCACGACCAGGGAAAGCCGTCGCTCGGCGCGGAGCATGTTCTCGAACTGGCCCCCCCACTCGATCGAGTAGCCGTCGGGCAGCGCGACCTCGCGCGTGACCTTCGCCTGAGCTTCCTTGACGAATGAGCCGAGGTCGCGGCCGCGGACGTTGGTCTGGACGACGATCCGACGCTGACCCCACTCGCGCTGAATCGTCGAGGGCCCGACGGTCCGCTCCAGACGCGGGCGAGCTGAACCAGTGGAAGGCGTCCGCCCTGCGCGGTCGGAATCATGATCCGGGCCAGTGCCCTTGGGTCGTCGCGATAGGCCCAGGGCAGACGCACGGCCAGCGGGAAAGCGCCGGCCCGGCTCGAGGACCTCGCCGACCACGATGCCCGCCGGCCGCCTCGACCGCTTCCAGGACCTGGTGCGAGGAGACTCCGAACCGCGCCAGTGCCTTGCGATCGGCCTCGATTCGCAGCAAGGGCTGGCCCGTCACCTGCTCGGCCCCGACGTCCGCCGCGCCGGGGATTTTCTGGACGACGGCGACGATCTCGGCGGCCTTGGTCTTGAGAACCTCCAGATCGTCGCCAAAGAGCTTGATCCCCAGGTCGGCCCGGATCCCGGCGACCATCTCGTTGATCCGCTCCTCGATCGGCTGGCCGTAGACCGCCCGCATGCCCGGAAGTTGCTCGGTCACCTCGGACATCGCCTCGACCAGTTCCTCCTGGGTCTTGGCCCGCTTCCAGTGCGACCGGGGGGTCAGGGCGATGAACACATCGGAGAGTTCCAGGCCCATCGGGTCGGTCGCCACCTCGGCCGTTCCGGTCCGGGTCCAGATCGATTCGATCTCGTCGGGAAACTCCTCCTTCAAGATCCGCTCGATGTGCGTTCCGTAGTCGAGCGACTCGCTCCAGGCTCACGCCCGCCAGCCGGACGGTGTTGATGACGATCGTCCCCTCGCCAAGCTTCGGGACGAACTCCGAGCCGAGCGCAGAACCCCAGGATGGTTGTCGCGACTGTGATGAGGGCCACGATCGTCAGGGTCGTCCACGGGAATCGCAGTCCCGAGGTGCAGCCATGGCTGAAAGAGCCGGTGCGCGAGCCGGTCGATCAGAGTCTCCTCGGTCCGACATGCGCCGGGGCAGCGCGAAGGAGGCGAGCACCGGCATCAAGGTGAGCGACAGGACCATCGACGCCGCCAGGGCGAAGACGACCGTCAGCGCCATCGGCCGGAAGAGCTTTCCCTCGATTCCCTGAAGCGTCAGGATCGGCAGATAGACGATCATGATGATCAGCTCGCCGAACATCGTCGGCTTGCGGACCTCGACGGCGGCGTCGCGGATGATGGCCAGCTTCGATCGGCCGGTGCGGTCCTGGGCCAGGTGCCGGACGCAGTTCTCGACCATGACGACCGAGCTATCGACGACCAGGCCGAAATCGATGGCGCCCAGGCTCATCAGGCTGCCGGCGATGCCGACCCGCTCCATCATCGTCACGGCGAAGAGCATCGACAGTGGGATTGCCGACGCGACGATCAGACCGGCCCGGAAATTGCCCAGGAACGCGAAGAGTACGGCGACGACCAGGACCGCCCCTTCGAGCAGGTTCCGCTCGACGGTGGCGAGCACCTTGTCGACCAGGTCGGTCCGCTCGTAGACGACGCTGATGTCGACGCCCGCCGGCAGGCTGCGCTTGAGGTCGCGGAGCGCCGCGTCGAGGGCGCGCGTGACCTCGCGGGAGTTCTCGCCCATCCGCATGAACCCGAGCCCCAGCACCGCCTCGCCCCTCCCGTTCGGCGGTCACGCCGCCGCGCCGGATCACGTGACCGACGCCGACCTCGGCCACGTCCCTGATGCGGATCGGCACTCCCTCATGCGCATCGAGCGCGATCGAGCCGATCTCCTCGAGCGAGCGGACCCGGCCGACGCCATGCAGCAGGCTCGATTCACCCGCGCTCGTGACCGTGCCGCCGCCGTAATCGTCGTTGTTTTCGCGCAGGGTTCGACACCACGTCGTCGAGCGTGAGCCTGTACTTGCCGCCAGCTTGAGTGGATCGGCGCGAACCTCGAACTGCTTCTCCAAGCCCCCCCATGAGTTGATCTCGGCCACGCCGGGTACGCGCCGCAGCCGTGGGTCGGATCACCCAGTCCTGCAAGGTCCGCAGCTCGGTCAGGTCGTAGACGTCGCTGGTGATCAGGTAGTGATAGACCTCGCCCAGCCCGGTCGCCACCGGCCCCAGGCTCGGCCGCGCAATCCCCGCCGGAAGCTGCGCCTCGCCGAGCCGTTCGTCGATCTGTTGGCGGGCGAAGTAGATGTCGGTCCCGTCCTCGAAGATCGCCACCACCTGAGACAGCCCGAATTTCGAGACCGAGCGAACCTCCTCCAAGCCGAGCAATCCCCCGAGGGCATACTCGACCGGGAAGCTGATCAGCCGCTCGACCTCCTCGGGAGGCAAGCGACGCGGCGACGGTGTTGATCTGGACCTGAACCGGCGTCGTGTCCGGGAACGCGTCCAGCGGCAAACGTGCCGCCGCCATCGTCCCCAGCACCACGAGCACGAGTGCCAGCAGAAGGACGACGAACCGATTCTCCAGACTGAAACCGATCAAGTAATTGAGCATACTTTATAAAACAAAATAGTAATCAATCGTTATCCGCCGCCCCGAGCCGTTCCTTGAAAAGCTCGGCCTTGAGCATGAACGACCGGCTGGTGACCACCAACTGGCCCGGCTTGAGCCCCCAGACCACTTCGAGCCGCATGTCGTCCTCGGTGGGTCGTGTCAGCACGCGCTGGGGGGCGAACACGGATTCGGAGCGAACGAGAAACACGAGATCGGCGGACCCGTCGTTCTGAACGGCGGAGCGGGGGACGATGAGGGCATCGTGAGGGGGCTCAACCTGGATCGACGCCTGGCCGAACTGGTTGGCGCGGAGCCTTCCCTCAGGATTCGGCAACTCGGCGCGGACGCGGGTGGTCCGGGTCGTCGCGTTGACCTCGGTTCCCATCCAGGTCAGTTTGCCCCGGAAGATCGCCGACGTGGTCCCCGAGATCGTGAATGCAATCGCCTGACCGGGTGCAATCAGCGCGATATCTGACTCGTAAACATCGATCCAGACCCATACGGTCGAGGTGTCGGCCATCCCGAAGATCTGGGTTGTCGGCTCGACGGCTTCACCGCGGGTGGCGTCCCAGGCATTGATCGTGCCGTCGATCGGCGCGACGATTTCGAGCGTATTGCGCACGTCGTTACGCTGGACAATCGTCGCGATGTCGTCGTCGTCGAAACCGAGGTTCCGCAGCCGCTGTTCGCCATCGCGCATGCTGTTGCGGGCCTGGGTCAAGGCGGTCAGGCTCTCGAGCTCGGTCTTGGCGGGAGCAGCCTTCGCCTGGGTCAACTTCAGCGTCCGATCGTACGTGGCCTGGGCCAGCTCGAGCGCGGCAACCGCGGTCAGGTAATTCGCCTTGGCAGCGCCGACCTCGGACGAGTCGACGATGGCCAGCACGTCGCCTTTATGGACGAACTGGCCAAGATCGGCCCGCACCTCCTTCAAGACGCCGGAGACCCTGGGAATGATTTCGGCGGCGTGGCGCATGTCGTAAGCTGTCTCGGCGTTGCAAACCAGCAGGCGCGCGTGCGGCTCGATCGTGGCCATCGCGGTTTCGAGCCCGATCCGACGCGCCAGGGCGGGAGACGCCAGCTTCACCACCGGAAGGAGACGGTTGCAATCACCCGCCTCGCTTTTTGTCGCTCCCAGCTTCGCCCGCGCCTCGCACCAGCCGTCATCCACGACCTCGGCCTCGTCACGATCCGCGGCTTCGCGACGGTCGTGATCCTCGCTGTCACGATCCGCCGTGGGCGATTCACCCTCCAACCGTTCGATCGCCTGCCGGGCCCAGGGGGGGAGCCATGTCGGGCGAGTCCAGACGATAGCCACGGCGACCAGTACCGTCACGATGAGAACCGGTCCCATAAGGCGGGAGACGACGTTCATGGGGAACAACTTTCGACAGCGGTGCCGGGCACTCCGCCCGCCTAACTTTTGCTGGCCAACCCTTATCAAGATAACCGATTTTGCCTGTATTGGCTCCAGGGTACCTGGACCAAGGCCACGCAGGGAGGCGTTGGTTGATGACCGAGTCAGGACGGTTTCAACAGCGCTGCGCGGGAATTGCGGCTCTATCGCTCGCATTTTTCACGGCCGCAGCGTGCTCCGGCCAGGAAGAAGAGCTTTTGCCCTCGATCTTGCCGGGCTCCGCGGCTGTCGAGCGAGGCGTAACGAGCATGGGTCGGACCCCGGGGGCCGGCGGCCCGCTCATCGAAAACGCTCCGGGGTCCGGCGAGCCGCTCCTGGGAGGTCAGCCCGGCCCTGGCTTCCCGCGCGTACCGACCACGATCACAACGCCCGGCGGTGGATACGCCGCGCCCGCGTCGCCAACCTTGGGGCCGCCTCCGAGCCTGCCGATCTCGACATTTCCCCTCTACGGCCCGCTTGCTCTGCCTAGCGGCCCCGAGCCGGAAGGCCCTCCGCACGGTCTTACGCTCGATCAGGCCATCGAGCGGCTCGTCGCTTCCAACCTCGACCTGCACGCGCGGTTCCATGAGATCCCCAAGGCCCAGGCCGACGTGCTCACCGCGGGGCTGCGGGCCAATCCTCTCCTCTTTTTCGACGCCCAGCAGATTCCGTACGGCAACTTCTCGAAGCAGACCGAGGGGGGGCCGACGCAATATGACCTGAATATTAACTATCCGATCGACTGGAACCACAAGCGCAACGCACGAGTCGAGGTCGCCACCCGAGCCCAGCGCGTCCTCGAAGCACAGTTCCAGGACGCGGTCCGCATCGAGATTGACAACATCTATACCGCCTGGGTCGACGTCCTCGCCGCGCGTGAGACGATCCGGTATGCGCAGGCGAGCGTATCGGGCCTGGGCGAAGTCCTGAAGCGGACCGAGTCCCTGCTCCAGCACAAGGAGATCACCGAGGCGGACCTCGCGCGCGTTCAGGGCCAGCGCGACGCGGCCGAGATTGGCCTCCTCGACGCTGAGGAAGCCCTCCGGGACACTAAGCGGACCCTGGGCGGCCTCCTGGCGATCGGTCCCTCCCAGGCTGAGTCGCTCGAACTCCGCGGCACGATTCACGACACCGCTCCCCCGCCCCCGCCGCTCAACGAACTGACCCGGATCGCCCTCTGTAACCGGCCCGATCTCGTCGCGTACCGGCTCGGCATCGCCCGGGCCGAGGCGGATGTCAAGCTCGCCAAGGCGCAGCGTTTCTCCGATATCTATCTGCTTTACCAACCGTACACGGCCTACAACGGAGCCCCGTTTGGCACGCGCGGGATCAACTCATGGGCACTGGGGGCAACCGTCCCCCTGCCCGTCTACAACCGCAACCAGGGAAATATCCGACGCGCCGAGGTCAACGTCGACCAGGTCAAGATCGAGCTCGCCTCACGCGAGGGAGCCGCCATTCGCGAGGTCTACAAGGCCGAGCATGAATACCATGTCACCCGACGAGCCGTCGCCCGGGTCGAGCGCGACCTGATCCCGTCGGCCCGAAAGGTGAGAGATACCACCCTTCGCCAGTTTCGAACTCGGTGCGATCGACTCCATCGCCTTTCTCAACGCCCAGCGCGACTACAACGACGTCGTTCGCCAGTATCGCGAGACCGTCATCCGGCACCGCCGGGCGATGCTCAAGATCAACACGGCGGTGGGGCAGAGGATCTTGCCCTGACGCATCGGTTCTCATGATCAGAACCCATTCGCGGTCTACTCCGCCCGCCACCGGCGTGGCGGCGTGGCCTCGAAGCGGCCGGTGGGCGGACTGAAGCGGATGCCGACCTGCCAGAGGAGGTCGGGCTGGTGCCGGGCCAGCAGGTACTTCATGACCACTTCGTCGGAGGGGGGCATGCCAGGGTCCTGGAAGACGACGCACAGGCGAGCGAGGGCGCGGTGGGTCCTGGCGTCCCAGACCTCGATCAGGCCGTGCGGCCGGCGGGGGATGCGGTAAAACTTGCCGCCGTTTTCGACCGTAACGCAGTCGAACCGGCAGAACTCGTCGAACTCCTTGGGCTCGACAACGTCGCGCACCAGCTCGGCGGCGACCAGTTCGGGCACGCCGGTTTGATAGGCGCTGGCGTCGAGCTGCATGGGTTCGTCATCGCGAGTGGGGGCGGGCTGACTCCGCCCTTCGATCACGCGGAAGATTTCCCACTCGACCAGCCGGGCGTAACCGGCGCGGAGGCGCAGGACTGGCGATTACCATCTGGGGGAAGCTGGCCGCGGCTCGGACCACCTCGTACGAGAACGCGCTCGCCTCGCGCTGGAGCTTCGACATCCAGAACCGAGGGGTCTCGAAACGGTCGGTTTCCGAGTAGCGAAAGACGCGGGGGCCGACATCGGGTATCACCACGTCCGTGCTGCCCCCCTCGCGTTTGAGGTTGCGGAGGACGGCGTCGTAGGTGGCCTCGCCTCTGACAAATCCCTCGGCCGCGTCCGCCTGGCCAGCGCACTTGACCCGGACGGTCCGGTATCCAGGACGGGCCAGGAACGTGACTTCACGGGCCCTGGGATCGACCGGGCTACGGTCGTCAGAGACATCGATCTCCCAGCGGAGGTATCCGGTGCGAATCATGACGTTTTGTGTCGAGGGGGCTAGATTTCGCCCTTTCCTTCAATGGGGTGGTGCGAGGCCACCTCCCTGGATGGCGGGAACGATCAGGATCTCGGGGGCGGTGGCATCAAACGTCCGGATCGGGCGGGTTTGCCCCGGCCCGTCGAGCCGGAAGGCGAGCCGTCCGGGGGTAAAGTTCGCCAGGAAGGCCGACTCCGCCTCGTTGACGGTCTCGGGCCGTTTCGTATCCCACTCGGCCAGGCAGAGGTCGCCGTGGCCGGTCTTGAGGAGTCGCAGTTTGGACATGGTCGCACACTCCTTTTTTTTCGGGTTCCTCGGGAGACCTTCACTAGCCAGCGAACGAACGCCGATTGTAGCCGAAGCCACGGCAGTACAACAGGCCAGCCGGGAGCGAGAGACCCGGGACTTTTCCCTTCGATAACGCTCAGCCGCGCGAGCCCGGGTGGAACAGCCTTCGGTAGATTTTCAGCAACATCTCGAGCCGTCCCGTATAGGGAAAGTGCTGAGGCCGAATCCCACCGGGGCGTCGCACGTGGAGGGTCTGGGGCTGGAGGAACTCGTCCAGGCCCAGGGCGCCGCGGGTCCGGCCGAAACCACTGGCCTTGACGCCACCGAACGGAGCCGCCGCGTGAGCCGCGGGCGTGACGGCGTCGTTGATCGCGACCATCCCTGCGACGAGCGACCGCGCCACGGCCCGCGCTCGCTTCAGATCGCGGCCCCAGACGCTCGCCGACAGGCCGAAGGCGCTACCGTTGGCCGAGGCGACCGCGGCCTCGGCGGTCGACGCCGATCGGACCAGTACCACCGGACCGAACGCGCCGGCGAGCGCCTGTTCGGGACCATCGTCGACGGACTCGGCAAGAAGGACCGTCGGCGGGTAGAACCAGCCCGGACCGGAATGCGGTGCCCCTCCCGCAAGTAATCGGCGCCGGCGTCGATCGACGCCGCGACCTGATTGTGAAATCGCTCCCGCGCCCGTGCCGTGATCAACGGCCCCAGGTCGATCTCGATCGGCCCGGACGGATCGCCGAGCCGCAGGGCGCGAGCGTGTTCGGCGAGTCGGTCGGCCCAGGGTTGGACCTCGCCGACCACGTAAACGCGTTTGACCGCCACACACGTCTGACCGCTATTGACGAACGCGGCCCAGGTCAAGGCGCGCGCCGTGGAGTCAAGGGGGGCGTCGGGCAGGACGATGGCCGGGTCGAACCCCGAAAACTCGGCCAGAGCGGGAATGCCGGCTGACCCAGTGTCGAGAGCACGGCCCTCCCGGCGTTAATCCCACCGGTGAACATCCCCTTGTCGATCGACGCCCCGGCCAGCGCCGCGCCCAGTTCGGGCCCGCCGTAAACGGCCGTGACCAGGTCCCGAGGCATTCCAGCGCGCTCCAGGCCCTCCTGGAGCCGACGGCCGGCAAGCCACGCGTGTTCCGAAGGCTTCCAGACCACGGCGTTCCCCGCGGCGATGGCCTGCGCGATCGGCGGCGCGTTGAGCAAAAGCGGGTAATTCCAGGTGCCGATCATGCCGATCACGCCGAACGGAATACGCCGGAGCCGGCCCGGAGGTACGCCCAGAAAGACCTGCCAGGAGCGCCCGAGCCGTCGGTCGGCGAGCGTCCGTGCGCCATGACGCGCCGTCCAGAGGATGGCGTCGATCGCGGGTACGATGTCACCGGCCAGCGCCTCGCCGCGCGGCTTGCCGACTTCCGCCGACAGTGCGTTGGCCCAGGCGCCTGCCTGTCCGGCGAGCTCCCGGCCGAACCGTTCGAGCAAGCGACGACGGATCGGCCAGGAAGTCGTGCGCCAGGCACGCTGCGCGACGCGGGCCCGCGCCACGATCGTGTCCAGCTCCGCAACCGATGTCGGCTCGATCCGGCCCAGCTCGGCGCCGCTGGACGGATTGATCGATCGACATGGACCCGATGTCGCAACGGATTCCGGGTTCATGCCGGTTCTTCCGGGATCGCCTCGCGCATCAGCGTGGGCCCGTAGCTCGTGCCGCGCCAGGTCACGCGGCCGGTCAGGCACATCCAGATTGATCGGAACAGGACCAGGTCGAGCACGAGATTACCGAGCGGATACCAGCCGAAGTGCCGCGATCCGGGGACCGAAAGGCGATAGACTCGTCGCATCACGCTGATGGCCAGTACATGGTGAACAAGACTTAGACCGAGCAAAACCAGGGCGAAGCGTTGATCGATGCCCAGCGCGAGCAGAACCAGCGCACCGCCCAGGGCCAGGTGCGCCGATTGGCTGAAGACGAGCATATCGAGGATCGGCAGCACCAGACGAAACACGCTCCGTCCGAGGGCGTCGTACAGGATACGGCTCCAGCCCAGGATCAATTGGTCCAGCGAATCATACATACGCGTTGATCCGATTCCCCGCGTCAAGGCCACTCGGATCGGCAGGCCCAACCCCTTGACGCGATCGGCCATCGCGATGTCCTCGACGAAACGGTCGCGGACGGCTCGATGGCCCCCCACCTGATCGTACACGTCGCGGCGGATCAGGATGTACTGGCCGTTGGCGAACGCCTTCGTCGATTGCGGATCGTTCACCTGATGGAGCGGGAACGACTGCATCAGGGCGATCGAGCAGACCGGCTGGACCACGCTCTCCCAGAACGTCTCACAGCGCATCTCGGGAAGCAGGCTCGCCAGCAGGGCGCCGCGCGCACGGGCGTACGCGAAGACGATCGATAGATTCTCGGGCGCATGCAGGGTGTCGGCATCGAGGAACCAGAGCCACTCGCCCCGCGCCCGTGTAACGGCCTGGACCAGAGCGTGGTTCTTGCCGGTCCATCCTTCGGGAAGCTGTTCGATCGTCATGACCCGGACGCGCGGATCGATCCGTGCTCGATCGGCCGCGATGGCCCCCGTCCGGTCGGTGCTCCGATCGTCGACGATCACGATCTCGAGGTTGGGATAGTCCTGGTTGCAGACGGATTCCAGGCAGCCGGCCAGGGTCGCCTCCTCATCCTTGGCGGGGATGATCGCCGTGACGAGTGGCAACGATGGATCGCGAGGATCGACCCGGGGCGATTCTGGATTCAGGATATCCAGCTTGCGGGAAATCCATGAGATCACGACGTGGCGAATGGGCCAGATCGCGATCGTGCCGGCGTAAATCCAGAGGATGGTCCGACCGTCCGAGGTCATCCCGATAAACTCGCCGGGTCGGGTTTGCCATCGAAATAGGGGCGGCCGGTTGTCGGAACCGCCTCGATGCGTGGCAACGGGTGAACGGTCGATGGAGTAGACGGCGGCGACAGCGAGGATAAAGTCGACCGGCTCGTCTCGATCCGGCGCCGAAGTCCCAGGATGAGGTCGACTTCACCGATCGGCAACCCGCTGGCCTGGGCGATCGCGCCGACCGATTCCCCCGCCTCGGCACGGTCCCAGATCGGCCCGAACCGGAGCGTCAGATCGGCCACAACCGCCTCGGTCGCCCGATCCGACGAACCCGCGCCGGGCTCGCGGTTTTCAGCAAGGCTCGGAATCGCGATCAAGGTCGGTCCGCGCCCGCCGCCGGTCTCGCCCCGGTCCACCCGGAGATTGACCCCGACCGGGTTGGATGCCGAGGCCGGTTCCGTTCCGCCGGAATTCCGCGCTGTCTCGAGCCGGCGCAGGACCGCCTCGATCGACTCCTGCCGCCTGGCGAGGGCCGCGACGTGGCGGCTGGTCTCGTCAAGGGTTAGCGCCCGAATCCGCGTCCAGATCGCGCCCAGGAGAATCAAGCTGACTGCCGTCGCCAGGCCGACGACCGCGAATAACGCCAGGACCAGGCTGGGATGGGAGAGCATCGAGACGGCTCCTTCCGGGTATTACGGCGATCTCCTGTCGTCCGATCGACTTCGGAACTCACGAGCCGGGGGGATGCTTGTGATCGTGGCTCTGAGCCTGATCATGGTCATGGTGATGACCATGATCAGGGCTCGAAGCGTGAGCGATTTCGTGGCCAGCATCCGGCCCTTGATGGGGACTGGCGGACGCACCCGCGAGATAGGCAAGCTGTGCCGCCTGGTAGACCTCACGCAGCGCCACGCCATGCTCACCAGCAAGCCGGGCGCAATCGTCGTGCTCGGGGCTGAAGGTCGGGGGTCGGCCTTCGAGCCAGCCAAGCTTCCCCTGAACGAGGCCGAACCGCGTCTCGACCGACGACGCCGCCCGCCTGAGCTTGTGGCGGCTTACCGGATACCGGCGAACGCCCAGGGTGGTCGTCTCACGGAAGAGGATCGTTTCGAGGGCCGGGATCACCGGTTCGTCGCAAAGCACCGTCACCACCACACCGGGTCGATTCTTCTTCATCAGGACCGGGGTGACGAAGGCGTCGAGTGCGCCCGCGGCCATCAACTGGGTCGTCGCGTACCCGATCGACTCGCCGGGCAGATCGTCAAGGTTGGTCTCAAGCACCCAGATGCGATCGCCTCCCGAGGGGACGTCGACGTGGCCGACGAAGAGGCGGAGGATATTGGCCTGCCCGTCAATCTCGCGCGAGCCGGCTCCCAGGCCGATCGTCTCGATCGTCAGCGCGGGGAGCGGGCCGAACCGCTCGACCACGGTCGTCAGAATGGCGGCCCCGGTGGGAGTGGTCAGCTCCATCTCGATCGGCGAGTCGGCCAGGGGAACGCCGCGGAGCAACTCCGCGGTCCCGGGAGCCGGAAGGGGCATCCGACCGTGAGCCGCCCGGACCGTGCCACGGCCGGGAGGGACCGGACTGGCCTCGAACCGCTCGACTCCGAGCAGGTCGAGACCGACCGACGCCCCCACGATATCCACGATCGAATCGACCGCGCCGACCTCGTGGAAATGGATCTTCTCAATCGGCACGCCATGCACCGACGCCTCGGCCTCACCGAGCCGGCGGAAGATCTTGCGGGCCAGCTCGCTCTGCGCGCCGGCAAGGCGGCGCGGTCGATCATGGCCTCGATATGGTGAAGGTGACGGTGCGCGTGCTCCGGCGCGGCCTCAACCCGGGCGAACGTGGCACGGAAGCCCCCGCGACGAACCGTCTCGAATCTCAGATCGCAAGCCAGCCCCAGACGTCCGACCGCGTCCTGGATCGCTCGGGCGTCTACCCCGGCATCGACCAGCGCTCCCAGGGTCATGTCTCCCGAGATCCCGCTGAAACATTCGAAGTACGCGATCCGCAAGGCAGATTCTCCCGCGCTCGCCGTGGACCCGGTCCAGGTTTCGGTTTCGCGTCCCCTTCAATTCCTTCCTCAACGCCCTCATTCTATCCCTACCCCCCTGTGCCGCAAGCCCGGAATCGAACCCGAGGGTCGGTCGATCCGATCCACCTGCGGCCACTACAGACTCCCACCGCGCAATGGCTGGAAACTTGCATGGCGGATGACCACACTGGAGAGATCACATTGCGGGTCTCGAAACGATAACCATTCCTCAACGCAGCCTCCCAAGGGGGATCCATGTCTTACGGTTCGTACTATGGCCCCGATCAGGGACCCCGGATCAACCCGCGTCTCCTGATTGGTTTGGTCATCGCGATCATCGCCGTGGCCAGCTACTTCATGCAGACCCAGGTCAACCCGGTCACGGGCAAGAAGCAAAGGGTGGCGATGGATGTCAACCAGGAGATGCGCCTGGGACTCCAGTCGGCCCCCGAGATGGCCGCCGAGATGGGAGGAGCGGCCAATCCACGAGAAGACCCTGATGCCCGCCGGGTCGCCGAGATCGGCGCCCGGCTTGTACGTGAAAGCGATGCGCGACGGAGCCCGTATGTCGGCAATTTCCATTTTTATCTTCTGAACGATCCCAAGACGGTCAACGCCTTCGCCCTGCCTGGCGGCCAGGTCTTCATCACCCGTGGCCTGTACGATCGGCTCGAAGATGAGGCCGAGCTTGCCGGTGTCCTCGGCCACGAGATCGGCCACGTCATCAACCGGCACGCGGCCGAACACATGGCGACCGGCCGGCTCGGTCAGCTCCTGACCCTGGCCGTGGGAGTCGGCGCCAGCAGTCAGGACGACCGCGGCCGGAATGCCCAGCTCGTCGCCGCGATGGTCAATCAGATGACCCAGCTCAAGTTTAGCCGCGACGACGAGTCCGAGGCCGATCACTACGGCCTCCGCTACATGGCCCAGGCGGGCTTCGATCCCACCGCGATGCTGGATGTCATGAAGATCCTCAAGGAAGCGAGCGGTAGCAGCCGGCAGCCGGAATTCCTGGCGACCCATCCCCTCCCCGACACCCGGCTCCAGGAGATTCAGGACACGCTCAGGAGCGATTATCCCAACGGCATCCCCGCCGATCTGGTCCGCGGACAACGGCTCCGAACCTGAGTGCCCGTGGCGTCCGGCTCGGGCTGGCTTCGGTCTTCGCGGTCAGAGAACGTGAGGGAAACACCTTGACCGACACACCCGCGAACACTTGCGCCTCCGCGCTGGGTTTCGCATGCGGACCACGAATACTTCCGTCGAAGGTGATCTTGCAAAATTAAACCGGGTCGAGGAGAGGCTTGTTTTCTTGTTAGCAACTCGACAAACTAATTTTGGCCTCAAAAGAACATGTAACGGTGGTCGGGTGGGCTTGATCGCGTTTCCGAACGATCGTCAGGCACGTTCCGATTGATCCGTCCAGAAATCCGCGATTGAACGCCTCTCGGGCGATGTGGCCCTGACACGTTGACGTTAACCCCCGTAATCGTTCAAGGATCTCGCGCGGCTTTTTGCGATGCTTGCACCATTTGCGGTGGGATCGTGGTTTACTGTCAGCGCAATGTCGGCGAGGGGTTTGTCACCAGCCAAAAAATCTGCGTGATAAGGTTTGACAGGGGTGTGAATCCTGGTTGTTCAGGTTTCGGGAGACGACGGATGGCCGATACTCGCGGGCGATGGCTCAGGAAAGGGTTGACGCTGATCGAGACCATGATCGTGATCGGGATCGTCGCCATTGTCATCGCCCTGACACTGCCGGCGCTCCAGACGGCGCGAGTCGGCGCGCCGAGCGTCTTGCCTAAATAATCTGAAGCAGATCGGTCTGGCGGTCCAGGTTTACGAGCGGGCGTGCGGCTGGTTTCCTCCCGGCGGCCTCACGTATCCCGAGCCGGTCAAGAATTGTCGGACGTCGCGCCGCGGGCATAGCGTGTTTGCCCTGTTACTTCCGTACGTCGACCGCGCGTCGAGTTACCACGCGATCAATTTCGCCTTCGGACCGATCGCGACTCCGGACAGTCCCGCCTCGGGCGCGATCAACTACACAGCGTTATCGATCAAGGTCGCCGCCTACGCTTGCCCGTCCGACACGGGACACGTCGTTCCCTTGAACAAGCAACGCAGCCCATCGGGTGTGACGTACAACGCCTGCGCGCACGGCTCGTACGCCGGAGTTGTCGGCACGGTTGACATCTTCCGTTTCTGGTGCGACTGTCCGGCCGGCCGGAAGGACAACCTGGTTTGCTTCGGCGGCCACCTCGAGCTCAGGCCCGACGGCGCGTTCGGTTACAACCATGCGTTCACCCTGGCTCAGTTTCGCGACGGCCTGTCCCACACCATGCTGATGGGGGAGCTTTCCCGCTTCTCCGACGATCCCGATCCGATGGTCAACAACTGGAATGTCGCCTTGCCGATCAGTTCACCAAGCACACCAGGGGTCACGCGTCCCCAGTCGCTCTCGACCACGGTTCCTCGCCTCAATGCCGACCTTCGGATACCCGATTTCCCGCAGACGCACCCGGTCTCCTGGAAAAAGGACCCGCGAAACCGCGAGATGGGTCAGTTCGGCTTTCGCAGCCAGCACTTCGACGGGGCCCACTTCCTCTTCGCGGACGGCTCGGCGCGGTTCTTGAAAAACGGGATCGACCTGGTCAGGATTTACCGACCTCTGAGCACGCGCGAGGGGAATGAGACCTTTCCGGGGCCGTCTCCCTTCTAAATCCGACGGGAACCAACCCGACGGCTCATCCATCGCCAAGTCGGCCCGATCGCGATACAATCGTTGACTTGGACTGGTTCCATCAGGCAACTTGAAACGACCCGGGAATCCGCTTGCATCGCGGCAGGTCGCTGGTTAGTACTCCCGTTACGGCACCGTGTAAGGATCGGAATCAAGGAGATGATCAACAGGGGGATCAGGCGTTTGCTTGACTCGGCTCAGGGTCCAGCTCACGATCGAGTCGTCGTCATCGGGGGAGGACTGTCGGGCCTGGCCGCCGCGCATCGGCTGGCCGCGCAGAGCGCCGGTCTGCGACGACCGCTTGAGGTCGTGTTGCTCGAAGCGCGTGAACGGCTCGGCGGGGCGATCTGGACCGAGCGTCGTGATGGCTTCACGATCGAAGGCGGAGCCGATTCGTTCATCACGAACAAACCCCAGGGAGTCGCTCTTTGCGAGGCGCTCGGCCTGGGTGATCAGTTAATCGGGACCGATCCCCAGCATCGCCGGTCGTTCGTCGTCCGTGAAGGGCGACTCCTGCCGGTTCCCGAGGGCTTCGTGCTCCTGGCTCCCAACCGGCTGGCACCGATCTTGACCACGCCCATTCTCTCATGGCGCGGCAAGCTGCGGATGCTGATGGACCTGGTCATCCCCGGCAAGCGCGACGAGTCGGACGAGAGCCTGGCGTCGTTCGTGAAGCGTCGGATGGGACGGGAGGCCCTCGATCGATTGGTACAGCCGCTGGTTGCGGGCATTTACACCGCCGACCCCGTCGAGCTGAGCCTTCGCGCGACGCTTCCCCAGTTTCCCGCCATGGAACGCGACTCACGGCAGCCTGATCCGGGCGGCCCTGCTCCAGTCCCGCCAGGCCCGATCGGCTGAGAAAAATGCCTCGGGGGCTCGGTACGGTCTCTTCATGACCCTGGCCGACGGCATGGACACCTTGCCACGCGCCCTGGCCGCGTCGCTCCCGAGCGGAACGGTTCACACCCGGACGGCCGTCCGTCGGATCACGCGACCCGACCCGGTTTCGCCCTGGGTCGTCGAATTACTCGACGGACCTCCCCTGAGCGCCAGCGCCGTGATCCTGGCGACCGAAGCGCACGCCTCGGCCCGGTTGCTCGATGGTTACGACCCTGACCTGGCGCAGCGGCTCCGGGCGATCCCGTATGCCTCCTCGATGGTGGTCAACATCGCCTACCGACGCGACCAGGTGACTCACCCCCTCGACGGCTTCGGGGCGGTCGTGCCGGCGATCGAAGGCAGGTCGATCCTGGCGGTCTCGTTCCTGAGCGTGAAGTTCCCCCGGCGCGCTCCGACGGGTACCGTTCTGATGCGCGTCTTCGTCGGCGGCGCCACCCAGGCCGAGCTGTTCGACCTGGACGACGAGGCGCTCACCAGCCTGGTCCGTCGCGAGCTGGCCGGGCTCCTCGGGGCCCGCGGAGAGCCGCTCCTGGTCGAGATCGGCCGCCACAACCGGGCGATGCCCCAGTACACGCTCGGGCACCTCGAACGGATCGCGGCGATCCGGCAGCAGGCCGCGCGGCATTCCCGGCTCATCCTGACGGGCAACGCGTTCGATGGCGTGGGCATTCCCGACGTCATCCGCAACGCGGAGGCCGCCGCCGATTCCACCCTGCTGGCCCTGGCCGACCCCGCCACTCCGGCCGCCGCGTGATCTCCGCCTCCCCTTTCCTTTGGATTCAACGCGAGATGGAAAGGCCCGACCGCGTGCGACCCGATCCCGATCAGGCATTCTCCGCGAGCGAGCGCAACGCGGTCTACCGCGCCATCTTCGAGCGCAGGGACTGCCGGCATTTCCTTCCCGACCCGCTTCCCGACGACGTCCTGGCCCGGATGATCACCGCCGCGCATCACGCCCCCTCGGTCGGATTCATGCAGCCCTGGAACTTTCTCTTGATCCGTTCGCGCGCGGTCCGCGGGCGCGTCAAGGAAGCCTTCCAGCGCGCCAACACCCAGGCCGCCGACCAGTTTCCGGGTCCACGGAGCGATTTTTACCGCTCGCTGAAGCTCGAGGCGATTGTCGAAACTCCGCTCAATCTTTGCGTGACCTGCGACCGTTCCCGGCACGGGCCGGTGGTCCTGGGGCGGACCGCGAGCCCGACATGGACCTGTACAGCACCGTCTGCGCCGTGGAGAACCTCTGGCTCGCCGGCCGTGCCGAGGGGGTCGGCGTCGGCTGGGTGAGCATCATCGACCCGGCCGATCTGAAGACCATCCTCGAGCTTCCCGACACGGTCGTTCCGGTCGCTTATCTGTGCCTGGGCCGGGTCGCCGAGTTCGCCCCCCAGCCCGAGCTTCAGCGCCTGGGCTGGCTTGACCGACTCGACTGGCAGCCGCTTGTCTTCGAGGACGTCTGGGGCCGATCCGCTCCCCCCCTGGTCGAGGGGACCGATCCCTTCGGCGACCCGGATCTCGATCGCTGAAGAATCTTTCATCGGAAACGCTCAAACACTACCCGCTTCCTGAATCGAAAGGGCGTCCATGCTCATGCGAACGACGGTGATCGTCCTGGGTTTCTTGATGACCTTCGGGCCTGGTGCCGTCGTGGCCCATGCGAGACCTGCGCCTCCGATTTCCCGGACCGCGACAACGGCCAAAATCGTCCTGATCGCCGGGTCGAGCGTTTACAAGCCGGGCGAGCACGAATATGTAGCCGGCTGCGTGGTCCTGCGCGATCTGCTCCGGCAGACGCCCGGGGTTTCGCCGGTCCTGTCGGTCGACTGGCCGGAACAGCCCGAAACGCTGGCCGGCGCCCGGTCGATCGTCATGTTCTTCGACGGCGCCGAGAAGCATCTGCTGCTCAAGGGCGACCGACTCGACCAGGTTCGCCGCCTGGCCGACTCCGGCACCGGCCTGGTACAGCTTCATCAGCTTGATGATTACCCGATCGCGGCGGGCGATCAGGCACGCGCCTTGATGGGTGCCGCGTGGGAGAAGAACTACTCGATCCGCGCGCACTGGGTCTCGTCGTTCTCGACGTTTCCCGACCATCCGATCTTCAACGGAGTCCAGCCCTTCACCGTTGATGACGGGTGGCTGTTTAAGCTCCGCTTCGTGCCGGGCATGAAGGGGGTCACCCCGCTCCTGCGGACCGTGGCGCCCAAGAACCCCGTCGCTCGCAAGGATGGTACCGAGGACATCGTCTCCTGGGCTTATGATCGACCCGGCGGGGGCCGTTCGTTCACGTTCACCGGCGGCCACCTGCACCGGAGTCTGGCCGAGGAGGGTTATCGACGGTTCCTCGTCAATGGCATCCTCTGGTCCGCGGGCCTTCCCATCCCGTCGACCGGAGCCGCCCGTGGCGCTCGATCCGGCCGAACTGGAGAAGTCGCTCCGGGAGAAGCCGGGCACGGTTCGCCCCTGACCGACCTATCCGTCGCGCAACCGCGATCGAACCGGGCGCGAGCGATTGACGCGGTCCGATCGCGGACTTAATCTCTCTCGTTGAGGTGCGCCCAAACGCACCGGTGCGGTGCTCGGTCTGCGACCTGTCTCGAGCCGAGAACTCTCCACGATTCCTGACCAGAAACCCTGCGCGGAGCCCGAGCCGATGACGTCCGAACCTGGCGGCGATGCGATCACGACGATGCTGAACGAGAGCCGGCTCTTTCCTCCCCCCGCCGCGTTCTCGAGCCAGGCCCATGTCGACAGCCTGGAAGCCTACGAGGCGCTCTGGAACCGGGCCAAGGACGATCCGGAAGGTTTCTGGGGGGAGATGGCCGGTCAGCTACTGGACTGGAGCCAGCCCTGGGACCAGGTGCTCGACTGGCAGACGCCGTTCGCCCGCTGGTTCGTCGGCGGCAAGCTCAACGCCTCGGCCAACTGCGTCGATCGACATTGCGCGGGGCCCCGCAAGAACAAGGCCGCGATCATCTGGGAAGGCGAGCCCGGCGAACGCCGCGTACTCCGCTACCAGGACCTTCAGCGCGAGGTGGCCAGGTTCGCCAACGTGCTCAAAGGGCTGGGAGTCAAGAAGGGCGAGGTCGTCGCGATCTACATGCCGATGGTCCCTGAGCTGGCCATCGCCGTACTGGCCTGCGCGGATCGGCGCGCCTCATACCGTTGTGTTCGGCGGGTTCTCCTCCGAGGCGCTCGCGGGCCGGATTCAGGACTGTGGGGCCAGGGTTCTGGTCACGGCCGATGGCGGCTATCGACGGGGCAAGGTCGTTCCCCTCAAGGAGCACGCCGACGGCGCCGCGGCGATCTGCCCGACGATTCACTCGCTGGTCGTGCTTCGCCGGACCGGCGAGCATGTGGCGATGAACCCGGGCCGGGACCACTGGTGGCATGAGCTGGCCGAAAACGCCCGTGGCGATTGCCCTCCCGAACCGCTCGACAGCGAACACCCGCTCTTCATCCTTTACACCTCGGGATCGACCGGGAAGCCCAAGGGCATCCTCCACACGACCGGCGGCTACCTGCTCGGCGCCGCGCTGACGAGCAAATGGGTCTTTGACCTCAAGGAGGACGACACCTACTTCTGCACCGCCGACGTCGGCTGGGTGACGGGGCACTCCTATCTCATTTATGGCCCGCTGGCCAACGGAGCGACCTCGTTGATGTACGAAGGGGCGCCCAACTGGCCCGACGAGGGGCGGTTCTGGAAGATCATCGAGGATTACAAGGTCACGATCCTTTACACCGCCCCGACCGCGATCCGCGCCTTCATGAAGTGGGGCGAGCAGTTCCCCAGGCGCCATGATCTGTCGAGCCTGCGTCTCCTGGGCACGGTTGGCGAGCCCATCAATCCCGAAGCCTGGATGTGGTACTACAAGGTCATCGGCGGCGAGCGGTGCCCCGTGGTCGACACCTGGTGGCAGACCGAAACCGGGGCGATCATGATCGCTCCCCTCCCCGGCGCCATCCCGACCGTGCCCGGCTCGGCGACCCGGCCGCTGCCCGGCGTGGTTCCCGAGATCGTCAACAAGGACGGCACCCCGGTCGGACCCGGGAAGGGGGGCTTCCTCGTCATCAAACAGCCCTGGCCGTCAATGCTCCGGACGATCTACGGCGACGACGAACGCTACCGGGCCCAGTACTGGAGCGAGGTCCCCGGCAGTTACTTCACCGGCGACGGTGCTCGTTGCGACGAACAGGGCAACTACTGGATCATGGGCCGGGTTGACGACGTCCTCAATGTTGCCGGCCACCGGCTCTCGACCATGGAGATCGAGAGCGCCCTGGTCAGCCATCCCAAGGTGGCCGAGGCCGCTGTGGTGGGCAAGCCCGACGACCTCCGCGGTCAGGCGATCTCCGCGTTCGTCACCCTGGAGTCCGGTCAGCAAGCCAGCGAGGCGCTCCGCCAGGAGCTCCGCGCTCACGTCGTCAAGGAGATCGGCGCCTGGCACGGCCGGACGATATCCGGTTCACCGACAGCTTGCCCAAGACCCGCAGCGGCAAGATCATGCGCCGGTTGCTCCGCGATGTCGCCGCGGGACGCGACAGCACCGGCGACACCACCACGCTCGAGGATCTGACGGTCCTCGCCAGGCTCCGCGAGGAAGACGAGGTCTGACCGACCAGACCGCTCGTTCGCGCTGTCTGGGAGCAAGCGCGGGACGCCCGCGGTTCGAGGCCGACCAATAAGCCTCGAACCGCGGGCGTCCTCGTCGTGGGCGACCAACCGGCCGCGTTGGTTCAGATCGGGTAGAGGTTCTTCAGCGCCGCGCGCGCCTTGGCGCTCCCCTTCGACGCCTTGATCAGGGGGAAGGTCTGGACCTTGCCGTCGACCTCGAGGGTCAGTTGCCCGGTGCGGATCACCGAGGTGGCGACCCGGACGTAGCGGGTCGTTCCGTTCGGCAGCCAGACGTGGATGTTCTGGAGGTTGGGCGTGAACGTGCGCCGGCTCATGCCGGTGCACTTGGTGCCGACGCCGCCCAGGTACTTGGCCTTACCGCGGGTCGTGACGTGGTTGCCGAACGACGTCTTCTTCCCGCTGACTTCACACTGACGTCCCATCGGACGGACTCCTCGATATTCCGCTCTGCGCGGTTCACTGGACCTTGACTTGGATTCGGCTCGGGCTCGAGCTCAGACTTTTTCCTTGGCCGTCGGGTTGTGCGGCTTGCTGACCGCTGAATGTTGCCGCATTCCTCGACCAGGTCACAGACCTTGTGCGGTGGGACAGCCAGCTTGCACTGCGGGCAAATATTCAGAGTCGGAGCGACCAGGAAGTCGTGGCTCCGTCGCATGCCCTTGGCGGACTTGGATTTACGTCTCTTCGGTACGGCCACGACGCATTCTCCCCATCAAACGCAAACACGATCACGTCGAAAAGATAACCATTATCCGCAAGATCGGCCCTCTTTCAAGAGCGACCTCGCCACGGCATGCTCGATTCTGGTAGAAGAAGCGGAACCGTTCCGACACCGACGCGGCCGGGACCTCGTGCCGAAGTGAGGATGATACACGAAGATGGCCGAACAGACAGCGGAATCCAGGCGGTGGGGATTTATCGGCTCGGGCCGGATGGCGACCGCCCTGATTCAGGGGATGATCCGGGGCGCGATCGCGGGGCCGGGGTCGATCGTCGCCAGCGATCCCCTGGAGGCGGCCCGGCGGCGTCTGGAGTCCGAGACCGGAATTACCGGGCTGGCCGAGAACCGCGAGGTGGTCCGGAGAAGCGACGTGATCGTCCTGGCGGTCAAGCCGCAAAGCATGGCCGCGGTCCTGGAAGAGCTCCGGCCCTCGATCCGGCCCGAGCACCTGGTGATCTCGATCGCTGCCGGAATCACGCTCGGCACGCTTGCCGAGGGCCTGGGAGGACATCGGAAGCTGGCCCGTGTGATGCCCAACACACCCGCCCTGATCGGCGCGGGAGCGTCGGGCTTTTGCCTCGGGCCGGGGGCTGAACCGTCCGACGAGGCGGTCGTGCAGGCGTGTCTGGCATCGGTCGGGATCGCTTTCCGGGTCTCGGAGCCCTTGCTCGACGCCGTGACCGGACTCTCGGGGAGCGGCCCGGCCTTCGTCTACATCATCATCGAGGCCCTGGCCGACGGCGGCGTCAAGGCGGGCTTACCGCGCGATATCGCGACCGCTCTCGCCGCCCAGACCGTGCTCGGCGCGGCGCGGATGGTGCTCGAGACGCACACCCATCCCGGAGTGCTCAAGGACCAGGTCGCCAGTCCCGGCGGGACCACGATCGCCGGCCTTCACGCCCTCGAGCGAGCCGGACTTCGAGGTGCCCTGATCGACGCCGTTGACGCCGCGTCGCGTCGCGCTTTCGAACTGGGCCAGCCGCGTCCTCAGTCGAAGTAAATGTAGCCCAGCGACACGGCCCAGAGGCCCAGTAGCGAGATCACGATGCTGAGGATCAGGACCCAGAACTGGAACGAATAGAGCTTTCGCAGGTCGTCCAGCGCCATCATCAGGTGCGAGATGTCCTTGCCCTGGGTATCGACCACCTTGCGAAACGAGACACTGGCCCGCTGGGTCCAGAGCCCCACGACGCAGGTCAGCGATCCGGAGATGATGGGGCCGGCGTGGAACCGCATCACCCCGATGATCACCGTCAGAATGCCCACGGCGAGCAGGAAGAGCCCGACGAAGTGCATTCGCAGCGCGAGCTGGGAGATGACCTGGTTCTCGACCGGTCGGAATTCGTACTGATTCTCGCCTGCGCCGGACCGGACCTGGTCGGACCTCGCGACGTCAGCGAGTTCTCATCGGCCGCCTGCATGACAGTCTCTCCGAAACGCGGTCGCACGATTCCGCTTTCGACAACGAGCGAATCCATTCGATGGTGCCGTCCGGCCCGCGACAAGTCAAAGGAATTGCTTGCGAAACGCGGGCTTCGCGCTTTGGAACGATCTCAGGAGGACGAGAACACGACCCGCGAATCCGTTCCCGGAGGGAGCGGAACGACGACATGCCCGGCGCGAGGTTTTCAATAAAACGGGCACACCGTCGAGGACGCCCCGTTCGAGTCCGTCGCCCACGGCCCACGGCACCTGTGCGAGCCTCACGTTTACCTCGAACTTGCCAGCGGCGCCGGTCGTGACGGTGAGAGCAGATATTTCCGATCGCCCCGCGCGGAATCCGACCACGGATCTATACCGTTTCACGATGTTAAAGAGTGAGGGCCGCGCCGCGGCCGCGCCCTGGGCGCTCCTTGACGATTTGTGTGAATCCAGCAAACCGGCACACCCTGCCGATCAGACCAATGCAACCGGCGATACTAACGATCTCAAGCCGCGGTACAAACGAACTCGAACCGCGGTACAAACGAACTCGACCGTGGCGCGAAACGAACTCGGCCTCGGGCACAAACGAACTCGACCCCTGGCGCAAACGAACTCGACCCCTGGCGCAAACGAACTCGACCCCCGGTACAAACGAACTCGACCCGGGGCGCAAACGAACTCGACCCGGGGCGCAAACGAACTCGGCCCGGGGCGCAAACGAACTCGACCGGGGCGGTTGACGTTGCAAAAGAGGCGACGCGTGTGAGAGTCAGTCCTGCCCCGGACCACGGTTGCGATTCTCGGTCCGGGGCATGTCTGTTACACTGGTGTTTTGCAGCCGCCCACGCGGCACTCGCGAGTTCGAGAGGATGAGCTGTCCATGGAGCGTTCCGAACCGGCCGAGCGCCCGTCCTGGTTTTCGATTTCGGCTCCCAGTACGTCCAGTTGATCGCCCGTCGGGTCCGGGAACGGCACGCCTTCGCCCGGATCGTGCGCCACGACATGACGGTCGATCGGGTCCGCGAGCTGAACCCGCTGGCCCTGATCCTGTCGGGAGGTCCCGCCAGCGTTTATGAGCCCGGCGCGCCCCGGTGCGATCCCCGGCTCTTCGAGCTGGATGTGCCGATCCTGGGGATCTGCTACGGGATGCAGCTTGTCTGCGAGGCCCTGGGGGGCATGGTCCGCCCCAGCCCGCGCGCGAGTACGGACGGGCCGAGTGCCGGGTGCTCGATCCCGCCGAACCGCTCTTTCATGACGTGCCGAGCCCGACGACGGTCTGGATGAGCCACGGTGACCAGGTCCAATCGGCGGGCGACGCGTTCTTGCCTCTGGCGGCAGACCGCGACGTGTCCGGTCGCGGCGGTCCGGCACCGGAGCCGGCCGGTCTACGCCCTCCAGTTCCACCCCGAGGTCGCGCACACCCCTTACGGTACGCTCATCCTGGGCAACTTTCTCGATCGGATCTGCCACAGCCCGCGCTCCTGGACCATGGGGGCGTTTCTCGATCGGGCGATCGAGTCAATCTCGCGGACCGTCGGACCGACCGAGCGAGTGGTCTGCGGCCTTTCCGGAGGGGTCGATTCGAGCGTGGCCGCCGCCCTCCTGGCCCGCGCCCTGGGACCGCGCGTCGTCTGCGTGTTCGTCGACAACGGCCTGCTCCGCGGTGGCGAGAAGGCGTCGGTCGTCGAGGCGTTCAGCGGCCATTTTCAGGCCGAGCTCCGCGTCGTCGATGCCTCGGCGCGGTTCCTGGCCGCGCTCGGAGGGCGTGACCGATCCCCAGGAAAAGCGGGTGCGGATCGGCCACACCTTCATCGACGTCTTTCGCGACGAGGCGAAATCGATCCCGAACGCCCACTTTCTGGCGCAGGGGACGCTCTACCCCGACGTGATCGAGAGCGGCGGCGATCGCGACGGCCCGGCGGCGACGATCAAGCACCACCATAACGTCGGCGGCCTTCCCGCCGAGCTTGGTTTCGAGCTGATCGAGCCGCTCCGCGACCTGTTCAAGGACGAGGTCCGCCGCCTGGGACTGGAGCTCGGCCTCCCCGACCACCTGATCTGGCGCCATCCGTTCCCCGGTCCGGGGCTGGCCGTCCGCTGCCTGGGCGCCGTCACTCCCGAACGGCTCGACGTGCTCCGCCAGGCCGACGCGATCTTCCTCGACGAGCTGACCGCCGCCGGGCTTCGAGCGTCAGGTCGCGCAGGCGTTCGCCGTGCTCCTGCCCGTCCAGTCGGTCGGCGTCATGGGGGATGGCCGGACCTACGAGAACGCCATCGCGCTCGCGTGCCGTCGAGACCGACGACTTCATGACCGCCGACTGGTCGCGCCTGCCCCACGAGGTTCTCGCCCGCGCCTCGACCCGGATCATCAACTCGGTCAAGGGGGTCAACCGGGTCGTCTACGACGTCACGAGCAAGCCCCCCGGCACGATCGAATGGGAGTGAGCACGATGCGACTTTCCCGCCCCGCCCGGATCGGATTCAGGCTCCTCACTTTCCTCGTCCTCACCCTGGCGACGGCCAGCGTCGTCCGCGCCGAGACCCGGACGATCGCACACTGCGGCGACGGGTTCCTCGAGGAGATCGACGGCCAGAAGGTGCTCCATCTCAAGGGGACCCCTTACGCGATGGGCTACCAGCAAGGGGTCTTGCTCAGGGACGACATCCGCGAGCTGATCCGGTTCCTCTTCGAGGTGAAGGCGAAGGACGCCGAGATCGAGCTCGGAGGCATGAAGCTGCTTGACCCCCGGCGGGTGATCGCGGGGATCGTGGCCACGCAGACGAAGTACATCCCGGAACGGTTTCTTGAAGAGCTCAAGGGCGTGGCCGACGGCTCGGGGCTGGCCCTGAAGGACGTGACGGCGGCCAACTTCATCCCCGAGCTGTTTCATTGCTCGGGATTCGCGCTCTCGGGATCGGCGACCAAAGACGGGACGCTCTACCACGGCCGGATTCTCGACTACGGCTGCGACTGGCGGCTCCAGGACCATGCGGTCCTGACGGTCGCCGAGCCCTCGGGAAAGATCCCGTTCGTGAACGTAACCTATGCCGGGTTCATCGGATCGGTGACCGGTATGAATGCCGCGAAGGTCTCGATCGGCGAGATGGGAGGGGGAGGCCTGGGTCACTGGGACGGCGTGCCGATGGCCATGCTCGTGCGCACTGGCCCTTGAAGAGGCCGACAGCCTCGATGCGGCGATCGCCGTGTTTCGCGATCATCCGCGAACCTGTGAATATTATTATGTGATCGCCGACGGCGAGACCGGCCAGGCAGCAGGCATGGAAGGGTGCTGGGACCGCTTCGGCCTGATCCGTATGGGCGAAGCGCATCCCCGACTGCCGCATGCGGTCAAGGACGCGGTGCTCCTCTCGGCCGGCGACCGCTACGAGGAGCTGTCCCGCCGGGTCCAGGCGGGGCACGGCGGTTTCGACGCCGAGTCGGCCCGTCGCCTGATGGACCGGCCCGTCGCGATGAAGTCCAACCTGCACAGCGTCCTGTTCGAGACCGGATCGGGCCGATTCTGGGTCGCCCACGCCTCGCCCGACGGCGAGCCGGCGGTCACCCAGCCGTTTCATGCCTTCCGGCTCGACGAATTGTTGACCCACCGCCCCAGCGCTGGATGTCCGAATTTTCCCTGCCTCGACGCGCCCCGTCCGGCTGATCCCGTGGCCGCCGAACGCCCCTGACAGGGATCGTTTCCGGACACCTCCCGCCTCGACCCAAACCCGGCGTTCCTGCGTCCCGATTTCTCCGTAGGAATTCATTCAAAATCTTGGGACACCCCACCGAGGAATGACGCCTCCTCTGAGTGTCAGCACTCGGTACGAACCACACACGGCCGAGAGCGGAAAACCTGGTTGCATACGGTGATATCCGGACCTCCGGCCCGGGTAAGCGATCGGGGTGTTGTTGGAACCCGGTGACGGTTCCCACCCACTTGTTCCCTCGATGTGCGAGGGCCCTGCGATGACCATGACGAAGTTTCCCGACAGGTCACACATGATCAAGTCCTTGAAGCGCATCGGCAACGCGGTGGTCTGGATCTGCCTGGCCGTCGGTTTGCCCGGTGCGATCTCAACGCTGACGGCGGAACCGGTCGAACCGACGCTCGCCGCGGGGCCGCACAACTCCGAAAAATGCGCGGTGTGTCGTCACTACCGGACGCTTCCGCCGGTGCGCTCGCAGATCAACGATAAGGACATGATCCTGGTCTCGCCGGGTCATCCCTGTTTCACCTCACGGCTGATCTCCGAGCCGGTCGTCGCGAGCGACGACGACGAGGCTTTCACCGAATAAAGCGACCCGATGGGAGCTTGCCTTCGACCCATCAGCTTCGCAGCATATTCCAACCTAGCCATACCCCCAGGACTGCCGCGATCGAGAGCCCGACATAGGCCAGCGTCGCGGAGCCCGCGCGAAGGATGACCGCCGAGCCGACGATCAGGCCGGCCATCAGGATGCCGACCGCCAGGGTGTTCCCTGCCCTGGTGAGCTGTCGGACCAGCCTCTCGAAATGCTGAAGGTCGAAGCGGACCGTCAGCTCGCCCCGTTTGATCGATTCCAGAGACTGGCCAAGCACGTCGGGCAGGAGCATGGCGATCCGCTGCACGTCCTCGCCGGTGCGGACGGTCTGCGACAGGACGCGCCAGGGGTGGAACCGGCGGAGGGTCAGGTCGCGGATGAAGGGGTGAAGCTCGGAGGCGATATCGAAGTGGGGGTCGAGGGCGCGTCCCACGCCCTCGATCGTTACCAGCGAGCGGATCAGGAGCACGAGATCGGGCGGGATGTGAAGCTGATGGGTGCGGATGAACCCGACCAGCTCCCGGAGCAACGTGGCCAGGTCGATCGTATCGAGCGTCAGGTCGGAGTACGAAGCGACCAGTTCGGCGGCGTCCCGGCGCAGGCTCCGGGCATCGATGTTCTCGCCCCGGATCTCGAGCGCGTCGAGGGCGCGGAGCACGCGGTCGGTGTCCTGGGCGAGCAGACCGGTCAGCAGATCGGCGATCCGCTCGCGGGTCCGTCCATCGAGCTGGCCGAACATTCCGTAGTCGAGCGGCGCGACCACTCCTCCGGATAAGACACGAAGGTTGCCAGGGTGCGGGTCGGCGTGAAAGAACCCGTATTCGAAGATCTGGCGGAGCAAGATCCGGCGCTCGGACGCCGACGAGCTTGGGATCGACCCCCATCCGACGCATGCCTTCCAGGTCGTCTACCCCCACCCCGCCGATGAACTCCATGCAGAGAATCCGGCCGGTTGAATACGCGGGGACGACGTAAGGGATATGCGCCGTGGGCTCATCGGCGAACTGCGCGTGGCAACGCTCCATGGTGCGACGCTCTACGTTGAAGTCGAGCTCGCGCTTCAAGCTCCGCTCGAACTCGCGAGCGAGGGCCGTCGGCGCATACGGAACCAGGAACGTGAGCCGGCGTTCGGCAAGCTGGGCCAGGTTTTTGAGGATGTCGAGATCGGCGGCGACCACCTTGTCGATTCCGGGCCGTCGGATCTTCAGCGCGACCACGCGACCGTCAAGCAAGACGGCCCGGTGAACCTGCGAGATCGACGCCGAGGCCGTCGGCACCTCATCGATCGTCAGAAAGAGCTCCGACAACGGCCGGCCCAGCTCCTCGGTGATGATCTCCGCCGACTCCTCGAACGGAAATGGCCGGACATCGTCGCGCAGCGCGGCGAGCTCGCTGGTATACGCCTCGTTGAGCAGATCATGCCGCGTGCTCAGAAGCTGACCCAGCTTCACGAAGGTTGGGCCCAGGTCCTCGCATATCAGTCGGAGCCGCCGCGCCCGGTCATGAGGCGGGACCTCGTCCCCCAGCGCCACTCGTTCAAACGGCCGGACCAGCCCTTCGAGATGAAAGCGCAGCCACCACATCCTGATACCCATACCGCATCAAGGTCGCCAGGATCTGACGATAGCGCGGCAGATCCCGGAGATGTCCGACGGTCTCTCGAATCAAAGGCGAAGCGTCCTGCCCGGAATGGAGTCGTCCCCTGTTTTAATAATAATGCCGGAACCGGTGCCAGAACAGGTCGTAACTGCCTGTTAAGCCGCTGTGCCGGTAATAAATCGGTTGAGCCAACTGGGCCTGCACCCAGTCAGAATTGATCTTGAGGCTTCGGTTGAGGCATCAGTTCTAGAAGTGCCTGGTTAGCGCACGCTTCCATTGACTCGAGTCGTTTCATCAACTCTCTCAGAATGGCCTGTGAGCGGTTATCCGCCGCCGGCGTAAACTTGTTCCCCGCGCGATCAGGGGAGACAGCAGGGACGACTCTACCACCCTCAGGCCCCGCCCGTGAAGCGAACCACGAGCCCCCGGCTTTCACGCCAGGGACTCGTGGGCGGGTCCTGGTTTTTTTCACTTCGGATCAGGATATCTCAGAAAAAGAGCTGAAACCGAAGCCAGGGCAAGTTGAAATGGTTGGCAAACGCGTGTGGCCCGTTGTAGACCGGGTTCCCAAACGCCGAATACTGATAATCCAGGTAAATTTTAAGATACTGATTCCAGTACCAGTTAACACCTGCATCGACAGCATAGGCATGGTTGGTCCACAGATTGCGATCCGCGAGACCGGCGGTGAAGACGTCGCTGCCAATGTCCATGGTGCTGATCCGGCCAAAGACCTCGACCGCACCCGGGCCGGTGATCTTGCCCTTCTGGATGGCAAAATTTCGCCTGGGTTTGACATCCACGCGACGTGTGATTTGCTCGCCGGTGATGAAGTAGTAGGCGGTGACGAAAAACCCGTCGATGGGCACCAGAGTGCTGTGCTGGCTACCGGTTGTTGCGTAATCCTCGATCAACCCGTCATACTCGGCAAGGATGTTGAAACTCTTGTAGTACCAGGCGAGCCAGGCTGACCACCCCTGACGCCAGCCCTTTTCCACGACGTTGTTGTTGAACTGGAAGTAAACCGGTGAGAGGGTCGAAACAACGGCAGCACTCGAGGTCTGGTCGTTGGCGGTCGAAAATGCGTTTGGCTGGAGCGGATTATTCTCGGTTCCGAAATTGAACGCACCTCCGATGTTCAGATATTTGAGGGCCGTCCAATCGGAATTCTGCCACGGTCTGTCGTTATAGAAAAAAAACAGATCCTTATCGCTGTTAAAATCCTGGAACGAGCGGCGAGGACCGTTAAAGACGCCGATGGCCCACTCCGCGGCGGTGTTCTGAATGACCCCGTGGAACATGAAGCCGTTCTGACGATTTCCGGCCAGATTACCGATCATGAGCGACCGCTCGGGGGCGATCAGGTCGCCTTCCGCAATCTGGTAGTATTCGTACGATGTGGGCGTCTTGAAACGGCCGGCCCGGAACATGATCCGCTTGTCAAAATTGATATTGATAAACGCATCGAGCAAGTCGAGCGAGCCATAGCCGCGATTGATCACGGTGTAAAACTCGATGTTCTTGGTAGCACGCCCGGTAAAATACCACCGCTGGCGAGGAATGAAGAACTGGGTCCTCAGAGGGCTCTGGTTGCCTGCGCCGGGAAAGTTTCGGAGTTCGGACTGGGTTAAGTCGTGAAACTGGAGTTGGAACTCTCCGTCGTCGCTATCGAATCGTAGTCCGTTGCCGAACGATGTCTTGATGGGACGGCTCTCCCCCTCGGTTCCCCGGCGGCCGATGGTGCCTTCAGCGCCACGGCCGGGACCACCACCGCGGGTGGTGTCGCCCCCGGAGCGAACCGTATCCGATGGTGCGTAGAGCGGTGCGTTGCTCCCCGCGCCACCTCCCGGAGGCCGACCCCTGCGGCGGACTTCCACTACTGCTCGGAGTGCCACGTCCGATCGTCCCTTCCGGCCCGCGTCCAACCGACGCTCCCGAGTTGTTGGTAATGCCGACCGGCGGTGATACGTTCGACATCGATGGCTGATTCGCGATCGTGGCGCGCAACTGGTCCTGGAGGACCCGGAACTCCCTGGACAACGCCTCGTAACGCTCCTGATGGGTTCGTTCCAGCGTCGCGCTACGCTCGTTGGTCTTGCGCTCCATCTCCTCGTAACGAGTTTCGAGCTGTCGGAGTTTCTCCTCCAGAATCGCCTCACGAGATGATGCCGACCCGGGAGCTTGCGAAGGATCTGCCGGGGCTTGGGCCCACACGGCGGCACTACCGAGAACCGATCCCAGGAGCATCACGCTCAGTGGGAGTCGCCTCAGTCGCTCGCGAGTTTTCCTTGGTTCCACGATCGACCTTCCTTGGTCATGGACATCGACGGCATCATGCCATCGCGGCTTCGATTCCATCCGTTTCCGAGAACTCGTCGCTTCCCTTGAATCCCATTTCCGATCGACTCTAAATGAGAAAGCGCGGACGAAGGCCCAATCCTTATGAATCGACGAAATGTGCCTGGGAACGCTTCCCCGAGCTCTCAAGGTCCCGCCACTCGGCCCGAACCGACCCGCACCAATTAAAAAATAGCCCTGGGGGGAGCCAGAATGCTGGATGTGGCTGCTTCGATGGGGCACGTGAGGCTTGAATGAAATGTCCTTCACCACGATCACGGATCGGTGCCCTGTGTGTTTTTAACGCATCGTGCCCGACGTGTCGAGACCAGCCAACATATCGTCTTAAAAACCTTGCCGGGTTTCTTGTCGAGCGATGACGGAAGACTTGAGTCGCAACGCTTCGCCCTTGCGGAAGTCAGCCGGAAGCGTTAAACTCAAGCTCCTAATGAGCGATGCCGCAAGACCTTGGGAACGGGAACCTTCCATGCCCATCCAGGATCAATCGGGGGTTCGCCCCCTCGAAACGGTCGACGACTGGATCGAAACACGCCTCGAAGCACTCGGGTTCATCTTCCACGGGACCATTCCGTTGCCCGAGACCAAGCGGGGGGCCAAGGCCGGCTCCAATCTTCTCCACTTCGCACGCTGCCCCAAGCTTGACAAGGTGGGCGATTCCGAGGCGCGGGTCTGGTACCGAACCATCAACATTGCCAAGCAACACCTTGATGAGACCGTGGGCGCCAATCGGTGGAAGTGGTGCAAGATCTGCGAGCGAGAGATCACCCAGAAAATCCTCAACGAGCGGTGAGGCTGCCTGTCAACCGCCTACCGAGCCTTTGCGGTCGCATCGCTTTTCATTCCGGCATACTTACGCTCGCCGACACTTCACGATTTCCGGCGCGAGCCTGGAAACCGGTATGGCCAGCGTCGTACGGACAAAGCGTGAATCGCTCGCGGTCGGATCGCCTCGGCGGACATCGGTCTCGTGATCTTAGGGCCACGCACGCTCGCAATGGGGCGAACCGCCCACAATCGTTGAGAAATCCTGATCTTGAACGCTCTCAACGTGTTCATCATCATCGAGCTCACCGAGAACGACGGTGCGAGGGTGATCGGCAGGAGTCCGGCCGTACTTCCAGGCGACGGCGCTGCCTTCGGGCTGGCCGTTGTCGCTGGGTGTGGCTTGGCTGCGCTCGGATTAACCGGCGGGTTCACGGTCCCTTGATTTGACTGAGGGGGACCGGCAATCTCCGGGACGGCCTGATTGATCGGCACGACGAGTTGGATCTGGACCGATGGCGGCCCATTCACCTCCTGGGTCGGCGTCAGGCGGATCGCGGTACCCATGGGGACAAACGAACTCGCGCCCGCGATCCGGACCATGTAATGGGTGATCCGCGACGCGCTGGTCGATGGTCGCGAGCTCGACTGGCTCGGATCGAAAATAAACACGATCAACGCATCGGGACTGCGATCCCCGACCACATCGTATGCGCGGACGAAAACCGTGACAAAGCCAGCGGACAACCGCTCAGGCGTAAAGGTTCCCGCCCCTGCGATCGGTAAGTACGTGCCGGCCCGGCCGCTAAGGCTGTACTCATACCCCGCGGCCATGGGCATCGCGGCGAACGTGAGCCGAGGATCGCTTGTCCGCGCATCGGTGGAACTCAGACCATTGTCGTCGGCCAGCGTCAGGCCCGTTGGCGCGGCGAGGATCACGGCCGGCAACGTCGACATTTGATTCACTTCGGCCTGGCCGTTGACCGTCGCCGCGACAACCACCAGGCTCGATCCTGACACCGCCGCGGCTGGCCCCTCGACCTCGTTACCACTCACGCTCGCGACCAACTCACCCGGATCGTTCGACGAAGACGCCCCAATGGTCAACGTGGGGAACGTCGGGCTTCCTGATCCGCTCGAGCCAGTCTGTGTCCGGGCATTGACGAACGATGCGGACCAGATTCCCACATTGTTCGATACCATCGCCGACATGTACACGCGACTGATGTTGCTTTTGATATAGGTCGAATGGTCAACCTCCAGAATTCCGCCCAGGATCGAGTCCTCGATCGTATTACCGCTCACGGTCGCGCCCAGCACCGGTGCATGCGTCCATCCCCAGCTCGCTGGAGACTCGGACGGATAAGCCGAGACGTTGAACGCCATCAATCCGCCCAGAAACGTATTATTCCGAATCTGTAGACCGAACTGGTTGCCCGCGAGAACCATGTCCTGCGCGGTCGGAGCTGCCCCGAGTGTCGACGGTGTTGCCCACGAAGGATTCGTTGATAAAGCCGGTGGCGATCGAGACCGCGGTGGTCCCGGGATCGACCGGACTCGACAGGAGAAAGGTGGTCGGATCGATCACCTGGCTGATCTCGCGCCACTGCCCGGCGTCCGGGCCGGCTAGCAGCGCGAGCACATCGCCCGCCGATACCGAACCGGCCAGGACGCTCTCGATCTGGATAACCATACCGTTATCCGAGATGGAAGAGGGCACACCTTCGTAGGCGAGATGATAGGCCTCGGTCAAAATGACCTCGGGGGCGTTCGGGTTCGGGACCGTATCGGTATCCATGGGCCCGATCCCGACCACATCGTTATTCTGAACGACGTCGCCGATCCCGCTTTGCGTCAAAACCAGGAACCGCCAGGTCTTGCCCGAGGGACCGAACGGCTGGGCCTGGTTTCCGGAGAGGACCAGGCCGTTGGTGTAGTGTCCGGCGAACGCCGTGTAGGTGTAGGTATCGGGTACTGTACCTTCATACTGATTGTTCGTGACCTGCCAAGGTCCTCCGAAGAACTCGGTCGTCCCCCCCTTGAGCACGTTGTTCGAGATCAGGCCGTCCTGCGCGGAGACGGCCCGGATCAGGCTGGGGGCCTGTTCCCAGGTACTCGCCGCCGGCGGAGACTGAAGGTCAAGGTGAGTCAAGGTAACATCGACCTTGAGCTGGTTCTGCAGGTTGGTCGGATCGAGATTGTCGCTGGTGCCGATGACGGCGGGACTGTACGAAACGTTCCAGTTCCACTGGACCGGCCCGGCGAAACGGACGGCGAAGCCGTTCAAGGTCGTATGACCGGCGTTGATCTTGATGGCCGCCGTCCAGGGCGTCGCACCCGCGGGCTGGGTGAACAGCAAGGTCGTCCCCGGGTCGGCGGTGATGGTCACTGGGTTGTCCAGCACCAGAGGAGCGGAAAGGTTATAGGTTCCGGCCGACAGGTGGACCGTGCCGTAGGAATTGGCCAGGAGGTTCAGATCGTCACCGGGGTGCGCCACGATGCTCGAAGCGGCGATATTCGGGGTTCGCAACCCCGGATCGGCGAATCCGCCGGCGAAGGTCGTGACCAGATTGGTTCCGTCGTCGAGAACGAGTCGCAGGGTCATTGTTGCCTGCGACTCGTTCCGGGTCGGTGGAAAATCGAGGTTAGCACTTGTCGCGTCACCCGCCACTGTCTGGAACGCCATCGGCGACGCGTAGGAAGCGGTCAGAATACCGCTGGGGTCAAAGTTCCAGTAGGTGCGCGTGCCGTCGGTCAACTGGGCCGCGACGACGGTCCGGTTCGCCGGAATCCCCGTTACGCCGACGTGAACATCCCCGGGCCCGTTGAGGTTCTGACCATCCTGGCCGATCCACTGGGCCGAGATCACGCCGAAGTTGACCACCACAGCAGGCTGTGACGGCATGGCCAGGGTCGGGTTGGTGGTGCCGGCCAAGATCTGGGTCGCGTCGCTCTTACCATTGGAGTACGTGACTGTCAGCGTCAGGGTTTGACCTGCGAGATCGGTCGTGGGACTGAAATACAGGTCGGCCTTCGTGGGATCAGACCCGCTTGGAAACAGCTCGGCGTCGGGCAGGAGTGAGGGATTGGTTCCGAAGGCCCACTGGCCCCCCCCCGAGGCTGTCAGAATCACCGACTGGACGCTGAGAGTACTCGAGAGGTTCGCCAGAGCGAGATGAACATCCTGGAATCCATCAGGTCCAACCGACGCGGTCGGGCCGGTCCAGTCGTGGCCGTCCTGACCGAGCCATTGCATTGTCACCCCCTGGCCCGTCATCCACAGATTGGGGTTGGCCGTCCCGCCCTGTAAGTAGATCGTGGCGGTCGTTTGGTCGCTGTACGTCAGATTGACCTGGAACTGGCGACCCGTCTCGAACTGGTAAGGCTCGATGTAGATATCGGCCGTCGTCGCGCCGGGAGCCTGGACCAGGGCTGCGGCCCATGTGCCATTCGTTGACGGCGCGCTCCATTCGCCGCTGCCATCACCGTAGACCACGGCACTCGAAATCGACAGGTTCGAAGGTAGCCCTGTCAGCTCGATATGCATATCCTGGATTCCATCAGGACCAGGAGTACTCGACGGCCCGACCAGGTCATGACCGTCCTGACCTAACCAGATCCCCATGGGACTGGTTGTGGATGAACTCAGGAGCGAACGGTCTTCCAAACGTTCCAGCGCGATCGTACGGGCGCGGCGTTGCGCGGACTTTCTCATGGAGTCACTCAGGGTTGAAGATTCCTCCCTCCCTGAAGCGGATCACTTAATCCTTATTGACGACGCCTTCCTTCATGGAGCGAGCGATCGTCAGTTCGAGAGAACACTAGGACACGAAGCGCACGGCGTTCGCGGGGTAACGTTCGCGAGGCAATAGCCCCCAGGAATTCGTCTCAAGACGGTGGTCCTGGCAAGGAGAGCAAGATTTAATGAGCAGGCAAGATTACCTGGCCGAGGACTCCACCGAGGGCTTTCAAAGGCCCTGCTTCTGCCGGCGTTGCAACCGCTCCGTCGCGGTCGTCGCGGGCTCGAATCTCTGCATCGAGTGTGGTGACATTCTGATTTCTCAAGGATATTGCTGTATTTGTGAACGATACTGGCCAATGAGCTCGGGCGAGGTCTGCCCGAAGCACGAGGTCGTGCTCGCGGGCGTCGCGCCAGCGCCGGTAACAATCGTAGGCGCCGCGGGCCTCGGAGTTCGCCGCTGGGTCACCGTCCGGACGTTCGCCGACCTGACGGCGGCGCAAGCGTCGCGAATTAGGCTCGACGCCGAGGGTATTCCCACCCTTCTGGAAGGAGAGCGGATGGGGAGCGCCTCGATGTATCAGGTCGCCACGGGCGGCGTGAAGCTTCAGGTTCCGGAGCCGTTGCTGGCCGATGCGCGAATCATCCTGGCCCAGAGCTGGTCGCTGCCGGTAGATTCGGAGGATGATCTCGACGATGTCTGGGACGATTTGGCGGTCGACCCGATGGCCTGGAGCCGAGACCTGGGCAGGATCGTGATCCTGATCGCCATGGCCGCGCCCTTGCTGGCGACGATCCTCCTGTATCTGATCCAGGGGCATCGCTGAGGGAAAGGTCGGAATATCAGATTGTCAACGTATCTCCATGATGGTATAAACCGATCTAGAGCGAGAAGTACCGCGAATCACCTCGACGGGTCAGGGTTGGTAGGAGCGCCACAAGGATCGATAATAGCGGAGTACGCGTTCTGGATCGGCGCTCGCCGGGATCTCGGCGAGCGTGTAACCATCGAATTGCTGGGCTTGAAGCAGCGTGAAAAGCTCGCGCCAGGGATATTTCTCGTCGGTCAGGTCGTGGAGATGGACCTCATGGATCCTGGTCGCGACCCGCGCGAAGTTCGTTCGGATCGACCCTGCCTCGACGTCGGTCGAGTTCGAGTTCCAGCACGCGTAGACGTTGGGATGATCGGCATGTCCCAGGATCTTGGCGAAGTTGGGAAGTTCTTGGGTGACGGCGCCGTGCACCTCGACCCGGATCTCAACGCCAAACCCGGTTGCCTCCTCACCTAGCTCGTGTAACGCTTTGCCGATTCGCTCGAACGTGGCCTCGCGATCCGCACCCTTGGGGACGCCGTTGGGCCGGACCTTCACACCCGGAGCGCCGATATCATGCGCCAGGCGGACATACTGCAACGCTCCATCGAGGTTGCGGCGAACCTCTGCGGGGTCGGTGGCCTGGAACTCGAACGCCGTTCCAAGCCCGGCCAGCGCTACCGGTGAATCGGCGAATCGCTTGCGGACTTCCTCTCGCTGAGCCGCGTTGAGGTCGGCCTCGACCTTGTGCGCGTGTGTGGTCCGGAGTTCCACACCCGCATAGCCCAGCGCCTCAAGCCGGCTCAGGATCGTTATCAGGTCCCAATCCTTGGCGATATTGTAAGTTACGATTCCGAGCTGGAACATAAGACCATACCGCTTTAACGCAGATTAATCGATATTATTGACACAATCAACGTTACCTAGTCTCCCAGAACTACGTACTTCGTTCAAGGGCCGACCTCCAAATTGGTGCAATTACCGCGAACGGGGTAGAGTCTGGACGATCGAGGTACAAATGGCGTATGCTAGAACACGTTAGCGATGACCGGGTAGCTCAGTCGGTAGAGCAACGGACTTCCATTCCGATGCCTAGCGGAAAATAGGAGCCTCGCGCGGGAAGAATCCGAACCGCTCGAGTGAATGCCGCAGTATGCTGGAAACCCCTGAGAGCCCACGCCACCACAACGTCGCCGGCAACGGCAAGCGTGAAGGTAGGAAAAGCGCGTGGGATTGGGCAATCAGCAGGCAAGGTTCCGACGGATCGTCGGAACCGGCCCCAGAGACTAGACGCGGCACGCCTGCGATGGCGATGGGATAGTCCAGACTTTCAACTGCCCTGGCCGGTTCTCTGATCCGGTTCAGTGCGGGTCGGCGAAAGCCGATGAGGTACGTTAATCCGTTGGTCGTGGGTTCGAGCCCCACCCCGGTCACTTTGCATCTCGTTTCGTAAATATAAAACCCTGGTCGGCGTCTCCGAACGCTGGACTTCGATTCGCTGGCTGCGTATCCCTCCGACTCTCGAGGTAGAGGCCGCGTCATTTGGGGGGTGAATGCGATCGATCCGAACCATTACGGACGCTATGCCGATTCCTCCGTGTCGAGAGGCGATCCCAGCACGATGCCCGCCGGCCATTTCGGCTGCATTTCCAGCTCACCATCGTGGACTCTGAATTCCATCCTGGACCGGTTGGATGGTTTTCTCGCGTTACTGGGGCCTGATGGCGTCATCATCCAATCGGGAAGCTCCTCACTGGCAAAACTCGTCGCGGACCGTGGCGACGTTCGAGGCATTCCGATCTGGGAGAGTCCCTGGTGGCAAAGCAATCCCGGCGTGGTCGCATGGCTCAGGGATGCGATGATCCACGCCGCGAATGGCATCGACATTCATGCCGAGCATGAGCTCGCCGTGAGTGCCGGCCCAGTTGACCGACTCTGGATCGAGATCCAGCTTAAACCGATCCGCGATGAATCCGGCCGTATCGTGTCGATTCTGGTCGAGACCCACGACCGGACCGAAAAGCGCCGGATCGAGACCGAGCTCGTCCAACGCACCCGGGATCTCCAAAAGCTGTACGATCGTCTCCAGGTGTTCGCACGGGCCAATTATCCGCCGGCGTTCGGCGGCAACTCCGCGAAGGCACCCAGCCTGTTAGACCTGATGATCGAGACCCTGGTCGAGGGCGAGGAATTCTTTCGGGCGCTCGCTGACGCGGTTCCGATCCTGATCTGGGCAACTCCGCCTGATGGCGACGCCGATTACTTCAATCATCGCTGGTATTCGTACTCGGGCCTCACGCCGAAAGCATCCCTGGGAGCAGGCTGGGTGAACGCTGTCCACCCGGAGGATCGCGAACGCGTGCTCGATCAGTGGTTGAAGGCCAGAGCTTCCGAACGCTCGTACCAATGTGAGCTCCGCATCCGACAGGCGGACGGAGTCTATCGCTGGCACCTGACGCGGGGAGCGCCATTCCATAACGAACAGGGTCGGATCATTCGATGGATCGGTACCGCCACGGATATCGACGATAGCATGAACGCTCAAGAAGCTCTAAGCCATTATATCGGTCGGCTGGAGAACCTGCGCACCATCGACCGAGCGATCGTCGCGGCCCGTTCGCCCGAAGAGGTTGCGAGATTCGCGCTCGAGAGTCTTGCGGATTGTGTCAGCTTCGAGTGTGCGAGCGTCATGATGCTCGATTTCTCCGAGCGTCGAGCAAGGTTCCTGGCCTCAGTCGGCCCGAACCTTGATAAGTCCACGATCCCTCCGATCGTTCCCCTCGGCGTGATCGGGATCGAGGACCTCGAACATCTCGAACGTTGTGAAGTGTTCCAGGTGGACGACCTGGACCGTTCTGCCCGCGTTTCGACCCCACTCGAGTCGACTCTGCCACGAATCCATCCGGTCGTACGTCCGGCTTCCGCTCATCGATAATGGGCGTCCCGTCGGAGCGTTGACGCTTTATTCCAAGGAGACCCGGGCGTTTTCTGGCTCAGACCTCGAGATCGCCGGCGAGGTCGCCGACCAGATCGCAATTGCGATCCGGCAGGCCCTGCTCTTCGAGCAAGTTCAGGCCGCGAAGCTTGGGCTCGAGTCGCTGTCACGCCGGCTGATCGAGTCCGAGGAAACCGAGCGCCGTCGAATCTCGCGCGAGCTACACGATCAGACGGGCCAGTCGCTGACCGCGATCAAGATGAACCTTGAGAGGGCGCTCCGCGATTCCGGATCGGTACAGATCGCCCGACGTCTGAACGAAAGCCTGGGTATGATCGAACAGACGATCACCGAGATTCGCGATCTGGCGCGCGACCTGCGCCCCTCGCTCCTCGACGATCTCGGGTTGGTCCCCGCGCTGCGTTCGTACTGCAACCTCATGGCGGATCGGCTCGGTATCAGCGTCGAATTCGTCGCGGAGGTTGCGACCGACCGCCTTGATCCGAAGGTCGAGACCACCTGTTACCGCGTGGCCCAGGAAGCCCTGACCAACGTCGCGAAGCATGCCCGAGCGACCCACGTCCGGGTGGAGCTTTGCCTCCGCGGGACCGATCTGAATCTGCTCATCGTCGATGACGGATCGGGCTTCAACGTCACGCAAGCCTTGACCCAGGCCGCTGCCGGGGCCAGTATCGGCGTGCTCGGGATGCGTGAGCGCGCTGCCTTGATCGGCGGTAAGGTCTCGATTACCTCGGGCTCGGGCCTCGGCACCGAGGTTCGGGCCGTCATACCTTGCATCAATTGCTGATTATTCAATGATTTGACCTGGCTCGCGGTCAATAGGACTGGGGCCATCACGTTCTCGAATCGACTCAAGCGCTCCTCGGGATTGATGTCCCTCCGACCCTGGTCCAAGCCGCCTGGCAACTCGAACAAGGGGTGGATACGATTGTTCATTGCGGGTGCGAGTCAATCATCCAACGCCAGCCGACATCGCCCCGATTTTGATCGATGGAGCCCGCGCTTTGAGGAGAATTTGCCATCGACCTCGCCGCGATTGAAACCGCCGTGCGTCGTGCGGACCCTGCGACGGTCATGGTCCCCGCGCGGATCTTGCGCAGGGTCATCAAGAACGATCGTGGGTTGACCTTTGTCGGACGCTTCGTCGCGCGTCGAAGAAGTTACGTGATTACCCGTGAAAAACTCCTGACGATTGCCAGTGCTGACGAGCTGGGCTTGATCGACGACGTGAACACGGTGGGACAAGCCGCCTGGGTCGTTCTCCTGCTCCGACCCGATCCCCGGGCGATGGTGGGATTCTCGGACCAGGCCATCCTGACCACGTACTGGCGGCTCCTGTTCCATGCACTGGCCGAGCATACGGCCCGGCGGTCGATCGCCAGCGACCGGGCGAGCTACTCGAGCCTCCGGCAACGGATCGATCGGATTGGAGCCACCAGCTTCGAGGAAGTCCGCGCGGTTCTGAAGCAAGATGGGTACCTGCTGCCGCCGCGAGACAACCTCTCGGTCTACGCCGCGTTCGCGGGCCTCTATCTCGAGCTCCGAACCTTTGCGCCGGAGCACCTGAGTCATGTCTTCCCATCGATCGACACGGAACGCCTCGATCTGATCGACGAGATGCTCTCGGTCGACGTGGACAGCGCATCCCTGCTCGCCGCGACCCGGCCCTTGAGCCCCTTCGAGCCTGTGAGTCTGGTCGGACCGGGCACCATTGAACCCGTCAATCCGACCACGGAGCCACTCTCGACCCTTCCGACGAGTCGCGAGTCGGTTTCCAGCCTGACCGCCCGCCGGCTCATTCCATGGCTGCTGCGTCGGGCCGAGCGAGCCGCGTCCCGAGGGAATCCGGTTCGCGCCGCGATCGATCGAACCCGCGCGGCCCGGATGGCTCCGCCGTTCATCGCCGCGAAAGCTCGACTCAGCGCCGAGACCGATCTCGCTGCGCTGTCCGACCGCCTGGTTTCCGCCCTCCGCCTGGGGCCAGACGAGCATGATCGATGGCGTAAGGCACTCGAGCCGTTACTCGAACGCGCGGCAAACGGCTTCTGGACCAGGGAAGGGCGGCTTCTCTACGACCTTCAGCGCGTTTGCCTCGATACCGAACGTACTGTTTATCGGGTCGATCTGATGGAGTGGGTCCGATCGCTTGGCCAGCGACCGATCAAGCAAGCCTTGCCTTATCTGAACGAGGTCCTGGTCTCGATCCACCTCCGGCGCACGAATCGGCGCCTGAGAGCGGCTCGACTCGATGCGCGAGAACGCCAGGACCTCGCCGAGCGGATCTACCCAGCGATCGAGCGGGCCGAGACCTCGGTGCGCAACCGATTCCGCCCCGAGATTGCCGGGATTCTTCAGACCCACGGCATTCGACCCCGAAATATCCCCGAGTGCGTGGCCGCCGCGAAGCTTGTCGAGGAACTGCTCGACCAGATCGTACGCCGCGGGTTTCTGAGTCTGGGCGACGTGCGCGACGCCTGTTCGCGGAACAACCTGAAGCTTCCCGATCTGGATGGCCCGGTCGAATTCTTCGGAGGCGATCGATTACTCCAGGTCGATCGTGCTCTGGGTCGGGCACTGGAGGGAGTTTATCGACGTGGTGAAATTTACATGCGCTGGCTCCAGCGGCTCAGCGCCCTGGGTTTCGCCACGCGGCCGGGACGGTTCGTGACCCGTTTCGCGATCCTGCCTTACGGTGGGGCGTTCGTCGCGCTCGAAGGACTTCAACACCTGGTCGCCCCGGTCGTCCACGTGCTGACCGGGCTGGACGTGCACCTCGTGAACCTGGCCACCCTGCTCGTTCTGGGCTCGGTGACCGCGGGTCTGATCAATTCCGCGCCCTTGCGCGGCCGTTTTTTTCGGTCCATGGCATGGGCCGGTCGTATCATCCGCATCGCGCTGATCGATATCCCGGCACGGCTGATCCAGTTGCCCTTGCTCCGGGCCATGCTCGGGAGCCGTCCGGTTCGACTCATCTGGCAAGCGCTGATCAAACCTCTGCTGGCCGCCATGCCGCTGGCGCTCCTCACCGTTCTCGCCGGCCGGCCTCCATTCGAGTTGCCGGCGTTGATCGCCCTGTTCTTCATCCCGATGGTCCTGGTGCTCAATTCGCCGCTCGGGCGCGACGTCGAAGAAATCCTGGCGGACACCTGGGTACGCTCATGGCATCAACTGATTCACGATACGATCCCCGGTCTCTTCCGCCTGATCCTGTCGACATTTGATCGTATCCTTGAAGGAATCGAGCGCGTTCTCTACGCCGTGGACGAATGGCTTCGGTTCCGTACTGGCGAGGGACGGGGCTTGCTCCTGGCCAAGGTGGTTCTGGGACTGGCGTGGTCGGTGGTGGCCTACGTCGTGAGGATCTACGTGAACCTGCTCATCGAGCCCCAGGTCAACCCGATCAAGCACTTCCCGGTGGTGACGGTTTCTCACAAGGTCGTCCTCCCTCTCTCGCTGCGGCTGACACGCATCCTGGCGGCGGGGCTATCGCCGCTCGGTCCGCGCATGGCTCTCTTCATCGCCGGTACGACGGTCCTTCTCCTTCCCGGCGTGTTCGGTTTCCTGGTCTGGGAATTGAAGGAGAACTGGCGACTTTACGAGGCAAATCGACCCGAGTCGCTCCAGCCGGTCATTGTGGGCGATCACGGGGAGACCATTGAAGGGCTATTAAGACCCGGACTCCACTCGGGTACGCTGCCGAAGCTTTTTGGCCAGCTCCGACGCTCCGAACGGGTCGCGCTCCAGGCCCTGCCGTCGATCGTGTCTCGGGACCAGGGCAACGGCCAGGCTTATCGACGGCTCGAATCCCTCCATCACGTCGAGGTGTCGGTTCGCCGGTTCATCGATCGTGAGTTGATCGCGCTGCTGAGCGAGAGCCGTTCGCTCGCGCCGCTGTCGATCGAAGCAGGGCGGATCGAGCTGGCCACCAATCGGATCCGGGTCGAGCTGATGGCGCACCGGCAGCATGTCGCGTTCGAGCCCACTGCTCCGGTCCCATCCGCCGACGCCGGGATCTGGATCGAGTTCGACCAGCGGCACGAGGCCCTGATCGCCGGGGTTGTCGGACCGGGCTGGATGGCCGGTCTTAACGAGGATGAGCACCGGGTCCTGAGCGTGGCCCTGGCCGGTCTGTTCAGGACGGCCGGGGCGTCCTGGGTCCGGTCGATTCCCGATTCCAGCCGGACGGGCCCAGGACCCGGGCATGTCCATGATCCGAGCCTGCTCGTTCCCGCGTTGCGCCTCATCGTAACCTGGCGGCGCTGGGTCGATGCGTGGCAGCGCGAGCAGGCGGGCACCGGCCCCCTGCCCCGCCTGCTCGACGATGTGGTCATCGTACCACGGAGCGAACATCGGTCGAGTCCACAGGCCCGGTCCGCAAAACGGCTTATTTAGGCAGCAAGACCTGGCGAGGGAATCATCCTGATCAGGAAGACAACGCGCGACTCCTCGGTTATTATGGAAACTCCCCGATCGAAGGGTCACTTCGGTATCTTGCGTACCGATAATCGATAGCCAAGACAATATCAAATAACTTAGATGCTTAAATTTCAGGGATGTCCTGAGAACCATTGCCATGTCGAAGGGACGCAAGAGTACACCCTCGCTGCTGACGATCCACGGTGAGACCCCCGGCAAGCTTTACGAGCTGGACCGTGACGTCGTTCTGATCGGCCGCGAGCTCTCCTGCCAGATCATCCTGAGCCGGAAGTTCGTCTCACGGAAGCATGCCCGGATCACCCGCGTCGGGGAATCGTTCGAGATCGAGGACCTCGAGAGCAACTGCGGGACCTTGCTCGACGGCAACCGGATTATCGGCCGGGTTCCGCTGCCCAATGGATCTCACATTAAAATTGGCAACTACGTATTTGTTTTTAATTTTCCGGCTGTTGTCGTGACCGACGACGATGACAGCAGCTCGACGATCATCGGCGTGCTGGAGGTCATTCGGCCCGAGACGAGCCTGGGTCCGGCCTCGGCGGTCCATCCCGAGGAGAAGCTTCGGCACGTCCTGGAGATCAGCCGCAAGCTAGGGGAAACGCTCCGCCTCGAGGACGTGCTCGAGAAGACCCTCGAGACGTTGTTCAAGGTGTTTCCCCAGGCGGACAGAGGCTTCGTCCTCCTGAAGGAGGGGGAATCGATCGACACCAAGCCCCGCGCGATCAAGTTCCGCGGTGGCGAGACCGGTAGCCTGACGATCAGCCGGACGATCTTCAAGCATGTGCTCACCGACGGCAAGGCCGTGCTCAGCTCGGATGCCGCCTCGGACCGCCGGTTCGCGACCAGCCAGAGCATCGTGGGCACGATCCGGATGATGATGTGCGTTCCTCTGCTCGATCCCAATCGGGTACCCAAGGGCATCCTCCAGCTTGATACCCGCGAGGAGCGGGGCCGATTCACCCAGGAAGACCTTGACCTGCTGGTCGCCGTCGCCAGCCAGGTGAGCGTGGCGGTGGAGAACGCGCAGCTTCATGCGGCGCTCATCGAACAAACCCAGGTCGAGCAGGAGTCGCAGGACGCCCATGAGGTCCAGATCGCCCTGCTTCCCGAGCAGCGGCCGAAGCTTCCCGGTTACGCGTTCTGGGACTATTATGAGCCTGCCAACTACGTGGGGGGCGATTATTTTGATTACCTCCCTCTGGCCCAGTCCGAAACTCCCGAGGGGAGCGTGCCCCGGCGCTGGCTCCTGGCCATCGCCGACGTCATGGGCAAGGGCATGCCCGCCGCCCTGATGATGGCCCGTCTCTCCGCCGAGGTTCGCCTCTTCGCCTTGACCATCTCCGAGCCGGCGCGGATCGTGGAGCGGCTCAATCGCGACCTCTGTCGACGAGCCATTGGCGGCCGGTTCATCACGCTGTTACTGGTCCTGGTCGACGGTGAAAACCACCGCCTCAGCATCGTCAGCGCGGGGCATGCTGGCCCAATCATTCGACGCATGGACGACCGGATCGAGATCGTCGGTGAAGGCCACTCAGGACCGCCGCTCGGAATCGCCGAGGGAGCGGTCTTCAGAGCCACCGAGGTCCTCCTCGAACCCGGCGACCTGGTGACCCTTTCCACCGACGGTCTGACCGACGCCATGAACACCAGCGGTAAGATCTTCGGCACCGAGCACCTCCGCGAAATCATTCATCAAGCGCCGCGAGGAGCGGCCCGACTCGGTGAAACGATCCTCAAGGCCGTCAAGCAGTTTTCCGAGGGATGTGCGCAAAATGATGATATCACGTTACTTTGTATCGAGCGGCTTCCCGTATCTATCGAATAGATAATTTCATTATATATTTTTATTTGTATTTATTCATAAATTACTTGTATTCAGCCAGCTTCGTAACACTTCGGCCACGCTCCACGCCTGAGCGATGCATCCCCTGGGATGGTACGGAGGTTCGGCATCAAAGATCTCGCTGATCGAGCCGACGCAATCCTCGTGAAGATGGTCGCGGAAGCCCTCCAGGAAACCGCGAGCGATTTTCGTATTGTCGGGATAAAGCTTCAGGTAGGCATCGACGAATGGGCCGATCAGCCAGGCCCAGACGGTCCCCTGGTGATAGGCGGCGTCACGGGCGCGAAGGTCGCCATCGTAGCGGGGTTTGTAATCGGGATGGTCGGGACTGAGCGAGCGGAGCCCGTAGGGTGTCAGCAGTCGATCGCGCACGGTCTCGAACACCGGCTCCCATCGATCGCGGTCCAGCACGGGATGACGTAGCGAGATCGCGAAGAGCTGGTTCGGCCGGCACGCCGGGTCGTCTCCCGATTCGCCGTCCACGACATCGTAGAGATATCCGCCCTGCTCATACCAGAACCTCTGGTTGAACGACTCGCGGAGCCTTGCGGCGTGCCGTGCGAGTTCATCCGCCACGGAGACCTTTTCCGAACGGTAGCCTCTCACCCAACCCTCCAGGAGCTTCAGCGCATTGTACCAGAGGGCGTTGATCTCGACGGCCTTGCCGCGCCGGGGTGTCACGACCCAGTCGTTGACCTTGGCATCCATCCAGGTGAGCTGATATCCCTCGGCCCCCTGGCGGAGCAAGCCGTCGGCGGGATCGACGCCGATCCCAAACCGGGTTCCCCGCAGGTGAAATTCGACAACATCGATGAGCCGGGGAATCAGGGCCTCGATGGTCTCGTGATCACCGGTGGCCGACAGGTATTGGTCGATGGCGTGGAAGAACCAGAGTGTGGCGTCGGCGGTGTGATAAAGGCCCTGGTTCTGCCCTTCGGGGAAAAGGTTGGGGATCAGACCGTCGCGGATGTAATAGGCGAAGGTCCGAAGGATATAACCCGCTTCGATGTGCCGTCCCGTTGCGAGCGTCAACCCTTCCAGACTGATCATGGTGTCGCGGCCCCAGTCGGTGAACCAGTGATAACCAGCAATCACCGTGTAGATTTCTTCACCCGCAGCCTGGGCTCGGGTCGCGTCCTGGACGCGCCCCGCCGGCTTGATCAGAAACTGGTCGGCGGCCAGAGTGAGCTCGGCGGAAAAATCGTCTCCCGATGGCAGTTGGGCCTGGGCGAGCTTTCGAGACCTACGTTTTCCCTCCGCACGACGCGCTTCGTCCGGACTCGCGCATCGATATGCTCCCACGGCTCGCATGAAGCGATCATGGTCACAGGGTGGTCGGGGCTGAGCGATACCTTGAAGTAACCGGGGCTCCAGAGGTCACCCGTCGCGTCATATCCCCGCCTTCTTTCAATCGGGTAATGGATCGCTGATGAACTGGCGGCATCGAGAGCGAACGTGGCGTCTGGCCCGCGCAAGCTCATTCGGAGCGTGGGACTTGCGCCGTCCGAGGTCAGTTCGAAGCGTTTGCCCGAGGCCGTGAAGCGATAGGCTCCGGAATGCGGCAGACTGACCGAGGCGTCGTGCGGTCGGAAGTGGACCAGAGGACGTAGCATCAGCGAGACGCTTGCAGATCCACCGAACAGTCGGTAATGGATATGAACGGTATTTTGGGTATGTATCATATGGAGTCGCTTTTCGATGGAGATCGAGCCGATCTCGTAGCGCCAGACCGGCAGTCCGGCTTCCAGGCGGAACTCGGCCAGATGGCTCCTCGAAGGCCCGGCGGAGCTGTCGTCCGTTAGCGACTCGGAAGAAAGCAGGATCGTATGACCTTCGCCGGTGTCCACGTGCTCGGCCAGCCTGTTGAGCATCATGGTCCGCCCGAGCGGCGAAGGAAGGCGCGGCGATCAGCAATCCGTGATACCGGCGCGTGGGAATCCCAAAAATGGTTCCGGACGCGTAGCCGCCCAGCCCGTTCGTCACCAGCCACTCGCGGAGGCCGGTGGGGTCGTCGACGGCTTTTTTCATCGATTTCTCTTCAAATCGCAGTGTGCGCATTGGAAGAACCATGAATCGTCTCCTCCAGGGGCATCAAGCTGGATTTGCGGGGACCAGGAGAGCGGCCGAGTGCCCGGTGACGCGCCAGTCTTCCGTGGCGGACCAGACGATGACTCCTCCCCCTCCATATCGCGGCTCCTCGCTCGACCAGGCGAGCTCCCAGATCGATCCGCCCGGTGGCGCAAGCAGGGGTTCAGACGCGGGACACAAATCCAGATCGATTCCGAGATTGATCAGGAAGATACGATCGGCACTGGGCGAGCCCTGGATGGTCTCACCGAACCAGCGGATCAGGAAGGCGTGGGGTCCCAGCACGGCGCCATCGATTCGTCCCCTGCCTGTTCGACAGGCCGACAGGGTCGGGTCATCCCGGCGAAGCCGGATCAGATCCATGTGCAAGGCCAGGACCTCGGCATGGCCGGGCATCAGTCGCTCGGTGTGATCGAGCTTGGACTGTTGAAAAACCTCGGGATCATCGGGACGGACGATCGATTCCTTGCTCTCACGCGTAGTCATGCTTGGAAACTGCGAGAGAAAGTCCTGCCGACCCCGCAACATCCGTTCCGCGAGCTCCGGCTTCTGGTCGCCAAAATAATGGAACGAGCTCGAGGCGGCGAATTCCTGTCCCTGGAAGACCATGGGCGTCTCGGGAGCAAGCAGCAAGAAGGCCGTCAGTGCTCGAAGCCGCCCGGGATCGGTGAGTTGCTGGATGCGCTGACCGCGAGGGGAATTCGCTACCTGGTCATGGTTCTGGAGATAGTTCACGAACCGGTTGGGCGTGAGGTCCCACGACGGCCAGCCGCGTCGTTTTCCCTGGCGCGGGTTCCACTGCCCCTGGTAGAGGAATCCGTATCTTGCCAGAGAGACGAGTTCCTGCGGCGAGCCGTGATAGTCAGCGTAATAGGCTTCGCGTCGGCCCGTCGCGGCGACCAGCGCGGCGTGGTGGAAATCCTCGGACCAGACCGCGTCGAGGCCGTGGCCGCCCTGCTCCAACGGCCGGACCAGCCTCGGGTCCTGATGTTCGCTCTCCGCGATCAGCATCGTGGACCTGCCGCCTGCCGACTGGCGTACGTGGCGCCCGATCGCTGTCAGAATATGCTCATGCTCCTGGTCATCATCAAAAATACTCTGGGTCGCGTCGATCCGCAGCCCATCGAGATGGAACTCGTCGATCCAGTATCCGGCGTTCGCGAGATAGTACTCCCGGACAGGCCCGGAATCCGCTCCCTTGAAGTTGATTGCCGGTCCCCACTCGGTCTGGTCGATTGTCGAGAAATAGCGATCGGAGAAATGCCCCAGAAAGTTTCCATCGGGGCCGAGGTGGTTGTAGATAACATCCAGGATCACCGCGAGCCCATGGCCATGTGCGCGGTCAACGAAGCGTCTCATGTCGTCGGGAAGACCGTAAAGGCGCGTCGGGGCGAACAGGTTGACTCCGTCGTAGCCCCAACCGAACCGCCCGGGAAAATCACCCACCGGCAGGACCTCGATCACCGACACCCCCAGCTCGGACAGGTAAGGAAGCTGCGCCTCCGCGTCGCGCCAGGTCCCCGCCGGGGTGAATGTGCCGACGTGCAGCTCGTAGATCACCGCGTCGTCGGCACGAGGTCCGTTCCAGGCTTCGTCGGTCCAGGCAAATGAGCCCGGGTCGATCACGCGGGAAGGACCGAAGGGCCCTTCGGGCTGAAACCGGGAAGCCGGGTCGGGAAGTAAGGCACCGTCGACACGGTATCGATAGTCGACCCCGACCCCAATCCGCTCCACAAACGACGCGAAGTAGCCCCCCGGCTCGGGTTCCAGAACACGGGATCCACCGACCGTATTCGCCCCCATCGCGCGGTCCCAGACCACCTCGAGGCTCTCGTGCCCCGGCGCCCACACCCGGAAGTGGACCCCGTGCTCGAGATCATCGGCCTGGACTTCGGCCCCGACCGGCAGTCGTCTCCGCCAGCGCGATCCGCCCATGCTCCTCGCTCGACAATGGCGCAGACCTCGTCAACCGATCCCATGGTCGAACACGACGAGGAATCTGCGTTCCGATCCATTCAGACCTTTGCAAACGAAATGCCGGCACACTACGGAAACGCGAACCGCACCGAGCCTCGTTGTACAGCGAGGCTCGGTGCGGTTTGGTTTCTGGATCGCTAAGAGGGACTTACCGCGCCATCACGCGAACAGTTCCTTGATCGGCGTACCGTAGCGGACGATCGCGATCGGGCGACCGGTCGTCGTGCGGTATTCCTTGGCGGGATCGATCCCGAGGGCGTGGTAGAAGGAGGCGGCGACATTGTCGGGCGAGATCCCATCCCCCGACGCGGGGCCCATCGCCTTGTCGTCGCTGGCACCGATGACCTGACCGCCGCGCACTCCGCCGCCGGCCATCAACACGAACATGGCGCGAGGATAGTGGTCGCGGCCGGCGTTGGGATTGATCTTGGGCGTACGGCCGAACTCACCGGTCACGAACACGATCGTTTTCTCGAGCAACCCTTTCTCGGTGAGCGCGTTGAAGAGACCGGAAAGCGCGCTGTCAAGCTGCGGGAGCAGATTCGTCTTGAGCCGGTCGAAATTTTGCTGGTGAGTGTCCCAGCCACCATGCGAGAGGCTGACGAACCGAACGCCCGACTCGACGAGACGGCTGGCCAGGAGGCAGCTCTGGGAGGCCGGATCGGGGCCGAACAGCTTGGTGATCGAGGGCGACTCCTTGCTGATGTCAAACGCTTCGCGGCAACGCGGCGAGCTGATGATGTCATAAGCCCGCTGCGAGAAACGATCGAGGCCGTTGACCAGGTCGCTCTCCTTCTCGAACCCGCGGAACGTGCCGTCGAGGTCGTTGAGCAGGTGGCGCCGCTTCTCGATCTCGGCGACCGAAAGACCCCGGCCGAGCGTCACGCCGCGGACCGTGAACGGCTGACCGGGTCGAGGGGTCGCGTTGGTGCTGAACGGTGCGTACTCGACCCCGAGATATCCCGCCACCTGAGGCGTGTTCGGAATCGCCACGAAGGGAGGCAGATCGGCTGGCGAGGTCATCTCCTTGGACACGACGGCCCCGTACCCGGGGAACTCGAGCGACGGGATCGGCCGGTTCCCGGTGTTCAGGTATTTCGGAACCCAGGTCGTGCGCCGCCAGACTGTGGCTCACGCCCCGGAGGATGGCGTACTTGTCCGCGCACTGGGCGAGCTTGGGCAGGTGCTCGCTGATCTCGACGCCGGGCATGTTGGTGGCGATCGGCTTGAATTCACCCCGGAACTCGCGAGGAGCGTCCGGCTTCAAGTCGAACGTATCCATGTGCGATGGGCCGCCCCCCAGGTTGACGAAGATCGCCGAGGTGGCCTTCCCTCCGTCAAGCTGACCCGCTTCGGCCAGCTTGAGATAGTTCGCCAGCGTCAGGCCGGTTGTGCCGATGACGCCCACCCGCAGGAAGTCGCGGCGACGGATGCCGTCGCAATACCAGTTTGAAGCCATTGGAATCAAGTCTCCCCTGGAGTTCCTGGGCACCGTCGGCGCTCAGTGATTGGTAATGAATTCCTTGGTATTGAGCAACGCCCAGAGCAAGTCACGCACACCCTTGCCTAGGTCATCGGAATCGGTCAGATACGCCCGGGCCGCTTCGACTTCACGCGGGTCAGGGGGCCGGGACAGGGTTCGGAGGTAAGCCTGACGGACGATCTCCGCGGGATCGCTCTGAACGACTGACGGCGCACTGTCCAGGGCCGCTTCCCGCTTCCGCGCCACCTTGAGCTCCCGGCGCGTCTCGCGGAGCTCTTCCTCCAGCACCGTCAGGGCGCCCGCCATCTTGCCCTTCTCGGCCTTCGCGAGACTGGCTTCAAGCTGTTCGATCCGCTGGGTATACATCCGCACGGGCGAGGCGGCCTCGGCATTCGCCTTCCCCGAACTGTACTCGCTGACCCAGCTTCCCTTGCGCTCGATCGTCGCCAGCATGTCCTGGTCGTTCTGAAGGTAGATCGACTGGAGCAGGTTCGGCTCGCTCGACCGGTTGCAATCGCAATTGGTATCGCGGGTCGAGGCCCCGAAGACGCGGGCGGCGTAATCGCCACCCCGGCCCTGGCCCGCTCGACCCAGACCGATCGCGGCGCAGGGACCGATGGCGCGGGTCTCAATATCGTTGGCCTGGCTTTCGAGCGACGCCGAGCCGCTGCTCGCCTGGGCCAGGGCGTCGGAGACGAGCTCGGCCGGGAGCCGGCGGACGATCGAACGGCTGAAGTTCCGCTGGTCGAGCCGATTGGTCGCGTTGGGACGCCAGCTTCTCTGATAGGCCTGGCTGGTGACGATCGTGCGGTGCAGCCACTTGAGGTCAAAATCATGATCGATGAAGCCGCTGGCCAGTTCGTCCAGGAGCGCGGCGTTGCTGGGGGGGTTGGCCAGGTTCATATCATCGGGCGGGTTGATGATGCCGATCCCGAAGTAATTGGCCCAGACGCGGTTGACCAGGGCGCGGGCGAAATAGGGGTTGGACCGCGAACGGAGCCAGTCCATGAGCGGCTCGCGGGATCATCTCCCGCTTCGGTGGCGACGGAGTCGCCGCCCAGTAGCTTGGGGGTGATGACGCGGCCGGCGGCCATCGCGGCGTTCTTCACCTTGTCGCCCTGGGACCGTCGTCCCTGGCCGTTGCGGGCGATGAAGACTTCCTGCCAGGGAATGATCTTGCCCTCGTGAACCAGGCGAGTCAGCTCGCGCTGAAGCTGGCCGCCCATCTGCTTGACGCCCAGTTCGCTGAGCATCGCTCGAGCACTGCTCGCGCGCTTCGGGCGCGAAGCCGTAGGCCAGTCGATTGAAGAAGGCGCATGAACTGATTGAAGTCGTCCTGGGTCCACTGATCGAACGGGTGCTTGTGGCACTGGGCGCACTTCAAGCCGGACCCCCAGGAACGTGTAGCTGAAGTTCAGCGCCTTTTCCTCGGGCTTGCGTACCAGTCGCTTGGCCCAGTAGTAGGGCATCGTGTCGTGCGCCGCGAAGTCGACGGGATCCTTGTCGCGGAAGAACGCGCTTTGCTCCTTGCAGAAGTCCTCGTAGCTCTGTCCCGGCTTCCGGCTGGTGGCCAGGACGATGCCGGCGACGATCTTGTCGTACGGAACGTTCTCGGCGACGCGCTTGTAGATCCACTCGTACCACTGTCGCGCGAGCTGCTGGACCGGCCCCTGGTTCTGGAACGCGGTGGCGCTGCAGCCGGTCATGTCGCAGAGCTTGGTGGTCCACCAGGCCGCGTAGCTTGGACGGGCGAGCAACTCGTCGATCTTGCGGTCGCGCTTCGCCGACGACGTGTCGGCCAGGAACGCCTCGATCTCCGAGGGAGTCGGCAACGAGCCCGTCAGGTCAAGGCTCACGCGACGGAGGAACTCGGCGTCGTCGCTGAGCTCGGAGGGAACGATACCGAGCTTGCGGAGCTTGGTCACGACCAGCTCGTCGACCCGCGTCGGCGTCGGCACGTCCGGGTATCGGGGACCGACCTGGTCCGTGACGGGCAGGATCACCTGGGTGACCGCCACGCCGTTATCATAGAAGGCGACGACGTGGGTATCGCCCTTGCCCTTGCTCGTCACGACGCCGTCGGCGTCGATCTCGGCGATCGACTCGTCATTGGTCCGATAACGGGTGATGCAGGTCACGTCCTCGGCAGTGCCGTCGGACCAGTGAGCGATCACCTTCATGGGAACGGTCTGACCCTCGCGCTCGAAGACGATCTCTTGAGGGATCACTTCGAGCCGCTCGAAACGGGCCGACTGGCTGGTGTCGACCCCCTTGGCCCCTTGCTCGATCCATCGGACCAGGATCGTGTGCTGCCAGGTGCCTTCCTCCAGCTTCTTGCCTCCCTTGTGGGGGATCGCCAGGGTCGGCTTTGCGAGGATCTTGCTTTCCTCGGGGTTATCGACCAGGACCCGGCTTGCGCCTTCCTTCAGAAGGGCGTCATGGTCCATCTTGAAATCGTAGCCGAAGAGCGACAATCGAAACCCGCCCTGACCCTGGAACGACCCGTGGCAGGCGCGGCCGTTGCAGCCGAGCCGTCCCATCAAGGGGAGGACATGCCGCTGAAAGTCCGGCGTCTCGGTCACCTGTTCCGGCGCCCCGGTGTACCGCTGGCTGACAGGCCGCATCAGCTCGGCGGCGTCCGCGCGGCCCGATAGCGCGCCGACCGCCGCGACGAGCAAGGGGGCGGCGACGATGGAGTAACGTCTACGGTTCGTCATTCGTCCTCTCCCTTCACGCTTCCAGCCGACGAGTTCGAGGCCGATCGGCCTTCGCCCCCGGCGCGCCGCGCGCGCTGACCCTTCTTCATCAAGGTTTGAAATCTTGATTCTACCATCTGATCGTGCTTGGACTCGAGCCGATCGATCAGCTCGTCCAGGTTCTTGAGCCGCCTTCGCAACTGGTCGCGCTCGTAGCGGCGGAGCCCGGCCTCGGCGCTGATCTGCTGATCGAGCGCGGTCCGGAGCCGGGTCTCGTGTTCGGCGCTGGGGGCGCCGATCAGCTCGGCGGCGATCAGCTCGGCACGCGACCGGGTCTTCCAGGCATCGAGCGCCAGCGGGTATCGCCCCGGGTCGTTCTTCTGAAGCATCGCCAGGTTCTTGCTCACCTGCGCCAGCTCGTTGATCGCGCGGCGGTAATCCTCGGGCTTCATCGCCTTGAGCTGTTCCAGGAGCGACCCGAGCTCGGGATGATGGGTCCGCACCAGATCCAGGGCGTTGGCCTCGCGCTCGAGGATCGACCGGGTCGGGCCGGCTGATCCGGGGAGCCCGCGGCACGCTCCTGCCGCCGGCGTCCTTCCCGGCGGCGGCGTCGCCTGCTTGAATCAGGCTCGGTGCCACCAGCAGGCCGAAGACCAGCACAATCCCGTAAAGCGGACGGATCACGATCTCACTCCTCCCGGGTGGGTTCCGCTTGCTGGGGAATCATCCGGCCATCGCTCCGGTCGCGAACCAGCGAGGCGGCGTCGAGCAGCCAGAGCGGGAGGCCGCGCTCGGTCTCGGACTCAATTTCGTCGAGGCTCTCGGCAACGGTGGTCGGCGACTCTTCCTCGGCGTCGAGGCGAGTTTCCTGGTGGAGCGTCGACCAGGCCAGCGTGACGATCGGCGACGGTGAAGACGATGACGGCGACGGATCGGGTGTGGAAGCGAAGTTCAGACGTTCCGGTCGGGCGGGACGCAGCAGGACGACCGCCAGACAGGCGGCCGCGGCGAGCGAGACGAGACCGGCGACGCCCATCGCTTTCCTGAAGCTCAGAGGATGAGGACGCGGCCCGGTCCTGATCGTGGGGCGGTCCCGATCGACCAGGTAGCAGGCCGACGCGAGCTCGACGGCACGGGCCAGCGCCTCGCGGGCATCCTGGTCCACGTCAAGCCGTTCCTCGAACGCCAGGACTTCCGCGCCGGTGAGATCACCGGACACATAGCGAAAGGCGTCCCAGAATCGTTCAGCGTTCGCGTCAACCGCCGGATCGGGCTGCATTGCTTCGTTTCACTCCGGGATCAATGCGGTGGCAGGACCTGTCTTAATTTTTCGAGAGCACGTCGCATCCGGGTCAGGACGGTTCCCAGGGGCAATCCCAGTCCCGCGGCGATCTCCGCGAAGGTCTGGTCCTCATAGATTCGCGCCCGGACCACCTGGCGCTGGCTGGGGGGAAGGACATCCAGGGCATGGCGAACCGCTTCGATAACCTCGCGGCGCATCAGCCCTTGCTCGGGCGACTCGGGCGAATCCGCCCCGCGCTCCACGAGCCGACGCCAGGCCCGATCGCGGGTGGCGGACCTTCGCTTCACGGTCAGGGCTTCGCGAAACGCCACCTGAAAGAGCCATCCCTTGAACGTCTCCGCCCGAGCGTTGTGGCCGGACTCGACCGCCCGGGTAAAGGTCGCCTGGAGCACGTCGCCGGCCAGGTCCGGATCGCGGACCACGCCCAGGACCATGCGACGCAACTCCGGCTCGTACTGGGCGATGCACGCGGCAAGACGCGCCGCGTCGAGCGGGGCCTGACCGTTGACCCCGGCCTCGTGCCGCTCCGTAAGCGATGCCTGGTCCGTGCGGTCGCTGGCGCTCGCTCCCGACATCGACGGTTCGTCCTTTCGAGCCTCAACCTGAACGATGCACGAGCCGGCGGGATTATTTCATCGCGTTTCAAAAAAAAGAAAAACAGGCGATTGCAACCATTGAACCCGTATCCAGCCCGGAAGGTTCGCTCATTTTTTCCTTTCGGGAATGCTCCAGAGGCTGGTGGATCTGTCGCACGCCCGGCAGAATGGCCATCGACGGTTCCCAGCCGATCTTTTCCTACTCTTCCGGGAGAATGGCGACGATGACGACCCGATTTCGTGGCGCCGCGATCGCGTGGCTGACCTTCATGGCACCAACCCTCGGATTTGCCGCCGATGAGAGCGCGGAGCGGGAACGCGGACGGTTCACTTCCTCCTTACCCCCGGAGTTGATGGCGCCCGGCTCCGCGCTAACCGTGGCCGCGCGGACAAGTTTTCTGGAAGGACCGGCGGTTGACGCGGCCGGCAACCTCTACTTCAGCGACATGATCAATAGCCGGATCATGAAGATGACCCCTGCGGGGTCGGTCTCGATCTTCCGTGAGGACAGCGGCCGGACCAACGGCAACACCTTCGATGCCCAGGGACGTTTGATCAGTTGCGAGGGGGCCGAGCAAGGGCCGGGCGGCCGGCGGCGGGTCGTCCGCACCGACCTGAAAACCGGTGCCGTGACCGTCCTGACCGATCGGTACGAGGGGAAACGGTACAACAGCCCGAATGATGTCTGCGTCGATCGAAAGGGACGGATCTGGTTCACCGACCCGTACTACATGGAAGACCGGTCGAGTCTCGAGATGGACGTCGAGGCGGTTTACCGGATCGACCCCGATGGCAAGGTCAGCCGCGTGATCGCCCCGCCCCGGATCGAGCGTCCCAACGGGCTGGCCATCACGCCGGACGGCAAGACCCTCTACCTGAATGACAGCAACTCCAGGCCTGGCGGCAACCGCAAGGTCTGGGCGTTCCGGATCGACGAATCGGGCCAGCCCAGCGACCAGCGCCTGGTTTATGACTTCGGCAAGGGGCGCGGCGGTGACGGCTTGCGACTCGACACCCGCGGCAACCTCTGGATCGCCGCCGGCATCCTGATTCCCCGGAATGACGGTGAGTCGGCCGAGGTATCCGCCGGCATCTACGTGATCAGCCCCGAGGGGAAACTTCTGGGGCGGATTCCGATCCCCGAGGACGTCACGACCAACCTCGCCTTCGGCGGTCCCGATCGCAAGACCCTTTACGTCACATCGGGCAAGGCGATCTTCAAGATCCCGGTCAATGTATCCGGCTACGCGCTGTTTCCACCGCTGGAGCGTTGAGGAAACCGGGAAAACAAATTCGCACCGAAGGAAAATCGACGCGCGGGCTGCGCGGCCCCGCGCCTTAATACCCGCGCTCGCGCCGCCACTCCGGTACAAGGTCAAGCGGCAGGGGAACGGGGTAGAGCCGGCTCGGCAGAGGCCGGACGGTTGCGTTGTAGTTTGTATTCCGGGTTCATCCATCCTCTCAGCGGGTCGGATGAGCGGGTTTTTCGCCTCTCTTCCCCGTTCACCTGGGTGATTCGCGGTTTTTGGGGCCCTCGGCGCGCACCGCGATTTTCGTCCGGCCCGATTCCAGTCGTCCGTTCGTCCCGGTCAGACTTCGACCGGCTGTCGTTCCGTCTTCGCGCCAGGGCCTCGGCGATCGGCCCCAGTTTCAACTTGCCCAGGGTCCCTTCGCGGCGCGGCGCCGATGCCAAGAGCGTCGCGAATGTCGCGTGTACCGCCAGCACCACTCCCACTTCCGCGACGAACCGGCGTGCCCCTCGGATGTTGCCGTCGTCCACCCCCCAGAACACCTTCAACCGCGCGTTGACCCGCTCCACCGACGTCCGTCCCTTGTACATCCGCTCAAACTTCTTCGTCGCGCGGCAACGCCGGGAACCGTCGCAGGTCGACCTCGCGGTCGACTCGCACCGTCTTGCCGTACGACTTCCCCGCGTTGCAGACCGACGACATCGGGCATTCCCAGCCCTCGTGTTGGGCTGGGCAGCGGTATTTCAGCGTCTTGCTCCGGTTCGTGGCCGATGTAGGACATCTTATGTCGCACCGGAGGTTCGCTCACCTTGTTATAACAGTAAATCGTCCCGGATTCGTCGTACACGACGTTCGATGTGCCGTCGTGGCCCGGCAGCATCCGCTCCGGCTCGCTCTGCCACATCGACCGCATCTGGATCAGCGGCGTGATCGCTTCGTCGCAGAGGAGCCGGTGACATCTTCACTGTCGGCCGCCTTGTCGTAGGCCAAGGTCTTGATCCGACCCGCGGGCAAGTTCGCCTAGCCTGCGCGAGGATCGACGGCAGGGTCTCGCCGTCGCCGGCCTTGGTGTCGGTGATCTCATACGAGAGCACCACTTCGTGCTTCGCGTCCACCAGCAGGTGGGCTTGTACCCGAACCACTCGACCGCCCTGGTCACCTTGCCGTCGTCGTGCTTGTACTCCTTGCGGCCGCCGGAGGGCTGCGGCAGACCCTCGTCGACCTCCTCCCGGGCGGCCTCCTCGGGCTTGCGGCGTGCCGACAAGGCCGTGGCGTCGGCGGCGGTGTCGCGGCCGAGGTCGGCGACCTCCGCACCCAGGCGTTTGATCAACGCGTTGAAGATCTCCTTGAGGTGCGTGCGATGGGGTCCTGGCCCAGAGCGTCCTCGAACCGCGACATGTTCCACTTTTTGGGGACGCCGGCCTCCGACTCGATGCCGATCAGGCGGCGGAGCCCTTCGTTGCGGCGGAGTTCGTCGAGCACCGCTTCGTTGGTGAGGTGCCGCAAGGCCACCCGCAAGACGATGACGCCCCAGAGCACGGTGACGGGGTACTCGTTACGCCCCTTGCCGCGAGCGACGCGGAGCGACTCCAGGAGCTTGGCGTCGGGGAGTGCGGCAAGGAGATCCTTGATGGTCTGGAGCGCGGGGCTGTCTTCGAGATCGTCCCAGGCGAAGAGAGGTTTGGTCTCGTGGATGATCATCATGGGGGCGTGGCCGGCGGGTGTGTCGGGAGGGTAAAGTGAGGCCCACACGATAACTACGCGACACATCCCCGAAGCGTTGTCGCGTTGGTCGAAAAATCGGGAAAATGTGGGGTTTGTCAGGCAAAGTGCTGCGAATCAAGCAGGGATTTTGGGGAAGGCGGAAAAAGCTCGGTCAGGGACGTCGACGACACAAGGACTTGCGCGCAGCGCAACCGGCTCGGCCGGACGGGCAAGGGGCAGACCATGGCCTGCGCCGGGTACCGTCAAGGGAGCGACCACCCGGAGCATGAAGAGAAAATGCGCGACGCTTCCGGCGATCACGAAGCAGTGGAACAGCGCGTGCGCCCCGAAGACCCCGGCCCATAGGACCGGCCAGTGAACCAGGTTGATCAGGGCACCGACGCTGTACAGGATGCCCCCGAGCAAGAGCGGGAATAGCTGCCGGTGCGAGAGGACCCGCGACATCTCGATGTAACAGACCACGGCTCCCCAACCCATCATCATGTAAAAGCAAGTTGACCAAAACATCGAGAAGACCCCCACGGTCAGGAGCATGGCCGAACCCACTGCGGCGGAAAGCCAGGCGGCGCCCAGCGTGATCCAGCGAAACCGCCCCTGAAGCTGATTCCACGCCATGGGCGTATAGCTTCCCGCGATCAGGATGAAGATGCCGATATGGTCGAGCTGGTCAAACCAGTTGATCCAATCACCGGAGAGACGCACCGCATGAAAGAGCGTGCTTCCCAGGTAGCACGTCGCCAGGCTCAGGCCGAAAATCAGCAGGCTGATCTGTTTGCCGCGCTCCCCGGAGCAACGCTTCCAGAGCAACACGGTCGCCGGAAGTGAGAGCAACAGGCCCAGGGCATGAGTCCAGGCATTGACGGGCTCACGAAAACTCAACAAGGCTACAAGCATGGACATAAACAACGCTCCCTCGTCCTGCACCCTCGCGAGCACGGACGTCGTTGACCCGGCCACCGGCTTGATTTCGCGGGGCGGGAGCTCAGGCGGGATGTTCCGGGCCGACGGTCGAGGGGTCGGCCCCTCTTCCTCTTTCTTCGTCGGCCCATGACTCAAGGTTCGTGCATTTTTCGTACCGAATCGACGAGCACATGGCTTGTCATGTGCGAGAATGAAGCCCGAGCGGGATAGGGACGGCCTCTCCAGCTCACCGGACGACCGGCCAGGTTACGTCCAAACGCATACCACTGAATGGCCAGCAGCGCCAGCACACCGAAGGGGTGAAGCGCCGCGCCCCGCTTCGATTGCCCGAACCGTGCGACCGACACGATTCGCGGCATGAAGGAAAGAATCACGCCGGCGCCCGACAGCAAGACGATGGTCCGTGGCATGGAAACGACCAGGCTCGTCCCCAGAATCAAGAACGGGAGGACCTGCCCGCCGAACAGGATAACGGTGGCCGGACCGATCAGGGCCGGCGCGGCCAGGGCCTCACCCGCGTTCTTCGCCAGGCCATTCCAGACGGCTCGACGCGCCCTGATACATCCGGCAGGCGGCCAGCTCGGTCGCGTCGCAGAGGTCGGTCGTCGCTCCTTCCTTGCGAAAGGCGCGGAAGGGTGATCCCGTCGTGCAGGCTCGACCGTACATCAGGGTGCGCGTGCCCTCCGATCGCCATGTAGGCATCGCGACGCGCCAGGAACAACTGGCCGCACCCCGCCGCGAGGCCGGTGCTGGTGGGGAACCGCCGGGAGCGCCGGATCGGCAGGAACCCCAGCAGGATGAAATGAATCAGCGGGATCAGCAGGCGCTCGGCGAAGGTCCCGGTCTCCTGCCGCGGAACGCCGCTGACGAGGTCCGCGCCCGACCGATCGAGAAAGGCCGCACAGCCGCGCCAGACCCTCCGGTTCGAGCCGGACGTCGGCGTCCATGAAGACCAGCAAAGGCGCGCCAGCTTCGTGGGCGAGGGTCGCGCAGGCATGCTGCTTGCCGCACCAATCCGGGGGTAACGGTGTCCCCTCGATCAGACGGACCCGGCCATCGCGCGCGGCGCCATGTCCGCCACGATGGCCGCGGTCGCGTCGTCCGATCGGTCATCGAGCACGACAACCTCGACGTTCACGCCCCGGCTCGACAGCGCCGATCTGACCGCCTGCCGGATGGCCGAAGCTTCATTGCGAGCCGGGATCAGGACCGAGACCCACGGCTCCGTACCGGTCGGCTCCCGGAACAGCGGCGGCGGCGCGTAGGACTTCAGGTTGGCCAGGAACAGGATCGCGGGGATGGCCGCGAGAATGAAGGCCAGGTACGCCAGGACGAGGAGCATCATCGAGCGTTTCTTGGGAACGAGGCCCGTGAGTCCGTCAACACGTCGCGGTCATGCTCGGGGCGGAACCGCTCGCCCCGGATCGCGGCCTGGAGCCGTCTCCAGATATCATACACACCCCCCACCCCGACGGCACCGTTGAGCAGGACCTCGAAGGCCGCGGGTGATCGTTCGCGGGCCTCATGGGCGAGCGCGTCCTGGGTCGCCTCCAGGTGCGAGGCGATCAACGCGGTCCATTCGTCGGGGGTGGTCGCGCCTGTCGATGGTCCAAGCGGTAGATAAGGACCGAGCCGCGCCAGGGCTTCCGGCGTCCGTTCGTTCCAGAACGGGTACTCCAGCGCGATCGGCAACACGCATCCGCGATCGAGCCGCGCGGCGAGGTGCCCGATTCCGCTCAGCAGACGGACCGGCCGCTCGCGCGGGTCGGTGAACGAGCCCTGCGCCGTGATCCAGAGCATCGTTCCCGGCTCCGACGCGATGGAGATCGCGCTCTCCAGAAAGGCCCGCCCGCCGCGCATCGACCCGGATTCGACCCCGAAGAACCCGAGCCGCTCAAAGAAGCGGTAACGTTCGAGTGCCTTCTGATCAATCGGCGCGAAATGCTTCCGCTCGGGCCAGAGCTCCGAGACGACAAGGCCCACCAGCGGGTCCCACCACGACGGGTGGTTCAAGACCACGATGAGCGGACCCTCGCGGCTCCTCGGCCCGGCTTCCATCGCGAGCGAGCCGGACGGCGTGAAAGGAACGCGCCAGGTAGCGTTTCGCGTACCTCCCGAAGCTCGCGACGAGCCAGGGGCTCCGCCGCGCGAGGGCGTCGGAGCGATGGGGCGTCGGGCCTCGGGATCGGGTCATGGGTCTCACCCCTTGACGGACGCCAGTGGGGCCACGACACCGTCGGTGTCGAGCGCGTCGGCCGCGATCCAGCCCGACATCAGGACCATGGGCATTCCCGGGCCGGGATGCGCCGAGCCCCCGGCCAGGTAGAGCCGCGCGACGTCCGGCGATCGGTTGACCGGCTTGAACGCGCCGTTCAGTCGGCCGTGGCTGGCGAGTCCGTAGATCGCGCCGTCCAGCACGCCATAACGTCGATCAATGTCCTCGGGGGTCAGCCAGCGCTCGACCCTGATCCGGCTCTCGATATCGTCCAGGCCCGCCGTGCGCTTCAGCTTCTCGAGGATCACCTGGCGATAACTCGCGAACATCCGCGACCAGTCGTGCCCGGGTCGAAGATAGGGCGTATGGACCAGGACATAGAGCGCCTCGCCCCCGGGCGGAGCGACCTCGGGCTCGGTCCGGCTCGGTGGCGCACAGGTAACACGTCGGGTCGCTCGCCGGTTCGCCGCGGCGGTAGATCTGGTCGAACTCGGCATGCGGATCGCGCGAGAAGACAAAATCATGATGAAGGAGATGGTCGTAGCGTCGGTCGAGCCCCAGGTAGAGCACCACGCCCGAGCAGGCCGGCTCATAGGTGCGCCTGTGCTCGAAGCGGCGGGCGGGCTCGCCGCCGAGCAATTCGCGATGCGTGCGGACGGCGTCGGCATTGGAGACGACGGCGGCGAGCCCGATCTTTTCGCCGTTATCGAGCTCGACCCCCGCGACCCCGCCGGACCCGTCGATCGCGATTCGATGGACTCCGGTCCCGGTACGAAGCTCGACGCCCAGGTCGTTCGCCAGTCGCGTCAGCGCCAGCGGCACGGCGCGGGTGCCGCCTCGAGGATACCAGAGCCCCTCGCCGGTCTGCATCGCCGCGATTCCGCAGAGGACAGCGGGTGCGTTGTCGGGGGCCGAGCCGACGTACTGCGTGAAGTGGTCGATCATCTGGGCGACCCGTTCGTCGGGTACATCGGCCCGGACCGTGGCCGACACCGTGCTCCACGGCCGCATCTTCAGCAGGAGCGGCAGCATCGACGGCTGAAACGCCGTCCTCGCGTCGAACATGTCGCGGACCGATCCCAGCGAACGCCAGAAGAAGAACCGCTCCGAGATCTCCTGAAGCGCTCGCGAACGATTCATGAACCGCGCGTAACCTTCGGCCACGTTCCTGCCAGGTGCGAAGGCATCGAGTGTCTCGATCATCGGTCCCATGGCGGCGTGCAGATCGAGGGTCGTACCGTCGTCGAAGAACGAGCGCCACTGGGGATCGAGGCGGACGAGGTCGAGAGCGTCTTCCAGCTTGCGCCCGGCCTCGCCGAAGATCCGGCGCAGCACCGAGGGCATCAACAGGATCGTCGGTCCCATGTCGAAGCGATACCCGTCGACTTCGAGCCGCGCGGCCTTGCCACCGAGCCATTCCGAACGCTCGAAGAGCACGACCTCGTAGCCGCGCGCCGCCAGCGTACATGCCGACGCCAGCCCTCCCAGGCCGCCGCCAATCACACCGATCCGTCCCCGCCTGGGCGTCTTCATCGATGATCTCCCGAACCCGCGGATCAATGCCGCGCGGCCTTCCGAAAAAGCTGACCCACCAGCCGGAACTTTGCCTTGACCCGATCCCGACGGCCTCCCGCGTGCACGGCCTGAAGGTAGGCTTCCGCCAGGTCGAGATCGTGCGCTTCCGGCCGTTCATAATGTGGATAAAACCGTCCCCGGCGGCGTGACGACGACCCGCGGGCGGGTCATCTCGAGCAAGCCCTCGGCGCCACGCGTGACGCCATACCCGCTCTCACCGCATCCGCCGAACGGAAGCCGCGGGTCGGCGGTGGGGACAATCAGGTCGTTCACCACGATCATGCCGGCCCGGACCCTCGACGCCAGCGCATTCGGCCCGATCCGACGGCCCGAAGATCGAGGCGCCCAGCGCGTAGGGACAGGCCGACGCGGCATCGAGCGCGTGGTCCTCGTCGCGCACCGCCATCAAGGCCAGCACCGGACCAAACGCGTCCTCCCGCATGATCCGCATCTCGGGCCGCGCCTCCGCGACGATCCAGGGCGGCGCCTCGCTGACCGGGCCGATCCGCCGAGCCCCACGCTCGATCGCCTCGACGACGACGCCGGCCAGCGCCGCGCGACGACCGGGCTCGACCGGGATCGGCGGCTCGGCGATCCGATGCCCGACGAGCGCGGCTTCGAGATCAACGGCCCGTGCTTCGGCGACGAACACACGCCGAGGTGCGAGACACGTCGCCCCTCGGTTCATCCGCATTCCGAAGAGCAAGGCGCGGGCCACGAGGTCAAGGTCGGCCCCATCGAGCACGAACACCGCGTCGCAACCCGAGAGCTCGAGCGTGGCGGGGACGATCCGGGGCGCCAGGTCGGCGAGCACCGCCCGGCCCGTCGCCGCCGAGCCGGTGACGAGCACCTTGTCCACGCCCGCCGCGATCGCCTCGCGCGCTGCCGTAGGCGTTTCGTCCAGAACGACCAGCAAATCCGGCGGGAACCCGGCGGCGTCCAGAAGTTGGTTGAAGGCCAACGCCGACGGCGTCCCACCGGCCCCCGGCTTCCAGACCACGGCGTTGCCCGCGGTCAGCGCCTGAACAGCCTGGATTCCGGCCAGCATCAAGGGATAATTTCCCGCCGCCACGATCAATACAACCCCGTAGCGGCTCGCGACGGACCTCGGCCGAGACGCCGGTCAACCAGAGCGGACGACCACGCCGTCCCAAGCGTCGCGGCCGGAGCAGCGCCGGTGCCTCGCGTTCCAGGTAGCGGCAGGCGTCGGCCAGGGGGATGACTTCCGTGATCAGCTTCTCGACGTCGAGCTGTTCCCGATCCCTCCTGCGCCGATCGGGCCAGCTCGCGGCCATGGTGCGCGATTTGGTGACGCAAGCGCACGAATTCGCGCCAGACGCTCGCCCAGAGTTCGCTCGTTCCAGATCGACTGGGCCCGCCGCGCCTGCTCGACCCGGGCATGGACGGACTCCGCTTTTCGCAGCTCGCCATGGAGCGGGCCGACGGCTGAACCATCGCGTTCAAGCAGCTCCGACACGTCAGGCCGCCTCCACCAGCTCGGCGCTCGACTGAGCATCATTGACCGCGGTCAACGACGGCACAAGGGCGGGTTCCTCAAGCTCGAGGTCAAGACTCAGGCCGAGGTCTTCCGCCAGGAGCCTGGATGTGATCTTGGCCGATTCGAAGATCACCGGCAAGCCGCTCCCCGGATGCGTGCCTCCGCCGACCAGGTAAACCGATTCGAGATCCTCGAAACGGTTGCGCGGCCGAAGGTGGAGCATCTGCGACAGGGTGTGGGCCAGGTTGAAGGTTGCGCCGCGGTGGATCGCGTAGTGGTGGTCCCAGTCGGCGGGGGTCACGCGCTTCTCGAACACGATCCGGCGCTCGACGTCGCTTGATCCCCAGTTTCTCAAGCTGCCGGAGCGCCAGGGCACGGAACCGATCCGCCTCGCGGCCCCAATCGACGTTGGGGTGCTGATGGGTGACGGGCACCAGGACGTATAACGTACTCATCCCCGGCGGGGCGAGCGATGGGTCGGTCACACTCGCGTTCTGGACGTAGAAGCTCGGGTCGGCCGACAGGACATGCTCGCTCTCGATCTCCGCGAGGTTCCGCTCGTAGTCGCGGGCCAGGTAGATCGTGTGATGCGCCAGGTCGTCGTACCGGCCCTTGATTCCAAGATAGAGCATGTAGGTCGAGCACGAGAACTGCTTGCGATCCAGCTTCGCGTCGGTCCATCGACGACGGAGGCGATCGGGCACGAGCCGGGTCATGGCGCGGGCGAAGTCGGCGTTGATTACCAGGGCGTCGGCGGGATAAGCCCCTTGATCGGTCCGCACGCCGACCGCCTTGCGGCCCTCGAAGTCGATCTGCCTGACTTCCTCAGCGGTCCGGATCTCGACCCCCATTTCTCGTGCGATCCGGGCCATTGCCTCGGTCACGGCGCCGCAGCCGCCGATCGGGTGGAAGACACCGTACTCGTACTCGATGAACGAGAGGATCGAGAACAGGCTCGGGCAGTTGAAGGGCGACATTCCGAGATATTTCGACTGGAAGGTCAGGGCCAGGCGGACCCGCGGATCGTCGAAGTGTCGCCTCAGCTCGCCATCAAGCGAGAGCCAGGGACGGAGCAAGGGAAGCATCTTGATCAGGTGGGGCGAGAGCAGATCGCGCCAGCTTCAGGAAGGGCGACTCGAGTACCGGTCTGGAACCGGGCCATCTTCTCGCGGTTTTCGGCCAGAAATCGCTCGAAGTTGCCGGCGTCGTGCGTCGAGAGCTTCGCGAGCTCCTGCTTCATCCGCGCGACGTCGGGAGTGGCCTTTAGCTCTCCGCCCGAGCCGAAGACGAGATGATACTGGGGATCGAGCCGGACCATCTCGACCTCGTCGCGGAGCGATCGGCCTACCGCCTGAAAGATCGTCTCCAGCACGCGGGGATAGAGGAAAAAGGTCGGTCCCAGGTCGAACCTGAACCCCTGGGCCTCAAGGCTCGACGTCCGGCCGCCTACCTGCGGCAGACGCTCCAGGACCTTCACCTGGCAGCCAGCCTTAGCGAGCAGCAAGGCCGCCGCCAGACCTCCCGGGCCCGCGCCCACGATCACCACGCGCCGCGACGACAACGACATCGGTTCAGGTTCTCCCCACGAAGCGATTAGCGCGGGGAGAGCGGAATCCCATCCCCACACGACCTGCCAGATCGGGCTTAGCGTTACGGGATCGCTTTCAACGGGCAGGACATCACTCGTTGTAGGCCAGCGCCATCCAGCGTCAAGCACGGGAACGACATAAAACGACCGCACTGCCGTCTCCTTGCCGAAGCGATCGGTCGGGGCTCGCGTGGCGTCGCGCACGGACCTGGCGTAGAATATTTTGGCGGGCCGGAGGCGGCTTGGCCGACCACTTGAGGGAGTTCCCGGTCACGATCGAGGCCCTCATCCATGACCCGCATCGTGTTGATTCTCGGCGGGATGATCGCTGCAGCGGCTAGCGGTCCGGCGATCGGGCGTGCCGTCGCGGAGGCGGACACTCCGGAGGCGGTGCTCGAAAACCACGGGCTCCGCCGCGTGGGATCGCTCTACGTCCTCCCCGAGGAGCCCTCGCTGAGGCCGCTTCTCGACGCCCTGAAACGCGACGGCCAGGAATGGAGTCAGCTCAATACCCGGCGCGACCAGGTCGAACGGGAGTTGCGCACCCGCCACGCGACCCTGGCGAAGCTCGAACGGCAGCGCGCGAGCTTGCGGGAGGCCGTCGCGTCGGCACGCGAACGCCGAGGCCCCGGTGATGATCCGCGAAACTTCAACCGGGGCCCGATGCCCGGAATGGGTCCAGGTCCCCCGCCAGGGATGGGCCCGGGTCCGGACTTCGGGCCGGGGCCGAGCCATTCCCCCTTCTTACCTCCTCCACCACCGCCTCCGGGCGGGCCGGGGTCTCCGGACGAGGGAATGCCGCCACCCCCGCCCTACATGCCCGACCGGAAAGGAGCGCAGCGCGCGGACGAGGTCCGGAACGCTCAGATCCGAAGGCTCGACAGCCAGGTGGTCCAGACCGCGCTGGCCATCGTCCGCGCCGAAGAGATTCAAAGACGGATTCGGGCCCAGCTCGATCGACGGCAACTCGAGTTCCGACGCCGGCTCGCCTTCCTTGGCGAACGGGTCACGATCGCCCTGAAGCATGTCGAGGACCTCGCCGCGCGGTCGGACGTTCAGAAGGCCCTGGCGTCGCTCCCGGACGCCGCGGGTTCCCGGTTCCAGCTCGGTCCCGCACACGATTACCGTGCGGAGCTTGATGAACTGTCCGGCACCCTGCGTAAGCTCGCCGGCGCGACCACTCCGGGATCGGCTTTTGATGACGATATCGTGACGCGCGGGGGCCTCGACCTCAGGACACTGGCGGGCGTTATGGAGGCGTTTCCTCAGGAGCTCGGGAGCGTCCTGACCCGGATTCAGTCGCATCGGAGCGACGCCGTGCTTCGCTCGAAGCGAATCGATGAGCTCCGGGCGTCGGGTCGATCGATCGACCCGGCCAGCCCCGCCGCCAGGGAGACCCGAGAACGCCTCAAGCGTCTCGAGACCGAAGCCAGCGACGAAGAGCGTGCCCTTGACGATCTCGACGAACAGTTGATCGCGCTCCGTTCCGGTTTGGTCCGCGGTTCCGCCCAGCTTCGCAAGCTTCTGGATCGAGACAGCCAGCCCCGGCCGCTTCCCGGGGTCGACGCCTCCACGACATCGGCCACGGGGAAAGCCCAGACGAAAGGATCGACGGTTGCAAGTTCCGTCGTCACCCCCGCGCTGGTCGAGCAGGTTCGGAGCCTGCTCGACAGGCTTGATGCGACCATCGCAACCAACATGTGTGCACTCGAACCCGACATGACGCGGGTCTGGGTTCGTGCCCGCCTCGACGGCAAGACCGAGGTGCCGATGCTTCTCGACCCGCTCACCGAGACGACGCGGGTGCCCGGCTCCGTGGCGCGCGACCTGGGAGCGGTGTCCGACGATCGGCCGACGGTCCATCTGCGTGCTCGCGACGGCCGGAGCCTGCCAGCGCGATCGCTCGCGAACGTCTCGATCCAGATCGGGGACACCCTCGTCGAACGCCTCTCGATTCTCGTTCTCCCGGAAGGCGACGAGACACCCGCCGTCCTCGGTGCCGACCTGCTCGACCGGTTCGTCTATCGAATCGACTCCGAAGCCGCGACACTCACACTCGTCAAGGTCGATATCAAGCCGTTTCACTCCCGGGGAACCGCGCAAAGCGCCGCGACCGCCCGGCCTCGCGAGAAGCCGTGATTCGCGGCTCGATCGCAAGACCGAACGGCCGCCCGTCAGTCGGAGAGCTTCCACAGACGTACCGAGCCATCCATGTCGGCCGTGGCGACGTGTCGGCCGTCAGGGAGAATCGCCAGCCCGAGGTGTCCGGCATCGCCCGCCGCGAGGAACGCCGCCTGGCCCGCGTCCAGGTCACAGACCGCGAGCTTGCCCCCCTGGGTGCCCGCCAGCGCCTGTCGATCGGCATTGGCGAAGCCGACGCACCGCACCCATCGGCCGGGCTGTTCGATCCGACGGATCAGGACCTTCCGGTCGAGGTCCCAGTGGCTCACGGAACCGTCGTCGTCCCCCGAGAGGGCGCGTGTCCCGTCCGACGAGACCGACAGGCAGAGGACCTCGGCCGAACCTTCGAGCACCGCCGATGCGGTGCCGGTCGCCAGGTCCCACAGGGTCAGCGCCATGCCGCTGGCCGTCAGCGCCGACCGGCCGTCGGGCAGAAAGGACGCGGCGACCACCGGCGCGGCGTGGTCGAGCCGGCGTGTCTCGTTACCGCTCGACGTGTCCCAGAGCCGTGCCGTATGGTCCTTTCCGCCCGAAAGGGCCTGGGTGCCATCGGGTCCGACCGACACGCAGAAGACCGATTGCGAATGGCCCCGGAACCGGACCAGCTCGCGGCCCGATTCCAGGTCCCAGACCCGCGCCGTCCGATCGCCGCTGGCCGACAGTACGCGCTTCCCATCGGTCGCGAGCGCCACGGCGTAGGCTGGTCCCTCGTGGCGAAACCCATGCACCTCGCTTCCGCTGGCGACGTCCCAGACCCGGACCGTCTGATCGACGCACGCCCCCAGCACGAGCTTGCCGTCGCGACTGACGGCCACCGCCTCAACCATCTGCGCATGAGGAAGTGAAAATCTCCGGACCAGCTCGATCGGCCCGCGCGGGTTGATCCGGACCGGAGCGACCGGTGCGGGAACCGAGTCGGAGCCGACCGGAGCGACGGTTGTGGGCTCGGCCGGAGGTTCCCGGCGTTCCGGCGCGACAACCTCGGGCGTCGGCACGGCTTTCGAGGTGGCGACCACGGCCGGCGCGATGGATCGGGGCGATGTCGGAGTCGATGGAACGCGACGGCCCCTGGCGAACCCGATCGAGACGCCCGCCACGATCAGTAACAAGGCCGTCGACGCCAGGACGAGCCGGGCCCGCCGTCCGATCCGACGCACCGGAGATGACTCGCGACCGGCGGCGAACCGCTCCAGGTCGTCGATCAGAGCGTCCATCGTGGGATACCGGTCGGCCGGCGTCTTGGCCATCATCCGTCGAACGACCGCATCGAGCTTGGGGGAGAAATCCGGCGCGTCGGTCCGGAGCGAGGGGATCGGCTGCTCGCGGTGGGCCAGGGCGCACGCCAGCGCCGATCGCGACGCCGGAAACGGCGCCCGGCCGGCCACCAGGAAGAACAGGGTACAACCCAGGCTATAAATATCCGATCGGCCGTCCAGGCTCGATGTGTCGAACGACTGCTCGGGAGACATGTACTCGACCGTCCCCATCACGTCTCCCTGCCGGGTGAGCGCCTCGCCCCCGTCGGCGCCCGCCATGGGATCGAGCCGCGCCAGCCCCAGGTCGAGCACCTTGACCGTCCCGTCGGCCGCGAGCAGCAGGTTCGAGGGCTTGATGTCGCGGTGCAAAATGCCCTGGGCGTGCGCCGCCTGCAGGCCGCGCGCGGCCTGCGCGATGCACGCCACGGCGCGATCGACCGGGAACGGCCCTTCCTCCTTGACGACCCGGTGCAGGTCGCGCCCTTCGACGAACTCCATCACGAAGTAATGGAGCCCCTTGAATTCGCCCGCGTCGAGCGCGGCGACGACGTTGGGATGGCTCAGACGCGCCGCGGCCTCGGCCTCGCGCTGAAACCGGACGATGTTCGACGCGTCGCGGGTGTACGAGGGGGGCAGCAGCTTGAGCGCCACCACGCGTTTCATCACCAGATGCTCGGCCTTGAAGACGATTCCCATCCCGCCCGAGCCGAGCTTGTCGATGATCCGATAGCTCGCGATCAGAAGCCCGCGCGTCTTGCCCTGAAGCAACGCGCCCGCCTGATAGTCGGTCAACCGCCCTTGCCGGACCAGCTCACGCGCCAGCGAACCGGCGGACCGGGGACGTTCGGGCTCGGGAATCCGTTCCAGGAACGATCGGACGGCCGAACCCTCCATCACGCCGATCTCACCCAGCAAGCGGATGAAACCGTCGAGATCGACGGCAGGGGCCGACGACGGACTTGTCGCGCCTCGGGGCTTCCGCCCGCCGACGACCGGGCTCATTGCCGCCTCCGCGGCCTTCCAGTCAAGCGTCTCGGCTTCCGCCAGCGGCTTCGGCGGATCGTCGGGGCGCGATCTTCCGTCCTGATCTTCATCTTCGGCACTGGGCGGATTCATGCGCTCGTCCCTTGATGCCAGGTCATCGGCGTTCCGATCAAATCGACGCGGCCTCATTCCGTGAAAGGATAGAGGACGAGATCAAGGGCGTCGAACGGCCCACCGCTGGAATTGAGCGTCAGGGGGCGTTACCATGCGCTCCAACTTTTGACGAACCAGGCGTTTCGAGCAGGTTCGTTACGAATCCGCCCGAGAGTCCATGCCGATGCCCAGCCATCGCCTCGCCGCGCTTTTTGCCCTTCCGTCCCCCGGTCTCGTCCTGCTACTGACCCTGGGAATCGTCATGCCGCAGTCCATGGCCGGTCAAACCCCTCAGGCTTCCCCAACATCAGGTTCGAAGCCCAGACGCACGGTTGAGGCCGCCGACGTCGCGCGCCTGCCGGCGCCCGGGAGCGTCGTACCGGGGGCGTTCGGCTTCCAGCCGGACGGCCGATCGCTGACCTATCTCAAGTCGGAATCGAACAGTCTGAGCCGGGTCCTGTGGCGGGTCGAGCTCCCGGGGGGAAATCCGCGCGTCGTCGCCCGGCCACCGGGCGAGGGAGATACCGAGAGCAACCTCTCCGAGGCCGAGAAGCTCCGTCGCGAGCGGCAACGGCTGCGTGAGACCGGCATCACCCAGGTCAGCCGGGCCGAGAAGGCCGACGTCGCGGTCTTTCCCTTGCAGGGCGACCTCTTTCTTCAGCGCGGGGACGGACCGCTCGAGCGCCTGACACAGACTCCCAGCCCCGAGATCGACCCCAGGCTCACCCGCGACGGCTCGAAGGTCGCGTTCGTCCGCGACAACGAGCTGTACGTCCTCGACCTGGGAAGCCTGCACGAGATCCAGCTCACCCGGGGCGCGGTGGACGGCCTGACCCACGGTCTGGCGGAGTTCATCGCCCAGGAAGAGATGGATCGATCGGCCGGCTTCTGGTGGGCGCCCGACGGCGAACACCTGGCGTACCAGGAGACCGACGAGCGGCAGGTTCCGCTCTATTCGATCGTCCACCAGGGAGGGCCCGCCTACTCGGTGGAATCCCACCGTTACCCGTTCGCCGGCGCCCTCAACGCCCGGGTCAAGCTGGGTGTGATCTCGGCGCGGGGGGGCGAGACCCGTTGGCTGAGCCTGGCCGACCACGACGCCGAGGAGGTTTACCTCGCTCGTGTCCACTGGGACGGTCCTGGCTCGGTCCTGGTCCAGACCCTCACCCGCGACCAGAAGCGCCTGCGACTCCATCGCTTCGCGATCGACACCGGCGTTCGCACCTTGCTCCTGGAAGAACGCTCCGAGACCTGGGTCAACCTGCACGACGACCTCCGGCTGATCGAAGGGACCGGCGAGTTCGTCTGGTCGTCGGAACGGACGGGCTTCCGGCACCTTGAGCTTCGTGACCGGGCCGGCAAGCGGGTGCGCGTCCTGACCTCGGGCGATTGGCCGGTTGACGCCGTGGCCGCGCTCGACGAGGAGCGCCGCGAGGTCTGGTTCACCGCCGGACGCGAGTCGCCGCTCGAGGCTCAGCTCCATCGCGTGTCGCTCGATGGCGGCGAGCCCGTGCGCGTGACCCCTGAGCCGGGCACGCACCGGGTCACGGTCGCGCGCGACGGCAACACCTTCGTCGACATCGCGTCGAGCCGGACCCAGCCCCCGATCACGACCCTCCGCGACCGGCAGGGAAATGTCCTCCTGACCCTCGACGATGCCGGCGGCGACCCGCGGATCAGCGAGCTTGCGCTCGACCCACCAGTCTTCACCGAGCTGACCAGCCGCGACGGAGCGCGTCTCTTCGGCGCCTATTACGCGCCGAAACTTCGGGACCCGAAAGCGAAGGTCCCCTTGATCGTGATGGTCTACGGCGGCCCGCACGTCCAGACGGTGAGCGACACCTGGGGAATGACGGCCGATCTCACGGCCCAGTTCCTCAACGGTCGCGGATTCGCCGTCTGGAAGATGGACAACCGCGGCTCGGCCCGGCGCGGGCACGGCTTCGAGGCGGCCCTCCATCGGCACATGGGAACCATCGAGGTCCGCGACCAGGCCGACGGCGTGGCCTTCGCCGCTCGTCGCTGGCCCGAGATCGATCCCTCGCGGGTCGGGATCACCGGCGGCAGCTATGGCGGCTACATGACGCTCCGCGCCTTGACCGAGGCCGCCGAGACCTTCCAGGCCGGTGTCTCGGTCGCCCCCGTGACCGACTGGGACGGCTACGACACCTGCTACACCGAGCGCTACATGAGCACACCGGCCGAGAATCCTGAAGGCTATGCCGACTCGTCGGTCCTGACCCGCGCCGATCGATTGAAGGGCAAGCTGTTCCTGATTCATGGCATGCTCGACGAGAACGTCCACTTCCGCCACACCGCACGCCTGACGACGGCCCTGATCGGCTCGGCGCGGCCCTTCGAGCTCCTCCCCCTGCCCGACGAGCGACACTCGTCGCGCCGTCAGGAAGACCGGCGCTATGTCGCCGAACGGCTGGCGGAATTCTTCGAGCGGGCGCTCGCGCCGTGACATGAACGGGTGTAAGAGACGCCCTCAACGAAAGGCGGTGGCGCCGACCTCCGTCGGCACAAAACCCAGAACGACGCCGCCTCGATGGTGTCGCGCCGACGGAAGTCGGCACCACTGAACGATCATCCTCACCACGGGAGCTTTTCCGACCCGCTCCGCGATCCGAGCCGATCCCGCGGCACGCCCTTTTCAGGGCCGCCGCGTTCCGGCAAAATCGTTTCTGCCTGCTCCTCTCCCCGCTCGTCCGCATCCTGATCCTGCCCGAGCGAACCTGACGCGATCTTTGATGTGTCCGGAAGTCTCTCCAGCCCGACGGAGCATGCCCTTGGCCCCCGAGCGAAGTCCCAACCCGGTCCTCAGCCACGCGCGCCGCGAGGCGATCTTCATCGCGTCGATGTGGCTGCTGGCGACGACCTATTGCTGCGGTTCGTATTACTTCCTCGGCCTGAGCCGGCCCGATCGGCCGCTCGGCCTGGACGACCTCCATTTCGTCTGGGGCATGCCGGGCTGGGTCTTCTGGGGAATCGTCGTTCCCTGGGGCTTCTTTTTCGTGATCACGGTCGTCTTCGCTGGCTTCCTGATGACCGACGACGACCTTGGGCAGGATGAAGCCGAGGCCCTCGACGAGCAGATTCGCGGAGGAGGCGAGACACATGAATAAGGGCATTTCCCTTCATGCCGAACCGCCGACGTTGATCGCCTTGCTCCTGTTCACCGCCGTCTCGCTCGGGCTCGGCGTGGTGGCGAACCTGGCGCATCGGCGGGGCAGCTTTCTCGAACGCTACTTTCTGGGCAGCAGGTCGCTGGGAGCGTTCGCCGTCGCCCTGACCGCGGCGGTGATGAGCGGGGGGACCTTCATGGGCTTCCCATCGCTGGTCTACACCTTCGGCTGGGCCGTCGGGCTCTGGATCTGCTCCTACATGGTCGCCCCCTTGACCATCCTGGGAATCCTGGGCAAGCGGATCGGCCAGCTCTCGCGCCGGACCGGCGCGATCACCTTGCCCGACCTGTTTCGCGAGCGGTTCGCCAGCCCGACGCTCGGACTGCTGACCAGCCTGCTCGTGATGGCGTTCCTGATCTGCAACCTGGCGCCCCAGTTCACCGCCGGCGCACGGATCATGAAGATTGTCCTTCCCGCCGGCACCTCCGACTGGCTCGCCGGGTTCGGCGAAGGGGGACCCGTCCTGTTCGACCGCGCCTATCTCGTCGGCCTGCTCGTATTCACCGCCACCGTTGTCGCCTACACCACGTACGGCGGCTTCCTCGCGGCGATCTGGACCGACGTGTTCCAGTCGCTGGTCATGGCCGTGGGCGTGATCCTGCTCTTGCCCCTGGCCCTGAAAGCCTCCGGCGGGCTCCAGGCCGCGACCCTCGCGGGAGTCCAGCAGGCCGGTACCGGCTTCGCCTTCGGTCCGGGCGCCGAGCGCGATTTCCACCCGCTGGGGCTGGCCTTCTCGTTCTTCTTCATGTGGGCCATCACCGGCATGGGACAGCCCTCGACCCTCGTTCGCCTGATGGCCTTCCGCGACGCGCGTACCCTGCGTTATGCGATCATTTATTTGACAATCTATAACGCGGTGATCTACATTCCATTAATCTTTATCTTCATCGCCGCCCGGTCGATCCTGCCGGATCTGGCGGCGCCCGACGACGTGATGCCCAGCCTGGTGATCCGGCTGGCGAACCCGTATGTCGCCGGGCTGATCCTGGCCGCTCCCTATGGCGCGGTCCTGAGCACGGTCAGCGGCTGGCTGCTGATCGTCTCCTCGGGGCTGGTCCGCGACCTCTACCAGCGCTTCCTCCGGCCCGAGGCCGGTGAGCGCGAGCTGGCCCGCGCCAGCTACGGGGCGACGGCCGCCATCGGTCTGCTGGCCGCGATCGTCGCGACCCACCCGCCCCGCCATCTTCAGTTGATCATCGTCTTTTCGGGCACCGCCATGGCGGCGTCGTTCCTGGTCCCGGCGCTCTTCGCGGCGTTCTGGAGGCGCGCCACCGCGCCCGGCGCGATCGCGTCGATGCTGGCGGGCAGCTCGGTCAGCGTGCTGCTCTACTTGCTCGGCACCTTCACGCCGGAGCGGCTCGGGCTCGGCTGGCTCCTCGGACCCAACCCTCCGATCGGCGCACCGGGCACATTTCGGCCCTACTACCTCGGCGGCCTCGACCCCTGTATCTGGGGCCTTTCCGCCTCGTTGCTGGCCGGCGTGGTCGTCAGCCTCTGCACCCGCCCGCCCGATGACGCGCAAATTGAATCATTATTCTAGCATACGATTATGGAATTCTTCGTAGGGTGGGCATCGCCCACCGCTCCCGGCCGGGGTCCGCCTGGGGGTCAAGCCTACCGTACGAGAGGGAACTCAACGCTTCAGGAGCGATCGCGTCTCTTCGAGCACCTCCGCCAGTCGCGGCTGGTCAGCCAGGTTGTGCGACTCGCCGGGATCACGATCAAGGTCATAAAGCTCTTCACGTCCATCGGCGCGGCGAATGAGGTGCCAACGGCCGTCGACAACCGAGGTCAGCCGCCCCCGGCAGACGGGCGATTCACCGTGGTTCGGGTCCTGTTCCGGCGGCCCGGCCAGCTCCGAGACCACAGGGTTCCTATCAGGGTTCGGTCGCGGCTCATCGTTCCACAAACACGCGAGCGATCGACCCGGGATCGGTGCCTCCGTTTCCAGTCCCAGCAGGTCCAGCAAGGTCGCCGACAGGTCCCGCAGGCTTACCGGATCGCTGACGGCCTGGCCCGGCGGGATCAGCCCCGGTCCGAGCACGATCAGGGGGACGTGAAGTTCGGGCATGTAGAGGCTGCAACCGTGACCGAAGAGCCCCTGCTCGCCCAGGTGCTCGCCGTGATCGGCGGTGATCACCACGATTGATCGATCGAGCTCGCCTCGCCGATCCAGCTCATCGATGAGCTGGCCGATTCGACTGTCGAGCGAGCGTATGCACTCCTCATACGCGCCGGCCCCTGGCCACGTCGTCAGGCGCGAGCCGGCGCTTGTCGAGGTCCCACCAGGTCTTGAGCATCCGCTCCTCGGCAGGGTTGCGGCGGCTCGACTCGGGTGTCAGGTACGGGTGGTGGGCATCGAAGTAGTTCAGGAAGGCGAAAAACGGCCGATTTTCGTTCCCGATCGCGCGGCCCCGGACCCGGCCCCGGTCCAGCCAGTCGAGAAAATCGTGGTTGATCCGGTCGGCGGACTTGCGATCGCTTCCAAAGGCCCGGCTCAGGCCCGTCCATCGATCGAGGGTGGGATGCCTGGCATTGAAGTCCAAAACGCGCTGGACGATCGAGGAACAGAGCAAAAGTTGATGGAGTGAGACGTCGTAGTCCTCGTAATGCGCGAAGCCGCGATCGAGCCCGGTCTCGTAGCTGCAATAGGTCGTATTGGCCACGAAACCGGCCGTGTCGTATCCGCGCGACGCCAGGTACTCGGCGATGGTCGCGTGGGTGTTGTCGAGCGGCCGGTCCCAGCCAATCGAAAGATCGCTCGCCGGACGTCCCGTGAACATGCTCGCGTGCGATGGAGCGGTCCAGGGTGCCGTGGCGTAGGCACGCTCGAACCGGACTCCCCGCCCCGCGAGCTGATCGAGCCGGGGACTCGTGCCGCGATCCGACCCGTACAGCCCCAGGCTCCCGGCCCGGACCGTGTCCAGGACGATCCAGATCACGTTCCGCCCCGCGCGATCGGTCGGGGCGAGCTTCGGATTCGGTTCATGGGAGCGAAACCCACCGGCTTCTCGACCGATCCACGAGTGAGCCATCAGGCTAACGGCCCAGAGGCCGGCCATGACCCCGAGACTCGTTCGAACCGTTCGATCGAAACCGGAGATCCGCGCGGCCAGGAACCCGCTCGCCCGCCACGCGATCGACGCCGCCAGGACGATGGCGGCCATCGTGTAGATCGGTGCCCGGAACAGGACCCCGAGCGCCGCGACGAAGCTCAGGACGCCGAGCCGTCCGCCGGGCCTGATCCGGGGAACTTGCAGCAAAAGCAACGTGGGGATCAGCTCGACGAGGATGCCCGACACCGGAAACATCCACGGATAATACCGGCTGACGTTCGTATTCCTGGGGTCGAGGTAGCGACACTTGACCACGAACACGATCAGCTCGACGGTCCCCGCGACGATTCCCAGCCACAGACCCCAGCGCAGGGTCGCCAGCCGGCCGAACCGCGGCCCCTCGGTTCGCAGTTCCGGGTCTTCCGAAGCGACGTGGTCCGGTCGTTCGAGCATCAGCGGGCACAGGCCTCAGGCAAGGTCGTCGCGTTTACGTCCCCTCACTCGTTTCGCGCGAACCCTAACACGCGACGCGAACCTCGCCTAGAGGAATTTGCCGGGCTGAGGCTCCGGCATGATCCGTACCCGCGACGGTCCACGACCGGGATGCGATTCCCAGCCCGTTGTCGGGAGGCACCACTCGGTGGGCCGATCGCAACCTCGAACCCGGCCTGGGTGCCGATTATGACGGCGATCAACGGCGTCCGCGTGTCTCCCCCGCGCGGATTCCGAGCGCGGACCCGGTCCTTTTCACGATGATAAACAATGAGGGACGCGCCGCTGGCGCCTCCTGGGCGCTCCTTGACAATGCGCGGGATTCCAATAACGCGGCAAACTGCGCCGATCCGTCCATTTCAACCGGCGGCACGAACGAACTCGAAACCGAGCACAAACGAACTCCGCCGGCGGTACAAACGAACTCGACGGCTGGCACAAACGAACTCGACGGCTGGCACAAACGAACTCGACCCGCGGTACAAACGAACTCGACGGCTGGCACAAACGAACTCGACCCGCGGTACAAACGAACTCGACCGGCGGCGCAAACGAACTCCGCCGGCGGTACAAACGAACTCGACCGGCGGCGCAACGAACTCGCGCCCGAGCGCAAACGAACTCGGCCCTCGGTACAAACGAACTCGACGGCTGGCACAAACGAACTCGGCCCTCGGTACAAACGAACTCGACGGCTGGCACAAACGAACTCGTGCCGGGATGCGCGGTCAACTCCAACGGAAAGCGAGCGAAGGACGATGGCGCGGTCGGGCTCGGCCGAAGCGGGGCTGACAAAACGAACCCAACGGCAATCCGTACCGGTTGTACTCAGGAAGGCGCGGGTGTCGATCGTTCCAGAAAAGCGCCGGTATGACTGCGGGGGCAGGCGGCGATGTCGCGGGGCGTGCCCTGAACGACGAGCTCGCCCGCCCGCGTCGCCGCCTTCGGGGCCGAGGTCGATGACCCAGTCGGCGGTCTTGATGACGTCGAGGTTGTGCTCGATGACGACGAGCGTGTTGCCAGCGTCGGCCAGTCGGTGCAGCACGGTCAGCAGCCGGGCGACGTCGGCGAAGTGGAGGCCGGTGGTCGGCTCGTCGAGGATGTACAGCGTGCCGCCGGTCGACGCCCGGCCGAGCTCGGCCGCGAGCTTCACGCGCTGGGCCTCGCCGCCGGAGAGGGTCGTGCTGGACTGGCCGAGCGTGACGTAGCCGAGCCCCGCCTCGTGCAGCGCCTCCAGGCCGCGGAGGACCCGGGGCTGGGCGTCGAAGAAGGCGCGAGCCTCGTCGACGCGCATCTCGAGCACGTCGCCGATCGATCGCCCCTTGAAGCGCACCTCCAGCGTCGGCCGGTTGAACCGCTTGCCGCCGCAGACCTCGCAGACGACGTACAGGTCGGGCAGGAAGTTCATCTCGATCCGCCGCACCCCCTGCCCCTCGCATGCCTCGCACCGGCCCCCCTTGACGTTGAAGCTGAACCGGCTCGGTCCGTAGCCCCGGACCTTGGCCTCGCGGGTCCGGGCGAAGACCTTGCGGACCTCGTCGTAGACCCCCGTGTAAGTCGCCGGGGTCGAGCGCGGGCCGCGGCCGATCGGCGTCTGATCGATCTCGATCAGCTTGTCGATCGCCTCCAGGCCCTCGATCGCGCGGCAGGCACCGGGCTGCGGGCCGGTCCGTTCGAGGCGTCGCCGGACCGCCCGGGCGAGGACCTCGTGGACCAGCGTGCTCTTGCCCGAGCCGCTGACGCCGGTGACGCACGTCAGGGCGGCGATCGGGATCCGGACGTCGATCGCCTTGCAGGTTCGCGCTCCGCGGCGCCCTCGATCGCGATCGAGCCGGGGCTGCGCCGTCAGCCGCGTCGAGTCTCCGGGATCGACCCGGCAGCTCTGCCGTGAGGTAGCGGGCCGTGAGCGATTCGCCGGGTCGCCGAGGGCGCGTCGGGGGGTCCGCTGGCGACGATCCGGCCGCCGTCGGGGCCGGCGCCGGGGCCAAGGTCGATCATCCAGTCGGCCGCGCGGATCGTGGTCTCGTCGTGCTCGACGACCACGACGCTGTTCCCCTGGTCGCGGAGATCGGTCAGGCAGCCGAGCAGCCGGGCGGTATCGCGCGGGTGCAGGCCGGCCGTCGGCTCGTCGAGGACGTAGCAGACGCCGACCAGTCCCGAGCCGATCTGCGTGGCCAGCCGGACTCGCTGGAGCTCGCCGCCCGAGAGCGTGTCGGTCCCGCGGTCGAGGCTCAGGTAGCCCAGGCCCACCCGCTCGAGAAACCCGAGCCGTCGATCGATCTCGCGCGACCAGGGGAGGACCGACCAGGTCGAGGGGGGGCGTGAACCGGAGCGTGGAGAACCAGCCGCGTGCCTGATCCATCGGCAGAGCCGTGACCTGCTGAATCGCCCGCCCGTCGATCGTCACGGCACGGGCCTCGGCGCGGAGGCGGGCCCCGCCGCAATCCGGGCACGGACGGGGCCGTTGAAACGCCTCGATCGACGTCCTCCGGCGGTCGGTCCGGGCGGTCGATCGCTCGCGCTCGAGCTCGGGCAATGACCCCCTCGAAACCGGCCGGACCGCCGCGCAAAGTTGCCTCGACGGCCTCAGGAGGCCAGGAGGCCAGGCTCGTCGCGGCCTTGAGCTTGAGGGCCTTGAGCAACGGGCCGACATTCAAGGCCGGCACCAGCGGTCGAGGCCCGCGCCAGGGCACGACCGCGCCGGTTTCGAGTGTCAGATCTCGGTCGGGAATGATCAGGTCGTCGGAGAAGACCGGGATGGTTCCGAGCCCGCCGCACGTCCGGCAGGCGCCGTAGGGGCTATTGAAGCTGAAGTTCCGGGGCTCGAGCTCCTCGAAGCCCCGTGCCGCAGGCGGGGCAGGCGAAGTGGACGCTCAGGAGCCGGTCGTCCCAGCCGGTATCGGTCTGGGCCGAGAGGAGTACCGAGCCGTTGCCCAGCTTCAGGGCCAGGTCGATGCTCTCGGCGAGCCGGGGCCGGATACCGGCGCGGACCACCAGCCGGTCCACCACCGCCTCGATATCGTGCGGCTTGGTCTTGGCCAGCTTGATCGGGGGCCCGCTGTCGTCGCCGATCTCGACGACCTGGCCGTCGATCCGTGCCCGGATCAAGCCCGCGCGGCGGATCGCTCTGGAGTGCCTCGGCATGCTCGCCCTTCCGGCCGCGGACCAGAGGAGCCAGGACCAGGACCTTCTGTCCCTCGGTCAGGGCGAGAACGCTGGCGACCATCTGCTCGGGTGTCTGGCGGCGGATCGGCTCGCCGCACGCCGGACAGTGCGGCAGACCCGTCCGCGCATAGAGGAGCCGGAGGTAGTCATGGATCTCCGATGATCGTCCCGACCGTGCTGCGCGGGCTGCCGCCTCCCGCGTGCTGGTCGATGGCGATCGTGGGCGGCAGCCCGTCGATCAGGTCGACGTCGGGCCGCTCGAGCTGGTCAAGAAAAAGCCGCGCGTAGCTCGACAGGCTGTCGAGATAGCGGCGCTGGCCCTCGGCGTAGAGCGTGTCGAACGCCAGCGAGCTCTTTCCCGAGCCGCTCAGGCCAGTGAGCACCACGAGGCGGTCGCGAGGCAAGTCGATATCAACATTTCGGAGATTGTGTACGCGGGCGCCGCGGACCTGGATGGCGGGCGCGGCCCCGCCAGGCCGTTGGGAAACACCAGGGTCGCAACCAGTCGCCATACGCCTGCGTCTCTCGCGTCGGCCAGGGCCCGGGGAACGCGGCCGTTCCGGTCAGGACAAGGTAACCGGGTGCATGACCCGAGGGCAAGACGCGCCGGCTTCACGGCCGGCCCCTTCCCGCGGGGTGTCGGGACGGGGTACACTTCAAGCTTCGCCCTCGTGTTCCGTCCCGGTTCGGCTCGGTTTCGGCTCGACTCGACTGGTCTCGGGCCCACGCGAATCTCGCACGGGACCGAGCCTCGAGACAATCTCAGGGACCGCTACAGTGAGATCAATACGGACCATGGATCGCGCCGGGAGGTGCTCGCTCGTGATCGGTCTCGGGCTCGCATGGAGTCTGGCGACGGGTTCGGGCGGATTCGTGGCCCAGGTCCGTGCTCAGGCACCCGACCAGGAGCCGGGCGGCGATGAGCGGCTTCAGGTCTTGACCAACCCCGCGAACGTGCGGGATCGGCTCGAGCTCGAGCAGAAAAGGGAAAAAGACAAGACCCGTCCGCCGCTCGAATTCTTTCGCTCCCAGGTCGCCCCGTTCGACATCCTGCCGATGGCGAAGCCGAACCACTGGAGCACGATGAGCCTCGAAATGCGTTCCAATTACGAGGCGTACCAGGGCTTGCTCCAGACCGAGCCGGTGCCGCTCAAGAACATGCCGCACCGGGTCATCTTCCGTCGCGATGCGCAGTTGCTGATGGGAGAGCGGACGCGGATCGGGTTACAGATGTTGCTCCCGCTGATTCCGCGCGAGCTGAATATCGAGCTGATCCGGCCGGAAGGGGTTCGTCCCGACGAATCGTGGAAGGCAAGCCTTCGGACGCTGGCCCCGTGGCAGACCCTGGTTGTGGTGCTCAGCCGCAGCGCCACCGACGCGTACGCGCCCTGGGGCCGGTTTCAGGCGGTGACGCCACTCTCGATCGACCTGAGCGACACGGTCTCGGTGGAGCGGCAGCGGTACTACCGGATGGTCCTGCCCCTGGAGCCGGAACGGCCACCGCTCTCCTCGCATCCCCTGACCTGGACCACGATCAGTCACGTTCTCTGGGACGGGCTCCCTCCGGACGTCCTCACTGCCTCCCAGCAGCAGGCGCTGATCGATTGGCTCCACTTCGGCGGGCAGTTGATTGTGACGGGTGGGGCGACCCCGGGATTCAGCCTGCTTCGTGACAGCTTTCTGGAGCCTTATTTGCCGGCCGATCCGACCGGGCAGGGCGAGTTGCTGGACGAGAACGCCCTGGGCGGGCTCTCAGCCGCCTACCCTCCTCCCATCCGGCCGGCCGAGTCCAGTGACGAGGTCGCGGTGGCGCTGTCCGAGGACGAAGCCCGGGAGCGATCGGGACGGCGGTACGAACCGGCAGTTCCGATTCGACCGGCACCGGGTAGGCCGCTCTACGTGGCTGGACTGAAGCCGCGCGGGGGCGTCGGTCATCCCACTCGACCCCACGAGCGGCCGGACCCTGGGCGTCGAGTGGCGCGTCGGCCGAGGGCGCGTCCTGGTCCTTTCGGTCAACCCGACCGACGAATCGCTCGCCTCATGGCCCGGTCTCGATACCCTGGTGCGACGCGTGGTACTGAGACGCCCCGAGGAGCCACCGGGACGTTTTGGCTGGGGAGACTACGCGAGTTCTCATTCTCCCTCGTTCCAGCAGCTTGGAAGCCTGTCACTGAGCTGGTTCCGGCTCCTGAGCCGTGATTTCAACCCCTTGAGCCTGGCGACGAGGCCCATGCCCGACGAGAAGTCGCGTTCGGGCGGCGAGTCAAAACTCGTCAATCTGCCCGGCCCGCCCGCGGATTGGGCCAACCGAAGCGAGTTTGGCTCCTCCAACGGCTGGGGCGACCGTTCCGCCCGGCGCTATTTCCGCGAGATGATCCGCGGCACCGTGGCCGCCTGGGACGACAGTGCCTCGCTGCCGAGAATCTGTCGCGACGAGCTGCGAGCGCGCGTCGGGAATCACAATCCCGAGCGCTTCCTTCGTGTTGCGGGTGATTCTGGCCTACATGATGGCGCTGGTGCCTTTGAACTGGCTGGTCTGCCGTTATATCCTGGGGCGACGAGAATGGGCCTGGTTGATCGTCCCGTTCCTGGCCCTGGGCTTCGCCGTCGGCGTCGAACGCGCCGCGGCGTACGATATGGGTTATGATACCTCGTGTGACGAGATCGATCTTGTGGAGCTCCACGGAGCTTATCCCCGGGCCCATCTGAGCCGGTTCGGGTCGATTTACGCCACGAGCCGGATCAAGTTCTCGATCGCGTTCCCGAACGAACCGACTGCGCTGGCGCTGCCGCTCGATAGCGGCCGTTCGCTGCGTGGCGAGGAGGTTGCGACCTCGGTCTGGCGGTCGTACCCGACTCCCACACTGTCAGGTTTTCAGGTCCAACCGCGCAGTCTGTCGATGTTCCGGTCCGAGCAAATGGCAAGCTTGAATGGTCCGATCACTCTGGTGCGCGATGCGCAAGATAAGATCACAAGGCTCGACAACCAGAGCGAGTTGGAGCTCCGCGATGCCGTGCTCGTCGATTTCACGGATGTCGCTCAGGGCGAACGGCATGAGATTTCGCTGGGTACGATCGCGCCGGGAGCCGGCGTTGAGCTCGCGGGGCGGCCAAGGAAACGGCTCGAAAAGGAAAATGAGCTTCAGCGTGGTATTGGCGACGGACTTGATCCCGCTCCCTTCCTAGGCGTGCTCCGCTCGTTCGTCGAACAGCGGCCCGAGAACCTGGGCGAGATCCGTCTGGTCGCCTGGTCGCCCGGCCCCCGGGGAGGGATGACCCTCGAACCCAAGGTGGATCGTCATCGCGGATTCAGCCTGGTCGTCGTCCATCTGACGGTCGGGGCCCCCCCGGCGCCCGATGGACCGCACTTCAACAGCCTCGCCCCCGGCGCTGCGGAGCCCTCGGCCGACGATGACTTTCGACGCTTCTATCGCAGGGGCGACAGTAACGGCGGAGGCAACCGGTTCGGCCCTCCCGGCTCCGGTCCTGATCCGGAAGCGAGTCCGGGCTCTGGCGGGCGTCGGGGTTTCGGCGCCGGTCGTGGTCGCGACCCCGGCACTGGACGTGGCAGGAGATCGACGAACCCATGATCGAGGTGATCAACTTCACGAAGCGGTATGGCAACTTCCTGGCTGTCGACGACCTGAGCTTCTCGATCGATCGGGGTGAGATCTTCGGCTTCATCGGACCCAATGGTGCGGGCAAAAGCACCACGATCCGGTTCCTGGCCACCTTGCTTCGGCCGACTTCCGGCGAAGGCCGGATCGCCGGGCACTCGGTGGTCGCCGATCCCATGGCCGTCCGGCGAGTCATCGGCTTCATGCCCGACGATTTTGGTGTCTATGACGGCATGAAAGTCTGGGAGTTTCTGGATTTTTTCGCGGTCGCCTACGAGATCCCTTACGCTTACCGCAAGAAGATCATTAGCGAGGTACTCGAACTCCTGGATCTGACGCACAAGCGGGATGATTATGTCAACGGTCTTTCCAAGGGGCTCAAGCAGCGTCTTTGCCTGGCCAAGACACTGGTCCATGATCCTCCCGTCCTGATCCTCGACGAGCCGGCATCCGGCCTTGATCCCAGGGCCCGGCTTGAAATGAAGGCGCTCCTGAACGAGCTCCGGGGGATGGGCAAGACGATCCTGATTTCGAGCCATATCCTGTCGGAGCTAGCGGACTTCTGCACGTCGATCGGGATTATCGAACGGGGCAAGCTGCTTGCGGCCGGGAGTATCCAGGAGATACAGACCCAGATTCGCGCGCATCGGGTCATCAAGATCCGCGTGCTGGACGAGACGACAGTCCTTGCCGAAGAACTGCTCCGCGAGGACTCGGGCGTTCGCTCAGTTCAGACTTACGACCACACCCTGACCGCCGAATATTCGGGCCAGGACAGCGAGATGGCCCGGCTCCTGGGACGCCTCATCGGTGGTGGTGTTTCCGTCCAGTCGTTCGCCGAGGAGCCGCTACGGCTCGAAGATGTATTCATGATGATCACTAAAGGTATTGTGAGTTAAGGCCCAAGCACCTCGCTCTCTGGCGGGTATGGCTCCCGGGGTTCGGCAACGTGGTGAGGCCAGCGATGTGGTTCCGCGATAATCCGGTACTGGGCCGCGAGCTGCTCGTGAATCTGCGATCGCCACGCGCCTTCGTTCTCCAGTGGCTCTACGTCGCGTTTCTGGCGGTGGTGGTCTACTTTTACTGGCCGGCAGGTGGGGACGGCGCGGCAGGTCAGCTCGGGTGTGGCCCGTCGCCTGTTCGACCTCTTCTTTCTGGGCCAGTTCTTCCTGGTGGCCCTGGTGGCCCCGACCTTCGCGGCCGGAAGCATCACCGGTGAGAAGGAGCGGAAGACCTACGAGATGCTGCTGGCCAGCCCGCTCAAACCGACAACGATCCTGATGGGCAAGCTGCTCAGCTCGTTGAGCTTCCTGGTCATCCTGATCATCTCGAGCCTGCCCTTGATGATCCTCTGCTTTCTGCTCGGCGGGATCATGCTCTCGGACATTGCGCGGGCATATCTTGTGCTGATCCTGGCGGCGGGCACGTTCGGACTTCTGAGCATCGCCTGCTCGAGCTACTTTCGCCGAACGAGTTCGGCACTGGTTGTCAGTTATCTTGTCATCTTGCCCCTAGCCCTGGTTTGCGTGGTATTGACCTGGACCGATGATACCTGGGTGAGCGACAGCGCGGCCTTGCGCGACTTCGTGTCGGTTGCGGTGTTTCCTCCCTGGTGTCTGGCGATCTGGGCCGTCGTTGCCATCCTGGTCAACAAGCGTCTCCTTCATCCCCCGGACGTGGGCAGCGAGGGCAAGGACGTAATCGATGAAGATGAGGAGATGAAATACGCCATCGGCGTCGTCATCGATCGCGAGCTCTTTCCTGACAAGCTCTTCGCGCCGGCCAAGCGTACCGACCTGATGCCCGACGGTACGAACCCCGTACTCGATAAGGAGCTCCGGAGCGAGATCTTCAGCCAGGGAACGCTCATGCTCCGGGTCGTTATCCAGGTGAGCATGCTCCTGTCGATTCCCCTGATGGCCGGCTTGCTCTTCTTCCGGCCCGACCTGGTCTGGTATTACGTTTCCTATGTACTCACGTTTAATATTCTGGTGGGTCCGGTCTTCTCGGCCGGTAGCATCACGCAGGAGCGGGAGCGGCAGACGATGGCCTTGCTTCTGACGACTTTATTGCGGCCAGGCCGGATCGTCTGGGCAAAACTGGTCGCCGCGCTACGCGTCTCGACCGTGCTGACGTTCCTTCTCACCGAGCAACTTCTCCTGGGCTATCTCCTGTTGCCGGAGCTCCGGGAGCGATTCTGGACGCTGCCGGCCGTCCTGGCAATCATCGCGACGACGTGCATGGCGACCGCGACGATTGGCCTGCTCTGCTCGGCGCTGGCGCGGCGGACTTCCGTCGCGCTGGTCCTGACCTATATGACGCTCCTGCTCCTGTTCGCGGGACCGGTCGGCACACGTTGGTATCTTCAAGGAATCTCCTCGATCTCCGAGGAGGGGCTGGAAACTCTCTCGGTCATCAGCCCCTATTCGGCAACCTTCAGTCTGCCTGCACCTCGGTCACCGGGCCATCAATCCGACTCCGAAAATGAGCGAGGGAGCGAGCCGATGCCGAGCGTGCCCGTCTGGGGTGTCTCCATACCGGACTGGGCTCTCTTCCTGTTGATTTATCCGCCCGTCTGTGCGGGTCTTTTTGGGATCACCTACCTGGTCTTCCGCTGGCGATGGTGGCTGGCAGGCGGATCGTGATTACGGCATCCTGTAAAGCATGACACCCGGCGGCCTCCTCATCCGCGGTTGTTCAAACCTCGAAAGCGGATTGAGACGACGATCGCCGATCGATCGGCAGCGTGCCCGAATTCAGATACCACATCCGGTCGGGTCCTTTGACCAGACTAGTGGAGATCGCATAAGCGCCGACTTCATGATCAGGCGTTGGTATGCCTCGATACACCTTCACCGTATACTTGGCGGTCAGGGCTGTCAAACCCGCACTCTTCTCCGACCGGAAGTCCTCGACCCGGAATTTCAAGGGATTCAGATTCCCACTCTTTCCTCCCTGGAGGGATGCGAGAGTCTTCTTCCAGTAAGAACGGAAGCCATCGTAATCCGAGAATCCCGCGAGGCTCGATTCCTTGCCCGTTGAGCTGAGGAGCATCCACATTCGCCGATAGTTTGGCATTCCGTGAGACAGCATCGCATAAAAATCCTTGGCTGCCTGTTCGGGTGTGATCCGCACGGGCCTCTCGAGCGTGATGAAGATCGGGTAACAAAGAACGAGAACCACGGCAAAACCGAGCACGAACACGAGAAACGACAGGAAGAGCTGCATGGATGTTATGGTCAAGTAAAGCGCAAAACCTAAGAGTAAGAGCGCAACCCCGACCTGGATGACGCTACCGCCCCACTCTCCCCAACGGCTCCAAACCTCGTCAACCGTCGCCGGGGGACCCGTCGGCTCGGCGGTATCGTCGTCGAGCCTGGGTTTCGGCTTCCTGGGAGCTACGGGAACAGGGATCGGTGCGACGGGCACATCCGTCTCAGGATCCTCGGTTCCACCAATCACATCATAGGTGTGGTCGATATCATCCGTTGTACCCGAAGATTTGGTGTTCGCAGGGCCCGACAGCGGCTGAGCTTTCGGCTGTGTGGCGGCCGGACGAGACTTGGGCTTCGATGGCTGACCCACCAGCCAGTCGGCGTCCGCGATCTTCTTCGGCTTGTCATTGTCGTCAGGAGAGTTGGTCAGAGGTCCATCCATCGGCGTTGTTCCCGCACGAAGGTCGGTCGATCAATCAGGTTGTCTTACCATCAGAAAGCCAGCGATTCCCGCGCCACGGCGATGGGATGCCCATCATCGATACCGATCAAGAGGTCAAGTGGCACTGTGTCGCGATTCGCTCGCAGAACGACTCCGCAAGGGCTACACCCTTCCATCCCCGCGATCAAGGGACGCCCATCCCCGTAATAGAGTGGGCGAGGAATCAGGGTACCGTCCCCTGGATTCTCTAGAAGAAGCACGGTCGGGAGTTCTTCAACGTCCACGAGGGGACGGCCTGTCATGGCCGGAATCACATGACGATTGCTGCGAGGCAGACCAACCAGCAAATCAGGCCGTCCCGAGTCCGACCAGAGCCCTGCCCACAACGCGCATCGTCCCGCCTGTCGGAACGCACCGTCGAGACGAAGAAATCGCCCCAGGCGATCAACCAGGGGCACTGGCCTGCCGACCTCGTACTTTCCCACACGTGGATAGATGACCAGAAAGCCTTGCAGATCGAGCCCGATCAGATCGGCACGGCCGTCGCCGTTCCAGTCGAAGATGGCCGGCCGGACACGCGGCGGCAGGATGAGCGGAGCACCCAGACACTGAAGGGGCATAGGTGCTCCGAACCGAGGATCGTTGGCCGAACCGTCGTTCCGCAGCGCGAGCACCTCGCCTCCCGCACCACTGACGATCAGATCGAGCCGGCCATGTCCAAACCAATCGGCAAGCGACGGGCACGCGTAACCCAGTCGCGGCCAGGCGGGTCCATCCAGCATGCCGTCCGGTCCGGGGTCAACCCGGAATGGCGCCCCACCCGCCTCGATCGTGGTTGGCGTTCCGTACCGGTGGTCGTTCGGACCACCCAGATCGTGGACCAGGTGAAGCCGTCCCGACGCATCGCCAGTGATCAGATCGAGATCGCCGTCCCCGTCGATGTCGCCCACGGTCGCGACCAGTCCTCCTCCGAGCCAGAACGCACCAGGCTCCTGGAGCAGCGCTGCCGGAGTCCTCGCCTCGTTCCGGGTTCGGCCAGACGTCACTACGAACACCCTGCCTTCCGCGGTACCGTAGACCAATTCGTCGCGGTGGTCGCCATCGAGGTCGGCGGCGATCAGGCGCGTCCGCTCATCCGGCAGGTGGAGGGGTGAGTGACCACTTTGAAGAGTACGCGGCTCCATCAATACAGGCGGACGTTGACCGCCGAAATTACGGTGCAGGCGCACCACGTCGCGTGCGTCGCAGATCAGGACCTCGAGGCTGTGCCCCCCATCCCACGAGAGCGCCAAAGGAGCCGGATGAGGCGCCAGATCGAGCCTCCCAGACTCAGCGAAGATCTCCTCAGCCGACGCGAACTCCGGTTGGCCCGGACGGCCGACGTTACGTAACCAGAAGATGCGACCTTGCGGAGCACGACCCCTCCAGAGACCACCGCGATCATAACAAGGGTGCCCTGCTTGCAAGTTAAAGCCCACCCGCTGTTCGACCGGTAGGTCGATCGTTTCCTCCGGCCAGTAATCCGACAGTTCGTCGACGCCCACGAGCAAGTCGTGGAGCCCGTCGCCGTCCCAGTCAACAGAGACCATCTGAACCGTCCGGCATGGCCCGATTCCAAGATCTTGGGACAGGGGCAGTGGATGACGAACTCCGAACGACGGACGATCAGGTCCACCCTCATTCGGCAGGAAAACCCAGCTCAAGCCATCAAAAGCGAGCAGGTCGAATCGGCTCGGCGCGGTATTTGGAAATACGCAGACCATACTCAAGCCATCGAGGTCTGGCACGGTTGTACCCGCGTCGTAACGCCTCGAAAGATCGCCACCGTTACTGAGTGAAAGTGGACGGTAGATCCGAGCGGAGCGGCCCTTAGGTCCACCTCCAGCCGTTACCAGCAGATTGGGCTCACCAGCGCCGAACCAGTCAACAACGGTCGGATCGGCATCCCAGCCGAAGCCGAGGATTCGGGCCTCGACTGAGGAATCCCAGCGAAGTTCCGGGATGGGTTCCTTCGAGACTAAGGCTGATGGAGTGTTGTCGGGAGCGTCCTGGGCCTCCGTGCTGGCCTGAGGCAGACTCTCTGGTTCGTCGACGGCGATCGAACCGGCCACCTCGCCTCGCTCGACCTGAGCCTCCAGATCTGTCGATCCCATCGCCGCCCCCTCGCGTTTACGGAACCCCACGCGTTCTAAACTCACCTTGGTGCCGAAGGACAAGCACTGATTGTAACGCGAAGGAAGCAGCGATGCGCTCCTTTTGATCGTGGGAAGAGTGGGAGGGATCACGTTCATTTTCCTTGGCGAACGCCCACCCGGAGATCGCCATCAATGGCGGGGTTTTTTCCTAGCGCTCGCTAGCTGGTGCGCGACAATAGGCGGATTACGCTAAATGCAGAACGCTAGTTTCGGTGATTTCTATCGGGGGTATCGACTCTCTCGATCCGTCCGATAAAACGGCACGCACGATGCACGTCCATCGCATATCAATCTTTTTGTAGAGTCAGGACTTCCGTGAGGAAGTTCGTGTTGAGACCGCAGGAGATCATCTTTCCGCGAAGGCTGTCCTTGGCGTGATGACGCTTCAGGAGCGTCACGGCGAAACGTCGGAGCCAGCTCAAATTGCTGCCCAAGGTCCGCTCCCGGGTGCGGCTGTCGTCCTCGCGAAAGTTCACGTCCAGGACCCAGTGCATCGACTCGATGCCCCAATGGCCGCGGACCGCTTCGCCGAACCGCTTGCCGCTGAGATAGCGGCTGCTGAGGTAATACCGCACCTCGTCCGACTCCCTGCCGTCGGCATCACGGCGTGATCCGCAACGAGTACCCGATCGCCTTCACCCACGGCCATTCCTTCGACGCCGCGAAGTCGCGAGGCACCTTCATGAGATAATACGACCGTTCGTCGATCCGGCCATGCCCGTCGTCGAGCGTCTCGTGATACCGATAGCGGAGGTCTTCCAGGTCGCCTTCCAGGTGGCCGAGGACCAGCGACTCGATCGCGGCCAGCAGCTTCGGCTGGTTATCCTTGACGGCGATCACGCAGTCGCCGCCGCCGGTGACGATCTGCTTGACGATCTCCTTCTGGCAGCCCATCGCGTCGATCGTGATGAGAGCACCGGTGATCGACGACAAATACACTTCTACTTGACGACAATTACACTTCCCGCTTTTACGATCGTCAGACGCCCCCAGCCGTTGTCTTCTCAGGCCGACTCGAACGACGCTCGGCCTCGGGCTGTGGGCAATCCACCGGGGGCGGCTCTGCGGGTGCCGGTTGCTTGCCCCGTTGGGCCTGCTCCAGGCGGTAGCTCGGCACGTTCAGCTCCAGGATCACGCTGTGATGGACCAGGCGGTCGATCGCCGCCGCGGTCGTCATCGGGTCCTTGAAAATGCTCTCCCACTTCGAGAACGGCAGGTTGCTCGTGATCATCACGCTGCCACGCTCGTAACGCTCCGCCAGCAGCGTGAACAACACCTCCATCTCCTCGCGGCTCTGCTGAACGTAGCCCAGGTCGTCGATGACCAGCACGTCGAAGCGCGAGCAGCCTCTTCAGGTGGCGGCTCAGCCGCAGGTCGCGCTTCGCGATCAACAGATCCTGCACGAGCAGGCTGCACGGGCCGAACAGACACCTTCGGACCGACCGCACCAGTTCCTGCGCGATTCCGCAAAGCAAATGCGTCTTCCCACTCCCCGAACGACCGAAGGCCAGGACGTTCTCCCGCGCGTCCACGAAGGCCCCATCCAGCAGCGTCCGCGCCTGACGCGATACCTTCGCCGGCAGTCGCTTCATGTCAAACCGGGCCAGGCTCTTCTCCAACGGCAAGTCCGATTCTCGCAGCCAGCGCTCGATCCGGTTCATGCGTCGCACCTGGCACTCCTGCTCGGCAAGTTCCCCGAGATACTGCTCGTAGCTGAGCGACTCCTGAACCGCGCGGCGGGCCAGGTCCTCAAAACGCTCACGAAACGTGGGCAAATGGAGCTCCCCACAGGCACTCCATCAGCCGCCGCTTCACTTCCGTCGCCGAAGCCATCCCACACCTCCTTGTGACAGAACAACAGGTCAAAACTCGACAACTCGGTGGCTTCCACCTGGACCTCGGTCGCCGCCCTTGCCGGCTCATGGCGGCCGTTCCAGTCCACGACCGCCTGGGCCATGATCGGCTGGTCGCCGTCGAGTAACGACCGCAGGGCGTCGTCGACCAGCGACTCGTTCTCCCGAGCCGCCAGTTCGAGGATCTTGAGGTACCCCCGTGAAGCCCGGTCCGGCGTCGTCTCGCGAAGGGCGTCGTAGGCCATCCGGAACCGGCTCGTGGGGAACAGGTCCTCGCGATACTGGTAGTTCTCGAACGCGCCGGGCTTGCGGACCAGCGAATCGATCACGTGTCGGTAGTTAACGATGTGTTTTCGCTTGCCACGGAGTCGAGGCATGCCGCTCGACGATGCGCCCCGCGAACCAGACCTCCAGGTGGTCCGCGTAGACCCGCACGTCGACCCGCTCGCCGATCAAGCGACTGTCCACCGAATAAACGTTCCGCTCCACGTGAATCAGGCTCCCGGGATGAACCCGAACCCGCGCCCGCTTGTAGCTCTCAAGCCGCCCCGACGGCAGCGGACGCAGAGCCGCCCGTTCCTCGGCGAGCCGCTTGCCACGGCCGGAATTGCGCTGTTCGAGCACCTCTCGGAGGAATCGTTCGTAGGCGGCACGGTCGGCGAAGTCGCGGCTGCCGCGCAGTAACAGCGCCTGGTCCACGGCCTGCTTGAACCGGTTGTGGCTCTGTTCCGCGTCGCCGTTCTCATGGGCCTGCCGCGGGTTGATCTTCTCCATCGTCAGACCACAATGTGCTGTTATCTGTTGATATCTAAGTGCAAACTTATTGCGTTCATTATAAACTCATTTCGTTCAGAGAGATTATTCACCGCCGCGCTCATCCGGTCCGAGCGGTGTCGCTCCGGCGACCCGCCGAGTTCCCAGAGCGCCGCTTGCAATCCTTCACTGAGGCTCTCGAAGCTTTCCGAGAAGCAGATCGAGGCGGTCTCCCAGTTCGAGTAGGTCAGGACGAAATGGTAGACCATGTGGTCGAAGGGCTGGCCGCCGAGCGTCACGCCCAGGACTTCTCATATGCGTGAAGTCGGATGCCGCCAATCGGCCGGGATGATGGATCTGTGCGAAGAACACCTCCTTGGCCGGCCCGGCAGTCGCCCGCCACTGACGAAGTCGCCGCTGAAGGGTCCGCACTTGACCGTCCTCGAACCGGCCCGGGTACTTCCGCTGCAGCCAGAGGAACAGGGTCTTGGCCTGTAACCCGGGACTGATCTCCAACTGCTCGCACACCTCGTCCCAGACCTCTGCGAACGGATCCTCCCGAGTCCGCCACGTCCGCGGCCAGACGCCAATCTCGCTGGGAAGCTTCTCGCCTTCGCGATACTTCCGTGCCGTTTTCTCATCCATGTCCGCCCTCATCGCCGCAGCCTTGAGCGACTTTCCGGTCTTCAACAACGCGCGCAGACGCCGAACCTGCCGATCCCTGCTGAAGCTCATGGTGATTCTCCCTCCTTGCGGAGAATCGCCATGAAAAGCCGGCCGACTCGGGGCGGGAAGTGTAATTCTCGCTGGCGGGAAATCTGGTTGTCGCTAATCAGTGAGATAGCGACGGACCGTGGGATACGGGAGCCGAACATCTATCGCGACGAGTTCGCGATGCAACTCGGTTGCGTTGATCCGCCCCTCGGCGACGTGGGCGTCGACCCACTCCCGATGCTCGTCCATCCTCGACCGCGTCGCTCGTCCGGGCCTCCAGTCGGGACATCGATCGCGACGGAGATAGCTCCGCACCGCCCTCCTCGACATGGCGAGGTCTGAAGTGGACCCGCTCGAATCGCTCGACGGCCGCCGTCGCTTGGCAAGCAAGGCTTCGTCGTCGAGGTGAGGTCGGATTCGGGGACGCTGGCGATCCCTGGGGAGTCGGCTCACCGGTCGTTGCGCCGTCAGGCGATGCGTCGGGCCTACTCGTCGGATCGGGATCGGCGGGCTTGAGGGCCGCCGTGATGACAGGCAGATGGCGCTCCAACAGGCGTTCGACCGCCTCGCGCACGTTCTTCAGCAGGTGCCATCGATCGGCGACCGGCTGCGCCTTGGACGCGGCCTCGGTGGCCGCCTGGGCGTAGGCCGACGCGCGGTCGCGGCTGACCAACTCGATCCCGGGATGGGCCTCGAGCCAGACCTTGACGGTCGCGGCGTCGCGATCGGGCAGGAGGTCGATGACTTCGCTCGTCTCGAGGTCGACCACGATCGTTCCGAAGCGCCGCCCCTTGCTCCAGGCCCCGTCGTCGATGCCGACGAGCCGAGGGGTCCGATGATCGAGCCCCCGCTTGCTTGAGGCGTCGCAGGAGGCTATCCGGGCTGGTTGGCATCGCGGTCTTTCTCGCCAGCCTCGCCCCGGCCTCACCACCCAAGGCCAGGCCGATGGCGAGGTGGGCTTGGGCCAGTCGCGTGGTCGTGCGTGCGTGTTTGGCGGCGAGGCCGTCGAGCGGCTCGACGAAGATGTGACGCGGGCATCCCGGGTTGGGGCAGAGGAATCGGCGGACGGTCATCTGGAGCCGGACTCGGCGTCCGAAGGCGGGTTCTTCGGCGAGTTGGCGCATGTAGCAGCTATGAACGCGCTGGCTCTCGCCGCCGCAGGCGGGACAGGACGCGCTGGGGTGAGTGGTCGCGATGCCGAGGGTCAGGGTCATGCCGTCGAATTCGGTTTGGACCAGGCGACTGCAGACAGGGTGCGCAGTAGCTGGAACAGAAGCAAGGAGTGCCTCCGAAGGGGATGAAATCAGGGGCGGAAACTCGTAGGTCGATATCAAATCTACGCTCTTGGATCATCAAGAGTGCGGGAGATCCCGGATTGCTTGACCACTGCCAATCAAGGATGGGCAAGGGGTCTGGAGCCAGCGAAGCCGGCGATGGCGGCCGGATTGGCGGATCATGTCTGATCGATCCCCGAATGGCTGGCGTTCCCGTCCGTGCGACGCTGATAGGCCACGAGGAAATTTTGCTTGTGATGTGAATTGCGAGCGCTGAGTCGAAACCGGGACGGAGAGAAGCAGTGAATACAAGTGTGCACTTGGATCGAAGGACCGAAACCCAAAAAACGGCCGATTTCCATAACTTCACTGCGGGGACTCGTCTGCCAGGAAGCATCGACGATTAGCCGAGTGGTAGCGCCTCGGCACCGTAAACAGCAACAATCACGCCGTCCGGGAGGGCAAAAACCCCGTCGAAGCTTACAAAACTGGTGACGAGCCCGAGGTTGGCATGGTGGATCGACGCCGGCTCACCGTCGGCTGTCAAACCCAAAAAAGGGGCCAGTCGGTCTGGGACCTCACGTCGCTGGTCAGCAGTAGGTCGCTCGACGATCATGCCGTCGGGAAGCCAGCACGGCTTGAGGCTATACCGCGACTGATAAGGAACCGCCAGAATACGAGCCCCGCTACGACTGCGCAGCTCGAGTATCAAGGACGTGGTGCACAAGATCTCTCTCCCGAGAAGGGAATCACCTTTGGTGACTCCAGACAGCATGCCGTGAAAACCGGCAGCTTCTCTCCATCGGGATTGCAGGCGCTGTGCCGACTACTCCTACATCGGGAGTAACTGGCTTTCAGAAAAAGGCTTATCAAAAAAATGATCGAGTCGTGCCCGAGGGCCCAAAGTGGGTGATCGTGCATCTTGCACGTCCCGAACGAATGACGACAAGCAGATTGCAGGATGGTTCAGGAAGTCAGAACGGAATCTCCCTGGGGAGGACCATCCGACGTCGATTCGTAATCCATAAATGGATCGCGTCCACCAAGTCGTCCGGCATCGTCGGAGAAGTCGCGACGTGCATCCGACGTGGACTCCACAATTTCCAACTCGGGGAGGGCAATCTTGACTCCGCTCCGCGCGAAGACCACAGGTATGGTTTCCTTGGTCATCGCGGCATCGTAGTCCAAACCGAAAAACTTGTGCGCAGGGGTAGAGAGATGAAGGATCAGGCGGAACAATCCGACCCTGAGCCTGCTGAACAAGCGAAGGTCATCATGAATGATGATCTCTTCCTCTCCAACCACGATGATCCAGCGTTCAGATGGGATATCGATCTCCCCACGCGCCTGCAGTTCTCGGAGGGCGCCTCGTATATCGGGCTGTTCCATATAACCATAGGTCATTGAAATTGAAACGATGTTACGGCCCAGATTGTGGAGATCAAGGCGGCGATCGCCTTCGGTTTCGGCGACAGAGACTTGATTGACATGGAATAACGTGATGTGCGCCGGGAGTACGCCGAACTTCTTGAGGAAAATGCGAAGCGATACCGGCAGGTATTCGTCGAGGCTGACCATGGGGCGGGAACAGAGAAACACGAACGCACGATCCGATTCGACGAGCCGACGGCGGCCCTGAACGAGCAAACGGGCCTGAGGTAGATTCTCCTCGATCGAGATCCGAACTTCGTCGACCTTGTCACGTAGGGCAACGAGCCAGCTTACCTTCTTGCCGGACTGTACTCCAAACGCGTAGAAGGCCCCGGCCAGCGCACCGCGTCCCCACTGCCAGGTAAGCATGATCGTGACCAGAACGGTGGCGATTCCCATGGGGATGTAACCCCCATGCAAGAATTTCAGAAGGTTGCTCAAGAAGAAGAGGAGGTCCACCGCCATAATGGGCGTACACACGATAAGGATCTTCCAGGTCGGCCACTTCCAGCGATAATGGGCAACATAGCCGAAGGCCAGTGTCGTGATCCCCATGGTTCCCGTAACCGCGATTCCATATGCGGCCGCGAGGTTGCCGGCGGTCCGAAACAGAAGTGTGATCGTCACACAGCCCATGAACATAGCCCAGTTGATCGCCGGGATGTAGACCTGCCCTTCGGCCTCATGGCTCGTGAACTTCACGGCGAAGCGTGGGCAGAAGCCAAGAGCGATCGCTTGCTTGACGATCGAGAACATTCCGGTGATCAGGGCCTGTGACGCGATGAATGCCGCCAGCGCAGAGATCGCCATGTCAACACCAAGAATCACTTGATCAACCGACGGATCGCCGGTTCGCGGTGTCAACGCGTAGAAAGTATTGGCGCGGGGTGGTACTCCGCGGTCCAGGACATAACCCGCTTGACCGGCATAGTTGCAGAGCAGACACGGAAAGACCAGCATGAGCCAGGAGTACATCACGGGGCGTCGTCCTGAGTTCCTCGGGTCGAGACTTTGCCCGTCCTTGACTTCCTTCTCGCCCTTCCGAGCGAAATGCCCGAGGTCGGCATACTTGGCCTCACCGCCGGTGATGGCCAGGACGACGACACCCAGAATTACAAAGGCACCGACCTTCGGGAACTCACCGAGGAAGTAGACCGCATAGAGCGGGTTGAAGGCAAAAAAGACATCGGGACGCCGGAGGATCCAGGGGATTCCCTTGATCGCGATCAATGGAAACCAGACCAGCATCATGAACCAACCGAACGAACCACCAATCCTACTGGTGCCTCGCCACTGTGGCTTGAAGAGAGCGAACAGGCTGAGGAGTGTTGCGGCGACTGCCAGAGACTCTCCCAGTGGTTCGAAGGCACCTAGCAAACTGATTGGTGGGGTGATCACGCCGTCGGCGGCAAGCAAACCCGCCGCTGAGACGACCAAATAGCCTACCAGAGTGATACCGACGATCCGTCCTGAGTAACCTTTCAGGAGGCACCAGAGAGCGAATGTCCCTCCCTCGCCTCGGTTGTCGGCACGCATCACGAACAAGTCGTATTTCACCGTCAGGAAAACGAGAGCCCAGAAAACCAGGCTGAGTCCGCCGAACGTCTCGCGTTCGGTGAGCAACTGGCCCCCATTGTCGAGCAACGACGCGACCTGCGCCTCGTCCATGGTGTGGTTCTTGAGTCGGATCGTCTCCCGGATGATCTCCATCAAGGTGTAGAGGACCGATGTTCCGATGTCCCCGTACACCGTACCGGTGGCTTCCCTCATGCGCGTCAACAGACCGCCAGCATGGGAGTGGGGATGGCGATTACCGTGCGATGGACTCGAATCCACTGGTTATCATCTCCCGATCATACGTCGATCGCTTCGGTCCTGGTCGTCCCGCTGACTAGCGGGAAGCGGATCATCAATGATTTGTATGCTAAACAAAAAAACCATCCGGGACTATCCGTGAAATCCACCGTTTACCGCAAGTGTGTGTCCGCTGACATAGCCGGCCAGAGGAGAGCACAGATAAAGGACCGCGCCGGCGATGTCCTCGGGTTTACCAAGTCGATGCAGCGGGATGGCCTGCTCCATGGCAGTGCGGGCGGAGGGAGTGATCGAGGTGATCATGGGCGTATCGATCAGACCGGGCGCGACTGCGTTGACCCGGATTGCTCGACGCGCGACCTCTCGAGCCAGCACCCGAGTCAAGGATTGCACACCAGCCTTCGCCGCCGCGTAGTTCGACTGGCCGTGAAATCCGGCGTCGGCCGCGAGGCTTCCCATGTTAACGATGGCGCCTCCGTCGCGGAGAACCTCGAGGCCGTACTTGCAACAATAGAAAACACCTGAAAGATTGACATCAATAACCGATCGCCACTCATCGATCGTCATCTTGGCCGCGGTCCGATCGCGGAGGATTCCGGCATTATTGACCAGAGAATCGATGCCCCCGAGCCTTTCGCGGACGGACTGGAACATGGCCTGTACCGCGTCGGGTCGCTGACATCGGCGGCAAGCACCAAACTGCTATCGACCCGTTCGGCCTCGAAATCGGCGGCGAGTTGCGACGCGTCGTGGTGTGTCTTGCCATCAGGTGAATCGGGATGGTTCAGGACCACGTAGGCCCCCGCGCGGTGGAACATGCGTGCAACTGCGGCGCCGATTCCTTGTGAGGCCCCCGTGATCAGGGCGGTCTTACCCGTCAGGTCGATGACCACACTCATCGCGTTTTCAGCTCCCGGATGAAGGTTCGAGGAAATCGAGCCCCTGGTTGTCGATCCGGTATGGCAGGATCGCATCGCCGCACGCGCTGCCTCGGTGTTTGGCCACATACAAGGCGCGTCCGATTTCGCTTTCGCGACGGGTCCGCCCCATGAGGATGATCGTGTTCGCGTTCGCGAAGATATCTCCCTCACCGATTGGCTGCGCGATCAGGTCGTCGAGGAAGACGTGCGGAGTGGTATAAAGATAGAGGCAGCCGATCGAGTTCGAGTCATAGTGGTTGGCCGCCACACGCTCCTGCTGTGATCGAAAGAGTTCGCGAAAGAGCTCGCGGGCGGCCCAGTCGGCCTCCTTACGGATCATCTGGTGATAGAGATACTCGAAGAACTCGAACTGGATCGACTCGGCAAACCGCTCCGAAGGCTCGATGCCGTCAACCACGACGCGACGAACCCCTCGCACGAAATGTTCGTAAAAGAACCGGCCGGATTGGCGGAGCTTGCGGGCCAGGTCGGTCTTCCACTCGTGCCAATCGTCGGGATCGAGGTCGCGGCGCGTGACACGGCGACCCGCACGTGAGAAGGGATGCAGGTAGTCACCGGGGCTTCGAGCCGCGTCCCAGACCCGTTCCACATCGAGTCGGCGCGTTTACTTCGAGCTCCTCGGATCTTAACTCCCAGCCGAACTGCCGAAGCGCGTAACCGGCGTGGTGCTGGCTATCGCCGCGACTGGTCAGGTCGCAGATGATGCCTCGCTGTCCCTCCGCGGCTTTTCCCTCATCCAGCCACCTGAGCCCGAGCTGGGTCTTGCCCGCCCCGGTGGCACCAGCCAGTACGGTCAAGGTGCCTGGGAGCAGACCCCCTCCAAGGTTCGCATCCAGCATCGGAATCCCGAAACGCTGTCGTTCGCAGTTCATCCACTCTCCCATACACAGAGGATTCGGTACTCGGCGGCCGAAAGAGAATATCCCACGGCTAACTCCGCGAATTGGCACGATCAGTTACCGGGTCGTAGCGGTTTTAGCAATCGAATCAAGTCCGCGGGTGCGACGGTCGAAAAAAGCCTACATGACCCGTCAAGGCCGGTACAACTACCAGAAATCGCAGAATCGGCAGGCCTGAATCCTTAACGGTGAGACCGCGGTTGCGGATCGACGAAACGCATGATTAAGCGATCACAGTTTGGGGTTCCCGCAAGGCGGAAACCTTTCACAAATAAAGAGTTCAGAATGGCAAGGGAATGCCCGTGAACGACCATACCCGACAGGATAACGTTCCGCCTGGTCCGCTCGACCGGCTTGCGTGGCTGGGCAGTCGGATTTGGCTGGTTTTGGTCCTGGCATTACTTCCGCAATCCGCCCGGGCTCAGGGAGGAGGATCGACTCCTGCTCCTGGATCAAGTCCGTCGATCGCTCCGCCTCCCGTCCCGGGCCCTGGCTTCAATCCCAGCCCGGCGATCATGACCACACCCTCGCCCTTGATCGACGCATCCGGAAGGGCGCCGAGGATCATCGAAGGGCCTGGGCAGGGTACACTCGCGCCGATTCAGGCCACGACCCCGCCAAGCTTTCCCACTGTGATTCCGGTCGATACCTCGGGTCCTCAAGCAATTCCAGCAACGAACTCGGGCACCGCGAATAACCACGGTCCTCAGGGTCGGGTTATCCAGCTCGTACCCGATACGACCGGTCTGGTTCCCGAACGGCCGCCTGGTCCGACTCCTCACCGGCCGGTGGACCAGGTCAAAGCCCAGCTTTCCGATCTTTTCGAGTTTGTGCAAGAGCCCGAGGCCGAATTTAGCGTTCCGGTCGGGCACACCAAACTGATCGAGACCCGACGCACTGCTCACACGAATCGCGATCGCCAATCCCGCGATCGCCGACCTCGAGATCCTGAGCGATCAGCCCAACTCGCGGTTCCTCAACCTCTACGGGCGGTCGTTCGGAACCACCAACGTTGACCTTCTGGGACGACAAGAACCAGCCGCTTTCCTTCCTGATTCGCGTCACCCTCGATACCCGTGACCTCGAGTCGCGAATCAAGCAATCGTTCCCCGGCGCACTCATCCACATTCGCCAGGTTGGTCCGCAGGTCATCCTCGAAGGCCAGGTTCCTGACAACAAGACGATGGCCGACATCCTCCAACTCGTCACCGCGGAGCTCCGCAACAGTGGCGGCATTCCGCATGATGGGTGGTGGCATGGGCGGCGGTGGTGGCATGGGCGGCGGCGGTATGGGCGGCGGCGGCATGGGCGGCGGCGGCATGGGTGGCGGCGGTGGTGGCATGGGTGGCGGCGGTATGGGCGGCGGCGGTATGGGCGGTGGGGCATGGGTGGCGGCGGTATGGGCGGCGGCGGTATGGGTGGCGGCGGCATGGGTGGCGGCGGCATGGGTGGCTTCGGCGCCTTCATCATCAACCGCGTCCACGTTCCGGGGCCTCGTCAGGTGATGCTTCAGGTCAAGATCGCCGAGCTGAACCGGGATGCGATTCGAGAACTCGGCGTGAGCTGGCTCAATCCGCGAAACAACTCGATCCTCGCCTCGACGATCGGAGCGGCGGGAGGAATCACGGGATCGGCGGCGCCACTTGCCCAGAACGCCACCGGCTTTAATGGCCACGTGTCGCCGATCGGATCGACTTTCGGCGTTCCGCGGCCGGGTCGAACAACACAACCGCCACCCTCTTCGGTATCTTCAACGCCGGCCAATTTTCGCTCTTTCTCGATGCCTTGCGATCCAACGCACTGGCCAAGATCCTGGCCGAACCGAACCTGATGGCGCTCGATGGACAACCGGCCCAGTTCATCGCGGGCGGGCTGTTCCCTTACCCGGTACCCCAGAGCTCGTCCATTCCTGGCGGCACGGCGGTGGTGACCGTCCAGTTCGCCAAGTTCGGGGCGATCCTGACCTTCATCCCCCAGATCCTCGCCAACGACGTGATCCGGCTCGACGTCGAGCCGATCTTCAGCCAGCTTAATTTCGCATCCGGCACGACCGTCAACGGCGGAAAGGTCCCCGCTATCGATCAGCGCAGTGCCCGGACGGTCGTCGAGCTCCGCGAAGGCCAATCGCTGGCGATCGCCGGACTGCTCCAGACCACCACCAACGCCAATACCAGCCGGATTCCCGGTCTGGGTGACCTGCCGATCGTCGGCCCATGGTTCAGCTTCGAGCACATCGAGACGATCGAGACCGAGCTGGTGGTGCTTGTGACTCCGGTCCTGGTGGCCCCCATGGAAGCCGAACGAGGTTCCCGAATCACCGGGCGACCGCGTCATCCAGCCGAACGACTGGGAGTTCTTCTTCCTGGGCCGGATCGAAGGCAAGTCGGGCCGCGACTTCCGCGCGACGGTCCGCGAGATGGACCCCCTGAACGTGATGAAGCACTTCCGCAGCGAATACCACTGGGTCGTCGGCCCCCATGGCTACGCCGACTGAACAGGACGGAAACCTCGAATCAACGATCAAAATAAAGACCTCAGCATCGCACTCTGAACCGAGAGGGATCCGGCAGATGTGCCAACCGTTTCAAGGAGGAGATCTCCCGACATGCGGCAATTCAGTCGCAGACGATCCTGGCGCACCAGGCGCCCTCAGGGCGACAGCGGGTGTGCTGGCGGCCTCGGGATGGGCTCGGATTGGGGAATGATCTGGGTCTATGCCCAGCCGCCCTACATCCCCGCAGGACCCGCCCCGATCTTGCAGGGTCCCTTCGTCAACGCGGTGGAACAACCGATCGGCCCTCTGCTCCACGACACGTACATCGGCCGCCCCGAGATGTTCTACGAGCCGCCGCTGGGTTATTACGCGAGGAACGCCTTCGGCGTGATGAAGGCCAAGGCCGACCCGCACCGTTTCACGCTGTACCGGAGCGATTTCCTGCCCGGCACGAACCGGCTCTCACCCCAGGGGTCGGCTCGATTCAACCTCATGGCCTCACGGCTGTCGTGCTGGCTCGGACCCGTGGTCATCGAATGGAGCCCCGACGAGCCGGGGCTCGCCGAGGCGCGACGTGACGCCGTCGTGGGCATGCTGGCGTCGGCGGGCCAGCCGGTCGTTCCGGAACGAGTCATCATCGGCCCCTCCACCTATCCGGGAACGCTCGGGACCGACGGTGCCAACTACTACAACGTCATGATCACACGCGATATCTCGGCCCCATCGAGCTTTACACTTTCGCCAGCCAGTTCCTCGACCTTCGGCTCGGGTGGCGGTGGCGGCGGCGCTGGAGGACCCTGACATGTTGTTGCTGAATTTGTTGATATCCGGAAGACGCAGCCCAGTCGTTCCGGCCCGCTGTTCCTCGGGATGGGTTCGCTCGATCGACCGATCCTGGAGCCGCCGCGTTCGACGGGTACTCTGTCTCGTTCCGATCACGCTGGTTGGCTGCCGTGCGATGCATCACGACAAGGTTCAGGATCGTCCCCAGACATCCGTCTCCGACACGGATGCGGCGTCGAACGCGACGGGTGAGAAGTCGCATCGCTTCAAGGTCGCACGACACCGGAAACAGGCGGCCAAGGCGGAGGAAACGGCGGTCGCCGCGAACGAGAAAGGCGGCCAGGACCAGGCGGCGTTCCCAAAGATGGGCCGTGACCAGAAGTTCAACGCCCACATCGATCTCGGCCGTTTCCAGGAAAACCAGGATCACCTCGAGCTTGCGCTCGCCGAGTACCAGAGCGCGCTTCAGGAATGCGAGTCCCGAGCGCCTCACCTCGCGGGCAGCCGGCAGCGGACTCTCGAGCGTTCGCTCGCCCACCGAAGGATCGCCGCGGTCCTCGATCGGCTGGGAAAGTTCGAGCAGTCCGAGACGCATTACCGCACAGCGCTGAAGCTCAGCCCGAACGATTCGCGGGTCTGGAACGACGCCGGTTACAGCTACTATCTTCAGGGACGCTGGGTGGATTCGGAACGGTGCTCAAGACAGCCGACAAGCTCGATCCGAACAACAGCCGTGTCCTGACCAATCTTGGTCTAACACTCGCCGCGTCGGGCAAGGTCGACGACGCGCTGATAGCCTTCAGCCTGCGCAGGGGGTCCGGGAGCCGGGCATTCCAACCTGGCTTACGTGCTGGCGGCGATGGGGCGAAACGACCTGGCGGTCAAGCATTACCGGATGGCGCTGGACTATCAGCCCGACCTTGCCCCAGCCAAGGAGGCTCTGGCCGCGATCGATGCGAGTTCGGCGCGACAGACGGCCATCGCCGGCACCTATCCGTCGGCGCCGCCGACCCAGGGCATGGTACCGCCGCCTCCGCAGCCCCGCCCTGCTGTGCCCGCGCCCGTTCCCATGCAGACCACAACATTGAACCTCACGCCCCAGCCACCCAACCCAAGCATGGCGACCCGGACGACGGCCCCACCCTCGGCAAGCCGCGTCACTCCTGCGAGCTCGAAGCCCGTCATTCCTCTGCCGCGATCCGGGCAGGCGGTCGTCGCGCGGACCCGAACCGATACCGCGACAGCGGACCCGAGGGTGAATCGAGCCGCCGGGGCTCCAACCAGCACCAAGATCCCGTTGCCCGTACCGTATTCGGCACAGGCAAACACCTTCAGAAATTGAGCGTGGGTCCTTGACGATCGTTGCTGTAACGGCTGCGTCTTCCCTACAAGCCGCACAGATTGCCGTTGGGTTCGTTTCGCCAGCGCGGTGGAGAAGCGTATATCCGCTCCGAACCGCACAGCTTGCCGTTGGGTTCGTTTTGCCAGCGCAGTGAAGGCGAACCGGAGCAGGCGAGCGAACGTGAAAACCATCGAATCGAATTGCCAAAAAGCAACGAGGAAGCGTGAAGGCCCTTCCGTTAATATCGTCGAACAAATGGGAGGCCGTGTTCGGATTCCGCCTGCGTCGGGTTGGCTTCAGCCCGCCTCTTCGGTGCGATCGGCACACGGGTATCAAAAGGCAAGACCGAAGCCGGCCCGAAACAAGGGTGAATCGCTATTTTTCGCCCAGATTCTCGAAGAGGTACAGCCCGCTCTTCCCGGGACAGACGAGGTCATTGTCGCCGTCGCGGTCGATGTCGACGACTGTGAGCTGAAGACCGGTCCCGGCGGTACCCGCCGGGAAGTCGCGCAAGGCCAGGCGCTCCTCGCGTTTGGCCGGAGCGTTACGAGCCGGCTCGCCCTCATAGATCACGTGGCGGGTCCACTTCGCGGCCTCGGGATCGAACTTGTACCAGGCGATGATCGAGGCATCGGTCGCGCCGGCTCGATCTCGTGAGCGTAGACCCTCTTGCCGGTCAGGAGTTCGTCGTCCTTGCCGTCGCCGTCGAGGTCGGCCCAGAGCAGGGTGTGAACCGAAGCGATCTTGGACTCGATCTCATGCTTGGTCCAGGTCCGTTCGCCGTTGGCGCCTTTGCCCTGTTTCATCCAGTACAGGCCGTAGTTGTGGCCCATGCCGTAGACCAGGTCAACGAGTTTGTCGCCGTCGACGTCGCGGGCGAGGATCTGGATCCCCGTCGCGCCAAGCTGCCATTCGGGATGCCAGGTCCAGGCGTCGGAACGAGGCTCGGAGGGTGATTCAAACCATCCTTTCGGGGTCAGAAGGTCGATCCGCCCGTCACCGTTGACGTCGCCCGAGCCGACGCCGTGTCCTGCGGCGGCCTTGCCGAGGTCGTGCTTGACCCAATCCGGTTTGGGACCTGCCTTGGCGAGCTCGTACCAGACCACGACATTGGTCGAGTTCGGCAAGACATCGGACCGGCCGTCGCCATTCAGGTCGACCAGGACCGCCGCCTCGCTGGTACCGGGGAGGTCGATCTCGTGATAGGTCCAGTCTTTCCCCTTCTCGCCCGGATTCTCGACCCAGCCGACGTTCCGCGAGAAGTAGCCGCAGGTCACGAAGTCGGTGTTGCCGTCGCCATTGACATCCATCGGCAAAGTCGCGAAATCGTTCAGATAGGTCCCCTGTCGGGTCACATTTCGGATGTGCGACCGGGTCCATTCCGGCGCCTTGTACCACGTATCTCCGGAGACGATGTCGAGCTTGCCGTCACCGTCAACGTCGAAGGCACCCGCCGCCTCGAATTCGCTTTGACCATTGATGGTGTGCTGCTTCCAGCGCAGGCTCGGCCGCTCTGGCCCACGTTCCGACGATGCACGAGAGGCCCAGCACCGCCAGCACAACGCCCCGGAATACATTCATGTCGTCGTCGCTCCTACCTTGAAGGTGGTTTGCTCAATCGTCGCCATCTTCGACGTCCTCATCATCGTTTTCATGGACTTCCCAGCCGATCGAACCGGCGGCGCCGGCGATCAAGGCGAGGACGCTGTCCGCGTCGGCATCGTCGAGCTCGAAGTTGATCGCCTCCACGCTGGACCCCGCAAGTACGGCGTAGCCCACGAACCGGGGCGATTCGACCTCGAGCCACGAGACCCCCGGCGACTCGCGGCGTACGGTCACCGAGGCGCCCCGAGCTTCGGCTGCTCGACCCATTGCCCCAGCGAGGTCGCCAGGGTTCGCCAGTCGGGGATGGCAAGCAGCTCACGCATGATCAAGGGGTTCTCTCGATCGAATCGAGTCCGACCGCATCAAACGGCGGGCAAGGTCCAGGACGATCGATACTGCTCGCGCACCAGATGCCGGTTGGCCTCGGGAAGGTTGGTGATCCGCTCGTTGCGGGCGTCCCAGGTTAGTTTCGCGCCGGTCCAGAGGGCGATATTGCCGAGATGACCGACAGTGCTCAGTCGGTGGCCATAGTCGAAGCGGCACGAGCACTCCTCGCGCAATTTGATCGCGTTTAGCCATTCCGCATGATGACCCGCCGAACGAGGAATGCTCGGCGCCGGCACCGCGATGGACTTGTCGGCGGACTTGTCCCTGTCTTTCTCCGGGAAGATCTTGTACATCGAATAATTCGCGACCAGCGTGGCCTCGCTTCCCTGGAACATGATTCCGGGCGACAGGCCCTCGAAGCCGTGGGCGTTGAAGTCGGCCTGGCTCCAGACCATGTCGAAGCCGCGCGGACCCTTGTCGTAATGGTAAAGGACCTCCAGAGTATCGGGGGTCTCGGCGTTGTCCTCAAGCACGTAACGGCCGCCGGTGGCGGTGATCGTGGTCGGGGCCTCGACCTCCATCGCCCAGTGGACCAGGTCGACGATGTGGCAGCAGAAGTCGGTCAGGATGCCGCCGCCGTAGTCCCAGAAATAGCGCCAGTTGTGCAGGAAGCGGTTGGTGTTGAAGGGACGCTGGGGGGCGGGGCCAAGCCATGTATCGTAGTCGAGTCCGGCCGGGGGATCGCTGTCGGCCGGTCGGCCCAGGCCGCTCCGATCGCCGGCCATCCAGACGCGGGTCTTGCCGATGGGCCCGAGCACGCCCGACCGGACGATCTCGACCACGCCGCCGATAGTTTTCGGTCGCGTGGATCAGGTTGCCCATCTGGGTGACGCGCCTGCACTTTCGCGCGGCTTCGACCATCGCGCGTCCCTCGGCGATCCGAAACGAGAGCGGCTTCTCGCAATAGACGTCCTTTCCCGCCTGGCACGCGAGGATGGCCGGGATCGCGTGCCAGTGGTCGGGAGTGGCAATGACGACCGCGTCCACGTCCTTGCGATCGAGCACGCGGCGGAAGTCGTCGTAGGTCTCGGGCTTGTCGTCGGCGATCGAACGCGCCCGGAGCCGGTGCGGCTCGTACACGTCGCAGACCGCAGCGACGGCGACGTCGGGGAGTTTGCGGAAGATCTTCAGCAGATTCGTTCCCATGCCGCCGACGCCGATGAAGCCGAGCACGATCGTTTCGTTGGCCGAGGGCGCTCGCGGCTTCGATCGTTCGGTCTCCTGGCCCCGGGCCCAAGGGCTCGTCAGCGAGCCGGCGGCCACCGCGGTAGAGGCCAGGAAGTCACGTCGGGTAAGCCGGTTCATGAGGATCACCTCCGCGGTTGCAAGACTGAGCTGCGGCGTCGTTCCGCCATGTTCGTAAGTAACAGAGCCGACCCTCGTTCACAAGCACCGACCACCCTTCCGATCGAGGTGCCGCACGGCGGGAACAGGACGATTCCTTCCGCCGTTCGGCTCGGCTAGACTTGCGACTCCCCTGGAATTCGATGGCCCTCGGCCTGACCCAAACTGGAGAAGGAGAACCCTCTAATGCGCCGCTCGCGTTCGCTGATCTTCAGTATCGCGGCTCTGCTGGCCTTGGCCTCCGCTCACGTCCGTGCCGCGGACGAGACCGCCAGCGCCCTGGAACGAGACCCGGGCGGATGGACCGACCTGATCGCCGACGCCGGCAGCAAGCTCGAAGGTTGGACCCGCGTGCCCATTCCTCCGGATGGCAAGCTCAGCGCGATCTCGCAATGGTCACTCGATCCGAAGTCCGGCATCATCGTCTGCGCCGGCGACGGCGGTCACGACTGGCTTCGCTACGACAAGGAGGTCGGCGACGCCATCTTCCACGTCGAGTGGCGGTTCGTCCCGATCCCGAACGGCAAGCGATACAACTCGGGCGTCTTCATCCGCAACTCGGCCGACGGTGCGATCTGGCACCAGGCGCAGACCGGCGACGCCTCGGGGGGGCATATTTTCGGCCAGACCCCTGTGAACGGTAAGCCCCAGCGGGTGAACCTCTCCAAGACCGTGACCGATAAGCGCGTCAAGCCGGCGGGCGAGTGGAACACCTTCGAGATCACCGCCAGGGGCAAGGACATGGCCCTCTGGGTCAACGGCGCCACGACTTGCCAGTGGCACGATTGCGAGGTTCCCCGGGGTTACGTCGGGCTCGAAGCCGAAGGGTTCCGAATCGAGTTCCGCAATGTGAAGCTCAAGCCCCTCTGACCGGGAGTTGATTTTTGGAATGTTGGTCGTAATATAACCGGCGAATCGACCGAGGACCTCGGCCTGAATGCGCCGGCCCACGGGCGGCGAGGAGATCAAACCGTGCGACGACGCGTGGTGGTGACCGGCATGGGGATGATCACGCCGGTGGGGGGCGATGTCGAATCGTCCTGGCGGGCGCTTTGCGAGGGTCGGGGTGGGGTCGGCGCGATCAGCTTGTTCGATGCGTCGACGTTCGCCACCCGGATCGCCGCGGAGGCCGCGAGCTTTCGATTGAGTGACTACCGGGCCGATGCCGATCGTTGGCGCGACCACTGCCGGACCACGCAGCTCGCGCTCGCCGCGGCGACCCAGGCCGTCGCACAGGCGAAGCTCGACGCCCAGGCGCTGGATCGCGGCCGATTCGGGGTTTACCTCGGATCAGGAGAGGGTCAACAGGATTTCGGTCGGTTTGTCGATCTGGTGCACCGGTCGAGCCGTGACGACCGCGTCGACACGGCACGTTTCACCAGCCTGGGCCGTCGGTCGCTGCATCCGATCCGCGAAGCCGAGCAGGAACCCGGAGGGCCGTCGGGACACCTCGCCTCGGTCTTCGGCGCTCAGGGACCAAACGCGACGTGCCAGACCGCGTGCGCCGCCAGCGCCCAGGCGATCGGCGAGGCAACCGAGCTGATCCGACGTGGCGATGCCGACATCATGCTGGCCGGCGGGGCCCATAGCATGATCCACCCGCTCGGCGTCACCGGCTTTATCTTGTTAACGGCACTCTCCACCCGCAACGACGACCCCGCTCGGGCGAGCCGGCCGTTTGATCGGGATCGCGATGGGTTCGTTCTGGGTGAAGGTGGAGGGGTGCTCGTCCTGGAAGAACTGGACCATGCGAAGGCGCGAGGCGCGGTGATCCTCGGAGAGATCGGCGGACACTGCTCGACCGCCGATGCGTTCCGCCTGACCGATAGCCACGACCAGGGACGGGGTGCCGTCGCGGCCATGCGCGGAGCGCCGGCTGACGCCGGCATCAACCCCGACGCAGTCGATTACATCAATGCGCATGGCACAAGCACGCCTTCGAACGACTCGGTCGAGACCCTGGCCATCAAGCGTGTCTTCGGAGAAGCTGCATACCAACTGCCGATCTCGAGCACCAAGAGCATGACGGGACACCTCGTCTCGGCCGGGGGTGCCGTCGAGGCGATCGCCAGCCTGCGAGTGATCCGCGACGGGATCGTGCCCCCGACGATCAACCTGGAGCACGCTGATCCCGAATGCGATCTCGACTACGTGCCCAACAGGGCCCGGGAATATCCGGTCCATGTCGTGCTCTCAAATAGCTTCGGGTTCGGAGGTCAGAATACAGCCCTGATCCTGCGCCGGTTCGCGGGGTGATCCAGACCAGGATCACGGGAGAGGATGTTCACCTGTTCGTTTCTTAATAGCGGGGAACCGACGGATCGACCGTGCTCGACCACGAGTCGATCCCTCCCGACAGGTTCAGAACGCTGGGTATGCCCTGATGTCGCCAGCCAGCTTGCGGCTTTCTGGGAGCGCATGCCGTGGTGGCAGTAGACGATCAGGGGCGCCTCGCCAACCGCCGCGCGGATCTCGTCGGCCCGGACGGGGAGCTCGGCCATGGGGACATGCAGGTTGATCGCGCTCTTGGGCAATGGCAAGGCACAGTAGGCGCGCTCGTCGCTCTCGCGGACATCGAGCACGGCGATCGAGGCACCGCCGTCGAGCTGTTGTTTGAGTTCGACGGCGGTGATCGAGCCAATCTTGGGCGTCGCACCGAACATGCGGGGTCCTTCGATCAGGATTTCTTGAGCGGGACGCCAAAGTCGCCCAGCATGTTCCGCCAGACGCTATGAATGTGGTTGGCGCCATTCTGGGTATTGTTGAACTCGATCAGGAACGTCGGGCCCTGGACACGATACGCGTGAGGCTGGTTCCGCTCGGCCGATCCGAACCAGGCGAATCGGACGGCGCCGGACCGGCTTCCTTGATCTCGGCGAGCCAGGCGCGGCCGACATCGGTCGGCATGCTGGCGGCGTAGGTCTCGACCAGGGTACGCAATAACTCGCGCTGCTCGTCGTTCAGGTCAGCGTAGGCCACGCCGACGGCTTCCTCGGTGGGCGGTTGCGGCGTGTTGGGGGCACGAATCTCCTTGGGAGCGGTCTCGGAGACCACCGCGAGCTTCGTCTGGGTCGAGTCGAGCGCCTGGAGGAGACGCAGCGCCCGGTCCTCGACATCGGCGAGTGTACGCAGGCCCTCGCGCGGCCCCTGGCGGACCTCGGCGGGATTGGAACCGAAGAAGGCTGGCGTCGCGGAGACGACCTTGCCGTCATCCAGCGTGAAGTTAAGCGACAGGTGGTGCCCCTCCACGCGCCAACCCCATCGACCGCTGTCCGATGGCTTGCCGAAGATCGTGAAGAAATAGAGCTCGGGATCACGAACAGGTCCCTTGCCTTGCTCCAGGTCCTTGAGGATCTGCTCCAGGCTCATGATGGTCGTGGCCTTGAGATAACCGCCACCCGCCAGACCGCTCTGGAGGAGTCCGAAGGCCAGCGCGCGCTGGGCGGAGCTCATCTCCTTGACCGGCAGTCCCTTGCGGGGCCGAGGAATGAAGTGCCAGTCGAGCCGCTCGGGCGCATCGAAGGTATAGGTGGCCTTGGCGACCTGGTCGCGGTCCAGCGCCGTGAGGAACCGCGCCGCCGCGGTCGCCATCTGGCTTCCCGTCTGGTCAACGTACGCCCGGGCCCAGAGCGTCAGCCCGACCACCGCCAGCGCGGCCAGCAACACACTTGGCTTCGTCCCACGCATCGGTTCCTGTCTCCTCTGGCATCGACTTGCAACAGTCTCGATCGCGGACTCGTCTCGACGTACCGACCCGGAGGCCGGTCGAATCGGACCCTTTGCCTCGACATCCTAGACGGCCCGGCTGGGCGCCGCCAGTTACTACTCCCACCAGAAAATGACGTGAGACCCTCCGTCGATTCCATGAAACCTGACCAGGGTGTCCCTGTCCGTGACCTACGCTTGCTATTGAAGTTCCGATTGCATGTTCCTAAAATGCTTGCTATCGCGAATCCACTCAAGCAAGCTATCGTTCGCGGTGGAACTCGTGTCCCGCGAATCATCGTTATGGCGATGAGACCTACGGAGAGCGATGCCGACGTTGGCGTCAAGGTTGCGGTTGATCGAAAAACTGCGGAAGTGTTCGGGCATCGTACTTGCTCGTCAATCAAAGGACTATCGATCTGGTGGGGGATTTGCTACAAGTCGTTGTCGTTGAGTCGAGGAAATACCTCGCCAGGACCACGGAAAGTCATCGCGCGACGGGGAGACGATGATGGGGACGGCCATGGAGTTTGCGCCGGGGAAAACGCGGATCGGCTGGATCGGGACGGGGGTGATGGGCACGTCGATGTGCGGTCATCTTCTGGCGGCCGGGTACCAGGCGACTGTCTATAATCGAAGCAAGGCGAAGCTGGGTTCGCTGTTGGAGAAGGGTGCGGCCGAGGCGTCGAGCCCGAAGGACGTGGCGGCGGCTTCCGATGTGGTATTCACGATCGTCGGGTTTCCGCACGACGTCCGCGAGGTGACGCTGGGTGGGGAGGGGACGCTCGCGGGTTCGCGACCGGGTACGGTACTGGTGGACATGACCACGAGCGAGCCGGCCCTGGCCCGGGAGATCTACGAAGCCGCCAAAGCGCGGAAGGTTCATTCGGTCGATGCACCGGTTTCCGGCGGCGACGTCGGCGCTCGCGAAGCCAGGTTGTCGATCATGATCGGCGGTGACGCCGAGGTGGTGTCCGCGCTCCAGCCCCTGTTTCAGACGATGGGCAAGACGATTGTGCATCAGGGTGCCGCGGGGGCGGGTCAGCACACCAAGATGGTCAACCAGGTTTTGATCGCCTCGAACATGATCGGGGTCTGTGAGGGGCTGCTTTACGGCTACAAGGCGGGTCTCGACCTCTCCACCGTGATGCAGAGCGTCGCCAGTGGCGCGGCGGGATCGTGGAGCCTGAGCAACCTGGGGACCCGGATGATCGCCGGCAACTTCGATCCCGGGTTCTTCGTCGAGCACTTCCTCAAGGACATGGGAATCGCCCTGGCCGAGTCGCGGCGCATGAAGCTGGCTCTGCCCGGCCTGGCGCTCGCGGAACAACTGTACCGGGCCGTGGAGGCCCAGGGGCACGGACGCAAGGGGACTCACGCCCTGTTGCTTGCCCTTGCCCAACTTTCCGAGATCGAGTGGAAGGGGACTCATGCGTGATGTCCTCCTCGATTACCGATAGCCGGCCTGCGCTGCCGCAGGCCGGCGGACATGGACTCATGAGCGATTCCAGACCAGCCCAATCCGATCCCGCACCCCTGGCACGTCGACGTATCCTTCTGGTGGAGGACAATGACGCCGCCTGTCGCGGGCTGTCGCGGTTGCTCGAGGCCTCGGGCTTCGAGGTCACGACACGCCACGATGGACAGTCGGCGCTCGAAGTCCTGGAGGCGGAGGCTCCTCCCGACTTCGTGCTCACCGACCTCCAGCTTCCCGATCTGGATGGTCGCGAGGTCGCTCGGATCGCACGCCAGTTGATCCCCACACCCCGGATCGTGCTGATCACCGGCTGGGACCTCGACCCCGAAACCGACGACTACGCTTCCTGGGGAATCGACTGGGTCTTCGCCAAGCCCCTCGATAGCCGCAGCCTCATCGATAGGCTCCAGAACTCGTGATCGCCGTCTCGACGTACCGCGGCGCGTCGAGGCGCCCGCTGTACCGCGGCTCGCGAGGTGGAAGCTCTTGTGACAGCGAAGGGGGTCGGTTAGCATAGGCATCTTTCCGCCGTGCCGCGCCACGAGGTGTCGGGGTCGCGGTGAGACACGAGCCGATTCGATTCGATGGGTCGGGATGGGTGCCTGAAGAGGAGAACGCATGGCCAGTCGTCGCCGTGGAAAGGGTCGTCGCAAGGTTGGTCGCAAGAAGCGGCGGATGCGCAGCCGGATCCGGCATCGCAAGAAATAAGGCCACGGGGGGCGCGCCTCGCAAACGATGCGAAATGACACCGCGCCCCGGGCTCACGCTGGCCTGTACCTCGCTCGTGGCCTGTGGCCGCGAGCGTTGATTGGTACTTTCTTGACCACGAAGGCAAAGATCGCCCTCGGTCGGCCGCGAGCGGTTACCGGGGATATGGTTTGCCTTTGTGGTTTTCTCATGGTCTTGTTCCAGTCTTCGAGAGGCCGCTCTTGATCGTAAACCGGCACATCCTTCCACGTTTCCGGAGCCCGTCGCACGATGTCCGAGGAACGCACGCCGGAAGAATTGCTTGAGGCCACGCACGAATTTCCCGGGGTTTTCCAGATCAAGGCGATTGGCACCAACTCGAGCGAATTCGCCGATCAGGTGGTCGCCGCGGTGACTGCCGAGCTGACCGACCCCTCCGAGCTTGAGTATACGGCGCGTACCACGCCCGGCGGCCGACACATGGCGCTAACTCTCCATATCCATGTTCAGTCGGCCTCCCAGGTCCGGCTTATCTACGGTCGGCTGCGCGGCGTTGAAGGACTGACGTTCTTGCTTTGATCGGAATCGAAGTCGCGCGACCAGAAGGGACCGCCATGGCTGAATCGGTGACTCCGACACCGCCGGAACGGATTTCGCTGGCCCAGGCGGACGACCCCCGCGACGTGGTGCACCGGGTGGTGGCGTGCCTGGCGCAAGGAGGTATCGCGGCACTGGCGACGGAGACCGTGTACGGCATGGCCGCGAGTGCCTTGTTGCCCGAGGCGGTGGAGCGGCTCCGGAGTCTTCAGGGCCTGGACTCGTCTCACGCGCTGACCCTCCTCCTGCATGGCGGAGGTGAGGTCGCCGACTGGGTTCCTGGGGTCTCGGCGCTGGGGCGTCGGCTGGCGCGACGTGCCTGGCCGGGACCGGTCACCCTGGTCTTCCCCGGCAATGGGAACCATGGGCTGGCCCGTCATCTCCCCGCCGCCGTCCGTCCCTTGATCTTTCCCGAAGGAAGCGTGGCGCTTCGGGTCCCGGCGCACCCGTTCGTTCGCGAGGTCCTGCGGTTCTCGCCCGGCCCGCTGGTCCTCTCGCGAGCGATCGATTCCGCCGATCCGACCGAATCGGCCACCGATGCCGAGCATCTGGCCGGACAGGGATCAGTGAGCATGATCGTCGATGACGGCCCCACGAGATACCAGCGCGTCTCGACCAAGGTCCGCGTCGAGAAGGATCACTGGCAAGTGATCCGTCCCGGCGTGGTCGATGAACGCACGCTGATGCGCATGTCCGGAACCATTGTCCTCTTCGTTTGCACGGGGAATACCTGCCGCAGCCCGATGGCCGAGGCACTCTGCAAGGTCCTGCTGGCCCGCCGGCTCGGCTGCGCGGTCGACGAGCTGGAGGAGCGGGGCTATTGCGTCCTGTCGGCCGGTGTGGCAGCGGTCGGTGGTATGCCCGCCGCGACCCACGCGATCGATGTCGTCCAATCACGGGGCGGCTCGCTCGCCGAGCACGCCAGCCGGCCAATCAACGCCGACCTGGTGCGCCAGGCCGATCACATCGTGGCCATGACCAACGACCACCTGGACGCCCTGCTTGACCGGATTCCCGAGGTCGGCTCACGTGCCCGACTGCTCCATCCACGGGGCGACGATGTCCCCGATCCGGTCGGCTCCGACCGCGAAACCTATCTGCAAACCGCGCGGGCCATCGAGTCGTATCTCGAAGTGCTGCTGGACGACCTGGGCATACCGGCTTGAACCCGAACCGCGAACGGCGACGGCAGCCGCCGTCGCCGTTCCTCATGGAATCGCATCCCGATCAGCCGATGGACCGGGTCACGACGCGGCAAATCCACCGATCGCTCGATCGGGAACGCCGCCGTTGTCGGCATGCGACCCGGAAGGCTCGGCTTCGCCATCGATCCGCCCTTCGATCTCGGCGACCGATCGACCGCCGCGGGCCAGGTAGGTGCGCGGGTTGATCAGGCGAAGGAAGGTGTCGAGCTCTTCAGGCCCCAGATACGTCAGGTAAACGGCGGTGGTCAGCTCACCGAAGATCGGAATATTGACCAGCAAAAGGATGCCCGCGTGGAGCGTCAGGCCCGCTGCGATGACCCAGGGACGAGCGGCGCGGAACCAGAGCAGGAACGCGAGTGAGAACTCGATCAGCAGACCACCATAAGTCATCAGGTTGATCAGGATCGGGTAATGGGTCAGAAACTCGAACCGGAACCGCCCGACCTCGGTGTTGTGGATCACGAAGTGAATCGCGGTTCCGTTGAGCCAGTTCGCACCGTTGGTCTTGAGCAGGGCCGTGGTGAGGTAAATCACGCAGATCTGGATCTGGATCAGACGCTGCGCCCAGGGAACGATCAGCGGCTCGGCGAGCGTGTCGCCCCATTTCTTCCGCCGCCCTCCGAGCGTCGAGCGAATAGGCCGCGCCGCAGGGCGAGAGCATCAGGAAGAACGAGAGAATCAGTTGCAAGCTGTCGGCGCCGCTGTGAGTCAGGATGTTGCGGTGGCAGATCGAGAGTGTCGCCAGATAGAACAGAACCGAGACGATCCGGGTTCGCCAGCCGATCGTGAGCAGGAAGGCCAGCACGGCGGTGAAGCCGAAGAAGATCCGGACCGAGACCGGGTCCTGGATGTATTGCAGGATCGACATCCGGAACGGGCCGCCCAGCAGCCGGGCTTCCTCGCCCTGGAGCATGCCGATATCGGTGAACCAGTAGTCGAGATCGAACTGGAGAAGCGCCAGGTTCGACAGCGCCAGGAGCCCGAAGACGATGCGGAAGGCACCGAGCGGTCGCGCCGAGATCGGCGCGAAGAAGAAGCGGTTCCATTCGCGAACGGGGTTCATCGCCGCACCTCCTTGGGAGAATCGAAGCGATACGTCCCCAGCACATAGGGCTTGACTGGTTTGGTCGGTGAGGAGGCCGCCGCCTCGTCGCCCGGCGCGGGGGTGATCTGCATCTGGTAGAACAGGTGGACCGTGAGCGGGTACAGGTCTTCCGCCAGGTTCATACGCCGCAAGACGTGCCGTGCCGCACACTCACGGGCGTATCGGAACTCATCGCCCGCCAGGTTGGCGGTATACTTCGAGAACCGGAAATGAACGATCCCTTCGATCCGATTGAAGTCGGCCAGTTTGGGAAACTGGAACGCGTAGCGCATCCCGTTCTTGTCGATGACCTCGGCTTCGGCCGTGATCGAGTCGCGCATCGGATCGGGGGCGAACATCGCCCAGGACTGCCACTGCCCCGTCGGGATCACATAATACTTGGCATAGGGCGTGAGCCACTTGCGGATCGGACACTCGGGGATGCACCACAGGACGGTTGATCCGACCTGGAACAACAATAAGACCGATAGCACCAACCGACGTGCGGTCCATGCGGGGTAGACAGCCCATGCCCCATTTGAGGTCACGGTCATGCTCATGGGTCCCTCCTGATTTCGCGGCGTCCTGTCGCGCGAAGAACGGTATCGCGGGCGCGGTGGGACAACGATCAGCAACGATCGATACCCGCACGCCTGGGAGGGCCGGACTTTAGAGGATCTTCTCGCCTCGGTCAATTCGAGTTGGCGACGAGGCCCGACGCACCGACACGGGTCGTTCGATCGACTGGTCCTCAGTTGGTCGAGTCGTTCTGAGATGCGTCCAGGAGCCGTTCGACGATCGCTTCCAGGTCTCGCAGCGGTCGAAACCCGACCACGACGACCCGAACCTCGCCCTCGTGGTCGAGGAACAACGTCGTGGGATAACCGGCGAAGTCGGGGACCTGGCTCCGGGTCGAATCGTCGCCAATCACGCACGGATAGCTGATCCCGTGCGCCTGGACGAACGCCTTGACCCTGGCCGGAGCCGCTTCGGGCGCGCTGCGCTCGTAGTTGACGCCGATGACGGCCAGACCGTCCCGTCGATGCTGTTTCAGGAGCGTCTCGAAGGTGGAGACCTGGCGTCGGCACGGTGGGCACCACGTGCCCCAGAGATTGACGATCGTGATCGATCGACCCTTGAGCTGATCGAGCGCGACCGGCTTGCCGCTGAGGTCCGGGAGAATGAATCCGAACCGGAATGGGGCCGTCGCCACCTCGAGCGCCTCGGCGTGGCGGGCCGCCGTGGCCTGTGCGTTCTGTTCGACCCGCCCGGCGAGCTCGGCGAACCCCGGGAGGTCACGGACCGACTTCAGCTCAGGATCGCCGGCCATCACATCGGCCGCGTCGAAACCGGCGGCGACCGCGTCGCCCAGGGCGTCAAGCGCCTTGCCGGCCTCTCCCTGCAGGGCGAAAGTGCAGGCCTCGTTGTAGAAATACGTGGCCATTGAGTTGCGTTCCTCGGCGGTGAGCGCTGGCCAGCGATCGCGCAAGTCCCGGATCGCGCGCGCCGACTTGAGGTAGTAAGGCGAGTTCGCGGGCCGATCAAGCTCGACGGCCTGCTCCTGCGCCAGGTCCGCGAGGACGCGAAGAGCCTGACGGTGGCCAGGCTCGATCGACAGCGCGCGCTCCGCGAGGCCGATCGCCGCGTCGAGCGATCCCGACGGCGATCGGGCCGCCGCCAGGGCCTGCTCAACCAGGGCGTCGGCCGTCGCGGGCTTTTCTTCCGGTGGGGCGTTGCCGACCTGGACCAGACCCAGCGTGGCGAATAACACCAGAATCGAGAGTCGTGCCATCGCCCATTTCACCTGGTGGATCGATCTCGACCGCCTGTGCCTGAAGCCACGCGTTTATCATGGCCGATCGTCGCCACGGCGCGAAGAATCGAGTTTCAGGAACGAACTTGATCAGGGTGCGGTTGTCCCCGTCGAGCTCAGCCGGCCAGGCCCCGGACCGCTTGAGTTGGCTTGCCGGGTGGGGCAGAAATGCGTAGAGTGGATTTCTTGCACACGTTGCGGCCAGGCAGAAACGCCCTGCGGAACCCGGCAAGGGGATGACGAAGCGAGTCGTTGCCGGCGCCGAACGGTCATCACTGCGCTGGCGGCGACCGGGACGACCGAAGGGCCGGAGACCCTAAGACCTTGATCGAACGGGGGACGGAACTCACCAACGTCGTGGTCCTGGGCTCGACCGGCTCGGTGGGTCGCAGCGCCCTCGACGTGATCGGACACGATGGCGACGGCGCGAGCGATTCGCTCCCATCTCCCTCCGATCCACGGGTTGCGCCCGGCGTCGCCTCAGGGCATGGGGCCTGGCAGCGCGTTCGAGCGTGAAGGAGATCGTCGAACAGGCGCGATCGGCCCGACCGCGTTATCTCGCGCTGACCGATCCCGGCGCGTCGGCCGAGGTCAAGGACCAGCTCCGGGGCAGCGGCGTCGAGGTCCTGAGTGGACCGGAAGGCCTGATCCGGATGGTCCAGGACCCCGACGCCGACCGGGTTGTCAGCGCGATCGTGGGCGCCGCGGGCCTGCATGGCACCTGGGCAGCGCTCGAGGCGGGGAAGGTTGTCGCGCTGGCCAACAAGGAAACGCTCGTCGTTGCCGGCCCGCTCGTGATCGATCTGGCGCGGCGGGCCGGCGGCACGATCCTTCCCGTCGATAGCGAGCACTCGGCCATCTTCCAGGCGCTTCAGGCCGGCCGGCCGAAGGAAGTCCGGCGCGTCATCCTGACGTCGTCGGGCGGGCCGTTTCGCGGCCGTTCGACCCGCGAGCTCGCCGAGGTGACTCCCGAGCTCGCGCTCCGGCACCCGACCTGGCGGATGGGGCCGAAGATCTCGATCGATTCGGCCACGCTGATGAACAAGGCGCTCGAGGTCATCGAGGCCCGCTGGCTCTTCGATCTGCGGCCCGACCAGATCGAGGTCGTGGTCCATCCCGAGAGCGTTGTTCACTCGATGGTCGAGTTCGTGGACGGAAGCGTGGTGGCCCAGCTCTCACCGCCGGATATGCGGCTGCCGGTGCAGTATGCCCTTCATTATCCCGATCGGGCGCCCGGTCCCTGTCCCCGGCTCGATCTTAACCGGGCCTTCGCCTTGACGTTCGAGCCTCCAGACGTGGCCACTTTCCCGGCCCTGGAGCTGGGCTTCGAGGTGATGCGCCGGGCGGGAACCGCGGGCGCCGCCCTGAATGCCGCCAATGAAGCCGCGGTCGCCCGGTTCCTGGGCGGCGAGATCGGCTTCCTCGACATCACGCGGGTTTGCCGTGCCGTGCTGAATCATCATCCGTACGATCAACGGCCCACGCTCGACACCCTGTGGAAGGTGGACGCCTGGGCCCGGCAGGAGGTTGGACGTTGGAGACCTTGACCTCGCTTCTGAACATCATCAAGGTGGCCGTGGGCCTGGGGTTTGTCATCTTCCTCCACGAGCTTGGCCATTTTCTGCTCGCCAAGTGGAACGGCGTCAAGGTCGAGAAGTTCTCGATCGGGTTCGGCCGGACGCTGATCGGCTTCACCCGGGGTGAGACCGAGTATGTCCTGGCGGCGATCCCGCTGGGCGGCTTCGTCAAGATGCTGGGCGAAGGGCCCGAGGACAAGGCGAGCAAGTCGACCGATCCCCGCGCCTATCCCAACAAGTCGGTCGGCGCCCGGATGATGATCATCTCGGCCGGAGTGGTGATGAACCTGCTGCTGGGCCTGGCCTGCTTCGTCTACGCCTACGGCCAGGGGATGGAGGAGACGCCCGCCCAGGTCGGCATCGTCAAGGCCGGCGGGCCGGCGTACGAGGCCGGGGTCCGGCCGGGCGACCAGATCGTCGCCATCGATGACCGACAGGACATCGACTTCGCCAGCCTGATGCTCAAGGTCCGGCTCAGTGGCGCCGGGCAGCCGCTCCGTTTCGATATCCGACGGCCCGGGGAAAAGGACCTGATCCGGATGTCGATCGAGCCCCGCCGCGAGGCCACCGCCGACGTCCCCAGCATCGGCGTGACCCCGGACAGCAGCCTTGAGCTCGATGAGATCCCCTACGAGGACCCGCCCGGAATCGTCCCGCCCGTCAAGGAGCCGGCCACGCGGCTCAAGCCCGGCATGACCCTCGTCGCGCTCGGACCCGTCGGCGCCGAGCCGGTGAAGGTCGCCCATGCCCAGGACTACCACCGTCTGCTGGCCCGTTGGGCCGATCAGCCTCTCGATCTCGTTTTCGAGGGGCGAGCCGAACCGACCGCCAAAACGGGTGAGGCCGGGGCGAACGCCAAGGGGCAGCCGACCCAGCTCAAGATGACCCTGCCGCCGAATCACTTCGTCGACTTCGGCTTCACGCTCACCATCGAGCCGATCAGCAGCATCCAGGGCGGCTCGATCGCCGAGCGGGCCGGCTTCCGCAAGGGTGACAGGATCGTCGCGATCGACGGTCAGACCGATTTCGACCCGATGCGGCTCCCCACGATCGTCCAGAAGAGCGCCGGCAAGGCCATGACGTTCGAGGTCGAGCGGCCCGAACCAGCCTCGGACGGGGGGACCGAATCCTCAAAGCAGGTGACCCTGACCGCGACCCCCGACGACTCGCCCGCATGGGTCGAGCCGATCCTCCCCGGCGAGCCGCTCGATATTCCCGGCCTGGGACTGGCCTATCCCGTCCTGCCGCTGGTCGCCGCCGTCGTCCCCGGCTCGCCCGCGGATAAGGCCGGCATCAAGAAGGGCGACACCATCAGCGCCCTGACCTTCCTTCCTCCCAAGGAAACCGAATCCAGCGACAAGGACAAGGCGTCGGCCGGCGCGAAGGCCAGGGCGCGGCCCCGGCTCAAGAACACCACGCTGGAGTTCTCCGAGGAGCGGCCCGACTGGCCCATGGCCTTCTCGACGCTTCAGCTCCTGCCGCGCCAGGCGGTCGAGCTGACGGTCAACCATTCGAACAAGCCGATCGTGATCACGCCCGAGCCGGTTGACGACTGGTCAAACCCGCTCCGCGGCCTTCGGTTCCGTACCCTTGTCCGACAGCTTCCCCCGCAAAGCGTCGGCGTCGCCCTTCAGCGCGGGTTCGACGACACGGTCGACAACATCCTGACGATCTACGCGATCATCCGCAGCCTGGTCCAGCAGCGGGTCAGCACCAAGGTCCTGGGCGGTCCTCCGGCGATCGCCCAGATGGCCTATGCCTCGGCGGCGACCGGCTGGACCGCCCTGATCCACTTCCTGGGCATCCTGAGCATCAACCTCGCGGTGCTCAACTTCCTGCCGATCCCGCCGCTGGACGGCGGCCAGATGGCGTTCCTGATCGCCGAGAAGATCCGCGGCAAGCCCCTGCCCGACTCGGCCGTGATCGTCGGAAGCTGGATGGGCCTGTTGCTGGTCCTCGGCCTGATGGCGTTCGTCATCTTCCAGGATGTCGCGCGGTTCATCACGGGCTGAGCGCTGAAGCCCGCAGGATTCCTTCATGCCCTGGATCGAGGACCCGACCCCGATGAACGTCCCCACGGACACCCTGCTCGAACACCTCAGGAAGGGTGAGCCGACCGACCAGGTCCGCCGTGCGCTGGGGATCGAGCCGGCGGCTTACCTGATGGCCCTCGGTGCCGCCGCCCTCGGCTCGGAAACGTCGGGGGATTGGCCGACGCTGGTCCAGGGCCAGCCCCGGCTGCGCTGGATCAGGCCGTACCTCGATCAAGCCTCGTGGGGACCGCTGTTTCCGAGGGCCTCGCGCCCCGCTCTGCTGTCGGTCGAGGCGGGGCTGCTCCAGGTCCACGATTTCTGGGAACCCAGCCACGAGGCCGCGCAGGAGGCGGGCGACCTGGGCGAGCGCGGCTTCTCGGCCTACTGGCACGGGATCGCCCACCGCCGCGAGCCCGATGCCGGCAACGCCTCGTACTGGTTCCGCAGGGTCGGAAACCACCCGATCTTCCCCCGGCTCGCTCGCGAGGCGGGGCCGATCGTCGAGGGAACGGCCGCGGCCGGTGGAGCGCTCAGGCCCGGTCTCATCACCGAAGGCTCGCGCTGGGACCCGTACGTCTTCATCGACATCTGCACATCCGCCCGCGCGGGCTCGCCCCAGGCTGACGCGGCCCTGAAGCTTCAGCGGCTCGAGATGACGCTTCTACTCGAAGCGACCATCGCGGCGCTTTGAAACCGCGTTCGCGATGTTGCCTCCTTGTGGGGTGGATGGTGTCCACCCCACGAAAAGATCCGTTCAACTGGGTCCGATCACCGCGGCGTAGCCGGGCATGCCGAGCAGCCGGTGAAGCTCGCCCACGGTGCTGCCGATGGCCTCGACGCGCAGGACGTTGGGTCCTTCGCGGCCCTGCGCGATCCGGTTGGTCCGGCGCGCAGGCGGGCCCAGAGGGCATCCACGTCGCGGAAGGCGTAGGCAAGCTGGCCGACGTCGATGGCTCGCGGGATGATCTCCCGGAAATCGGCCGCCGCGGCGCGGAGGCGTCGGGCGTCGACGATGAAATTGCCCCCCTCGGTGACCTGGCCGGCTTCGGGGGTGAACGCGATCAGGAATTCGTCAACCTGCGAGACCAGGCGGTCGGCCAGGGCCAGGGTGGGAGTCCGCGCGTTGGACGGCAGGAGGGTGGTCGACTGGTCTCCGGGAGCGGCCGGCAGTTTCAGGGCCTGTCGCATCAACGAATCGGCGGCTCGGTACGATTGCCAGGCCGCCTGGATCCGCTTGCTCGTGTCGTTGGAGTCGATGTCATTGGCCACCACGCTCGCGTTGGCGGCCACCCCGGCGAAGCCGTTACGGGTCACGTCGTCGGCGCGTGAGTCGAGATTGAGCCCGTCGTGGAACGCGTCGGCGGCCTGCACCAGGCCCAGCACGTCGTCAGCGATCCGGATGCCAAGCTGGCCTTTCATGTCAGCGCGAACGGCACTCAGGAGCGCCTCGGCGCGATCGACCAGGGCGTGCCCCAGGCGCTGGATCTCGGCCATTCCGCCGGGCGAGGCCCGGTTGCCGTAATAGAGAACCGGGAAGTTGTTCAGCCCCAGCGCCTGGTGAATCTGGGTGTCGACCGCCGCGACGTTCCGGGCCAGCGCGTCGACGCGCGGGTCGAGGCGCCGGGCTGCTTGAGCTGGGCCTGAAGCTGCTGCCAGCTCGATTCGAGTCCGGAATAAAGCTGCCGGCGCTGGAGGGTATCCACCTCGTCGGTCAGCGCGGTCCGGTATTCATCAACCGCCTGGGCCAGCTCGCGGGCGTCCTGAAGCAAGGTCGGCCCGGCGGCGGTTTTGGCCAGGTCGGTCGCGATCCCTTCGCCAAGCTGACGGACCCGGTCGCCCATTTGCTGCACCAGCACCGTCAGGTTACCGGCCACGAGACCGGCGCCGGGCGGCGGAGACGGAGGCGTGGGCGCGGGCGTGGTGGGGGTTGCGGTGGCCGGCGGTGCCGCGGCCTGACCGGAAACCGAGGTGGCCCAGAGCGGCAGCAGGAGCAGGGTCGCGCCCCGCCCCAGCAGCGTCGGGAACCGTGTCGAACGAGAGCGGGACATGGCGGGAAGTCTCCCCGTTTGGGATCGGTCGGACCTGAGGTGGAACACGAGCCCGGAGCTCGATCTAAAGAGAATGATGGGTCAGAACTCAGTCGGATGCAACCGCGATGCCACGGTTCAGGACCAGGGCCACAAGCCGGCCGATCAAGTACGAACGGCCGGGGCCGTCACCTCGAACGGATGACGACCCCGGCCTTTCATTGTATCGCGATCGGCTCGCTTCGCTATTGCTCGACGATGAGCTGCTGGACGTTCTCGAGCCAGCAGGCCAGATCCTCGAACGGATACCCGCGGATCTGGTGCTGAAGAGTGGCAAGCCGGCGTGAGAGTTCGACGGCGTTGGGTTTCTCGGGTGGGTCGGCTTTCAGATAACGGTGGGCGTCGTGGGCCAGATCTCGAACTTCCTCCGCCAGAACAGCGGGGTCGAGGGGGCCGAGGGTCGATTTCACCATGCAACCAAGCTCGCAATTCCCCAGGCCCGGCCTCGCTCGATCGATCCGAGTGAGCCGGCCCGGTATGGCTCTATTCTAGCCCGCCGGGCCATGTCGCCAAGCCGAGTTGCCGAATCGGCTCGGCCAAATTGATGTAAGCTCCATGACACCAATAACTTGTACGCGACCGGTGCGACGCCCGTCAATCGGGCTCGTCGCGGGTCTCGGGGGTGACCTCGACCAGCGGCTCGACCCGGATCCGCCGGATTCGGGTCGGGTCGGCGCGGAGCACGGTCAGGCGATGCCCATCCACCGTCACACTGTCGCCGATCTTCGCCAGTCGTCCCAGCATGTCCAGGACCAGTCCTCCTGCGGTCTCGGCCTCGGTCTCGGGGATCGGAATACCGCAGGCTTCCGCCAGGGTATCGAGCGGGCAGGCGGCGTCGACCTCGAAGATCTCCTTCACCCAGCGGCGTGACCTGGGGCGTCTCGCGGTCGAACTCGTCCTGGATCGGGCCGACGAGTTCCTCAAGCACGTTTTCGAGCGAGACCATGCCGACGACGCTGCCGTACTCGTCGACGACCATGGCGAGATGCACCCGGTTGCGCTGAAACTCGACGAGTAGCTGGTCGAGATGAAGCGTCTCGGGGAGAAACGGCACCTGTCGCGACCACTTGCGGAGGTCGAGCCGGCCGTTGGTCGCGGTCCCGCGCGGAAGAGGTCCTTGACGTGGATCATGCCGATGACGGTCGTCAGGTCGTCCTCGCAGAGCGGATACCGCGTGTGACCCGCCTGTCGGGCGATGCGGAGGTTGTCCTCCAGCGGGCGCGAGAGGCTCAAATACACGATATCGGGCCGGGGCACCATCACCCGGCGCGCGGTCTTCTCTTCAAGGTTCAGGACGTTCTCGATCATCACGCGCTCGCGCCGCGAGAGGTGGCCCCCGGCGACGCTCTCGGCGACGATATGCCGCAGCTCTTCCTCGGTGTGGGCCAGCTCGGCGGGATCGGGCCGGCCCAGTCCCATCAGGCGAAGCGTCAGCCGGCTGGCGTTGTTCAGGAGCCAGATCACCGGCCAGAAAATGTAATAAATCGCGAGCAGGGGCGGCGCCGTCCAGAGCGCGACGGCCTTCGGCGAGCGGATCGCCAGGGTCTTGGGGGCCTGCTCGCCCAGCGCGACATGCAGGAAGGTCACCATCGTGAACGAGACCAGCCCCACCAGCGAGATCGACACGGCTGCCGCCGAACGTGATGCGGACCGCTGCTCAGGCCGAGGTTGTGCAACAACGACTCGACGCTGGATTCGACCCATTGCTTGATCGCCCACCCCAGCGCCAGGCTGGCGACGGTGATCCCCACCTGCGACGCCGAGAGATAGGCGTCCAGGTTATCCAGGGCCCGGCTGGTCAGCTTGCGCCGCCCAGCTTCCCTTCTCGGCAAGCTGGTCGATCTGGCTGCTCCGCACCTTCACCAGCGCGAACTCGGCGGCAACGAAGAAGCCGTTGATGAAGACCAAGCCGGCGATGATCAAGAACTCAACGAGTCCCATCAGGGGCGTCGTCCGTCCGGTCGGCCCATCGAGCGTGGGTGCGCGGGTCTGTACACGGCGCGTACCCGATTCTAACCATACCCCCCTCCTACTGAAATCCCGTACCGCCCGCGCCTCACCCTGAGTTCGTTTGGCGCCCGTCGAATTCGCTTGGCGCCCGGCGAGTTCGCTTGGCGCCCGCCGAGTTCGTTTGGTGCCCGCCGAGTTCGTTTGGCGCCCGCCGAGTTCGTTTGCGCCCGCCGAGTTCGTTTGGCGCCGCGAAGATGCCCCGTCCCCGGAACAACCTGGCGGTGGCCACGAATCGCACGGCCGTCCTTCCTTTAATATCGTGAAACGTCGTGGTTCCGAGCACCGATTTCGTCATCGAAGGGCGCGGGGCCAGGCCGGAAGCCGCAAGGAGCGGCAACCAGCCTGTTTCTCCTCAGGGAACGGTTCACGGGACCGCCGCCTTCGGCCTTGCGAGACCACACCGGACCACAGACCGGGCGTCACTTCGTCCGCTGGCGTTCGAGACGAGCCAGGCGCGCCTGGCGGGCCCGTCGCTGGCGCCGGTTGCCCTTGCGTTCCCCGTACGTGACCGGTCGTGCCGGAACGGGCGCCGGGGCCGGCGGCGACAGGACCGTCGCGACGGCCGTGGGGTTGGGCACAACCTTTCGCGTGACGACCGACGGGCGGGCTTCCGGTTCGCTCTCGACCGGGACGCGTTCGACCGGAACGATCGTCGGCGGATCGGTCGGCGCCGGCGCGGCGGGGGCGGGCACCGATGGGATCGCGTGGTCCGGTTCCGGGGGCGATCCCCCGGCCTGCAACCGGAGCAGCTCCGCGTGCGCCGAGTGCATCTCCTTGCGCAGCCGGGTCTCGGACTGCCTGAGCCGGCGCGCGTGCCGGCGTCCTCGACCGACGGCATCCCGATCAACGCCAGGTCCTGCTCCAGGGCGTCGAGGTCATCGAGCCGACCGTCGCGGGCCTCGCGCAGGTGCGCCAGGCGATCCGCGACCAGGCGGGCGAGCCCGGCCGTGTCGCTGGCCGCGGGAACGCGATGCCGGCCGTTGCGCAGGATCGGCGATACACCCAGCAGGTCGAAGGCCATCGACCGCTGCTCGTCGGTCCAGCATCCCTCCACCGCCAGCGCTTCCTCCAGGCCCTGCCAGCGCTCGATGAGCCAGTCAACCCCCTGCCGCGTCCGGCCCAGGCGATGGGCCACCCGCTCGGGGTCGCGCGGCAGTCGTGCGGCGAGGCGATTGACCAGCTCGCGCTGGTCGGAGTCCCAGTGCTCCTCGGCCCGGTTGATGACCCTCCCCAGATCCTTGAACCACAGCTCGGAGCATCGGTCGAGCTGGACCATGCTGCGGGCCAGGCACTGGACCAGCCGTTCTCCATAGATGCTGTCGGGTCGAAACCGGGTCGCGAGATCGGCTCGCAGCGCCTCGTACTGCTCCACCAGGTCATCGGGCAGGAAAACCTTCGACCGGAGGCCCAGGTTGAGCGCGTTGCGGCTCGACGCCCGCTTACCCTCCGGCGTCTTCGGCCCGCCCCCGCGCTTGACCTTGAGCGCAAGCTCGGGCTCCGGCGTATCCGCCAGCGACAGTTCCAACACCTCGTTCGCCAGTTCGGTCGATCCGCTTGCCACGCTCATGGCATTATTCCCGCCCCTGGGCATCCCTGCGACCGTGGAATCCACCCCAGCCCCGCGATCCCGGCGCCGAACGTCGGCGCCCTTTGTCCTGGCTTCTGGATCAGGGACCGGCTCCTTGAAACTGGGTGATCGGCGGATTCTGGATAAGATATTCACCTTTTCTGGATAAAAGCATCGCACTCATCAAGACGAGTACGTCCGGCAGGGTGTAAGACGCGTGGCTCAGGGATGATCGCTACCATCTTGAGGTCCGGGCGCTGACGTCTTACGATCGAAAACATGATTTCCATCGTGCGGACCCGATCATGCCGGAGGGATCGAACGACCCGTGAACGACTTCAACCCCTACGCCGCACCCGAAACCAGGACCACGCTTGACCTCCCGGGCCTCGACGAGGAGGGCGCCTGGCGAAGCGGCCGGCTGCTGGTAATGACCCGCCACGCCGCTCTGCCGGCGCGTTGCATGAAATGCAACCTCCCCACCGAGGGAGTTACCCTCAGGCGAAAGCTTTCCTGGCATCCCTGGTACTTTTACATGCTGATTTTTATCAATTTATTGATCTATCTTGTCATCGCTCTGATCGTCCGGAAGACCGCCACGGTGAATCTGCCGATCTGCCCACGGCACCGGAGCCAGCGGCGCCGATCCATCGCGATCGGCTGGCTGCTGGGGCTCGGGTCGATCGGCGTATTCCTCACCACCCTGGCGATTGGCGGCAATGAGCTCGTGGCTCTCGGGTTGTGCCTCATCGTCCTGATCACGGGCCTGGTGATCGGGGTTGCGGGCACGCAGTTCGCCGTGGCCAGGAAGATCGACAAGCAGTTCATCTGGCTCAAGAACGTGAACCCGAACTTCCTCGCCGCGCTGCCGCCGCTGGATTTCAGGCCGTGATCATATATTGATTTAATATACTATGAAAATATGCCCTATTCGACTTGCGGGGGAAGGTTGGGGCGGGGGTGAGCTGGGCATGCGTTCGAATGCTCGGCGGAAATGAAACCGTAGTGAACGGGTATCCTCAGATTCTTGCACGTCTGTCCAGAGCGTCGTAGACTCAATCGATCGTTTGCCCCGGCCCCGTTCCCGTTAACCGCCCGGAACAACCCGCGTGCCCGTCGAAGCCAAGCCGCTGTTCCGTCCCGAAGTCCTTCGACCCCATCTCGGGGCGGTCCGTTTGCCTGCCGAGGGAAGTCCGGCGCGGGAAGCCCTGCGAAAGTGGGCCGATTTGCTCGGCTCGGCGCGGGCCGATGCGCTCAAGGAGAAGGAAGTCTTGCCCGACTTCCTCAAGGACGTCTTTTGCGATGTCCTGGGCTACACACGGCCGGTCGATCACAAGGACCGCTGCACGTTCAACCGCGAGACCCATGTCGTGGTCGACGGCAAGTACGCCGACGCGGTCCTGGGCGACTTCCGGCCGGACCAGAAGCGTTTCGTCGTTGCCGTCGAAGGTAAAGGGCCGAAGGACCCGCTCGACCGCCCGTTCGCGGGGCGAAAGATGTCGGCGGTCGATCAGGGCTATCGATACGCCATCAACCTACCGTGCGACTGGATCATCATCACGTCGATGAGGCAAACCCGGCTTTACCACAAAGGGTCGGACCAGTATACCTATGAGCGGTTTGATATCGATGCGCTTGCGAGCGATGAGTTTCAGCTTCGCAAGTTCCTCTTCCTGCTCGGCGCCGAGCGGGTCGTTCCTCCGGCGCAGATCCTGCCACCTGATCGACCTCCTCGGCCAGTCCGAGAAGGCGGGCCGCGAGCTCACCAGGGAGTATTATTTCCGGTACGCCGAGATGCGCGAAGATGCCTTCGATCACCTATGCCGGGCCAATCCCGATGTCTCTCCCCACGAGGTCCTGGCGAGCACGCAGAAACTGCTGGACCGTATCCTCTTCTGCGCCTTCTGCGAGGATCGCGGCCTGCTCCCCTCCGAGACGATCCAGCGCGCCTATACGCACGCTGATCCTTATAACCCTCGCCCGGTCTGGGAAAACTTTCGGGGCCTCTTCCGCGGTGAACCAGGGCAATCCCGCACTCAATATTCCCGCCTATAATGGCGGCCTCTTCGCCGACGATCCCGGCTTCGACCGTCTGAACATTCCCGATCCCGTTTGCCGGTACTTCCAGGAGCTCGCCGCTTACGAGTATCGCCGCCGCATGATGTTGACGACGATGGCGCGGCCAGGATCATCGACGTCGACATCCTGGGGCACATCTTCGAGCAGTCGATCACCGACCTGGAACGGCTGCGCAACGAGCTGGAGGGGCTGGCCGAGAAGGAGGGCCGGGAACAGCATGCCAGCCGTCGCAAGAAAGAAGGGGCGTTCTACACCCCCGCGTTCATCACGCGCTATATCGTGGGCCAGGCGCTCGGCAAGGTGCTCGACGATCGATTTGAAGCGTTGCGATCGCGTCATCTATCGGAGGCGACCGGCACCGCGCGGCGGGTGATGGACCACCCCGCGACGTACGACCTCGGCGCTCTCGAACGAACCTCAGCGCCGGCGCTGGTCCGGTTCTGGGAAGCCTGGCAAGAGGAGCTCGTGGAGGTTCGACTGCTCGACCCGGCATGCGGTAGTGGGGCGTTCCTGATCGAAGCGTTCGATCAGCTCTATCAGGCGTACCAGCGGGCCAACGATCGGCTCGCCGAGCTGCGCGGCCGTCGCGACCTGTTCGACCTCGACCGCCGGATTCTTCAGAACAACCTGTATGGCGTCGACCTCAACGGCGAGGCCGTCCAGATCGCCCGGCTCAGCCTGTGGATCAAGACCGCGCAGCGAGGCAAGACCCTGACCAGCCTCGACCACACCATCCACGAGGGAAACAGCCTCATCGACGATCCGGCCGTCCACGCCAAGGCGTTCGACTGGCGCGCGGCGTTTCCCGAGGTTTTCGAAAAAGGCGGCTTCGACGTCGTGGTGGGAAACCCTCCCTACGTCCGGCAGGAATGGATCGCCCCGTACAAACCCTACTTTCAAGGCGCCTACCGCGCGTTTCACGGAGTCGCCGACCTCTACGTGTACTTTTACGAGCTGGGCATGCGCCTCTTGCGACCGGGAGGACGACTCTCGTACGTCGTCACCAACAAGTGGCTCAAGGCATCCTATGGCGAACCCCTGCGCCGCTATTTCGCCGCGCACGCCTGGATTGAGTCGGTCGTCGACTTTGGACATGCCAAGCAAATCTTCGTCGACGCCGATGTCTTTCCCTCAATCATCGTCGCCCGCAAGCCGGACAATGGTCCGGCGCCCGAGACGACCCGGGTCTGCGCTATACCCAGAGAATTGCTTCGGATCAGTGATCTGAGTCAGCAGATTGAGACCGAAGGTTACGAGATCCAGAGAAATCGTTTCACGGCGGATGCCTGGTCCCTCGAACCGAAGGGCGTTTATGACCTGATTTCGAAGATAAAAGGAAACGGCGTTCCCTTGAGTGAACACGTTGGGACCAAACCCTTGATGGGGATTAAAACGGGGCTCAACGAGGCATTCCTCATCGACACGCCGACACGAAAGGCACTGGTCGACCGGGACCCATCATGTGCGGAGGTGATCCGACCCTATCTTCGGGGTCAGGACATCAAGCGGTGGCAACCCGACTGGAATGATCTCTGGATGATCGTCCTGAAATCGAGCGGCGACCATTCCTGGCCCTGGTCGGACGCTGGCGACCAGGCCGAGGACGTTTTCGAAACAGACGTATCCGAGCCTGCACGCGCCATGAAACCGCTGGAACCGGCGCTTCGCAAGCGACAGGACAAGGGACGATTCTGGTGGGAGTTGCGCTCGTGCGCTTACTGGAAAGAGTTTGAGAAACCAAAGCTGATCTACCAGGACATCACCTCGTGCGCCAGTTTTAGCCTCGACAATAAATTGCGATACATGAATAATACTGTTTATTTTTTGAGCAAATCGGACTCGTTCACACTTTGTGTACTTAACTCGCCGATCGGCTGGTGGTACGCGTGGAGAAGAGCACAGCACGGCAAAGATGAGGCATTGCGATATTTCACGACTTTCGTTGAGGAGTTTCCGATTCCCTCGCCTTCCACGAGCGTGCGAGAGCTTTCCGAAAGAGCACTTGCCCAGCTTATCGAAATCACTTCCCATCGGCAAAACACTGTTGACTCTTTCCTGGACTGGATCAATATCGAGTATGAGATTGCCAATCCCAGCACCAAACTCCAGAACCCCATCGATCTTGACTCCGACGCCCTCATCGCCGAGGTCCGGAAGCTACGTGGCAAGAAAAACCCCCTGAGCCTCGCGGCGGTGCGCAACCTTCGGGAGGAGCATGCCCGGACGATTGTCCCGGCGCAGGAGCTAGCGGCCGAGACGAGGCGACTGGAAATCGAGGTCAGCGACCTGGTCAACGCCGCTTATGGACTCACGCCGGATGAGGTTCGCCTGATGTGGGAGACGGCCCCACCGAGAATGCCGGTCAATCCCCTGGCCGATTGAGGAGTAGCCAGTGATGAGCCCAAGCTTCCGCGCCGTCCTGATCGGGCTGTTCGCGCTGCATCGGCTCGACGTGCGGGGTCAACACGATTCCCCCGAGGCCGATGCGATTCGCGATGACATGGACGCCCCCTGGCAAGCACGGACCGAGGACGAAAAACAACGGTGGCGGCGGATCTCTACCGACCTGTACGCGATCACCGACCGGCCCCACAGTGATGGCTTGCCTCACGAGGGCGAACACTTTACGATCTAAAGCGACTGAACGACCCTCGTTGGCGGCGTGATTTGAACCTCGGGAGGCGAGACACGGGATGGAGCTTCGCGACGCGTTGACGCAGATCTCGGAGATCCGCCGGCAGATGGCGCGGACGGAGGTGTTCCGGGGTTACCGGGCAATGCCGGTGGCGTTCTCGGGGGGCCTGGCGTTGGTCGCGGGCTTGATCCAGGCGGCGTGGATCGAACAGCCGCGCGAGCGGATGGCGGCGTACCTGGCGCTCTGGATCACCGCGGCGATCCTCAGCGCCCTGGGCGCGGGCGGCGAAATGATCGGCCACGCGCGGCGGTCGTCGCCCACCTGGCGGCGCGAGGTGACGTGGCTGGCGATCGAGCAGTTCCTCCCCTGCCTGATCGCGGGGGGGCTCTTGACGCTGGTGCTGGTCCGCTACGCGCCCGAAACCTGCTGGATGCTGCCGGGACTCTGGCAGATCGTGTACAGCCTGGGGATCTTCGCGTCGTGCCGGCTCCTGCCCCGGGCGACGATCGCCGTGGCGGTCTTTTATCTGGCGACCGGCCTGACGTGCCTGGCGGCGGCGCGGGGGCGTGGGCGTTTTCACCGTGGGCCATGAGCGTTCCTTTCGGCGCCGGACAGCTTCTGGCCGCCATCATTCTTTACCGGACGCTGGAGCGCACCCATGACTCCGCATGATGACCCCCCGGAAGGTGCCGATGACGATGCCGAGGCCGATGACGCCGGAACCGCGGGCCGGTTCGCGTACGAGGGGCTTCAGCGTGTCTTTCACGAGAAGGCGCGGCTGAGCATCATGACCTCGCTGGTGGCCCACCCGCGCGGCCTGATCTTCGCCGACCTCCGCGACCTGTGCGCCCTGACCGACGGCAACCTCAGCCGGCACCTCCAGGTTCTCAACGAGGCCGGCTTCGTCGAGATCGCCAAGGGCTTCCAGCAGAACCGGCCCCAGACCGTCTGCCACCTGACCGAAAACGGCCGTCACCGGTTCCTTGAATACATCAACGTGCTCGAAAGCGTGGTGGCCGACGCCCTGGCCGCCGCCCGGTCGGCTCCCGATCCGGCATCCAGCGCCGGAACCTCGGCCGCGACCGCTCCCCGGCCACGTACCAAGACGGGCCAGGGGATCGCCGAGGGATGGTCGCCGGCCTGAAGCCAAGCCGGCGCGTCGGGGTTGATCAGCGCGAACCACGACCGACCAGGTTCTCGGGGGTTCCCGGAATGGGCCGGGACGCGGTGTCGGTCGGGGGACGATCGAGGGCCAGAAACGCGAAGAGGTCGATCAGCTCGCGCTCGGTGAGCTGGTTCTCAAGGCCCTCGGGCATGAGCGAGAGCGTCGCCTGCTTGAGCTCGTCCACGTCGTCGCGCGCGACCGATTCGAGCTTGCCCCCCTGGGTCTTGAGCACGACACGGGCCGGGCTCGACTCGACCACAAGGCCGGTCAGGACCCGGCCGTCGGTCGTCGCGACGGTGGTCGCCTGATAGGCCGAGCCGATCACGAGGCTGGGATCGAGCACGTTCGAGAGGAGCTGGTCGAACGAGCCCCGGCCGTTCTGGGTGATCTCGGGACCCACGTCCTGCCCCGCCCCATGAATCTTGTGACACGCGGCGCACAGCTTCTGGAACACCGACTCGCCCGCGCGGGTCGCCGGAGCGGCTCCGCAAGACGGTCCGCAGCCGGGCGATGACCTTCTCGCGGGCGGGGTTCCGCTCGGTCCGGACGGTGCCGTACCGCGCCTTGACGCGCTCGGCCAGCCGCGGGTCCTTGCTCTGCTGGAGCTTGCGGATCTGGTTGACGTTCAGCGCGGCGGTGGGCACGGCGCCGGCGTCGATCGCGTCGACCAGCGCGAGGCTCCAGGCGTCGCGCGTCGTGAGAAGCTCGATCGCCCGGCCCTGAATCGCCGGATCGAGCCGTGAGAATCGATCGAGCACGGCGGGGGCGATCGACGGGTCCTCCAGCCGACCGAGAGCGGCCAGCGCCTGACCCCGGAACTCGACCGAGCCGGCCCCTGGGTCGGCGGCGAGCGTCAGGACCGGCTCGATCACGGATCGATCGCCCGACGCGGTCAGCGCCTGGATGGCCAGCAGCCGCCTCTCGTCGCGCTCGGACCGCGACGGGAACACGCCGCGGAGCCGGGCCAGGGCCGCGTCGTCCTTCCAGGTCGCGGACAGAAGCGCCGCCTCGAAGGCCAGGGGTGCGTCGATCGGACCGGCCACGAGCGGCCGGACCAGGGGCCCGAGCCGGTCGCGCATCGCGGCGAGTGCCGGACCGGCGAGCTCGCCGCTCCGCGCGCGCTCGGCGATCGCGTCGAGTCCGACCCGCGCCATCGATTGGCCGAGCGGTTCGTCCGCCGACGCCAGGCGTTGAACCAGGAGCGCGACCGCCTCGGTATCGATCGGTCGGGCGCCGAGCAGACGCTCGATGGCCCGGGGAACGATCACCATCACCGGCGCGGCCTCGCGGCCCCAGGGCCGCGAACCCGTGCGCGAACCGGGCCCCCTGCCCTTCACGCTCCAGGAGCGGGTGCAGGTTCTGCCAGACGATCCGGGGAATGACGGGGTCCTGGCCGTGATGGGACAGCACGTCGAGCAAAACGCCAACCGCGTCCACCCCGTCGAGCTTCCGCGCATCGATCGCGACCTGGAGCGCGACCTCGGGAGCGTCGTCGCCGGCCAGGGCAAGCACCCGGTCGCGAACCGACGGCTCGACATGGCCGACATTGCCCGACGCACGCACGCCCCAGGCGCGAAAGCCCGGGTCGGCCTGGCCCATGAGTCCGAGCAGGAAATCGGTCCCCGGCTCGCGCGCTCCCAGGCGCGCCCAGAGCGCGTGCATCCGGGCCTTGCGCGGCGACCGGGTGTCGAGCGCCAGCGCTTCGAGCCGCGCGTTGGTCGCGGGCCGGTCGCGCTCGGCGAGAATCCGCTGTGCCAGGTCGCGATAAAAGACGTTGGGGCTGTGCAGGCGCTCGATCAACCGTTCATCGCTCTCGTCGGCCAGGTTGAAGGCGGGCGCGCGGGGCGTGTCGCGATACCGGACGCGATAGAGCCGGCCCTTGAGTCGGTCGATCCCGTCGGGGTCGCGGCGGGCGTCCTGGTAGCAGTGGTACCGGTCGTACCAGTCGAGGATATAGAGCGAGCCATCCGGCCCGGTCTTCTGCGCCACGGGCATGAACCAGGCGTCGTTGGCCTGGAGGAAATCGGGCTCGGTCTCGCCGCGATAGGTCGCCCCCCGGCGTTCGAGGCGATCGACATTGATGGCGTTGCCGTGGATGTTTCCCATGAAGAGTCGCTCACGATAGCGCTCGGGATAGGCATCGCTATCAAAGAAATGAATCCCGCAATACGCGGCCTTCTCGTGACGATGGGCGACGATCGATTCGAGCTTCCACGTATAAGGTGGATAAGGACCCCCTTGACGGTGATAGTAACCGGTCTCGATGAGGTGCCAGAGATGGTCGATCACGCAGGCGCTGGAGAACGCGCTGCCGTCGTTGTCCCAGGCGATGCCCCAGGGGTTGCTCGTTCCCTCGCAGAAGACCTCGAAGTCGCGCGTCCTGGGATGGATGCGAAAGATGGCGCACGTAAATTCATGCGTTTTGCCGCGATAGGTGATCTTGCTCGGGTTGAACACGCCGTTCCAGCCGTAGAGCCAGCCGTCCGGTCCCCAGGTCAACGCGTTGGGCAACTCATGGGTATCGGCCCGGCCGAAGCCGGTGACGACGACCTCGCGGGAGTCGGCCTTGCCGTCGCCGTCGGTGTCGCGGAAGAAGAGGAGATCGGGCGAGTTCGCGACCCAGACGCCGCCGTGCCCGACGGCGATCCCCGAGGGAATGTTCAGGCCCTCGGCGAAGATCGAGAAGGCCTCGGCGGTGCCGTCGCCGTCGCGATCTTCCAGGACCTTGACCCGATCGCGCCCGGGGCCGGCGGTGAATCTGGGATACTCCAGGCTCTCGGTGACCCAGATCCGCCCGCGCTCGTCGAAGGTCATGGCCACGGGGTTGACGAGGTTGGGCTCGGCCGCGACGACCTCGACCTGGAACCCCTCGGGCACGGTCATCCGCCGCGCGGCCTCGGCCGGCTCGACCGACGCGCCGGGTGCGCGGGTTTGACCGTGTGGGATCGGGGCGGGCGCGTCGGCATGGGAGGGAGTGCTCGCGAGAAGGATCGCGAACACCGAGCCAGGAAGGATCAATCGCATCGATCAAACACCTGTTTACTTGGCCTTCAAATCATTGACCAGCGCCTCGATCCCGGCGCGGGCGACGGTGGCGTCCTGCTCGCCCGTGCCGCCGCCGACGCCGACCGCGCCGACGACCTGGTCATCAATGACGACGGGGACGCCGCCATAGAGCGTGGTGAGCTTGCCGCCGCTGGCGGACGCGGCGTTCTGGAGGCTGAGGTTCAGGAGCGGGTCGGGATTCGTCGTGCCGGCGGGGGTGGGGCCGCTGGGTGCGCGGAACGTGGCCGCGGTGACGGCCTTGGTGATCGAGGTGTAACCGCTGGCGGGCCTGGCGCCGTCCATCCGCTCGAAAGCGAGCAGATGGCCGCCGTCATCCACCACGGCGATATTCACCTTGAGCTTCATCTCCGCCGCCTTCACCTCGGCCGCCGCGACGATCTTGCGGGCACCGGCGAGTGTCAGATGGATCTGATTGCGCTGGATCAGGGGGGGCGAGCCATCGGAGGTCGTAGCGGAGCTACTGGCGGTCGACGCGGCCACGGTTTCATTCGCGGCCTTGAGCGTCTCGTTGGTCGTCGCGGACGGGCCTCCGATGAAGTCATCGCCCAGGGCCACGCGGATCGCCTCGACGCCTTTGTGTAGACCCCATGTCAAACTTGCCTTCGTGGAAGGCGTCGATGAATGCCTTGCGGATCTCGAGCCGCTTCGCGTCGGTGATCCTGCGGCTGAACCGTGCGAGACGAGCACCTCGATCTTGTGCTCCTGCTTGGCGCAGAGAACAAAGACACCGACATGCCGTGTCAGCCGCGCGTCACGCAATGCCGCCTCCTCGATGGAACGGCCTCCCAGGTTCTCCTCGGTCTCGAATGACGACGACGACATGATCATCGCGTTCGATCCCGACGAGGGCATTTCGTGCTTGCTGGACGGCCTCGGGGCTGAACATCTTCGCGTCGTCGCGGATCATCGATCGTGGTTCGAACCCGGGCTGGGCGAAACACCGTCCCGGAAGCAGGAACCCGCCGGACGCCGCGACGCCGAGCACCATCACCGCGAGTAGCCGACGCCGAAAGATCGTGATCGCCATGATATCCTTGTAACCTCGCGTTTGAGATTTCGTGGGATGGGCACCGCCCACCGGCCTCACGGCCGTCGTTGGGGACGGTGCCCACCCGAGATCGATCCACGGATCACGGCCGCGACTGCTCGACCATCCAGCCGATCAGGGCCAGGTCGTTATAGGCGCGATCCCAGCTATTGTGGCCGACGCCGCGATACTCGGTCTCGCGGGCCTTGCCGCCGGCGGAACGGAGGGCCTTGACCATGGCGCGGGTGTTCAGGACCGAGCCCTCGCTGTCGGCGTCGCCGATGATCGCCCAGACGGGGAGCGCGGCGAGGGTTTTCGCCTTGTCCTCCTGGCCGCGGCCGCAGACCGGGACCACGGCCGCGAACTTCTCGGGGTGGGCCGCGGCGATCGACCACGAGCCGCTGCCGCCCATCGAGAGGCCGGTGAGAATCACCTTTTTGGAATCACACCTGTACGATTTGAGCACGTCATCAAGTGCGGCGAGGGCGTAGTCGGCGTCGTCCGAGCCGGCGGCCCAGGTCTTCTCGGCCTGGGGGAAAACCGCGATCAGCGGGTAATCCCGTGGATGCTGGAAGATCGCCGCGCCGAGGCCGACCTGAGCGCTCTGGATGCCCCCCTTGCCCCGCTCGCCCGAGCCGTGGAGGAAGAGGCGCGACGGGGAAGGGCTTCGTGCCGTCGTAACCCTCGGGGATGAAGACCGAATAGGCCCTGTCGCCCTTATCGGTCTTGACGGTCCGCAGGTGGAAGCCGGGCCTGTCGAGGTCTTCGGACGTGGGGCGTGGCAAGGGCTGGATATATACATCCTTGAACTCGATCCGCATCGGGCCGCCGGCGTGGACCTGGACGGCGATCTTGCCATCGGTCTTGATCTCGGGATCGGTCTCGGTGTAGTTGACCGAGTTCTTGCCGTTGAGCATCAGGCGGATGTTTGGTCCCATCGCGCGGACTTCATACGAGTTCCAGCCATCCTTCTTCAGGCTCTTGACGGCGGCCTCCGAACCCTGCTGAAGCACGCGCTTCCGGCGCGACTCGTCGTAGAGGCAGCCCCAGTAGTTCTGGCCGATATCGGCCTGGTAGCCGATCATCTCGTTGGGAGGCAGCTGGTCGCTGCGGAACTGGACGCCGCTATTGCCCAGGCCGTTGGCCAGACGGAACGTCAGCTTGAGCATGAAGTCGCCGTAGGTCCGCTCGGTTGACAGGAACTCGTTGCGCTTGAGCCCCGGCGACGCGCCCACGAGCACGCCGTCCCTGGCCGACCAGAGGGCCGTATCGCCGTCCCAGCCCGTCAGGTCGCGGCCGTTGAAGAGGGGGACGAATCCGGTCGTCTCGACCAGGCCGGGCTCGCCGCCGAGCAACCTCACCCATCGGAGAACCGTCGTGGCGTAATAGCAGCCGCCGATCGATCCCTCGCCACCGGGCTGGGGCGCGTAACTGCCGTCGGAGTGTCGGCAGTTCGCGATGAAGCCGCGCAGGGCGTCGAGGTTCGGGCTCTCGCCGGCCATGAAGAAATAGCGCATGATCCGGTACGTCGCCTCCAGGTCGGAGGGGCCGTCGGTCTTCGACCAGGCGCCGTCGGCGTGCTGGCCGCTACGAAGCAGGGCGACGATCGCGTCGGCCCGCTCCTTGTCGAGCTTCACCCCCATGCGCAACAGCGCCACCGCCGCGCCGCCGGTGTCGCGATAGCGGCCGGGACCTTCGCCCCAGGTGCCGTCGGACTTGCGGGTCTTCTCGACGACCTCGATCCACCTGGGGAAGTCGGGCGAGGTCTTCTTCACGGCCTCAAGGCCGGCGACGGCGATGCGGATCTCCTCGAAGTTGTTCACATTCCTGGAGAAGTAGCGAACCGCTCCCTCGATCATGGCGTCGGTGGCGATCTTCATCTCGGACACGGCCATCAGGCCGATGGCCGTCGTCTGGACGTTCGGCGTGCCGCCGGGCGTGGGGGCGAACCCGCCCGACTCGGAGTCGAAGCACGAGCGGATGTAGTCGATGCAGGTCAGGACGTCCGGGATCGACCCACCGACGTTCTTGAGCGTGCGGATCGCCGATGAGGTCGAGCCCAGGCTCGACGCGCCCCCCGGCTGAGCGGCGAATCCGCCGTCCTTGTTCTGGAAGGCGGCGAGGTAACGCGCCGTCGGCACCGGGTCTTCCGAGGGCGCGGCCCGCAGCGACGCCGGAACCACACTGAGCAGCAATCCAACAACCCAGACGTGGGCGAATCTCGGCTTCATGATCGACCCCCTCGGAAAAATGCGGATATTCCGCCCGATCGCGACCGTGGCGTAGCGAATCAGTCTGCCAGGGAGGGCGCGCGAGGGCAACAGGCAAGAAACCCGGCCCGGCGTGGGGAGAGGTTGTTCAAACGATCCGACCGTCCTTCATGTGAATCTCGCGGTCCGCCGCGGCGGCGACCTCGGAACTATGGGTAACGATGACGAGGGTCAGGCCGCGGTCATGGCGGAGTCTTTCGAGGAGCTTGAGCACCTCGTCCTGGCTCACGCTGTCGAGGTTTCCGGTCGGCTCGTCGGCGAGCAGGAGGACCGGCTCGTTGGCCAGCGCCCGAGCGATGGCGACACGCTGGCGCTCGCCGACGGAGAGATGATTGGGGAACTGACGGCGCTGCTCGAAAAGTCCGACCTCGGTCGAGAAGCTGCTCGGCGCGCCGGGTCCGATCGAGGCGCGGGTAGTCGGCCTCGAACATCGGCACCTGGACGTTCTCGACGACCGACAGGGTGGGCAGGAGGTGAAACGACTGGAAGACGAAGCCGATCTGGCGGGCCCGGTACGCGTCGAGGTCGAGCTTCGACAGGGACGTCCCCTCGAACCGGACCTCGCCCGAGGTGGGACGATCGAGGCCGCCGAGGAGGTGAAGCAAGGTGGTCTTGCCGCATCCCGCTGGGGCCGGTGATCGCGACCGACTCGCCGCGCGCGACCCGGATCGAGACCCCGCGCAGCGCCTGGACGTTGCCGTCGGGGTAGGTCCGTGCCAGGTCGATCGCTTCCAGGATCGGCGGACGGGCGGCCTGGAGGTCGTTCTCGTCCTTGCTCTCGCTCTCATTCATGGCGCAGGGCCTCGGTCGGGTCCAGGGCCGCGCCGCGGAGCGCCGGGTAGAGACCGCCGATCAGGCTCAGCGCCATCCCCATCAGTACGCCCAGGCCGAGTACCGACAGGGGCAAGTCGGGCGCGATGAAGATGCTGGCCGATCGGCGAGAGCTGGATGGCCCGGACGCCGAGCCAGCCGAGCACGGCACCGAGCAACGACCCGACCAGTCCCAGCACCATCGCCTCGCCCAGGATCAGGTTGAGCACGCGCGTCCGCCGCCAGCCCAGGGCGCGAAGCACGCCGATCTCGCGGGTGCGCTCGAAGACCGACATCATCATCGTGTTCAGGACGCCGAGCGAGCCGAGCAGCAGCGCGATGATCGACGTCGCCCACGACATGGCCTTGACCAGGCGGATCTGGATATCGCCCTGGATGTAGTCGCGCGCCGGGACCGCCGCGACGCCGGGCACCGCCGCCTCGATGCGCTTGCCCAGGGCCTCGACCGACGCCCGGTCGTGCGATGCGCCGGCCACCACGAAGCCCGAGAGCGACCCCTCGCGGCCCATCATCTTTTGAAGCACGCGCCAGCGGAACGATCAGCCCGCCGTTCTCGAACAGGCTGTCGCTCTCGAAGATGCCAATGACCTGGAACGTCTCGCCCGCCACGTCGAGCGAGTCGCCGACCTTCTTGCCCAGGTTCAGGGCGAGCACCCGGCCGAGCATGACGACGTTCCGGTCGCGGTCGGTTCGCTCGAGCGTGCGTCCCTGGAGCAAGCGGATGCCCCGGAACAGCATGGCTCCCCGGCTCCCAGCCGTTGGCCAGGACGCTGACGAGGTTCGCGTCCTCGAACGAGACGACGTCGGTGAGCGAGCCCGCCACCTCGCTGACGCCCGGCACCTGGCGAATCCGGTCGGCGAGGTCGGCGTCGAGATTGCTCGTCGAGCCGGTCGCCCACGCCGGCCTTCATCGACCACCAGGTCGATCGCCTTGGCCTCGTAGAGCTTCATGAACGAGTGCTCGAAGCCCCAGGAGATCCCCAGCAGCGCGACGACCGCGGCGATGCCGATGCCCAGGCCCAGCACGGTGAGCACGGTCCGCACGCCGCGGCGAAGCATGTTGCGGAGGATGATGGTCGAGAAGCGCATCGCCGCGCGATCCTTATTCCGTTTCTTTCGTTCAGCCGCTCAGCCGGGAGTGCGACGACCCGGAGATCGATCAGGGGGCCTGACCGACCATCAGGTAGCCGCCGCCGCTCCAGATGACCTCGTACCGGCTGTTCTTGAGCACGCGCTGGCCGATCGCGGCGATGTCGATGTCGCGGTGCCGTTCGACCAGGTCGGTGAAATCGTAACCCAGGTTCATCAGCGCGGGCCACGATCCAGCGATCCAGACCCGGCAGGCCGATCTTGCGGCCCCGCATCCGGTCGGTCAGGTTGGGCAGCTCGTCGGAAACGACGATCGTGGCGCCGGGACGGACCACGCGGGCCATCTCGCGAAGCGCCGCCTCGGGGTCGCTGAAATGGTTGAAGCCGCCGATGCGAGAGCACGGCGTCGAACTGCTGGTCGTGGAAGGGCAAGGTCTCGGCCTCGCCCAGGACCAGGCGGAGGTCGGTCGATCGGGATTACGGCGCCGGCAGCCGGCGAGCTGCGCGGTCGAGACGTCGATGCCCGTGATCGACCAGTCCTCCGGCAGCCAGCTCGCGTACACGCCGTCGCCGATCGCCACGTCGAGCAGATTCAGGCCCGCCTGTCTGCGGCAGGTGCTTCGAGGATCACGTTCCTGGCCCGTCGCTCGCCGCCGTGGGTGACGAAGAAGAACCACTCCCAGAACCGGAACTTGGGCCAGAGCGGGCTGTTGTAAAAGTCGGCCGCGATCCGGTTGTCGGCGGCCAGCTCGTCCTTGACGACGAGCACGCCGTCGCGGATCGGATAGACCCGACCGCAGCCGTTGCAGACGAGCGAAGCGGCGCCGGGGCTCTCGCCGGCGCCGAGCGCACCGTGACAGGCGACGCACCGGAGCGGCCTGGGGTCGCTCGGCCAGTCCGACGCGGAGGTCGATGATGGGGTGGGTGTCGTGGTCATGGGCGAGCTCAGCAACGTCATGGGTCAATGCACTCCGGTAGAAATAGCATACGGTGGCGGCGGTCGGTCTTTCCTGCGTCGGTATCGATTTTTTTAAGGACGACGAGACACCAGGCAATAGCCCAGCCGGCTCCAGATCGGCACGATCCGGTAGTCCTGATCGGGCCAGGCCGCGCGGGCGACGGCCCGGATGTCGATCTTGTGGTGCTGGACCATGTGGATGAACTCGCGGTCGAGCCCCGCGAGCCCGAGCGTGAACCGATCGATCGCGTCGATGCCGAGCATCCGGCCCAGGGCGAAGCGGATCAGGTTCGGGTCCTCGTCGGCGACCACGATCGGCGCCCGGGACGGGCCACGCGGGTCATCTCGCGAACCGCCTGGACCGGGTCGCGGAAGTAATTGAACCCGCCGACCGAGTAGACGGCGTCGAACGACGCGTCGCGGTACGGCAGGTCTTCGCCCTCGGCCCAGGCCAGCCGATCGGCCGGCAGGCCATACCGGGCGCGACAGGCCGCCAGCATCGTCCGCGAGATATCGACGCCGTAGACCTTCCAGCCTCCCGGCAACAGCTCCAGGTTGTCGCCGCCGCCGATGCCGACCTCGAGCACCTCGGCTTCGGCCCGCTCCGGCAGATGGCGCAGGACCTGCCGGCGCGCCGCCCCGGCCCCGGGCCGGTCAGCCAGAGAAAAAGCCGCTCCCAGACCCGGAACCGCGGCCAGTTCGGGCCGTCGTAAAACGCGGCGGCGATCCGGTTCGACCCCTCCAGCCTGAGCGGAGGACGATCCGCGGAATGCGAGGTGGATGGATCCGTCGATGACGCCAATGTTCGCGGACAAGAATTCATCATGGAGTTTCAAAGAGCTTTTACCGGTTTTTTCGTGTCAGCAAATACTTGTTTTATTTCTAATCACTTCTCGATTTCGACGGACGAATTCGCTTTCCGATCGGCGGCGGGTTCAGCCATCAGAACTCGCTCGTCAGCGCCTCGGGGCCGGCACGGTCCATGAGACGGTCGTAGAGGCGGCCGGGGAGTCGGCGGAGGATCCCCATGCCGAGGGCAGCGGAAAAGGGAAACACGAGGTCGCGGGGGCGACGTTCGACGGCGCGAACGATGTAGACGGCGGCGGCCTCGCGGGCTCGAGCATCTGGACCGGCCGTCGAAACGGCGTATTCAGGGTCATGCCGGTCCGCACGAAGCCGGGATAAACCGTTGTGATCCTGACCCCGCGCCGCTTCAGGGCGGGGCGGAGCCCTTCGAGATACGTCGCGATGGCCGCCTTCGAGGCCGAGTAGCCAGGCATCCACGGCATGCCCCGATACCCCGCCACGCTGGCGATGCCCACGATATGGCCCCGCCCGCGCGCGAACATCCCGGGCAGGACCGCCTCGATCGTCGCGCGCCACGCCGAAGACGTTGACCTCGAGCATCCGCCGCAAGCCGTCGAGGTCGAGGTCGACGCGCCGACGACAGCGTGCCCACCCCCGCGCAGGCGACCACCACATCGATCGGCCCGAGCGCGGCCTCGATGCCGGCGACGGCCTCGCGAAGGGACTGCGGCTCGCGCACGTCCACCGCGCGGTCGGCGACCGCGACTCCGACGCCGATTTCCTCGGCGAGCGCCTGGAGCGGAGCTTCGTTCACGGTCGATCAGGCCGAGCCGATACCCGCGACGGGCCAGCGCCGGCGATGTCGCTCGACCGATCCCCTGCCCCGCCCCGGTGACAAGCACGACCGGTCCGCGTCGCGTGATCGATGGACGGGGAGCCGACGTCGTGGAAAATGTTGAAAGCGTGTCATGACGGGATCGGCTCCTGCAGGTTCGACGCGCCGGTGCCCAGGTCGGGTCGGCCCTGGTGGACCTCGTCGATGAACTCGACGAGCAGGCGGAGGAACTCCTCGGGGCTTTCCTCGGGGGCCCGGTGCTTGGCGCCGGGGACGATCGCGGCCCGGCAGTCGGGCAGGTGCTCGACGAGGTACTCGGCGGTCGCCAGGAACGGCGAGTGCTCGCCGAAGAGGGCGAGCGACGGCTGCGTGATGCCGTCGATCCGTTCGGCGGTCAGGCCGGCCACGGCCTTGGAGTCGTCGCCGCAGGTCGTCTTGCCCAGGCGAAGCAAGCGGTTCAAGGCGGGGAGGCCGACGGCCTGGCGGAACCGGAGGAGCTTCTCGTCATCGAGGTGGAGCACCTGGTCGAAGAACTTGCCGAGGTCGTACCAGTGCTCGTCCGAAAGCTCGACCCCCGCGGCGTTGCGCCTCGGCGCGGAAGTTCTGCCAGTGGCCCCATCGGCTCACGTCTTCGAGGTGCCGGAGGCGCGGGAAAGTAGGGGTCGGAGAAGACGACGCGCCTCGACCCGCTCGGGCGCCAGGACCGCGGCGTGCGCGGCGATCACGCCGCCGAAGCTGTGACCGACGATCGTCGCGCGGCTCGATCCCGAGCGCGTCCATCAGGCCGAACAGGTCGGCCGGCGTGGTCGGCCGAGGTGTAATGCTCGGGCGGGGCGTCGCTGTAGCCGTGGCCGCGGATGTCGAAGGGCCGTCACCCGGTAGCGCTGGCTCAGGGTCTGGATCGCCTTGCAGAGGAACCAGATCGAGAGGTCGCCGGTCACGCCGTGCACCAGCACGATGTCAGGCCCGTGCCCGGCCTGCTGGTAATGGAACTTCAGCCCGTTGACCTGGCAGAACGGCATGGGGAACGTCACTCCTCGTTGATGTGATACAACTCGTCGGGAGTCGAGCGGGTCCGATCCCTTTTTCCGACAAGGCCTAAACCCGGACCGTCCCGTTGGCCTCGTGGAAGAAACGATGAAGGAACTCGACGACCTCGCCGACGGTCATGTCGCGCTCGGCGCGGCTGCCGAGGTCGGCCATCAGAGTCGCCGAAGGGCAACGGGCGGCCGTAGTGAGATTGGAGCGTCTCGCCCAGGACGACGGCGTCGATCGAGGCGAGGCCGAGGTCGGCGAAGAAACGGGTCTCGGGTCCGATCGTGCCCGAGTAGTCGCGCCCGCCAAAGCTCGCCAGGATCATCGCCACGTCGGCCAGGATCTCGTCACGTTTATAAGCTGAAGATGTCGCCATCGCTCACGCATTCCTTTCAACCAGGGTCCAGGCCCAGACAAAGTCCTTGCGACGCGTGGTGAATACGGGGAATGGTCCGATCCCCAGGTCGGGGCACGCCTCGGCCAGGTCGGGTCCGAGCGCCACGGCAGACCGCGCCGCTATCAAAATCGACGGCGACGACGCGGACGGCGCGCGGGACCGCCGACGAGCCCCAGGCCGGTCGCCTTGGCGATCGCCTCCCGGCGCACCAGAGCCGGGCGATCCATTCGGGGCGATCGTCGGGGCGCGGCGGCGTCGAGCCAGCGGCGTTCGTCGGGGTCGAAGGCCAGATCCAGGAAGTCTCGCGAGCGCTCGATGATCGGCTCGACGTCGATGCCGACCCTGGCCCCGGACCCGGAATCGGCCGCGGCGATCGCGACGGCCACGCCCTCGGTGTGCGCGATCGAGATCGACCGGCAGGTCGGTCCGATCGGGCTCGGCGATCGATCGGAGCCACGGTCGGCCGCGATCGTCGGGCATCGATGGCGAGGTCGGCGGGATAGACCGGCGGCAATCCCTGATCGGCCCAGAGCGTCCGCGCGGCTTCCTTGGCGGCGATCCTGCCCCAGAGCCGGTGGGTGGACCGGGTTTCCGGGCCCCCCGCGGCGCGGCAGGCGACGCGCTCGTCGGGGCCAGATCGATCGCTTCGAGCACGTCGCGCCAGACCGGCTTGCCGAAGTCGTTGGGCGGCTCGAGCCAGACGGCGCGAACGTGGGAACCAGCCGGGGCCGGCTCGAGATCGAGCGGCTCGCTCACGAAGACGCGGTCGGGCATCCGCATGTGATCGCGATATCGGCCGGGCCAGTAGAACCGCCAGTCGTCCCAGCCGATCAGCCGCATCCAGACCCGGCCGTCGGGGGCGACCAGCTCGGCACTCGACCTTGCACCCGGTGGCGCTGGATCTCGAGGATCTTGATCCGGCAGGCGACGTCGGCCCCCTCGCCAGGGTCGTTGTCGAAGATCGTCAGCTCGGCGAGTCGGAGCGGGAAAATCACGTCGCCCTGGTTGTCGCCATACTGGTCGAGGCCCCAGCAGCCGAGCAGGTGCGTGAAGGCGTCGAGCACGATCGGGTCGGTCACCAGCTCGGCGCGGTTCTCCGGTGCGGAAAAGAGCCGAACGGGGCAGGACGCGGAGCGTCCCCTCGATCCCGTGGAGCGACGCCCGGCCGATGCCGACGACCGCCTGCAGGGCCGGGCCGTGAAAGAGCCACTGATCGCGATAAATCATCGGGGCGTCGAACCGGCAGACGCGGGGTTCGTCCAGTTCCCACGCCTCCGCGGCCGGAGCCTCGGGGCGTCGATCGGCGAACACGACCCGGCCCGCGACGACCGGGCTCGGCGCATCGCCCGCGCCGGGCCGTCGGGCGTGGAACGGGCCGCGGTTGTAGATCGCGACCTGGACCTCGTTGTCCCGCCCTTCGACCGACTCGGCGCGGAGCTCCAGCGCGATCGGCTCGTCCTCGTACCTGATCCAGCGGTGCGCCTGGATGTCGCGAAGCCCGGCGACCACGCGGGCGGGCTGAAGCGGCAGGGCCGCCTGCGCGAGCATCTCAGCCATGACGGTGAACGGCACGACCGGCAGCCCGAGCCGTTCCGGATCGAGCGCCGAGACCCGTCGGCCGCCCAGCGTGTGTTGCGACGCGACCGGGTCGTCCAGGCTTAATCGACGGACCGTAACCAGCGAGCGCCCCGGCTCGAACGCCTCGATCGTACCGGCCCATGGGCCGGGAGCGGGTGCGGGTGCGGGTGCGGGCCTGGGCTTGATCTCGATTCCAGGCCCGGTTTCCTTCGGCTCGCACACAAGCAGGTCGAGCACCTGGCGGAGAGTCCGGCAACGCGAGAGCCGGTCGAGGTCGATCGCGTCGGGCACGATCCCCTGAGTCTGGAGCTCGCCGAAGATCTCGACCCGCTTGATCGAATCGATGCCGAGATCGCCTTCCATGTCGAAATCGAGCTTGAGCATCGCGCGGGGATACCCAGTGCGCTGGCTCACCTGGTCAAGGAGCGCCTCCTCGGCCGATCGACGCATGGGTTGGGATGGAGGAGGCGACGGATCGGCGCCGGTGTGACAGCAGGTGCCGGTGCCGGTGCGTGGGCCTGGCCGTTCGTCGAGGGAGCCGACGGTGCGTGAACCGGGCTCGCGACCGATCGATGACGAGCGGCCAGGTACGCCTCCATCACCTGCCGCTGCGCGTCGAGAAAGGTGTCCATCGTCTTCAAATGGGCCCGGACCAGCGCGGCTCGCTGATGGTTCGACGGGGCGGGCGCGACGGGCGACGACGCGACGGGCGACGACCCGCGGAATTGCCTGCAGCCGCTCCGCCAGCTCCTCGGAGAGCGCCATCGACGGAAAGCCCACCTTCAGCTCGGGAATTCGGGGAGCGCAAAGCGCCCGGTCGAGATCGATCCGCGAGGGTCGGCGACGGGCGTAGAGGTGGTCGGCCCTGAGGCGAACGCCCTGGGCGAACAGCGAGGCGACCAGGTGATTGAGCTGGGTCAAGCCCGAGCGCGCGGCAGGCTCGGCGCGACGGCGAAATGAGGACGGCCGCGGAGCGTGTCCTCGACGAAGCCCGTCAGGTTGCCCCGCGCGCCGACCTCGACGAACACCCGCACTCCGTCGCGCATGCATCGCCTCGATCGTGTCGCGGAACCGGACCGGGCCGCGCCCACTGCTCGACGGCCAGTCGCCGGACCTCGGACACCGATCGCGGCATCTCCTCGGCCGACGGCGCACGAATGAATCGGCACGGCGGGCTCGGTCATGGGGAGCGCATCGAAGAAATCGACGATCGGTTCCAGTGCCGGCGCGAAGTCCGTCGGTGTGATAAGCCCGCGCGAACGGCAGACGCTCGCATAACAGCCCCTCGCTCTTCGAAGCCGTCGGTCAGCCGATCGATCGAGCCTTCCGAGCCGGCGACGATCACCTGATGCGGGCAATTATCAAGTGCGATCACGAGCGAAGAGTCGACCGATCGGCACAGCGCCTCGACCCGCTCCGCCCCGGCCGCGATCGCGAGCAGGGCGGCGTGGGGCACGCGGCCCGACCGTTCAAGATCCTGGAAGACCGTGCCCAGCCGCGCCAGGCGGTCGGAGAAGCCGGAGTCGATCGTGATGGCGCCGGCCGACGCCAGCGCGAGGATCTCGCCGCTGGAGTGGCCGACCACCCGGTCGGGCCGGATTTCGAGCGTGGTCAGCGAGCGCGTGCAAGGCCCAGTGCGCCGAAAGCACGGCGTTGACCGCCGTGCCCATGGTCCAGAGGCCGTCGCCCGCATTCGCGTTCGCATTCGCTCTCACGCCGGCCGGTTCGCCGCCGAAGAAGGCAGCGCTGGGGACAAGCTCGTGCCCCTGTTCGCGGGCCACGCGGTCGGCGGTATCGAACCAGGCGCGGACCTCGGGGAAGTGCCGGCAGAGATCGGCGAGCATCCCGGGATACTGCGCCCCTTCGCCGGCGAAGACGAACGCGAGCGACCCCGGCGACGCGCCGAGCGGCTCGTCCCAGTAGTAGGCGCCCCGGCCGTCGCGGATCGCCTTGCATTGGGGGTTCGCCAGCTTTTCGAGGACCAGCCGGAGCCGGTCGCGCAGGTCGTCGGTCGAACTCGCCGACCAGCCCGAGACGGATCGAGCCCGCCAGCTCATCGGGACTGGTATTCAGGGTGAACGCCAGGTCCTTGAGCGGCACCTGGCGGTTGGACTCGGATCGAGCCAGTCGAGCAGCCGGCGGGCCCGTCGACCAGGCCGCCCGCGAGTCGTCCGGCCAGCAGGATCGCCTCGGTCTCCCAGCGTCCTTGACAGCCGGGCGTGACGCCGTCGGCCGAGGCCGGGTGCTCTTCCAGGACGGCGTGGGCGTTGATGCCGGCGAAGCCGAAGGCATTGACCCCCGCGCGCCGCAGGCGTGGGCACGGCCGCCGTGGATCCAGGGACGGGCCGCGCCGGGAAGCGCGAACGGGCTGTCGGCGCCGGCCAGCAGCGGGTGCGGCGTCGGCGGTCAAGGGCGTGGGGGGATGACCCGGTGATGGAGCGCCAGCGCCGCCTTGATCAGGCCCGCCATCCCCGCCGCCGGCATGGCGTGGCCGATCAGCGCCGAGACCGCTCCGAGCAGCCGCGGCGCGGCTCGCCGGTTCCTGAAACGGGAAAGACGCCCGCAAGGCTCGCAGCTCGGCGCGGTCCGAGGCCGGGACCCCCAGGCCGTGCCCCTCGACATAAGCCGACGGTGGCCGGGTCGATGCCGGACTGATCGATACGCCCGGCGGATCGCGCGGGCGTGCCCCGGGCGCTCGGCGCGGCCAGGCTGGGCCCGCGGCCGTCGCTGGCCAGCGCCGACTCCCTTGACGCACCGCGTAGATCCGGTCGCCGTCGCGCTCGGCGTCGGCCAGCCGCTTGAGCACGACCACGCCCACCCCCTCGCCGGGCAAGCGTGCCGTCGGCGTCGCGGTCGAACGGCCGGGCCTCGCCCTTGCGCGAGAGCGCGCCGAGCTGGCAGAAGACCATCGGGAAATCGACGTCGGGCTGGATGTAGACGCCGCCCACGAGCGCGAGGTCGGCCCGGCGATCGACCAGCGCCCGGGCGCCGAGGTCGAGGGCCACCAGCGACGACGCGCTCGCCGCGTCGACGACGAAGCTCGCGCCGCTCAGGTCGAGCCGGTTGGCGACGCGGCCGGCGGTGCCGTTGGTCACCTGCGCGGCGATCGTGCCGGGCTCGAACGGCGGCAGGCTCGCCTTCAGGTCGGCGCGGACGGCGTCGAGCTCGGCCTCGGACCAGTCGGGGTGGATCTGCCGGAGAATCGCGAGGGTCTGGGCGCACGATCCGGCCATGCTGGAGCCGGGTCAGGTTGCCGCGGTTGAAGTAGTTCCCCCGGCCGATGACGACCTCGACGCGTGCGGCCGTCGGCGATCACCCCGCCAGGCTAGCCGGCGTCGACCAGGGCCGCCCGCGCGGCGTCGAGCACGAGAAACTGTTCGGGCTCGCCGCCGGCCACCGCCAGGGGCATCACGCCGTGGGCCAACGGGTCGAACCCGATCGGCGCGTCGAGGTAACCGCCGCCGCTTGCAGTAGACCCGGTCGTTGGCGGTCCGCTGGCTTCGGGATCGAGAGAAGACGGCCGGGTCCCAGCGATCGGCGGGGACGTCGCCGGTGGCAGTCGCGGCCCGCCAGCATGTTCTCCCAGAACGCGAGCGGCGTCGGCCGCGCCGGGGAACCGGCAGGCCAGGCCGACGATCGCCATATCGAGCGGCCGGGAACGGTGTCGATGCCGGTGAATGCTCATCGGGCCGCCTCCGTGGCCCGCGCGGTCGGTCGCGCGGGAGGTTTCGATGAGCCCGGAGTCTCGGGCCGGGAGATCGTCCCATCGACCAGCGAGCCGAGCTCGCCGGCGACGATCACCTCGACCTCGCCCTTGCGCCCGGTCGCGAGCTCGTCGACGAGCCGCAGGCGCACCGATCTCGGGGGCGATCATGCCCAGGCCGCGGCGGCCGAGGTGGGCTTCGAGGTCGGAGACCATGCCGACGCCCGACCACGGGCCCCAGATCAACGACACGACCCGCCCGGCCCACCGCCGGTCGAGCCAGAGGGCCAGCTTGTTCAGGGCGTCGTTGGCGGCGGCGTAGTCGGACTGGCCCGGTTGCCGAACCGGCCCGCGACCGACGAGAAGAACGCGGCGAACCGTAGGGCATCGGGGTCGATCAGGCGGGCCAGGTTCAGCGCCCTTCGACCTTGGTGCCGAGTACGCGGTCAAACGCCTCGGGGCTCTTGTCGCGGAGCCAACGGTCGTGGATCACCCCCGCTCCGTGGATCAGGCCGGCGGTCGGTCCGAACCGCGCCTTCCAGTCGTCGAGGACCCGTCCCAGCGCCGACGCGTCGCGGACGTCGGCCTGGGCATACTCGACGACCGAGCCCGACCCGCGGAGCCGTTCCAGGTTGGCGCGGATCTCGCGTTGATGCTTCAGTGACTGGTACGCCCGTTCGAGATCGGCGGGCCCGAACCCGTTGTACCCGGTTTTGCGGGCCAGGACGTCGTGCAGGATCGCCTTGAGCGTCGGCGGGGTCGTCGATCGCCGCGGGTGGATTCGCTCTCGACCGTCGGCGGCAAGCGGGCTGGTGCCCGATCAGGAGCAGGGTCGGCCGCCAGCGCCGGGCCAATTCCGGCGGCGACCGCCGCGGTGATACCCCGCGCACCCCCCGGTGACGATCAACGGCTCGCCGCCGGCCAGCTCGATGCCGCAACCCGGCGGCTCGGGCTCGACGAGCGGGGCCTCGGCCGGCCGGAGCGCCACGCGCTGTCGATCGAGGTAGCCGACCTCGATCCGACGGTCGTCGGTCAGGAACTCGTGGACCAGGCTGGCCGCGATCATCTCGACCGCTCCCGTCGGGTCGAAATCGACGACGCGAGCGCGGACCTCGGGCCACTCGCGGGCCAGCGTCTTGACCAGCCCGGCGATCCCGCCGTGGCCGGGGAAGAACTCGTCCGGCGCGTGACCGGCGGACGCGAGCGCGCCGCCCAGCGCGGTCGCCGCGATCAGGCAGGCGCCCCCTTCGCGTGCCGCACGGCCCAAGGCCTCGGCCCCGGCGCGAGCCAGCAGGAAGAGGCCCGCGCAGCTCGGGACCGAGCCGGTCGGACCAGGCGACCGGGTCGAGCCCCGCCGGCCTCATCTCGCGGAGCGGCAAGGCATGGATCAGTCCCGCCAGCCGGCCCCGCTCGCGAACCCGGTCGAGCAGAGTCGCCACCGCCGCGGGCGAGGTCAGGTCGGCCCACAGGACCGGCGGCACACCGCCCTCATGGCCGGCGTCGGCCCCTGAGCTTCCTCCTTCCGATTCGCCCGCCGGCGCCGCGCCGTGGCGGACCCGGATCACGCGCAGGCCACGAGCCCGGAGATCGGCCGCGATCGCACGCGCCACGCCCCGGCCATCGTCGGTCACCAGGATGATCCCACCTCGCGCCACGCCCGCCGATCGAAGCGGCATCGACAACGGCGTCTCGACCACGTCGAGCACCAGCCGGCGCACCGACGCTGGCTCCGCGGGTGTGACCGTCGGGGTTGGCGAGGGCGGCAGGGTTGGTGGCCGCTCGTTGCTCGCGGCCGGCTCAGGGGCCCCTCGTCCCAGCGCCCGATCGACCCGGCTGACGATCTCGCCCAGGGTCCGCGAGCGCGAAAGCTGGTCCATCAGCTCGGCCTCGCCGCCATGCCCGGCCCGGCTCAACTCGGGAAGTCCGTCGCGGAGGCTCCCCAGAATCTCAACCCGCTTGATCGAGTCGATCCCGAGGTCTGCTTCCAGGTCGAGGTCCAGGCGGAGCATCTCGGCCGGGTAGCCGGTCCGATCGCGGACGATCGACAGCAAACGCGCCGCCACCGCCGCCCGATCGGCCGGAGCCGGGGGTTCAGACGGCTCCGGTGGAGGAGTGGCTTTGACCGGGGGTTTGGCGTGAGAATGTCCATGGATACGACCGTTACCGTTGGCTTCACCGTTACGCGCCGGGTACGACTGGAGGTCACAGGTCGAGAACCGCGACCCGTGAGCGACGAGTACGGTGGGCGACGGCCCGCGACTCGATCTCGATCGAGGGTGATGGTGATGGAGACGCGGCCGGCGCCGGAGATTCGGCATGGCCCAGCAGGGCGAGCATGGTGTTCTGCTGGATTTCGAGGAACTTCCGCATGGAGCGCTGGTACTCGGCGAAGACTCCGTCGATCTCGGGATCGACGTTCGGCGCCGGGCCATGGGCCATGTGATTGGCCGATGGATCATGCCAGCCGTTCGGGTATGCCATCGGCGTGGGCTCGACTGCCGCCGGGGGAATTTCGAGCGCCGGGCCGGGGCCGAAGCGGGGCTTCTCGGGACCGAACGCCGGGCGGGCGCGGTTGCCGTTGACCAGCCAGGTCGTGGGCGAGAGCGCGGTCTCGGTCTCGGTCTCATCGACGGCGCCGGGCGAGGCGATCGGCGTGAATTGTTCGAGGTCAAGCCGGCGGGTCGATCGACCGTCGGTCAAACGGCCTGGCCGGAGCGAGGCGCCGGCGACGTGGAGTCGGCCGAGGGCGTGCAAGAGGCCCACGATCCCGCGCTTGCCGGCGGGGTCGCAGGCCACGCGCCAGGTGGGGGCGGTCACCCAGGATCGGCCCGATCAGCGACGTCAGGGTTGATCCCGGACCCACCTCGACGAAGACGCGGGCGCCCTGGTCGTGCATCGCGTGGATCATCTCGGCGAAGCGGACCGGACGGGCGAGGTGCTCGCCGAGCTGCGCGGCGATCAACGACGGATCGGCCGGGTAGAGAGCGGCGTCGACGTTCGAGAAGACCGGCAGCCGCGGCGCTTGATCGATCAGGCGGACCGCCAGCTCGGCCAGCGGACCGGCCGCGCCGGCGACGATCGGCGAGTGAAACGCGCATGCGACCGCCAGAAGCTGACCGCGCACGCCCAGCGCCCGGGCTTGATCGAGGGCCTTCAGCACACGCCGCGCGGCCCGGAGATCACCGTCTGGCGCGGGCCGTTCCAGTTGACCGGGATCACCTCGTCAATCCCGTCGAGGACGCGGGACGACCTCGTCGGGGGTTGCCGAGAGCGCGGCCATCGTGCCGGGCTCGCTGAGCGCGTCGGCCGCGGCCTTGACAAAGCGTCCCCGCGCCTCGGACAGCTCGGCCAGCCCCTCGGCCGAGCAGCGCTCCGGCCGCGTGCAGCGCGACGAGCTCGCCATAGCTGTGACCGGCGACCATCTCGGGCGCGAGCCCCAGCCGCGCCGAGCAGACGGAGCAAACCCAGGCTCGCGCCTCCGAGCGCCGGCTGCGCGACCTCGGTCGCCGCGAGTCCGAGCCGCTGCCGCTCGCGCTCGGCGTCGTGGAACGCCGGCGGCGGGAAGACGAGCGGGCCGATCGGCGACCGGCCCGCTCGCAGCAGGGCCGCGTCGATCGCCTCGAACCCGCCCCGCACCTCGTCGAACGCGATGGCCAGCTCGCCGAGCATCTCGGGCGCTGCGCCCCCTGCCCCGGGAAGACAAACGCGAGCCGATGCGTGCCGCTGGCAAGCATCGGCTCGCGGGCGTAGTCGATCCCGCGCGGGTCATGGAACGATCGCGTCGCCCCGTGTCAGACGCCGCGGCGACCTCGTCGAGCCTGGTCCGCAGCTCGTCGATCGAGCCGGCCACGATCGAGAGCGACGGTCCCGCACGACCCCGTCTCGACCCGATCCTCGACCCGGCGCGCCAGGGCCGCCGCCAGGTCGCGAGCCTGGGGCTTCGCGCCGGCGCCAAGGGCCTGGCGCAGTCGATCGACCTCGGCGCGCAGGGTCGGCGGCATCGGCCGCCCGCCAGACGAACAGCTCGGCCGGCCAGTCGCGGATCGGCGAGCGGTCGAGAGGCGTCGGATCGTCGTCGTACGCCTCGAGCACGGCGTGGAAATTCGTCCCGCCGAACCCGAACGCGCTGACCCCCGCGCGTCGGGGTGGTCTCAGCGGCATGGAGCCAGGGACGCAGCCGCGTGCTGACATAAAGCGGGCTCGTGGCGAAATCCACCTTCGGGTTCGGCGCCGCCACGCCGATCGTCGGCGGCAGGACGCGGTGATGGAGCGCCAGGGCCGCGTTGATCAGCCCCGCCAGTCCCGCGGCGCACTTGGTATGGCCGATCAACGACTTGACCGATCCCAGCGCGCATTGCCCCACCGCCGCGCCGGAGGCGCGGAAGACGCCGCTTAAGCGCGCCGACCTCGGCCAGGTCGCCCGCGGCGGTGCCGGTGCCGTGGGCCTCGACGTAGCCGACCGTCTTCGGGTCGATCCCCGATCGCGCATAGGCGCGTTCGAGCGCCCGGACCTGTCCCTCGGGCCGGGGCGCGGTCAGGCCCTTGGCCCGGCCGTCGCTGGAGGCGCCCATCCCCTGAATCAACGCGTAGATCCGGTCGCCGTCGCGCTCGGCATCGGCCCGCCGCTTGAGGACGACGACGCAGACCGCCTCGCTGATCACGATCCCGTCGGCCGAGGCATCGAACGGCCGGCAGCGGCCCCGAGGTGAGAACGCCTGGGTCTTGCTGAAGGCCAGATATGTGAACGGATTTTGAACCGTATCGGCCCCGCCCAGCACCACCATGTCGGCCGCGCCGGTCTCGAGCTCGCGCACCGCCGCCGCCGCCGCCGCCAGGCACGATCCGCAGGCGGCGTCGACCGTGTAGTTCGAGCCGCCCAGGTCGAACCGGTTCGCGACCCGCCCCGCGGCGACGTTGAGCAGGATGCCCGGGAACGCGTCCTCGGTCCACTCGGGGAGCAAGCGCCCCGCACTTCTCCTGGGCCTCGGTGCCGGCGCCGGGGACCACGGTGTCGAGCAAGGGAAGGTACGATCGGAAGGCGTAGCCCATCGCAAGCTGCGCCGCGCCGCCGCCGGCGCCGAGGACGACGGCGGTCCGCTCGCGCGGAAAGGGACGGTCGCGATATCCGGCGTCGTCCAGGGCCGCGCGGACCGCTTCGAGTGTCAGCAGGTGCAGGGGCTCGATCGACGGCAGGCTCGCGGGCGGCATGCCGTACCGCAGCGGGTCAAACGGCACGTCCGGGATGAACCCTCCCCACTTCGAGATGATCTTGTCGGGAGCCTTGGGGTCGGCGTCGTAATAGAGTCGCCAGTCCCAGCGTTCGGCGGGCACCTCCGTGATCGCGTCGTGACCGCGGAGGGTGTTCTCCCAGAAGGTCCGCACGTCGCCGGCGCCCGGGACGATCGCCGACATGCCGATGATCGCGATCTCGGCGGGCCGGGCCTGTGTGTCTTCCAACCGCTCGGCCCCGGCCGCGCTCGCGTCCATCACGCGTTCGATCCATTCGCCGCTGCCGGCGCTGATCTCGTGGTGGACGCCGGAAATCGTGGTGACCCGGTCGCGAAGCGTGGCCGCCTGCCCGAGCATGTAGAGCCCGCGGCTCCTCTGGTCGCGGCTCGTCGACCGTGTTCCAGCGGCGCCCCGGCCCCCCCGATCGATCAACCCCCTTGGCCGCGAGCCGGAGCCGGCCGGCGTTGAGCCGCTCCAGCGCCTCGCGAATCTCGTCGGCCGATCGGCCCTCGTCGATCAGCCGGCGCCGCTCGGACTCGAACCGATCGGCGTAGGGCGTGGGGCTGACCCGGACCTCGTGCCCCGGCCCGGTCTCCAGCAGGACCGTCGAGGCGCAACGCACCGCCTCGTCCTGGAACGCCGGCACGATGGCGCCGGTGGCCACCGCCTCGTCGGTGAAGAGATAGGCGGTGCCGACCAGCACGCCCACCTTCACGCCCCGCTCGGCCAGCGGCGCGGCCATCGCGGCGACCCCCGCCGCGGAACATGCGTCGTGGATGCCCCCCGCAAAGAGAAGGTGGACCTCGTTCGCCATCATTCCTTCATCGATCAATTCCGCGACCACGCCGACGCGCCTGTTCCCAGAGCACGAAGCTGGACCGCGGGCCGACGTGGCCGCCACATTCTCGGCCTTCGAGGACGAAACGACGCGCGCCGTCCTTGAGGAACCGGCGGAGCAAGCCTGGCGAGGGGACGTGCAGATAAGTAACGATCCCCTCAGCCTCCAGCCCCCGCGCCTGGTCGGGCCGGCCCCCCGCGATCAGCGCCAAGGGCGGGCGGATCCGGCGGATCTCGTCCATCTGCTCCTGGCGCAGTTCCGGCGGCGCGAACCCGAGGACACCCACGCCCCACGCCTTGCCCGCCAGACGCTCCGACGCCTCGCTCAACAGGGCGCGGACCTCATGTCCCCGGAGCATCGCCAGCGCCAGGAACGGCAACCCGCCCCCCTCGGCGACGGCCAGGGCGAACGGCACGTTATCGCTGACCCGGGTCATCGGCCCCTGAACGATGGGGTATCGTGTCCCGTGCGAACGGGCCAGGCTCGCGCTCTCCTCAAGTGGACGGAGCCGCCGGGCCGAGGCCAGTCCCGCGTCGATGGCGGTCTCGACGGCCTGCACGATCCCTCCGACGGTCACGAACCGACGCGCCAGGTCGGCCGCGAGCCCCGCTTCCTGACCGACCGGCCACGCCTGATCGAGTCTCCAGCCGACCGATCTGGCCACGGCCCGGCTCCAGGCGTCGCCCCCTTGTTCCGAGGCTTCTGACAGCCGGGCCAGCGCGGGCGAACCCGGCGCGGCATGAACCCGCACCGGCGTCGACGTCCGACGGCCCAGGACGACGGTCTCGCCGCCGTCGAACCGCTCGATCCGCGCCTTGACCCGCGGGTCGAGCGTCGATTCGCGGGCCAGCACGAGCGCCGAGTCGAGCACGACCCCCGCCGCTCCCATCGCGATCGACGCGGCCGACGACCGCGGGCCGATGCCGCCGCGGAGCCAGATCGGCCGATCGACGGCCCGCGCCACGGCCTGCAAGGCGATGAACGACGATAGCTCCGAACCGCGGCCGGCGGCCTCGTGCCCCGCCACGATGAGCGCATCGACGCCCGCACCCGCCGCCGACCGGGCCGCCTCGACCGTGGTCACCTCGGCCACCGCCACGAAACGACGATCCGCCGCGCGACCGGCGTCCCGAATGGCCCCAACCGCCTCGTCCCACCGGTCGATCCCGGAATCGACCCCGATGATCACCTCAAGCGACAACGGAACTCGTCCGGCCAGGACCGTACCAATCGCTCCCAGCGGGAGCCGGAGGCCAAACCGGTCACCATCCCGGCGCAGGAAGCGGGCCGCTCGCTCCACAGCCGGCTCGACCGCGCCCGCCTCCGTTCCGATTCCGAAATCGAGGACGCCCAGGGCCTTCGCCCGGCAAGCGGCCACGAGAATCCCTGGGTCTCCCAGACCGGACGGCGTCAGGGCCACGACTCGAGGGAGTAACAACTTCATGATGCGCATCCACTATTTGGCGGTGTGTGAGGGTCAGTCAAGTTTATCTATCGAGTCCCGAGAGTCAAAAAAGGGACCCTGGATAAATTGGAGAATTAGCTGCACCCTGGCTGCGCATACGGGAAAACTGCCCATTTCGGGGGTTCGGGGTTGGCCTTTACAGCAGTCGACAAATTGCTACGATGCGCACACTCGGAAGAATCGTTCTCCAGTGCATATCTGGAACAAGGCGATTCTCCCGAGCATCCAGCGAGTTTCCCAAAAACAGAGAACGCAACCGAACTCTAGAACGGACACGGCTGTCGCCCGATCAAAAAAAACGATCGATCATGTCACCGGAAGATCCGGAGTGATTGGCTCATGCACCTATTCCGTTTCCACGACGGAACGAGCCCGATCCGACGCGCGTCGCGGGCCAGCGTCGAGATCAGCCGTCACTCTCGGGCACGCGGTATCCTGGTTGGACAGGACGGACCGGGATGGGATGTGATCGATCCGACGTATGACGAAGACGAAGACGAATCTGAGACAAAATGGAGTTTTGTCCCGAAAGGCCGATCATGACGATCATACCTGAGCATGCCAGGCGTACCAGGGGTTTGAGCGTGGCGCTCGCCCTCTTCATCGGCGCGGTGACGGGTTCGGGACCAGGATCGGGATCGGCGTGGGGAACGGAGCCGGCCGCGGCCCCGATCAAGCTGCCCGAGCTGGTCTTGCTGAAGCCGGGGACGCAGCTCGACGGCAAGCTGCCGACGGGCTGGAGCGTCCTGGTCATCAAGTCGGTCCCGCGGCTGGCCTCGGGCGACCTGGAGAGCTTGCCGGGAATGGCGAGCTCGACCGCGACCCTGTTCCACACGGCGGTCCTGGCCGACATCCGGGCCGAGGGGAGCGGTGCCGACCGGAGGTACGCCCTTCGACGGATCGGACTGGGCCTCTGCGTGCCGGTCGAGGGCAAGGACACGGTCGTGATGAGCGACACGGCCGCCAAGCAGGGGATCGACCTGGGCATCGTCGGCCGGACCGTTCTGGACCGCGCCCAGCAGGAACTTCAGCGTGGCCGACTGGTCGCACGGACGCCGACCTTCGCGCTGTTCAGCGCTCCGGCGGTGATGAAGCTGGGCACGGTTCATCGCGAGGTCCTGCTCCGGTACGCGCTTCTGGTTGATCCGGATACGGGCGACCTGCGCACCCTGGTCTGGGCGATCGAATCGGAGCCTTCGCGTCGAGCCGCGCCCCGGACCATGGTCCTGATGACCCCCGCCCTCGTCTTCGACTGCGGCCTGGACGTGACCGCCGAGCGCCTGTTCGGCACCCTGCCGGTGAACTGGTCGTTCGCGCTCCGGAACCTGCCCGGCGGCCTGCCCCGCGCTGTTCCGGCCCCGCTCCAGCCCTGGAGCGTACGCGACGCCCGCACCCTGGCCGAGGCCAGCCAGTTCGAGACGACGCTCCGCCAGGCCCTCAACGCCTCGGTGGCCGATCGGTCGCACTGACGCCTCGGTATCAAACCGGGGCCGAGGGCGAGCGGGCCGCTCCGAACCCTTCGGTCCCGCTGGATCATCGCGCCCGGCGGAGTATCGGCTTGCTCCGCGACGTCGGTCATGGTAAGACAAACCTGGCGAATTCGTTCGGTTTTTCTCACGCCAGCGAACCGCCGTCCCCTGTTGATGTGCTACTCCCTTGTGCATCGGGACGTGGTCCGTGAGGGGCTGTTCGCGGTCCTTTGGCGACGGTCCGGTTCCGGCCGAATGATCTCGGCGCCGTTTCCCAACCGGGAGCTCGCAACATGAGGTATGCCGTGGGGATGGACGTCCGGCCCCGCTGGCTGAGCGCCGGTTGCGCTCTGGCCCTGGCGCTGGCCGTGCTGGCGCTATCGGTCCCTCGGCCGGTCCAATCGGCCGACGAGACGCCGGGCTACCGGCCGCCGTCGTACGCCATCCAGGGGGCGAAGATTGTCACCGGCACCGGCGCGGTCATCGACAAGGGGACCGTGGTCGTTCGCAACGGACTGATCGCGGCCGTGGGCGAGGCCGACAAGGTCACCGCGCCGTATGACGCCGAGGTCATCGATGGCAAAGGGCTGGTCGTCTATCCCGGCTTCCTCGATCTCTACACCACGATCGGTCAGCCCTCGGGGGTGTCGCGATCGCAGACCGGCCCCGCGCGGGGTGTCAGCAGCAGCGACGACGTACTGGCGCACACGCCCGAGGACAACCGGAACGGCCTGACCCCGGAGTTCGAGCTGGCCGCGTCGGTCGCGCTGGCCGACGCGACCGTCGCGGAATACCGTCGGCTCGGGTTCACCGACCTCCTGGCCGCCCCCGGCGGGGCGATCGCCACCGGCCAGAGCGTGCTCCTGAGCCTCAGCGGGCTGCCCCGGCGCGAGTCGATCGTGCGCGACAAGGTCGCCCTCCATATCAACCTGCGGACCCCGTTCGAGCCGGCCGGCGGCGACGACGAACACACACCTCCGGGCCCTCGGCCCCGGAACCGAGCGAACGATCCCGCCGCGAGCGCGGCGTCACGCTATCCGTTGTCGTTGATGGGGGTCGTCGCCCATCTCCGGCAGGCGATGATCGACGCCGAGTATCAGCGGGCCGTCCAGACCGCCTATCTGGAGAAGAAAGGCCCCCGGCCCGCGTTCGACCCCGCGCTCGACGCCCTGGCCGCGGCGCGTTCGAAGACGCTGCCGGTCTGGTGGGAGGCGAACACGCGGGACGAGATTCATCGGGTGCTCGACCTGTCCGAGGAGTTCGGCACGTCGGCCGTGATCGTGGGAGGGCGCGAGGCTTCGAAGGTTATTGATCGCCTCAAGCAAAAAGACGTGGCGGTGATCCTCCGGCTCGACTTCGCCGACGAGCCGAAGGTCCCCTCCGAGGCCGAATACCGTGGAAAGAGCCTGGAGGAGCGCGAGCAGCCCTTGAAGGTGCTCGAGGATCGTCGGGCGCACTGGAAGGAGCTGACGGCCAACGCCGCGGCCCTATCGCGCGCCGGGGTCCGGTTCGCGTTCTCGACCGAAGGCCTGGCACGTCCCGAGACGTTCCATGCCAAGGTCCGCCTGGCGATCGCGGCGGGCCTCGCTCCCGAGGCCGCCGTCGAGGCCCTGACCCGTGCGCCGCCGAGATCGCCGGCCTGGGCGACCGGCTGGGCACGATCGAGCCCGGCAAACTCGGCCACCTGGTCGTCACCACCGCGCCCTACGGCGGAGGCAACGGACGGCTCCGCTACCTCCTGATCGATGGCCTGAAGTTCGACCTTGAAAAGCTGTCGGCCAGCGGGACAGGCGGCGGTCAGGGACGCCGTGGACCCGGCGGAGGCGGTGGCAACCGCCAGGAAAACGAGCCCGAGACGCCCCGCAACCCCCACCCCGAGCCACCGCCCCAAGCCAACGCCCGGGCCCAGGAAACCCAACCGTCGCCGAACCAGGCGCCGGCTCAACCTCCACCTCCGGCTCAACCCGCACCCGCACCCGCCGCCAATCCGCCGGCCCCCGCGCCGGCGACGGCGCCGCCCCAGACGCCCGCGGCACCCGCCAGTACGGCCCCGATGCCGAACGCCCCCGCGCCGGCCAACGCGGCCCCGATGCCGAACGCCCCGGCGCCTCCGAACATGCCCGAGGACCAACCTCCCAGGACCACGTTCGTCGACGTCGCGGCCGAGCTCGAGGAGGGGCGAAAGCCATCGATCCGCACCGGAGGCACGGTCCTGATCAAGGACGCCACGATCCTGACCGTGACCCGGGGGACGATCCCCAAGGGGTCGATCCTGATCCAGAACGGCAAGATCGCGGCGGTCGGACCTACCAGCGAGATCCAGGCCCCGCAGGGAATCGTGGTGATCGAGGCGGCGGGCCTCGTCGCCATGCCGGGAATCATCGACACACACTCGCACATGGCGGTCCAGGGCGGGGTCAATGAGTACAGCCTCTCGATCGTCCCCGAGGTCCGGATCAAGGACGTGATCACCAGCGATGACCCCGCGCTTTACCGGGCGCTGGCGGGGGGAACCACCACCGCGCGGATCTTGCACGGCTCGGCCGATACGATCGGCGGCCAGGACGCGGTGATCAAGCTCAGGCACGGCCGGCCAGGGCGCGAGCTGATCCTCGCCGACGCTCCCCAGGGGGTCAAGTTCGCGCTGGGCGAGAACGTCACGCGACTCCGCGGCCGGTTCCCGAATAGCCGGATGGGAGTCGAGGCGACGATCGAGCGCGCCTTCCAGGAAGGCGAAACCTACCGGCAAGCCTGGAAAGCCTATGAGGCCGACAAGGCCGCGGGCAAGGCGTCCGGTCCTCCGCCCCGCCGCGACCTCCGGCTCGAGGCGATCGCCGGTATTCTCGACGGATCGATCAAGATCCACTGCCACTGCTATCGTGGCGACGAGATCCTGATGCTCCTGAATGTCGCCTCCCGGCACGGGGTCCGCGTTCAGTCGCTCCAGCACGTGCTCGAAGGCTACAAGGTCGCCCCCGAGATCGCCGCGCACGGCGCCAGTGCATCGACCTTTTCCGACTGGTGGGCGTACAAGGTCGAAGCCTACGACGCCATCCCGTACAACGCCGCGCTACTGACCCAGGCCGGCGCGCGGGTCTGCATCAAGAGCGACAGCGAGGAGCTGGTGCGACACCTCAATCTCGAAGCCGCCAAGATGGTCAAGTATGGCGGCGTGACCGAGACCCAGGCCCTCGAGATGATCACGATCAACCCGGCGCGCGAGCTCGGGCTTGACCGTCGGATCGGTTCGATCGAGCCGGGCAAGGACGCCGACATCGCGCTGTTCAACGCCCATCCGTTCGACGCCTTCAGCCGGTGCGAGCTCGCCCTGATCGACGGCGAGGTCTGGTTCCAGCGCGTCGAGAAAGGCGGCGGGCTCGCCCCGCGCGGGGGCGATCACGTGGCCATGCCGCAGGCCCAGGAATCGGCCCGGTCGCGGAAGCTCGACGTGCCGGTCCATCCCAGAGGGATTTACGCCCTCCTCGGCGCCACGATCCATCCCGTGAGCGGCCCGGACATCCCGAACGGGACATTGATCGTCGCCGACGGCAAGATCGCGGCCGTAGGCAGCGGCGAAGGTCCGACCGCCCTGGCGATCCCGCCCGAGGCGCAGTCGATTGACCTGCACGGGCTCGATCTCTGGCCTGGCCTGGTTGACGCCGGCTCGCCCATCGGCCTGATCGAGATCGGCAGCCTGAGCGAGACCCGCGATGACAACGATTCGGCGCAATTCGAGCCCGAGCTTCGCACCGCCACCGCCTTGCACCCGGACAGCAAGCTCATTCCCGTGACCCGGGCCAACGGCATCCTCTCGGCCTACACGCAGCCGATCGGTGGACTGATCTCGGGACAGGGGTGCCTGATCGACCTGTGGGGCTGGGTGCCGCGCGAGATGGTCAAGGCCGACTCTCTGGCCCTGAATGTCAACATCCCCCGGCACGTCAACACCGACCCGACGGAACGGGGCCGTCAGGGCATGGGGCCCGGGGCCGGCGCCGACTCACGGCAGCGGAGCCGCGAGCGGCTCGATTCGATCGCCGAGCAGTTCCGCCGGGCTTTGGTTTACGACAAGGTCCGGGACCGAGGCGCTGGCCCACCACGCGGCCCCGCCCTCGCCTGATCCCGTGCTCAACGCGCTGGTCCCGTACGCCAAGGGGGAAAAGCCCGTCATCTTCCGCGCCGAGCACCGCAACGAGATCCTCGACGCACTGAAACTGGCCAAGGACCTCAAGCTCAAGGCCATCATCAGCGGCGCTGCCGACGCGTGGAAAGTCGCCGACGCGCTCAAGGCGGCCGGCGTGCCGGTGATTCTCGGCGGGACGCTCCAGCTTCCGACCGAGGCGGTCGACCCCTACGACGCGGCCTACGCCAACCCGGCCCGTCTGTTCGAGGCCGGGGTGAAGTTCGCGATCCGCTCCAACGAAGGGGGTCCCGATCAGGCGACCGCTCCCCGCAATCTTCCCTACGAGGCGGCCACCGCGGTCGCGTTCGGACTTCCCGAAGCCGAGGCGATCAAGGCCGTCACGCTCGCCCCGGCGCAGATCCTGGGCGTGGCCGACCAGGTCGGCTCGATCGAGCCCGGCAAGCGGGCCAACCTGGTGATCACGGCGGGTCACGTCCTCCAGCCCACGACCGAGGTCAAGGCCCTGTTCGTGGGAGGCAAGCCGATCCCCCCCGAAAGTTACCACACCGAGCTCTACGGCCGATACCAGCAGCGCCTGGCCGACGTCCGATCGGGCGCGGCGGCCCTGGGTCTCGACCCGCGCCGACCCCGGCCCAGGTCAATGCCGCCGTCGAGCCCCATGCCTTCGAGTTCGCCCCCGCTGATCGGTCCGAACACTCCCGCCGCCAACCCGGCCGAGCGTCGACGGTGAACAGGCTTCGGAGGTTGATCGTCCTCACCTTCACGATCGGCCTCGCCCTGGCGGGCCGGTCGGAAGCGAAGGAGCCGGACTTTGCTCAACTGCGCGCCCAGGTTCAGGAACTCGGCCGCCTGACTGTGCCTCCCGGCACTCACGACGTCGCGGGAAGGAGCCCGAACGGATCGCTTCGACCGCTTTACTTCGACGGACCCGCCTATCGAGGCCAACCGACCCGTATCTTCGCCTGGTACGGCGTACCCGATCGACCCGTCGGGGCGCCGGCCGTCTTCGGGCGTCTGCCGTCGGTCGTGCTCGTGCACGGCGGCGGTGGAACAGCGTTCGAGGAGTGGGTCAGGCGCTGGAATGCCCACGGGTTCGCCGCCCTGAGCATCGCGGTCGAGGGTCAGACCGACGAGCGCGGGCCGGACGGCAAGAGCTGGGTCCGACACGCCTGGGCCGGTCCGCGCGCGACGGTATCTATGCCGATAGCGCCCAGCCCCTGACCGACCAGTGGATGTACCACGCCGTCGCCGATACCATACGGGCCCGTCTGCTGCTCGCCTCGTTTCCCGAGGTCGATCCGGCGAAGATCGGCGTGATGGGCATCTCGTGGGGAGGTGTCGTCACGGCGACGGTCATGGGAATCGACCCTCGTTTCGCCTTCGCGATTCCCACCTACGGCTGCGGATTCCTCGCTGAAGCCGAGAACCAGTATGGTGTCGCGCTCGCCACGAACGCGGTGTACCGTCAGGTCTGGGAGCCCGGTACCTGGCTATCAGGCGCGTTGATGCCGGCGCTCTGGCTCACCGGGCTTCACGACGCTCATTTTCCCCTGGATATTCAGCGGAAATCGTATCGAGCCGCGCCGGCCCGAGGATGGTCGCAATCCTGCCCAGGATGAGTCACGGCCACGGTCCGGGCTGGAACGCCGAGGATAGCTACGCCTTCGCCACCGCCGTCGCGATCGCCGGCAAGCCCTGGCTCCGCATGCGGTCGGTCGATCCCGATCGTCGATCCGACCCTCGCCGGGCGTCCGCCGCGTTCGACCTCGACACCGACCGGCCCATCGACCGTGCCGTCCTGATCGCCACGTCCGACACCGGCTACACGGGCCGCCGAAAGTGGAGCGAGTCCCCCGCGACGATCAAACCGGCCTCCCCGGGAACCCACCGCGACGTGGTCGTATCCGCGCCACTTCCCGATGGCACCCGCGCCTGGTTCCTCAACGTGGAGAGCGGCCCGCTCACCGCCAGTTCGGAACTGGTCGAGATCGGGCCCTGAAGCCAGCCGCGAGATCCGTCCGAGCCGTTCCGGGCTCAGGAAAGCGAGAACAGGATCGGCATCCCCCAGCTCCGGTTCTCGAATGCGGAGCCGTCCACCACCGGCTTGCCCGCGGCGACGCGTCGGACCGACTCGACGGCCGGGCGCTGGTCCAGCGCCTGGATCACATCGGCCAGCATGCCGAGGTGCTGCTCGCGGCAGAGCACGTCGCTCACCCCCATCTGGAAAAGCTCGAGGGCGAGCGCCTCGTCGTAACGGTCGAGCAGCGCCACGACCGGAATCGACCGCTTCCGGCGTGAGCCCACCCAGAGCAGTCGCGCGACCGACTCACTCATCTGGCGGGTCGTTCGCGACTCGTCGAGGTGGATCAGATGAACCACGCCTTCTTCCAGCGCCTGCGTGTCCAGCGACGCGGCGGGAGCCAGGACCACGACCCGGCGCCGTCCGCGGCCTCCCGACAGAGCGGACCGGACCTCGCGGCAGATCTCGTTCTCCCGGCTGATCAGCACGACCTTAGCGTGATCGCCCATGGCTCTCATCTCTTCTCTCGTTCGGGAAATCGTGCTTCGTCCGTATTCCAAACACGCCGCCGACGTGACTCTTCTCCGGCCGCGTCCTGTCTTGAAATCGGATTCGACTTCACCTCGCGACATGAATGTCTAATCTGGCGTGAACCTCGGCAACACGCATGTTGCGAAAAAGCCTCCCAGCCACCTTGGGCGCTTACCGGGTGACGTCGGGGGAGGGGTTTGGTATTGGTATTCGGGAGCGAACGGCGCAACGTGCCAGGCCGGAAGGCCCCAGAGTCGACACCCTGGTAAATTGAGGCATAGCAATGACGACATGGCGTTCCTGGCGGCTGGCCGCGTCCATCCTGGCGCTGGGCCTGATGGGGGCCGACGGGCCGGGATCGAACGCGGGGCTCGATATCTACTTCATTGACGTCATGGGTGGAGCGGCGACCCTTGTGGTCGGCCCGGGATCGGGCCCGGAGCGAGCTTCGCTCCTGATCGATTCCGGCTGGCCGGGCCAGAACGACCGCGACCCGAAGCGGATCGAACATGTCGTGCGTCAGGTGGCCCGACTCGACCACCTCGACCACCTGGCGACGACCCACTGGCACACCGACCATTACGGCGGCGTTGAAGGGCTTTCGAAGCGTCTGCGGATCGACCACTTCTGGGACCGCGGCCTGCCCGACGCCGGGGCGCCCGAAGGCGACAAGGTGGCGTTTCCCGACGGACCCAGGCCGGCCGACCCGCTGGGCCTCGCCTACCGGAAGGTGAGCGACGGGAGGCGCCAGGCCCTCCGCGCCGGCGACCGACTGCCTCTGAACGGCGTCGAGGTGGTTGTGCTCGCCTCGGGAGGCGAGGTGATCGCGGCGACCGGACCGCCCAACCCGCTGTGTGTCGAGGCACCCGACGACCAGAAGCCCGACCCCAGCGACAACGCCCGCAGTCTGGCGTTTCGGATCCGGTTCCAGGCGTTCGACTTCCTCGATTGCGGCGACCTGACCTGGAATGTCGAGAAGGCCCTGGTCTGCCCGATCGACCGGATCGGCCCGATCGACCTGTACCAGGTCACCCATCACGGCATGGCCATCTCGAACCATCCGACCTTGCTCCGGACCATCGCCCCGACAGTAGCCATCATGAACAACGGCCCGCGCAAGGGAGGCGACCCGAAGACCGTCGCCCGGCTCAAGGACCTTCCCTCGATCCAGGCCGCGTACCAGCTTCACAAGAACGCCGTGACTGACCCCGGGCAGAACACCGACGCCCGACCTGATCGCCAACGACGACCCCGCCGGGGGCCAGTTCCTCCACGTCGCCGTCACCCCCGACGGCCGCGCGTTCACGGTCCAGATCGGCGACTCCGGCCCGACCCGGACTTTCACGACCCGTTGATGCCCGGCGAACCCGTACGAACACGAGGACAGGAACCGCCTGATGACCCAACGCAACCGATGGGCGTTCGCCCTTGTCGGCCTGGCCCTGGCCGCCCGCCCCGTCGCCAGCCACGGCGCCGGCGCCGAGAAGGTCTTCACCCTGCCGATCCAGCAGACGACCCTCGACAACGGCCTGAACGTGCTCTCGATCCCGTTCGACTCGCCCGGGATCATCGCCTATTACACCATCGTCCGCACCGGCTCGCGAAACGAGGTCGAGAAGGGGCTCTCGGGCTTCGCCCACTTCTTCGAGCACATGATGTTCCGCGGCACCGACCGATATCCCCAGGACAAATATAACGACGTCCTGAAAGCGCTCGGCGCCAACTCGAACGCCTTCACCAGCGACGATCTGGACGTGCTACCACATGACCATTCCCTCGTCAGAGCTGGCGAGGGCTGTCGAGATCGAGGCGGACCGGTTCCGTAACCTCAAGTACGACGAGCCGGCGTTCCAGAAGGAAGCGCGAGCCGTGCTGGGCGAGTACAACAAGAGCGCGTCGTCGCCGTTTTTGCTCCTGAACGAGGCGATGCAGGACACCGCTTACACGACGCATACGTACAAGCATACGACGATCGGTTTCCTGGCCGACATCAAGGACATGCCCAACCAGTACGCCTACAGCAAGACCTTCTTCGATCGCTGGTACCGGCCCGAGAACTGCACGATCGTCGTCGCCGGCGACGTTGATCACAACAACCTGGTCTCGCTCGTGAAGAGCGCCTACGGCGACTGGCCGCGTGGTCGGAGTCTCGGTGACGATCCCCGCCGAGCCGCCGCAGACCGAGCCCAGGCATCGGACCTTGAGCTGGCCGGTGCCGACCCTGCCGATCGTCTATCTCGGCTAGCACATCCCGCCGGCCGACCCCGCCAACCCCGACACCGCCGCGCTGGGCGCTGGCCCAGGCGTTGTTCGGCGAGACAAGCCCGCTGTACAAGGCCCTCGTGCTCGACGAGCAAAAAGTCGTGCTGCTCGCCGCCGAGGCCGAGTCGAAGCGCGACCCCGGCCTGTTCACGGTGATCGCGCGGGTGCGCAACCCCGCCGACGTCGCCGAGGTCCAGCAGCGGATCGAGGAAGCGTTCGTCGAGGCGGCCAGGACGCCGATCGCTCGCTGACCGCCTGACGCGCGATCAAGTCCCACCTCCGCTACGCCTTCGCCGACTCACTCGACAGCCCCGACGCCGTCGCCCTGGCCGTCGGCTACGCGATCGCCACCACGGGCCGCCCCGATTCGATGAACGAGCTGTATGAGGCGTACGACCGCTCCGACCCGCCGACCTCCAGCGGGTGGCGGGCCGTTATTTCGGTCCGGGTCAGGAGACGGTCGTCCTGCTTCAATCCGAGACCAAGGCCGTGAAGGAGCCTGCGCGATGACCAAGAGCCAGTTCCCCGAACCCAGCCGCCGACAGCTTCTCGGTCTCGGTCTCGGCCTCGCGGCCAGCCGGTTCACTGATCGATCGACGGTCGGCCAGACCCCGACTTCACAATCGCGCCCCCGTCTTGATGGTCCGCTCGTCGTCGAGCCCGCCCTGCCGTCCACGACCTTCTTGCCCGTCCCTTCGCAGCCCCCTGGTCGCGCTCCGGTTCGTCTTTCTGAGTCGGCTCGCAGGACGATCCCAGGGGCAAGGAAGGCCTGGCCGCCCTCACGGCCTCGATGGTCGCCGAGGGGGGCACGCAGCGACCTTTCCTACGACCAGCTCCTCGAAAAGTTCTATCCCGATGGCCTCGGGGCTGGCCGGGGTTTGCCACCATGAGGTCACGGTCTTCGGGGGCGAGGTGCACCGCGACAACCTGGCGGCGTATGTCCCCCTGGCCACCGCGATGCTGACCGAACCCCGGTTCGCCCCTGATGACTTCGAGCGGCTCCGCAACGAGGCCCTCGACTACCTGACCAAGACCCTCCGTGGTGGCAACGACGAGGAGCTCGGCAAGGCGACGCTCCAGCTTGCCCTGTACAAGGACCACCCCTACGGCCACGTCGCCCGTGGCACCGTCGACGGCCTGAAATCGATCACCCTCGACGACGTGAAGGCGTTCCACCAGAAGCATTACAACCGCAAGGCGCTCCAGCTCGGCGTCGCGGGGGGCGTCGATCGCCTGTTCGTGGCTCGCCTCAAGCAGGGGCTCGGCAAACTCCCTCAAAACGGGCCACCACCGCCGGCCTTGCCCAGGCCCGAGGCACCAAAGGGGCTTCGAGGTGACGATCGTCGCCAAGCCGACCGACGCGACCGCGATCTCGCTCGGCTTTCCGCTCGACGTGACCCGCCGCGACGATGACTTCTACGCCCTGGCCGTCGCCAACTCGTACCTCGGCGAGCACCGGACGTTCAACGGCAAGCTGATGCAGGACCTGCGCGGCAAGCGCGGGCTGAATTACGGTGACTATTCGTATATCGAGGACTTCATCCAGGAAGGGATGAGTCACTTTCCCGGTGCCGAACAACCCGCGGCGGCAGCAGGACTTCACGATCTGGCTCCGGCCGGTGCCGCACGACAAGGCCGTTTTCGCCCTGCGGGGCGCGCTCTGGGAGTTTGACCGGCTGGTCAAGGACGGCATGAGCCCCGCCGACTTCGAGGCGACCCGGTCGTACCTCTTGAACTACAGCAAGCTCTGGGTCCAGACCTTGCCGCGACGGCTCGGCTACGCCATGGACGGCGGCTTCTACGGTCGCGGCGACCTCGTGACCGAGCTGGCACATCACCTGCCAAAGCTGGACGTCGAACGCCTCAACGCCGCGATCAGCGCCGGCTTCAGACCTCGGGCTTCCACGTCGCACTCGTCACCCGCGACGCCGAGGCGATGCGTGACGCCCTGCTCGCGGGCAAGCCCACACCCCTGGTCTACGACACCCAGGGAACTCCGGCCGACGTCCTGGCGGAGGATGCGGTCATCGCCGCCTACCCCCTCAAGGACGTCCGGGTCCGCATCGTCGCCGTCGACGCGATGTTCGAGAGCTGATCCCGGCCGATCGATTATTCGGAACGGGTCCGGCGCGGGGACGATCCCCCGCCGGACCCGTTCCCGTTAGCTGGATCTCATTTCGGAAGTCCGTCCCGTCCGCTCTCCGCGAGAAAATCCGTTCTCACCTCAAGTGGTTATCGCTTAACTCTATGGCGTCGGCGGAATCGCCCCGATTTCACGGATGCCCCGGAAAGCCTTTCGAGAAAATGGCACGATAATGCTGAAACTTGTCTCGATTCTCCAGGACAAAGCGAACCTTATTTTATTAGGATTGCAAGACTACCAAAATCAAGCCGCCGCGTTCCTGTTCGGGAATTGTGGCCCCACGAACAGGGTATACGTCAAGGTCTGGCCGGGAACAACGCGTTCCCACCTTCGACCGATCCTGTTACACCTGCTCCTCCCAGTTGCCCGTTTGCCGAGGCGATTGCGTTGGCCCCATGAGATCTCAGTTTGATCTCATGAGTCGTACCACAGGGGTTGACGAGCAGAGGGAAGCCGCTTGATAGAGGGGGGGGACCCATGAGACGTCGTCACCAATCGGGTTTCACGCTGATCGAACTCCTCGTGGTCATCGCCATCATCGCGGTGTTGATCGCTCTGCTTCTGCCGGCGGTGCAGGCCGCTCGTGAAGCGGCGCGGCGGAGCCAGTGCGTCAACAATCTGAAGCAGATGGGCCTGGCGATCATGAATTACGAGAGTGGCAACGGCGCCCTGCCACCCATCGCCTACTACAAAAGCGCGGCAACAACCGGCGACTACAACGATTTTTCGATGAAGGCACGGATTCTTCCCTACCTGGAACAGACAGCGGCGGCGAACGGTCTGAACTATTCCTGGCGGTTCCTGCACCGTTATAACTGGACCGTCACCACTCTGACGGTCAACAGCTTTCAGTGTCCTTCCGACGGCAACATTCCCCAGTGGACCAACGGGGGCTCGCCACCCTTCGGCACGGCGAACTACACCAACAACCTGGGCGTGAGCTACCAGTTGAACGGTGGGACGTTCGATGGTCCCGCTTACTGGATCGGTCCGAGCGGAGCGTCGCTGGGACCGGTGGTGACGCTGGCATCGGTCACCGACGGCACCTCCAACACCGCGATCTGGAGCGAGCTGGTCAAGGGGACCGGGGTCTCAGGCTACCGGGGAGCGGGGGCGACCTGGCGAAGCTCGCTTTCCAATCCGACGATGATGGCCTCGCTCCAGTTAACACTCCAGACTCTGGCCGCGAGCTGCACGTCGTCCACCCTCGAAGGCTGGCGCTACATGGGAGCGGCATGGGCCTACCAGGCGATCGGGACGGGTGGGGGCTACACCCATATCCAGGGTCCGAACCGGCTCTCGTGCTACTTCTCGGGCGACCAGGGGCAGCCCTCGGGCGTTGTCTACCGCAACATGTTCGGGCCGACCTCGCGTCATCCCGGCGGGGCCAACGTCGGGTTCCTTGACGGCTCGGTCAAGTTCATCAAGGACTCGATCAACCTCGGCACCTGGGCGCACCCTCGGCACCAAGTCGGGCGGCGAGGTGATCGACGCCAGCAGCATGTGAGTGAACTCGATCCGGGATTCGATCCCGGCTCAATCCGGGTCCGGCAAGATATCGGGCTCCTTCCCGTCGGTGGGGAGGAGCCCGATTCGCGTTTTGCCGGACTCGCGTCCCTCTCTTCGAACACGTCGCGCTCCGGGCTTACCAAACCCATCGCTCGGGCGGTTACGCCTGGCACGATCAAGCACACGGGGTGCCTTTTTTGGACACGCAATTCTTTCCTGATTCTTGCTTGTTCTTGACGCGCGTCAAATCCGCATGCCTGTTCTCTCTTTTTTATTGACCAGGCTCTCACCTTCATGGTAGATCATTGTGCCTTTGATATGCGATGCACTTCGAGTCATTGAGAATCAATTACCGTTCTCTATCAAGGAGTTGCGACCATGAAGTTTTCGAGAGTATCGGGATTGATGGCGGTCCTTGGTCTGCTCGCTCCCGCGACAGCGCATGCCGCCGGTATGACGCTCACGGCCGCGGCGACGGCCGAGGGCTTCGATCTCACCACGTTCGCGACGGGTTTCCCGAGCTCGTCGGCGGTCGGACCTCTCGGGATCGCGTTTCCCACGAGCGGCGGCGTCCTGATCGGCGACTACGCCGGTCCGCTCTACAAGCTGCCGAGCGATACCGACGGTCAGACCGTGACCAGCGCGAATATCGTGCAGAATTATGGCGGCGGCAACGCCCACGGCCTGGCGCAGGATGGCGGCACGATCTACATGACCCAGAAGTTTCTCGGCAAGCTCGTGACGATTGACGCCAACGGTAATATCCTGAGCACGGTCGCCACTGGCCTGAACACCCCGCTCGACGTGGTGGTTGATCCCGCGAACCATCACCTCTTCGTGTCAACGTCCAGCGGGATCATGGACGTGGACCCAGTGGCGAAGTCGTTCACGCTCTTCAAGAACTCATCGGCCGACGGATTAAGCATCAGTGGCGACGGCAAGACGCTCTACGCCGAGGTCAATAGCCATATCTATGGATTCGATACCTCAACCAAGGCACAGGTTTTCGATTCGGGAAACATCCCTGGTAACGCCGATGGTACCGCGCTGGGCACCGGTGTGCTGGCCGGTAATATTTTCGCGAACACGAACGGCGGCCAGCTTTACGAGATCAGCCTGGCGAACTCCGCGCAGACGCTGATCGCGTCGGGCGGCTCACGAGGTGACTTCGTTACGGTTGATCCGAACGGCACCCTGCTCTTGACCCAGACCGATTCGGTGCTCCGGCTGACGGCGCCCGAAGGGGGTGGATTCGGGAGCGTGCCCGAACCGTCGAGCCTGGTCATGGGGGGGATCGCGGCGGTCCTCGGACTGGGCGCGGCCGGCTACCGCCGATGGCGCCGCGGTTCCTGACCGTTTGACCGGTTTCAATCCGAAGCGCCGGGAGCGGTCACCGCTCCCGGTGATCCGGCCGGTTTTCGCGATCGCCGTTCGCGCGGCTTCGGCTGGTGCTTCCAGCGCCGATGGAGCCAGAGGTACTGTTCGGGAGTCGCGGCGGATCGCCGTCTCGAGGGCGGTGGTGAAGCGCTGGGTGAGGAGGCGGACGTCGTCGGCGGTGCCGTCGATCTCCTCGGGTTCGATGATGGCGGTAGCAGCCGACCTCGTAGCGGAACCCCGGCCCGATCCGTCGGGCGTAGCCGACGATCACGGGCGCCCGGTGCTCGATGGCCAGCAGGGCGATCGCCTTGTGGGTCGAGGCGGGGCGGCCGAAGAAGTCGACGTACAGGCCGTTCTGGCCGGCGTCCTGGTCGGCGAGGAACGAGAGGACGCCGCGCTGGCGGAGGACGTCGAGCATCTGGTCGTATCCCCCGTCTTGGGGATCAGCTTCTGGCCGGTCCGCTCGCGGAAGGAGCGGAGGTAGCGGTCGAGATAGGGGTTGTCGAGCGTCCGGGCGACCGAGTGCGGCGGGAAGCCGAAGACGCCGAAGAGGTAGCCGGCCATCTCCCAGTTGCCGAAATGGCCCGAGAGCATGATCATCGGCCCGCCCCGCAAGAGACGGTCGACGATCGGCTCGTGGCCGACGAGCTTGATCCGGTCGCCGCCAGGTCGTCGGGTGGAGCTTGCGCGGGATGTGGAGGATCTCCATGAGCATCATGCAGAAGTGCACGTAGACCCCCCGCACGATCGCGTCGCGCTCGGCCTCGGTGTAACTGGTCGCCGAACGCGTGCCGGAGGTTCTCCATGCCGACCGGCGCGGTGCCGCCGGTCGAGCCGGTAGAGCACCGCGCCGATCGAACCGCGCGAGCGCGTACGACTGCTCGATCGTCAGCGCCTGCGCGATCCCGACGATCAGCCGGACGAGCAGATAGACCGGATAATCGACGCCACGGGACGGCGCTGTTTCTTCATGGGTCACTCCCTTGACCAGGACCATGCTCGACGGCGCAACGGATCGCGAGCCGCGTACTTTTCAGAGATCCCGGGTCGTCGTACGGCAGAGTCGACGGCCTGGCCGGTCCGGGCCGAGTGATAGATGGCGCGGATGATCTCGACCGCCTTGCGGCCCTCGCGGCCGTCGACGAACGGCTGGCCGCCGGTGTCGATCGCCTGGAGGAAGTCGGCGAGCTGGTCGCGATGGCCCTCGTGGCGTGATGCCGCGGGGGTCGCTGGCGCCGGCGTTGGAGAGGCTCGGCCGCCTTCATCGCCTCGAGGATCGGCGGCGTCCTCGGGGCCTCGGCTGGCGAAGCTCCAGAGGGTGATGTCGTCCTGCTCGACCCGCGCCGAGCCGTGGTCGCCGTGGATCTCGATGCGCTTGAGCAGCCCGGGAAAGCGCTGGTCGCGGCCTCGATGACGCCGAGGGCTCCGTTCTTGAACCGGAGGACGGCGACGGCGGTGTCCTCGACCTCGATCCGCTCGTGGACGAGCAGCGCGGTCTGGGCCATGATCGAGTCGACGTCGCCCATGAGCCACTGGAGCAGGTCGACGTTGTGGATCGCCTGGTTCATCAAGGCGCCGCCGCCGTCGAGCTTCCAGGTCCCGCGCCAGCCGCCGGAGTCGTAGTACTGCCTGGGTCCGCCACCACTTCACATAGGTGTCGCCCATGCTCAACCGGCCGAACCGGCCGCCGTCGATCGCCGCCTTCAGCGCGCGGTTCGCGGGTGTGAACCGCGACGGGAAGATCGTGCAGAGCCGGACGCCGGACGCGTCGCAGGCGTCGATGATCGCGTCGCACCGCGGCAGGGTGATCTCCAGCGGCTTCTCGACCACGACGTGCTTGCCCGCCTTCGCCGCGGCCACCGCCGGCTCCATGTGGGCGCCGCTCGGGGTGCAGACGCAGACGACGTCGACGCTCGGGATCGGCGAGCATCTCGTCGAGGTCGTCGTAGAGCTTGCAATCGGCGCCGGCCAGCTTGGCGATCTTCTCGGCGCTGGCGGCGTAACGGTCGAAGGCCGCCACCACCCGCGCTCCCGGGATCTCGGCGATCGCCCGGGTGTGGAACTCGGCGATCATGCCGCAGCCGATGATCCCGAAACCGTGTTTCGCCATGTCCGTCGCTCTCGCGGTTTGACAATCGAATCGATAGGGTAGAGGTGTCCACCCGACGAAGATCCCTCGTTCACTTCAGCACGACCCGCGCGATCTTCCGCCCGTCTTGCCCACGCGGACGATCAAGCCGTCGGTGACCTCGATCGGCGCCTTGGGGTCGGACAACCGGAGTCCGCTCGGGTCCGATCGTCACCCCGCCCCGCTCGATCACGCGGCGGGCGTTCGAGGTGCTCGTCTCGAGCCCGAGGGCGACGATCAGCCGAGGGGCGTGCATGCGACCTTCGGCGTCGAGCTGGTCGCGGTCGAGCGCGACCTCGGGAATCGTCTCGGGATCCTGCCCCGTGGGTCCGTCGCTGGAACTCGGCGGCGGCGGCGTCGGCCTCGGCCGGACCGGTCAGTCCCGCCGACGATCGCCTTGCCGAGCGCTTCCTTGGCGTCGCGCGGGTTGACGCCGGGGGCGAGCCAGCGGTCGACCTCGGCCAGCGGCAGGTCGGTCAGGAGGGTGAAATACTGCCGCATCGGCTCGTCGGGGATGCTCATCACCTTGCCGAACAGGTCGTTCGGGCGCCGGCCGACGCCGATGTAGTTGCCCAGGCTCTTGCCCATCCGGCGCACGCCGTCGGTGCCGACCAGGATCGGCATCGTCAGCGCGACCTGCGGCGCCTGGCCCTTGCGACTGCTGGAGGTCGCGGGCCACCAGCAGGCTGAAGAGCTGCTCCGTCCCGCCGAGCTCGACGTCGGCCCGGATCTCGACCGAATCCCACCCCTGCATCAGGGGATAGAGGCACTCGTGGAGGTAGACCGGCTTTCTCGGCGGCGATCCGCTTGGCGAAGTCCTCGCGGGCCGAGATCTGCGAGAGCGTCATGCTGCCGGGTCAGGTCGAGCACGTCGAGGAACGACCACGTCGAGAACCAGTCGCCGTTGTGGTGGACCTCGGCCCGGTCGAGGTCGATGATCCGGCCGACCTGGCGGAGGTAATCGCCGGCGTTGGCCTCGACCTGCTCGCGGGTCAGCTTGGCGCGGGTCTCGTCGCGGCCCGAGGGGTCGCCCACGAGCGCCGTGTAGTTGCCGATGATGATGACGGCCGTGTGCCCCAGGTCCTGGAACTGGCGGAGCTTGCGCAGGGGAACGGTGTGGCCGAGGTGGACGTTGATCCCGGTCGGGTCGATGCCGTACTTGACGCGCAGCGGCACCCCTGTCCTGGACCGAGCGCTCGAGCTTCTCGAGGAACTCGGGCTCGGGAACGACGGCCTCGACCCCGCGGCGAAGGACTTCAAGCTGTTCGGCGACATCCCGCATCGGAAACCCGCGTCTCTCTTCTGTTTCGGTACGAACGGAAAAACGGCCTCGTGAGAGCGAAGGACGATTCTAGGCACCGCGCGGGTTTCGGGCAAGGTGGCCCCGGACCGTCGTGGGGTGTACCATGAACGTTGGGAACCTCGGAACTCGCGGATCGCCCGAATATCCACAGGCCTGTTCATGCCGAATCCGACACCTCAACCGATGCCGGTCTTCACGCCCGGGGTCACCCTGGCCATCTTCCTGCTGATCGTTCTCGCCAGCGCTGTCCTGGCGTCGATGGGGGCCGCGTGGGTCTGGGTCCTCGGTCGGATTCTCAAGCGACAGCCTCTTTTGCCAACGGCCTCCGATCTGCCCCGGCGCGTTCCGTGGGGGCCGGGCTCACTCATCCTGGTGGTCCTGGCCTGGGTAGCGGCGAACTTCGGGGCCATGTTCCTCTACGCGGTGCCGCTCCGGGTCGACCTGAAGCACTGGGAACCCCTGCCCGCCGACAAGCTCGTGATCTCGGCCCTGTCGAACGTCTTCCTGCTCGGCATGGTTCCGCTCCTGCTAGGACTCAGCACCCGCGGCAAGACCCGGCTGGCCGACCTCGGCCTCAAGCCCGAGGGCCTCGGGCACCAGGTCCGAACCGGGATCATGAGTTTTCTGATCCTGACCCCCCTGGTTTTCCTGATCAACGGGCTGGCCATCCTGATCTGGACGCCGAACAAGCACGAGCTTGAGAAGATGATGGTCACCGCCGAGCCGAGTTTCAGTTTCGCCTGGCTGGCCTTCCTCACGGCCGTCGTGCTCGCCCCCTCCGCTGAAGAACTCCTGTTTCGCGGCATCCTCCAAGGCTGGCTCATGCGAGAGTTCGGCAAGCGCCCCCAACGCAGGAAGGAGTCCGAACTCGGGGCCGTGGCTGATCTCGAGCTCGATCAGTTGGCCCAGCCTGAGGATGCGCCGGAAACGCCGGTCCCGCCGTCTGAGACCAGGACCGAAACCGGCGCTTCCTGGACGCCGATCGTCATCACCTCGCTCCTCTTCGCCGCCGCCCACTATGCGCAGTGGCCCGCGCCGCTGGCCATCTTCTTCCTGTCGATGGGCCTCGGGCTAGTGTATCAGCGAACCGGGAGCCTGGTGACGTCGGTCGTGATTCACGCGCTGTTCAATTCGGTCAGTACCACCGCGTTGATCGTCCAGATGGCACTGGGGCCGCACTTGCCGGGCGTGCCCAAGGACGCGTTGCCCAAAGCGGCCGAGAAGCAGGCGGTGAGGCTTGCTCCGGCCTCCCAGATTGCCCCAACCGTGTTTCCAGACGTTTCGTCGCCAAAAAAGTGAGTTTCGGGTTCAGTTTTCGGTGGACTCAACCCAGGGATGTGGTTAGATTAACGTGGCTTCCATGACCGAATCAACGACGGCCCGATCCACTACATCTCTCTCGGGCGTGGATCGGGCTTGTTGTACCTGATCTGGTTTGTGGAAACGGGGTCAAGTGCAAGGCGGGCGCTGTCCGAAAAGTGCTCGACACGGATTCCGAATCCTTCGCGTTCACCGTTTGAAACGAAACGGTGGATCGTTCCTGGTCACGGTCGAGAAGATCGTGTGGCAAGGAACATGGGAAGGGTTTCGGCGGACCGCTTGCGATCCCCCGCGATGGCGTGCATCGCGGACATCCGGTACCGGCAGACATGACGGATGTCGGAAGCCGAGTGGGATTTGTCTGGTTCTTCTCGGCACAACGGATTGGGGGGCGCGTACCCAACGGTATCAAGGGGCGCGCGACACTTGGGAGTCTGGTTTGATGAGCGATTCGAATACCAAGAGAACCGCACCTGTGCATGAAGGTTTCCTGTGGGCGGGGACGGTGGCCCGGATGCGTCGTGGGGGCAAGTCCTCCCGCGCCGGTCGTCGGTCCGCCCTGCTCGGAGTCCTGACCTCGGTTTACGCCAATTCGACCCGCGGCGGCCGATCGACCGAGCCCCGCTCGTCCTCGGATCGAGGCTGAACGCTTACGCCATCGCGAGACTTCGGCCTGTCCCCCAACGGGGCCGGAGTCTGTTTGGACCTCCCGGTTCGATTCGATCCCGCTCTCCCATTCACACGAAACACACGGAATGTTCGCCGGCCCGCACACCTGGTGCGGGCCTTTTTTTTTTGCCTTTTTCGGGGACGTCGGCTCCAGAAATCCGCCATTCGTCCACGAATTCCATAGAGGGGCGTTCACCCGATCGGGTTCGGGTTCCTCATCACGAATTCCCGGCGCGATGAAACGAAAGCAGACCGTCCCGGGCTGGCTCGCCCTCATTGCGATCGCGGCCGGGTTGACCACGGTTGCGAGGTCATCCGCCGATCCAGCGTCCCCTTGTTTCACCGATCGTTCCGGCTTCAGCGAGGGGGTCCACCTCACCTCGTGGGCGCTCCTCGACGGACTCCCCGCCGGACGAACCGGTGCGACAACGTGAATCCGGGTCTGACGCGGACGTCTCCGCGAACGTTCTCCGCGGGCTTCGCACTGCGTTTCTGGACACTCGCCCATTTTTTTAAGATTTTCCGGCTCCTGTTTCTTGCAATGTCACTGAGATCTCAGTAGGATTTCACGAAGTCTTCCCCTACCTAAAGCGTTTTGATCTCACAGTCGGAACTTGAAGCCATGATGCACACGCTGCTCGCGGCGGGTCTGCTCGCGCTGGGATTCACGGACGGATTCCCTTTGAAGGTCGATGTGAATCCACCCCTGGGGCGATCGGACTTGCTCACGCCCGAGTGGGAGAACTGGACGGTTTCCGGCGCCGAGGCGTCGCAGCGATTCAACGAGGTGAAGCTCACGATCCGAAGCGAGGCTCCGCTGGAGTCGCGGTGGTACAAGCCATTTCTGGGACCGGGCTCGACGGTGGTTTCCGACGGAGTCGCGGCGCGTGGTTGGATCGAGCTGACGATCGAGGGCCTGAAGCCGGGCCGTCATTCGCTCCTGACCTATCACAACGATCTGGGAACCGACAAGGTTCCGGCGATCCGGGTCGGGATCGTGGGGCAAGCGCCGGGCGAGTCGGTCGAACCGAGCCGTCGCGCTCGCAACGACGCTGATGGGGCCGTCGCGTACCTCGAGTTCACGGTCGAGGGTGCCAGGCCGGTCAAGGTCCGGCTCGACTCCACGGCGGGGCCGACGGGCGAGGTGGTCCTCAACGGCCTGGAGATCGATTCAACCGACCTGAGACGGCGCGCCACTCGGCCGGTTCCCACCGATCGCGACGAGCACGCCGACGCGGACAGCGGCAGCCTGCCGCTGAGCTGGCAGGCGCCGGCCTCGGCGCGTGCGTTCGACGTCTATCTGGGCGACAACCGCGAGTCGGTGGCCTCGGCGGATCGGTCGTCACCGCTTTACCACGGTCGACAGGCCAAGTTGGGCTTGACCGTTTCGCCGGACACGAATCAACGCGACCATTACTGGCGCGTGGACACGATTGATGCGTCGGGAAGCGTCGCGCGGGGCGACGTGTGGCGCTACGGAACCAGGCACCTGGCGTTTCCCGGGGCCGAGGGATACGGCCGGTTCGCGCGGGGCGGACGAGGTGGACGCGTGATCGAGGTGACCAACCTGGATGACGCCGGTCCTGGCTCATTCCGCGCGGCGGTTGACGCCGAGGGACCGCGGACGATCGTGTTCCGGGTCTCGGGCGTGATTAGCCTGAAGTCGCCGATCGCGATGAAGCACCCGTACCTGACCGTCGCCGGTCAGACAGCCCCCGGCGACGGGATCTGCCTTCGCGGATACTCGGTCGGTACGGCGTCGGGATCGACCGACATCATCATCCGATACCTGCGCATCCGGGTCGGCGACGAGTCGGGCCACCCCTATAACGGGACCGGACTGGGGGGCGACCACTCGATCATGGACCACTGCTCGATCAGTTGGTCGATGGACGAGGGGTTGAGCACCCGAACCGGTCGGAACGTGACGTTCCAGCGTTCGATCATCTCCGAGGCGCTCGACGACTCGGTCCACCGCCACCCGCATGCGTACGCGGCATCGATCGGCGGTCGAATCGCGAGCTTTCATCACAATCTGCTCGCGCATTGCACCGCCCGGAACTGGTCGCTCGCGGGAGGACTTGATTATGGAGGCCATTTCGACGGCTATCTCGACATTCGAAACAACGTCGTTTACAACTGGGTAGTGCGAACGTGCGAGGGAGGAGCCAAGGAAGTCAACTTCGTCGGCAACTATTACAAGCCAGGACCGGCGAGCAAGGTTTTCTGGCTCCTGAAGCCCGACGTCGGCAGCCCTGGCGATCGGCAGCGTTATCATGTCGAAGGCAACATTCTCGAAGGGCATCCCGAGTATGACGCCGACAACTGGGCCGGTGTCATTCCCGTGTCGAAGGAGCCCATCGCGCTGACCGAGATCCGGTCCGAGACTCCCTTCTTTCCCTCGTACGTCACCACGACCTCGGCGTCGGTGGCCTACCGCGACGTCCTGAACGACGTCGGGGCCAACGCGCCCGCGTATGGATTCCATCGATCAGCGCGTGATCCGCGAGGTCCGCGAAGGCCGGTTCACTTACCAGGGAAGCAAGGGACACATGCCTGGCATCATCGACAGCCAGACCGACCTCGGCCCCAACCCTTGGCCCGTCTACCGGACCTACGACGTCCCCGTCGATTCCGATCACGACGGCCTCCCCGACGCCTGGGAGCAGGCCCACCATACTAACCCGAAGTCCGCCGCGGGCGACTTCTCCGACCCCTCCGCCGATCCCGACGGAGATGGTTACACTCAGCTCGAAGATTATCTAAATTCCCTGACCCACCGTGCTGAAACCGCGAAACGGGACTAGACTCATCCACACGGGTCTCTTTTTTGAAAAAAACCAGGGAACGCGATTGAAATCCGACTGAGATCTCAGTAGGGTATCAGGATCACTTTTCCGTTCGTGCGAATTGAGTCGATCTGTCGAATCCGGGACGAGCCTGCGGAGCAGGGCCTGGCGAGGCCGCCATTCTCCGAGGAGAGTCCCTCCCTTCTCACACAACGAGGTGAAGGTCATGCGAGCGCGTCTGGTCCGGGGCTTCACACTGATTGAGCTCTTAGTGGTCATCGCGATCATCGCGGTCTTGATCGCCCTCCTGTTGCCAGCGGTACAGGCGGCACGGGAGGCGGCGCGTCGGAGCCAGTGCGTCAACAATCTCAAACAGCTTGGGTTGTCGATGCAGAACTTCCACGAATCACAGGGGACCCTTCCCCCAGGTCAGCTCTCCAGCCCCTCGCAGGGGTGGCCCTTCTTCATCCTTGGTTATATCGAGCAGGTGGCGATGAAGAACGCCCTGAATCTCAACGCTCCGTACTACGATTCCCGCAACTCCACGGTGACCCAGGCCACACTCAACGTTTTTAATTGCCCGTCCGATCCCAATAGCGGGCTCTTCTACTACTCGAAGTACACCCCGCGAAAGAAGGGGAATTACGGCGTCAACTGGGGAAACTCGCACTACGACCAGGGGCTGCCCAATCCGTTCACCGGCCCCATGGGGACGGTGGTCCCGATCCGGGGACCGTTCCGGGTCAACAACACGAGCAACGCCGTCGTTCCGTTCGGCATGCGTGACATTACCGACGGCACCAGCAACACGATGATGGTCGGCGAGATCCTGATCGGCATGAACACCGGCACCAGTGCCGGGCAGTCGGACATCCGGGGAGATATCTGGGGCGAGTCGCGGTGCGGCAACATGTTCATGGCCTATACCGCGCCGAACTCGACGCTCCAGGACCAGCTCGATTCCAAGAACGATTGCCAGTACATCAACGGCAACCCACCCTGCAATGCCCCATCGCCGCAGGGGGCCGACTACGACGCCGCGCGGAGCAAGCACCCCGGTGGGGTCAACATCGGCTTCTGCGACGGCAGCGTGAAGTTCATCAAGGACACAGTCAATATCAACGCCTGGCGCGCCATCAGCACCAAGGACGGCGGCGAGGTCGTCTCGGCGGACGCCTACTGATCGGATCGGATCGGTTTGGATTGAATGCGATTGGATCGCAGGTTCCCGTTTCGTTCCGCTACACGTCGGTTTCGAGCCACCATCCCCCCCGGCAACACAACCACCCCGCGAGCCGTCGCTGTTCACCGGCACGGCTCGCGAGGGCTGGTTATTTGATCGACTTTCGGGAGGCATCTGTCGGACCCGTGGCTTCCACGAGCACGAGGCTGTCCCTCGCGAAGATCCCGAACCTCGAATCTGGGAGGAGGTACTCGATGCATAGCTCGCGACCTAAGGGTTTCACTCTGATCGAGCTTTTGGTAGTGATCGCGATCATCGCGGTCCTGATCGCCCTGCTCCTGCCCGCGGTACAGGCCGCGCGCGAGGCGGCGAGGCGAAGCCAGTGCGTCAACAATCTCAAACAGCTCGGTCTGTCGATGCAGAACTTTCACGACGCGATGGGGACGCTGCCGCCGGGAGCGGTCAACAGTCCCGCTCAGGGCTGGCCGTTCTTCGTTCTCGGCTACCTCGAGCAGGTATCGATGCAAAACGCCCTGAACATCAATGCGCCTTATTATGATGCTCGTAACTCGACAGTGACCCAGGCAACGATCAACGTGTTCAACTGTCCGTCCGACCCCAACTCCGGGCTCTTCTATTACTCGAAGTTTTTGCCGCGAAAGAAAGGGAGCTACGCCGTCAACTGGGGGAACTCGCACTACGACCAGGGACTTCCCAACCCCTTCACCGGTCCCATGGGAACGGTGGTGCCGATCCGCGGCCCGTTCCGGGTGACTGTTCCCTCCAAGGGGATCAACGCGTTCTCGTTCCGCGACATCACCGACGGCACCAGCAACACGATGCAGACCAGTGAGCTCCTGATCGGCATGAACACCGGCACCAGCGCCGGGCAGTCGGATATCCGGGGAGATATCTGGGGAGACTCGCGATGCGGAAACATGTATACCGCGTACCTGGCGCCGAACTCGACGCTTCAGGACCAGCTCGACTCGAAGAACGATTGCCAGTACATCAATGGTAACCCCCCCTGCAATGCCCCCTCACCGCAAGGAGCCGACTACGACGCCGCACGGAGCAAGCATCCCGGTGGAGTGAACGTCGGTTTCTGCGACGGCAGTGTCCGGTTCATCAAGAACAGCGTCAACGTCTACGCCTGGCGGGCTGTCAGCACCAAGGATGGGGGTGAGATCATCTCGAGTGATGCGTTATGAGCCCGAGGTTCGCTCCTCAATAAGCCATCACGGTCGGGCCAGGTCGCGCGGCGACGAGACCTGGCCCGACCGTGATGGCTTGATCGGAAAGGCTGAACGAATCAGGGCTCGTCGGGGTGGGGCTCAGAGCCGGCGCGGCGACAGGAGCGCATCCTTGCCGACCTTGAGGTGCTGCTCGATAAGCTGCGAGGCCCGGACCGGATCGCCGTTGATCACAGCGTCGGCGATCGTCTGATGCTCGGAAAAGCTCGTGGTCATCCGTTCGGGGTTGAGAGTGAAGACGCGGAAGATCACCCGGTGGATCTTGTCGCGAAGCTGGCCCATCACACGGAGGATTTCCTGATTTCCCAGGAATTCACCAAACATACCGTGGAACTCCTCGTCGAGCGCCACCCCGCGCTCGACGTCGCCGCGCGAGGTTCTCGCCCTGCGCGGCGAGATTAACCTGGATCCGCTCGACCTCGATCGGGCTGAGCCGCCCGGCCAGCGTCCGCATGACGAACGACTCCAGCGCGGTGCGGATCTCGTACTGGTCGGCGATCTCGTTGACCGACAGGTCGCGAATGATCGCGCCCTGCTGGGGCGAGATGCTGATAAAACCCTCGGACTCCAGCCGCTCCAGGGCCGAGCGCACCGGCGTCTTGCTCATCCCCAGTCGGGCCGCGAGCTGGCGCTCGGCCAGGAATGTCCCCGGCGCCAGGTCACCCTCCAGAATCAGCCGCTTGATCTCGTCGTAAGCTCGCTCCTTGAGCAAGCCCCGCGACGGAATCACCTCGACGCTCTTCGTTCCGTCCACCAGAAGGAATGTCCGCTCTCGTGGGTTGGAAATCATTGCAACTCGTTGACCCGTGTAAGAAAAACGCGCCGGCGAGCGGCCAGACGCAAAAACTGGGCGAACCCCTTGATATCTTACTGGAATCTCAATAAGGTATCAACCACATCCCGCACCTATTTCGCGCCATCCCGAGTTGCGATCGGGCCGGCCGACCTACCTTCCTGCGAGACTTTCCCATGATGCGCAGCTTATCCTGGCCTGGAATGTTGGGATCGATGGCACTGGTTCTGGCCACCGGCCTGAGTGCCTGGGGCGATTCGAAGACGACGGCGACGAACGGGAATACGAACACGATCAAGGTGCCCGCCTTCCCGGGTGCCGAGGGGGCGGGCGCATGGACGCCGGGGGGACGGGGAGGCGTGGTCCGGGTGGTGACCAACCTCAACGACTCCGGGCCCGGCTCGTTCCGCGCGGCGGTTGAGGCCGAGGGCCCGCGGATCGTCGTCTTCGGCGTCGCCGGTCTGATCAACCTGGAGACGCCGATTGAGATCAATCACCCGTATCTTACCATCGCCGGCCAGACCGCTCCAGGTGACGGTGTCTGCGTCAAGGGGGCGAGCACTCACCTCAACACCCATGACGTGATCATCCGCTACATGCGGTTCCGGCGCGGCAACATGACGGTCCGCGACGATGCGCTGGGGGGCAACCCGGTCGGCAACGTGATCATTGATCACGTCTCGGCAAGCTGGGGCCTGGACGAGAACCTCTCGATGTACCGGCACATGACCCCCAACCCCAAGGGGGGGACCGACCTCAAACTGCCCACGGAAAACCTGACGATCCAGTGGACGATCTCAAGCGAAGCCCTCGACCGGAATCACCATGCGTTTGGCGGCACCTGGGGAGGCCAGGAGTGCTCATTCCACCACAACCTGTTCGCGTGCAACACGGGGCGGAACCCATCGATCGGCATGGGGGGCGGGTTCGACTACCGCAACAACGTGCTGTTCAACTGGAAGCACCGGACGATGGACGGCGGCGACGGCAGCTCGCGGGTGAACGTGGTGGCCAACTACTACAAGCCCGGCCCGGCGACGACCGACCCCGCCCTGCGGCATCGGATCGCCAAGGCCGAGTCGCGTCCCGAACAGTATGACTACGCGGGGGTCGGCAAGTGGTACGTCGCGGGGAACGTCGTCGATGGCGACCCCCGTGTCACCGCCGACAACTGGGACGGCGGCGTGCAGTTCAATCCCGACGTCGTGGTCAAGGGAAAGCTCGTGAAGGCGGGGACTGTCGAGCAGGCCCGCGTCGATGAGCCGTTTCCGGCCGCTCCGGTCACGATAACGACCGCGCCGATTGCCTACGAGCAGGTTCTCGCCCACGCGGGGGCATCGCGGCCGAAGCGCGACCCGGTCGACGTACGCGTGATCGAGTCGGTCCGGACCGGCAAGCCCGTGTTCAAGGACGGCATTCTCGACTCGCCCGCCGACGTCGGCGGCTGGCCCGAGTATCGCGGTGAGCCTGTGGCCGACGCCGACAAGGACGGCATGCCCGACGCCTGGGAGACCGCCCACAAGCTCAACCCCAACGACGCCAGTGACGCCGCCAGCGACGCCGACAAGGACGGGTACACCGCCGTCGAGGAATATCTCAACGACTCCGACCCGACTGTCTTCGTCGACTACGGCCGTCCCGAGAACAACCGTAACACGTTCGATCGGTAAGACCGGGCGACTGAAGGCACGCACTTCACATCAAGACTCGGGCGGGACCGTGGACAGGACGACCACTCTGCCAGATGATGGGCAAGAAGGCCCGAGGTCCCGCCCCCATTTTTTTCTTGCTGTTCCGAGTTGGGAGCTAAAACATCCAGGATTTTCGGATGTGATCTAAAATCTCGTCTTGGGAAGTGTTCTTAAGAAGAATCCGTTATGCCGACTTCGGACGGCACAGATCAAATCGATCAAAAAATCATAGCTTAAGAATCATGTTTTGCCGATGGAGGTCGGCGCCACGGATCGGATCGCCTGAGATTCGTAGACTTCTCATCGAGGGGATTCGAGCGGTTTCGGTTCGTTCCTTTTCGTTCGCAACGCCTGATCGATCTACGAGGAATCCCACCATGATTCCGCACCGCCGCGCTGTTCAGGTCCTGTCGGGTATCGTGACCGCGTTGACCATCGCCGCCGGCCTGGGCGCGGCGCCACCGCCGCCTCGTTACGTGGCCGTCGAGGATTCAGGCCGTCTGTCGTACCAGGCCGACGAGCACGGCAACCACATCCCCGACTTTTCGAGCAGCGGATACCAGGGCGGCGGCGCGGCCCTGCCGGACGCGCCCGTCCGGGTGGTGGTCGGACCGATCGATGGAGACAACACGGCGCGCATCCAGGCGGCGCTGGCGTATGTCGCCGGACTCCCGGCCGACGCCACGGGCGTTCGCGGCGCCGTTCTCCTGCGGGCCGGCACCTATCCCGTTGCCGGACGCCTGTCGATCGACACCTCGGGCGTCGTCCTCCGCGGACAGGGTGACGGCCCGCAGGGCACTCTCCTTGTCGCCACCGGAACCGATCGACGACCGCTTATCGATATCCACGGTACCGGCGCGCGGCGAATCGATGAGGCATCAGCCCGCAATGTGGCCGACCCCTACGTCGCGCTCGGCGCGTCGACGCTCCGCCTGGAACCCGGCGCCGAGCTTCGTCCTGGCACCTCGATCGTGATCGAGCATCCGAGCACGTCGGCCTGGATCGCCAGCCTGGGGATGGATAAATTCCCTCCCGGCTACACCGGGTCGTGGCTCAACTGGGTTCCCGGCAAGATGGACGTCCGGATCGAGCGGCGTGGTGGCCGGCATCAACGGCGATTCGATCCGGCTGAACGCCCCCCTGCCCCAGTCGCTCGACGCCCGTATCGCTCGGGCGCGAATCATGACCTACGACTGGCCCGGACGTGTCCGCCAGGTCGGGATCGAGAACCTGCGATGCGTCTCCCGCCATGATGCCGCCAACCCGCACGACGAACAGCATGCCTGGGACGCGATCCATATCGAGGCGGCGGCCAACGGCTGGGTCCGCCGGGTCGTCGCCGAGCACTTCGCCGGCTCGGCCGTTTATCTCGCCGAAGGCTGCTCCCACATGACGGTGACCGATTGCGAATCGGTCGCGCCCATCTCGGAGGTCGCGGGCTATCGCCGGCACACGTTCTACAACGCGGGGCAGCTCAACCTGTTTCAGCGGTGTCGGTCGGAGCACGGGCGGCACGACTTCGCGGTCGGCTACCTGGCTGCCGGCCCCAACGTCTTCCTTGATTGCGAGGCGGTCCAGGCGCTGGACTTCAGCGGTCCCATCGAGAGCTGGTCGACGGCGGTGCTCTACGACAACGTGAACATCGACGGCGGCGGCCTGGCGCTCTCGAACCGCGAGACCGAGGGCCAGGGAGCGGGCTGGTCTTCGGCCAACAGCGTCCTCTGGCAGTGCAACGCCTCGCTCATGACCTGCCGCAAACCGCCGACGGCCCAGAACTGGGCGATCGGCTGCTGGTCGCAGTTCATCGGCGACGGCGCCTGGCAGACCCCCAACGAGTTTGTCCGCCCGGACAGCCTCTACCGCGCCCAGCTTGCCGAGCGGCTGGGGGCCGAGGCTGTGGCCAACCTCAACCCCACGTCGATTCCCGACCGTCCCGGCGACGCACGGACGCTGGAGAGCTGGTCCCGTCGTGGAATGAAAACGGCACTCCAGCCCCGACGCTCAAACCGATGGCGCTGCGCGACGGCTGGCTTACCTGCGACGGCTCGCTTCTGATCGGCGGCCGGACGGGCACGACCTGGTGGCACGGCAGCCTCCTGCCCGAGCGCGTGTCAGAGTTCGGCCTCGGTATCACCAGGTTCGTCCCGGGACGCGAGGGACCTGGTTATACCGACCGGCTCGACGAGCTGACCGACGATATGAAGCGAACCGGCAAGGTCGCGCTCGAACATCACTGGGGGCTCTGGTACGACCGTCGCCGTGATGATCATGAAATGATCCGCCGGATCAATAGCGACGTCTGGCCGCCGTTCTACGAAGGACCCTGGGCCCGCAGCGGCAAGGGACGGGCGTGGGACGGGCTGAGCAAGTACGACCTCGAAGCCTACAACCCCTGGTATTTCAGTCGCCTGGACGCCTTCGCCACTCAGTGCGACCGGACGGGGCTGGTGCTCATGCATCAGGCCTATTTCCAGCACAACATCCTCGAGGCGGGAGCGCACTGGGCCGACTTCGCCTGGCGGCCGGCGAACTGTCTCCAGGAGACCGGGTTTCCGGAGCCGCCCCCCTATCAAAACAAGAAGCGCGTCTTCATGGCCGAGACCTTCTACGACCTGAGCCACCCGCTCCGCCGGGAGCTGCACCGGAAGTACATCCGACATTGCCTCGACGTGCTGGGCGATCATCCCAATGTCCTGTTCGTCACCGGCGAGGAGTACACCGGCCCACTCTCGTTCGTCGAATTCTGGATCGACACCGTTCACGACTGGGAAACATCGACCGGCAAGGACGTCCTGATCGGTCTCAGTGCAACGAGGGACGTGCAGGACGCGATCCTGGCCGACCCGGCCGCACGGGCCACTCGTCTCGTTCATCGAGCTGAAATACTGGTGGTACACCGCCGACGGTAAGACCTACGCACCCTCCTCGGCCCAGAACCTGGCCCCGCGCCAGCAGCTTCGCGAATGGCGCGGGAGCAACCGGCGGTCCGACGCGCAGGTCGCCCGCCAGGTTCGCGAGTATCGCGATCGGTATCCCGGCAAGGCGATCGTATGCAGCGTCGAGCCGGCCAACCCCTGGGCGGTCGTCGCGGCCGGAGGGTCGTTGCCGAACCTGCCGGCGACGACCGATCCGAAGCTGCTGGCCGCCCTGCCCCGGATGCAACCTCTGAGCAGCGTGGAGCCGGACGGGTCGTTGCGCTCGTGGGTCCTGGCCGAGCCGGGACACAACTATCTGGTCTACACCCTGCCGGGCGAGGCCGTCCGATTCGATCTTCCGCCGGAGAGCGCGACCGCGACGTTGTTCGTCATCGATCCCCGGACCGGGCGTCCTCGCGAGGGAAGTGCCTCCCCGGTCGAACGCAACGGACGGCAGGTCGTCCTGCCCGCCGGGTCCGGGACCGGCGTGTACTGGCTGAGATTTGAATAAACTCCTTTTTCTCTTGTAGAGTCGGCCTCCCCCTGCCATACCTTGATTAATGGCGAGTGGAAGCCTCCCTCTCGAGAATTCCGGATCTCCTCATGAACCACATCCTGACCGATCGACGGCAGTTCCTGCTTCAAGCCGCGGCCCTGGCGGCGGGCGTGTCGCTGGTCGAACGACGCGCCGAGGTACAGGCCGAGGAGGAGTCCGGCCATCCGAGGTCGTACCGACCGTTGATGGATACTTCGGCAAGCCCCCACGTCAAGATCCGGAGCGTCGGGCTCGATGAGGTCCGCTGGACGAGCGGCTTCTGGGCCGACCGATACGAGCTGTGCCGGTCGGTGATGGTGCCGTCGATGGGCCGGCTCATGGGCGGTACCGAGCCGAGCCAGTTCCTCGAAAACTTCCGGGTCGCCGCGGGGCTGGCCGAGGGGAGGCATCGCGGCCCCGGCTGGAACGACGGCGACTACTACAAGTGGATCGAGGCCGGTTCGGCACTGCTGGCCCAGGCGCCCGACCCGCGCTCGACCGGGCGCTCGACGCCTCGATCGCCATCATCGCCCGGTCCCAGCGCGGCGACGGTTACCTGCATACCCCGGTCCTGATCAAGGCGCGGAATGGCGATACCGACGCCCGGCCGCTTGCCGACCGGCTCGATTTCGAGGTGTACAACTTCGGCCACCTGATGACCGCCGCGTGCGTCCACCATCGGGCCACCGGCAAGACGACCTTGCTCGACGTGGCGCGCAAGGCGACCGACTACCTCATCCGCATGTTCCGCGATCCGACTCCCGAGCTGGCCAAAAACGCGGTCTGCCCCGCCCACTACATGGGCTCGGTCGAGCTCTACCGGACGACCCGCGACCCGCGCTATCTGGAACTGGCGCGGACCCTGCTTGGCCTGCGTGACCTCGTGCAGGACGGCGGCGATGATAACCAGGACCGCATACCCTTCCGTCGCCAGACCGAGGCCGCCGGCCACGCCGTCCGGGCCAACTACCTCTACGCAGGGGCGGCCGATCTGTACGCCGAGAATGGCGATCCCAGCGTGATGACCCCCCTGGAACCGATCTGGGACGACCTGGTCGGCCGCAAGATGGCCATCACCGGCGGCTGCGGCGCCCTGTTCGATGGCGCATCGCCCGATGGATCAAAGGATCAGAAAACCATTACGCGGGTCCACCAGTCGTACGGCCGGGCCTACCAGCTTCCCCACAGCACCGCCCACAACGAGACCTGCGCCGCGATCGGCAACGCCCTCTGGAACACCCGAATGCTCCAGGTCAAGGGCGATGCGCTATGCCGAGGTCATCGAGCGCGTCGTCTATAACGCCCTGCTGGCCGGAATCAGCCTGGATGGCCTCAAGTTCTTTTACGTGAACACGCTGCGTCAGCTTGACACGATGCCGGTGCCGCTCCGCTGGTCGCGCAGCGCCAGCCGTTCATCAGCTCGTTCTGCTGTCCGCCGAACGTCCTGCGGACCATCGCCGAGCTCGGCGCCTACGCCTACGGGAAGAACGAGAACCAGCTCTGGGTCCACCTCTACGGCGGAAGCACGATCGACACCGCGCTGGCCGTAGGCGAAGGCTCGCGGCTGAGGCTCGAGCAGCGCACCGATTATCCCTGGGACGGCCGGGTCACGATCGACGTCAAGGCGGCGCCCGATCGAGCCTGCACGCTCTTTCTGAGGATACCCTCCTGGGCGCGCGGGGCGACGCTGAGCCTCAACGGCGCCGCGCGTGGCGGCCCCATCGAGCCGGGCCAGTATGCCGAGGTCCGTCGGACGTTCGCGGCGGGCGACCGACTGGTGCTCGACCTGCCCATGGCGCCCCGGCTGGTCGAGGCACATCCGCTGGTCGAGGAAGCCCGAAACCAGGTCGCGGTCGAGCGCGGGCCCCTGGTCTACTGTCTCGAGTCGACCGACCTGCCGCGCGGCACGCGACTGCTCGACATGGCCCTGCCGCGCACGATCGATCTGAAGCCGCGTCACGACCCCGCCCTGCTGGGCGGCCTGACGGTGCTCGAAGGCCGAGGCGAGGCGCGGACCGAGCCGGCCTGGTCGGGTCAGCTCTACCGCGAGCTTCCCCACACCCGCGCCGAGCCGGTCGATCTCAAGCTGATCCCGTACTACGCCTGGGGCAACCGCGGCCCCTCGGAAATGACCGTCTGGATGCCGCTGGGTTCGGGCACCTAAGCCTGGTTACGATGATCCTTCGCTCTCGCTCGTTCGGAGCCACCATGCTTTACAAATCTCGCTCATTCTTATGTTTTTGCGCGATTATAGGCCTCTCGCTTGCCGCGGGGCAGAGGTCCCTCCGGGCCGAGGCGCCGGTCGAGCAATGGGGGATTTACGAGGTCACGCTCGACGGCACGTCGGAGGGGAACCCGTTCACCGAGGTCACGCTCGTCGGGCGGTTCTGGCAGGGGCAGCACGCGATCGAGGCGCCCGGGTTCTACGACGGCAAGGGTGTCTACAAGATCAGGCTCATGCCCGACCAGACCGGCCCGTGGCAGTACGAGACCCGGAGCAATCGACCCGAGCTCGAGGGCAAGACCGGCAACTTCGAGGTCAGCCCGCCCCGTGCCGGCAATCACGGCCCGGTCCGGGTCAAGCCGCCCTTCCACTTCGCCTACGCGGACGGCACGCCGTATGTCCCGGTTGGTACGACCTGCTACGCCTGGACCCACCAGGGCGACTCGCTCGAGCGCCAGACCCTGGAGACGCTGGCCCATGCGCCGTTTAATAAAATACGCATGTGCATCTTTCCCAAGCATTACGCGTTCAACAAGAACGAGCCCGAGTTCTATCCCTTCGCGGGCACGCCACCCCGGAACTGGGACCTGACCCGCTTCAACCCGGCTTTCTTCCAGCACCAGGAAGAGCGCATCGGCCAGCTCCGCGACCTGGGGATCGAGGCCGACCTGATCCTGTTTCATCCCTACGACACCGGCCACTGGGGATTCGACCGGATGCCCCCCGAGGCTGACGACCGTTACCTCAAGTACGTCCTGGCGCGGTTTTCGGCCTACCGGAACGTGTGGTGGTCGCTGGCCAACGAGTGGGACTTCATGAAGGAGAAGACCGCCTCCGACTTCGATCGGTTCTTCGCCATCATCGTCAAGAACGATCCCTATGGCCACCTCCGTTCGATCCACAACGGCACTCGGTTCTACAACCAGACGCATCCTTGGGTGACGCACGCCAGCATCCAGAACGGCTCGGCGGTCGAGGACTTCGGCCGCGCCATCCTCTATCGCGACGTGTACATGAAGCCGATCGTCTTCGACGAGGCCAAGTACGAGGGGAATATTCCCCAGCGCTGGGGGAATATCTCGGGTGAGGAGATGGTCCATCGCTTCTGGCAAGGCGCGATCGCCGGTACCTACACCGGGCACGGCGAAACCTACCTTGACCCCCACGACCAGATCTGGTGGTCCAAGGGGGGGAGTCTCAAGGGAACCAGCCCGCCCCGGATCGCGTTCCTTCGCAAGATCATGGAAGACGGCCCGCCCGAAGGGCTCGAGCCGATCGACAAGTGGCAGGAGCCGCACATCGCCGGCAAGAAGGGGGAGTATTACCTCATCTACTTCGGCAAGGAACGCCCAAGCGACTGGAAGCTCGAGCTCCCCGGGCTGGCTGGAACGAGCCGATCACACTCAAGGCCGACCTGATCGATACGTGGGAAATGACCGTCACCCCGATCGACGGAACCTTCACCTTCAAGCCGGTCTCGAACTACGTCCTGGCCTGCGACAGCCCCCGATCGATTCCGTTACCCGGTAAGCCGTACCAGGCGATCCGGCTCCGAAAGGTCGCCCCCTGATTCGAGCGCACCGGGTCACGCGCTCAGAACCAGAGCTGAAACCTGATGATAAACATATTGCTTGTTGACTGGAAGGCCCCGGGCCGGTAAATGACCGGGTTGCCAAAGTCGGCGTGCTGCCAGTCGAACAGGATGCGGATGTACTGGTTCCAGTACCAGCTCACGCCCAGGTCGATCGCGTCGAGGCGGTTGGTCCACTGGTTCGGGTCAGCCAGTCCGGCGGTGAAGACCTCGTCGCCGATATCGAGCAGGCTGTACCGGGCGGCAACCTCCCAGGCGCCCAGGCCGAACTTACCCTTGCGGAGGTCGAAGGGATGGAACGGCTTGACCAGGCCGCGGCTGGCCACGCGCTCTCCGGTCAGCAGATAGGCGCCTTGAACGTAGAAGCTCCCTACCGGCACGCGGGTCTGGGTGCTCCGGCCGGTCAGGGCATAATTCTCGAAGCCGCTCTGCCACTCACCGATCAGGCTGAGCGACTGGTAGAACCAGGCCGCGTGCATCGACCAGAACGCCTGCGGGCCCGAGGCCAGAACATTGTTGTTCAGGTTCAGGAAGGGGACACCGAGTCCGCCGTTGCCGCTGGTCGGCACGATCGTGCGGAACTCCTGGGGGATCGGCACATGGTTCTGCTGACCGACGACCACCGAACCGCCGAAGTTGAAGTTTTCGAGAGTTGAATCGAGCTCCCGCTTGAACGGCGCGAAGTTCAGGAAGCCCATGAACATCTTCGGGTCGCTGGCGTCGAGAAACCCGTTCCGCGTGCTGTTGAAGATCCCCGCGGCGTAGTCGACGCGGTCCTTCAGAAGCTGGCCCCAGAGCATGCCGCCCAGGTCGCGGTTGTAGCCGAAGTTGTTGAAGAAGAGCGACCACTCGCCATTGGCCAGCGCCTGGGTTGGCTCGGCGTAGAACTCGTAGAGAAACGGCGTCTTGAACCGCCCAACCCGGAATTGAAACGCCTTGTTATAATTGACGTTCAAGAAGACGTCGAGGATCTGGAAGGCGTCGAAGCCCTCGGCCAGGCTGACATAATATTCGTACGGCCTGGTCATATGACCGCTGAAGATGGTCCACTGGCGTGGGAAGGCGAAGCTATCGATCGCCTGGGTCTGGTTCGCCTGGCCGTAAAAGCGGCCGTCGAACTGGGTCAGGTCGTGAATCTGGAGGTTGAACTCGTCATCGTTGGTCTTGAACTCGAAGCCGGGACCGAACCGGGCCTTGAGCGGAAAGTCGGGGATCGGCTCGGGCATCTGGAACCGCGACGTGGGAGTGGCTTCGAGGGGACTCAACCCGGCCGAGCCGCCGATCACCTCCTCAGCGGCGCCACCAGTCTCCGAGGAGCCGCCATTGCTGGTCGCCGGACCGCCAGGCGTCGCTGGACCCCCTGCGCCGGCTGACGACAAACGATCCTTCGCTTCGAGCCGCCGGGTCAGTTGCTCGACCTGGCCGCTCAGTTGCTTGACACTGGTCTCAAGGCTGCGGACGTGCTCGGGGTCGGGAAGCGTTTTGAGCCGCTCCTCGAGCTTGCGGACATAATTCGGGTCGGGCATCGATCGGATCAGGGATTCAAGCTGACGGAGTCGTTCTTCGAGCCTGACCGGATCTTCACGAACTACGGCGGGGGGAAGCGCGGCCTCCTGTCCGAATGCCAGCGGGACGATCGTCCCGACGCCCGCGACGACCAGAAACCCAGAGGCGATTCTCGATCGACACCGCCTGCTCGACATCCGGTACGCCTCCCGTCGCAACCTGACGGCCTACGCGCAAAAAAATAAACTCCTACCACCGAGGCGAATGGGATCGCCCCCTGGTAGGAGTCATCGGCCTCCGTCCATTGGAGGCGGTTCAACGCTCGGGTGAACTCCATCACCCCGGCCACTTCCGCGCGAAGTGACCGACCCTGTATTTTCAATCCTGAAGATCGGCTTCGGATTGTAACGACTTGAGAGAATCTGACGGCAAACCTCGCACCCCACCTCTCCCGATCTCCTCGGGCAGGTGCTACGATGGAGCGAATGTTCGAACCCAGACCCGCTTCCGGGAGCGTTCAACGTCATGATCCAGGCGGTCCACGAGATCGAGTTCGACGAGACCGCGGATACCGAGGCGTACCAGACGCTGATGGCGCGGGTGGCGAAACGAACGGGCAAGATCCCGGGCGAGCTGGTGGTCCGGCACGTCATGGAGATCGTGCCGGCCGGCGAGTGGCCGGTCCGGGTCGATGCGACCGATGCCTTGCTTCGAAGGATCGACGCCATCGAGCGCGACGGGCTGCGGATCGACGCTCGACCCGGCAATGGACGCGTGCTCGGCCTCTATCGGACCCGGCGGCGCGGCGACAGCGCCCGGCCGTATGCCACGCTCGTCAACGCCGTCGATCCCTTCGATGCCCGATGCGATTGCCCCGATTTTCTCAGAAACTCGCTCGGCCTCTGCAAGCATGCGTTGATCATTCTCGAACATCTGCACGCACATCCCCGGCTCCTTCGTCAGGCGCTTCGGGAACAGGAGGACGACGCGATCCGGCTCCGCGATCGGCCGGTCCGACGGCTCGGCTGGGACCCGATTCGTCCCCTGTCTGGACCGGGCGACTGGCTGGAGCGGGTTTTCTGGGAAAACGGCTCCCGCCCCAACTCCGACGGCCACACCGAACGACTTGATCGATGGTTCCAGAAGTCGGACGACATCGACGGTCTGCATGTCCTGAAGCAGACCTTCGCCGACTGCGCCGGGCGATCGACTGGCACTCGTCAACGACCTGCTCAGGATGGTGCCGGCCCGCGCGGGATCGATCTGGGACGACCCCGCCCTGCGGGCGCGCCTGCTGGCCGAGCGCGATCGGCTCCGGCCAGTCGTCAAAAACGCGATGACTCGCGATGAGATCGCCGCGGCCCTCGGCAAAATGAAGCGCCCGCTCTACCCGTACCAGGTCGCGGGCGTCGAGCGATTCCTGATCCGGGGACAGCTCCTCCTGGCCGACGACATGGGCCTGGGCAAAACAGCGCAGGCGATCGCGGCGTGCGACGCCCTCTGGCGGACCCGACGGGTCCGGCGCGGCCTGATCATCGCCCCGGCCAGCCTCAAACCCCAGTGGGCCCGCGAGTGGGACCAGTTCTCCGACCTGCCGATCCACGTCATCGACGGCAGTCCCACCGAGCGCCAGGCCATCTACGAAAACCAGCGCACCGGCCTGTTCATCATCAACTACGAGCAACTGATCCGCGACCTGGGCATCGATCCAGCGATGGGCCCCCGACCTCGTGGTACTCGACGAGGCCCAGCGGATCAAGAACTGGGCCACCAAGACCGCGCTCTCGGTCAAAGGACTGGCGCCTCCCTTTCGACTGGTCCTGACCGGCACACCCATGGAGAACCGGATCGAGGAGCTGGCGTCGATCGTCGAGTGGGTCGATGTCGAGGCGCTCGAGCCCAAGTGGCGGCTTACCTCGCTGCACGCCATCCACGCCGACGGCCGTCGCGAGACCGTTGGCGTGCGCAACCTCGATACTCTCCGCGATCGGCTCAAGGATTGCCTGGTCCGACGGGTCCGCCAGGATGTGCTCGATCAGCTTCCACCCCGAACCGATACCCGAGTGCCGATCGACCTGACCGAGGAACAAATCGAAGCCCACGACGCGCTCAACCAGCCGATCGTGGCTCTCCTGAGCATCGCGAAGAAACGCCCTCTGTCGCAGAAGGAGTTTCTTCGACTGATGAGCTACTTGACCATTCAGCGGATCATCTCCAACGGGCTGGCGCAGCTTCAGTTCGAGGAGGTCTGGCCGGGGATCAAGGGACGCGCTCCCGAGGAGAGCGTGCTCAAGGGTCTCTCGGCCCCCAAGCTGATCGAGTTCCGCCAACTTGTTCGCCAGCTCGCGATCGATCAAGGGCGTAAGATTGTCGTCTTCAGCCAGTGGCGGCGCATGCTCAAGCTGGCGCACTGGGCGGTGGCGGACCTCTTGAACGGCGAAAACCTCCGCGCCGGATTTTTCACGGGGGCCGAGGCCCAGAAGCGTCGGACCCAGAACATCGTCGAGTTCCACGACGATCCGGCCTTCCGCATGCTGTTCGCCAGCGATGCCGGTGGCGTGGGCCTCAACCTCCAGCACGCCGCCAACTGCGTCATCAACCTCGAGCTCCCCTGGAACCCCGCCGTCCTCGAGCAACGGATCGGCCGGGTCTACCGCCTGGGCCAGAAGCGACCGATCGACGTCTATAACCTGGTCAGCGAGGTCGGCATCGAGTCCCGGATCGCCGGACTGGTTCGATCGAAACAAGCCTTCTTCAAGGAACTCTTCGACGGATCGACCGACACCGTCCGGTTCGACGAGTCGAGTTCGTTCCTCTCGCGGATCGAGAAGCTCTACGAGTCGGTCTCGATTCCCCCGGGCCAGTCACCCGACGCCTACGACGACCAGAATATCGCCGTGATCGAGAGCGACGACACGATCGACGGCGAGGGTGTCGACCCGTACGACGCGATGCTCGCGGCGGCCGACGAGACCGCCGATCCCGTTGCGAACGACTCGTCCGCCGCCCCGATCGTGGGCGTCGGCACGGATCAGACCCGGGCCCAGGAGGCCGATCAGGTTCAGGCTCCCGGTCACCCGGCCCTACCGATCTCGGACCCCGCGAGCGTCCGACGGCTGTTCAGTCAACTGGAAATCCGTCGCGGGGAGGGTGGTAAGGTCGTCATCGAGGCCCCCGCCGAGGCGGCGTCCACCCTGGGTGCCCTGTTCGAGGGCATGGCGGCGCTGCTCCGTTCCCTGGGCGACGGCTCGATCGACGAATCACGCTGATTCAGAACCCGATCTTCCGCCAACGCCTGATCGTGATCGACCACGACGCGGCCATGTAGAAGATCGGATAGTAAAGCGATGCCAGCGCGATGTTCCAGGTCGTGTTATCGATTCCCAACGCGGAGGATCTGCCGCCCGGCATGCGCTGGAGAAGCCACGCGAGCACGACGGCCCAGACGGCACCCAGGATGTTGCTCACGGTGTTGATCCGCCCCGGCTGCGATGGATAAAGGTAGCGGCTGGGTACGAACGTCAGGATGCTCAGCACCACGAGCACCCCCACCGCGAACGACGGGGGGACGTGAAGCACGTAAAGGTAAAACGCGACGACGTTCCAGAGTGACGGGAACCCCAGGAAATAGCCGTCGTCGGTCTTGGCCTCGACCTGGCAGAATCCGTAGACGCTCGCGAGCAACGGGAACAACAGGACCGCGTCCCACCCCTGGGGCAAGACACCCGCGCGCCAGACCAGCAGGAGCGGAAGAAACGTGTAATTGAGAAAGTCGATCAGGTCGTCGAGCTTGCGACCGTCGAATCCGGGGAGGATCTTCTTCACGCCGACCCGGCGCGCCAGGGTCCCGTCGGTGGCGTCAACGAGGGTAGCGGCCAGCATCAAGATAAACGACCAGCGGAACCCCTCGGGCCCGCCGCGCACCAGGCAGACCGCCATCGCGCCGCCGGCCACCAACCCGAGCGCCGTGTACAGGTGTACGCACCAGGCCTGGACCCGCGGCCACACCCCCCCCTGCCTTCGCGGCACGCCTCGGGGGTGCGCTGGCGCGAACCTGGGTCTTCACTCTTCGTGTCTTGACGGCCATCGTGGTCTCGAGACCCTCCCCAGAATCAACTGAAAACCGGCCGCACAGCCGAGCGAAGCGGCCATGTACAACACGTTGGCCCGGAATTCGGGCGGATCAGGCCGGCCGGGTCGCCAGGTAAATGCCCCACTTCATGTCGCCAGCCTGACAGAAGCGGACCTTCATGGCCCAGCGCTGAACGATATAGTCCAGATCTTGGGCGCTGAAACTCTTGAGGAACGTTTCGCGGTGCTCGACCAGCCGTGCCGACTCCCGGTTCAGGATATCGACGAAACGGTCGGTGGCGTCCTCGACCTGGACATCGCGATATCCCGCGGCTTCCAGCAATGCACCATACCGGGCCGGGTCGGTCAGGTGATAGCCCGTCTCGCGGGCATAGGTTGCGAACTCGGACGACACCTCGCCGGCACCCCGGGCGTAATCGGTGATCACGAGCTTGCCGCCGGGGACGGTCAGATCGAATAGCCGCTTGAAGAGCCGGGGCTTATCGGGCAGGTGCATCAGAGCGTCGCGGCTCCAGATGATGTCGAACGGTTCGTCGAAGGCGACCGTCAGGATGTCCGCCAGCAGGAAGCGGCAGCCGTCGGGGACCCCCGGACCCTGGCTCCGCTCCTGGGCGATCGCCGACATCTCGTTCGACAGGTCAACCCCGACCACTCTGGCGCCGTAAGTCCTGGCCAGGTGGAACGCGGCGCCGCCGATCCCGCTGCCGACGTCGAGCACCCGGCAACCCGGCCGTAGCGCCGCGCCGAGCTTGGTGCACAGGTAGTCGGTCGTCTCGGGCCCTCCGGTGCTGACATAACCCGAGCCGAAAACCTGCTCGTAGCGCAAGATCCCCGTGCGGCTGTACTGGCCGTTGTTGTCGTAGGATGGGGCCGTGGCCGGGGCGGGAGAGGACGTGGACTGCGCCGTAGACATAGATATCCTTCGATTCGTCCAGGGACGCCGCGCGGGCCGTCCCGGCTCGCCGGGACCGATCTCCGCTAACACCCTAGCGTTGCGGGAGGGAATGTGTACAATGTACGCCTCGCGAAGCCCCCGTGAAGGCTCCGCGAAGCAGGGATTATATCCCGACGACTACGAGCCGTCCAAGCCCTCCGGGCCGCGACCAGGAGGATTGGGCGGACGTTTTTCTTTTTTTGTTCCTGCCGGCCCCCGCTTTCCGCGTCCTTTTCCTTCCCGAGTGGGCTGAAGAGGCCGCGATCCGTAGACTTCCGATCGGTTTGGTTTGGTTCGTTCAGGGCGATCACGAACCCGTGTATTGGCATTCGTGATGCATGTTAAGGAAAACTTCCTTCACGCCATGAGCGAGCGATTCGATGATCCGGCGCGGCCCTGATCGATCGTGGGCGAGGGCTGAGGTTGAGGTTGTCGCAGGTATCTTGACCGTTTTTCCATCCTTGTTTTGTTGAGCGACGGAACCCGCATGGTAGACCACCGGGCGATACTTCCCATTCAACACGGCGGCAACCAATCGGCGATTCGCAAGCGGCTGAAGCTGGGCAACCTGAAGCTGCTCGACTTCTCAGCCCCGCTGAATGCGCTGGGTCCTCCGGCCGGGGCCCACGCTGCCGTCCTGGGGGCGACCGGAACCATCGACCGCTATCCTGAACCCGGCGACGCCGCGCCTGGTGGAGCGGCTGGCGGAGTACCACCGTGTCGCCCCGGACCGGATCATCGTTGGCGCCGGGACGACCGAGCTGATCAGCCTGATCGGCCAGGTCCAGCGCGAGCCCTCTGATGCGCCGCGCCCGCGAGCTGGGCGACCCGGACATGCCGATGGTCCACCTGGTCGAGCCGTCATACGGTGAATACCGCCGGACCTCGGCCCAGAACGGCTTGACGATCAAGATCTGGCGCGACCATGTCCTGGGCTGGAACCAGGAGGTCCTCCCCGAGGGGGGCCACGGCCTCTTCTGGACCGGCCATCCCAACAATCCGACGGCCCGCGCCTGGGACAGCGGCCGACTGCTCGGCTTCATCGATCGATCCCCCGAGCTTCTGGTCGTGGTCGATGAGGCGTACCTCCAGTTCCTGCCCGACGAGGCCGAGCGCTCACTCGTCCGGGCCGCCGCCGATCGCGCCAACCTGATCGTGCTCCGGTCGATGACCAAGATTTTCGCCTTCCCCGGCCTCCGCATCGGCTACGCCGTGGCCTCGCCCGAGATGATCAACCGGCTCCGACGGAACCAGCAGCCCTGGACCATCTCCACGGCCGCCGAGCTCGCCGCCCTCGCCGCCGTCAACGACGACGAATATCTCGGAGCGCACCCTCGATCTGATCACCGCCGAGTCGATCCGCCTGACCGACCGGCTCTGGGACGTTCCCGGCCTCCGACCGGTATGGCCCAGCCGCCATCGACCCGCCACCGCGCCTCCTCCCCCCAACTTCGTCCTGGTCAGCCTGGTTGACACCCCCTGGACCTCGCCCCAGGTCCAGGACGCACTCGCACGCCGCGGCCTCTTCGTCCGCGAATGTTCCAACTACAGCGGTCTCGAGCCTGGAGCCGTCATCACCGGCCCCGGCCAGGAGATCCCGACCCGCGGCCACCTGCGCTTCTGCGTCCGAACTCCGTCCGAAAACGATCAGCTACTGGAGACGCTCTCCCAGATCATGGCCAACGAGCCCGAACCGGCGATGGCAGCCGTGTGATCCGGTATCGGCCCCGTCGACGCCGGGCAAGTGAACGTTTCCAGCTTGCCCGGCGCGGGCTGACCAGAACTCAGAAGCTGGGACCTGATCTCCATGCGATTCCATGCCGGCCGATCCCGCTGGCAATCCAAGGCAACGGGCGATCGTGCTGCGATACGTCGTTAATAGTTGCCGTTCCCTCGTCTGGACTCGTGTGGATTCCTGGTCCCGGCTTACTTAGCTTTCGGGAAAACGTACCAACGCAGTTCTACGAATTCACATCGGCACTCCATTCCCTCACTATCGAGGGCGCGTCTTCATTGATGCCGAAAACGTGAATATCTCCTCCAGCCTTTGACGGTGATCCCGCACGACGACATGACGCCGCGGACGGTTCGATCCCGTTTGCCATCGCGGGCAAGCCGGGCTCGTCCCTCGAACGAATTCCGGGTACGGACCAGGGCCGATCGATTTCCCGACCTGATTGAGGGAAAGGCCCGATCGGATCGTTCCCTGTCGATGCGCATGATGGAACCGACACGTCAATTTACATCGATCGCATCGATTCGATAGCCGCTGGCGCGAGAAGCCTCGCCGGGAACGCGGCGATGTCGAGGAAGATCTCGCCTCGGATTCAACGGACGGGCCCGGAGATTCGGGATTCAGCGGAGGAGGAGGGATTCGAACCCTCGGTACCCCGGAGGGGTACACCGGTTTTCGAGACCGGCCCTTTCAACCACTCAGGCACCCCTCCCCGATTCGATCAAATCATCAATCTGCTTTCGGCTTGCGGACCGGGCGACGGCTGCGGAAAAACGCGGACAGCAATTCGGCACATTCCTCTTTCAAGACCCCGCTCGTCCACGCGACCCGGTGATTCAACCGGGGGTCGTCGAGGAGCCGGTAAAGGCTACGACAGGCCCCCGCCTTGGGATCGTTGGTCCCGTAAACCAACCGGGCGAGCCGCCCCTGAACCATCGCCCCGGCGACACATCGGACAGGGTTCGAGTGTCACGTAGAGCGTGCACTCGTCCATCCGCCAGGAACCCAGCGATCGACCCGCGATGGTCAGAACCAGGCGCTCGGCATGAGCGGTCGGGTCGTGCAGGGTCTCTCGCAAGTTGAAAGCCTGGGCGATGATCCGGCCGCGATGTGTGAGCACCGCGCCGACCGGAACCTCACCGAGAAACGACGCTTCGCGGGCCAGGGTGATCGCCCGGCCCATCATCTCGACATCGCGCTCGGTGTCGTTCGCTTCAGGCATTCGCTCCGCTCGCGGACGATCTCGATTATAGTGAATGCGCACCGCATCGCAAGGCGTCTTCCGACCTCACCTCAGGGCGCAGTGCCGTGGTCGTCCCCACCTGGCCGATGCCGAACTGATTGCCGGCGGCGATCGGGCGGCCTGCCTGGAAGTCAATCTCCAGAAGCTTCTCACTCTGGACCGGCTTGCCCGACTCGTCGGCAAGGGTCGCGACGATCTTGCGCGTCTTGACGTCGATCACCTCGCCGGTCGAGGGATACGCGTACGTCCCGTCGATGCTGAAGGTGATCCACCCCGGCTCGTCGCGAACGGCGATGCTCTCGACCTGCTTTGGAGGCATCACGGTCGCGTCAAAGATGTGGACCTTCTGGTTATGGGCATCGACCACCCAGATCTCCTTCTCGTCGGGCGTCATGCCGATGCCGTGGCTGGGACATCCGTGCCGCTTGACCGGCCCTTTGGTGACCCCTTGAACTTCGACCCGCGCCAGCTTCTTGCCGCTGGTCAGGTCGCCGACCTCGAAGCCGAGCAGTTCGTTGACGTTGACGAAGCAGAGCGTCTGCTTGCCGTTGACCGTGAACGGCCTGATCCGGTTGCTGAACGGGCCTACTGTCCGCGCGATCGTATGGTCTTTCGTCGAGGCGATCGACAGGACGGGCGATTTGAGACCGGCCATGTAGACCTCGGCCCCGTTGGCGCCATAAATGGTGTTGTGGGCCCCTGAATCGGGCTTCACCTGCGCGATTACGTTTCCGCTGACGGCGTCGACGACGTTCCAGGTCGGTCCTTCGAACGACGGAACGTAGAGCGTCTTGCCGTCGGGGGCGATCGCCATCCGGTCGCAGCCTTCGGGATAGGTCCGCTCCCAGAGCATCGACCCGGTGAGCAGGTCGAGGCACATGAGCTGTTTGATCGTGCTGACGTAGACCCGCCCGGTCCGGGCGCTGGCGCAGATCCCCTTGACGTTGATCGGCACGCCCTTGGGATCGAGCCCGCCGGTCCCGATCCGCTTGAGCAGGCGGTGGCCGTGGTCGATGTCGAAGACCAGGAGGCCGTGACCGCCATATTCGAGGTAGTTTCGGATCCCCGGCTCGGCCACGTAGAGCCGGCGCTTGATGGTGTCGGCCCCGCGTGCCGGCCCCGATGTGCTCGTGAAGACCAGCAGCGCGACGCAGGCAACGGCTAACGCACGGGCGACCCTGAGTCCGGAAGCGAGGCGCATCACGATGACCCTCATGTTTCCCCCAGGTCGATCGCCGGGTCGCCGGCCTCCGGGGCCGGCCTTGCCGACGCGATCGCGTCAAACTCGCTCCCTGGGGCTCCGCCCATCATAGGACGTCGGTCGGGCCGCGCGTAGTTACCGCCGGACCGAGAAGCCCCTTGTCAATCCCCTGATCATGCTCGACCATTGACGGACGATTTCACCTTCCCCGGGGAGCCCTGGCCGTTGCACCGCGAGTATCACCCCGACGCCATGAATCCGCTCCGTGCCCACGCGCAAGCGCACGGACATGACGAGCACCATCATCACCAACATGGCGATGGGGACGCGTCGCGCTCCCATGCGCACGCTCACCACGACGATCGATCGCTTTATGCGTTGACGTTCGTACTGGGGGTGTTGATCGGTGGTGACGTCCTGCTGGGTTGGCTCGGGCTTGAGGCCTGGCGGCGCCCTGGGGGCATCTCGCTCGTCTGGGTAGCGGCCGTGCTGGGCGCTGTGCGGATCGTGTACGGGGCACTCGAGGCCCTGGCACACGGCCGGATCGGGGCCGATATCGCGCTGGCGCAGGCGTGCCTGGCGGCCCTGCTGATCGGTCAGCCGTTCGTGGCGGCCGAGGTGGTGTTCATCGCCCTTGTCGGAGAGGTGCTCGAAGCGGTCACCTTCGCGCGAACCCAGCGGGCGATCGGCCGCTTGCTCGACCAGACCCCGAAGACCGCGCGGGTTCGGCGTGACGGGGTCGAGATCGAGGTCCCCGCCGGCGAGGTCCACGTGGGCGACCTGGTGATCGTCCGCGCCGGCGAACGCATACCCGTCGACGGACCGGTTGTCGCGGGCCGGTCGAGCGTTGATCAAGCCGCCCTGACGGGCGAGTCGCTACCGGTGGACAAGGGGTCGGGCGATCCGGTCTATAACGGCTCGCTGAACCAGTTCGGTGCGATCGAGGTTCGGGCCGAGAAGGTCGGGCACGAGACCACGTTCGGCCAGGTCCTGCGCCTGGTCGCGGAAGCCCAGCGCCACAAGGCGCCGCTCCAGCGTACGGCGGACCGGCTGGCGGGCTATTTCCTGCCCGTGGTCGAGACCGTGGCGGGGCTGACGCTGCTGGCCGGATACCTGCTGGGCTGGCCTGACGTCTGGCTCCGCGCGGTGGCGGTGCTGGTGGTCGCCTGCCCGTGCGCCCTGGTGCTCGCGACCCCGGCCGCGATCCTGGCGAGCATGGCGTGGCTGGCGCGTCACGGGGTGTTGATCAAGGGAGGGGTGGCCCTCGAAAAACTGGCCGGCTGCGACACGTTCGCCTTCGACAAGACCGGCACGCTGACCCTGGGCCGGCCGGAGCTGTCGATCGTCGTGCCCCTGGGAGGGCGAACCGCCGATGAAGTCCTCCGCATGGCGGCGGCGGCCGAGGCGGGCGGCCGGCACCCACTCGCGGTCGCCGTGGCGGCCGAGGCCGCGCGGCGAGGACTCGTCCCCCTGGACCCAACTGATGTCCAGGCCCAGCCCGGCGCGGGGGTCTCGGCCGTCTGCCGATCGGCCGATCAAGGCGAGCACATCTTGCTCGTCGGCAATAAACGGCTCCTGGCCGAGCATGGGGTCGCGCTCGAACCCGACGCCGAGGCTGCGCTGGCCGAGCGCGACGCGCGGGGCGAAACCTCGCTCCTGGTCGCCATCGACGGCACCGTGGCGGGTCTGGTCGCGCTTCGCGACACGGTCCGGCCCGAGGCGCACGACGTCATCCACGACCTGAAGCATCGCAAGATCAGCGAGATCGCGATCCTGACAGGTGACCGCGCCGCGGCGGCTCAGTTGGTAGCAAAGAAGACCCATATCAAGACGTTTGCCGCCGAGCAGCTTCCGGCCGACAAGGCGCGGTGGATCGACGAGCGCCAGGCCGCGGGCCGTCATGTCGCGATGGTGGGCGACGGGATCAACGACGCCCCCGCCCTGGCACGGGCGCAGGTCGGGATCGCACTCGGGGCCATCGGCGCCGATCTCGCGGCCGAGGCGGGCGATATCGTGATCCTGGGCGAGCCGCTGGGCGTTCTGCCCCGCCTGCTCGACCTGTCGCGGGCGACGGTGTCGATCATTCGCCAGAACATCATCGTTTTCGCCTTCGGACTGAATGCCGTGGCGATGGCCGCGGCGGCCCTGGGCGTGCTCGGCCCGGTCGCCGCGGCGATCCTGCACCAGGCGGGGTCGCTGCTCGTTCTGCTCAACGCGATGCGACTGCTCGTCTTCGACGACTGGGCCGCGCTCGGGCCGGTCCGATGGCTCCGCGCGGCCCGACAAACGATCGCGCGGTGGGACGATCGGCTCGATCCCGCCCTGGCTGTTTCGGGATTGCTGGGACGCTGGAGACCGCTCGCCGCGCTGCTGGTCCTGGCGGTCCCGCTGACCTATGCGATGGCGGGATTCCACGCGATCGGTCCGGACGAGGTGGGGCTGCTCCAGCGCCTGGGCGCTACCACGCGTTGCTTGAGCCGGGCCTGCACCTGCGCTGGCCGCCTCCCTGGGAGCGAGTCACGCGGTTGTCCACCGCGCGGGTCCGGGCGGTGGGGGTCGGGTTTCGCACGACGGCCGACCTCGCGTCCGTCGCAGCCGGTCCGCTGGGAGGCCGAACACGGGCGCGTCGCGCCGGGCGTTCCCGCGCGGGCCGAGGAGGAATCGCTCCTGCTCACAGGCGACGGACAGCTTGTCGAGTTATCCGCGAGCGTGCAATATCGGCTCGATGCCGATCGGCCCGAGAACCTCCGGGCCTACGCCTTCGGAGTCGCCGACGCCGACAACGCCGTACGCCCGCTGGCCGAGGCGGCGCTGCGGTCGGTCGCCGGGCGTCGTTCGCTCGATGCGCTCCTGACTTCCGGCCGCCCCGAATCCGAAACCGCCGCCGCCGATTTGCTTCAGAGCTGGATCGTTCGTGACAGGCTGGGGCTCAAGGTCATCGCGGTCGATTTCCTCGACGTCCACCCCCCCTTGCCGGTGGTCGATGCCTACCGCGACGTCTCCAAGGCCGAGAGCGACCGGCAGCGCCGGATCAACGAGGGAGCCACCGCGCGGGCCGAGGCGCTTGCCGCGCGCGCGGCAAGGCCGCCGCCACCATCAATCAGGCCGAGGCCGAGCGCCAGGGTCGCGTGGTTCGCGGCGCGGGCGAGGCCGACGCCTTTCAGTACCGCCTCGATGCGCGATCAACACATCCAATTTTGACCGATCAAGGTTTCTACTGGGACACGATCGACCGCGCTCTGGCGCTCAAGCCCAAGGTCGTGCTCGACCATGAAGAAAATCGCGTGCGGCACCTGATCGTCCCCAACCTGTTCCTCACGCCACCGGCCATGGTTGGTCCGGCGCAACGTCAAGAACCAGGATCATTTAATGAAAAATAAACATGTAAAATTGATCTTATTTTTTCTCGGCATTTTTCTCCTCGTGATCGGAGTCCGTTCGTGGGTCGTGGTTGACGAGACGCAATACGTGCTGGTGACCGACTTCGGCCGGATCGTGGCCGTATACGGCGACGACGCGGGGGAGTCGGGACCGCACACGAAATGGCCGTGGCAGGCATCGGTGGCGATCGATCGACGGATCAGGGTGTCGGAACCGCCGTCGCGCGAGGTCCTGACCGGGGACAAGCGGAACCTCGACGTGGCCAGCGCCCTGCTCTGGCGCGTCAGCGACCCGGTCCGATACCAGCGGTCGTCGGGGACGCTCGACGCGGCCGAGGCGCGGCTTGACGAGCGGGTCGCGGCGGCGCTCGAGTAACGCGATCGGGCGGCATGCGATTGCGGCGATGGCCTCGAACCAGCCCGCGGAGTGGCGGCTCGACGCCTTGACCGACGAGGTCCGCGACGCCGTCGCGACGACGGCCCGCGATGAACTGGGGCTCGAACTGCTCGACGTCCGTCTCCGCCGGTTCACCCCTCCGGTCGAGGTCCGTCCGGCGGTCTTTGACCTGATCCGGAGCGAGCGAAAGCAGGTCGCGGCGACGCTCCGCGCCGAGGGTGAGGCCGAGTATCAAACCCTGACCAGCCAGGCCGAACGACAGCGCGACGAGATCCTGGCCGAGGCCGACGCCGAGGCCGAACGGCTCCGGGCTCGCGGCGAGGCCGAGTCGATTCGGATCGCCAATGACGCCCATGCCCGCGACCCCCGCTTCTACGCCTTTTTGCGGAATCTGGACGCCTACCGCGCCATTCTCGACGAGAAGGCGACCGTGATTCTCTCGTCGTCGAGCCCGCTCTTGCGGCTTCTGAGCCAGGGTCCGTCTGATGAACTGTTGCAGACGCCTGGCTCGTCGCATCCGACGCCGCCGACGGCCTCGGAGGCCCGTCCATGAGGAGGCTTCGGAACGCGGTCCTGATCGTGGCCGCCGCGTTGATCGCCCTCGGCGGAGTGGTGACTGCGTGGGTCGAGGTGCCGCCGGGCGAGTCGGTCGTGATCCGTCGCCTGGGCCGCGTCCTGCCAGCGGCGTGGGGGCCAGGTCTTCACCTGGGCTGGCCCTTCGGACTGGAGCAGCGCGAACGGGTCCGCACCGACCTGGTCCGCCGGCTCGAGATCGGCCTGAGTGGCCCGGCCGGCGCCAACGACGAACCCGGTGCGGGTGAATACCTCACGGGTGACCGTAACCTGGTACGCGTTCGCGCGGTAGTACAGTACCGGGTGGCCGACCCGGTCGATTATCTTCTCAGGACCGATGATGTGACCGTGTTGTTGAATCGACTGTCCGAGTCGGCCCTCGCGCGGGCCCTCGCGCGCGCGGGGTTGACGACGTGCTCCGCGCGGGCCGGGGTGCGATCGCTCAGGACGTCGCCGACGTGCTCTCCCGGTGGGTCGCGCGGGACCGGCTGGGTCTCTCGATCCTGGGCCTGAGCCTGACCGACGCGCGGCCGCCTTCGGAGGTCGCGCCCGACTTCGCCGCGGCCGAGGCGGCCCGGAGCGACCGCGATCGGCGCCGCAACGAGGCCCGCGGCTTCATCGCGACCACCCTGGCCGCCGCCCGCGCCGAGGCCGGCGCCCGTCTCGAGCGAGCGCGGGCCGATGCGCATCGCCAGGTGGTCCTGGCCCGAAGCCGCGCCAGTCGGTTCGTCGGACTCCTGCCCGAGCTCCAGCGCGACCGATCGCTGACCATCCGCCGCCTCTATCTCGATGCGATTCGAGCGCTCTGGCCCAGGGTCAAGCGCAAGCTCGTGCTCGCTCCCGAGGAGCCGGTCGACCTGACCGTGCTCGGGCTCGAACCCCATTAAAACGCCGGACCTGAACATAAATTGTTCTGGAGCGAACATCGACGTGGAAGCCACCCCAACGTCCCGCGAGACGGAAGTCACTTCGAGGCGCCGACGGAAATCTCCCGACGGCGCTCCGACGAACGACCTGGTCTTCACGGCCCAGCAGGCGACCAACGACGTGGTCTTCCCCCAGGTGCTCGGGCTCTACGTGGCACGCGGAAGCCTCGTGGCCGACGTCACTCATGGCCGTGGGGTCTTCTGGAAGCGCGTCGAGCCCGGCGCCTATCGCCTCCTGGCGACGGACCTCAAAGAGGGAATCGACTGCCGCGCCCTGCCGTACGGCGACGGGTCGATCGATTGCGTCGTCTTCGACCCTCCGTACATGCACACTCCCGGCGGCACGGCGCATGTGAACCACCAGCGGTTCGAGGGCTATTACGGCAACAACGGCTCGGGCAATGGCACGGGCAAGAAATATCACGAAGCGGTTCTCGACCTCTACTTCGCCGCCGCGCGGGAAGCGTATCGCGTGCTCCGGCCGGAAGGGACGTATATCGTCAAGTGTCAGGATGAGGTCTGCGCCAACCGGCAGCGGCTCACGCACGTCGAGCTCATCAACGAGCTCGCCCTCTACGGTTTCGTCGCCGAGGACCTGTTCGTCGTGCTTCGCGTCAATAAGCCAGGGGTCAGCCGGGTAATCCGGCAAGCACACGCCCGCAAGAATCACTCGTACTTCGTTGTCTTCCGCCGATCGAGCGGCAAGTCGCGCTGGGCGGGCGTGGGCCGCCAGGATTGAGCGCAGTGGTTACCCATTCTCAGGTCATCGTTTTTTATAAAGTGTCATATTGAAGGGGTGAGCCAGCAGCTCGAGCCCGAGCTCGCCATGAAGCTCGAACGCGGCGCGGCGCGTTCCGGCGAACATCTCCTGGTCCGTATCATGCAGGGCGATAACACCGCCGGGGACCAGGTGAGGAAGCCAGACCTCAATATCAAACGCCGTGTTGACATAATCATGCACCGCGTCGATAAAGACGAGGCTGGCGGGACCGTGGGGCCAGCTCCGCGCGGCGGCGCCCGAGGTCGTTGGTTCGAGCACGACGTTCGCGCAGCCCTCGACCCGGGAGCGGAAGATCGCGAACTCGCGCTCGGCCCCGCCGTACCCCTGATAAGGATCGACCGCGACGATCGTTCGCGACGTGGCCGAAGCGAGACACCGGGTTGTCTCACCCCGAAAGCACCCGACCTCGACGACCACCGTGTCGGCCAGGTGCTCGGTGAGCTCCAGGGCCTTCACGAGGTGCTGCATCTGGATCGGTGTGACCGAGGTATCGTCCCAGCGAACCTGGGGCAGCTCCGGCAGGTCGCCCAGGACCCTCTCCGGAAGGGCATAACGGTCGTAATGCCTGCGCGACTTTCGTTCCTGACTCATCGACTGCGCCTTGAACGCCAGTCGGTGAGGATGCCAGCGGGGATAAGCCTTGACCGCGAAGGGATCGGTGCGCATCTCATGAGTCCTTTCATGATCGAACCAGGGTGCCGGAGGCCCAGGCGCTCCTCGCTGTGAAGCTCAACGGTCGGCTCGGGCAGCACCGATTCTCTTACACGATCTTCCCGCGTGATTCAACCCGAAGTACCTCGTCGCGGGACAAAACGCACCCATTAAATCCCGGAATGCGCCGGTCATTTCGCCGGTTTCCGCCGTTCGGCCCATTCCTTCGTCGCCTGCTTCAGGTCGTAACCCTGGGACGCCAGGTAGTTGTTGATCCGCCCTTTGAACTTGTTGAAGATGTTCGACTTCTCCTCGGACGACCCGGCATAGGCGGCCTTGTCCCGCGCCTCCTTCAGGGTCTCGAACACGACGCGCTTCTGCTCGGCCGTCAGGGTGGGAAGCATGTCAAGATAAGCGTTATAGGTGACCTGGAGTTTGTTGTAGGTCATCTTGTCCTGGACCTGCTCAACCTGTTCCGGTGTGAGGTCGGATGCCAGCCGGGTCAGGAAGCGCTGGTGGAGCGCCAGGGCCGCGGCGTCGGCCTGGTCGCGCTGGGCCTTGATCCGTGTGTCGAGATCGCTCGGGGTGCCCTGGGTCGATCCGCGAATGGCCTTGATTTCCGCGTCGCGCGCGTCGTGGATCGTTCGCAACCCGCGATAGTGCGCGATGATGGCCTCACGGACCCGAGTGGCCCTGGCGGCGTCGTCGAGTTTGAGCACCGCGAGCACGTCGTTGGCTCGCTTTTCGAGCGCCTGGGTGTAGACCAGCTCAGGATCGGCCGTCTCCTTACCGGTGGTATCCTCGACGGCCCCGACTTGAGCGGCCAGGGAGAGAGCAGCAAGCGGGGCAACAGCCCAGATCAAGGCGATTCGCATCATAAGCATCCTGAAAAATACACCGAGTTTTCGATCACTTCCCTGGGTTATCAATAGCGAAAACCTGGCACCATGGCTACGGGTTGCCGGTTATCGCTCGCGGGCGTCTCTCGGGCCGAACTTATTCGGAATAACGCCAAATCTACCCGATTCTTTCACGAACCCGCGTTATGCTGCCCCGACCGGTACTTTTCTCATGGGCATGTTTTTGACGGAGGCTCTTCTTTGTTTGTCCAGTGCTTGCGGATGCGTCCCCGGCAAGGAGGCTTCACGCTGATCGAGCTCCTGGTGGTGATCGCGATCATCGCGGTTCTGATCGCCCTGCTCTTGCCGGCGGTGCAGGCCGCGCGTGAGGCCGCTCGTCGCGCCCAGTGCGTCAACAACCTCAAGCAGATCGGATTGGGGTTGATGAACTACGAAAGCTCCAACGGGGCCTTCCCACCCACGACGATCCTCGTCCCCGCTACCACGGGAGGGCCGGGGACCTGGGCGTTCTCGTCGTCCTGGAGCGTTTTCGCCCGAATCACGCCGTTCCTCGAACAGGGTGCGTTCTATTCGACGATTAATTTCAGCCTCGATTACGGCAAGGCGCCGAATCTGACGGCATCGTACACGACACTCAATCTTCTCTTCTGCCCGAGCGATCCGGGACCGCACTACGATAGTGCCTCTTACGGTGGAACCACTTACGCCACCACGAGCTACGGAACCTGCGACGGCGACTGGTACGTCTGGTCCGTCAACTGGGGGGGACCAATTCGGTCGGCCCCATGAACCGCTCGGCGTTCGGCCCGAATTATTCGCGTTCGATTGCCATGTTCACCGACGGCATGAGCAACAGCATCCTGGCGGCCGAGGGACTGATCGCGCACGGCCAGTTTCGTAGCTGTATGAGTACCTCGGCATCACCGTCGATCTCGGCGGGCGGGTTCTCCTTCTCGCCCACCAATGTTCCGGCTCCCGGCCCTCAGTCGGCCAGCGTCCTCGCCTCGGCCATCGCGTCTTGTAGTTCCAAGTCTCCCAAGAACGGCGGGCCGATCGGCCACACGCGCTGGTGTAACGGCGGAGTTTACTATTCCGGTTTCACCACAGCGATGCCCCCCAACCAGCAGGTGAGCGCCGTCAGCAAGGCGACCGGCACGGTCAACGCCGGCAAGAACGCGCCCATGGACTGGGACACGGTTGATGAGAACGACGGCGGCCCGACTTACATGTCGCTCTCGGCCAGCAGCGCGCACCCGGGCGGAGTCAACACGCTCTTCGGCGACGGCAGCGTCAAGTTCATCAAGAACTCGGTCAACCCGTACATCTGGCGCGGACTGGGCTCGATCGCTGGCGGCGAAGTGCTCGACGCGAGCGGTTATTAAGGATCTGGCGAAAACCCCATTCGCAAGTTCCTCGGAACCCGGTCTGGAACCTGGACAACCGGCCGCTGGCGACTTCCGCCGGGGCCGGTTGTCTTTTTTTCGTAGCACCTCCTGGATCTCGTTCCCTGTCCGCCCGTCGGCCCGGAATGTGCAATAATTCGCGGCGAACGGTGTTTGCGGACACGAGACCGGGATGTGCGCGACACATCGTTTCCAGACGTTCTCCTTCGCGCGATTCTGCCTGAGGGTCTACATAGCGCGCAACGCAAATCGACAAGCAGGGAGGTCCTGATGAAAGGGCTGGGACGCGGTTTCCGGGCTGGCTGGCGTCGCAGGTACGGGTGTGACTTCCGTCCCGATCTGGAACGCGTCGAAGGGCGAGCATTGACCAGCGCGGTCCACCATGCGACCGCCGACGCTGTCCATCCGCACGCGGCGGCGCACGCCGGGCCGATCGCTTCGACGCAAGCGGATCACGCTCGGCAGGGAGCCGCCAATCCATCGCCAACCCCGTTGATGATCGGTAGTGATGTACTGGCCCGCTATCGCGTTTTCATCGGCACCATCACACGCGGGCCAGCCAGGGGCTTGACGCTCCAGGGGCCTCTCGTGCTCGGATACTCCGGCCGGATCCAGGTGAGCGGGGTGCTCTTCGATCAGAGCGGAGCGCGCGACACGGTCGTGGGCACGGTCTTTGGCGGCGCCACGGCGTTACGAATCATCGTCCCGGGTCCGCATCATACGACACAGGCCCTCGAGACCTCGGGGACCGGTCAACTTGTCAACCTGCGGGGAGGAATTCCAGGCGGAATGACGTTGGTGGGATCGGGTAACCTCAACGGTCCAGACCTGAAGCGCGACTTCGGCACCTGGGAAACCCTGCGCGCCTCGCGCGTATCGTGATCGTGGCAAAGATTTCGACGAAGGACATCGGTCGTGTCGTGTCCGCAGGTAACCCCGACACGCTGTCGACGGGGGCTGAGCGGCTCCTTCCACCCGGCCCCCGGCGACCCTGACCACGGCGCCAGTCCGTCCCCCCTCGTAATCTCGTTCCCTGAGATGACTTCCGGGGGAGGACCTCTACCCGGCCCCGCGTTCTCAACGGTTTCGCGATCGATCGAGTCGTTCTCGCTCAGCCGGCACGCGCCAGGGTCAGGCTTCCCCGCGCGGACATCGCCGCCGAGGTGAACGACTCGATGAGCTGCATGTCGAGCGAGATGTTTCCCTCGTTCTCGGGATGCCACTGCACGCCCACGACCCACCACGAGGGATCTTTCCCCTCGAACGCCTCGATCAGGCCATCGGGAGCCAGGGCCGATACGCGGAAGATCGGGGCGAGCTTGCGTATTCCCTGATGATGGTAGCTGTTGACCCGGATCTCGCCCGGCCCGTAGATCTCCTCGAGCCGCGATCCCGGCTCCATGACCACCGTATGCCGGTGCGCTCCGCCCTGCGGGTCGCGGTGGGGAATGCCACGGGGCATGTCCTCGGGCAGGTGCAGGAAGATGCCGCCCCCCGCCACCACGTTCAGCTCCTGCATCCCCAGGCCGATGCCCAGAGTCGGCATCCGGCGCTGCTGCAACAACTTGCACAGCAATCGATCGGTCGTCTCGCGACGCTCCGACATCATCTGGACCGAGGGATGCGGCGCCAGGCCCATCTTCTTGGGGTCGAGGTCGTCGCCCCCGGTCAGCATCACCCCGTCGAGCTGCTCCAGGATCGGCACGAGGTCGTGCTCCTTGATGAGCGGCGGAATCATGACCGGGACGGCGTTGGCCGCCAGCAGGCAGTCGAAGTACCCGCTGTGCATGTAACTGTGTGGCGTCCGGCCCTTGGCCACGGCGCGGAAGTCGGTGTTGATCCCGATTAAGGGTCGATCCTTCGTCATGGTAGGCGTCCCTTCCTTAGCGTTGGCGTCAGCGAAGTCCGTTCCCTGACCGCCCCGATTGCGTCAAACGCGCCGCGGCTCAACATCGAGCACGCATCCCTCGCATTCAACATCACCGGAAACGGTAGCCAGTGCCCGGGGGCGGCGTTTGGGTTCCGAAATCCTTCGGATACCGCGCCCGTTCCAAACCGACGAGATCTCCCGTCAGTAGCGAATCCATGCTAGTTGTGCACTTGAGAGTGCACTTGCGGGAGAAAACCTGAGTGATCCTGATCTCAAAGACGCTGCGGGATTGGCCCGCGTGGTGGTGACTGTCGCTTCTTGATTCCCTTCGCACCATTCACGAGACAAGGGTGAGTCTAGCTATCGCACCGAGGTGACTCAAGAAAAAAACGGCCCGATCGGCTCGATTTCTCGACTTTTTGGCCGGCTTGCGGATTCGGGAAGACAGGGTACCGCTTATCAGGTCTGAGGTCTCTCGTTGTGGTGATCTGATGTGTAGGATGCCCCGTCAACCAGGGGGATGGCTGCCTGTTTTGGCGCATCGTCCGCACGGTTTGAGCAGGGCAGGTTCGGTCAACGGCTCCGAGCGACCGACGGGGTCGCTCGGCCCGGGTGGTCGTGCTTGAGGTAGCGGATCACGGTCTCGAGGTCGTTCTCGGTAAGCTGATCGGGACCGAAGGCGGGCATCCGGTCCTTGGGGTCGAGGTAGCCGTACAGGTCGGAGGCCGCCGGGTTGTGGATCAGGCGACGGGTCCAGTGCAGCGAGCCCCATCCAAAGAGCTTGGGAGCGTCGCGCAGGCCCCCTTCGGTCCAGCCGTCGATGACGTGGCAGGTGCCGCACTCCTTCTCGAAGGGCGCCATGCCGGGATGGTCCGATACCCCGGGGCTACTCAACCAGTCATCGGCGGTCATCTCCGACGGGATGGTCGCGAAACTGGCCACGAACCGCGCGACGTCGTCGAGCTGGGTGGGGGTGAGCTTCGAGTTTCTCTTCCATTCGAGCATCCCCTCGCAGGCCGGTAGCTTGCCGTAGTAGGCGGGCGAGCCAGGGTCTTCGAGCAGGCCGCGAATCCATCGATACGAACCGTAGTCCGCGAGATCGGCGCGGTCTGGGGGTTGCCGCCGACGCCCTCGCCCTGATAGACATGGCACCCCAGGCACTTCTGCTCGAGCACGCTCCGGCCGTGAGTCAGGGGATCGCGCAGCATGAGATAAAGCGAGCCCTCGGGGGGAATTCCGCCCCGCGCCAGCTCCATGGCCCGCGCCTTCAGACGCCGGGCCTGCGCCACGGCGGCCTGGTAGGACGGGTCGTGCGCGTCGGCCCGCCAGGCCAGGACGGTCAGGGTGCCGACGCTGCCGAACAGCACGAAGATAAAACCGCAGGCCAGCGCAGTGCGCCATGCGCCCCGGCAACACCCGGTCGAAGAGGGGAATCGACGCCAGCACGGCCACGACCGCTCCCGGGATCACCAGGGTGGCGATCATCTCCGACTGGACCGGCGAAATAATGCCGCAACTGGTAGAGCCAGAGAAAGAACCACTCGGGCCGCGCGGGGTATTCGGTGTTCGACGGGTTGGCCGGCGAATCGAGTCCGCCGCCGCCGTTGACGATCGTGAAGACCACGATCAACCCCAGCACCAGCGTCGCCGCCACGGTGTTCTTGAAGAGCTGTTCGGGCCAGAACAGACTCGACCGGAACCGGCGCTTCGCTTTCGAGGCGGCGGTGGTCGCGTCGGCCGGTCGAGGTGGATGACGGCCGCGGGGCGGCGTCAGTCCGTGACGACGGACCAGGGCGACGTGGATCGCCACCGCGACGGCGAACAGCAGGGGCAAGACCCCGACGTGCAGTCCGAAGAGCCGGGTGAGGGTCTGGTTGCCGTAATCGTCGCCGCCAACCACGATCTTCTGGAGCGCGGGGCCGATCACCGGCGTACCGCCCAGGATGTTGGTCTCGACCCTGGCCGACCAGTACGCCCGTCGTCCCAGGGAAGCAGGTTGCCGGTCACGCTCGATCCGAGCGTCAGGAACAGGAGGACCAGGCCAAACCACCAGTTCACCTCGCGCGGCGGTCGATACGCCGCGGCGAGCACGACCTGGGCAAGGTGAATCGCCAGCAGAACGATCATCGCCTGCGAGCCGAAGCGGTGAATGCCCCGGATCAGCCAGCCCAGGGCCATCTGCCGCTCGATGAAGTAAACGCTTCCCCAGGCCGTCGACGCCGACGGACTGTACGAGAGCAGCAGCAGCAGCCGGTGACGAGCTGGATCATCAGCGCCGTGGTCAACGTCGAGCCGAAGACGTAACGCCAGCGGCGCCGCCACCGGGTATCCGCTCCAGAAGCGCCGCCCGGACCAGGCCCCGATAGCCGGTCCGGTTATCGAGCCAGTCGGCCAGCGCGAGCCGCCGGTGCACGGCGCGCCGGCCCGGGTGCTTCTACCTGCTCATGCTCAAGCAAGGGGGATCTTCTCCTCGGTCTGGGTACGGAACCGCTGGAACCTGACCTGGACTTCGGCCGAGGGATCGTCGCCTGATCCGAGAGTCACCTCCAGCCTGTCCATGGCCGCGGCGAGACCAGATTGAGCGGCTTGCCCGTCAGGTCGAACCGGCTGGTGTGGCAGGGCAGAGAAAGCTCTTGCAGTCAGCCGTGAGCCGGATCGCGCAGCCCAGGTGCGGGCACTCCGCGCCGAAGCGCGACAACCGGCTCCTTCGCGCCGGCGGGCTGGCTTGATCAACCAGATGGACCCGACCGGCTCGCGGGGATATTTCACCCAGGCGTCCTGACGTTCGGAGATGATCGAGAATTCCTGCGGTACGCCTTCAGTAAGCTGGTCGAGTCGCGTCAGCGGCTCGAAGCCGCCTCGCTTGGTCCTTGTGCCGGAGCGGGTCGAGCAAATACGCCACGCCGGGAACCGCCAGGACCAGGGCCACGACGTTTCCCAGGGCGATCGTGCCGTACCGGTAAAAGTCACGTCGATTCATCGGGAAGGACTCCGTCGTCGCTATGGGGTCGGTGGGTGGGTCAGGGCGGGATGATTCGCATTCGGGGTGATTGGTAGGTAGGTTGTCGCGGGGTTCCGGTTCGGTTCGGTTCACGGAGGCTTCAGACTTTGGGATCAACGGCCTGTCGGAGTTCCGGAGGTCGGGCCGCCGCCTCGATTTCCTCGAAGACGGCGGCCAGGGCACTCTCGACGGCTTCGGAGAGCGGTTCGGGAAGCGTCGGCGCCCGCGGCGGCCCGGTGGCCACCGCCGCCGAATCGGCTCGCCAGTCGCGCGCAGTCGAGACCGCCCCGCGACCGGAGGCTGAGCTTGATCCCCCCTCGGGCCAACTCGATGAACAGCAGGCCCGACCTCGACGCCGACCAGGCTGACGGTGAAATCGATCAGATCTTCCGTGTCGGGCGGGATCGCCCCGGTCCGCTCGAGATCGGCGCGGCGGATCGTCGCGTAGGCGATCCGGCCGTCGGCCTCGATCTTGCAGTCCGGCCAGGGTCTCGCCCATCAGTCGGAGCCGGCCCAGGGTGTTGCGCTCGAACAGGAGCCGGTAGATCCGATCGGACCTCGGCCCCCGCCTCGACGAGCTCGGCCGCGTCGCGGAAAGTCTCGGGGCGCGGTGCTCGGGTGCCGGAACCAGCCGGTGTCCATGGCGATCGCCGTCAGGAGGCCATTGGCGATCTCGGGGGTGAACGTTCCCCCCAGGCGCCGGACGGCCTGCGCGACGAGCGTCCCGGTCGCCTCGGCCCCCGTGTCCTTGAAGAACAGGGCGCCGAGGTCGTCCTCGCTGACGTGATGGTCGATCACGACCTTCGGGCCCGGGAACGCGCGGACCCAGCCCGCCATCTCGCCAAGCTGGCTCCAGGCCGAAAGGTCGAGGATGACGACCACCTCGCGGTCCGCCAGATCGGCCGGCCCGACCTGCGACCCGAAATGCTCGAACAGGGTCTGCTCCGGGTCGAGGAACGTCATAGCGCGGCGGCGTCAGGCTGGCGTTGACCACCCGGACGTCCTTGCCGCGCTGGCGCAGCAGGCCGGCCATCCCGACCTCCGATCCCAGCGCGTCGCCATCGGGGCGAACGTGTGAGGTGACGAGGAAGCGGTCGTATCGTCTCGATCAGGTCGGCCAGTGGGGTCCAGTCAATGATCATCGGGGGGTCGCGTCGGTTCTCGTCGGGCAACGGAGGCGGGTTCGGAACAAGCATCAATCCTATCTCAGAGTCGGCCCCCGGGGCAACCCGATCGTGTCGGCCCGGATTCCCTCGCCGCGCCGGCTTCGAGATCGACAGCGTCACGGCTTCCGACGGTCCTGGTTGAGGTCGCGTCTCAGACCCCTCACCTCGTCGATCAGAGCTTCGAGCCTGGGCACGAGGTCGCTCTCACGATCGTCGGAACGGGCGGATTCGTGATCCGATGGTGTCGAGCCCGCCTCGAAAGATTTCTGGGAACGGGTCTGAACCCGTTGTCTCAACTTGATCTCGAGAAACCGTTCGAAACGCTCATCCGATGTCTCCCTCAGTGGTATTGCCCCGGGAACTTTCCTTCGACTGCTCCAGCATCTGCTTCAAACGTTCAACCTCCGCCGCGAGATCGTCCCCACGGCGTCGCTCCTGTTCGGTACGCCGCCGTTCCTGCTCGGCGTTGAGGCGTTCGATCTCGACGAAGTTCCTGCCGGGTTGGCACGGGGACGCCGGTTCGCGGCCGAAACAACAATATTATTGTATGTTCCTAAATAAATGTGTCTGCCAGGGGCTTTCCATACGACGAGGGATAGACCACCTCAACATCGTGGTCGGGCGGGACGGTCGATCGCGCGGTGACGGACATGAAACGGTCTCCACGAAGGATGGGTCCACGATAACCGGCCGTCCAACGTTCCACGACCCCGGGCCGATCACGACTGGCCGAGCCGGACCGGGATGTCGATGAGCTTGCCCGCCGCGGATGACGGTGACCTTGACGGATTCGCCGGGGGCGTGGGCCTCGACCTCGGTGAGCAGCTCGTCGACGTTCTTGACCCGCTTGCCGTCGATGGCGACGATCGACGTCGGCCGATTCGGGGTCGAGCCGGCGGATCAGGCGTCGCTGCCGTACCGGACGACCTTGCAGCTGGATCGGCTGGATGCCCGCGCGGCTCGGCGGGTCCGCCCTCGGTCAGCCCGAGCACGACGCAGGCCCTGGCTGGTGGTGAAGACCCGGGTGACCCCGAGGTCGGCGCGGATCACCCGGCCGTGCTCGATCAGCGGCTTGAGGATCCGCGAGATCGCGTTGATCGGCACGGCGAAGCTGATGCCCGCCGACTGGCCGACCTGGCTGAGGATCGCCGTGTTCATGCCGATGACCTCGCCCCGCGAGTTCAACAGCGGCCCCCCCGAGTTGCCGGGGTTGATCGCGGCGTCGGTCTGGATGATCCCCTTGATCATCCGCCCGTTCTTGGCCCGGAGCGAGCGGTCGAGGCTGCTGATGATCCCCGTCGTCAGGGTCCGCTCCAGGCCGAACGGGTTGCCCAGCGCCAGGATCTTCTGACCGACCAGGAGCTTCGACGAGTCGCCCGAGCGCGACCGGGAGCGAGCTTGTCGGGCGCGATCTTGATCTGGACCACCGCCACGTCGTTCGAGGCGTCGGCGCCGATGACCCGGGCCTCGTGCGTCGAGCCGTCGTAGAGCGTCACCTGGACCGACTCGGCCCCCTCGACGACGTGGTAATTGGTCAGGATGTGCCCCTGCCGGTCGATGACGAACCCCGAGCCGGTGCCGCTGGAGGTCTCCTCGCCGAAGAACCCGGCGACTCTCGCGCGCGGTCGTGATGTTGACGACGCTCCGGTTGACCGCGGCGTAGACCCGGATGTTGACCTGCTCGTCGGCGTCGACCTGCTTCGAGCACCTCGGCCGGCAACGGCGGGCGGCGACCGTTGGGCAGTGGCTCGGCGTCGCGCGGGCTTGCCGGGCGGCCGGGTGACCGTCGACGGCGCGGGCACCGGGCACGGCCGCCGAATCGGCGCCGGCGGACGCTCGGCGCGCCGCTAGCCGATCGCCGAAGACGACCAGGACGATCACCAGCGTCGATCACAGCCGCGAGTCAACAGATGGCCCGCGATCGATCGCGATCTCTCGCATCCGAATCGCTCCGGCGATTCGATCGCGTTCCCTTCTCGTCCGGGAGTCTCATGCTTAGCTACGAGGCCTGGCGCGACGGAGGCAGAGTCGCGACCTGCACGCCTCCGCTCCGAGGCCGACACGAGGATGAGACGTCTGGTCAGCGCACGAGTTGCCGGGCCGGGACGACCATGCACGGTCGACTGGTCCGCCGGACGGTCCCGAGACCGATCGCCGCCCTGTCTGAGGGAGCTGGTTCGCCGCCGATGTCCGGATCGTCGATGCCCACGAGGAGCCGTCGCCGGTGCCGCCAGCCGTGCGCGCTGGCTCGCCCTCGTGGATCGGGTTCCGCGCTGGTGCTCGGATCGACCCGTCGCGCCGTCGGCCCAGGTCGAGCCCCGAGGAGTCGGCCCGCAAGCTCAAGCCCGCCGACGGGCTCGAGGCCACGCTCTGGGCCGCCGAGCCGATGGTCCTCAACCCGACCAACATGGACATCGACTCGCGGGGCCGGGTCTGGGTCACCGAGGGGCTGAACTACCGCCTCACCCAGGCGCAAGAACGGCCAGCTTCCGCAAGGTCGAGCGAGGCCGACCGGATCAAGATCCTCGAAGACACCGACGGCGACGGCAAGGCCGACAAGGTGACCGTCTTCGCCGACCAGATCTTCCCGGTCCCGATGGGGCTGGCCGTCGAGGAACACTACGGCAAGGACGGCAAGTACCAGGGCTGCCGCGTCTACGTCGGCAACAGCCCCGACCTGCTCGTGCTCGAAGACACCGACGGCGACGACAAGGCCGACAAGCGCTACCCGCTCCTGACCGGCTTCGGCGGCGTCGACTCCGACCACGGCGTGCACGGCATGGTCCTCGGGCTCGACGGCAAGCTCTACTTCACCCACGGCGACGGCTGCTGCTCGGTTCAGCAAGACCACTCCGAGCGGACCCAGAACTTCGACGTCGTCGACAAGTCGGGCCGGCACGTCTGGTCCGACCAGCTCGCCAACACCCTCCGGGTCAACCGCGACGGCACCCAGTTCGAGATCCTCGCCGACCGCCAGCGGAACAATTACGAGACGAGCCTGAACGCCTTCGGCAACGTCTTCACCAGCGACAACGACGACGACGGCAACCGCGGCTGCCGGGTGATCTGGGTCCTCGACGGCGGCCACTACGGCTACCGGACCCCGGGGAGCCCCCGGCACTGGGGCGAAGAGGTCCCCGGCAACGTCCCCAAGCTCGTCGGCACCGGCAACGGCAGTCCCGTGCGGCCTCACGGTCTATGAAGGCCACCTGCTCCCCGACGAGTACCACGGGGCGGTCCTCGAGGCCGAGGCCGGCACCCGGCAGATCAACTTCTTCCCGATCGAGCGGCACGGGGCGGCGTTCCGGACCGACTACCAGGTCTTGCTGGCCAGCGACGACCCCTGGTTCCGCCCGGTCGACGTCGACCACCGCGCCCGACGGCTCGGTCTTCGTCGCCGACTGGTACGACGCGGGCGTCGGCGGCCACGCCTTCCGCGACCAGACGACCGGCCGGATCTACCGGGTCGCTCCCAAGGGGCTCGAAGTCGCGGGCCGGTCAAGGCCGATTTCGCCACCGTTCACGGCCTGATCGCGGCCCTGAAGTCGCCGGTCGTCGCCGCACCAGGACGCCGCCCGCCGGAGCCTGATCGCCCTGGCGAAGGAGGATCCGAAGGATCGGGAAAAGGGCAAGGTCAACGAACAGGAGCGAAAGTCGTCAACGAGCTGGTCCGGCTCTTCTCGGACGGCAAGCCGATCGAGCGCGCCCGGGCGCTCTGGGTGCTGTACGCGATCGTGGGCGACCACGGCCGCGATCGACGCCCTGAAGGACGGCGACCCGCGGATCCGCGAGCAGGCCGTCCGCATCCTCGGCCGTGACGAACCGCGAGAACGGCCACGTCGAGTACAAGGATGTCCGGGCCCCGACGCCCCCGCCGCCGGCCGCGACGTATCTGGCGGATCCTCCTGCCCCTGGCCAGCCGACCCCGACGCCGGAGTCCGCCGGGAGCTGATCCTGGCCCTCCGCAACCTGCCGACCGAGCAGGTCGGCGAGACGCCTCAAGACGCTGGCGCGGATGTGGGACGGCCGCGACCGCTGGTACCTCGAAGCGCTGGGCCTGGCGCTTCGACAACCGCGAGACCGACTTCCTCGCCGAGCCTGTTCGACGGCACGCTGTACGGCGACCTTGACCTCGAGCATGGCCGGCCAGGCCAGCCAGGTCGCCTTGCCGCCCTATTTCCCCGTCGATCGCAACGAGGCGTATCATCGCGACCGGGGCGGCCGACCTGCCGGCCTCGGCCCTGAGCAAGACGCTCGGCCTGGCCTGGCGGGTCCACCAGCCGGTGGTCCTGCCGCTCCTGTCGGCCGGCTCGTGCCCCGGCTTGAGATCGTCCCGAGCTTCAGGACGGCGCTCGACGACGTGCTCGACGCAGATCGCGCGACCCGGCAGACGGCCGTGGCTCGTGGCCGAGATGGTCGGCAAGGTCGAGCGACCCCGCGCCGGACGTCAGTTGCTGGCGACTGCTGGCCCGGAAGCTCGGCGGCGACTGGACGCGCCGCCCGGACCGATCCCCAGGTGATCGACGCCACCGAACGGCGCTCGACGACGCCGAGCTGACCCCGCAGGGGATCGAGCTGGCCGCGGCCACCGGCGATTCCGCGATACGCCAGGCGTCTGCAGGACCTATGCCCAGGACGACGAAGGCGTCGATCGAGACCCGGGTCGCGGCGATCGAGGCCCTGGGCCGGCTCGCGACCGTCGGCAGATCGCGCGAACTTCTCACCGAGATCATCGACGCCGCCAAGGGGAAGAGCAGTCGAGCCCCGTGGCCGAGGCCGCGGTGCGGACCTTGCCGCGGGTCGAGAACGCCGACTCGACGGCTGGCTCGGCGATGATCGGCGACCCCGCCTATCCCCTGGGCCTCCGCCGAGTCGGCCCTGCGGACCTACGTGCAGGGTAACCGACGGCGGCGCCGAGCAGGTGCTCGCGATGGCTCGAGCGGGAAACCTCCCGGACGACCTCAAGACCGAGGCGACGACGCTCCTGAACAGCCATCCCAATCCGCAACGTCCGCAACGCGGCCGGGCGCGTCCTGCCGCTGCCCAAGACGTCGAGCGGCCGGCCGCTGCCGCCGTTCGGCGAGCTGCTCGCCCGGACCGGCCAGGCCGACGACGGCCGCGGCGTCTTCTTCCGCACCGGCACCAATAGCTGCGCCGGCTGCCACCGGGTGCAGGGCCAGGGGCAATGGATCGGCCCCGACCTCTCGACGATCGGCACCAAGTACGGCAAGGACGAGCTGCTCCGGTCGATCCTGAACCCGAGCGAGGCGGTCGGCTACAACTTCCGATCGCTGGTCGTCGCCACCAACGACGGCCGCGTCCTGACCGGCCTGCCGGTCGAGGACTCGCCCGACCGGCTCGTCCTCAAGACCGCCGACGGCCAGCGGGTCATCGATCCGCCCCACCGAGGTCGAGGACCGGAAGACCAGCGACGTCTCGCTCATGCCCGAGGGACTGGCCCAGACGATGAACGACCAGGAGCTCGTCGACCTGCTCGCCTTCCTGTCGAGCCTTGAAGCAGCCGGTGAGCATCGTGGGCCAGTACCAGGTGATCGGCCCGGTGGCCGAACAGGGCGACACCCTGGCGCTCGACCCGAGCCAGCCGGTCGACCTGACGCGGCACCTGCGCGGCCCGGACGGCAGAAGCTCTCCTGGCGACGGCTCGACGCGAACGCCGAGAGCCTGGCCGACCTGGCCTCGCTCGCTGGCCCGGACGCCGCGAAAGTGGTTTACCTGTACGCGCCCGGCGGTCTCGCCGATCGAACAGCAGGCGCGGCTGGTCCTCGACGCCCGGGCGAGGTCAAGGCCTGGCTCGGCGGCAAGCCGCTCGATTTGCCCCGGCCGGAGAAGGACAACGGCGAGCCCGCCGCCGTGGTCGTCGATCTGCCCCGGGGACGAAGCGACCTCCTGATCCGGTCAGCGGCGGCCCGGCCGCCACCCTGGTCACGACCTTCGTCACGGACCGGCCCCTGACGTTCCGTTCCGAATGAGCGAGAGCCAATCGGGCGACTGGTTCACCCTCGCGGATCGCCGTCGCCATCCCGTGCTACAACGAGGCGGCGGCGATCCCGATCGTGCTGGCCGACTGGCGGGCCGCGCTCCCCGAGGCCGAGCTTGTCGTGTTCGACAACAACTCGACCGACGGCACTCCCGACGCTCGCGTCGGCCGGGGGGGCGCGCGTGGTCGACGTCCCTGACCAGGGCAAGGGCCACGCCGTCCGGGCGATCTTCGCGCATCTGGGCGACCGCGACGCTCTGATCCTGGTCGATGGCGACGGGACCTATCCCGCCGGCGCCGCGCGGGCGATTGCTGGCGCCGGTCCTGGACGGTACGGCCGACATGGCCGTCGGCGCGCGCGGCCGACGGCCGGGGCCGGGGCGATGTCGCCGGTCCGTGGGCTGGGCAACGTGCTGATCCGCTCGGCCTTCCGGCTTCTGATCGGCACACCGCCGGGCGACCTGCTCTCGGGCTACCGGGTGTTCGGCCCGCGTTTTCTGCAATCGGTCAACGTCCGATCGAGTGGCTTCGAGATCGAGACCGAGCTGACCAGCGAGGCGATCGCCCAGGGGTTCCGGGTGGTCGAGATCCCCGTGAGCTACCATCCCCGGATCGCCGGCACGGCCAGCAAGCTCCGGGCTGGCCGCGACGGCGCGCGGATCATCGCCACGATCTTCCGTCAGGCCGCACGGCTCCGGCCGGGTCGATTGGTCGCGCTCGGCGCGATCGGCGCGGCCGCGATCGCACTCGTCGTCGTCCTGGTGGCGCTCGCCGTCTGACGGAACCGATCGATCAGGAAACCAGTCCCTTGGAGCCGTTGCCGAAGTTGGAGATCGATTCGAGCGCTTCCTTGAGCCGGTCCCAGGCGACGGGCTTTTCGAGATAGCCGTTGACGCCGGCCTCACCGATTCGCTGCTGGTTGTCCAGGGTCACGTCGCCGGTCAGGGCGAAGATGGGGATGTCGTTGAGCCCGGGGTCGCCCCGGAGCGCGAGCGTGGCGTCAACCCCGTTCATGATCGGCATGTTGACATCCATGAGAACAGCCAGCGGGCGCTCGCGTCGGGCCAGCTCGAGGGCTTCCTGGCCGTTGGAAGCCTCGCAAACGCGATAGCCCATGCGCCTCAGGACCTTGCCCAGGGTCTGGCGGCTCTCGTCGTGGTCCTCGGCGACGAGGATGGCGCCCTGGTCGGTACGGGGTGGGGCGTGGTTGTCGCCCCGCGCCGGACCGGCGACGTCGCGGGTGAGCGTGGTGTCGGGCAGGGCGAGCGTGAACGTGCTCCCCTGTCCGAGCACGCTTTCCAGCCGGATCTCGCCACCGAGGAGCAGGGCGAGCCGACGGCAGATCGCCAGGCCGAGGCCGGGCCCTTCCCTCGCCGCCATGACTGGCGCCGGCGGCATCGGGGTGTTCGAGAACCGCGAACTCGTCGAAGATCCGGTCCTGGTCGCTGGGGATCGATGCCGACCCCGGTATCGGCGACGGCGATCCGGACCCGGCCGCCCTCGTGCTCGGCCCGGAGCCGAATCTGACCGCGATCGGTATAGCGGACGGCGTTGGACAGGAAATTGGCGACGATCTGCTTCAGCTTTGCGCGGTCGGTTTCGAGGCTGGCTGCCGGCAAGGACTGCCCGGCTCGAATTCGGATGTCGAGCCCCTTGAGCCGGGCCTGGGGCTCGATGCTCGCCAGGCACTCGGCCAGCACCGGCTCGACCGGGAACCGCGAGAGGTCGGTCGTCACCGCGCCCGGCGTCGAGCTTGCTGAGGTTGAGCAGGTCGCCCAGGAGGTCGAGCACGTTGCGCACCGAGTGGCGGATCGTCCTCAGGCACTCCTGGACCTCGGAATCGGGCTCGCCGTCGAAGTGGATCTCGAGCAACTGCGCGGCCAGGACGACGGCGTTGAGCGGCGTCCGCGCGTCGTGCGAGAGCGCGGCGACGAGCCGGGTCTTGTGCCGCGACGCTTCCTCGGCCCGCTCGCGCTGACGCAGGAGCGCGGCCTCGAGCTCGATTCGCTCGGTGATGTCCTGCGCCACGCCGACGGCCCCTTCGATCCGATCGCTCGCGGAGAGCAGTGGAGCGGCGTTGATCAGCAGGGTGCGCATCTCGCCCCGGATCTCCCAGACAATCTCCTCCTGGATCACCGTCTCGCCCCGGAGCGCCCGGACCAGAGGGAGCGCCTCGGGCGGGCACACCGATCCGTCCGACTGGCGGATCACGTAACGCGAGCCCAGGTTGTGGACGTTGGCGTGGCCGATGTAGTGCGGCTCGATCGCCGCGTGGATCTGGTCGGCCTGGTCGTTGGCGCCGATGATCGTCCCGTCGGCGTCGACCACCCAGACCGCGGCGGGCAGGCTCCGCAGGATGGCCCGGAGCTTGGCCTGTTCGGAGCGTGCGATCGCCCAGGCTTCCTCGACGGCATGCTGGCGGGTCTCGATCTGGGCCATCACCGTCTCGGTCTGGGTCCGGCTGTCCTCCGCGAACTGGCGGACCGACTCGGCCGTCGCCTCCGACAGAACCTCGTTGATCGCGTACAGCGCCGACTCGATCCGGCCGAAGTCCCAGCCGTTCTCGCGCGAAATCGATCGTCGATCGGGTCAGGATCGACCGCAAGTGGGTGAACTCGTTGATGATCTCGCCGATATCGTATCCTTGACACCAGCGATGGGTGCCGTGCTTCTTGCCCTCGACCGTGGCGTCGGCGGGCTGGCCCCGGAGTCGCTCCGCGACCCGATCGAGCAGGTCGGGAACGTGGTCCAGAAACTCGCGGTACGAGAGCCGCCCGGCCTCGGGAACGTCGCCCGATCGGCCGACCACATCCCGCCAGACGGCCAGGATGGTGTCGGTCTGCTCGTCCAGGTGATCCGCCAGCAAGGCGGGTTCGCTCATGGGTGCGGGCCTCTTTGCCTGACCTGACTGACCGGGCAACCCAAACGCTGTTGCCAGGTCGCCGGATTGTTTTTCGTGGTGACGGAGCGAATCTTATTCCTGGTTTTCGAACAAACGAGGAAGGAATGTACAGAGTCAGCCAGCCACTGGTGCATCGACGCTGATCGGGCGGATCGGAAGATCGAGGACTTGGCTACGTATCACTTACAACTCCGGCGGGATATCCTGAGTTGTCCAGTATCGACCAACATCCTGGGACTGTCAAGCTGGCGCGACGCGGGCCGGGTCGGGACGGCCGTGATGTCGGCCGGATCGAGGCCGTTGCCCGTGGGCATCCGTCGTGGCAGAATCCGGAATTGAGGCGCGGGGTCGTTTCCGACGTGAATTCCGGGCCGGGTCGGGTCGGTCGCATCTCTATCTCGTAGCCTTCGTGGATGACCGGCCCGCGGCCCTCCACGGCAACGACCACCGCGACGCGCTGAAGGCGAAGGGGTCCGGCGATGGGCGAGTTCACGTATTCCGAGGACCAGACCCTGGCGGACCGGCTCGACCGGACCCCACGTTCGCCGCGCTCGGCGGCCGGAGTGGTCGAGGTCCTGGCCCGTGCGGTCGCCGAGGCGCACCGCGCCGGCATCGTTCACGGTGACCTGACCCCCGCCCATGTCCTGGTGACGTCCGAGGGCATTCCCAGGATCGACGGCCTGGGACCGATCCTCCCCGGCCGATCGGCCACCGGCTCGACATCGACCGATACCAGTCCCTGCGCTTCAGTTACCGGGCCCCCGAACAGGCCGGGGACCCGTTGCACCAGGTCGGACCGCCGGCCGATATCCACGCGCTCGGGGCCATCCTTTACGAGATCGTGACCGGGCGACCGCCGTTCCTGGCCGGCTCGGGCGTCGATACCCTCCAGCAGGTCCGCTGGCTCGAGCCGGTGTCCCCCCGTCGCCTGGTTCCGGGCCTGCCCCGCGACATCGAGACGATCTGCCTGAAGTGCCTGGAGAAAGACCCGGCCAGGCGTTACGAGTCAGCCGCCGCGCTGGCCGACGATCTGCGTCGCTTTCTGGAGGATCGGCCGATCCTGGCGCGGCCCCGGTCCCGGCCCGCGATCGGCCCGTGGTGGCTCAAGGCGCACCCGATCGCCACCGCGGTCGCCGCGACGATTCTCCTGGCCGCCGCCGTGGTTCTGGTCGCTGTCTTCTGGCAGTGGCGCGCCGCCGTGAAACAGGTCCGAATCGAGGCGCGCGCCCATGCGATCGCCGATCGAGCGGCCCGGACCGCCGACACCGCGCGTGGGCAGGCCGAGGCGGCGCTGGTTGACACCTACACGACCAACGGGTTTCAGGCCGGCGGCCAGGGCGACAACGCCCGCGCGGCCTTGTGGTTCGCGGGCGCGGCCCGCCGGGCCATGTCCGACCCGCGCGCCGGCAGTCCAGCGCCGCGCGTTCGCAAGCGTGGGGACGCCTCGCTCTCTGGCCGCTTCGCGCAGTTGTCGCGCCGGTGAGTCCGCGCGGCAAGCTGATCTTCCACCCCGACGGCCATTTCCTCGTCACGCGTGACCTGACCAACCTGGCCAACCTGGACGTTCGCGACCTGCTGTGGGACCTCGACAACGAGCGGCCGGTCCCCTTCCCCGGCGGATCGCTCGAAGCCCCTTCCTCGGCATGGAGCGCGGATGGCGGCATGATGGCGGCGGGACTCCCCAATAATGACGCGGTCGTGGCCCGTTTTCCCGGGGGCGAAAGCCTGGTGCGGGTCCCGTTCCCGCGCCGGGTTCGGCTCCTCGGCTTCAGTGGCGACGGTCGGTACGTCGTGGTGGCCGGCGGCAACCTCGCCCGGGTGTGGAACGTGTCGGCCGCGAAGTTCGCCACACCGGCGCTGGCACACCCGGGAGCCGTGACCACGGCCGCGTTCCATCCCTCGGGCCGATACCTGGTAACCGGCTGCCGCGACAACCAGGCGCGGCTCTATCCGATCCTGGACGACCCGGCGCCGCCTACGCCGCTAGCTCCGCTCTGGCCTCCCGTGAGCCACGTCCTCCAGAAAGCCGACGTCAATGCCGGCGCAGACCTACCTCTCGCCCCCCATCTTCGTGGATGGCGGACGCGGGCTGATCACCCTCAGCACGCCGGAGGCGCTCACCCTGCGCGCGACCGAGACGGGCAACGTGCGACTCCGAATGGGTGCCCAGGAGATCGATCCCCCGATCACGTCGGCGGAGCTGAGTCCCGATGGATCGCACCTGGCGGTGATCAGCGGGCGGATGGTTCAGCTTTTCGAGGTGGCGACCGGCCGGCCGGACGGCCCCGCGCTCGCGCACCGCGAATCCGTTCACAGCGTCGCATTCAACGCGGACGGCTCGGCGCTGCTGACGTCCTCGCGGGACGGCAACATCCAGCTCTGGTCGTTACTCGACGGCGAGCTGATGCTCCCCCCGCTGAACCTTCACCGCGGGGCGAACGCCGCATCCTTCGCACCGGGCGGGCGGTTGATCGCCACGGCGCAGGACGGCGAACTCGTGCGGATCTGGGGGCTTCCCGGCGAGCCGATTCCGATGACGCGCCTGCCCCTGGCCGACTCGATCTCGTTCGCCGCCCTGAGCCCCGACGGAGCACTCGTCATCCCCACCGGGTCGAGCTACGTGAGCTGCCGGCTGTCCACGACCCGCGCCAGCTCGCTCGAGACCGGCCGGCCGGCGGGACCCGGGCTCACGCCCGGTGGCTCGATCGTCGACGCGTCGTTTGCTCCCGACGGTCGATCGGTGGCGATTCTCAGCGCCCGCGATCGGATTCAGGCGAAACGGCGCGAGGACGTCTCGGCAGTCGATCCCCAGGTCCAGGCGTGGACCTGGTCCACCGGCCGGCAGCTCTGGCGAGCACCCCTGCCGTCCGATCCCCGGAGTCTGGCGTATCGACCCGACGGCACCCGGCTCGCCGTGCTCTGCGGCGGCGGCGAGCTGCTCCTCTTCGACCCCGCCAGCGGCCACGAGGTCAACCGGTGGCAGGCCCACGAGGCCGATCCCCGCAACACCAACTGGGTCAACAACGGCAAGGTCCGATTCACGCCCGATGGAGCCAGCCTGGTGACCTGGGGCATGGCGCAGCCCGACGTCCGGGTCTGGTCCGTCGACACCGGTCAGATGCGCTACTCGCCCCTGATCCACGGCGGCCCGTGCCACGATGTCGCGTTCGCGCCCGACGGCCACTCGATCGCGGTCGCCAGCCACGACGGCTCGGTCAGCGTGCACGATCTGGCGACCGGCGAGGTCGTCTCGAGCCTCCCTACCCACCCTAACTACGTGTTCGCGGCGCGATACAGTCCGGACGGGACCATGCTCGTCACCGCCTGCCGCGACCGGAAAGCGCGGGTGTGGGACGTGCGGACCCGCCGGCTCGTCGTGCCGCCGGTCGCGCATGGCGACGAGGTCTTCGTGGCGGACTTCACCCCGGACGGACGCTGGGTGCTCTCGGCGAGCATCGACGGAATGATCCGGCTCTGGGACTGGCGGACCGGCAAGCCGGTCGCCCCGACCCGCTTTGTCCGCGGCCGGCCGCTCGAGATCGTCTCCCCGCCCAAGGGCCAACGCCTCGTCATCGGCGGCCAGCTCAACGGGCTCGACGTGCTCGACCTGGGTCCGATCAGCCCGACCACCAGCCCGGATCTGCTCGGCCTTCAGGCCGAGCTCCTGACGGGCGAGTCGATCAACGAGGAAGGCGGGCTGGTCACGCTCACGAACAAGGAATGGCTCGAACGCTGGCAGGCCCTGGAGCGTCGGTCGCCCGGTGCGCTCCGCGCCCGGTTTCTCGAAGCCCGGAGTCCCCGCCCCGCTCCCGTCGAGATCGATCAGGGGCCCATTCCCAGCCAGAGCCCGAATGCCACCGGGGCCGCGAACAGGAGGGAATCCAGGACGTCGAGCACGCCCCCGAAGCCGGGCACCGCGGCCGATGCGTCCTTGCGGGCGCAGTCGCGCTTGATCATGGACTCCATGAGGTCGCCAAGCTGAGCCGTCAGACCGACCGCCAGCCCGTAAACCACGGCCGACGTCCACGACAGGGTCGGGATCTGGAGCGCGAACCGCGCGATCGAGGCCACGATCAGCGTGGCGCCCAGGCCGGCGATCAGGCCGCCGACAGCCCCTTCGGTCGTCTTGTTCGGACTCAACTGCGGCCAGAGCTTGTGCCGGCCGAAGATCCGGCCCGCCGTGTAGGCGCCGGTGTCCGCCCCCTTGGCCGTCGCGATCAGGTAGACGATCGGCATGACTCCGTGAAACCGGCCCTCGAACCAGCGCTGCTGGATGATGAAGCTGCCCAGCAGACCGACATACGCCACCGCCAGGATCGTGCCGCCCAGGGCCGCCATGGTCGAGCCCGGCGCCTGGAACTGAAGGCTGCGGATCACGAACGCCGCCATCACCACCGCGATGAAGCTGAGAAACGGCCACGCCAGGGCCGTCACGGGGGCCATCGGGTCGAGCGAACCCGCCACGATCGATCGGCCGGCGGCCGTTCCCAGGCTCCAGCGACCCAGGATGTGCGGCAGCCAGTTCGCGATGACCACGGCCAGCACGCCGCCCAGGACCGTGGTGCCCGACGGCTTCGCGCCGGTCGAGCCCAGCAGGTTGACCAGTTCGAGCGAGGCCCCTCCCAGCGCCCCGACCGCCAGCACGAACCAGATCGGGAACCACGGGGCCATCCACTCGTCGGCGCAAAGCACCACGAGCATGAACCCGACCATCGACAACCCAGTGACCAGTCGGGTGCCCAGCATAAGCGTGATCGTTTGATTCGCAAGAGGCCGTGAAATTGGATAGGAAAGAAACAGGCGTCGGACCCGAGCCCTCGCACGCGGAATCGGTCCAAAGCGGTCGATCGTACAGGCAAGCCCAACCGAGCTCGGCCAGAACCTGGTGGACGGCGCCCACCCTACCGTAATCGAAAAGAATCGGCCGCGTCAGGTCTCAGCTCGTCACTTTGCGTCCGGTTGCCCCCGATGGCGTCAGTTCCGGCGTCACCACCGTCCTGGGCAGCCCCCCGAACTTGCGCTGACGCCCCGCATAGGCCCGGCAGGCGGCCAGCAAGTCGTCGCCGCGAAAATCGGGCCAGAGCGTCTCGGTGACCCAGATCTCGGCATACGAGATCTGCCAGAGCAGGAAATTGCTGATCCGCAACTCGCCCGAGGTGCGGATCAGGAGATCGGGGTCGGGCATGCCGGCCGTGGTCAGGTAAGTCGCGAACAAGTTCTCGTCCACCTGCCCCGGCGCGACCGTGCCGGCCTGAACATCGGAGGCCATCCGGCGCGCCGCGTCCGCGATCTCGGTCCGACCCCCGTAGTTAATCGCCAGGCAGAGGGTCATCCCCGGGTTGGCCGACGTCATCCGGATCGTCCGGTCGAGCTCGCCCAGGACGTCGGGCGGCAGCCCCTCGCGCCGGCCGATCATCGTCAGACGGACCCCCTGCTCCATCAGTTTCCGACGCTCGATCTTGAGGAAGTGCCGGAGCAGTCGAAGCAGGAACTGAAGCTCGCGCGGCGGCCGTTTCCAGTTTTCGACCGACAGGCAATACAGCGTCAGTTGATCGAGCCCGAGCCGGCACCCCTCCTCGACGACCGATCGGACGCTCTGGATCCCCTGGCGGTGACCCATGATCCGTTGCATCCCACGGGCCTGAGCCCACCGACCGTTACCATCCATGATGATGGCCACGTGGCCCGGTAGCTGCTCCGGTTTTAGCCCGACCGACGCCAGCCGTACCTGTCCCTCTTTGGATAACTTCATCGCGGGGCACTCAGCTCGGTCGGAGCCGGGCTCGAACTCCGGTCCGGATTCACGATCAGCTTCGTGTTCGTGTTCGTGAGGATCGTCTGCTTGCGCTCGGGGCCAACCGAGACGATCGTCACCGGAACGCCCATCTGTCCGGCCAGAAACTCAACATACCGACGCGCCTCGGCCGGCAGGTCGGACCAGGTCCGCACGCCGGTCAGGTCGTCCTTCCAGCCCGGCAAGGTCTCGTAGACCGGCCGGCACCGTTCGAGGTCGGCAAGCTGGCCCGGCAGGTCGCGCACCGGCCGGCCCGCCTCGTCCTCGTACGCGACCGCGACGTTCAGCTCGTCGAGCCCGCTGAGCACGTCGAGCAGCATCAGGGCGATCTCGGTCGAGCCGCTGACCCGGGCCGAGTACCGAACCGCCACGGCGTCAAACCAGCCGCAACGCCGGGGACGGCCGGTCACCGTTCCGTACTCCCGGCCGATCCGCCTGATCCGCTCGCCGATCTCATTATCTTGCTCGGTCGGGAACGGGCCGCCGCCCACCCTCGTGGTGTACGCCTTGACGACCCCGATCCATCGGTCGATGTGCCGCGTGGGAACGCCCGAGCCCGCCGCGATCCCCGCGGCGCTGCTGTTCGAGCTGGTCACATACGGATAACTGCCGTGGTCGACGTCGAGCAGCGAGCCCTGCGCTCCCTCGAACAAGATCCGACGCCCCCGGCCGATCGCCTCGTGCAGCCAGGTCGTCGCGTCGCAAACGAACGGCCGCAGACGCTCCGCGTAGCCGAGGTACTCGTCCGCGACGGCGCGGGCGTCCAGAGGCGTGTGATCGGGGAGCATCGCCGCCGAGGAGCCGGTTCTTGTACGCGATGATCCGTTCGAGATGCGCCCGGAACCGATCGGCATGGTACAGGTCGCCCACCCGTACGCCGTGAACCCGCCCGACCTTGTCGCGATAGCACGGCCCGATCCCGCGACGGGTCGTGCCCAGGTGGTCGGCCGACGACGCCGACTCCTCGGTCAGCCGCTCCTCGTCGAGGTGATACGGAAGGATCACGTGCGCCCGGTCGCTGATGTGCAGCCGTTGGCCGATCTCCACCCCCTGCGCCGCGAGGGTCTCGATCTCCTTGAGGACCGCGGGGGGGTGGATCACCACCCCGTTGCCGATGACGCAATCGATCCCCGGCCGGAGGATGCCGGTCGGCAGGAGCGAGAGCTTGTACGTGACCCCGTCGGCGACAACCGTGTGCCCCGCGTTCGCCCCGCCCTGGTACCGGACGACCGCGTCGTGCTGGTCGCACAGCAGATCCACGATCTTTCCCTTGGCTTCGTCACCCCACTGAAGCCCCACCACGCATGTCGAAGCCACGGTAAACCCTCTCCGATCTCATTCGCGCTCGCTTGGGATCGCAAAGCCAACAGCGTACCGCTCGCCGTGGATGGCGTCAATTGCGTGGACTGGGCGAACCGTTCAGCGCGACCCGGGAAACGCCGCGCTCGGCCACCGGGCTATCGGCCATCCCGCTCTGGTAAGCGACGGCCTTGAGCGTCATCCCGGGGCGGACGCTCACGACACCGCAGTACACGTAGCCGGTCGTCCGCGTCGGGGTCGTGCCGTCGAGCGTGTACCGGAACCAGGCCCCGGGGGTGTCGGACTCAAGCCGCACGGGAACCGCGCCGGGCTCGCGTGGCGGCAGCTCACGGAACCTCGGCGGAGCGACCGGGCGTTCGCCTTCCGCGTACAGGCCGCAGTCGGGATAGTTGCGAATCACGTCCCAGGCCAGCCGCTGGAGGATCGCCGCCTGTTCGGCGTTGAACGTCGTGCCCACCGGCAGTACCTTGCCCTCGGGCGACTCGCGATAAAAGGCCGCGTACCATGTCAGATCGACGAGATAGCCGCCGTTTCCGTGCGCGTTGTTCAGCGGGTTGACCGTCGGATGAACCTGGTCGTTGAACAGCAGGGGGTAGAACGACCCGGGCGCCACGCCGGGAATCTGGCCGCGGTCGATCATGTTCCTGATCCAGCCCATCGCCAGGGCCGTGGGCAGGATGCGGGGCGGTTTGCCTTCGTTTTTGGTGTCGGTTCGGATGATCTCGCGCTGAAGCTCCTCCATGTAGAGGAGCATCGCCCCCATCGATTCCTCCCACGTCAGCGCCGGGGGCGTGACCTTCATCTGGCTCGATCGAACGGTCCCCTTGTCGGTGGGCCGCTCGCGCTTCATCTCGGTCCACTCGCAGTAGAGCCAGGGCTGGACCTCGGGGGTCTTCTCGTGCGCCATGCGGAAGAAGCGCATGTCGTAATCGGCCTCCTCGGCGATGTCGAAGTCGCGGGGCTGCACGGTCAGGTGATCGACCCGCGGCAGCGAGTTCCAGAGCGTGTCGGCCCGCGTCTTTTCCTGGGTGAGTCCGATATTCCAGAGTTCCTTCGTCCAGGCGCCGGGCCGAGCGAAGATGGCGGCCTGGTGGCGCGGCCCGCGGTCCGCGCATAGCTGGCGAACATGGAGGTGGTCTGCGTGAGGCTGTTCCCCCAGTGGAACGTGCGGAAGCCCGGCTGGCTCGACCCCTTGATCAGGTACGTCCCCGCGGTCGACGGGCTCGCGGCCTGCCCTTCGATCAGGGCGACGGCCTGGATCGTGGCGGTCGCGTCGAGATGGATCGGTCCCCGATACGTCATCCCGTGCTCGGCGGTGGGCATCGTGCCGTCCAGGGTGAACCGGATCGATGCGCCCGGCGTGGCCGACCGGATCGTCACGTCGAGCGGGTCGATGATCTCGGCGGGCGCGCCGTTGGCGGCGGCCGACGCGGGGGCCGGCTCGAAGACCGGTCGGTGCGCCGTGGCCTGGTCGCGGAGGTCGATTCCCACATAACCGCCATCCGCCGCATCCATTTCCAGAAATGTCCTGGGATTTCCGTCGAAGCGCGCCTGCCAGCTCCGGCCGGCGTCCCTGATCACGGGACCGTACCCCGCGCCCGGCCCGCTGAGCTTGCGATCGCCCGCGTAGAATTCGAGTTCCGCGATCTTGCCGCGCGTGCCGGGTGCCCCTTCGAACCGCAGCCATCGATAGACCTTCGAGTTCCTGAACCGGAGTTCGCTCCACGTCCCCGACTCCGGAGCCTCCTCGATCTCGGCCAGGGTTTCGAACCCCTCGGTTCGCGACACGTTCGAGCCGGCGAATTTTCCGCCCACGAGCGCCGCCTCACCCCCCGTCACCGGGTAAAACCGGACCCGGTCGCACCGCGGGCCCGGGGCCTTGGGCTGGTCGGGCGGCTCGGCCTGAGACCGATCGCGATCGGTCAAATTCAGCGCGAGGGCGAAGAACACGGCGATCACGACAGGCATTCGGCGTCCGGGGCGTGGCGCGTGCATCACGGAACGACTCCAGTTGGGATCACGTTCGGGCCTTCCTTCCACCGAGATTAAACGCCTCGCGGGCCTCAAGGGTACGGTCTTCCCGCCCCGCGGAGCGGATCTCCGGTTCCTGGTAAAAAATCATGGAAAAACGGCGCGAAACCACATGTCCCGACGGCAGTCGAGGCCGATCCGGTTGGCCACCCCTGTCCCCCATCGTTTTTCCTTGAGCGAGGCAGCTCATGCGAACGGCCCGGACGTCCGGACGCCGCGGCTCATCGCACGTTGCGCTTCGGGTCTTGATCGCGAGCCTCGCGGCCCTGATCGCGCCCGAACCCGCCCCGCGGGTGCTCGCGGAAGAAACGTACGAGCTCGCGCGACGCGTCGGGACCGGCCGGGTCGGTGTACGAGCCGTGAGGGCTGCCTCCCGACCAGGCGTGGCCCGCGCCGTGGATGGTCCAGTGCTCGACGAAGGTCTGCCCGTGGCCGTCATCATGGAGGGCACGTGTATAGCCTCGCCCCCCTGCCCCACGCTCCTGGTGCGTCGTCGAGGTCGGCGCGGTTCCGGCCGTGGGCGACGACCCGACGGCGGCCCATTGCCCGACCAGTTGGTCGGCGTTGCGCGGGTGAACGGTCGAATCGGAGTCGCCGTGGAAGAGGATCAACGGGATGGCGCGGCGTTCGGCTGCCCGAGTGGCGGACGCTCCGCCCTGCATCGCCTGGAACGCCGAGGGCAGGTCGTGCGCACTGCCGGGGGCAAGGCCCGAATGCACGCCGACGGCCGCATACAGGTCAGGGTACGTCGCCGCCATGATCGCCGCCATCGCCCCGCCCGCGGACAGACCCGCCACGTAGACACGGCGGGCATCCACTCGATACTCGGCCATCACCTGGCGCGTGATGCCGGCAATGAGCGCGGGCTCGCCCTGATCCCGTCGCTGGTCACCGGCCTGGAACCAGTTCCAGCACCGCGACGGGTTGGCCGAGGCGGCCTGCGCGGGATAGACGACAAGGAACCCATCCCCTTCCGCCAGGAAGTTCATGCCGGTGCCCGCGGCGAAATCGTCGGGGTCCTGGGTGCAGCCGTGCAGCATCACGACCAGCGGCACGGCCTGGCCGTGATACCCTCCGGGGACATAAAGCTTGTACGCATGAGTCCGGGCCCCCGACGGTTATCGGTCAGGCCCCCCTGGAGCCATCGACCCGGTCGTCGGCGCCACCGCCTCGTCCGGGATCGGCCGACAGACGCGCCAGGCCCCCGGCCGTCCCGGCGCGATCCCGGGCCGCGACCATGCACCAGGCGGCATCAGGTCCGGCATGACCCGGACCCGGGGGACAGGACCCGCCGCCTGGGAAACGGACTCCGGTTCCTCAACCACCCGGAACGGTTGTCTCGATTCAGCCTCCGGGGACCCGAATTCACTTGCCGGGCCGTTGGCCGTGTCAGTCCCGGCTAGGCACCGGCCTACCTCTCAGGTTGCGCTGGATCAGCGCCGTCGCCTCGGCCAGCCTCCCTTCTCGGGTGAGCCGCGTCGCCTCGACCATTCCGGCGTATATGACCATGATTCACGAGTTGAATCTCCTGTTGTTATTGATTTGAGCCGGCGCACCGCGACCCGGAGACGAGAGGCCCGACCACCCGGGCGGCCCGCCGTGCGCCGGCTTTTCTGACGAGGGTCTATCGAATTCGCCCGGCCAGTGCCCGCTTGACCGCTTCGCTCGCGTGAAAGGCCCCCAGTACGACCACGGAATCGATCGTCGCCAGCGCCAACTCGGGCGAAACGTCCCCGGCGATACTCGCCAGGCCCAGCACGTTGATCTGCAACCGTTCTCCAGCAGTCGCGCACCGCCTCCAGGTCCTGGCGGGTGTAATGCTGCAAGCCGAGTACGAGCGTCTTGCGGGCGATCGTCTGCCTGACGACCTCGGCGTGAGTGCCAAGCTGGTTCCGGATCGCCGTGCGAATGAAGTCGGTGCGATTGGAGTAGAAGCCCTCCTGCACCAGCAGATCGATCTGCCCGAGATCCACAGGCCCCAGATTCAGGGTGATCTTCTCGGTCTCGCCCGCCATGACCTTCTCCTGACCATCCCATCGCCATCCCACTGGATGGTATCCTAGCCAATCGCGGCGTGTTGTCAACCATTCCCGATCCGGCTTCACGGAGATCACGGCCCGATCAAGGGACAGAGAAAGGTCGGACGCGAATGATCGCCATCCACCAACGTACTCGCGTGACTAGGTGTTAGAATTTTCACGCCAAAAATTGAACAGATTCCCCAGACTGCGCCGATATCCCAGTCTGGACGGTGACGCCGCCGTCTCGCTCTCCGGTGCGCCACGTTCTGGCGGCCGGGGACGGGGGCCGGATTGCCTGGGGTCTTTCGTACGAGGCCGACGTCATGATCGCCGATACCGACGGGCGCAATGTCCCGAATCAGCCTGAAAACGTGGTGATCGCGGCGGCCCAGGCCCCTCCGAAACGCAAGCGCGGGGGCGGGCCCAGAACCGAGGAGGGGAAGCGGGCCTCCCGGCGCAATGCGATGAAGGATGGCATGCGGTCCAAGGTCATCCTCCCCGATGAGCTCGAAGCGGCGTGGCGGGAACTCGAGACCGCGTTCTTCGCCGAGTTTCAGCCGAATAGCTGGTACGAGAAACGGCTCGTCAGCCGGCTGGCGTTCACGTCGGTCCAGCTCGATCGATCGGCCGAGCTAACGATTTCCGACCTCCGACGGGTCATCGATCGGGCCGAGAACTACTGGGACATCGACCGCCGCGGCGAGGTCGACGAGCTGGGAAAACGCCTCAAGAACGACCCCGAGCGGGTCGCCCGGCGGCTGGAGCGGAGCACGCAGGGGGCCGACTGGCTCATCGAGCGCTGGGAAGGGCTGGCCGAGGCGGTCATGACCCACGGTTGCTGGGACGAACGCCAGCGCGACCTGGCGTTCGACCTGCTGGGGATCTCGAAGATCCTCCGCGACGGCCACGTCCGGGTCCCCGCGCCGGACGATCGCGCCGGGCTGGAACGGCTGGCCAAAGGCGAGATCGATCGGCTCTGGGAACAGCAGCGGGCCTCGCTCAACCGGCTCGACGCCCAGGAACAGGACCTGGCCTGTTGCGGCCTGCCGACCCGCGAGGACGCCGAGACGAAGCGGTTGCGGAAATATGAGTCGGACATCAAGCGAGAATGGTTCTGGACAAATACTCAGTTGTTCAAGCTCCGTGAGAACCGGCCGCTCGCGGCGGACCCCAGCGCGTCGAATCGCGCGCGACCCGTTCCCCCGCCGTCGCCACGCTCATTCCTCGACGCGATGCCGGGCGTGTCGACGACAAGCCCGGACGAGCCGCCGCTGCCGATCGCGGCGCGGGCCGTGATGGATGCCGATGGCCTGATCTGGTCGAGCCCGGAGGCGGAGGCCGCAGCCCTGGCCGAGCTGGAATCCATCGATGAGGACGCCGAAGGCGACGCGTCGGTCGCCTCGGTGACGCCATCGCCCGTAACCGGATCGGTATCGGTTTCCGCCCCGGCGGCGGCGGTGTCGCGATCGACGGTGCCGACCTTCAAGCCGGGCGGTAACCGCCGCCAGCGCCGGGCGAAGCAGAAGCAGATTCGCCAGGCCGAGCGTCGCGCGGTCAGCAAGACGCCAGCCCACTGAGCTGAGGTGGGTTTCGAGATCGACGCATATTTGCCCGTCTCGCAAATCCAAACGCATTGCCCACCGGACCCGGGCCGCCCGCAAGGCGACACCGGGTGTTCGGCTGCGCGAAGGCCGCCGATTCCGACTCCGCGCGCGGCCGGAACCCCGAGATTCCAGGAAGGCCAACGCCCTAAAACGGCTCGTCGCCCGACCCGGCGACGCTCGGACCTTGCGGGTTACGACGATTGCATCGATCGCGCGAGCGTCGCGCCCCCGGTCCGGCGGTGGGATCGTACGAACGAACTCGACGCGGATACGAACGAACTCGATCCGGGTACAAACGAACTCGACCCGGGCACAAACGAACTCGACCCGGGGTATGTCGGAGGTTCCGCCACAGGAGGATTGTCGCCGTTGATCGTCACGATTAAGGTCATCGTTTGAGGCCGTCGAGTCGACGCGATCCAGCCAGACCCGGGGAGGCGAGAGTCATGCATGCGGTGAACGTGATTTGCGGGACCTTGCTGGCCCTCCTGGCGGTCGAGCCCGCGCCGAGGACGGCGAGCCTTGTCGTCGAGATCGAGGCGGGAAAATATGACCGACAGGGGACCCCCGTCCTGTTCACGCTTCCCACCGAGCTGGCCGGAAACCTCGGGCCTGAAGGCGTGGTCCAGGCACGATCCGACGAGGGAACGAGCGTTCCGGTCCAGGTCCTGACCTGTCCCGATGCGCCGACGAGGCTGGCCTGGATTCTTGAGGCGAAGCTTCCCGCGGGAACGGTTCGCCGTTACACGATCGAACTGAATCCCCGGCCGTCACCCGCAAAGCCGTCGGTGAACTGCTCGAACGACGGCAAGGAGCTCAAGCTTGCCGTTCAGGGCCGCCCGGTTCTGACCTATCACGAGGCGATGGTCGAAGCACCGCCGGGCCTCCCTCCGTACTTCCGGCGCAATGGCCAGATCCACCCGGTCTTCACGCCATCGGGCAAGGTGGTCACCGACGACTTTCCGCCCGACCACGCGCATCAGCACGCGGTCTTCTTCGCCTGGGTGAATACCACGTTTCAGGGTCGTCATCTCGACTTCTGGAACCAGAAGGAGCAGACCGGCGGGATCAGTCACGTCGCCACCCTGGAGACCCGGAGCGGCCCGGTCTTCGGCCAGTTCCGGGTCGAGCTCCGGCATGACGACCTGACCACTCCCGGCGAACCCCGGCCGGTGCTCGACGAGGTCTGGACCGTCCGGGCGTATAACCTGGCCGACGTGTTCCTGATCGATTTCGAATCGCGGCAGATGTGCGTCGCGAGCGATCCCCTGATCCTCAACCAGTATCGATACGGCGGCATGGGAGTGCGAGGGAATCGCGACTGGTTCGACCCGACGGTCAAGGGCGACAATCCCCCCGACCCCGCCCGGAGCGGGGCGAGCAACTTCCTGACCAGCGAAGGTAAGGACCGGTCCAACGGCAACCACACGCGGCCGACCTGGTGCGACCTGTCGGGCCGGATCGGCGGCGAGTCGTTCGGCGGGATCGCCCTGCTCGACCACCCGCAGAACTTCCTCTTTCCCCAGCCGGTGCGACTCCATCCGACCAAGCCGTACTTCTGCTTCGCACCGATGGTCCTGAAGACGTTCGAGATCGCGCCGGGCAAGCCGTATGTCTCGCGTTACCGGATGGCTGTCCACGACGGCCCCGCCGATCCGGTGACGATCGACCGGCTCTGGCGCGATTATGGCGAGCCGCCCAGGGTCAAGGTCGTCGCCACCCAGTGATCGCCTAGAAGAAGAACTGGAACCGGAGCAGGAACAGATCGCTGCTGGCCTGGCGCCTGCCGGGAGCGAACAGGACGGGCTGGCCGAATTCAGCATAATTCCAATCAAAATATATTTTGATATACTGGGTCAGGTGCCAGTTGATCCCGACGTGCGTCATGTACAGACGGTTGGTCCAGAGGTTCTCGTCGGCCAGGCCGGCGGTGAAGATCTTCGAGCCGATATCGAGATACTCGAAGCGGGCATAGGGTTCCCAGGCGCCGATGCCGAAGTCGCCCTTCTTGAGCGTGACGGGGTGGAGCGGCTTGACGAGGCCGATATTGCTTCGGGTCTCGCCGGTCAGCAGGTAGCTGGTCTGAACGTAGAAGCTTTCGACGGGAATCCGGTTCCTGTAGCTGCTCCGGGCGAGTCCGTAATCCTCGAACCCGCTGCCCCACTCACCGATGACTTCGAGCCCACGATAGTACCAGGCCGCATGCAGGTCCCAGAACGCATGCGGGCCATTGTTGACGACGTTGTTGTTCAGGGCCAGGAAGGGGATGCCCGCGACCGCGTTGCCGTTGGTGGGCACGATGGTCCGGAACGTCTGGGGCACGGGGGTCTGGAAGTCGTTGCCGGCCATGACCGAGCCGCCGAGATTGAAGTTCTCGCGGAGCGTGTTTTCCTCGGCGGCGAACGGCCGCCAGTTGATGAACGCCAGGGCCGCCAGATTACCTCCCGACGTGTTGATCAACGAGTTACGCGTGCCGTTGAACATCCCCGCGGCGTAGTCGACCTGGTTCGCGAAGAGGCGGCCGAAGGCCATCAGGCCGTCGGACCGGTTGAGGGCGAAGTTGTTGAAGAAAACCGACCGCTCGGGAACCACGAGTCCCTGGATCGGCTCGACGAAGAACTCGTAGGTGAACGGCGTTTTGAAGCGCCCGATTCGAAAGCGAAGCCGGGGATCGAGCTCGACGTCCAGGAAGCAGTCGAGGATGCTCACCGTGTCGAAGCCATTGGCGAGCGACACGAAGTAGCCGAAGGGCTTGCTCAATCGGCCGCTGAACATGAACCACTGACGGGGGAAAAGAAAGCCGTTCTGGACCGGGTTCTGGTTCGCCTGCTGATAGCCGCGGTATTCATACTGAGTCAGGTTGTGAAACTGAAGGATGTATTCATCGTTGTCGGAACGGATCTCGAACCCGGGGCCGAACGTGACGTTGCTTCGAAAGCTATCGAGCGTGGCCGGAGAGTTGAACCGGGACGAGGGGGAGGGATTCGGGGGCAACGATTGACCGGGTGCTCCCGCGCCACCGGAACGCGACGGCGCGACCGCGGTCGCGGCGTTTCCCACGTCGAGCGGGGCGGTGCCCCGGGTCGTCGTCCCGCCGGCCACCGCACGTTCCGGAGAGGTGTTGCCCCCAACCGCCGAGGTCGTCGTGGAACGCTTCGTGAGCTGCTGGACCTGAGTCGAGAGCTGGCCAACCATGCTCTCGAGCTGTCGGATCCGCGCCTCGAGCTGGGCTTCACGGTCGACCGGCTCCGAGACGACCGGTCGCGCGTTGACTCCGGGTCGGGGCTCCAGCGCGGGAGCCACCTCCTCGGGGCTCGGGATCGCCGCCACGCTCACGTTGTCGCTCGAGTCTTGCGCCGTTCCCCGCGTTCCCGGCAAGACGACATTCAGGAGCGTCAACGCGAGGACCAGCCCCGCGCGGATCGATGCGGACCCGGATTACGAAGCCGGACCATCGGCTTCCGCCCTCTCGCGTTCACCGATCATCACGCTGTCCGGCGCCTGGGAAATGGAACACGCCCGGCACTCGTCCGAGTCACTCAGGGAAAGGGATCGGCAGGCCGACTCGTGCGACTGTAGCGATTGCGTCGAAGGGCACGCGGAAAAAGCGGCGGGTCTCGACAGGCGCGGCCCGAAAGATCGACGTATACTATGCTAAATGACCCAGTTTGCTCGATATCGACACCCAGCTCCTCAAGAAGTTGGCCTCGCCTGGTTCGAGCTCGGCGCGTCTGATTGATGGACCAGATCGACTCCCATGCCGGCGGCCGGGATCGATCGACCCCGAGGAGCCTCGCGAAGGTCATGCCCCAGAGTGGACGACGGAGCCATCTCGTGAGCCCGCGGAAACCCTGGCGGGCATGGGTCCCGAAGCCGGTCGGACGCGCACCCGATATCGAACAGGCCCAGCAGGCCGATCGCGACGCACGGGCTCATCGCTCGGAGCGTGGAAACCGCGAACCGGTCAGAAACCCGGGCGCGGCCCAACGATCGGTCTTGTGCTTTTTCATCGATGCGTCATCCTCCGGGCACGGGGTTCCAGGGGTCCGAATGGGACGAACGGAACGCCGGACTCGCGATTCCTGTTTCGACTCGACCCGGCTTTGACTTGACTTAAACCTGTCGGATAGGACATCCTGGAACGCATTGCGGTTCATCCCCCCTTTTTTTGAGACCGGTTCCTCGGGCGTCTCGTGATACGATGGATGGCGTCTCGTCAATCCGTGTGATCGTGATGGTCCCTCGCATTTGAGGGTTGGCTGTCTACATCTTCTTCTCGAAGGTTCTCGACCGTGAGTTCGCATACCGAAGCACGTCCGTCTTCACCCTCGCCCACGGCGGCCTCTCCTAGCCCCTTGGCGCGCGAGGCAACCGTCAAGAAGACCTCGCCCGGGTTCATGCGCTGGCTGGTGCCACTCGCGATCCTGGCCGTGGTCGGCTCGGGAATCGGGCTCTGGTGGAGAGGTGAGAACAAGAAGGGAGGAGAGGCTCACGCCTCCGCTCCCGCCCCGGGGGGCGAGCACGGCGCGGCGCATGAAGGTGGCAAGGAGTCGGAATCGTCCGAGGGCGGTTCCCGGGTCGAGGCGGTTCATCCCAAGACCGGCTCGATCTTACGGACCGCGACCCAGAACTGCACGGTGCATGCGTTGGAAGAGGCCGAGCTCTACTCCAAGGTCTCGGGCTACCTGAAGGTCCTGAACGTCGATATCGGCGACCGGGTCAAGGAAGGGCAACTTCTGGCGATCGTCGAAGACCCTGAGCTGAACAAGGAAGCCGATCGTGCCGCCGCGTTTCTGGAGCAGGCCAAGGCGATGGTCGTCCAGGCCGAGGCTCGACAACGCACCGCCGAGGCTGACCTCAAGTCCTCTGAGGCGCTGGTGAAGAAGTCCGAGGCGGATGTCGAGCAGTTTCGATCGATGCGGAAGTTCCGCGAGATCGAGTTCGCCCGCTACGAGGGTCTCTACAGGCGACGTGCGATCCCGGCTCAACTCGTGGATGAAGAACAGGAGCACCTCGACGCGGCGAAGGCCGCCGAGCATTCCGCCGAGGCCGAGGTCATGACCAGTGAGGCCAACGTCGTCGCCGCCAAGGCCAAGATCGACCAGGCCCTGGCCGACCTCGCCGAGGCCAGGTCGAACGTCGAGGTTGCCACGGCGAGTCTCGGCAAGGCCCAGGTGATGGTCGAGTACACCAAGATCATCTCTCCCTACACCGGTGTGATCAGCTACCGCGGTTTCCATCGCGGAGCATTCATTCGCTCGGCCGAGGAAGGGGGCGAGAAGCCGATCCTCAAGGTCATGCGTACCGACATGCTCCGCGTGGTCACCTACGTGCCCGACCTCTATGTTCCGTTCGTGAACGTCGGCGACCGGGCCATCATCACACTCGACGCCCTGCCGAACCAGCCGATCGAGGGAAAGGTCACCCGGTTCTCCGAGAGCGAGGAGCCCGAGAGCCGGACGATGCGCACCGAGGTGAATCTCCCGAACCCCAACAACAAGCTCCGCGAAGGGATGTTCGGCCTCGCGTCGATCGTCGTTGAGGAGTCGTCCGGCAACCTTCTGATTCCCGTCTCCAGCGTTCCCCTCTCGGCCCGCACCGGCCGGGGCAAGGCATACGTGATGGTCATCCGGGACGGTAAGGTTCAGCGCGTGGCGGTCAGGATCGGCGTCGAGAACGAGACCGAGATCGAGGTCCTGGAAGGGCTCACGCCCGAAGATTACGTCGCGGTTGCTCCCAGCCTGGTGACCGAGGGCAAAGTTGCTGTCCCCGCGGAACCGACAAAAACCAAAAAGTAAGCGAATCCGGTCCGAGTTGTTTCCCATTCCCCCCGTTTTCACCCCGTCCGCGCTCAGGTGGACTGGGTCGTCTCAACGGATACCCCCCATCCGCCCTTCTCTGTTCGCGTGGATCTCTCCACGTCCTGTCTCCGCCCATCGATCGCATGGGATCTTCGGGTTATACGGGTTCGACTGAAGATTCGGTCAACTGTGAACCGATGAACTCGTCGAACGGCGAAGGTCAAGTTCGTACCCGAACCGCACGCTTCGCCCCGGCAACCGGAAAGCCCTCATCTTGCTGATCCCATGTTCACCACACCGGTGAAGCTTTTGGCTCGGCTCGACAATTCCTTCCCATTCTGCACACCCCCCCAAAAAAAATCGACTTACGTGAATGTCAGCATATACAGGACGATCCCTGTGTTACTGTGTAAATGGCCGGAGTTGTCAAGGGCGGTTCGATCGCGGCCGGACCTGATCACAGGATCACTTGCATGAAGCGCTCGCTCTCCGGTCGAGGTGGATCTCCAGGACGAGCGCTCGTGCTCTGGTGTTTCTGGCAGGCGTCGAGCGGAGTGCTGGCCCAGCCTCCGTGGCTCTGCCGCCGGGGTCCGGAGGGCTGTCGTCGGGCGAGGTCCGGCCCGAGAATCGCATAGCCCCATCTCCACGGTCATTGCCGGGCTCTGGACCCGGAGCCGCGGTGGAACACATACTCGGTGGAGGTCGATCGAGTACGTCGCTCCTGGGCTCCGGGGCCCAGCCGATCGATCTGGGAACGGCCCTGCGCCTGGTGGGAGTGCAAAACCCGGACATCCTGCTCGTCCGTCAGCAGGTCCTCGAAGCCGTTGCGATCCGACAGCTTGCGGCCGCCCAGCTCTTGCCGTCCATCAACTACGGTTCGAGCTACGACACGCACGCCGGGAACCTGCAACAGTCCAGCGGCAATATCCTTTTAACGAACCGAAGCTCGGTGTACGTTGGCGCCGGCTCGCTCGCTGTCGCGGCCGGCACGGTGGCGATCCCGGGCGTGGTCCTGGCCGGAAACGTGGGTGAGGGACTCTTTCGGTACCTGGCGACCCGGCAGGTCGTCCGCCAGCGAGAGTTCGCCACCGCGGCGATCACGAACCAGACCTTCCTGCGGGTTTGCCACTCCTACAACGAGCTGTTACGGGCCGAAGGGCGCCGGGCGATCGCCGAGCAGACCCGCAACCAGGCTGCGGAGCTGGCGCGGATCACGGCCGAATACGCCCGGACGGGAGAGGGCCGTCAGGCCGACGCCGACCGTGCCGCCTCCACTGGAAGGGCCGAGCGAGCCGGCCCCGCCCGTGAACGCGGGGTCGATTCTCGCCGCGCGGCCGGGCGCGCGGCCCTCACGACGCCGACCCCTTCGCGGCCCGCCCCGGCGGCCCCGATGAATGCGCCGCCTCCGTCCGCGTCGACGGCATCAACGTCGATAACGACCTCAACCGCTTCCCACAACGACCCGGTCCCTCCACGCCTCACCGATCTGTCCAGGGCGCGTCGGAAATCTCTCGAGGCGATGAACACCTATGAACGGATCGAGCGACAGTTGATGGATTCCCTGGCGAATCCGGTCGCCGGGCGCCCAATCGCAAGCAGATTCTTGAACATCTGCGGGCCCTGGCCGAAGCCCATCGCGATGAGATCCAGGGCCGGGTCGACTTCGATCGCGCGCTCTGGGAACTGATGGCCGCGGGCGTGAAGCCGACACCGGGAGAGGCGTCCGAGTCCATCCTCTGATCGGGCGCGCCTTCGCACTTCCAAACTGGGAAAGCCCGAACCAGCCGGGTCCTTTCACCTTGGAGGCGCACGATGGCTCGCGACCACGATCAACGCTCCGTCGATCTCGATCACGACGCTCATCAGATGCATGACGAAAGAGGCGACTGCGAGGAATCGTACTCCCTCCCATTGAGTACAAATGTCGTCTCCACAGTCGATCGCGAAGTTGTCTCTGCGCCGAGGAACCCGCGGAGTGGCACCAGAACCCCGATGCAATGATGTCGGTCGAGACCAGCGGAGTCCGGGGCGACCATCTGATCCCTGTCGCATTGGGCGCCCGACCGGTTCTCATGCTCAGATCGCGCCACGAGAGCAACCCTCCGGCTGGCGGACACGATCGTCATCGTGATCAGCATCGTTCCACCTCTGAAAATGCAACGTCGCGGGACGAGGCGAAGCAATAACTCGCCTCTCGCCAGGATTCGGGCTTTTGGCCAATGAGAACTCTAATGCTCGCGGGTGCTGTCGCGCTCGTCTGCGGGATAGCCGGGGCCTTTGGATACGAGCAGTTCTTTGGAGACAATTCGAACATGTCGCAGGGCCAGAAGAACGGATCATCGAATTCGGCGAAAGCGCAATCCAAGGATCAGTCCGGTGGCAGCTCAAGGAAGGAGAGCAAGGGATCGGACGAGTCGGAGACCGGTTCGGCATCGAACCAGGGAGATACGATTCCCGGCTTCACCACGGCTGACGACGCCGACTCGCTGCGCATGCAGATCGGTCATCTCTCTCAGCGGCTCGACGCGCTTCAGAACCGGATCGAAAGCGTGGGCCACGCTCCAGACCAGACACCTCCCGATCTGCATACGTTGCAGATCAAGATGGTGGAATTCTCACGGACCATGGACGATGTCGCGGCCTTGCCCTCGCGCGTCCGTCGGTTCGGCAACCGGCTGGAGACCTTGGAGCAGGAGATCAAGATGCTCCGCGACCAGGTCAAGGAAGCCGACGACCGCGACTTGAACAGGTCGTTGAACGTGCTGGATCAGCCGCCAGGACGTCCGGCGGTAGTGCCTCCCACAATGACCCCGCTCGGTAATCCGGGCGCTGGCGACCCCGCCGCCGAGGGGATCGACGCTCCCGACGCTGCTCTCGACCAGGCCATCGCCCTTGTGAGGTTGGGCCAGTACGCACTGGCAGCCAACATGCTGGCGTCTCTTCGGGTGACCGAGCCCAACGACGCACGAGTTTGGTACTTCTCGGCCATCATCAACGGCCTGACAACCGGCCGCTGGGACGGGACCACACAGAAGTACGCCGAGCAAGGACTCGAACGCGAACGAGCCGGAACCCTGTCGCGGTCGCTGATCGATCGATCGCTCCAGGGCATCTCTCCCACCCAGGGGAGCAACTGGCTGGGCGGTTTCCGACAACGGATCGGAAAGAAGTCGTGAGGTGCTCACGCCTCGTCATCCTCATCCTCCGAAGCCTCCTGTGTCTCACCCTCGCCACCATGGCCCTCGCTCTCGCCTTCCTGCTCGGGATCGACCGGAATGTAGGGATCGCCGTGGATCATCAGGGCATAGAGTGCCGGGACGACAAAAAGAGTGGCGGGCTCGCCCGCGAGCAAGCCGCCCAGGATGGCGCGGCCGAGAGGGGCGTTGGCCTCGCTCCCTTTTTCGAGGGCCAGTGAAGTCGGGATCATCGCGAAGAATGCGGCCAGAGCGGTCATCGTCACCGGCCGGACTCGCATTTCAGCGGCCTTGCGAATCGCCTGGAGTGGCGAGAGGCCCTGGGATTTGCGTAGCTCCTGGGCTACGTCGGTCATCAGAACCGTGTTGGCCACCTTGATGCCAACGCTGAAGATGATTCCCAGGAGCGACTGTACGTTGATCAACGTGCCGGTCAAGAAGAGCATCGGCCAGACGCCGATCAGGATCAGCGGTACGGCGATCAGGACGCACATCGGGACCAGGAACGACCGGTCGAGAGCGACCATCATGAAGTAGATCACCAGCACCGCCCAGCTCAGCCCGATCGCCAGGTCACGGAAGGTTTCGGTCATGCGCGCGTACTCGCCGCTCAGCACGATCTTGGTCCCTTTGGGTTTTCTTCCGTCGCTCGCATTGGGATCATAGGCATCCCAGGCGGTACCGGTTTCCCGGCGCTCCTCGGTGCACAGCGTGCCGAACCGCTGGATCACCTCATATAAGTCGCCGGCCACATGTCCTAGATCGCGGCCCTGGACGCCGATATTCAGATCGACCGAGGGCTGGATATCGACGTGCGTAATCTCGGTCGGGATGCTGCCGCGGCGCAGTGTCACCAGGGTGCTCAGGGTCACGGGCGTGGGGATGGTTTGCTCAGGCTCGGACTCGCGGGTATTGATGCTGGGCGATTCGCCCTCGTTCGCCGCCCGTCGGCCGAGCTTCCACTGGTTGATGCCCGTGATCGACACGTCAAGCAGAGTCTCCAGCGACTCGACCCCCTGAAGCGGGTACTGCACGCCCACGAAGTACTGATTGCCGCTTTTCTCATCGATCCAGAAGTTGTTCTTGTTGTACTGGACGCTCGAGTTGAACGCGGCGATCACGCACTTCATCACGTCTTCCTGGGTCAATCCCAGGTCGGCGGCCTTTGCGCGGTCGACCTCGATGATGTACTCAGGATAGTTCAGGCGCTGGATCACGCGGGCGTCAACCACACCGTCAATCCGGGCGACCTTGCGACGAATCCGGTCGGCGATCAGGTGTGAGGACTACAACTCCTTGCCGGTGACCCGGACGTTGATGGGGGCGGTCTTGCCCTCGTTCAGAGCCCCGCGGATCAGGCCACCGGTGTTGAAGGCGAACTCCAGATCGTGGAACTTAGGCTCGGAGGCGAACGCACGACGAAGCTGGTCGGCGTATTCGTACGAGCCCTTCGCGCGTTCCTCGGTGAGTTGGATGCGGATCGTCGCGTCCATTTTACCGGCGTTCTGGGTGTAGGCGCTCGACCAATCGGGAGTCACGCCGATCTCGGAGACGATCAGGCGAAGGGCTTTCCTGGGGATCTGGTCGCGGATGAAGTCCTCGACTGCGGCGACCCAGTCGTTGGTCACCGCCCGGCGCGTGCCACTGGGTGCCCGGCAGAAGATCTCGAAGGCGCCGGCATCGGCCGACGGAAAGAACTCGCGGCGCAGAGACATGGTCAGGAAGAGCAGGATCAGAGCAAGCGCGCCATACGCGATAATCACCGTCAACACCCGGTGCTCCAGCACGCTGTCAAGTGCCTTGCCATAGAGCTTGATGTACTCGTCAATCCAACCCTGCCAGCGAGCAAATGCACGCGTGATCATCCAGTGATTCTCGGTATCCTTCGGCTCGTTGGGCTTGAGCCAGGCGACGGCGCAGGTCGGAATCAGGGTCCGCGAGAGGACATATGCCGTGATCATGGCGAAGGTCACCGCCAGCGCCATCGGGCGGAACAAAAACGAGCCCATGCCCGGCATCAAGGCCAGCGGCGAGAGGACGAGGAGCGTGCTCAGGCTCGAGACAAGCTCGGGCAAGGCGACCTCGCTCGCCCCTTCCAGCGATGCGGTCCGGATCGACGCGTCCCGCTCGAGGTGGCGGTCGGTGTTCTCCAGGCAGATGATCGCCGAGTCGACCATCGGACCGATCGCCAGGGCCAGACCTGAGAGGGTCATAACGTTGATCGACTGTCCGCACACGTACAGGGCCGCGATCGCCGAAAGGACCGAGAGCGGGATCGTCATGACCGCGATCGCGGTCATCCGCACCCGTTCCAGGAAGAGCAGGATCGTCAACGAACAGAGTGCCGCGCCGAGCAGACCCTCGGTGGCCAGGCTCGAGATCGACTGCCGGACGAAGACCGACTGGTCCATGATCACGTCCAGTCTCACCGGCTAGCTCAACTGACCCTCGATTTGGGGGAGCTTCGCCTTGAGCTGGTTGATCACATCGAACGTACTGGCTCCTTGCTGCCGCATCATAGGAATGTAGACTTGTTTTCGCGATGGTCCCGCGGCGTCGCCGACCCGCACCACGGTCGTCTGGATCAGGGCGTCGTCTTGAGGGACCGCGACGTCGCCCACATAGGCGCGGGTGCCGTGTTCGGTCCGTAAAGGGATCTCGGCCATGTGCTCAACCTGTTTGTACATGGCGTTACTGTCGAGAAAAATAGTCCATACCGCCGATGATCCGATGATCGCCTCGCCGGTCGGCAGGAATTTGTTGGCGCTCTCGACCGCTTTCATCACATCGACTGGTGACAGGTTGCGTGCCTGCATCTTCTGTCGGTCCAGGTAGATCTATACCGTTCGAAGCTTGCCGCCGAAGGCCACGGGAGAAACCGCCCCGCGGATCGTCATGATCCGGTTGCGCACCTCGTACCGTCCGATATCGTAGAGCATCTTCTCGCCGGCCGACGGACTGTTCAGCGCGACCAGGCAGACCGGCGTGGTGCTCGTCGGGTCGAACGGCATGACTACCGGCGGCAGCGTGCCCGGTGGCAGATACTGGATGACCGACTGCGACCACGAGAGCACCGAAGAAAGCGCTTCCCCTATCTGCATCGACGATTGAAAATAATTTCGTACGATACTAGCTCCCAGGATCGACCGCGACTCCTGCCGTCGAAGCCCGGCGGCCATGTCGATCCAGCGTTCCATCCGGTTGGTGATGTCCATCTCGACGTCCTTGGGGGGCATGCCTCCGTAGAACGTCAGTACCTGGACCGCCGGACTATTGAACACCGGCAGGATGTCGATCGGGATTAGGTACAGACTCAACCCGCCGAGCACCGCAAGCGCCAGTGCGAAGACCGATACGGCAAACGGGTTCATCAACGATGCCCGAATCAGCCCTCTCATGGCCAGCCACCTTGGATTGATGCAGGGAACAACTTCCGGTCAGGACGCGCGCGGTCTCGATTCTCGTTTCCAGAGCGCTGGCTAGCAAATCGCAGGCCATGATCTTGGCATCAGGGTTGCACTTAACCCACCATCCACCAGCTAGCTTGTTACGATGCGAGCGGTTGTGATCCAGGTCCCGAGTAGTGGACGGGGAGGGCGGCGTGGCCTCGACAGCGAATCGAAGGGGCGGCGGCTGGCAGCCGATGGCCGCTGGCCGGTGTGGTCGTCCTTGCGGCGGGTGCGGGCGCTTACTGCGTACTGGTGGTACCAGCGCGATCAGCGCTCATCCTCCCAGGAGAATGTCGCCCAACGCGAGCGAAGCGAAGGGGAGATACCGGCGATTCGGGTCAAGGTGATCCATGCCCAACGAGGCGGTATTACGCGCACGACAACCCAGCCGGGCGTGATCCATTATTTCGAACATGCCGATCTTTATGCCAAGGCCTCAGGCTACCTGCGCGCGCAGGTCGTCGATATTGGCGACACCGTCAAGCGCGGCCAGGTCCTCGCCGAAGTGTACGACCCCGAGCGAAGGCAGCGGGTCGAGGAAGCCGCTGCGCGGGTTATGGAGGCCAGGGCCGAGGTAACCCAGGCCGAGGCCATGGTCAAGGTCGCCCAGGCCGACATCACGACCGCCACATCCGAGGTCAAGGAGCGCAAGGCCGAGGTCGCGCGCTACGCCGCCTTGCGCAAGTATCATCAGAAACAATACGTGGGCTATGTGCAACTCGCCGTCTCGCGCGATCGACGAGCGCGCCGCCGATGAGAAGCAGCAAGATTTCGAATCGTCGCGCGCTGGTGAGGAATACTCGCTTGCCGCCGTGGAAACCGCTGAAGGGCGGCTTGCGCGAGCCGTCGCCGCGCTCGAAAAGTCTCGGGCCGACCTCGACGTCGCTCGTTCCCATCAGCGAGTCGCCGAGGCGGCCAAGACCACCTCTCGCATCCTGGCCGAGTACATCGAGATCAACTCGCCGTATGATGGCGTCGTCACCCGCCGATCCTTTCACCGAGGCGCCTTCATCCGGTCGGCCTCAGATGGAGGCGACGTCCCGGTCCTTTCCGTCGCTCGGACCGACCTGATGCGCGTTATCGTCTACGTCCCCGATCGCGATGTGCCGTACGTGGATCGCGGAGACAAGGTCCTGATCCGGTTCGACGCTCTGCCCGGTGATTCGTTCCCGGGAACAGTTGCGCGGTACTCAAACGTCGAAACCTCGGCAAACCGGACGATGCGGGTGGAGGTCGAACTGCCCAACCCCCACGGCAGGCTCCGCGAGGGGATGTACGGGGCGCTGACAATCCTGCTCGAACCACCGGCTAACGTCCTGACCATTCCTTCACAGGCCCTGGTGGAAATGAATAGCCTCGGTGACGGTCGTGTCTTCGTCGCACGCGACGGTCGAGCGCGTATGCTCGCCGTCCGAACTGGTAAGGACAATGGTAGGCGCGTCGAGATCCAGGAGGGCCTCTCCGAGAACGACACCATCGTCCTCTCCTACAGCGGCTCGCTCGACGATGGCGACCTCGTCGAGACTCAGCGCGCCGCGGCCCATCGGGCCAATGGCAAGGTGGGGGATGGAACATGATTGGTGGCAAAAGCCTCAAAACCTGCGCGAGTTCACGCCAAGGGGAAATTCCCGAGTTGTCGTGTCGAGCCATCTCTTGATAAAGTCGGTAACTGAGGTCATCGTTTCGATCGTCCAGAACGAACGGCCCGAGCACTCCCATCGTTCTGTGGGACGCCGTCTTCTATGTCAAGCCACATTCGCATAAGTTGCCCCGGCTGTTCGGACACGTTGCGGGTCCGGCCCGAATTTCTGGGTCAATCGGGCACCTGCCGAACTTGCGGCCACACCTTCCGCATTCCGCGCCACCTTCGACTTCCCTGCCCCGCATGTCAGCAAGTGTTACGGGTTCCCTATCACTCAGTCGGCAAAACGGTCGTCTGCTTGCGTTGCGAACATCCGTTTCAGGCCGAGGATCCGTCTGGCCCCTCGTCAGCGAGGAACGGCGAATCGTTCAAAACGATGGTGAAACCCGCGGTTTCCCCTTCCTTTGAACAAGCGGGCCTGGCCGCGGAGCTTCGGGCCATTCGTGACGAGCGAGCCGAGCTGCTCCGGTCCATTGAGGAATTCCGAGTACGGGTGGACCGCGCGGAATCGATCGAGATCGAGGCCCAGGACGTACGCGCCGAGTTGGAGTTGCTCCGGGAAGATTTGCGGGAGCGCGACGACCAACTGATCGAGACGACCGCACTTCTTCAGGAGCGGAACTCCGAGATGGCGCGGCTACGTGCCGAACACCTCGCGTTCATCGACGACCAGGCCCGCGCGCTGGAGCGTCTCCGCGACGAGCACCAGGCGGAAAACACCGCACTGGCCGAGACTCTGGCTGGTCGGGATGTGGCCCTCCAGGCCGAAGCGGAGGCCCATCGGGAAGCGTGCCGGCGCTGGGATTCAGACAAGCAGGACCTGCTCAAGGGCTGGGAATCGGAGCGCGCCGGTCCCACCACGACGCATTAGAGTGTCTTGGCTCCGAGCATGCCCGTGTTTTGGCCGATCGGGATGACCTCCAGGAGCGCCTCGATACGGCTCGTCGCGAACTCGACAGGGCCGAGCGTGGCCATGCCGAGGTCGAGCGCATGCTCCGGGAAACGATCGGACAGCTTGAGCAGGATGGGAAACAGAGCCGTCGCGAGATCGACGAGGCTGTCCGTTGCACGGGTTCGCTCGCCAACGAGATCGCGAGCCTCCGGGACGAACTTCGAAGTGGTCAATGCGATCGTGAGCGGGAGCGTCGAGCCTATGAGGCAACATACGCGGCACTGTCGGCCGAGCTCGTAGCGGCTCGGGCCGCCGCACGTCCCCAAACCGATACGGAGTCGATCTCGCTGAAGCAACGGCTGGATCAGACGCTCGAACAGCTTCGCGAGACGACCGAGCGTGCCGATCGTCTCGAACATGATCTGAGGCAGGCCCGTGCACAGATTAACCTGCTCAATCACGACCTGTCGCTTGCCCTCCTCGACGAGCCCGGGACCGACCTGCCGGGCGCGGATCGGTCGAACCCCCCGCGGGATGATCTGGCCGCCGCGCTCCTGAAGATCGAGCAACTGGAACTTCAGCTCCGCGAGGCGCAGCAGACTAACCGGGAGCTGAACACCTTGTTCTCGAGCCTCGGGGTGGTTCGCATGAAATAAAACCCGCGAGGGCGGCTCGCGGGGACTCAGCGCGACCTGGCGAGCTCGACCGCATACACGTGCGACACACCGTGCATGTTCGAGCGGAAAACGATCCACTTGCCGTCGGGCGTGAACGTGAGGTTGGGCTCGAGACGATAGTCGTGTTTCGTGAGGTCCACCAGCACTTCGGCCTTGAGCACGCCGGAATCAGGGGTGAACAGATAGAGGAACTGACCGTTGCCGGGAGCAGCCACACTGTGCGGTCCGCCGCCGTCGCCGGCGAAGGTCTTGCCGTCAGGGGAGACGTTGTAGTGGACCGACCAGTGCGATCGATCGACCCGGTACTTGATGGTCCGGTTGTTTGCCAGGACATGGCCGGCTAACCAGAAGACCTTCGACTTGGGGGTCTGGAGGTCGTAGTAGACGATCAACCCATCTGGGCTGAAGAATTCATGCCCGGCAATCTCCATATCCATGGTTCGGGTGTGGATCTTTCTCAGGTCAGAGCCGTCGGTGCGGATCGTCCAGATCCGGTCAACCTTGTGCCATGGGCCCTCGTGACAGAACAGGATCAGCGTGGAGTCGGTCGGCGAAAACTGGACGTGGTTGAGCCAGTCGGTGCTGGGGTGAAACGTCTTGATCGCGCCGTCGGTGATATTGATCGTGTAGAGCCGCATGGGCCGTCGGGCAGCCCAACGCGCTTCGAGGCTACGCTCCTGGTTCGGTCCTGGCCCGTCGGCGCGTACCCCGGAGACGGGTGACGACTTGCCCGGTTCGCCCTTGGTCGGCTCCTCGGGACGTGGCCCGGGACGGGTGAAGTCGGCCCCCTGCCCCGTGCCCGAAGCCTCGGTATAACTTCCGGCCAGGAGGGTCTCATCGGCATTCACGGCCAGTCCCGAGCCGCGTCGAAATTCAGGGGTGGGTTTGGCGATCAGGTGGGTCGCCCTGGTATCGAGATGAGTGGCGTAGATACCATCGGGTTTGGTGTAGTAGACCTGCCGGCTCTTCTTTCCCACCACGACCTGGCTCGCCCATCCTTCGACGACCTGCTCGATCGCGTAGGACTTGAGGTTGACGGTCGAGAGCCCCCCCGGTGTCGCGATCAGGAGCTTGTCCCCCTCGGCGGTGTAGGGGTTCTGATGAAAGTAGAGGCTGGCGCTGCCGGGCTCCCTGGAGAGCCGGATCACGCGGTGCCCCGAGGCTTCGACCCACTCCTTCGGCGGTTCATCGTCGGCCTCGACATGGGTTGTCAGGGTCACCAGGCAAGCGATCGCGAGCAGGGTTGCTCGAATCGAGATTGACACACGGCGATGAAGCATCATGGCGGTCCGTCTCCTGGCGGATCGAAGGATTTCAGCGTCCTTCGGGGGCGTCATTCGTCGCGGACGGGCTGGCCGGCAGGTTGAAGGAGTCGATAGGGTCGGGATGGGCTGGGTCGAAGGGAGGGATGCCCTCGATCAGGAAGGTCGCGAGGTCGAGGTGATTCGTCTTGATCCCTTCGACGATGCAGCGGGCCAGCTCGTAGGCACCATATGCATTGAAGTGGGTGTTGTCGGCAAGGGCTTGACGCAACCCAGGCAGGCTACCGGCGGCGTAGTGGACGAAGGCGCGCTTGGAGGTTTCGGGGCCGAGGGCCTCGTAGAATGCCTGGCTCATGCTGTTCAGGTCGATCAACGGCACACGTTGCTCGCGAGCGGTCTGGCGAACCGCGTCGGGGTAGTCGCCCAGCGAGTTGCGGATCTTGCCTCGTTCATCGAACGTCCGCCGGTGCATGGCGGTCACGACGACCGGCCTGGCCCCGCGTTTGCGTGCCTCATCGATGTAGTGCTCGAGTGATGCCTTGTAAGTCGTGAAGGCGCCGACGTTCGGTCCTTTTTCCTTCTGGTCGTTGTGGGCGAACTGGATGAAGAGGTAATCACCCGGTTTGATGGTACTCAAGATCTTGTCGAGCCGCTTCTCGTTCTGAAAGCTGCGCAGTGCCCGGCCGGACTCGGCATGATTGGCGATCGCGACCCCGGGTTTGAAGAAGCGAGGGAGCATCTGGCCCCACGCGGCCCAGGGCTCGCGGGTCTGGTCAGTGACGGTCGAGTCGCCTGCGATGTAAACGGTGATGGCGTCGGGGGCCGCGGTGATCTCCAGGGCGTCGAGGCATGGACGGGCGCCGTTGAACTCGAGAGTCAGCTTATCGTCCCAGTGCCGGGCCGAGGGCTCACGCTCACGACCGTTCAGTTTGACCTCGCCATTCGAGCCGTGGTCGATCCGTGCGTTCCGAACATTCACGGTGAAGGTCCGGGTCGCCAGTTCGCCTTGCTTTGTCTCGACCCGTTCGAGCATCAATCGCCGCGACTCGGCCTTGACGGTGGTAGACGACGTGCCATCAGGGTCGCCGAGGGTTATGGTGACGTTGTAGTTCCCTTCGGGAAGGGCGACCGAGAAGAGGAACGGCTGGTCGCTGGTGACTAATCCTTCACCTCGTCGCTCGAGGGCCTCGACCTTGGCCCCCGGCTCGAAACCATAGCCTCGCTCGGATGTGTATACCAAGTCAGGCTTCACGGAAGTCGCCCCGTTCGCTTTCTTTTCCGGACCGAAATGGAAGCGGAACAGGCTGGTTCGCTTCGCGTCGGTTTCCGGAGCCGGGCGGAGGGCCTGAGCCAGGAGGCAATCGGGCAGTGCGCAGGATTCCAGAGGCGACCTCGGCGGCGTTCAGTTCGGCCCCCGCAGGGGTCGTATGAGTGTGGTCGACGCCGAAGAACGTGGTTTTCACCTTGTCCGGGCCGAGTTCCTCGTAGCGTCGGGCAATCCGCTCGTTCAGATCAATGAAGGGTACGCTCTCGGCCCGCGCCGCCTCGCCGGCCCACTTGCCGTAGTCGCCCGAAGCGCGGACGACAGTCTTGCCGTCGTCTTTCCAGATATTTCGGGGTATGGGCGAGAGAACGATCGGCGTGGCGCCTTTTTCCTTCGCTTCGGAGGCATAACGGCGCAGGTACCAGCCATAGGTGTGAACCATCTCGTCGGCCTTGGTGCGGGGATCGACCACGGTCCGGGTCTCCTCGCCGTTGCCCTTGAGCGACGCCCGGGCCCGGCCCGAATCGAGCGGCCCGCCGTCGTTGTGACCGAATTGGATCAGGACGAAATCACCAGGGCGAAGCTGCTCGCGGACCTCGTTCCAGAGCCCTTCGGTCCGGTACGTCCGGCTGCTTCGCCCACCGCGCGCCTTGTTCTCGATGTGGACCTTCGCCGGATCGAAAAACGCGTTGATCGGATCACCCCAACCCTGCTGCCCCCTGGTTGGGGTCTTCACTGTCGAGTCGCCGATGATCCAGAGTGTCGGCACCCGCGTGGCGCCAGGGATTTCCTGCGCGAGGGACGACAACGTCGGGATGAAGACCAGGAGCAGCACCAAGACGCCTAGCCGTCGAACGGGCATGAGAGGTTGCATAGTTGATGGTGACCTCGAAACAAGCACCAACCGCTGTAATCATCGGATTTTCCTCACGATCCAGGGGCCGAGCATCCAAGTCAAGGCCCTGGTTGGTCAACGGAGTGGGTCGGATATGGTCGGGGGCTTATTCGGGAAGATCGGTCAGATCGGAATACGGTACGATTTCGCCTCGGCCGCGGAGCAAACCGATCGGACCGTCGAACCGCCAGTCGCCCCGTTCGAGGACGAACTGATAGAGCGGCCCGACGCGGTCGGTCGGGCAGAGCCAGACGGCGGCCCCGTGCCGCCAGGCGCGAAAGTTCTTGTGGATGTTGCGCGGTAAGCCGACGACGCCCCCTTCTCGAGCGGGTCGAAGCGGGTGTGCGCGGAGATAGCGCGAGGAACAGTGTTCGGCAACGGCCTCCATGTCCTGGCGATTGGCCGCGGCGATCAGCGCGGTGTAGGCGGCGACCGACCGGCGCACGGGGCGGGTCGCAATGATCTCGGCGACCAGACCGCCCCCCAGCAGGGCGGACATCACGATGGCGACGATCCAGGACCGACGATTTCGGCGCGGGAGCTTCCGCGTCGATTCAGAGCCAGTATGGGCATCGGTTTCGGTAGCGGCTTCGGGTCGGGAAGGAATCGGGGCGGGAGGGTACTCCTGTTCATCACTCATCCCATCACCCGGCGCTTGAGATCTTCACGAAGCCGGTCGATCACCGAGTCGGCCTTGGCCTCGGCCAGGATCTGGTGGACCACGGTTTTGATGCCTCGCGGCCCCCACTGGCAACCTTGCTGGAGGTAGACCTTCGCCCCGTGTCCGAGTACGTACGAGGTCGTCGCCGCCGCCCCGCCCTGGGCCAGGCCGATGGCGCCGTAACCCAGCGCGGTCAAGGGAACCGCCATGCCGCCGGTCAGCACGGTGAGCCCCGCCAGTGACGACTTGACGCCGCTGGCCAGCAGACGGGTGGCTACCTCGACCACACCCAGGGTCCCCAGGGCCACCATCATGTCCTTGACCAGCCCCGACGCCGTCCGGCGGGTCAGCCTGATGCCGTAAACCTTGCTGAGCGCGACGATCATCCCGACATCGACCGCCAGGCCGCCGGCCATGTCAGCCACCGGGATCGGGTTCAATGCCACCGCCGCGCCCTTGGCGATCGAGAAACTCCAGATGATCCGGTTGGCCGCGTCCTCGCGGATCCGGATCTTGTGGGCCACGATCTCCTCATGCAGGTCGCCGGCCAGGAGCAACGTATTCAAGGCGACCAGCGCCTTGCCCTCCCGCTCGAGCACGTCGAGGATGCGGAGCTTGAGCGGTTCGATGACGGCCGCGGGACGCTCCCACTGGATGGTGGTGGTGCCGTCGGGAAGCTGTATCTTGACCCGATAGGGATCGGGCCGGGCGGCCGTCATGACCACGTCGTCGGGTCGGATCAAGGTCCGTACCCGCTCGTCGATGATCTTGGCATAGATCTGATCGCGGTCGGTCTCGGGGTATCGGTCAATCTGGTTGAAGACCAGGATGATCGGTTTCTGGGCTTCGCGAAGGCGGGAAAGTGCCTCGATCTCGACCCGCTGAAGATCGCTCGAGACCACGAAGAGGATCAGGTCGGCATGTCGGGCGACCTCACGCGCGATCGATTCGCGGGTCTCACCACCGACCTCGTCGATCCCCGGCGTGTCGACCAGGATGAGCTTGGCTCCTTCGAGTCCTGGGCGATCGAGGGTTGCCTGTTCCCAGCGCTGTTGCGAGCGCTGGACGGTCGTGCCGTGGGTCGTGCCGATGGTGAAGACGTCCTGCCCGAGAAGCGCGTTGAGTACCGATGACTTGCCCCGGCTGACCATCCCGAACGCGGCGATCTCGATCGAATTCTGGTCGAGCTTGTCGCCCAGGCGCGGAGTTGCTTCAACTCGTCGGCCAGTGCTCGCTCCTCGTCGGAGGTGAGCTGAAGCGCCTGGAAGGTCTCTTCCAGGCTCTCGCGCGCCTTGGCGACGACGTCGGGGTCGGACGGTACGGCGGTGATGTGGTCCAGGTCGTCAAGCATGTCGGTCCAGGCCGAAGCCTCGGTCGTGGTGGTCAGGAGCGGAGCGGCGCCGTCGGCACTTGTATTCGCATTCGCAGTGGCATCGTCGGGGATCGGCATGAGTCACTTGGCTCCTTGCACGGGTGCTCGCGCTCGCGGCTACGAAGACGTTCCATGGCCGACGCGGCGGATGACCGATTCGCACCAGGCCGCGATGCGGAACAATTCGTCCTCGCCGAAAAACGAGGGGCCGACGATCTGAATCGCCAGTGGCAGGCCATCGGATGAGAGCCCAATCGGGAATGATAGCGTCGGCCAGCCCAGGTAACTCCAGGGAGAGTTGAAAACCGGGTCGCCGGTGGTCTCGGGACCAGGAGCCGGACCGACGGTCGCCGCCATGAGGATCGCGTCGTACTTGTGTCGTTTCCTCACAGCTTCGAGCAAGTTGGTGGAGCGACGCCGCTGGTCTTCCCGGCAGCGGATATAATCGGTGGCGGAAATGGCCAGGCCCTCGACGACCAGCGACTTGATCTGGGGCGCGTAATACTCGCGATGCGAATTGAGTCGGTGGACATGGCCCGCCGCCGCCTCGGCGGCCATGATGACCCGGTGATTGCGGCCGATCGTCTCAAAATCGAACAGATCGTCGGGCAGATCGCCAACCACGGCCCCAGCCTTGTTCAGGTGGCTCGCCATCTGCTCGACCGCGGTAGTCATCTCGGGCTCGGCCTTTTCCACGAACGGCCCGCGCAACCGACCCAGTCGCGGTGCTCCAGCTCGCATCGACGGGGCCAATAAGTCAACTTCCGACGTCGGCCCGGCTGTCTCGAAGGACTCGACTTCCCCCCCGCCGGACCAATCCGCGCTCGTTCGCATGGCCGCGAAAAGGAGCTGAAGATCGGCGACCGTGCGCGCGATCGGCCCCGGGTGATCGAGGCTGGGGCGAAGGGAACGATGCCGCGCTCGTCGAGTGCGTGATGGGTCGGTTTGAGCCCGCAGACTCCGCAGAATGACGCCGGACGGATGATCGAGCCGCCGGTCTGGGTCCCAATCGCTCCGTAACACATCCCCAGCGACACGGCCACCGCCGAACCGCTGGACGAGCCCCCCGGAGTCCGCTCCAGGTTCCACGGGTTGCGGGTGGGCGGAGGATCGATCCAGGCGAACTGGGTGCTCACGGTCTTTCCCAGGATCACCGCCCCGGCCTGTCGCAGCGCCCGTACGATCGAGGCATCGTCGCGCGCGGTCCGATCCCGCCAGGCGCGAAGCCCGACGCAGTCGGAAGTCCGGCCACGTCGACGATGTCCTTGATGCCGATTGGAATCCCGTGCAACGGCCCGCGATCGATACCTTCGGCCAGCTCCCGGTCGAGCCGCTCCGCCTGGGCCGTGGCGCCTTCACGATCGACCCGGACCCAGGCCCTGACCCGTGGCTCCCACTCGGCAATCCGATCGAGGCATCGATCCAGCAGCGCGGCGGACGTCGTCTGGCCTGCGCGTAAGGCCCTTCCCGCGCCGACGATCGTCTCGATCTCTAGAGGGTGGAGAGTCATGGCGTCACTTCTTCCCGGCTGCACGTTCGTTCCCTTTAAAAACACGGTGCGAAACCTGCTGAAGGGCTTGTTTGGCGAAATCCTGGAGGAATTCCGTCCGGCTGTTGAGGTCAAACTGACGGACCAGGGCCGCTTGCATCCCGCCATCGCCCCACGACTGGCCCCGAGCGAAATACTCCTTGAACGCATTTCCCGAGATGTGGGTCAGATAGGCCATCGAGACGCCCTGTACGGCGCCTCCGGCGGCGTAGCCGACCAGGGTCGACTTGAACAGGCCGGCAATCAGTGAGGTCGCCGCCTCGACCATCCCCAGCTTCAGCAAGGTCTGGACCATCTGCGACCCGACCATCTTGACGTGCGCCGTGGTGACTTCGACCCCGTAGACCGTGGCCAGCTCGGAGATCATCTGGAACTGCACGGCCCCGTTGGCCAGAAAATCGAGTGCCGGGATCGGGTTGGCGAAGACCGTCGCGGCGGTGATCCACTGGAACTTGTCGATCACGGCGCGAGCCCTCTGGTCGCGCTCGGCGCCGAGCTGGTCCTGCGCCTTGCGGCTGAGCAGATGCGCCCGCAGGAGCAAGTTTCCTGCGCGGAGGGCGTCGCCCTCGCGCTGGAGAATTGCGGCGATCCGTTCCCGAAGCGCGTGGATCTCCGGGGCTTGGGCCTCCTCGATCGTCTCGAACGTACCGTCGGTCTGCTTGATGCGCACAGGAATCGGCCGGGGATCGGCGGAAACGGCGACGACGTCCTGGGGAGAAATGGTGCCGGAGAGGCGCTCGCGAAGCTTGTCGAGGATGGCTTTTCGGTCGGACTCGGTGAACCGATCTTCCTTGTTGAAGACGACGATCGATCGTTTTCCCTGCCGCGCCAGCGCGACCAGGGGCTCGAACTCGGACCGGATCAGGTCGTGGTCGAGCACGAAGAGGAGCAGGTCCGCGCGGGCGGCGAGGTTGCGGGCCTCGCTTTCGCGCATGGCACCCCCCTGGCCGATCTCGGAAATCCCCGGCGTATCGGTAAGGAGGACAGTGCCCTCGATCCCCTCGATGACCTGAGTGTGCTCAGCCCGGGTGCGAGTGGTTCCCATCACGGCCTCGGTCTTGCCGACGTGCTGGCCCAGCAGGGCGTTGATCAGCGAGGTTTTTCCTGCCGATCCCGTGCCGAAGACGACGACATGAAATCGTCGGCGGTGCCGATCGGCGCGGATGGCGGCCAGCTCATCGCCGAGAACGGCCCGCGCCGCTTGATCCTGAACCTGGTTGATCACCTGCTCGGCTTTCTCGGCCTGGACCTCCGCAGCCCGGACGACGTCCTCGGGCGCCTTGATGTTGGCCAGTTCCGCCGCACGCGGCGATCGGCCCAGCTTCCAGAACATTCGTGCGGCGGTCAACGCCGCGGCGGTCGTCACAAGACCTGTCGTCACGTCAAACGCAAGCGAGAACCAGGCGGGATACTTCGCCAGATAGTCGTGGAATTTGTTGTATTCGGTCAACAAGGAGGCGACAGCCCCCAGTACCAGGATGGTCAACAACACGGCCACGATCCAACGAGTCGTCCGCATTAACGATCTTGCCCCGTCTGGAGCCGTCCTGAAGGGTTGGTCGCTTGGTCGATCACCGCCGATCCGTCGCGGCGTTCGCACGGTCGCCCTGCAACGGATTTCGCGACCCGACGCTCATGATTGTGCCATGACCGCGTTTTCTTTTCAGGATCAATCGGCGATTCGAAACCAAAGACGGGAGCCGCTCCTCAAGGAAACGACTCCCGCCACCTATCTCGAGACACAATGACCGGAGAGAACGATCCTGGACTTGCCGGTCAGCGGCGAAGCCGCGAGGTGAGCCCGTTGAACAGGGTCCCCAGAGGTCCACGGCGCTGAGGAGCGAATTGTGGACCCGGGGCCATCGTCGCGTCGGACGACTCGATGGACGCCGGCGGAAATGCGGGGTCCGGCAAGGGCTGACCCGCTCCCACCCCATTTCCGACCGGATTGACCGGGGACATATTCATGGGCGCGCGATTCACGGCCGTGGGCGCGAGGACCGAGGCCGTGGCATCGGCCTCGATCGGTCCGGGTAGCGGCATCAACGATTCCTGGACGGAATCGGGCTTCGCGGCCGTCATGTCACCTGCAACCGAGGTCACCGGCGGGCTTGATGATCGGTTACGCCGGGCCGCGCTCCTCGGCTGATCCGGGGAGGGCGCCGGCAGCTCGCCGGGATTGGGATTGGCGCCGGGCTTGTCGAGTTCGAAGGGCGAGCGTCCCTCGGGCAATGGCGGCGTCAGGTCTCGTCCTCGTGGCCCGCCCATGCCCGGCGGACCCTGGGGCGGCGCCCCTTCCATTCCCGGTTCCTCGCCACGATCCATGTCACCCACGTTCGCAGGGGGCTTGTCGCGCGGCAGGTCCGCGAACGCCTTGGCCACGTTGGGCGCCTTGGGACTGGGACAGCCCCAGCCCGCTGGAAATGACCGCCAGCACGTCGGGAAATAACCGAAATACTGGTGCCGGTAGACCCCGTAGACCGGATCCTCCAGCGGACACGGCACCCGTTCTCGCTGGATCGGGGCCAGGGGGAACAACTGTGTCTGGGCCTGAACCCAGGTCGGTGCGGCCAGTATCAGGAGCATGCCCCCGATCCAGACTGCCGACGTAACCGTTCGCCTCCAAGTGCTCATCCGCATCCTCGCCTCGCAGGTTTTGCGGCGGACGACCGGGACCGGCGCGGCTTGCGTCCAACGTTCAGCAACGCGCCTCCCCTCCGTTCGCTCCTTTGGAATCATCCCCAAACGACGCAACGTCAGACGTCTCACCCGTTCGATCGGGTGTTTCAAGATGGCACTATAGTGAAATTGGAGAGCGAAGCTAAAAGCCGTATTTTACGTAAATGAGGAATTTTGGGGCTATTGCGTCTCTGTCGAAAACCAGGTCAGGAACTACCAAGCCGTCGGGGAAAGGGTGAATCGCGGCGGGATTCGGTGCCGATGGGAGACACAGGACGGACCCCTGGGATCAAGGAACGCATCGTTGAGATCCCGTCAACCGTCTCCCAGGAGGTAGGAGAATGCGAAACGGATCGGTCAGGATTTGCGGCCTGCTGACCGCGGCCCTGTGCTCCGCCGCCGGGGATCGGTGCGCCCTGGCGCAGTCGTCTTATGGAACCGTCGCGCCGAGCACGACAACTACGTCACCGTACGGGTCCTACACCGGGCGGGCGCCGACGGCCTCGACCGGGAGCGGAATGGGGACCGGTTTCGCGCCTGGAGCGGTCACCCCTCCGGGGTTCGTGGCCAATCCGTACAACATGCCGTCGATGAATCCGTTCCTGAACCCGTACGCTGCAATGTATGCGCCCGCGACGGCGAATAACGCGGCGCTTTATTTCTTCGCCGCGCAGCAAAGCATGGGTGGGATCGGGTCGGGGCAGATGAGCGGAACGCGCCCGAACCCCACCGCCCCTCCCGCGGGCTACGTGCCGATTCCCGCTGATCGACGGGTCAGTGATACCCCGGGAGCGGGGGCGGCCCGCTACTTCAATCGGCCAGTCCAGGGGGGCGGAGTGCCCGATCGGCACTATAACCGATACGGCAATTACTATTCGGCCAATGGTCATTGATGACGGAGCTTGACTTTCGACTTGAGGTCCGACCGAGTGGTGCCGATCTATGTTGGTGTCACGACCCGTCGTGTCAAGTCCAGTCAAACTTAAGTCAACGAAGTTTAACCGTCGCTTGCGGCGCGTCGCAGGATAGCAAGCCAACGGGGAGCGGCCGACGTGTGTCGGGCCGCGTTGAGTCTGTCCCGGTGGGCCGGGAGGGAGTGTCGCATGGATCGCAAGAGGTGGAACCCACTCGACCGCCGGAACGGATGGCTCATGGCCCTGGCCGTGATCCTGGCCTCGGGCTGTCAGACCGTCAGGACTCCGGAGAAGGATATTGCTCAAAGTAATCTCCCCCGAGAATTCAGCAAGGTCTCGATGCCCGATTACGTCGTCGAGCCTCCCGACCTCCTGCTGGTCGAGGTGCTCGAAGCACTCCCCGGCCGGCCGATCTCGGGCGAGCGACTGGTCCGTCCTGACGGCAAGATCTCGCTCGGGTTTTACGGTGAGGTCTACGTCGCGGGACTGACCCTCCCCGAGATCAAGGAGAAGATCGTCCTTCACCTCCGAAAATACCTCCAGGATGAAGTGCTTGGGCTCGTCGAGTTCGATCCCAAGACCCAGGAAATGGAAGATGTGCAACCGCGGGATTCGGATCGAGTTTTCGTTGATGTGACCGCCTATAACAGCAAGAATTACTATGTGGAAGGCGACGTCGCCGCGCCTGGCAAACTCCCGATCACCGGGAATGAAACCGTACTCGACGCGATTCACTATTCGGGTGGCCTGATCCCGACCGCGGCCCCTCAGAATATCCGGTTGGTTCGCCCCGCCCCGCCCGGCGCCTGCTGTGAGCAGACTCTGCCGGTTAACCTGGCGGCAATCGTCAGCGGTGGCGATCCCACGACCAACTATCAGTTGATGCCCGGTGACCGGCTCGTTGTCTATCGCGACCCGATCGTGCGGACCACGCTGTTCATCGACCGCCTGGCCGCTCCGTTCCAGACGGTGGTCAATACGATGTTGCAGTACTCGTTCATGGCACGTTCGGTCAAGTCGATCGGTGCTCCCCTCTTCGGCAGTGGCACGACAACCGGTACCACCACGCGTAACGCGGCCCTTTCCACTCAGCCTGGAGCCCGTTGAGGTTCGGATTCACGACGGGCCTGAATCGTTCCTGGTATGACCCCGGACCGGCGAGCGCTCCTGACCCGACGGAGCGGCTTCCGGTCCGGGGTGTTCGCTTGAGTGCGTCGCCGCGCCGCCTTACACTCGTGATTCGTTTTCGATCGCCGATCGTCCCCGGTATGATCCAGAAATCGCTTTCGTAAAGGGCGGGCGTGCGGCCCGTGGCGCCATTGAATTGGAAATGCACCCGGCCTCTGCTCAATGGTCTGCTTGTCCTCTGGGTCAATATCACCGTGGCGGCTGAACGTCCCCAGGCCGACCTTGATACCCCGCGACCCGGTCTTCGCGCGGAATACTCGCCTGGAGGCGTGACCCGAATCGCTTCGGACCTTCGGTCGGCAGGGGCTCCCGACCCGCGCGTGCCCGCCGACGGGTTTCAGGCCCGCTATACCGGGCTGCTGCTGATCCAGTCGCCAGGTTCCCACCGGTTCTGGACTGAGGCGGAGGGTTCCATTGTTCTGATCGTCGGAGGCAAGACCCTACTCCGGTCCAACCCAGGCCCCGTCGACCCGGGTCCGATCGGTTCGGAATCGATCGAGCTGGCTGCGGGATTGACCCCCATTATTTTGGAGTATCGCCACGACCAGGGCCACGGCCCGACCCGGTTCTCGATCGACTGGGAGGGACCCGGCTTCGGGCGCGAGGCGGTCCCCGCGCGTCTTTTGTTTCATGAGGTCGACGGGAATGCACCCGAGGAACTGGACCGGTTCGAGACGGGCCGGCGTCTTGCCGACAGGCTGGGATGCGCCAATTGCCATGCGCTGCTCGACCTGTCCACGCATCGGGATCTCGGCCCGCCCCTGGATGACGCCGGTCGCACGATCGCTTCCGGATGGCTCGCCGCCTGGCTTGAGAACCCTGCACGGGTGCGACCTGATACGAGGATGCCTGGCCTCGGACACGGACTTGGCGCTACCGAAACCGCTGACCTCCTCGCCTACCTGACGCAAGCACCTAGCAAGAAGGAACCCGCCCCGCCCTCCGTCGAGCTCACCATGGCACTTAACGTCGCGAACCCGCGACAGGGGAGACTGCTGTTCCGATCGGTCGGCTGTCTGGGGTGCCATACGCGGGGCCCGGACGCGAGCGGCATCGTGATCCGGCGGGATGAGCAGGCTGGGCCGGACCTCTCCAACGTAGGTCGCCAGCGAACGGCGGCGCGGCTCGCTCAGTATCTGGAGCATCCCCGAAAGAAGTCGAACGCACGGTCCCAACACCGCGCCGACCTGAATTTGAGCGCTGATGAGTCGGCGCAGCTCGCCGCCTACCTCGTCAGTGACCTGGATGACCCGTCTTCGAACGCTAATGATCGCTTCTCTTCCCCGGCGGTGGCCAATCGAACGCCCGGTGATAAGGTACGCGGCGAAGGACTGGCGAACCGGCTCCGCTGCGCGGCCTGCCACGAAGTTCCCGGGCTGAAGGCGCCGCCCGCCGACTTGCCGATCAAGTCAAGCGATCGTGTCAATGCCGGCTGCCTGGCGGACTCCGGAGCGACGCGGGCCGCGGGCGTTCCCAGGTTCAACCTCAGCGACCAGCAGCGCGACGCCCTCCGCGCCCTGATCGCGGGTTTGCCGGAGCGACCATCGCCGATCAGCCCCGATTCGCGAGTCGTCGATATGATTCGGCGGTTCGGCTGTTTGGGGTGTCACGTCCGCGATGGTCAGGGTGGGACGATGCTCGGCCCTCAGCTCGCGGCATCGCTCGCCAGCGATGCCGAGCTCGGAGCACTCAAGGGAACGTTGACACCTCCTGATCTCTCGTCGGTTGGGGACAAGCTGCGTTCCGAGTATCTGACGCAAGTGGTCCGCGGCTCAGCGCCACGAGCGCGTCCCTGGCTCTCGGTGCGCATGCCCGTCTTTCGATATGCGCCGGGCGAGGCCGAGGCGATCATCACTTACTTTCGGGTCCACGACCGGATCGAGGTTTCGAGGATTCGAGATCAAGTCGGCCCGTCTCCCGTCGAAGCCGAGGTCGAGAACGAATCCGTCACCGCGACGAAGCTTTTCGGCCAGCAAGGGTTTGGCTGCGTCAATTGTCACGTCGTGGCTGGGCGAATCCCTCCCGGCGGCGAGCCCGAGACGCTGGGGCCCGACCTCTCACTGGCGCATCGGCGCATGACTTCTTCGTATTTTCACCGATGGATCTCCAATCCGCAACGGATCATTCCCGGCACACCCATGCCGCAATTCCTCCAACCCCTACCAGTCGCCGAGGGCACGCTCGAACAACAACTCGAACTCATCTGGAGGCTGCTGGGGAGTCCTCGGGTCGCCGAGGCGACCGCGGCGGTGAGTCGCCAGCGTGTGCCGAAGGACGCCCAGCGCCCGAGGGTTGTGCGCGACATGGTGATCCTCAACGAGGTCCCACCACCCAACGACGGGCACACGCCCCGCGCCCTGGCGATCGGACTGGCCAACGATCAGACCCTGCTCCTCGATACCGACCGCCTCGCGTGGCTCTCGTTCTGGAGCGACGGGTTCCTGACCCGCACCAAGGCGGGTCGATTGTGGGAGTGGCATCCGGAAGGCGAACGGCTCTGGCTGGCGTCGAACCGTCTGCCTCCTGTGGTTTATCTCACCGAGCCAGGGGAAAGGGTCATCCTGCCTGGCGAGGTTCGCGAGCGGTTCGGCCGGTTCGGTGAAGTCGAGCTCGGGGCGCGGGGAGTCCGCCTGACGTATCACCTCAACCCGCCGCAGGGGTCTGGCGAAGCTCTCGGTGTTGAAGTCGAAGAGACGATCGAGCCAGTGAGCGGCGGGTGGGTGCGATCGGTCCGTGTCGTGTCGAACGTGCTGGCCGAACGGCTTCGCACGGCCCTGGTGGTATCGACGCCCGGGACACGTTCGGCGGTTGATCGGGCCGAATTCGCGTGGGAGGTCGGAGCGGGATCGACGAAACGGCGGGTCGAACTGCGGGTATCGGGCGGGATGGAGTCCAGGAAGTCGATCGCGAACGACCCGTCGGCTTATCTTTACCTGATCGAACCGGACGGCCCGGTACGCATCCAGCTTACGGTCAAGCCGGGACGTTGATTGATGAAAGATCAAGGTCATGTGGACATGAAAAAAAACGCGGAGTCGGCTCGCGCCGGTCGGAGCCGCTCGTGGATTGATCGGCTTCGCGCGTGGTGTGGGAGCGAGCTTGTCGTTCCCGAGCAACCGGGGGAGCCAATTCCCGGATCGCGCCGATCCTGGCCGGGTTGGGCCTGTGGGCTCGTCTCATTGCTCCTGCTGTTCCATATGACGGCCCTCCTCGCCTGCGAAATCGCCGGCCAGGTCAGTGCTTCGCCCCTGGAATTCGATATCGGCCAGAAGTTTTACTGGTATGTCGTGCTGATTAACCAGGAATGGGCGCATGCCTATTTCTCACCCGATCCGGTCGATGTCGCGCCCGTGATCCTGGCCAAGCTTCGGTTCGGGAATGGCCAGCCCGACCGGGAGATTCGAATCCCCGATCACGCGACTCGACCGCGCATCCGTTTGTTGCGTGAGATCGCGATGGCCTGGCACGTGACCCACGAGTTCACCTCGGGCGGAAACGCGCCGGCTCCCATCTGGGCGTCGTCGTACGCCCGGCACCTCTGCCGTTCGAATCCGGGATGTCAGTGGGTTGAGCTCCAGGTGAAGCATCACCGGATTCCTCCGCTGTCCCTGGTCGCGAGCGCGGCGGCGCGGGGTGAGAAGCTCGACCTCGACGACCCGGATTGGTTCATGCCCGGGGAAATGATCGGAGTTTATTCGTGCGACGACTTCAAGCCGCATTGATCGCCGCTGTCTCGGCGATCGCCCGCGGGGTGGTGCGCATCGGATTCGGCCTGCTCGATTACCTGGCCGATCTTGGGGCGACGACTGTCCGGTCGTGGCGCGTCTTCTTCTTCACCGCCGCCGACCCCGCGCCCCTGGGCGTGATCCGGATCATTGTCGGCCTGCTGGCGATCTGGAGCTTCGCGACCATCGGCATTGACCTCGGCGCCAGTGTCGGCAGTGACGGCTGGGCCGACGTCGAGTCACTTCACCGGTTCTGGGCCGACTGGAAGCACGGGGCGCCTTCCTGGTCGCTCTGGTTAGTCGTCCCCGACCGTTGGCTCCGGCCGGTGTGGGTTGCTGGGCTCATCATCCTGGCGCTGTTCACGATCGGCCTCTTCAGCCGTCTCGCCGCCATTCTGACGTGGTTGGTGATGGTCTCCACAGTCCAGAGGACTCCGGTCCTCTTCTTCGGGTTCGACCAGGCGCTCTTGACCTGGCTCATGTACCTGGCCGCAACCGGCTCGAGCGGCCAGTCGTGGTCGGTCGACCGCTGGCTCGTCCGGCGTCGCGGCGGGCCGCTCCGCCCGCCGTCCACCGTCTCGGCAAACCTCGCTCTGCGGCTGATCCAGCTTCACCTCTGCCTGATCTACGCCTCGGCCGGACTGGCCAAGCTGCGGGGAAAGTCGTGGTGGGACGGCACGGCGGCTCTCATCATCCTGGTGACCCCCGAGTACCGCGTTCGCGACCTGACCTGGCTGGCGGCCTTTCCGAGCGTGGTCTACCTGCTCACTCACCTGACCATCGCGCTGGAGCTATTCTACCCGATTCTGGTCTGGGTCCGTCTGCTCCGGCCCATCGTGGTGGTCGGGATGATCCTGCTCCATGCCGGGATCGAGCTCACCCTTGGCCTCACCGAGTTCAGCCTGGCCATGATCGCAGGCAACTTCGCGTTCCTTCCGTCCCGTCTCTTTGGCGGAAAAAATGATCGCATAAAAACGAGTTGATCATCAATTCACTCGACCGTCACACTCTTCGCCAGGTTCCTCGGCTTGTCGATATCGCAGCCACGCATCCGGGCGACGTGGTAGGCCAGGAGCTGAAGGGGAACGACGGTCAGGAGGGGTTGAACGATCTCGGGGACGTCGGGGATGGCGAGGAAATTGTCGGCCATCCCCGTGAGTTCGTGGTCCCCCTCGGTGCCCACGGCGATGATCGTGCCGTGTCGGGCGCGGACTTCCTCGATGTTGCTCAGGGTCTTGGCGTGGAGCGTGCCCCGGGGGGCGACGAATACGCTGGGGGTATCGCGGTCAATCAGGGCGATCGGACCGTGTTTCATCTCGGCGGTTGGGTAGCCCTCGGCGTGGATGTAGCTGATCTCCTTGAGCTTGAGGGCTCCTTCGAGCGCGACGGGGTAATGCAGGTCGCGGCCCAGGTACAGGGCGCTGCGGGCCTGGACCAGGCGCCCGGCGGCTTCGATGATTGCGGGCTCGCTTGCCAGGACCCGGCCGATCTGTTCGGGAACCTGTTCGATCGCCTCGAGAGCGGCCATTCCGTCGGAAAACGACATGTGACGGAGCCTGCCGAAGTGAACGGCCAGGAGGGTGAGCACGGCGACCTGAGCGGTGAACGCCTTGGTGCTGGCGACGCCGACCTCGGGGCCGGCGTGGAGGTAGATACCGCCGTTGGCCTCACGGGCGATCGTGCTGCCCACGGTATTGACGATCGCCAGGGTCGGGTGCCCCTTGCGCCGGGCCTCGCGGAGCGCGCCTAGGGTGTCGGCGGTCTCGCCCGACTGGCTGAGCACGAACACGAGCGTCCGGTCGTCGAGCGGCGCGTTGCGATACCGGAATTCGCTGGCGTACTCGACCTCGACGGGCAGGTGAGCCAGCCGCTCGATCAGGTATTCGCCCACGAGTGCGGCGTGCCAGCTCGTGCCGCAGGCGGCGAAGACGATCCGGCGGACGCGGCGGAGCTGCTGGGTGGTGAGGTTCAGGCCGCCGAACTCCGCGGTGGCCTCGGCGGGTCGGAACCGGCCGCGGCAGGCGTCATGCACGGTCTCGGGTTGCTCACGGATCTCCTTGAGCATGTAGTGGGCATGACCGCCCAGCTCGACGGCGTCGGGCTTCCAGTCGATCCGGTCGATCCGGGGCGTGATCGAGCCGCGCTCACGATGCCGGATCTCAAAATCCGATGGCGTGAGCCGGACGACCTCGCCGTCCTGGAGGTAGGCGACGTGCGCCGTGTGCTGGACGATCGCCACCGGATCGCTGGCCAGAAAATGCTCGCCGTCGCCAAGCCCAACCACGAGCGGGCTGCCAAGCCGGGCGCCGATGACATGATCGGGCTCGCGTGGGCTGACCACCGCCAGGCCATATGCCCCCTCGAGCCGGGGCAGGGTCCGCTGGACCGCCGCGAACAGGTCGATCTCCTGCTCGAACTCGCGGGCGATCAGGTGGGCAATCACCTCGGTATCGGTCTGGCTCAGGAAAACGAAACCCTGGCTTTCGAGCTCGCGCCGGAGCGTTGCGTGGTTCTCGATCACGCCGTTGTGAACGACCGCTACGCTCGGGCGGCCGTGACGGCCGCCGAGGTGGGGGTGGGCGTTCCGGTCGCTGGCCGGGCCGTGGGTCGCCCATCGCGTGTGACTGATCCCGCAATGACCGGCCGCCGGCTCGACCACGAGCGCATCCTCCAACGTCCGCACCCGCCCGGCGCGTTTCCGTACGACCAGCCGATCATGGTCAAGCACGGCGATCCCCGCGCTATCGTAGCCCCGGTATTCCAGACGCCTCAGACCCGCGACCAGGATCGGGCTCGCCTCGTGAGTTCCGGTGTATCCGACAATCCCACACATCGGCCTCGCTCCTCTTCCTGGGACCTTCCCCCCTGACCTGCTCGGTCCTCGCTCGCGACCGACGCTCCGACTCGCACGCGTCCGTTTCCTTAGAAACCGCCCGATCCTACCAGGAATCGACCGACCTGTCAGGGCGACCCAGCCCCGAGAGCCAGGTGGGTTTGGTTTGCTCGCGTTTCGAGAGTCGTTCGCCCGGAGCGTGCGAGTGAACCGCGTTTTAGGCCGACGTGCGATCGGCGGGCGGATGGATGCGAGACGTGGGACGAGCGGCTATGATCGATGACTTCGTGCGCCGAACGTCCCGAAGGAGTCGTAGCCCCGAAACTCCCCCCACGGCTGGGGCGGGTCTCTTGATCTTTCGCGCCGTTTTAAAAAAGCGATTCCTGACCCTTCACGATCGAGTCGCCGCCGCGTACGGACTATCAAGGAGGGCGGCTCGACTTCGGGCCGAACCAGCCTGGAAGCGCTGTCAGGCATCGGTTTTTCATGATATTATGGATGAAGTAGATCGCCTGGACCGCGACCCCCGAGGGACCAGCGATGACGATCGGCCGATTCGAGACGTCGGAGACGGAGAACAATGGAGTGGACTCCCCGTTGGCCGAAACCGGCCCAGGTGATGGAGCGGTCCGCCAGTTCGTCGAGCACTGGGGGATGATGGCACGTTCCTGGGGCATTAACGCCACCATGGGCGAGCTGTTCGCGTTGCTTTATATCAACGGTGACGAGTGGACGGCCGACGCGCTCAAGGAATGGCTCGGAGTCTCGCGTGGCAACGTCAGCATGAACCTGAGAGAGCTGATGTCCTGGGGAGTCGTCCACAAGGTCCATCACCAGGGCGCGCGTCGTGAGTTCTACCGGGCCGAGACCGATGTCTGGATCCTTTTCCGCCGCATCCTTTCGGAGCGCAAGCGGCGCGAGCTCGACCCGACCCTGGTTGTGCTCGAACGAACCGTCCGGCTGATCGCCGAAGCTCCCGCTCCCCCTGCGGCCCGGCTTGATCGAATCGCTTCACTTCGCCACTTCTTCGATCTCATCAACACCCTCGCCACCCGACTGCTGACCCTCGAGCCGGCCGAGCTCGACGACTTGCTCCGGCTCTTCGAGGACGAGGCCGCACCCCCCTCCTCCGTCTAATGAATTTTTCGAAAATCCGGACTCAACCCCTTTCCAGTCACGATCGAGGCGTCTAGAAAAAGAGGGTAAGCGGTCGATTCGCCAGCCGGATCGACCGGAACTCCAGGAGCGAACGACCTCGCTTGAGACTGTCTGCGCAATCTGGGCGGAAGGCGTGGACAACCCACCTTGGGGGTGGGGGTTTCTCGCGGGGTTGTAACCTGAACCGGGGGTAGCGCCATCTCATCGAGATGAGCGCTACCCCCGGCGGTTTTTTGGAACCGGCAACTCGGCGGCGTCGCGTGGTCCTTCCCGTAGCTTCAATGGCCGCCCGCCGCCCCTTTGACGAAGGCCGGGGCGTGAGTTAGTGTCGTTGCTCAGGGGCACCCGACGTCCTTCCCCTCGGACGCGTGCCTCTTACCCGGCACGGATCTGGCGGACCAGACCTCGGTGGTATGCCGGACGCAGGCCGATCGTCACGGTCGTTCGTTCTCCAAGGCGGAGTCAGCGCATGAGCAATCAGTCGGACCAATACTTTCCGGGCCTCGAGGGGGTGATCGCCAGCGAATCGGCGATCTGCAACCTCGAAGGCAGGGAAGGTTCGGGGGGCCTGGAGTATCGCGGGTACCGGATCGAAGACCTGGCGGAAGTCGTGTCCTACGAGGAGACAGCCTTCCTGCTCCTGCACGGCGATCTGCCCACCCGGTCGCAGCTCGCGGAGTTCGACGCCCGCCTTCGCGGGTTGCGCGCCATTCCCGAACCCCTGGTGACCCTTTTTGGCAAGATCCCGAAATCGGTCCATCCGATGGACGCCCTGCGGACCTCGGTGAGTGTCCTGGCTCATTTCGATCCCGATGTCAACTCCGCACCTACCGATCACGCCGCCAACGTTCGCATGGCGGAGCGGATGATCGCCCAGATGGCCACGGCGATCGCCTACCGGGAACGGATTCGCAACGGCCTGGACCCGATCGCTCCCCGCGCCGACCTCGATCACGCGGCCAACTTCCTCCACATGGTCAACGGCGCGGTCCCGTCCAGGACGATGCGCGACGCGTTCGACCTGTCGCTGGTTCTCTACACCGAGCACGAGTTGAACGCCTCGACGTTCGCCGCCCGTGTGACGGTCTCGACCCTTTCCGATATCTATTCGGGGATCGTCGCCGCCATCGGCACGCTCAAGGGGCCGCTCCACGGCGGTGCCAATGAGGAGGCGTGGAAGGTCCTCGAACAGGTCGGCTCGCCTGAGAACGCCATGGACTGGATCGAGCAGGCCCTGGCACGCAAGGAACGGATCATGGGATTCGGCCACCGCGTCTACAAGACCGGCGACCCTCGGTCCCGGATTCTGAAAGGACATTGCTCCCGGCTTGCCGACGAGATCGGCGACGACCGCTGGGAACGGATCGCCGAGCCGATCGAGCGGGCCGTCACCGAGCAAAAGAAGCTGCCGCCCAACGTCGACTGGCCAAGCGCCCGTCTGTATCACTACATGAACCTGGCGACCGACATCTACACGCCCGATCTTCGCCATGGCCCGCGTCGCGGGCTGGTCCGCCCATATCATCGAGCAGCTCGACCACAACCGTTTGATGCGCCCCGCGCTCGCTACATCGGCCCCCCCAATCGACACGTCAAGCCGATCGACCAGCGCTGAGAACGCGCTCGGCTTCGAAATCGAAACACGAGTCGGGCGTTCCTCTGGATAGGAATCGCCCGACTCGTGTTTGATCATCAACCCTTCGAGCGGAACGATCAGGGCTTTGCGGCTGCGTCCGCGGCGGGCTCCGTCGCGGCGGGCTCGGCCGGTTTCGCCTGGTCCCGTTGTCGGGGTGCGAGCAGACGACGGAGCACCTGATTGTTGACCGCCTCGGCGCGCGCCCGGACCGGCGACTGGTAATCATAACCGAGGTAAGTCAGGAGCCGTCCAATCGACATCGGCCGAACACCCACGAGACGGGCCTCCTTCATCGCTTCGGACTGCTTCTTGAGGAACTCAAGCTGCTGGCCCGAGGTCACGTCCTCGCCCGTCTTGAACTCGAGAATGTACGGAGTCCGATCGTCGAATACGTACCACGCGTCACGGCCGGAGAGCTCGCCCGACTCCTTGCCCACGTCGGGCGGAGGCAAGTCGTAGTCGACAATCCCGCCGGCCGACTCGATCATCCGCTTGAGGTCGGCCCGATCATCCTTCCCGTCACGGTTGACGTCCATCTTGCCGATCAGTGCGAAGCGCATCGGCTCGTTGGGCGACCACGCGGGCGAATAGACGATATCGCTGACCCGGATCGGGTCGATCGGATTGTTCGTCTTGACGATCCGGCCGATGCTGTATTTATCCCCGACATAAGTTAGCTCGATCGATCCCTTGGGCTTATCGGTGGGAATGCCCGGGGCTCCGCTGTCGAAGAGCGTCAGCTTCATCTGCGGCCGGGCGCCCATGCTACGCGTCAGGTTGGTGTAGACTTCACCCTTGTTGTGATCGACATAGGTAATGCGGCCGTCGGGGCTGTCGAGAACCGTCTCCTTGCGCTCAAGCTGGTCGCGCGACTCACGCAGTGTGTCCTGCGCCAGGCGGAGCTTCTTGGAATAATCCTCTTCCTGCTGGCGAAGCTTGGTGTTGAGCGAGGAGATCTCGGTGGCCTGCGCGCGATCTCGGTCTGGTACTGGTCAACCTTGGTCAGGAGCTGGTCGCGCTCCTGGACATGCTTGTTGTGCTCCTGCTCGAGGTCGGTCTTGGCGTCGCTGAAACCCTTGACGGCGACCTGGAGCTTGCTCTCGTTGACGCTGTCGGTCGATTCCAGGTTCTTTTTCACCTGCGCGTAATCGCGCAAATCTCGAGGTCGAGCATCACGAGCGTGCGAAGCAGGTCCTTGAGCCGCGACATCGACGAGATGTAATTCTTGTTCGGCTCGCTGAGATAAGCGGCCGAGATCTGCTGGACCTTGGTCTTGGCGTCCTCGATCTCGGGTCCGGTGGCGCCCGCCGCCTGGAGCTTGGTGATCGATTCGTTGGTCTGAGCGATCAGACCACCGATCTCGTCGTCGACCTCCTTCTCCTTGGCCTTGATCTCGGCGGTGGCCGCCTCGAATCCCTCGGCACGCGAACCGATCCGTTTGAGCAACTCCTCGGATTGTCTCAGCGCCTCGTCGGCGGCCTTGGTCTTGGCCTGAACGTTCTGCTCGGCCTGGACCAGTTTTTCATAGGTTTGCGAGTAGCTTGAATACAGGAAATACGCGGTGACCGCCAGAATCACCGTCAACGACACGAACGCCGCGACGGCGATCTTGAGGCCTTGCGAATCTTGAGCAGGAGGAGGCATCGGTGTGGACTCCCGACCGACCGGACCGCTCCCGATGGCGTGACATGCCCGGGCAATCCGACGGTTTGCAGATAACTATGACACAAACGACGGGACGAGTCGGAAAGGAACGCGGATTTCTTGGTTTGTAGCTCTCGACGTCTGTCCTCCCGCGCTGGTAGCGACCAGGAATGACGGGCGTTTTCATTTTACGGGCGCCTGATCATGGCGTCAAACACGACGATGTCACCCGATCCTTGACAATCCCGGCGCGGTCGACATACCATTTCGGAACGTCCCCTGCCCGTTGTGCTCGCGAACTCCCCCAATCTCGGTTCCTATCCCCAAACGATCTCCGCGCGGCCGTTTTCCTTATGAGTAACCCCAGGCCGACGTTCATCATCGTTGACGCTTATTCGCTGATCTACCAGGTCTTTCACGCGATTCCCCTGATGACGGGGCCGTCGGGAGGTCCGACCAACGCGGTATTTGGCATCTTTCGCGACGTGATGAACCTGATACGCGACCGACAACCGGTGTACTTCGCCGCGGCGTTCGACGGCGTGGGGCCGGTGTTCCGTTCCGATCTCTTTGCCGACTACAAGGCTCAGCCGCCGGCGATGCCCGATGACCTGATTCCCCAGCTCCCGGTCATCCGCCGCGTCTTCGAGGGATTCCGCATCCCGGTGCTGACCGCCCAGGGCATGGAGGCCGACGACGTGATCGCCACCGTCGCGCGGCGAGCCGAGGAGCGTGGGCTCGACGTCCTGATCTGCACCGCCGACAAGGACGCGAGGCAGCTCCTGAGCGACCAGGTTCGGATCATCAACCTCCGCAAGCAGACGGTGCTTGACGCCGACGGCCTCCGCGACGAGTGGGGCGTGGGGCCCGATCAGGTCGTCGACCTGCTCTCGCTCACGGGGGACACCTCGGATAATGTGCCCGGAGTTCCCGGCATCGGCCTCAAGACCGGCGCCGCGCTCCTCCAGGAGTTCGGAACACTCGACAACTTGCTGGCCCATGTCGACCAGGTCAAGGGCGCCAAGAAACAGGAGAGCCTGCGCCAGCACGCCGAGACCGCGCTGCCTGGCCCGCCGACTGGTCACGCTCCGTGATGACCTCGACCTCAAGCTCGACTGGGACGAGCTCAAGGCCAAGCCCCCGGACCTGAAGGCGCTCAAGGCCCTGTGTATCGAGTGCGGATTTCATCGCTTCCTCGACGATCTGAATGGCGCCTCTGGGCCGACGGAACGAGCGGCACCCTGTTCGACGGCCCGGAGGATCAGGCGACGCCGGCCCCCGCTTGGACCCACGACTATCGACTGGTCGACACCCCCGAGACGCTGGCGTTGTTTCTCGACGCGCTGAGGGAACAACCACGGTTCTGCCTCGATACCGAGACGACGGCCCTCGATCCCCTCCAGGCCGAGCTGGTAGGGCTCTCGTTCTCCTGGCAGGAAGGAGTGGCCTATTACCTGCCGGTCCGGGGACCCGCGGGGAGCCGGCTGCTCGACCCCGACACGGTCCTTCAGGCCCTGAGGCCGATCCTCGCCGACCCGCGGATCGAGAAGGTGGGGCAGAACATCAAGTACGACATGCTCGTGCTCGGACGGGCGGGCGTCGAGCTCCGGCGGACCGATCAACGACACGATGGTGCTGTGGTACCTGCTCGAAAGCGGCGAACGGAACCACAACCTTGACCAGCTCGCCCACCGCCTTCTCGACCACGTGATGGTGCCGATCACCGATCTGATCGGCAAGGAAGAAGCCGCAGGCGACCATGGACCAGGTCGAAGTCGCGCGAGGTCGCCCACTATGCCGGGGAGGATGCCGACGCCACCTGGCGGATCGATGCGATCCTCGCCCCCAGGGTCAAGTCGGAAGGGCTTTGGGACCTGTACGCCGACCTCGAACGCCCCTTGATCTCGGTGCTGGCGCGGATGGAGGCGGCGGGCATCAAGATCGACGTCCCGCGGCTTCGCCAGCTTGTCCAAGGAATTTGCCGGCAAGCTCGAGGCGATCGAGGAGGCAGATCTACCGCGAAGCCGGACATCCGTTCAACATCGCGTCGCTCCCCCAGCTTCGCCAGGTTCTCTTTGACGAGCTGAAGCTTCCCGCGAGCAAGCGAACCCCCAAGGGAGAGCCGAGCACCGACAGCGAGGTGCTCGAAGAGCTGGCCGTCAACCACCGACTGCCGCGTCTGATCATCGAGCATCGCCAGCTCGCGAAGCTCAAGAGCACCTATCTCGACGCGCTGCCGGACCTGGCTCACCCGGACGGCCGGATTCACGCGTCGTTCAACCAGGGGGTGACGGCGACCGGCCGGCTCAGCTCGAGCGATCCCAACCTTCAGAACATCCCGATCCGCACCGAGAACGGCAGCCAGATCCGTCAGGCCTTCGTCGCGGGCTCGGCCGGCTGGTCGCTCCTGACCGCCGACTACTCGCAGATCGAGCTCCGGGTACTGGCCCACTACAGCGAAGACCCCGCCCTGCTGCGGGCCTTCGCGGCCGACCACGACATCCACGCGGTGGTAGCGGCCCGGATCTTCAGGGTCGCCGAGCCAGACGTCGACTGCCGCCATGCGCCGGGTCGCCAAGACGGTCAATTTCGGCGTGATCTACGGCCTGAGCGCCTTCGGCCTGGCCGCCCGGCTGGGGATCAGCCGCGAGGAGGCCGGCGCGTTCATCGATGCCTACTTCCAGGAGTACGCCGGGGTGGACGCGTTCATCACCCGTACCCTGGAGACCGCACGCGACCACGGCCGGGTCGAGACGATCCTGGGCCGCCGACGCCCGATCAACGGAATCAAGAACACGACCGGCCGGGTTCGCAACCTGGCTGAACGGACCGCAGTCAACACCGTGATCCAGGGGTCGGCCGCCGACCTGATCAAGCGCGCGATGCTGGCCGTCGACCGCGCGATCGCGCACCGCAAGCTCCAGGCGCGGATGCTGCTCCAGATCCACGACGAGCTTGTCTTCGAATGTCCCGGCGCGGAACTCGCGGAACTTGCGGAACTGGTCCGTGACGAGATGGCCGGAGCGCTCGTACTGAAGGTGCCGATCAAGGTGGACCTGGCTGCCGGACCCAACTGGCTCGACGTCCGCGACCTGACGGAGCCCGAAATCGAGACCGGCGTCAATGGCCACGGCCGTCCCCTGAGATCCCGCGTCGCGATTGCGAAAAAACCACGGAGAGTGAACGTGAATACCGTTGCAGAAAAGGAGGAGCATGGCGTATAAAGAGTTTAATCGTCCGTCAGCGATCCGCTCGCGAAAGTCGTCCATCGCCCCATCACGGTTACGGTTCCCCCAAACCCGAGTTGCGTCCCGTGGATGCCGTGGGTTGCCTCGGACGGGGGATCGGCGACAGACCCCCACTGGGAACCAACCCCCCATACAACCCGGATATCTCCTAATCGTGTTTGACAGCGATTGATCGCCTCCCGACGAGCCGATCGGTTCCGATTCAGACCGCACGGTGACGAGCCCGGGTCCGGCGGACCTGAATCCAGATCTCACCTGTCGTCGAATGGGTTTCCGATCGCCCGGGGTCGGGTGGGAAGTCTTGGGGTCGAGACGGCCGTCACCGGCCTCGGTTCGCCTGGGGGTGAGTCAAGTGGCGAGTCGCCCTCGGGAATGATTTTGAGCGACCAGGCCGCCTTTCGTTTATGACGCGCGCCCGGTAATCGACTTGCCTTGATTTGATTGCTTGTTTGTAGCTGAGTTCGACGTCCGACTTGCAATTGATTTGACCTATGTCCTTCCGTCCATACCTGTCCGCACGGGTCGTGCTCCGGGTTTGATGAGGACCTTCATGCCCCGGCTTCCACGCAAAGCATCGCGATACCGCTTCGGCTCCCGGCCGCAATCCCGCCCGCGGATCCGCCCCGCCGGTCCCTGGAAGCATGGTCCGATACCCGTGCTTGGCCTGATCGGCGGAATCGGCGCGGGGAAGAGCCGGGTGGCGGGGTTGCTGGCCGAACGGGCGCCTTCGTCATCGACGCCGACACCGTGGGTCATGCACTGCTCGATCAGCGCCCGGTGCGCGACCTCGTCGTTGGTCGGTTCGGGAAGCAGATCCTCGTTCCCGCGGCTCACGTCGAGGTCGAAGGCGAAGGGGAAGGTGAAGGCGAGTCGTCTCCCGATCGGATCGACCGGCGAGCGCCTGGGAGCGATCGTGTTCGCCGATCCGGCGGCGCGGAAGCAGCTTGAGGCGATTGTCCACCCCCGGATGAGGCGTACGTTCGAGCGGGCAATCGCCCGGACCATCCGTCGGGGCCAGGCGCGAGCCGTTGTGCTGGACGCGGCCATCCTGCTCGAGGCGGGCTGGGACAGCCTGTGCGACCGGATCATCTTCGTCGACGCCTCGCCCGAGGTCCGTCTGCGTCGTCTCGAAGCCGCGCGGGGATGGACCGCCGAGAGCCTCCAGGCTCGCGAGGCGGCGCAGTGGCCGCTCTCGGCCAAGCGAGACCGGGCCGATCCGGTCATCGCCAACGATACCGATGACAATCGTGAGCCCGCGGCCGTTCTGAACGATGGTACCGTCGTCTTGGCGAACAACGATCCCCTCCGCGGCGAGGTCGGCCGCCTGGCCGACGCGCTCTTCCCTGTCTCGCAAGGACCGGAAACCAAACGACCCGAGCAACCCACATCCCGGAGCGGACCGTCCGTCCTGCCCCGTAGGAGTCTGTGACTTCAAGTGACTCGATTTGATGAGACCTGACCTGATCCGGAGTCAATCCTTCCTGATTCGAATCCAGCCCATCACGGCCCTCGTGTTCCGCGGTCGACGTCCTACCCCGCGCGGCACGAAGCGCAAGCTAAAGGGAGCCGAACAGATCAACAGATTGGTCGAATGTTTCGATGTCAATCGTATCCTGCCGCGTACCTGACGCGCCGAATCATTGATCCCTGCCGCGGGACGAGTCCTCGCGACCGCCGTCCGTCGGACGCTCGTTGTGCCTCGATCCCGGTCTGAGGCCCGCGCTCTGGTTTTCTGGTCCGGACCGATCGGATGTCGTGGTGACGATCCGAGAGGGGAAGGGTCGGAGGCGCTTCCGGACCACCCGTGTCGTGTCTGATCTGAATGAGGAGAATCGATCGCCATGGCCAACGAGACTCGCCCCCGCCGGGAGTCCTCGAGCACGTCCCGAGTCCGTAAGGCCGCCCTGTCGGTCCCCACCTCGGCGGTTCCTGACGACGCCGGCCTCGAGCCCCGCTCCACTACCCCGCATGCTTCGGCCCCCGACCATGTCGAGCCACCGGCCACGGCTGGCAACGATTATCGCGACCGGGACCGGGACCGGGAGCGCGAACCCTATCGTCCGATCGAGGAACGCCCCGCCGATCGCGAGCCGATCCGCCTGATCCGCGACCGGAATGATCGCGAGTCCGGCCTGCCGGTACGCGAGCGGCTCGCCGCCCGCGATCGGACCGAGCGCGACTCGGGCCCGCTGGCTCGCGACCGTGATGGCGCGGGTCCGTCACGGGAACGTGACCGGGACCGTGACCGGGACCGCGAGGGGACTCCCCTGTCGCGCGATCGTGACCGCGAGGCCGCGCCCGTGAGCCGGGACCGCGACCGCGAGTTCACGCCCGGACCTCGGTACCGAGCGCGAACCGGCCGCCGCCGTCGAGTCGCAGGGTCCGCCACCCGGTGTGGGTGCGGGCGCGCCGGCTCCCGATTACCCGGACGACGAGGACATCTTCGGCGACGCGGCGATCCATGACCGGTACGAGGACATCAAGCGCGGTGAGATCCACCTCACCGAGCTTCAGAAGATGACCATGCCGCAGCTGATCCGCACCGCGAAGACCGAGGGGGTGGTCGAGTACACCGGGCTCAAGAAGCAGGACCTGATCTTCAAGATCCTCAAGGAGCGGGTCAAGCAGAACGGCCTGATGTTCGGCGAGGGAACGCTGGAGGTTCTGCCCGACGGCTTCGGCTTCCTCCGCAGCCCCGACTACAACTACCTTCCCTGCCCCGACGACATCTACGTATCGCCCAGCCAGATCCGCCGGTTCGGCCTCAAGACCGGGGCGATCGTCGCCGGCCAGATCCGGCCGCCCAAGGAAAACGAGCGTTACTTCGCGCTCCTGCGGGTCGAGGCGATCAATTACGAGGACCCCGATCGCCTGAGCGAGAAGGTCGGCTTCGACGACCTGACCCCGCTCCACCCCCTGGGCCGGATCCAGCTCGAGACGTCGGGCGATGAGATCAACATGCGGGTCGTCGACATGGTCACGCCGATCGGCAAGGGCCAGCGCGGCCTGATCGTCGCGCCTCCCCGGACCGGCAAGACGATCCTGCTCCAGAAGATCGCCAACAGCATCCTGGCGAACCACCCCGACACGTATGTGATCGTCCTCCTGATCGACGAGCGGCCCGAAGAAGTGACCGACATGGAGCGCTCGGTCAAGGGGCCGACCGCCGAGGTCATCAGCTCGACGTTCGACGAGCCCGCCTCGCGGCATATCCAGGTGGCCGAGATGGTCATCGAGAAGGCCAAGCGGATGGTCGAGTTCGGCCGCGACGTCGTGATCCTGCTCGATTCGATCACCCGGCTGGCGCGCGCCTACAACACCGAGGCGCCCCACTCGGGCAAGATCCTCACCGGCGGTATCGACGCCTCGGCCCTTCAGAAGCCCAAGCGGTTCTTCGGCGCCGCGCGGAAGATCGAGGAGGCCGGCAGCCTGACCATCCTGGCGACCGCCCTGATCGATACCGGCAGCCGGATGGACGACGTCATCTTCGAGGAGTTCAAGGGGACCGGCAACATGGAGCTTCACCTCGACCGACGGCTCGTCGACAAGCGAGTCTGGCCGGCGATCGACGTGAACCGCTCCGGAACCCGCCGCGAAGAACTGCTCATGGACCCCGAAGAACTCCGCCGGGTCTGGATCCTCCGCCGCGTGCTCAACGACATGAACCCCGTCGAGGCCATGGAGCTGCTCACCGGCCGGATGCGCAAGACCAAGACGAACGCCGAGTTCCTGATGAGCATGAACCTGTCGTGAACCGGTCCGGGTCCGGACGAGCACGAGAGAAACGATCCGCGGGTTCGATCCGGTCCGGTCGAGCTCGCGGCTTCTGATTTCGAGCCGAGTCGAGAGAAGACGCACTCATGGCAACATTCGAAGGTGATTACTCGCCGCCGGTCGGCCGGTTCGCGATCGTCGTGGCGCGGTTCAACGCGCTCGGTGACGGAGTCGCTCCTGGCAGGCTGCCGCGACAGCTTTCGTGCGGCACGGCGTGGCGGCCGACCAGCTCGACGTCGCCTGGGTGCCCGGGCTCGTTCGAGATTCCGCTGGTCGCCCGCCGGCTGGCCGAGACGGGCGATTACGCGGCGGTCGTCTGCCTCGGCTGCGTGATCCGGGGAGAGACCGGACACTACGACCACGTCGCCGGTCAGGCCGCGGCGGGGGTGCTTCAGGCGGGACTGGCCACCCGCGTCCCGGTCATCTTCGGCATCCTGACGACCGAGACGGTCGAGCAGGCGCTCAACCGCGCCGGGCTCAAGGGGGGAACAAGGGGGGCGAGGCCGCCCTGGCGGCGATCGAGATGGTCAACCTGCTGGCCCAGATCGGCGAATCCCCCGAACGCCCCGCCGGAACCGACCGGCACTCAGCCCCCGAGCCACTGTTCTGGGACGCGGCCCGGTCCGCGCCGCCGACCGGCTGAACCGACGCGGGTCGAGGAAGCGACCGATCATGACGACGACAACTCTGCTGCCCCAGGCCTTCTGGTTCCGGCTGGCGATGCCCTGTCGACGGATCGACGGCCTTGCCTCGGCCGTGGGCAAGGGGCGGTTGCTCGACTTGCCCGCGACGTGCCGGCTTCCCACGTCGGCCCCGCTGGAAGGTCAAGCGGCGTGGGCGGACGTCCGAGTCGCCTGGAACCCGGAAGGGCTGGCCGTGTCGGTCGAGGCCGGCACGGTTTCAGGGCATTCGCGGTCGGTAGCCTCGGCCGAGGAGCGTCCGGAAGGAATGGACGGGCTCCAGCTCTGGATCGACACCCGCGACACCCGTAATGTCAGCCGAGCGACGCGGTTCTGCCACCGCTTTCAGGCCCGGCTCCGCGGCCTGGGGCCGCGGGGAGCGCTCGACGTCGAGGTCATCCAACGGCCGATCGCCCGGGCGATCGCCGACGCGCCGATCAGCAAGACTGCCCCGATCCAGGCCCGTGCCGATCGGACCGAATCGGGCTGGCGGATCGAGCTCTTCCTGCCCGTCGAGGTTCTGAACGGATTCGACCCCGATACCAACCGCCGGCTCGGTTTCGCCTACCAGGTGACCGACCCCAACCACGAGGACCAGTTCCTGGGGGTTGGCCGCGAGTTTCCCGTCGGCGAGAACCCCAGCCTCTGGTCGACCCTGGAGCTGAACGAGGGCCGCTGAGCCCGGCTCGAATTTGTGTCCGACGCAAGACCCTTGAATTCGATAAAACGACGATGCGGACAAGCTGTCCGTAGTCCCTGGTTCGAGAACGATCATGTCCGAGCAGAAACCCAATCCGACCCCCCACGATGACTCCGCCTCCATCGACGCCGCGCTCGACGTCGCCCTGTCCCGGCCCGCGGCCCCGCCGCGCGAGCTGCCGCTCAAACGACAATGGGACGCCGAGCTCGATGCCGAGCTCGAAGCGGCGATGGCCGGATTCGACCCGTCGACATTCGACGTTCGAAGCCCCCGGACCCGAGCGGCCGACCGCAGCACGCGCCGCAAGCCGAACCGTGGGCAGGAGCTCTCGCGCATCCGGCACCCAGAAGGGAAAAGTGATCGCGATCCGCGGCAAGAGCGTCTTCATCGACCTGGGGGCCAAGAGCGAGGGAGTCGTCCCGGTCGATCAGTTCGGCGCGGACTTGCCCATGCCGGGAGCATTGATCGACGTGGTGGTCGACCGGTTCGACCCCGACGAGGGGCTTCTCATCCTGTCGCTCAAGGGCGCGGCGGTCGAGGCAAGCTGGGAAAACCTGCGCAAGGGCCTGATCGTCGAGGCACGGGTCACCAAGACCAACAAGGGAGGGCTCGAAGTCGAGGTCGACGGCATCCGCGGCTTCCTGCCGATCGGCCAGATCGAGCTCAGCCGGGTCGAGGACGCGGCGATCTATGTCAACCAGAAGCTCAAGGTGATGGTCACCGAGGCCAACCAGCGCGAGCGCAACCTTGTCGTCTCGCGCCGCGAGCTGCTCGAGCGCGAGCGCGAGGAGCTCCGCGAGAAGACGTGGGCCGCGCTGGAAGAGGGCCAGGTCCGGCAGGGCGTGGTGCGTTCGATCAAGGAGTATCGGCGCCTTTGTCGACCTGGGGGGCGTCGATGGCCTGCTCCACGTCGGCGAGATGAGCTGGTCGCGGCTCTCGAACCCGACCGAGCTCCTCCAGGATCGGCCAGGAGGTCGAGGTGAAGGTCCTGAAGATCGACCGCGAGACCAAGAAGCTCAGCCTCGGTCTGAAACAGCTCACCGCCAGCCCCTGGGATCGCATCGAGGAGAACTTCGCGCGTGGCATGACCGTGACGGGCAAGGTGACGCGCGTGATGGACTTCGGCGCCTTCGTCGAGATCGCGCCCGGGGTCGAAGGCCTGATCCACATCTCGGAGTTATCGCCGAACCGGGTCCGGCGCGTGGCCGATATCGTCAAACCCGACCAGGAGGTCGAGGTCCGCATCCTCAAGATCGATCCCGAGGCCCGCAAGATCTCGCTCTCGCTCCGGCCCCTGCCCGGACCGGCTCCCGGCGAAACGGCCGACGACGACGAGGAGGACGAAGCCGACGACACGCCGACGACCCCGCCGCCGGTCCGCAAGGTGCCGCTCAAGGGAGGGTTGGGGGACGGCGATCGGAACCCGTTCGGGTGATCGAGTTGGTCTTTCAGGGCATCAGAAGTGATACGACCTGGAGACGCGCGAGCTCGTGACCATCGAGGACGAGCGGAATTGTATCGCGCATCGGGTGGCTTTGAACGATCTGATCGACGCCCCGACCGGCGGCGACGCACGGGTCCCGATGCTCCACGATGCAACCGTAGCGTATATCGGCCATCCAGTAGCTCGGCACTTCCGCGCGGGCGAAGACGGTGGTCATCTCGCACCTCCTTCCAGCCAGGGCAAATGTATCGCCCGCCGCGCCGGGCCGCAAAGTCTGGTCAGAAAAGACCCGTCGTCTCGGGGAACCCGAACATCAGGTTGAAATTCTGGACGGCGACCCCCGCCGCGCCTTTGATGAGGTTGTCGAGACAGGCGAGGACCAGGATGCGGCCCCTCACGACGCGGATGGTGAGGTCGCAGAAGTTGGTGAAGGCCGAGTCCTTGGTCGCGGGCAGCCCGCCGATGACCCGGATGAAGGGACACCCCTTGTAAAAGCTCCGGTAAAGGTCGATCAGGTCATGCTCGGTTGGAGCTTCCCTGGGAACGGCGTAGATCGTGGCGAAGATTCCTCGGTCCATGGGGATGAGATGGGGCGTGAAGATCACTTCGACGGGCTCTCTGCCGCCGCCGAGCTTGGTTTTCCCCACATCGCTCAGGACCTGGTCGATCTCGGGTGTGTGCCGGTGCCGGCCCACGCTGTAGGCCGAGAGGCTCTCGTTGCACTCCGGGAAATGCGTATTCAGTTTGGGTGAGCGCCCGGCCCCCGAGACTCCGCTCTTGGCGTCGATGATGATTCCCGTCCGCTCGATCCGGTTCTCGGCGATCAAGGGCGCCAGGGCCAGGATGCTCGTCGACGTGTAACAGCCGGGGTTGGCGATCAGGCCGGCCGGCGGGATCAACGATCGGTACAGTTCGGGCAGGCCGTAAACCGCTGACTTCAAGCCCTCGGGGTCGGTGTGAGTATGACCGTACCAGTCGGCGTAGACCTGGGGATCGTTCAGGCGGTAGTCCGCGCTCAGGTCGATGACCCGGACCCCCTTCGCCCTCAGGTCGGGAACCACTTCGAGGCTCGCCGTATGAGGCAGGCCCAGAAACGCCACCTGCGCCCGATCGGCCAGTGAATCGGCGTCAAACGGCTCGCAGACCAGGTCAACCCGGCCGACCAGGCTTGGGTGCAGGGCGTCGACCCGAGTTCCCACGTCCTGACGTGAGGTCGAAACCACGAGCTTGGCCCCCGGATGGTTCGCCAGGATGCGGAAGAGCTCCCGCGCGGCGTAACCCGACGCCCCCACGACCGCGACTCCGATGGCGCTCATCAGAATGTTTACCTTTGCTTCTGTTGGAGACCGATGCCGAGTGCGAGCCCCAGGTAAATCAACCACGAGACTCCCGAGACGACCAGTCCGAGACGAACATCATCGGCTCGATAGTCGAGGCGCAGCGTCCAGTGTCCCGGACCGGGGACCATCACCGCCTGCCAGCCGTATTCTCTCGGCCTGGTAAAGACCGGCGCGATCCGGGCCGGCCGCGTACCGCCCGCTCCCGACCAGGTCGCCGTCCATTGAGGATCGGCAAGCTGGGTGACGATGACAAGGGCCGGCCCGTCGGCGTCGATCGTCAGGCGCAGCCGTTCGGGACGGTCGGCCGCCAGCAGGTTGATCGGTTTCGCCCGTTCGAGGACACCCAGGATCTCGCGCGGTTCGCCCAGGGTCATCAACTTCCGCAAGAACTCCGGCTCGTCGTGCGTCAAGGGTACGAGCCAGGCCATCGCCGCGGGAGCCGGCGGGAGCGCAAGCGTGAACGTCGCCGCGCGCTCGCCCTGCTCGTCAATCCAGTCGACCCCGTAGAGCCAGCCCGCAAGCGCCGGGTCGCGCACGCGCTCGCCCGCTGGTCGCTGAGCGGCCGTCTCGAAGGGATCAACGACCCGCATCGATGCGCCGGTCGCACGAAGCGCGGCCCCGATCATCGGCCGGAGCTCCGGAGCCGATCGCTCCGGGGGAACGCTTGCCAGCCGGGTCAGCGGCGTCAGCGCCGGCAGGTCGAGGGTCCGGTACGCGAGCAGAGGCGCGGCTCCGGGCACCATCGGCAGATTGTGCGCCGGGTCGATCGTACGCGAATGTGTGGGGAGAAGCGAAAGGCGCTTCAGCACCGGGCTCTGATCGACGAGCGAGCGAACCGGCCCGAAGTCAATCGGCCGGAGCCGCGCGAAATAGAGCAGATCGACCGCGGTCAGGACGACCAGCGCTGTCGCGAAGAACCCGCGTCGGCGCGATAGCGGAGCGATCGCGAGCAATGCGGCCAGCAGGGCGGCCGTCCCGCCCAGCTCGCGGACGTAAATCGCGGTGCGCTGATCGATCAGCCGCAATTCCGAGGGGGGAACGTCGTGGATACCAAGGCGCGCCAGGGTCGTTGGCACCCGCGAGTCGTTATTCTGAAGCCGACGGGCTTCGGCCATCATGGCGTGAAAATCCTGGCGTTCGGGTCCGGGCATCGGAATCCGCCTCGCGGCGGTCGCGAAACCGTGAGCCAGCACCGGCCAACCCGGCCGATCGGTGCTCGCCAGCGCCAGCTCGAACAGCCCGACCAGCGCAGCACGCCAGTCCCGCCAGAATTACGAACCGCGCCAGCGCCCGACCGGGCCTGGGCCAGGCGCTCAACAGGTCAAACCCGCGCCCGGCGAGCAGGCAGAGCGCCAGTTCCAGGGCCAGTCCCCAGCGCGCCGGGGCCCGGAAGAACGAGAAGCCGGGGAGCCGGATCAACCACGAAAAAATCGGTATCCACGGTCCCAGACTCAACAACAGGGTCGTCCCCGCGACGATCCCCAGCACGCGCACCTCCGGTCCTCGACGGACGCCGTACACCAGGGCCCCGACCGACAGGAACAACGGGACCAGGCCGATATACGCCAGGTGTTCCTCGGGCGAGGTCCGGAACGGGTCCCAGGCGACCGGCCGCCACAACGGCGATTGATGAAACAGCGCGGGGGCCACGAAGCTGACCAGGTGGAGGGGCGTGGCGGCGAACCCGGAAAGATACTCGAAATCGCGCCGGGACTCGGCAAGTCGAGCGAGCCGGTAGGTCGGCACCAACTGGAGCGCGGCCAGCGGGATCACGGCCGCCAGAGCCAGGATTAACAACAAAAGCCCCCGTCGCGCTCCCACGCGGCGCAGGGCCGGCTCGAACCAGGCCGACATACCGATGACGATCACCCCGACCTGGGTGCAAAAGGCAAGTTGAAAGTGGCCGGGCAAGACCTGGAGCGTCAGAACCAGGGCCAGCACGAGCGCTGATCGAGCCGGCGCTCGCCCGCTCGACAGTCCCCAGGCCAGTCCCCAGGCCCAGGGCATCCAGCTTCCCGTGGTGTAGCCCCACTGATGCGGCAGGTGGATCATGTAAAAGCCGCAGCTTGCCCAGGCGAAGCCCGCCAGCGCCGCGCCGGTCGCCGAGACGCCAAACCGACGCGCGGCCCAGAACGTCCCCAGCCCCCCCCAGAAGGTATGAACGACCAGGCTCGCGGTGTAGGCGGCTTCCAGCGGCAGAAGTCCGTAAAGCAGCAGGTGCGGGGGATAGAAAACCCCCATCTGGCTCTCGCCCAGCCCAGGGAATCCGAACCCCCAGAGGTCGTTCCAGACCGGCAGCCGACCGGCCCGGATCGATCGGGCCAGGAACGCCATCAGGCCGATCGAGAAGCTCGTGACATCGCCTCCCACCGGCATCTCGCCGCCCAGACCGATCGGCCAGAGCCACCCGACCAGACCGACGAGCATCGCCGCGACCGGACCGATACTGACCCAGCGCGACGGCCGAACCCGCGTGTGTTCGCGTTCCGCTCCGGTTTCCTGGTCCACGCGATCCTCCCCACCGTCGTTTTTACAAGAACACGAGCACTCGTGCCGCTCTTGAACCCATTCCTGAAGGAAATTCTTACAATCCGAGCTCTCATTTTTACACAACCACGTTCGGTCCTCCAAAAAGCCAGGCCGGAGCATCGTCACTAACCTCAAACTCATCCAGACCTTCGCGCTTTCAAGGTGTGACTTTAGCGATTGTAAAGACTGATCTGGCATCGAAGCTGCAACAACGAGGGGCGGTTCTCGGAAAAATCGGTTGACGAGCGGAGCGTTGTGCCCGACGGCCGCCGTCTTAACACGTTGTCTGGAGAGTGCAAACCCACACGCTGAGGTGCTCTCATCTCAAGGAGGAGTCTGCCATGTTGGTCTTGAGCAGGAAGCTCGGTCAAAGGTTCCAGGTGGGTCAGGAAGTCCGGGTCACGATCGTCAAGATCGATCGCAACGCGGTGCGGATCGGAATCGAGGCCCCTGACGACGTCACGGTCTACCGTGAAGAGATCGCCCCGCAGGAGAGTCTCCCCACGCCGGGATTGAAAGCCGATCTCGTTTGATTGCGTCTCCGTCCTCATGCGTTATGCTGAGGACACCGGTTCCGGCTTAAATGACACATGAGCAGGACCGTCGGGAGACGGGACCAGGCCGGACCGATCGGACGCAAATCACCCATGCGCGTGCTCCTCGCCCCCGATAAATTCAAGGGAAGCCTCTCGGCTCCCGAGGCTGCACGCGCGATGGCGCGGGGCGTGAGTTCGGCCATCTCCACGGCTGGACTCGAGTTCGAACTTGACCTCGCTCCCATGGCCGACGGCGGCGAAGGAACCGTCGAGGCGCTCGTCACGGCGACGGGAGGGGTCTATCGCGAGACGTCGGTCAATGGCCCGCTGCCGATGGGTCGACCGGTTGTCGCGCGCTACGGCATGCTCGGCGACGGCCGGACCGCGGTCCTGGAGATGGCGGCGGCTTCGGGTCTGGTGCTCGTTCCACCCCACCAGCGCGACCCGTGGCGATCGACCACGCGCGGAACGGGCGAGCTCGTCCTGTCGGCGATCGACGCCGGAGCCGAGCGCTTGATCGTGGGAATCGGCGGCAGTGCCACCAATGACGGCGGCGCCGGCCTGGCGCAGGCCCTGGGATTCCGCCTGCTGGATGCCGATGGCCACGACCTCGAGCCCGGGGGCGGCGCCCTGGACCGGCTCGATCGGATCGATGCTTCCGGTCGCGACCCGCGGCTCGACCGGGTCCGCATCGCGGTGGCCTGCGACGTGGATAATCCGCTCTGCGGACTGCGGGGCGCATCGAGCGTCTACGGCCCCCAGAAAGGGGCGACGCCGGAGATGGTCGCCGCTCTCGATCGCAACCTCGCCCACCTCGCGCGGATCATCGCGCGCGACCTGGGCCTGGCGATCGCCGAGATTCCCGGCGCCGGGGCCGCGGGGGGACTCGGCGCGGGGCTCGTCGCGTTCGGCTCCGGCCGGCTTGAGCGGGGCGTGGAGCTCGTGATCGACGCCGTTGATCTGGAGCGCCGGCTACGCGGGGCCGACCTCTGCCTGACCGGCGAGGGCGCGATCGACGCCTCCAGCGTCTTCGGCAAGACCGCCGTGGGCGTCGCCCGGCTGGCTCGGCGCCTCGGCTGCCCCACCCTCGCCCTTGCCGGAACCCTCGGCCCCGGCTCCGAGGATGTGCACGCGCAGGGAATCGACGCGTATTTCTCGATCTGCCCCGGCCCGATCACCCTCGACGAGGCCATCCGAGAGGCCCCCAGGCTCGTCGAACGCACGACCGCCGAGGCCGTCCGCGCCTTCCTGGCCGGACGATCCGAGCCCGCTCGAAAGACCCAGACCTGAACAACCCTCCTCGCGGCCAGGCTTGCTCAAGATATGGAACACACCGAACCCGAGCCCAACGACGAGTTCTCCCTGATCGACTGGATTCGCGCAGAGCCCTTCCCGCGGCCGGGCGCCGCAGGGCATCGGCGATGATTGCGCGATCCTCAAGTTTCGCGCAGGGGCCGGGGTCCTCGCCACCACCGACATGCTCCTGGACGGCCGGCATTTCCACCTGGCGCAGCATGGAGCCGAGGCGGTCGGCTACAAGGCGCTGGCGGTCAATCTCTCGGACATCGCGGCCATGGCGGGCGTGCCAGTCGCGGCTCTCGTGGCGGTCGCCTTGCCGCGCGATCAAACGGCCGCGATCGCCCAGGGACTGCACGCGGGAATGATGCCGCTGGCCGATCGGTTCGGCGTCGAGCTCGTCGGTGGCGATACCAACGTCTGGGATGGTCCGCTCGCCGTGACCATGACCGTGCTGGGCGAGCCTACCGAGCGCGGGCCGGTCCTACGTTCCGGCGCTCACGTCGGTGATGCGATCCTCGTGACCGGTCCGCTGGGTGGCAGCCTCCTGGGCCGGCACCTGAAGCCCGAGCCCCGCGTGTCGGAGGCTCAGGCGCTCCACGCGGCGGTGCCCATTCACGCCCTGATCGACATCTCCGACGGCCTGGCTTCCGACCTCGGGCATATCCTGGATGAGAGCGGCGGCCTGGGCGCGGTGCTGGACGTGGAGTCCATCCCCATCCATCCCGACGCCAACACCCTGGCCAGCCGCGACGGTCGGACGCCTCTGGATCATGCCCTCAACGACGGCGAGGACTTCGAACTCTGCGCGGTCGTCCCGGCGGATGCCGCCGACCGACTCGTCGCCATGCCCCCTCACGGGTTGACCGTCGTTCGAATCGGCACGATCGAGGCCCAGGCAGGTCTCAGGCTCCGGTTCGCGGACGGCTCGTCACAGCCGATCGAGCCCCGCGGATTCGATCACTTCCGGCGCTGACGGCGCGAATCGAGGCGAAGCGATGCGGGTCGATCGGACCGAGGGGGGGCTGAGCGTCATCGTCGAGGACGAGTCCGGGACCGAACGGCTGGGCCGTGTGCTGGCCGCGCACGTCCTCCCCGGAACGGTCCTGGGCCTGATCGGTCCGCTCGGAGCCGGCAAGACTCGGCTGGTCCGCGCCTTCGCCGAGGCGCTCGGAGTCGATCCCCGCGCGATCGCCAGCCCGACGTTTGTCCTCGTCCACGAGTATGAAGGTGTCGGGCTACTCATCATCCATGTCGACACGTACCGGCTGAGCGGGGGCGACGAATTCGACGCCCTGGGAATGGACGACTATTACGCAAGCGGCGCAATTTGCGTGATCGAGTGGGCCGACCGGGTCGCGGACCGTCTCCCGCCGGGCCACTGGCTTTTGTCGATCATGCCAGTCGATGCAAATCGCCGGAAAATCGAGCTGAACGCGCCCGCCGCGTTGCTCGAACGCATCAAAACCGCGCTCGAGAGCGGCGCGAACGTTTGACCCGCCGACGCGCACGGACCTAGGGTTGGGTCGATACGCGTTGCGAATCGATGCCCCTTCCCCGGAGACTCTCCCACCGTGAGCGTTGCCACGCTGCCATCCGCGCCGACCACGATCCCTGCCCTGAGCGATGGTCCGAGGGCTCCGTTCCGGCCCAAGCCGGTGAGCGACTTCGCGGAGGCGGGGCTGAACTATGCCCAGGTCGAGAGCCTGGTCCTGAAGTTCCTGCTCAATATCGGCGTTGCGTCGGGCCGGCGGATCGCCGACGAGCTCGGCCTGCCGTTCGGGCCGTTCCCCGAGTTCCTCCGCCAGCTCAAGAACCAGCAGATCGTGGCCTACACCAACTCGGCCACCGCCAACGACTATCTGTACTCGCTGACCGACGCCGGCCGTGCCCGGGCCAAGAGTCTATTTCGAGGAATGCTCCTACGTCGGGACGGCCCCGGTGCCCTTCGACGACTACGTCAAGGCCGTCGCGGCGCAGACGATCACGGCCGAGCAGCCCAAGGAGGAAGACCTCCGCCGCGCCTTTTCCGACCTGCTTGATCTCGGAGGAGATGTTCGGCGTGCTCGGTCCGGCGATCAACTCGGGCCGCGGCATGTTCCTTTACGGCTATCCCGGCAACGGCAAGACCAGCATCGCCGAGCGGATCACCCGCTGCTTCGGCTCGACGGTCTGGATCCCCAGGGTCATCGACGTCGAAGGCCAGATCATCAAGCTCTTCGACATGGCCAATCACGAGCCGATGCCGACCCGCTCGGTCGGGCCTGCTGCGCGAAGACGACTACGACCATCGCTGGATCGAGATCAAGCGGCCCGACGCTCGATCGCCGGCGGCGAACTGCGGATGGAAGACCTCGAGATCCACTACGACCCGCTCACCAAGATCTGCGAGGCGCCGCTCCAGCTCAAGAGCAACAACGGCACCTTCCTGATCGACGACTTCGGCCGCCAGCGCATGGCGCCGATCGAGCTTCTGAATCGCTGGATCGTCCCCCTCGAAAAACGGTACGACTTCCTCTGCCTGCCCAACGGCAAGAAGATCCGGGTCCCGTTCGATCAGTTCATCCTCTTCTCGACCAACCTCGAGCCCAAGCAGCTCGTCGACGAGGCCTTCCTCCGCCGAATTCCGTACAAGATCAACGCCTGCCGACCCGACCGAGGCGATGTTCCGCCAGATGTTCGACATCTTCGCCCCCAAGCTCGGGTTCCCGGTGGCCGATGACTCGGCGCTCGATTACCTGATCGACGAGCACTACCACCGGGTCAACCGACCGTTCCGCTGCTGCCAGCCGCGCGACCTGCTCTTCAGGTGCGGAACTATTGCGTCTACAACGACCTACCGCTGGAGCTGAAGCCCGAGTACTTCGACTTCGCCGCGGGCAATTACTTCACCGTCATGTAGCCGAGTACCGAAGCGGACCCGGATGACACACGACGGTCCTTCTCCCCGGATTTCGATCGCGACGTCGATGTCGTCGTGCTCGGCGCGGGGGCGGCGGGCCTGCTCGCGGCGACCCACGCCGCGGAGCGAGGCCGCGTGTCCTCCTGGTCGAGAAGAACCGTCGTCCCGGCGTCAAGATCCTGATCTCGGGCGGGACGCGGTGTAACCTGACCAACGCGCGCGGCCTCCACCGGCTCGATGTCGTCTCGGGCCCGATCGATCCGGCCTACGATCCCGACAAGGCACGGGCCCAGGGCGCGCGGAGCATCCAGCAGGCGTTCGGCCCGAGGCAGGAGCGTTCCTCGGTCCGGCGCTCAAGGCATTGAGCGTCGAACGCACGGTCGAGCTCTTCGAGCGCGAGGGACTCGCCACCAAGGTCGAGGCCAATGGCAAGGTCTTCCCCGCGTCGGACCGGGCGGTCGATGTCCTGGACGCGCTGCGGCGTCGCCTGGGACGGTCGGGAGCCAGGCTTGCTGTGTGATTCGCCGGTCCGCGAGCTGCAAGCGCTGGCCGAGGCGGCTGGATTCGAGGTCAGCCTGCCCGCGACGACCGTCCGCGCACGGCGCGTGATCGTGGCGGTCGGCGGCCAGTCGTATCCAGGGTGCGGGACGACCGGCGACGGCTACGCGCTGGCGCGTCGGTTCGGGCACACGATCGTCGAGCCCCGCCCCGCGCTGGTGCCGATCCGGGTGGCCGAATCTGGGTCCCCGAACTCAAGGGACTGACCCTCCCCGATGTACTGGCCCGGGTCCAGGCTCCACGGGAAGTCCGGCCCTGCCCTGATCGAGCGCCGCGAGGCGATCCTGTTCGCCCATTTCGGACTGACCGGCCCGGCGATCCTCGACGTCAGCCGCGCGGTCGCGCGGCACGAGGGGACCGAACCGCTCGACCTGCTGATCGACTTCGCCCCCGACGAGCGGTCCGATACGATCGACCAGGCAGCTCCAGGCAGCCTGCAGGTCCGGGCGCCGCCCATTGCGTCGGTCCTGCCGGGCCTGCTTCCGCTTCCGCTCCCTCGACGACTGGCCGAGGCCCTCATCCATGCCGCGGGCATTCCCCGAGCGCGGGTCGGCCCCGAGCTCTCGCGCGACGAGCGGGGCCGTCTAGTGGCACGCTGAAGGGACTACGGCTGTCGGTCTGCGGTACGCTCGGCTTCGCCAAGGCCGAGGTCACCAGCGGCGGGGTCGCGCTCGGCGAGGTCGATCCACGGACGCCTGGAAAGCCGGCTCCAGCCGGGCCTTCATTTCGCCGGCGAGGTCCTCGACCTCGATGGCCTGATCGGCGGCTACAACTTCCAGGCGGCCTGGAGCACCGGCTGGCTCGCGGGCGGCATCGGTGTAGGACGCGGGTCACTTCGCTCCGGCCAGTCCATGCACCCAGTCGTAGAACCGCCGGCTCGCGAACAGGCCCAATGCGCCGGTCTCGGGGTGAAACAGGAGATGCGCCGGGTTGTACTGGAACGAACCCGGCACGATCGTGCCCGTCTCGTCGATCGCGAACCCGCCGACGACCTCGGCTTCCGGCGGATCGTTCGCGTCGTCGTGAGGCCGATATCGCGCATCGATGATCTCGAGCGAGCCGCTTGACTCGGCATGCGCCAGATCGGCGAGTTCCGGAGCGCGAGTCGCCTCGTCGTTCATGAACTCCTCCAGCGTCTCGATGAAAATCGGATTGATTCGCAAGGCCCCGGGATCGAAATCGACGGCTTCGCCTCCGGCATCGGATTTCGAAATCAACGGTGAACTCGCCGATGATCGATCGTCCGTCGATCCCCCGCGCCGGCCAGGACCGGGTCGATGAAACCCAGGACATGCCGGGTCCTTCCCTCGTGCTCGATCTCGAACACGTTGAGCAGGGGCAAGGGTGAATCCGGTTCCGACATGACCTTTCGATCTCCACGGCCAGCGGTTGGCTCGTTTGAAAGCCGGGTACGACCCACGTCGGACCCTCGATGCAAGTCGACCCCAGTTGTCCCAGAACACCGGCCGGGTCGCAAGATCAGTCGCCCGAGGTGCCTCAACGATAGCTCGTATCAGAACGCGAGAGCTGATAAGGCCGTTGACGCGTCGGTGCGATCCGAACCTCCTGGTCATCCGTGAGCGAGCGGATCGCGCCGTCGGCGACCGGTTCCTCACCGTCGAAGTCGATCCACAGGCCGTTGACCTGTTTTTTCAGGACCTGCACCCGATGCTCGCCTCGGAGGCCGACCTCGATCGGGAGGCGTCGGACCTTGCCGTTCTCGACCAGGAAACAATAGCTCTGATAGCCCTCGTTGACATCGCCGCGGGTCGCGACCGCGTCGGTCGGGAGCGAGAGCACATTGTCCCGTTCGACCTGGATCACGGCCGTGGCATACGTGCCGGGCCGGAGCAGGTCGTCCGGGTTGGGCAGGTCGATTTCCGTGAGCAGCGTGCGGGATTCGCGATTGAGCACGTAGGCGGTCCGTCGCACTTTCCCCGTGAAGCTCTGACCTTTGAGGATCGGCGTCTCGATCTGGACCGCGGTTCCGGCCTTGATCCAGACGGCGTCGCTCTCGGGCACCTCGACGAAGACGCGCATCACGTCCCGGCGCTCGATCACGTAGAGCGGCTCGCGCTGCGCTCCGCCGGGCGGCTGGACGAAATCGCCGCGATTGGCACGACGGCGCGAGACAACGCCGTCGAACGGCGCGCGGAGCGTGGCGTAATTGAACAGGCTCTGGGACCTTGCCCGCGCCGCCTGGGCAACGGTCACGTCCACACGGTTCTTGTCCCGGACGGCCTCGCTCTCCTTCAGGTCGGCGGTCGCCCGCGCAAGCTTCGCCTCGGCCTCGCTGACGGCCGCCTCGGCCGCCTGGAGCTCGTTCCAGGCCTCTTCCTCGACCTGCTTGTTGATGACCGAACGGTTGAGAAGCTGGCCGACGCGGTCGTGCTGCATCCGCCGGAACTTGAGACCGGCTTGGCTCCGACGGACGCCGGCCCTGGCCTCCTCGACCTGCGCGGCGACCGACACGACATGCGCCTCGGAGACCTCACAAAGCTTGCGGGCCTGCTCGACTTCGGCCGCCTTCTGCTCGAGCTCCTTCGCGAGGTCGGGGACACGGAGCACCGCGAGCACGTCCCCCGCGCTGACCCGATCGCCGATATCGACGTTCCACGCCTCGATGTACCCCGAGATCTTGGGCACGATCGCCGTTTCTTCGAAGGCCTCGATGTATCCGGGCTGCCGGACCGTCCAGTGAAGCGCCGCGTGCTGGGGCCGGACCAGGGCCACCTCGGGAACACCCGGCTTTTCCGGAACCGGCGCCGCCATCGGTTTTCCGCACCCGCGCCGCTCGTCGCGAGTCCCGCCGCGGCGATGAGCCGGGCCGCCCACGCATTGATCCCGAGCCGGTGCCAGACCGGTTGAATTTCATGTTTCCACATGGCGTTTATCCGAATACAACGTGTTGTTGTCATCATCAAAATAACGGCTTTCGTGATCGTCGGGATCGAGCGACGGCGATCGGATCGCCGATCGGTCCTGGACGAGCGCGAAGACGGCGGGCACGACCAGAAGGGTCGCGAGCGTCGCCGCCCCAAGCCCGCCGATGACGGCGCGTCCCAGCGGAGCGGCCTGCTCGCCCCCTTCTCCTATCGCCAGAGCCATGGGGACCATGCCGGCGAGCATGGCGAAGCTCGTCATCAGGATCGGGCGAAGCCGGCTCTCGGGCCGCGTCGATCGCCGCTTCGAGCGCGGTGCTTCCCGCGCGACGTCCTGCGCTCGGCGAAGGTCAGAAGCAAGATCGCGTTGGCCGTCGCAACCCCGATGGCCATGATGGTTCCCATGAACGATTGAATGTTGATGGTTGTCTTCGTGGCGATCAGGGCCACCACGACTCCCGCGAGGACCGCCGGAATCGCCGCGGACGAGATGATGGCCAGCCGGATCGATTGATAGTAGGCCGACAGCAGGAGGACGATCACGACCATCGCCAGACCCATCCCGGCAGCGAGCCCGCGGAGCATCTGTTCCATGGGGACCGCCTGGCCCCGGATATCGACCTGAACCCCGCGCGGCGGGTCGCCCGCGGCCTTGATGGCACGCTTGAGCCTTCCGATCACGCTGCCGAGGTCCTCGCCCTCGATATTGGCCGTGATCGTCACCAGCCGGCGCATGTTGTAACGATCATATTCCCCGGGCATTGTGCCTTCACGAACCTGGGCCACGTCGCGAACGAGCAGGTCGCCGCCGCTCCGCGATCGGAGCGGGACCATGCCGACCTCGTCGGCCGAGCTCATCCGGAAGGGAGGGACCTCGACCTGGGTGAAGTAGCCGATGCCCGTGCTCGGGTCGGCCCAGAAGATGGGTTCGACGAATCGGCTCGAGGAGGTTGCCGAGACCAGCGAGCGCGCCACGTCCGCCGCGGTCATGCCGCTGAGGCCTGCCATCTCGCGGTCAATCTTCACCGCCACCGCCGGGTAATCGAGCGACTGGCCATACTGCACGTCGCGCAGGGTCGGAATCCGCGCGAGCTCGCGATACAGCTTCCGCGCATGCGCCTGGTTCTCGGCAAAGTCCGGTCCGCTGACCGAAACCTCGATCGGTGTCGGCGATCCGAAGCTCATGATCGCGTTGACCACATCCGCCGGCTCGAACGAGAACCGCAACCCCCTGAACCGCCGGGCGATCTCCTCATCGGAAAGACCCTCCTTGCGGAGGCGGTTTCCCAGCCACCCGCCCAGACGCCGCGGTAGCTTCTCGCGGAGTCGTTCCTGGAGCTCGGCAAGCTTCAGGCCGCTCCCTTCCTTCAAGCGGACCCGCACGACCGCTTCTTCCGGACCACGCATCCACATATACATGTTATTTATGGTATAGCTCGTGGGATGAAGCCCGCAATAGGCGACCGAGATGGCGACCTGGTCGGCTCCGGTTCGCTCGCGGGTTTCGTCCTGGATCAGGCGCATGGCTTCGTTGGCAAGCTCGGCGGTGATCTCGATCCGGGTGCCGTCCGGCCCGCGGAGCCGGAGCTGAAACTCGCTGGAGTTCACACGCGGGAAGATCTCCATCCCGAGTTGCCGCCCGAACGTGACGATGACCACCCCGCAGAGTGCGAGATAGCCGGTCAGGATCAACCAGCGCCAGCGCATCAGTCCGGTCAGGACCCGTGCATATCCGTCCCGGAAGCCGTCAAACGAAAACCGGCGGGATGCTTGTGCCTCAGCATGTTCATGATTTACACGGACCAGCCATACCGCCAGGACCGGCACGAAGGTGCTCGACAGGAGATACGCCGCGACCATGGCGAAGCCGACCGACAGTGAGAGCGGCACGAACATCTCGCGGGCTGCGCCTTCCATGAAGTACGACGGCAGGAAAACCGCCAGTACGCAGAGCAAGGCAAGCAGCCGGGGTATGGCGGTTTCCCCATTGCTCCGCCGGGCCGCGCGGGCGACCGAGGGTGATGTACCCAGGTGCGTATGGATGTTCTCAACCTCGACCGTTGACATGTCGACCAGGATTCCCACCGCCAGGGCCAGGCCCCCCAGAGTCATCAGGTTAATGGTCTGCCCGCAGATCCACAGGCCCAGGATCGCGGCCAGCAGCGCGACCGGGATGTTCAGGACCACGACAACGACCGTGCGCCAGTCGCGCAGGAAGAGCAGGACCATGAGCCCGGTCAGCACCGCGCCGAGGAAACCTTCCCGAGCCACCTCCTCGACCGAGTGCGTCACGTACGGTGACTGATCGAATTCAAAGCGCATATTGATATCTTTGGGCAATACCGCCTTCATTGCGGGCAAGGCCGCCTTCACCTCGTTAACCACTCTGAGGGTGGAGGCGTCGGCCCGTTTGGTGACGAGCATGAAGACCGCCCGGCGCCCGTCGACCAGCGCATGTCCGGTCGGGATATCGCTTCCGTCGACGATCCGGGCGACATCGCGCAGATAGACGTTCTCGCCAAGCCGGAGCGGGATATTTCCCAGCTCGTCCGCGGCGCGGACCATCGAGTTGACCGGCACGATCGGCATCTGGTCCTTGATCCGGGCGCTGCCGGACGGACTGATGCTGTTACCCGCCTTTAACGAGGCCACCACGTCATCGGGCGACAACTTGTACGACCGGAGCCGTTCAGGGTCGACCTCGACAACCAGGGTCCGCTGATTGCCCCCGAAGGGAGGGGCGCCGAAACCCCGGGCAGGCTGGCGAACATCGGCCGGACCCGGAACAACGCCAGGTCCTGGATCTCGCCCACCGTCCGGGTCGGGCTCGAGAGAACCAGGTAACCGACCGGAACGCTTCCCGTATCGAACCGGACCACATCGGGCGGAACTGTCCCGGCTGGCATGAACGACCGCGATCGATTGACATACGCGATCGTCTCGGCCATCGCCTGGGCCATGTTCGTACCCGGATGAAAGTAAAGCTTCATCAGGGCCGAGCTCTGGATGTTCCGCGACTCGACGTGGTGGATGCCGCTGATATAAAGGAAGTGGTACTCGTAATAGTTCGTCAGGAGCCCTTCCATCTGCGCGGGGTCCATACCCCCGTACGCCTGGATGACATAGATGACCGGCAGATTCAGGTTGGGGAAGATGTCGATCGGCATCCGGCAAAGCGCCAGGACGCTTCCGAACACGGTGCCGATCAGGACGACCATGAGTGTGAACGGTCGCCGTAATGCAAGGCCGATCGGGTTCATGAGCGCGGGACCGAAGGCGAACGAAATCGCAGCGAGAACGGCCGTTTGAGGGACCGCGGGGATGGACGCTTCCCCGTCACGCCCACCTCTCATTGCGAGCGTCGTGCCAGTCCCTGCGCGGGATCGCGATGCAACCCGGCGGGTTTCGCCTAACTCGTTACCGGAAGAAGAGATGGTCCGATCCGGTTTCGCTCGAAGGGTTGCAGATGAACTGGTCTGACAGATCGGCGCGCTGGGCGAAGTCCGTCGAAAAGCGGGGGAATCCCGCCCACGAGCCGGTACGGGCGGCCGATCAGTCCTCGAAGTGAGCCCGTGGTGCCTATCTCCATTTCCGACAAAGCCTGGCTCTGGACGATTCTCATGCACGCTCTGAGCCTGGCTTACAGGATGAACCGGCTGAGGTCTTCATCCCTGGCCAGGGCCTCGAGCCGGCGCGCGGACGTCGGGCTCGTCGATGACGACGTGCTTGTCCTCGCGATCGGAGGCGTCGAAGCTGAGATCCTCGACGACGCGCTCGAGGATCGGTGTGCAGACGGCGTGCGCCGATGTTCTGGGTCGATCGGTTGACCTGGTGCGCCAGGTCGGCCATGGCGTCGATCGCGGCGGGAGTGAACTCGAGGGTGATCCCCTCGGTCGACAAGAGGGCCTGGTACTGTCGGATCAGGGAGGCGCGGGGCTCGCGGAGAATTCGGACGAAATCGTCGCGGGTCAGGTCCTGGAGCTCGACCCGGATCGGAAACCGTCCCTGGAGTTCGGGCATCAGGTCCGACGGCTTGCTGCGGTGGAAGGCACCGGCGGCGATGAAGAGGACGTGGTCGGTCTTGACCGGACCATATTTGGTGGTGACGGTCGTCCCCTCGACGATCGGCAAGAGGTCGCGCTGAACGCCCTGGCGCGAGACGTCGGGTCCGCGACCGCCGCCGCCGTCGTCGCCGGCGATCTTGTCGATCTCGTCGATGAAGACGATCCCCGACTCCTCGGCGAGCGTTATCGCGGCCTGGTTAACCTTCTCGGGGTCGATCAGGTTCTCGGTCTCATGGGCGAGCAGGATCGGCCGGGCCTCGGCCACGGTCACGGTCCGGTTCCGGGTCGGCCGGGGCATGATCTTCTCGAACATGCTCTGGAGGTCCATCTCCATCTGTTCGAGGTTCCCCGCGCCCACGATCGAGACCGGGGCCACGGCGCGGTCCGGGAAGGTTGACCTCGACCTGCCGGTCCTCGAGCTCGCCGGCCTCGAGCCGGGCCTTCATCTTGTCGCGGGAACGCTGGCGGCGCTCGGCGGCCTCGGCGGCCTGCGGCGCATCGGCATCACTCCAGTCGGCTGGTGGCGGCGCGGGCAGGAGGAGATCGAGCAAACGCTGCTCGACGCGCACCCGGGCCTCGTCGGCCACCCGCTGCCGCTCGGTCTCCTTGACCAGCGTCACCGCCGCCTCGACCAGGTCGCGGACCAGGCTCTCGACGTCGCGGCCGTAGTAGCCGACCTCGGTGTACTTGGTCGCCTCGACCTTGACGAACGGAGCGCCGACGAGCCGGGCGAGCCGGCGGGCGATCTCGGTCTTGCCCACGCCGGTCGGCCCGATCAGCAAGATGTTCTTGGGCGTGACCTGCCCGCGGATCTCGTCGCGCAAGCTGCCGCCGCCGCCATCGGTTTCGGAGGGCGATCGCCACGGCGCGCTTCGCGTCGGCCTGACCCACGATGTCCCGGTCGAGCTCGGCCACGATCTGACGCGGCGTCAGGTCAGACAAGGGAGTTCCTCCACCGTCAGGTTGCCGTTGGTGTAAATATCGATGCCCGCAGGCGATCATCAGCGACTCGCGGACGATCTCGGCGGCCGAGAGGCTCGAGTGCGCCAGCAAGGCCCGCGCCGCCGCCAGGGCGTAGCCGCCGCCGGAGCCGGTCGCGAGGATGCCGTCGCTCGGCTGGATCACGTCGCCCGAGCCGCTCAGCAAGCAGACTATGCCGGGCGTCGACCACCACCAGCACCGCCTCCAGTCGGCGGAGCATCCGGTCGGTCCGCCAGAGCTTCGCCAGCTCGGTCGCCGCCCGGGGCACGTTGTTCGGATAGTCGCGGAGCTTGGTCTCGAACCGCTCCAGCAGCGCGAATCCGTCGGCCGCGCTCCCCGCGAACCCGACCAGCACCTGGCCGTCGAGCAGCTTGCGCACCTTGACGGCGTCGGCCTTCATCACGGTCGTCCCGAGCGTCACCTGGCCGTCGCCGCCGATCGCCACCCGATTCCCACGGCGTACCGACAGGATCGTCGTCGCCTTCCAGTCCACGCGCTCACCCCTTTGATCGCATCCCTCGGGAAACCGATCACGAACCTCGTCGAGCATACTGACCGGGAACGTCCCTTGCCAAGCCGGCTAGCCCGAGCGCCCACCGTCGTCTCGCCCCCGGCGATCGACCGGCGCAGCCGGCAAAACCCCTCGGCTCGCCCCTTTCCGGCATCCTCGTCGCACCCGGCTCTCGAATCCCCGAACGCTCTCACCGCGTTTCCCGATATTAATGAAAGGACAGGTCAACTTTGCGCCGTCGCTTCCCCGCCGGTTTGCGCGTTTCGAGACGAACGGAAGGGCTGCATCAATTCCCGCGAATATCCGACGATCGCCCGAACTCGACGGCCGGCACAAACGAACTCGACGGCTGGCGCGAACGAACTCGGCGGCCGGCACAAACGAACTCGACGGCTGGCGCGAACGAACTCGGCGGCCGGCACAAACGAACTCGACGGCTGGCGCGAACGAACTCGACGGCCGGCACAAACGAACTCGACGGCCGGCACAAACGAACTCGACGGCTGGCGCGAACGAACTCGACGGCTGGCACAAACGAACTCGGCGGCCGGCACAAACGAACTCGACGGCCGGCACAAACGAACTCGACGGCCGGCACAAACGAACTCGGCGGCTCGCGCAAACGAACTCGACGGCTGGCACAAACGAACTCGACGGCCGGCACAAACGAACTCGACGGCTGGCACGAACGAACTCGACGGCTGGCGATAGGTTAGCGTCCGCGATCAAGGCGAATCACGGTCGGAGTTTCCGGGAAAAATGTCCTAAAGTTTAGAGCAGCGGCTGTGCGGGCTTCCTCCTTGACATCCAAGACGGGACGCGGTCAGTGACGAGGCTTGGCAGGAATCGCCACTTGGTCAGAATCTGTCTGCTTTCAACGGCCACGCTTGCCTGGGCCATGGCACTCGGGATGAGCTTCCTCGTTCTGATGCGATACAAGGGGCAGGCTGGCGAAATCGGCAAGCCCGCGGAATTCTGGCCCGCGGAGAGCCGTCTGATGCGGGCTCGCCACCAATCCAACCTGGTGCTGGTGCTCCATCCCCACTGTCCGTGTTCCACGGCGAGCCTCGCCGAGCTGGCGAGAATCATGGCCGCGGCTGGAGCCCGGCTGGCCGGGCATGTCGTGTTCGTCAGGCCGGGTGGGACGTCTCCTGGCTGGGGCCGCACCGGCCTGTGGAGGGACGCGCGAGCGCTGCCGGGCGTCACGGTGCTCGAAGATCCGGACGGCGCGGAGGCGAACCGATTCGGTGCGCGGACTTCGGGGCAAGCTGTTCTGTACGACCAATCGGGCCGGCTCCGATTCCGAGGAGGAATCACGCCCGCCCGCGGTCACGAAGGCCCCAGCGCGGGCCGCGACGCGGTTCTCGCCGTGCTCGACAAAGACGCGCCGCGTGTCGTCCGGTGCGACGTCTACGGCTGCCCACTTTTCGCCCAATCGGCGCGGGAGGACGGTCGATGAGCTGGCCGGGCCCACCGTTAAACGTTCTCGAAACTCCGCAGGAAATCCGGGGCGATGAGCGCGAGGCGATTGCCCGCCGCGCGGCGATCCTGTTCCAGGCCGCTCGTCACGACGAGGTGGTGAACTGCGACCGTTTGCTCGGGGCCCTGATGGTTCCTCAGTGGCTGGTGGCGATCTGCATCGCGCTCTGGATCTCGCCCCACGCCTGGGCCGGCGCCAGCAGCTCGATTCATTTTCACGTCTGGGCTGCTGTGTTACTGGGCGGAGCGATCGTCAGCCTGCCGATCGCTCTGGCCGTGCTCCTGCCCGGGGCCATTCTCACCCGTCATGTGATCGCGGTGGGTCAGATGTTGATGGGCGCCCTGCTCATTCACCTGACGGGTGGCAAGATCGAGACTCACTTCCACGTCTTCGGCTCGCTCGCGTTCCTGGCGGCCTATCGCGACTGCAGGGTGCTGGTCACCGCGTCGTTGGTCGTGGCGATCGATCACCTGCTCCGAGGGATCTACTGGCCGCAGTCGATCTACGGCGTGCTCGCCGCCAGTCCGCTTCGATCGTTCGAGCACATCGGGTGGGTCATGTTCGAGGACGCGTTCCTGATTCCCAACTGTCTTCGTGGAATCCGTGAGTTCCAGGAAGTGGCGCGTCAGCCGCGCAGGCGCTGGAGATCACCCAGGAGCGCATCGAGCGTACGGTTCAGGATCGAACGTTTGAGCTGCAACAGGCCAACATCGACCTGACCCATCAGATCGACGAGCGCAAACGTATCGATGCCGTACTGCGGCAGGAACAGGAACGCTTCCGCGGTGCATTCGACGCGTCGGCGATCGGCATGGCCCTGGTCGCGCCTGACGGCCGATGGCTCCAGGTTAACCCGAGTCTCTGCGAGATTGTTGGCTACGACGAAACCGAGCTTCTGGCGACCACCTTTCAGGCGATCACCCATCCCGACGATCTGACTTCCGACCTGAGCCTCGCCCAGCAAGTTCTCGCGGATGAGTTGCGTTGCTACCAGCACGAGAAGCGCTATCTTCACAAGCGAGGCCACATCGTCTGGGTTCGCCTGAGCGTTTCGCTGGCCCGCGACACCGGGGGCCGTCCCCTTTACTTCGTCGCCCAGATCGAGGACATCACCGACCGTAAGTGCGTCGAGGAGGCGCTCCAACGCACCAAGCAGGCCGCCGAGGACGCCACCCGGGCCAAGAGCGAGTTCCTGGCCAACATGAGTCACGAGATCCGCACCCCGATGAATGGCATCATCGGCATGACCGAGCTCGCCCTGGGAACGATGCTGACCCGGACTCAGCGCGAATATCTCGAGCTCGTGAAGATCTCGGCCGATAGCCTGCTGAGCGTGATCAACGACGTTCTCGATTTCTCCAAGATCGAGGCCGGCAAGCTCGAGCTCGATCCGGTTCCCCTGGTGCTTCGCGACCTCGTCGCCGACACCCTGCGGACCCTCGCCTTCAGCGCGCACGCCAAGGGACTCGAGCTTGCCTTCGAGGTCGACGTCGCGGTTCCCGATCATCTCCGGGGCGACCCGGTCCGGCTCCGGCAGATCCTGATCAACCTGGTCGGCAACGCGATCAAGTTCACCGAGCGCGGCGAGGTGGTGGTGACGGTCGTTCTCGCGCGAGCCCCGCGCCGACAAGTGTTCCTGATGACGCCCCGCTCCTCGAGTTCAGCGTCAGAGATACCGGAATCGGCATCCCGGCCGACAAGATCGAGACGATCTTCGCCGCGTTCGCGCAGGCCGACGGATCGACCACGCGCCGATACGGTGGAACGGGACTGGGACTGGCCATCACGTCGCAACTGGTGGGTATGATGGGGGGCAGAATCTGGGTCGAGAGCGCGACCGGCCAGGGGAGCGTCTTTCATTTCACCGCGCGGCTTCAGACCTGCGACGACCTGGCCAACCCCGCCAGTTCGGCCGTCACCCAACTCGACGGCCTCCGCGCCCTGGTCGTGGACGACAATGCGACCAACCGTCGAATCCTGGTGGATGTGCTCCGGAGCTCGGGCGCGAGACCGGACGCCGTGGATGCGCCGGACGCTGTTGCCACGCTCCGATCCGCCGCGATGCGTGGCGAGCCGTTCGCCATCGGACTGATCGACGTCATGATGCCCCTGATCGATGGCTATTCCCTCGTCGAGCAAATCCGCGACGAGCCAGGCCTGGCGAACCTGGCGCTGCATCATCCTGACCTCGGCGGGAGGAAAGGGTCACAACGACCGCTGTCGGAGCCTGCGGGTCGATGCCTTCCTGAGCAAGCCCGTACGACAATCCGAGTTGTTCGAAACCCTGGCGCGAGTGCTCGGCGTGCGAGCCAGCAGCCCTTCACTTTCACATATACACCCGGCCTCTCTCCGGCCTCATGGAAACGACGGAATGGGCCCGGGGCCGATCCGACCGCTGGACTTGCCACGGTCGTCGGCTCAGGAGCGGGTCGCCTCGCTGCGTATCCTGCTGGTCGAGGACCATCCAGTCAACCAGTTGATGGCCGTCCGCATCCTCGAAGGCATGGGCCATAAGGTGGTCGTCGCGGGGGATGGCCGCAAGGCGCTCGAAGTGCTTGATCGAGAGGGCCGCAAGAGCTTCGACCTCGCGCTCACGGACCTCCAGATGCCCGAGATGGACGGATTCGAGACCCTGAAGGCGATCCGCCGACGTGAGCGCGAGGCTGAGCCCACGGAACACGGACCGCGTCTGCCGATCGTCGCGCTGACCGCCCACGCCCTGAGCGTCGACCGCGAGCGTTGCATGGCGGCCGGCTTTGACGGATACCTTTCCAAGCCGATCCGGAGTCGTGAGCTCGAAGCGATTCTCGCGGCGTACTATCCCCGCGTCAGGGCGGGATGCACCAAGGTCCTGACCACGCCGCCCGCGCAAGGGGACGACCGGCCTCAGGCCGATTCCTTCCAGGATCAATGGGATCGACTACTCGTCGCATGCGGTAATGACCAGGACTTCGCCGCCGAGCTCGCCGGATTGTATTTGAAGACGGCTCCTCGCCTGATCGACGGCATCAACGACGCTCTCCGGTCCGGTGACACCGCCCACCTCGTATCCGACGCGCACGGACTCAGGGGGATCAGCCAGTCGATCGGGGCCGTCCGAATGGCTGAGACCAGTGAGGCGCTCGAGTCTGCCGGCCGGTCCGGCAAGACCACGGACGTTCTCAGGCTCGTCTCGCAACTCCAGGAACACTGGGAAACCCTGCGGCCCGAGTTGCTCGGTCGCACCAACTCCGCCAACCAGCCGATCGGTTCCTCCGTCGAGTAAAACCCTATCTTGCACAGATTACGCAGAACCCCTGTTTTCGCTCCTATCTGCAAAATTAAGCGCGAGGCACGGGATTTGTCGATCATTCCTTTTGAGGAAGGCGGACTCAGGTGGTCGAAGAACCGGGGCCGCCGCGTGTCGAGGTGCCGGTCCGGGCCGTTTCGCGGAGTCGCGCGGGACCAGGAGGCAAGATCGATGAAGGATAAGGGTTACATCGGAGCGAGCGTTCTGAGCGGCGTTTGCTGGATCGTGGTGGCGGTCAGCCCGGTCGAAGCCGTGGGTGCGCACTGGGCGGACGGGCTCTTCGTCGAGCGCAGTCACGACTTCGGGCCGGTCCCACGCGGGGGCAGATATCATCACGAGTTCGTGCTGACGAATCGTATGGCCGAGCCGATCTCGATCCTTCACATTCGTGCGTCGTGTGGATGTACCACGGGCCGAGCGAGCACCGGTCAGGTGGCACCCGGGCAATCGGCGGTGGTCGAGGCCACGATCGATACCCGGAACTTCGTCGGCCGGAAGGCGACGACGCTCTACGTGACGCTCATGACCGCCGGCGGCAAGGATGGCGAGGCCCGGCTCGGGGTCTCGGCCGAGATCCTCAGCGACATCGTGCTGAACCCGGGAGCGATCGACTTCGGCACGCTCGCCCGGGGCCAGTCGGTGGAGCAAGCGCTGACGATCGACCGGGTCGGGTCGACCCAGTGGCGGATCGAGCGGATGGTCTCCGCCAGCCGGGCGCTCAAGGGTCAGCTTGTGGAGACCGCGCGGGGCGACCAGGGAGTCAGTTACTCCCTCAAGCTCGCGCTTCGCCCGGACGCGCCGGCCGGTATCGTCCGGGACGAGATTCAGCTTCTGACCAACGACCCGGAAACGCCATCGATCACGATTCCGGTCACCGCCCAGGTCCGGGGCGAGCTCGCCGCCTCGCCGGGTATCCTCTCGCTGGGCCGGGTCAACTCGACGGGGGGGCGCAGGGGCGGGTGCTGGTCCGGGGGTCACGTCCGTTCTCGATCGTGGCGGTCGAAGGGGCCGGCGACGGCTTCTCGATCGCCCCGGTCCAGGCCGCCGCGGGCTCAGGCGCGACCACGGCCGCGACCGCCTCGCACCTGTTGATGATCAGCTACCGTCCCGAGGAGGGCCAGACGCGCGGCGACCTCCGGCGCATCTTCAGGGTCACAACCGACCTGCCCGGCGAGCCGCCCCTGGAAATCCAGGCGACCTGCCACGCCGATCCCTGATCGAACCGGGCGCACTCTGGCGTCGCCCTTCACCGGGTCGGGGCGTAGAATGAAGACGGATCGCATGCAGGAAGCGGCGCGCGGCCGATCGCTCGAGGACCGTTGAGTCCTGTCCCGGCCGCCGCGAGTTCTCCAGGGGAGGGTCAGCCCCTCATGATCCGGCACGAACCGCAGACCGCCCAGAACCACGGCACGGGCCAAGCGGTCGAGGAAGTCGAGGTCCGCGGGCATATCGTCGATTCGCTGCTCCTGCCCAAGATCCTCGACCGGATCCTCCAGATGGGCGGGACGTTCGAGATCCGCGAGTGCACGATCGGGGCGCGGCGGATCGACCCGAGCTACGCGCGGATCACTATCCGTGCCGACGACCACGCCGAGCTCGAAGCCATCCTCGGCGACCTTGTCGAGCACGGCGCGACACCGGTCAACCCCGACGACGCACGGACCGTCCCGGCCGACATCGCCGGCGCGTTCCCGGAAGAGTTCTACAGCACGACCAACCAGCGCACCCAGGTCCGCCTCGGCGGACACTGGATCGACGTCGCCGACCAGGAGATGGACTGCGGCATCGCCGTCGACCCCGCCAGCCGCACGGCGCGCTGCGTGCCGATGACCGAGGTGACCGTCGGTATGCCGATCGTCGTCGGCCACGCCGGGGTCCGGGTCGTGCCGCTGGAGCGACCGCGCGAGACGACGCTCTTCGGCTTCATGGGCTCGAACGTCTCGAGCGAGAAGCCCAAGTCAGTCAGCCTCCAGGCCGTGGCCGACACGATCCGGGAGACCCGCGCCAGCGGCAAGAAAGTGCTTCTCGTCGGCGGGCCGGCGATCGTCCATACCGGCTCGGCCGCACACGTCGCCGACCTGATCCGCGAGGGCTGGGTCCAGACGCTCTTCGCCGGAAACGCGCTGGCCACCCACGACATCGAGCAATCGCTCTTCGGCACGAGCCTGGGGGTCTCGATCGCGCACGGCGAGGCGATCGAGCACGGCCATGAGCACCACCTCCGCGCCATCAACACCATCCGCCGGCTCGGCGGGATCAAGCCAGCGGTCGACAAGGGGCGTTCTGACCTCGGGCATCATGTACGAATGCGTCCGGGCGGGAGTTGACCTCGTCCTGGCCGGCTCGATCCGCGACGACGGCCCGATCCCCGACGTGATCACCGATACCCTCGCCGCCCAGACCCGGATGCGGCAGGCGATCAAGGGGGTCGGGTTCGCGCTGATGATCGCGACGGCGCTGCACTCGATCGCCACCGGCAACCTGCTGCCCGCCTGGGTCAAGGTGGTCTGCGTCGACATCAACCCGGCCACGGTGACCAAGCTGAGCGACCGCGGCACGTTTCAGACCGATCGGCCTCGTGACCGACGTCGAGCCGTTCCTCCGCAGCCTGGCCGCGGCGCGTGCCGTGGCCGCAGGAGACGCTGAATCGATCGCCGTCACGAGGGAGACCCTCGGTCGATGGACCGGACCCCGCGAATCCTGATGTGTCCGCCCGACTATTACGGGATCGAGTACGAGATCAATCCCTGGATGAACCGCAAGTGGCGAGCGACGCGGCCGAGTCGCGCCGGCAGTGGCGGGCGCTGCACGACACGCTCGTGGCGCTGGGGGTGCGAGATCGAGCGGCTCGACCCGGTGCCGGGCCTGCCCGACCTGGTCTTCACGGCCAACGCCGGGCTCGTTTACCACGACCGGTTCATCAGCTCGCGGTTCCGTTACGGCGTCCGGCAGGGGGAGACGCCCCACTTCGACCGCTGGGCACGCGAGCACGGGTTCTCGGTCGTGATCGCTGCCTCCGCGGCCTCAACTTCGAAGGGGCCGGCGATGCCCTCTTCTGCGGCGAGACGCTGTTCGCCGGCTATCGGTTCCGGAGCGATGCCCGGAGCCACCAGTGGATCGGCGAGCTGCTCGGCGTCGAGGTCTTGCCGCTCGAGCTGGTCGACCCGCGGTTCTACCATCTCGATACCTGCTTCTGTCCCCTCGATCCGGAACACGGCGATCTACTACCCCGGCGCCTTCGACGACTACGGCCGTCGGTCCTGTCGCACCGGATCCCCGCCTGATCGAGGTCTCGGCCGAGGAGGCCGTCACCTTCAGTTGCAACGCCGTGGTCGTCGGCCGGACGGTGATCCTCAACGAGGAGACGCCCAAGCTCGCGCGAGCGCTGCGCGGCGCACGGCTATGCGGTCCGTCCGCTCCGGCTGACCGAGTTCATCAAGGCGGGCGGCAGCGCCAAGTGCCTGACCCTTCGGCTCGACGGCGAGGAAGCCGCGGCGTGGAAACATCGTCCGGCGGCCGTCGCGGCCTCGGCCTGATCGAACGGGAGCATCGTCGATGACTCGAGCTCTACCTGGTGCGTCACGGGATCGCCGTTCCTCATGGGACGCCGGGTATCGACGACGACGACCGGCCGCTCACGCCCAAGGGCCGCAAGCGGATGCGCGAGGTCGGCCGTGGACTCTGGACGACTCGGACTTCGAGCCGGACCGAATCGTCACCAGTCCCCTGCCCCGCGCCTGCGAGACGGCCGAGATCGTCGCCGAGCACCTCGTGTCTCGCGACCGGCTCGAAGAACCGCGATGCCCTCCGCGCCGACCGCGACGCGACGTCGATCCGCGAATGGCTCGAGACCCGCAGCGAGGAGCGCCTGATGATCGTCGGGCATAACCCGGCTTCAGCGAGCTGATCGGCCTGCTGGTCGGAGGCCCGCAGGCCGAGGCCTCGCCATCGAGCTGAAGAAGGGGGGAGTCGCCGCTCTCGAGCGCTCGATGAGGGCGAGCCGCCTTATCAGCTTGAATGGCTGGCCACACCCGTGCGTGCTTCGACGGGTGGCGACGCCGTTAGCCTCGCCTTCGCCGAATCCGATGCCGAGCGAGGCGGCTTTCGGTCAGCTACGGCCGTCGCCGGACGCCCCGAATCCGATCGGCAGCGCCGGATCGGCACATCGCTCGAGAGCTCGCGGGCCATGTTCTGGAACTCGACCTGCGAGCGGATCACGGGCTCGCCGGAGCGCGGTGGGCCAACGCGTCGGTAGGTGCCGTCGCTCTGGAGGACACGGGCTTTCACGTTGTCCATCAGGACGACGCCGAGGATGCCATCGACGATCCGGCTCCGCAGTCGGGGTTCCTCGATCGGGAACATGATCTCGACCCGGCGGCGGAAGTTGCGCGGCATCCAGTCGGCCGAGGACGAGAAAGACCTCGGGGTTGTCGCCGTTCTGGAAGTAACTGATCCGCGAGTGTTCCAGGAACTTGTCGACGATGCTGATCACCCGGATGTTCTCGGAGACGCCGGGCAGGCCGGGCCGGAGGCAGCAGATCCCGCGGATGATCAGGTCGATGCGGACGCCGGCCTGCGAGGCGGCGTAGAGGGCCTCGATCGCGCCGGGGTCGACCAGCGAGTTCATCTTGGCGATGATCCGCGCGGGAAGGCCGGCCTCGGCGTGCCGCCGCTCGCGGTCGATCAGGGCGATCAGGTTATCGGCCAGGTTCATCGGGGCGACGACGAGCTTCTGCCAGACGTGCCCCTGCGAGTAGCCGGTCAGCAGGTTGAACAGGGCGCTGGCGTCCTCGCCGAACTCGCGGCGGCAGGTGAAGAAGCTCAGGTCGGTGTAGAGCCGGGCGGTGGTCGGGTTGTAATTGCCCGTGCCGAGGTGGACGTAGCGGCGGATGCCGTCGTGGTCGCGGCGGACGACCAGCGCGGCCTTGCAGTGGGTCTTGAGGCCGACCATGCCGTAGACGACGTGGACCCCCGCCTTCTGGAGGGCGCGGGCCTTGAAGATGTTGTTCTCCTCGTCGAGCCGGGCCTGGAGCTCGACCAGCGCCGTGACCTGCTTGCCGTTCTCGGCGCGCACGGCTCAGGGCGTTGATGATCGGGTTGTCGTCGGCGGTCCGGTAGAGCGTCTGCTTGATCGCCAGGACCTGTGGGTCTTCGGACGCCTGCTCGATGAACTGGACGACGGCGCCGAACGACTCGTAAGGGTGGTGGACCAGGATGTCCTGCTCGCGGATCGCGGCGAAGACATTGGCGCGGTTGGCGAGTTGCGCGGGCATCTGGGGCTCGAAGGGGGCTCCTTCAGGTCGCGGAACCCTTCGAGCTTGCAGAGCGCGGCGAGCGCGGTCAGGTCGACCGGGCCCGGAACCTTGTAGACGTCGCGGTCGTCGAGGTCGAGTGCGGGTGCCGTCTGGAGCTGGGCGAGGAACCCGTCGTCGGCGCGGTCGGAGATCTCGAGCCGGACCGCCGCGCCCCACTTGCGCTGCCGCAGGGTCTCCTGGATCGTCGAGAGCAGGCTGCTCTTGACCTCGGTCTCCTGGATCGTCAGGTCGCTGTTCCGCGTCACCCGGAAGGCGGCCCGTGACGCGACCCGGAAGCCGCCGAACAGCGCGTCGAGCCGCGGACCGATCACGTCCTCGAGCATCACGAACCGGCGCTGGCCGTCCTTCTCGTCGGGCAAGGGGACCAGCCGGTTCAGGACCGACGGAACCTGCAGCACCGCGTAGAGCTGGCGGGGCGGGTCCTGGCCGATCGTCTCGATCCGAAGGATCAGGTTCAGGCTCTTGTTGTGCAGGTGCGGGAACGGATGCGCCGGGTCGATCGCCAGCGGAGTCAGGACCGGGTAGACCTGGGTGTCGAAGTATTCGTCGAGAAAGGCGATCTGGGTGCGGGGAGAGCATGTCAAGGTCGCAGACGAGGATGCCGTGGCTGGCCAGATCGGGGCGGAGCACGCTGTGCCAGGTCTCGTACTGCCGAGCGACGAAGTCGTGCGCCCGCCGCGCGATCTCGATCAGCTGCGCGAGCGGCCCCATGCCGTCGGGCGGGGCATCCTGCGGCTCCAGGCCGTCGTAAAGCTGCGCCTGGAGCCCGGCGACGCGGACCTCGAAGAACTCGTCGAGGTTCGACGCCGAGATCGTCAGGAACCGGAGCCGCTCCAGGAGCGGATTCGACGGGTCGCGCGCCTCCTCGAGCACACGCTCGTTGAAGTCGAGCCAGCTCAGCTCGCGGTTGATGAAAAGTGATGGGTCGGGAACGGCCTTAGGCGACGCGGAGACCTGGGCCACCACGACGGTGGTGCCGTTATTGAGGTGATTCGACATGAGCAGACCACACTTCCTCGACCTCAAATTCACCCTCGTCGGGAAGAGGAGGGATTCAGGTCGTTTGCGACGGAGGACCGAGTTCCAGCTCTCGGAGCAATCGAACGTAAATCGCGTCAAGCTCCTGGCCGTCTTCGGTTCCCTTGGGGGTTTCGAGGATCATCGGCACGTCGGCGAACCGTCCGTCGCGGACGATCCGACCGAAAGGGTCGAGGCCGAGACAGCCCCGACCGATGCCCGCGTGCCGGTCGACCCGGCTACCGCGCTCGCGGACGCTGTCATTGAGGTGCCAGACCCGGACCCGCCCGAGGCCAACGGCCCGATCCAGCTCGTTTATCGTTCCATCGTACTCCCGATCGGTCGCCAGGGAATAGCCCGCCGCGAAAATATGACAGCTATCGACACAAACACCGAGCCGATCTGGTTCACGGACGGATTCCAGAATCGCGCCAAGGTGCTCGAATCTGTGCCCGAGACAGGTCCCCTGCCCCGCCGTGGTCTCCAGATCGATCATGATCCCGCAGCCCGAGGTCCGGCGATGGACCTCGTCCAGCGCCCTGGCCACCCGTCGCAGGCCCGCTTCCTCGCCCAATCCCTTATGCGCACCGGGGTGAGCCACCAGATCGGGAATACCGAGCGCCGCGCATCGCTCAACTTCGACGGTCATCGCGTCGATCGATTTCTCCCAGAGCGCGTCGTCGGGACTGGCCAGGTTGATCAGGTACGAGTTATGTGCCACCGGCCGCGCGATCGAGGCCTCGCGCAGCGCTGTCCGGAACGCGGCGACGTGGTCGTCGGTCAGGATGGGGGCCTTCCACTGATTGTTATTCTTGGTGAATAACTGGACCGACTCGAAACCGAGTCGATGCGCCGACTCAACCGCCCGGTTGCAGCCGCCGGCAATCGACATGTGGGCGCCGAAGGATCGGGCCAGGCGAGGAATCCGTTCCGACGTCACAGCAGTCAACCCCCGTTACGGACGAGCGGCCCTTCAGCCTACCCTCATCAAATACAAACGATACCTTGCGGCTGACGGGACCGCGAACCTAAAATGAATTGATCCGCCGGCAATTCCAGTGGACGGATCGAGCCAGAGGCTACCGGCCCGAGGGGCAAAAGACGACAAATGGGTGGGATCATCTGGGGAGCCGTGCTCATGTCCTGCCTGCTGACCGCCTGGCTTGTGCTCCGCGGCCCGCTCCGGCAGCTCTCCGAAGAGGTTCACGCCGAGCGTGCCCGCGACCTCTTCCGTCAACGAAGGGAATGGCTCGAAGCCGATTTCCTCAGGGCGCTGGGCAAGACCAGCCCGACCGAGCGGGTTCGATGGGAAGATGCCCGCTGGCACGACGAGGTTCTCTGGCGCGCGATCGACAATCGCGTCGCCTCCTGGCGCTGATCGGCGTCCATTTCGGTTCGACCTCGGCGCAGAGACCGGACCAGGCTGGAGCATCGCCGACAACGACCTCCTTCTCGACGCAAATACCCATCACGCCACGGCGCTGTTCGAGTTTCGCAAAGGCCGATGGCACGCCGAGGGGAAACGGCTGGACGAGATCCGCCCCGATGAGGCCGTCCGCCGTAACCAGCGGTTCGAGCCCGTGATCATGCACCCGAGACGCGGCTATTGAGGCTCTGTCCAGCCATTGGCCCTGGCGTTCACTCGTTGATCTTTGTTTTCATGTAGGCCCGTGCCTCAAGATATTTCTCGAGGTCGAAGTCTTCTCGCCGGCACATCTCCAGCAACGGCCGCTCGAGCTCCTCGATCCGGGCACAGGCCTCGGTGAGCCGGTGGGCGATCTCGACGGGGATGATGCACACACCGTGCTTGTCGGCGTGGATCAGGTCGCCGGGCCTGACCTCGACTCCCGCGATATGGACCGGCTTACCGAAATCGACCAGCCGGACATAGGCGTGGCTGACGCACGGATTGAGCCCGAACATCTGGAAGCCCAGCGCGTGGACCTCGTCGAGGTCGCGCGGGCAGCCGCTGGTGATATGGCCCACGCAACCGAGCTTCTTGTGGATCGTGGCTGTCACCTCGCCGAACTGCGCTCCCAGGCCCGGTGGATCGTCCAGGTCCTCGCCAACGGCGATCTTAGGGCCCGGCTGCGCCGCGACGTACCGGAAATAGTCGGCGGTGATATCAGGCGACGACGTCTCGCTGTACGACGCCTTGGTCTGCGAGGTCACCGCGTAGCCCACAATCGGCCCCATGTCCGGAAACAGACACCGAATCGTATGCGGCAGAAATCCGAGGTGGCGCTGACGGATATTGAACGTCTCGATGGCATTGGAGATCGTCGGCGAATTATACCGCCGGAGCGCCTCGAGTTGCTCGGCGGATAGTGGAGGTATGGTCGTCGGCATGGCTGCAACTCCCCGGCGAAGGGATCCCCTGGTTCCGAGGACCGGATCGAATCCAGAACAGGACGAGTCCGTCCTCGGGTCTCAACGAGGTCCGTAGCTTACCGGAACCGCCATGCCGAGGCCAGACCACGAACCGTTCGATTCTCGAAGTCAGCGCCCTCGGGTCAGCCCAACGGTCCCCCACTCGCTCACTCACCGGAGCCGGACTGCCGGCTCGATCGGTAATCTCAACGAAGCAAACTCGCGGTTCCCTGGTCTTGTCGGTCCGACGAAGACCTCTGTAGAATCAATCCGATATTACCTTAACTTCGCAAGTCCGTTGTGCCAGCAGCCCAAGCACAACCGCGATCCCGTCCATGAACCGATCATTTGGCCGGTCGCGACCTTCCTGCCGCCAAAACAAACATATACAAATAGCAAAATAAAAATATAAATTTAATATTATTTATTAATTATGGATATTTTGCCATGCGCTCATGTTCTGGTATTATCTGCCGATGCCGCCCTGGCGGAAGGTGTGCGCGTGGCCCTGGCGGGGCATGGATTTCGGATCGACCTGGCAAGCTCGATACCCGCTGCCTACGGCCTGCTGGAGCCGGCGCATCACGTCGCGGTGCTCGTCGATCACGATTTGCCTGGGGTGTCCACCGACGACATTTTCGGGACACTGGCCCGGCGGCTCCCGCGAGCGGCCACGATCCTCATGACCGCGAATTCGGGTACAAAGGATGCGGTCGAGCTGATACGTCTCGGAGTCTCGGAATACGTCCTCAAGCCGATCGACCATGACGAGCTGCGCGTTCGGCTCGGCCGGATTGCCGATCGCTGGCTTGCCGAGGAGATCCTTCGACGCCAGTCGTCCATGCTCCGGTCGGTACTCGAAAACATCCGGGACGCCGTCCTGGTGGTCGATCGCCTCGGCAAGGTCATCCTCTTCAATTCGTCGGTCGAACGGATCATCGGGCCGGTACGGATGGGGGCGTTACCGGAGGAATGGCCCCAGCATGGCCGTGCCTATCTGCCGGACGGCGTCACGCTCGCTCCACCGTCAACGCTTCCCCTGACACGGGCTCTCCAGGGTGAGATCGTTGTCGATGCCGAGGTCTATTTTCGTCCCGCGGGTAGCCTCGAAGGATACTGGACGAGTGCCAGCGCCAGCCCGCTTCGCGACGATGAAGGAATCAAGGGCGATGTGGCCATCTTCCGCGACATCAACGAGCGGAAGTTAGCGCAAGAGTCGTTGAGGCGGGCCGAGCAACGCTTCCGAGTCCTGGTTCAAAGGTCGTCCGACATTATCACTGTCCTGGCAGGCGATGGCACGATCCTGTACCAGAGTCCGTCGATCGAGACCGTACTCGGTTATCGGCCCGAGGATCGGATCGGCAAGAGCGTCTTCAACGACCCCTACGTCCATCCCGACGATATCGGGAAGAAGGACGCCTTTTTTCACGACACGAGGCGGCAGCAAGGCCTGGTCGTCACGTCGGAATATCGAATCCGTCACGCCGATGGAACGTATCGTCAGGTCGAGGCCATCGGCCAGAACCTGCTCGACGATGCGCGAATCAACGCCATCGTGACCAACTATCGCGATGTCTCCGAGCGAAAGGCGGCACTTGATGAACTTCGGCGCGAGCGCGATCTCGCCGACAGCCTGATCGAGAACGCGCCCGCGATCGTGCTGTTGCTCGACTGGGAAGGCCGGATTATCCGCTTCAACCGCTTCATGGCCGAGCTCACGGGGTACGCGCTCAATGAGGTCAAGGGAACCGATTACATCGCGAATTTCATCCCTCGGATCGAGCACGATCGCATCAGGGAAATCTTCAATCGAACCCGCGACAGCCAGCAGACCTCGGGCACGATCAACAGTATCGTGCTCCGGGACGGTCGCGAGCGCGTGATTCGATGGTCGAACCAGATCCTACGAGAAGCGGTGGGATCGACCGCGTATGTGCTGGCCATCGGTCAGGACATCACCGACCTTAAAGAAGCCCAGGAGCGATCGCTCCGCGCCGAGCGTCTCGCGGTGATCGGACAGATGATGACCCGTCTGGCACACGAGAGCCGCAACGCGCTCCAGCGAAGCCAGGCCTGTCTCGAAATGCTGACACTGGAAATTGGCGACCGGCCGCGAGCTCAGGACTTGACGGCTCGGATCCAGAAGGCGCAGGACGACCTGCTCCGGCTCTACGAGGACGTGCGGAACTTCGCGACGCCGGCTCCTTACGAATTCGCGCCGTGCTCGCTCGACGCGATCTGGCGCACGACCTGGGCCGACCTCGAATCCACACGCAAGGACCGCTCGGCCACGCTCATCGAACGCCATCAAACCGCCAACCTGACATGCATCGCCGACAGCTTCCGCCTGGCTCAGGTCTTCCGCAACCTGTTTGAGAACGCGCGGGCCGCCGGACCCGAACCCGTCGAGGTCGAGGTTTGCTGTCAGGACGACTGGCTCGATGAGTCCCCTGCCCTGCGAGTGACCGTACGTGATCACGGGACTGGATTTACAGCCGAGCAGCGTCTCAAGGCATTCGAAGCCTTCTACACGACCAAGACCAAGGGGACCGGACTCGGACTCGCCATTTGCCGGCAGATCATCGAGCGGCACGGCGGCTGGATCGCGCTGGGAGCCAACCCCGGAAGCGGTGCTGAGATCGCCTTCGTCATCCCTCGCGATGCCCGGACGGATCAGGATTGAGCGGGACCGATACCACGGGCTCGATCCGGCTTCACGGTCGCGACCCCGGCTCGCTCATCGTACGAACAGGCACTCCGGAATCGCCTTGCGCTCGACCATGATAGAACCGTTGTCATAGTCCGCCGAAATCGTCCAACCCGGGTCGTGCCCTGCCGAGCCAGGTCGTTGCGGAACCAGTTGTCCGAGCGGCCAGTTGAAATGAACAGCGACGGCGCGGATTGCCGATCGCTCGCCAGCGGCATGCCGTGCCTGCTCCGAGTCAAAGAAGAGCCGAATCCGCGCAGTCTGAGCGCAAGGATCATCGAGAGCATAAAGCATGCTGGGCCTCATAGTAGGGGGGAAATGAGAGGACCACGTTGACGAATCCTTGACTGAAATTCAAGTCAACGTTGACAGGAATCCGAACCCAGCGAAGTCGATCGATGCCATCGATTGCTTCGCATCCTGGACGCTGAGCCCTTCTCGTTGAAATCAGCGACGAAATGATCGGTCCTGTCGTTGTTTTTGAATCTCAGGAGTTTTTTATTGACGTGGCCTCGACCTCTGGTTTAGGATCTGGATCGTCGCTTGCTCGTGAAGGGCGAGACACACCTGGCTAAGAGAGCCCCGTCATGCGAATCGTCGCATGGACGGGTTTTTTATTTCTCACGTCTTACGATCGGACTCTCAAGATCGCACGCCGCGATCCCTCTGGGCGTCCAATGATGGCGTGTCATTGAAATCGGTCCTTCAATCTCCCGGATTAGCCCTCGGGAGCGAATACCATGTCGATCCACCTCGGTCATTACCTTGATCCTCATCGCGAGGTTTCGGAATCGTGCGATGTCGTCCTGGAAGTGCGCTCGCGAATCCGTAAGGGCGGCTATAACGCCTTGAGACGAGTGGATTGCGAGTTCCACAAAGGCGTGCTCCGACTCAGCGGAAGCCTTCCATCTCAACACCTCAAGCAGGTGGCCCAGGCCTTGGTCCTCGACATCGACAAGGTGCGTCAGGTCATCAACATGATCGACGTCCACGACGTACGCACTACCGCTAGGACATCGTCTTGAGATCGTCGAATCCGACAAAGTTCTCAAACTCACCAGAATCAAGCTCGACGGAGACCCAGTCATGGCAGAAGTGAAGGAAGCCCAGCGGCCGGTGGCGGAACGCTCCAAACCCCAGGCGAGTCGATCGCCGCGGCCGACCTCATCGGCGACATCGATGTCCTTGCAACCTTCGCACTTCGAGTTCATACGGCGTTTCGGCGAGGACCTGGAGCACCTCTTCGAGGATTTCGGAATGCGAATGCCCAGCATGCTCACACGCGGCCGGGAGCATCTGCGGCGCGAACTCGGCATGATTCCCGCTCAGTGGTCGCCCCATATTGACATCCTTCAGGAGGAAGGACGGTTCATGGTCCGGGCCGACCTGCCGGGAATCTCGAAGGACGACATCAAGGTTGAGATCACTCCCGATGCGCTGACAATCCAGGGGGAACGGAAACAGGAGAGGAAAGAAGAGCGCGAAGGCTATGCCTATAGCGAATGCAGTTACGGCACCTTCTACCGGGTCATCCCCCTACCCGAAGGAACTGAGAGTGAGAAGGCGACCGCTGACTTCCGCGGTGGCGTGCTCGAAATCAAGATTCCGACGGCGAGCCGACCCGAACCCATGGGGCGTCGACTCGAAATCCACGAAGCGAAGTGACGTTTCGACGCCGGTGTCGCCCAGGCCCTCGGCGCGGTGTTGTCATGGCTTCCCTTTGATCCACTCCCCCCAGGATCTGCCCTGTCGCATCGCGCCGAACCTGCTTACGGAGGAAATCTTGAAATGACTCTGGCATCCTACGCACCCTTTGAGAGCGCATTCCATACGTCGAGCGATTGGCTCAACGAGCTCAGGGACGAGCTTGGCTGGCAGGATCCTCATCAGGCCCTCAAGGCGCTTCGGGTCGTACTTCACGCGCTTCGCGACCGGCTGACCGTAGCGGAGGCCGCCGATCTTTCCGCTCAACTCCCGTTACTGATTCGTGGTGTTTACTTCGAGGGCTGGAATCCCAGCAAGGTACCGAACAAGGAACGCAGGCGCGACGAATTTCTGGCCCACGTCGCGGCCAACTTCGCCGATGAGCAGATTTTTCCCGAGGCGGTGGTCTGGGCTGTCCTCAAAGTCCTCGACGCCCATGTGTCGGGCGGTGAGATCAAGGACGTGAAACAGATGCTTCCTGCCGACATCCGTGCGCTCTGGCCCCATACCGGGCGTCACCCGGTGTCGTGACGAACGCCACCCCACGGAATGACGACCGCGTGGGTTGTTCTACGGCGAGATCCGCGATTCAGCCTTAACCAGGAGAATTCCGAGAATGACGCACACGACGGCTCAGTCGAAGACGTTTGCCATCGACCTCCTCGAGGAAGAGCGGGCTGAGGTTCTGAACCTTCTGGAACAAGCCCTGGGCGAAACCCGGATCGAGGTCCATCGCACGCACACCCCCGACTATCGCGATAAGGTCCTTCACCGCGAGATCATCCTCCGGAGTCTGATCCAGAAGTTCGCCGCGATCCGGGAGCGGGAAGAGCGCCGGACCAGGTTAAGTCATCGTCGTGCGCGGGGCGTCGAGCTTCCCCGTCCGTCCGTTTCGCTTCCGATCCCGATTTCCTTAATAACACGAACCGACTACCTCGGCGAGTCATGCACTTGTGCTCGCCTCGCCAGGTGGTCTGACACTCTCGCCCACCAGTTTTTCGGAAATCTCCATTTCACCCCAGGGCCATCCCAAAGTTTATCAGACCACGAACAACACAGCCGGAATCGTTTCCCGACTCACGACGACGCAACGACCATCGAATTCCGCGCGGACCGTCCAGTCAGGGTCCAGTCCCATCGGTAGCGGACGGCGCGGAATCAATCGTCCGCCCAGCCAGTCGTAACGGACGGCGATCGCCCGGACAATCGCCCCTTCCCACGCGGCAAGCCGCGCCTGTTCCAGGTCAAAGAAAAGGCGGAGATGAGCGTCCTGAGACGACACGTTGCCGAGGGTATAGAGCATGGTGGGTCTCGCCAGCAACCAAAAGAACGAGCAATCCATGCTATAAAAATACGCTTAATCAAAAAGCCGTGTGTACTTCTTCCAAAAACTCGGTGGGCTATTCCGATTTCCCGCAATTACCCCAAAGCTCTCGAACCTCGCCGCCGACCGCTTTACTCTCAGGACAGTGGGTCCGAGAGGATTCTAGATTATGTCAGCCATCAGCTCGCGAGCGTCAGTCGAACTCGTTCGCTTGTTCCTGTCAGTGGTTTCCTGCTTGTCTTGTAAGGGTACGCCCTACATTTATAAATTGCACATTATATATTCAAAATAACCTTGACGACCTCGGCAACTTTGCCCTAGCATTGCAGATGTAGGGGCTCGCCGCGATGGGCGGGCGCATCAGCCGCGGCACCCGAGCGTTGCCGATACCCTGGGTGATCTTCCTCTCGGCGCGATGTTGCACCGGCGTTTCTGATCACTTGAAATCCCGAAATCGGCCCTGGCATCTCCCATCGAGAATCATTTTCGATACAATTCAGACGGCATGATTGATATGGCTTGAATTCTGAGGTGTGCCGTGGTCGAGCAATATCGCGACCGTGCCGAGGCTGGCCGTCGTCTGGCCGATCGACTTCACGAATATGCGGGTCGCGACGATGTACTGGTTCTGGGACTACCGAGCGGCGGAGTTCCCGTCGCGTTCGAGATCGCCTGTACCCTGGACGCTCCGCTCGATGTCTTCGTGGTTCGCAAGCTTGGAGTACCCGGGCACGCGGAGCTGGCGATGGGGGCGATTGCCTCGGGCAGAGTCTGCGTGATCAATCAAGCCGTGGTCGAGGATCTCAGGGTCCCCCTTCAGGTGATCGAATCGGTGGCCACCCGTGAGTTCCGCGAGCTCGAGGAAGCGGAGCAGCTTTATCGGGGCAACCGCCCCGCCCCGCGGGTGGCAGGACAGATCGTGATCCTGGTCGACGACGGGCTCACGGCCAGCGCCACGATGAAGGCGGCGGTCACCTCGCTGCGAAGGCACCGACCGGCCCGGATCATCGTCGCGGTCCCCACCGCGCCGCCCTCGATTTGTGAAGCGGTACGGGACGAATCCGACGCCTGTGTGGGTGAGATGACTCCCGAACCGATTGCCTCGGTGGGAATGTGGTACCAGAACCTTGTTCAGGTTTCCGACGAGGAGGTTCGAGCGATCCTGGATCGCGCGTACCGCGCAGGAACTCCCTGGCGGAGCCTGATCCCCACCTTCATCCCGATATCGAAGCGCGGCGCGAGTGGGAATCCGGAAGCTTACCGAAACCAGTCGACCGACGGGACGTGACCGGTGCGCTTGGCTCGAACGCCGGGCGGCGGGACCTGGGCCGTCGCTCAGGTGTTGCCAGCGCCAGGCTCCAACGTATGCTAGGGGTTCGTCGCTAACGGAGCCGACGGGTCTCTTGCCTCGTGGAGTTCCAGGAATGTCCTCGCTCAACCTTACCCCGGAACCAATTCCATCACCGATCTCACGCCGGTCGGTGTTGAAGTCAACGCTGGCCGCGGCGGGAGGGACCGCCCTGCTGACCGAATCGGGTGGAACCACGACGAACGCCGCGATCGATTCCGCTCCTGACTCGCGCAGGAGTTCGCCGAAGCGGTACGGCATGAAGACCTCGATCAACCTCTGGGCGTTTCCCTATCCCGATCGGATGAGCCTGAAAGAATGCCTCATGCTCGCCAGGTCCGCCGGGTTTGATGCCGTTGAGCTGAATTACGACCTGGAAAACGACCTTTCTCCCAAGGCCAGTCCCTCCGATCTCCGCACGATTCGCAAACTGGCCGACGAGGTCGGGATCGAGATCAGCGGGCTCTGCTCGTTCCTCTACTGGCCCTACTCGCTCACCGACAACGATCCGTCCGTTCGGTCGCGCGGCCTGGAACTGGCCGGGATGATGATCCGGGCCGCGGGAGAGCTTGGGACCAGCAACCTGCTCACCATCGCCGGCTCGACCTATATCCCGTGGCTCCCCGAACGCTCGCCCGTGCCGATCGATGTTTGCGACCAGCGATCCCGCAAGGCGATCGACAACTTGCTCCCCCAGGCTGAGAAAGCCGGCGTGCGACTGAACGTCGAGAATATTTTCTTCAATGGCTACCTGACCACGCCGGGTGATCTCGCGGCCTTCGTCGACCGCTTCTCATCGCGGAACCTGGGGGTCCACTTCGATACCGGCAACGTGATGCTCTTCCAGTTTCCCGAACACTGGATACCCCTCCTGGGCGGTCGCATCAACAACGTCCACTTCAAGGAGTTCAGCAAGAAGGGGACCGACCACTCGCTCGAATCGTTCACCTTGCCCCTGTACGGCACGACCAACTGGCCCGCCGTGATGGACGCCCTCGAAGCTGTGGGCTACAACGGATATGTGACGTGGGAACTGTTCCATCCGGCCACGCACTATCCCGAGGGGCCGATCTACTACATTGCCGACGCCCTCAGGCGCATCCTGGGGCGGACCTGATTTATGGGGTCAGCTCCCGGTTTCAAGCCTCGTGACCCGACCCACCGGGTCGCACAGCAACGCCGGGGCCAATGACCATTACCACCGGCATGTCAGGGGCGGTGTCCAGGATCAATTAACTCATTATAGAAATTATACTATTTTGATATTTTATAAGATTAAATTGTGAATGAATTTTGTTGTTTTACGTGGTTTCACGACCTGGCGAGACCGGTCTGACGTGAGGGCGGTCTCACCTGGAGAATGTGATGAGCCTGTGCCGGTAGGGTATATCTCTTTTCCAGACGCTTTTGTATAATCCGCTTGGTGGGTCTGACGACCGATAGGCACGGCTGGCCATTGTCGCACCAGTCTCTGCTTCCCTCTCTCGCCTTTCCTTCCTGTCGAATTTGCATTCCGGGCTTCCTTTGAGCCCCTTTCCTCGCGACCCCGAAAGCAGAGTGCGGGTCGTCTTGCTCCGTCCGGGAGTTTTGATCGTGTCCAAGAAGCTGTATGTGGGTAACCTGACCTACAACGTGAATGACTCCGACCTCGAAGCGTTGTTCGAGCCATTCGGAACGGTGGAGAGCGCCCAGGTTATCATCGATCGGGATTCCAACCGATCGAAAGGATTCGGGTTTGTTGAGATGAGCACGGAAGCCGAAGCCCAGGCGGCGATCCAGGGACTCAACGCCCGCGACTACGATGGCCGGAACCTGACCGTTAACGAGGCCAAGCCACGCGAGCCGCGAACCGGTGGCGGTGGTGGCGGCTACGGTCGTAGCGGCGGCGGTGGTGGCGGCGGCCGTAGCGGTGGTGGCGGCGGCTACGGTGGCGGCGGCGGTGGCCGAAGCCGGTATTGATCACCCGATAGCGGACGAGCATCGCCCCGATCGGATGTGACCAGATCCGATCGGTGATCCGATCTCGACTCGTTGAGTTCCGGAGGGTCGCTTTAAAAAAATGCGGCCGACGGAGGGGATCGTGCGTCTCGGCGTTCCCCTCCACTCCGGTTTATCCGCTCGTAAACGGTTCGGATCAAACCGATCCGGATCCTCTCGCCCTGAAGCTCGACTTCCTCAGACTGGCGAAAACCAATGAGCTCGAATACGCACCGCAACCCGGTGCTTTCCAACCCGGCCCGTGCTCGCTGCCCGGTTTGTCATGAGTCCGTCTATTCGCGCGGCGGGATTCATCCCCAATGCGCGGTCCGCCAGTCCGACCCGCCGTCACGCAAATCCAAACCTGGGAAAGATCCACTGCCCGCCGATCCGCCAGCCGCGGTCGATACGAACTGATTCGACGACCCGGAGAATCGAGCCGGATCAGGGCGCGACTGATCCCGGCGGTGTCTGCGGTGTCTGTCGGACCCTCGCCGTGCGCCAGGAGAGCGGGCCGCGCAGGACCGAGCTCCTGGGACTGATCGAGGGGAGCGCGTCGGACGGAGTGATGCTCTGGATTCCTTCCCACTGGTGGGCATCGATGGCCCGCAGGATCTGGTCGGCCAGGCGCATGGCACGAAGTGCGTCGTCACCGCTGACTCTGGGCGGGTTCAGCCTCGCGCGGCACAGACGAAGTCGTGCAGCTCGAGGGCCAGAGGCTCGCCTCCTTCGGTCTGGATCTGATCGACATTCAGGACCTTGCCGAAGAGATGAGCCTTCACGGCCGACGGCTGCGACATGTCGACCCCTTCCAGGTCGAGACGGCCCTGGCGGAGGGCCTCGGAGGGGCGGACGAGTGTCCCCTGCTTGTTGGCGAAGTCGATCGTCGCGTATCCCTCGGCCCCCCAGAGCCGCATCTTCCGGGCCGCGACGTAGCTGGCGCGGCTGGCCGAGAGGTCGGCCACGCAGCCGTCGGCAAACTCGACCCGGGCGTTGGCCATGTCCTCGTGACCGCCGAAGACGCTCACGCCCACGGCCGACGACCGAACGGACCGGCGCGGCGACGAGCGAGAGCATCGAGGTCGAGATCGTGGATCATCAGGTCGAGCACGACGCCGATGTCGGTCGAGCGGAACGTGTAGGTCGAGAGCCGCTCGCAGGCGATGTACCGGGGACGCAGCGCCATGCCCTCGAGCGCGGAGAGGGCGGGGTTGAACCGTTCGATGTGACCGACCTGGAGCAACGCCCCGCGAGTCCGGCGCAGATCGACCAGCGACTCGGCCTCGGCCAGTGAGGTCGCCAGCGGTTTCTCGACATCGTGGCGATCCCTCGGTCGAGGAACGCGCTCGGCGACCGGCGTGATGATGCGCTGTCGGTACGGCGATCGAGACCGCGTCGACCCGGTCGATCAGGTCGCGATAGTCGGCCAGAGCCACGCGTGCCGTGCTTCTGCGGCGACCGCCGGGCCTGCTCGAGCCGGGTATCGGCGACGGCCGACGAGTTCGACCTCCGGGTGCGCGGCGAGCACCCGGGCATGATGCTGGCCCAGATGCCCGACGCCGACGACTCCGACCCGCAACCGCCTTTGCTGCATCTCATGTTCGGTTCAACCTTTCCTGAACCGTTCCCGGCCCCGGCCGTGCTTACCTTCCTGCTGGGCTCGGAGGAATTCGAGCAGGCTCTCGACCTCCGGGGTCATGTGCCCGTGCGATTCGAGGATCTCGGTGGCGTGCCGCACGCTCATCTTGGCGCGGAAGACCAGCCGGTGCGCCTCGTGCAGCGCACTCGATGCCCGCGGGGCTGATGCCGTTCCGTTTCAAGCCCACGATGTTGATGCAGCGCACCCGCGAGGGGTTGCCATCGACGAGCATGAACCGCGGGACGTCGTGGACGATCCGCGACTGGCCGCCGATGAAGCTGTAGCCGCCGATCGTCACGTAATGGTGGACCGCGACGCCCGCCCGAGATGTTCGCATGCGACTCGACGTGGACGTGTCCGGCCAGCAGCGAGCCGTTGGCGATCGTGATGTGATCGCCAAGCTTGCAGTCGTGGGCCACGTGGGCGGCGGCCATCAGGAAGTTATGGCTCCCGATCCGGGTCATGCCGTCTTCCTTCTCCGAGCCGCGATTGATCGTGACCCCCTCGCGGATGACGTTATGGTCGCCGATCTCGACCCGGGTGGCGGCCCCCTGGTACGAGACATCCTGGGGCTCGCCGCCGATGACGGCGAACGGGTGGATCGACATTCCGCGCGCCAAGCGTCGTGACGCCGGTAGATGCAGACGTGGCCGATCAGCCGGGTCCCCGAACCGATCTTGACGTCCGGACCGATGACGCAATAAGGCCCGATCTCGACGTCGTCGGCGAGCTCGGCCCGGGGATCGACGCATGCGGTATCGGCGATCAGTGTGGCCATATCGCGGGATTTCCTCAGATCCTTGAGGGTCCACCGGCGCCATCCGTGGCACGCGTCCTTGGTTTGCGTAATCCGGGACAAATGCGGATTCGGAACCCGGCCGCGCCACGCCGCGAGGCAAGGCGATCAATCGTTGCGCGGCGCGTCGACGATCATGAACCGGATCTTGGCTTCGGCGGCGACCTGCTCGCCGACCCAGGCCACGCCCTGGACATCGGCCAGGCTCGACTTCGTCCGCAGCGCCGGTCACTTCGAGGCGGAGCTGGTCGCCGGGCACGACGGGCCGGCGGATCTTGACCTTGTCGATGGCGACGATCAGGGCCGCGCGGGTCCTGGGATCGATGATGTCGGCGATCATGATCCCCCCGGCCTGCGCCAGTGCCTCGACGATCAACACGCCGGGCATGATCGGCCGATCGGGCCAGTGGCCCTGGAAGAACGGCTCGTTGCAGGTCACGTTCTTGAGGGCGAGCACGCGACGGGCCGGTTCGTGCTCGAGGACGCGGTCGACCAGCAGGAACGGGATAGCGATGGGGGAGGATCTTGCGGATCACCCCGATATCCATCGCCGCCTCATCGGGCACCGCTCGCTCCGGCCACGAACCATGCGGCTCGCGATCGATGGCCTCGATCAGCTTGCGAACGAGCGCGGCGTTGAGCTGGTGGCCCGATCGGTGGCGCGACCACGTGACCGCGGAGGTCGCGGTCGAGCAAGGCAAGGTCGCCGACCATGTCGAGGATCTTGTGCCGGACGCACTCATCGGGATAGCGGAGTTCGTTGTCGATGACCCCGCCAGGGCCGAAGATGAGCAGGTCCGTCGTGCTCGATCCGCTTGCCGATGCCTGCATCGCGGAGGGCGTGGGCCTCGGCCTCGAGCAGAAAGGTCCGGCTCGTCGCCAGCTCGTCGCGGAAGCTGTCGGGCGAGACGTCGAGAAAAAAGCTCTGGGCGCCGATCGGATTATTACGGCCGTAGTCGAGGTGGTATCCGAGGACCAGGCTCGCCCCGTCGCCGGGGTGGGCGGCGAGGACGGCCGCTCCCTCCGCGGACGGCCACGGGCCGGTCGATGACCAGGGTCTCGCGCGGGCGATCCTGCTCGACGGAACCCGCCGGCAATCAACGCCTCGACGAACGCACGGCTCGAGCCGTCGCACCCCGGGGTCTCGGGAGCATCGATCTCGATCGTGCAGTTGTCGATCCGCAAGCCCGCCAGCGCGGCCATCACGTGCTCGACCATCTCGACGCTCGCCGCGCCTTGCTGGATCGTCGTCCGACGCTGCCGTGGCACGACATGTCGGATGTGGGCACGGACCGACGGCCGATCGGCCAGGTCGGTGCGGACGAAGACCACGCCCTGGTCCGCCTCCGCCGGGCGGAACGTGCAGCTGGACATCGGCCCCTTCGATAAACCCGACGCCCCGGACCTCGGTCTCGCGGGCGATCGTTCGCTGTCGCCGACTTGCCGTGAGCATTCCTTGCCGGCTCCCTCGTTCCCTCTCACATCCTGGAGAGTGTCTGGAGTCATTCTCGGTACGAAAGCGATTCCCTGGTCAGACGCCCTCCGCGACCCTCCTCATTCACGAGCGAGGATCAGGTTCAAACCGGGCGGGCCGGGCGTCTGGCCATGGTCATTCGTTCTTGAGACCTCGATCAATTGCCGCCGGGACCCGCGGTCGCACCCGCTCCGGTCGGGGCGGCGGACGGGTCATGAGTCGAAGTGGTGGTCTTCGGGGCCTTGCCGCCAGCGGCCTTGTAGGCAAGGTTCAGGTTGTAAACCACGTCGTTGGTGATGTCGTTGCGGGTGTCGGCGAAGACCACGACTCGTTCCAGCGCCATCATCGCCGAGTTGGGGACCGAGCCGTTGATCGGGTCATTCGAGAAGCCGCAGGATGTAGTTCATACCCTTGTACTGGGCGACCCGGCCAACCATGGCCGAGATTTCCTTGTAGAGATTGGCGAGCATCTCGGCCTCGCGGAGCGTGAACTCGCGTTCGTACTGCTCGCGGGCGGCCTCGTGCTTGGCTTTCAGCTCGGTGATCCGATCCTCGTGTTTCTTGAACTCGACGCTACCGGGAAGCATCTTGGCCATCAGCTCGGATTCTTGCTGGGCCTCGCTCATGAGCTTCATGAGGTCGTTCTTCTTGGCGATGACCGCCGCCTTGAATTCTTCGCTGTTGACCTTGACCTTGTCGTACCCCTTGAAGACCGCGCCAATGTCCACGCAGCCGATGATGGCGGGTGTCAGGGGCTTGGGAGCGTTCGCGGCCGGGGCCTGACTGTTGGTTTTACGCACCGCCGGATCGCCGGCCTGCTGTCCCTGGGCCGGACCGACGAGGGAAATCAACCCCATCAATCCCAGCCCCACCACCGTGAACTTGCGGGTCGAGACGACCATCTCCATCTCCTCCATGTTGCGGACCGTTCCGACGGAACAGCCCAGGATCGTCGTTAGATCGTTCCCTGGCCCCTCTTGCACACGTCAACGGCGGGTACCAAGGCCGGCCGTTCTCGTCCCTCCACTGGACGAGTCGCGGCCCATTCGTTCCCTGCGCTCAAGTCCGAATGATTCCGTGTCCTGCCGATTCTCGCGAGGCCGTGCCCCGAGTTGCCCAGGTCCAAACACAGACTTTGAGGAAAAAGCGGACATTGCGGGGATTCTGCGCCGATCACGTCGCGCGGTCAAGGCGAACCCCCGGAGATTCGCACGGCTGCACCGCTGCTCTCCTTCTTCCCCATCCCCGCACGCGTCAACGCGACACGATTCCAACATTCTCAAAACCTCGGAATCGAACGACCGTCGAGGAGGTTGAGACCGAGGTCGGTCCACGCGAGGTACGGGTGCCCGGCCGAATCCCTCGTCCTTGGGCGCCTTGACTCGCGTGCGTTCGTTTCATCTCGGTCTTACCGCCGGCGCCGGTCGTGACGACTAGCGCCGACATTGCCGATCGCCCCGCGCGGAATCCGATTACGGAGCCGTACCATTTCACGATGTTAAAGAGTGAGGGCCGCGCCGCGGGCGCGTCCTGGGCGCTCCTTGACAATTCGCATGAATCCAGAGCTTCGGCCTTCTGAACCGATCTGACCCATTTGAACGCCAGCACGAACGAGCTCACGCCTTGGTCCAAACGAACTCGGCCCCGATCCAAACGAACTCGGCCTCGGTACGAACGAACTCGACCGGCGGCACGAACGAACTCGACCGGCGGTACGAACGAACTCGACCAGCGGCGCGAACGAACTCGACGGCGGCGCGAACGAACTCGACGGCGGCACAAACGAACTCGACGGCGGCACAAACGAACTCGGCCCCGGCACAAACGAACTCAACGGCCGGCACGAACGAACTCGAGACCCCCAAAGATTGGTGGGACGGGTTGCCCGGAATCTGTTCCGAAACGGGTTTATGACAATGGGACGGTGGGCACCGCCCACCCACTTCACAACGGCCTATCTCAAAGGAGGTGGGCCGTGACCATCCGACGAACGAACGCTCGGCCGGAGGTACAAACGAACTCGAGTCTGGAGCCGGACCGAACCCATTCGCCACGGAACGAACGAGCAGCTTATAAACGCAAGGTGGGCGAGGCCGCCGTTAAAATCGATGCGTGCGAGAGATCGAGATCCTCAGCACCTCATCCCTTGTGAAAGCACGCAGCAAGCCCTGGGAGATTCACCTCCCACTCCGTGGTTGGTGAGATGAACCATCCTGAAACACGACCGACCCCGAACAGAATTCGGGGTCTCGGTGTGTTCTGGTTAATTCAAGGGCGTAACGGATCGACCACCACGGCACCGGAAAAGGGCCGGCGGGACAAATTGGTGGGGGGGAAAACCAAATTGTAGGTCAAGCTCGGCCCCGATCGACCCACGCCGATCGCGATCGAGGGCGCGGGAGCAACCGGATCTGTCGAAGAGAGGTGTCTACCGTAAACACAGGCTTCCTCGTTTGATGGCGACACCGTACGCTCGGTGAGGGAACGATGGCCATCGGATCGAGCGGACGAGAGAACAGGAAAATTGTTGCTCGAAATCGGGCAACGCATCTTCCCGAACTCGCGTTCGGTCAGCCGGAGTAGCTCAGCGTGAAGTCATGGAAACGCACTTTCTTCGGCATCTCACCGGTCGCGGTGAAGAGGTTGACCAGCAGCTCGCCGAAGTGGTCGGTGCGCACGCTGTAGAAGTTGTGTTTGCCCTCGCGTCGGGACTCGATCAGGCCCGAGACGCGAAGCAGCGCCAGGTGATGGCTCACGGCCGGCTGGCTCTGACCCAGCCGCTGGCACAGGTCGGTGACGTGCAGCTCGCTGTGCTGAGCCAGGTAGAACAGGATCCGCAGCCGGGTCTCGTCGCTCAGGAGCTTGAAGACCTGGGCCAGTTCACGGATCGCCTGCTCGGAGACTTCCGGCATGGTCTCGACGGTGGTGCTGCTGCTCTCATTCGAACGCTTCAACGTCTTTTTCGCCATTGTGGGATCTGCCTTGGTTAAAAAAAGGGTATCCGAGATGGAAGCACCGTCATCAACGATTGAGCGGAAAAGCCGTCCATCTCGGGAAACGGGCACACCGGCTTTTCCATCGACACGACTCTGCCGATCCGTCCCGAACCGGGACAAACCGCGCCGAGGGGGGAATTTGATTCAAGCTATCGAACACCCACTCAACGATCGGTCCAGGAGCGGGTGGAGAATCGAGCAAGAACATTGCCCGGTCAGGTCTGATTCATCCCGGCACGTGAGGTGAATCCCCCCCGTTGGAGATTTGGGATGCACACGCGATGCCAGAACAGTCATACGATCAACGTAAAACTTCCGTCAAAGTATTATGCTCAAGCGGTCAAGATGCCATAACGTACCAGGCTTCTTCGCAGATTTTCACGATTTCGTTCATCGGGAGGGCAGAGAGGCAATCGGAGCTCGCCGTTGCCACGACCCAAAAGCGCCAGTGCCGTCTTGACCGGGACCGGGTTCGGGGCGACGCCCAGGAGGTCGCGGCAGAGCGGGAACAGCTTCAAATGCAGCCGACGCGCCTCGGCGAGGTCATCGTTTTTATAAGCAGCCACGAGAGCGAGAACATCCTTGGGAACGAGATTGGCCACCACCGAAACCACGCCCTCGGCCCCGACGGCGAGCATCGGCAAGGTCAGGCTGTCGTCTCCCGAGAGGACGGTCAAATCGGTTCGCGACAGGATTTCGGAAACCTGGTCAAGCGAACCACTCGCTTCCTTCACCGCCACGATCGGCCCGATCCGGGCCAGGCGTTCGATCGTTTCGGGCTCGACGTTTCGCCCGGTCCGGGAGGGGACATTGTACAGGACGATCGGAAGATCAACCGATTCGGCGAGCTTCGCAAAGTGAGCAAACAGCCCCTCCTGGGATGGACGGTTGTAGTAAGGGGCCACGACCAGCGCGCCGTCGGCGCCGGCGCGAGCGGCGAACCGGGTGAGCCGTATGGCCTCGGCGGTGGCGTTGGAGCCGGTGCCGGGCATGACCTTGACCCGACCCGCGGCCCGCTCGATCACGGTTGCGATCACGCGCTCATGCTCGTCATGTGTCAAGGTCGGCGACTCACCGGTCGTTCCGACCGGGCTGAGCACGTTCGTCCCCTGGGCGATTTGCCAGTCGACCGCGTCCTTCAACCCCTGAAGATCGACCTCGCCATCGCGAAACGGAGTAACCAGGGCCACGGTACAGCCGGCGAACATCCGACCCTTAGATGCCATTCCGAACTCCGGATTGTGTTATTGTGTGCGCTACGGTGAGGTCGCAAGCAATCATGAGTAGCCGTCGGGGAGGTCGATAGAATCATAATGCGGCCTGACCCGATTGTGAAGCCCATACCTCAAATAAGTTTAAGCAAGTTTGTGCCCGAAGGCGTGGATCAGGCACATCTTCATTTCCCGAACAGCATGTTCCATGCCGGTCAGGACGGCGCGGGCGACGATGCTGTGGCCGATATTCAATTCGGCCATCTCGGGAATCCGAGCGACCGGGCCGACGTTCTGGTAGTTCAGCCCGTGCCCCGCGTGCAGGGCCAGTCCGGCGGCGATGGCCGCGGCGCCCGCACGTTCGAGCGCGGCCAGCTCGGCACCCGCGCGATCGGATCGGTTGCATCGGCGTATCGGCCGGTGTGGAGCTCGATCGCCTGCACGCCCAGCGAGCGCGAGGCTTCGACCTGGGCCTCGGACGGATCGATGAACAGGCTGATCGACAGCCCGGCACCCTTGAGCCGATCGATCGCCCGGGCGACTCGATCGCGCTGCCCGACGACATCGAGGCCCCCTTCTGTGGTCAACTCGGCCCGGCGTTCGGGGACCAGCGTCACCTGGTCGGGCCGGACCTCCAGCGCGATGGCGACGACCTCGTCCGCGACCGACATCTCCAGGTTCAGGCGAGTCCTCACGGTCGCACGGAGAAGCCTCAGGTCACGGTCCTGGATGTGGCGACGGTCCTCACGCAGATGCACGGTGATGCCATCGGCGCCGCCGAGCTCGGCCTGTACCGCCGCCCACACTGGGTCCGGCTCGGCGCCTCCTCGCGCCTGCCGCAGGGTCGCTACGTGATCAATATTCACTCCCAGTCGGGGCATGGACCCACTCCTCGACGATTTCGCTCGATCCCCGGCGCGCATCTTCAAATTCACCCTGCTCTATTGTAAATCTTCGTAAGATCGCTCGAAACCCCGACACCCTTCTCGCCGGTTTCAGGGAGCGACGGCACCGCGCGCGACGAGCCGAAGTGGCGCGCGGGCGAGTATAAAGCTCTTCTCGCCGGCGGTCGTGAACGAGACGCGGGCCTTCCGGTTTGGACCCGCCCCCTCGACGGCGGTGATCCGGCCCAAACCATACTGCGGGTGGAGCACCATGGCGCCGGCGCGGAACGCATCGAGATCGGCCGGGCCGGTGGCGGATGACGCCCCGGCCAGGTCTGCGGCGGTGGTCAGACGGAAGCCTCGCGGCGCCGGGCCGATCGATCCACCCGGTGCCTGTTCGGCACCCGGGATGCGAGTCCAGCGGGGCAAGACCGACGCCTCCGACTCCGACAGGTCGCGTGTGAGGATCGCCTCCTCGGGTAGTTCGCGAAGGAAAATCGAAGGGATCGTCACCAGACGCTGCCCGCGGAATTCTCTGATCCGGCAGTAGCTCAGATAAAGCTCGCGCTCTGCGCGGGTGATGCCGACGAAGAGGAGCCGACGCTCCTCCTCGGTCTCCGACTCGCTCTCGCGGGCTCGCGCATGGGGCAACAGCCCTTGCTCCAGGCCGACGATGAAGACGATCGGAAACTCCAGTCCCTTGGCGGCATGGAGGGTCATCAGTGTGACGGCGCCGGCGTCGTCTTGCCATCGGTCGACCGCAGAGCTGAGGCTCACCTCTTCCAGAAAATCGAGGACCGAGCTCCCCGGATGCTCGGCATCGAACTGGCGTGCCGCCGAAACCAGCTCGTCGATGTTCGCCAGCCGTTCCTCACCCTCCTTGCCCGCCGCCTTCAGCATCTCGGCGTAACCCGACAGCGCGAGAACGCGGCGCGTGACCTCCTCCGCCGTGTGGTCGCGGATCGACACCAGCTCGTCCATCAGCATGCTGAAGTCGCGCAGGCCGCGAGCCGCCTTGTCCTTGATCCCGGGTACGGCCTGTCCCTGGCGGGCCATCGCCGCGAGCGGCAGGCTCAGCTCGCGCGCTCGTGCCGCAAGGCGGTCGAGCGACGTCTTACCCAGTCCGCGCGGCGGGTTGTTCACCACCCGTAGGAACGCCAGGTCGTCCTTGGGGTTGGCCAGGAGGCTGAGGTACGCCAGGACATCCTTGACCTCCTGCCGATCGTAAAACGAGGTCCCGCCAACGACCTGGTACGGCACCGACGCCCCCCGCAGCGCCGATTCGAGGTTACGTGTCAACGCCGTCACGCGGCAGAAGATGGCGACTTCTCGATATTGATAGGTCCCTTCCTGGACCAGCTCGCCGATCTTCGCGACCACGCCGCGTGCCTCCTCGGCCTCGTTGGCGAAGAGGGTCAGCTCGACCGGAGGCCCGCTCGGGTTGTCGGTCAGCAGCGACTTGGCCTTGCGCCGGCTGTTGAAGCGGATCAACTGGTCGGCCACCTTAAGAATGTTCTTGGTGCTTCGGTAGTTCTGCTCGAGCTTGACCACGCGACAGCCCGGGAAATCCTGCTCAAACTCCAGGATGTTGCTGAGATTCGCTCCGCGCCAGCCGTAGATCGACTGGTCGGGGTCACCCGTGACGCACAGGTTAGGGATATCCGTCGATAGTGCCCGGACAATCGCGTACTGGGCGAGGTTGGTATCCTGGTACTCGTCGACCAGGATGTACCTGAACTTCCGATCGAGCTCGGCGCGGACGTCGGGATGTTCCTTGAGGATCGTGACCATATGCACGAGCAGGTCATCGAAATCGACGGCCGACGCGGTGCGGAGCCGTTCCTGATAGGCCTCGTAGACCTTCGCCGCGATGGTGTCCACGTGGTCGCGCGCCCGGCTGGCCATGAGCTTGGGACCGACCAGGTCGTTCTTGGCCCGACTGATCAGGGCCTCGATCCGCTCCGGCGAGATGGCCGCGGAGTCAGTATGAGCGGTCTCGATCGCCTGCTTGATGGCCCGGAGCCGGTCGGCCTGATCGTAAATCGAGTACCCTCGGTCGAGCCCCACGAGAGGAGCGTAGGTCCGCAGGAGCCGGGCGCAGAGGCTGTGGAACGTGCCAACCCAGACGCCGGCGTCCGGGACGAGCGAGCCGATCCGCTCGCGCATCTCGCCGGCCGCCTTGTTGGTGAACGTCAGGGCGAGAACGCTCGGCCCATTGACCCCCTCGCGCAGCAGGTTCGCGACCCGTCGCGTGATGACCCGCGTTTTTCCCGACCCTGCGCCGGCCAGCACCAGCAAGGGTCCATCGACATGGGTCACGGCCTCGCGTTGCGCCGGGGTCAATTCAGTCAGCAGATCCATCGGGTGGGTCCGTCCCTGGAGGGTTAAATCCGGCAATGTCCGAACGTTTTTCCATCAAAGTCGATTAACGTGGGACCCAGTTCAACCAGTATAGCGCGCATTCTCCTCGCCGCGATCCTCGGACATCGTACGATGCTCGTCCGAATGACTTGGCCGTCGCTTGCCGGCGGTTTACACTGATTTCTTCGGGGTTTCGATCGAGCAAGCCTCTGCCCGATGCGTGCCTTCACCCTCGACGACGTCCGGAACTGGTCATGGAAATCCTCGGCATCGGCACTGATATCATCGAATGCCCGCGGATCGGCAAGATGATCGAGCAGCATGGCGAGCTCTTCCTGCGCCGGGTGTACACCGAGCGCGAGATCCGGTACTGCCAGTGCCGCAAACACGCGATCGAGCATTTCGCGGGCCGCTGGGCGGCCAAGGAAGCGATCCTCAAAGCTCTAGGCACCGGCTGGAGCCGCGGCGTGGCCTGGACCGACATCGAGGTCCGCAACGGCCACGACGGCCAACCCCGGGTCCTGGTTTGCGGTGGCGCCAAGGAGGCCGCGCTGCGCCTCGGAGTCGGCGATATCCTGCTCTCCATCTCGCACTGCCGGACCTATGCCACCGCCTACGCCCTGGCAGTCCGGAGCTCCGAGACGCGAGGCCGGGCGGAAGCCGACGCTCCCGAACCGGAACCCGACTCCGAGCCCGAATGAGCCAAGGGCGTTGGTTTCGGACCGATCACGGTCCGACCGCGGAGCTGATTTTCTCAAGGGTAGCCTCGCCTGGCTCGCGCGTCCCCTTGCACTTGGGGTATTTGGCGCAGCCGAGGAAATAGCCGCGGCGTCCCTTGCGAACGGTCATAGGACCGCCACAATCGTCACACGTTTCATCAACGCTGATCGACTTGAGGTCGACCCCCGAGGAGCTCGAAGCCGGAGGGAGCTGGTCGCCGAGCTCGGTCTTGAGCTCCTCGGGAATCGGCGCCGTGCTCCGGCATTTGGGATAGTTCAAACACCCCAGGAACGCCCCGCGACGGCCTTGCTTGACCCCCATCGGGCCGCCGCATTTCTCGCACTTGACCTCGACCTTGACCGGCTTGACCGGCTTGCCCTGATCATCGACCGGCATGGTGTTGCGACATTTGGGATAGCCGGTGCAGCCCAGGAAGTTGCCACGCGAGCCCTGCCGCATGCGCCATCGGCTTGCCACACTTCTCGCATACGTGCTCGGTCTCGACCATGGTCGGGACCGGGTTGCCGGCGGCGTCGAGGTTGAACGACTCCTTGCAGGCCGGATATCCCGAGCAGGCCAGCCAGTGGCCCCGCGCGTTCTCACGCATCAGAAGCGGCTTTCCACACTTGGGACACCGATGCTCGGTCTCCACCGCCACGGCACGGACCGAGCCGTCGATCGGCCGGGTTGCCTTGCACTCCGGGTACTTCGAGCACCCCAGAAACCGGCCGCTCTTGCTGTACTTCTCCACCATCGGAGCCCCGCAGACCTGGCAGGTCTCACTCGATGGCACCTGGACTCGCTCCATCTGGGCCTCGGCCAGCTTGAGCGAGTCCTGGAACGGGTGATAGAACTCATCGAGCACCTTGACCATGTCTTCCTTGGCCGTCGCGATCCCGTCGAGTTCGTCTTCCATGTGGGCCGTGAACTTAAGGTCCATGATCTTCGGGAAGTGCTTGACCAGGAGCTCAGTGACTACCATGCCGAGGTTGGTGGCGTGGAACCGGCGCTCCTTCTGTTCGACATAGTGCCGGTCCTGGATCGTCTGGATGATCGGGGCGTAGGTGCTGGGCCGGCCGATGTTCTCCTTTTCCAGCGCCTTGATCAGAGTCGCCTCGCTGTAACGGGGCGGCGGCTGGGTAAAGTGCTGGGTCGGCTCGAGCGCGTGGAGGTCGAGCACCTGGCCGACCTGGAGTGGGGGCAGCAGCGCGTCCTCCTGCTTTCCGCCCGGCGCCAGGACACGTCGATAGCCGTCGAACCTGAGGACCTTACCCTGGGCCTTGAAAGTCCCGTCGCCGGCCTGGATCGAAACGTTGGTGACCGCGAAGATCGCCGGGTTCATCTGGCTAGCGACGAACCGCCGGTAGATGAGTTGGTAGAGACGGAACTGGTCGTGCGAGAGCCGCGAGCGAACCGCCTCGGGACTAAGCCCCAGGTCGGTCGGCCGGATCGCCTCGTGGGCCTCCTGGGCCGACTTGCCTGCGGCATACTTGAGAGGCTTCGCGGGCAAGTATCGGTCGCCGTACTCGGTCTGGATCAGTGTGCGGACGGCGTCGATCGCCTCCTGCGAGACCCGCAGGCTGTCGGTCCTCATGTAGGTGATCAACCCGGTTGGGCCAGTGCCGTCGACGTCAATCCCTTCGTAAAGCTCCTGGGCGACCTTCATGGTCTTCTTGCTCGAGAATCGGAGCCGGATCGCCCCCTGCTGCTGGAGCGTGCTGGTTTTGAACGGGGCGTCGGGCCGGTCGGGCTTGTCGGCCTCATCGACACTCGCAACCTGATAAGTGGCCGCTGCCAGGGCGTCGCGAATCGCGCGGGCGTCGATCTCGTTCGACGCCGCGAATTTGGCGCCCTCCCAGTCGGTCAGTAGTGACTCAAAGCGGTCAGTCTCGACCGTCGAGCCGGCTGGGCTGAGGGTAGCGGTGATCTTCCAGTATTCCTCGGAAACGAATGCCTGGATCTCACGCTCGCGGTCGGCGATCAGGCGGACGGCGACCGATTGGACCCGACCGGCGCTCAAGTGCCTCGCCACCTTGCTCCAGAGCAAGGGGCTGAGCTGATAGCCTACGAACCGATCGAGGAAACGACGCGCCTGCTGGGCATTGACCATGTCCATGTTGATCGGGCCGGCGTGCCGAAACGCCTCGCGGACAGCACGCTCAGTGATCTCGTGGAACATCACCCGCTGGACCCGCTCGTCGGGCAGGTCGAGGGCCTCCTGCAAGTGCCAGGCGATCGATTCTCCTTCGCGATCGGGGTCTGTGGCGAGGTAGACCATCTCGGCCTTGGCCGCCTCGCGTTTGAGCTCCCCGATGGTGTCCTTCTTCGCGGGCATGACCTCGTAAGAAGGCTCGTACCGGTTGGCGACGTCGAGACCGAGCTTCCGCTTGGGCAGGTCGCGTACGTGGCCCATGCTCGCCTTGACGACGTAACCCGAGCCGAGGAACTTGTTGATCGACTTGGCCTTCTTAGGGCTCTCGACGATGACCAGCAAGCGGCCGCGTGCGCTGCTCGCGGGGCCATTTTCCACTTCCGGCGACACCTTGGCCCGACTCTTACGAGTCGTCGAGGGCTTGGCGGGCGTCGCCCGCTTCGGGGTCTTTGGCTCGGACGGGGAAGCGTTGCCGTTTGCTGACTTGCTGGACTTGCGCGCCACGATGACTTCCTATCTTATTGTCTTCGCCCGAAACCAGTTGGGTCGGCTCCGAGGATGGGCTTCGACGGGGTTTCGGGAGCCGCTTTGCGATTGCCTCGTCGCCAATTCCTGGTACACTACGGTTTGGGCCGGTCCGTGCGACCGCCGCCCTTCAAATAGCTAGCGTATGGCGGTGTGTCAAGGGGGAGGCCGGGGCACACCTCCCATCGGCCCGACTTTTCAGCCTGTCGAGGAACTCCATGCCGTTCGCGGTGTTTCGACGCCATCAGAGGAAGCTGCTTGCCTGTTTCGCGATTCTGGCCATGATCAGCTTCGTACTTTCCGATTCGCTCACCAAGCTGTTGAGCGGAGGCTACGCCGGGGGAGGCGACCCGGCCGTCGTGGACCTTTACGGCCGCGCTGTCCACCGTAGCGACATCAACGCGATGGCCGCCGCCCGGAACCGGGCGAACTTGTTCATGACCGAGCTGTTCGGTTTCAGTGGTCGGCCATTCTTCGGCGACATCTCAACCCGATCGATGGTCGATGCCTTGATCCTCGAACACGAGGCCGATCAGCTCAAGATGCCTGATGGGCCCGAGGTCGCGCGGGAATGGCTGACACAGGTCACCGGGGGCATGATGTCCCGCGCCCTCTTCGACGGCACGATGCGCCGATTCGGCGACCAGTTCAGCGGCGAGCAAATCCTCCGCGACATCGCTGGCCAGGTCCGCCTTCAATGGGTCCGCGACTTGCAGGGCAAGCCACAGATCACGCCACTCGACGTTTTCCGCACCTACCGAGATCAGAACGAGCGAGTCTCGGTCAAGGCCGTCGCATTTCCGGTTGCCTCGTTTCTTCCTAAGGTCAGCGAACCAACCGACGAGCAAATCCGGGCCTATTACGAGAAATACAAGGACATCCTGCCCGACCCGGCCCGCGCGACACCGGGGTTCAAGATCCCGCGCCAGGTCAAAGTCGAGATCCTCTCGCTCGACGGCACCGCTCTGGTCGACAAGATTCGCGACAAGCTAACTGAGAGCGAGCTCCGTTCCTATTACGAGAATCGCAAGTCAGAGTTCGTCGTTCCCACTGGCTTTCCCGATGATATCTTCGCGGGCGACCCCAAGGCCGAGCTCACACCGCCTCAATTGCAGCCCTTCGACGAGGTGCGATCCTATCTGGCCACCTCGATGGCCGAGGAAAGGGCTCAGGCCGAGATCATCAATGTCTTTGGCCGGATCAAGGACGAGGAGATGATCAAGTTCGCCGACGAATACTACAACGCCCTCGACGAACTCAACGAAGCCAGAAAATCGTCTGCAGCCACCGCTGACACATCGGCCCTTCCCAAGCCGAGGAGTCTGAAGTCGGTCGCGACTCGGGAAGGACTGAACTACGAGTTGAGTCCCCTCCTGGGCCGCGAACAGGCCGAGAATTATGGACAGATCTCGACGGCGGAAGTCGGACTCTCGCGACTCAGCGGCGGACGTAAGTTCGCCGATGAGCTCTTCGACACCAAGACCAGCCTCTTCGAGCCGGTGGAACTGACCGACCCTCGTGGCCGGCGCTACCTGGTCCGCAAGCTCGAGGATCAGCCCCCTCGCGTGCCGACGATGACCGAGATCCGCCCGGAGGTCGTCCTGTCATGGAAGACAGAGCAGGCGCGGCCCCTGGCCAGGAAGTCGGCAGACTCGCTAGCCGCCCAGATCCGCAAGGACGGCGGGACAATCAAGGGCGACAAGGTGGATGGCCACCCCGTGATCACCACCGACCCGATTACCAAGCTCCAGCCCGCTTTCCCGATGCCCGGCCAGTTTTTCTCCTCCGGGTCGCCGACGCCCAGCCCCATCAGTCTGATGCCCTTTGCGGGCGAGGTGCTACGCGATGCCTATTTCGGGCTCGAGCCAGGCCAGGTGACTGTCGCGCCGGACCAGCCCGAGTCGACGTATTATGTCATGACGCTCGACCGTCGTCTCCCTGCCACATTTGCAACTCTTTACGCTCCTAACGGCGACTCGATCCGTTATCGTAGCGAGGCCCAGACTCAGGCGGCTCAGGATCGGGAGCGAAACTGGATGACCGAGCTCCGTAAGCAGGCGGGGCTAGATCCGAGTTGGATTCCCAGCGACGAGACCAAGGGGGGTGAGCCCGCGTCGAGGTCGTAATAAAAATAAGGGAAGTGGATTGAGCTGGAGCTACCGCGAGATCAGATTGTTCGCTCGATAGCGGTCCGACTCGATCCCCTTTGCGTGTTCGAGAGGTTACATGTCGATCCCGCGACGTTACTGGCTGATTCATCCCAACGGTGGTCGGCAACTGATCGACCCTGCCCAGTTCGATCTGCAACGGTTGGCAGAGCAGGCCCGCCTGATCGGTGGCCGGCTCGTGGTCGAGTCCGCCGAGCCCTACTCCCCGAGTCCCGGCGTGGTCGCCTCGACTCCTGCCTCCGATTTCTCGGCGGCCTCTCTGCCCTCTGCCAGAACATCCGGGTCGGCACCGATCCTCGCGACGCCGGTTGTCCGATTCGAACCACCTATCTCAGCCCTCAACCCCCTTTTCCGGCACCGCCTCAATCAGATTTATTCGTGTGTCTGCGAGTTCGAGATCGACATCAACATCCGCCCGACCTCGCACGTGCTCGGCGGCTACTACAAGACTAAGCGGCTGGTCCGGGTTTACTCCCACGACCGGGCACTTGGGCGAAGGCCGCTAGAGGAGCTCTTCGACACCTTTCTCCACGAGGTCGCGCACCACATCGAGTACACCGAGCCCGACTCGTTCCACGCACGGTCCTGTGGGCGAGTTCCGGGCCGCATGCATAGCCGGCTCTTCTGGCGCATCCTGGGAGAGCTCAAGGGGCGTTGGACCGACCTTCAACTTCGCAGGAGCTGAACAAGCGTCGCGCGCGGTCCTGGAAGGAGTGGGCAACCGTATTGGACGGATGCGCCACCCTCTCCAGGGCCTCACCGTTCGACACGCTCGATCACAGATCGAGCCCTTGGACCTCAGAGTCCGCTGAGATCAGCGGCGGAGACCTTGATTCCCTTCTTCAGGCCGAGCTTCTCGACCGTGTCGCCTGAGGCCGAGACCGTCAGGCTCCGCGCCGGTGGAATACTGATCCCGCTCACTACCCGAGCGTTGGTCTCCGTTCCCAGGACCCCCGCGATCGCCAGACCGTTCAGCAGAAGCGGCGACGCGTTATCGATCCGCACCTTGTACATTTGCTTGCCCTTGACCACCGGGCCCTTGCTCAACTGCGCGGACGAACCGGCTCAGCATCCCTTCGGCCAGCGAATCGCCGAACGCCTTCTCGTCCACTTTGCCGTCCTTCATCGGAACCGGCAGGGTGAACTTACCCACCGGCAGCCAGGACTCGGCGCCGCCATCACTCATCGACACTTGAACCCGAGCTTCCGGCTGCTCTGTTGTGCCGATCAACGAGACCCGGCAGGTGACCGCGGGCTTGAGGGGACGGCTCGGGATCTGTTCCTTGGTCGGAAGGCCGAGCATGTAGTGACCATCGAATACATTCTTCAATGCCGCGACGTGGCCCGTCAACTCCGCTGCATCGTTCGCCGACTCGACCTCATACCGCAGGATGCCAGTATCCTCATCCGGCAGCGCGTCGAGCATGGTGACGAATCGACGCGCCAGTGTCAGGCCATACGGCGTCGTCCACCCACGTGACATCGACGTGATCGTGTCCCAGTCCTGCTTGCCCGCCACGTTCCACATCACGAGCTGAGCCACGGTCGTCGGCGCCTTGTCGATCGCCAGCCGGCGCATCGCCTTCTGAACTCTTGAATTATCGGTCATCTGGCTGATGTCACCGATCCTGAGTTTCTCGCCCTTGGCCGGAACCACCAGCGGATTTCGGGGATCGGGCTCGGACAGGCTGATGACCCGAGTCGGCAGGTTTTTGGTCTGACCCGCCTTGAGTGTGGCGAAAGGAAGGCTGGTAGGTGGCACCGAGCGGAACCCGCCGCCCATGCCACCACCCATCATGCCGCCGCCCATGCCGCCACCCATCATGCCCATCCCGCCACCCATCATGCCCATACCGCCCATCATGCCCATCATGAGCGACTTTTGGTCCCAGCTCGATTTCTCTCCGATCAAGTTCATAATGAGCCGGCCAAGCATCATCATTCCCATGGTAGCGGGCATGGTGCCACCACCCATCATGCCACCGCGGCCACCCATCATGCCACCACCCATCATGCCGCCGCCCATACCGCCGCCCATACCGCCGCCCATCATACCCATACCGCCGCCCATACCGCCGCCCATACCGCCGCCCATACCGCCGCCCATCATCCCCATACCACCCATCATCTGTCCGGTGGCGGTGGAGGCGATGAGTCCGGGGGGAAGGACAACGCGTAGCGGCTTCTTGGAGCGGTTGGTCACCGAAAGTGTGATCATGCCGTCGCCATTCCCCTCAGCAGTGACGGAGACGTTCCCTGCATGGGCAGCGTCGAGCAGCCCAAGCGTGGGGACATCCGCTTCATCTCGCGTCACGTCGCTCGGGGACGCAGGCGAGATGGGGGGAACAGCAGGATCCGTCTCGGCCGCGGAGCTAATTGATGAACCGAAGGCACCGAGGCTAAAGGTGATGAGAACTGGCAAGCCTGCGCGACGTAAGTCGAGGAACATGGCAATAGACTCCATCAATGTCGGTGCAATTCGACACGGGTCCGATTCTGCTGAGCAGCCCTCTGTCCGGCGGACAGAAGGACCGAAATCACCCTTGATCGTCAACCGCTGCAACGAATACAGGCCCTGCCCGCCTTGCGAATCATGGCGATCGATGGGGGGGATGTTGCGACGAGTCGAGGGCTCTCGACGAAAGATTAACCTGGGGGGATCCTTATTATGAACGCCTGCTCCCTGCTTCCAGAACAAAACTTGGTTCCTTCCTCTTTTCCTTCTCCTAATCGGTCTCCGTTTATCATGCCTGCCTCGATCGTACATCATGTCGGCCAGAGAAAAAGACCCCAGGGAAATCACCCCCAGGGTCGTTGGTTCGAGGCCTTTGCGATGTCTTTAATGCATATCCTTGTCGTCGATTGACTTACAGTCCGCTGAGATCAGCGGCGGAGACCTTGATCCCCTTGCGCAAGCCCAGTTGATCCACCACCTCGCCCGATGCCAGCACCGTCATGCTCGTGCGCCGGCGGCAGACTCATCCCCGAGAACGTCTTCGGCTCCTCCCCCTTGTCCAGCGTCCCCTGGATCGCCAGACCGTTGAGCAGCAGCGGTGACGCGTTGTCGATCCGCACCTTGTACATCGGCTTGCCCTTGACCACCGGGCCCTTGCTCAACTGCGCGCGACGAACCGGCTCAGCATCCCTTCGGCCAGCGAATCGCCGAACGCCTTGGTTTCCACCTTCCCGTCCTTGAGGGGCACGGGCAAAGTGAACTTACCCACGGGCAGCCAGGCCGCTGCCGTGGCGTCGCTCATCGAGACCTGGACCCGCGCCTCGGGCCGCTCCGACGTGCCGATCAGCTCGACCCGGCACGCGATCGAGGGACCTTCCGGCTGGCTCGGGACCGTCGCCTTGGCCGGTAAGCCCAGCACGTAGTGGTCCTTCAGGCCCGCGCTGAGCGCATCCGCCAGGCCCGCCAGGGCCGGCGCGTCGCCCGACGCCCCGATCGCGTAGTGGAGCGCGCCGGTGTCCTCGTCGGGGAGCGCACCCAGCGAGTCGACCAACTTCTTGGCCAGGGTCAGCTCATAGGGGCTGGCCCACGCCTTCGACATGGAGGCGATCGTGTCCCAGTCTTTCTTGCCCGAGACGTTCCACATCACGAGCTGAGCGACCGAGGTGGGGGCCTTGTCGATGGCCAGCCGCTTCAAGGCCTTCTGTACCTGGGAGTTGCTGGTCATCTGGCTGATGTCGCCGAGCTTGAGCTTCTCGCCCCGGGCAGGGAAGCTGAGGGGATTTTCCGGGTTGGGTTCGGAGAGTCCGACGACGCGGGTCGAGAGGGTCTTGCTCTGACCGGCCTTGAGGGTGGTGAAGGGAAGGCTGGTGGGAGGCACGGAGCGGAACCCACCGCCACCACGTCCGCCCATACCGCCGCCCATCATACCCATGCCGCCGCCCATCATACCCATGCCGCCGCCCATCATGCCCATACCGCCCATCATGCCCATCATGAGGGAGGACTGGTCCCAGCTATCGACTTTTCGCCGATGAGGTTCATGATGAGCCGGCCGAGCATCATCATGCCCATGGTGGCGGGCATGGTGCCACCGCCCATCATGCCGCCGCCCATCATGCCACCACCCATACCACCACCCATGCCACCGCCCATCATGCCCATGCCGCCGCCCATCATGCCCATACCACCGCCCATACCACCGCCCATCATGCCCATACCGCCGCCCATCATGCCCATGCCACCGCCCATGCCACCCATGCCGCCCATCATCTGTCCGGTGGCGGTGGAGGCGATGAGTCCGGGGGGAAGGACAACGCGTAGCGGCTTCTTGGAACGATTGGTTACGGCGAGATTGATCGTGCCGTCACTGTTACCTTCGGCAGTCACCGCCACCTGGCCGGCGCGTGCGGCGTCGAGGAGACCGAGGGTCGGTGTCTCGCCGTCGCTCTTCGCCTTGTTGCTGGATGGCTCTTGATCAGGAGCAGGTATAGCAGTGGAGGGTACAGATTCGCCGGCGTTTGCCGGCATTACGCACAGGACAGAGAAACCGAAGCCGAGTCCGACCGAAACGCTCAGAAATCGCAACGTGGTCAACATGGCTAATACGTCTCCACTCTCCGTGTGTTCCTTCGCGGAATGTGAGTCCTCAAGGCTCTTCCGTCGTACGAACACAGCCCTAGAGAATCAACCGATTCCTTCCTGCCAATCAGGACGGCACCGGCACGATGACTTCACTGGGGGGGGACCATCGCGTGAAACCAGGGGGGATCTCATCCCTCAGGTTTTTCTGACATCATTAGGTTTTCTCGCTAGATCAGGTTGGCCCTCCACGCCGCTGGTTTGAGGAATCGACACCTAAGAATCTTTGGTTGCACATGACAGAATATCATGTCTAGGAATTGAGACGGCCCCGAAGCACTTGCCCCGGGGCCGTCTGAGAGAAGGCGTGCCCGTTGTTCGCGGGCTCGGGGCCTGGTTGCCTACGATTGACTTACAGTCCGCTGAGATCAGCGGCGGAGACCTTGATCCCCTTGCGCAAGCCCAGTTGATCCACCACCTCGCCCGATGCCAGCACCGTCATGCTGTGCGCCGGCGGCAGACTCATCCCCGAGAACGTCTTCGGCTCCTCCCCCTTGTCCAGCGTCCCCTGGATCGCCAGACCGTTGAGCAGCAGCGGTGACGCGTTGTCGATCCGCACCTTGTACATCGGCTTGCCCTTGACCACCGGGCCCTTGCTCAACTGCGCGGACGAACCGGCTCAGCATCCCTTCGGCCAGCGAATCGCCGAACGCCTTGGTTTCCACCTTCCCGTCCTTGAGGGGCACGGGCAAAGTGAACTTACCCACGGGCAGCCAGGCCGCTGCCGTGGCGTCGCTCATCGAGACCTGGACCCGCGCCTCGGGCCGCTCCGACGTGCCGATCAGCTCGACCCGGCACGCGATCGAGGGACCTTCCGGCTGGCTCGGGACCGTCGCCTTGGCCGGTAAGCCCAGCACGTAGTGGTCCTTCAGGCCCGCGCTGAGCGCATCCGCCAGGCCCGCCAGGGCCGGCGCGTCGCCCGACGCCCCGATCGCGTAGTGGAGCGCGCCGGTGTCCTCGTCGGGGAGCGCACCCAGCGAGTCGACCAACTTCTTGGCCAGGGTCAGCTCATAGGGGCTGGCCCACGCCTTCGACATGGAGGCGATCGTGTCCCAGTCTTTCTTGCCCGAGACGTTCCACATCACGAGCTGAGCGACCGAGGTGGGGGCCTTGTCGATGGCCAGCCGCTTCAAGGCCTTCTGTACCTGGGAGTTGCTGGTCATCTGGCTGATGTCGCCGAGCTTGAGCTTCTCGCCCTGGGCAGGGAAGCTGAGGGGGTTTTCCGGGTTGGGTTCGGAGAGTCCGACAACGCGGGTCGAGAGGGTCTTGCTCTGACCGGCCTTGAGGGTGGTGAAGGGAAGGCTGGTGGGAGGCACGGAGCGGAACCCACCGCCACCACGTCCGCCCATACCGCCGCCCATCATACCCATGCCGCCGCCCATCATACCCATGCCGCCGCCCATCATGCCCATACCGCCCATCATGCCCATCATGAGGGAGGACTGGTCCCAGCTCGACTTTTCACCGATGAGGTTCATGATGAGCCGGCCGAGCATCATCATGCCCATGGTGGCGGGCATGGTGCCACCGCCGCTCATTCCACCGCCGCCCATCATGCCACCACCCATACCGCCGCCCATGCCACCACCCATACCGCCGCCCATCATGCCCATGCCGCCGCCCATGCCGCCACCCATACCGCCGCCCATCATACCCATACCACCGCCCATGCCACCCATGCCGCCCATCATCTGTCCGGTGGCGGTGGAGGCGATGAGTCCGGGGGGAAGGACAACGCGTAGCGGCTTCTTGGAACGATTGGTGACAGCGAGGCTCACTGTGCCGTCACCGATGCCTTCGGCGGTCACCGACACCTGACCGGCGCGTGCGGCGTCGATCAGACTGAGGGTCGGTACATCGTCTTTAATTGGTTCTTCGGCCGATTTGGGGGTATCGGCCCCATATCCGGCGGTCAGCGCGAGCACGCTGAGGGCCAGGGAGGCCGACAGGGTGAACGGTCGAAGGGGGGTCATCATCGAAATCGGCTCCTGGTTACACCGCAACCGGGGGGAACGTGGGGTCGAGCGAATCGTCGTACGACTCCCACGATGGGACTGCAACGCGAGGCGTCGGAATCGTGAGACGAGACACGATTATAGAGAAGCTGCTCGCGTTCAAAGACAATGTCCGTATGCTGGGGCAGAGACATCGGCACTTTGCAGCGAACCCGACGACCGCGACAATGAGCAAGACGTTGCGAGCGGTGGTTCTATTCAGCAAGGGACTAACTTTTTTCAACGACGTGGGCCTGCCGGCCACGGCCGGGTTTTGAGGTACCAGAGCGAACGATGCGTTACGTTTCTCATCTCGTCTGTTCGACCTGCGGTGCAACCTACGCGGCCGATCGGGTAATGAACCTGTGCGAACAGGACGGTCGGCCGGTGCAGATCGTCCTGGACGTGGAACGGCTTCGCGCCGAGCGCGGTCCCGAGGGTGGCTGGGACCCTCGCGCCAGAATCTCTGGCGATTTGGGGGGTTACTCCCACTCGATCCCGCTGACTCGGACGATCAGCGGAACGTTGTCAGCCTGGGCGAAGGGAACACTCCGAGCCTCGAGTATGACCACCCACTCGCCAAGAAACTCGGCTGCCGGCTCGAGGTCAAGGACGAGGGCAAGCCCTACCCCGGCTTTGGCGCCAATCCGACGCTCTCGTTCAAGGATCGCGGCATGTCATTGACCGTCTCGATGGCCCGCGCGCTGGGCATCGACAAGTTGGCGGTGCCGACCCAAGGGAATGCCGGTGACGCCCTGGCCGAGTATGCACTGGCCGCCGGCCTTAACGCAGCGATTGTGATGTCTCCCGACACGGATCTGCCGGTCCTGGGCAAGGTCGCCGCCCTGGCCAAGCTCCATCCGGACAAGATCACACTCGACCTGATCGCAGGCACGATCATCGACTGCGGTAACCACGTCCGGGAGCATTACCTGCCGCGCGGATATTTCAGCGTGGCGACGTTCCAGGAACCGGGCTGGCGTACTGAGGGGAAGAAGACCCTGGGTCTGGAGATGGCCGAGCCCCGTGGCGAGCGCCTGGCTGAACGTCGCTGGAAACTCCCCGACGTAATCGTTTATCCTACCGGCGGTGGCACCGGCGTCGTCGGCATGGCCAAAGGGTTCGACGAGCTGGAGGCGCTCGGGCTCGTCGGTCCGGACCGGCCGCGGATGGTTTGCGTTCAGAGTGCGGCGACCAACCCGATCGTCCGCGCGTTCGAGGCCGGTGACCCGGACATTACCCCCAAGCCCCCTGGCGCGACCATCGCCACGGGCCTGAACGTCGCCAGGAACCTGGGTCACATTAACGTCCTCCGAATCATCCGTGAGAGTGGCGGGTGCGCCTTGTCGGTCAGTGACGAGTCAATCCGTGCGTTGATTCGCGATGAGTGGCGGCGACAACGCTTCGCCTGGTCGCCCGAAGGCGCGGCCACACTCGCCGCCCTGCCCGAGCTGATCGATCGCGGGATGATTCGACCTGGTGACGAGGTCGTTCTGGTCAATACGGCCGCGGCCGAGAAATACTTGCCCACGATCCGCGACTTGCTCGACGGCGGGCTCTGAACCCCGAATCAACGGATCCGCCTGATCCGTCACTGGGTCGCGTTGACGATCCTTACGAACCCGTCACGATCAATCGATGCCTGGAGTCCTGTCTCTTCCCACTTCGCCTGCCCTGCGCGAAGGGCCTGGAGCCGGCCCTGGATTTCGGCGGGGAGAATCCCGCCCTCGGAATCGACGACCCGTATTGCCACGCCGGGCAATGCCTGGCCGAGACTACCCGGCTTGATGCCGGTCTGTCGGACACCGTCGCGCTCGAAGTCGGGCGTCGAACCGGTGAGCGGGCCGAGCCCCGGATGGTCCAGGTGCGGTAACTCCGGGTCGATTGTCTCGAGCACACGGATTGCGGGCCGTTCGCGGATCTCGAAGGCGTGGACGAGGGTCTCGAGCAGGGCCTGTCGGATCTCGAAGACTCCTGTCTTTCCCCTGACTGGAACACCGAAAACGATACCGACCTGGCGTCTCAGGCCAATCGGCCACTTCCTCAGAAACCGACCCCCGGAGTAGCTGTAGAGACTACCCCACAGGTTATCGAGGGCCAAGGGGATAACCGGCACTTGAGCGCGATCGGTGAGGATGACCTCGATACCTCGGTAGAACGCTCCAAGTAGGCCGTTGCGGGTGAGCTGCGCCTCGGGAAAGAGGACGACGACATCACCCCGGTCGAGCGCGACCTGGCATTCTTCAAGCGCAGCCCGCTGCGCACGAGGACCCGAGAACGGGACGGGAATCAGCCCCACGCGACGCGCTAGCTGTCGAACGATCGGCTTGTCAATGATTCCGGCGTTGACCAGGAACTTTGCCGGACGCGGACAAACTGCGGTTACGAGGAAGCCGTCGATCCAGGTGACGTGATTGGCCGCCAGGAGCGCCGGTCCGGTCTCGGGGACGTTGGACAGCCCGCGAACGACCAATCGATATCGTGGCCATAGCAGAAACTTCAGGATCGGCCGGACGAGCCAGGGCAGTGCCGCAAATGCAGTCGCGGCCAAGGACGACAGGGCCAGTAAGGAAGCAAGCCACGTCACGAGCGGGTTCCGCATCAACGTTCGGAAGTCACCCAGCCCCGGCATCGAGCCTCTCCCTGTCCCTCGGTGTTGCCGGCCGGCCGAGACCGGAAACAAAGACCAGGGTCATCAGGAGCAGTCCGCCGCTAGCTATCAAACCGGGCCGAAAACCGCCGCCGAGCGCTGCATTGAGCCGGGTGAAGACCGATCCGCCCGCCACACTTACGTTGGTCGCGGCCATCAGGAGCGCGTAGGTCGACGCCGCCATCCGGGGATCGGAGGCTTCCATCGCCATGACGTAAAAAAGGGCATCGGTCCACCCGTTGGCCGCGCCGAAAGCGACGGCCGCGGCCCGTGCCCCGTCCGTCGACCGGACGAACGCCTGGATCGTGGTCGCGGCCGAAAGTGCGAACACGGCGACCAGCAGCACGCGGGACCGTCCCAGCCTTCCCGAAAGGAGTGGCAGAGCGACTCCACCCAGCGCCCGCCCTACGTACCGCAGTGCCGCGCAGCCGCCAATGGTCCCCTCGCCGAATCCGAGCGACTGATAGAACGGGCTGAGATGGATCTCGACGCCACTGGCCAGCGTTGCGTATGTCGCACCGAAGCCCAGCAACAGGTACGATCGCCGCTGCGTCAACACCTTCAGGGCGGACCAGTCGAACCGCTCGAATTGTGTTCCTACGTCCGCTTTTGTCGTCTCGCGGCGACGGGGCTCGATTTTCCAGACCGCCAGCACCAGCGGCACGATGCCGAGCGCCGCACACGCCCGGAGCAGGAGCGCGAACCGGCTCGACCCCTGGCTTGATCTCGCGCTTTGCATCCAAAGGCCGAACCCATACGAACAGGCCATTGCCGCAAGTGCCCGGGACGCGACCAGAATGCCTTGCACGCGGCCCCGGTCGGGTTCCGGTGTGACGTCGATCACCAGGCCGTCGCCGCAAGTATCATAAAGCGCCATACCCGAAACCGTCAGCACGGCCAGGATCGCGAAGATCGCGAGATGGGTTGCGGGCTCGACCAGCGAGAGTCCTACCAGGCCAACCGACTGGACCAGAAGGCCGAGCACAATATATGGGGTCCGGTGCCCGAGCGCGAGCAGTGAGAATCGGTCCGAGAAAGGGCCGGCCAGGAACTTCAGAACAAACGGCAGCAGCGCCACGCTTTGAACGTCGGCCGCGGCCGAGGCGCCCACCCCGTGCGCGGCCAGAAGTAGGGGATTAAACGAGAAGAAGTAGGCCGCGACGACTCCTTGCACGGCATACAGTGCCGCGAACAAAACGATATATCCCGCGTTGGTGCGCTCCAGGCGGCTCCGGATCATTCGGAGACCTCGCCACCCAGCTCGCCCGACACCTCACCTTCAGGCAACTGCACGTTCCCGAACTCGCCGTTCGGCCCGCTTGCGCGGTCGGCATGCCCGTCGACACGGGGCAGGATCGGCAGCCGGCCGAGTTGGAGCCCCTCAATCATCATGCGCTTGGCACGCTCGGGTAAAGGCGAGGCCTCGATCCGTCGCGTGGTCTCGTCGATCGGGTACGCCACGCGTTTGAGCTCGATCCGGTTGTCGTCGATCACTGCGTAGGCCGCCCGCGGGTCACCGTCGCGGGGCTGGCCGACGCTGCCCGGGTTGATTACCACGACTCCGTCGACCATCAGATTAAACTGCATGTGCGAGTGACCCACGCAGACGATATCGGCCTCGATGTTCTGGACCCTTCGGGCCCAGGTTTGAGGATCCTTCATCAGGTATTCATCGAGTGGGTCGCGGGGTGTTGCGTGGACCAGCAGAAACCGTTTACCCCCCAACGTCAGGCGCTGAGTGACCGGAAGCTGGATCAGGTAACGGCGCTCGTCGGGACCGAGCGCGTCCCAGACCCACGGGCGCGAGACCTGTGTCAAGTATCGGTAGCCGGTCTCGCCCTGGACCGGAATACCCTGGGCGACACCGTGGTCGTGGTTGCCCCGAATCGCGTAATGGGCGTGTTCCATCGCCCAACGTACGCAGGACGCGGGATCCGGACCGTAATCGACCAGGTCCCCCAGACAGAGGCACAGGTCGTGCGGCTCGTCGATCGCGGCCAGGGCAGGCCAGTTGCCGTGAATGTCGGAGACGACGAGGATCCTCATCCCGTCTTCGTTCTCGTTCCTTCGTTCAAGGTTTCAGGCCAGCCATTGATCATGCCAGAGCTGGAACATCAGGAGGGTCCAGAGCGGTTTGCGGTGGTCGCGAACGCCTATTTGGTGCTCGCGGACGCGACGAGCGACCTCGTCGGGGCGGAAGATTCCCTGCCGTCGGAGGCGATCGGTCCCGAGCAGACTTTCAACCAGGGGAGCCAGCGGACCACGGAGCCAGCGGGCCACCGGAATCCCGAATCCTTTCTTGGGTCGGCTCAGTATCGACGCGGGCAGCCGGCCCGCGGCGGCCTGCTTGAGCAGGCGCTTGGTCCGCCCCCCGCCGTACTTGTACCCCGGCGGCAACGCCTCAATCGTGTCGACCAGCTCGGCATCGAGAAAGGGCGCACGCACTTCCAGGCCACACGCCATGCTCGCCCGATCCACCTTGGTCAAAATGTCCTCGGGCAGGTACGTATCCTGGTACAACAAGAGCGACCGCGTCAAGGGATCGCTCGCCGTCGGCAGGGCCTTGGCTCGCGCCAGGTGCTCGGTCTCGACGTCGAATCCAGGGTCCGAGACGATCTCGTTGGTGAGCACCTCCCTGACCTCCTCTCCCGAGAACGAGCCGAGCCAGCGTTGATGCGCCAGCGCGGCGGGAACGCCCGCTCCGCGAAGGAACTGTTTGAGACGGAAGTCGAAGCTGATGTTGCCGTGATTGACCGGCAGGTGGCCGACGGCCTTGCCCGCCAGCACCCGCGCCGGGGCCGGCAAACGGTCGAACACCTCCGCCGCACGCTCGGCGGCGAACGTCGGATAGCCCGCGAGCAACTCGTCGGCGCCGTCGCCTCCCAGAGCCACCGTCACTTCGGTCCGCGCAAACCGACTCAACAGATGCGTCGGCAGCACCGACGCATCGCCGAAAGGCTCATCGAGCCATGTAACGACCTCAGGCAGAAGCGCCATCACGTCATCAGCCGAGAAGATCCGCTCATGATGATCGGTCCCCAGATGACGCGCGACCATTCGCGCTGCGACACTCTCGTCGAAGGTGGGGTCCTCAAAGCCGATCGAATAAGGTTCGAATCAGCGCGCGGGCTCGACTTCCGTCAGTGCCGCCGCCACGCTCGACGAGTCGATTCCGCCTGACAGAAAGACTCCCAGTGGCACGTCCGACCGACGATGTCTCGCCACCGACGCGCGGAAGCTGTCCCAGAACGATCGGGCGGCCTGTTTGAACGGCGCGGCCTCGATCGGCGCGACGGGCAGGGGTGCTGTCCAGTAACGCGATACGGTCGCCCGGCCTCGCTCCCAGACCAGAACGTGCCCTGCGGGAAGCTTGCGCAGTCCGGCCCAGATCGAATACGGCGCGGGGACGTACTCGTAAAATAGATAGCGAGCCAGGCCCTCCGGGTCGAGCCTGCGCGGAATTTCGGGATGCTCTAGAAGCGCTTTGGGCTCGGACCCGAAGATCAGACCCCCGCCAGGAAGCTCGGCATGGAAAAGGGGCTTCTGCCCCATCCGATCCCGTGCCAGGACGAGCCGGCCCCGATTCCGGTCCCAGAGCGCCAGGGCGAACATCCCGTTCAGCTCGGCGACGAATTCGATCCCGCGCTCCTCGTACAGGTGAACCAGACTCTCGGTGTCGGAACTCGTCCGATAGACGTGCCCCTGCGCCACAAGCCGCGCCCGTAGCGTCGGCTCGTTATAAAGCTCGCCGTTGTAGCTGACCCAGATCGAGCCATCTTCGTTCGGCATCGGCTGCGCGCGACCGGCCAGGTCGATAATCGACAGCCGTCGATGACCGAGCGCGACCGGGCCGTCGCAATAGAAGCCTTCGCCATCCGGCCCGCGATGCGCCAGCCGCCTCGTCATCCGCTCCAGGACGCCACGGTCGGCCTCTTCGCCTTCCCGGCTGATAAACCCGCAAATCCCGCACATCGGCGTGGATGGTACACTCCAGGGCCTGGCCGCACCAACAGGTAAGCCGGTCCAGCCGGCAAACACACGCTCTTGATTCTATCAGCCTATCCGCAACGGCTATCGCGAGAAAGAGCGATCACCTTCCTCGAACCATCCTATTGCCCTCCCGCGGCGATAAACGTCGCGTGTTGCAGATTCTCGGCAGTGGCGAAACACCCACGCGTGCATGCTGGAATCTCGATCCCAAAATTAGCTGGACGCGACTCGATCGTCCTGTCTTTGCCTCTGTGCGGCGTCTCGAACGCCGCCGCAAAACCGACACGAGCCCGAGGATCTCCACCCAGGAGCCTATCCCGGTACCAGGGATTGCGCCTTCGTACCGAGCGAAAGGGCCGTCGACCTTCGGTCATAACCACGTTGCGTCCCTGGCTCGAGCCGCTCGAGCTCCGTGAACTCTTGGTTAAGGTCTTGGTCGCTATCGACGCCGCGCAGACTGTCCGAGTGGCCGCAGGAAGCCGCGGCATTTCTGGCCTACCTGGACGGTAGGCAACTCAGATCGCGCCCTCGCTTTCGATCTCGATCGGGCTCGATGTCGGCAGCCTCGCCTCGGCAGCTTGCTCGAGATCGAGTACAACGCGGCCGACGTCTGGGACCTGCACAAGAGCTGGGAGACCGGGAACAACAACTCGTCCAGCCTTTACGGGTAACACAAGGAGGGTGACTACGGCCTGATCGGCAGCCCCAACGGCTCGCCGCCGTCATCCGGCGCGTAGGTGCCGTATCCCACGTACTTCGCCGAAGAGCTTGTCTCGAAGATGGTCCACACCGGCGACACGTTCGTACAGACATCGAGCAGTAACCTGAGCCTGAGAGTTTACACCGTGAAGCAGGCCGGGGGTGAGCTTGACCTGCTGTTGATCAACAAGGACCCGGCCAACCACCTGACCGGCATGTTCCAGCTCAGCGGATTCCAGTTGTCGAACACCCCAGCGCTGACAGTATGGCAAGACCCAGGACAATGCACACAGCGACCGATCCCGCCAGCCTCGCGCGACCAACAGCGTAAGCATGACGGTCGATCAAACCTTCACCCTCCTCACGATCAGTCCGGCCAATGCTACGGTCAATGCCGGGGATACCGTCCGGTTGCAGACGCGGGCCCTTGACCAATTCGGCGCGGCGCTGGTAACACAGCCGATCGCCATCCGGTCGGTCGCCAGCGGTGGCGGCACGGTCTCGGCAGACCAAACGGCACGGCATTCACGGTCCACGACGCCGGTTACGACGCGACCCTCGGGCCGGGGCAAAGCGTTGGCTTTAGTTTTAACGCCGTGCCGGGTCATGTGACCACCGGGCCCACCGGCGATCTCCTCAACGGTATGGCGCTCGGATCAACGTTCACAAGCGCGAATGTGTGCCTGACAGCTAGATCCCTCGTGATGCAACCCAAGCATAAGACCCAGATCTTGCTGACCGGCCACCCCCATGGCCAAGCACGAGCCTTGTGGATGGTGCCTCGGTCGCGAAGACACGGGTAGCAAACCGGGAAGCGGCGGGCCGGGTTGATTTCGCGGTCGCGCCGCCTCAGAATGGATTCTGTCGACGTACACGTCCGCTCTCAAGGCATCCGCAACGTCGAGTGCCGGCCGAAGTCGACGGGAGTTCCCGCGAATGGCATCCTTCGACCCGCAAGACTTCGGCCTTGACGAGCCGCCGCCACGGCCCTCCACACCTCCGGTTCGGCGTGGTTTCGTACTGGTGCTGCTTGTGCTCTGCCTGATGGCGAGCCTCGTCTACGGCATTCCGTTTGTCGCCGAGCGGACGGGCTACGCCTGGGAGACCGGGCGTTCGAGGGCGGCCATGGAGGCGCTCGAAAAACTCGACAAGGCAGGAGTAATCAGCCGTTCGTCGGCACTGTTCCGGATGGCGACGACCGCGGTCGCGCCGGCGGTCGTGCACGTCCAGACCAGCCGGTTTCGGCGCGGTCCGGCGCAAGGGATACCTGGAATCCCGCTCGGCGGAGGTGGACGGTTTGGACGCGGACTCGAGAACGTTGGGCTCGGCTCGGGGGTGATCATCGATAAGGAGAACGGCTACGTGGTCACGAACAACCACGTGATTAAGGACGCCGATCAGGTGGTTGTCCGGCTTAGCCACGGTCTCGATGTCCCCGCGCGGGTTGTCGGAGCCGATCCCAAGACCGACCTGGCGGTGCTCAAGATCGACGCCGAGATCAAGGTGGCCGCCGCGTGGGGCGACTCCGATCAACTCGACAGCGGCGACTGGGTACTCGCTATCGGTAGCCCATTCGCCATTGACCGGACGGTCACCGCGGGGATTGTCTCGGCGACCGAGCGCGACGACCTCCAGATTAACGAGTACGAGTCGTACATCCAGACCGACGCCGCGATCAACCCCGGCAATTCGGGCGGTCCACTCATCGACCTGAGCGGCAAGGTCGTCGGGATCAACACCGCCATCATCTCCCAGACCGGTGGCTACGAGGGAATCGGACTGGCGATCCCCTCCTCCATGGCCCGGCGCGTGGTCGAGGCATTGATCAAGGAGGGCAAGGTGGTCCGCGGATTCCTCGGCGTGCGTATCCAGGCGCTGACTCCCGCCCTGGCCCAGCAGTTCAATTTGCCTGACTCGAAGGGGCTCTGATCGTCGACGTTCTACCCGGCGGCCCAGCCGCCGCCGCCGGACTCACCTCGGGTGACGTCATCGTCAAGCTCGCCTCCCAGGCCATCCCCGATCCCAAGGCCCTCCGAAATGAAACAGCCAATCTTCCCATCGGGAAATCGGTCGCCCTTACCTACTTTCGTGATGGGAAGGAACAGACCACCGAGGTGAAAATTGGCGAGATGCCGCGCTGATTGTTTGCCAATGTATCAGAAGTCCCATCGCCGCACGTTTTCGCGAGCCTTGAGCTCGATCCAGTCGATCCGCGTCGGCTGCGTTTTCGCAGGCAGATAGATCCGGACGATTCCGAAGTCCGCTTGCGGGGGTAGAGCGACATCGATTTCTTGCCAGATTTCCCTGCCACTCAGGGCGAACGGCACTGAATGGGCTTGGGCATTCTTGCCGGGAGTCAACCATTCAATCTTGCCCGCACCGCCCATTTCGCTCCGTGCCCGGAGTCGAACCGTGGCCGGCGCTCTAACGTTCGAGAGTATCCCGCGCCGACCTGCTCCTGCCAGCAAACCCCGCACGCTTTTATAAGTTCGTCAACCGCGCCTGGTACAAGTGTTTTCAGTTCCATCACAGCCAGACCCACCTATCTTGATGAGTACGTCTTTTTTCCGAAAAATGGTGTATAGTTTCGCCAGGTTGCCCTGATAGCCCAGACCAGCAGGCGTCCCGGAACCACGAAACTGAGGCCACGGCCATGTTTAATAGCACGACAGCCGTCGGTTCGCCCACCGACGGACTCAATATCGCGATCGTACCCACCAGCGCCGATGCCAGTGCCAGCGCCAGTTCTCCTACCGCGGCCGATGAGTTCGAGGCGCTCCGCGCCGCGCGGTTCGCGGAGCTTGTGGCCGAGTTCGAGCCCGCGACGATCTATGAAGCCTGGCTGGTCCGACGCCTGGCGCTCTATTCGGTCCGGCTCGATCGATCCGCCGAGCAGGGCGTCGCCGACATGCGCCGCGGCATTCTGCGGGCCGTCCGGGCCTGGGACCTCGACCGCCGCCACGAGGTCGATCAACTGGGCAATCGACTCGCCAGGGACCCCGAACGCGTCGCTCGCGGTTTGCGCCGGACCAAACACGGCGCCGACTGGCTGATCGAGCGGTGGGAGGGCCTGCAACGCTCGATTGATACGAATCAATGCTGGAATGAAGATCAACGCAGCCTCGCGTTTGATCTCCTGGGCGTCGCCAGGATACTTCGCGACGGTCACGACCAGGTTCCCGAGGCGACCGACCGCGAGAAACTCGATCGGCTGGTGAAGGGGCAGATCGCGTTTCTGCGTCACGAGCAAGCGGTGTCGCTCAACGCGCTCGACGCCCACGAGCGCGACCTGGCGACGCATGGCATGCCGTTGACCGAGGACGCCGAGACCCGCCGGCTGCGCCGCGATGAGACCAACGCCCGCCGCGACTTTCGCTGGACGCATGCCGAGCTTTTACGGCTCCGATCCGGTCGTGAACCGCGACCGACGAAGAGAAAGCCGAAGGACCTGGCCTGCCCCTGGGATGTCGGGGACGAGGCGCCGCGGAATTGCGTGCCACGCGCGGGGGTCGATTATGTTATCAGTCGGGTTGAGAAGAATGTGGATGAAAGGCTCACCGATTTGATCTCGCGCAGCCCATTCGCCGGTTTTGAGATCGACGACGATGAACCGGAACCGGAACCGGCCGAGGTCGAGAAAATCCACCCCGTCGCGGTCCCCGCGGCGACACTCGCGCCCGCGCGAACGCTTCCGCCAACATCCGCACCTGCTTCCGCTCCCGCGTTCACGCCGTCGCGCACGGCGCAACGGTCGTGGACGGGGAACGAGCCGTCGGGAAATCGACGGCAGCGGCGGGCGGCGCCTCTGAGGATCGTCGCGAGGCCCGCAAGTCGTCGGGCCAGGCGCCGGGCCGCTGACCCGGACGTCCGTCCGGCCCGCCCCGATCGGAAAAGATCGACCCACCCACGCAACCGGAGCCGCCCCGCGGGCGACTTCCGGTGCCTCGCTGTGCTGGGCGCGGATTCCGCTTACGAAACGGCCCCGAATCACGATATTAATGAGGACCGGCCCTGCGCTTTCGGGTCCCGGCCCGTCGCGATCGTGCTGTCTGGAACCATTGTGATGATTGCATCAATAGAAACGACAACCAACCGAGTGGATTCGCACGAACGAGCTGCGCTGTGTCCGAACGAACTCGCGCCGCGTCCGAACGGACTCGCGCGCGTCCGAACGAACTCGCGGGGGGTAAGGGTGAGATTTTTGGCCAGGCCGTGTGGAACATATCCGGGCAATACACGTCGGTTTGGCTATCGCAACAGGACCATGATCGACGCTAGATGAACAAATCCGAGGAAGTTGCGGACCGTCTTCTCGTACCGGCTCGCCACCCGCCTGTATTGCTTGAGCAGCTTGATGGACCGCTCCACCTTCTTGCGTTCCTTGCACAAATGCATTTCATGATCACGCGATTACTTCCGGTTCTTGCTCGACGGGATCACCGCCGCCACGACCGGATCGCTGTCATACGCCCTGTCGAGGATTTACGGATCGGCCTGATGGTCCTGGATCGGCGGTTCGGCCTGGGTGACGTCCGCCTCTCGGCCCGGTGTCAGGAGAAACACGACGGGGTTGCCAGGGGCGTCGACGAGGATGGGGATTTTGGTGTGGAATCCGCCTCGGGAGCGGCCCGGAGCCTGACCGATTTGCCCCTTTTTTCCCGGCCGCAAGCGTGATCCGCTGTCGCGTAAAGCCGTCCCCGCCGATTCCTAATGATGCGAAAACGGAGGTACCGAATATCGGTATGCCACTCCCACGAGCAGGATCAGTCCGCCCACGAACGTCGCGGGGGCGGGCTGCTCGCCATGGACGAGGTAGACCCAGAGCGGGTTGAGAACTGGCTCGAGCAGGCCGAGCAGCGACGCCTCGGGAGCGCCGAGTGACCGCAGGCCGCGGGCGAAGAGCGCGTACGGGATCGCCATCTGGAGGACGCCGAAGGCGAACAGGGTGCCAGCCTCTCCCGGCGTCGGTGCGGCGAGTCGTCTCGGTACTGGCGATGATATAGAGCCCCAGTGCCAAGGAACCCATCAGGTTGTTGATCGCACTGAGCCAGATCGGGTCGATCGCGCGGAAACCTCGTAGCCCGGTCGCCACGCAGGCATAGGCGAATCCGCTGGCCAGCGCCAGCGCGACGCCGGGCTTCTCGCCGGGGCGGCCGTCGTAGCCGAAGAGGACGATCACGCGCGATGCCGACCATCGCCACGGCGATCCCCACGACCGCCCGACGATCGGGCCGCTCGCGCAGAGCCAGCGCGAGGGGATGGTCCAGAAGGTCGAAGTGCACTGGAGGAAAATCGCGTTGGCGGCCGTCGTGCGCTTGAGTGCGGCGATGTACAGGCCGGTCATCACGCCGAAGCAGAGGCCCAGGGGGAGCATCGACCGGGAGAGCTTGCCCGCGCGTGGCACCGCCGGCACCAGAGCCAGCCCGGCGAACAGCCCGCGATAGAAGGCGATCGTCACGCCGTCGAGCGCCAGCCCCTTGGTGAAGACCCCCGAGAGACTCCAGAGCACCGCCGCGGCCAGCACGCACCGCCGGCCGATCGCGACCTCGGCTCGATCACTCGCCAGCGCCTCGGCCAACTTGGTCTCTCCCGGTTCAAGCTGCACGGACATGGTCGGTTCCTGAGAACTGGCTACGACTCGATCAACGACCCGAGGGAATGTATCCGGCGAACCCGCCCCAACGAAAGTCGCATCCCGCGGCCTGTCCATCCTCTCACACTCGGACGAACGTCGTTTGCAGAGGTGTCAGGAAAGCCTGTAGACTGGAACGAGGACACACAACTGGCGGGCCTGGCCCGCGCGGGAGTCGGCGTTCATGGCATGGATCATCGTCGGAGCGTTGGCTTCGGCTGTCCTGGTGCTCCGGATTCGGTCGCAGGGATGGCCTGGCTCCCGGCGGCGAGCATCGTGCCTATCGACTGGTGGCCAGCCGGTATCACGGAGCGTACAGCACCAGGGGCTCTACGTCCGCCCACCGTGAAGGAGCAAGACCAACGAACGAAAGGCGTCCACAAAAACATGAC
>CAWGMM010000010.1:0-563572 GCA_963823685.1 uncultured Isosphaeraceae bacterium | reverse complement strand
GGCAACGACTTGGCTCGCCGACGGAATTCGGGGACACTTCGCGAATCTTCTTGCGATCGACCCACGGAAGCGGTTGACGGATCGGTTCAACCTTGGTTAATCTGGAATCTACCTATCAAAGACGAAGGTCAGCGCATGTCTGCTGTCTTTCGATTCCCCCAATGGGTTTACCGAGCTAAACTCTCTAACTTCGAGGCCGGAGATGCCCCAGTCGCGCGTTCGTTTTATTGGAAGCCGGGAGCTGCATCGCGACCTGCCCAAAGTCCTGGATTCGCTGGAAAACCCTGACGCCCGTTACGTTTTGACCATTCACAGCAAACCCAAGGCGGTCCTGATCGGCGCCGAAGCGTTCCTGAACCTGCTTCGCGGCTCCAGCCCGAGCGATCGCCTGCTCGCCTTGCAGCTCGGCGGCACTCGTTCAGGGCCTGGAGTCGTCGTCCACGAACGGCGCCAGTACCGCCGACGAGACCGAGGTCGAGTTCGTCGAGGTCTGAGTCGGGCTGACCTGACCTGACCTGATCTGACCTGACGTCAGCCATCGTTTCCGAACGGTTGACCCTTTCTCTTTCACGACTTGACCTGACTCGATGAGTCTTCCCGGAGTGATACCGCAACGGTGGACCACCCCCGATCGCCCATGACGGCGATCGCCGCTCCCCCTGGCTGGTCCGGCCGAAGTCGGTGAGCCGCTCCGAAAATGGAATACATTAACCCGGAGCTGACCCGGACCAAGCTGCGTTTTTCCCCTTCACCGCGAGCGGGATGCCGGGCCCTGAAAACTCCGCCAGACGACGGGCAAAGGTCGCTCGACCAGCCTCGGTTCACCGGAGATCGCTTTCCGGTGGCGTGAGCGTTGAGTCCGGGCGTCCCTGCTCGCCCGTTGTCTTCGCGCTCATCGCTTGGATCGGAAAAACCGCGAGTTCGTTCGGACGGACCCGAGTCCCCGGCCTGCGGGCCGCGCCCGCGCCACCGGCGCAATCGCTTCCCACGGACTTCAATCCCACCGAATTGCCAGGTGAACGGCGGCCCCGCTTAAGCGAACCCATCCCCGTCACTCCTTAATATCGTGATTTTGGCCCCTTCCGAGATCGGAATCCGCGCCCGGCGCACAGCAGGGCACCGGAAGTCGCCTGCTGGGCGGCTCCGGTCACACGAAACGATCGGATTGTGCGGCCGTTGACGGTCGTCAGCGGCCGGGTGTCGGTGGTTGATCCGCGTGCTTGCGGGCCTCTCGACGCGCCCTCAGCTCCGCCGCCCGGCGCTGGTGTCGATTCCCGGTCGGCCGTTCCGGGTTCGACCGCGTCCGGGTCTCGGCCGGCTTGTGTTCGACCGGCTTCGCCGCGGCCTCGGTCCTGTCCGCGGATTTCGACATGTGCATCCGCGCGATCATGTCCTTGAGCATCACGTCGACATTCTTCTCGGCACGGTCGATCACGTAATCGACTCCCGCTCGCGGCACACAATCGCGCGGCGGCGGCTCCGCGTTCGTTTCCATCGGGAAGGTAAAGGGTGAGGATTTCAGCATCGGCATCGGCGTCGGCTTCACCTCGATCTGGGAACGGACCCCGCCTTTTTCGCGCTCGGCGCGGGACGCGTAACAGCTCGGTGTGGGTCGTTCGCCAGGCGCGTCGGATGTCGGTCTCGTACTTCCGCAGCCGTTTCGTCTCGGCATCCTCGCTCAGTGGCATGCCGCACGCCGCAAGCTCTCGCTCGTGGGCATCGAGGCCGTCGAGGGCGATTTCCTGCTCCTCGCGGATCGCGTCGATCTTCGATTTCACCAGGATTTCGAGCCGTGCCCGGTCGTTGGCCTCGGGAACGGTGTAAAAACCGTCGCGCAGGATTCTGGGCACGCCCAGGAGATCAAACGCGAGGCTCCTTTGATCTTCATCCCAGCATCCTTTGGTTTCGAGCCGCACGGCCCAGTCCCTCCCACCGCTCGATCAGCCAGTCCGCCCCCTGGGTGGTCCGCAAGAGACCGAGCGCGACCCGCTCGGGGTCCTTGGAGAGGCGGTTGCCCAGCTTGTCGATCTCGCGGCGTCGGTCATTGTCCCACGACGTGACGGCCCGATGCACCGCCCGGCGCATGTCCTTGATGCCCCAGGTGTCGCACTGATCCAGCTTGACCGAGATGAACGCCAGCTTCGCGACCAGCCAGCGCTCGTAAGGGGTGGTCGGCGCGAACTCGGTCTCGAACTCGGCGTTGCGGGTGACGCGCAGGGCTTCGAGCTCCTCCGACAGGACGGTCTCGGCGCGGAGGCTATGCTGGGTCGAGTTGAGCCGCGAGGCATTCTTGCCCTCGACCGTCTTCGGCCCGCCGCCGCGCTGGCGCTGGGGCTCGCCCGCGCCTTTGCTCGCGTGCGCGGCAATGGCAATGTTGTCGTTCGCAACGGTGTTCGGCGGTACGATCGGGAGATCGATGGGGGCGTCGGAGAGTAACATGGGGGCGTCCTCGATTCGGAAGTCTCGTCGTTGCAGTTCCTTTCGATCGCGGCGCGGCCGCTGTCAGCCTGGCGGCATCGCCTTCGGTGTCTGGGTTATCGGCGTAGCCTGGAGAAGATATTCATCTTTTCTGGATAAAAAAATAAGGCAAACAGCGATCCAGGTACGTGCAGCCATGAGGGAATCACGATGACGTGTGCGATGATACGTCTGCTTTCAACAGGGTGGGCATGGCCCTCCCGATGAGATCGCGTGGAGACGAGCCATGAACCCATCGCGGACGAACCCGTTGATGATCGCCCTGTTCCTGCTCGGCCTGGCGTGCTGGGGGCTGGGCAGCCTGTTCGACTACACCGAATGGAAATACGGCAAGCCGCCTCGGCTGGCTCTGCGCTGGAATTTCCTCGGCGTCCTGGCCGCGATCCCGATCATGACCGCCGCGATCGTCCTCGCGCTCATCGAACACCATGGGCGGTAGCCGGTCGACGATCGGATCAGATCTCGAAGAGGTCTCGAATCGCCATGCGCCACCCCGGGACGGCAGGTTCGGCGTCGGCCTGCTGGTCCATGGTGAGGAGGTCGGGCCGATCGGGGCGATCACGCCGGTAAACGCGAACGCAGTGATTCCTGGGATCGACGTCCCAGACGACCGCCGTACCTGCCTGGAAATAATCGACGCGCTTGGCGGCCATCTCCGCTTCGGCGGCGGGGCCGTAAGCTCCCGTGCTCCGGACCTCGACCGCCAGAGTGGGAGGTCCGGAGACAAAGTCCATCGCGTCATGACGCGGAGGACCGTCATGGAACGAGACGTCGGGAGCGAACGACTCACGGCCTGAAGGAAGCTCGGGGATGGCGAACCCCATGTTGTCGGTATAGGCAACGCCTCGACCCAGAATCCGGACATACGCCTTGAGACTCACGAAGATCTCGCCCGCGATCTGGTTCGGACGGTGACGCGTGGGCCTGTGGGTGATGACCCTTCCGCCGATCAGTTCCGCTTTTCCCGGCGCCTTCGCCAGATCGTTGAGCGTGGCCCGCGTCACGGTTTTCTGGATCTCGACGCTCATGGAGTCCTCATCGTAAATGGGGATGGCCGTTACCAAAATGTAGGGTAAGGGTCGAAGCCGCTCAATGCAGGACGATCGGGACAAACGTAAGGTAAGACGGGCCGGTTCCTCGCTTTCTTTCCAGTTCGCCCCGCCGCGATCCGATTCTCCAATGATGCGCCCTGACAGGATCAGGCCATCGGCGAACGATGGCGCTTTATGGTAAGATGGAGTGGTCGTAAGTTCAGGTGCGCGGCATTCGGGATGATGGGCGTCGAACCGAACCGAACCGATTCGAAGCGAGGTCAGCCAGCGATGTCGAGCCGGCCGTTCGTTCATCTTCACTGCCATAGCCACTACAGTTTGCTCGACGGCGCGAGCAAGATCCCCGCCCTGGTGCAGCGGGCCAAGGGCCTGGGCATGGAGGCGCTGGCGCTTGACCGATCACGGCAACCTTTATGGGGCCGTCGAGTTCCTGCGCGAGGCGAAGAGCGCGGGGATCAAGCCGATCATCGGGCTCGAGGCGTATGTCGCGCCCGGGGCGTCGGACCGAGCGGACCGGCGGCGGGAGCGTCGGGCAAGGAGACGTCGTTTCACCTGACGCTTCTGGCGCGCACCGGCGCGGGGGTGCGGAACCTGATCCGGCTCTCGTCGATGTCGTTCCTGGAAGGGTTCTACTACAAGCCGCGGATCGACAAGGAGATCCTCGAGCGGCACGCCGAGGGCCTGATCTGCCTCTCGGGCTGCGTCTCCTCGGAGTTCTCCGACCACATCCTGCACGGCAAGAGGGCCGAGGCCGAGCGCTCTGCGCCTGGTATCAGAAGGTGTTCGGTCCCGAGAACTTCTATCATCGAGATCCAGGACAACGGCGTGTCAGATCCAGCACGAACACGCGGCGGCGGCCGTTGATCTGGCGAACCGGATGGGCCTGCCCCTGGTGGCGACCAGCGACGCCCACTACCTGGCCCGCGACGACGCCCCCGCGCACGACATCTTGCTCTGCATCAGCACCGGCAAGACCGTCGACGACCCGGCACGGATGAAGTTCGAGACCGACCAGTTCCACGTCCGCAGCCCCGACGAGATGTACGAGGCGATGCGCCGGCCACGACGAGGCCCTGACACGCACCGCCGCGATCGCCGAGCGAGTCGAGGAATTTATCGCGAGCCTCGACCTCGGCAAGCGGCAGTTTCCCTCGTTCCAGCCCCCCGACGAATCGACCCCCGAGGACTACCTCCGCACGCTCTGCGAGGAAGGGCTGATCGATCGCTACGGCCCGAACCCTCGCCGAGGCGGCCCGCGAGCGGCTCGAGCACGAGCTCGGCATCATCTGCCGGATGGGCTTCGCGTCGTACTTCCTCATCGTCTGGGACTTCGTCCGGTTCGCCCGCGAGGCGGGCATCCCCAGCTCGGCGCGCGGCTCGGCCTGCGGCGCGCTGGTCAGCTATCTGCTCAAGCTCAGCCATGTCGATCCCCTCAAATACGACCTCCTCTTCGAGCGGTTCCTCGACCCGAACCGATCGGAAGCGCCTGATATCGACATCGACCTCTGCAAGGACCGGCGATACGAGGTCATCGAGTACGTCCGGCAGAAGTACGGCGCGGCCAACGTGGCGCAGATCGGCACGTTCGGCACGATGGCGGCCAAGGCGGCGCTCAAGGACGTCGGCCGGGCGCTGAACATCCCGCTGGCGCGGGTCGACCAGGTCACGAAGCTGGTCCCCGGCCAGGCTCAATATCACGCTCGAGGACGCGCTCAAGGAAGAGCCGGCCCTGCGGAAGCTGACGGAGGAAGACCCCGAGATCGGCCGGATGTACGACTTCGCCCGGCGGCTCGAAGGGACGGTGCGCAACGTCGGCACCCACGCCGCGGGCGTCGTGATCGCCGACCGGCCCCTGGCCGACATGGTGCCGCTTCAGCGGATGCCGAACAAGGACAAGGAAAAGGAGGTCGTCAGCACGCAGTGGGAGATGGGCGACGTCGAGAAGGCCGGCCTCCTGAAGATGGACTTCCTCGGCCTGCGCAACCTGACCAGCCTGGAGGCCGCCGTCAAGCTCGTCGAGGAGCGGACCGGCCGGCCGTTCGACCTGTTCGCCATCCCGCTCGACGATATCGAGACCTACCAGCTACTTCAGCGCGGCGACGCCAAGGGCGTGTTCCAGCTTGACGGCGCGGGCATCCGCGACCTGCTGGTCAAGATGAAGCCCGACCGGTTCGCCGACCTGATCGCCATCCTCGCGCTCTATCGCCCCGGCCCGCTGAACGGCGGCATGGTTGATGAATACGTCGATGTGAAGCACGGCCGCAGGCAAGCGGTCTATCATCATCCGGTCATGAAGGAAGTCCTGGAAGAGACCTACGGCGTCATGGTCTACCAGGAACAGGTGATGCGCATCCTGAACCGGCTGGGGGGCATCGAGCTGTCGCAAGCGTACGCGACGCATCAAGGCGATCTCGAAGAAGAAGACCGAGGTGATCGCGCAGGGGCGCAAGCAGTTCGTCGCGGGAGCGATCGAGCGCGGGCTCGAGAAGGACCGGGCCGAGAAGATCTTCGAGCTGATCGAGTTCTTCGGCGGCTACGGCTTCAACAAGATCGCACACCACGGCCTACGCCCTGGTCGCCTTCCAGACGGCGTACCTGAAGGCCCACTACCCGACCGAGTTCATGGCCGCGCTTGCTCTCGTCGGAGATGGACGGCGCGGAGCGCGAGAAGTATTTCGTCGAACATATCGACGATTGCCGGCGGATGGGGATCGAGGTCCTTGCCCCCGAACATCAACGAGGGCGAATCGACGTTCCAGGTCGCGGCGCGAGGGGAAGATCTCATTTCGGGCTCGGCGGCGATCAAGGGGGTCGGCTTCAAGGCGGTCGACGCGATCGTCGCGGCGCGGAAGAAGGGGGGGCCGTTCACGGGGCTCGACGACCTGTTCGAGCGGGTGCCGCTGTGCGTCGTCAGCCAGGCGTGCGTCGAGGCGCTGATCAAGGCCGGGGCGTTCGACAACCTGGGCGGCCGTCGGAGCCAGTGGCTGGCCGTCCTGCCCCGCGCCGCGCAGGCCGGCCAGGCCGTCCAGGAAGACCGCAAGCGCGGCCAGCGGCAACCTGTTTCACTCTTCGAAGATGCCGGCAATGGCAACGGCAACGGTCATGGCAGGAGCAATGGGAACGGCAACGGCCACGCGGCGAGTGCGGCCCAGGTCTTGAACCTGCCCGACATTCCCGAGCTGCCCGACGCCGAGCGGCTGGCCGAGGAAAAGAAGGTGCTCGGCTTTTATATGTCGAGCCACCCCCTGACGCGCCACGCCGGCCTGCTCCAGGCGCTGGCGACGCACCGGGTGGCCGACCTGGCCGAGCGTGCCCGAGAAGTCCGAGGTGATGCTGGGCGGGATGATCGCGTCGGTGCAGGTCAAGAACGTGCAGAAGAGCCGGTCGGGGCTGACCCGGATGGCGAAGCTCGCGTTCGAGGACCTGACCGGTTCGGTCCCGGCGATGCTCTGGCCCGAGGAGTTCGCGAAGCTCGAGGAGCTGGTCAAGAACGACCTGATCGGCTTCGTGCGGGGGACGCTCGACCGCCGCCGCGACCCGGCCGAGCTGGTCGTCTCGAAGATCATCCCGCTCGAGCGCGGGCCGGCCGAGCTGTCGCGTGGCGTGGTCGTCACGCTTCGCAAGGGCGTGACCCAGGACGAGCAGGTCGAGACGTCTCCAGCGGCAGGTCCGGGCGCATCCCGGGAACCTCGACGTTTACCTCGAGATCGTCGGCCTGGCGGGCTATCGCCGCGCGATCTACAAGGCGGGCGCGTCGCTCAAGATCCGCACGACGACCGGCTCGTCCCCGACCTCGAAGTCCGCGGTCGGCGCGGGCAACGTCCGCCTGCTCGGTCAGCGCGGGGCGACCACGCGGGTCGAGACGGCCGCCAGCCCTGCCCTTTCGCCGGCTCATGGCGCCACGGTTTCACGTCTGGCAACCGAGCTCGCCGAGGCCGATGAGGTCGGCGAGCCCGACGATTCCGATGGCGACGACTGATGACAGCCCGGATTATGAGGTCTTCTCGATCACTCCAAGAGATTTTCATTCAATCTTCACGCTCGGCGGGACTTTCGAGCGTAGAATGGCAGCGATCCCGAAACATTGAACCTGGCCGCCGCTGGTCCGATGCCGGACAGGGCGGCCCTGGCTGGTCGCGCAATTCCCCCCCACGACCTACGCGACCGCCAGTTCGTACGCCGAGGTCAGGTCCTTGGGGGGTGGATGGCCAGGAGACTGCCTGAGAAGAGATCATTCAAAGATTCACTGGCCATTAATAAGTTGTTAATCATTCCCCGCGAGAATGCTCTCCGAGCATGATGTGAGCCTGTGCGTTCGTTGCTCGCGCAGAATGTCGCGACACGTTCAGCCGGCCCGTAGCTTTCGGGTCTTGACTCACGTTCCTGATACCCCGTGATCAGGAATCGGCGGGCGACCGGAAAAATCGAATCGTGCGGGACGAACCGTCAGACATTGACGCTCGTTTCCGAGGTCTGACTGTAGGTGGATGTGATCACCTGGTCCTGTGCGCACCAGTACGGGATAAGGGATGCGTTCGTATGCCGGGATGGAATTAGCTTGAGAAAAGTCTTTGAGGAGCAAGAAATGAGTCGGAAGTCATTCCGATCGGCGTTTACGTTGATTGAACTTCTGGTGGTGATCGCCATCATCGCCGTCCTGATCGCCCTGCTCTTGCCCGCCGTGCAGGCGGCCCGAGAGGCGGCCCGCCGGGCGCAGTGCACCAACAACCTGAAGCAGATGGGACTGGCCCTGCACAACTACGAGAGCGCCAACGGGTGCTTCCCTCCCAGCGGCGAGTCGACCAACTTCTCGCTGAATCCGCCGGTCACCCAGTTCGTCGACGGCGAATGGAGCACCCTGGCGCGGATCTTGCCGTTCATGGAAGGGTCGACGATCTTCAACACCCTGAACTTCAGCCGGCCGTACTGCGACCTGAGCGGGATGAACTTCACCGGTGCGTCCACAAGTGTGAACGTGTTCGTATGCCCGTCGGCCACGCACGACTCGAGCCCGTATGACGCGATTGATTCGCAGGACCCGGCGGTGAAGACGTATGGTCATGGCTACGGCTACGGCGACTACGGCGCGACGAACTACGTCGATATCGATCCGATGGGCCGTCAGCTTACCCCGACCAGCTTCCCGGCGACGCCCTTCCGCAACAAGGCGTCGCGGGCCAACGGCCTGCTCAAGCAGGGCATGACCCCGATCGCCGCGGTGACCGACGGCCTGAGCAACACGATCGCCATTGGCGAGGACGCCGGCCGCGACGCGCGGTACAAGAGCCCGTACACCGAAACCTATTACGACGGCGTCAATAACAATCCGCTGGGCGCCGCCATGCCGCAAGGCTATCGACGATACTGGCGGTGGGCCGAGCCCGACGAGGCCTACGGCGTCTCGGGTCAACCGAATAACAAGTACCGTCCCGCCTACGAGCAGACCGACTACGCGTCAACGAGCGTCTCCGCGGGCAACAACGCCGGCGCCAATGACGAGCTGTTCTCGTTCCATCCCGGCGGCGTCAACGTCCTGATGGGCGACGGGAGCTGTCGGTTCATCAAGGACTCGATCAGCGTCGTGACGCTGCGCAACCTCGTCACGGCGCAGGGCGGCGAGGTCATCGACGCCAGCAGCTATTGACGGCCCGCCCGTCCAGCCCCTGATTTCGACAATCAACGGACCCGAGGTGAAGCGCCCGTCTTCGCCTCGGGTCGCTTGATTTTCTCAGGAAGCCAGGGCGTCGTTGTCGCGTTGCTGCCGGCGGGCGATCCGGCCGCGCAGCGGGCCGGGAACCCGGGTGTCGGCGCTGGTCATGGCCCGGCGAGAATGGGGGCGGGACGCGATCGATGAGTGGGCCAGGTCGTCGCGGATCGGGTGAACCATCGGTGAGGATGAAGGCGAAGGTGAAGGTGAATCGGCCGCGTGATCGGCAGGATGTTCCGGCTCGCCGTCCTCGGCGTTGATGGTGGGCTCATCGTCATTTCGAACCGACGCGCGGTGGGCATCGCTGTCGGGAAGGAGCCGGATGCTGCGCGGTCCCTCGGCTCCGGTGCGATTCTGCCCATCGCTGCCGACCGGGCGCCACGGTCCGCGCTGGTCGATCATGCCCATTGGCTCGTGACCTCGAAACAAAGGGAGAAGAGATCCAAAGGGCCGTCGCGGCCCCTTCGTGACGTGCCGCGCGTGACCGCCCGGTTCCTTAACCAACCGGAGCGAGCATGCGGGCCGAAACGGGTGACGGCCATTCCGTCCTGTCTCCCTCATCATCGGTAGAATCGGCGGCGTTTGTTCGAGGAAAACCGGGAGAACCGGCAAGGGTTCTTGGGGGGCGACCGAGTTCGTCCCCCACCACCACGCATCACCCCACCCGTCTGGGCCGCGAGGATGGCGGCCGTAACGGCGGGACGATCAGCGCCGTTCGCGCATCTCGCTGGACCGGGCCATCTTCGAGGGAGAGCTGAGATAGCAGGTCAGGAGCTGGGCGCTGGCGCGGTCCTTCGGCCGGCGGGACCAGCCGGAGGCCGCGGTGTATGGTCTTGACCGGCTGGCCCGGCTCGCGAATCGTGATGGCGAACATGCAGTATCGGTCAGTGCTGGAGGTCTGGACGTCCTCGAAGAGGATCACTTCCTTGCCCCCCTTGTCGGCGCCGAGGTGCAGGCTCACCGGGCGGAACTGGCAACCCTGGTGCGCGGGGGCGACCTCGATGTCGCACCCCTTGGGGCCGAGCCCGGCGATCGCCAGGTCGAGCTTCACCTTCGAGGCCCCGGGCGCCGGCTTCGCGGTTGTTGGCGGTGCCGGTGCCGTTTTTGCGTCGTCGGCCCGGCTCACGGGGTTCGGGCCGACGCCCAGGATCAGGCCGAGTGCCAGGGCCTTCGTGCCGATCGTCAAAGCGGCCATCCATGACCTGCCTTGCATGCGGTCCACTCCTTGAGAGGATATCCGTTGGTTGGTCTGAAGGAACCTCCCGCGCAGGCGTCACGACACGATGGGTTGGAAGTCTCGGGGGCGATGGCCCGCTGTTTCGATTGCGCGAGTGCCGGAGCGAGCGGCAAGGTACTCGCCCCGCGCCATTGACGCAAGGTCAGATCGGACCGCCGGCCGGGTTGATTCTTCAGATGGTCCGACCGCCGTCGATGACCAGGACCTGGCCGGTCATCAGGGTGGCGACGTCGGCCAGGAAGACGATCGCGTCGGCGACGTCCTCGGGGGTGGCCGGGCGTTTCAGCGGGGTGAGCTTGATGGCCTGCTCGACCATGTCCTGATGGTCGGCCAGCCAGCGGGTCTGGACCGGGCCGGGGGCCACGGCGTTGACCCGGACCTCGGGGGCGAAGGCCCTGGCCAGGCTCTTGGTGAGGGTGATCACCGCCCCCTTGCTCGCCGCGTAGGCGATCGAGCTGCCCGAGCCCGCCAGCCCGGCGACCGAGGCGACGTTCACGATCGTGCCCCGGCGCGCCTTGAGGTGCGGCATCGCCGCGCGGCAGGCGAAGAAGGTCCCCTTGAGGTTCACCGACAGGATGTCGTCCCAGACCGCCTCGGTCAGCCCCTCGAGGTCGGTGTGGGGGACGAAATGGGTCGTCGCGGCGTTGTTGACCAGGACGTCGAGGCCGCCGAATTCCTCGGCCGTCGCGTTCGACCATGGCGCGGACGGCCGCGTCGTCGGCGACGTTGGCGGCGTGGACCAGGACCTTCGCCCCGCGGCGCGGACGCCGTCGGCGGTCTCCTCGGCCTCGGCCTTCGACTTCGAGTAATTGACCGTGACGGCATACCCCCGCTCGGCCAGCCGCCAGGCCGCCGCCCGGCCGATCCCGGTGGCCGAGCCCGTCACCAGGGCGACGCGCTCTTGACTCATGAACGATCCTTCGCGGAGTCATTCCGGAAATCGTGATCGAAGTCGAGGAGGTCCGACTTCGGTCGGATGGACGACGAGAAATCTCGAGCCCTGTCCAGCGGAGTCGGACCTGCTCGATCATGATCGACGCCACGACGATCGATCGATCGATCAATCGATCCCGTCGCCGCGCGGTCGTCTTGAGCAAGGCGGCGGTCGTCTTGACGTCTCGACTCCCGACGGCCGGGCCGTGGCCACCGACACCGAGCGGACCATCCGGTCGACCGACGGGCCCATCCAGCTCAGCAGGAGCGTCTGCGGGAAGACGCCCAGGGCGACCGTCAGGACGACCAGCGGGACGGCGATGAGCCACTCGCGGAGGTTCAGGTCGGGCAGGCCCTTGTACTGCTCGCTGCTCGCCCAGGAAGACGCGCTGGAGCGTCCAGAGGATGTAGCCGGCCGTCAGGATCACCGCCGCCGCGGCCAGCGACCGCCAGCGACGGGGCTGTAGTTGAACGCCGCCAGCACCACGAACACCTCGGCGATGAACCCGCAGAGGCCGGGCAGGCCCATCGAGCCGAAGAAGATCAGGAACGAGACCGCGCCGTAGAGCGGCATGATGTTGACAGGCCGCCCAGCTTGTTCAGGTCGCGGGTGTGCGCCCGCTCGTAGATCACGCCGACGAGGAAGAACATGCCGGTCGAGGTGATCCCGTGCGCGATCATCATGAACATCGCGCCGTTGACGCCGTAGGCGTAGTACCGCGGGTCGGGCGGCCAGGTTCATCACCGCCATGCCCAGCGTGACGTAGCCCATGTGGCTGACCGAGCTATAAGCGACCAGCTTCTTGAAGTCGGTCTGCGCCATCGCCACCAGGGCGCCGTAGACGATGCTGAAGACGCCCAGCACGGCCACCGGGAACGACGACGTCGTACGCGCCCAGCGGCGCCAGCGGCCAGGCCAGGCGGATCAGGCCGTAGCCGCCGATCTTCAGCAGGACGCCCGCCAGGATCATGCTGATCGGCGTCGGCGCCTGGACGTGGGCGTCGGGGAGCCAGGTGTGGAACGGGAACGACGGCAGCTTGACGCAGAAGCCGATCAAGAACAGAACGAAGATCCAGCTCTGGATGCGCGTGCCGTAGTACCCCGTCGGTGCTCGCGACCCGCGTCAGCTCGACGATGTCGAAGGTGTGCGCCGTTGAACCCGGGCGACCGACGGCGTCGCCCGGCCAGAAGTAGAGGACCAGCACCGCGACCAGGATGAACACCGAGCCGAAGAGCGTGTAGAGCAGGAACTTGATCGCCGCGTACTCGCGGTTCTCGCCCCCCCAGACGCCGATCAGGAAGTACATCGGCAGCAGCATCACCTCGAAGAAGACGTAGAACAGGAACAGGTCGAGCGCGACGAAGACCCCCATCATGCTCGCCATCAGGAGCAGGAACAGCGAGAAATACCCCTTGACCTGCTTCTCGATGCTCCACGACGCCAGGCACGCCAGCACGCTGACCAGGCCGGTCAGGAGCACCAGGCTCAGGCTGATGCCGTCGAGACCGAGGTAGTACTGGATGTTGAAGTAGGGAATCCATGCTCGACGGCACGAGGTCATAGGTCGCCCTTGTCTCCCTCGTCGGCCAGGGTCGCCTCGGGGTTCGCCGTCCGCCGACGGTCCGGCCGACGTCGCCGGCGGCTTGAGGACGTTGTGCGCGGCCCGATCGCTCAGAGCGGCGCCGACGCGGCCGTTGTCGGGGCGACGTAGGTCCCGTAGGCCACCGAGCGTCAGCACGAACGTGACGAGCGTGACCGCCAGGCTCACCCCCTTGATCGACGTCTCGGCCCGGCCCGGCAGGAACAGGACGAACAGGGCCCCGGCCAGCGGGAGGAGCCAGAGCAGGGTCAGCAGGAGGTCGTCGCTCATGGCATTGGACTCGAAAGAGGGGGCCATTGATCGGGCAGGCCGGGCCGACCCGTCGCGGTTCGTTTTCGCTGGGCTCAGCCGATTGAATCCAGGCGAACACGCCCGCGAACAGGCCGACCAGGGCGACGGCCAGGAACATCAGGTAGTTGCGAAGCCGGCCGGTCTGGATGCCCCGGCCCCAGTCGCCGACGACGTAGACGACCTGGCGGTCCAGTTCACCAGGCCGTCGACGGCGATCTTGTCGAACACTCCTTCGAGCCGGCTCAGCAGCGTCGGTCAGCGCAGGCCGAGCCGTTGACCACGCCGTCGACGATCAAGCGATCGAAGCTCGCTCGCCGACGCGGGCCAGCGCCAGGGTCGGCCGGACGAAGGCCGCCTGGTAGAGCTCGTCGAAGTACCACTTGTGGACCAGGAACGCGTGCAGGCCCGGGAACGCCTCGGCCGTCGCCTTCGGGTCGCGCCGGTATCGGGGGACCGACGGGTGCAGCTCCGGGTCGGCGTAATAGAGCACGCCCAGGCCGATGCCCAGCGCGGCGATCAGGAGCGAGGCGCCCATCGCCATCCAGTGCGCCGAGCCCAGCTCGCACGCTGCGGAGCGGCTCGCCGTACGCCAGCATCTGTTCGAGCACCGGCTCGGTCGAGCGGCAGGATCGAACCAGCGGCCAGCCCACCAGATCGCCGGCACCGCCAGGATCAACAGCGGCCAGGTCATGATCGGCGGGCTCTCGTGCGCGTGGTCGTAGGGGTTGTCGTGGCCATGTCCATGCCCGTGTCCATCGCCCGTGACCGTGCCCATGCGGGATAGCCGCGGGGCTCGCCGTCGAAGACGAGGAACCACATCCGGAACATGTAAAAGGCCGTCATGATCGCGCCGACGGCGGGCAGCACGAAGAGCAGGACGTGTTCGGGGCTCGTCGCAGAACCCGGTGGAGCGCGGCGGCGAGGATCGCGTCCTTGGAGTAGAACCCGCTGAAGAACGGCACGCCCGAGATCGCCAGCGTGCCGACGAGCATCGTGTAGGCCGTGATCGGCATCTTCCGCCGCAGGCCGCCGAGCACGGGCATCTCGTAGGTGTGGACGGCGTGATACACGCTGCCGGCGCCGAGGAACAGGAGGGCCTTGAAGAAGGCGTGCGTCAGCAGGTGAAACAGCCCCGCCGCCCAGCCGCCGACGCCCAGGCCCGAGCATCATGAACCCGAGCTGGCTGACCGTCGAGTAGGCGAGCACCTTCTTGTAGTCGGTCTGCACCATGGCGATCGAGGCGGCGATGAACAGCGTGATGCCGCCGGTGTAGGCGATGTAGAGCAGGACCTCGTCGGTGAACAGCGGGTAGAACCGGCCGACGAGGTACACGCCCGCCGCGACCATCGTCGCCGCGTGGATCAGGGCCGAGACCGGCGTCGGCCCGGCCATCGCGTCGGGGAGCCAGACGTGGAGCGGGAACTGGGCGCTCTTGCCGACGCAGCCGGCGAAGACCCCCAGGCCCGCCACGCGCCAGCGCCCAGAACGCGATCTGCCGCGGCCGGCCGCTCGCCTCGTCCACCAGGGCCGCCTTCGTCTCCGGGTCGTGCAGCTCGACGATGCGTCGAGCCCGTCGGCTCGACTTGACCGTGTTGAGCTGCGCCGCGTGTCGTCGCGGAGCGTCCGGTTGATCTCGTTGATGTCGAACGTGCCCAGGCTGGTCCACAGGAGCCCCAGGCCGACGAGCATGCCGACGTCGCCGACCCGGTTGGTGATGAACGCCTTGTTCGCCGCGTCGGCGTTCTTCTTCTCCTCGTACCAGAAGCCGATCAGGAAGTACGAGCAGACGCCCACCAGCTCCCAGAAGATGAAGATCATGAACACGTTGGCCGACGCCACCAGGCCCGAGCATCGAGAAGCAGAACAGCGACAGGTACGCGAAGAACCGCGGGAACCGACGGTCGTCGTGCATGTAGCCGATCGAGTAGATGTGAATCAGGGTGGCGATGAACGTGACCATCAGGAACATGATCACGGCGAGGTTGTCGATATGGACCGCCAGCGGGAGCACCAGGGCCGTCGTTGCGAGCGGTTTCTCGCCGGACGCCTCGGCCGGGGGCAGGGTCGATGCGCCGAGCGCGACCCAGTCGAAGCTTGCCCTCCAGACGAGGGGCCCGGGCGATGCTCGGCCGCGGCGGCGGCTCGGCCGCCTTGCCCTTCTCGATCAACTGCTCGGGCTCGGGCTCGCGATCCGCTTCGGCGTGATGCGCGGTGAAGACCCCGTGCGCCTCGACGAAGAAGTAATCGACGAACCCGACCAGGCTCAGGACGAACGACAGCCCGATCGCCGCGGTGGCGAGATAGGCGTTGAACTTGCCGAGTACCCGGATCAAGACCGCCTCGACGACGAACGCCGCCAGCGGGATCAAGACGGCGGCCACGTAAAGCCCGACCTGCCAGCTCATTGGCGACGTGCCCCCCTGCGCTTGCCTTGCCCTGAGACTTGCGATCCGATCCAGTTCGTGCACCGGGAGACGGGACGACGTCAGGTCAGTTGAGCCGCGCGCACGAACCTCCGGGAGAAGATGGCCGCGATCTTGGCACACCCCAGGCGCGATTGCAAGCCCCTGCCGGCATTCCGCGGCAACCCGGACAACAACGGCTCCCCCCGAGCCCAAGCTCGGAGGAAGCCGTTGTTGTCCGGGTCTCGGCGCGTGTCTCCCGCCGGGCTCGGGTCACGTCACATCAATAGCTACTGGCGTCGATCACTTCGCCCTGGGCGCGGGAGCCAAGGGCCCAGATCGTGATCATGTTGGTGCTTCCCTTCAGGAAGCGGACCGAGCCATCGCACAACAGGGCATTGGCCCCGCCGGGATGGTTGCTGGCGAACGAGTAGACGCCGGGCGAGTCCTGGGTGTTGGTCTTGGCGGTCATGCAATAGGGATACATGCCGTTGGGCGGCATGGTCACGTTGCCGAGCGTGTAGCCGGGGAGACTGAACGCCCAGTCTTCCGACCAGAAGGCGTATCGCGACCCCGACCGCGCGGCGGCCGAGCACTGGCTCAGCCAGGTGAGAACGGCATTGCCGGCGTTGGCCAGGGGAAAGAGCATGTTGGGCTTATTGCGCGCGACCCCGGCGGGGAACGAGTTCATCCAGACGAGATCGCCGGGAATCGAGACCTTGGAGGCGGTGCCGCTGCCCATCTTCCACTCGCCGAACGCCACGGTGTTGCTCGACCCGTCGGTGATGCTCTGGATGCCGATCGGCTGGCCGCGGTGCTGGAAGACGCCGTTGGGTGGTCCGTTGGTGTCGTTGGCATCGTATTCCATGGAGGAACCGGTCGACGCGAAATAGCTATTTCCGGGGGAGAGGAAGTTCTGGCCGATCACCCGGTTGATGTTCCACCCGGGCGGGGTGTCGGATGGGCACAGGAAGACGCTCAGGCGCGTCCTGGTGACCGTCGAGTTGGCGGCACTGCCGTAGCTATCGATCGAGTTGAAACAGCCGTAATAAAAGTTCATCGAATTGAAGAGCGTCTGCTGCTCCATCGAACCGAGGATTCGCGCATGGACGCTGAAGCTCGCGTTCTGCTCGGTTTTTCCCCCCGTGGCCGTCACGACGGGCAAGCCGCCCGGTGGGAAACAGTCATTGGTCTGGTGGTAGTTGTGGAGCGCCAGGCCGATCTGCTTCAGGTTGTTGACGCACTGGGAACGCCGGGCCGCCTCGCGCGCGGCCTGGACGGCGGGCAAGAGCAGGGCGATCAGGACCGCGATGATGGCGATCACCACCAGCAGCTCGATCAGCGTGAAGGCCGGCCTCCGGCCGCGCGAACGTGAAAATGAGAGGACCATGAAACCCTTCTCCGCGTCTGGAAATGAAAAAGGAGAAAAGAAACCCATCCATCGATTGGTGGATGAATTCAAAGGGTCGAGGAGCTTGAGCGACCCCCCTTAAAACATTAATACCAGCGCGGCGCGAGCGATCTAAAAGCCGATCTCCCGATTTCCGGGTACGGTTGGACCTGGAAGCGAGAACCAGGAATCGTGAAGAAAACGATGACTTGTGATCGGCTCGCGGACCTCGGCGAGGTTCGAACGGGACAGAGGGGGGACCTGTCCTGTTCCAATGACATTAACGATTGGTCAATAACTATTGGCGCTGATCACCTCGCCGCCAGCCATGGAGGCGATCGACCACCAGGTCTGCGGGTTGACGCTGTTCTTGACGAAGCGGACCGAGCCGTCGAGGAAGCCGACGTTCACGCCGCCGGGGTGGTTGGAGCTGGCCCCGATCATGGTCCGATAGACGCCGCCTCCGGTGTTCGACCACTCGCAGGCGTTCAGGTTCGGGGTCATGATGTGCGAGTACCCGCCTCCGTGGCCGGTGCCGCTCAACTGCCACCACCCCCCCTTGGTGCCGAGGTAGACCGTGGTCGCCGCCTTGCACGCATTCAAATAGATCAGAGGATAGGTGTATTTGGTCCCGGTCAGGGACATGGCCGTCCGGTAGACCTGTTGCAGCCCCAGGCCGTTGGTCGTGTTCTTGCCCTTGATCCACTCGCTCCACAGGGCGGTATTGGAGAGGCCGTCGGTGATGGTGGCGAAGGTGACGACCGGTCCATTCTGCGGCGATCCGATCACGTAGGCAGGGCCGTCGAACCGGTTGCCAAAGTTGTTCATGACGGTGCCGAGATTATTGGGATAGTTGGTCGAGGGAAGCTGCCGTGGGATTTGCATCGGGCTATTCGCCTTGGCCGAGAGCCCGACCGGGACGTTGCCGTCGGAGGGACAAAGATAGGCATTGACCTGAGTGATCAGCACGGTGGCGTTCTGGGGCGTCTGGACGGTGAAGCTCCAGTTGAACGCGTTGTAGAGCATCGTCTGCTCCAGAAACGGCAAGATCCTCAGCTTCATGCCCGCGTTGTCGTTGTAGGGCATGGTGGTTTTGTTCGTGTAGTCGCCGGTGGGGGGGATCGAGTCGTTGGCCGAGGCGTAGTTCTGGATCGCCAGACCCAGTTGCTTCAGGTTGTTGACGCATTGCGACCGCCGGGCCGCCTCGCGCGCCGCCTGCACGGCGGGCAACAGCAGGGCGATCAGGACCGCGATGATCGCGATCACCACCAGGAGCTCGATCAGCGTGAAGGCCGGCCTCCGACCACGTGAGCGTGAAAGCGACAGGACCATGAGTAATCACCTCCGCGTCTGGACATGAGAAAGGAAATCGCGTCCATCATTAGATGGATTGATTTGATGGTGTCGAGGAAGATCGAGCAACCTCCCCCATGGGGTCAATACCCGTCGGGCGCCGGCGATCTAAAAGCAGAACTCCGGATTTCTGGCTCACGGTGAACCTCGGGATGCGGGTCTTCCTGGTCACGGCGGGGCGACCGTCCGTCGCCCGGGGCGTGAGCCCTCGCCAGGTCATGAAATTTAAGAAGAGATCTATGAGAGAATAACCCGCTGTGAACGATTGCGCGTTTCTCGCTGCGCCCGACGACTTGCTGGCTCAAGGGTAATCCGTTTTGTATAGAATATCAAGAGCGAGCGCCTCCGAGAAACCGGCGGCGGTCCCCGACCGCGATCGACGGGTTCTGGCGAGGCGACGATGGCCAGAATGAAGCTCGACGAGGTCCGGGACCAGGCTTCCGGAGCGAAACCTGGTCGAGCCGCGGACCCTGGCGAGCAACGTTCTGGCCACATCGATTCAAAATGTTGGTCAATGAAACCGAATCAAAGACTGCTGGCGCTGATCACCTCGCCGCCGGCCATGGTGGCGACGGCCCACCAGGTGAGGGGGTTGATGGTGCTCTTGACGAAGTGGACCGAGCCATCAAGGAAGCTGACGTTGACGCCGCCGGGATGGTTCGAGCTGGCGCCGATCAGGGTGTGGGCGGCGTTCGTGCCGGTCTGACCCGAGAACCAGCAGGCGTTGAGGTTCGGGGTCATGATGTGGGTGTAGCAGCCCCCCTCGCCGCACGCCTGGTTGGCCCATTTTTCGCCCTTGTGGTCGTAGTTGGGCACGATGGTCTTGGAGTTCTTGCACGCGTTCAGGTAGAGGAGGGGCGAAACGTAGGTGTTCGTGGTGGGGAACGGCATGCTGGCGGTGTAGACCTGGCTGAGCCCCGGGGTCATGGTTCCGTTCTTGCCCCGGATCCACTCGCTCCACATGGCGGTGTTGGAGGTGCCGTCGGTGACCATCGCCAGGGTAACGGTCGGGCCCTGGCCCGGGGTGCCGATGTGATAGGCGGGCCCGTCGAACTTGCCGCCGTTGTTACGGAAGATGGTGCCGATGTTGTTGCCGTAACTGCCGTAGGCAAGCTGCTTCGTGGTCAGGCCGTTCTTCCACTTGTAGTTGCCGCAGGGGACGTTGCCGTCGGACGGGCAGAGGAAGGTGTTGACCTGGGTGGTGGCGAAGGTGTCGTTCTGGCCGGTGGCCGCCAGGAGGATGAAACCCATGTTGAAGGAGTTAAACAGAGCGGCCTGCTCCATGAACGGCAAGATCCGCGCCTTCATGCCCATGTTGTCCGAGTAGATGAGCGTCGTCGTGTTGCGGGTATCGGCGGTGGGTGGCAAGGAGCCGTTGACGTCGTTGTAGTTCTGGACGGCCAGCGCCAGTTGTTTCAGGTTGTTGACGCATTGCGACCGCCGGGCCGCCTCGCGTGCCGCCTGCACGGCGGGCAGGAGCAAGGCGATCAGGACGGCGATGATGGCGATGACCACCAGGAGCTCGATCAGCGTGAAGGCCGGCCTCCGACCGCGCGAGCGTGAAAACGACAGGACCATGAAAGTCTCCTCCGCGTCTGGAGATGAAACAAGAATCGATTCCATCGGTGGATGGATGGGGGCGAAGTGTCGGGGAGCTCGAACAAGCTCCCCCATGAAGTCAATACCCGTCGGACGTCGGCGAACTAAAAGGCCGATTTTCCATTTTTTATGGATCGATCGTTCGTCTGGTTTTCGGTATCGCGGGATCGGGCCGGGAATGTCGTGGTGGAGGACTGCTGAATTGTCGACGTGAGTTCGGCTACAATCCGGAGCGACGCGTCTTAGGTCCCCCGTCCGATCGGGGTATTACTCTCATGGACCCCAGAGCGATCCCGGCGACCAGCCCTTCCCTTCTGGGCCGGCTTCACCACGCGCCACCGATGAACGGGCCTGGGAGGAGTTCGTCCGGCGATACGCGGCGGTGATCTACTCATGGTGCCGGGAGTGGGGTCTTCAGGACTCCGACGCCCAGGACGTGACCCAGATCGTGTTGACCAAGCTGGCCGCGCGGATGAAGACGTTCCGGTACGACGCCCACCAGTCGTTCCGCGGCTGGCTCTGGATGGTGGCCCGGCACGCCTGGATCGACTTTCACAACGCGTGGCGCACGAGTCCCGTGCGGGAGCGGTTCGGACGAGGTGGCGGAATGTCTCACCAACCTTCAGGCTCGCGACGATCTGTTCGGGCGACTGAACCAGGCGTTCGACCTCGAGTTCGCTCGAGGAGGCCTACGCCCGGGTCCGGGTCCGGGTCGCGCCCCGGACCTGGGATGCGTTCCGGCTCATCGCGCGTGGAGCTCCTGCCCGGGACGGAGGCGGCCGCCCGGCTCGATATGAGCGTCGCCGCGGTCTTCATGGCCAAGAGCAACGTGCAAAAGCTGCTCCGCGAGGAAATCCATCGGTTGGAGCGGAATGACTCGCCGGCCCTGGCTTCGGAACTCGCTGATCCGGCGCCGGTGGGCTGGAAGGCGGCGACGAGGGAGGTCGCCCCGAAGCCGGAGTCCCGATCATGACAAAATGTCCACCGGCTGAGGACCTCGAGCGACTGCTCGACGGATTTTGCGCCTCGTCGGCTCAGGCGGTCCTGGAGCGGCACATCCAGGATTGCTCGTCGTGCCAGGCCCGTCTCGACGCCATGACCGACGACCCGGGCCTGGTCGCCGGCCGGCCGTTTGGGGAGCGGACCGGCGAGCGAGCACCCGCGCGATCGGCGGGTCTCCGGCGTGATCGACTGCCTGGTACGGGTGCCGCCTGGACCCTCGAGGTTCGGTTCCCTCCTCCCGAGCGGCTCATCCATACCCTGCTGGCGAGCCCTCCAACCGCTCCGGTGGCGCTGGAGGACGGCGGTGCCGGGGCGGCGGAGCTGGAGACCTTCGTCACGATCCCGGGGCTATCGATCCGACGGATGATTGGCCGGGGGGGGATGGGGGTGGTTTACGAGGCGGTCCAGGAGTCACTGAGCCGGGTGGTGGCGGTGAAGATGCTGATCGCCGGTCCGGCGGTCAGTCCCTCGGAGCGGAACCGGTTCCGTCGGGAGGCCCTGGCGATCGCCCAGCTCGAGCATCCCCACATCGTGCGGATCTACGATGTCGGCGAGACCCAGGGCCAGCCTTACCTGGTGATGGAGTACCTCGAAGGGCTCAGCCTGGCCGACCAGCTTAACGGCGGGCCCTGGCCCCCGCGTCGGGCGGCGGAGTTCGTGGCGACCCTGGCCGAAGCGATGCACGATGTGCATGGCCGTGGCATCATCCACCGCGACCTGAAGCCCGCGAATATCCTGCTCGCCGCCGACGGCGTCCCGAAGATCGCGGATTTCGGCCTGGCCAAGCTGCTGGATACACCGCAGGATGGGGCAACGTATACCGGGCAGTTGCTCGGTACCCCAAGTTACGGCGCTCCCGAGCAGCTCGCGTCGGGAGGGGCCGCATCCAGCCAGGCCGAGCCGGATCTTCCGGCATCCGACATCTATTCGCTGGGAGCGATCCTCTACGAGCTATTGACCGGCCGGGCGCCGTTCCGGGCCGCCCGGCCGGTCGATGCGCTGGTGCAGGCGTTGCACCAGGACCCGATCGCGCCGTCGCGGCTGGAACCGCGGGTTCCCCGCGACCTGGAGACGATCTGCCTCCACTGCCTGCACAAGCTGCCGGGCGCCGGTACGCCACGGCGCGCGATCTGGCCGACGACCTGCGCCGGTATCTCGACGGCCGTGCGATCGAGGCGCGCCCCGTTCCGGGCCTCGAGCGGCTCGGGAAATGGCTCCGCCGTAACCCCGCGATCACGACCCTGCTGAGCGGCGGGCTGCTGACGCTGCTGGCTGTCGGCACACTGCTGGTCTGGCTCTGGCGCGCGGCCGATGCCCGGGCGGCCCTCGAGGCCCAGGCGCCGCGAGGCCGAGCTGCGCGTCCGGGTGGAGGCCCGGTCTTACCGGGCCGCCCTCCTGAGGAGTGCCGAGCTTCAGGTCGATCGGGCACTCGACCTCTGCGAGAAAGGCGAGGTGGGACCTGGTCTCCGCCGCCTGAACACGGCCCTGGCCGAGCTCCCCGCCGGACCGGACACGCGCGGCGCTGGGAAGGCTGATCCGCGCCAACATCGAGGCCTGGAAATACCAGAAGGCCACGCGGCTTTATGTCCTGCCCCATGATGAGGTGGTCCGGTGCCTGGTCCTCAGCCCGGACGGCCGGACCCTGATCACGGCCGACGGCCGATCGGCCCGGCTCTGGGACGTGGCTTCCGGCCGATCCCTGTCAGCCCCCCTGCTCCACGATGCGCCGCTGGAGGGGGTGGATTTCAGTCCGGACGGTCTGCACGCCGTATCCTGGGGGCGAGATAAGACCGCGCGGCTCTGGGACGCGCGGACCGGCCGGGCCCTGGGCTGTCCGCTCGCGCACGACGGGCCCGTGACGGCCCTGGCCTTCGGGCCCGGGGCGAGTCCGGAGGACCGATGGCTCGCAACCGGCAGTGAGGACGGGACCGCCCGGACCTGGTGGCCCTCCGCGCCCGAGCCCCGGCGCCGTCTTTCATGGGGGCGCTCCGGTGGTTGCCGTGGTCATCAGCGTCGACGGCCAGCTTCTCCTGACGGCGGACCGAGGCCGGACCGTGCGGCTCTGGGCCTCCACAACGGGTGAGCTCGTCCACGCCCCACTCCGCTTCGAGGCCGACGTGGTCGCCGCCCGGTTCGATCCCGCCGGCCAGTTCCTGGCGATCGGCACCGCCGACGGCCAGATTCAGCTCCTCGACGTCCAGAACGACCTCCGCCCGATCCGCGTCCTGAACCCCGGTCTCCCGCTCCGCGACCTGCAGATCGGCACCGGTCTCGCCGTGATCGCGGGAGGGTTCGGTGAGAAAGCGCCCTGGCGTCGGGGACAATGCATCTGCTGGGATCCCGCGAACGGCCGGCGGCTCTGCCAGCTCGAGTTTCTGAGCGCGATCCAGGCGATGGCGCTCACCCCGTCGGCCGATCGTCTGGTGGTCGGGGGGACCCATCGCCGAGCGACCCTCTGGCTGGGCCTTCCCGACCGTCCGACGGCGGTGCGGATCAGCGCCGTCGGACCGGTGCCGGCCCTGGCCCTGAGCCGCGACGGCCGGACCGCGGTGTTCGCCGAGGACTGGCCGCGACGCAAGCCGATGGAAAAGTTCGTTCAGGTCTGGTCGCTGCCGCCGGAGATGCGCCTGGGCCCTGGATTTCCGCAGCCGATGGCCAGCGCCCTGGCGGTTCTGCCGGGACCGGGACCGGGGCCGGAGCCGGACCGCGACCGGGTCCTGATCGGCGACGCCGCCGGACGGATTCGATGCTGGGACCTCGCGTCCGGCCAGCCGGCGGGTCCCGGGGAGATCCGGCTTCCCGAGCCCCGTCGGGTGCGCCTGCTCGTCGTGCAGCCGGGCCCGGCACTGGCAACGGCACCGGTACCGACGAGTCGGGTCGGACTGGCGGCGATCGACCGACGCCTGCATGTCTTCGATGTTCGTGACGGCCGGGCGCTGACCCCGTTGATCTCGTTCCCCCTGGCCATCAGCAAGCTCCGGTTTCACCCCGACGGTCACTGTTTCGCCGCCACGGCCGGCAATCGCCTCGAGCTCCGCGACGCCCGGACATTCCGCAGGGTCGGCGAGCCGATCGAGCTCGCGGAGGATGTCACGGGCGTGGGGTTCCGTCCGGAGAACAACCTTCTGGTGATCGCCGGCGCTCAGGGTATCGTCCAGTTTCGCGATCTGAAGACCCTGGAACCGGAGCGGAGCTATCGGCTGGGCTCGGGGATGCAATCGTTCGAGCTCAGCCCCGACGGCCGGCGCTTTCTCTGTAGCGACTTCAACCGTTTACTGGGAATCCACGACCTCGACACCGGCCAGCGCGTGGGCACCCCCATGGTCATGCCCGACGTCGTGACCCAGGTCGGCTGGAGCCCGGACGGGAATATCCTCTTCGCCGTCTCGCTCGACGGGACCGCCCGGTTCTTCGACCCGGCCACCTGCAAGCCGATCGGACCGGCCCTGACCCAGAACGTGGCCGTGGCCGCGTTCACACGCGACGGCCGACGGCTCCTGGCCGGCGGCCTGGACCGCGGCGTCAGCGGCTGGATCGTGCCGACAGTTCGGTCCGAAGGGGACAAGAGTCCCGCCCCCTCCGGACGCAAACCGTAAGAACCAGACGGCCCGAAGCCAGCCTGACGACAGGCGGCCCTGGGCTCTCAGACGAACCGGGTGACGCCCGGCTTCGGCACGGGGCGGCGGGGCGTCGCCCCAGGCGTACTGGGCGGGGCTGAGGTCTTCCTTCGAGTTCATCGCCATTTCCCAGGTGATCGTCTTGCCGGTGTAGGCGGCCATCCGGCCCATGATCGCGAGCATGGTGCTGTCAGCGGCGTACTGACCGTTGTTGACGGCCTTGCCGCCACGGATCGAGGCGAACAGCTCGTCGTGCTCGTTCTGGTACATGTCGCGCGGCTTGCCCCCCTTGGTGCTCCGGTACCGCCAGGACTCGGCGCCGCTGATCCGGCTGCCGAAGACGTCGCAGACGCCTTTCGACCCGAGGACAAAGTCCTTGACCCGGACGTCGCAATTGGTCCAGTGGCGGCTCTGGTGGTAGCCGCGGACGTTGTTGGGGTATTCGTAGACGATCGAGAAGTGGTCGTAGATGTTGCCGTACATCGGGTCGGTGCGGACCTGACGTCCGCCGCTGCCCCAGCACTGGATCGGCGGTTTGTCGCCCAGGGCCCAGGCCATGGTGTCGAGGCCGTGCACCGCCTGCTCGACGATGTGGTCGCCGCTCAACCAGTCGTAGTAGTACCAGTTCCGCATCTGGTACTCCATCTCCGAGCCAACCTCCCCACGCGACTTCCGCGGGTCCCACACGCCGTGCGAGTTGTAGGTCGTCTCGACCGCGACGATGTCGCCGATCGCTCCTTCGAGGACGCGGCTCATGGTCGCGCGGCGAGGGTCGTCGTATCGCCAGCAGAGGCCCGAGACGACCGACAGGTTCTTCTTCTTGGCCTGCTCGCACGCCGCCAGGAAGGCGCGGACGCCGGGGGCGTCGGTCGCCACCGGCTTCTCGACGAACGAATGGACGCCCTTCTCGACCGCGTAAGCGAAGTGGATCGGACGGAAATGGGGCGTTGTGGTCAGGATGACCACGTCTACCTGATCGATCACGTTCTTGTACGCATCGAAACCGACGTACTGGCGATCCTTGGGCACGTCGACCCGCTCGGCAAGGCTGCCGGCCCTTCGACGTCTTGAGCGTCGGCGAGGCTCTCTTCCAGTCGGTCCGCGAAGGCGTCGGCCATGGCGACGAGCTGTGTGTTCGAGTCGGCCGTCAGGGCCTGCGCGGCTGCGCCGGTGCCCCGGCCGCCGCAGCCGATCAGGCCGACCTTGAGGGTATCGCTGCCGGCGGCGTGGGCGTTGGTGATCAGGTTGAGCGCCGCCGTCGCGGCGGTGGCGGCGGCCGTGGCCTGCTTGACGAAGGTCCGGCGGTTGGGGTTCAGGTTCGCGCATGGGTGGGTAGGCTCCGGGGGTATGGGGTGAGAACGATCCCTTTATACCGACCAATCGAAACGGGCGGAAACCATTCCGCAAGAACTTTGTGGCAATCTCATTGGCCGAGTCTCTCGTGGGCGTTGTCGGCGAGGCGGGGCGAGTCTGGCTCGCCGAACTTCAGTCCGGTCAGGTCTTCGGCCCAGGAATGCCAGGAGCGGACCTGGGCGACGTTGCCGTTGATGGGAGCTGAGTGGAAGGCGGTCAATCGCTCTGGCGGCGGGCACGAGCCAGGACGAGGCATGAGCAGGTCATCCTTCGCGCGAGATCGTGAGCGTGATCCGAATCGAGATCAGGCTCTCCGTGCCCGCCAGCGGACGCGCAGGGTGCATTGGCGAGGTTGGAGCCTGGAGAGGAGGCAGGTTCGACGTATTGCCAGGATACCAGTCCGGCCCGCTCGATGTCGAATGGGGATGAGCCCGGTTCGTCCTGTAATTGCGCGCCGCGTGACACGACTTCGCGGCCTGTTTGCCAATCGATCGGACGCCCACATGCCATGACCGCCCCAGGCTCCCGGGTCGAATCGGGTTCGGGATCGGACGGCACGTCGCTGACGCTGCTGGCGCGGGTTCGCGCGAACTGATGCCGACGCCTGGGCTCGCCTGGTCCGGCTCCCGCCGTCGACCCCCGGCGTTGAGTTTTAAGAATTGTTTGAGAACGGGGAGGCTCTCTGGTAAACTCCCGAAGGTTGCGGGCGTTTCACCGCGGTTCGGAGGCCAGGCCGCTGATGGTTGAACGATCGATCCGGGTTCTGTGGGTTCTGGCGCTGGCATGCATTGTGGCGCGGGGGCGAGCGGCGCGGAGCGGCGGGCGCCGACGTTCGAGCGCGATGTGCAGCCGATCCTGACCCGCGCCGGCTGCAACGCCGGCGCGTGCCACGGCAAGGCGCGGGGGCAGAACGGGTTTCAGCTCTCGCTTCTGGGGTTTGATCCCTCGTTCGACTACAACGCGATCGTTCACGAAGCGCGGGGGCGTCGGGTCTTTCCGGCGGTACCTGACCAGAGCCTGATCTTGCTCAAGGCGACGGCCCTGGTGCCGCACGGCGGAGGCCGCAAGCTCGAACCGGGCAGTCCGTTTCACCAGGCGATCCTCCGATGGGTCGCCGACGGCATGCCCCGCACGCCGACGGATGCGCCCCACGTCGTCGGGGTGAGCGTCGAGCCGCCTGAGCGTCAGTTGGCGGCGGGTCAGCGTCAGCCTTTGAGCGTCACCGCGCATTATTCCGACGGCTCGACGGCCGACGTGACCCATCTGGCGGGCTTCCAGTCGAACGAGAGCGCCCTGGTGTCGGTTGATGCCGTCGGCGTCGCGACCGCCGGCCCGATTCCAGGCGAGGCGGTGATCTCGGCGCGGTTCGAGGGACGGTTCGCCAATTGCGAGGTCACCATCCCCCTGCCCGGCGACGTCTCGCCCGAGGTTTTCGAGAACCTGCCTCGCCGCAACTTCATCGACGGCCTGGTCTGGGCCAAGCTCGCGAAACTGTCGATCACGCCGTCGGAGCCCGCCGATGACGCGACCTTCCTGCGCCGCGCGTATCTCGACGTGATTGGCCGCCTGCCCTCGCCCGACGAGGCGCGGGCGTTTCTCGGCTCCGGCGATCTCGACCGGTGCGCCCGGCTGGTCGATCAACTGCTCGAACGTCCGGAGTACGCCGATCACTGGGCGAACAAGTGGACCGACCTCTTGCGGCCCAACCCGTTCCGCGTGGGCGTGAAGGCGGTCTTCGGGCTCGACGCCTGGATTCGCGACGCCTTTCGCCGGAACCTGCCCTATGACCAGTTCGTCCGCGCGATCGTCACCGCGCGGGGAGCACGTTCAGCGACGGACCCGCCACGATTTACCGCGATCGGCGCGATCCCGAGGAGCTGGCGACGCTGGTCAGTCAGCTTTTCCTGGGCATCCGGCTCGAATGCGCCAGGTGCCACCATCACCCGTTCGAGTCGTGGGGCCAGGACCAGTTCTACGAGTTCGCCGCGTTCTTCGGTCGGGTGGGCCGCAAGGGGACCGAGCTCTCGCCGCCGATCTCGGCGGGCGAGGAGGTCGTCTTCAACAGCAAATCGGGCGCGGTCATCTTCCCGCAGACCGGCCAGAAGCTCTCCCCGCGCCCGCTCTTCGGCACCATCTCGCCCGCGAATGGCCCCGAGGCTGACGATGGCGATGGCGACCCCCGCGCGCGCCCTGGCGCCTGGATGACCGAAACGGACAACCCGTATTTTCGACGTGTGATCGTCAATCGGGTCTGGGCCGATCTGATGGGCCGCGGGATCGTCGAGCCGGTGGACGACCTTCGCATGACCAACCCGCCGAGCAACGCCCCTCTGCTCGACGCCCTGGCCGACGACTTTCGGCGCCACGGGTATGACCTCAAGCACCTGATCCGCACGATCATGGCCTCGTCGGTCTACGCCCTGAGCTCGACACCGAACGAGCGAAACCTCGCCGACACGCGCAACTTCTCGCGGCACTACCGCCAGCGGCTGCGGGCCGAGGTCCTGATGGGGGCGATGGACGACCTGACCGGGATACCCGAGCGGTACGAGGCCGCGCCGCCGTTGACCCGCGCATCGGCCTTGTGGACGGTGCGGATGCCGTCGCTGTTCCTGGACACCTTCGGCCGTCCCGACCCGAACCAGGACCCGCCGTGCGAGCGGACGTCGGACACGTCGGTCGTCCAGGCGCTCCACCTGATGAACGCGCCGGCGCTGCACGAGAAGATCAGCCGCGACGACGGGCGGGTCGCGCGGCTGTCCTCCAGCGACCGGACCCCGGCGCAGCTTGTCGAGGAGCTTTACCTCATGACGTACGGCCGCTTCCCGTCAGCCGACGAGCGCGCCCTGGCCGAGGGCCTCCACCGCGAGCCGGGCGGTTGACCGTCGCCGGACGACCGAGGACTTGCTCTGGGCCCTGATCAACTCGGCCGAGTTCCTGTTCAAAGATTGAGATGTCGCTGTTCGAGGATACCATCATGGGACGTGATCTTCGCGCGAATTCAGGGCTGAGCCGTCGTGACTGTCTGCGGCTCGGGCTGGGAGGGTTCCTCGGCCATGGGCTCATCGACCTGCTCCGGCTCCGCGGCTGGCGGCCGGAGGCACGGATGCGACCCGGACGCGTCCGACAAGCTGCATCCTGGTCTGGATGGACGGCGGGCCGAGCCATTACGAGACGTTCGATCCCAAGCCCGACGCCCCGAGCGAGATCCGGGGGACGTTCAACCCCATCGACACCAAGGTCCCCGGCATCACGTTCTCGAAAAACCTGACGAAGCTGGCGTCGATCGCCGACAAGCTCGCGGTCGTCCGGTCGATCCGCCACGACCAGGGGAACCACGGCGCAGGTAATCATTATATGATGACCGGCGCGCCGACGCGAATCCCGGTCGGTTGCGGGGCGTTTGTCAGCTTCCACCCGAGCATCGGGTCGGTGGTCGCCGCCGAGCGGGGGGCGAAGAATGGCCTGCCGCCTTATTTCTCGATGCCGCACATGGCGCGGTCGGGGGGACCGAGCTTCCTGGGGGCCAAGTACGCGCCGTTCGTCGTCCCGGACAACCCGGACTCCAAGAACTTCCGGGTCCGCGACGTTGTGCCGCCCCGCGGCGTGGCCGACGACCGGCTCGACCGCCGCAAGAGTTTGCGGTCGCAGGTCGACCGGTTCCGGCGGTTCACCGAGGCGTCGGCGGGCGACCCGGTCGTGGCGCTCGACACGTACTACGAGCAAGGCTATAGCCTGATGTCGTCCCCCGAGGCGCAGAGCGCGCTTCGACATTCACGGCGAGCCCGACGCCGTGCGCGACGCCTACGGCCGCAACTCGTTCGGCCAGAGCGTGCTCCTGGCCCGCCGACTGGTCGAGGCGGGGGTGCCGTTCATCACCTTGCACAGTGGCGGCTGGGACCACCACGAGTCGATCTTCGACGGACTCGACAAGAAGCTGCCCCCCATCGACGCGGCGATCGCCGCGCTGATCGAGGACCTCGAGCGGCGCGGCCTGCTCGATACGACGCTGGTCGTGGCGCTCGGCGAGTTCGGCCGGACGCCGCAGATCAACAAGCGCGGCGGTCGCGACCACTGGTCGAACGCGATGTCGGTCCTGTTCGCCGGCTGCGGCACCCCCGGCGGCCAGGTCGTCGGCGCGACCGACCCCCGCGGCTATGCCCCAATCGAGCGCCTGCTCTCGCCCGAGAACTTCGCCGCCACCCTCTATACCAAGCTCGGCATCGACCCCGGCAAGATCCTCCACACCCCCAGCGGCCGTCCGGTCCATCTGGTGAGCGACCCGACCCCGATCCGCGAGCTGATGGGCTGACCCGATGCGAAGCCGAACGACAACGCTGGCGACCCTGGTCTTCCTGTTCGCGTGGCTGCCGGTTCATGGACTGTTGGCGGCCCCGCCGCAGCTCAAGGCGCTTTATCCCGCCGGGGCGCGGCAGGGGACGACGACGCGCGTCTTCGCCGTGGGAACCTTCGAGCGATGGCCGGTCCGTTGCTGGACGGACCACCCCGCCGTCAACGTGGTGTCCGCGTCGACGAAGGGGGAGCTCTGGGTCTCGGTCGCCCCGGGCGCTCCGCCCGGTCCGTACCATCTCCGGCTGGCGGATGACGAGGGCGCCACGGCGCTTCGTTCCTTCGTGGTCGGCTGTCTCCCCGAGGAGAACGACGCCGAGCCGAACGACGAGCCCCGTCAGGCGCAGTCGATCGAGCGCGAGGCAGTCACGATCAACGGCCGTCTCGGTCGGACCGGCGACGTGGACGGGTTCGCCGTCGAGCTCGCCAGCGGCGATCGGCTGGTGGCGTCGGTCGAGGCGAGCCGCCGGATCGGTTCGCCGATGGACGCGGTGCTCCAGGTCGTGAACCCCGAGGGCATCGTGCTCGCCCAGAACGACGACGACGGCAACCCCGACCCACGCCTGGACTTCGAGGCCCCGCGCGACGGGGCTTACGTGGTCCGGCTGTTTGCTCTGCCGGTCCCGCCCAATAATCAGATCGTGCTGCCGGGTGGAGACGATTTCGTCTATCGGCTCACGCTGGCCCGGGGAGGATACGGCTTCGTCGATCGCGCGTTTCCACTGGCCCGGGCCCGCGACAGCCATGAGCCGTTACGGGTCGAGGGCTGGAACATTCCCGACGCGGCGCAGCGTGATCGAGGCCCCTGCCCTCGACGACCCGGACGCGGATTCGGTCCAGGCCGCTCATCGACGGCTGGCCAACACCGTCGAGGTCCGGCTCGTCGATCATCCCGCGGAGGTCGAGGCCGAGCCAAACCCGCCCGATGCGCCGCAGGTCCTGCGGCTGGAGCGGGCGATCTCGGTCAGCGGCCGGATTGATCGATCGGGCGATGAAGATGCCTTTCGGTTTCCCGCCCACAAGGGAGAGAGCTTCCTGATTCGGGTCGAGTCGCGGCAGATCGGAACATCGGCCGACCCGACGTTGCGCGTGCTTGACGCCGCTGGCAAGGTCGTGGCCGAGTCTGACGACGGCGACGGCGGCCGTGACCCGTCGCTCCGGTTCACCGCGCCTGCCGACGGCGATCACCGCGTCGTCGTCCGCGACCTCATCGGCAGCTTCGGCCCGCGTGTGGTGTACCTCTTGACGATCGAGCATCCCGAGCCGGACTTCCGGCTCCGGGTCGAAGCCGATCGCTTCACCCTTGAGGCCCCTCCCGACAAGCCGGCCACGTTGAAGGTCGCCATCAATGTTGAGCGGATCGAGGGCTTCGCCCATCCGATCGAGATCCGTGCCGAGGGCCTGCCCGTGGGTGTGACGGCCGCGCCGGTCGTCTCGGAGCCCTCGGGGCCTTCGGCCAAGGCGGTGACGCTCGCGCTCGCGGTCGAGCCCGACGCCGCGCCAGTGTCGGGACCGTTCCGGTTATTCGGCACGGACCGCGACGACGGATCGTCGCGCCCCCGGACCGCGACCGCGGCACTTGGAGCCGCCCCGGAGGGCAAGCCGCGTCGTCGGTCGCGGACCCTCGGGCCCGCAACCGAACACCTCTGGCTGACCGTCACCCGGAAGGCAAAGCCGGATCCCACGCCTGCTCCCGGTCAATAGCTGGGCAGGCTGGAGTCGACCTCCTTGATCCAGGCGAGGATGCCGCCGCTCAGGTTCTGGAGGTGTGTGAAACCCTGTTGCCGCAGGAAGGCGATGGCCTTGGCACTCCGGCCGCCGCTCTTGCAGTGGACGACCATCGGAACGTCCGGGTCGAGCTCGTTCAGCCGGTTCGGCAACTCGGGAAGCGGGATCACCGTGGAGCCGGGAATCCGGCAGATGGTGATCTCCTCGGGGTTGCGGACGTCGAGCAGGAAGGGCCGGACGCCCTGGTCCCACAGCGCTTTGAGCTCGGTCGGTGTGATTGCGTCGGGCGTGGGCATGTCGGTGGCTCCGGTGGAGGAAGGAGTCGGTTCGGAGCCCCGGACTCCGCAAAACTCCTGGTAATCGATCAGGGCGTGGATTGTCCGGTTTGGACCGCAGATCGGGCACTTCGGGTTCTTGCGGACCTTCATCTCGCGGAAGCTCATGTCGAGCGCATCATAGAGCAACAGCCGGCCGATCAAGGGACGGCCCGCGCCGAGCAGGAGCTTCACCGTCTCGGTCGCCTGGACCACGCCGATCAGGCCCGGCAGGATGCCCAGCACGCCCCCCTCCGCGCAGCTCGGCACCAGGTCGGGAGGCGGCGGCTCGGGATAGAGGCAGCGGTAGCACGGGCCCTCCGGCGGGAAAAAGACCGACGCCTGGCCGTCGAACCGGAAGATCGAGCCATAAACGTTCGGCTTGCCCAGCAGGACGCACGCGTCGTTGACCAGGTAGCGGGTCGGGAAGTTGTCGGTCCCGTCCACGATCACGTCGTACCCGGCGAAGAGCTCGAGCGCGTTGGTGCTGTCGATCGGATGCTCGTGCAATAGAATCTTCACGTCGGGGTTGATCGCCTGAAGCTTCTCGCGGCGCTGCTGGACCTTGGGCCGGCCGACGTCGGTATTGAAATGGATGATCTGGCGCTGGAGATTCGAGACATCGACCACGTCGAAATCGACCAGGCCGATCGTGCCGACTCCGGCCGCGGTCAGGTAAAGCGCCAGGGGCGAGCCCAGGCCGCCCGTGCCGATGCACAGGACCTTGCCGGCCTTGAGCCGCTTCTGCCCCTCCATCGCCACCTCGGGCATGATCAGGTGGCGAGCGTATCGTCGGATCTCATCGGGCGACAGGGCCGTGGCCCCGGCGCGTTCGTTCAGGAGGTCGAACATGGGAGAGTTCATCATCCTCGAAGTTCAGGATTCAGGACCGAATCGGTCCGGGCGGATCGGAGAAGCCATCGCAAAGATCCTGGGGATCGACACCCGCCACGCCTGGGACGGCCGGCTCGGCGTCGGTTTTCCGGGCCATGTCGGCGGCCGGTCGGTTCCGAAACGTGGCCGGCCGGTCGGACGCGTCATTTCGATAAATGTGTATGTGGCCAGCCACAGGATTAACATCCCACACGATCGCCGGCCCGGCCTCCGATCTTGTGCAGGTCGTCCAGAATCTCGGGTTTCCGGGTCGTCGTGGACCTCCAGCGGTCTCCGAGGGTCTGAATCCATCCTACCATTCGGGAGAAGATGGCGGCAGACCGTCGGCATCCCAGTGGGGCGTCACCACGGGCGAAGGGAGTAGAGATCCGTGCGGAACTAGATCACTCGATCAGGCGCGATATCTCCCGATCAGCAGGCTCGCGTTGTGGCCGCCGAAGCCGAAGCTGTTGGACATGACGTGATCGACCCGGGCCTCGCGGGCGACGTTGGGGATGTAGTCGAGGTCGCACCCCTCGCCGGGGTTGTCGAGGTTGATCGTGGGAGGCAGGACGCCGCGGTCGATGGCCAGGGCCGAGATGATCGAGCTCGACGCCGCCGGAGGCGCCGAGGAGGTGGCCGAGCTGGCTCTTGGTGCTGGAGATCTGAAGCTTCCTGGCGTGGGGGCCGAAGACGGTCTTCATGGCCCGGGTCTCGGCCAGGTCGCCGAGCTGGGTGCTGGTGCCGTGGGCGTTGATGTAGTCGACGGCGTCGGTCGGCGAGCCGGGCGTCTTCCAGGCAGAGCTGCATCGCGCGCGGCAGCGCCGCGGCCCTGCTCGTCGGGGGCGGTGATGTGCGGTGCCGTCGGCCGACATGCCGTAGCCGAGCAGCTCGGCGTAGATCCGGGCACCGCGCTTCCGGGCGTAGCGATTCTTCCTCGAGGATCAGGATGCCGGCCCCCTCGGCCAGGACGAAGCCGTCGCGGTCGCGGTCGAACGGGACGGCTGGCGCGGGGCGGGTCGTCGTTGCGGGTCGAGAGCGCGCGCATCGCGGCGAACCCGCCGAGGCCCATGTGCGTGATCGCCGCCTCGCTGCCGCCGGTGATCATCACGTCGGCGTGGCCGTCCTGGATGATCTTGAAGGCGTCGCCGATGGCGTTGGCCGCCGACGGCGCAGGCGGTCGCGACGGCCGAGTTCGGCCCGCGCAGGCCCCAGCGGATCGAGACCTGGCCGCTGGCGGCGTTGACCATCAGCTTGGGGATCGTGAACGGGCTGATCCGCGACGGCCCCTTCTGCATCATCGCCGAGTGCTGGGTCTCGAACTCGTTCAGGCCGCCGATGCCCGAGCCGATGATCACGCCGCACGGCGTACGGCGGCAGCGCGCTGAAGTCGATGCCCGAGTCGGCGACGGCGCGATTCGCTGGCCGCCATGGCGAACTGCGCGAACCGGTCGAGGTGCCGCGCTTCCTTGGCCCCGAAGCGGGCCACGGGGTCCCAGTCGCGCACCTGGCCGCCGAAGTGGACCTTGAACTCGGTCGTGTCGAACAGCGTCAACGGCCCGACCCCGCTCCGCCCCGCGCAGAGCGCAGACCAGAACCGCGTCCAGCGTGTCGCCCAGGGCCGTGACCACCCCCATGCCGGTGATGACGACGCGGCGTGGCGTTCCCATGTTACTTCGTATGTTCCTCGATGTACTGGATCGCCTGGCCGACCGTCTGGATCTTCTCCGCTTCCTCGTCGGGGATCGTGATGTCGAACTCTTCCTCGAACTCCATCACCAGCTCCACGGTATCGAGCGAGTCGGCGCCGAGGTCGTTGACGAAGGAGGTTTCCCTGGTCACCTGGTCCTTGGCCACACCCATCTGCTCGCTGACGATCTCGATCACGCGTTCTTCCACGGACACGGGCGAACCTCCTGATACTGATCGGATCTCGGTTCGTCTCGATTCATTTGCGTTCGAGCTCGATCCAACCGATTCGTCGGGTCGCGACGGCCGATCGAAATCGCAGGTCGGATCGCCGAAAACGACCCTCGACCGCGCGATGGTCGGGCGAACCGGGCTAGCTCGTTGAGAACGAGCCCCAGTAACCATCGGCCGACGGCCACGACGACATCCAAAAGTCTCTATCGGTCGGACAACCCCCTGGCATCCACCCCAGATGTCCATCGGACTCCCGCGGGGACCGTCACAAGTTACCAGCCCCCGGCCGGATTGTCCATGTCGGCTCGACTCTCCCGGTCCCGGCAACCGCGCCTCGACCGGCGCTCGGACTCAGGCCGTCATCCCGCCATCGACCGCGATGACCTGGCCGGTCAGGTAGCTCGCCGCCGGGCCGGCGAGATAACACGACCAGGTCGGCGATGTCCTCGGGAGTCCCGAGCCGGCGGACCGGGACGCGCTCCTTGACCTCGGTCTTGATCTTCTCGGGAAGCACGTTGGTCATGTCGGTCGTGATGAACCCCGGGCGCCACCACGTTGACGGTGATCCCCCGCGAGGCCAGCTCGCGGGCCATCGTCTTGCTGAACCCGATGACGCCCGCCTTGCTGGCCGAGTAGTTCGCCTGTCCGGGGTTGCCCATCAGCCCCGAGACGCTGCTGATGTTGATGATCCGCCCGTACCGCCCGCGCATCATCAGGGCGCCGACGGCCCGGGGAAGAGGAACGTCCCCTTGAGGTTGGTGTCGATCACCTCGTCCCAGGCCGTCGTCCTCCATCCGCAGCATCAGGCCGTCGCGCGTGACGCCCGGCATTATTGACCAGGACATGGATCTTGCCGAATTTCGCCTCGACCTCGTCGACCACGCGTCTCGACGTCGGCCGACGCGGCGACGTCGGCGGCGAACCCCTCGGCCGTTCCGCCGGCTGCGCGGATCGCCTGCGAGCGTACCTTCCAGTCCGTGCAAGGTTCGTGCCACCGCCGCCACGGATGCCCCACAGGTCGCCAGACGCTCGGCGATCGCCCGGCCGATTCCCCGCGACGCCCCGGTCACCAGGGCCACCTGGCCGTTCAGATCGACTCGACATCCCGATCCGGGGGACGGGGCCGTGGGTTCGGAAGCTGCCATGAGCGTTGCCATCCTGTGACGGGGATAAACGGCCGGAATCCTCGCCGGGGCGAGACGTTGAGTCTTATAATCGGTGCCAGGTCCGAGCTTCAATGCCAGTTTCGTTCACCGCGGCCGGCACGCTGGTACACGGGGTCTTGCGATCGATCCGCTTCAGCAGGCCGGTGAGGACCCGTCCGGGACCGATCTCGTAAAACGTGTCGAAGCCGTCGGCGAGCATCTTCCGCATCGCGTCTTCCCAGCGGACCCCGGCCGACGACCTGGGCCACGAGGGTCCGGCGGATCTCGTCGGGGTCGAAGTGGGGGGCGGCGTCGACGTTCGAATAGACCGGCAGACGCGGAGCGCGAACTTCGGCCCCGGCCAGGACCTCGGCCAGGCCGGTGTCGGCCGGTTTCATCAGGTCGCTGTGAAACGCCCCCGCCACGGCCAGCGGGATCACCCGCGAGGCCCCCAGCTCGGCCGCGATCGGCTCGACCTGCTCGAGCGCCGCGGTCTCGCCCGAGACGACGATATTGCCAGGCCCGAGCATGTTGGCCTTCCAGAGCCGGCCGTGCGGGGCAGCCCGACGGCAAAGCTCGTCGATCGACGGTTCATCCAGGCCCAGGACGCTCGCCATACCACTCGGCGTGGCCTTCGCCGCGGCCTGCATCAGCTCGCCGCGGCGGCGGACGACCTTGCAGCCCGGTCTCGAAGTCGAGCGCGCCGGCGAACACCAGGGCCGTGTACTCACCCAGGCTCAGCCCCGCCGCCCCGGCGCACGCCGGCGACGACCTCGGGCTGCTTGCGCCTTCAGATCCTCCAGGGCCGCCAGGCTCGCGACGAAGATCGCCGGCTGGCTCACGTCGGTCGCCTCGAGCGCCTCGGCCGGCCCGTCGAGGCAGACCGCCCGGAGGTCGAAGCCGAGGATCTCGTCGGCCTGGTCGAACAACGCCCGCGCCGCCGGCAGTTCGCTCGTCCAGGGCGCGGCCCATCCCGACGGTCTGCGCCCCCTGGCCCGGGAACAAGAAGGCGATCTTCGGCACGATGTCCTCGTCCTCGCGATCCCCGCGGAAACTCGGTCAGGTCAAATCCACTCAACTCGCCGGCCGGCGGCCAGTTGCTCGACGATCAGCTGGTTGAGCCGGTCCTCGGCCATCGTGCCGGCGACCCGGAGCGCGTTCTTGATCGCACGGGCCCCCGAGGAGCCGTGGCAGATGATGCAGGCGCCGCGGATGCCCAGCAACGGGCCGCCGCCGAACTCCTGGTACTCGAACCGCGTCTTGAGGTCCTTCAGGCCGCCGGCGATCGCGCTGCCGGCCTCGGCCGGGCAAGCTCGGCAGGAGCCGCGCCAGCTCCTGCTTGAGGGTCGAGAAGAGGAACTCCACCGCCCCCTCGCCCGCCTTCAAGAGCACATTGCCGACGAACCCCTCGCAGACGACGACCCGGGCGTGCCCTTCGTAGATGTCGCGGCCCTCGACGTTGCCGACGAACCGGTCGGCCAGCGGGCTGTTCTGGAACAGGGCGCGGGTCGCCCTGGTCAGGTCGGTTCCTTTCTCTTCCTCGGCGCCGACGTTCAGCAGGCCGATCGTGGGGTTGGCGACCTCCGAGGATCGTCTCGGCGTAAATCGCCCCCATGACGCCGTACTGGTAGAGGTCCTCGGGCTTGGGGTTCATGTTGGCGCCGACGTCGATGATCACGATCGGCCCCTGGTGCGACGGGAAGATCGCGGCGATCCCCGGGCGTCGGACGCCGGGCAGGAACATCTTGGCGTTGAACAGCCCCGAGGCGACCATCGCGCCGGTGTTCCCGGCCGAGACCACCGCCTTGACCTCGCCGGCGGCCATCAGTCCCCAGCACTTCGAGATCGAGTTATCGCGCTTCTTCCGCAGCGCCTCGACCGGCTTCTCGTGCATGCCGACGACCTCGCTGGCATGCACGATCGGCAGGCGGTCGCGCGGCGCGTCGCGGGCCTGGGCGAGCTCGGCCTCGATCTCGCTGCGGTCGCCGACCAGCACGACGGTCAGGTCGGGCTAGTCGCGCACCGCCTCGACGGCGCCGGCGACGATCGGCCCGGGGGCATGATCGCCCCCCATCGCGTCCAGGGCAATCCGCATGAACAGGTCTCCAGGCCAGAGGGCGGAAGGTCCACCAAGGTGTTGTCGGGATATCAGGAAACAAGACAGCCGAAACGGGCTCGCTCGCTCGCACGCGGGTCAGCTCAACTCAACTCAACGAACGTCATTCCATTCAATCAAGATGGCAACGGGATGCCGGAAAGCGAGGCGGGCGGAGGCACGCCCCTTTGGCTTTCCGCATCCCGGAACGCGACGAAAACGTGCTGGCCCAGGCGGGATCGGATCGCTTGCCGATCAACCGTCCGGGCCAGGCCGGGCCGTCGAGACAGGTTCGCGGTCGAAGAGGCCGGACCAGACCGATCGGTCCCACGGCCCCGCAAAGTTGATCCACGAGCGTCCGTGCGAGCCCTAACCCGGGCGCAGTATCGTAGAGGAAGGCCAGGTAGGCTGTCAAGCAAGTGGAAAGGCTGGATCGCCGGAGTGGACTCGATGAACCGAAGACGGCTTAAGCGGAGTCGCTTGCTTTGAATCGCATCGCAGGGGTTCACGATCGATCGAAGCACGTCATCAAAATCCGTCACATCGCGAGTCGGCAGGATCAGCCTGTAGAACTCGACTGTGGCCGCATTCAACGAGTGCGACTTTACCCCAAAATCAAGAATTTGATGGCGTGGTGTAGGCGACAGTCGATCACCCGGTGCCTACCGTGGTGTCAAGGCCCGGGGGCCGCGAACTGGAGACCGCCGAAGGGTCCAGGGCCGGCCCAGCTATACGCACCTGATTGAAGGCCGAATTCGACGACCCGGCCAGCGCGTCGATGCCAAAGCTGGTGACGAAGTTGCTGCCCGGCCGCCCGCTCCGGCTGCCGTCGAGTAGCACTCCCGCGGTGCTGGCCAGGCCTCCGGGAGCGGTCCCGTTGACCGTCAGTCGGTAGGACTCGAAGAGCGAGAGCCGTCGCGCGGGCGTCAGGGTCACGGCGTTGGTCGTCGGGTCGTACCGCGCCGAGAGCAGCGCAATGGCTCGGCCGTGTCGGCGGGGCGCGATGAGTTGATAGTTGCGCAGGTCCTGAGCGCGGTTCGGGTCGAGCGGTGTGCTGAAGACAAGCACCAGGGAGGTGGGCAGGTTGTGGCTTCCGAATCTCTGCAAGGCGAGGACGGTGGGAATGGCGTTGTTGGTCAAGGCGAAGGTGACACTGTTGGCTCCCTTCGTCTGAGCGGTGACGACGTAGGACCCGCTGGTGCTATTGGCGTTGGCGGAGACGGTGGCCTGGCCATTGGCGGCGATGGACGCGGTGCTGCTGCTCAGGACGGCGGAGGCTTCCGAGGAAGACGTGTTGAACGTGACGAGCCCACCAGCAACGGGCTCTCCGAAGGGACTGGTGACCGTCACGCCGAGAGAAGCTGAGAAGGGGGCAGACACCGTCGTGGACTGATTGTTGCCCGAGAGTATGGTGAGAGTGAAGCCGCGGGACTGGAAGGTGCCGATGTCGGGAGCCGTGCCCTGAGGCCTTGGGACGCCGCGCTGGTCAGTAGTAACACCGGGGACCGAAACCCCTGCGTTGATGGCAGGGCTTCCGGGGAGAAGCGCCTGGGTGAACGTCGGCCCTCCGTAGTTGGCCAGTGGAGCGAGGAGGGGGTTGGTGTTGACGAGGTCGGTCGCCTGGATTGTCACGGCCGGTGAGTCAGAGAAGAGGTTGTATCCCATCGAGTTGAAGTGCGCGGCGCCCACATTGTCGAGATTGCTGCCGCCAGAATTCGCGAGGATGCTCGTGGAAAGCGTCAGCGTGGGTGGAGGAGGAGGGGGTGAATAATAATAAGGTGATGGTGCGTTGTAAATCCCGCTACCGCTGCTGGCTGAGTTGCCACTGATGGTGGAGCTAGTTAAGGTCATGGTGGCCGAGTTGAGGATGCCGCCGCCAGAGTTGGCCGCGTTGCCGCTCACAGTGGAGTTGGTGATTGTCGCCTTGCCCCTGTCGTCGTTGAAGATGCCACCGCCGCCGTCCGCCGCGTTAGCGTTGATGGTGGAGTCGATAACGGACAGCGTTCCGTAGCTGTCGTTCTCGATGCCGCCGCCGGTGCCGAAAACGGCCGTGTTGCCACTGATACTGGAACTGGCGACGGTCAGTGTACCGTAGTTGTCGATGCCACCGCCGTAGCCGGAACGGCCGGTGTTGCCAGCACGAAAGCCAGCAGTATTGCCACTGATGACTGAGCCGGTGATGGTCATCGAGCCTTCGTTCCCGATACCGCCGCCGCTGTAGTCGATCATCGAATTGTCGCTGATGACTGAGCCAGTGATGGTCATCGAGCCGAAGTTGAGGATGCCGCCGCCGATGGCAAAGAGGCCAAGGCTGCCGGAGGAACTGTTGCCACTGATCATGGAACTGGTAACGGTCATCGAGCCAGTGTTCCTGATGCCGCCGCCGCCGAAGAAGTTTCTGTTGCCGCTGATGGTCGAGTTGATGATCGTCATCGAACCGGAGTTGAAGATGCCGCCGTTCGTCACGGAGTTCAGCCATTTGCCAAGGATGGTGGAATCGGTGAGAGTCATCGAGCCATTGTTCGTGATGTCCCCTCCATAGTTGGGGTTGAAACCGCCCGCGATCGTTAGTCCGGAAATCGCCACTTCGGCGCCGCCTGTCACGTTGAAGATCGGGAAGACGACGGACATGTCCACCCCGGCACCACGGGCGACTGTGAGGACCGAGGCTCCGGGTCCGTCCACGACGATCTTGCTGGACAGGTTCGGCAGGGCACTCAGGAGCGTGATGGTCCCGGAAACGCCGGGGGCGAAGTCGATCGTATCCTGGGTGGTGTCCATGTCGGCCTGGGTGATCGCCGTGCGGAGCGAACCAGGGCCCGTGTCATTGGTGTTCAGAACCGTGATCGTGGCGGGCACGACCCGACGCTCCAGCGACTCGATCCTGCATTGCCAACTCCCCCCCGGCTTGAAACAACGCGCGGCGCGGGTTGCACACGCAGTTGCTGTCGAATCCCCCCGGGAGTGAACCTGGGAGGAAATTCTCAAGCTGCCCAACCTGTGACATGCCATGATCATGTACTCGTTTTTATATTATAGGAAATTATATTATTATGAACGTCGATCCGATCCTGCGTTGTTGGCGAGGCGCCGATCGGGTTGCTCAACCGTGCCAAGGAACGCCGCGCTGCGCTGCGCTGGTGGCGACGATCGGTCCCAGAGGAGCCGCCGGCTCCGCCACGATCGAGGAAGAAGGGCCGAACTGGAGACCACCGAAGGGCCCTCGCCCCGCCCAGTCGTAACGCAGCCGGTTGAACGCCGTGTTTGCCGTGCCGGCCAGCGCGTCGATGCCAAAGTCGGTGACGAAGTTGCTGCCCGGCCGCCCGCTCCGGCCGCCGTCGAGCAGCACACCCCCGGTGCTGGCCAGGCCGTTGGGGGGGGTGCCATTGACGGTCAACTGGTAGGTCTCGAAGAGCGAGAGCCGTTGCGCGGGCGTGAGGGTCACGGTGTTGGCTGTCGGGTCATACCGGGCCGACAGGAGTGCAATCGCCCGGCCGTGCCGGTGGGGCCTGATGAGCTGGTAGTTTCCCAGGTTCTGGCGCGGGTAGGGTCCAGCGGTGCGCTGAAGACAAGCACCAGCGAGGTCGGCAGGTTGTGCGATCCGAACCGCTGCAAGGCCAGAACCGTCGGTATGACCAACTCGTTGGTCAAGGTGAAGGAAGCGCTACGGGCGCCCGTCGCCTGGGCGGTGATGTCGTACGTGCCGCCGATTTCGTTGGCCGTGGCGGTGACGAGGGCCAGGCCGTCGGCATCAATGGTTGCGGCCTGACGGCTCAGGACGGCGGAGGCACCGGATGTCGGTGCACTGAAGCTGACGCGTCCGCCCGCGACCGGCTCGCCGAACGGGCTCGTGACGGTCACGACGAGGGGAGTGACGAACAGAGAGAGGATCGGTGCGTTCTGTTCGTTCCCCGAGACAGTCGCGATCGTGAAGCCCCGCGACTCGAAGGCGCCGATGTCGGGTGCAACGCCCTGGGGGAGGGAAACACCTCGCTGGTCGGTGCTGACACCGGGGACGGATACACCCGCGTCGATTGCGAGGCTGCCCGGGAGGAGGGCCTGGGTGGGCGTGGGCCCGCCGTAGTTCGCCAGGGGGGCGAGCAGCGGGTCGGTGTTCACGAGATCGGTGGGCTGGAGGGATACGGTGGGGGAGTCGGAGAAGAGGTTGTGGCCCATCGAGATGAACCGGGCGTCGCCCTGAGCGTCGAGATTGCCTCCGACGGGGTTGTCGAAGAGGCTCGTGATGAGTGTCACCGTGAGGTCATAATACGGTTCATTCACGTTGAAGATACCGCCGCCATCACGCGCCGAGTTGTCACTGATCGTGCTGGCGGAGATCGCGAGCTGGGCGCTGGAAAAGATGTAGATGCCGCCGCCGTTTCGGCCCGCGGAGTTCCCACTGATCGTGCTCTCGACGATCTCCTCCACCGCGAGATTCACCGTGACGACGGAATAAAGCCCCCCGCCGTCGAGGCCGGCGGAATTGTCAACGATCGAGGAGCCGGTGATGATTGAGGGGCCAGTGTATTCGTTGTAGATGGCGCCGCCGTTGCTGGCGGAATTGTCGCTGATGGTCGAGTTGGCGACGGACAATATCCCCGAATTGAAGATGCCGCCACCGGACTCGCTTGCGGAGTTACCGCTCACGGTCGAGCGGACGATGGTCATGAGGCCGGAATCGGAAATCGCTCCACCTTCGGCGGCGGAGTTTCCCCCGAAGGTACTGTCGGTGATGACGGCCGAGATGCCATCACCGCCCCAGTTGTAGATGCCTCCGCCGAAGGTCGTCGAATTGTTGCCGAAGGTGGAGTTGTTGACGATCAGGGCGGCCATGTTGTCAATCCCACCACCCGATCCAGGGCCGAAATTGCCGACGGCCGAGTTCCCGCTGATGGTGCACCCGGTGATGGTCAGCTTGCTCAGGAAAGCAAAAGTATTCTCGATGGCACCTCCCACTCCTGCAACGTTACCGGTGATTGCGGAATCGGTAATCGTAAGGGTGCCTTGATTATAGATGCCGCCACCTTCACCATAACCAAATGTAGAGTTATTGCTGATTAGCGAGTTGTTGATGGTGATCGTGCCGTCGTTGTTCAAGATGCCGGCCCCATTGCTGTAACGAACCTTGCCGGCGGTGATGGTCAGGCCGCTGAAAGCCGCCGTGACCGCGTCGACCTCAAAGACCCGGCTGAAGTGGTTGCCGCTGATGCTGAGCGTGTTGGCCCCCGGCCCGACGATCGTCAGATCGTTGTTGGCGATCGTCAACTGCCCGCTGGTCAGCGTGATGGTCCCGCTCAACCCGGGGGCGAAGTCGATCTCGTTGGGTCCGGGCGTATTGTCGGACTGCTGGATCGCCGTCCGCAGTGAGCCGGCTCCGCTGTCGTTCAGGTTCGACACCACGAAGGTCGACAGCAGCACTCGGTCTTCCAGCAACTCCGGGGAGGGGAAACACCGCCGCCTCCATGATCCTGCACGCACCCTGTTGGATTCGTTGACAGCGGTCGGGGAGTGGCCGATCCTCTCGACGTTCTTGAACAGCCTCATCGCTCGTTCCCTCCGCTGGAAATCATGATGGCCCCGAGCGTGATCGGCGCATGAAAAAACCCCGACGTGCGAGGGAACGCACGGCGGGGCCAACCTGACCCGTTCTCACCGGCCCAGCGCGAGCCGATGAGCGTGTTCTCTCCATAGATGAAGTCAGACAGTGATCCTTGTCAAGCTGATTTTTCGTAACTAATCAACATTGGATGCGGTTGGACGTCGGAGGTTCCGCCTATGAGGGAACGTCTCCATGACGGTTCAAGACGAAACCCGGTCCGTCGCGTTGTTTTTGAGACGACCTTGACGATTATTGATTCGATAATTGCGTTCATATAATAGGAGTGATCGTCGAGATTACACGAGACGAAAGGAGGACCCTCCCTGCCTCTGTAGAAACACCCCGAGGCCCGCGCACAGCTCGATCTGCACGGGGATTGAGGTCATGCCTCGAGTGAGGTCGGCTTCCACTGGTCCAGGACCACCGGCGACGCGTACGCCTGCGCGGCTTGAAGGGATCATTCCGTCGTTTGCGCGCGGACTCCCCGCTGCTCGTTTTGACCCGGCCCGGTTTATCGCCCATTCTACTCTTGGTTCTCGTCACCTTCCCCGGCTCACAGCTCGACTCTCAATCATCCGGATGGCACGACTGGGGTTCCCGAGCGAGTACCTTCTCGGTGCGTCGCTCCGGGATCGGTTACGATCGTTGTTTTGACTCCAGTCCCGCTGAAAAACTCTTCGCGCCTGACCTGGGGAGACGCCGAGGATGAGCCCCCCGCTCTGCTCGTGGAACCGTACGCGTCGACGGCGCACCGCGTGCCCGTGGGTCGAGGCCGTCGAGCCGCGTCGCCTGCTGGCGACGCTCACGATCTCGGTAACAAGCACGTTGGACGCCAATACGCCCGGCACATTGCGGTACGCGATCAACCAGGCCAACCTCGCGACCGGTCCGGCGGTGATTGATTTCGCCATCCCCGGCACGGGGGTGAAGACCATCGACCTGGCGTCAGATCTGCCTCAGATCACCCACCCGGTCACGATCGACGGGCTCAGCCAGGGGGGGGGCGGATATCAGGGAAGCCCGCTCGTCGAACTGGTCGGCGGCGGGTCGTCAGCCGCCAACCTCGGCTCGACCGCTGCGATCGGGCTCGACTTCGAGGCGGGCAGCGACGCCAGCCTGGTACGCGGGCTCGACCTGCACAGCTTCAGCACCTCGGCCATCGTCATCAACGCCGGATCGGTCACGATCAGCGGCAACTACATCGGCACCAACCCCGCCGGCAACCAGGCGCTGGGCGATGGCGACGGCATCGAGGTCTTCGGGCCGTCGAACACGATCGGCGGATTGACAGCCGCCGACCGGAACGTCATCTCGGGCAACACCAACGACGGCGTCCTGATCAGCGGCGCGAACGCTCAGTCCAACACGGTCGAGGGGAATATCATCGGCGGCGACCCGACCGGCACGCTCGCCCTGGGCAACCTCAGCACCGGCGTGAACATCGCCTCGGCGTTGAACAACACGATCGGGGGCAGCGCCGCCGGCGCGGAGAACCTGATCACACACAACGGCACCACCGAGGGACAGGGCTCCGGACTCCTGATCAATGGACAAGACGCCCGGGGAAATGACATCCAGGGCAACGCGATCGTCGCTAACCTGGGGTTCGGCGTGGCCATCGCCAACGCACCGGGAAACCTCATCGGAGGCGCCTCCGGCAATGAGGGCAACGTCCTCTCTGGCAACGCCTTCAGCGGTGTCTATGTGGCCGGTTCGACCGCGACCGCGAATGACGTCGAGGGAAACAAGATCGGCGTCGGCCTCGACGGAGTTACTCCCGACGGCAATGCGCAAGGCGGGATCATCATCGATCTCGGTGCCTCGGACAACACCATCGGCAACAATGCGGGTGGCGGTAACGTCATTGCCGGTAACGGCGGCGACGGCGTCCTGGTACGCTCCCCCAGCGGCAGCCAGGTCCCCGTCCAGCCCGGCAATCTCATCGAGGGGAACTCGATCGGGATCGGCGGCGACGGATCGACCGCCGTTCCCAACGCCGGCAACGGGATCTCGATCAATGGCATGGCCAGCACCCGAGTGCTCGACAACATCATCGCGGCCAACCACGGCAGCGGGATTGCGATCAGCGGCACACTGGCCTTCGGTTCCGACATCGAAGGCAACCTCATCGGCACCAACCGATCGGACGCGAAGGGCCTGGGTAACAGCCAGGCTGGCGTGCTGATCACCAGCGGGGCGAGCAACAGCGTCGTCGGCGGGACGACTGCCAACACGATCGTCAATAATCTGGGCACGGGTGTACTCGTTGAATCGGGCACCGGCAACGGCATCCTGGGCAACTCGATCTTTCAGAACGCCCAGCGCGGGATCGTTCTCGGCCCGGGTGCGAACAACAATCAGAACGCCCCGGTGCTCACCTCGGCGGTGACCAACGGCACCGATACGTTGATCTCCGGCACGTACCAGGGCGCGCCCAATACCGGTGTCGTCATCCAGGTCTTCGCCAACTCGGTCCCCGATCCGTCGGGCTTCGGACAGGGCGAGACCTACCTCGCTTCAGCGACCGTCACGGGCCAGACGGATGCTGGTGGGACGTTCGCGTTCACGGCCAGTTATCATCAGGTGTTGCCCGAGGGGACCTGGATCTCGGCGACGTCGACCGACGACGGCCAGAATACTTCGGAGTTCTCCAACGACGTTCAGGTCAAGGCGGTTGCCCTCTCGATCAATAACGCCAGCCTGCAACAGCCGGCCAGCGGCACGGCCAACATGAACTTTGTCGTCACCCTGGCGACGGCCAGCCCGCAAACGACCATGGTCGACTTCCACACCGTCAACGGCACCGCCATCGCGGGCCGCGATTACGTGGCGACCTCGGGGACCTTGACCTTTCCCCCCGGTGTCACCCAGCGGACGATCTCGGTGCCGGTCATCGGCGGGACGTCGCTCCAGATGAGCTCGACGTTCAACGTGGACCTGACCAATCCCCAGAACGCGACCATCAGCAACGCTCAGGGGACCGGTACCATCATCGGCAACAACGCCGGGGGTATCCTCCAGTTCAACCTGCCCTCGTTCGTGGTCAGCCAGGATGTCGGCGAGGCCGTGATCACCGTGAACCGCACCGGGAACATCACCTCGACCGATTCGACGGTCAGCGTCCAGTACGCCGCGGCGGGGGGACGGCCGTCCCCGGGTTCGACTACACCCCCGTCTCCGGTACGATCACCTTCAGCCCCGGTCAGACGACGGCGACGTTCGACGTGCCGATCCTGACCAACCTGAAGCTCGGCCCGAACCCGACGGTCAACCTCACGCTCAGCAACCCCACCGGCGGGGGAATGCTCGGGCCCCAGAGCACCTCGGTCCTGTCGATCGTCAACCCGAACACCCTGGTCGTCACGAACACAAACGACACCGGCCCCGGCTCGCTCCGCCAGGCGATCCTGACGGCCGACGCCAATCCTCCGGGCCCCTTGACGATCAGCTTCGACATCCCCGGCAATGGCCCCGACATCATCCAGCCGCTGTCGGCCCTGCCGGCCCTGACCGTCCCTGTTACGATCGACGGTACCACCGAACCGGGCTATCAAGGGACACCGCTCGTCATCCTTGACGGCATCCACGCCGGCGCGGAGGCCGACGGCCTCGACCTGAACGCCGGCGCGAGCCGGGTCGTCGGCCTCTCGATCGATCGCTTCTCGGCCAACGGGATCGCTCTCCAGGGCGTTGGCGGCGACACCGTCGCGGGCTGCTTCATCGGCACGGATGCCCCGGGCGACGCCCTGGGCAACGGCTTCAACGGCATTCTGATCAACGATGTTCCCGGCAACACCATCGGCGGCCAGGGGAACGTCATCTCCGGCAACGGCCAGGTCGGTATCCGTGTCGTCGGCACCAGCGCGTCGGGCAACACGATCCTCGGCAACCGGATCGGCACCGACCCGTCCGGGACGCGCCCGCTGGGCAACGGCTACGACGGCATTTTCATCGACGGCGCGCCGGACAACACCATCGGCAGCACGATCGACGCCGAGCGCAACGTCATCTCCGGCAACCGCGAGGTCGGCGTCCAGCTTTTCGGCTCGACCGCGACGGGCAACACCGTGCTCGGCAATTTGATCGGCACCGATACCAACGGCCAACGCGCCCTGGCCAACGGTCTCGACGGCATCTTCGTCAACGACTCCGCGAACAACCGACTTACAAACAACCTCATCTCGGGCAACGCCTCGGTTGGCGTCCGGCTCTCGGGCTCGGGGGCGTCGGGCAACGTCGTCTCGAGCAACCTCATCGGCACGAGCAGTGACGGCGGCTCGGCCCTGGGCAACGGCTACGACGGGATTTTCGTCAACGGCGCCCCGAACAATCAGCTCACGGACAACGTCGTCTCGGGCAATCGTTCCGTGGGCATCCAGCTCCTGGGCTCGGGCGCCGCGGGGAATCAGATCCAGGGCAACCGCGTGGGCACCGATCCCAGCGGCCAGCATGCCCTGGGCAACGGCCTCGACGGCATCTACATCAACGCTGCGCCAGGCAACACGATCGGGGGTACGGCAACCGGCGAGGGCAACCTCCTCGCCGCCAACGGCTCTGCCGGCCTCCAGATCTTCGGCCCGTCTTCCACGGGCAACGTCGTCACGGGCAACACGATCGGCGGTGCATCCCCACTGGGCAACGCCTACGGTCTTTTCCTCAACAACACCGGCCGCAACTCCATACCCAGTACCGGCCCGGCCACGAACCAGATCGTGGGCAACACCGTATCCAATGTCTTCATCGCCACCCCGGGCAACACCTCCGCCAGTGCTGGCTCAAACCTTTCCCACAACCGCCGCAACCTCCACCCCGCAACCCAGCACGGCACCTCCATCACCCGCCGCCACGTTCTCCTGGGCCGACTCTCCCCCGCACCGAACCGGCGGGTCGAATCACGTTTCTTCTCTGAAGAGAACGCGGTAGAATCAGACACGCACGATCGCGGGCGATTAGCTCAGTTGGTAGAGCACTGCTTTACACGCAGGATGTCGGGGGTTCGAGTCCCTCATCGCCCAGTTTTAAATGGTTCAAGTCCAGGCGTTTGTTGCGCGGTCAATTCCGTAACGAGACCCGGTGGCGATTTGGTCGCCTTGAATCGTCTCCACCTTGCGACATTTGGGTCCAAAAACGGGTGATCGGCAAGGTCGATCCGCGAACGTGACGTGACGATGAGACGGCTCGGAAGCCTCGCGTTTCCTTGCCGATCACCTGATCGCACCGGCCGGGGAAGTGAATGGTGTCATTTCGCTATAAAATTAATAATTTAGTCATTATATTTAAATATTCTTAAATTTATGTTATAATTAGTGCAGAGGAGGTTGGCTGGTAAGATCGGCATCGTGTCGAGGTTACCTGTAACCACTGCGGCCCGAGAGAGGCTGGGTCCAATCCACTGAAAACGATGCTGAGTCTACCTGAACTCTGCAAATCGATATCGGTTACCTGGGATGGATATCCCCGATCCAGGTGAGTCTCCCACGGCCAGATTGGCTCTGGAGGGGTACGGTCGCCGAGAGAGTCCCTTCATGCCAGGTTGATTCTATGACCGGTTCCCCCCGGAAGGTATCCTGGAAAGGAGAGCGAGGGGCCCGATCGGAGCGGTGAGGCTGTGTTCGGGGCCTGGCTCATCGAAGGGAGACAGGCATGAAGGGCCGTGCGCGGTGGGTGGGGGCAACGGCGCTCGTCGGTTTGATCGTGCTGGGGTTCGGGGCCGTCGAGCGGCGGGCCGCCGAGGATGCGCGGCCGCAGGCCCCGGTGCGCGAGGCGGATGCGGACGCGGCTCGGGCCAGGCGGTCCGAATTCATTCAGGCCGGCCGATTCCTCGTCAATCGCGAACGGATCGATTACGTCGAGCGGAGCGAGCGAGGCCAGCTCTATGTCTACTTCACGAGCAAGAATTCGATCGTCCTGAATGGGGACGCCGCCGACACGTTGCTCCAGGCCTTGCTCGCCAGTGGCCGAGGGCATTGAGGATCTGAACAGACTCCCGCAACCCCAGCCGCTGGCCAGCGGCTGGGGTTGCGGGAGTCGATACCTGCAGCCTTATCACCACTTGCCGGTAAGCTCGTCGAGCGATTTTTCCGCCTGGTCGCGCTGCCAGCCGTACCGCGCCTGGAGCTTGCCGATCACCTGATCGCGCCGGCCGGCCGCCTGGTCGAGGTCGTCGTCGGTGAGTTCGCCCCAGCGCTCCTTGAGCTTACCCTTGAGCTGCTTCCAGTTTCCCTCGATCTGGTCCCAATTCATATCGTTGATGCTCCTCTAGGTTGTCGTGTCACCGTGTGGGTCGTCAACTCGACAAATCCACAAGAGGTCGCTTCGAGCAAGTCGTGTGCCCAGATTGTCCAGGAGGGACCGAAGAGGGAACTGGCCAAACCTGAACGCGAGCCGGTACTCAGGTGGAAGAACCCGGCTTCTCACGGATCGGGCCGCGGCCGTTGACGGGGAGGGAGGGGGAGGCTTTGCCGGAGTTTGCCGTAAGGGATTCGCTGGCGCGCCGATTCTCGCTCTCGATGACCCGGAACCAGACCCGCGATCGGCTCCGGGGCTTGCCGTTGTAGTTGACGGTGATCTCTTCGCCGGGTTCGATCGCGCGGAGCGCCGTAAAGACCTTGGTCCGGGGTCCCACGTCGTCGTACCGTGCGTTGGGAGTGTAGGAGTGGTTATAAATCGAGCCGTAGCCCAGGGCGAGCGCCACCTGGTTATCGCCCCAGGCGAAGCAATAATCGGCCAGTAGGGTCGAGCTTAGCCCCTGCTCGAACTCAGTGCCCGGCATGACGATCATCGGCACTTGCTCGATCACCTCGCCGCGGACGATGGGTCGGCGGGCGAAGACCCCGCGGCCTTTGCCTTTGATCTGCTTGACCAGGATGGCATCCGACTGGTTGTAAGCCATTTTTCGAGTGATTCCTCGAGGCAGAGAAAGATTTCGCGTCGCTCGCGGGTCGTTCGCCCGTTGTTCGTGTTCATAAAGGACCGGCGTCGTGGCCCCTTGGTTCCGGGGAGTTTCGCACGGATGACGTAGAATAGAGGGCATCGGCCCCCGCCGACAAGGGATTCCGTTCCTCAAGGCCCGTCTCCAGGGTTGAGCCGGGCCCGATCCGCACGAGCGCCGTCGGGGTGTTGAGCCGGGAGGGGTCGGATCACTAAGATGTTCGAATGAATCGGCGGCGAGGATGTGCTGCGAGGGAACCCTCCGGCCTGGCCTGGCCTGGCCTGGTTGATCGGATCGCATCCCCTCCACTCGATCTCCTTCGCCGCGAAGGAGTACCCGGACACTGGCCTGCCGCGGGAGGTGTCCGGGTTAGCTTCTGTACCGTGCTCGACGACGATGTGGTCTCGGGCCGGCGGTGGACTCGGAGAACCTCATGGCGACGGTACGGCGGATGGAGGAGCGGCTGCCGCTGGGGTTTGGCCTGACGTTCCTCGTGCTGATCATCAACGCGATCCTCTGTGTATGGACGGTGCACGAGCAGGTCCAGGATTCCCGACGCGTCGATCACACCTACCGGGTACGAGTGATCCTGGGCGATTTGCGCGCCGATCTGGCCGATGCGATGGCGATCGAGCGGCGGTACGTGATCCTGGACGACGCGAAGGGGATGGACCGTTTCGATTCGGTGATCAGCGACGCTCTGGGACGGGTCACTCAGCTCCGGTCGATGACGGCGGACAACTCGGGCCAGCAGGCGCATCTCGACCGGATCGAGCGGCAGGCAGGCACGCTCATCAACGGGTTGAGACAGGAGATCGCCATCCGCCGCGATCGAGGCGTCGACCCCGCCCTGGCCGAGATCCGATCGGGGCGTGTCGCCTCGTCGATGGACGACCTCCGGCGCGAGATCACGTCGATGAGCGACTTCGAGAAGTCGCTGCTGGCGGAGCGCGAGACCCGCACGCGGCACGCGATCGAGCGAACGATCGTCACGCTGGCCGCCGCCACGGCACTGGCGGTGGGCCTGCTCGGCCTGGTCTACCTGCTGACGCAGCATTATATCCAGGTCCGGGACGCGGCCGAACACGCGAGCCGTCAGAGTGAGGAGCGGTTCCGGACCCTGGCCGAGGCGGTTCCCCAGATCGTCTGGATCACCCGTCCTGACGGCTTCCACGAGTATTACAATCAGCGATGGTATGACTATACGGGGATGTCGGCCAAGGAATCGATCGGCTGGGGCTGGAGCCTCCCCTTGCACCCCGACGACAAGGTCCGCTCGGAGGCGCGGTGGAACAAGGCGACGTCGACCGGCGAGCCCTACGAGATCGAGTACCGCTTCCGCGCCGGCGACGGGAGCTACCGATGGTTCCTGGGCCGCGCGCTGCCGGTGCGGGACGAGTTGGGGCGGGTCCTGCGCTGGTTTGGCACCTGCACTGACATCGAGGGTCAGAAGCGAACCGAGGCCGAGTTGGCTCGGGCCAAGGAGGTCGCCGAGTCCGCCGGCCGCGCCAAGGACCAGTTCCTGGCGATGTTGAGCCATGAGTTCCGCACGCCGCTGAACCCCGTGCTCCTGGCCGCGACCGCGGCGATGCAGGACCCCGCCACCTCGCCCGAGCAGCTCGCCACCTTCGACATGATCCGCCACAACATCGAGCTCGAGGCCCGTCTGATCGACGATCTGCTCGACGTGATGCGGGTGATCCGGGGCAAGATGCGCTACCAGTGGAGTGTCGTCGACCTTCATCTCCTGATCAATCGGACCTTCGACATCTGTCGGAGTGACTGGTTGGGGAGTCGGATCGACCTGCGATCTCACCTCTTGGCCGACCGGCACCATGTCCAGGCCGACCCCGCGCGGCTTCAGCAGGTGCTGTGGAACCTGGTGAAGAACGCGGTCAAGTTCACGCCCGAGGGGAGGACGATCGAGGTCGAGACCCGTAATGATGGCGGCGGTCATGTGATCGTGGCGGTGAAGGACACGGGCATGGGGATTGTCGCCGCCGATCTGGATCGCATCTTCAATGCCTTCGAGCAGGGCGAGGACCCCCGCACGCACAAGTTCGGCGGTCTGGGGCTCGGGCTGGCGATCAGCCGTTCGATCGCCGAGGCCCACGGCGGCAGCCTCGTGGCCGAGAGCCCCGGTCCGGACCAGGGCTCGACCTTCACCCTCACCCTGCGGGCCTCCGAGCCGCAGGCGGACGCGACGCTTGTCGCGTCCTCCGCGCCGGCCGTCGCCGGCCGCCAGCGGCTCAATCTCCTGCTGGTTGAGGACGACGCGATGACCGCGCGGATCATGAGCAAGCTGCTCCGCGGCGTCGGCCACTCGGTTCAAACCGCGGGGAGCATCGCCGACGCCATCGCCGCCGCGTCTCCCGAACTCGACCTGGTCGTCAGCGACCTGGGCCTTCCCGACGGCTCCGGGCTCGATCTCATGCGCGAGATCCGCGAGCGCTATGGCCTTGCCGGAATCGCGCTGACCGGCTTCGGCATGGACGACGACATCGAGAAGAGTCGCGCGGCCGGCTTCCTCGCCCACCTCACCAAGCCGGTCGACTTCCCTCGGCTCGAGGAAACGATCCAGCGGATCGCCGCCGAGACCGGACGGGAATAAGCCTCGGCGAGGTCCGGTTCTTCGGACCGAGGATGATCCCACCGACATCCTCAGTCGCGTTCTCGTCCTCAAGAAAACGACCGGTGTCTGTCCGGAACCCGGCGGTCCTGGCCATGTCCTGGACACGACGCCCCTGAGCGTCTCGAACGGAAACGGAAACACGATCGATTGGCTCACCCATCCGGCAACGAACCGGCCGGTCCGTGAGCCGGGCGCACGAAGTGGGCGAACGACGCCCCGGCGCCTTCGGTCGCGGTTCGCCCGCACAGCCATCAGAATGAGGACACGCTGCCATGAAATCCGCATGGTTCTCCCGCCTCGGTCTCGCCCGTCTCACCTCCCCATCGACCCATGCCGCAACCTCGGGATCGTTCCGCCGCGCCGGCCGTCGTCAGCGCCGCCCGTTGTGCGAATCACTCGAAGGGCGGCAACTGCTCTCGATCTACACGGTCTCGAACACCAACGACAGTGGGGCCGGCAGCTTGCGGCAGGCGATCGTCGACTCGAACGCCAACCCGACCCAGGGAATGGTCTACCCCAACGGTTCCGCCTCCGCGCCGTTCAACGTCATCGAGTTCGATCTGCCGGCCAACAGCACGATCAGCCCGCTCTCGCCCTTGCCGTCGATCACGGCGGGCGTCGAGATCAATGGCTCGAACGGTCTGACCCTCGACGGCTCGAAAGCCGGCTCAAGTGCCGTCGGGCTGGATATCCAGGGCACTAACACGTCGGTCTACTACCTCAACGTGAAGAACTTCGGCGGCGGCGGCGTCGCCTTCGACGGCGCGTTGGCCACGGGCAACGCCCTGTATTTCGACAACATCGGACCCGGCAACGGCCTCTTCGGACTCGGATTCGAGGGAGGCGCCACTGTATGATTTCGGTTATGATCTGACAATCTCCAGCAACCGCGGCAACGCCGTCGTCTTCAGCGGCACGACCACGTCGAACAACACGCTGGCCTATAGCACCATCAGCCAGAACGGCGCCAATGGCGTGGTCATCCAGGGCGCCTCGTCGAACACGTTGAGCAACGACACGATCACCTCCAACGCCGGCAGCGGCGTTGACCTGCTGGGCGGGGCATCGCACAACACGCTGAGCGGAGACGTTCTCTCGGGCAACCAGTATTACGGCGTTTACCTGAGCGACGCGGGGACGTCGGGCAACACGGTGACCGGCAGCTTCATCGGCACCGACTCCAGCGGCGGCGTCCGCCAGGGCAACGGGGCCGATGGCGTCTACATCGGCGCGAAGGCGTCGAACAACACGATCGGCGGCCAGTCGAGCGGCCAGCGCGATATCATCTCGGCCAACTCCGGCAATGGTGTGACCATCGTCGGCAGCGGCACCACCGGCAACGTGGTCGTGGGAGATGAGATCGGCACCAACAGCGCGGGCACGGCCAGCCTGGGCAACTCGGGCTCGGGCGTGTACATCGCCCAGGGGGCCTCGAACAACACCATCGGCGGCTATGCCGGTTACGTGGGTACCCGTGATCTGATCTCGGGCAACGCGAGCTACGGCGTCGAGATCAGCGACTCCGGCACCACCGGTAACCTCGTCGAGAATGACTACATCGGGACCGACGTCAGCGGGACCCATGCCCTGGGCAACACCGCCGGTATCTTCCTTACCCAGGGAGCGTCGTACAACACGGTCTCGCAGGACGTCATCTCGGGCAACATGTTCGGCGTTGTCATCTTCGACGGCGCGACCGGCAACTGGATCGAATCCGACGCGATCGGCACCGACCCGAGTGAGACCCAGCCCGTCGGCAACACCTGGTTCGGGATCTACACGTACCAGGCCTCGGGCAACTACGTGGTCGACGACCTCGTCGAGAACAGCGGTTACTACGGGGTCTACAGCTACGCGACCGACCAGAACGACTATTTCGGGAACGGCTACAACAACAACGCCTATGGCGACATGGCATCGTTCTGAGCGAGAACCCCGGGCTTCGCCAGCGGTCCCGGCCCCGCCTTGCTTGTCACGACCCTCTCCGGGTGCCGGGGAGGGTCGTCGCATTACGTGGTATCGCCCGAATCGGGGGCCTCACGCGCGTGTTGCAGGAGCGGAGCGGCAGCGCGTCGTAGAACGGCGGGTCCGATGCGCGACGACTCCAGAGCGGCCGACGCCCTCACCGGAAAACCGACGATGGCGTACGACGTGGGCGGCGGTCGTTCAAGCGGTGCCGTTCGTACTCAGGACCGCCTTCCGGTGCTTCTGAATGATCTGCGACAACTGGCCGCGGCAGGAGCCGCATCCAGTGCCGGCGCGGGTGGATTCGCCAAGTTCGTCGATGGAGGATGCGCCGGCCTGGACAGCCTCGATGAGGTCGGACTCGTTGACTTTGTGGCAGTTACAGATTTCTCGTGAAGTCATGGTGGCACTGATACCTGCGTGCGATACGCAGAGCGCTTCGAGGCGATTGGCCGGGAGCGGCTCGCCGGTATCGAACATGTGGACCAGACTCGCGGCGGCCTCGGTATCACCGACGAGGATCGAGCCGACCAGTTTGTTGTCGCGGACGATCAGCTTGCGATAGGTCGACTTTGGCTCCTCGATCACCTGAATCACTTCGTCGGTGTCGATGACCGGCTCGATCAGGCCCATCGACGCCACCTCGATCCCGGCCACCTTGAGACGAGTGTAGAGCTTCGATCCGCGGTAGCGGGCCTGAGGGTTGAACCCCGAAAGCACGTCGGCCAGGACGGTCGCTTGTTCCCAGATCGGCGCGACGATACCGTAGACCTTGCCGTCGTGCTCGGCGCATTCGCCCAGCGCGTACACTCCGGGAACCTGGGTGGCGAGGGTATCGTTGACAATGACGCCTTTGCGGACCGGGATGCCCGAGGCCGAGGCCACGTCGATGCGAGGGCGAATGCCGCAGGCGAGGACGAGAATGTCGGCGGGCAGGGTCGTGCCGTCGTCGAGTTGCACGCCTTCGACGTAATCGACACCCAAGATGGCTCGGGTCGAGCGGCCGGTGCGGACGAAGATCCCACAGCGCTCGATCTGGCGGCGGAGGATCTCTCCCCCCTGCCGGTCGAGCTGAATGGTCATCAACGTCTCGGCAATGTCGACGATCGTGACGTGCAGGCCGAGGTCGCTGAGCGCCTTGGCGGCCTCGAGGCCGAGCAGGCCGCCGCCGACCACGATCGCCAGGTCACCGGGGCGGGCGCGAGCGCGGATCTTGCGGCAATCGTCGAGGGTTCGGTAAGCGATCAGCCCTTCTTTCCACCTCCCGTCCGGCCGAGTCAGGTTCTCGATCCGCGGCACGAACGGGGCGCTGCCGGTGGCGAGGATCGCGATATCATATCGGAATTCGGGACCATTGGCGGTCTTGATCAGCCGGGCCGACGTATCCAACTGCGTCACGCGGGTCTCGGGCACCAGGTTCACCTGTTCGTCGACGTACCACCGCGGTGGTTTGAGCATGATGCTCTCGGGCGCCCCACCCGTGAGAACCCGGCCGAGGAGGATGCGGTTGTAGCACCCCTCGATCTCTTCACTGTAGACGGTGATCGCGTACATCCGCTGCGCACCGCGCATGAGGAGATCGTCGAGAAGCCTGCTGGTCGCCATGCCGTTGCCGATCACCGCCAGACGCTTCTTTTCCATGAAAGTATCCTGATTCTTAGGAGAAAACCGTGAATCGGCGGACTCATCCCTTGCCAAGATTCGCGGGCGGTACGATGCGCACGGCGCAGATCTTGAATTCGGGCATCTTGCTGGTCGGGTCGAGAGCCGGGTTGGTGAGCAGGTTGGCCGCACGTCGGCCGCCCCAGTGGAATGGAGCGAACAGGGTATCGGGACGGATGTCGGCGCTGAGGTTCGCAATGAACTCGACACGGCCACGGCGGCTCTCGACCATGACCTGGGAGCCTTCGGCTACTCCCAGACGGGCCGCCAGGCGGGGGTGGATCTGGAGGCGAGGCTCGGGCTGCGCATCGATGAGCTGCGCCACATACCGCGTCTGTGCACCGGAGTTGTAATGCTCCTTGTAGCGCCCGGTCGTAAAAAAGAGGGGGTACTCGGGGTCCGGCTCCTCGCCCGCGACGCGGTGCCGGACGACATGGAAGCGGGCCTTGCCGTCGGGGTGGTGGAAGCGGTCCGTGAAGAGCCGCGGCGTGCCCGGGTGATCGGGCTCCGCGCAGGGCCAGAACACCCCGTTCTGGCGGTCGATCTTGGCGTAGGTGATGCCGCTGTAATCGGCCTTGGAGCCCGCCGTCGCCCGCCGCAATTCGTCGAAGACCTCCTCGGCGCCGTCGTAACGGAACTGATGCTCGACGCCGAGGCGTTGGGCCAGGGCGCAAAGGATTTCGAGATCGCTCCGAGGCCCATCGGGGGGAGACACGGAGCGTCGCCGCAAGATCACCCTCCCCTCGAGGTTGGTCATGGTCCCGTCTTCCTCGGCCCACTGGAGGGTTGGTAGTACGACGTGGGCTCGGCGGCTCGTCTCGTTGAGGAAAGCGTCGCAGACGACCAGGAGGTCGAGCTTCTCAAGGTTGGCGGCGATATGCCCCGCGTTCGGCGAGGCGACGGCGACGTTCGAGCCGACGACCAGAAGCGCACGGATGCCCCCTCGGGCCCCAGCGAGTCGAGCAGCTTGCAGCGCTTTTGCCTGGACCGGGCAGGTTATGGGGGTTAACTCCCCAGACGACCGCCACGGCGGCGCGGTGCTCCGGGTTGTCGATCAGTCGATATCCAGGAAGCTGGTCAGCCTTCTGGCCGTGCTCGCGCCCCCCTGGCCATTGCCCTGTCCGGTCAGGGTGGCGAACCCGCTGAATGGTTTGCCGACCTTGCCGAGGGCCAGCATGAGATTGGCAAGCGCCAGTACCGTATCGACGCCTTTCGACTGCTGCTCGGGACCGCGGCCCGATAAGATCATGCTACCGCTGGTGCGAGCGAGCCGCCGGATGGCGACGCGCATCTGGCCGACGGAGACTCCCGTCAGTCGTTCCGCGCGGGCGGGATCGTACTTCAGAACAGTCTGTCGTACCGCGTCGAAACCCGTGGTTCGGGCGGCGATGTAGGGCTCGTCGAGCAAACCCTCTTCGATCGCCAGATAGAGGAGACCGTTGGCCAGCGCCAGGTCGCTACCAGGTTTGAGTTGCAGGTGCAAAGCGGCGGCGCGGGCGGTCTCGGTCCGGCGGGGATCGACGACAATGAGCGTGCCGCCGTTCTCGCGCTGAAGATCGAACCACTGCATGATCGGCGGCAGCGTGTCCGCGCAGTTCGAGCCCCAGAGCATGACCGTCTCGGCCTGAGCGATATCGCTCACGGGAAACGGCATTCCTCGGTCGATACCGAATGCCTTGTTTTGGCCGGCGGCCGCCGACGACATGCAGTAACGCCCGTTGTAGTCGATGTGGGGTGACCCCAGGGCCAGGCGGACGAACTTGCCGAGCAGGTAGCACTTCTCGTTGGTCAGCGCCCCCGATCCAAACGCTCCCAATGCGTTTGCCCCGAATTTCTCCTTGATCGCGACGACCCGCGAGGCGATCAGGTCGAGCGCCTCGTCCCACGATGACGGCATGAGGTTCCCCGCCTCATCGCGGATCAGGGGCGTCGTGAGCCGGCTGGCGAGGCGAAGCAGAGAGCCCGAGGTGAATCCCTTGATACACATTTGCCCGCGGTTCACCGGGAAGTCGTCGTCGGCGCGGATCAATGGGAGCGAGTCGTCGTCGCCCTCGTTCGTATGCGGGGCCGATTCGATGGTCATCCCGCACTGGAAAGCACAGTACGGGCAGTGAGTTCGCGTGAGGGTCGCGGGCGGAGGGGTGTTCGCGAGGACGAAACGCGGAGGGTCCATGGGAGAGCGCTCGCATTTGCGGTGGGATCGGACGATGCACTAGGCGAGCCCGAGCCCGCGGTGGCTCCCGCGATTGGCCGAGGGCATTTACGTTTCCAGCGTCAGTAAACGTCGCGCTGATACCGCTTCGCCTTGCTCAGTGACTTGACATAGTCCCTGGCCGCGTCCGGTGACATGCCGCCTTGCTCGGCGACGATCGTGTGGAGGCGCGTGGTCGACGTCCAGCGGCCATGCGTCGGGCGTCGCCGCAGACGTAGAAGTGGCGCCCGTCCTCGAGCCACGCCCAGATCTCGCGAGCGTTTTCATTCATCCGGTGCTGGACGTAGATTTTTTCTTTCTGGTCACGTGAGAAGGCGGTGTCGAGCCGCGTCAGACAGTCCGCTGCTTCGCATAGGTCTCGATTTCGTCGTGGTACAGATAGTCGAATCGCGGCGCTGATCGCCGAAGAAGAGCCAGTTCTTGCCCTGCGCGCTAACGGCCATGCGCTCTTCGAGAAAGGCGCGGAAGGGGGCGATGCCGGTCCCTGGACCGACCATGATCATCGGAACGCTACCGTCGTGCCGGGAAACGGAAACCGGGGGACGCGTGGACGAAAACTCCCGCCTTCCGCCGAGCTTGAGCCGGTCTCGGTCGAGAAAGGTCGACGCCACTCCCTTGCGACGCCGGCTTCCCTGCGTGTAACGGACGACGCCCGACCGTCAGGTGGACCTCGTCGGGGTGGGCCTGCAGCGACGACGAGATCGAGTAGAGCCGCGGTTGGAGCGGCGCGAGCGACCGTGACGACATCTCGGCGAATGGCGGCCGGGCCGAGGGAAATCGGTCGAGGAGGTCGAGGACGTCGCCAGGTCATCGGGAATGCCATTCGTCCTCATCGTCTGGACCAGCGTCTGCAACGTGCCGCGCCTCGAAGGGTCGGTGGCGTTCGTGGCCAGCAGCCGATGCGAGTGCATCGGCTGCGTCGTGATGACGTAGTGTTTGGCCAGAGCCTCGCGGATGGCACCCGCGACCCGCCGAGGTCGGGACGAGCTCGTCGCCTCGGCGCACCCATCGACTGCAGGACCGCCTCGACCAGTTCGGGACAGTTCTCGGGAACACAGTCCGAGGGCGTCGCCCAGCTCGTAACGTCAGGCCCGCTCCGCGGCAGGCGATGACGACGTGCCGGACGTCCTTCTCCGACCCGGGCCGGGTCAGCGGCCGGCACTCGAGGAGCTTGCCAGAAAGGGATGCGTCCGGTCGAACTCGGGTGAGGCTCGCCTGGACAGCCTTGAGGCTTCGGGCTGGCTCCGTTAGGGCGGTGACGCCGTTGCCTCCCGACGTGTGCCCCCCGTTCGATTCCGACGCCAAAAGCGATTTGTGCGCCGCGACCAGTTCCTTGAGCTTCTTGGCGGTGTCCTTGCCGCCGGGCGAGCACTTGGTCAGGTCTTTCTCCTCGCCGCGGGCGATTGCCTCGGAGTAGGTCTGGCAGAGATAACCGCAGGCGCCGCAGTCGAGCTGGGCCATCGCCGCCATCAGCACACGTTCGAACGGCTTCCCTTCGGCCAGCTGGAGCCGCTCGTCCATCGGCAGGGCAGGGTCGTGCCAGGGGAATTCCTCTTCGAGCAGGAGCAGCGGTGTTCCGCGGCGCGCCGTTGCGGTTCCGTCGCCGGCCGGCGGGGCCAGGATCGCCGTTGGCCGTTGGTCGTGCGTTCCAGGCTGAGAATGCCCGCGAAGAACCCGTTCAGCCAGGCCCGCTGCGCCGGCGAGAACGGGGCGGACTCGGGAAGGACGGGAATCGCCATGGTCTCAAGTCCTTCAAGCGAGAGTCGGGTTGGCGTTGTCGAAGATCGCTTTGAGCACGTCGGTGGGGTGGCGTCGGCAGAAGTCGCTGAACGACTCGTCCGTAGATTCAGCGGTGGGCCAGGTAGCCGCGGAGCATCCGCTCGATCACGGCCGGGGCCTCCGTCGGCCGCGACGCTCGCGGTAGATTTCGCGGCCGACGTCCTGCTCGGCGCCGTAGCCGCCGCCGAGGAAGATGTGGTAGCCCTCGACCATGTCGTCGCCGACTGCGACCTCGGTCCCAAGCAGGCCGATGTCGCCGATGTAGTGCTGGGCGCACGAATTGGGGCAGCCGGTCACGTGGATGTTGATCGGGTGCGTCGAGCTCGAGCCGCGCGTCCAGGTGGTCGGCGATCGCCATCGCGTGCCGCTTGGTGTTCGGCGGCCGCGAACTTGCAGCCGAAGTTGCCCGTGCAGGCCACCAGGCCGCCCCGGACGTTCGTCGCCCTCCAGTCAGACGCCGAGCGCGTTCGATCTCGCGCTGGACCGCTGGAATCTTCTCCTCGGGGATGTCGGAGATCAGCAGGTTCTGCCAGACGGTCAGCCGGATCGTGCCGCTGCCGTGGCGGTCGGCGATCTCGGCCAGCGCCGCGCATCTGGTCGGTGCGCCAGCCGGCCGACCGGGAGCACGACGCCGACGTAGAACAGGCCCGGCTGGCGCTGGGGGTGGACGCCGATATGGCCGTGCTTGCGCGACCGGCGGGCCGGGGCTCGCACTGGTCCAGCGGGAAGCGGGTGAGCTTGAACGGGGAGGTGCTTCTCGGTCTCCTCGACATATTTCTCCATGCCCCCAGCGGTCGAGGACGTACTTCATCCGCGCCTTCTTGCGGTCGGTCCGGTCGCCGTTCTCGATGAAGACGCGGACGACCGCGGCGGCAACCGGCACGCACTCCTCCGGGCTCGAGCAGCACGCCCGTCATCGCGGGCGAAGTCCTTGTGGCCGGTGATCCCGCCCAGGGCCAGCCGGAAATAGACCCCGGCCGGGACCGCCTTCCCCTCGCCGACGCGGACGGCCGAGAAGCCGATGTCGTTGGTGTCCTCCAGGGCGCTGATCGTGCCGCCGCCGTCGAAGGCGATGTTGAACTTCCGCGGCAGGCCGTACATCTCGCGGTGGTTGAGGATGTAGTAATGCATCTCCCGGGCGAGCGGCCGGGTGTCGATCAGCTCCTGGGGGTCGATCCCGGCCGTGGGGGTGCCGGTGACGTTGCGGATGTTGTCGGCGCCGGAGCCCCGGGCCACGATGCCGAGGTCCTGAAGGGCCGTCAGCAGGTTGACGGACGTGCTCCGCCCTGATCTCGCGGATCTGGAGGTTGGCCCGGGTGGTGACGTGGGCGTAGCCGCCGCCCCACTGCTCGGCGGCCTCGGCCACGCCCCGGAACTGGTGGCGCGTCAGGATACCGGCCGGCATCCGGAGCCGGCACATGTAACGATCCTGGGCGGGGGCGACGTAAAAGAGGCCGTGAAACTTGGACACCAGGACGTCGGTCCCCCTGGGGAACTGCTCCTCGGCCGCGTGCCGGACGCAGGTCGTCCCACATGTCCAGCGGGTTCTTCTTCCGCTTCGCCTCCTCCTCGGGGCAAAGCTTCTTCCCCTCGGCGATGGCGCGGTTCTGGGCCAGGATGTGAATGGCGTCGGAACCGGTTGGCACAGCGGCTTCGGAGACTCCTCCCGCCCCATGCGCCGATGCCTCGCCATTTCCGACCAGCCCGAGCGTCGCCGCGAATGTGGCCAGCCCCCGGGCCGCGCGTGAGCTCGGCCCCGCTGACGAAGCCCTGAAGGTATTGTTTCTGCTCGTCGTGGAACTCGTCGGAACTCATGGTCCACCTCCCGGATGCCGATATCGTCACCGCACCGCGATCGCCGAACCGAGCCGAACCTAACCAGCCATCTCGACGGCCCGATCGCGAACGGGTTCCTTGAGCCAGGGCAGCGCGACCTGGTTCACGAAGAACCAGCCCGCGCTGATGCCGGTCAGTGCCGTGAGGACGGTGAACATGGTCTGAGGCCGGCCGGTCCACTGGTTCATATGCACCCACAACGGTTGAAGCCAGAAACCACCCAGGGCGCCAAGCATTCCGACAAGTCCGCCGACGGCGCCCACGTCGTGGGGGAAATGCTGGGGAATCAGCTTGTACACGGCGGCCTTGCCGATCCCCATTCCGCAGCCGAGCACGACCACCAGCACCGTGAAGGTCCACACCCCGATGCCGAGGGGGACCGACAGCAACAGACCGGTCGCCAGGATGGACCCGAACACTCCCCACATGACGCGCGTCGCCCCCAACCGGTCGGATAACCAACCGCCCGCTGGTCGGAGCAAGCTGGCCGGGAAGATATAGAGAGTCGTCAACAAGCCCGCCGACTGGAGCACCGCGGTCGCTCCAGATGGTCCCTTGGGAAGTCCGAAGGTCGCGCGCAACTGATCGCCGTAGACACCGACGTAGAACTTGGGAAGTGTCATCGAAAGGGCGACATAGGCTCCGAAAACGACGACATACTGCAAGCTATACTCCCAGACCCGCGCATATCTCAAGGGCTTCATGATCTCGCCAAGGTTTCGTCCTCTGGCCGGTGTGAAGTCCGGACCCGGAGAGATCGTCCAGGCGGCCGCCGCCATTGCGAGGAGCAGGAGGGAGTAGAGCGCGGGATAGAACCGCCATCCGTCGGGAATCAGGCCGCCGAGCAGGCCGCCAGCGGGAATGACCGCGAGCAGCGCGGCGCCGAAGAAACCGAAAAGCAACTTTGTGACCGAGGCCCCGACGTTGCCCGCTCCGAACACGCCCAGTGCCAACCCTTGATTTTCGCGAGGAAACCAGGCGGCGTTCCAGGCGATACCGACGGTGAAGGCGTTGCCGGCTAAACCGAACAGGAGCGCGCACGCCAGCAACTCGCCATAGTTGGTGGCGCGACTGACCAAGAACGTCGGCACCGCCACTCCGAGCAGCAAGAGTGTCATCATTCGCCTGCCGCCGTACAGGTCGGTCCAGACACCGAAGGCGAGCCGTGGCAGCGATCCAGAAAGCACGGCCGCCGCCCCGAGCCATCCCAGTTGTATGTCATTCAATCGCAACTCTTTCTGGATCGGGACGCCAAGTACGCCGAACATCATCCAGACAGCGAACATCAACGTAAAAGCGATCGTGGATACCGACAGAACGCGAAACCGCCGCAAGGTTTCCGACGCCATAAGAATCAGCCTTTCCCGCGTCTGGTCGCGGCCGTCGCGTCGTTGAGGATCAGACCGGCGAACTCGCCACCGCGATTCCTGCGAGCGTTGCAGGTCGTTGTTGCAGCCGAGTGCGCGGCGGAAGTAGTGCTGCCGATCCGAGCTTTTCCATCAAATCAAGTGATTGGTCATAAGAATGTTCTTATAGATTTTGATTCGATTGAGTCCACCAGACAAATAAGCCTTCTCGACGGATAATGACCCTGTGCCGGACAGACCAATCGCTCGCACGCCATGGTTCCTGAAGAGACTGCGAATTGGGTCAGCCAGAACGTCGTGCGTGTCATCCCACCCGACATAAGCGGTTCGACCGAGGAACCCGTGAAGGAAGGCCTGCTCGGTGAGCCAGCAGGGATGAGTCGCGGTCCAATCTCTGGTACGCCGTTGCCCGTTATTGACCAGGAATTCCCCACATCCCAGGATGATTCAGTCAGAACCCGAGGAATCTGTTGGCAGGAAGTTTCCTTATGGGTACATCTAATAGGCACGATGTGTCTAGCAAACCAAGCGATCGTCGAAACACCGCGATCAATCGCTATCGTCTGCACGGCGGCGTCGCTCTCGCGCGTTGTCTCTCAAGTGAACGTACCTGTGCCAACGCCCCCTTCATTGAGTCGGCGCCAAATCCAACATGCTTATGCATGGCAATATGCGTCGACGGCCCGAAAAGCGACCACTGCGCAGCTATGTAATGATCAAAATCTTCACTCGCAATGCACGCCGTGCGCCGACATGGTCTCAGGCTGAGCGATGTGACGCTTCTTCTTAAACGGCAATCAGTTCCGCGGTCGCGCGCGCCGATCCGTAACGTCGCTGACGGTCGACGTACCAAGGGGGCCTGATTTAATCCGGTGCATGAACGCCTATTTTTCGAGCACGTGGACGATCCCAGGCTCCCGACTCAAAGAGTGTACAAAAATCCAAAAGACAGGCAGTGGCGACGATTTCCGTCGGCATAGATCGAAGAAAAGGGGCTCCCGAAGCGTCCCTGCCGACGGAATTCGGCACCACTGTCCCCTGACGTTAGCTCCGTGAGCTTCTCATACACGCTCTCTGCGCATCCGAGGCGGCCTTGGGGGAGATAGGCCGAACTGGCGAATCCTGCGCCGAACGCCGGCCGTTGGAGCGCTTCGATCTAACAAACGAGCCAAACTCCCAAGCTCCCAAACTCCCGAGTATCTGGATTTCGACTTGACCGAGATTCCGGGAAATCATAAAGTCCCGCCGCCGGCCGACCCACAGGGACGTGGTGGTACGGCGATACACTTCGCACCTTGTGTTGGCGCCCCGGTTCTCGGGACGACTGCCGGAGGTCCTCTCTCGTCTTTCCCTCCGGCGCACGTGCCTTGGTTGGTTGCAAGGAGGCAGATCGAATGCGGCGAACAGCCCCCGGACGAAGGCGCGGCAAGGCCCTTGGTGGCCTGATCATGGTGACCGCGCTGGCGTTGATCGGGGCGGGTAAGAAGCGGAGTGAACCGCCGCCGCCCAAGGTCGAGGAGACCGTCAACGAACTGGCGTACATCGTCAGCAACGGCGAGATCAAGCTCGAGGGCGTCGGCCTGGTCTTCGGGCTCGACGACACAGGGCGCCGACCCGCCTCTGGGGTACTATCGCTCGAATCTCGTCGACGAGATGCGCAAGGCGGGGGTCGAGAACGCGAACCTGATACTCAAGGACAAGCGGTTCTCGCTGGTGATCGTCCAGGCGCAGGATTCCGACCGGGGTCACGCCCGCCGACCGGCTCGACGTCGAGATCGAGCTGCCGCCGGGTTCGGCACCAAGAGCCTGGCCGGGGGCTACCTCCTCCAGACGCGGCTCCGCGAGGTGTTGATCGCCGGCGGGACGCCCAAGGAAGGGAGCGACCTGGCCGTTGCGCAGGGGCCGGTGATGATCGGCAGTACGGCCGAGCCGAACAACGTGAAGATCGGGCGCGTCCTGGGCTCGGCCCGCGTGAAGAAGCCGCAGCCGTTCAGTCTGGTCATCAAGGACAACCGCCAGAGCGTACGGACCTCGAAAGTGCTTGAGAACGTCATCAACCAGCGGTTCCACTTCGCCGACGGGGTCAACGAGACGGGGGCGGCCACGGCCAAGACCGACCAGTTGCTCGAGCTGAAAGTTCCCCGCGTCTACCACCACAACCAGGACCGCTACTTCCGCGTGGTCAGGCTCCTGCCGATGGTCGACACCCCCGAGCTTCAGCGGGTCCGCCAGGAGGCCTGGAGCAAGGAGCTGCTCGACCCCAAGAACGGCCGGCGTGGCGGCCCTGAAGCTCGAAGGCCTGGGGCTCACGGCGGTCGAATCGCTCCGCAAGGGTCTGGAGAGCCCGAACGCCCAGGTCCGGTTCCTGTCGGCCGAGGCCCTGGCCTACCTCGACGACACGTCGGGGGTCGATGTGCTGGCCGATACCGCGATCAAGTTGACGGAGTTCCGGGCCTACGCCCTGGCCGCCATGGCGGCGACCGACCAGGCGGCGTCGCACATGGCGCTGCGCAAGCTGATGGACGTGGCCGATGTCGAGGTCCGCTACGGGGCCTTCAACGCTCTACGCACGCTCGATCACGGCGACCCGTTCCTGGGCCGCGTGCGCGTCCTCGACGACCCCGAGCAGCCCGAGGAGCCTCAGGACGATTCGCTGGCGATGACGCTGGCCACCAGCAACGCCCGCGCGCCGTCGGCCCCGGCCCGAAGACCCGTTCGCGCTCTACCTGGTCGACTGCGAGGGGCCGCCGATGGTCCACGTCGCCCGGACCAACCGGTGCGAGATCGTCGTCTTCGGCGCCCGACAGAAGATGCTTACTCCGCTGGTTCTGGGCAATGGCCCGATCCTGCTCAACGCCGCCGACGGCGACTCGGAGATCCAGATCAGCAAGATCGTCCCCATCCGTGCCGGTCGGACCGAGTTTGACGAAGACGCAAAGGTTGTCGCGTCGCTCGAACTGGGCGACGTGATCCGCCAGACCGCCAACCTGGGCGCCAAGTACCCCGACATCGTCACGATCCTCCAGGCCGCCGAGAAACAGAAGAACCTTCCCGGCCCGCTGGTCGTCGACGCCGTTCCCGGAGCACAACCCCGTCTATGTCGAGGCGGCCATCAAAGGAAAAGACGTCACCGCCAAAAAAGACGACGACCTCAAGAAGGCTGGTCACGAGGATTCGAAAAGCGTCGCGCGGAGTGATGAGCCGGCTCCGCAACCTGTTCAAACGTTGAGGATTCAGGGGCATTCTGCGACTCAGAATGCCCCTTTAAGTTCCGCCCTGCCTCCGATTCTGCCCAGTCCGCCAATCCCCTATCTTCTCACAAGTTATCAAGATTCGCTCGAAGTGACCCGTCGTACCTACACGGACCTAAAGTCGCACGCCGCGCCGTTCGAAAAATACGTCCTGACGGTCAGGTCCGCTACGGCAAGGAGGCGAGTGATCGACCCCTTGGGGCTGACCCTGGACCGGGTGGCTTCCGCGGGAACGTGTTCCCGCGGGGTGCTCCGGGCCTCGTCGCCGGAGCGGTTGGCAGAAGTCCGCATCCAAATCGATCCGAATCGATGTCAACGCCGTAAAATCTTACAGGCCAAGACTGCGAGACGCATCGATCGAGGATGGGAACGGGGTCGGAGCGACGTTTCACGATTGCCGTCTCTCGCGGTGATCCGGAGCGTTCGGGTCAGGATGATCCGGCGCTCAGGGACGCTGCCGAGCCGGGACTGTCACCGCGCCGACATTTGGGTCATACCGGAGGGGTGAGGAAACCTCCGCGGTCTCGCACCGAAACAGGGCGAGTGGAGTCCTCGACGATGAAAAAAGTATTTACAACCGGTCAGGTCGCGAAAATTTGCAAGGTCGCGCCCCGGACCGTGAGCAAGTGGTTCGATTCGGGCCGCTTGCGTGGATATCGGATCCCCGGCTCGCAGGATCGCCGGATCCCCCGGGAGCACCTCCTTCGGTTCCTCAAGGAGCATGGAATGCCCTTGGGAGATCTCGAAGCCGAGGTCTATCATAAGGTCCTGGTCGTCGGCGCCGATGCGCCGATGCTGGGAGTCCTGAAGGAACAACTCCGCGAAGGAGACGACTTCCGGATCGAGACCGCGGCCTCGGGCTTCGAGGCGGGCATCCGGGCCGAGAGCTTCCATCCCGACTGCATCATCATCGATATGGCGATCGGTCGGATCGAGGCGGGGCAGATCGCGCGAGAACCTCCGCAAGAGCCCGGACCACATCACGACCATCCTTGTCGCCCTGACCAGCGACGAACCCTCCGACGAGGTCTACTCGCTCGGGTTCAACGACGCCTTCAAGAAGCCTTTCGATGGCGCCTTGCTCGCCGAACGGGTCCGCCGCCTGATCTCACAGAAGAAGGCCGACGAGCCCTGAGCCGAGCCTCCCAATCCGCCAGGCTGGCAGCGCCAATCGATCGCGGGCTAAGGGAAAGGGGACCGAGCGGTTCGAGCTGAATCAAACGAACCGTGCGTTCCCCTTCCCGCCCGCGCCGCGATCCGCTCCGTTCGCCATCCAGCTTTCTTGACAGAGCAAGAGTCGGTAGCGTGGCGTTTTTGGGCTATTCATTCCTGGGAATCGAATTCCGCTTCGCCCCCAACGTGGTCACCAGATCCCCAGGTCGGCACCCTGGAATCGGTGGGGATCGTATAGCCTCGCTGGTCGATGTTGCGAGTTGGGGAGTTGCCTTGCGTCTGTTTTGCTGAAGCTTGACGGCCGCGGCCAGGTTCCAAGAGCTGGAGGTCGATCGACGGGTTGGCACGCCCTGAGTGTGCTGCCGGAATCGCGGAACCCCGCCGTGCTAGGGATCATACGTTCACCGATGGCCTTCAACCTCGCCTCCGCTGCTCTCGGGCGAGTCCAGCGAGCAGACGCAGACTTCCGGACAGCCTCCTCACATGATGAGGGTATCGCCAGGTTTGTGCCTCATCTACGCGACGGTTGGCGACACGGTTTACGCGGCCGATGTGGGGGATCGTGCCACGCTTGACCACTTCGTTGCGACGAAAACTGCCGATAAGCCCGCCAGGGGTCCATGGCAAGAAACGGACATGGAAAGCCGACCCACGAATCCTCGTGGCGCATTCGCGAAAGGTCACCGATGGCGTCATCATGAAGTACATCCGCACTCTCGCTACGGTGAAAGTGGACGATGACTTTCGGGTAGGCGAGGGATCGTGCGGAAGCCGGTGTTGGTTGGAACTGCATCCGACTGTTGAACCCACCGGCTTACCGCCGACGGTTGTTCCGCGCCGTTCAGAACTTCGCTGTTTTGTCTCCCCGACGATGGCTGGGGCAAGTCACCATGAAAATCGCCAATGATCCGAGCGCCCGCCGAGGGTTCCTCAAGGCCATCTTGACCGCGACCGCCACCCGCGGCCTCATCGGTCCCCGCAGCCTGCGGGCCGCTGGGGACGCGATGTTTTCGCCGGTCCGCCAGATTACGCGCGGGCCAATGTTCCACTGGTTTGGCTACTACGACAAGTTGCAGTTCTCTCCGGATAATCGCTTCGTGCTCGGCAACAGGGTCAGCTTCGAGCACCGCTCGCCCACGGCCGACGACGTGATCGAGGTGGGCATGATCGATCTGCACGAGAAGGACGCATGGATTCCACTCGGCAAATCGAACGCATGGTGCTGGCAGCAGGGCTGCATGTTGCAATGGATTCCCGGCGCGGACTCGAAAGTGATCTGGAACGATCGCGAGAAGGACCGCTTCGTAAGTCACATCGTGGATGTGAGAACGGGCGACAAACGCACGCTGCCCGCGCCGATCTATGCCCTGGCCCCCAATGGCAAGGAGGCCGTGAGCTGCGACTTCTCGCGCGTGGCCGATTGCCGGCCCGGCTACGGTTATGCGGGCATCCGTGACCGCTTTTTCAACGACATGGCGCCGGATGCTAGCGGCGTGACGCATATCAACCTGGAAACCGGGGTCGAAACGCTCATCATCAGTCACAAGACCCTCGCCACGACAGGCGAGGTGGTGAGTAACCATCGGCACTCGAAACATCACGCCTATCACCTGCTCGTCGGACCGGACGGAAAGCGCTTCATTCTGCTTCATCGCTGGACGCAGTCCGGTGGCGGTCATTTGACGCGCCTCATCACGGCGAACATGGATGGCAGCGACCTGCGCATCGTCATCCCGAACGGCTATGCGTCCCACTTCATCTGGCGCGACACCACGCACATCCTGTCACAGTCCAAGGGCTGGCTCGACAACAACGACTGGGGCGATTTCTTGTTTGAAGACAGGGACAGTGGCATCGTCACGGAGATCGGCCGCGGAGTGCTCGACAAGAGCGGGCACCTCACCTACCTGCACAATAACGAGTGGATCTTGAACGACACGTATCCCCAAGGCGCCCATCGCATCCAGACGCCGCACCTGTATCACATCGCCACCAACAGGCGCATTGACCTTGGCGAGTTTCCTTCCCCTCGCGAATACACCGGCGAATGGCGCGTGGACACCCATCCGCGCGTCAGCCGCGACGAACGTTGGGTCTGCATCGACTCGCCCCACACCGGCGAAGGCCGGCAGCTTCATCTCATCGACATCAGCCAGGTGATCGGCCGACACCCCAAAAAATGGGACTGAAGTGGACCTCAATTCCGAGACTTCTCGCTGATCACCACCAATAGAGTGAGGTGGGCCAAGTCGATTTACTCTTGAAAGATAGGGCCTGCTCCCGGTGAATGAGGGTTCTTACCGTCCCCACCACCGGAGATGCAGGCCATGGGCACCGAAGCACCCACACCCGTCGTTATACCGATCCACTGCCGCCCCCAAGAAAGCCCCCTGCCCGAAGTGTGGTAAACACGGCTGGCGAAAGCGGAAACTCCCGCCGTCGCAGGGTCCCGCACGGTCGCTCTACCTCGAGATCTCCTGCGGCGAATATCAAGCCCGGTGCGGTTGCTGCAAGACCTTTCGCAACACCCCCCGAGGGCGTCCCCCCCGAGCCGCCTATGACAACAAGGTCCGCGACCTGGTCCTCGACCGCATCCTCAAGGACGGCATGAACGTCGAACAGACCTTGGGGTCGCTCCGCCGCGAGTTCCTCGTCGACCTCTCCACGGGCTTCGTCTATGACGTGCTCCACGGCCACGCCGGCAGACCTCGACCTGTCCGAGCACCGCCGTAAGGTCCTGGAGCTGCTTCAGCGGCACGCTTTGCGTCGACGAATTGCACCTGGGCCGCTTCACGTTGCTGTTGGCCACCGACCCGCTCGCCGACCTGCCCGTGGCCTTCGCCCTGGTCGCCGCCAACGACCAGGCTCACATGTGGATGGTTCCTCAAGAACCTCAAGACGCGGGGCTTGAATCCTCGGATCGTGGTGACCGACGGCTCGAACCTCTACCCGGCGTGCTCGCCGAGTTGTGGTCGCGACGCGGAGCACCAACTTGTGCGTGTTCCACGTGATTAAAGATATCAATAAGTTGATAATCGATGCCGTACGGCGGCTGCGGTCGACGATGTCGCGTCGCGGCAAGGCGGGACGGAAGAAGAAGCGCGGCCGCAAGGGGGCCAAGTCCAAGGTCGGCCGCCGCCCGGCGGGGCATGACCCTCAAGGAGAAGGCGCACTTCGTGTTCAAGCACCGCTACCTGATCGTGAAGCGACGGGAGAAGCTCACCGAGACGGAGCTCGACGACCTGACCCGGATGCTCTCTTACCTCCCCGAATTGGCGACCCTGCGACGATTCGCCGACCGGATCTACTGGTTGTTCGACACGCCCAAGGACCGGCATCAGGCCGGTTGCCGCCGCGCCGCGATCGTGCGCGACGCGAAGTTCCAAGCCGTTCCGGAGTTGGTCAAGGCGCTGAATCACCTCGATGCGGAGAAGTTCCCCAAGCTGATGGCCTACCTGGCCGACCCCGTCAGCCGGCGCGTGCGGACCAACAATCATGTGGAGCGGACCAACCGAATGTTCCGGCACCTGGAGAAGGTACGCTTCAAGTGGCGGCGCCGTCGGACGCTGGTGCGCTTCGTCGTCCTGACGTTGGTTGGCATCTGGAAGGAACGAACCGCGACTCAGGCGACGACCGGTGATCGCTCAAAGCCGAGAGGATCTGGCGAATCCGAAAGCAAAAACAGGAGACGAGGTCGGGCCGCTTGAAAATCGGTGGTGTTCAGCGAGGAGTATCTTTTATTCTCATTTTTTGCGGATGTGCTGGTCGTTTCGGCGGTTTTTGCTCGGTCAGCTCGGATCGCAGCGCCGAGCGAACCCAATGGACCGGGGCGCCGAGCGAACCCAACGATATGTTGCAACGGATACACGGGTTGATCCGCCGCGCGACGAGCCCATACGATGAGGCATCGAGTGAAGCCCACTTGTTCCCATGAGCCGAACGCCGGAGTGGTGGGCTCAAGACAAGACGGGTAGGGCGAGATCCTGCCGTCACGAACGGCGTGGAGGTGGATCGTGAGGACTGTCGGGGTTGGTTGGCTCTCCTGGTTTCAGGCCCCGCGGCGCGAGTGTGTGCGGCGCCAGAGGCCGAAAAGGCCGCCGGCGATGACGGCCGTGAGACCGGGAATCCAGGCCGATGGCTCGGGAGTGGTCTGGGTGGAGGGTGGGCCGAGGGGGGGGACGTCGGGCGATCCGGTCAGGGCGAATGAGTTCCAGATGGTTGACGGCCCGAGCGCCGAGATCGACGCCGCGGAGTCGCCGAAGCGGGCGCTCGCCGCGTTCGCCACCGTGCCCGAGGGCTTGATGCCCGGGTCGCTGGCGTACCAGACGATGCCATTGAGCGTGTCGGATGTACCCGAGACATCGATCCAGTAGGTCGAGCCCGCTTCGAAGACGAACGGCTTGGTGCCGGCCGACAGGAATTTCACATCGCCAGCCACGGTCGGGATGGCCGAGGTCGCCTGGAGATTGACCAGCGGCAGACCCGCCGGTCCGTTCGCCCCGCCTCCGAAGATCGACACCGTAAGGGTGCTGTTCGAACCCGGCTGCTCTTTCAATCGCAGACTCAGCGTGTCGAGGTCGTACGAGGTAGTCGCGTCCATGGTGAAGCCGATGGCCTTGGAGAAGTTTCCCCCCATGGTCGCCACCGCGCTGAAGAGCGAATCATTGGCCGCCGGCTCGTTGCCGAAAATCAACGTCGATTCAGCGTGGAGCGGACTCTGAGCCAGGCTCGCCAGCACGGCGGTCCAGCCGAGTAACGGTGTCATCGCTCGATTCCGACGCGCTGCCGCCGTCATGGCTCTCCCTCCCGCCCTCTTCCCCGAGGGACGAGTACCTATTCCGCCTCGGCCCCGCCGCAAACTCGCTCGACTTCTCGAGGTCGATCCTGACACGTCAACGTGATATCTTGCAATCGAGCCTACGGAAAAGTACACCTGGCGACAAGTTGAAAATCCGCGTCGCACAACTTTTCCTTAAGCTTTACCTGTCAGAATGCAACGTGTGACGGTCGGCTGATCCGGCGGATCGGATCGACGGCTCAGGCGCACTCCGCGGGGCGACTCTCGTTCCGGTCGTGGGGACGAATCGGTCCGAACTCGACCCGCGCCAGGGCGTTGGGGTCAATGTGAATCCGGGCGGCGCGGCGGACCTGGCGCGGGGTCACCGCGGCGACCTGTTCGGGCCAACGGAGCGGCTCGTCGAGATCGATCCCGTAACGCTCCAATTCGAGCAGCCGCTCGGCACGCTGTTCGACGGTCTGGAAGTCGAAGACCCATGAACCGGCGAGGTATCGGCGAGCGTGCTCGACTTCCTCGTCGGAGAACTCGCCGGCGTGCATGGCGCGGACCTGTTCGACGATCGCGGCGACGACCCGGTCCGATTCCTCGGGCATGGTGCCGACGGTCACCCGGAACATGCCCGGCGCCATGTCGGCGGTATCGGTAATTCCGCCGCCGATCGAGTAGGCCAGTCCCATCTCGTCGCGGACGATCCGGCTCAGACGGTCGCTGAACCCCGGTCCGCTGCCGAAGATGTGGTCGAGGACCGCCAGGGGGACGAAGTCGGGGTGGTTGCGGCGGATTCCCAGGTGTCCGAGCACGATCTGGACCTGTTCGCCTGGATGAGGTACCCGACGCACCCTGGGACGCGGGCGGCGGGTCGGCCGGGGAATGGGACGTCGGCCCTGTCCGCCCGGGACCCACGAGCCGAACTGACCCTGGACCATCGTGCGAAGCCGGCGCGGCTCGAAGTCGCCCACGGTCACGAGGAACGCGTTGTCCGGAACGAAGTAGCGAGCGTGGTGCGCCCGGACGTCGTCGAGCGTCAGCCCCTTCAGGTCGCGGCTGCCGCCGCGCGGGTCGCGCGCGTAGGGGTGTTCGCCGTAGACCAGACCGCGGAAGAGCAAGTCGGCGCGGTACGAGGGGTCGTCGCGGTCGGCCTGGAGCTCGGCCGCGATCCGGCGTCGGACCCAGCCCAGAGCCTCGACCGGCAGGGCGGGCCGTCGAACCAGCTCGGCCAGGATCTCGATCGCCAGGGGCAGGTCCTCGGCCCGGACGCGGAGCGACGCTCCGGTCGAGCTGACGTCGAGCGTCCCCCCCACGTCCTCGATGCTCTCGGCCAGCGCGTCGGCCGACCGAGTTTCCGTCCCCTCTTCGAGCAGACGCCCTGTCAGGTGGGCCAGGCCAGGTTTGGCCTCGCGGAGGACTCCGGCATCGACGAAGAGCTCGAGGGCCACGATCCCGGTCCCGGCCCGCCGCTCGGAAACCAGCCGCATACCGTTATCGAGCCGGTCGCGGCGAGGCCGGAAGGTATTGAGCCTCGATCGTGTCGGGTACTTCGCGAGCACTTGCATCAGGTCTCGGACGGGCTCGCTCGAGCTCGTCGCTGGCAATTGATGCAGCGCCCTCGAGCTGGATGTCGATCCCGACCCGGCCGTTGCCGTCGGACTCGCGGTTTCGATCCCGGTCCCGCGCGGCCGCGTCGAGGCTTCGCCCGGCACCAGCACGGCCACGGTGCGCGAGGGGCGGGGAAGCGACCAGCCGACGGTCAGACAGGAGTCGGTCAGGTAGGTTGAGGCGACCCGCCGGATATCGTCCGGCCCGACCGAGAGCGCCGCCCGGTGTTCGGCCTGCCAGGCTCGCCAATCGTCCCAGAGGGCGACCTGGCCGAGCCCCGCGGCGAGTCCCGCGAGGTCCTCCTGCTCCCAGCGCCAGGCGGCCTCGAGCCGGTGCCGGGCTCGGGCAAGCTCCTCGCAGGTGGGGCCGGCGTCGGCCAGTTCGGCCAGGACCCGAGCGACCTCCTGCTCGATCCGCTGGGGTGTGGCCTCGGGCGTGGCCTCGACCTGGATGACGAACTGGCCGGCGCGCCGACTGCCGTCCTGGGCGGCGTCGACCCAGGTCGCGAGCCGGCCGTGCTCGACCAGCGACGCGTGAAGCCGGCCCCGTCGGCCGCAGGTCAGGAGGTCCGAAAGAACATCGAGCGCGGGGCCGTCGGGATGGCCCCGCGACACGCTGTGCCAGCCCAGGAGTCCCCGCGCCGCGGCTTCGGAATCGACCAGTGCGAAGTCGCGCCGGCCCAGTCTGCCGAGGCTCGTTCCAGCCCGGCACGGGGCGGGCGAACGCCCCCGGGGCGATCGGCGCGAAGTGGTCCGATATCCGGTCCAGCGCCTCCTCTGGATCAACGTCGCCCACGATCACCAGGACCGCGCCGTCGGGGCGGTAATGCTGGTCGTAGAACCGGCGCAGGTCGTCCACGACGATCCCGTTCAGGTCGTCGGGCCAGCCCAGGATCGGGTTGCGGTATGGGTGCCGCAGGTAGGTCACCGCCAGGTGCGTCTGGTCAAGCCGGCTGAACGGCGAATCGAGGTCGCGGGCACGCTCCTCGCCGATGACCTGGCGCTCGGCCTCGACCTCGCGAGGATCGAATCGGGCACCCCGCATTCGGTCGGCTTCGATCGCCAGGGCGATCTCCCAGCGGTCGGACGGGAAGCGCGAACCAGTAGTGGGTCGCGTCCTCGCTGGTCTCGGCGTTCGATTGCCCCGCCGCCACGAATGCCAGGCGGTCGATCTGCCCCTTGGGGAATCGCTCGGTTCCCTTGAAGAGCATGTGCTCGACGAAGTGCGCCAGCCCCGTCTTGCCCGCCGGCTCGTCGAACGAGCCGGCCGGATAATACAGGTCGCAAACCACGATCGGTGTGTGGGTCCGCGGCAGGACCAGGGCGCGGAACCCGTTGGGCAGCGTGCGCTCGAAGACCGGGAGGTCTCCCACCCAGGCCGGCAAGGGGCGGGCGGTCGTGCGTCGGGCCATCGTGGGCTGCCCCTTTCGGATTGTAAGGACACGTCGCCAGACACCCGCGACCCACCGGGGCAGTCCGGATGCCTGGGACCTAACGAAGCCGCGGGCCTTCCCCAGCGCGCCGGAAAGAGCGACCGATGCTCCATTATGAAGTATTATCGTCGTCAAGTCGGACGGGAACCGCAAGAGTCCCTCCGACAGGTTTCCGCTCCCGCGTCGACCAGGCCTGGCCCGCGGCCCCGCTTTCCAGGAGTAACCCTTTGGAAATCAATGTGTTGAGTGAACCCAAAGGTGGTCTCATTCAGGCCCTGGCGATGGGGTTTCTGACAGCCCTGATAGTGCTTTTGACCATCAACGGCCCTGGCCTGACCATCGACGAGCCACTTGACGTCCGGCCGGGGCGGGCATACCTCGCCGCGCTACAGGCGCAGGGCGGCCATTTCCTTGACCGCGCGGTGGTCGACCGGGTCTATGGCGATAACGCCGAACATCCTCCGCTGGGCCGATGGCTGCTCGGCCTGGCGTCGCGCGTGGGCGAACCGCTCGAAACCCTCGTGATGGGGCCGGACCCGACCGGCACCTACGTCATCGCCGCGCGAGTCGCTCCCGCCTTGTCGTTCGCGGTCCTGGTCGGACTGGTCACCTTCGCCACCGCATCTCGTTACGGCAGACCCGCCGGAGTGGGGGCGGGGTTCGCACTGTTGATCATGCCCCGGATCTTCGCCCATGCCCATCTCGCCGCGCTCGACACTTTCCTCAACCTCTTCTGGACCGCTGCTCTGCTGGCTGCGGCGAGAGCGCTGGATCATCGCCCGCTCCCACGACGATTTCCGGCACTGGGGCTGATCGGAGCCGGCGGCCTGCTCGGTCTGGCGCTTCTGACCAAGATCCACGCATGGTTTCTCCTGCCAATTGTCCTGGTCTGGGCCTGGAGCCGGCTCGGTCTGTTTCGCGGCACGGCCTGCTGGTCACTCTGGGCGGCGGCCGGCCTGGCGGTCTTTTTCCTGGGATGGCCCTGGCTCTGGTACGACACGGTGGCTCGCCTGGCCCGATACTGGGGCACTGGCGTCAACCGAGTGGCGCTCCAGGTCCAGTATTTCGGCCACATCTACCTCGATCACGACGTCCCCTGGCATTATCCGTGGTTCTACTTCGCTAGCTACCGTTCCGGTCGGTCTTCATGCCCTCGGGATCCTCGGCCTCGTTCGGCGCCTGCGTGACCTCCGCGCCGATCCGTTCCTGCTCTTGCTGATTGGATCGATCGGCTTTTTCTTGGTTTTATTCAGCACGAATATTCCCGTATACGACGGGGAGCGACTATTTCTGATGGTTTTTCCGCTCTGGGCGATCGTGATGGGGCGGGGGTTTGGCGGGGTCTGGACCGCCTGGGCGGGCCGTCGCTGGCTGAGGACGGGATGGCTCGTGTTGCTGGTGACGCAGGTATACGGCGTGCTAGCGTTTCATCCGTTCGGGCTGAGCTATTACAACGCCCTGGCGGGCGGGCTGGTGGGAGCCGAGCGGCTCGGCCTGGAGCTGACTTACTGGGGCGACGCGGTGGATCGGATCCTGCTCGGCCGTCTGGAGCGTCTGGCCGCGCCCGGTGATACCGCGGCGCGCTGGCGCCGACCCTGTATCCCGGTCAGGGTATCATTCACCACCACCCGAGGTTTGCTCCGGCGCCGGATCGTGCTCAAGGACGACGACGCGGTGGGCCGGACCGATCTGGCTGGTCGTCTCACGCCGGTCGGCCTACTGGAGCCCCGAGCTCCGCACTCGTCTCGCCCGGCGCGCTCCTGTTGCGACACGCAGCCGCCAGGGAGTCTGGCTCTCGGGCCTCTGGGCGTTTCCATCGGTCGAATCAACCGCGTCGCCACCCCCTTCACCGAAACTTCAAGCTCCCCCTGGTCAAGGGGACGACAATTTGTAAAATACGTTCAGAACGATTTGAACGAACCAACCGAAGCGTGAGCGTCGAGCTCGATCCAGGGCAGGTAGGTTAAGCTGATGGGGGAGCTGACGCATTTTGACGAGCATGGGGCGAGCCGGATGGTGGACGTCTCGGGCAAGCCGGTGACGCTCCGCCAGGCGACGGCCAGCGGCCTGGTGCGGATGGAGCCGGCGACGCTGGCCCTGATCCGCGACCGGCGTCTGGCCAAGGGGGACGTCCTCGAGGTCGCCCGTCTTGCCGGCATCATGGCGGCGAAGCGGACCGGCGACCTGATCCCGCTGTGTCATCCCCTGGGGCTCGACGCGGTCGAGCTGACGTTCCCCCCGATCGAGCCTAGCACCCTGCGGATCGAGGCTGACCGTCAAGGTCGAGGCCGGACCGGCGTCGAGATGGAAGCGCTGACTGCGGTCAGCATCGCCGCCTTGACGGTCTACGACATGTGCAAGGCGGTCGATCGCGGCATGGTGATCGACCAGGTCCGCCTCGAGGAGAAGAGCGGCGGCCGGAGCGGCCGGTTTCGGCGGACCGAGCCAGAAAGCGAAACCTCCACCAACCCGGTCGCGACCGTCAAGGTGGAGATAGATGACACCGAAGTGACATGATCCAAACGCCGCGGCGTCACCCCCCTGCCCGGCCTGAACTGATATTGATCGGGATCAGAACCTTGCGGTTCCGGGATCGGTCCTCGAACAACACCGGGTACGAGGGTGCTGAGAAGATGGCGAAATCGGGAGCGATCGGTCGAACCGGGAGGTCTGGGATGTCCTCGCCCATGGTATTGAAACCGGAGGAGACGCGCCAGCAGCCTGGCGTCGGTCTATGCTCCGATCGCTGCCGAGCTCGCCGAGGCCGAGCGGATCTTCGCGGCCGAACTGGGCAGCCGGTTCCCGTTCGTGCAGCAGCTCGTCGACCACTGCGCCGACTTCCGGGCAAGCGGCTCCGGCCGGCTCTGCTCCTGCTGACCGGTCAGGCGTGCGGCGGCCTGACTCCCGCGCATCCGGTCCTGGCGGCGGTCGTCGAGATGATCCACACGGCGACCCTCGTTCACGACGACATCCTCGACGAGGCCGTTGATCCGGCGCCATGCGGCCACGGTCAACGCCGAGTGGGGCAACGAGCCCGCCGTGCTCCTGGGCGACTACCTGTTCACCCACGCCTTCCACCTGGCGGCCTCGCTCGAGATCGACCCTGGCTTGCCGCTGGATCGGCCATGCGACCAACCTCGTCTGCGAGGGCGAGATGCAGCAGGTGCACAACCGCGGCAACCTCGACCTCGACGAGGACGCGTACTTCGCGATCATCCGGGGCAAGACCGCCGAGCTGACCGCGGTTTCCTGCCGTCTGGGGGCCCATTACGCCGGCGCTGCCACCGCGACGGTCGTGGCCATGGAAGACTACGGCCGCGACCTGGGGGTCGCCTTTCAGATCGCCGACGACGTGCTCGACATCTGGGGCGATGAGCGGACGACCGGCAAGAGCCTGGGCACCGACCTCGAGAAGCAGAAGCTGACCCTCCCCTTGATCCGCCTTCTGGCCGTCGCTCCCGGAAGCGACCGCCGACACGGGTCCGGGCGCATCCTGGCCGAGGCCCGTCCCGAGGGGCGTCGGGCGCTCCGAGCTGACCTCGAACAGTCCGGCGCCCTGGAATACGCCTGGGACCGAGCCCGCCACTACGCCGCCGCCGCCGTCTCCCGCCTCGACCAACTGCCTGACTCCCCGCCAGGTCCATCCTCCGGTCACTCGGCCATTACGTCGTCCGCAGGTCGTCCTGAGAAACATGGAGTGAGCCGATTTATCTCCCACGACTTCGCCCAAAGACGGGAGATTCTTGCAATTCTGGGATCGAGCCACTTTCCCGGATGAGTCGGATATGCTACATTCCGAGCATGAAGCTCGAAGAAAAGCTCCTCAACCAGATGGTGCGACTTGGCCTGAACGGCCAGAAGCTGGCGCGGACCTCGAAGGTCAGCGACTCGGAGATCTCGCGCATTCTGGCCGGGAAGTCGCGTCCCGGGCTCGAAAACGCCTTCCGGCTGGCACGCGCGGTGGGCGTATCGCTCGACTACCTGGCCGACGACGCGATCGAGACCGACCCGCTCCAGATCAAAGATCCCCTCTCGACCGATGAGCGCGAGTTGCTCGCCCTTGCCCACGCCATCGGCCCGGCCCGTGCCGCGCGGTGCTCGATATCATCCGCATCGTCGGCTACGATGTCGCCATGCGCCGCTTGCTCGACGCCAAGCCCCTGGTCGAGCCCGAAACGTCCCTGCCCGCCCGCGCTTCCTCCGCGTGACGTCACTCCCTATCGCCAACCACGCTTGTCCCCTCGAGGCAGGCTGACGCTTGCCCGACAGGGTTTATGTTTATATTGATATTAATCTGGGTTGGCTCAGAACTGCTTCCGCTGCCGGCTCGACGGGATGTGCAGGGTTCGCCGGTACTTGGTCACGGTCCGCCGGGCGACAGGGAAGCCGTGCCGGCCGAGCTCATCGACGATCTCCTCGTCCGAGAGCGGGTTCGACTTGTCTTCCTTGGCGATGATCTCCAGCAGCTTCTGCTTGATCGTGTCCCAGGCGACCTCCTCGCCGTCGGCGGTTGTCGTGCCGCCGCCGAAGAACCGCTTCAGCGAGAAGATCCGCGCGGGGTCTGCACCCACTTGTCGTCCACCGCCCGGCTGACCGTCGTGACGTGGACGTGCACCCGGTCGGCGATCTGCTGCATCTTGAGCGGTTCGATCGATTCGGGACCCTTGTCGAGGAAGTCCTTCTGGTGCTCGATGATCGCGCGGGCGACCTTCAGCAGCGTGTTCCGGCGCTGCTCGATCGACTCGATCAGCCAGCGAGCCGACTGGATTCGCTTCTGGATGAACTCGCGGGCCGCCGGGTCGGTCGACTTGTTCTTGAGCTGTTTCTGATAGTACCGCGAGATCGCGAGTTGCGGCGTGTGCTCGTCGACCAGCCGGACCTCGTACTCGCCGTGCTCGTTGGGCTCGACGACCAGGTCGGGCACGACGTACTGGGTGCTCTCGGGCACGAACTGAGAGCCGGGCCGGGGGTTGAGCCGGCGCAGGTGCTCGATCGCCTCCTTGATCTTGTCGATCGCGATCCCCGTCTTCTTCTCGATCGTCGGGAGTCGGTTCTGCTGGATGTCGTCGAGGTGATTGGCGATCAGGACGTGCAGCGTTTCCCGGCAGGGGACGTCCGGGCGTCAGCTGCAAGAGCAGGCACTCGCGCAGGTTGCGGCGCCGACGCCGGGCGGGTCGAGCTTCTGGACCAGGGCCAGCGCCTCCTCGGCCTGTGCCAGGGTTACGTCGCCGCCGAAGTCGCGGACGATGTCGGTGCAGGTCGTGGTTGAGGTAGCCGTTGTCGTCCAGGTTGAAGATGATGTACTCGGCCAGGGCACGGACCGTCGGGCTCGGCGTCGAGGAAACCGAGCTGATCGGCCAGGTCGTCGTGCAGCGACCGCGGTCGCGAGGCCATGTTTTGCATCGCGTCGTGCTTGCGGTCGGCCTCCTCGCTGAGCGCAGCCCGGCTCATCCGCGGCCCCTCGAACGACTCGGACCAGTCGTCATCGGGGAGCGTCTCGCCCTCACCCTCGCCTTCGCTCCCGGCCTCGGTCCCGGCGTCGTACTCGGCCGTCGCTGTATCTGTCGCGGTGGGCACTTCCTCGGCCTCGGCCTCCGAGGTGGGGGTCTCGCGCAGATCGACCAGGACCGGGTTCTCGCTCAGCTCCTGGTCGATCCGCTCCTGCAACGCCATGAGCGGAAGTTGCAAGATCTCCATTGACTGGATCATGCGCGGCGCCATGCGGAGGCGCATGTCGGTCCGCATCTGCTGCGAGGTGTCGAGACGCATGGTCCTGGTTTCCGCCCTGCCTGAAAGTGGTAAAAGGAAAGGATTTCCAAACGCTTCGCAACAGTCCTGTTTTCCGTGTCGACCCGTTCGGAGGCCATCCCTTGCCCATGACAGTTGAGGTCGGCCTTACCCCACAAGACGCGCACGCCGCCAGTTTTTTACGTACTGCAAAAATGATACCAACGGTTCCGGTCGGTCGCAACCTCTCGGCTCGAATTCGGTGTTGCCGGAGATCTCCAAGATGTTCATGTTTTGCACGAGGTGAGGATTGGTTCCGCCAGAGGGTCCGGCGCACCAGGTGCCGATCAGAATCGTTGTCGGCCACTGAGGGCGTCGGCCAGCATCTCTTTATTGGCGAATTCCAGCGCGCTGCCCGAGGCCAGGCCGCGGGCCAGCCGAGTGATCGGAACGCCGGTTTCGGCCAGCCGCTGGGCCACGAGCATGGCGGTGCCGTCGCCTTCGAGGTTCGGATTGGTGGCCATGATCAGCTCTCGGACGTTTCCCGACCGGACTCGGGTCTCGAGCGCATCGAGGGTCAATTGTTCGGGCCCGATCCCCTGCAACGGGGCGAGCCTGCCCAGCAGGACGTGATAGAGGCCCATGTAAGATCCCGCCTTTTCCAGGGCCAGCAGGTCGCGCGGCTGTTCGACGACGCAGACGATCGACGGCATCGCGCCGGGCATCGCGGCAGAGGGCGCAGAGCGGCTGGTCCGCTCCGGTCAGATTGATAGCAGACCGAGCAGTAGGCCGACCTGCTGTCGGACATCGCGGATCGCGTCGGCCAAGCCGAGCGCCTCGTCCTGGGGACACTTCAGGATGTGGTGCGCCAGCCGTTCGGCCGTCTTGGCGCCGATACCCGGCAATCGCCCCAGGGTGCCGATCAATCGATCAATGGCGCCGGTATTTGACGCCGAGTTCGAGGTTGAGAACGAACCGGCCGGCAACGGACGCGAGGTGGACGCCATTGAGTTCAAGCTCCTCCGCCCGGCCCTGCACTCGTTCCCGGTCCAAATAGCCCCGAGAGCCCCGGGATCGGCAGGCCGCCAGCAAGCGACGTGATCGACTGTGCGGCCGCTTCACGCGCCTGGGTCAAACCCTGGTTAACCGCCGCGGTCGACGAGGTCTTCGAGGAGCTCGGCGTCGCCATCGGCCAGCAGCTTTGGGTCGATCCGCACCGACACCACTTCGAGCCGCCCGTTGACCTGCGCCACGACCACGCCGCCCCCCGCCGTCCCCTCGACCCGAAGTTGGCCGAGTGATTCGGTCGCCTTCTCCACCGACTCGCGGAGCTTGCCAGCATTCCGCATCAAATCCGCCAGATTGCCTAGATTGTTAAACACGGCAAACCTTCTCGTGATTCAATTCCACGGAACGGGACGAACGCTCAGGCAGGGTGGTCCGGCTCTTCCTCGACTTCCAGGTGGACCGGGCGAGCCTCGAAGAGCTCGACGACTTTCTGGACGATCGGGTCTCCTTCGAGTTCGCCGTGGCGCCGGGGTCCGGCGACAGGACCAGCTATCAGCGCGTCGGATCCGGTCGCGGAGGTTTCTTCGTGGTTCGAGGACGAGGTCGTTCCTCGCGTATCGGAGGGCTGCTCGGCGGCCGGTTCGAACCGGATGGTCACCGTACGTTTGAGGAGCTTGCTCAGCTCACGCTCGATTCGGGCCTTCGGCTCGGGGGCGCCGCACTTCTCCACGATCGATCCATTGTAACCCGTGCCGCCGCCGATGACCAGCAGATTCGGTGCCAAGACCGACGTCGGTTGGCACCGGCTCAGGTCCATCGCGATCCAGACGCCGACCTTCTTCATCAGGTCGGGCCAGACGGCGTGAGCTGTATCGAGATCGAGCGGCGGCTCGCCGACGGTCGAGGCCGACTTCCGGGCCACCGGAGTGGGATCGGGGCCGAGGTGGGGCTCAGGCCGAGGTGCCGGCGCGTGGGGTGTGGCTGCCGGAGGCGGCTCCACTAATTTTTTTTTTAGTGCCGGCACCTCCTGTACCGGAGCGGCCATGGGGGCGGGCAAGCCCGCTTCAAACGCGTTGAATCGGCCGATCAGGGCGCCCAATTCTTGAAGGTTCTCGAGCCGGGCCACCTTGACCAGGGCCATCTCGACGATCAAGCGGCCGTGCGGGCTCCCACGGAGCCGCCCCCGTGCGTTGTCGAGAATCTGAAGCGCGGCCAGGACCTGGTCGATCGTGAGCCGATCGGCCAGTGCATCGAGCCGGTCGCGTTGCCGGGGCGAGGCCGCCAGCAGAGGGACCTCGGTTCCGGCCCTCGAGCCTCCGCAGGCCGCCACAACCATGACGTCGCGCAGGAACTCGAGCAGACCGCTCAGGAACTCGGGGGGTTGGACTCCCGTGCCGGCCGCCACGTCCAGCAACTTCAGCGCGCGTCCCGCGTCGTGCGCGGCCAGGGAGTCGAGCAGGTCGAGTACTCGCTCGTCGCTCGCCGTTCCCAGGAGCCCCGCCACTCGCTCGACGGTCAGCTTTGGGTCGCCCGAGGAGAGCAGGCGTTCGAGCAGCGACTGCGCGTCGCGCAGCGAGCCAGAGGCCCGGCGGGCCACCGCCCGGAGCGCCTCGGGCTCGGCCGCGATCCCCTCGCGCGAGCAGATCGACTCGAGGGTCGTCAGGATCTCCTCGGGGGTGATCGACGCGAAGTCAAACCGCTGGCAACGCGACAGGACCGTGATCGGGATCTTGTTCGGCTCGGTCGTCGCGAACAGGAACTTGACGTGCTCGGGAGGCTCCTCCAAGGTCTTGAGCAGGGCATTGAACGCCCCGGTCGAGAGCATGTGGACCTCGTCGATGTAATAGATCTTGTACCGCGCCCGGCTCGGCCGGAGCCCGGCGTTCTGGCGGAGCTCGCGAACGGCCTCGACACCGTTGTTACTGGCTCCGTCGATCTCGATGACGTCAACGTCCTGCCCCACCGCGATCGACTGGCAGATGTCGCACGTCAGGCATGGCTGATCGGTCGGCCCACGGACGCAGTTCAGGCACTTGGCGAAGATGCGGGCGATCGACGTCTTGCCTACCCCGCGAGTGCCGCTGAAGAGGTACGCGTGAGTCACCCGGTTCAGCCGGATCGCGTTCCGCAGGGCGCGGACGACGTGGTCCTGGCCCACGACGTCCTCGAACCGCTGAGGCCGGTATCGCCGGGCGACCACCGTGTAGGCCGATCCCGAGCCGGTCGATGGTTCAGCCTCGTTCAGGGCGGGGGGCGACGCCGGAGCTCGACCTGGGGTCGATCGCGTCGTTTTCGTACTGGGCGCGTCTCCAGCCACGCGGCGCTCCATCGTCCGGTCGCTCGTCTCGGCCCGGGTTTCCGGTTCCGACTCGAATCAACAACAAAAGAGGAAGGGCACGGGGTGAGCCGGGGAGGTGCTCCCGGGCACATGAAGGCGATGTTTATGGCTGCTGCGTTCCCGCCCTGACCAGGTTCACAAGCCCCCATTGCCCGGGTCCCCCCCGGCTCACCCTGGGCCCCGCCTCTCGCGGGGCGGTTCACGGCACGGCACGATCCCCCAGCGGGTCCCACGATGAATCCTCATTCTCGGCGATGTCGCGGGTCGACGCAAGCCCACCTGGCACATCGCCTGCGCGGGCTCGCATGAGATCCGGTTGGCCGGTGGGTCGGGGTGGGTTCAGCCCAGGTTCACTTGATCGTCGTTTCCTCGTCGAGCGCCCCCTCGACCCGGGTGGTGGCCATGCTGCTGTCGGGGTCGGACCGCCGCCACGAGAGCTTGGGGCGGTTAGCCGGTTCGCTCACGACGACCCGCGACGACGGCGCTCCGGCGGCCGACGAACGGACCCCGGGGCTCAACGCGACCACGGTCCCGCCTCCCACGACCTGCGCCGGGACCTCGCAGACCGAGCCGTACTGGACCGACGATCCCGGCACGATCGTCGTGGTTCCCGGTGCGCAGGCGACCGGGACGCCGCCATAGTAGTAGTTGTGCGTGCAGCCGGCCGATCCGATCCAGCCGGTCAGGACGACCCCCAGGGTCGCACGCACGATTCGGGCTCGCCGCATGGGGCAACACTCCTTTGCTGCCGACGGGCATTCGGCATCGGCTTGGCTTGGCTTGGGCTTTGGCCTTGCGCCGGGATTGGGGTGCGCTACGAAGGGGAAAATCTTGCGATCGGCCGAACCGTCCGTTCCTACATTCGCCGGGACTTTAACCCACATTGGAAAAACGTCCAACGCCAAAATCCGGTTGTGCCTCAGGATCGGTCAGTCCTCGCGTTGGCTCCCCGCTTCCCACAAGCTCGACGTGCGGAAAGCGAGAGTCTCGTAAGACCGAGGCCCCTGGAGACGACGAGATCGGAGTCAACCCGTTCCTCGTCTCACCAGGGGTGCGGGATATGCCCTGGGATGGATCCGTCCGGATCGATCGAGACGCTCAGCCTCAGGGAGCCGTGGCGACGAACCCGTGGAAGACGCCGTTGGCGTCGGAGTAGAACCCGGTGATCTCGCCAGCGTTGTTGATGCCGGTGATCTGGGTCACTTCCACGCCGTTGTTGAAGGCCTCGCTGGGATCGTCGAGGAAGGTGTACTGGCCGGTGTGGGTGTTGTAGATGAAGCCGTGCTGGCTGGTGGTGGAGTCGCCGTAGTAGCCCACGGCGATGCCCTGGTCATTGATCCCGAGGACCTGGGAGAAGACGAAGGTGGCGCCGGGTTCGCCCGGGACTTTCGGAATGCTTGGGTCGGCGATCGGGGTGCCGGTGATGGTGTGTGTCTTGCCGTTGCCCTGGCTCGCCATGAAACCGTGGTCCTGGCCGTCGTTGCCGACGTAGAAACCGACCACCTGGCCCTCGTTGTTGATCCCTTGAGCGTTCACGACGTTCGGACCCGACGGGGCGTTGATCGTGATGGTCGTCCTGGGGTTCACCCGGATGAAGCCCGGCGTCGTGGTGCCGACGACGTCCTGCCCGACGATCACGCCCCGGTCGTTGATCCCGAACGCGGTCGCGGACGAGCCGCCTCTGGGAATAAAGGTCTGGAGCTTGCCACGGCTGAGGCTGAACGCATGCCCGTTGCCGTCGGTGCCGACCACCGTCCCGGAAGCATTGGTCCCGAAGGCCATGGCCGTCAACGATCCCCTGATGTTCAGGGCGTTGACCGTGCTCGACCTCAGGGGGTTGACGCTGAAGTTGTGAAAGTTGCCGTTATTATCGATCGTGAAACCGACGGCGGTGCCCGAGTTGGCGATCCCGTTCAGGTTGGTCCCGGCGCCGGCGTTCGTGCCCGGGGTCGGCCCGTCGAAGTTGGTGAAGGTGAAGCCGCCGGCGTTCGCGGTGCCAATGGGTATGATCATCGGGCTGGCGACGGGTGGCTTGCCGTGATTCTGATGTCGCTCAACGTGGATCTGGCCTCCCGTGTGCAGGCCGGGCATGGTGGCGTTGAGCAGGGCGCGGTCTTCGAGCGCGGCGAGTCCGGGGCGGAAGCTCCGTCGCTGGCTGGATCGATCGGCGGTCGTCATGGGGTCATCTCCCTGGGATTCTCAGGTAAAGAGGGAAGGCAAGAGTAAAACGTTCCCGGGCCGTCGCGACCCCACTCCCGGGCGAACTCCCGGGATGGTGGGATCGACAACGGATTTGACCTCTTCCCAGGCAACGTCCCGGGGGGGACGAGCCAGGTCTTCGAGGTCCATTGCGCTATCCGCGGGTCAGCCTTTGCGGCAGGTGGCAGTCCCGCGGCGAGGTTGGCGGGTGAGTCGGCATCGAACTCGATCTACCGGGAGATTGCCAGGAGACGAAAGGGACGGACAGGCTTGCGGGAAAAAATCACCTCTCCCAACGACCTGGAAAGATCAGGCCAGGCTGGTGGGATGACCGGCGGGCTCAAGCGGACGGCCTTCCCCCACTTCCCAGGTTGCGGTCGAGCCCCGCGCGGGCGATTTGCTGGCAGGCGAGCATCCGGTCGCGGATCAGGGCGATGAGGGCATCGGTGGAGAGACCGGCGATCTCGTCGGGGAAGATCGCGGGCCCGTAGTGGACGCGGATCGGGTAGGGCCAGGGGAAGGGACGCCACCGCGGCCAGGCTTCGAACGTACCGGCGACGGCGGCCGGGACGATCGGCACCCGGGCGCGGGCGGCGAGGACGGCGATGCCGGGCTTCAATTCCCCGAGGTCGCCGGTCCGGCTCCGGGTCCCTTCGGGAAAGAGGGTCACGATCCCGCCCCGCTTGAGGCGCCGGAGGGTCTCTTTCAAGCCCGAAGCCCCCATCCCCTCGCGCTGGATCGGAAAGCCGCCGACCGAGCGGATGAACGGGCCGAGCACAGGGAGAAACAAGGTCGAGCGGGCCACGTAGTTGAGCGGTCGCGGGAGGAGGATGCCCAGGACAAAGACATCCAGATGGCTGAGATGGTTTGATACGAGGAGTGCCCCACCGCTGACCGGAATGTTGTTCCGGCCGCTCCCGCGCAGACCGCCGGTGGCCGAGAGCAACGTGGCGACCGAGAACTGGACGATCCGGTACCAGACACGCGCCGGCCACGATCGGTCGTGGGTCGAAGCTCCGGCCGGGGCGGCCTCCGATGGGGCGACGGCCGCCGGTTCCTTCTCGGCGGTCTTCACGCCCGGAGTCTCCCCAGTTCCTCACCCTGATCCTGAGCTTGACCCTGAACCTGAACCTGATCGTGATTCTGGCGGATCAGGCAGGTACGAATCTGGCTCTCGATGGACGCGACGACCTGGTCGAGCGCGATACCCGTGGTGTCGATAATCCGGGCATCCTCGGCCGGCTTCATGGGGGCGATGGCCCGGGCGGCGTCGCGCGCGTTGCGCTCTTCCAGGTCACGGCGCACCGCCTCGGGGGTGATCGCATCGCCCCGGGCGGCGAACTCGGCATGTCGGCGTCGGGTCCGCTCGTCGATGCTGGCGGTCAGGAAGAACTTGCACAGGGCGTCGGGGAAGACGACCGTCCCCTGGTCCCGCCCCTCGGCGATCACGTCGTACTCGCCGGCAAACTCGCGCTGAAGGGCGACCAGCCGGCGTCGGACGCCCGGACTATCGGCCAGGTACCGCGCGGCTCGTGTGACCTCGACGCTCCGCACCAGGGCGGTGATGTCCTCGCCGTCGAGCAGCACCCGGCCTGGCGGCAGTCGGACCGAGACGCTCTCGGCCAGGCTCCCCAGCGCCTCGTCGGATTCGAGGTCAATACCCGCCCGGAGTGCGGCGAGGGTCACGGCGCGGTACATCGCTCCCGTGTCGAGCAGCCGCCAGTGCAGCCGCGCGGCCAGGGTGCGTGCCACGGTGCTCTTACCCGCCCCGGCGGGTCCGTCGATCGTCACCACGTGTCGCATTGGGAAAAAAAAGGGTGTGGGCCTCGGTTCTCGTGTCAAGCGGCAGGCCGAAGCCCACCCGAACGCATCGCCGTGGAAGCTCCTCCAGTATACCCGCACTCACGCCGGGCGTGCGACCGCGGGGGTTGAGAGCATTCGAAAGCCGGTCCCTTCACCGAGTTAGTAATCGTGGTGGGTCCGCGATGGCCCGGCCAGGACGTCCCGACCGAATGCCCGCACATAGTTACTGCCGGGTAGACCGTTCCCGAGACCGTCGAGCGGGGTGCCGAACGTATCGGTCAGGCGCCCGGGGGTGGTCCCGTTGATGGTCAGGAGGAAGGTATCGTGGAGCGGGAGCCGACGGGCGGGATTGATCGTGACGGCCAGCGTGGCCGGATGGTAGACCGCCGCGCGGAGCCGGAGGGCCGGACCGCGCCGTCCGCTCGGGCGCAACCTCACGAGCTGATAGTTCGCCAGGCTCACGGCGCGGGACGGGTCGAGCGGTGCGCTGAACGTGACGACCAGGCTGGTCGGCTGTGCGTGGAACCCGTACCGCCGCAGGGCGATGACCGAGGGCGGAAGGGTCCAGACGACGCTCGCTCCGGGCGAGCTGATCGTCATGCCTGAGGCGATCTGGGCGGTGGCGACGATTGTGTCGGTCCCCGGTCCGCCATTGCCCTTGTAGGTGAAGCGGACCTGGCCGTTCGCATCGGTCTTGCCGCTGGCCGGATCGATCGCGCCCGACGCGCCGGCATCAGGCCCGTCGGTCACGTCGAAGCTCACGGGGATGCCTGTCAATGGTCGCTCATCCGTATTGAGGAGCGTTGCCGTGATCGTCCCCGCCTGGCTCACCAGGTTCGGGCCGGTCGGCGGCGTCAGGACGAGCGTCGGGGCCAGGTTGGTGAGCGTGAACGCGACAGTTTCATCCGGGGCGCCGGCAGTCCGTGCGTTGACGGCGTAAGTGCCGCCGATCGCGTTGGCCACGGCGGTGACCTCCGCCTGGCCGACGGAGTCGATGGGCGCGGAACCGAGGCTGAGAAGGGCAGAGGCTCCGGCCGTCGGCGCGATGAAGCGGACCTGGCCACCGGTGGTCGGCTCGCCGAAGGGGCTGGCGATGGTGACGACCAGGGGTTGGAGGAAGGCCGAAGCGGCGGGAGTGCTCTGGCCATCGCCGGAGGTGATGTTGAGAGTGAATCCGCGCGACTCGAAGGCGCCGATGTCGGGGGCAGTTCCCTGGGGCCGAGGAATGCCGCGCTGGTCGGTTTCGATTCCGGGAAGAGCGATTCCCGCATCGATGGCGGGACTGCCGGGCAACAGGGCCTGCGTGAGTGTCGGGCCCCCGTTGTCGGCGAGCGGGGCGAGCAGCGGGTCGGTGTTGATCAGGTCCGTGGGATCGAGTGGCACTCCGGGCGCATCGGAGAACAGGTTGCGGCCGCCCGACAGGAAAAGAGTCCCGAACGAGGTGTCGAGGTTTCCGCCCGGATTGCTGGCGAGGATGCTCGTGGCGACCCTCAGCGTGCCCACGTTGTAGATGCCTCCTCCCTCGCGAGCGGAATTGCCGCTGAGGGTGGAGTTCGTGATCGACATCGTGGCCTCGTTATGAATCGCGCCGCCCAGCGCAAGTAATCCCGCGGCCGAGTTGCCGTTGAAGGTGGAGTTGACGATCGACATCGTGCCGGCATTGAAGATACCGCCGCCGCCCACATTCTTGATCAGGATCACCGAGTTGTCGCTGATGTTGGAGTCGGCGACGGTCATCGTGCCGCGATTCTCGATGCCCGCGCCGCGGCTACTGGCCAGGTTATCGCTGATGTTGGAGTCGACGACGGTCATCGTGCCGCCATTCTCGATGCCCGCGCCGCCGGTGCCGCCCGAGTTCCCGCTGATGGTGGAATGGGTCACCGTCAAGGTGCCCGTGTTGTCGATGCCTCCACCGATGCTGGCCGAGTTGCGGCTCAGGATGGAATCGGCGACCGTCAAGCTGCCCGCGTTCTTGATGCCGCCGCCGGCGCCTCCGGCGAACTGACCCAGCCCCCCGACGATGCTCAATCCCGAGAGGGCCACCTCGGCGCCCGTCGCCACCGTGAAGATGCCGAACTGGGGAACGCTCGGATAGGCGCCATGAGCCACGGTCAGGACCGAAGCACCCGGGCCGTCGATGGTGATGTCCGTGGACAGGTCAGGCAGCACGCTGGACAGCGTGATCGTTCCGTGAACATCGGCGGCGAAGTTGATCGTATCCGGCCCCGGCAACGCGTTGGCCTCAACGATCGCGGCCCGCAACGAGCCGCCGCCGTCGTTATTCGTATTCAGGACCGTGATCGTGGATAGCGCGACCCGGTCCTCCAGCGACTCAAGCGCCCACGCCCGGACCATTCTCCGCCGTCTCTCGGTGCCCGGTCGCCGAGTCGCAGCCATTCGCCGCAGCAACCGCAGCGCCGATACCGTCTCGACGCGGATCGATGCCAGATGCGCCATGGTCCCGACCCCCATTGCGAAAACCATCCCGGTCGCGAACACGCCGAAGGAATTTCCGCCCCACAGACCGAGGACAGACGCTTGCCGGAGTGGCACGTGTGATTTCAAGCCGATCGCGCTAACGACACCGTCTCCTTTAATTTTGCGCGACCAGATATGAGAATCAAGAAAAATCACCTCTAGGATTATTCGATGGTGTCCCGGCTGAAGTGAACGGCCCCACCGCTCGGGATGCTTGCAAACCCCTTCCCGGAGCGAGCGATAACGAAGACATGTCCGACTTCGAGGTCTTCAACGAACCTGGTCCACCCTCGGCCATGCCGGCGTCCGGGCCTGTCCCAGCAGGCTCCCGGAGCGTTTCCGAACGCGCATTGTCAAGGAACGTCGCGAGCCACGTCGGCCCTCCATCTGACAATATCGTGACCGGACGGGCTTCCGTGCTCATATTCGAACCGCTCCGCCCCGCGCCTCGCCCGCACAATCCGACCTGCCGATTCGGCAAGCACCCCCACCCCGCGCGTACCTTCCACTCGCCCCTTGCGGGAAATCGCTGTTTTCACTCAAGCTGACGTGTGCCGATCCGCCGACCGATCCAGAAATCTGGATCAGTACGGGAAGACCCGCATGCACGGCGGCGGGTCGTGCTCGATCAGTTGCTCAAGCGGCCTGATCGAGCGCTCGTCCACACGTTCCCGCGTGTAGATGTAACCCACCGAATGCACGCCATTTCGGTCATTTCCCGCCTTCCGATTGGCTTCGTTCGGCGCCGACGCGATCGCCCCGGCGAGCTTCGCCCACGGCGAGACCGGCGCGGCCTCGGCCGAAACCGGCGCTTCTGGAGCTTCCGTTGCGACCGCCGTTTCCGATGCAACCGCTTCTTCCTCTTCGATCAGGTCTTCCGGTTCCACCGGCTCCAGCATCCCCGGCAGCAGGCCGGTCTTGACCTGATACGCACGGCCCTTCTCGAAGGCGCTCAATGCCTTGTGAAACGACAGCTCGTGCATCCGTTCATACCGCTGAAGGTCGGCACCGTCTTTTCCGCGCGGCACGAGCGCCCGCTCCTTGGCTTCATCGCGCGCCGGCTGTTCGATCGTGAGACGCAAGGTCAGCTCGCGCTCGCGAAGCTCGGCGATGTTGGTATCGATCAGGTTGCGAAGCCACGGTTTGCACTGTTCGACCGTCGGCATCCAGCTTTTCCGACCCCGCGCCGGAAGGTGTTGGGAATCCGGTACTTGCTGAGCAACAGTTTCATGTACTTCTTGTTATGATTGTGCTGAGCGATGTAACAGTGCATGAACGTCAGATACGCCTGTTCGGCGTACATGAGGGTATCGGTGAAATGCAGGTATCCCTGAAGCTGGATCGCCTCGTGGCGGTCATGGCCCAGCAGGGTCTGGTCCTTTTCGAGCATCTGGCTCAGGCGTTCCCACCGGCCGATCAGCCAGCGGCAGCCGGCGGCGGACGCGCGGTATCGGTGGACGACGTTACCGGGATCGTCTTCGAGCTGGCCGACGACCGCCTGGATCTGGTCGCGAAAGTGCTGGTCGAAGTTGAACTCGGCGACCCGGACCTGCTCGGCGACGACCGCCGTCTTGGCCCGGACGATCCGCTTGCGCTGGACCGATGCCGTGACGGCCATCTCGAGCGAGCTCGCGCTCGGCGGGCGATTGCGGTTTGTAAAAATCGTACCATTCATCGGCGAGTCGTTCGACCGCCGCGCCATCCTCGCCGGAAAGGGCGAGGACCTCGCATCGAAATCCATGCTTGTAGGCATTTCTGCGGGATTGCCTTTTACCTGCTTCGGTACGCGGTCCGGTCGACTTTTGCGCATTTTGCCGATTAATGGCCTTGCGCTCTTCAGGAGTCAGTGTCATTTTAAAATGTTCCAACAGTAAACTTGAGTGGTGTCCCAGATCCATTGCAGGAAGAGATATGGACGTTCTCCCCCCCCCTTAAAAAGGGGGGGTCGGCGTGGTCGGCCGCCTGGTCTCGTGGCGGGCTTACCCCCCCAACCCCCCCTTGGAAAGGGGGGAGAGGATTGTATCGATTCTCGTGCAAGGGATCTGGGACACCACCGAACCTGGGTGGATCACGACAACTCACGACGTGAGCCTTCTTATGATTAATATCGTGGTGCGCGGGGAATCCGAATGCACAAAATGGGCAAGGGAGTGCGATGGGGGGGCAGGTCGGGCCGTTCAAGACAGGAAATGCTTCGTTTCTCATTGCGAGGAGGGCGAGAGGGACCGGGTTTTGGAGAAATCCCGGCCGAGGGGCCGTTCAACTCGACGGGGGCGGCGCCGACGGTCAACCTTCGATATGACGGATTGCGTTTATTGGCTTGGCAATATAAAGTAATTGGCCACGGAGACCATGGGGCTCTCATTCTGGTACGTCAGGAGCTTGTGATGAATCCGCCCTGGTTCACGAAGCTGGGTTGGTTTTACCGGCCGGTTGCGCCAATTGGCTGGCTGGTGACGCTGGTGACGATGGGTCTGTGCGTCTGGGTGTTCCGGGCCGTGGATCGGCACTCGCATTCGGCGAGCGACACGTTGATTGGAGCGTTTCCTTACATCGTGCTCTTCGTCATGCTCGCGGGGTGGGTGGCCTCGCATACGTGCCGGCCGGGGCTGCCATCGGGGGAGCGTTAACAGGTGTCGCAAGCCAGAGGTGCGCCGTGCGCCTTGTCGGGCCGAGGATCGCGAGACCAGGCCAACGTCATTCCCGCTCCCACAGAGGTTGGCTACGTACTGCGCGATCCGATTCGGGACATGAGTGACGAGCATGGTTCCAGGTGAAACCGGCGGGATTGACCCGGAACCATGGCGGACACCCGGGCACCGACTGGTGTGAAGTCGCCGGAGCTTTTGATCATGGGCGAGTTCGAGCGGCGGTCGGCGATTCAAGCGAGGGCCGCCGGCCGGGCGGGGCTTCCATCTTCAGTCCTCCCTCGCGTGCTGGCTGACTCTGAAGACGTGGCCGTCCGGGTGCCGAACGTGCATTTCCCGGACACCCCAGGGTTCATCGCTCGGCGGCATGGTGACTTCAAGGCCCTGCTCCAGGCAATGCCGGTGGATGTCATCGACGTCATCAACCCAGATCGACATCCAGACGCCCCTGTCACCCGCCGCGCCGGACTTACTCGTCGTCGCCAGGGCGCTTTTGCCTCGGCCGCCCTGAGCCGCCCTGGCACAGGAAGATCTCGCAGTTACCCGACCTGACGGCCCCGAATGTCGGCGGATCGCCCCAGTCCCAGGCCCTCGTCCAGCCGAACTTCTCGAACCAGGCAAAGCTCTGGATGATGTCCGAGACGTTCAGGATCGGGTTGAGAAGATTGACGAACATGGGGGTCTCCCTGGCGAGGCTCAAGGTGCCGATGCGCGGCGACGAACCGCATTGCCTCCGGTAAACCCGCCTTCAGGCCCGACATCCAACGGCGGGGCTCGCCAAGATGGACGACCGCCGAGGTCGATGGTCCTGACCATCAATGATGGCTTCAGGCAGATGATAGTCGTTAAAATCTCACCTGGAACGACCTGGCGGTGAGGGAAAAAGGAACGGGACCATGGCGAACTCCACCGAGGTTTCGACAGGACCACCCCGGGAGCGGAGCGCGCCGGGCTACGACTTCGAGGGGGTGAGCTGGGACGACTATGAGGCGATGCTTCGGATTGTGGGCAACCGACCGATTCGCGTGACCTATGACCGGGGAAAGATGGAGCTCATGTCGCCACTCTGGGGCCACGGCCATCCCTCGTACCTGATCGGGCGAATGATCGACGTGCTGGTCGACGAGCTGGAGATTCCCTGCGAACCCGCCGATCCGGTCACCTTCCGGCGTCCTGACCTGGAAGTGGGGGCCGAGCCCGATAAGTGCTACTACCTGGGCCCGAACGCGGCGCGGGTTCGCGGCAAGCGCGAGATCGTACTGCCCGACGATCCGCCCCCTGACCTGGTGATGGTGATCGAGATCGACGTGACGGCCAGTTCCGTGAAGCGCCTCCCGATCTTCGCGGTGATGGGCGTCCCCGAGGTCTGGCGATGGTCGGACCGCGGGCTCGAGTTCCTCCACCTTCAAGCCCACAATCACGACCAGCCCACCTACCAGCCTGACGACCGGAGCCGCGCGTTTCCGTCCTTGCTCGTCGCCGACGCGGCCCGGTTCCTCAACCAGGGGCTCGGTGCCGACAAATCCGCGTGGGTCCGCACCTTCCGCGCCCATGTCCGCGAACAACTGCTCCCTCGGGCGAGACCGGAACCGGACGTTGCGGGTTAACACAAAATCCTGAGTCAACTCGGGCCCCTCTAGCCTATCAAATCGATCCTCGGAGTATTCTGGGCCTGGCAAAGCTCGAGTTATCGATGTACGGCGGCGAGCAACTCCTGATCTTCGACATCCCAGATGGCTTCGCTTGCAGTGGATCGGGCGATGACCGCGAGATTGGCGATCATCTGGCCGAGCCGCCATTCCGGAATCGCCACGCTCAGCCTGGCGAGGGTGTTCAGAAGCTCGGTTCTCGGGGAATCGGTCATGATCATCGATCCACCATGTGTTGACCTGGCGATGTCACTCCACGTTATCCGCCACCACCAGGACCTCCAGCGTCCTCGGCCCGTGGACGCCTTCGACGCGGTTGAGCTCGATGTCGGAGGTGGCGGACGGGCCGGAGATCCAGGTGAGGGGGTGGCCGGGAGCGCTGGCGGCGGTTTCGAGACGGACGACGGCCTCGGGGACGATGCCGACGACCTGGTCGGCGCGGATGACGCAGAGGTGATAATCGGGCAGGAGGGTCAGGCGCGCGCCTCCCCTGCCCCGGACCCGAGTCGAGCACGATCGTGCCGGTCTGCGCGATGCCCCAGGCGGCGGCGGTGAGGACGCCGTCGCTCGACTCGATCTGGGTGTTCGATAAACCTGGGGCGAGGTCGCGGCGAATCTCGACGCCGTCGGGAATCCATTCCGAAGGCAGGTCGGGCGGCACGACCAGGCTCTTCACTCCCCGCGCGGCGCATGACGCGGCGATGGCCGCCGGGAGATCGGCGGCACTCACCTGGCGCACCGTCGCCTTGTACTCGGCCACCCGCTCGCAAAACCGTTCGAGACGTGATTCGGCCGGATCGGGATCGGTGGTGAGATAGTCGCGGGGGACCTTCACGTCGTCCGGCTGTTCGCTCGCCGGTACGTCCGACAGCGCGGCGCGGATCTTGCTTAGGATCGTCGAACGGGCGTCAGTGGGGCTCATGATTTGCTCCCGCTTGTGTCTCTTTTTCCGCCCACCACTCGCGGAAGGTCTGATTGGCGACGGGATAAACGTCGCGCATCGCGGTCCAGCCGGCGAGCTGGCCGGGTAAGTGCTCGATATAACCGCCGCGCATCAGGAACCGCTGGCCCAGCCGGCCCAGTCTCTGGAGCCGCTCGAACCGCCGGGGGTCGGCGAAGACGGCGGCCAGGAACCTCATGCCCAGGGCCTCGGGATCGGGCCAGAGTGAATCGCCGGCGTGCGACTGCTTCTCGCGCACCACACGGCCGCGAAGGTGGATCAACACCTCGGGGATGTTGATCTTGACCGGGCAGACCTCGTAGCAGGCGCCGCAGAGTGACGACGCATAGGGCAGCGACGGTGAATTCTCGACCCCGGTGAGCTGCGGCGTCAGGATCGCGCCGATGGGTCCGGGATAGACGGATTGATAGGCATGGCCCCCGGTCCGCTCGTAGACCGGGCAGATGTTGAGACAGGCGCTGCAGCGAATGCAGTTGAGCGCCTGGCGGCCTACGCGATCGGCCAGGACGCGGGTCCGGCCGTTGTCGAGGAGGACGAGGTGAAACTCCTGCGGCCCGTCGCCGGGGCTGACACCGGTCCAGAACGAGGTGTAGGGGTTCATCCGCTCGCCGGTCGACGAGCGCGGCAAGAGCTGGAGGAAGACCTCGAAGTCGCGCCAGCTCGGGATGATCTTCTCGATGCCCATGACCGAGATCAGCACCCTGGGCAGGGTCAGGCACATCCGGCCGTTCCCCTCGCTCTCGACGATGCAGACGGTGCCGGTCTCGGCGACGGCGAAATTGGCGCCGCTGACGGCGACGGGCGTGTTGAGGAACTTGCGCGCGCAGATGCGCGCGGGCGGCGGCGGCGAGTTCCTTCGGCTCATCGGTCAGGTCGGGGACGCCCAGTCTGCGCGGAACAGCTCGCGGATCTCGGAGCGGTTCTTGTGGATGGCGGGGACCAGGATATGCGACGATCGTTCGCCGGCAAGCTGGATGATCAGCTCGGCGAGGTCGGTCTCGATGGCGGAGATTCCGGCCTCGGCCAGGGCGTCGTTCAGCGCGATCTCGTCGGTCGTCAGCGACTTGATCTTGATCACTTCGCGGGCGCCGTGCTGCTGGGCGATCCGGGTGACGATGGCGCGGGCCTCCTCGGCGTCGGTGGCCCAGTGAACGATTCCACCGGCTTTCTGGACCGCGGCCTCGAGCGCGACGAGGTAGTCGTCGAGGTGCCGCAGGACGCGCTCCTTGACCGCGCGGCCGGATTCGCGGAGCTCTTCCCAGTCGGGAAGCTCGGAGACAACGGCTTGACGCTTGGCGCGGATGGTCTGGGTGGCCTTGCCCATGTTCCGGCGAAGCTGGGTATCGCCGAGCGCGGCGCGGGCGGCGTCCTCGAAGCGGACGGCCGGCCGGGTAGGGAGCGGCTCGATGTGCGCATCGCGACGTGGACATCACGCGTTCTCCTGCGGAACGAGCAAGGGCGGAAACGGCTGGTCTTCGGTCGAGGCGAGAATCTCGGCCAGGTGGATTGTCCCGACCCCGGCGCGCTGGCGGTGCAAGGCGCCGCCGATGTGCATCAGGCACGAGTTATCGGCCGAGGCGCAGACCTCGGCCCTGGTGTCGAGCACGCACCGGAGCTTGTCGCCGAGCATCGCCATCGAGGTGTCGGCGTTCTTGACGGCGAACGTGCCGCCGAACCCGCAGCACTCATTGGCCCGGGGCAGCTCGACGAGGTCGATCCCACGAACGGCCCGCGAGCAAGCGGAGCGGGGCGTCGCCCACCTTGATCATCCGCAGCGAGTGGCAGGTCGGGTGATAGGTCACCCGGTGCGGAAAATAGGCCCCGACATCGACGATGCCCAGCTTGTGGACCAGGAACTCGGTGAGCTCGAAGACACGGGGCGAGATGGCCGCGACCGACGCCGCGAGCGCGGGGTCGTCGGCGAGCTCGGCGGCGTGGGGGTACATCTCGCGGATCATCCCGACACACGAGGCCGACGGCGACACCACGACCTCGGCATCGTCGAAGACCTCGACGAACCGGCGCACCATCGGGATCGCTTCAAGCTGATAGCCCGTGTTGTAGTGCATCTGCCCGCAGCACGTCTGCGCAGCGCGAAACTCGACGGTGTGCCCCAGACGCTCGAGCAAGCGGACCACCGCACGGCCGGTCTGGGGAAAAATCGTATCATTGAAGCACGTGATGAACAGAGAGACCCGCATCGATCAGGACGCTCCCCCTGGCCGCTGGTTTCGCCGTATCGTGGCGCACTGCCTTCGAATCCCGGCCCCGCGGTCTTCGCGGCCGCACGACGTTCTGGAATTGAAGATCATACTCGACGGACGGCCCGTCGGCACCCCCTTTGGGTGTGGGGAGTGTCGGTTGAGAGACACCTTCCGGATCGGGACCGGGACTCGGTCTCAGGCGGGGCCGTGGCGAGGGATTCGATGGGGTTGCTATAGTGGAATACGAGGAGGACCCTGCCATGCCGCTACGCGATCACTTCCACCCGCCGATGTCCGAGAAAGCCTCATGGGATGGGTTTCACGGCGGGTGGCCGGGCATGCTGGTCCAGGCCCCATCGCGTCGGCTGCCAGGGCAGTACGCGTCGGCTCCGTTCATCCATCTTGGCTCGTCGATCGAGATCGACGTGGCGCGTTTTGAGGAAGATGACGCGGCCTCCTCGGCGATTTATGAAGCGGATAGCGGCGGCGGCGTGGCCACCGCTGTTGCCGGGGTTGAGGGCGCCGTCGAGAAGGATCGAGGTGAGCCGGTCGTCCGGATTGCGACGCAGGCTGGAGACCTGGCCTCGCCCCACGTTGACCGGAGGGTTGCCCTTTCCCATCGTGAGTTGCTCGCCGAACGGAAAACCGAAGACGTAGACCGTCATCGTCTCGAACGGCTCGGCGCCACCGTTCAGCTCGATCGGCCGGGGGAGCTTCGGGACGTTGGTGACTTTCAGGAGCGCCAGATCGCGCCTGGGCTGGCGCGCCACGATCTCGGCGACGGCATGAGCCTCCTGTTTCGTGCCGCTCCGGAAGTAAACCGTGGTGGTCGTCGGGCCCTTGAAGTCCGGATCATCGAGCGGTGCAGTGACCACATGGTGATTGGTGACGACATAGCACGTCATCTCATCGGTATGAACCACGAATCCGGAACCCGACATGGCCGGTCCGTCCGGCTCGGAGTCGACGCTCGTCCGGACGAAGACCGTGGCGTCCTTCACCCGGGAGAGGGACTCGACCGTCATCGATTCCTGCGCCCGGATCGTCGTCGATGTCAGAGCAAGGGCCATGGCGAGTGCGAACGACCGGCGACGCATCGTGACGACTCCGTCGATACCGGGCCGATTGTCCCCGGCCCGGCCCTACGCGACGTAGGGCTCACACCGAGGGCCCTTCAAGCATACGGGATCGAGTGGTCGGTATCCATGACCTGAGTCGCCCTGGCGCCGGTCCGTCCCTCAGTCCGATTTCGGGTCGGGCGGCGCCGCCGAGGCCGCGAGGTAGGCGACTCAGGGTCTCGACGTTCCGGCTGAAGACAGCGCTGGAGATGTAGCGAAACGCGGGGCGGAATCTGGGCTGGCCAACGAGCCGCTCGCCGTTGTAGGTCGAGATCCAGCGTCCCGCCTCGTCAAGCTCACGGACGATCCGCCGGACCTCGGGTTCGAGCGCCTCCGGCCGTGCCGGGCGGCGTTGTGGGGCGATTGTTGCTCGCGTCGTCGTAGGCTGTCTCGATCGATGCGAGCCGGGCAGGCTGGATCCATCCGTAGTGAGCCGGAGCGGTGGAACTTTCGTAGGTCAGCTTGTAATCGGCGTCCATGTAAAGAGGCCTGTTCGTCCTGAGTTCGTAATACCGGGCGATCCGACCGTCCGGCAAGAGGCAGCTTTTCAGGTACGCCAGGACGCGGGGAACGGGCTCGAGGGTACGTGAGCTTGCCCGTGTAGCGCGCGATCTTGATCAGTGTTTCGAGCGCGTCTTGAGACTCCCAACCGGTGATCGCGGGGGGCTCGAATTTGCGTGCCCAGATCGGCACCATCGCGAAACTGTACTGCTGGCACCACGCGGGCTGCGGCTCGGGCATCCGCGCCAGGATCAGGAAGTCGGCCAGCTTCTCGAGCGCGGCCTTGTATCTTGCGTCCCGGTACGTCTCGTGCGCGGTGATGAGGGTGTCGGAGACGGTTCCCGCCAGGTTGTCGTTGAGAGTGTAACAGTCCCAGTAGTTGTCGACGCGCCCCTGGGTTTTCCAGTCGTATTCCGGGAAGCTGGCCTTGACGACGGGCCGCGGCGCCACGGGACCGGTCCACACCTGAGGGAAGGCACCGTTGGGGAACTGGGCCTTGAGCAGAGCGTCGAGACCATACAGGGCCGCCTCATGAATTGACGCGTCGTGGAACTTCAGCAACTGATCGGTGCGCACCAACATCTGCAACGCCGCCTGGGTCTGGCCGTCATCGAGCGAGGAGACGTTCCAGTTTCCGCCCGTTCCGTTGCGATACCTACCTTTCCGCCGTCCCGGCGCCTGGTCCTTGCCGAAATCGATGACCTGAGTCCAGCCGCCGGATTCGAGCTGACCACGCACGAGGGCCTCGGCGGTTTCGCGGGCGGCGTCGAGATAGAACGCGTCGTCGGTTGCCGCGTAGGCTTTCAGGTAGGCCATCCCGACCGTCGGCGTGCCCGGGGGCTGGACGAAGATGACGTCGGGCGGAGCCTTCCCCTCGCCCCAGCGATCCTTGAGGTCAACGCTGGTGTAATAGACGTAGCCGCCATGGCGCGCGACCTGGCCGCGGTAGTACGCACAGGCGCTCTTCAAGGCTCGGAGCGACTCCGCACGCAGGCCCGTATCAATCGACTGCTCTGCGCGGAGTGGCCATGGGCCGAGGGCAAGGATGACGAGCAAGGCGAGCCGGAAAAGCCGGAGTGGTGTCATGGTGGTGACTCAATCAAGCCGGTAAAGCGTGCCGTACTTGGAACGCAGGTTGTCGATGAGGGGCCGCGGGTCGGGGGTGTGGCCGGTGGCCCGTTCGATGAGCCGGCCGGGCCGATAGGCGCGTCCGTGGCGGTGGACGTTCGCGCGGAGCCATTCGAGCAGTGGCAGGAACTCGCCGCGGGCGAAGGCCGCGTCGAGGTCGCCGAGGTCGTGTCTGGCTTTCTCAAAGAGCTGTGCGGCGTAGATGTTGCCGAGGGTATAGGTCGGGAAGTAGCCGAACAGGCCGGCGCTCCAATGAATGTCCTGGAGACAGCCGTCGGCGTCGCCCGGCGGGGTCAGGCCGAGGAGCCGCCGCATCCCCTCGTTCCATGCGCCGGGAACGTCGCCCGGCGCGAGGTCGCCGCTCAGAAGTGCCCGTTCGAGCTCGAACCGGAGCAGGACGTGGAGATTGTAGGTCACCTCGTCGGCCTCAACCCGGATCAGGCTCGGCGCGACCTGGTTGATGTTCAGCAGGAAGTCATCGAGGCCGAGAGTGCCGAGCGCGCCGGGGAAGATCCGGCGAGCGGTCGGGTAGAAGTGCGTCCAGAACGATCGGTTTCGACCCACGGCGTTTTCCCAGAGCCGCGACTGCGACTCGTGCACGCCGAGCGACACCGACTCGCCCATCGGAGTGCCCTGGTGCTCGACCAGCAGCCCCTGTTCGTAGAGAGCGTGGCCGGTCTCGTGGAGGATGCCGAAGAACGAGTCGCCGAAGTCGGCGGGGTTGTAGCGCGTGGTGATCCGGCAGTCGCCGGGGCCGATGCCATTGCAGAAGGGATGGGCGGCGGTGTCGAGCCGACCTCGCTCGAAGTCGAAGCCGATCGACGCCGCGGCCAACTCGCCGAAGATCCGCTGGCGATCGACCGGAAATCCCCCGGCGCCGGCATGCTTGAAGGCCTCCGGATCAGGCTTGACCCGGCTCGCCAGGATCGCCTCAATGAGTGGAACCAGTGCCGATTGTAAAGTTTTGAACAGGTGAGCTAGATCATTCGCCTTGGCCCCCGGCTCGTACTCGTCGAGCAAGGCGTCGTACGACGCCTCGCCTCCCGTGAGGCACGCGGCCTCGCGCTGCTTGAGATGGATGATCGCCTCGAGCCAGGGCTGGAACTTCGCGAAGTCGCCGGCGCGACGGGCTTCGACCCATTCCTGTTGCGCCAGGGTGGTTGTCCGGGCCATTTCCTCGACCAGGGCTCGCGGTAGGCGGGTCCTTCGATTGTAGTCGCGTCGAAGTTCGCGAAGGTTAACGGCCGAAGGCGAATCGGCTGGTTCCGCCAGGCTCGTGCCTTCGAGTTCGTCGAGCAACTCGCCGATCCGTCGATCGGTCGCCCGCTCGTGCTGGAGACCTGCCAGCAGCGCCATCTGATCGCCTCGCAAGGCCGCTCCTCCGCGCGGCATGTAGGTCTGCTCGTCCCAGCCCAGTAGCGCCGAGCACGAGCTCAGCAGGGCGTACTCCTTCGCGCGTTGGATCAGCTCGTCGTAGCTGCCCGTCGTCTGGGTCATGGGTTTGCTCATGCCGATGGAAAAGAGGTCAGGTCACGTGGATGGTCGATCACAGCGAATCGATCGGCCCGCCGAAGCGCCTGGATGGTCTCCGGCCCCCCGAGTTTAGCTCCGATGCGCATGATTGAAAACCATGGGGATGAAAGCGGGATGGTGCCGATAGTGTTCAAAGCGGAAGGCCCCCTTTGTCGAGGAGGACGCCGCGCCCGCGATCTCGACCGGCGCTCATCCACCGGAGTCGATCTCGTTGAGCCAGAACCTTTACGATCAGGCCTGTCGCTTCGCCATCCAGCTTGACCCGGATGGTTTCATCCACTGGCTCATCCCCGGCCTCGATCCGTCGTACCGTTTTGCCGGTTGGCTCGACACCCGTACTGTCGCTTCCCCCGGCAAGACCGACCGGATCTGCGACCAGGTCGCCGCGCTGGATCTGTCGGAGACCGATCGCGAAGATGACGATGACGCTGCCGAAGACGGGGAGGAAGCGAGTCGCCTGGCGCTACTGATCGAGTTTCAGTCCGAGCCCCATCCCGATATCGACGACCGGCTGTTCGAATATATGGGATTGCTCCGCCGCGGCCTGCGGTTCGGCCCCGACCGGCGCAAGAAGTACGTGGTGGCTTCGTCCCTGGTTAACCTGACCGGCCCCGCTCGCCCAGACGCACTGGTGATGGTCCCGCGCGGCGAGAATGTACCGGGCCTCCACCTGAATTTCGCGGTCCGCGCCCTGCCGCGAGGAAGACGCCGCCACCACCCTCGACCGGATCGCGTCGGGTGAGGTCAGCCGATCCTTGCTCTGCTGGATTTCGCTGATGCGAGGACGGAATTCCTCGGATATCATGGAGCGCTGGAAACTCGTGGCCCAGGGTGAGCCCGATCGAGTCTTGCGGGCGACCTTTGGCGTGATCGTGGTCCTTTTTGCCGCCCTGGCGCGTTGTGAGAGGGCCTGGCAAGCTTCCCTGGAGGGATGGGACATGCAGGAGTCCGCATTCATCAACGACCTGATCGCCAAGAAGACGGCCAAGATCTCGGCTGAGGCCGAAGCGATAGGCCTGGCCAAGGGCTTGTCCGCGGGGATGGCGCAGGGGATGGCGCAGGGGATGGCGCAAGGGGTAGCACAAGGGATGGCACAAGGAAAGGCTGAAGGGAAGGCTGAAGCCGAACGTGAAGTCCTTGTAGACGTTCTCGCGTTGCGGTTTGGGACGCCGGTTCCCGCGGAGGTGATGGCGGCGATTCAGGCCGAGACCGATGTCGAGGTCCTCGCTCGCTCGATCCGCGCCGCGGTCAAGGCGGAATCCCTCACGGCGTTTCGTGAAGAAATGGGCCTCTGAGCGGAGCTTGATCTCGATCCGGGTCGCGGATTATTCGGAAGACGCGGAAGGGTGCCCGAATCGACCGGCGAAGCCGTCGGGTCCGTAGCCGACGCGGCCGGGAAGGTATCGCTCGGCGATCTGGCCCATCCGGTCGCGGTAAGCAAGACCGAGCACTTCGGAATCGACCTGGGCGATCGAACCGGGCAAGGCCGTGCGGAGTGTCCGGGCACCGCTGGCAACGGCCCCGGGCGAGCCGTCGCCGCCGATATAGTGGTCGATGACGACGGCGTCGGCCACCTGGGCGATCCGGGCGAAGAAATCATCCGGGCGGTCGATCGGCAAGAGGGGCGCCACCGTGACGACGACCCGGAGCCCTGCCCTTCGCAGGGCATCAACGGCCTCGAACCGCCGCGACACCGGGCTGGCCGGCGGCGGCAGGCCGGGCATCCGGTCGCGATCGGTTTCGATCGAGATGTGCACACGCAGGTCGCATTCCTCCGACAGCGGGACCAGCAGGTCGGCCGCGTCCTGGACCCGGGGTGAGTGGGTCTGCACGATCAGGACGTCGGGCGGATCGGCTCGCATGGCCGACAGGACCGATCGGGTCACGCCATACCGCGCTTCCTGGGGAGGAAACGGCTCGGTGGCGCTCGACATGAAGATGGCGAACTTTCCGCGCCGTTGCCGTGCCCAGCGCCGCTCGCGCTCGACCCCCGCGCGGTAAGACTCGGCCGCGTTGGTCCGCACTTCGAGAAAGCTGCCCCAGGACCGACCTCGGGTCACGTGTAAACTGTGCCGTACGTAGCAGCCGACCCCGCACAGCGACGCCCCCAGCGGGCAGCCCCGGTAAGGTTGGAGTGAGTGCGAGCACACCGTCTCCAGGAAACCCGACGCGCGGGTCAGGATCGATCCGACGGTCGTGGTCTCGATCTGCATCGGCGTTGAATTCCGCGAGAGGCCCAACCCATCGATCAATCCGACTTCAGGACGATCAGCGCCAGGGGAGGGAGCGTCAGGTTGAGCGACTGAGCCTGGCCGTGCCAGGGCACCGGTGCCGCGACGGCGCCGCCGATGTTGCCCTGGCCGCTGCCGCCGTAGAGTGGCGCGTCGCTGTTGAGCACCTCGGCCCAGTGCCCGCCGCGCGGCACGCCGACCCGGTAGTTATGCTGGGGCGTCGGCGTGAAGTTGCAGACAGGAGAAACAGCGCCTCGCCCCGGCGTCCTTTCCGCAAGATGCACAGGACGCTGTTGTGCGCGTCGTTGCAGTCGATCCAGGCGAACCCCTCGGGCACGCAGTCGAGCTCGTGAAGCGCCGGCTCGCCGCGATAGATCGTGTTCAGGTCGCGAACCCAGCGCGACATTCCTTGATGCATCGGATCGCGGAGTAGGTGCCAGGTCGAGGCCGCGATCGTGGTCCCATTCCGTCCCACTGGCCGAACTCGCAGCCCATGAACAGGAGCTTCTTGCCCGGTTGCGCGAGCATGTAGCCGTAAAGCAGCCGAAGGTTCGCGAACTTCTGCCAGCGGTCGCCGGGCATCCTCGCCAGGAGCGACCCTTGCCGCCGCTGACGTCGTCGTGCGAGAGCGGCAGGATGTAGTTCTCGGAGAAGGCGTAAACCATCCGGAACGTGAGCTGGTGATGCGCCTGGCCGCGCTGACCGGGCGGCAAGCTCATGTAGGCGAGCGTGTCGTGCATCCAGCCGAGGTCCCACTTGAGGTCGAAGCCGAGCCCGCCGCTGCTCGGCGGGCCGGGTGACGTTCGGCCATGCGGTCGATTCCTCGGCGATCGTGAGGACGCCGGGGAACTCGAGGTGGACCTGGTCGTTGAGCCGGCGCAGGAAGCCGATCGCGTCGTGGTTCGGCTCGCGGCTGAGGGACGGGGCCGGTGGCCTCGCGCCGGTCGCGCGCCGGCAGGGCGAGGTAGAGCATCGAGGCCACGGCGTCGACCCGCAGGCCGTCGATGTGATACCGATCGAGCCAGTAGATCGCGTTGGCGATCAGGAAGTTGGCCACGGCGGGGTGGCCGAAGTTGAAGACCAGGGTCCCCCAGTCGTGGTTCGAGCCGCGGCTCGGGATCGGGGTGCTCGTAGAGGGGGGTGCCGTCGAAGAGGCCCAGCCCGTGCGGGTCGCGGCGAAGTGGGCGGGAACCCAGTCGAGGATCACGCCCGATCCCGCGCTGGTGGAGGTGGTCGATCAGGGTCATGAAGTCGTGGGGCGTGCCGAAACGGCTGGTCGGTGCGAAGTAGCCGATCGGCCTGGTAGCCCCAGCTCCCGTCGAACGGATGCTCCGACAGGGGCAGGAGCTCGACGTGTGTGTAGCCCATCTCGGCGACGTAGTCGGCCAGCCGCGGGGCGAGCTCGCGCGTAGCGTGAGCCAGCGGTTGCCCTCGTCGGTCAGGCGCATCCAGCTAGCCGAGATGGACCTCGTAGATCGAGATCGGCGCTGTCGAGCGAGTTCGCGGCCTCGCCGGCCGCTCATCCAGTCGGCTCGCCCCAGGCGTAGCCCGAGAGATCGTAGACTCGTGACGCGGTGGCTGGCGGAAGTTCGGCGGCAGAAGGCGTAGGGGTCGGCCTTGTCGAACGACGGAGCCGCCTCCCTGGGGGTTGATCCGGTACTTGTAGGTCGCTCCCGGCCCGACGCCCGGCACGAACGCCTCCCAGATCCCGCTATGGCCCCGCAGGGCCATGGGACTGGCCGCGCGAGTCCCAGCCGTTGAAGTCGCCGATCACCGACACCGACGACGCGCCCGGCGCCCAGACCGCGAACGCAGCTCCCCCTTGCTCCACGGCAGGTGCCGACCTGCGCCCGAGCCGCTCGTACGACCGGTAGTGCGTCCCCTCCGCCAGCAGGTGAAGGTCGAAATCGCTCAAGAACGACATCGTCGAACGATCCTCCCACGCAGGCCGAACGTGGTCATTACATGTAATAATCGAAATCTTGTTCCGTCTTGATCTTACGGCGGACCCGGAAGATATGGGCCGGGCTGGAGTGGGGATCGAGCTGGACGAAGTTGGTGGCGCCGTGCCAGAGGTAGCGGGCGTCGCTGATCAGGTCGTGGACCTGGTACGACGTGCCGCCGTGGCCGTCAGCCAGGCCGAGCTCGTCAACGGGCAGCGTGACCCAGCCCGACTGGGTGTGATAGGGGTCGAGGTTGACGATCACGACGAGGATGTTCGACAGATCGGGGGTGGCCTTGATGTAGGCGATGATCTCGGTCGTTGTCGATCGGGATGAACCGGAGGGTCCGGTCGTGACTGGAGGGCCGGGTTCTCGCGGCGGATCTCGTTGATCCGGGTGATGCAGTCGGGAAAGCGTGCCGGGCTGTCGCGGTCCCAGTGCCGGACCTGGTACTTCTCGGAGTCGAGATATTCCTCCGAGCCGTGCCGCCAGGGGATGCCGACGCATTGCTCGAACGGCGGGCCGTAGATCCCATAGGTCGCCCCGAGGGTCGCGGCCAGGACCAGTCGGATGCGGAACGCCGGCGGCCGCCGGTCTGGAGGTACTCGTGGAGGATGTCGGGCGTGTTGGCGAAGAGGTTCGGCCGCATGTACTCGGCCACTTCGGTCGTCGTCAGCTCGGTGAAGTACTCGGTCAGATCGCGTACTTGGTGTTTCGCCAGGTGAAGTAGCTGTAGGACTGCGAGTAGCCGAGCTTGGCCAGGTGCCGCATCACCTTGGGCCGGGTGAACGCCTCGGCCAGGAAGATGACGTCGGGGTGCGCGTTCCAGACCTCGGCGATCAGCCATTCCCAGAACCGGAACGGCTTGGTGTGCGGGTTGTCGACCCGGAAGATCTTCACGCCGTGGCTCGATCCAGAACAGGAAGATGCTCTTGAGTTCGTTCCAGAGGTTCTTCCAGTCGGCGCACTCGAAGTCGATCGGATAAATATCCTGGTACTTCTTGGGCGGGTTCTCGGCGTACTTGATGGTGCCGTCGGGGCGGTGGCGGAACCACTCCGGGTGCTCGCGGACGTAGGGGTGGTCGGGCGAGCACTGGAAGGCGATGTCGAGCGCGATCTCGATGCCGCGGCGTTGCGCGGCCTGGCGACCAGGCGGTCGAAGTCGTCGAGCGTGCCGAGCTCGGGCAGGATCGACTTGATGTCCTCCCTCGGCGGCGCCGATGGCCCAGGGGCTGCCGGGGTCGTCGGGGCCGGGGGTCAGGGTGTTGTTCGGCCCCTTGCGGAGGCTCCGGCCGATCGGGTGGATCGGCGGCAGGTAGAGGACGTCGAAGCCCATGCCGGCGACGTAGGCGAGCCGCGCGATCGTGTCGTGCGAGCGTGCCGTGCCGGCCGGGCTCGAGCGCCGCCGAGCGCGGGAACATCTCGTACCAGGCGCCGAAACGGGCGCGCAGGCCGCTCGACCATGATCCGCAGGGTGCGGCTCGTACGTCGTGGCCGCCGTCGCGGTCGGGGTAGCGGGCCATCAGGTCCGGCGAGCTCGGGGTCGAGCGCGGCGTAGCACCCGCGGTGGATCTGCTCGCCCCCGCCGCCGAGCAGCTCGGCGCGGTTGACGGAGCCGCTCGGCGTCGCTCGCCGCCGGCCCGACCCGCGGCCGCGCGGACGAGCTCGGCCCCTTCGAGCAGCTCGCTCGCGACGTCCTGACCCGCCTGCGACTTCTTGGTCAGTTCGCGGCGCCACGAGGCGAAGGGTCGACCCACGCGATGACGGTGTACTCGTGCCAGCCCTGATCCTCGACACGGAACCGGCCGGTCCAGGCGTCGTTGACCAGCGGCGTCATCGCCGCCTCGTGCCAATCCGCGGACGCCTGGTCCGATCGATCGATGCCGGATCACGGCGGTGAGGATGTCGTGGCCCTCGGCGAAGATGTCGGCCGTGACGACGACCTCCTCGCCCACCGTCCGCTTGATCGGGAACCGGCCGCCGTCGATCTCGGGCCGGACCGCCTCGATGATCACTCGCGACGGGAGCGCGTCGCTTCGCGCGCGCCGGGCTTCGTCGCCGTCTGAGCGTCCATTCGACACTGCCTGGTTCGGCCCTCGGCCGTCGTCCCGCCTCGCCTGGCTCTGTCGACGCGACCGACAAATCGCCGTGCGATTGTGATCCGTCGGCCCGCGCCTCGGCAACCGGGGCAGTCGGTCCGGACGCGATCGCGACGCTCGATTGGCCGTCCGATTGCCCGATCGCGCGGTCTCGAGCCGGCCCGGCCGACGGCCCGGGCGGGTCGGATCAGGTGGAGGATGCCCAGGAGGGGAATCGCGACCCAGTCGGGCCGGTAATTCAGCTCGTACTGAAGCTCGAAGAGCGTCTTCTCGAGCATGAAGAAGTCGAGCAGCCGGCAGGCGCGTCTCGTGGTCGGCCGGGCAGCAGGCCGGCGGGGGCGACGGCTGCCCGGTACTCGCGGAGGAACGCGGCCGAGGTCCAGGTCCGCCAGATCTCGGCCCAGGGCTCGAGCCGGTCGAACTCGTCGTGTGATGGTCGCTGGGTGTAACGTCAGGAGCTCGCTGTAAGCGGCGTAGTCGAACGAGCGGAGCATGCCCGGCGACGTCGCGCAGGGGCGATTTCTTGGCGCGTCGCTCGGCGATCGTGCGGCCGGGCTCGCCCTCGAAGTCGAGGATCACGAAGTCGTTCTCGGCCCAGAGGACCTGGCCGAGGTGATAATCGCCGTGGACCGCGGATCTTGACCAGGTTGTCCCGGTCGCCGGCAGTCGCGGCCGCGCTCGCGCGACGAGCCGCGCGGGCCGTCGGCGAGCACCCGCTCGGCCAGCTCCGGCTCGAATCGTTCAAGGTGTCGGAGCTTCGATCGCAGGGCGGCGAACACCTTGTGGGCTTGCTCCTGGAGGCTCTCGGCCAGCTCGGCCAGCTCGTCGCCGGCGAGCGGCTCGGGGGCGAAAGCCGGGTCGTCGGTCGTCGCTGGCCAGGGCCAGGTGCATCTCGCCGGTCCGACGGCCCGAGCACCGCCGCCGACCGAAGGGCCGCGCCGACGACCTCGAAGACGTCGGCGGGCGGCTCGACCTCGCACAGGTCGAACAGAGGGCCGACGACCGGAGCTCGATCCGCTCGAGCCGGTGCTGCTCGCTGCGACCTGCTCGTAGTAGCGGCCGAGCACGCCGAGGACGTACTCCCACCCCTGACCCTGGTTCGGCACCAGCGTCTGGAGGAGCGCCAGCGTGGTCGGCTTCGTATCGGGGCCGGCGGTACTCGAGCGCGCCCAGGGTCCTGGGCACGTGCCGGAACTCGGTCCTCTCGGTGAGGAACCGGCCGATCTCGAAGTCGGGGTTCACCCCGGCTTCGAGCCGGCGGAAGAGCTTCAGCAGGATCGACCTGCCGAAGATCAGGTTCGTGTGGCTCTGCTCGGCCGACCCGCGCGTGATCGTCGCCGACCCGCTCAGGTCGAGCCCGCTCGCCTGACGGGCTGGATCGTACGCCGTCGGTCCGCATCCCGCCGATCCGGCCCGGTCTGCGACTTCGGATCTCGCGGCTTCGATCGACCAGGCGAGGAGCGCGACGCAGAACGCGTCGCTGGCGACGGCGTCGTAGAGGACCCCGGTCGCCCGCCGGGCCCGTTGACGTGGGCGAGGACCATCCCGGGCTGTTCCAGGAGCAGCCGCTCGGCCGGTCGCGCCGGTGGCGATGCCCAGGGGGACGGTGTACCGGTCGGAGTTGCCGTCGTCGTAGTAGGCGCGGACGAAGACGAGGTAGGCCGGCTCGGCGTCGGTGACGACCAGTCGCCCAGTCGCGGATGCTGACCGTCTCGAGCGTCCGCGCCTTGGCCCCGAACCAGCGCTGGGCGGTCATGTAACGGGGCAGGACGATCCGCTCGAGCACGGCGCGGGTCTTGCCCTCCATCAGCGTCTCCCAGCGTCCCGGAGAGCGTCAAGCTCGGCAATGCCGGCTCAGCCGTCGGCGCGGGTGCCAGCGTCGCTCGGCGCCGCCGAGCGGCCTGCGGCGCCCGTTCGAGCTGGAACCAGATGAACGACGACGGGCCCGACGGTCAGGAGATACGGCGGCTCGCCGATCGATCGGGAACCGCACCCGGCCGAACATCTCGACCGGCGTGTAGCCCTTGAACGGCGACAGGTCGAGCTCGACCGGCTGGACGAACCGCGAGAGGTTGGCCACGCAGAGGATCAGCTCGTCCTCATACGTCCGGAAGTAGGCCAGGACCTTGCGGTTCGCGGGATGGAGGAACTCGATGCGTGCCGCGGCCGAACGCCTTGAACCGCTTTCGCAGGGCGATGATCCGCCGCATCCAGTGCAGGAGCGACGACGGCTCGCGGAGCTGCGCCTCGACGTTGATCGCCTGGTAGCCGTAAACCGGGTCCATGATCGGCGGGGCGTAGAGCCGGGCGAAGTCGGCCCGCGAGAACCCCGCGTTGCGGTCGCCGGTCCACTGCATCGGGGTGCGGACGCCGTTGCGGTCGCCGAGGTAGATGTTGTCGCCCATCCCGATCTCGTCGCCGTAGTAGATCACCGGCGTGCCGGGCAACGAGAGGAGCAGGCTGTTCAGGAGCTCGATCCGGGGCCGGCTGTTGCCGATCAGCGGGGCGAGGCGGCGGCGGATGCCCAGGTTGAGCCGCATCCGGGGGTCGGCCGCGTACTCGCGGTACATGTAGTCGCGCTCCTCGTCGGTGACCATCTCGAGCGTCAGCTCGTCGTGGTTGCGGAGGAAGATCGCCCACTGGCACTCGGGGGGGATGTCGGGCGTCTGGCGCATGATCTCGACGATCGGGTGCCGGTCCTCCTGCCGCAAGGCCATGAAGATCCGCGGCATCAGCGGGAAGTGGAACGCCATGTGGCACTCGTCGCCGTCGCCGAAGTAAGGCGAGCACGTCGGCGGGCCACTGGTTCGCCTCGGCCAGGAGCATCTTGTCGCGGTAGTGGGCGTCGAGCTCGCGGCGGATCTGCTTGATGACCGCGTGGCTCTCGGCGAGGTTCTCGCAGTTGGTCCCCTCGCGCTCGATCAGGTAGGGGATCGCGTCGAGCCGCATCCCGTCGACCCCCATGTCGAGCCAGAACCGCATCACCTTGAAGACGGCGCGGAGGACCAGCGGGTTGTCGTAGTTCAGGTCGGGCTGGTGGTGGAAGAACCGGTGCCAGTAGTAGGCCTTCGCGACCGGGTCCCAGGTCCAGTTCGAGGTCTCGCGTGTCGGTGAAGATGATCCGGGCGCTCGGCGTACTCGGTGTCGGTGTCGCTCCAGACGTAGAAGTCGCGCTTCGTCGAGCCCGGCGGGCGCCTGCCGGGCGGCCTGGAACCACGGGTGCTGGTCGGAGGTGTGGTTGATCACCAGCTCGGTCACGACCCGGATGCCCCGCTGGTGCGCCTCGCGGACGAACTGGCGGAACTGCTTCCGCGTGCCGTAGCTGGGATGGACCCCGTGGTAGTCGGCGATGTCGTAGCCGTCGTCGCGCAGCGGCGAAGGGTAGAACGGCAGGAGCCAGATGCAGGTGACCCCCAGCTCCTGGAGGTAGTCGAGCTTGCTGATCAGGCCCGGGAAGTCGCCGATCGCCGTCGTCGTTGCTGTCCGCGAACGCCTTGACGTGGAGCTCGTAGATGATGGCGTCCTTATACCAGAAGGGATCGGGGGCGATCATGGGGTCGTCCTTGTCGGCATCGGATCGAAACGGCATCGGGGATCGTGACTCGCTCGGCGTCTCATCCTTCGCCCCGGGCCAGCAGCGCCACCGGGAACCGCTTCAGGACGTCGGCCACGCGGCTCGGCCTCCCTCCAGGGTCTCGCCGGTCAGCTCGTTGTGCCAGCGGCCGGGGGGAAGCTCGACGGCCGTATCGTCCCAGCGGCCTCCGAGCTTGATCGGCAAACGAGGGACGACCGTGACGCTGCCGGGCTCGCGACCCCGAGCGAAGGCGACGACATGATCCGATCTGGGGCCCGAAGCCGCAAGCGGAGTGTAGTCGCCGTCGGGTCCGAACCATTCCGGGTGGCGGCGGCGGAGGTGGAGCGCCTGGCGGGTGACATGGAGCTTGGTCATGCCCTCGTCACGCCCGGCGCGACGATCGTTCTCGAGGCGATGCGCCTTCGAGCTCGGCCAGGAGACGGCGGCGGAGATCGTAATCGACCGGCCGGCGGTTGTCCGGATCGACCAGCGTCAGGTCCAGAGCTCGGTCCCCTGGTACAGTGTCGGGAACGCCGGGCGCCGTCAGCTTGATGAGGGCCTGCGCCAGCGACGTTGACCCGTCCCGGCTCGATCAGGGGAGCGACGAACGCCTTGAAGTCGGCCCGAAACTCGCGGTCGCCAGCAACGCCCGCGTGAACGCCTCGACCGCCTCCTCGTAGGCGGCGTTCTGGGGTGTTCCAGGACGTGTAGCCTTCGCCTCACGGCACGCCTTCATCAGGTAGGCGACCAGCCGCTCGGCGTCGATCGGCCAGGCGCCGAGCATGCGTCTGGTAGAGCAGATACTCGAGGTTGCGGTCGGGCAGCCGTCGGCCGTTTTGTGCCGCTCGTTGTGCGCCGCCCAGCGCTTCGACCGCTTCGGCCCACGCCTCGGGGATCTCGGAAAGGAGCGCGATCCGCGCCCGGACGTCCTCGCTCCGCTTGGTGTCGTGGGTGGTCGAGGCCAGCATCGTGGTCGGCCACCGCTTCTGGGTTTCGCTGGCAGCTCGCGTGGAACTGTTCGAGCGACATGCCGAACCGGCCGGGGTCGCCGCCGACCTCGTTGAGCGCGACCAGCCGGTTGAAGTTATAGAAGACCGTGTCCTCGACCCCCTTGGCCATCACCGGGCCGGTGTGCTGCTGGAACCGCATGACCATCTCGGACTCGAGCGCGCCTGTGATCCTGAGCTGGAGCAGGTCGCGGAGGAACTCGAACAGATCGACGTCGATCTCGGGCCGGTTCGCCCGGGCCGTCTCGATCGCCTCGTCGATGTAGTGCCGGTCGGCCGTCGCTGATCCTTCCCTCGTCGGCCTCGATGTAGGTCCGATAAACCGGGAAGCACGCGATGACCTCGCGGAGCAGGGTTGTCAGCTCGCGCCGGGTGTAGTCGCGATAGCGTTTTTGCCGCTCGCAGATCTTGACCAGGAGCGACGCCAGCCGGGCCAGGTCGCTACCGAAGAGCTCCTTGAGCACCAGGAACTTCTTCTCGCGGACCATCGCCGTGTAGTCGGCCGGAATTCCCGTGAACTCGGTCCAGAAGTCCGATCAGGGGCTGCTCGGCGTCGGGGTCGATCAGGAGTCCCGTGACGCTTGTTCAGGAAGTCGTACCCGGTGGTGCCGGCGACGGGCCAGTCGTCGGGGAGCTTCTCGCCCGGCTCGAGGATCTTCTCGACGACGATCCAGCCGTTCGGGATGTGCTCGTGGAGCCGCTCGGCGTACTGTCGCGGATCGCGGAGGCCGTCGGGGTGGTCGACCCGTAGACCGTCGAGCACCCCCTTGCGTACCCAGTCGAGCACGACGACGTGGGTGTCGTCGAAGACACGCGGGTCCTCGATCCGCAGGCTGACCAGGGTGTTGATGTCGAAGAAGCGACGGTAGTCCAGCTCCTGGCCGGCGGTCCGCCAGTAGGCGAGTCGATAGTTCTGCCGGTCGAGCAGCGTGTCGAGCTCGGTGGGCGAAGCGTTGATCTCGTGCGACCACCTGGTCGATGGCGCGGGCGATCTCGGGGTGTTCCCAGCAGAGCCGGGCCAGCAGCGCGGCGGAGGACTTCCTTGTCGCGGTGGCGGCGGATCACGCTGGGCGGGTCGGTGTCGGTCGAAAGGGGCAGATTGCCGAAGCAGTCGGCCAGGAACGCCAGCTCGTCGGCCTTCTCGTCGATCCGATCGGCCGCGCGGCCGAGCAGGCTGTTGAGCGATCGGGGCGCGATCGGCATCACGTGGTCGTGGTACTGGAGGGTGAAGCGTGCCGCCGTCGCGGTTCAGGACTTCAGCTCGCCGGCCTCGAGCACCCGGCCGTAGTGGTCGCCCAGGATCGGCATCAGCACCGTGTCGTGCAGCTTGGCCTCGAGGGGCTGCCAGTCGACGTCGAAATAGAACGGCGTACCGGCTCGACTGGCCGTTCTCGAGCACGTCCCACCACCATGTGTTCTCGCGACTGGCGATGCTCATGTGGTTGGGCACGATGTCGAGGATATACCCAAGATGGTTCTTGCCCAGGCTCTGGCAGAGCCTGGCGTGCCCCTCGGGACCTCCCAGCTCCTTGCTGACCTGATGATGGTTCAGCACGTCGTAGCCATGCGTGCTGCCCTTGCCGGCCTGGAGCGACGGGCGAAGAATAGAGGTGGCTGATACTCCGAGCGCCTGCAGATAATCGGCGATCGCCGCCGTGTCGTCGAACCCGAAGCCGGCGTGAATCTGAATCCGGTAGGTGGCGAGTGGCACAGGCATCGTTGGAAACCGCTCCCGAGAATCGATCAGGACCGCACTGTCCGTGGTTCCGGCACCGGCTTTGCGACCGCCGGAGCCGGTTCGAGCGACGGCTCTCCTTCCGCAAAGCCGATGCCGCGACCCGCAGTGCCGTATGAACCAAAGTCAGTGAACAAGGATACCTTGCCGGAGGAGCCGATGGCTCATTTTCGCGTCTGGGCACCCAAAGCGGAACGGGTGGATGTCACGATCCTGGGAAAATCGTTTCCCATGGAGCGCCGCAGCCCGACGGCTGGTACGTGGCCGACATCCCCTCGGCGGCGGCCGGGGGACGACTACGCGTTCGCCATCAACGGCGGCCCTCCGCTGCCCGACCCGCGCTCGCCGTGGCAGCCCCAGGGCCTCGCCGGCCCGTCGCGGCTGGTCGATCATAAGGCGTTCCGCCTGGACCGACGGCGGATTCCAGGCCCCGCCGCTATCCTCGGCCCTGATCTACGAGCTCCACGTCGGCACGTTCACGCCGGAGGGAACGTTCGACGGCGTCATCAGCCGGCTCGACCACCTGAAGGACCTGGGCGTCACGCACATCGAGCTGTTGCCCGTGGCCGACTTCCCGGGCCGGTTCGGCTGGGGGTATGACGGCGTCGCCCTGTACGCGACCCGGCACGCCTACGGCGGTCCCGAAGGGCTCAAGCGGCTGGTCAACGCCTGCCACGCCCGGGGGATCGCGGTGATCCTCGACGTGGTGTACAACCATCTCGGCCCTTCGGGAAATATTCTGCCGCAGTTTGGCCACTATTTCTCGGAGAGGCACAAGACCCCCTGGGGCGATGCGCTCGAACTTCGACGGCCCCCACAGCGATCAGGTCCGGCGTTTTTTCTGCGACAACGCCCTGATGTGGCTCCGCGACTATCATCTCGACGGCCTCCGGCTCGACGCCGTCCACGCGATCGTCGACACGTCGGCGATCAACTTCCTCGAACAGCTCGCCACCGAGGTCGACGTCCTCAAGGCCCACCTCGGCCGGCACCTCGTCCTGATCGCCGAGAGCGACCTGAACGACCCCCGGATCGTCCGCCCCTGGGAGATCGGCGGCTTCGGCATCGACGCCCAGTGGAGCGACGACTTCCACCACGCCCTGCACTCGGTCATCACCGGCGAGCGCGATGGGTATTACTCCGACTTCGGTTCGCTCGCCGACCTGGCGACGTCCTTCCAGCATTCTTACGTCTACAACGGCCGACGTTCCGAGTTCCGGCTCCGGCGCCACGGCCGCCCACCGATCGGCCTCTCGGCGCACCACTTCCTGGGCTACGTCCAGAACCACGACCAGCTCGGCAACCGTGCCGCAGGGCGACCGGCTTTGCCACCTGACGAGCTTCGATCGGCTCAAGCTGGCCGCGGCCCTGGTGCTGACCGCGCCCTTCGTGCCGATGCTGTTTCAGGGCGAGGAGTTCGCCGCCAGCTGCGCCGTTCCAGTACTTCGCCGACTTCCCGGACGACCCCGCGCTGTCGAAGGCGGTTTCCGAAGGCCGCCGCAGTGAGTTCGCCGCCTTTGGCTGGAAGCCCGAGGACGTGCCCGACCCCGGCGACATCGCCACGTTCCGCCGCTCGACCCTCGACTGGAGCGAGCCCGGCCGCGATCCGCACCGCGCCATGCTCGCCTGGCACCGCCGACTGATCGCCCTGCGCCGCTGTTTGCCCCAGCTCACCGACGGCCGGCTCGACCACGTATCAACCCGGTTCGACGAGGCCGAGGGCTGGCTCGTCATCGAGCGCAGCCGCGTCACCATCGCCGTGAACTTCGCCGACGGGCCGAGGACATTACCCCTTTGCCCCGGCCGCCCCACCACCATGCTTCTCGCCACGCATGATTCCGGAATCGATGTCGGAACCGAGCAAATCACCCTCCCTCCCAACGCCCTGGCGATCCTCGGACCGGAACAACCGTCGATCATGAATCACTTCCAGTCGGTGTATTGACATTCGCGCCATGGAAAGATCGCCGCCGGGTCCAGACCCGGCTCGCGGCGCCGACCACGCGGTGGCGAACGAACCGTTGGGACCTGATTCGAGGAGCAAGGTGAGAGTCGATAGGGCCATGGAATTTCAGGGTCGCATCCCTAACGGCATCGTGGTGCTCGAGAGCGAGTTACCCTTGCCGGAAGGCACGATCGTGACCGTTGCCTACCGCGGAGCGCTACCGCCAGCATCGCCCGCGACACGTCGGTCGATCCAATTACCACTGGTGCGGTCCGATCGACCGGGAAGTCGTCAACTCACCGCGGATCGCCTGGCGGAACTTCTGGATGATGAGGATGGTTCTGCCTGAGGGCAACCTGTGGCTGGCCCTTGCCTTCGAATCTCAACGTCCATCACGCGGTCGCAAAAGGCTGGTTCGAGGGGTCGTCGAGCGAAGCGTGCTCATCTTGCCGCTTGACGCAACAGGGATTTTTTCGGCTCGCCACTAATCCCGGAGCGTTTGACGCGGAAGCCGTCACGCTGGCGAACGCATGGCTGATGTACGATGCGTTTCTTGACGATCCACGCATCGTGTTCGCCGACGAGCCCGACGGTATTGAGCCTTTCCGGCGAAGTTACACCCAGCAGCACCAGTCCTTTTCGCCCAGGGTCTGGAACGACGCATACCTGGCCGCTTTCGCACGGACAGCCGATTATCAGTTGGTCACCTTTGACCAGGGGTTCACTCGATACGACCGTGTCCAGTGCACGATCCTGTCGTGATGGTTCCGCTCGAACCTCAAGAGGGCCCGGACTTCCGGAGATCGCGCCGTGCCGCGTGAACCAGCTCGTCGAGCTTGGCGAGGAACCGCGATCGGTCGGTCTTGGCGAAGGGAGCGGGACCGCCGCCGAACTGGCCCGACTGGCGTAACATCTCCAGCAGGGCGCGCGTCGCCAGGGCCTCGCCGATGGCGTCGTCGGTGAACTCCAGCCCTTTCGGCCCCAGGACCCGCGCACCACGCCGCAGGCAACGGTCGGCGAGGGGAATATCGGTTGTGATCACGATGTCGCCCGGTCCGGCGCGCTCGGCGATCCAGTCGTCGGCGGCGTCGAACCCGCCCGACACCACCACCAGTTCGATCAACTCCTCGCGGGGCACCAACAAGGGCGCATTCGCCACGACGAACACCTGGATCGTGTACCGACGGGCCACGCGGTAGGTCTCGTCCTTGACCGGGCAGGCGTCGGCATCGATATAGAAGGGCATGGGCAAGCCACTCAGCTTCTGGACCGGCGGAGATTGCACCCGATGCGCAGTGCTCGTGGAGATGGGGGTCGGCCTGCATGGCCCGTTCGCTGCCAGGTTCGGATTTCACATGGTGCATTGTACTCCACGGGCCCACTCGTGCTATGGGCCAAACAGCCACGGAGGTCGGTGGGCGAGGAGATCGATGGGTGGCGGATGAACTCGAGTCGACCACCGTGGCAAGGTCGTCGTTGTCGTCTGGGCGAGCGGCTGCGGCCCGTGCCTGCTCTCAGGTGCTATGGACTAGCCATTACATTGCTCAGCGTGTAGGAGAACGCTCCCAGCAGTGCACCCTTTTCGCCGCCGTGGCAATTGACGCACCGCGGAAGACTGCGCACCGCTCCGAGCATGCGCAGGCCCTCGGATTCTCGCGTGGTGATGATGTCCTCGCCCTGTTGCAAGTCGTGCAGAGCGAACCACTCGAACCGGTCCAGGGGCCGCGTGGGCATGGTGTGCGTCTGTTCCATGCGAGGCAGATGGTCGGAGTTGTACACCTGGGGCTCGTCGTGCAGCAGGAGGCTGATCAGTTCCAGGGACTGTATGCGCCACGGCTGCTCCGGCTCAGGAACTCGGCTGAAGCGGTGCGTCTCGAATCCGGCCACGTGCCGGCGGTCCTTGAAATAACCGAAGCCGCGCCCGTTGACGAAATCGACGATGCTGTCGTCGAGCAACGGGCTCAGCAAGGTGCCATCGGCCACTGTCGAATGCCGGCTCACGCCCGGCGACCAGATCGATAGGAAGCGAGAGCCCGGCTGAAGAGGCACCGGCTCTCGTCGTAGGGAATTTGCCAGGCTGAATTCGCTGGGATGGATCATCCGGGCAATCCCGAAACCTGGGCTGTTGATGAACAGATCGATCGCGTGTTCATGCAAGATCTCGATCTGGAAATTCCGAGTGCCCTTCGAAGTCTGCTCGACCATTTCGTCCAACCGTGCGAGGCGATCACGGGTTGCGGGCGGTAGGCCGGTCGTTCCCTGTGCCGGCTCGGGACCTGGCAGCCGAGCTTCCATGGATTCGTACGGGTAAAGTGTACGCAGCCGGGCATATTCCCGTTCGGACGCTAACACCAGGATTCCCGCAAGGAGATAGGCGGCCAGGGTGGCTCCGGAGGAGAGCCCGAGGAATAGCCTGGGAGACCAGCGCTTCGAGCGCCACACGCCGGCCGCGATGCCAAGCAAGACAGACTGAATTCCCAACGCAGGCAAGAGGCACATCAAAAAAAGCGACCCCGCCAGGAAGACTGCGCATGAGCCCACGACACAGGCAAAGCCGTGTTCCTCGGTCCACGCGAACCAGTTCACGATCAACAGCAAGAGGACCGACCCGGTCAGCGAAAATAAAAGCACGGCGATCGTCTCCCGACGGCGCGTTCCAGACGAGAAGAGCCTCCTTGCCTCCTGTCCATGACAATTGTAACACGGGGCCGCTACCAGTAACCAGACCCACGCGCTTTTTTCTCGTTCCCGGCGGCCACACGATATAGGGCGCACTATTGGTGGACCCCTGAGACTGGACAGTTCGGGGGCCTGGGTTTGTTAAGGGCCTTCCCCTCCCTGGTGATCGCGGTCGTGGGCTACGTGTGGGCTCGATGCCGGAAGGCAGCCGGGCCGTGGGGGATGGACTGTGTGGCGTTGAGATGACAGGCGGCGAGTGCTGGGGAGTGGCGCTCAGGCGGGATGACGAGGTTCATCCGGGTGATGGTGGTTGTGAAATCGGACCCCGCCTGGCCGGGTCCGGCGGCATTGAGGTACACCCCCGAGGTACTGGTCACGCCGCTGGGCGGTGTGCCGAGGACCGTGAGCCGGTACGCGAACCGGAGCGGCAAGCGCCGGGACGGGTGCAGCGTGACAGCCTCCCCGTCGGGGCTGAGGACGGCGGACCGGATCCTGAGCGGGCGATGGTGCCCTTTGAGGGTCAAGCGGTAATTGGCCGGGTTCCGTGCGGTGAGCGGGTCGAGGGTTTCGTTAAAAGTGAGCACCAGGATGGTCGGCCGCATGTGATAGCCAAACCTCTGGACGGCGACGACCCGCGGACCGACCGCGGGAAGGGGCGCGGTGGTGAAGCTGAAGATCGCACTCAAACTGGTCCCGCTGCCATTGGTGGCCAACACGCGGCCGTAGTAGGTGGTGCCGGGCGTCAGGCCGCTGAGCGCCGTGGTCACCGTCACTGCGGTGGTGCCGCTGCCGATCAGTCTGCGGTGCGGTGGTGGTACCTGCCGAGAGCGTGGGGTCAGTGCCGTAGTGGAAGGCAACCATCGTGGGGCTCCCCTGGGGATCGACGCAGGCCGCCAGGGTGGCTTCCGTTTCGCTGACGGCGGCGGCCGTTGACGTTGTGGCAAGAGGCGGTCTTGTCGTGACGGGAGGCTGTGTGATCGGGGGGGGCAGAGGCGTCGCGGTCGTGAAGCTGAGGATCGCGCCGTAGGTCGTGCCGACAGCGCTTCGGGCCACCACGCGTTCGTAGTACGTCGTGCCGGGCTTCAAGCCACTCAACGCCGCCGTGACGACCAGGCTCGTGGTGCCGCTGCCGATGGACTGCGGCGCGGTGGTGGTGCCGGCCGAAAGCGCCAGGTCGGTGCCGTAGACGAAATAGCCCGTTGTCGAGCCGCCCTGCGGGTTGATGCTGGCGTTGAGGGTGGCTGCCGTCTCAGTGATGCTCGTGGCCGCCGCGGTCGTTGCGGAGGGCGAGGTCGGGGGCCGGGTCGTATAGGTGACGGTTGCGGTCAGAGCGGCATCCGTGAAATCATTGTCGTTCAGAAACGTGGACGTTGTGCCGGTAATCCCGCCGGTGGTGTTATTCACCACCAACCGCAGGTCGTTGCTCCCGCCGAGGTTGAACCATGAGGTAATGGTCCCGGACGTGGAGCCGTCGAAGGTGAACAGTGTTTCGGAGCCGACCGGGAAGTGCATTCGCCCCGCGCCGGTTACGGGTTCACCGGTGATCGGGTCGATGCCTGCGTTGCCGATGTTGTGGCCGTTGAGCTGGAGGACCACCCGGTCGTCGCCGAGCAGCCCAGAGAAGGCCAGAGCGACTTTGGTCGCGTTGGCGGGAAGGTCGAACGGCAGGTCCGTGTACCAGAGTCCGTTGAAGCTCGCCAGGTTTTCACCCGGCCGGATGTACCCCGCCCTTGTGCCGTTGCTGGTGAGGCTGATCGCAGGACCCACCGCGATCGCCGGTATCGCGCTTCCTCCCGCACCGGTGATGGTCCAGGAGCCGGCATTGTCCGCGGTCCCGACGTCGAGTGTGTGTACGTTCGCGGTCGAAACCGTGGTGAAAGTCGACACAGAGCTGCCGGTGATGCCGTAGCCACCTGTATTGACGAGGTTGCCCGCCTGCATGAAAATGTAATACGTCGTGCCGGGCTGAAGCCCAGTGAGCGCCGCATGCACCGCCACCGTGCTCGTACCGTTTCCGATAGACTGCGGCGCGGTGGTCGTTTTATCGGTCATGAACGTGCGGTCGGTGCTGTAGACGAAGCTCACCGGCGTGTCCGTTCCCTCGGGATTCACGAGGCCGTTGAGCGTGGCGGTTGTGGTGGTGATGCCCGTCGTCTCCTGGGGCGCGATGGTGGGATAGACGACTGCGATGAAACTGTAGATATTCCCATAGCTCGTTCCTTCGGGGTTGATCGCCTCGACGCGGTAGTAATACGTTGCATAGGTTTGGACCTGGATGTGCGGCACGCTCACCGTCACCGCGCTTGTGCCACTACCGATGGATATCGCTGTTGTTCTCGTGGCTCCGATCAGGTTCGGGGCCGTGCCGTAAACGAAATCGACCGTCGTGGCGAGTCCCTCGGGATTCGCCAGGGCGTTGAACGTGACGGTGGTGAGGGTGAGGTCCGTGATCCACAGTGTTGCGGCGGTGGGCGGGATGAGCGTGCTGAAGCTGCGAATCGCGCCGTAGGTCGTTCCGGCGATGTTCGTCGCGACGACGCGATAGTAATAGGTCGTACGCGGGATGAGGCCCGTCAGGGGTGTGTACACAGTCCGGTAGAAGTTTGAGTTGACCAGCGACTGCGGTTCGGTGGTGGTTGTACCCGTCGTCAAGGTGGGGTCGGTGCCATAGACAAACGTGACAGTGGTCTTACCCTGCATCGGATTGACGTCGCCGAAAACTGTGGCAGAGGTAAACGTGATGCTAGCGGCAGAATCCGCTATGACGATCGGGCGAATCAGGGGCGTTTCGAGGTCAGCGTACATCGGATGGTCGTTCACGCTGAACGTGACGTTCCCCTGAGTGAGACCGTTGAGGACGGTGAAGCTCCCGGCCAGGGACGCGAAATTCAGGAACGTGAAGATCTCGTTGTTGGTCGCCACAAAACCGTTGACGTAGCTCACATTGAGGATGCTGCCCGTTTCGAGCGTGGCGGCCCCGCTGACATTGAGCTGATCGACGCTGACCGGCTGGGGCCAGGCGTTGCTGAGGGCGATGTCCAGCGCACCGGCGTTTTGCTGGGTGTAATCGCCGGTGATCTGGAGTGCGCCCGGCGTGGGCGCATCGCCCGGGATGAGCGTGCCGGAGCTCACGACGTTGCCCACAACGCTCCCGCTTCCGAAGAGGGTGCCGGCGATGGACACCGGACTCGCGGTGAGCGTTCCGTTCACCGTGGTGAACCCGGCGGCCTGGACGAAGGCGGGAGCGTTGAACGCGCCGCCCGCGGCAATCGTGGTCGAGCCGCCGGCCTGGTTGTAGGTGGCGGGAGTAAGGAAGCTCGCTCCGGCGTCGATGTAGGTGAGACCGGATCTCTGTGTATAATTGCCCACGATGAGCGAGCTGCCGGCGTCGACTTGCACCGTCTCCTCGTTCGTGACGGTCCCCTCCAGGCTGAGCGAGGCGCCCCCGGACGCCTCGAGTGTTCCGAGGTTGTCCAGCGTCGTGACGCTAGGCTCGATCGTCAGGGGGGCCGACTGGTTGGCCAGGATCGTACCCAGGTTGACGAGCTGATCCAGGCCGCCGATCTGGCCGGCCCCCTGGATCGTGTTGGCGTCCTGAGTTGCGAGGATATACTGAGTTTGTAGAGATGTGGAATCGCTTGATTTGCCTATATAAGTATTAAATAAATTTTGCTGTTCGCTTTGCCATTTATAAAGATCATAGATTTCTGATTGAATGTAAATGTATTTAGCTTGATCATTTTGATGCAGAGCTTGCGCTAGCTGTCCGTTCAGGGGGAAATACTTGTCGTAGTACGCCGTGAGGAGGGCGTTCTGAGCATGAAGGTACTGTGCCCCATGATAAGGGTCCGCGCCGGGTGCGGTCACGATGTCCCAGAGGCCACTTTCATTAACTATATACATAAGAGAATCTTGTGGTTTCTGTTCTTGCGCGGCGAGCGCAAAGATGCTGGCCTTGGTCTGCCCCCAGGAAGCGATGATGTTGCGGATCTGGGCGAGGTCGCTGGCGCCGTTCTTGAGCACGGCGCCGGGGCCGGTCCCCTGAATCTGGCTCCAGGCGCTGTCGGTCATCGTCACCGAACCGCCGCCGGTGAGCGTGACGGTACCACTGATGTTCAGGGTGGCGGTGCCGCTGGCGTTCCCGCTCAGCACGATCTTGCCCGCATTGTTGATCATCCCCGTCGCGGAGTCGCCTCCCGCGCTGCCTGCGACGGTGAGGCTCTCGCTGTCGGCGATGGTCAGGGAACTGGCGGCATCGATCGACAAGTTGTCGATCGTGGCGTTCATGTCGAGGGTGACGGCGGAGTTGCCGCCCTGGCCGCTGGTGATGGCAACGGTGAAGGTCGCAGGCAGTCCGCTCACAAGGCTGCCGTTATTCGGGACAACACCGAGGCTCCAGTTCGCGGGGTTGCTGTAGTTACCCGTACCGCCGAGCCAGACGTCCAGAGTACTCAGGCAGCATCGAGGTTCCAGACATTCGAATTCGAGCGCATAGATACCGAGCTTCCGCCACCTTTTGCCGTTGCTGCCGAGCTGCGTGCCGTGAGCCGGCCAGCGCCGCGGTATAATTGTAAGGAATAACATGTGTAAGTGCATCGACTATGATCGCCGTCGGCAGGCAACCATCGCGCCCGGACGCTCAGAGCCCCGCGCGAGCGAGGGGCGCACAAAAAAATGGCCACCGATCGCTTGATGCGATCGATGGCCCGCGTAGCCTCACGATTCGACCCGTCTCGAGTTCGAACCCACAAGTATTAAAGTCTAACCGCGAGGAATGACGTAGTCAATTGAATTGTTAAGGATTTTGCACGCTTCGGGATGGAGGCTCTGTGGACGGGCACGCTCGCGAAGAGTCGTGGCTCTGCCGGCAAGCGCTGTGACGTTCCTTGCGGCGACGTTCTCACTTCCGGAGCAATGTTCGGGGGCAGTGGTACCAGGACCGGCACGTGAGTCACGTCACGTCCCATCCTGAGTCCCCCGATTGATGATCGTGTGAATCTGAATCAGATCAGAGTGCCGCGACCCCCTGGGGACGGACGAGGTTCGGCACGGGGAGCAGGGTCGGCGACGACGGGACCTCGGTGAGGGTGCCGTCGTGGTTCACCTTCAGGACGTTGATCGCGTTGGCGGTGACGTTCTGGGTGGCCGACGACTGCTGGGTGACGACGTGGAGGAACTCCTCGTTCGAGTCGAGGGCGAACTGGAAACTGTTGCCCGTGCTGTGGAGCACCACCCGCTGGATCTCGATCGGCTCGGAGGGATCGACGGTCAGGTCGTAAACCGAGACGCTCGGGTCGCCGGTGTTGCTGGTGTAGAGACGTGTCCCCTTCCGGTTGACCAGGACCCAGCAGAGGGCCTGGCCCGAGTTCGGAACGGTCCGCAGAAACCGGAGGCCGCCGCTCTCGTGGTATCGGTAAACGCCCAGTCGGTTGATCGTGACGAACCCGACGTACAGGAGCGGGCGGTCGGGATGAAGGGCCAGTCCCAGGGGGAACGGCGGCGCGCCGGTGTCGGCGAACTCGGCCGCCGGTAGCGGCTGGGCTTCGCGCACGTTCAGGCGTCCGTTCCCGTCGATCTTGAACGACCGGAGCAGTCCGCCCATGAAGTCGGCGCCGAAGAGGAGCCGGCTCCCAGGCGCGGTCAGCGCCTGCGAGGGCGACGAGCCGGCGTCCACCGAGACCGTCGAGCGCGGGATCGGGATCAACCGGCCCTGTGAGGTGACGTACATGGTCGTGTAGTTCGGCAGAAAGAGCCCCGGATGGTCGGGGTCCTGGTCCTTGTTGACCACGCACAGGATGTTACCGTCCAGGCCCACGCTCACCGGGTTCGAGCCCCCCGAGGGGAACGGCGAGCCCGGCACATGGGTCAGACCGCCGCCGGCCCCGACCCGGAACACGGCGATCGTGTCCGAGCCGCCGTTGACCGCGAAGAGCATCGTCCGCGCGGGGTTCAGAATCACATTCTGATCCGAGTCGTACGGCCCGAGCGCGAACGTCGGGGTGATCCCCAGGCCGCCGGTCGGAAACGGTGCGCCCCGGAGCGGCGTCAAGGCCCCCTCGGCGTCGCGTACATAGGCGAGGATCGCGTTGCCGGCCGGGTCGTTGCTCTCCACGTAGACCACGTTGTCGCCGGGCCTCCGGTCGCCGTCATCGGCCCGCGCTCCGGTCCCTGAACCGACCAGGCTCGCCAGCAGCATGAGACCCGCGAGACAGGGGGTCACGATTTCATTGAGTGTAAACATGTTGCAATGTTCTCCTTGGGAAGACTCGATCCGTTGAGGACGTACGGAGTCCGTCATCCCGGCATCGGCTACGGGTCCGGCGATGCCGCCGACCGTTTCGATGCCAGGGCGGCCGTCCGCGTCGATGAGTCGCCCGCGAGTTCGGTTTCCTGACAGAGAAGTTTGAGAAAATGAGCGGCAAGACCATTCAGTTCCCGTTCAGCAGGCGTCGAAGCCGCTCGCGCACGTCGTCGGGGAGACCAGGTCCGGGAAGGGGTGGAGCGGGTTCGGATTCGACCCGGCGGGCAATCCGCCGTAGCGTCGCGCGCAGCAGGAGAAGCTGGCGGAGATACCGGCGGCAGGCCCGGCAATACACGACGTGCGACCTTAGCGCGAGGCGTTCCAGCCGGCCGAGGTCGCGGTCCATCGATTCGGACGCGAGCCGGGTGATCTCGCGGCAAGGGAGATTGAGCAGGTGCCAGGCGGTCTTCACGCGGCTCAGTCTCACTCTCAGTCTCAATCTCAGGTTCAGGCTCATGTTCTCGACGAACCTATTTCAATTTCCATGAGGGGGGATGATGCGGATCGGATCTTGCCGGGTGGCCTGAACCAGTGGACTTCGAGACAGCCGCGGAGCAGGCCCCGCGCGCGGGAGAGGCGGGCCCAGAGGTTCTCGGGGGTGATCCCCAGGACCTCGCGGACGTGATCGGCGTCGAGGCCGTCGAGCTCGCGGAGGATGAAGGCGTCGGCGAGCCGCGCGGGCATCCGCGCCAGGCAATCGCCCAGGACCTCCCAGAACTCGCGCGATTCGAGCACGCGGCTCGGATCGCCCTTCCAGGCGCCCGGTCCCGCCCGCCAGTGTCCGTGTCGGTCGAACCCGGCCTCGGGGGCCGGCCCCCCTGCTCCCGCGTCGGCGGCCCGCTGTTCGTCGCGCACCCGGTCGCGGCGGCTCTTGCGAAGCTGGTCGATGATCTTGTGCCGCAAGATCCCGACGAGCCACGTCCGCTCGCTCGATCGGCCCTGGTAGGAATCACGAGCGCGCAGGGCCTCCAGGAACGTCTCCTGGACGACGTCCGCGGCCATGTCGGGGCTTCGTACCCGCCAGAGGGCGTACCGGTACAGGATGTCTCCGTGCCGGTCCAGCCAGCCAGCCGGGTCCGTCGTAGGTTCGTCGCTCATCGATCGGTCAGCCGGCTCCGGGCCCGCGGTCGTTCACGCCGCGTTTCGTCTCGTCTCGTTCTACTGTCCGATCAGTCGCTCTGGCGGCCTCGATCCTGACAGTTTTTCCTCACGAGATTCGGAGATTCCGGTCGACCGTGCGCGGATTCCGTCAGCGTGTCGCCGCGAAGATCATGAACTCACGGCCTGACAGTCGGCCATCGGCTGCCCCGGCGTCTCCCCCATAGATGGCCGCCTCGGACCGAAGCATCGGGGTGAGTCCGGTCAGCGCGTCGGGAATCGAGGTCTCGGGATCGCCCAGATTGAAGACGATCCGCACGGGAGCATCGGCCTCGCCCCGTTCCACGACGAGCCGTTCGCCGTCGAGCCGGCAACGCGGCGGGCTGAAGTCGCGGAGCGCGGGCAGTTTACGTCGAATTCGCAGGAGGTCCCGGTGCAGCCGGCGCAAGCCCCGCGCGGACCGGATCGCTCCACGACCAGCTCAGGACGGCCCGGTCGCGCGCTTCGACCGACAGGGGGTCGGGTATCTCGCCGTCCCAGCCGAACGACGCCAGTTCCTTCGCCCGTCCCTGGCGGACCGCGTCCTTGAGCCTGGGGTCCTGGAAATCACAGAAGAACGGGAACGGGTTGGTCTCGCCATACTCCTGCCCCATGAACAGGAGCGGCAGTCGGGGCGCCAGCAAGAGGATGCCGGCGCCCAGTCGGACCGTTGACGGCGGCAGGCTCGCGGCGTGCCGGTCCGATCCCGGTCGGTTGCCCACCTGGTCGTGGTTCTGGGTGAACGCGACGAATCGGTCTCCGGCGAAGCCCGCCGCGGAGTTGCCGTGGCGGCGATGGCGAAAGGCGCTGTAGTTGCCATCGTTGACGAAGACGCGCTCCAGGCTCTTGACGATCGCGGCGGGACCGGGCGTGAAATCGCGATAATAGCCGCCGCTTTCGCCGGTCAGGACGACGTGCGCGGCGTGGTGGAAGTCGTCGTTCCACTGGCCGTCCAGGGCGTATCCGCCCCGATCGACCGGCCCGAGGTAACGCACCGCGTCGTTGAGGTCGGTCTCGGCGAAAACGTACGCCGGTCGCCCCAGGGCCTTGGCGGCGTCGTGGACGACCTCGGCGACCTCGGCCAGGATGGGATGGGGCGAACGGTCGTAGATCTGGTCCGAGGCGTCAAGCCGGAGGCCGTCGAGGTGGTAGTCGCGAATCCAGGACCGCGCGTTCTCGAGCACGAACGCACGGACCGGGTCGCACTGGCGGTGGTCGAAGTTGAGCGCGGGACCCCAGTCGGTCCGGTACGTCTCGGTCAGGTAGGGTCCGAACTCGGGAGCGACGTTCGCCTCGGGGCCGAAGTGGTTGTAGATCACGTCCAGGAAGACCGCCATGCCCTTGCGGTGGCACCCCTCGACCAGCCGCTTGAGCCCCTCCGGTCCGCCGTAACTGTGCTGGGGAGCAAACGGATGGACCCCGTCGTAACCCCAGCTTCGCGTCCCCGGAAACTGGCCCACCGGCATCAGCTCGATGGCCGTGACGTCCAGCTCAAGCAGGGCATCGATACGGGGCAGGACGGCGTCGAACGTCCCTTCGGGCGTGAACGTGCCGACGTGCAGTTCGTAAAAGACCAGATCAGCGCGCTCGATCCCGCGCCAGGCGCCCTCGTTCTCGTCCCATGCGAACCGGTCCGGGAAGAACACGGCCGACGGCCGTCCCACCCCGTCGGGCTGCCAGCGCGACGCGGGGTCGGGCACGACCGGGCCGCCGTCCAGGCGATACCCGTACCGCGCTCCGGACGCAGGTACCGGCGTCTCGATGGTGTGAAACCCACGCGGCTCGGCCCGCATCGCCCGACGCTCGTCGGCCCCCTCCGGATCGATCACCAGCTCCACGCTCCTGGCGTTGGGGGCCCAGACGCGCCAGCAGACCGAATGGTCCCCGATCGGGCTCACTCCCACCCTCGGCAGCTCGGGATCGTCGATCACAGCCGATCTTCCTCGATATAATCAACAGGGTGCAGGGTGGCCTGCATGGCGGGGCGACCGCAACCCGCGACCGCTCACTTAATCGATCGGGAACCGCAAGCAAGATCCAGGCCAACCCGGATATAATTTTTCGAGATCTGGCACGAATCTTTCTCTGACAGTGACCGGGTTCGGAATCGGTCCGATCCCGCCCGATCCGGTCCGGTCGCTGTTGAAACGAAAAGGAGCAACGATGGCGGCGGAGGCCGGTTCGACGCCGTTGCCGGGCAATCTGCTGGTCGTGGACGACGACCCACTCAACCGCGACATGCTCTCGCGCCGGCTCGAGCGCAAGGGGTACGGCGTGTTGGTCGCGGCCGATGGGCACGAGGCGCTGGCGATGGTCGCGGAGCGGCCGTTCGACCTGGTCCTGCTCGACGTGATGATGCCGGGCCTGAGCGGCCTGGAAGTGCTCGCGGCTCTTCGCGAGCGGTTCCCCGCGGCCGAGCTGCCGGTGATCATGGCCACGGCCCGCGACCAGAGCGAGGACGTGGTCCAGGCGCTTCACCTCGGGGCCAACGACTACGTCACCAAGCCGCTCGATTTTCCGGTCGTCCTGGCGCGGATCGAGACCCAGGTGATGCTCAAGCGGTCGGTCGAGGAAGCGGTCCGGCTCCGCCGCGCCCTGGCCGAGCGCAACGCCGCGCTGGAAGAGACCAACGCCCTTCTGACCCGGGCCAACCGGCGGATGGAGCGCGACCTGCGCACGGCCGCCCGGATTCAGGAATCGCTCTTGCCCCGCCGGGTGCCGGTCTATCCGCACGCCCGGTTCGCCTGGCACCTCAAGCCGTGCGACGAGCTGGCCGGCGATAGCCTCAACGTGCTGGTCCTCGATGACGACAAGGTCGGGCTCTACGTCCTCGACGTCAGCGGCCACGGGGTCGCCTCGTCGCTCCTTTCGGTGACCCTGAGCCGGATGCTCTCGCCTCCTTCCGACCCCCTGTCGCTGCTCGCCCGGACGGCCGACGACCACCTTGGCCCGACCACCGGCGCCTCGGTCCGCGGTTCGCTGCTCCCTCCCGCCGAGGTGGCCGACGAGCTCACACGTCGGTTCCCGTTCGATGTCGCGACGGGGCAGTATTTCACGATCCTCTACGGCGTGCTCGACGTCACCGCAGGGGCGTTCGAGTACGTCACCGCGGGGCATCCCGGCCTGATTCATCTTCCCGTCGGCGCTCCGGCGCGACTGCTCGACGTACCGGGGTTCCCGATCGGGCTGGCCCCCTCGGAGTACGAGTCGCAACATCTCCGGCTCGAGCCCGGCGACCGGCTCTATCTCTACTCCGACGGAGTCACCGAGGCGATGAACGGCGCCGATGCGCTCTATGGCCCGGACCGGCTGATGAGCGGCCTGGAACGTGGGCGCGACGTTCCGCTCGAGCGGAGCGTCGCCGCGTTGCTTGACGACGTCCGCGCCTGGTGCGGCCCCGCCGGCCTCCGCGACGATCTCTCGCTTCTGGCAGTCGAGTTCGGGCCCGAGCCCGCAACGAATTCCGAACGACCCTGCATCACGGCTCAAGCCTCGGGTGACGCATGAAACGCGCGTGGAACTCCGAGCGGAAGATGGCGACGGGCTTCGGCGTCGTGCTGGCGATCCTGATCGTCAACGCCCTGATCTCCGCCGCCTGCATCCGCAACCTCACCGCCAACAGCCTGTGGGTGCTCCGCAGCCGCGTGATCCTCAACGAGGTTGATGAGCTTCAGGCCGGTTTGAAGGACGCCGGCTTCAGCATGCAGGGCTATGTCCTGACCGCCAAGCCGGTCTACGTGCGCAACTTCCACGAGGCGACCGGCACGGTCGATAAGCACATCGACCGCTTGCGCTATCTCTGCCGCGACAACCTCGATCAGCTTGTCGAGCTCAACGCCATCGAGAACGCCGTCAATCGATGGCTCGCGGTGCTCGAGGACACGATCAAATTCCGCGACCAGCAGGGCTTCGAGGCGGCCCGCGACAAGATCCACGCCGCGCGCGAGCTTCCGGTGCTCAACAACGCGCGGCGCGAATCAGCGATTTCGAAGCGAAGCAACATGTCTTGCTCCATCGACGGATGGACGAGACCCGCCGGAACCTCGACTGGGGCGTCGCCAGCTTCTCGATCGCGACCGTTCTGGCGCTGTTCAACCTGATCGGCCTGTTCATCATGGCCCGACGCGACCTGGCCGAGCGCCGGCGCTCGGAAGACTCGATCAGGGCCAGCGAAGAACGGGTCCGGCTCTTGCTCGAATCGACCGGCGAGGGGATCTACGGCATCGACCTCGAAGGCCGCTGCACCTTCTGCAACCCCGCGTCGGTCCGCCTGCTCGGCTACGACAGCTCCGACGACCTGCTCGGCCAGCCGATGCACGCCCTGACCCACCATACCCGCGAGGACGGCACTCCCCTGGCGATCGACGATTGCCGGATCTGCCAGGTCCTGCACGACGGCCGGGCCGCGCACGTCAGCGACGAGGTCTTCTGGCGGCGCGACGGCACGAGCTTCCCCACCGAGTACCGATCGCATGCGATCGATCGTGGCGGCGAGCGGATCGGCGCCGTGGTCACGTTCGCCGATATCACCCGACGGGTCCAGGCCGAGGAGGCGATGCGGCTCCGCGACCGGGCGCTCAAGGCGATCGCGCAGGGGATCACCATCTCCGACCCCTCGCAGCCCGATAACCCGGTGATCTATGCCAACGAGGCCTTTGAACGGCTCACCGGCTATTCACCTTGCGAGATGAAGGGGCGGAACTGCCGGCTTCTCCAGGGCCCGGGGACCGACCCCGCGACGATCGACGCCCTCCGCACCGCGATCCGAGAGCAACGCGACTGCTCGGTCGAGATCCTCAACTACCGGAAGGACGGCACCCCGTTCTGGAACGCTCTGGCCATCGCCCCGGTGCAGGACGCCTCCGGTCGTGTCAGTCACTTCGTCGGGGTCCAGACCGACGTGACCGAGCGCAAGCGGTTCGAGGAAGAGCTCCGCCGCGCCAGCGACTCGGCCGAGGCCGCCAGCCGTTCCAAGAGCGCCTTCCTGGCGAACATGAGCCACGAGCTCCGCACCCCCCTGAACGCGATCATCGGCTACAGCGAGATGCTCCGCGAGGAGTCCGAAGACCTCGGCCGGTCCGATTTCGCCGCCGACCTCGGCAAGATCCACGCGGCCGGCAAGCATCTTCTGGGACTCATCAACGACGTCCTCGACCTCTCCAAGATCGAGGCGGGCAAGGTCGACCTCTACCTCGAAAGCTTCCTGATCGCCGACCTGGTTCATGCCGCCATCGGCACCATCCGCCCCCAGGCCGAGGCCAACGGCAATACCGTGGTCGTTCGATGCGCCGCCAACGCCGGCCTGATGGTGAGCGACCAGTCCAAGGTCCGTCAGGCGCTCCTGAACCTGCTGAGCAATGCCGCCAAGTTCACCCAGGGAGGAACGATCACCGTCGAGGTCGGAGGCAGATTCGGAAACCGGGTCCGAGGCCGGCTGGGTCACGATCCGGGTGATCGACACCGGCATCGGCATGACGGCCGAACAGGTCGGCAAGCTGTTCCAGCCCTTCACCCAGGCCGACTCCTCGACCACCCGGCAGCTACGGCGGGACCGGGCTGGGCCTGACGATCACCCGGCGCTATTGCCAGATGCTGGGCGGCGATGTCAACGTCGCGAGCGTTCCGGGCCAGGGCTCGACCTTCACCCTCCGCTTGCCGGCCATCGCCTCCGACCCGTCGGCCGTCGATGAGGAGCAGGCGCCCGTGACCGCGGTCCCGCTCGACCATCGCGAGCCCGAGTCTCCGAGCCCGAGCCCGATTCCGGCTCCGGATCGGAGCGGCGTGGTCCTGGTGATCGACGACGACCCGAACGTTCGCGACCTCATGCAACGGACGCTTCGCCAGGACGGCTTCCACGTCGAGACCGCCGCTCGCGGCGACGAGGGGCTCCAGCTCGCCCGTCAGATTCGCCCCGACGCGATCACCCTCGACGTGATGATGCCCGGCGACGATGGCTGGATCGTCCTCTCGGCCCTCAAATCCGATCCGGAGCTCGCCGAGATCCCCGTCATCATGGTCACCATCGTTGACGACGCCGATCTCGGCTACGCGCTCGGCGCCTCGGACTACCTGACCAAGCCCATCGACCGCCATCGGCTCCGTTCGATCGTCGGCCAGTATCGTCGCCAATTCATCGGCCATAACGGTAAAGGCAACGGCCACGGCCACGGCGAGGGGACCGATAACGGCTCGATCCTCGTCATCGACGACGACGACGACTCGCGCTACCTGATCCGTTCGTTGCTCGAGCCGGAGGGATGGTCGGTCTTCGAGGCCGGGGACGGTCAGGTCGCGCTTGATCGGCTGAACAGCGCCGGCGGGGCGATACCCGACCTGATCGTGCTCGACCTGATGATGCCCGCGCTCGACGGGTTCTCATTCCTGCACGCCCTGAGGCGCGAACCGGCCTGGCACGCGATCCCGGTGGTCGTCCTGACCGCCAAGGACCTGTCGGCCGACGACCTCCGCACGCTCGGCGGCGATGTCGCCCGGGTCCTGCGAAAAGGCGGGTGCAGCCGCGTCGAGCTTCTGGAAGAGCTTCGCCGCGAGATGTCCCGCCGTCTGGGCAGGAAGCCCAGAGCCAAAGCCGAAGCCGAAGCCGAAACCGGGGTTGTCTGAAGCGTCGAATACCGGCGCGGAGGACCGAGGGAGGGTCCGTCCAACCATCATGGCGATCAAGATCCTGCTCGTTGAAGACAACGAGATGAACCGCGACATGCTCACGCGGCGACTCGTGCGCCGGGGCTTCGAGGTGCTCGCCGCCATCGACGGCGCGGAGGGCCTCGACCGGGCGCGGACCGACGGTCCGTCGCTGATCCTGATGGATATGAGCCTCCCCGTGCTCGACGGCTGGGAAGCCACCCGCCGTCTCAAGGCCGACCCCGCCACCCGTTTGATCCCGGTCATCGCCCTGACCGCGCACGCCATGCCCGGCGACCGCGAGAAAGCCCTCGACGCCGGTTGCGACGACTACGACACCAAGCCCGTCGAGTTTGACCGGCTGGTCGGCAAGATCGAGATGTTTCTCAATGGTCATCAGTAAGGGTTGAGCCTGCGTATTCGTGCATTTCCGGTCCGGGGGGCCGGGAACGGGGACGAAAAAACCCATCCTGAGATCGCCGCGGTTTGTGCAAACGATCTTGAACCCGGGGAATCGCGGAAGTAACCTTGAGATCCTCCGATTGTGTTCACTTGATCGTGGCCGGTACGCCCAACTTCACACACCTCGAGGTCCGGCGGATTCATGACTCGACCTTTATCAAAGCGAGCCTTGCCCTATCTGACGGCCCTCCTCGCCGCGATGGCGGCGGTAGGTTCGCACACCCCAACATGGGGCGACGCTGGCACGCTTGATAAGCTCCGCGATGCGCCGACCTATGAGGGAATGGTTCAATTGAAGGTTCCGGGTCAGGAAGAACTTGAGACGCACCGCGAGCATTGCTCGGCCGATCCCGACCGGCTCGGGCAGATCGGCCGGCGGGTGGGTCAGCAGGTCCGGGTCTATCGCGACGCCACCCAGGTCGCCCTGTTCACGATCAGCCAGGGACACGAGGAGGAGCCCGAGTCGATCGTACGAATGGGGACCATCGGGACCCGTCGGCTGGGCACCCCGACCGGCTTCGCGGCCCGGGTCGTGGCGCCGGGCCACACCCGACGGCCAGTGATGACGAGGCGCGTCGGCTCGGCGAGTTCGTCGAGCGGCTCGACGGCCTTCCGCCGAGTGTCGAGAATGGCGCCGGCGGCCCGCCTCGTCTGCTGGTGCTCGCTCCGCACGGGGGGGACATCGAGTCCCACACCGACGAGCAGGCCGAACGACTCGCCGCCGCCTTGACAGGACAGGGCAAGCTCGTCACCTCGTGGCGCTGCAAGGGCTATAGCGTTCCGGGAGGTCGATCGACGTCGGCGACGGCCCGATGGCATATCACCTCCACCGAGATCGACGAGACGAGCTTCCCACAGCTTGGCCGGGTCGCCGGCCGCCGCTTCAGCTTCGCGGTCTCGTTTCACGGCATGACGCGTGAAGGAATCCTGATCGGAGGCGCAGCCCCCATGTCGATGCGGCGCGAGCTCCAGGCCGAGCTCGAGCGCGCCCTCGCCGGTACCGGCCTCCCGGTCGTCGTTGCCGACGCCCGGGAGAAATCGCTCGGGGGAAGCCATCCGCGCAACATCGTCAACCGCTATTGCCACGCGACCGGCATCCAGATCGAACAATCCTCGCGCGCCCGCCGAGAGCACTGGCAGGTCATCGCCGACGCCGTCACCCGGTTCTATTCCCACCGCCTTTAATCAGCCCTGCCGCGGCCGATTCCTATTGAGGAAGGTGGGTCGGGCCCGCGACCCTGGTCGCACCCGGAACCGGCTTTCTCGGTACTCCTCCAGTGCCCGCTCGGCGATTCGGCGCGAGCCCTTCGAACTCTCGTCTCCCTGACCCGTCCCAGGCATCGATCGAACGTCGCCAGCGTGGCGATGAGAAGCCCGATGGCGACCACCATCTGAAACACGATCCAGACGAGGAGCCAGCCGAGAGTGGGGCGCGCGAAGTTAGAGAGCTCGACGCTCATGGTCAGGTCGAAGACTCCGTAGAACGGGCTGATTTCGCGCAGTCCCGCGCCAAGCGGCTGGCCCCAGAAGATGGTCCACGCCAGGATCGGCCACGCCAGGGCGATGAGGGTGTAGATCGTCACCGCCAGGGTCACAGCCCGGCCCAGGTTCGGCACCCAGGTCGAGAGCGCCAGGCCGATACTCGTCCAGGCCGCTGCGGCCGAGATGATGAACAGGACAAGCAAGACGGCCATGACGCCGCTCTCAACGTCCTTACCCCAGGCCAGAACGAGTGCCAGGATCATCGGCAAAACGAGCAGTCGCGGCGTCTCCCGGAAGACTCCCCACCACTTCGCCAGGACGATGCTCCGGCTCGATATCGGCGTCGTCAGGAGGACGTCGAGGCTCCCCCGCGCCCGTTCCTCGACCAGCGACGTGGCCGCCGCGATCAGCAGGAGTGGCAGGCCGAGCGCGACCTGGAACGCCGCGACATAAGCCGGCAGCCAGCCTCGCAGCCGTGTTCCAGGGCGGATGCTGTCGTCGATCGCCAGCGCGGTGAAGGCGATGGCCAGGCCGAAGTAGAACCGGATCAGGCCCCTGATCCAGGGCGACGGCCGCTTGCGATGCCATTCGTACCAGACAACGGGGTTGCCCCCCAGCGATGGCTCGCGCCATGCGCCACGCCGCGCGCAGCGCGACCGTCTCCGACCGGCCGGCCTGCGCGACGAGCACGCCCCGCATCCGGCCGATCGACACGACCAGCAGAAGCGCCGACAGACCCAGCGTCACGGACATATGGGCGACATAGGACAACGGGCCCACGAGCCCCGGCTGATTGTAAGGTGCGAGCGCCAGGATGAACGGATGGGTTGCGATCGTCCAGTCGGGGAGCGGCGGGGCGTTCCAGAGCCAGGTGAAGAGTTCCGCCGTGGGAAATGAGAGGAGCCAGATCGCGTCAAACGCATAAACGGCAAGCAAGACCTCGTACGGCTTCGTCCCCCAGATCGAAAGCACGAGCGCCAGGGTGCATCCCAGGACCGCGACACTCATCGCAATCAGGAACACCCCCGTCAGGGCCATCGGGTCGATGCCGCCCAGCAACGAGCTCAGCGCCAGGACCGGCAAAGCACAGCAGACCAGGCCCGTCACCGGCAACAGGCGCGCGGCCAGCTTGCCCAGCACGATCTCGGCGTCCGAAAGGTCGGTCGCCAGCATCTGGCCAAGGTTGCCGCTCGCCTTCTCGCGGCAGATCGCCCCGGCGGTCGACGCCGGCGCGGCCAGGACGACCAGGGTGAGCTGGGTGAAGACGATCGCCCGGAAGAACGACCCGCCAATCTCCGCCAGGTCGCCGATCGTCGGCTCGCCCCGACGCGATGCCCACACGCTTGCCAGCCCGAGCAGTAATACCCCCACGAACATCGACCGATGGGCATAGACCTGCCACCGTCGGGTCACGGTCAGCCACTCGTTCGCGAAGACCGGCCCCAGCCCCCACCGTGTCGCCATGCCATGCCTTCTGGTACGCGTCTTGCAGGGTAGACTTCCGCCCGCCGCGAAAACGGAGGCAGTCGGAAGCCTACCCTACAAGCGTAAGAGGATGGCGGGCGGCGATCAAGTTGCGCGTCCGGGACCAGATCAGAGGACCAGAGGCGAGCGCTTCTCGGCGGCCTCTTCCATGAAGTGCTGGACCCGCGAGACCAGGGCCTCGGGTTCGGCCAGGGCGCCTTCGAGCACCAGGGCGTTGGCGAAGAGCTGGAGGCCGCACTGCTGGATGAAGGCGTCGTGGTCGCGGTTGGCGCTGAGCTGCGCCAGGCGTCGGACGAGCGAGGCTGAGGGGTTGACCTCGAAGATCCGCTTCCCCTCGTGGAAATCGCGGTTGGTCAGCTTCAACAGCCGTTGCATCTGGGTGCTCATGGTCCCGTCGGCGTTGACCAGGCAGCACGGGCTATCGACCAGCCGCTTCGACGCCCGGACCTCGGAAACCTTGTCGCCCAGTGCCTGCCGGAAGAGCTCGAGCACGCGGCCGAAGCCGGTCGTCGCGGTCTCCTCGTCCCGTTTCGCCGCCTCTTCCTTCTTCTCTTCCTCGGTTCCTTCGGGAAGCTCCAGGTCGTCGGCGTCGATCGAGGTGAGGGGCTTGCCGTCATAGGCGTGCAGGTTCGCCATGACGAACTCGTCGATCGGCTCGGCCAGGAACAGGACCTCGATCCCCTTGCGGCGGAAGATTTCGAGGTTGGGGCTGTTCTTGATCGCCGAGAGGTCGGGACCACCCAGGTAGTAGATCCGCTTCTGATCGGCCGGCATCCGCTGGATGTAGGCGTCGAGCGAGGTCGGCTCGCTGGCGTCGGTGGCGTGGGTCGAGGCGAACCGGAGGAGCTTGGCGAGCCGTTCCCGGTTGGCGTGATCGGTGGCGACGCCTTCCTTCAGGAACATGCTGAACTGGTCGTAGAAGCCCTGATACTCCTGCGCGTTGTCGCTGGCGAGCTGTGTGAGGCGGTCGATCACCCCCTTGACCAGGGTGTTCTTGATCCGTCGGATGACGGTGTTGTCCTGGAGCGTCTCGCGCGAGACGTTCAGCGGCAGGTCCTCGGAATCGACCAGGCCGTAGAGGAAGCGGAAGTATTCGGGGAGTAGCTCGCGGCAATCGTGCTGGACGAGAATCCGCTTGGCGCAGAGGTTCAGGCCGTGCTCCGCGCGGCCCAGGCCGAGCCGTTCCAGGCTCATCGGCGGGCAGTACACGATCGCCCGGAACTGGATCGGCGAATCGGCCGCCAGGTGAAGGTGCCAGAGCGGTTTTTCTTCGGCGTGGTGGGTGAGGTGCTGATAGAACCGGGTGTATTGCTCCTCGGTCACCTGGCTCCTGGGCTCGACCCAGATCGGTTTCTGGTCGTTGACGACGGCGCCGTCCACCTTGATCGGGTGGGGGACGAAGCTCGAGTACTTGCGGATCACCCCCTTGATCTTCCAGTCCTCGGCAAGCTCCCTGGCGTCGTCCTTGAGGTGCAGGATGATCTCGGTCCCGCGCGGCAGGGTCTCGCCCTCGGGCACGGGGGTGATGGTGAAGGTCCCCGAACCGTCCGACGACCATTCCCAGCCGCCGTGTCCTGGCTCCTCGCGGTAGCTCCGGGTCCGCACGCGGACCTGGTCGGCGATCATGAACGCCGAGTAGAACCCGACGCCGAACTGGCCGATCAGCGAGAGATCGGTCTGTCCCGATCCTGTTCCCGAACCTTCCTCGGTCTTCGCCCGCGCGGTCACGGTCTTGAGGAAGTCGAGCGAGCCGCTGTGCGCGATCGTACCGAGGTTCTCGACCAGCTCGTCGCGGGTCATGCCGATGCCATTGTCGCGGATGACGAGGCGGGCGTCGTCCTTGCTGGCATTGATCTCGATCTCCAGGGGCGCATCGTCGCGCCGGTCGGGCTCGGTCAGGGTGATGTAGCGCATCTTGTCGAGCGCATCGGACGCGTTCGAGATCAGCTCGCGGAGCGCGATCTCGCGGCTCTGGTAGAGCGAGTGCGAGAGGAGGTGCAGAAGCTGCTTGATCTCGGCCTGAAAACTATATTCCTTCTTGTCCGTGACGGTTGCCATCGTCGGTCGGTCTCCCCATTGCGCGGCGCCATCGGGGCGCGTCGCGGCTTGCTCGGCTCCGGTCCTCGTACGTTGGGCGCGGCCCATCGATACGAATACCGGAAATCGTAGCAAGCCGTGGACCAATCGGCCCAACGCGATATAAACCCAGGACGGACAAGGAGTCAGGTCAGGTCGCGCGGTGTGGCGCCAGGCGTGGTGCGGGTGCCAGCTCGGCGAGGCCAGGCCCCGCGGCTGTCAAAATGGCAGCGTGACGTGGTCGATCCGGATCAACGGCGGCACCGGCCCCGCGGCCGGGACGGTCGCGGCGCGTCGGCGGTACTCGGCCAGCCAGTCGCGGCCCTGGGGGACGGTCAGATCGCTGAAAGCGGCGTCGATGACCTCGGTGGCGGGGCTCCCGGCGCGCTCGCGCTCGATGCCGACCGTGACCAGCCGCTCGGCCTCGCCGGTCCAGAGGGCGGTGGTACTCCCCTGGCAGAGCGCGGCGAAGTACCAGACCCGTGCGTCGTCGGAGAGGCTCTGCTCCAGGCGGTGGAAGACGGCCAGGGCCTCGATGAACCGGCTCTGCTTGAACAGCTTCATCCCCTGCGCCAGCGCCAGCTCCTGCTCCGACACAACCGGTCCCGCGGTCGGCCGGCTCATGTTCAACGGTCCGGGAAGGACCGAGGCGGGCCGGACCAGAGTCGACGCGGAGGACGAAGCCGTGGCCGCCGGCGCCGGGACAGGCGTAGGTGCCGTCGCCGTCGCGGCCGAGCCGTTGATCAGCGCGATGGCCTTCTCGGCTCGGACCCGCGCTCTGTTGACCTCGTCGTGAAGCTGTTTCAGGTCAACGGTCATCCCCGTGACGAGGTCGTCGAGCCGCCGGACGTTGTCCGACAGGGGGGCCAGGTCGCCGGTTGCGGTGGCGAGCCGGTTGACCTCGCTCCGCAAGCCCTCGTTCTCGCCTCGGCTCTCGACCGCGTTGACCCGCTGGCCCAGCGTTTCGATCTGGTCGACGAGTCGCTCCAGGCGGCCTCCCAGGTCGTCGAGAGCGGCTTTCGTATCCGCCTGTCCCTGGCTGCTGGCGGCATCGAGCTGGACGGGAGGGGAAGGTTTTGCGCCGGATTTTTCAGGTTGCGCAGAGCGAGGACCGCCATGGCGCCGAGGACGCCGCAGGCCAGCGCGATCATGACGACGGCCGCGAGTGGAGTTGTCGGACGTCCCGTGGAGGTTGAACTGCGGAGGGCCGCGGCTATATCGACCGGAACGGGGGTCGAACGCGGGGCGGCCGGGGGCGGCACGAACGGGTTGACGGCCGGAGCCGGGTCGGGCTCGATCGACTCGAACGCCGGCCGTTCACGTTCAGGCCGGGGGACGGGCGGCCGTCGGAGCCCGAGGCGGTCCTCGGCCAGTCGGGACGGCTCGGGAACCTCGGTCGCCTGGTCCGTCCCGTGCGCCGGGCTCGCGGAGTCGGCTCCGCCGGGCTCCGGATGCGCCAGGTCGGCCTCGAGCTCGGCGATGGCCCACGAGACCGGGCTCGGGTGGCTTGAGTCGGCGTCTCCGCCGTTGCCGGCGCCGCCTCCAGTTCCTGCTGCCGCAACGGCTCGGTTCCGGCTCGGGTACGACTGGAACGAGAAGGGTGTCGAGGGTGGGTTCGCCGGCGCCTCCCTGGGCAGAGGGATTCGGGTCCACGGACATTGACCTCATTCCTATTTTTTTTCGTTCAGAGTCGACGGAACGAGAAGCCTCTCAAGCTTAGGTCAAAATCGAGGGGCATCGCGGGCGGATTCCGCGGGATGCGCGAGGCTGCCGGGCGTCGGGGATCAGGCTCTGGCGCCGCGGGGATTGACGGCGAAGATGGGCTTTTTCGAGATCGGATGAAGCCGCCGGGGAATTGCATGCCATGTCTCGTTTCGTCAAGATGGCGACCCTCGACGAGCTGCCGCCTGGCGGTACCAGGGAAATCGAGCACGACGGAAGGATCTACGCCCTGTTCAACCGCGAGGGAACGATCGTGGCGATCGACGGGATCTGCCCCCACCAGGGAGGTCCGCTTGCTGAGGGATTCGTCGAGGGAACGCTCGTGACCTGTCCCTGGCACGGCTGGCAGTTCGACCTCAAGACCGGTTGCATGCCGGGCAGTGCCCGGATCAAGGTGTCGGTCTTCGCGGTCAAGATCGAAGGCAATGACGTGCTCGTGGAGGTCGCCTGAGGAGCGAGCGGGCACGATCCGACGACGTAGGCATCGCATTGAGTTGAGACGAGGAGGGGAGACGACGCCTTTTCAGGCCCGATCAACGGGGGTTGCGGCCCGCATCTGACCCGAGACGAACCCGACAGCGAACTGGTGACCCACTTCCGTACGTTTCGCAATGATGATCCGCCGGCCCTGGCGGCGCTCTGGAACCGGTCCGTCCCGATCCGGGCGACAGCTCGTCCCCTGAGCGGTCACGACTTCGACCTCCACGTCGCCTGCAAGCCGACCTTTGATGCCGCCGGCCTGATCGTGGCTGAGCGCGGTGGCCGGGTCGTCGGTTTCGCGCACGCTGGGTTCGGTCCCGAGGCCCCCGTCGGCCGGCCCTTCCACCTCGACCGCGAGCTCGGGACGATCGCCATGCTCGTGCTCGACCCGGGCCACGAGGCCGACGCCCCCGAGGTGGGCCGCGAGCTTGGTCAACGCCGCCAGCGACTATCTCCGACAGCGTGGGGCCCAGGTCATCTACGCCGGGGGCCAGGCCCCCCTGAACCCGTTCTACTGGGGCATCTACGGCGGCAGCGAGTGGGCGGGCATCCTCTCCTCGCACTCGACGTTTCTGCGCTACGTTCACCAGGCCGGTTTCGAGGCGGTGGGCAACCACGGTGCTGCTCGAGGCCGATCTGACCGCGCCCGAGCCGCGCGATCCCCGCGCGGTCCTGATCCGCCGCCAGGTCCGGCTCGAGATCGACGAGGACGCCCCCCCGCGCGACTGGTGGAGGCGCTGGCCATCGGCGAGTTCCGGCCGACGCCGCTATCATCTCGTCACCAAGGCCGACGGCACCCCCCTGGCCCACGCCACCACCTGGGACATGAGCTGGTTCGGCCGCGGCGACGGCCTCGCCCGGCTCGGCCTGATCGACCTCGAAGTCGATCCGGGCCTCCGTCGCAAGGGGTTCGGCCGCTTCCTCGTCGCCGAGATCCTTCGCCAGGCCCGCAACGAGATGGTCCCCCGCGTCGCCGTCCAGACCGCCGCGACCAACGCCCCTGCCCTGGCCCTCTACGAGTCGCTCGGCTTCGAGCCGGTCGAGACCTCGATCCTCTACCGCAAGACCGGGTGACCGGAGCGTCGGTCCTGGTCCATCGATCCGACGGCTGGTCTGTCGGCCCCTGGCGTTGTGGCGTATAATGGGTTGGCCTTCTTTGGTCGGGAGCGCCACGGGCGTCCATCTCCCTCTCCGAACCGATCCTCTTGACCCGAGAATCATCGAAACGCCAATGGGACGACGACCGCTGAACCGCCTGGAGCTCCGAGCGGCGGCCGAGGCTGCCGAGGCCCTGGGCCTGAATACTCCCCCGGAACGGAAGTCGCGGTCCGGTGCGGGGGGTGATGATCGACCGCGGCTGCGCGACAAGCCCGCGCCCGCGGCCCGGATGCGCGTGGTCTGGGCCGTCTGCGATATCGGAGGCCGAACCGTGGCCACCTTCGAGTATCCCCGCAAGGCCGACGCCGAGGCCCTGGCCGCGGACCTCAAGTCCAGGGGCAAGGGAAGCCATTTCGTCCGATCGGTCAAGGAGCCGATGGATTCCGGGCCGCCCCGTGGTGCGCTCGATTGAGCTCACCCTGAAAATGTCCCGGCGACCAGCGCTGCATGAACCACTCGAAAGGTTCGCGGCAGCCATTGCGCCAGGGTCACCGTCGTCCAGGCCAGCAGCGAGGGAAACACGAACCCGTCGAATCGGCCGCCGCCGCGGTCGATACCTCGGACGATCCCGCGCACCACCCTGGCCGTGGACTCGCCGCGCGGCAGATCGCCGCGGAGCGCTCCGGGGTCGTCGCCGGCTCCGATGGCGACGCGCGAGAACTCGCTCTCGGTCCGCCCCGGGCAGGCGGCCCAGACCTTCACCCCGCTGCCCCGAAGCTCGTACCGCAGGCTCTTGACCAGGCCGTTGACGGCATGTTTGCTCGCGACGTAAACCGCCGAGTACGGCATTCCGATGAACCCGAGCACCGACGAGACCTCGACAATCTGGCCGCCGCCCCGGGCCTTCATGTGTCGGATCGACCGCCCGGTCAGGTCGGCGAGCGCCAGGAAGTTGACCTCGATGATCCGCTCGATGTCCTCGCCTCCCTGGTCCTCGAAGGCCGTGTACTGGCCGAGCCCGGCGTTGTTGACCAGCACGTCGAGCCCTCCCGGCAACGATTCGACCCGCGTCCAGAGCCGGTCGCGAAATTCGGGGTCGGCCAGGTCGCCCGGTTCGATCAGAACCCGTCCGGCAGGGAGCTCGTCGGCCAGGGCCTCCAGCCGGTCCAGCCGTCGGGCCGTCGCCAGTACGATCATGCCCCTGTCGCGGACGAGCTGGCGGACCAGCTCGCGTCCCAGACCCGCCGAGGCGCCGGTCACCAGGGCGTGCCGGGCGCTGGATCGCGGGTTGTTCAGGGCCGCTCGACATCATAGAATGGGTCCGTTCGTTCGTTCGTTCGCCCTGCGAAAAATCGTGCGGACTTACCGTACAGACCGGATTGACCGTTCATCTCATCCAGCGAAAGCGGGCCGTCCGCCGCAACCGGACCGGGCGTGCCTGGAAAGAGGATTGCCGTGGCGACCATCGACGATCGCGCGACCGCGACCCGACCGAAACAGTACACCGGGGCCGATGTGCTCGTCGAGTCCCTGGTACGGCACGGCGTCGAGGTCATCTTCGCCTATCCCGGCGGGGCGAGCATGCCCATGCACCAGGCGCTGACCCGGTATCCGCGACCGGATCCGCACGATCCTGCCGCGGCACGAGCAGGGCGGGATCTTCGCCGCCGAGGGCTACGCCCGCGCCAGCGGCAAGCCCGGCGTGGTCATGGCCACCTCCGGCCCGGGAGCCCTGAACCTGGTCACCGGCCTGGCCGACGCCAAGATGGACTCCCTGCCGATCGTCGCGATCACCGGCCAGGTGCCCACCCACGTCATCGGCACCGACGCGTTCCAGGAAACGCCGATGGTCGAGGTCTGCCGGGCGATCACCAAGCACCACTACCTGGTGCAGAACGCCCGCGACATCGCCCGGATCGTCAAGGAAGCGTTCCACATCGCCAGCACCGGCCGGCCCGGCCCGGTCCTGATCGACGTGCCCAAGGACGTCCAGAACACGCATCGTCGCCGACCCCGATTACGACGTGGCGATGGACCTGCCCGGCTATCGGCTGCCGCCGCCGCCCGTCGACGGCCAAGATCCACGAGGTCCTGGCGGCGCTCAAGGCGACGCAAGAAGCCGATCATCTACTGCGGCGGCGGCGTCATCGCCTCGAACGCCGCGGAGCGAGCTCCGCGAGTTCGCCACCAAGGCGGGCATCCCCGTCGCCATGACCCTGCAAGGGCTGGGCGCCTTCCCCAGCGAGCATTACCTCTCGCTCGAGATGCTCGGGATGCACGGCACGGTCTACGCCAACTACGCGATCAACGACGCCGACCTGCTCCTGGCCCTGGGCGTCCGGTTCGACGACCGGGTGACCGGCAAGCTCAGCGAGTTCGCCAAGCACGGCCGGATCGTCCACGTCGATATCGACGCCTCCGAGATCAACAAGAACAAGACGGCCCAGATCGCCATCAACACCGACGTGAAGTCGTTCCTGGACGCGATCAACCCCCTGGTCGAGCCGGGCGACTGGCGCGACTGGCACCAGCAGCTCGACGCCTGGCGCGCCGCCGATCCGATGACCTACGACCAGCGCGACGACGCGATCATGCCGCAGTACGTCATCGACCAGTTCTCGAAGCTGACCAAGGGCGAGTTCGTGATGACGACGGGCGTCGGCCAGCACCAGATGTGGGCGGCCCAGTGGACGAAGTTCACCCAGCCCGCGGACCTGGATCACCTCCGGGCGGCCTCGGCTCGATGGGCTTCGGCCTTCCCGCCGCGATGGGCGCGCAGGCCGCCCGGCCCGACGCCCTGGTCGTCGACATCGACGGCGACGGCAGCTTCGTGATGAACATCCAGGAGCTGGCCACCGTCTTCTGCGAGAACCTGCCGGTCAAGATGATCGTGCTGAACAACCAGCACCTCGGCATGGTCGTGCAGTGGGAAGACCGGTTCCACGCCGGCAACCGCGCCCACACCTACCTCGGCCCGATCGACCACCCCGAGGCGATCGGCCAGGGCGAGGGCGACCTCCCCGAGGTCACCTACCCCGACTTCGTCACGATCGCCAGCGGCTTCGGCATCCTGCCCGCCAGGTCCGCCACAAGTCCGAGGTCGTCGACGCGCTCAAGGAGATGATCGCGCACCCCGGCCCCTACGTGCTCGACATCCTCGTCCCCTACCAGGAGCACGTCCTGCCGATGATCCCGGCCGGGCAGACGGTCCGGGATATCATCAAGAGCTGACCCACGAGGCCGACACCCTGGCTTTCAGATCGGAAGGCGGAAACTATGATCGGACTTGCGCCGAACTCGAGCGGATCGTCCGGGAACAGGTCGAGAGCGGCCGTTACGCCACGATCGATGACGTCATCCGTGAAGCGCTCGAACTCCTGGCCGAGCGTGACCGCATCGACGCGGCGCGTCGCGACGAACTTCGCGAGCAAATCGCCGTCGGGATCGATCAGCTCAATCAGGGCGAATTCGTTGTCTACGATGAAACGTCGATCCATTCGCTTGCCGAACGCATCGACGCGGAGGGGCGGAAGCGCCTGGATCAACAAAAACGGGGGCTCCAGGAGTGAGCCAGATCCGCGTTTCCGCGCGTGCGGAAGGCGACCTGCTGGAGATCTGGCTCTATCTCGCTAGCATCAATTGACCCAGATCGGCCCATCGACAAGAAGTCCGTACTTCTTCATTTTCTTGTAGAGCGTCGTGCGGTTGATGTCGAGCACCCGGGCGGTTTCCTGTCGGTTCCAGTTCAGGGCCTGGAGGGCCTGGATGATGATCCGCTTCTCGGGCTCCTCGAGGGCTTCCTTCAGGGGGCGGATGCTGAGCGGGACGTGGGTGCGCGACCCGGCTCCCGGCCCGCGCGAGCCGCGGGGGTAGGACAGGCTCGAGGCGAGATGGCCCGAGGTGATCCGCGTCCCCTGGCAGAGGACCACGCCGCGCCGGACCACGCCTTCGAGCTCACGGATGTTGCCTGGCCAGTCGTGCTTGATCAGGGCGTCGAGCGCGTCGTGGGTGAAGCCGATGATGTTCTTGGCGAACTCGTGGGCGAATCGCGCGCGGAAGTGTTCGGCCAGGGCCTCGATGTCTCCCGATCGATGCCGCAGGGGGGGAAGCTTCAGGCAGATGATGCTCAGGCGATGGTAAAGGTCCTGACGGAACTGGCCCTGATCGACCATCGAGGGGAGCGACTCGCTGCTGGCAAGCAAGAAGCGGACGTCGGAGCCGATGAAGCCGCCCGCGAAATGCCGGTTCCCCTCGACATCGCGCTCCTGAAGGAGCTGGAACATCCGGGCCTGAAGCATGTCGGAGAGCCCGGCCACCTCGTCGATCAGCAGGGTGCCACCGTGCGACTGGTGGATCTTCTCGTTCCAGTCATTCTCGATCTCGCTCTGGGCCTCGGGTGTGATCGGGGCGCTGTTCGGCCCGCGCTCGCCGGAATCGAAGACCACCAAAGCCTGGTCCCTGCGAGGGCTGAGGGCATGAATCATTCGGGCCAGGAGCGACTTGCCGGTGCCGGGCTCGCCGACGATCAGGACCGGAACCTGGCTGGCCGCGATCGATCCGGCCAGCTCGATCGCCTGGCGAAGGCTGGGATCGTAGCCGACGATTCCCAGCTCCCGGGCGACCATCTCGGCGCGACCGGCCGGGGAAATCGCCATGGGGGCGGAGGGTCCACCCATGATCGAGCCGTTGGAGATCGAGTTTCCGTTCGTGCCGGCGTAGGCGGCGGCGTTGCCAGGCGCGGGGCCGTTGGCGACAGCGTGGCTCACGGTCGATACCGGGATCGTCGCCGTCGGCGGGTTGCTCGATCCGATGGCCGCCGCGTTCGTGGGGTTCGACGACGCCGAGGAATCGCTCGCCATGCCCGGCCCGACGGACGATCCGCGCAGGGCCAGGGCCTGGGTCACCGCGGCTCGCAGCTCGGTCGCCGGCACCGGGTAGCGAAGCACCGCCAGTGCGCCGAGCCGCAGCGCTTCCTTGGCGCGCTCGGGCGAAGGAGTGGTTAGCAGCAAGATCACCGGCACCCGGCGGTGCTTCCGCCGCATGTAGCAGAGCAGCTCCAGGGCCTCGGCGTCGGTCGGATCGACTCCGGCCAGCAACAGGTCAACCCCGCCTCGCTCCATCAAGCGGACCGCCACCCGATCATTGGCTGCTTCGTCGATCTCGTGACCCAGAGACTTCAACATCGACGACAGCAAGGTGAGGGCGGAGGGCTCAGAATGCACGATCAAGATTCGGGCCTTGCTCATCTCGTCATTCTCTCGTTGAAATGCGCCCGCGTCGGACGCGGGACACTCTTCCGGTGCATCATCCTTGAGAAAATGAACGAACGAACGAACGTCCGTCTCGGCGTTAAGTCGATTCGATCGATTCAGTTCGGTTCGAGTCGCGTCACGTCGCTTCGCGTCAGCTCCGACGTGCCGGCGGTCTCATCGAAAAGCGGTACGGGCCAATCTCTCGCGATTGGCCGATTCACGGCTTCGGAATCCGTCTTCCGTTCGGTCGAGACGGTCCTTCCGACCCTGGTCCGGCCTGGTCGATCGGTCGCGGCCGATTCACCCGCTTACCCGAGCGGAGCCGGCCTCGACTTGATGTCTTTCTGAAGAAAGGGTTATGTCATGAATGCAATCTCGTCAAAAATGGCAGCCCCTTCCCGACCTTCCCTTCTTCCTGATCAAGCCAGGGTTGGCTCCATCCACCCCTCCATTCTAAAGCGGACGATCAAAACGATGCAATCCGAAACAATGCTATCAACGATGGAATTACGCGCGACGTCATGCTCTGGGGTGTGCGTCCAGGTAAATATCGAGCAGGCGGTTCTGTGTGACATGGGTATAGATCTGGGTGGTCGTCAGGTTGCGGTGTCCGAGGAGCTCCTGGACGCTGCGCAGGTCCGCGCCGCGGTCGAGGAGGTGGGTGGCGAAGCTATGCCGGAGGGTGTGGGGACTGGCGGCATGGTCGAGTCCGTGCGCGGCGAGATACTCGTCGAGCAATCGGCCGACGGACCGGGCCGAGAGGCGGTTCCCGAACCGGTTCAGGAAGAGGGCGGGCTCGCCCAGCCGTTCCGGTTGTCTCAGGCCGCGCCAGTGGTTGATCCAGACGGCGGCCATCCGGCCGATCGGCGAGAGTCGCTCGCGCTTTCCCTTACCGCGAACCCGGACCAGCTCCTGCTCGAGGTCCAGGTCGCCGACATCGAGGCCGACCAGCTCGCTGACCCGCAGACCGCCGCCGTAAAGCGTCTCGAACATGGCCCGGTCGCGCACGCCGAGCGGCTGGTCGGTGGGGATCGCGTCGAGCAGCCCGACCACTTCCTCGACTCGCAATAGCCTCGGTAGCCGTTTGGGCTGTTTCGGGTTGCGCAGACCACCCGCGGGGTCGCCGGTGATCTGGCCCTGACGCCGCTGATACCGGTAGAACGACCGGAGGCTGGCCAGGCGTCGCGCGATGGTGGTGGCCGCGAAGCCCTGGCTGTTCAGCCAGGCGGAGTAACGCCTCAGACCTCGCGCGTCGAGCATCGACGGATCGATCGTCTCGTCCGTACCGTCACCTTCACCCTCGCCTCCCTGCTCGCGCTCGGCCAGGAACCGAGAGAAGACGTCGAGGTCGGTCTCGTACGACCGAAGGGTATGGGCCGAGGCGTTCCGCTCGACCCGCAGGTGATCCAGGAAGGCCTGAACGGTCGGATGCATGGTGGTGGCAAACTCCCCGGTTGGGCTTGGGACTCGGATCGGCCCCTTTATTCCAGGATGTCGGCGGATCGAACCCTGGAAATCGAGCGGAGGGCGTTCGCGACAACCGCGGTTGGCTCGGAAGCAATCGATCTTCATTTTTTTGGGGTCGGCCCTTCCCTTCGAGGGGGTCAGGGTGTATATTTCAAGTGCGCCGTGGAGCAGCGGTTAGCTCGCCAGGCTCATAACCTGGAGGTCGTAGGTTCGATTCCTGCCGGCGCAATGCAGGTCTCACGCAAGCCAACACCCCACTTCCACAGGGGTGTTTTTTATTGCCTGGACCGTCGTTCCCACCCTCGCATTTCCCACATACGCGGGGCCTGTCGTCGCGGTTCGAGGACGTTGTCCCGGCTTCGCCACGATTTTCTTGGCGAGGCTCAAGAATCGGGCATAATTAGCCGGGGATAGACAGTCTCGGTGGCCCGAATCTTGACGAGGCTCGCGTGGCGTACAACCTTTCAGGCCCAGGCTCCATTGCCAACGGGGCGAGCGTGCACCCGCCCCGCGACGAGACGCTGACGCATCACCTGGTCTTACCGCGCGATGCGAACCATCATGGAAAGCTGTATGCGGGAGTCTTGCTCTCGCTGGCGCTGGAAGCCGCCTACGCGACGGCTTTCCGTGCGGCGGGCTTGAGCGCCAACCTGGTCCTCAAGCGCGTGCTCGACCTGCGTTGTTACGAGCCGGTGCCGATCGGCCGGGTCATCGAGATCCGCGGCTGCGAGATCCACCGCGCCCGCGCTCAGGTCGTGGTCGCTCTCTGGGGCACTCCCTTGAACCACCGCCCGGTCCCCTGGATGGACGCCGTGATGCAGTTCGTCCAGGTCGACGAAACCGGCCGCCCCGAGCCCCTGGAGGATGAGCCGGTTGACGCACCGGGAAATCTCGGCCCCCCCTGGCAGGCGCTCCGGGAGCGTGGTCTAAAACTCCTGGCGGTCCGCGCCTGATCCTGATCCTGATGGAGCGAATCCGGTCGTAGGGCCCAGGACGGATTCCAGGGTCGTGGCCGATCCGCGAGCCCGCTTGAGACCTCCGAACCTGCCAGCGGTGCTGGTCGTGACGGCGACCACGGCCCGATCCTCTCACCACCGCGCGGAATCCGAGCCCGGACCCCGTCGGTTTCACGATGTTATCAAATAGAGGGTGCACCGCCGGTACGCCCTGGGCGCTCCTTGGCAATTCGCGCGAATTGAATGAAGCGGCGGTCCGCGCCGATCAGACCAATTCCACCGCCGGCACAAACGAACTCGACGGCTCGCACGAACGAACTCGACCGGCGGTACAAACGAACTCGACTGGCGGCCCAAACGAACTCGGCCCGTGGCCCAAACGAACTCGGCCCGTGGCCCAAACGAACTCGGCCCCGGCACAAACGAACTCGACGGCTGGCACGAACGAACTCGATCGGCGGTACAAACGAACTCGACGGCTGGCACGAACGAACTCGATCGGCGGTACAAACGAACTCGGCCCCGGCACAAACGAACTCGACGGCTGGCCCGAACGAACTCGGCCCCGGCACAAACGAACTCGGGTCGTGGTACAAACGAACTCGACGGCTGGCGCGAACGAACTCGACCGGCGGCACAAACGAACTCGGCTCGCCCCAAACGAACTCGGCCCCGGCACAAACGAACTCGACGGCTGACACGAACGAACTCGGGCCGTGGCGAAGACTGAAAAAGACGGCCTGCGCGATCGCGTCGGTTTCGAGGATTCCGCGGCCTGGGTGCAAAAAGACACATCCGAATCGGCTGCGTGGGACAGTATCCTGAGACAGTCCGAGATCAGGAACATCCCGAAGGATGCCTCACCATGTCAGGCGGTCGGATCGGCCTCGCGCGGCGCGTCGGATCGAGCAATTGTTCACAGTGGGCAGCGTCGCCGGGCTGAGCGAGCGCCAGCTCGTTGACCGCTTCGTCCGTCAGCGTGACGAGGCGGCGTTCGAGGCGATCGTCACTCGACATGGACCCATGGTGCTGGGTGTTTGCCGCCAGGTGCTGAACAACTCACGCGATGTCGAGGATGCGTTCCAGGCGACGTTCCTGGTTCTGGTGCGCAAGGCGGGGACGCTCCGCGACCGCGACCTGCTGGCCAACTGGCTCTATGGGGTGGCCTTGCGGCTGTCACTTCGGGCTCGGTCGGTGGCAGCGCGTCGGCGATCGGTCGAAGGCGCGGAGCTCTCGGCCGAGCCGGCGGTCGAATCCAGGGAGTTGCTCTGCGATCCCGAGACCGGGCTGATCCTGCACCAGGAAGTCGCAAGACTGCCGGAAAAGTACCGGCGGGCCGTGGTGCTCTGCTATCTCGAAGGACTGACCAACGAGCAGGCCGCCAGTCAGCTTGGCTGGCCGGTCGGCACGCTCAAGGCGCGTCTTGGGTGGGCCCGCGAACGGCTGAGGACCCGTCTGCTCCGGCGTGGGTTGGTCCTATCCACGGCGGCGCTGACCACGGTTTTGACCAAACCGGGACAGGCGGCGGTATCGAGCGCACTGGTCGAACAGACCGTCAAGACGGGCCTGGCGGTTGTCAGCGGTGGGGGAATCGCGGCGGGACTGATGGCGTCGAATGTCGCGGGTTTGACCCGGGGAGTGCTCACGGCCATGTTCTGGAATCAGGTGAAAGTGGTCGGCTTGGTACTCGGCGCCGGTGTGCTGGCGACCGGCGCGGGGGTGTGGGCGGTGCAGGAGGAATCGGCCCGCGAAGAGCAGCCGGCGCGTTCTTCCGCACCTGCAAACGCTTCGAGGTCCGTGGCGACTGGCGGTGCGCCTACGGGCGCTGCCGCGGCGGAAAATCATCCCGTCGCGGAGGTCTCGGACCCTGCCGCGACTCCCCTGCTCTCAGCAAACCCACCTTCCCCCCCCGTCGAGCCCGGCACTGTCCCTGTCCCGCTTACCACCGTTCCGGTTGCCGGGCCAGCCGACGAGTTTCCTCAGATAACGCCTCCGTCGCCTTCGGAAAAACTTCATGCGAAACGGTGCGCTGGAGTCAGGGTACTCGATTGGCGTCCTGGTAGCGGAATTCCCCCTTCTCCAAATTCTGATTCTCCAATGGATATAGAGGCAGAGCAGAGTTCGACGTGTCCAGATACTCAAGCTTGCACCCCAGGTTGCGCGGCGCGATCCAACGCCTCGGACACGCGAGATCCTCAAGGTTCTGGACAAACCCGTGTCGATGGCATTTCGTGAGGAAACGCCGCTGGAAAATGTTCTTAAATACATAAGATCCGAATCTGTAATGAGCGACGGAACCGAGCTGCCGATCTACATCGATCCCAAGGCACTGGACAGGCAAGATATCAACCTGCTCACGCCGGTCGTCATTGACCTGGAGGGCGTACCGCTCAGGACGAGTCTCCGCCTGATCCTGAAGCAGATCGACCTGGCCTATTGTGTCAAGGATGGAATCTTGATCATCAGCTCGGTGGACGGGGTGTTCCAGGAACTGGAGGAAGCCGAGGAGGAGCGCCAGGCCGAGGCGACGGGTAACCCGAGCGGGACGCCTCGTGCCTCCTCCGAACCGAAACCCGAGCCCGAACCAGGGCCGGCTCGCGACACAGGGAATCCCTCCCGCGCAGGAGGTCAGGGACCCAAAGAACCAGCGGAACAACCTGGCCCCGGGCCCGGGCCGAAGAGCGAGAAGGCCGAGGTAAACACCCTGTCGGAAGTGCTCGACGAACCCATCAACCTGACCATTGACAGGCCGACGCCGCTGGGAACGGTGCTCGGCCAGATCCAGGAAGAAACGCGAAAAACCAAGGGCGTCGAGGTGCAGGTCTACGTGGACCCGATGGTGAAGGCAAGTCTGACGATGCCGGTGGAATGGGACCGGAACCTGAAGGATTTCTCGCTCAAAACGAATTTGAATTACTTATTCAAAAAGCTAGAACTTGGTTGGATCGTTCTGGATGGAGTGCTGATCATCGCGAAACCAGTAGGGAAACTCGATAAAAGAATTGAATACTATTTTGGAACATTAAAAAATAGCGGAATGGATCTCGCACGTCCGATCACCTTGAGCTACCCAAACCCGACTCCGTTGAAAACGGTAATGGAGTCCATCCGGGATGCGATCCGAAGACAGGGTGGTGAATTCGATTTCCATCTCGGTCCTCGCAATCAGTTCACGGTTGTGAATGGGCCCAAGGATACAGCTTTCGAGACCGAGGACCAGCGGATCGTTATCGATCTCAAGGATGTCCCGGCCCGCCTCGCTCTGGCGCTGGTGCTGTCACAGACCGGCTACGTCGACGCGGGAGTCATCGACGGAAAGCTGGTCATCGCGGGCTGGAGCTTCTTCCAGGACCTGGGACATAGACCATTTCAGGCCGGTATCGGTATAGGAGGTGGTATAGGGGGTGGGATGCGGTAAACTCGAAGAACTCGGAGGTCTTGTAGTCTTGCAGGGTGGGCACCGCTCACCCTACAAGAGATCATGTGATCTTGTTACTCGCCCACCACCGGGTTCTCGCCGGTGCCGCTGCTGGAGCGTGCGTCGCCGCGCTTGAGAGGTAGCTCGATGATGAACTGCGAGCCCTGGCCGAGCTGGGAGGTGACGACGATCCGGCCGCCGTGCTCGCGGACGATCTTCTGCGAGACGGGCAGGCCCAGGCCGGTGCCGCGCGAGCCCTTGGTCGAGGCGAAGACCTGGAAGATCGAGGCGATCTCGGCCTCGTCGATCCCGACGCCGTTGTCGGCGACGGTGATCCGGGCGAGCCTTCGTCGGCGTCGTCCCAGTCGGTCGATGACGTCACCCGGGCGCCCTCGACCCCTTCGGCGGCGTCGATGGCGTTGGTCACGATGTTCAGGACCGCGCGATGGATGCCGTCGGGGTCGATCATGGACCGGGGGCAGGTCGGCCGCGGGCTGCCAGTCGAGGGCGACGCCCAGCTCCTTGGCGCGCGACTGCATCAGCTCGACGACGTCGGCCACCGTCTCGTTCAGGTCGGCCGGCTCGAGCGCGGGCTCGCGGTCCTTGGAGAACGAGAGCATGTCCATGACCAGGTTATAGATCTTCCCCTGGTTCTTCTCGACGATCGTCCAGCCGCGGCGGACGATCGCGTCGTCCTTCTCGTTCAGGCCCATGTCGATCAGGTAGCTGCCGCCGCGGATGCCCTGGAGGATGTTCTTGATGTGGTGCGAGAGCGTGGCGATCGTCTGGCCGACCGCGGCGAGCCGCTCGGCCTGGATCTTGTCGCGGTAGAAGACGGTGTTCTCGATCGCCAGGCCGGCCTGGTGGCCGATGGCGACCATCAGCATCAGGTGGTCCTGCGAGAACCGGCTCCGCGGCGTCTTGCCTTCTCCTTGTCCGTCCTTGCTCGCGTCGCCAGGCAGACCGCTGGCGGCCCGGATGTCGGCGTAGAGTACGCCGAGGTGACGTGCCGCCCCTGGATCGGGACGCAGATCGCCTCGCGGATGCCGTAATCGACGATCGACTGCGCGGGGCTGAACCGCTTGTCGCCGGGGGCGTCGGAGGTGATCACCCCCTGCCCTTGTTCGAGGACGTGGTCGACGATCGTCCGCGAGATCGTCATCCGCTCGTCGGGGTCGGCCGGCCCCCGCCAGCGGACGGCCTTGGGGACGAGCTTGCCCGTTGTCGTCCTTGAGCAGGATCGCGCCCCGGTCGGCGCCGATCGACTCGAAGACGAGCTCGAGGATCTGGGGCAGGAGCGCGTCGGTGTCGAGGACGTGGCTGATCGCCTGCGTGGCCCGGTACATGACCGACAGGTTCATCAGGCGGTCCTTGAGCCAGCCGCCGGCGATGTCGGGGGCCTGGAGGACGCGCGAGCCCTCGCCGACCGGGATGCTCCGGAGGATCGCCGAGCGGTCGTCGGGGCTGGCCTGGCTGAGCATGTCGACCCGCGTCGTCAGGTCGCGGTTCGCGCGCCGCTGCCGGCCGCCGTCGTTGAAGAGCATGACCGTCTGGCCAAGCTGGAGCCGGTCGCCCGAGCGCAGCGGGGCCTGGTCGACGGGCTGGCCGTTGACGAAGGTCCCGTTGGCGGAGCCGAGGTCGACGATCCGGTACGCGTCGTCGACCGGCCGGACCTCGGCGTGTCGCCGCGAGACCTCGGTATCGTGGAGCCGGATCGGGTTCGACTGGTCCCGACCCAGGGCCATGGGCCTTGGACTTCAGCTCGAACCGCTTACCCTGGTCGGCCCCTTGGATCACGAACAAGGAGGCCACGGAGCTATCTCTCCTCTGCAACGGCAACGCCAGTCGGCCGGTTCCCAATCAGATCCACTCAATCAGGCTAATCGACCGCCCCGGCAGCGTCAATCGGGCACAACGGCCGGGGTGTCCGGGTAACTCCCAGAAGACATCTCGCCGCTCACGTCTGAGGAGTGAACAGGATCACCTCGACCCGCCGCGGCGCGGCCGGTCTGTCCTTATCCTTGGTTTCGTCGATGAGCGACCGTGGGACTTCATTGCCGAAGCCGACGGCGGCGACCTTGCGGGTTGCGAACCAGCCGGCGGACTCGATCGGCGTGGCGGGTGACGAGGTACTTGCGGACGGCGTCGGCCTGCTCCTGGGTCAGGACCGTGGCCAGCTCGGCGTCTGCGGGCGTCGTCGGTGAAGGCGGCGATGACGACCTCGGTCGCGGGCCGGCGGACCTTCTTGAACCAGGCGGCGACCTCGTCGAGCTTGTCGCCGCCCGCCAGCCGTCAGCACCGATCGGCCGGGCTCGAACAGAGCATCCGTCGCGGAGGCGTCTGGCTCTCGCGCTCGGCGCCGGGGTGGAACAGGACGCGGTTTCGCGGTCGAAGAACGATCGGCCGTTGAAGTAGCGCGAGAGCGGCCAGGTCCGCTTCAGCGCGGCGAGGTTGTCCTCCAGGTCGCCGAGGGTTCGCTCGCCCCGTTCCGAGAGGCGACGAGCTTGCGATACGCCTCGTCGTCCTGGACAAGCTTGCCGAGGCTTCCCTCCCCGCTTGCGGATCGTGGCGGCGATCTGCTGGATCTCGACCAGGCCCTTCTCGGCGGCCACGGCGACGGCGTCGATCCGCCGGAGCGAGTTCGCGCAATCTCGAGCAGGTCGCCGGCTCGATCGGCGCGGCGCGATTGATCCGCCAGCGGCCAGGGGCGGGGCGTCGGGACGGCCGGGGACGATCTCGACGACCTTCGACCCCACGACCCCCTCGGTGACCACCCGCGCGATCGCGTCGGAACGAACCAGGGGACGGAGCCGCTCGTCGAGCCGCAGAACCAGGGTGACGGGCTCGCCGGGCCGCGAGGGCGGCTCGATCCGTTCGACCACGCCGGCGTCCATCCCGAGCACGCGCACCGGGTTGCCCACATCGAGGCCGCCGATTGTCTTGAGGTCCGCGCCGGACGTGGAACGTCTGCTGGACCAGCCAGTGCCGGCTGGCCACCTGGGCCATCCCGAAGACCGAGACCGCCAGTATCCCCGCGACCAGGGCGGCGTTCGCGAGGCGCCGCCCCCGGCCGATCTCGCGCTGCATGGGAGGTTCGTATCCTTACTTACTATTCGAAGAATCGACGACTTCGATGCATGTCTTCTTACAAGGAGCTTAGCGATTCCACCCCAGTGCCGCCACGGCCGCCTGGATCCAGACGACCAGGACGACGTTGGAGGCGAACACGGCGATCATCGCCAGGACGACGCCACGGGTCGCGGCGTGGCCGACGGCCTCGGACGATCGGTCGGCCTTCAGGCCGGTCCAGCAGCCGATCAGACCGACCAGGAGGCCGAAGACGGCGGTCTTGAGCGTCGCCGGTACGACGTCGCTGAGCCGCAGGTAGTCGAGCGACCGGTGCCAGAACGCCTCGGCCGACAGGTTGCCAGCCATCTGTTCGGCGATCAGCCCTCCCACGACCGCCGAGGCGTCGAGTACCACGGTCAGAAGCGGCAAGGCCAGTGCGCAGGCGACAGCGCGGGGAGCGACCAGGGTTGGAATCGGCGGGGCGCCGAGCACGTTCAGGGCGTCGATCTCTTCGTTCAGGACCATCGAACCCAACTCCGCCGCCAGCCCCGCACCCATCCGACCGGCGACCAGGAGTCCCGCCAGCATCGGACCGGTCTCGACCAGGACCGCCACGGTCAGGATGCTCGGCAGGCTCGCCTCGGCGCCATAGGTCACCAGCAACCGACGGGTCTGGAGCCAGGTGACCAGTCCGACACTCAGCCCGGCCACCGCCATGATCGGCAGGCTTCCCCACGCCACCCGCTCGAACTGGCGCACCACCTCACCGAACCGGCGGACCAGCGCCAGCGGGAGGGCCAGCGTGGACACCAGGGCGAAATCGACGAACAGGCCCAGCCCGATGAACGGCGACAGGAGTTGATCGACCATGCCTCGCATCCCGGCTCCCGGAACTCGTCCGGTCCCGTCCCCGCCTCAACAGCAAGAAACGGACCCTGAAGTGTTTTCGTCGCTTCCAGTCGAATCTTGACGACACGGTTGTACCCTGGCACCAGGGCCTCGACAATCGACCGGACAATCGTTTCACTGTGACACGGCAGCGATCGATCAACGATTCCCTGGCCCCGCCGAGCCTCGGCGACAAACCCCCAATGACCATGAAGACCCTCGACCCGACGACCCTCGAAGCCCTGCACGACGACTTCGACGCCCGCGAGGCCATTCTACGACGGGTGGTCGCCGACCGTCTGGGCGCGAACCCGACGCCGAAGATCGCCGACCATGTCGTCGCCACCTACTATTTCTCGTTCCGCACCACGACCCTTCAGCGCGCCGTGGCCGAGATCAGCTACCACGCCACCAGCGGTATCAAGGACCCGCCCAAAGGCTCGCTCCTGGAGCAGTGCTCGGCCCGGCAGGCGGGGGTCGATCCGTTCGACTCGGGCGGCCAGGTCGGTCTCCTCCACGTCGCCTTCCCACTCAAGATGATGCGCCAGCCGGACGGCCACCTGACCTCGTGCGACCTGCTCCACACGGTGGCCGGCGCGGTCATCTTTGACTTCTACGAGCATCGCGACGCGCGTTTGATCCACCTGGAGATCCCCGACGAGGTGCTCCAGACCTTTCCCGGCCCGGCGTATGGTCCTTTCGGGCTCCGGTCCAGGACAGGCTTCGCCCCCGACCAGCCCGCCTTCGGCACGATCCTCAAACCGACCGCCGGGATCACCCCCGACGACGTCGAGCGGCTCGTCGCCGAGGTTGCCGGGCACCCGCTCCTGATGTTCATCAAGGAAGACGAAGATCTTTATCCCAATCTCGATTACTCGCCCGTCGCCGAGCGGACCCGCCGCGCCGTCGCGTGCGATCGAGCGCGTCAGGGACCAGCGCGGGGGCCTCGGGCTGTCTATTCGCCCCACGTCACCGGCGCCACCGAACGAGATCGTCGACACGGTTCACGCAGTGCTCGACGCCGGGGCCTCGGGGGTCATGTTCAGCGAGACCTACGCGGGGGGTACGGTTCGCTTGGTTCGCGAGGCCACGAAGGACCTGCCGAGCCGCCCGGCGATCTACGGCCACAACGCCGGGATCGGGGTCAAGACCCGATCGATCTGGCGGGAGGTGATCGACTTCCTCGCCCGGCTCGACGGCATCGACTTCCGCCAGACCGGCCCGCTCCGTCCCGGCCCACCCCAGATCCGCCCCTTCGGCGCCGAGTGGGTGGCGTCGGAAGCCGCCCTGACCCGACCCGTTCCCGGCATCGCCCGCCACCATGATCACGCGCGCCGGGGCCCTCGACCAGGGGAACCTGATCCTCAACCTCGAAGACCTCGAATCCAGCGGCAAGGCCCCCTACGTCATGTTTCTGGCCGGCTCGGCGATCAACTCGATCAAGGACAAAACCGGCCGTACCGACCCCCGGATCGGCCTCGAGGCGATGCTCCAGGCCATCGAAGTCCACCGCTCGGGCGAATTACGCGGCGTGCCGACCGAAGAACACCTCACGGCCCTCATCAGCCTGGCGCGGTCCCGACACCTGGACGCCTTGACCGAGGCGCTCCGCCAGCGTTACCCGGGGCTGGAATCATGAGGTGTTTCGGTGATGAATTCCTTGGAGCTCGCGCTGATGCGGTTGATCGTCTTCGCGATCTTCGGCTTCGTCTTCGTGGCCCTGCTGGTGCGGATCGTCCGTGGGAGCCTCGAGTGGGCGTTGAACCAGGCCCAACCGGTCCGGTCTCAGGAGGCCCGAGTGGTCGCCAAGCGAGCCGAGATCCGCGGGACCGGCTCGACCCATCGTCGAGGCCGGGCCTGGACCTCGTATTACTGTACCTTCGAGACGCCTCAGGGATACCGGACCGAGGTCCAGGTCAGCGGCCCCGAGTACGGGCTGCTGGTCGAGGGAGATTCCGGGGTCCTCACGTACCAGGGAACCTGGTTTCGCGGCTTCCAGCGGGATGATCCGGGTGTGAAGCCCCGATCGCCGCACACCGATTTCGATGATCTCTGAGGTCCGCCGCCGATGGAAACCGCGCGCATCGCCCAGGTCCTCGACGAGATGGGCACCCTGCTCGAAGTCCGGGGCGAGAACCCGTTCCGCTGCCGGGCGTACCACAACGCCGCCCAGACGCTCAGGGGCCTGCCCGGCCGACCTGGCCGAGATGATCGCCGACGGCAGCCTCGCTCGAGGTGCCGGGGATCGGCGAGACGCTCTATTCCAAGATCGTCCAGCTCGCGACGACCGGACGCCTGCCGGCCTACGACGAGCTCCGCCAGAGCACGCCGCCGGGCCTGGTCGCCCTGTTGCGGGTGCCGGGCCTCGGTCCGAAGAAGATCAAGGCAGTTGCACGACACGCTCAAGATCGAGAGCCTGGCCGACCTCCGGGCCGCGGGCGAAGCGGGTAAGATCGCCGAGCTCAAGGGGTTCGGTGACAAGACACGAGGCCAAGATCCTCGAAGGGATCAGCTTCGTCGAGTCGGTCGGCGACCGGATCCTCCAGAGCCAGGCCCGGCGGCTGGTCGCGCCGATCATGGCGGCGGTTGCAGCGTCATCCGGGAGTGATCCGGGCCGAGGTTTGCGGCAGCCTCCGCCGCCGCGCCGAGACGATCGGCGACCTCGACATCCTCTTCAGCGCCGCGGACCCCGCGCCGGTGCTCGACCGGTTCGTCAAGCTGCCCGAGGTCGCCGCGGTGCTGGCGCACGGCCCGACCAAGGCGAGCGTCCGGCTGGCGAGGGGGTGTCCAGTGCGACCTCCGGGGGGTCGACCGACGCCCAGTTCCCGTTCGCGCTTCATTATTTCACGGGCTCGAAGGCCCACAACATCGCGATGCGGCGGCGGGCCCTGGCGCGGGGCTGGACGCTCAACGAGTACGCCCTCGAAGGGCCGGACGGCCCGGTCGCCTGCCGGACCGAGGCCGAGCTCTTCGCCGCGCTGGGCCTGGCCGAGATCCCTCCCGAGCTCCGCGAGGACACCGGCGAGATCGAGTGGGCCGAGCATGGGCCGATTCCTCCTCTGGTCGACGCGCGACGACCTGACCGGGACGTTCCACTGCCATACCGACTGGAGCGACGGTGGCGCCACACTCGAAGAGATGGCCGCAGGCCGCGCGGGAGCGAGGGCTGAAGTACCTGGGAATCGCCGACCACTCGCGATCGGCCGGCTACGCGGGAGGGCTGTCGATCGAGCGAGTGCATGCCCAGTGGGCCGCGATCGATGCCCTGAACGCACGGTTTGGCAAGGCAGTTCCGTCTCTTCAAGGGGACGGAGTGCGACATCCTGGCCGACGGCTCGCTCGACTATCCCGACGAGCTGCTCGACGGGTTTCGACTACGTCGTGGCGAGCGTTCATTCGAGTTTCGGCATGCCGCGTGCGGAGATGACCCGCCGGATCGTCCGGGCGGTCGTCGAATCCGCGGGTGACGATGCTCGGACATCCGACCGGACGGCTCCTGCTGGCACGCGACGGTTATGACGTGGACCTCGACGCCGTGATCGCGGCTGCCGCTGAAGCGGGCACGATGATCGAAATCAATGCCAACCCTCACCGCCTCGACCTCGATTCAACCCACTGCCGACGCGCCCGGCGACCAGGGCGTGGCGATCGTGGTCAATCCCGACGCCCACGCCACCAGCGGGCTGGACGATCTCGACTACGGGATCGGCGTGGCTCGTCGTGCCGGCCTGGTTGCCGGGGACGTGTTCAACACCGCCACTCTCGCCCAGGTGGCTCGCAAACTGGAACAGTATCGCGCCGGGACCATTGAGCCGCTCGTCGACTCTCGGGCCAGATCGCCCGGACCGACGGGTCCGCGTGTGGAATCGACGAAGAATCGGCTTTGGAGAACTCCGGTCGCCCTTGCGGGGGGGGTTACCGGTCCTATAATTTTGTGGAAGAGCGATGAGTGCTTGGGGAAACCGCGATCGGTCTTGAATAGCGGATCGGCCAAACGGACGGACGGACGGCAGGCGGATGTTGGGAACGAGCGCCGGGCCTTCCTCGGAGTGACCTGTCCGCACGCCGCTCGTCTGGCCCCGGAATCCGACCCAGCCTCGTCCGAACTGCCAGCGGTCCGCCTTCCTCGTCCTCTTCCGCCTGGTTCGGACGCTTTATCTATAAGGAAATCCTCATGGCCCCTCCCAAGCCGGTCGAGGCGAAACGCCGTTATTTCACCGTCGAGGAGGCGAACAAGGCGTTGCCTCTGGTCAAGGTGATCGTGAGCGACATCGTTGATCAGTTCCAGGTCGTCAACGACCTCAAGCAACGCCTCTCGGCCGTCCTGAGCGAGCGGCGGCGGCCGGCGGGCGACCTGTATTCGGAGGAGCTGGCCCAGACCCAGTCCGAGCTGGCCACGGAGGAAGAAAAACTGGCCGGCTTCATCGACGAGCTGACCAAGCTGGGCGTCGAGCTGAAAGGACCGGATGGCCTGTGCGACTTCTACAGCATGATGGACGGCCGCGAGGTCTATCTTTGCTGGCGGCTGGGCGAGCCCCAGGTCATGCACTGGCATGAGCTCGATGCCGGCGTCGCCGGTCGCAAACCCCTGAACCTTCAGGCCCCCTCGTCGGCCAACCGGGTCGGTCCCCGGCTCTGACTGAGAGGGTGGGTGTTGCGAAGTATCCGTTGCTGGAATGAACCCGTCGTGCCGACGCGAGTCGGCACCACTCATCCGATCGCCTGACCTCGACCCCTCCTGTCACCCACCCCTTGAACCGGGCCGATTCGCGGGCGTTCCTCACGCGCCGACCGGTCCGGTTCCGGCCCGAGCCAGTCGAGCCTCGCGCGGGTCCGGATTCGACCGTTGGGGCTCGTCGGCCTGCGTCCCGTTCCCTTTCCCGTTCCCGTTCCCTTTCACGTCAACGTCCACACGCGGGCTTCCTCGCTCGCGCCCGGCCAGACGACGGGACCGGTCCCGCTCGAGACTCCAGCCGATCGACTGGAGGATGATCAGCCACGAGACGGCGTTGATCACGTACCCGAACCGCGGGAACTGAAGCATCAGGAGGCCGGTGAAGTACATCTGGACCGCCCAGGCCAGGAACCGGATGCCGAAGAGCCAGGCCAGGGTCGCGAACCCGAACGAGGCCAGCGTACACCAGGCCGGCTTGAACCAGTCCACCGACCAGCCGGTCAGGCGGTTGAGCGACGCGAAGTTGAACGAGAGGATCAGGAAGGTGATCCAGATCCGGACCACCAGCGCGATGCCGGGCGACTCGCGGATCCAGTCGCGTCCGGCCACCAGCCGCATTGTCAGGAGCACCGCCCCGAGTTCCAGGGCCCAGAGCAAGAGTGTGTACCGCTCCGATTTGTGGCCCCAGAGGTAAATGGCCTCACAGCCGAGGAAAAAGACCAGGTGGACCCATCCCACGGCCATCAGGGCACGGCCCCAGGGCCGACGCAGTCCCACCTCGCGGAGGTCGGCGTGCAGGGCACCCCGCCAGTCATAAGGTGACGGTGAGGGCAACGGCAACGGCGGCACGCCCGAATCCTGGCGACTCATCTGGGCAGCTCTCCCGATCGAACCCTTCGTTACGGCTCCGGCGACGGCCTACACCTCTTCTTCCGCCTCGCTCCAAGATGTTGTTTATCGGGTGCGCAGCCCCCTGGCTTGAAGAAGACCAAAAATTTTGCCTCACAAGAAGAATTGTCTTGACATCGCGACATCTTGTAGGCTTAATTCTCTAGAATAGGTCGGCGTTATTGACGGTCATCAATGCCCCGTGAGGGCATTTCTCCCTCCACGCCATACGCCACCCCTCCAACCTGCGAACCGCACGCGCCATCGACGCGATTTCAACTTTCAACATTGAGGTGACAATGGCCACTCCACGCGCGGACCGCAGCTTCCATCCCGCTAGCGAGACCCTGGAAGACAGAAAGACACCATCTGTTTCGGGATTGGCGGAATAGCCTGATGTAGCAGCCCGCGCGGGAGTAGCCAGTTACGACACGAACGCATCTCCCATGACCCAGATCGCGCCTCACACTCATAGCGAGGGCCATCATCGGCTGGATTACCATGTCGATCTACAAAGCAATGGCGTATACTTCGGCGGCGGATCACTCGGGGGAGGAAGTATAACCTCCGGTGCGAAACCAACCCGGGCTATCGCTCTGGCTCCGGATGGAATAACGACTACGAGCAGTACCCCTTGGGCTAGCCAGTCCGGGTTTAACTCCAGTCAGGTTACCGGCATGGGTCCAGGCACACCAACTCATACGGGATCCTCGGGTTATGGAACAGGTAGTGTCACATCCATTAGTGACACAAATGGAACGTCGGAGATAACCAGTGGCCTGCTAGGTCTAAACACCAGCGCATCTATTGGCTCCTACACCACTGGTACGGTAACCACAACAGGAACCTCAGGTGCAGCGGCTAGAGCAACCGTTCCGGCCCAGAATGTTGCTGTCCAGTCCGCAGGGGGCGGGACAATAGGGGGTGGAGCACCACAGATTGCGTACACGTTCCCAGGCGCCACGGCGAATACAGGCGTTCCGACACCAATGCTGAGTAGCGTTACAGGACAAACGCCGGGCAAAGGGATGCTCTCAGAAAAAGCGCAACTACAGGAAAAAGAGCAACTACAGAATGACGAGCAGGCCACCAGCGACACTTCGGTTTTGAGCATTCTGGCCGCGCGGAATACCGTAATGGATGGCAAGGCGAAGCCCTCCCAGGGCCAAGGAGTACAGACGACCGCCGAGCCTGATGGCGGCCCACTGCAGCAGGGCGCCATTGGAGCTCTGCGCGAGCACATGAAATTCAAGGCGTATCGAATCGTAGCTAATGAACATATGGCCGCGAGCAATGCGTACGCTGCTGCTTTCTACGCCCAGAGCAACCCAACGCTCTCCCAATCATACAAAAACATGATAAATAATAATAGATCATATATTGCATAATATTCACAAGAATACAATAAGCTTGCCCATAAACTAAATAATGCATTAAATCAAGAAACAAATGCCCAATTTATCGAATATAACGAAAAGTTTATGTTTAAAACTAAAGCTTGGATAATTAATAATAAGCAAGATATTGTAAATCATGCAAAACAACCTGAGTATCTGGATAAATGGGGTGTAATGGGACCCCGCATCAATGATGCCGGTGGTCCAAATTGGGAGGTACCTAAGCCGAACAGACACGCGTAATGTTCTCCTTGAAGAGGAGTAAGAAACCATCTCAAAACCCGGTTTTGCCCCTTGTTTTCAAGGCCTTCGATGGAGTTCTGAGATAGTTTCTAATACTACAGTTGTAACTAAGCCAGGGGGCTGGTAGACTGGCCGTGGAAACACCCACGGAGGGTCACCATGGCCAGCACCGGTTCCGCCGTCCGCCTCGAGGAAGTCCGGCAGTGGGGACAGCAACTCGACGAGGTCGCCCTACGGATCGGGGCGCGGTTCCCCCGCAGCGAGACCCGCGACCGGGTCCGGGCCTATCTGGTCGGGCTCCTCGGGCCGGTCCAGCGGAAGAACGGCTGGCAGGTCGCCGAGCAGATCGGCGACGACGACCCCTACGGCGTGCAGTACCTCATGGGCCGGGCCGACTGGGACCCCGACCTCGTCCGCGACGACCTGCGGCAGTATGTCGTCGAGGCCCTCGGCGACCCCGAGGCGGTCCTGGTCCTCGACGAGACCGGGTTCCTCAAGAAGGGCACCAAGTCGGCCGGCGTGGCGCGGCAGTACACGGGCACCGCCGGGCGGATCGAGAACGCCCAGGTCGGTGTCTTCCTGGCCTACGCCAGCCGGCACGGGACGGCGTTCATCGACCGCGCCTTGTATTTGCCTGAAGAGTGGACCGACGACCCGAAACGGTGCCACGCGGCGGGGGTCCCGGAAGAGACGGCGTTTGCCACCAAGCCGGGCTTGGCCAAGCTGATGCTGGAGCGGGCGTTCGCGGCCGGGGTGCCGGCGGCGTGGGTCACCGGCGACGAGGTCTACGGCAGCGACGGCGGCCTGCGGCGGTGGCTGGAATCGGAGCGGCGGCCGTACGTCCTGGCGGTCCGGGCGAATCAGTACGTGTGGGTCGGCTTCCGGCAGTCCACGGTCGCCGCCCTGGCCGGGGCGCTGCCGAAGCGGGCCTGGCACAAGATCACGATCGCAGCGGGGAGCAAGGGGCCGAGGCGGTACGCCTGGGCGTGGCTGCCGATCAACAATGACCTGGGGCCGAAGTGGCAACGGTGGCTGCTGATCCGTCGCAGCCTCGACGACCCCGAAGATCTGGCCTACTACATCGCGGCGGGCCCGCGGCGGACGACGTTGACGCGACTGGCCAAGACAGCCGGGACCCGGTGGTCGATCGAGGGCGCCTTCGAGTCGGGCAAGCAGGAGGTCGGGCTGGCCGACTACGAGGTGCGGAGTTGGACAGGCTGGTACCGGCATGTCACCCTCTCCCTGCTGGCCCAGGCCGTCCTGGCGGTGGTCCGGAAGCTGGCCGAGGGGCCTCCCCAAAAAAGACGGCAACGGGCCCGGAGCTGATCCGCCTGTCGTCGCCGGAGGTCCGCCGCCTGCTGGTGCGGCTGCTCTGGAGCCGGCTGCCCGAGGCCAGAGAGGTGCTGGAGTGGTCGGAGTGGCGGCGGGCTCACCAGGCGTACGCGCGGCGGTGTCACTACCGGAAGCGCGGGGATGAGCCTCCTGATTAGTTACAACTGTAGTACTAATACTACAGTTGTAGATCATCCGTTCACCGCGGGAAAAACCCTGAATTCCCAGGGTCCGCAATTTACCGCACTGTCGAGCTCGGCCGTTTTTCCCGTGGTTTCGGCAGACTGAACGGATGATCTACAACTGTAGTACTAAGAGGGTTGACTCGCATTTTCTTAGCCCATGCCGATGGGGAGGGCGGTTGTCCTTATACGCCAAAAAGTTTCATTCTTCGCCTGTGGGTATTCGAAAGGTGCTCTCTCCATGCGGCGTGTTAGACCCGATGGGAGTCGCCGCAAAGCTCTGTACACAGATCGATACCGGACGCGACGACGGGCCGAGCCGACATTTGGGGAACGCCTCGAGACCAAGTGGAAAGAAGTGGAAAACGCCTAGTACGTGGCCGATCGACAGCAAGCTAATCCATCGGGTCAAGCGAGTTCCACCTTCGCTATCTCTAGCTGATTGGCCGCTGGCCACACCAGGCTTTCTTGATATAGCATGGCATTGGACGCGGCGGATGCAACTGCACCATCGCCCGATGTGATGACTCGGGGCCACCGGATCTACCGACTCCGCACTTGGAGTCTGATTCCCAGGAAGCGTAGCCTCGATCTTCGACTCCGCGATTGCCAGAACCTAGTACGGGCAGGATCGGGTTTCACTGCTCGTCCGTGATCTCGTGGCGGCGCATCCGTGGGCCCTCGGGTTAGATTCGGGTTGGGAAAGGCGAATCCGGCCATAAGCATAAGCCATCTTGCGGGCGTTGTGAAGCTTCGAGACAGAATCTGGTCCAACCAGGGAGGTTTCCGCATGATCCTAACACAAACAATAAGAAGCTTAAGGCCTTCTACCAGGGGCCTAATGCTATTGATTCTGTTGATCGCGTTATTTCTTGGGTGGCGCAAGCTGCGCGAACGCAGCGGGTCGCTATAAGGCGCATCCAGCTTGCTGGTGGCTCTGTTATGTACCACTGGCAATGGAAAAATGGAAAGCCTATAGCCGAGGCGGGGGTGTGGCCGTCAAAGTGGTTAATAGACACAATAGGCCCTGATTATTTTGGTCGGGTAACTTGGATAGAACTAAGTCTTGGCGCAAACGATCAGTTATTACACGATGTCTCGCAGTTTAAATATCTTGAATATCTTAATATTTTCGGATCCGGTTTAGTTACCGATGCAGGCCTAAAATCGATTTCAAATCTTAATAATATTCAAATACTAAAAATTGGAGGCACTCAAGTTACAGGGCAAGGACTGTCCAATTTAAGGGAGATGCAAAACTTAAGAGCAATCGACTTATCATACACGCACTTAACAGATACCGATCTAAATCAATTGACATCCTTGCCATACTTGACAGATTTATCGCTTGAGAATACCAATATTACTAATAATTGTTTATCGACGTTGATGTCGCTTAAACATCTGGTATCAATCAATTTATTAGGTGATACCGAGACAGGCACGACGCAACCGGTTTCCGAGTTATCACGAATACCTCCCGATCCGAAGCTACTTGGCTCCCCATTTGGTGGCTCTCCATTTCGGAAAAAGATTACACAGGCTTCCCTGAGAAAGTTGCGGGAAGCTTTGCCAAAACTGCAGATCCAGAATTGACGTTTAGCTGATGCTCCGCAGGGCACGCGGCGACTCGACGAGCCAGCGGCTAGGGATGCCGACGAGGAAGGGGCTCACTGTGCGGTCCTGGCATCGGTACATACCTTATTGATAAAAGACGGTTTTTTGGTACGATCGACTGAACATACACGATTTGAACGACTGGATCCAAATCGACGGAAGAGTCATCACCGTCCCACAGGAAGAGCAAAATGGATCAGCATAAACAGGTAATGGCCGCCCGGTTATTCAGATCGGGCGACCTCGAAACGGCTGCTCTGATCTTCGAGACCGAACTCGAACAGGGCCAGTCATCGGATCCCGCCGTACTCCACGCGCTTGGCATGATTTATAATCTGCAAGGAAGATACGAGCAGAGCTACGCCTTGTTACGGAATCTGGTAAGCTTGACTCCGAATGATCATATCGCACAGATTAATCTCGCGGAGTGTCTTCGAAACCTTGGGCATCTCCAACGGGCTCGGAGCTGTTGCGGCACCGCCCTAAAACTTCATCCGGATTTTCCCGACGGAATCCTGACGCTTGGCTTGGTGCTCCAAGATCTGAGTCAGTTCGCTGAAGCAGCCGATCAATTCAAGAGGGTTCTGGAATTATGCCCAGATAATGCCACGGCTCACAACAATCTTGGCATTGCTCTCCAGGAACTCAACGAGATAGACGAAGCCGTTAAATGCTTTAATAACGCAATTGAGATGTCGCCTGAGAATGAGAAAATTTATATTAATTTGGGTACTCTTTTATTAAAAACAGGTAGACTCAAAGAAGCAGAGATTTGTTTTAGGGAATCGGTTCGCCTCTGTCCCGATAAGGCCATCTTTCACCACAACTTGGGCAATGTTCTTCGAGGTCTGGGTAAGCACACCAAAGCGCGTTCGGCCTACCTCGAAGCCTTACGAATTGAACCACAAATGGTGATCGCGCATTTACATACAGGAGTAACATTAAGGAAAGAGGGGAGAATTGAGGACGCATTATTTTGGTACAAGGAGGCTGTAACGCTCGATCCTGATAATTACCTTTTGTGGGAGCAACTTGCGGATCTTCACGGAGAACGGGACGAGACCCGTGAGGCCATTGATTGTTGGAGACGGTCGATAGAGTTGTCTAAGCAGGAACGCGCTATCGCGCATCTTGGTTTGGGTGGCGCCCTGCAAGACGAAGGTCAGCTCAGCGAGGCCATGGAGCAATTCCGTGTGGCGTCCAGCATCGATCCATACTCGGCGCTGCCGCTCGTAAACATTGGCAATATTAATCAAGAACTGGGTAACTTGGCAGAGGCAGAGGTCTCCTACCGTAGCGCAAGGCGCTTACAACCGGACTGCGTACTTTCGTACGCACGACTGGCAACCCTGCTACGCGATAAGTTGCCCGACGAAGACCTTGTCGAGCTCGAGATCCGTCTTTCTGATCCCAAGTTGACATCTCAATTTCGTGCTCGGCTGTTGTTCGCCCTGGCACACGTGCTCGATGCACGAGAAGATTATTCGCGTGCGTCCGAGCTTCTCCGCGAGGCGAACGCGCTGACCCTGGAGAACGCGATCGGTTATCGATCCTATGAAGTGGAACGGTATTCGGTATTTGTTGACAAGTTGATTTATGCATTTACGGATCACAAATTTATAAATTTAAAAGGAACTAAAGAGACAGGATCGCCGATATTTGTGTTTGGGATGCCGAGGTCTGGTACTACGCTGATAGAGCAGATCTTATCTAGCCACAAGGACGTCTTCGGAGCGGGCGAGTTACGACTCGTTAAAAGAACGTTTGAGGCAATCCCGGAAATGCTCGGCCTAGCCTCTCCCTCGATAGACTGTGTGCCTTGCTTGACTGATAGAGTGATCGATAGCCTGGCAAGTCGTCATCTTGATAATTTGCACAGTTTGTGTCAGACAGAAAAACATTTATAGTGGACAAAATGCCAGACAACTATTTATATCTTCCACTAATGACAAGAATGTTTCCAAATGCGAAGTTTTTTCACTGTGTCCGAGATCCAAGGGATGTCGCGGTCTCTTGCTGGATGACTGACTTTCGCAGTATCCGCTGGGCTAACGATATTAAGCACATAGCATCCAGGTTAAATGAATATAAAAAAGTTATGAAATATTGGGAACAGTTTTTCGGAGATTTGATTGTCGAGGTGAATTACGAGGATACTGTGCAAGATTTTGAGGCTACGGCTCGGCGGATTATTGATGCGTGCGGAATTCCTTGGGATCCTGCTTGTCTGGAGTTTTACCGCACGTCCCGACGGGTCCGCACCGCAAGCGTCACTCAAGTACGCCAGCCAATCTATAAGAAGTCTCTAGCTCGCTGGAAGAATTATCAAGATTATCTGGCGGATATGTTTAAATTGTTGGGACTAGAAGGGGATGTATTGCAGGAGACGGAAACGGTGATGTAACTGGGTCGGAGAGCGAGGGAGCGAGGCGAGTTCCTGACTCCGGTGTTGACGCCGCCGGTCGATACCGGTAGATTACGACCGCCTTGAACCAACCCGGCCCGAGAATGCGGGTCCAGGTCCGGCTGGTCCCGGTCTGGTCCGTTACGTTACGATCGGGCTCACCACAACGCTCGTAACCTGATAGATTTGGGTTTGACGTCGGAAAGGATTCCAGCGGAGCGTGAGAACCTGACGATCAGTCGCCCCTCGGCCCCCGCGGCGCGAGGGCGGGATGTCGTTTGAGGCGGTGCGTCCCGCCTCGTGACCGCGCCTGGTTGCGGGCGCTCGTGCCGTGTCGCGAGCCCTGGTTCGCGGACTCACGGCCACTCTCCGAAGGGCCCTGGGAAGGAGACCAGCGGTCGCCTCCGCCTGGCTTCGCCAGTGGCAGGCGGCAGCGAGGGAGAGCTTGAGAACGATGCAACGGATGTGCGTGCGCCGGTCCATCGCCATGGTGGGCGCGATCCTGGTCGGGGCCCTGGTCATGGGAACCACCGTCTCGGCGGAGCTGATTCGCCCGCGTGCCGGCAGGGCCTACCCCGACATCGCGGCCGACATCAACGGTGTGCAGACCTACACCTTCAACCCGACGACCCGGACCGGCACGTTCCAGGTCCTGAACACGCCCTATCTGATTGCGCTGGGGCCGACGAACCAGGGTGGGACCCAGATCCAGCCCAACGGCGATGGTACGCGGCGGCAGGAAGTCAACCTGACGCTCGATGGGAACGGCCGGCTGATCGACACGCCGGAGAACCACTATGCGCTCTATGGCACGGTGGTCCTGGGCGGGCAGAGGTTCAGCGGCCTGCTCCTGAAGGGCAAGCCGACGGCGTTTGGCGCCCGTGTGCTCAGGACCCCGACGGAGCTCGCGGCGGCGGGGGTGGCCAACCCGGGCCGCGACGTGTTCGACCTGAGCATGAAGATCACCGGCGGCGCGCTCGCCGACCAGTTCGGGTCCGAGCTTTACATGCGGATCGCTCCCAAGAACGACACGTTCGACGGTCAGTTCAACCGCGACTTTTCGGGCCGGGCGGCCAGGAGCAATACCCGGGGTTATCACGCCCCACGCGCCGTCCCCGAGCCCTCCACCTTGCTCCTGTTGCTCGTGTGTGGCCTGCTGCTGGTCCTCTGGCGGTGCCGGCGCTGGCTCGCGACCCGCCGGCGGCCCCCGCGTGCGCCGGCGTGGTTCTCGTGGCGATCGACCCGCCGCGAACCGATGCGCGACGTGATCTGAGCGGTCGCGGTCCGATCCGGTCAGGCCGTCCGGTCGAGCAAGGGAACGACCGTGCGCAGGTAGCCGAGCGAGCTGGCCAGCCAGTCGAGGTCGCGCTCGGGCCACGGGACGGCCTCGACGGTCTCGGGACGAGCGAGCGAGCCTTCGGCGAACCGTCGTTCGCAGGTCGCCGCCAGCCGGACCACCGCCGCGAGCGCCTCGGGGCGGAGGTCGGGGAAGTGGCCCAGCCAGCCCGGTTCGTAGATCGGCAGGTCATACGTCCGGGGGTGCAGCTCGATCGAAAGGTTCAGATCGGGGCGGGCGTGCAGCAGGGGAGCCAGCAGGTCGGGCATGGGCAGGACTCCCGAGCCGATCGGCCGGGCCTGCCAGCAGAGGCCCCGGGGCGTGAAGGCGAGGACCATGTCCTTGACGTGCGTGGCCAGGACGTGGGGCGCCAGCAGCTCGACGGCCGCCAGCGGGTCGTCGAGCCGCATCACCAGGTTGCCGGTGTCGAGCGTCACCCCGGCCACCTCGGGCCCGAGCCCCTCGACGATCGACAGCAGCTCGGCCGCGGTCAGGTCGGCGTGGGTCTCCAGAGCGACCCGCACCCCCTGCTCCTTCAGTTCCGGCGCCAGCGCTTCGAGGACCGCGCTCGCCGCGGCCAGTTGCTCGGTCCAGGCGACCTCGCCGCGGAATCGGTCGTGCCGGTCGCCGACATACATCCGGGCGTGCCGACAGCCCAGCAGCGACACCGCCGCGACGTGTCGCTTCAGGTCGTGCGCATGTTCCCGGACCGTTACCAGTCGCCCCTCTTGCCGCGACCGTCGGTACGGGTTCGGCGAGGGGAGCCCGACCTCGAGGTAAAGCCCCCGCGCTTCGGCCGACGCGCGGACCTGCCGCAAGACACGGGTGTCGAGTTCCGGATCGAGCGCGGCCGGTTCGAGGAACTGGACCCCGCCAAATCCATGCAGGCACGCAAAATCGAGTGTCTCGAGCGGCGACAGCCCCCGGTACCCGATCGTGTAGTGGTCCAGGCCGATCCGCCCCCGAGCCTCGCTCATGATCACCCCCTCCGATCGCCAGCAATTTCCGTGGCTCGACCATCCCACGGCCGCACGCCCACGATCGCAGCCGGCGGTCGGGTCCGCAAGAGCGCTTTGTCTGGCGTGATTGAGAAGAGAGGGCGCCAACCTCATGATCTTTTGATCACGAGTCGGGCGCCGGGGCGAATTTCGACGAATCGCCACAACTTCAAAGGGTGGCCCGGCTCACGTCGGGCGAGGCCACCGGGCACGAGGAGATTCGGAGGTACGTCGAAAAAAAGTGGTGAAAAAGCCGTCGCGAGAGGGTTGACGGATGGGCGAGGTGTTCGTATTTTGGCGACCGTACTGAACGCAACGAGGCGATGGACTCTCACGAGTCGTAGTCACGCTCTCTACGGTATTTTCTGATCACCCTTCCCGATTTTGATTCTTGCCCACACGTGTCGCTTGCGAAACATGACGTGTGGTTCACTTGAAAAAAGTTGTGGCCCGATTCCTGGTGGCAGGGATGCCGACTCCGGGTTCGGCCTCACGCCCTGGAAGGTGGCGGCGGCCTCGCGCCGTTGGTCCGCTCTCCAGACTGAATGGCCACACGGTCCGTACCCCGCCTGGGCAGGATGCCGAGGCGGAGCGGGCCGCGGCTGGCCATATTAATCCGAGTCATCGCGATCGGTTTCGATTCCGATCGATGACGCCGCCTCGCCGCCGTACTACCCACCCACCCGACGGCGCGGGGCACGATCATCCGTCCGACCATCGATCCGCCCGTTCGCTCGTCCGTCCGTCGGTCAATCGCGCGGGATGGGCGAATCGTGGTAGGGGGCCTCGGCCTGATCGCGGAACATGATCGCGTCGGGGATGGCCGACCGTGAGAAGAACGGATTGGGCGAGGGAGCGCTTGGGGGCTCCTCGGGAATGGCGGCGGGAGGCAGGGTGCCGAGCCGGATGCCGACGCGTTCCAGGATCGCCTTCGCGTAGGGCTCGTCGCCGAACCAGCCGATCCGCACCGAGACCCTCGCCGCGCCGACGCCGGGGCGAAGGGTGACGTTCACCTTGCGGCCATCGGCGGTTGTCCCCTCGACGATCCGCGCGGGGCCGTCGTGGTGTTGCCGGACCGCGCTGACCTTGAGGTCGGTGAGGGCGGCGATCAATGCCTCCTGGACCACCGGGGACGGGAACGCGAACTCCTGGGTCGCCCGGCCGCCACCATAATGGGAGCGAGTGCCGGTGCTGTTGCTGGAACCGGTGCCGGTGCCGGTGCTGGAACTCGAACCCGCGTGGGAGCCCATACCGGCCGCCGCCAGGGTCGGAGCGGAGAGCGGGGCGACGGTCTGACAGCCCGGCCCCAGGCTCACGCACGCCAGCAGCATCAACGCCCCGGCTCCTGCCTCGATTCCCGCTCGCGGTTGACTCCATCGCATGGGGGCGTCGCTCACTCGGTCTGGCATGGATCGGATGGGATCGGCTCGGATCGGATCGGGGGGTAGGGAATGCAATGGATTGAAAATGCGATGGCAACGCGCCTGTCGGCCGTCCGTCGATCGGGCGCGGCAGGCTATCGCGTCCGGGCGATCGGGTCAAGGCGGGTCGAAGCCTGGAAAAGCCGGCGCCGCGCGGTTGTCTCCAGGGGTCCGAGCCGCTAAGATAGTGGTTTGCGACGGCCCACCCCTTTCGTGAAGGGGTGGGTTCTTTTTCCGGTTTTTCTTTTACGCTTGCTTCCGGGGCTTACTGCCCGAGGCGGCCGAAGGTCCGGCTTCCGCGTCGCGGGGCGAGGCGGCAAGTCGGTACGATCGCGGAATCGTTCGCGCGGTCCGGTCGTCTTGCCGGCATCACCTCGCGCCCCTTGACGAGTCGGGTGCTTCGGGGCTCGGGGTGTGGGATCGAACGGACAATCATGGTAGATCGCAATCTGCTCCGCGAGTTCGACGTCAGTGACGACGAGCTGACCGCCGTCGTCGCCGGACCCGATGGGGGCGAGGCCGATCTCGACCGACTTCCTGGGTGACGGGCCAGAGCTTCGAGATCGGCAGTATCGTCAAGGGCAAGGTCATCGAGATCGTCGGCGACCAGGTGGTCGTCGACGTCGGCTACAAGTCGGAAGGGCTGGTCCCGCTCAACGAGTGGGAAGACGAGCCGCCGCCCCAGCCCGGCGATGACGTCGAGGTCCTGCTCGAAGGCATGGAGGACGAGACCGGCGAGATCGTCCTCTCGCGCACGCAAGGCCCACCGGATGCGGGCCTGGGAGATGGTCATCTCCAAGTACCACGAGGGCGACGTGGTCAAGGGGAAGGTCACCCGCAAGATCAAGGGCGGCCTGCTCGTCGACATCGGCGTCAACGTCTTCCTGCCCGCCAGCCAGGTCGACATCCGCCGCCCGTCCGACATCGCCGACTACATCGATCAGGAGATCGAGTGCATGATCCTCAAGATCGACGAGGGCCGGCGCAACATCGTCGTCAGCCGCCGCAAGCTGATCGAGATCACCCGCGAGCAGCAGAAGAAGCAGCTCCTCGCCGAGATCGAGCCGGGGCAGGTCCGCACGGGCACGGTCAAGAACATCGCCGACTTCGGCGCGTTCGTCGACCTGGGCGGCATCGACGGCCTGCTGCACATCACCGACATGAGCTGGGGCCGGATCAACCACCCCAGCGACATGGTCAAGATCGACGACCAGATCGAGGTCATGGTCCTCCACGTCGACAAGGACCGCGAGAAGATCGCGCTGGGCCTGAAGCAGAAGATCGGCCAGCCCGTGGGAGAACGTCGCCGACAAGTACCCGGTCGGCACCCGGGTCATGGGCGAGGTCGTCAACGTGATGAGCTACGGCGCCTTCGTCAAGCTCGAGGAGGGCATCGAGGGGCTGGTCCACATCTCCGAGATGTCCTGGACCAAGCGGATCAACCACCCGAGCGAGCTGGTCAACATCGGCGACAAGATCGAGGTCGTCGTCCTGGGCATCAACAAGGAGAAGCAGGAAATCTCCCTGGGCATGAAGCAGACCCAGACCAACCCCTGGGACCAGGTCGCCAGCAAGTACCCGCCCGGCACGATGATCGAGGGGACGGTCCGCAACCTGACCAACTACGGCGCCTTCATCGAGATCGAGGAGGGCATCGACGGCCTCCTGCACATCTCCGACATGAGCTGGACCCGCAAGATCGGCCACCCCAACGAGGTGCTCGAAAAGGGCCAGCGGGTCAGCTGCCAGGTGCTCAACGTCGACCAGGAGCGCAAGCGGATCGCGCTGGGCCTCAAGCAGCTGCGCGAGGACCCGTGGGAGACCGACATCCCGGACCGCTACGAGCCGGGCGACGTCGTCAAGGGCAAGGTCACCAAGCTGACCAACTTCGGCGTCTTCGTCGAGCTGGAGCCGGGTCTCGAAGGCCTGCTGCACATCTCCGAGCTGGCCGACCACAAGGTCGAGAGCCCCGAGGAGGTCGTCAAGGTCGGCGACGAGATCGAGGTCAAGATCCTCCGGGTCGACCGCGGCGAGCGGAAGATCGGCCTGTCGCGCAAGAAGGCCCAGTGGACCAAGTCGGACGAGGAGGGCGAGGAGCCCGAACCGCCGCGGCGGCCTCGGCCGCCGCTTCCAACGCCGCCTCCAGTCGCTCCGAACCAAGGATCGAAGGAAGCCAAGGAATCCAAGGAGCTCAAGGGAGGCCTTGGCGGCGGCGGCCCCCTGTTCAGCATCGGCGGCACGGCGCCGGCCACCGAGGAGGTCGAGGAATCCTGATCGGATCGGCTCCCTCGCAACCCAACCAACCACCCACTTACAGGCACCGGGCGAACCTCGCCCGGTGCCTGTTCTCGTTTCGTGGCCCAATGCCTCCGCGGACGCGCTCGATCGAAGGCCGCGATCAGAGGCTATCGGCCGAGATCACTTCCCCACCGGCCCGGGTGCTCAGCGCCCACCACGTCACGCGGTTGATACTGTTCTTGATAAAATGTACCGAGCCGTCGATGAAGCAAACGTTGACCCCGCCCGGGTGATACGAGCTGGCGCCGACGATGATGGTTAGCCGGCTGACGCCGACGTTGCTATACACGCAGCCCGGCATGTTGGGCGTCATGATGTGGGTGTAGCACCCCCCCTTGCCGCAGTTCTGGTCGAGCCAGTCCTGACCCTTCGTGCCGGTGTAAACCGCTCCCGACGCCCCGGTCTGACAGTCCTGCTGGAGCTTCGTCAGGGGGACGGCGACGTTGTCCGGGTCCGCCGCGCGATAGACCTGGTGCAGACCTTGCGAGAGCTTCTCGTTGCGGCCCCGGATGTATTCGCTGAACATGGCGGTGTTCGAGGTCCCGTCGCTGATGCTGGCGAGTGTGACGGTCGGTCCATAGTTGCCCCCCATCATGTATGCGGGTCCGTCAAAGGTCCCACCGTTGTTCATGTAGTAGGTTCCGGCATTGTTCGGATAACTGTGATAGCCGATCTGGACCGACGCCGTGTTCACCAGCGCCGTGCCGCAGGGAACGTTGCCGTCCGAGGGGCAGAGAAAGGCGTTGATCTGCATGCAGCGGGCCGTCGAGTTCTGGACCGTGCCATAAGTGAACGAGCTGTTCAGGGCGTTGAAGGTCGCGTTCTGCTCGAGGTAGGGCAGCAGCCGGGCCTTCATGGAGAAGTCGTTCATGTATGGGGGCGGGGCCGCGGGAATATTGTTGCTGGTCGGGGGTAGCGCTCCGCTGACCATCCGAATAATTCTGAAGCGCCAGGCCCATTTGCTTCAGGTTGTTCACGCACTGACTCCGCCGCGCGGCCTCGCGGGCCGCCTGGACCGCGGGAAGCAACAGGGCGATCAGGACCGCGATGATCGCGATCACGACCAGAAGCTCGATCAGCGTAAAACCGCGCCGCGACATGTTCCATCCTCTCGTCATGGGTCATCCCCCCTGCGCGAAAGGGAACCCCGGGAAGTTGATTCCGATCCAACCAACGGTAAAGAATGCCTGAGGCATGCCCCTACCGTGGCCACAAGACCTATCGAAATCCCGGATTCGGTTCCATGTCAAACGAAGAAATGATGAACTCGCCCTGATTCTCGCCCTGACCTCCCGACACGATCAAGCCTCCAGCCCGACAAAACGGCACGTCGCTCAACCCGTCTCTCCGGCACGACCCGCCGATCCGGACCACCCACCGGATTCCTTATATTAGACAAATCCCCAAAACACCCTAGACTTCCAAAACCATCTTAAGTTATCACTGAGCGGTTCCGATATCCTGGGTAGGAATCGTGGGCGGCGGGAGATGGAAAATCTTGGGACTCCGAAAAGGTGAATGGCCTTAACGAGGTCTACGGAATTTCATCTCGTTGGTTTCGCTTGCGGAGATGCGGCAAGACGGTGAAGTTAGCCAAGGTTCGGACCCGGGGTTCGAGCCAGGACGGGGCTGACTTCGCCGATTTTGGCGATGCCGCGCGGCGTGGGGCCCGGCATCTCGGCCGTTTGAGGAGGTTTTGCGGCTCGCGTAGGCGCCAAAGGTTCGTTTCTTGACTACCTGATCCGGTCCTTGCCTCGGACCGTCAGCTCCATCCCAACCCGTGCGGACCCTGCACGACGACCTGACGAGGATCTTCATGGCCCGGATTCGCCGACACCGTCGCGACACGGTACAAAGTCCCCTGGAGACCTATCTCCGGGAGATCAACGAGATGGCCCTGTTGACGGCCGACGAAGAAAAGATGCTGGCGCACCGGATTGCGGACGGCGACGACCAGGCGCGCGACCGGATGGTCCGGGCCAACCTCCGCCTGGTGGTCAATATCGCCCGGGGCTATGTGGGCAAGGGTCTGGCGCTCCAGGACCTGATCGAGGAGGGAAACCTCGGCCTGCTCCGCGCCGTCGAGGGGTTTGACCCTGCCGTCGGCACCCGGTTCAGCACCTACGCGAGTTACTGGATCAAGCAATCGATCAAGCGCGCCCTGGTCAACACGGCCAAGCCGATCCGGATCCCGGCCTACATGGTCGAGCTCCTCTTCAAGTGGCGGCGGATGGCCGCCGACCTCCAGGACGAGCTCGGCCGGCCGCCGACGATCGAGGAGATCGCCCGACGGCTCGAGCTGCCCAAGAAGAAGCTGGCCATCGTCAAGAAGGCGATCAAGGTCTATAACCTCGTGCCCCAGACCGACCAGCCCGAGAACGGCTGGAGCCTGGGCGAGATGCTCATGGACGAGCGGACCCGCGCCCCGGACGTCGAGATGGTCGAGGCCGACAACCTCCGCCTGGTCCTGCGACCGGCTCGAAGAGATGGACAAGCGCGAGGCGACCGTCCTGCGGATGCGGTTCGGCCTCAACGACGCGCCGCCCAAGACGCTCAAGGAGATCGGCGAGTCGCTCGGCCTGACCCGCGAGCGCGTTCGACAGATCGAGAACGAAGCCCTGGGCAAGCTCTCCGCCACCTTCCAGGCCGATTGATTGACGATTGGAAATGCGAGGGTCCTTTCGATGGCGCTTCCCGTGACGACGACGAACTCGATCGAAGGGCATCGGATCGTGGAGTACCTCGGGATCGTCCGCGGCATCGTTGTCCGCTCGCCGACGATCATGCAAGGGCTCCTCGGCGGCCTCAAGGCCATGGTCGGCGGCCGGATCGGCGCGTATACCGATATGTGCGAGCAAACCCGCGTGCAGGCGTACGACGCCCTGATCGAGCACGCCCTCGAGCGCGGCGCCAATGCCGTGGTCGGCTTTCGCTACGACGCCACCGAGGTCGACAGCAAGTTCACCGCGACCGAGGTCCTCTGCTACGGCACCGCAGTCGTCATCCGCCGCGATGACGGCTACGAGGAGCGGGACGCCTGATCGGACCCGACCCCGACCTGATCTGATCCGTCCCGACCGCCGCTTGATCCAGCGGCGCAACCCTGGAACAGCGGCGAGTACGTGATCGAGGTCGAGCGCTGGCGATCGATCGACCGGCGCCGGAAAATTCGCGGACGACCACTTTGACCGCAAGAATCGGAGTGAACCCGTCCCGGTCCCCCTCTACCATGAAGGCGACAACCAGGTTAAGGGGGACCTGATCATGAGCAACACGTCCATCGACCATCACATCGGCGGGCTCGATGAGGATTCGTGCTGGCAGGCGGTCCAGGACCGTGACGCAAAGGCTGACGGGGTCTTCTATTACGGCGTCCGCTCCACCCGGATCTACTGCCGTCCGACCTGCCCGTCACGCCGTCCCGACCGGAGCCGCGTCGTCTTCTTCGCCGTGCCTTCGGACGCCGAGGAGGCCGGCTTCCGGGCCTGCCTCCGGTGCCGGCCGCGCGACATTGCGGAGCCGCGATCCGATCTGGTCCGGCGGGTCTGTAGGCTCATCGAGGCCCGCTCCGACCGGGGCGAGTCGATCGCGCTGGAGAGTCTCGCCAGCGCGATGGGTCTGAGCCCATCGCATCTCCTCAGGACCTTCAAGGCGGCCGTCGGAGTCTCGCCCCGCGCGTACGCCGACGCCCGCCGCCTGGAGCGGCTCAAGGCGTGCCTCAAGCCCGAGAACGAGGGCGACTTCGCCCGCGCAGGGGACCGTGACCGAGGCGTTGTACGCGGCCGGGTACGGCTCGAGCAGCCGGCTCTACGAGCGGACCGACGCCCAGCTCGGCATGACGCCCACCGCATACCGCAAAGGCGGAGTGGGGCAATCCATCCGGTTCACGATCGTCGACTCACCCCTGGGTGCGTTGCTCGTGGGCGCGACCGCCAGGGGGTTGTGCGCCGTGAGCCTCGGCGAGGACGGCGACGCGCTTGAAGCGTGGCTCCGCGCCGAGTATCACGCGGCCGAGATCGAGCGGGACGACGACAACCTCGGCCCCTGGGTCGAGCCGATCATCCGCTATCTCGGCGGCGAGCTCCGGCGGCTCGACCTGCCAGTGGATGTGGAGGCGACGGCGTTCCAGCGGCGGGTCTGGGCCGCGCTTCAGGCCATTCCCTACGGCGCGATGCGCACCTATGGCGAGATCGCCGCCGCGCTCGGTGAGCCGAACGCGGCACGCGCCGTTGCGCGGGCCTGCGCGACGAATCGCGTCTCCCTGGTCATCCCGTGCCATCGCGTCATCAGGGGCGACGGCGACATCAGCGGTTACCGATGGGGTGTGGCCCGGAAGTGGGCGCTCCTTGAGCGCGAGCGTCAAGGTGAAGGTGAACCTGAGAGCGCGCAAGGGCACGAGCCTTGACGCGGGGCATCCCGCGCAAGCGATCGGCCGAACCATCCCTGGCGCCCGTGGTCGCCTTCGATCCCGGAGCCCCACGTCTCAGCTCCGGGAGAACGATCCTGCTCGGATTCGGACCGCCGGCAAGTCGCTCGGCGCGGCGCGAATGGGCCGTTCGTGGAAGGGTACGAGGTACTGGTCGTCCGCGCGACGGGGCGACGGGTTGCTTCGACCGTATTCAAATTCAAGCCACCGACGTGTGCGAGACGCCAACGTTGAGGGTGGTATCAGTTGCCGACGGCTTCCCGCTCGGCCACCAGTTGCTCGACGAGTTGATCGAGCTGATCGCCGTGTGAGCTCTTCGAGCGGATCTTGCCCTCGGCGTCGATGACATAAACCGTCGGATATCCCCGCACGTGGTAGAGCCTGGCGATTGGCCCCACGTCCGGCGCGCCGTCGTGCCAGTTGGGCCAGGTGACGCCCTGGGCCTCCATCACATTGCGTGCGGCCCCGGCGTCGGCGTCGGTGTTGACGCCGAGCATGGCGAACGGCCGGCCTTTCATCCGCTCGACCAGGGCCTTCTCGCGAGGGATCTCCCGCATGCAGGGGCCGCACCAGGTTCCCCAGAAGACCAACGCCACAACCTTGCCTCGGTAGCCCGACAGCGTCAAGGGCTGGCCTTGGACATCGACCTCCTTGATCTCAGGAGCGATCTTGCCGACGGCCAGGTTGTGCCAGTCGTCGAGCCGGGCCTCGGCGACCTGGCCGAGCGTCGAGCGACGGCGCGCGATCCCGCCCTCCATCTTGCGCCGGTCTTCGTGGGTGAGGGGCCGGCCGTTCCACTTGGGCTCGGGCTGCTTGAGCAGGGCCTCCAGCATCCGGTCGCGCGTCGTGATATACGGCACGTCGGCATACTCGGCGATCACCTCCTCATACAGCCGCTCGGCCTCGGCGCGGAGGTAGTCCACGTCGCACTGCTTCAAGTGCAGGACGTAGGCGTAGTCCCAGTCGGGCATGACCTCCTTCACCGTATAGAGCGTCCCGTCCGCGGCGACGATGTCGTTGTGGGTGATCGTCGGCGGGCCCTCCAGCTTCCGGGCCCCTTCGGCCCTCATCGCCTTGCGTTCGAGATACTGCGCCAGCGCCAGCCGGGCCAGCCCTTTCGATTCTCGGCTCCTGGACGAGGCGTAGAGGTTCAACAGCAGGCTGTCGCGATTGGTGGTTGGCGCGTTGTCGAGATCGAGGCCCACCCGCACCGCTTCGGGGTCGTCGCCGAAATTCCGGGCGATCCAGTTCGCCGCCAGGGCGAACTCGCCGCCATGCGGCCCGGTGTCCATGCCGCTACGGCCGGCCCGCTCGATCATCCACAGCATGGCGTCCCGTACGGACGGATCTCTCGGTGCAGTCGCCGCCAGGTCGAAGATCCGGCGGACGAAGGCCGGGTAGTCGGGCTGAATCTGGGCGGCCCTCGCCAGGTTTTCTTCCGGGATCGTGGAACCTCGATAGAGCGCATGGAACGCCCGGTTGGCAGCCTCGTATTCGGCCTTGAGGCGATCCAGCTTCTCGGCCAGCGGGGGCTCGGGACGCTCGGCGCCGGCATTGGCCGCGGGCCTCGGATCGTTGGCCCGGGACGTGGCCCTCGGCTCGCCGTCGACGCCGGTCGCCAGCCCGACCGCCCCGCCGGTCGTCGCGAGGCCAAACGCGATCAAGACAAAAATCATTAAATATTTTTTCATGATCATGCGAATCAAAATAAATCGCGTCAGACCGGCGACCGCCGCCGGCACCGCCCCGGCGAGCCCCTCGCCCGCCGCGATCCTGGCCGCCGCCGCGATCGTCCCCTTCGTCAGGCCGGACGGCACCGCCGCCCGCGATGTCCGCTCCAGCACTCCGACCGTCGGCGCCAGGCCCCTCCGGGCCAGTCCCGACCGCAGACGCTCCCTCGCCCGGTGCAGCCGGCTTTGCACCGTGCCGACCGGGCAACGAAGCCGACGGGCGGCCTGCTCCTGGGAGAGCCCCTCCAGGTGGCAGAGCACCACCGCCGAACGGTAGCGGGCCGGCAGGCGGGCGATCTCGGCGTCGATCGCGGCGCGGAGGTCGGCCCGCTCGCAGGGGTCGAAAGACGACGGGTCAATGGGGTCGAGGCCGCCAAGGTCCGTCGCCGCGAGGGGCTGCCTCTCCGCCACCACCCGGGCCCGCCGGGCCACCCGCAGGCTCACCCCGTAGAGCCAGCGGCCGAGCGATTCGTCGGCCCCCAGCCGGACCGCGCGGGCCTTGCGGGCGAGGACGAGAAATACGGCTTGAAAGGCGTCGTCGGCCGCGTGCCGGTCGCCCGTCACCCGGCGGCAAACGCCCAGCACCATCGGCCCGTGTCGGTCCACCAAGGCGGCGAATGCCGCTTCGGCTGAGGCTTCGGCCCGGCCCCTTGCGAACATGGCCAGCAGCTCGGCGTCGGACAGGGTCCCGATCGCGCCGGCCGTGAACAGGACCGCCCAGTCCTCGCGGACCGCTTTCGAGTACGTTACCTTCACAACGATTGCTCCTCCCGCGCCTCGTCTCCTCCACTCTTATCATGCGTCGTCGGAAGGCGGTCCTTCCAGGATTCACGGAAGTCCCTGACCGATCGAAACTTGCTCGATAAGGACGCCTCATCTTAATCGGTCCGTTAGCGATTTCATGCGGCGGCTCATCCCGTCGTGCCCCACTGTGGAGCGATCGGTTAGTGAGGCCGCGCCACGGTCTAACCCTTCGTGGGGGCACTGCCTCCATCGTGACGTCAGTCCTCCGGTGCTTCGGCATGCAACGCCAGCACCGTTCGTCAGGGGGGGCGTTCTGAAGCCATCCTGCGCAAATCCATTGTGGCGGCCCCGGTGGATGCGCAGCGCGGTGCCGTCCAATAGCGGCGAGGTCATGGTCGTACTCGGCTGCTCACTCCCTGCGCCGCGGACGGTCAAGCCCGCGGATTTGCTGATGGATAACGTGAAGCGCCCGGTCCCGTCAGGTTGCGCCGGCCGGGGCGCGTCGGGCGGAGGGATGAACCTCCGGCACGTAACCCGCGCGGATCACATCGATCGTCGATCTCGGCGTGAGCACCGTGACCTCTCCGCGCTCCGGGGGTGAGACGCTCGCCGTGTAGCCGCCGGGCGACCAGACGAAGAGCCACCTGTCCCAGAGCAGATGGGCATCGTCTCCGCCCTCTTCGAACGTCACGAGCACACCGTCCGGCAGGTCGTCGAGGGCCGCCCGGAAGGTCCGCTTCGAGCGACCCGGGCCGACGCGTTCGGCGTGAAGCCGTTCGTCGATCGAGGCCGCCGTGGGACGTCCCGCCCGGGTTCTTCCCCTCGTCCAGGCGTCGGCATACGCACGAAACGAGCTCCGGCGGCACTCGAAACAAGGGCGGTGTCCGGCCGCCAGTCCGGTCGCCTCGTCGAGGAAGAAAAGCTCGGTATAGCGGCCCGGGGCCATGACGACCCGCTGCCTCCCGTGGAACTCCAGGCGGCAGAGGAGCCATCGTTTCACCTGCCAGGGGCGCCGGATTCGGCCTTCCGCATCATGCAGGACACCCCGGTTGCCCATCACGGTTCCTCGTTCCGGGATGGCGACGATCTCGCCGAACGGTGTGACCCGGTTCTGTCTCACTCTGGCGGCCCCTTCCGATAAATCTCGGTCCCGTTCAGCGCCGCGATCCTGAGGGCCAGGGCCTTGAAGCTGCCGTTCGGGGCGATGACAAGTACCTGGCCCGGCAGGGGGACCCTGGGGACCGTCCGGCTGACCAGGTCGTGGTCGCGTTCGGGGTCGCTTCGGCGGAATCGTCTCGTGGGAGGCGCTGCGAAGGCAGAGGATGAACAGCGGTCGGTGCGTCCAGTATCGGACCTCCTTCCGTGGTCGGTGTCGTGGTTCAGGTCAACCTGGAACCGCTCGGCCAGTCGATCGTCGAGGCAATCCATGCGCCAGAGGACCGAGGCCATGATCATCGCCCCATCCGCGGAGGTCAGGTCGGCGACCCGGTCGGCCTGGTTTGGTACTCCTGGGCCCGCAAAAGGACCATCGCCCGGGCGCCTTGTCCGGCCCGAGCCGCCGAACGTCGGTTCAGATCAAGGGCGGATGCTTGATTTCCTGCAAGCACGCACGAGTACGAGACATCCTTGATTGAAACCGATGGAAGCGCGAACGCCAAGCAAAAAGATCGTGCGTTCCGATTCCGAAACAGCCGTTACCGAAGGACTTGATTCTCCGGGCGAAACGAACGCAACTCCTTCGTCACGGATCGATACCGACGGGACCGGGCCCCTTGATGATCTCCACGCGGAACGGACCGCGCGGACTTTTTTTTGAGATTCCGATACGAATTGTCGGTTCAGCCCGGGAGTAAGAGAGAAGCCTTCTTACTTTTCGAATCCGAATTCATCCATCGAAAATCGGCGAGGAGCCATGGCCGAGTCCCCCATTCCGGGACAGGACACGGAGCGGTTCGTCCGTCTCCTGACCGACGGGCAGCGGGAGATCCTCCGCTACATCCTGGCGCTGGTTCCCGATGTCGATGATGCGCACGAGATCCTTCAGGACACCGCGGTCGATCTCTGGAAGAAGTTCGAGAACTACGACCCGGACAGCCGGTTCGTGCCGTGGGCCTGTCGGTTCGCGTTCTTCCATGTTCTGAAGTACCGGGAGCGCAAGCGCGGCAGGGCAAGTTCCTGAGCCTGGACGTGATCGACCTGATTTTGATCGAACGAACCGAGCGGGAGCCGATCCTCGAGGACCGTCGCAATGCGCTCGCGACGTGCTTGCAGACGCTTTCCGAGACCGAGCGGCTTCTGGTCGAGCAGCGATACGCGCATCGGACGACCGTGCACCGGATGGCCGCGGAGACGGGGTGCAACGTGGCCACGCTCTACAAGACGCTCGAGCGCGTCCGACGCCGCCTGTTCGAGTGCATCAACCGACGGCTCGGGCTGGGAGATCTCACGTCATGACACCGCCCATCCCCGATCCGGACCGTTTCGAGCTGCTCTCGGCCTGGTGCGACGGGTCGATCAGCGAGGCACAGGTGGAGCGGCTCAACGAGCTGCTGCGGATCGATCCCGAGTTCCGCAAGTTCTTCATCGACTATACCGATCAGCACGCGGTGCTCGCGGCCAACGTGTTGCCGCGGTGGTCGTCCGAGCCGTCGGAACCGCCGCTGGAGGTCGCCTTCGGCCAGGAGTCGGGGACGCTCAGGCTGGAGCCCGGTCAGGGATCGGCCCGACCCTCGCGCCGGTTCCGGCTGTCGTGGACGCTGGCCCTGACGACATCCCTCGCGTCGGCCGCGCTGGTCCTGCTGGGTGTGTTCTGCGCGAGGCTTCCCGCGTGACGCCCGACCGGCTCCGGTGGTGGCGCAGCCGGTGCCACGTCCCCGGGTGGACATTTCGAGCGGCCTGGCCATGATCGTCAAGCTCGATCGCGTCCGGTGGGAGCCCGACGACGCCACGCCGCTGTCGGAAGGCGACCTCCTGGCGCGGGGCACTTCCGATTCCGTTCGGGGCATGTCCTGCTGTCGATGCTCACGGGCGTGGTGCTGGACGTGGAGGGACCGGCCGATCTGGAGCTGGTCTCGTTCGACAAGGTCCTCTGCCACCGCGGCCGGCTGCGGGCCCAGGTTCCGACCGCGCGGAGGGCTTCGTGGTTGCGGGAGCCGGGACGGCGGTGGTCGACCTCGGGACGGAGTTCGGGCTCAACGTCGATCAACAGGGAAAGATCCAGGGCAAGGTCTTCCGGGGGATGGTCGAGGCGGCCCTGTTGAGCGAATCGGGCGCCTATCGCCGTACCCGGACGATGGACCCGTCGAACGCGGCTTTCGAGCTTGATCCGAAGGCCAACCAGATCGCGCCGAATGCCCGGCGGCCCGACACGTTCCTCGAAGCGGTCCGGCCGCCGGTCGTGCCCCTGGTCCTCGATCCGGGTTACCGCGCGTCGATCCTCAAATCGAAGCCGTGGAGCTACTGGCGGTTCGAGTCGTTGCGCGAGGAGACCGTGCCCAACGAGATTGCCGGCGGTCCCGTGCTCCGGGTCCGCGGACCGCTTCGGCTCTCGCCGCCGGTCCAGGGCAACGCCAGCATTGTCTTCGAGCCGGGCCACTCCGATCAGGTCCTCGAGCTCGACGGCCGATGGACGCCGCCGTGCACGGGGTTCGCCCTCGAGCTCCTGGTGCCTCTCCGAGTCCATCGGCCATGCCGCCCTGGTCACCATGCTCGCCAACCCGCCCGGCACGGGAAAACTTCCCGATGATGAGCATGACATCATGAATTTTAACTATCTCCTGGAATTGACCTCCCGGATTCGCCTCCGGCTGCACCAGCCGGCCTCGGTCCGGATGCTGCAGCGCTACCCGGCGAACTGGCTCGATCGAGGAGACAACCTGTATTCAGATAATCAGTACAGGCCCTATCGATGGCATCACCTGGTTGGACAGATGAATGGAAATCAGATAGAAGTTTATGTGGATGGAATATCCACGCCCCCGCTGTCGGTCGACCCCAGTTTCGTGAACAACCCGGTCGAGCTCCTGCTGGGGCGGCTGACGCTGGTCCCTCGCGAGCATGATAACACCAGTCGATCGTTTGTCGGCCGGATGGACGAGGTGGCGATCTATGACCACCCGCTCTCGGTCGCGGAGATCCAGGCGCATCAACGCCTGGCAGGCCCCCCGGCCCAGCCGCGCTCGTTCGCCCGGCCGGATCGTTGATTCGCACGTCCGCACCCGTTCTGGTCGTTCCGGTTCCGTTGGTTTCAAGGCGTTCCGCATCATTTTCACTTCAATGAGGAATTATTCGATGAAGCGACATGGTTTCACCCTGATCGAGCTCCTGGTCGTCATCGCCATCATTGCGGTCCTGATCGCCCTGCTCCTGCCCGCGGTTCAGGCGGCCCGCGAGGCCGCGCGACCGAGCCAGTGCGTCAATAACCTCAAGCAGATCGGGCTGGCGATCGCCAATTATGACGACGCCAACGGCAGTCTTCCGCCGACGGACAACGCCGCCGTCTTCAATTCCTCGACGGCTTACGCCAACGACTTCGGCATGAAGGTCCGCATCTTGCCGTTCCTTGAGCAGGGCGTCGATCTACAACGCCTTCAACCAGTCGATCGAGTACAACCTGATCCAGAACGGTACGTGCACCGGGACCACCATCAACACCTTCATCTGTCCATCGGACGGAACCGTCGTGAACCGGGGCATGTCGAGCTACCCCGGCCACAACTTCGGCGACTGCAACTACGGCAACAACATCGGCACCAGCCTCTCGTTCAACGGCGGCCGATCGACGGACCGGCCTACGTGATGGGGAGCCAGGCGACCTCCAGCAGCGGCACGGTCGGTACGGTCAACGGCGGCGTCGTCACCCTGGCGTCGATCACCGACGGGACCTCGAACACCGCCATGCACAGCGAGTGGACCAAGGGCAAGGGGACCACGGTGCGGGTACCTGGATGGTCTATGCTCTCCTAACAACATCACCACCACCTCGCCCGCCCTGCCGGCCGGGCTGATCGGATGGGGTGCGATCCTCCAGAGCATGGCGCCGGCCTGCCAGGCGAGCACCAACCTGAACTGGAACACCAAGGGCTACTCATGGAGCGACGGCGGCTGCGGTATCGGCGGTTGCTATAGCCATATCATGCCGCCCAATAAAAAGGCGTGTGTTTATGCTAATGAGAACCAGGGCTATTCCGCCAACGTCATGTGGTCGGTCGCGACCCAGATCGGCGCCAGCTCTTATCACCCCGGCGGGGTGAACGTCGGGTTCCTCGACGGCTCGGTCAAGTTCATCAAGGACAGCGTCAGCCTTCAGACCTGGGGCTCGATCGCCACCAAGGCCGGCGGCGAGGTCATCGACGCCAGCAGCCTGTGACCCTCGGACCCGGCACGACCGGGAAGGCGCCACGGCCTTCCCGGTCCGGGTTGCCTGCGTTTCCGTAAAGTGATGACGTGAGGACGTTCCCTAGATTCAAGGGCGAGAAGATCATGCGCCGACGCCGCTTTCTTGAGGGCTGCACCCAGGGACTCGCCGGCCTGCTGGCCGCGCAACGGCCTGGCGCCGGTATCGGCCTGGGCCGCGCGGTCGGGCGAGATCGCCGCCGACGTGGCGGTTGTCGGCGGCGGGCTCGGCGGTTGCGCCGCGGCCCTGGCGGCGCTGCGGGCGGGCCGGTCGGTCGTGCTCACCGAGCCGACCGACTGGATCGGCGGCCAGTTGACCCAGCAGGCCGTGCCGCCGGACGAGCATGCCTGGATCGAGCAGTTCGGCGCCAATGCCTCGTACTTCGAGCTGCGCCGGGGCATCCGCGACTACTACCGGCGGCATTACCCCTTGACCGCCGAGGCGCCGGGCCGGCTCGATCTCAACCCCGGCCGCGGCGGCGTTTCCAGGCTCTGTCACGAGCCCAGGGTGGCGCTGTCGGTCCTGACGCGACCTGCTCGCCCCGTTCGCCTCGGCCGGGAGGTTGACCGTCCTGCTCGAGCACGAGCCGGTCCGCGCCGAGACGCGAGGGCGACCGCGTCCGGCTCGGTCACCGTCCGCGATCTCGGAAGCGGCGGCGAGCGGACCCTGATCGCTCCCTATTTCCTCGACGCGACCGAGCTGGGCGACGTGCTCCCGCTGGCGGGGGTTGAGTTCGTGACCGGGTTCGAGTCGCAGGCCGAGACCGGCGAGCCGCACGCGCCCGAGCACGGCGCAGCCGGCCAATCAGCAGTCTTTCACCTGCTGCTTCGCGATGGACTACCTGCCCGGTGAGGACCACACGATCGAGAAGCCCGAGGAATACTCGTTCTGGCGCGATTATGTTCCCAGGCTGACCCCCGCCTGGCCGGGCAAGCTGCTGAGCTGGGTGGGCAGCGAGCCGAAGTCGGTCCGGCCCCGGACGTCGGCGTTCAGCCCCGAGGGCGAGGGGCTGGGTCTCTGGGTCTACCGGCGGATCGCCGACCCGCGGAACCTCGCTGCCCGGGCCTGGGCCACGAGCAAGGGCATGACCGTGGTCAACTGGCCCCAGAACGACTACTGGCTGGGCAACCTGGTCGGCGTCACGCCCGGATGAGGCGAAGAGGCACATCGACCGGGCGAAGCAGCTCAGCCTGTCGCTCCTCTACTGGATGCAGACCGAGGCCCCGCGTCCCGACGGCGGCACCGGCTGGAAGGGTCTGCGGCTCCGGCCCGACGTGGTGGGCACGCCCGACGGCCTGGCCAAGCACCCCTATATCCGCGAGTCGCGGCGGATCAGGGCCGAGTTCACCGTGCTCGAACACCACGTCGGCACCGACGCCCGCCGCAAGGCGCTCGGGCGCGAAGATGTGATCGCCGAGCACTTCGCCGACGGCGTGGGTGTGGGCAGCTACCGGATCGACCTCCACCCCAGCACCGGCGGCGACAACTACATCGACGTCAGCTCGCTGCCGTTCCAGGTCCCCCTCGGCGCCTTGATCCCTCAGCGCGTCGAGAACCTGCTTGCCGCCTGCAAGAACCTGGGCGTGACCCACATCACCAACGGCTGCTACCGCCTTCACCCGGTCGAGTGGTCGATCGGCGAGGCCGCCGGCGCGCTGGCGGCGCACTGCCTTGATACCCAGCAAACACCGAGGGCCGTGCGCAACACGCCCGGTTCGCTCAAGGCGTTCCAGGCGGCGCTCACGGCCCAGGGGGTCGCCATCGACTGGCCGAAGCTGGGACCGAGATAAACAGGCCGATCTTTTCGAATCGACTCAACTCAACTCAACCCGTTGAGGCTTCTGCGCGGCCGCCAGCCGCGCGACGAATTCGGCATGTTCAGGGGTGGCGAGGCCGCGTTCGAGGGTCACGATCAGACCAGCAAGATCGTTGGCCAGCAGGGCACCCGGATCGAGCCAGAGGCCCGGAAACTGTTTCGAACGGTAGATCCCGTCCGGGTCGGCAGGGATGGGCTGGAGCGCTCCGGCTTCGCCGACGTGCCAGATCAGCTCGTCGGGTTCCATCGCGCGCACGATGTACTCACCAACCCCCGCGCGGGCGTAGTCGAGGCGTTTCGGTCCCAGATCGATGTACCGCGTCGCCCGTGCGATCTCGATCACGAGCTCCGGCGCCCCCTGGAGATATCCCTGATCGAGCGAGGTTCGGCCCCCGAATTCGGAACGGATTCGGAGCACCGCGTCAGGTTGCGGCTCCCCCTGCGGACCCAGGATCACGGAAGCCCCGTCGAGCGTCTGGACGCCGGGTGTTCTCAGCTCGTACAGGTTGAGCCAGGTCACGGCCTTGCCCGCCGCCCTGGCGTGCTCGGTATCCGCGGGACCGGGCATGTACACGACTCCTCCGATGAGCTCGGCACGGACTCCCGGCGGCATCGCCTCGTACGCGCTGGTGGAACTCAGGCTGATCGAGCCATTCGCCTTCCCTGAGTGGTGGCGGGGCCGATGGGGCCGCGGGTCCCATCGGCGCAAGTCGCCCGGTAACGCCCATGCCGGATTCTCCCAGGATCTCGGTTCCCTGGCGCATTCCGCCTCGGAGAAGTCTACGCTTACGACGGGATTCCGGCCAGATGTCCCTCCACGCCGGAAGACGACTCGAATGCTCATTCAGGCGGTGGGCCGTCACCGGGAGGAGGAGGCGGAGGCCCGCCGCCGCCGCGACGACCCGGGCCACCACCGAAACCGCCGCCGGGACCACCGGGACCACCGGGAGGGCCGAAACCGGGACCGCCAGGGCCTCCGCCCGGTCCGCGCTGACGCATCGTCTTGAGCTGGGTCTGCTGCTCGTCGGTCAGGATCTTGGCGAGCCTGGCGTCGACCTCGCTCTGAAGGGCGGCAAGCTGGGTCTTCTGGTCGTCGCTGAGTCCGAGCCGTTGCTGAAGCATCGGCGGCAGGATCTCGCCCGGCCGCGGGAAGCCCATCATCGGTCCGCCGGGTCCGCCGCCTGGACCACCGCGAGGCCCGCCGCGGTCGTTGACCGGCTCGCGCGCCGCCAGGGCGGTCAACTCGTCCCTGGTGACGACCCCGTCCTTGTCGGTGTCGGCCCGGTCGAAAAGGCGGGTGAGCCGGCTATCGGTCACCTCGTCTTTGGAGAGCTTCCCGTCCTCATTCTTGTCGAAGGCCATCATCCGGTTGATCAGGTCGCCCGCGCCACCACCACCACCACCGCCGCCGCCCGGACCCGCCGGGAACTGCGCCGTGGCAAGAGACGCCAGCATTAAAATTAGACATATCAATGATAGGCCGCTCAGGATTCGCAATCGCATTGTTCGCTCTCCTCGATGGGGTAGGCTCAGCGCGAGGCGTTGTCTCTGGTTCGGAACGAGCGCTCGTCCGGGGTCCGGCCCAGGACGATCTCGAAGTTCGCGGCGAGCTCGCCGACTTTCGAGCCCTTGATCGGCGCGAAGTCGGCCCGCAGAAGCTCCTTGTCGAACACGCCGAGCCCGCCGCTGGCAATGCCGTCGACCTCGTTGCCCGGGTGGCCGGCGATGTTCAACTGGGTGGTCAGCAGCTCGCGCTCGCCCTTCTTGATCTTGAAATGAATATGAGGCGCGGGGCGGCCGGGGTACGGCACGGGCTTGATCGTGCGGAAGTAGTATTCGCCGGTCGAGCCGGTCGTGAACCGGCCGAAGCCCTGGAAGTTGCGGTCCTGCTGGTCCTTCTTGCCGGCGCTATCGCGGGTGTGAAAATAGACCTGGTTGGCGTCGCACTGCCAGATCTCGATGGTCGCGTTGCGGATCGGGCTGCCGGTGGCGTCGAGCAAGCGGCCGGTCAGGTGCGTGATCTCGCCCACGGCGGGCGTGAGGCTGTCATTGACGATGATCAGGTCGTTATCGGTATCGAGCGGCAGCTTGTCGGGATAGAACGGACCCTCCTCGCGCGACGGTGTCAGCGCAAGCTGTTCGGCGAAGAGGCCGCGGGTGTTGAGGAAGGCCGCGCTCGCGGCGCACGCGCCGAGGAAGGCGCGGCGGCTCGGCCGGAAGTGGAGGTGGTGGTGAAGGTTCGGGGTTCCCATCCGTCATCCTCTCTCGGGTTTTCGGAACGAACGAGGCGATGTGGTTCGACGCGTTCATCGTACCCGAAAGAGGCGACGTTCCGCGCCGGATCGGCGGGAGCTGGCGGATGAGTTGACGAACTTTTACGCTGGCGGATACTCAATACCAGAGCGCGAACACCTCGAGCTTGAACCGTCCACGGGGCGGGGGCAAGAGCGTGCGAAGCTCCTCCGAGATGGCCATGTCGGCGCCGAAGAGGCTCTGGTCGAGTGCGCAGGACCAGCTCGGGACTGGTGACCGACAGCGAGACCTCGCGGTTGTTGCGGAGGCTCAGCTCGTCGAAGTTGCCGGTGCCGATATAGGCCCAGACGCCATCGACCGAGAGCGCCTTGACGTGAGTCATCGTCGGGTAGAGATAGACATGAGCCCCGCCGCGGAGCAGTCGGTTGGCGGTCAGGGTCTCGAACCGGTTGAGCCGCTCGACATTGCCGCGCAGCGTCAGGACCGCGCGGACATCAACTCCCCGCGCCGCGCGGCGACGAGCTTGTCGGTGAGGATCTCGTCGCTGAAATAGGGGTTTTCCAGATAAATGTGGTGTTGTGCATGATCGACCGCGTGATAGAGCGCGTCCTTGAGCGAGCGCTCGCGGACGTCGGTGCGGATCATGCGGACCGAGGCATTGGGCGGGGCAGCGCCGGCCGTTTCGGGTGCGATCTCGACGGTCTCGGGACAGCCGCCGACCTCGCGCCAGCGCTCTCGAACACGGTGGCGTACTGGGCGACGATCGGCCCTTCGGCGAGAAACGCGAAGTTATGCCAGCGCCGGGCGCCACCTCGGTGATGATCATCCCGCCGGTCCAGGCGATCCGGCCATCAATGACGGCGAGCTTGCGATGGTCGAACCGCGCGAACGCGCCGGCGGGCTCGATGACCTGGATGTTGGGGACGGTCCGCAATTCGTCGAGGAAGGTACACTCGCCCCGGGCGGCAGCGGCGTTATGGATCAGGAACGCGGTCCGATCGACGAGCAGACGGACGCGCACCCCCTGCCCCGCCCGCGCGGCGATCGCGGCGGCGACCTCGCGGCCGGTGGGGTCGTCTTCCCAGCCGTAAATCATCAGGTCGATTCGCCGCTGGGCCGAGGCGATGAGTTGCAGGAGCGCCTGCACGGCCGATTCGCTCGACGTCAGGAGCTCGATCCGGGCTGGCGTGGGCGGGCCGCCATAGGCCCCTCCCAGCTCGCCCGGCGCATGCGGGCCGGCGCCGCAGTCCAGCTCATGCGGTAGAGGCGAGCGGACCATCAGCTCGCGAGCCCGCACGCCAAGCCGCTCGGCCGAGCGTCCGGCGACCTGCGAGACCGCACAGAATGGAGAACGTATGAGTGCTCCGACCGACGCGCCCAGAACCTCGCGAGCGATCGCCACCTTCTGGGCGTTGCCGATCGCGGGATAACCCTGATAGCTCGCCCCCGGCGGCTGCACCGCATAGGGCGGCAACGCCCGGCGCATGCCGATTCCTATCCCCGGATGGTCGCCGGCCAGGGCCGTCGTCGTCAACAACACGCTCAGAAGCGGCAAGGCCGCCCAACGTCCAGAACGCTGTTGCCAGCGCCCATCCACCGCGTGTCGATCGTCCATGAGGGGGAACGTCCTGATCCCGTTTGATTTCGACCTGATCGATACCATCGTCCCCAGGCACCGCCGTCATCCAGCGCCGGGGACGCTGGACGTGATCCACGGTGTCGATTCCATGCAAGATTCGGGCCGCGTCGGTTCTGCCGATGTGGACGATTTTGTTGATTGGTAGGATCGGGATCGGGCGGGAGAAACCCGCCTCACGGCAGGGTCGAATAGATGACGACGTTGGTCGCGATCTTGAGCGCGCTTTCGTGGGTGTAGCTCTGGCAGTGCGGCCCGGGCTCGTTCTGGAGGGCGCAGCCGATGTCGAGTTTGGAGTAGATGATCGACCAGTGGCCATCGAGCTTGACGCCTTCGAGCCGGGGCGGTCCGCGTCGGTTGCCGGCGGCGGCGGTGGTCTGGACGTCGGAGAGGTCGTAGCCGGTCTGGAGCGTGCAGAGCGGGTCGTCGGCGGGGATCGGCTCGAGCTTGTGGCGGGGGAGCAGTTCGGCGACGAACGCGCGGAAGGCGGCGTCGAAGGTGGGGCTGCCGCAGGCGGCGTCGGCGAAGATGACGCCGGAACCGGGATCGAGGTGGCGTCGGAGTGGCGCGAGGTCGGCGGGGGCCAACGTCATCGCGCCCCGGCCGTGGATGTAGAGGAACGGGAAGTTGACGAGGTTCGGGTCCTGGGGCAGGATGGCGCGGTGGCTGATCACCACGTCCATCGTTCTGCTTGCGATGGCAGCGCCGTCATCAGGTTGGGGATGGCCAGCGGGGCGATGTTCCAGTCGCCCGCGTGCCGGAGCTTGGCGATATGAAGAGCGCCGCGGCGAGGCGTGCCGAGCTTGCTCCGCGCGCACCTCGGCCGCGACGAGCTTGTCGGGCGGAGGCTCGCCGCCGGTGGCGTAGTCGATCACGTTCATGCCGAGCCGCTGGGCGGCGATCACGCTCGGGTGCTCGGGATGCTCCATCGCCAGGCCCCAGTAGCACGACAGGTCGCGTGGCGAATAGACCAGCACGGTCCGGCAGCCCGACTCGACCCCCCAGAGCGGATGATCGTCGGCGTTCAGGGGGTAGCGGGTCCGCCAGATCGGATGCTCGTCGGGAAGCAAGCGGAGCACGTGCTCGGGTTCGGGAAAAAGCTCCTTGATCAAGGTTGCGTGCCCCCTGGTCGAACGCGGGGCGTCCGCAGCACGTCCTCGATGAAGAGGAATCCTCCCTGATCGATATACGCGCGGAGCCGCTGGCGGGCGGTGGGGTTCAGCACCGGAGCCAAGTGGCCGTTGAGGAAGGCGATCGGCGCCTGCAACAGGTCCTCGACCGAGGTCTCGCCGGAGTCGGTGACGTGCCAGGTGAGCGGTCGTTTCCACTCATGCGCGGCGAAATCGACCATGTACCGCGCGTCGTCTGGGTCGTTGTCCCAGTCGTTGCCGGGTCCGTGGCGAAGCTTCTGGACCAGGACGGGCGTTCGCCCCTTGGCCAGGAAGAGGAGGGCGAAGCTGGTGGAGATTTGTCGGGGCGTAGCCGAGAGACCATTCACCCGAGCCCTGAAGCTGGGTTCGGATCAGTTCCTCGGCTCCCTCACGATACCAGTCATGGCCGCTGATGAGTCGGCGTCCCGAGAGCCTGCCGACACGCTCGAGACCGTAAAGATAGTACGACGTCCATCTGATCTCGCCACCGAAATTCTCCTTCACGCTGAAATGCTTGCCGAGCCAGCTAAAGCCCCGCTCCAACGCGGGACTGACCGCCACATGGCCACAATTGCGGACGGTGTTTCCCACCAGGATTTCGTGGCCCTGGCGAAGCCTCATGCCGGTGATGAGCAAGCTGGAGATGCCGGCGCAGGTCATGCTGGCAGTCGCCGAGCTTTCACCCGGTTTGTAAGACCATCCTCCGTTGGATCGCTGACACGCCTCCAGATATCTTTCGAGCGTTATCCCATGACCTCAGTCGGAACAGATACTCCAATGCCTCAGCGGCGGCGTTCAGCCCCAGGAGTGCGTACTGGGTGTTTGAGTTATCACCTCTCCGCTCACCCCCATGATAATACCATGATCCGTAGAAGTATGGCGGCCCCCGGTACTTGCGATCCATGGTTGAGGGGATATTCTGCGTTCGCACGAACCATTCCGCATTACGGGCGATCCGCCCGCGATAGCGCACCGGGATCGACGATCGTGAGAATCATGTTCTGGAGAGCAAAGACATAGGTCTCAATCCCTTCGGTCGTGGGGTCGTGCCGGAGGGACCAGTTGAGAGCTCGCTCGAGTGCGGGATCCTCCGGCCGGTTCCCCGCCGTTAACAAGGCGAAAAGGACCAGTTCTGTCCCCCCAGACCCGCGCCACGAGCCATCGGATTTCTTTGGCATCCGCGTAAGTAACCGGACTCCTCCATGGATCGGCCCGCTCCAATTGCTCTCGCGTGACTTCCGCCTCGGGTGGTGTCTGAGCGGCCAGGAATGCGGCGGAACAGACGAAGAAGACCGCCAGGATAAATGGCCAGCGTGCCATGGCAGCCCCTTCTTGGTGAGTTGAAAAACGACCCCGCAGTGTGCCCGATCTGTCGATCTGTGAGCAAACCCTACGAAATGTCCGGTGGCACGGTGAACCTTGCTTTCCCGAGAAGCCATAGACTATCACAGCCTGTCTTTATTCTCGATTACCTTAATTTGGATGATCTTAACGATAGGACGATCTGGGATGAGATGGAGACGCGGGCCGATTGGTTCAGGGCCGGTCGGGGTGGGTCGCCCGCCTCACGGCAGGGTCGAATAGATGACGACGTTGGTCGCGATCTTGAGTGCGCTTTCGTGGGTGTAGCTCTGGCAGTGCGGCCCCGGCTCGTTCTGGAGGGCGCAGCCGATGTCGAGTTTGGAGTAGATGATCGACCAGTGGCCATCGAGCTTGACGCCTTCGAGCCGGGGCGGTCCGCGTCGGTTGCCGGCGGCGGCGGTGGTCTGGACGTCGGAGAGGTCGTAGCCGGTCTGGAGCGTGCAGAGCGGGTCGTCGGCGGGGATCGGCTCGAGCTTGTGACGGGGGAGCAGTTCGGCGACGAACGCGCGGAAGGCGGCGTCGAAGGTGGGGCTGCCGCAGGCGGCGTCGGCGAAGATCACGCCGGAACCGGGATCGAGGTGGCGGCGGAGTGGCGCGAGGTCGGCGGGGGCCAGCGTCATCGCGCCCCGGCCGTGGATGTAGAGGAACGGGAAGTTGACCAGGTTCGGGTCCTGGGGCAGGATGGCGCGGTGGCTGATCACCACGTCCATCTTCTGCTTCCGATGGAGCGCCGTCATCAGGTTGGGGATGGCCAGGGGGGCGATGTTCCAGTCGCCGGCGTGGCGGAGCTTGGCGATATGAAGAGCGCCGCGGCGAGGCGTGCCGAGCTTGCTCCGCGCCACCTCGCCCGCGACGAGCTTGTCGGGCGGGGGCTCGCCGCCGGTGGCGTAGTCGATCACGTTCATGCCGAGGCGCTGGGCGGCGATCACGCTCGGGTGCTCGGGATGCTCCATCGCCAGGCCCCAGTAGCACGACAGGTCGCGCGGCGAATAGACCAGCACGGTCCGGCAGCCCGACTCGACCCCCCAGAGCGGATGATCACCGGCGTTCAGGGGGTAGCGGGTGCGCCAGATCGGATGCTCGTCGGGAAGCAAGCGGAGCTCATGCTCGGGCTCGGGGAAGAGGTCCTTGATGAGGTTGCGTGCCCCTTGATCGAACGCGGGGCGTCCGCAGCAGTCCTCGACGAGGAGGAATCCTCCCTGGTCGATATACGCGCGGAGCCGCTGGCGGGCGGTCGCGTCGAGCACCGGGGCCTGGTGGCCGTTGAGGAAGGCGATCGGCGCCTGCAACAGGTCCTCGACCGAGGTCTCGCCGGGGTCGGTGACGTGCCAGGTGAGCGGTCGTTTCCAGTCGTGCGCGGCGAAGTCGACCAGGTACCGCGCGTCGTCTGGGTCGTTGTCCCAGTCGTTGCCGGGTCCGTGGCGAAGCTTCTGGACCAGGACGGGCGTTCGCCCCTTGGCCAGGAAGAGGAGGGCGAAGCTGGTAGTATAAATCGGGCCTAATCCGATATACCATTCGCCGGAGCCCTGATGCTGTGTTCGGATGAACTCCTCGATTCCCTCGCGATACCAGTCATGGCCACCGATAAATCTCAGGCCCGACAACCTCCCTGCACGCTCAAGTCCGTAGAGATAGTAAGACGTCCACCTTCCATCTCCACCAAAGTTATCCTTAACGCTGAAATGCTGGGCAAGCCAGCCAATGCCACGTTCTAGCGACGCATTGGCCGACGTGTGCCCGCAGTTGTGGATTGAGTTGCCAACGAGGATTTCTTGGTTTTGCCGCAGTCTCATCCCGATGATGCTCAGGCCGGAGATTCCGGCGCAGGTCATGCTGGCGGTCGTCGGTCCCTTGTACCATTGATAGGCCCACCCGCCATCGGGCTGTTGGCACGACTCCAAGAAACGTTTTGCGGCACCCCAAACCTCTGTGGGGACGGGGATGCCGGCCTCCGCGGCGGCGTTTAGTCCCAGGAGGGCGTATTGTGTGTTCGAGTTATCGCCCGGCCGCATCCCGCTATGGTAAGACCACGAACCGGTTTCATCGACAGGTCTTGGTCCTTTGAAATCGCCATGCAATGGATCGATTTGCGTATTTATGAACCAGTTGGCATTCCGGGCGATCGGATCACGATAGCGAACCGGGTCAATAATGTTAAGAATCATGTTTTGCAGAGCGAAGACATAAGTTTCGTGTCCCTCAAGTCGTGGATCATGCTGGAGCGACCAATTGAGCGCCTTGGAAAGCGCAGGATCATCAGCGGATTCACCAGCCGTCAATAAGGCGAAGAGGACGAGTTCGGTCGCACCTACCCCAGACCACGAGCCATCGGCATTCTGTATCCCTCGAAGGTAATGAACACCATCCCGGATGGCTTTATTAACCTGCCCTGGTGCGACCTCGCATCGGGCGGCATCAGGGGCGGCCAGGTGCGTGACGAACCAGCCCAGTATGATCGCTAGGAAGAATGGCCAACGCGCCATGATTGCCTCTTCATTGGTGAGATGAAAAACGACCACGCCGTGTGCCCGCCTTGAATTCGATCGGGACAAGCTAAAGAGGGATGATTGTCAGTCTATCATGGTCTGCCATCATTCGGCAACTGTCCAAAAATCCCCAGGATCACTGATCATCAAAGAGGGCTATCGGGCTTCAAGGGTACGGTGACTTGGTGGAGAGCAATCAAGGTGGGTCGGACCTGGTAGCTGTAGTCCTCAAGGCCGAAACCCTGGTCATGCAAGATCTTGTTGCGTGTACTGTGAGCTCGCAGTCGGCGGATTGGCGGATCGCCTGCCATGCATTTCTCGCGTTTTGACTCAACTGTGAGGCAGAAACACAAGAATTTTATTGACAACGAGATTACTGAGTGGCAAATTGCTGTTCCCCCAATGATTAGTAATCGCTGTGTTCCATGAACAATCAGGGGTAAAGATCCGTGAGGGTCTTTCCGCGTGCGAGGTGGATTGTACCTTCGCGACTCGAACGCTTCGCAAGCGTTTGAGACAGAGATCTGTCACTGATACGACACCATGATCGATGGGTGTGTTCGGTCCTCGGTGCGCGTGGGAGCCGCGTGTGGCACCTTACACGCCGCCGTTCAGGTCAAGTGTGTCGACCGAACGTCGGGCCATTCCGGTGTGCTCGATGGCGAGCTGATCCCTCGAACCCAATATCCTTTCAAACGATTGAGGTAGGCACCATGTTCGCTTCTCGCGATGCGCGCCGTCGGTTTGAGCGGGAGAAGTCACGCCGTCTTCGGCAAACCCGATCTCGCCGCCAAAAGCCCGTGATCGAAGAGCTTGAGAAGCTCACCCTGCTGGCCGTTGTCACCAACACAAACGATGGTGGCGCGGGATCGCTTACTCAGGCGATCATGGACGTGAACGCCGGGCTCACGAACACGATCGATTTCAATATTCCAGGGCCCGGTGTGAATGGGCTGCAAATCATCAAAACGGCGGGACTGCCGTCCATCACGGCCCAGGTGGCGATCAATGGCTTTTCCCAGAATCCACAAAGTCAGACTCCTCCCATCGAGCTCACCAGCAACGGGGCCCCCGGCGCCGGATTGACCCTCGCCGCGGGCTCCGATGGTAGCACGGTGACCGGTCTGTACATCACGGGATTCGCTTCCGTCAGCGGCATCCTGATCAACTCCGGCGGCAACACGATCGGAGGCAACAACGCGACCGGTCCGGACAATGTGATCTCGGGTAACGGCGGATCGGGCATCACGATCACCGGCACCGCTGCGTCCAGGAACACGGTCATCGGAAATTATATTGGCACGGATTTGATGGGGACAACTGCACTTCCAAACGTGGGCGATGGCATCGACATCTCGGGTGGCGCCACTGGCAACACCATCGGCGGATTGACCTCGTCGGCCCGCAACATCGTCTCCGGCAACAATGCAAATTCCAAATCAGACGGCGTCGATATTTTCAATTCAGGAACATCGGGTAATGTGGTTGAAGGCAATTACATAGGTGTCGATGTTAGCGGCATAAAAAGCCTGGGTAATGGCGAGAGTGGAGTCTACATTTATCTCGGCGCGACAAGCAATACGATTGGAGGCGTGGCGGCCGGTGCCCTCAATGTGATCTCGGGAAACGCCGCCGATGGGATCGACATTCACGATTCCGGTACGACCGGCAACATCATCCAGGGGAACTACATCGGACTCGATAGCACGGGAAGTAAGGCGGCGGGTAACGGCCTTGATGGGATTGACATTGATCGAGCGGGCATGAACACCGTCGGAGGCACAACAACGGCGTCGCGGAACGTCATTTCCGGGAATGGAGTTGTGGGTGCCACCGATCCCGGCGATGGCGTGGAGATCGTCGATCCCGGTGCGACGGGCAATCTCGTCGAGGGCAACTACATCGGTGTCGCGTTTGATGGGACCGCCGCGGTGGGTAACGCAGGCTCCGGAGTGAATATCTTCTCGGGTGCTACCACCAACACCATCGGTGGCGCGGGTTCGGCCGCCAATTTGATTCTGGGAAACACCGGCGACGGCGTCGCGATCCATGATGCAGGTACAACCGGAAATACGGTCGTGGGTAATATCATGGGACTCGACACCAATGGTGCCGTCGATCCCAACAGAGGAGCCGCGGGAGTTGAAATATACGGTGGAGCGACGTCAAACATCATCGGCGGCGCAGGTGCGTTGGGTAATCTTATCTCGGGCAATATTGGTGACGGTGTCTCGATCCATGACGCAGGCACCAACACCAACTCCGTCTTGGGCAACACCATCGGGCTGAACACGGCTGGGGGTGGCGCTGGGTCGAAAGCCCAACCCAACAGCGGCTTCGCGGGCATCGAGATCTTCAATGGCGCGGCTTCGAACACAATCGGCACGGGCGCGGCCGGCAATCTGATCGCGGGCAATAGCGGTGACGGCATCGATATCCATGGCACGAATACCGACAGTAACATCGTGCTGGGCGATACAATCGGCCTGAACACGCTTGGAGGAGGCGCGGATCGGCGGCCATCGCCAACGGCGGCGCGGGGATTGAAATCGCCCAGGGCGCGGCTTCAAACACGATTGGCTCGGGTACATCTGGCGATCTCATCTCCGGAAACACCGGCGACGGTATCTCGATCCACGATGCCAATACCGACGCGAACGTGTTCCGAGGTGACACGATCGGACTGAACACACTCGGAGGCGGCGCGGGGGCGGTCGCCATCGCGAATGGAGGCGTCGCGGGCGTCGAGATTTACAACATGGCTTCCTCGAATACGATAGGCGGCGCGGGCAGCGCCGGCAATCTCATCTCGGGCAACACTCGTGACGGCATCGCGATCTACGGCGCCCTTACCACCGCCAACGCGGTCGCGGGCGACACGATCGGCCTGAACATGGCTGGCGGTGGTGCCGGGACGGCCGCTATCCCCAACGGAGGCGCGGCGGGTGTCGAGGTCTTCCGCGGTGCCTCGTCGAACACGATTGGCGGGACGGGCAATCTGGGCGATGTGATCTCCGGCAACACGGGCGACGGTGTCCAGCTCCACGACCAGTACACGACCGGCAACACCGTGCTGGGCGACATGATCGGTACCGACGCCACCGGAAGCAATGCCTTGCCCAACGGCGGCAATGGTGTGACCATCGCCAGCGGTGCCGCGAGCAATACAATTGGCGGCACGGAGTCAGGCGAGGGCGACCTGATCTCGGGCAACACCGGCGACGGCGTCGATGTCTCCGGCACGGGCACGAGTCAGAACAATGTCGAGGGAAACCGCATCGGCACCAATGTCTCGGGCACGGTTGCGCTGTCGAATGTCATTGGCGTCAATGTCTTCAGCTCCGCCACCAATAACACGATCGGCGGGACCGAGGCCGGCGCGGGTAACCTGATCTCCGGCAACTCGACGGACGGTGTCGATGTTTCCGGCGCCGGCTCCAGCCAGAATGACGTTGAGGGGAACTTCATCGGCACCGACGCCTCCGGCACCCTGGCCTTGGGCAACATGAACGGGGTGCAGGTCTTCAACGCCGCCAGCGGCAACACGATCGGAGGCACCGAGGCCGGCGCGGGGAATGAGATCTCCGGCAATGGCGGAACCGGTGTCGCCATCTCGGGCGCGAACACGTCGCAGAACAACGTCGAGGGGAACATCATCGGCGTCGTCGCTCTGGGCAATGGCGTGGGTGTCCAGGTCTTCGGCGGCGCCACGGGCAACACGATCGGCGGGACCGAAGCCGGCGCACCCAACGTCATCTCCGGCAACGCGAACGACGGTGTCGATATTTACGGTGCCGGCACGAGTCAGAACAGCGTCGAAGGGAACGATATCGGCACCGATGCCTCAGGTAGCGTCGCTGATTCCAATCTCAACGGTGTGCAGATCTCCAGCGGCGCGTCGGGCAACACGATCGGCGGCGCCGAGGCGGCGCTGGCAACCTCATCTCGGGCAATACGGGCGACGGTGTTGCCCTCGACACGGGCGCGAGCCAGAACAAGGTTGAGGGGAACAAGATCGGTACGGATGTCACCGGGACCTTGGCGCTGAGCAACGCGGCTGGCGTTGAAGTCTTGAGCGCCGCCGCGAGCAACACAATCGGCGGCACCGAGGCGGGCGCCGGCAACCAGATCTCGGGCAACACCGTGGATGGCGTGTCGATCCATGACGCCGGCACGAGCCAGAACAATGTCGAGGGGAACCTGATCGGCACGACCTTCACCGGCACCGTGGTCCTGGGCAACGCGGACGGCGTCGAGATCGACAATGGCGCCACGGGCAACACGATCGGCGGGACCGAGGCGGGCGCCCTGAACCTCATCTCCGGGAACCTCGTCGCGGGCGTCGCCATTCACGACGCCACCACCGGCCAGAACAAGGTCGAGGGCAATTTTATCGGCACCGATATCAGCGGAGCCGCCGCCTTGTCGAACCCCGTCGGCGTGAGTATCTCGAACGCTCCCGGTAACACGGTCGGTGGCGCCGAGGCGGTGCCGGGAACGTGATCTCCGCCAACGTCACGGCCGGCGTGGCCATCTCGGGGACGGGTTCGGTGAGTAACAAGGTCGAGGGGAACTTCATCGGCACCACGGCGTCCGGCCTGGCCGCGCTGGGAAATCTTGGATATGGAGTCGCGATCTACGCGGCGGCCAGTAGCACCGATGTGGGTGGCGCCGAGGTAGGCGCCGGCAACGTCATCTCGGGCAACGGGAGCGTGGGCGTCGCGATTTCCGATAACGGGACATCCAACAACAAGGTCGAAGGCAACCTGATCGGCACCGACGCGACCGGCCGCAAAGGGTCTCGGCAACCACGCCTCCGGCATCGACATCGGCAACGCCGCGTCGAACAACGAGGTCGGTGGCACCGCGACCGGCGCCGCCAACGTGATCGGCGGCAATCAGGTCGACGGAATTTCCATCCATGACGCCAATACGACGAGTAATACGGTCGATGGAAACGATATCGGCATTGCTTCCACCGCGAACGCCAATTTGCCGGTCGGCAACGGCGGAACGGGGTGGAGATCTCCAGTTCGGCTTCCGGCAATACGATCGGCGGCACAGACGCCGGCTCGCAAAACGTCATCTCGGACAACGGGATCCTCAACAGTGGATCAGCCACCAACAACGACGGGATCGCGATCCACGATTCCGGGACCACGAACAACACGGTCGACGGCAACCTGATCGGCACCACCTCCACGGGCACGACGGGCTCGGGTAATTTTGGTGATGGTATTTTGATCTATAGCAGCGCATCAAGCAACACGGTCGGCGGGACCACGGCCGGCGCCCGCAACGTCATCTCGAGCAATGGGACCAACGGTATCGCGATATCCGACGCGAACACGTCAAGTAATACGATTGAAGGCAACTTCATCGGTACCGACAAGACCGGCCTTCTCGCCCTGGGCAATAACAGCGATGGCGTCACTTTGTTCAACGAGACCACGAACAACCTGATTGGCGGCACGGACTCGAGCACTCGCAACATCATTTCGGGAAACCTCGGCAACGGGATCTCCATGATCGACTCCGGCACGTCCGGCAACATGGTCGAGGGGAACTATCTCGGCACCGACACGACGGGCAACGCGGCCCTCGCCAACAGTAGTGGCGTGGTGATCCTGAACGCCGCGTCGCAAAACACGATCGGAGGGTCGGCTTCGGGCGCCGGCAACGTCATCTCGGGCAACGGTTCCGTGGGTATCCTGCTTTACGGCACGGGCACGACGGGCGATACGGTTGCGGGCAACCTGATCGGCACCAACGCGGCCGGTACCGCCGCTCTCGGTAACAAGTACTTCGGTGTTTATCTCTATGGCGGACCCTCGGGCGACACGATCGGCGGGACCGAGTCCGGTGATCGTAACGTCATCTCGGGCAACCCATCCGATGGCATTTTCATCAGCGGTTCCGGCACCTCCGGCAATCTCGTCGAGGGCAACGACATTGGCACGGATTTGACCGGGAAAATCGCGCTGAGCGCCACTGGCGACGGCATCGGCCTCTACGGCGGTGCCACCAACAATACGGTCGGAGGCAGCGATCCGGCGGACCGCAACCTCATCTCGGGCAATGCCGGCGGCGTGGGTGTTGACATCGTCGGCACGGGGACGTCGGGCAACACGGTCGAGGGCAATGACATTGGAACCGATGTGACGGGTGCCGCGGTACTGGCGAATGCTTATGGCGTGGCCATCCAGAGCGCGGCGACGGGCAACACCATCGGCGGTACGAACTCGGGCGCGGGCAACGTGATCTCAGGCAATACGGGTGCTGGGATCATCATGCAGAACGCGGGCACCACGGGTAATCTCGTCGCGGGAAACCTGATCGGCACCGCGGCGAATGGTTCGAGCGTCCTGGGCAATGGAGATGGTGTCGCCTTGGATGGGTCCGCCACGGGTAACACCATTGGTGGAACAACTTCAGGCGCTGGAAACGTGATCTCCGGTAATCTGTATAATGGTGTCTTGATCTTCGATTCGGGGACGACCGGAAATGTCGTCGAGGGCAACGACATCGGTACCGACATCACGGGTACCCTCGCCCTGGGAAATGCCGGTGACGGCGTGGCGATTGTCGAGAGCGCGTCGTCGAATCTGATAGGCGGGACGGCGACCAGCGCGGCGAACACCATCGCCTTCAACGGCGGCAACGGTGTGACCATCGGCTCCAGCACTACCGACCTGGCCCGAGTGTGGCCCCCCTTCTCACGAACTCTATCTACGCGAACTCACGATTGGGCATCGACCTGGCCAATGACGGCGTGACGCTGAACACTCCAGGGGGGCCACACTCGGGACCGAACGACCTGCAAAATGACCCGGTCCTCACGTCCGCGACCAGCGACTCAACCTTGACGACCATTGTCGGGACATTCAACAGCACTCCGAATGCCACCTTCCGGATCGAGCTCTTCTCCAACGGGTCGGCCGACCCGTCAGGGTATGGACAGGGGCAAACCTATCTCGGGTTCATCAATGTGACCACTGACGGGAGTGGCAACGCCATCTTCTCGGCAACCTTTACGACCGTGGTTCCCGCAGGTCAGGTGATCAGCGCGACGGCCACCGATCCGAACGGCAACACCTCGGAATTCGCCCAGGATCTGACGGTGTCTTCCGGCGCCGCGCCGGAGACCATGTCGCCAGTAATCCAGCCTCGGCGATCGACACCGCCGCCTTCGTCTCTGGGTATCGCCTTCCTACTCGATCATCCCGTGACGATCTCTCTGCCGCCCTATACACTCGACGAGGCGACACTGGCGGACCTGGCCAACGACCTGATTCGCGCGCGGCAACGGCAGAGATTACAAACAATCTGATATCGTGACGTTCTGTTTTCATGGGAGACAAGATCGAATGTCTCCCCCGCGGCCAAGCTGGCGGACCATGCCGGTTCCTGGGTCGTCTCATGATCACTCCTCCAGCGGCTGCTGGTAGTAGAGCTTCAAATAACTCTCATAGCGTCCGAAGTGGATCTGGCCCCAGTGGACGGCGTCCTTGACGGCGCACTCGGCTTCGTGGGTGTGCGAGCAGTCGGGGAACTTGCAGAGGGGGATATAGGGGCGGAACTCGACGAAGTGGCCTTCGAGGGCGGCGGGATCGACGCCCCAGAGTTCGAACTGGCGGAGGCCGGGGGTGTCGACGACGTAGCCGCCGGAGTCGAGGCGGATCAGCTCGGCGGTGGTGGTGGTGTGCTTGCCCTTGGCGGTCCAGTCGGAGACCTCGCGGACGCGGAGGTTCAGGCCCGGCTGGATCGCGTTCAGAAGCGAGCTCTTGCCGACGCCGCTCTGGCCCGAGAAGGCGGTCGTGCCGGTCTGGATCAGCTCGCGGAGGCGGCCGATTCCCCGGCCGTCGGCGGCCGAGGTCAGGATGGTCTCGTAGCCGAGCTGGGTGTAGAGGCCGATGACCCACTGGTAGAGGCGCGAGTCGACGCAGGTCGGCCTTGTTCAGGACGATCACCGGCCGAACGCCGCCGACCTCGGCCGAGATCAGGTAGCGGTCGATCAGGGGGAGCTTCAAGCCCGGCTCGGCCAGCGCCGAGACGATCAGGATCTGGTCGACGTTGGAGACGAGGACGTGCTTGTGGCGGCGGTAGCCGCGGGTGATGGTGCCGTCGCGGGGCTCGATCTTCTCGATCAGGCCCTCGTCGCCCCCGGTCCCGCCGGGCCGGAACCAGACCCGGTCGCCGACGGCGATCACGTTCCGGGCGTCGATGGCTAGGGTCTTGAGCACCCGCCGGACGTGGCAGGGATACTCACGGCCGTCGTCGGCGGCGACGATCGAGAGCAGGCCATGCACGCGGATGACGCGACCGGGCAGGCAGGTTTCCAGATCGACCGAGCGATGCGCGGCGGGATCGGCGCGTTCGGCCTGATCACCGCCGCCGCCACCTCGCCGGGTTCGCGGCGTCGGGCACGTCGGTCATGATCGTCCGGTGCCGCGACAGGTCGCCCTTGGCGCGGACTCGCTCGGCCGAAGCCGGCTCGGCCCGCGCCAGGTCGTCCTGCCGGTACCGCCGCGTCAGGTCATTGGCCCGGGTCCGTTTCTGCCGGTTCTTCTTGAACGCGACCCGGACCTTCTTCTTCTTGGCCACGCGGTCCGGCCCTCGCGATGAGTTTGTATCAACCCAGGCTATGGCGGGCCGGAGGCTTCTGTCAATCGCGGGCAAGGCGGTTCACCGCGTATGGAGCGGCCGTCGGCCTCCCGATCGGTCGACGCCGTTGGACGATCGCCGACTCGCTCAGGACCTGAAGGGCGCGCTTGGGGTTGGAGGTGTGGAAGATCCCCAGCGATCGGCCGGGCTCGCTGCCGGCCGAGACGTAGGCGTACTCGATGTTGATATGCTCCTCCGCCAGCCGCTCAAGGACCCGCGCCAGGGCCCCGGGGCGGTTGTCCATCGCCACGCGCCAGGACTTCGCCCACCACGAACTCGGTGCCGAGCGACGTCAGCACGCGCCGGGTCGCTTCCAGGTCGTCGGCGTCGGCCACCATTCGCAGCACGCTCCGGTCGGCGGTGTCCATCACCGACAGCGCCCGGACGTTCGACTTTCTCGTGCGCCAGGGCCGAGCAGATCTTGGCCAGACGTCCCGGCTTGTTTTCGAGGTAGGCTGTCACTTCGTGGACGAATTCCATCGGATCGCCTCCGGCTTGCCAGATACCTAAGCATCGTTCGGTACGAGACGGTAAAGAAAAGCGCGTCACCCTGCGCGCGGCGCAACGCAGCGCGGCGCGATACCGGACCCGGCCGGAAGCGCGACCGATCGTCGCGCGCCGGAGCGGGCCGCGCCCTGTCTCAGCAACAGATGCAGCGGGTCGTGCTCACTCTCTCGTGGTCGCTGGTCGTCGAAACCCGGCAAGGGGACGGGAGAAGCCCGGGTGAAAGCGGTCGCACGGAGACTATCCTTTCGCGAATGTCCAACCCAGAGGCAAGGGACCCGCGCAAAGGCGACGCTCGGAGCGGGACCGACCGATCGAGGACCCACAAGTTAAGCCGGTCCCGCTACTGGCATCCTATGCTCGGAACCGCCCCGCGCCGAACGGGCGCGCCCGGAAAGTCATCCCGCAATTCAGTGCCGCCATAGAGCCAGCACGATCTCGGTGGCGATCAGGAGCACGACGATGATCTCGAGCACCTCGGTCCGGGTCGCGCCGGCCTGCTGGATCAGGAGATCGAAGACGTCGCCCACGGTGTCGAGCTTGCGGCGGATGTTCTGCTCCCACTCGTGGAGGTGGAACCGGTTGGAGGCCAGCTCGTAGATCCGGGCGAGGTACTGGTCGCCGATCAGCTTGAGGTTGTTATCGGCGCGCTCGAAGAGGCTGGTGGCCTCGATCTCGAGCTCGCGGACGTTGCGGACGGCGTCGCCGTGGCCGCGCCAGTCGGCGAGCGAGCGCGGCGAGAGCCGCGAACGGGGCGGGGCGGGGCGGATCAGACGGTAGGCGGCCTCAAGGCGGTCGTCGAGCCGGTCGTCGATGTGGCGAAACTCCAGAAGCTGGACGTTGGCGAACTCGATCACCTGGAGGGTCTCGGCGCAGTCGCGATCGGCGATGAAACCGGCGGCCCAGTCGAGCGTGACCAGGTCGTCGGGGGTGTACGACAGGCTCAGGCGGGTCGCCTCGGCGACCTCGTCGCGGCTCAGGGGCTCGGGCTCGAGCCGGACCAGGCGGGCGATCCAGTCGGCGTGATCGGCGAGCCAGCCGGGACGGGTCTGCTCGACCTGGAAGACGATGTATTCCTCGGCCAGCTCGCTGATCTCGAACCCGGTCACCGCCGGCCGGAGCCGCTCGATCCAGGGGGCCACCACCCGCTGCGCCGCGGCGTTCAGGGGGGCGGTCTCCGAGAGCGCGCCGGCCAGCTTCAGAAGCGCGCCTGGGTCGATCTGGACGCGGAACGGCACCGACAGCGCCAGGACGCCGAAATCAAAGACGGTCAGGTCGCCGCGCGGTGCGGTTTCGGGTGTCGCGGCGCCGGGCATCGCCAGGCCCATGGCCTCGATCGAGGTCCGCAAGGGAGGCGGCCGGTATCGGATCGACTCGGGGGTCCGCCGACGCCGCGCCAGCCGGCCCGACTCGGCCGGCAGGAGGGCGCGGGCCCGTTCCAGGTCGATCTCCAGGCCGATATCGAAGGCGAAGGGCAGGTGGATCGTCGCGTCGAGCCGCCGGTCCGGCGGCGGTTGTGGTCGCAGGTCGTCCTTCCATGCTCAGCAGGGATAACCGGCCGCCGGCCGCGACGCAATGGCCTGGGCCCAGACGGGGTCCTCGGGCCGGATGGCGGTCGTGGTCGTCGCGTGCGACGGCGCCACGCGGGTCGATCCGTCGGCGATGGTCACCAGCTCGCACCACCAGGCCGCCGCCCGCTCCTCGGTCCAGAGCCCCGCGCAGGCGCAGGCTTGCCAGGGCCTGTTCGAGGCTGGCCGCGTCCTGGTAGCGATCGGCCGGGTCCTTCGCCAGGCAGCGGAGCACCACCCGCTCAAGGTCGGCCGGGATGTCCGGCCGGAGTCGTGATGGGGGGCTCGGCCACGTCGCGAGCGTGCGCGATCATCACGCTCAGGGCACTATCGCCCCGGAACGGCGCGTGGCCGGTCAGCAGGTAGTAGCCGACGGCCCCTAGCGAGTAAAGGTCGCTCCGATGGTCGGCTCGTTGCCCGCTCGCCTGCTCGGGCGACATGTACAGGGGCGAGCCCGTGATCGTGCCGTGGTGCGAGAGCTGCATCCCGGGCGTCTCCGGCTTCGCCGCTTCGCCAGCCCGAAGTCGAGCAGCTTGGTCACGTCGTGCAGACCGCCACGCTCGGCGGCGAAGATGTTCGCGGGCTTGATGTCGCGATGAATCAGGCCCTGGGCGTGCGCCTCGCGGAGCGCCTGGCACGCCTGCCGGAGCAGATGAACCATCCGTTCCGGCGGCAGCGGTCCGAACCGCTCGACCAGCTCGGCCAGGCTCAGGCCGGGCAGAAATTCCATCACGTAGTAGAACGTGCCGTCGGCCGTCCGGCCGTAGTCGAAGATCTCGACCGTGTTCCAGTGCGAGAGCTGGGCCGTGGCGCGGACCTCGCGCTCGAACCGGGCCAGAACGCGGGGGTCGGACGAGCTTCCCTGGCCGGACCAGCTTGATGGCGCAGGGCGCTTCAGGAGTTGATGCTCGGCGAGATAGACCTCGCCCATCCCGCCGGAGCCGATTCGCTCGCGGAGTTGATACGGGCCCAGGTAGTGCGCCTGCGAGATCTGGGCCGTGACCGAGCCGGCGAACTGGGTCCCGAACACCGCCAGGACCGCGCCGATGGCCAGCGTCACGAGGTTGTCGCTGGCATGGCCGAAGCCGGCGACCGACCGGGCGACCGACGCAGACTTCGGGATGCGCCGCCAGCAGCAGCCAGGCGACCGCGACCGGCGAGACGGCCATCGGCGCGACGACCAGCGCCGCGCGTCGCCAGCCGTTGGGGATGAAGACCCCGTAAGTCGTCAGCAAGACCAGGGTGGCCAGCACGCTGCTCTTCAAGGCCGCGACCGCTCCCGTGGCGTCGCACTGCTCGATAGCGCTGGAGCATCAATCGCCATTGTCCCAGCGCCAGCAGCGCCGTGAACGCGCCGAAGACGGCCAGCTCCAGCATCCGAAGCTGGCGTCCCGAGAGATCGCGGTCGTTCGATAGCCAGAGGTGGATGATCCCCAGCGCCACCAGGACCCAGGCCTGCGACAGCAGGAGCACGACGTCACGCTCCGGCGCGGGCAGGAACAGGCCGCGCGCCAGCCAGAGCGTCAGGATCAGGCCGAGCATCAGGGCCGCGGCGTCGAGCCGGGCGCAGAGCATATCGCGTGACTCGGCGAGAGGCAGGGCCCGTGGCCGTGGTCGTGGCCGCGGCCGACGCCGGCCGCGACCGTTGCCCTGTGGCCTCAGTCTGTGTCGCAAACTCAACGTCTCGGGGAGTTCGGTACGGGCCTCCGGCTCTGGTCCGTGGTGCCGGCGTGCCGCGGCGGCGCCGTCGCGGGCCGCCTCCTCGATCGTTCCCGCCGGTTCCTGGATCACGCTGGTGAGCTCGGTCGCCGCCCTGAAGTCGTACGGCGGTGTGTAGTCGAGCGTTGAATCCAGGATCGCCAGCCACGGGTCCTCGTCCGACGCCGCGTCGTGCCCGGGGTCGGACTCGGTGCTGCTCGCCGATCCTGACGCCCACCGCGCGAACGGTCGGGACCACGACGTTCGGGGACGCGTGGAAGGCGTTTTCCTGGGGCCCTGGCCGGTTTTCATTTCGATCGTGGCCTCTTCGCCCGGCATCGAAACACCGTTCCTTGCGAGCAGGGAAATGGGATCGGCGCGTGTCGCCAACGCTCGAATGCTTCGCGGTCGGACCCATGCCGCGGCCACGCCCCGGCCCGTCAAGCCGGGAGAACTTCGGTTCCGCGTACCGGGATCGACCTGACCAAGCCTAGGCCACGATTTTTCAAAGCGTGCGTGCGATCAATCGTTTTGGCGACGGATGTGGCAACCGCGCGCCTTGACGACGAGGTGGACTGTCGTCCCCGGTGTCATTTCCAGGGCCTCGACCGCGGCCTCGACCACGCTGGCGATCCAGACGATTCCCCCGGTGCGGACCAGCACCTCGGCCGATCCGCCGTGGGGCACGATCCGCTCGATGATTCCAGGCAACACGTTCCGCGCGCTGAGGCGGAGCCCCGCCACCGGACCGGCCGCCAGCAACACCTCCTCGGCGCGGATCGAGACGATCAGCCGTGTGCCGGCAGGGGCGTCGCAGGCCGGTACGACCAGGACCGGACCATCGACCAGCCGGACCCGCGTCGCGCCGGGACCGCCGCCGCCAGGGTCGCCGGATCGACCTTCCTCGGGCCCCTCGACCCGCGCTCGGAACCGATTGCGCACGTCTTCCAGCCCGAGCCCGCCGTTCGACGCGGGGTCGGACCGGATGCGCGACAGGACCTCGATCGGCGCGCCGTCGTCGGCGATGGTTCCGCGCTCCAGGTACAGGAGCCGGCTGCCCAGCGCGACGGCCTCGGCCGTGCTGTGGGTGACGAAAAGCAGGGGAATCGGATCGGCCCGCACGATCGCCTTGAGCCGTTCGATCAGTGCGTGGCGGGTTTCCAGGTCGAGCGCCGAGACCGGCTCGTCGCAGAGCAGGAGCCGGGGCCGGGGCGCCGAGCGCCCGCGCCAGCCCGACTCTTTGCCGCTCGCCCCCCGAGAGCGTGCCGGGGCGTCGATCGAGCAGCCGATCGACCCCGCACAGCGCGGAGACCTCCGCCAGACGGGCCGCGACCCGTGGCTTGGGCCATGCCTTGCCCCGGAGGCCAAACCGGATGTTGGCGGCGACGTCGAGGTGGGGAAACAGCAGGTCGTCCTGGAAGATCATGCCCACCTGTCGACGCCTGAGCGGCAGGCTCACCCCCGCCGACGCGTCGAACACCACCTCGCCCCCCAGCCGGACGTGCCCCCGCGTCGGGGGTCGTCAGCCCGGCGATCAGCCGGAGCAGGCGTCGTCTTGCCCGCCCCCGACGCCCCGAACAGGACCGCCGCATTCCTGACCCAGCCCGAACGACACGTCGAGCGTCAGCCCGGGATGGACCCGATGGACGAGCCGGACATCGAGCCCGCTGTCGATCGACTGGTTCACCGCCGGGTCCCTCGCGAGGGCAGCGTGCGCTGGACCAGCCAGAGCGCGGCGATCGAGATGAGGGAGATGGCCAGGGTCAGCCGACCGGCCCGCGCGGTCTCGTCGGCGCGCTGACGGCGTCGTAGATCGCCATCGACGCGGTCCGGGTCCGGCCGGGGATGTCGCCGGCCACCATCAGGCTGGCGCCGAAATCGCCCAGGGCGCGGGCGAAGGCGAGCATCGCGCCCGCCGCCAGACCGCGCCACGCCAGGGGCAGGGTGATCGACACCAGGACCGACCCTTCGCGACGCCCCAGTAACCGGGCCGCGTCCTCCAGCGCCGGATCAACCTCCTCGAACGCTCCCCGCGCCGGCAGGAGGTAAAGCGGCAACGCCGCCAGCGCCGATGCCAGGACCGCCCCCGACCAGTGAAACACCAGCGTCACTCCCCACGTCCGTTCGAGCCAGAGCCCCAGGCCACGCGCCGGCTCAACACCTGGAGCAGCAGATAGCCCAGCACCGTCGGCGGCAAGACCAGGGGAAGCGTCAGGACCCCCGCCAGCAGCCCCTTGCCGCGAAACCGCCCCCGTGCCAGCAGGAGCGCCAGCGGCGTGCCCAGCGCGACGATCAGGAGCGTCGCCAGCGACGCCACCCGGAGCGATAACCAGAGGGGGGCCAGGTCGTCCGGTTCGGTCACGCGGTTCCTTTTTTTCGCCTTTCCTTCAAGATGACACATGCAGTGATCACCGCCATGTCGATGATGGCAAAGCCTTCCTCAAACATGACGCTCAGGGTGCGACCGCTCGGGCTCATCCCAACCATCTCAAGGTGATTCACCGCGTATTTCTCTCCCGACGCCGTGATAATCTGAAACGGCTTGAACGGACGGGTGCGAAGCAAGCTCCGAAACTGGTCGACTTGCATGATGGAACCACCCCTTGTTCGCTCGGATCAAGGCGGCAGGAACCCGAACCCCGCCAGAACGCTTTGCCCGTCGTCGCCCTGGACGAACGCCGCGAACTCACGGGCCTCCTTGATTCTACGCGAGTCCGCGACGATCCCAAGCCCCTGGATGATCGGCTCGTAGAGGGCGCGATCGACGTCCACCGCGTGGATGCCCTTGACCTTCACGATCGAACGACCGACGAGCCCGGCGTCGGCGTTGCCCGACTCGACGAACTGGATGCGCCTGGCGAACCGTCTCGGCCTGGACGATCCTGGCCTCGAGCTTCGTCCACAGCCCTGCCCGCTCGAGCGCCTGCTTGCCGGCCGCTCCATAGGGAGCCAGCTTCGGATTCGCCAAAGCGATCTTTCTCACCTCGGGTTTCTCCAGGTCGGCCAGCCGCGTCACGGTCTCGCCGAGCTCGTCGCGCATCGCCAGCACCAGAGTCCCCCGCGCATAGGCGCGACCGACCCGGGCTCGATCATCCCCTGCTCCGCCAGCTCGTCGACGAACGCCCGGTTCGCCGAGAGGAAAACGTCGAACGGCGCCCCCGCCTTGATTTGCTCGGCAAGCTGTCCCGAAGCGCCAAAGATCGGCGCCACGTCCCGCCCCGTCTTCTCCTGAAACCGATTCGCCAGCACCGGCAAGACCTCGCGCAGGTCGCTCGCCGCCGCCACCCGCAACGTCAACCGCCCGGGTTCGGACTTCCGGACCGACTCGCAACCCAGGGCCAGCAACCCGATACCCAGCCCCCACGCTAGCCGTCGCCGTTGGTTCAAGATCACCGCTCGCTCCCGCTCAAATGGTAATGTTGTGCGATTACCTTTCGGGAGCTATCGTAAGGCGGAGGTTTGGAGGGTGTCAATCGGCTCCGATTGCCGCGAGGGGTGCGATCGGGTAAGGCGACGGTGCGGCTGAAGCCTCGATAGCCCTGGTCTTCGACAAATAGAAAAAGCTAAATACAAGCATAATTTTATTTTTAACTATATAGTTATGAAAATTAATAGATTTTCTAAATATCTGGCAAAGAAGGAAAAATATAAAATGTAGAGTCATGAAGAATGCGAAAATCGAGATGATATTTTGTCATGGTGTCCCAGAGCGTATCCTGGATCGTCCGCACGGTCCTCTCGCCCGGAACAGGCGGAACCTGTAACCTCAGAGTCGCGATTCTGGGATCACAGTCGATTTTGTAGATGTATCCCGGCTTGGGATTGCCGCGGAATAGACCCAGAAATTGAAACAAGGCAATGTTGTCAGCTCCCGTCGGCCCGCATGTTCTCGGGTACCCGAACCCGGCGACGTGTGATGACGCGACAAATCGTTGGTAGTTTCCCGCTCGCACCTGACCCGAGGCAATTTGTTCAATACGAGTGCGGGCGGTGGGGTCACTTTCGACGAGGTGGAGGATCTCGAACCAGCGTTTGCCGCGTGCTTCGTAATCAAGCCTCTCGATCCCCACGAGCAGCGAATCAAGACCCCTCGCTGAGATCGGTTCACTGGCTCCGTGGACCACCATCGAGAGGATCGCGATGAGAGCAGCCAGAATAGGGATTGGTCGCTGCATCAGTTGCCTCCGGATCGAATTGGAATGTGGGCGTTGGCATCACCGATACCGGTTGCCTGATCAGTTGTAATCGAAACAGAAGTGTTCGTATATTTGAACGACCCTGGATAATAGTCGTTGGTTTGCACGGATGGGGCCGTGATAGTGCCTGATATCTTCCAAAGAGTACCGTTTTGAGGCGTGGGAAGATTTGGATAGGTGCTGGAGCCCCAAATGTCAGAGTTCGCCCCTTGATCGACGTCAATCTCAAAATTATCGTTTCCTGTTATATATATTCCGCCAATAGTAGCGGTGTATACTGAATTCAGAGGATCGGCAGGATCGCTCGCAACAAAACTGACACCGGCTGCGAGGTTGTTCCACTGGTTCCCACTCTTCTCAATAAGAGATAAACTGAAATTGCTAATATCAGATATTTGGTTTGCGACGGTATTGTTGGCCGCTTGCAGGGATATGGTTAGTGATGCGCCAGTAACCGACCCGTCGCCCGGGTCCCACTTCGAGATTCCGGAGTTAGGGTAGACCACCGTGATGGTGCCCGTCATCCATGGCTGGTTCCCGCTTCCTTTATAAAAATCGACGTAAGTCACGGTCGTGACATTTCTGGGTAAGTAATCAATGGCGACAATCGTATCCGAGGTCGTTGTGACTCCCGCGGAAACGAGCGTCTCCCGGATGTCGTAGGTTGTGCCCGCTGGCAGTGTCGCCGGCCAGCGCACGGCATTGGAGTTGGGGACCGGATAAAGGTTGCTGAGATCTTGCCACTGCGCGCTCGGGACGTTCAACTGCTGGGACTGCCACGAGATCGAATCGTTCGGTGCCAGTTGAGGGAAGTTGTAGGTGGGTGTGAGTGTGATGACGTCCCCGTACGTCGGGTTGGCGTTGTCCGCGGATAGGCCCGTCACACGATCGGCCACGATCTGGACCTGGGTTTGCACCTGCTCCGTGACCTGATCCATCGTGTCGTAATCCACGGCCGTGCCGATCGCCACGACCGTGTAGGTTCCCTCGTTGAGGGCCGAGGTATCGATGTCGGTGGAGTCGAACGAGTCACCCTGATCGTAGACGATGTTGCCGTTGCTGTCGATCAGTTGCCACTCATAAATCGCCTCGCTCGCGTCGCTTCCCGAGGTTTCCGTCTGGAGATGAATGGGTTGCGACACCTGGACCGTGGAGGGGCTCGCCGACACGCCCGTCAAGGAATAATCAACCGTAAGCAGATAACGCTCTTCTAAATCATCAACAAGGGGCGACGCGCCGTGTCCTCGGCTGACGGCTGACGGCTGACGGCTGACGGCTGACGGCTGGAGAGGTTCCGCGTGCGCATCAGGTGGCCTCGAGTGTCGAGTTGATGTTGCGAGATGTGAGGGCTCAACGGGTGCAGATTAAACACGGGCCAACACGGTTGTCAATGCGCTGACTCAGGGTTCTATCGTATTTTTTTTCTTGACTCTAACGGATTGCAGGTATTTGGTGAAATGACGGGATCAAGAGCCTCTCAAACACCCCTCATGATCCACATTCTGAAAACTCGATTAAGATGCGGGATTTGGTCAAACGATTTCCTCAGCTTCTCCTTCCCGTACCTGCCATCCGTTAGAGTCAGTATGTTGAATGAAGCGATTGTGTCGATTGTGTGGATGGGGTTGTTCTGAGGTGAAGTCGAGCGGTACGAACGAACTCGCGGTCATGCCGGTCGTGGCGATCCGCGTCAGATCCTTGAGGAGCGGAGCGGCTCATGGCGAGTGTCATGGAGAACGGTCGTCGGCCGATTCGCACGATCATGAGCGGGTCGGGTCCCCTACCGGCCGAGATTGCCGCGCGGAGAGTAATCGGGTAAGACGGAGGATCTGAGGAATGACAAACGAACCCGAGGGAACCCCTGAAGGATGAAGACCGACCAGTTCCTGCGGCACCACGGGATAGCGGGCAACCCGTTCAGCGAGGAGGACGCGCAGACCGACACGGTCTTCAAGAAGCGCTGTCTGGGGACGATCCATCATCCGGCGTGGGACAAGTTCTTCGGCAGCCCGGCCGATCCCTCGACGGCCTTGGTCTTTGGCGAGAAAGGGAGCGGCAAGACCGCGCTCCGCCTTCAGGCGATGGCCGAGCTTGACGCCTATAACCAGGCGCATCCGGGCGAGCGGGTGTTCGTGATCTCGTACGACGACTTCAATCCGTACCTCGACCATTTCCGGGCCGCGACCAAGGCCCGCGACACGGCGCAGGCGCTCACGCGCTGGCGGCTTCAGGACCACATGGACGCGATCCTGGCGCAGGGGGTCACGCGGCTGATCGACCTGTTGAACACCGAGAAGATCGACCTGACCTCCTTGAGCCTCGACCAGCGGCGCGACTTGCTCCTGCTGGCCGCCCTGTACGATCAGTCGACTGGCGAGCCGATCGACCGGCGGTGGGACCGTCTCCGGCGTCGGTCGGGGTTCCGGCCGTTATGGAGCCGGCGCGACCTTCAGATCGGCTTCGGCACGACCCTGGTCGTGGTGGTCCTGCTGGCGCTCTTCCCCGGCCTGCGGGCCTTGAAGATCCTGCCGTGGTTTCTGCTGCCGATCGTGCTGGGCTGGATCTACTGGGGCTGGCGGCTGGCGCGTGCCGAATGGTTCGCCGCCGATATCCGCCGCGGCCTGCGCGTCCTGAGCCGCGATCCTTCGGCCCTGCGCTGGGAGCTGCTGTGGTTCAAACCCGCCGAGCTGGGCGGCCAGCCCTTGCCCACCGCCGCGAGCGGCGGCGGCGAGGAGCGGTACGAGCTGTTACGCAAGTTTCAAGGGGTGCTCCACACTCTCGGCTTCGCCGGGATCATCGTCCTGATCGATCGGGTCGATGAACCCCAGCAGATCGAGGGCGACCCGCGGAAGATCGCGCGCATTGATCTGGCCGTTACTCGATCACAAGTTCCTGCGGCACCCGGGTATCGGCATCAAGCTCTTGCTTCCGATCGAGCTGGCCTATTACCTCGAAAAGGAAGACAAGGAGTTCTACGACCGGGCGCGTCCCGACAAGCTGAATCTGATCAAGCCCCTGCGCTGGACCGGCCCGTCACTGTACGACCTGGCGGGCGACCGGCTCCGCGCCTGCGCCCTCGCCACCGAGCCCTCGGCCAACGGCGACGGACCACGGCTCCGCCCGATGGTCGACGACACGATCGGCGACGACAGCCTCAAGGACGCTCTGGGAAACCTCCGCACCCCGCGCCAGCTCTTCAAGTTCCTCCATCGCCTGATTGAGGAACACTGCCACCGACACACCGAGGACGCCCCTCGCTGGTCAGTCGACGCCGATACCTTCCGCACCACCTACGCGGCCTACATGCGCGATCTGGATGCGTTTGATCGAGGATACGGGCATGGTTAGGTCTGCTGCAATGGATCGTATGGGCAGTACCGAAACAAAGAAGTCCTTGTAATGAATTGGCACCAGCGGGTGGCCGATCTGCTTGCCGATCAAGGTGATCGGTCACCTCTTCAGGGCAGCGAAAGAAAACTTCATTTGTCTTGATATCTGAGATGTGATATTGATTAGATATAATAACTAAAAAATTCGATAATTGTGATTTATCAAAATGAGATCGTGAACTGTCGCCTGGGGCCATTGTAGACCAGGAGACACCGATCCAACACGTCTCGACCGAGCAGCGCGTCCACACCGAGCCCGCTCAGGTTCTCCGCCGCGACGACTCGCAGGTTGGTCGCAAGTGATCCCGCCGTGTCCTCATTCAAGGTCAATTCCACGGCGTACTCCCGCGTAGATACGGTACGAAGCCCCGTGGACGCCGTGTTGAACTCGGTCTCACCCACCGGCACCAAGCCGAGGTCTCTCAAAAATGTCTCCACGATGAGCGTTCGGGACGCACCGCTATCGACGAGAGCGCGCAAAGGCAGCGGAGTGAGGACCGGTTCGCCGATCTCCCGGCGATATTCAATCTCGGCGAGATTCAACCCCACATAAAGTGAGATGATCGGCCGGTCCGCATGGTCGAGGCTCAGTGTCAGGATCGGCATGGTGTGACTTCGCGCGAGATCTCGGCGACCGGCTCCGTGGTCGTGATCTGTTTGACATATAGCGGCCCGAGCCCGAAGCGGCGATAGCCAGATCGCAGAGCTTCCTCGAACGTTTCGAATGGGCCTTCGATCTCATCACCCACGATCACGACATACTTGTTCTCGGCATGCGCGAGCAAGTCGGCTTTGAGTTGCGCATAAACGTTACGCTCGCGGTCGAACCCGCTAAAGGATCGGATCGGAGCGCGTGCGATTGATACCTCACCTGCTCCAATCAGGGCGCCGCGAGCTTTTCCGCGATCAGCCGCCTCCTCCTCCGTCCCGGCTCTATCAATAACAGCCAGTTGATTGATTGCTCGCAGCACTCCATCGCCTCGCTCTGTGAGGCGAAAAAAGTTATCCTTGCCCTCTCGGCGGGGAACGATAAGTCTGTAATGTTGAAGTAGCGCCAGATGATGGCTGATCGCGGGAACACTTTGGTCCATCTGGGAGGTAAGGTCGCTGACACGGCGTTCGTTCGCGGCGATCGAACTGATGATCCACAAACGAGTTGGGTCCGCGAGAAATCTGAGAAGCCACGTGAGATCTTGAGTTGACCCACCTTGTTTCCCGCGACCTGGATCGTGGGTGGAAATCTCCGTGGGCTGGCCTTCGGTGGTCGCCATGGCTTAACTCCCCCTGACTGTCACGACAATGGCCTGAAACTCATTATACGGGCTGGAGATCCCAACAAATACGGCGATCGTGGCGGATTCTCACGGAAGCGAGATCGCTCTGTCACCCTTGTTGAACACGATAATCTGGTTTTGGAATGGCCTCACATCGACGCATTAATGTTTCATTAAGAACGCCCGACTTGCAACAGCGTTACCTCATCTTCAACAAACCCTACGACGTCCTTACCCAGTTCACGGACGTCGAGGGCCGGGCCAACCTCAAGGACTTCGTACCCGTGCCGGGGGTTTATCCGGTCGGCCGGCTCGATCGGGATAGCGAAGGCTTGCTTCTTCTGACCGATGACGGCCGGCTGGCGCATTGGCTGACGGACCCGCGGTTCGGCCATCCGCGAACGTATCTGGTTCAAATCGAGCGCCGAGCCTGGCCCCGAGGCGATCAATGCCTTACGGGCCGGAGTGACCCTGAGCGACGGCCCGACCCGGCCGGCGGAGGTGGAGCTACTCAGCGAACCCCCTGCCCTGCCCGACCGGCCGGTGCCGATCCGGTTTCGCAAGAACGTGCCGACGGCGTGGTTGAGGCTGACGCTTCGCGAGGGGCGCAACCGGCAGGCGTCGCCGGATGACCGCGGCCGTCGGCCATCCGACCTTGCGTCTGGTACGGGTGGCGATCGGCTTGATCACGCTCGGCGATCTCGCTCCAGGGGCCTGGCGCGACCTCACCCCCACCGAGGCGCGGGGCTGGGTTTGCGGAACTGACGTCCTTGTTCGGTCAGGGGCGTTGCGGCGCCTCAATCACGAGCAGCGAGACGGCCTGGCGGGGCAACTTCAGGTGGAGCGTCAGTTCCCCGTTCTGGGTTGGGAGCGTTCTGGGTTCCTCCAGGCGCGCGAGCTTGCCGGCGCGGACGAGCAGGTCGTACTCCTCGGCGGTCGGATGGGGGGGCGAGCCGAGGTGCTGCCAGGCCGTGAACGCGTTGCTGTGGCTCCGGTCGATCCGGTAGTGCGCCAGCGAGGCCGCGCCGTTCGCCGCCACCGGAAGCCCACGGAGCTGGAGGCTCACGTCGGCGTCCGGGCCGGGTAGGTCGTCGTCGTGATAGTGCCAGACGAGGATGCAGATCTTGTTGCCATCGCGGGTGGCCAGCGCCGAGATGTCCGGGGCCTCCCGGACCCCGCTCTTGAGGATCGCGTCGAGCCCGACCTCACCGGTGCTCTTCACGGCGAGCCGATCGCCACTCATCATGCGGAACATCCGGAAGACGTTCAGGACCGGCAGGTCGATTCCGCCCGTCGCGAGCACACGGAACCCGGCGAAGAGCGGTTGGTCCTCGAACTCGAAGGCCCAGGTCAGGGCGCCTTCGAGGTTCACGCCGTTCCGGTCGGCCAGCTCATATTTGCGGGCGAAGCTGGCGGCGGTGTAGCTCGAATACATCGTGCCGTTGCGGTAGCCAAGCTGCGGCCCCTGGCACGCGGCGCAGCCGTCGGGGTCGGATTCACCAATCACGATCGGCTTATTCTTCAGCTCGGGAAACGACGCCACGATCTTGAAGCCGTCGTCGATCGTCCGGAGCTGGTTGCTGATCCCCATCCGTACATGACCATCGACGAAGCTGGGCGACCCCTTGGCGTGAAACGAGATGAAATCGATCGGCGTGCCGGTCTTGCCGGTGGCGAAGTTGGTCCCGCGGACGCAATGGTCGAGGAAGTCGCGGGTGAACTTGCCGCCGCTGCCGGCCGAGTCGGCTCCGCCCACGCGGGCGGTCGGCAGGGCGCGCTTCACCCCGTCGATCGCGTAGTCGTGCAGCTTGCGAAACTCCTCGGGCGTGCCGTGCCAGTAGCCGATATTGGGCTCGTTCCAGACCTCGAAGTACCAGCGTTCGACCTCGGCCTTGCCGTATTTCTCGACGCAGTGCCTGGTCCACTGGTAGGCCAGCTCGCCCCACCGGTCGTAATCTTTCGGTGGATAGGTCCATCCCGTGAAGATCTGATTGTACTTCGCCCTGGGCGACCACTGGTGCTGGTACGGCTCGGGATGGGTCGAGAGCGCCTTCGGCATGAACCCGATCTGAAGGTACGGCTTCACGCCCCGCTCCAGGTAGGTATCAAAGATCCGGTCGACGATCGACCAGTCATAGACCGGGTTGCCCTGGGCGTCTTCGCCATAAGCCCCGGTTGATCCCCACTTCAGGGCGGGGGTGCCGTCGCCGGAGCTCAGCAGGTTATGGGTGCGAAAGTAAACCGAGCGCCGAACCTGAGATCGCCCAGATCGGAGAGTAGCTTTTTGCCATCTTTCATGTAGGCATAATTTGGCTCGTCGGCGCCGAAGAATCGCCAGGCGGGTTGAAGCGGGCCGCGGTTCCGGGTCGCGTCGACCTGGATCGTGACGGGGATTGTCGTCGCCGATCCTTCGGTGCCCGGTCGATCCTGGGCGAACAGGTTAATGCCCGAGGTCGGGACCGAGAGAGCGAGCAGGAGACACGCGCGAACGGCATGCGGCTTCATTGGGAGCGCTCACTCCGGTTTGATGGTTCTGGGGACGGCTCGACCCCATGATTTCGAGGATCGTCGCGCCACGCAAGACGTTGAAATCGGACGATGGGAGAAGTCCGACTCATGGCCCTGACAGCGCCTCGGAAGCGGGCGCTTTTTCCAGGACCACGGGCGAGACGAAGCGGTCGGGCTTGACGGCGAGCACCGAGCATTCGAGACGCTGGAGGATGGTCTCGGCCGTGTTTCCGATCAGGAACGCGGAGAAGCCGGTCCGGGCGACGGTCCCCATCACGATCAGGTCGATCTGCTCCTCGGTCGCGAATTCAGCGATCCGGACAGCGGGATTGCCTTCCAGCAGGTGGGCGAACGCCTTGCCGGGCCTCTCGGGGATGGCGGTGACGAGCCGATCGAGGGCCTTGCGCGCCCGGCATGCGCGTCCTCGACGTAGCCATCGATCTGTTCCCGCGAGAGCACGGCCTCGCCGCGCAACAGCCACTCTTCCAGGATCGACCGGGCGTGCACGACGTGCAGCTCTCCAGCTTCGTCGACCAGCGAGGCCGCGAGCTCCACGATCCTGGGATCGAGCGCCGGGTCCTTGCCATCGAGCTCGACCCGAAGGCCCAGGGTGTCGCGGGTCTCGTTCTGACTGGTGTCGAGAGCGGGAACCGGGTCCACCGCGGCGAGGACGCGCCGGAACGGCGCGGTCCCGAGGCCGGGCCTGATCAGCAGGACCGGGCAGGGACAGTTGCGTAGCAATTGCATATCCACGGAACCGAACGCGACGCCCGCGTTCGGACCGGCCTCCTTGATCACCAGATCGTGCCCGCCCTGAAGGACCTCGCGGACCGTCTCGATGGCCGGGCGTCCCCGGAGCACACGGACCGAGGCGCCGAGGCCCTGCTGTCGGAGCGAACCGGCAACCTGTTCGAGCGCGTCGACGCGGTCCTGGACGATCCGTTCCTGAAGCTCGTCGGCGGGCGCGAGGAGCAGGCGCGCGTACCAGGGAAGGTTCTCGACCACGATGAGAAGGGTGATCCGGGCGCCATCACGTCCGGCCAGCCGGGTCGCCTGGCTGAGCACCGACTCGGGAATCGGATCGTGGTGGACAGGGATCAACAGGCTTCGAAAACGATACATCGTCGAGCTCTCCTGGCAAGGGATCGGCCTCGCCCCATGCTCCGATCGTTCCAGGGGCCTGGACCCGGAACGTGCCTCGCGAGACTTTCGTGAAGGTCGATTGTATCGGGTTTTTTCGGCGACAGGGCAACGATCCCGGCATCTACCTGGCTTTCCCTCACGAAGCCTGGTCCATCGTGCCCGTTTTCGCGTGTCGGCCGGCAAGCTTGACGAGTTCGACGACCGCCACGGGCGCCAGCGTGCAGGCGATGACGACCGACCATTCGCGGGGGCTCGGCGGCAAGGTGTGAAGCACCTTCTGGAGGAGGGGTATCGAGACGGCGGAGACCTGGAGGACGACACAGACGCCGACCGCCGTCCAGAGCCAGCCGTTGGTGAACAGCCGGGAAGAGAAGATCGTGCGTCGCTGTGATCGGACGTTGAAGGCGTGAACGACCTGGGCGAGGGCCAAGGTCGAGAATGCCATCGACTCGGCGCGGACCTGCTGGTCGGACTCGGACGCGTGCCATTGCAGACCCACCCGGAAGGCCGCCAGAGTGACCACGGTCAGTAGCACGCCCTGCCAGGCGACAAGCCCCAGGAACCGCCGGTTGACCAGCTCCTCGCGCGGGTTGCGCGGCGGGCGGTGCATCATCGCCGGCGAGGACGGCTCGAGCGCCAGGGCCATGGCTGGGAAAACATCCGTGATCATGTTTAACCACAGAATTTGAAGGGGACCCAGCGGTAGCGGCCAGCCGGCCAGGATGGCGACGAAGACCGTGAGAATCTCGGCGAAGTTGCACGAGAAGAGATAATGAACGAATTTGAGGATGTTGGCATAGATGATCCGCCCTTGCTCGACTGCCGAGACGATGGTGGCGAAGTTGTCGTCGGTGATGATCATGGCGGCGGCCTCCTTCGCCACCTCGGTCCCGCTGATCCCCATGGCCACGCCGATATCGGCGGCTTTCAGGGCGGGGGCGTCATTGACTCCGTCTCCGGTCATGGCGACGATTTCGCCCTGCCGCTGAAAGCGCTCGACGAGTCGGAGCTTGTGTCGGGGTGAGACCCGGGCGAAGATCGAGGAGGTCGCGGAGATCCGACGCAGCCCGTCGGCGTCGAGATCCTCAAGTTCGCGCGCGTGGACGGTTGCCAGTGGCCGGCCCTCGGCGTCGCGTTCGAGCCCAAGCTGTCGGCCGATCTCGGCCGCGGTCGTGGGCTGATCTCCGGTGATCATCAGGATCCGGATGCCCGCCCGGCGGCAGGTTTCGACCGCGGCCCTGGCCTCCTCGCGCAATGGGTCGATCATCCCGACCAGGCCGACGAAGACCAGGTCGCGCTCCAGGTCCGCCGCGTCGTATTCCTCCGGGAGTTCGCGATAGGCCAGCCCGAGGACGCGCAGCGCCTCGCCGGCAAGCGTTCGGTTCCACTCCGTGGCGCGGGTTCGATCCGCGTCGGTGAGCGGCACAACCCTCTCGCCCTCCGGTTCGAATCGGGCGATACTCCGATCGAGCAGCGTTCCGGGCGAGCCCTTCACGAAGGCGACGAGACCGCCGGCCGGATCGCGGTGGACTGTCACCATACGCTTGGTGTGACTGTCGAACGGGACTTCGAAAACGCGGCGGTAACGATCGCTTTCCGACGCGTGAGCCAACCCTGCCTTCTCGGCCGCGACCAGCAGCGCTCCCTCGGTCGGATCGCCCAGCACGATCTCGACGCCCCCGGTGCGATCGATCCGCGCGTCGTTGCACAACGCGCCGATCCGCAGCGCCAGGGTCAGATGCGGGTCCGCGCCGGGCTCGATGCGCGAGCCGCTCTCCATGAGAAACGCGCCGGACGACTTGTAGCCGATACCCGTGACCTCGATGCGCCGGTTATCGAGCACGAACGACCGGACGGTCATCTCGTTCCTGGTGAGCGTTCCGGTCTTGTCGGTGCAGATGACGGTGACCGAGCCGAGTGTCTCCACCGCCGGGAGCCTGCGCACCAGAGTGCGCATCCGGGCCATACGTTGCATGCCGACGGCGAGCGTCAAGGTTGCGACGGCGGGCAGTCCTTCCGGCACGGCGGCGATCGCCAGCGAGATGCCGACCTCGAGGATGTGCGGGAAGTTGATGCCGCGGAGCCAGCCCACGCACACGATGCAGGCGCAGAGCCCAAGCACGATTCCGACCAGGCTTCGGCCGAGCCGGTCGAGCTTCCGTTCCAGCGGTGTGGTCCGAGTGCCGGCCTCCTCGATCAGGGTGCCGACCTGCCCCAGCTCGGTCCGCATGCCGGTGGCCGTCACGAGCAGGCGTCCACGACCGCTGTTGATGGTTGTGCCCATGAACGCCATGCAGGTACGGTCGCCGGGTGGCGCGTTCGGGTCAACGACCGGATCGGGCGACTTGGTGACGGGCAGAGACTCGCCGGTGAGAGACGCCTCCTCGATCTGGAGGCGCGCCGTTTCGAGGAGTCGGCCGTCCGCGGGCACGCGGGCCCCTGCCGCGAGCGTCACGACGTCGCCCGGGACCAACGCGACGGCCGGAACCTGACACTCGATTCCATCGCGGATCACCTGGGCCAGCGGTACCGCCTGCGTCTGGAGCGCCTTGAGCGTCTGTTCCGCCTTCCACTCGGTCAGGAACCCGATCGAGGAATTGAGGACGATCACGATCAGGATCGCGACCCCCTCGATCCGCTCGCCCATCGCCAGCGCGATCAGCGTGGCCGCCACCAGCAGGAGAACGATCAGACTGCGAAACTGCGCCAGAAAGATCGAAAGCGCCGAGCGCCCTGGCGCCTCAACCAGTCGGTTGAGTCCGAATTCCCCCAGCCTCCGCCGTGCCTCGGCTGTCGATAATCCAGCGGCCGGATGGCTGCTCAACCGTTTCGCGGCATCCTGAACGGGAATCGTGTGCCAGGCGACCCGCTCCGCTGGTTCCTCTGGGCCATCGTCGACGGTGATACGAGGTTGCGGACCCCCGCCAGGATCGATCATCTCGGCCCCAAGACCCGGAGTAGCTGCACGGAATTCACAAACAAAATAAGGCGACGACCGCCCTTCCCGCATTCCGTGTTCGACGCCCGCGGGTCGAGAATCCAGCCGGCGCAGGAACCACGCCCCGGAGCGTGGCCTCGTCAGGGTCCTCGGAACGAACCGGCTGGTCTCGATCGGGCTTCGACGGACGGGATCAGCGGGGAGTCAACGATTGTTCGAGCCCTCGCTGGAGGTTTTGCTGCTGCTGGGCGCTCTGGAGCGTCCCCTGGATGATGATCCGGTTCAACTGGCTCTCGAATTGCAGCCAGTTCGACCGGATCTGCGTGCGCTGTTCGTAGTCAAATTTACTGGTGCACTGGTTATTGAGGTGCCCGAGCTTCTTCACCATCTTCCACTCCTCGTTGTTTTCGCTTTCACCGGAGGAAACCTTCGAGGGAGTGATGGTCTTCGTCAGGAAATGCAAGGAGAGGCGTTTCTTGAAGCCGCCGATGATGACCGTGTTAAAGCTTTCGAAGATCTCCAGGCGGACGATCCGCGCGGGGGCGTCTCGCCATCATTGGGGGGTGTCCTGGCGACCTCCAACGTGAGGTTAGCGGGCCGATTGTACCATTCAGGGTCGGCCGGCGGCTCGATCCGGGCCGGCGACAGGACGTTCAGACTGATGAGCTGATCGGCGAGCCGTCGTTCGAGCCCGAGCTCGTACTGGCGCCCCTTCTTCACGTTCACCTGAGAATTCTTGGTGAGTCCCAGCAGGCTTTCGACGATCGCGACCCGGTAGGAGCCATCGGGCCGCCGCCAGGGAGTCTTGCCGAGGCAGTAGACCTGCTCCAGAGTGATCAGTTCACCGGCATATCTCAAGGGATTTTTCAGAAGCTGGTCCAGTGGGACGTTGCGCTCGGACGGCTTTTTCCCGTCCGGGATGCTGCCGCCTTCGATATCGACAACGGGAGCGGCGGCCTGGTTTTCCTCGGTAGGTGTCGGATCGGGCTTGCTCTCGGCGGGCTCGGCCTGGCGCGGGCCGGGGCCGGGGCTGTGGGTCGTGGGGTTGAAGGGAGACACCGAACGGGACGCGAGCGCGACGGGCTCGGGTTCCGGAGTCGTGGCCGGGCGGGAACGATCCTCCCGGGCTGGTTCGGGCACCGGTTCCGGCGCCGGGGCCGGGGCCGAGGCCGAGGATGTTGAACGCTCCGGGACATTGCGAGCGATGGGCCGATGGGGAGCGACAACTTCCGGCGGGCTTTCCACCAGCGGCTTCTTCACCGATGCTTCCGGGGTTGATGTCCCGCGAACCAGGACCACGGCGCCCAGCAGGACCACCGCGGCCGCGCCGATGCCCAGGGGAACCCAGGGCAGCGATGCGCCCGGGGCCTTGGGGGGCTCGGCGGCGGAAGCGATCGGATCGGTCCGGATCTCGAGCATCGTGGCGGCGGCCCGGCCTTTCGACGGCGTGCTGGCGGATTGAGCCGTCGGATTGGTCGGGATTTCGAGCATCGTGGCGGCGGCCCGGCCTTTCGAGGGCGTGCCGGCGTGTGGCGCCGCCGGATTGGTCGGGATCTCGAGCATCGTGGCGGCGGCCCGGCCTTTCGACGGCGGCTCGGCCGGCGCCGGCGGCTTCACGGCTCGAAGTTCCGCCGTGCTCCCGTGAATGTCCAGGACCGCCGTGCCGGTCCCGGACGTTTGCGCGACGGACCGGCACCGGCCATCGTAGGAACCAGTTGCGCCGTCCCGGCCGACAGGTCGAGCACGGCCCGGCATTTCGGGCATGGTGTGGTCCGGCCGGGACGGCTGAGCCGGATCAGGGACTCGACGGTGATCGACATCGCCTGGTTACACGACGTACATTTCAACCGCAGCTTTTCCGATGGGTCCCACACGCCGGCGCCCGACGCCTCGGCCGCGGCGCTGGCGAACGACGCGCAGGACGGATAGCGGTCCCTGGGGTTCTTGGCGAGCCCCCTGAGCAGAACGGCGCCCAGACGGGACGGAATCCAGGCGCAAAGCTCGTGGGGATCGGGCGGCACGTCGCGGGTCTGCATCATCAGGACCCGGGTCGGGACGTCGTGCTCGAACGGCCGGCGCCCGCACAGGAGACTCGTAGAGCGTGACGACCAGGGCGTACTGGTCGACCCGGCCATCGAACGGATCGCCCATGATCAGCTCGGGGGCCATGTAATAGGGCGTGCCGAGCACCATCCCCGCGCCGGTCATCGACGCCGCGCCCGTCCGGTCGTCGGCCGCGGCGGCCAGCACCTTCACCACGCCGAAATCACCCAGGAAGGGATGCCCCTGCCCGTCAAACAGGATATTGGCGGGCTTGACGTCGCGATGCACCAGTTTCTGGGAATGGACGTAATCGAGCGCGGCACCGATCGGTCCGAGCCAGCTTCCTAGCGTGGCCAGCGCGATCGGACCCCGCCAGGCCGCCATCCGATCTTCCAGACTGCCGCCGGCCAGATACTGGAGCACCACGAACGGGATGCCGTCCCATTCCCCCACGTCGGTCACCTTGACGATATGCGGGTGCGACAGACGAACCAGCGCCCGCCACTCCTCGCGGAACCGACGCGAAATCTGGGCGTCGGCGACCATCGCGCGGTGCGGCAGCTTGATCACCACGTCGGCATCGATGTTCCGGTCCTTGGCCCGGTAGACGACTCCCATTCCTCCCTCTCCCAGCTTGGCCGTCAGGACGTATCGACCGCCGGAGAGGGATGTGCCGACCGGGTTGTCAGGCGTGGTTGTCATCATGCAGTCCTTGGCGTTTCGCCGGATCTCATGGCTGCCGGTATCTTATGCAATCCATCGCTTCCACTGAGCGAAGTATTTTTACCGATATTCGTGTCATACGCAATTGAGATCTTGAGCGGGTGCAGAACTCGCAACATCCCTGGTCCGGGCGCTCGATGACGTTCGGGAACGGTGGCGGGTCGATGCTCGGAAATCCATTCCCGATCGTGTAAACTGGAACTGGAGGACACCGGAGGGTCGTTGCCTGTTGATTCGGAACCAGGGAGACATCGCACGATGGCCAACCCGGCACGACCGCCGGCTCGATCAGGGATGACGATCACGCTGGAGGAGTTCCTCGCTCTTGCGGAGGAAGAGCCATCCCTTGAATACATCGATGGCCGGATCGAGGTGAAAGTGTCTCCGCAAAAAGGGCACAGCCTACTGACTGTCCGGCTTGTGGAGCGATTGAACCCGTGGGCCCTTCCGCGCAGGCTTGGGCTGGCACTACCGGAATTGTGTTGCACGTTCTCTGGCCGCTCGATCGTTCGGGATGTGGTGTTCTTGACGAGAAACCATCTGGACTTCGATGAACGAGGGTGGCCCATCGATCAGACTACGTGGCCGCCAGACATTGATATCGAGATCATCTCTCCCGACCAGGGTCCCACGTCCTCACGGTCGAAGCTGACTCACTCCACGGCAAACGGTTGCGCCTTGGGGTGGTGGATTGATACCGATCGGATGACGATGGATCTCTACGGTTCCGGCGGACCGCCGGTCCCGTGTCTCGAAGACGGCTGGCTGGAAGGCGAGCCGATCTTGCCGGGCTTCCGACTGCCGTTCTCAGAGGTTTTCGGGTGGCTGGTCCTGGGTCCCCGTCTGGATTCCGAATCCTGATGCTGTCCGCATCCCGCGTATCAGGAGTTCCTCGACGCATGAGCCAGCCCGCCGCGACGCCCAGCGACGCCCCAACTCCAACTCCGACTCCCCCCCCGGCCGACGGTCCGCTCCGCCTGGTTTTCGACGCCGGCACCCTGCTGGTCGAGGGTCTGACCGATGAATCGAGCCAGGGCATCCCCGGGCGTCCAGTTCGACCATCGGACCCGGCGGTTACCGGGCCGAGGCGATCTGGTACCGGACGATCGTCGAGCACCTGCGCGACGAGGAGATCGCCTTCATCGACGACGCCCGCGACTATCCGAGTGAAGTCGAACTGGGAGCTCCGGGTCGACGCAGCAGGCGTTCCCGCACCAGACCGAGGGGCTCGAGGCGTGGTGGAGCACCGGCGGCCGTGGTGTGGTCGTCCTGCCGACCGGGACGGGCAAGACGCACCTGGCCAACCTCGCCATCGCGAGGGCCGAGCGGCCGACCCTGGTCGTCACGCCGACGATCGACCTCATGAACCAGTGGTACGACGAGCTCAGCCTGAGCTTCGCCACCGAGGTCGGCCTGCTCGGCGGCGGCTACTACGACGTCAAGCCGCTGACGGTCACGACCTATGACTCGGCGTACCTGAACATGGATCGGCTGGGGAACAAGTTCGGGCTGATCGTCTTCGACGAGTGCCACCACCTGCCCGGCCCGACGTACGGCATCTCGGCGGCGGTCTGGCGATCGCGCCGTTCCGGCTCGGCCTGACCGCCACCCCCGAGCGGGCCGATAACGCGCACTCGCAGCTCGACAGCCTGATCGGCCCGATCGTCTACCGCCGCGAGATCACCCAGCTCCGCGGCCGTTTCCTGGCCGACTACCGGGTCGAGACGCTGTACGTCAACCTGACGCGACGAGGAGCGCGTGCAGTACGAGTCGGCCCGCGAGCAGTACCGCGAATTTCCTCTCGGACACGGGATCGACATGCGCCGGCCCGACGCCTGGGCGCAGTTCCTGCGTCGAGGCGCACCGCTCGCCCGAGGGGCGGCAGGCGTTCCTGGCCCACCGCCGCCAGCGCGAGCTGGCGCTGGCCGCGCCGGCGAAGCTCAGCCTGCTGGGGCATCTGCTCGATCGACACAACGGCGACCGGATCCTGATCTTCACGCATGATAACGCCACCGTGTACAAGATCGCGCGGCGGTTCCTGGTGCCGGTCATCACGCATCAGACCAAGACCAAGGAGCGCCGGGAGGTCTTGCTCCGGTTCAACGCGGGGACCTATCCGATCGTGGCGACCTCGCGGGTGCTGAACGAGGGGGTGAACGTCCCCGAGGCGAACGTGGCGATCATCCTCTCGGGCTCGGCCTCGGTCCGCGAGCATGTGCAGCGGCTGGGCCGCATCCTCCGCAAGTCGGGAGACAAGGAGGCGCTGCTCTACGAGGTCGTGACCCGGGGCACCGTCGAGGAGTTCGCCTCGAACCGGCCGCACGGCAGCACAGTGCCTATGGAGGGGCGTCGATGCTGACCGGCAATCTCGTCCGCGTCAAGACGACGTCGAAGGGGCGGATCATCCCCTCGTACCTGAACCGCGACGACCCGCGCTGGCTGGAGGTGGCCGAGAGCCTGCTCCTGATCTTCCGCGAGGGGGTGAGGGATGACCCGCGGCGAGATCGAGGCCGAGATCGACGAGCTGGTCGGCGAAGGGCTGGCGACGCTGGCGCATCGCGGCCTGGCCAAGGTGCTGGAGGACCGGGCCGAGTTCGAGGTCGTGGCCGACGTGCCGCCCGGAGACGGTGCGCGAGAAGGTCGTTCCTCGGCCGCCGCCGAGCGCAAGGCGCCTGGCGGCGAAGGCCGGCCCCGGCGGCCAGCGGGCGCCGTTCCGCCGCGAGGCGGTGCTCGAGGCCGGTCGCCGTCGAGCTCAAGCCTCGAGCCCGAGGAGGTCGCCGCGGCCCTCTTCGCCGACCTCAAGGACGAGAACCGGCTGCTCCAGTTCGACGACCTGACCGCCCAGCGGCTGATCGACCGCTACAACGTCGCGCTGGCGCAGGCGGTCTTGCTCCGCTCGGTCCTGGTCCACGGTCGAGGTCCGCAGCGAGAAGCCGGCGCGGTACCGCCAGCTCTTCCGCCAGCTCAAGTTCCATCGCCTGCTCTACCGGGTCGCAGGGGAGCATGGCCGAGGGCTACACCTTCCATATCGACGGCCCGCTGAGCCTCTTCAGCGCCACCAACAAGTACGGGCTCCAGATGGCCCTGTTCCTGCCGGCCTTGCTTCATCTGCCGCGACTTCCGGCTCGACGCCGAGCTCCGCTGGGGACCGAAGCGCGAGCCGCGGACGTTCCACCTCGACTCGGGCGACGGCCTGGTCTCGCACACCGCCGACACCGGCACCTATGTCCCCGCCGAGGTCGGCGCGTTCCTCGAACGGTTCCGCCAGGTCGCGCCGGCGTGGGACGTGACCGAGGCCACCGACCTGATCGAGCTGGGCGCGAAGGGGTCTGGGTCCCCGATTACCGCTTCGTCCACCGCCGTACGGGCACGGACGTCTTCGTCGAGGTCCTCGGGTTTCTGGAAGCGTTCGAGCGTCGAGCGGCTGCTCCGGCTTCTGCCGCGGTCACGGTCCGAAGCGGTTCGTCCTGGCGATCTCCGAGCGGCTCAAGGTCGATGAGGAGGCGCTCGGCGCGTTGCCCGGCCCGGTCCTCCGGTTCAAGGAGATCCCCAGCGCCCCCGAGCTGGCCGCACTGCTCGACGGGTTCGTCTCGGCGGCTGGCGACCGTGACGGGAGGCTTGCTCTCGAATGAGCAACGAGTTTGAGAACACGACGGACCACTCGGCCGGATTCTGGCGCGACGTCCTGCGCTGCGAGGGGTTCGGTAATCGCCCCAGGTCCTGCTGCTCGTCGTTCAGTTCGTGCTGATCGCCATCGGGGTGCTGGTCCTCAACGCGATCGTCGAGCCGCACCTGGGGATCGAGGTCGCGCCCCTACGAATTCGCCGGGGCCGTGCTGGGGCTGCTCCTGGTCCTGCGGACCAATGCCGGCTACGACCGATGGTGGGAGGGGCGGAAGCTCTGGGGCGCGATCGTCAACCAGAGCCGCGACCTGGCGGTCACCGCCCTGGCGTATGGGCCCGACGATCGCGCGTGGCGGTCGGAAGTGGTGCGCTGGACGGCGTCGTTCGGGCATGTGGCCCGGCGTAGTCTGCGGGGCGAGCGAACCATGCCGGAGGTCGCCGCTCTGCTCGGTGACGACCAGGCCGCCCGGATCGCCGCCGCCCCGCACATGCCCGGCGTCGTGCTCCTGGCGATCGCCGCCCTGCTCCGCCAGGCGCGCGATCGCGACGACGACCCGCTTGACGGCTTCGCGTTTCTCGAGATTGATCGGGCGCGTTCGGGACTGATGGACCACCTCGGCGGCTGCGAGCGGATCCTGAGCACCCCCTGCCCCGGACTTACTCGGTCCATATCCGTCGGTTCATCGTCCTGTTCCTGACCACGCTTCCCTTCGCCCTTCTGGACAAGGTCGGCGGCTGGCTCACGCCGCTGGTGACCTTCCTGATCGCCTACCCGATCGTGTCGCTCGACCAGATCGGTATCGAGCTCCAGGACCCGTTCAGTCCGCGGAGGATCGGCCATCTGCCGCTCGACCAGATCACCGCCAAGATCGAGGCGAACGTCCTGGCGCTGCTCGACGAGTCGGACCGGGTCCGACCGCTTGACGACGCGGGCCGCGGGCCGCTAATGTCGTCCTAATCGATCGTCGTAAGGAGTCGCAGCGCTCGAGGCGCGCGAGTCAAAACCGCGGAGTCCTGGCCCGATGAGTCGCGAATCGATCCTCAAGCGGATGCTCGATGGCGGCATCGTCGCCGTGGTCCGGGCCGACTCGGGCGCCTCGTTGGCACAGGTCGTCAAGGCCCTGGCCGAGGGGGGCGTGACCGCGGCCGAGATCACGTTCACGGTGCCCGACGCCGTTGACGTGATCCGCCAGGTGCGCAGCGAGCTGGGCGACGCGATCGCGCTGGGGGCCGGCACCGTGCTCGATCCCGAGACGGCGCGCGACCGCGCTGCTGGCCGGGGCCGAGTACATCGTCTCGCCGACGGTGAACATCGAGGTCATCAAGCTCTGCCGCCGGTACGATAAGGCGGTCATGCCCGGTGCGTTCACCCCGACCGAGATCCTCACGGCGTGGGAAGCGGGCGCCGATATCGTCAAGGTCTTCCCGGCCGACGTGGGGGGGCCGGCATACTTCAAGGCCCTTCGCGGCCCCCTCCCCCAGATTCGCATGATGCCGACCGGCGGGGTCGACCTGAACACCGCCGAGAACTTCCTCAAGGCGGGCGCCTGCTGCCTCGGGATCGGCGGATCGCTCGTCGAGCCCAAGGCCGTCGCCGCTGGCGACTTCGCCCGGATTCGCGACCTCGCCGCTCAGTACGCGGCGATCGTCCGCCGGTTCCGAGGCCAGGGATGAGCCTCGACACCATCCGACAAGGTGGGACGACACAACGTTGAAGCTCCTGGGCCGACCCTTGCGCACCCCGCGGCTCTCGCGAATTCCCCTGGGTGACCCCGCGCACCGCGCCCGGGTCTGGATGGCCCTCAAGATCGCCCTGGCTTTTCTGACCGTCATCCCCATTCGATTCAAACCCGCCCCGGATGAGCCGTCCGCGTCCGACGTCGCGGCCGCTCGGTACGCCATTCCGGTCGTCGGTCTGTCGATCGGCGCGGTCCTGGCGCTGGCCAGCCTGGGACTGAGCTACTTCCGGGTCTCACCTCTGCTGGCGTCCTTCCTCCTCGTCGCACTCTGGGCGACGCTCTCGGGCGGACTGCATCTCGACGGGCTGGCCGACACGACCGACGGCCTCTTTCTCTGGGGTGACGCCGAGCGCCGTCTAGCCGCGATGCGCGATCCACACATCGGTGCGTTCGGGACCCTGGCGCTGGTGCTTCTGATCCTGGGCAAGTTCGCCGCGCTCGCCTCGCTGGCCGGTCAGCGCCGCGCCCTCGCCGTGCTCGGGCGCGTCGGCTGTGAGCCGGACCTTGATCCTGGTCGCCGCGGGGCTGGCGCCCTACGCGCGTCCCGAAGGAACCGGCCGCTCAATGGTCGCGGCCACCACGGTTGTTGATGCCCTCTGGGCGGTCGTCGCTGCCCTGGCGATCGGCGGCCTCCTCGCCGCTGAGTTCGGACTGATCGCCAGCCTCGCGGCCCTTGGCACCACCTGGCTCCTCGCCCAGCGCGCTCACCAGAAGCTCGGTGGCGTCACGGGCGATATTTTGGGGGCTGTGGTGGAGATGGGTGAACTGGCATATCTGGTGGCTCTGGCCCTGTTTTCGAGGACCTGAACGGCGCGAGGACTCGGGTCAGGGGGCCATCGGCCGGTCCCGGGGGTGGCGATCGTGGTGTCGGGCCGAGATCCCGCTCGGCGAAGGCTCGATTGACTTCAAGCCGCGAGGTAGGCCGGGACGATAACCAACCGCATAAGCCTCTTGGTGCGCCGAGGGTTTGGAAGCCGTCCGGCCCAACTTGGCGAGGCGTGACGCGGGAGGAGCGAGGGTCGTTCATGGGCGAGACGATCCTGGTGCTGGGGGGAAGCCGATCGGGGAAGAGCCGGCTGGCGGAGCGGCTCGCTGGCGAACGGCCGCCGGTCACGTATGTGGCGACGGCCTCGGTCGACCCGGCCGATGCCGAGATGGCCGCCCGGGTGGCGCGGCACCGGGCCGATCGACCGGCCGACTGGACGACGCGGGAGGTTCCCCGCGATATCGAGGGGGTTCTCACGGAACTGGTGCCAGGGGAGGGAGCGGTCTTGGTGGACTGTCTGACGCTCTGGCTCAGCAACCTGATGCTCGGGATCGGTGAACGCGCGGGCGACGGCCAGCTCGTCCCCCGCGACGATCCGTCGATCCTGGCCGAGCTCGACCGGGTGACGTCGGTCGGATCGAAGGGCCGGGCCCGGGTGGTCTGGGTCTCGAACGAGGTTGGCTCGGGCGTCATTCCCGCGAATCCAATGGCCCGACGGTTCGCCGACCTCCAGGGGATGGCCAACCAGCGGCTCGCCGCGGCCTCGGACGTTGTTCACTTCTGCGTCGCGGGGCTGTCCCTTCGGTTGAAGTAGCCATCGGTTCTGATGAGATCGCCTTCTCGAATGGTAGGGTGGGCACGGCCCTCCCCATGAAAACGAGCCGAACCGGAGCATAAACGCCAGGTCAACCTATCGACGAGAAATCAAGGTCCTCGGGGCCGCGGGGTCGATCAGGAGGGGAACCCCGGCTCGATCTCCATCGCTGAAGGCGACGGCGATCATCCGAGTCGAGGACGAGGACGAGGACGAGGGCTGAGGATCAGGAGCGGAGCACGCAACGATTCAGGGAGGAATCGCGTGAAGCCGAGCAGAGCACGGGAGCAACGGACGACCTGGGAGCTGGGCCTGGCCCGGACCTGGGATCGTTCCGCGCCTGTCGCTCGGGCCCTCTTCGCGATCCTCGTATGGGGATGGGGTCTCGCTCCGTCGCTTCCGGCCGCCCGGGCCGCACCCGAGCCGGCGAGCAAGGGCTCGCAAGCGCGGACGATCTATCATAACAGCCGATCGTTCCGGATTCCGTTCAATGTGGACGAGGCCGACCTGCCGCGGCTGAGAGAAGTTCAGCTCTGGGTCTCGGACGACTCGGGGTTCACCTGGAAGCCGGTGAGCCGGACGAACCCCGATCGTCCCTCGTTCACGTTCCGCGCCCGCGCGACGCCGAATATTGGTTCGCGGTGCGCACGGTGGACAAGGCGGGCAAGCTTTACCCGGGCGAGGACGAGGCGGTCGAGCCGAGCATGAAAGTGGTGGTCGACACGACACCCCCTGCGCTGGTGCTCGAGCCCAACGGCCGGCGCGGCAGCCGGCTCGCGGTCCGTTGGGAGGTCAAGGACGAACACCTCGACCTCTCGACCCTGATGCTCGAGTACCAGGCCGAGGGCGCGCGAGAATGGCGCCAGGTGCCCATCCACAAGCGCCTGCTCGGCTTCGAGACCTGGGAGGCGGGAACCGCCGAGCCGATCAAGGTGCGGGGCACGATCGCGGACAGGGCGGGAAACAAGACCGAGGAGACGATCGCCATCAGCGAGGGGATGCCCGAGAACCCCGACCTGGCCTCGGCCCCTGGAACCACGGGCGACGACTCCGCGCCGCCGCCCATCTCGCGGATCTCGTCGAGCAACGATTTCCCACCCCCCCCGGACGAGGCCCCGCGCCGTGGCGGCGGCCGGGCGTTCCGGGCCGGCTCCGCGAGCCGAAGTCCGCAGCCTCGGGGTGGCGATCCGTTTACCGCCGAGTCGAGCCCCGCGGCCAACGCGTTTGACGAAGCGCTCGGCGCGGGAGTCGGTGCGGGTGCGAGCGGGTGCGGGAGCGGCGGCGTCCGAGGCGTTTCCCGATCCGGGAACCGAGTCGCCACCGGCTGGTCGTGGCGGAGACCCGGGAGCCCAGGCGCCCGCTGGCGTCAAGACCCTGCTCGTGGCCAGCCCCCAGTTCGCCATGCAGTACGCCGTGGACGACGCCGGTCCCAGCGGCCCGGCGACGGTCGAGCTCTGGGTCACGCGCGACGGCGGCCGGACCTGGATCAGGCGTGGCGAGGACCCCGACCGGAGCTCACCCTTCGACGTCGACCTCGGCGGCGAGGGGACCTTCGGCGTCAGCCTCGTGGCCCGTGCCGCCTCGGGCCTCGGCGACCAGCCCCCCGCGCCCGGCGAACCGCCCCAGGTCTGGGTCGAGGTCGACAACACCGCGCCCAGCGTTCAGCTTGACCCCGTCCAGATCGGCGGCGGCACCCACATGGGCAAGATCGCGATCCGATGGCGGGCCAGCGACCTGCACCTCGCCCCCCAGCCGATCTCGATCGCCTATCGCGCCGATCAGCCCGGCGCACCCTGGCACACCATCGCCGACCGGATCGACAACAGCGGCCAGTTCATCTGGACCGTGCCGACCACCGTCCCCCCTCGGTTCCACGTCCGGGTCGTCGCGGTCGATACCGTCGGCAACCGGGGCGCGGCCGAGACTCTGGAAGGCAGTCCCGTCATCGTCGATCGCACCCGTCCCCGAAGCCGGATCATCGGCCTCGACCCCAGCGCCCGCAACGGCCGCGGGAATGGACCAGGTGGCGTCCTTTCGCGCTGAGACACGGCGGAACCGCCAAACACGTCGAATGTGCCAGGAAAAAGCGAACGGCCAGTGTCGCGTCGCGGTTGAACCTCACCGTCCATCCGTCGGTTTCGCGAGTGAGGTCAGGAGCTCGTCCCAGGTCGCGGCGTCCGAGATCCGATCGTAAAGCTGGATGAGCTGTTCCCGGTCGGTGATGGCCAGGAGCGCGGCGGTCGCGCGTTCATCGGGCGGGCCAAGGGTCTTGCGGCCGATCCGAAGCAAGCCTTCCGCGAGACCCTCGGCCCTCCCCTCGGCCCTACCCTTGGTCTCGCCCTCGGCCCTACCCTTGGTCATGCCCTCGGCGAGGATGTCCTGGTAGAGCCACGAATCCTCGATTCCACGAATGCCCAGAACCATGGTGGTTATCCCCTCCATCATCGCCTCGACCTGCTCGCGCGGATAACGCGAACACAACAGGAGCAACGTTGAGGCCCACAGCAGCTTTCGCAAATCTTCCGGCGCCTCCCTCCTGAGCCGCTCGGCCACCGACGTCAGGACTTCGGGCAGTCGCTCCATGGGCACGTCGGATACCGGCGCCAGCGGCAGGATCGGCAAGCCTCCGGTGAGGAGCTTCTCGGGCGGCTCACGCCAGACCCGGACCACATCATAGCGAAACCAGTGGTTCCGGCCCCGACCGGGACACGAGCGCTCGAAGGTCCCGCTCAGCTCGGGTCCGTCGGCGGCAGGGCGGATCAGGACCAGGACGCTCCAGACCGGCACCTTATGGCGGCGTTCCAGAAGGGTATTATACCAGAGGCACTGACCGGGATACCCCAGGTCGCGGCCCGAGAGGAACTCGGCATGCACGATCCACGGTTCCGGCCCATCGATCCGCATCACCTTGTCGGTCTCGGCCGTGACGGTCGAGACGTTCGAGTCGATCACCTGCACGAGACTCGGATCGGGCACCGGGATGCCCATGAATTCGAGCCAGGCGGCGGGCTCGATCTCGAACAGTTCACGCATGGTGGCGTCAAACGGCCTGGCCATGCCCAGGGACCTCCCCTCAATGCGGTCGGGACGCGATCCAGCGGATTCGAAGCTCGCCCAGGCCGGAAATCACGATATTAACTATGGGTGAGCCTGTTGACAGGCCGTCGCTCTTTGGCAATGGAGGTCAGATTTGAGAGTTCCGGCGAGCCTGCGCGGACACGCGATCGGGTGGGATGATTGGAGAGAAGCGGCACACTCCCACCGCGACGGACCGAACCCAACGGTAATTTGTGACGGTTGCGCCGAGGATTCGAGAGGCCCGAGGGAGTTGTTGCACAGGACGGGTGGGACGCGGGGCCTGGAATTGTCCCAGGACTTTCCCGAGCGATATCGTCCTGGAGGGTAGGCGCGGACGGCTTACCCACCCTCCAGGACAGGACCACGGTGATGTTATACAGCCGGCCCGAGCAGGTCCTTGACCGCGTCGCGCTCGGCCACCAGCTCGGCGGCCGAGGCGTCGAGCCGCTTGCGGGCGTCGTCGTCGATGGGCAGGCCCTGGACGATGGACCAGGTTTTGCCGTCCGTCGAGCGGAGCGGGAAGCTGTAGATCAGGCCCTTCGGCGATGCCATAGCTGCCGTCGGAGACGACCCCCGCGCTGAACCAGTCGTCGCCCTGGGTCGGAACCGACGCCGAGCGGACGCTGTCGAGCGCGGCGTTGGCGGCCGAGGCGGCTGAAGAGGCTCCCCGGGCCTTGATCACCGCGGCGCCTCGCTTGGCGACGGTCGGGATGTATGTCTCGGTGAACCAGGACGGGTCCTTGATCACCTCGGGGGCCGGCTTACCGCCGATCAGGGTGTTCTTGTAGTCGGGATACTGGGTGTCGCTGTGGTTGCCCCAGATGGTCATGTGAGTGACCTGGCAGACCGGCACGCCCGCCTTCTTGGCCAGTTGCGACGCCGCGCGGTTCTGGTCGAGCCGGGTCATCGCGAACCAGCGCTCGGCGGGCACCTTGGGGGCGTGTGACCGGGCGATCAGGGCGTTGGTATTGCACGGGTTGGCGACGGTCAAGATCCGCACGTTCGGGCCCGGCGGCGTCGTTGATCGCCTTGCCCTGGCCGGTGAAGATCGGACCGTTGGCGCGGATCAGGTCGGCCCGGGTCATGCCGTCCTTGCGCGGCAGGCCGCCGACCAGGATCACCCAGTCGGCCCCCTCGAACGCCTCGGTCGCCTGATCGGTCGCCACGACGTCGGCTCAGGAGCGGGAAGGCGCAGTCCTCCAGCTCCATCAGTCGTTCCGTTCAGGGACGGCAAGCGCCGGGGTGATTTCCAGGAGCCGGAGCTCGACCGGCTGATCGGGCCCGAACACGGCCCCGGACGCGATCCGGAAAATCAGGGCATAGCCGATCTGGCCCCCGGCCCCGGTCACGGCGACGCGAATGGGTTCGGTCATGATTCAAGGTTCTCCCTTTTGTTGATGGTCGGAGTGCCAGGGTTAAAAACGACAAACCAAGGGGGCGTGGGTCGACATCAAGGATCTTCACAGACTGCGGCCGGGCCTTGAGCCGGGCGAGCATCAGGTCCATCTCGCGGGGCGAGGTGGCGGGTGCCGGCCAGGAGGACGACACCGGCCAGCAGGATCGCGGGCACGACGACGAGCATTCCGGCGATCAGGTTCTCGGGGTCCTGACCCGGCCGCGCTGTCGGCAAGGCACCGATGGCCGCCAGTACCCGGCCGAAGCTGCTCGCCATGGCGTCCTCGGAGCCGAAGAAGTCCGCCACCCAGCCCATCAGGGTGGGCGACCAGATGTCGCCCAGGAAGTGGATCACGAACGTCGAGATCGCATACGCCGCGGCCCGCATGTTGGGCATCACCACGTTGGCGATCACCGCGTTGCACGGGCCGGTGTTGATGAACATCAGGGCCTCGGACAGGAAAATCCCGGCGTAGATCCAGGGCTCGCTCGTGCTGTAGATCGCCACCAGCACGAACGGGACCGACGCGATGAGCGCTACCCCCGGCACGACGAACAGGGCGCTCGGGCTGGTTCGTGCCAGCCGGTCGGCAAGCCAGCCGCCGAGGCCCATGCCGACGATGGAGGACGCGACGGTGGTCAGCGCCAAGGTAGCATGGTGGCCTCGACCGGATCGATTCCCTTGTTCACCGATCAGGAACGTGGGGAGCCAGGAGGCCAGGCCGCCGATGGCGAAGGTGTAAAAGGTCATGCCGAAGACGGCATAGTTGTAGGAGGAGTTGACCAGCAGTTCGAGGTAATCGTCGCCGCTTTGCGCCCGACGCGTTGATGCGCAGCGAGCCGCTCGAGGTCGACTCCCTCGCTTGCCCCCCGCACCGGCTCGGGTAGCCAGAGCGCGGTGAGCGCGGCAACGAGTCCTGGCGCCCCAACGACGAAGAATGCCATCGTGCCAGCCATAATGTTTGGCGATCCAGGCCCCCAGGAGCATGCCCGATTGCGCCGCCGATCGGCATCGCCAGGTAAAACGCCGAGAGCACTCGCGAGCGGACGTTCCGGGCGAAGAGGTCCATCAGGATCGCCGGCGCGATCACGCCGTAGGTCGCCTCGCCGATACCGAGGAAGGCGCGGGCAGATCTGAAGTTGGCCGTTAGTTCGTCGCCAGGCCGGTGGCAAGAGTTGCCAGGCTCCAGACACCCACGCCTAACCCCAGGAGCCAGGTTCGCTCGATATCGATCGGCCGCGTAATCCCATGATCGGGCTGATCAGCGGTGAGGCTGATCAGGAATAAGGTGACGAGCCATCCCCCTTGCGTATTGTCCAGGTGCAAATCGGCCTGGATGTTGGGTAGAACGCCCGTCAGGACCCAGCGGTCGATGTAGTCGAGCAGGTTCATCACGAAGAGGACGACGAATGTCGTCATGGCCCAACGCGGCGGCGACATGACCGGTTCGACAGTCATCGCCGCTGGGGCCGGACCTGATCCGCTGGCGTCCTCGCTTGCGCTCACGTCGTCCTCGTCCATTCGGCAGAGAGGGGTGTCTCGAGAATTCCCAAAAACCAAAAAAGGGCGCCCGGCCCGATCGGGCGATGCTACGTCAAGAGGTGGGGGAGCGTCCAGAGGTTAGAGCCGGGAGTGCGGAGTGCCATGACGAGGGAAGGTCGAGGTGTGGGGTGGTATCGGGCGAGACGCGACCGGCATCCTGAAGGACGCAAACAGGGAAGACCCGACCCCGCCGTCGCTTGCTGGTCCATCCATCCAAAAAATGCGCGAAAACCGCGCCACCGCTTCGACTTTCCCAGACCTCCGAAACAAAGGGATGTCGAGGATTTCCCGCCCGAGTCGTCCATCGGCCCGCGGCCCCGGTGCGCGAGGCACGTTTCCACGGGACTTGCCAACGACGCCGGTCATGACGGCAAGCGCTGGCCTCTCCTCTTGCCCCGCTCGGGAATCCGACCACGGACCCAGGCCGTATCACGATGTTATCTAGTGGAGGCCGCGCTGCTCCACTGGCGCGTCCTGGGTAATCTTTGGCAATTCGCATGAATTCATCGATCCGGAATTTTGCGCCGATGAGGCGAACTCGGCCGGCAGTACAAACGAACTCGACGGCTGGCACGAACGAACTCGACGCCGGAACAAACGAACTCGACCGGCTGGCACGAACGAACTCGACGGCTGGCACGAACGAACTCAATGCCGGTACGAACGAACTCGACGGCTGGCACGAACGAACTCGGCCGGCGGCACGAACGAACTCGACCGGCGGAACAAACGAACTCGACGGCTGGCACGAACGAACTCGGCCGGCGGAACAAACGAACTCGACCGATCGAGCGAGCGACGGTCCTGCCGGAAGTGCCGCGATTTACGGCTCGATGCGGACCAGGAGGCGGATCGCCTGGAGGAACCGCTCGAAGCTCGCCGCGGTGATCGACTCGGGCGCCGGAGGCGGATCACCTTGCCTTCGTCGGCGTCCCAGAGGCGAAGATCGAGCCGGACCTCGGAGCCTCGTTTCGGCGGCGGCTGTGCCGGTTCGCGCGATGGTTCCGGTTGGGTTGAATCGGCGTTCCTGGGGGCCTGTGCGGCCGGCGGGCCGTCCGGGTGAAACACCTGGTCGTCGCCGAGGGTCCCGGCGAACCGGGCCGATTCGAGGAATGCCTCGGCCGCGGTCTGCTTGGCCGAGGTGGTGATCTGGTAATGGTGAAACAGCAGGTTTCCCAGGATGGCCGCGTCGGGAACCTTCTTTCCGCCCAGGCGCTCGGCTAGCTCGGCGTAGAGCGTGGGCTTGAGCAGGGCCTGTCGATGGAGCCTCGGCAGATCGGCCGGATCGATCGGGTGGAGGATTGAGACGCGCCAGAGGCGAGAGCGCATACCCATCGCCATCCAGCACGAGCAGTCCGAACTGCACGCGCTGCGCTCAGACGCGCCGAGAACGTGTTCGTCTTGATGTTGGTGTAGCCCAGCGCCGGCGCGATCGACGTGGCCGGCAGGCCGTCGAGCCCCAGGGTGTCGATCGATTCGCAGAGCTTCAGGCCCTCGGCCAGGCTGACCCCGGGATAGCGCGTGCTCCGCTCGCGCCGGGAGTGGGAACGCGACGGCGAGGAAGGCATGGGAGCGTCAGCGTCGTCGTGCGGCATGGCCGGCGCGGGACCATTCGGCCCCAATCGTCCTCGTCCTTGTCGTTGTGCGCTGGCTCATTCACCAGTAGAGCCGGAAGTTCTGGAACGACTTGGGCCAATGGTCCCGCGGTTTGAACCCGAGCGCGACCTCGGCGCCCCGCAGCCCGCCTCGGTGACGACCAGGCCGTCGGGGACCGATTTGGCCTGCTCGAACTCCTGCTCGCTCACCTTGCACACGGTCTTGTTCAGGGTACCCGCCAGCCATTTCTGGATTTCCGGGGTCTCCCGGAACTGGAGATAGACCGCCAGCGCCGTGCTGCGCCGCCGCCACCATGGCATATCCGATCGGAACCGACTCGCGGATGAGGATGTACATCCTCATGAGCAAAATCTCTCCAGGGCAAGAGCCAGGGCCAGGCTGACGCTTCGCTATCGGGTTTTCGTCGATACCAGCATGCCCCACCCGAGCGTTCGCTTCAGGCTTTCCCCCGCCGGCCTGGGCTTCTTTCAACGTTTCGAGATACGCCACCAGGTCGGCGAAATCCTCACGGCTCAGGCCGTCGGCCAGGCCGCTGGGCATGAGCGAGACGTCGCTCACCTTTCGCTCGTCGATCTGGTCCCTGGGGATCGTGATCCGCTTTGTCTCGGCGTCCTCGATCTCGACGGACATCGGCGGTTTCGTTCTTGACGATGCCGGTCAGGAGCCGGCCGTCGACGGTGGCGATGACGATCGGCTCGTACCCCTGGAAGATCCGGGCCGAGGGAAAGAGGACCGAGGTGATCAGCTCGTCGCGCGGGTACTTGGCGCCGACGGTCGAGAGCTCGGGACCGACGCTCCCCCCCTGCCCGCCCACGGTGTGGCACTTGTTGCAGGCCAGCCCTTTCGGGTCGGAGAAAAGCTCACGCCCGTGGCTCGGGTTGCCCCTGGTCTTCAAGGCATACGCTCGGAACGCGTCAGGGTTGAACGCCGTCGAGACGCCCGCGCCCGCGGTTCTGAGGAACGCGTAGTCGCCCGTCTCGGTCACGGACACCGAGAACAGCCACGGCCCCCCGCCGTTGCCGCACTTGATTGCCAGTCGATTGACCCCCTTGCGCAAGGTCACGGGCACCCGATCGATCGCGGGCTTGTAGCTCCGTCGGCCCTTGAAGTCGTAAACCTTCTTGCCGCCCAGCCAGACGGTCAAGGTGTCGTCCGAGCCCACCAGGAGCTCGGCCGGGCGGGTTTCCGGGCTGTCGATCGTGACGGCGCCAAAGGCCGAACGATCCTCGCGGTGGTCGTAGATCTGTCCCAGGTCGATCTTGCCGGTGTCATCGATGGCCTGGATGTGCTTCCAGGCCACGGGCTCGCCGCCAAGTCCCGGCGGTGTGGCGGCCTCGTTGATCTCTCGGCCAGGGTCGAACGGCGGCCGGTCGCTGATCAGGAAAGGCCCGATCACGCTCCAGGAGGTCAACGGCCGGGGGATGGTGAAGACCTTCCGCAGCTCGGCCACAACGCTCGGCGCCAGCTCGCGGCGTGCGGCCAGTCGGTCGAGCATCGGAACCGCGGGCTCGCGGACCTTCCCCAACGCCGCGGCCGACGCCTGTCTTAGCTCGGGGCTCCTGTCGGTCAGGGCCCGCAGGTAGATGCCCATCGCCCGGTGTCGGCAATCGCGCCAGGGCCAGGGTCGCCTCGTAGCGGGTGCTCGTCCCGGCCCGAAGCCTGAAGCAGTGCCGGGACGGCCTCGCGATCGCCCAGGGCCCCGAGCGCGGCGATGGCCGCGCTTCGGACCGTGACCTCGGGATCATCCAGCTTCCCGCGCAAGACCGGGGCCACTCCCTCGCGTCGGCCGATCTGCCCCAGCGCCTCGGCCGCGGCGGAGCGCACCTCCGGCGCCGGAGCTCGCCAGGGCGTTGAGCAAAGGATCGATCGCCTTCCGGGTCTTGAACCGCCCCAGGGCGGCGATCACTCGGGGCTGATACCGGAGATCCAGCGCCCTTCTGGCCAGAAGATCGACCAGGGCCGCGTGGCGGTGTCGGTCCCGATTCGCTCGACGCTCTCGAGCGCGGCGTCGCGGACCGGCTCGGGGGTGCCCGGCAGTCTCGGACCGCGGCGATCAGGAGCGGCAGCGCCTGCCGATCGACCAGCCGGCCGAGCGCCTGGGCGATGGCGCGCGGACCTGGATCTCGGTCACGGGCTCGGCGGCGAACCGCTCGCGCAAGGCCGGCAAGACGACCGGGTCGCCCGTCTCGACCAGGCGCTGACCGCCGCGGTCCGGATCGCGGGCAACGGGTCGTTCAGCGCGTCCTGGAGCGTCGCGAGGACCAGCGGCGTCCCTTCCCAGGCGACGGTACTTGCCGGTGGCCGTCCCCTGGTCGGCCGGGTGCCCCACCAGTGGCCGTCCCAGGGGGGCGTCTTGCGGTGTCCTTGCGCGAGGAACGCCAGGGCCCGGGCCCGCTCCGGCTCGGCGCGGGTCGGCGTCGCCGCTGAATCGCGCCAGGGCCGCGACCGCGTCACGGTCGTACAGCATCTCGAGCGTGTGCAACGCACCATTGCGGATCGCCGGATCGTTCGCGTCGAGGCCGGTGGCGATCGACGCCACGTCGCCGATCCGCCGCAGTGCCTGCCGCGCGGTGAAGGCGAGGTAGGGGTCCGCGTCACCCAATCGCGCCACCAGGTCGGCCGACGCGGCGGCGTCACCCATCCGGCCGAGGGCCATGATCGCCTGGAGCCGGACCGTCGGCTCGGGATCGTGAAGCCTCTTCCGCAGGGGTTCGACCGCGATCGGCACGCGCCGCGTCCCCAGCGCCGCGGGCCGCCTGCGCCGGACGTCCGCCACGCTTGATTGCAAGGCGTCGATCAAGGGGCCGCTCGCTTCCGGGCGTCGCGCCGGCGATCCCGTCGAGAGTCCAGACCAGGTGCCGAGCGGCGACCGGGTCGGTCTTCGGGTCGGCCAGGGCCGCCTGGACGGCCCCGAGCGCCTCGCGACCGCGACGGATCAAGGCCCGCTGAGCACGAAACCGCTCGTTGAACGAGGGGTGGGCGAGCGCCGCGATCTGGGCCGCGATGGGATCGGCGTCGTTGCCGCGTCGCAGGGTCACCACCGGGCCAGTGTAGGAGACCGCGAAGACCCTCCCGACCTTATCCGTCTTGTTGAACCAACCGCCCAGTCCCCAGTCGGCGACGTACATCGTCGTGCCGTCGTAAGAGACCGCCAGGTCGATCGGCCGGAAGTCGTTGACCCCATCGGGCTGGACGAATTCGATCACGTCGCCGACCTCGAAGCTCGCCCCCTTCGGCGCGAACCGGAACCCGCGGACCAGTCGCTTGCCCCACTCGGCCCAGAAGACCCGCCCGCGATACTCTTCGGGCCAGACGTCTTCCTTGTAGACCACCCCACCGCAAGGTGATCCGCCGCCGTACTCGGCCATCCGGTTCAGGAACCGGTCGGGGCGGTCGTGGTAGTCGTAGGGGTAGCCGTAGTAACCCGATTCGACGTGATGCGTCACCCGGGTCCACCAGCCGTCGCCGTCGTCGGTGTTGTCATAGGTGAACAGGTTGTCGCTCGGGTCGAGGTTCGGTTCGAGATGGTTGCGCGTCCCGGTTGAGTAGACCTCGATTCCCGTCCCGTCCGGCCGGAACCGGAGGATGCCGCCGCCCTTGATCTGCGCGGTCCGGCCGTCGGGGCCGTGTGCCTGATGAACCCCTTTGTCGCCGATCGAGAGATAGATAAATCCGTCGATGCCGAACTGGATGCCCGAGCGGAATGTGGTCGTTCAGACTGGTGGGCTGGGGACCGAGGTCGGTGAACAGGTCCTTCCGCTCGTCAGCCCGGCCGTCGCCGTCGTGTGTCGCGGAGGATGCTCAGATACGGCATGTGCATGACATAGAGCGCCCCTTCGTGCCACGCCATGCCGAAGACGGCATTCATCTTGTCGGCGAAGACGATCGGCTCTTGCCCCTCGCGGAAGAGCAAGATCCGGTCGATCGGCTGGTTCGACGGCCCCACCTGGTCCATCGGGTCCTCGGCCACGAACAACGCCCCATCGGGTCTGGTGGCGATCTGGCACGCGTAGGTGACGGTCGGCACCCTGGCCAGAAGCCGGATCTCGAAGCCTGGCGGGACTTTCGGCAAACCGGCCAACTCGTCGGCCCGGACCGGGATGGTCAGGGGCAGGCTCAGGAGCAAGGTCACCAGCCACATTGTGGCGGTAGGTCCAGTCAGGGCCGACCACCTGCAGGCGAACGGCATGAGTTCGGTCCCGAGGGATGGTGTGAGGAAAAACAACGCCGGAGGAATCATCCTCGGCCTACACGGGCGGGGTCAAGGTCAGCGTCCTGGCTGATCGACAAAGCCGATTCTAGCGTGCAGGCATGGTCAGGTGCAACCGCGGCACAACTCAGCCGGACCCTCGCGGGTTTCGCGCAAACACCAGAGATTCGATGCCTCTTGATTAATCAACTATTCGGGAATATAGTTGGCGATGAGGATCGGTTGAGATCGCGATAGCGCGAGCGGCGAGCGCTTTCGGCGGTCGGACGTCGGGCATTCCCTTTATCAGGAGAGCGATTCATGAAGCGACGGTCCTTTCTCGCGTCGGCGCTGGGGTTTGCAGCGGTGGAGAGTGTGCCGGGGTTCGGCATGGCGACGCAGGCCGGCGCCCGGCGTTGTACCTTGCTGCACCTGACCGACACGCACGGGCAGTTGGAGTCGCATCTCGAATACATGCCCGGCGAGGAGCCCATCCTCCAGGAGTTTGGAGGGTTCGCGCGGCTCAAATGTGCGATCGAGACGCAGCGGGCGACGTCGCGGGGACCGGCGTTTCTGGTGGATGGCGGCGATCTCGTACAGGGCTCGGGACCGGCCGCGTGGTCGCAAGGCGAGGTCATGATCGGCCCGTCAAACGTTCTGGAACTCGACGCCTTCGTTCCCGGTAACTGGGAGCCGGTGTACGGGCCGGCCAGGTTCGAGCAGTTGATGGGTCGGCTGCGGACCCGCGTCACCGCGTACAATTTTCACCACAAAGCCGGCGGCGAACAGATCTTCGAGCCCGCCGTGACGGTCGTTCGCGACGGCGTGAAGGTGGCCTTCGTGGGCGTCGCCGATCCCACGACGACCGTTCGGCAGTCGCCCAACCAGGTTGTGGGTCTGGATAGCACCCGGATGGCCGGGTTCCGCGAGTTTCTTCAGGACCTGCGCCGCCGAGAGCGGCCCGACCTGCTTGTGGCGGTGACGCATACCGGCTTGACGGTCTCGCGGCAACTGGCCCGCGAGAACCCCGAGCTCGACGTGGTCCTCTCCGGTCATACTCACGAACGGACCTGGAAGCCGATCCGAGAGGGTCGCACGCTGATCGTCGAGGCCGGCGCCACGGCTCATTCCTCGGTCGGCTCGATCTCGAGATCAGGCCCGACGGCGGCATCGCCGCGCCACGAGTTCCGGCTGATCCCGGTCGCCGCATCGACGTTCGGCGAAGACCCCGCGACGCGCGCCTTGGTCGATCGCGCCTGACGCCTTATCGTGAGCGCATGATCCGGGTGCTGGGCCATTCCCGGGTGCCGATTCTGCGATATGATGTGCTGGAGACCAACGCCGACAATCTCGTCTCCGACGTCGTGCGACAGTCGTCGGGGGTCGATCTCGGGTTCACCAACGGCTTCCGGTTCGCCCCGCCGATCCCGGCCGGCGTGTTCACCGAGAAGCACCTGTGGGATCTCTTGCCGATGGACGCCCGGATCAAGAAGGGCTGGATCACCGGTCGACAGCTCACGACGTACCTGGAACGGGAACTCGAGCTGGTCTTCTCACGCGACCCCTGGAAACTCTCGGGCGGTTGGGGGCCACGGGCGTCGGGGCTGGACGTCGTTTTTCGCGCCTACGAGTCCCCAGGCAAGCGGGTCCAGAACATTCGCGTTCACGGCGAGCCGTTGGAGGCCGATCGCCGCTACTCGATCGCCGGCTGCGAGCGCGAGGGCGAACCGATCGACGTCGTCTGCCGGCACCGCGGCGCGCTGGACGTCGAATTCGTCGCGCCTTCAATTCATACAGCAATTCATGAGTATTTCCGCGATCATCCGGCGATCGCTCCGCGCCGCGATGGGCGGGCCCGCGGTGGACCTGCCCGCGACGGTCTTCAGCCAGGACCAGGTCCTGTCGAGATCAAGCGTCTGATCGTCGCCCACCGGATCATGCCAACGCGCGTCTTCGCTCCTGACGAGAAAACGAAGGAGCAAAAAGCCGATGACCGGTGCCAAGTTGGCCTGCTCCCCATTTCTTGGTCCAGTGATAATGGGAGTCACCTGTTCGTTGATTCAGTAGACGAGGGATCGGGCGGGCCCTCATCGATAGGCACATACCTCACACAAGTGGCCGAGAATTCGGCTGGTGTCTTGTAGTCCAGGGAACTATGCGGGCGTTCGGTATTGTACTCCTCCTTCCAGAGCAGCCCAACGCCCTGGCCTGCGGTTCACTCTCGAACTCCTCGCGGTTCAGGAACTCGTCGCGAACCTTGCTGTGAAACGACTCCGCGTAACCGTTCTGCCAGGGCTCGCCGGCGCAATGTACAACGTCCCGGAGCCGGTCTCCTCCAACCACGACCGCACCACCTCGGCAGCGAACTCCGGCCCGTTGTCGCTCCGCATCCGATACGGCGGGCCACCGCGCCGGGCCGCGACTTCGGCCAAGATGATCCGGATATCCTCGGCGGTCATGCCTCGTCGCGCCTCCAACGCCAGGCATTCACGGGTGTATTCATCAATGATACTTAACCACTTGAGGCTCCGACCGTCGTTGGTACGATCGAAGATAAAGTCCCATGTCCATACATCGTCCTTGCCACGCGAGGGCCGGAGATGGCAGGCGTTCCGTCCTGTCCGTGCTCGCGGCGAGGCTTGGGATTGGGCCGTGGATGGGCCACCTTGAGCCCCAACTGGCGGTAGAGGCGACGGACCGCCTTCTTGTTGACCGTCCAGCCCTCGCGATCCAGCAGGGCCCAGATCCGGCGGTAGCCGTACCGCGGATACGCCCCGGCCAGTTGCTCGATGCGTCGAGCCAACGCCGCCGCTTCATCGCGGGCAACAGGCGCATAACGGAGGCTGGAGCGGGCCAGATCCAGCGCCCGAGATACGCGACGTTGCGACACGTCGAATTGGTCGCATAATTCGTTGGCGATCAGACGGCGTCGAGGGCTGGTCATAGCTTTTTTTTCAACGCCTCCTGGAGCATGCGGCGGTCCAGCACCAGTTCGGCGACCAGGAGCTTGAGTCGATCAACCTCGGCTTCGAGTTCAGAAATGCGAAGTTGTTCATTCGATATTGGATTCTCCTGGAGGGCCTTCCAGCGGTAATAGGTAGTGGGTCCGATTCCGGCCTTGCGACAGGCCTGGCCGATGTTCAAGCCGGCGTCGAGGTCGGCTTGGAAGTCGCGGAGGATGGCCGCGATCCGGTCCGGTCTGGGTCGTTTTCGCATGGGTCGCTCCCTGGCTCGCTGCCAGTTGTACGATTCCCATTAAGACTGGACCAGATTTTGGGGGGCAGGCCAAGTTGTCTCGTACGTTATTCTCTTTTTCATGACCCTGAGCGCCTTGATCGCGTACCGGCGACGGCACCAGACGGGTCGGCTTGATACTCTGCTGACGTGTCTCCCGTTCCTTGTCTTCGGCGCCACCATGGCCGGACGAGAAATTCTCCAGTATGCCGGCCAGTATCGTGGTGTGCGGCACGCCAATGTGGCCCTGCTCATCGAGTTTCTGGGTCTGCCGATCGTTCTCGGACTGGCTTTCCTGGCCCGGCGCATCGCGCGAGTCAGGATTCGCTGGTTGATGATCCTGATCGGTATTCTCGCCATCGTCTTCGCCGAAATTGCCCGGCCTTTCGATCGGGTCATCCACACGGTTTTCACCACGTCGGTCCTGCTCTTCTTCGGAATCGCCTCCTATGTTTTGTTCGTCGTCGTTCCTTATGCCTTGATCCTCGCATGGCTGCGCTGTCCCGCGTGCGGCAGGAGGTCATTGCGCACCATGACGCTCAGGTTCCATCCCCCGTTCGCGAGTCTTCATGTCTGTCGGAGACTGCGGCTCAATCGTTACGAAACGCCTGGGAAGCTCAGGGGAAGTGATGGGATTTCGCGACAAGGCCAATGGACAGACGACCACACCCTGCGAATAATCTCGAACGCCAAATACTCAACACGACCGCCATCCCGTACCTCATTGCCTGTTTGGTGCCATGGATGTGCTCCGTGTGAAAGTGGACATTGCGTTTTTTCGGAATGTTGGCACATAATGGGGAACGTCGACCGGAGGGTCGGCCCAGGCAGGTCGGGCCAGGCCGCGGGCAACGCGGTGGTCGGGACTTGTGTCGATCGCAACTGGGCTGGACCGCTTGGGCGACGAAGGGCAAGGCATGCCGGACGCAACGATCCGTCTTGATGGTCATGACGAGGAGCTGGCCGTCTTCGGCAGCCGGGACCAGTATCTTCGGCAGGTGCGCGACGCGCTCGGAGTCAAGGTTCTGGCTCGTCATGGCGAGTTGCGTGTCGAGGGGGAGCCAACGCGCGTCGCGCAGGCGCGGCAGGTCTTTGAGGATCTGCGGAGCTTGTATCGCCGGCAACGCTCGATCAGCTCGGGCGACGTGGCCGAGATGATCGATTCGGCACTTCAGCGCGTGGAAAACGGGCTGGACGAGCCGGGGCCGGAACGGTCCCGGGGCGGTGGCCATCCGACATGGGACCGGCAACCGGATGGTCCGGCCGCGGACCGATGGCCAGGCTCGTTATGTCCGTGCGTTGAGGGACTACGAGCTGGTCTTCTGCATCGGCCCGGCGGGAACGGGCAAGACCTACCTGGCGGTTGCCACCGCGGTGGCCGCTGCTGCGTCGGGGCGAGATCAAGAAGATCGTCCTGGTCCGCCCGGCGGTCGAGGCGGGCGAGCACCTCGGGTTCCTGCCCGGCGACCTGGAGGCCAAGATCAACCCGTACCTCCGGCCCTTGCTCGATGCCCTGCACGACCTGATGGAATACGACCAGATCCGCCGCTACATGGGCAACGACCTGATCGAGATCGCTCCGCTGGCCTACATGCGGGGCCGGACCCTGAACGACGCGGTCATCATCCTGGACGAGGGGCAGAACGCCACGGTCCCCCAGATGAAGATGTTCCTGACCCGGATGGGCCAGAACGCCCGGATCGTGGTCACCGGCGACATCACGCAGGTCGACCTGCCCACGGCCAGCCCGAGCGGCCTGGCCGACGCGGTGGAGCGGCTGCGCGACGTGCCGGGGGTGGCGTCGGTGTTTCTCGACCGGGCGGACATCGTCCGGCACCCCCTGGTCCAGGCGATCGTCAACGCCTATGAAGTCGGCGAGCCTGTACCCGCCGGCGGCGGCGGCAGCGGTTCCGTGAATGGAAATGCCGGTACTTCCGAAGTTGAGCCAGAAAAGCTGAGCAAGCCGCCAGTCGAAGCTGGTGGCAGGGCTCTCGATCAATACCATCCTCCTCCTGACGTTGCCGCCGCCTCGGAGTGAGGCGGGGCACGCCGGCCCGGGACCGAAACGGGCCGGCCCGTGCCGAAGCCGCGCCGACGTCGGCGCGGTCCATTCCTGCGTGGGGTCGGGCTTGCCCCGTCGACCACGCCTCGCCGAGACGCTTCCATGAGCTTTGGTAAACGTCGACCCAAACCCACCCGGGCCCAGCTCCGGCCCCCCAACCCGATCGCCATCCAGCAAGGCCGCCTGGCGCGGCAGCGTGACCGACTGGCGCGGCTTGCCGTCGTCGCCGTTGCCGTGATCGCCACCGCCGCGATCGTCCACGGCTCGGGCCCCCCGTTCACCTACCGGCTCGGCCAGCGCCCGACCGCGAGGTGCGGGTCAACGTTCCCGAGTTCCAGCGGCTCAACCAGAAGAAGACCAACGCCGCCCGGCAGATGGACGTCGATCAGGTCGCGCCGTCGATGATCAACGACCCCGCGCCGATCCGCGACCTGGCCGACCGGCTGGTCGACCTGACCGTCGCCGTCGCCGAGACGCCCCGGCTCGAGGCGCTCCCGAGCCGCTCGCGCCTCCTGGAAGCTCGAGCTGCCGACCTTCGACGAGCTGAAGTGCGGCGACCGACACCCCCGAACGCCGCGATGCGCTGCACCGCCAGATCGCGGCGGCGTTCGCCCCGCTTGATCCGCGACGGCGTGCTCGGCCCCGACACCCTGCCGCGGAACGAGGAAGCGAGCCGGACCCTCTCGGTCCGCCCCGTGGGCCAGGCCCCCGAGCGAGGCCCATATCGTCCCCCGCGAGCGAGTCGTCCCCGAGCGGATCGCCAAGCCCGACGGGCCGATCGCCCAGGAGTTCATCGCCGCGCTTCCCCCGCGCCTCGGCCCGACCCTCTTCCGGCTGGTCGCCGATCGCCTCAAGGGGTCGCCCACGCTGACCTACGAGGAGCAGACCACCACCGCCGACGCGAGAGCGGGCCCGGAACAGCGTCGAAGGACATCCACGACACCTACCGCAAGGGCGACGTCCTGGTCGAGCAGGACCAGGAGATCAACGAGGAGCAGCTCATCCTGCTCCGGATGGAGCACGAAACCGCCGCCGAGGCCCTGACCCTGGGTGCCCGGCTCCAGCGCGGCGGTGCGATCGTCGTGCTGGTCGCCGCCCTCTTCGCGCTGATCGGCTATTACATCCACCGGCACGAGCCCGAGATCGCCCGCGACCTGAGGCGGATCGCCGCCCTCTGCGGCCTGGTCGTCGTCGCCGTCGGCCTGGTCCGCCTGCTGGCGATGCAGCCCTGGGACGCCGAGCTGATCCCCGTGGCGATCGCCGCCATGATCCTGGCGATCGCCTACAACCCCCACTTCGCCCTGATGGTCACCTTCGGCCTCTGCCTCCTGACCAGCCTGGCGCTCGGGCACCGGGATCGGCCACTTCCTGGTCCTGATGGGCGGGACGGCGGCCGGCGTGCTGACGCTCAACGAGGTCCGCACCCGGACCAAGCTCATCAAGGTCGGGGCCACGGCCGCGCTGGGCTACTTCGTCCTGACCTGGGCCACCGGCCTCTGGCAGAACCAGCCGCTCGGCCTGATCACCAGCGACAGCCTCTGGCGAGCCGGCTGGGGCCTGATGGCCGGGTTCTTCCTGGGCGGCAGCCTGCCGTTCGTCGAGAACTCGTTCGGGATCGTCACCGGCATCAGCCTGCTCGAGCTGGGCGACATCACCCACCCGCTGCTCCAGGAGCTGGTCCGCGCGGGCCCCGGGCACGCACAACCACTCGATCACCGTCGCGCACGATCGCCGAGGGGGCCGCCGAGCGGATCGGGGCCCATGCCCTGCTGGTGCGCATCGGGGCCTACTTCCACGACATCGGCAAGATGCTCAAGCCCCACTATTTCATCGAGAACCAGGCGGGTGCAACCAACCGGCACGCCAACCTGGCCCCGGCGATGAGCACGCTGATCATCATCGGCCACGTCAAGGACGGCGTCGACCTGGGCCGACAGCACCACCTGCCCGAGCGGATCATCGACCTGATCGAGCAGCACCACGGCACGACGCTGGTCGAGTACTTCTATCACGAGGCCAACCGGCGGAACGACGGCAACCCCGACGCCGCGGTGGTCCAGGAAAGCGCGTTCCGCTATCCCGGGCCCAAGCCGCAGACCAAGGAGGCCGGCATCCTGATGATCGCCGACGCCGTCGAGAGCGCCAGCCGGACCCTCTCCGAGCCGACCCCCGCCCGGATCGAGGGCCTGGTCCGCGACCTGATCGAGAAGCGGCTCGCGCGACGGCCAGTTCGACGAGTGCGGGCTGACCCTCCGCGAGATCGGCGAGATCCGCGAGAGCCTGATCAAGTCGCTGATCGGCATCTACCACGGCCGCGTCAAGTATCCCGAGCAGCGGACCGCCTGACCCTTGGAACCTGACCAAGCGATCGAAAACGAGAATGAGATCGAAATCGAGGTCGAGGTCAGCGACACCCAGGGACACCTGAAGTCGATCGCCTGGCGCTGACGCGCTGGTGCGCCGGGTGCTCGAGGGGGAGGACGATCGCCGCGGCGTCGATCTCGCTGGCGCTGGTCGACGACGCGACGATTCACGCGGTCAACCGCCGCACCTGACCACGACTGGCCGACCGACGTGATCAGCTTCCTGCTTTCGGAGCCCGGCGAGGACCGCTCTGGCGGGCGAGCTGGTGGTCTCGGCCGAGCGTGGCCGCGGCGATGGCGCGAGCGGTCCGGCGTCGATCCGCGAGCCGAACTGGCGCTGTATGTGGTCCACGGTTTGCTTCACCTCTGCGGCTATGACGACCTGACCGCCGCCGCCACCGCGACGCGATGCGGCGGCGCGAGGAAGAAGTCCTGGCCGGGGTTGGGCCTGACGAACACGTTCCCCCTGGCGGTTCCGGCACGGATCGGGATCGGGATCGCGAGTGGGAACGGGAGAGTGTGCGGTGGTCGGACTGAGCTGGAAATGGGTGCTCGGGGTCGGCCTCGCTGGTGCTGGCGCTGCACCTGGTCTCGGTCACCCTGGCCAAGGCGCTGCGCACCTATTCGCGGAGCCGGCTCGAAGAGGTCTGTGCCGAGCGCGGCCGCCCCGAGCGCGCCGACGACGTGGCGCACCACGACGAGGCGACCGAGCTGGCCGCCGAGGCCCTGGCGGTCGTTACCGGGCTCTTGCCTGGCGGCCCTGCTCGGCGCCGTGGCGCTCGGCCGAGCTGCGCGACGCGGCCGGGCGTGCGGGTGGTCGTGCGTCTCGGCGTTCGTGCTGGCGGCTGGGCTACGTGCTGGCGGGGGTCATCGGCCAGGTCTACGCCGAGCGGGTCGATCGACCGCCTCTGGCCGCCTGGCGGCGTCCTTCGGTTCCTGACCGCGCCGTTGACGTCTCGGCGTCGCCGGCTGGGCGAGACCCTGGTCTCCCTCTGGGCGACGCCCCGGCGCCGGCCGCCTCGGCCGGCGAGCGTCGAGGTCGAGATCCCCGCCGACGGCGACCATGACGACGATCGAGCGAGACCGAGCTCCCCGAATCGGTCCGCGCAGCTGATCCAGCAAGCCGTCGAGCTGACCCGCCGCGACGTCTCCGAGCTGATGACCCCGCGCTCGGCGATCGTCACTCTGCCCGCGTCGTGTCCCCGCCGCGGTCGCGGCCCGCACCTTCCGCGAGACCGGCCTGAGCCGGATCCCGCTCTATCGGCGAGAACCGCGACGACATCGTCGGCATCCTCTACGCCAAGGACCTCTTTCCGCGGATGACCGACGCCGACGGCCCGGACGGCGTCAGCCCGCGCGCGCTGGTCCGCCCCGCCCACTGCGTCCCCGAGACCAAGAACGCCTACGAGCTGCTCGACGAGTTCCGCGCCCGGCGCACCCAGATCGCCATCGTGCTCGACGAGTACGGCGGCGTTGCCGGCCTGATCACGCCTCGAAGACCTCCTCGAAGAGCTCGTCGGCGCCATCGACGACGAGCACGACATCCCCTCGCGGGTCGATCCCCTCGTCCCCTCTGGGCGATGCCTGCTACGAGGTCGACGCCACCCTCGAGCTCGAGGAGCTGAACGAGCGCCTCGGCCTGCGCCTGCCGACCGACGGCGACTATCTGACCGTCGGCGGCCTGGCCTTCCACGCCCTCGGCCGCGTCCCCGAGCCGGGTGCCTCCTTCCGTGTCGCCGGCGCCGAGTTCACCGTCGTCGAGGTCGCCGACCACGCGATCCGCCGCGTCCGCATCGACCTCAAGCCAAGGGCGGCGGTCGGTAGCCAGTAGGAACGGGAACGGTAAAAGTCAGGTCTCGTTCATGAAGACACCGGGAGTATCATAAGATACCGACCCAGGGGGTTGCCATGAACAAGCCACGGACCATTTCGCGCGGGCTATTCTGGTTCCTGTGCGGGAGTCTCTATTCATATTTATTTATAATTGAATTTGCAACAATACAAATTATTAGTTATAAATTAAATATAGGAAAGAATGCTGAGCTTTTTCTTGTAACCTCTGCAAACCTCACGACCATTCTTGGTTCCCAAATCGCCGTCGACCTGATTTTGAGACGTTACGGGCTTTCGAGAAGTGGGACGATCCGCGAGGTCCAGAGCCGATCCTCTTTGCTTCCTGAGGGTTACGTAGGTAAGGACGAGATCCTCTGTCTCTATTTCGACCGGCGGGTGAGCTTTGTGTTTGTAGCCATCAGCGTGTTTGTTTTTCTCGCACTTTTTGTGGGCCTCATCATCATCGCGAATCTGACGACCGTGAGCGTGGATTGGCCACTCGTTGGCTCGCTCACGGGAATCTCTCTTTTTATCGGCGGAATTTTCGGATGGGCGCTCATCAAGCCGTGCGCCCGGGCGGACACCGAAGGCATTCACGCTTTCGGTTTGGGCACAACCCGAATCATGCCGACGTTTATCCCCTGGTCGGAAGTAGCCACTTGTGAAATCACAACCCACTTTGACACCTTCGGCGAACCGGTGATAAGCAGGCCCACTCTCTTCGACAAGCACGGCAACACTCTACTTCGCATGGACTTGACGGGCATCACGAGGTTCGACCAGGAGCGACTCCTGAAGTACATCAAGGCCAAGCTCCCTAAAAGCAAGCCCGACGACTGGGACGAGGAAGGTTTGTGCTGAAGCGTCATGGAAATGGTTTAGACCTATCCCGTGCGTCCCCTGACGAGTCGGTTGCATCCTGCCGAGCGCTCGTGGTCTGATGGAATTCACGACCGTGGCGAACCGAGCCGTGGACGATCAACCGTCCCATTGTCAGAAATGGGGAATGGCGGGTGATCGTTCCACGCCTTGCTCCGAATCCTGTCCGTAATAAGGATGACGGATCGCATGATCTGGAACTGGCGCTGGTGGGTATTGATTGTTCTCCTGGTCGGGCCAGTGCTGGCGTATATCGGCTTTGGCTCCCTGTGGCTTTACGAGCGGGGCTGGCTGCTCGTCGCCGGTTCGCTCTGGATCGCGGCGGGTTTGCTCTTTTCCTATCTGGCGGCGCGGTGGACCAAGACGGGACAGCCGGTGTTGCCGCCGATTGACTGGGAGGCGCCGGGGACGTTCTCCCCGTTCGATCGCAAGGCGTGGACGCTGGTCGAGGAGGCCGCGGAAAGCTCGGACACGGTGGCGCTCGAAGCCCTGTCGGGCGCCGACCTGTATATCAGCACGGGGCGAGCCCTGGCCCGTCGGCTGGCCGAACACTATCACCCGCTGTCGCACGACCCGATCGAGTATGTGCCGGTGGTCGAGCTCCTGACCGCGCTGGAGCTTGCGGCCGAGGATCTCAACCGGCTCTGCCGACAGGTGCCGGGGGGCGACCTCGTCACCCCCGCCCATCTGAAGACGGCGGTGCAGGCGGCCGGCTATCTCCAGAAGGCGAACGACATCTACTCGTTCCTGCTCCCACTGTTTAGCCCGGTGACGGGACTGGTCCGGCTCGGGACCCAGCAGTTGATGGTCAAGCCGGCGTGGCGGAACATGCAACAGAACCTGCTCCGCTGGTTCTTTCGCGCCTACATCAACCGCCTGGGGACGCACCTGATCGAGCTCTACAGCGGCCGTCTCGTGATCGGGGCCGAGCAGTATCGTAAGCTGACCCGACGCCGTGACGCATCCGCCGCCACCGATGAGCGGGATGTCGAGTTCTCGCATCTGGTAGTGGCGTTCGCCGGCGTCAAGGGCGCGGGTAAGTCGAGTCTATTGAATGCGTTGGAACGGGCGCGAAGCGGCGACCTCGGCCTTCTCAAGCCCCGACTCGAGGGTGATGGACTCGATCCAGGCGTCCTCGATAAGCTCAAGAGCGCGAAGCTGATCGAGATCCCCGCTTACACCGCCGATCCCGGGGGCGAGAACGCGCGCAATCGCGCGACCCGCCGTGAAGCGGTCGCCGCGTCGGTCGAGGCCGACCTGCTGGTCCTGGTCGTCGACGCCCGCCGGGTCCCGCCCATGGGCGCGACCCTGCTCAACTCGTCCGACGTCGCGTTTGCTCAGGCGTGGGATGGCTACTTTGTCGAGCACCCAGGGCTCGAAGCTCCCCCGGCGCTGGTCGTGGTGACCGGGGTCGATCAGATCGACGTGCCCACGTCCGCCGATTTCTCGGCAACCGCGTCAACCAGGACGGGCTGGCAGCCCCCCTACGACTGGTCGAAGGGCCGCAACCCGCGCGAGAAGGCCGTCCGCGACCGGATTGAAGGCCTGCGCTCGAGCTTACCGCCGACCTTCAGCCAGTTCGTCGCGGTCGGTCTGGGCGCGGAGACTCCGTTCGGCATCCTCGAAGAATTCCTCCCGACCCTGAGCTCGCTCCTGCACCGGGCCGAGCGGGCGGCCCTGCTCAGGCACCTCCAGCGTCTGAACAGCCGCTCCAAGGCCAGTCGGCTCGTCAGCCAGGTCGGGCAACACGGCCGATGGCTCTGGAATAACCTTCGCTCGCGTGGCGGCCCTCGTTCCGGCGCAAGTCCGCAGCCGACTTCGACGTCGAGTCATGGGAAGTGAAGTGACGAGAATGAGCAGTGATGTGCGCGATGTCGCCCCGCCTCTCGTTATCGTCGCTGTCGACTCTGTTTCCTGCCCGATTGGCACCTCGGTTGCGAACGACTTGCTGGGAATGAGTGAATTTTGTGCTTTCCACGATGTCTCATCGTGAATATCGAACGAGCGGAGGGCCTGCCGTGGCCAGTCTGACCGTGCCGGATGATGCCGCCGAGATCCGCCGACGAATGGCTCAGATCCGCCGCGAGCTGCATGAGGACGTTCAGGAGGTCGTGGCGGGAGCCGAGGCGGTCTTCGACTGGCGGCGCTACATCCGGATGTTTCCCTGGGCGGCCGTCGGTTTGGCGTTTAGCGTTGGCTATATTGTCATTCCCAAACGTCGACGGAGTATTCCTCGCGACCTGGCTCGTCAGGGCGACATCGCGGATGTCCGCGAGGCGATCGCCAAGTCCCAGGAGCCAGCCGAGTCTCCAGGTTCGGAGAAGCGGAAGAAGTCACTGGTGGGCGCTGCTCTCGGGATGCTGGTCCCACTCGTCTGGCGGGTGGGCCGAAATTACGCCATGAGTTACCTTGAGCAGTGGATTGCGCAGCAGCAACAGCAATACATGGCGGCGACCGGCCCGAGCGCGTCTCCGGGATCGAGTGCGTCTCAAGGCCCGGGAGACGGAGGTTACGGGTTCGGGCCGATCCCCAATCCCGCGGCCAATCTCTCTCGTGGCACAGGACCGGCGCGGGGCCGGCCCGACGGCCCTTACCCGCGCGGCGTCTGAGCGCCGGCGATGGATTGGGAGACCAAGCTCATGATCGATCAGGGCCTTACTGGCGTCGAGTCCCATTCATCGACAGGGCCGCAGCTCGATGAACTGAAAGAGCAGGCGCTGGTCTACCTCGCGACTGCCCGCGAGAGCCTGGCCGAGGGCCGGCAGCGCGTCCGTGGCTACATCATCAACGAACCGGCGCGAGCACTCGGCATCGCGTTCGGCGTGGGAGTCCTCCTCGGATGGTTGATCAAACGACGATGAGACCCGGCGGCCCCCATTCCGGACCCCAGGGCCGCTCGCACGTCAACGGCCACAGCTCCCCGTTTGCCGCGGGAGCCCATCCTGGTTCCGCGCATGTCGCCCCCGAGGAGCGATTCGTGGGCGGGATCGCCGAATTCGGCAACGACGTCGCCACCTTGCTGGAGCTTCAGGCGAAGCTGGCGGTGCTCGACCTGAAGGAAGCAACCGCTCGCGCGGTCGCTCCGGCCGTCCTGATCGTGTTCGGCTCGTGCCTGGCCCTGGGAACGTTTCCGGTCATGGTCCTGGGGCTCGCCGACCGACTGGCCGTTGCCCTGCACATTGCGAGCGGGTGGGCCATGCTCTTGACCAGCGCCGTGGTTCTCATCCTGGCCCTCGCGCTGGTGGGCCTCGCGGCCATGCGGCTCGGTCCGAGCTTCTCCACCTTCCGACGCTCGCGCGACGAGTTGGAGCGGAATCTTACCTGGCTCCGCACCGTCCTGCTCTACAGCGGGCGGCCCCGTCGCTGAAACCTGCCAGGCCAGGAGATGGACACTCGTTTCGGGAGAAATTCGGGATGGAACCGAGCAGGTCCGACTTCAGACTGAAGTCGGACCTGCTGTTTGTGAACATCACCGGATTTAAGATCGATCTATTCTGGTAAATTAGTTTGACTTGAACGGATACTTGTCGATCTCGTACTGGCTGATCTTCCCCGACACGCTCCGCCGGGACAGGCCGCAGAGCTCGGCGCAGCGGCCGACGTTGCCGCGGCTCTTTTCCAGGGCCTTGAGGATGTATTGCCGCTCGATCTGCTCGGTGGCGATCTTAAGGTAGTACGGAAGCGGGTGCTTCAGGTCGATCTCGAACTGGGGCCGCTCCTGCTGGCTTCCTCCGGTGATCCGGGGAGGGAGCTTGTCGGGGTTGATCGTGTCACCCACGGTCGTCACGCTCGACCGCTCGATCGCGTTCTCGAGCTCGCGGACGTTGCCCGGCCATCGATAAGCCAGGAGTCGTTCCATCGCCTCGGGCGACATTCGTTTGGGGGGCTCGTTGGGCCGGGCGTACTTGTTCAGGAAGTGGGTGACCAGGAGCGGGATGTCCTCGGGCCGCTCGCGGAGCGGCGGCACGTCGATCTTGATCACGTTGAGCCGGTAGTACAGGTCCTCGCGGAACCGCCCTTCCTTAACCTCTTTCTCCAGATCCTTGTTGGTCGCCGCGACGACCCGGACGTCGACCTCGAGGCTTTCGTGGCCGCCGACCCGCTCGAACCGCCGCTCCTGGAGCACGCGGAGGAGCTTGGCCTGCATCGCCTGAGAGATGTCGCCGATCTCGTCGAGGAAGATCGTTCCCTTGTCGGCCAGCTCGAACCGGCCCTTCCGGCGGCTCTCGGCCGAGGTGAATGCCCCGCGTTCGTGGCCGAATAACTCGCTTTCGAGCAAGTTCTCGGGCAACGCCGCGCAATTGACTGCCACCAGGTTGCCCTGTCGGTCCTCGCTCGAGTAATGCACCGCCTTGGCGATCAGTTCCTTGCCCGTGCCGGTCTCGCCCTCGATCAGGACCGTGCTCTTGGTCCCGGCGATATGCCGGACGAGCTCGAAGATCTCGTGCATCCTCCGGTTCTTGCTGATGATGCTGTTGAAGCTGAACATGTCCTTGAGCTGCTGCCGAAGCGCGAGGACTTCGTCCTGGAGCGCCCGCTTCTTGAGCGCCCGGTCCATGACGATCTTGAGGTTGGTCGGGTCGATCGGCTTGGTCAGGAAGTCGAACGCTCCCAGCCGCATCGCCTCGACCACCCGGTCGATCGAGCCGAAGGCCGTGGTCACGATCGTGGTGACCATCACCCGACGCTGCGAGACCTCCCGGATCAGCTCCATTCCTCCCATGCCCGGCATCCGCAAGTCGGTGATCAGGACGCTGTAATCGGTTGACCCGAGTGAACCGAGTGCCTCCTGGGCATTGGACACCGTATCGACGCTCAAGTCCTCCGATTCCAAAAGCTTACGAAGCTGTGTCGTGAGATAAGGGTCGTCATCGACCACCAGGACTTTTCGGCGCATGGCCTGATTTCCTCTGGCGACTCAAGGATCAAGGGGGGCAAAAGCCGAACGATCATTTCCGCAAGCATGGGCTAAATGCCCGCGCGGCCCGGTGCTCGCAATCGAGCAAATTCGGTTCCCTACGAAGATTTTTTCTCACTGGAGTTTGAGAATCCAGTCCCTCCTGGTTCGTAGTGCAAGTTTGTCCATATGGATCGACCCCAGAGAGCTGGTATTCCGCGATTCAGGGCATCGGAGTTGCAGGGTACATCAGTGAGAAGAGTTTTAAACGATGCGGTTCGAGTTCGCGAGGTCTGGCCGCGATCGCGTGCGGTGCGCGAGCTTGGCCGAGGTTTCGAGGAGTGGTCCGTCATGATTGACACGCTGCGCTCGGAGTGGCCCGCGGATATGGCGCGTGCGGTTGCGGCACCTTCCGATTCCCTCGGGATGGTGGATTCGATGGCACAGGATGTATTCGACGAGCTGAAGCACTACGCTCGGGAGCATCCGACCGCGTTCGGTCTCTGGGCCCTGGGCATTGGCTTCGTTCTGGGATGGAAGCTCAAACCCTGGTAAAGTGGAAGCCCCCAAGGGCTGATGCGCCGGATCAGGACGTGGGGCCTGATGTCGCGCGGTGGTGGACGGGTTTGCTGGTCCGATCGTGCCGAGCCAGGTCACGTTTGGTAAGCAAGGCCGTCGCTCAGGATGACGTGCGTCGCCACGCCGGTCCGGCGGCCGCGATGGTTCAGTCCGGCTGGAGATCTGTCTGTCATGTCTTCGTCCTCGCACCGGGTAGCGGGCACGGATCCCAACAAGGAATATTCGGATCGGCATGAGCCGCACGGAACAGCGTGTTTGCTGGTGCTGGACCTGGATGCCGGTCATGCCGGGAGAGACGAGCTCCGCTCGAGCCTGGAATCGTGCGGCCACGAGGTGATCTCGGCCGGCTCGGTCGTCGAGGCGCTCGAGATCCTGGGCTCGCAGACTCCGACGTTCCGGGACCGTCCCGACCTGCTCCTCCTGGCCCCCGGGAGGAACCCCGAAGGAACGCGAAACCCATCCGGTTCCACCACTACGGCTCTCAAGAACCTCCGGGCCACGGCTCATCGCGAGGGTATTCCCGTCCTCGAGCTGCTCGATACGTTCGAGCAAAGCAGGGATTGGCTCGAGAACGTGGGATCGGCACAGGCGAGCGACTGGATGGTCCGGGACGGTTCGCCGGTCGAGCTTGGCTCGCGCGTGGCCCGATTGCTGGCGCATCGTAGGTCCGCTGACGTGTCATCCCCTGCAACCGTCGATGCGCCGCCGATCGATACCCGGTTCTCGTCGCTGCTTGTCCACGACCTTCGCACTCCCCTCAACGTGATCGGTCTGTCGCTTCGGATGGTCGAGCAGGCCGTTCCGCGCGATGATCCGGACGTGCAGGAAGACCTGCGATTTATCGATGAGAACTTCAAGCAAATCGAACGGATGCTGACACAGATCAGCGACTACGCGCGACTCTTCGAGCCTGGGCTTGAGCTCGCGCCCAGTCCCTTCGATCCCCGCCGGATGGTGGAGGAGCTCCTCGAGAGTCGACCGCCGCGGAACAAGGCGAAACCACCCACCATTCTTCTCGATATTCGAGACACGTGCCCGCGCGAGGTTGATCTCGACCAGGGCCGAGTGCGCATGGTCCTGGACTATGTGCTCGTCAATGCCGCCGCGGCGGCGCAAGGTGAGCCGATTCAATTGATCTTCCGTGGCGAGTCGGCGGCGAGTCCGACGGCCGGCTCCGGCACGAACGGGCGGACTGGTCGCTGGATCATCGAGGTGACGATCAGACGGTCTCCTCCCAACTCGGTCCATCCGGTCGATCTCCATTCCCGAAGCTTCGAGAGGCTTTGCGGGACCGCCGCCGAGCGCCGGGGGATGGAACTGGCAATCGCCGCGCACGTCACCGAACTCTTCGGCGGCAGCGCCCGCCTCGAGTCCGTTCCCGGCCAGCATACGACCGTTCGGCTCGACTGGCCCGTATAGGTCTCCCATCGCGTCGTGCGTCACTCAATTCGATCGAGCCGCCGTACCAGGTTGATTTGATGCCATACGCCCACAGGGTCAAGACTTTCTCTGGATATGTGGCATAAATCTTGCTTGGAATGAATGATGTTCTTGATGCCTGCATGACGCATCGACGCGATTGTTGAGTCAACTTGGATGGAAGAAGGTTCCCATGGCGACGGCGACCACGATTGACCGCGACTGGATCGCGGCCCAGTTTTCGAAGGGGATTGACGCCGAGCAAACCTTGCGCGACGAAGCGCAGGCCCGTGCCGAAGCGCTCCCGACCCCGCGCTTGGCGTTCTCTATCATGAGATCGCTGCGGCCGACGAGCGTCATCGCGCGATCATCGAGACGATCGCGACGCGGTATGGTCACACCCCGGCCCGATCGGTCGCCGGGGGAATCGGTGAGACGCTGGGCCGGCTCAAGGACAAGGTTGGCGAGCTGGGCCTCTCGCCGATTCAGAAGCTGGGCCACGACCTGACCGCCAAGGCGAACTCGATCCACTGGTCGACTGCCTGGGTCCACGCCTTTCAGACGATCGGCGACGCCGAGAGCGCCGCGAGCTCTCGGCCGTGCTCACCGAGGAAAAAGCCCACCGCGACGCCTTGCAGGAGGGGCTCAATCGCCTGGTCGCACATCTCGCGAATGGTGGCGACAAGGATCAGCCGCCGTCCGCGGACGCAACGTCCTGAAATCCGAAAGTGAGCATGCGCATGCGGGAGTGGATCTCCGCGCGGTGGAGATCCACTCCCGCATGCGATTAATGACGACCTAGCGGCGCGTGAGGTTCGAGCCGGTCGCGGCCGTGGGGTTCGCCGTCCTGATGTTCCATGACCGGCTGGACGGATTCACCATACTCTTCGACAAGCACGCCGCCGAGCCAGGCGGTATAAAGCGTGAGAGCGCCGCCTGCCAGACTGAGGGTCCGGGCGAGCATACTGGGCCGCTGGCCATCGGCCCTGTCGCGGAGTCGCAGGATGTAGCTGGTTGCGAACAGGGTGCCGACGACGGCGTTGCCGACCGCATGAGTCGTGGCCACTTCGTGGCTGGGCCGATCCTTGGGGATAGCCGCATAGTCGCGCAGCCCGGTGATTGCCGATACGGCCGCGCCGGCCAGGCCGATCGCCATGCTGACCTGGGCGGCATGGTCGTAGCGATCGTCGCCCGTCGCCAGAGCGAGGCCATCGCAAAGGTTGCTCACGGTCCAGGCGCCGACCGGAAGGGCGACGACCGCGGGATGCGGGCTATGGCCGATCAGGTCCTCGGTATTGTCGAGCAGGGTGGTGATGGGTGAAATCGGGTCCATGGCCTCGGGTCCTCCACGGAAAAGATAACCGTCGGTGTCGATCCAGGATCAACAACGCCAGCGAGCGGGGCCGCACGGCGCGGCGCCGCCGTCAAACCCATGGTTTCGAGGTTGCGAACGCCATGCCGCGGCACGTCGGATGCACTATGATGGGGTAGCCTGGCGGGTTCGGCGACGGTTATTTTGGTTGGATTTGAGGAGGGCCAGCTTCGTGTTCCCACCGATTCGACTCCGCGAGGCCTTCAAGCTAGGGGGGTTGAGCTTTCGTGAGCTGGCGATCCGGACGTGGTCGAAGATCCTCGAAAACGAGATCATGACCCGCGCGTCGGCTGTGTCGTTCTACGCGATGCTGGCCCTGGTTCCGTTTTTGGGGCTGGTGCTGGCGATCACACTGGATCTGTTGCCCGACCTCCGCGGGCCGTCGGGGGCGACCCTTGGCTTTGGAAACATGACTGTCGGCGAACTCCGCACGACCTTGCGGAGCGCATTCCCACCCGAGGCGTATCGGGTGGTCGAGGACCAGATTAACCGGATTCAGAAACAGCCCAAGGCGGGCCTGATCTCGTTGAGCCTGATCGTGACGCTCTGGCTCGCGTCGAGCCTGTTCGTCGCGATCATCGACGCGATGAACAGGATCTACGGAGTGACCGAGACCCGGCCCTTCTGGAAACTGCGTCTGGTGGCGATCGTGATGACGTTGATCCAGGCGGCGATCCTGGTCGGTTCATTACTGGCCATCGTCGCCTTGCCCGAGATTATCATGGGGATTGGTCTGAGCCGGCCGGCCGCCCTGATGGTGATCGCGGTCCAGTGGCTGATGGTGAGCGTGATGATCCTGCTCAGCTTCGCGCTGAGCTTCTATGTCGGACCCGACGCCGAGCAGCAGTGGGAGTGGATCACCCCGGGCAGCCTGATCGGCACCGGCGTATTCCTGCTCGTCAGCTTCGGGTTCCGGCTCTACGTCCAGAACTTCGCCAACTACGATAAGACGTATGGCTCGCTCGGTGGGGTGATGATCCTACTCTTCTGGTTCTGGATCTCGAGCCTGATCCTCCTGACCTCCGCCCAAACGAACAAGATCATCGAGGATGCCTCGCCGTTGGGCAAGAAATACGGCCAGAAGACCGAGACGGTCGCCATCGAGCCCGACTTCTCGGAATTGAAGCCCGAACCCACCTCACCCGGCGGATGAGACGGACCGACGATCGGTCTGATATGGCACGAGGCGCCGTCGCCCGTGGCGATCAAGGCCCCCGGTGTTGCGATTTCGCCATACTCGCGCGTACATCGCTCGACCTTGCTTGACGTGGCTGGCTCGACCCGGCTAGAGTCAAGATACGGTTATCTGTCAGATGCTGGGATGACGGAACGGGGATGGGGGTCAACTTCAAAGGGCGCGACCGCCAGCGCCTCCGCCGGTCTCCGGTACGCGCATGCGCCGGTGCCACCTATCCGGCTTGCCACACCGCACTTGCTCCGAACCTGGCCCTGGCCGGGGCGGCCAACGCATGGGGCATCGACTCCAGATCGATGACGACGAGATGAGGAGACGAGCACGACCATCATGAGACCATCCGTCGAGCCAGGTCCGGGCCCGGCCTCGCATCACCGTCAACGGCTCGAGGTACTCGACGGCTCGCGCGCGATCAGTATCCTGCTGGTCCTGGCGTGCCACATGCTACCGCTCGGTCCCAGGCGATGGGAATTAAACGGGAGCGCCGGCCTGGCCGGAATGTCACTTTTTTTCGCGCTCTCAGGGTTCCTGATCATCATCACGCTCGACCGCAACTCGAATGTCCCCGCGTTCCTGATCCGGCGGCTTTTCCGGATCGTTCCCCTGGCCATCGCGGTGAGCGTGTTCGCCCTGACGCTTCTGGGGAAGGATTGGTCTTTTTATCCGGCGCATTTCCTCTATTATGTCAATTATGATCACTCTCACATTTCTGGACTGACGGGACATCTCTGGAGCCTGTGCGTTGAGGTCCACTTCTATCTGATGGCGGCGGCGCTGACGGCCCTGCTGGGATTTCGCGGACTCTTGCTCCTGCCCTTGCTGGGGCTTGCGGTCACGCTGTTGCGAATTTACCAGGGTTCTGATGTTAACATCATGACGCATCTGCGAATTGATGAAATCATGTCGGGGGCAGTCGTCGGGATGATCTGGCTGGGAAGGCTGGGGCAGGTGGGCCGTCGGGCGCGAGCCTTGATCGAGCGAGCCGGATTGCCGGTCTGGGCCGTCTTGTTCGTTGTGGCGAGCCATCCGGCAAGTGGGCCGCTCATCTACTTCCGTCAGCTCTTCGCCTCATCGCTGGTCGGCTGCTCGCTCTGGAGGCCAGGTCTGTCTGACCAGGGGCCTGGCGTCGCCCCCGCTGCGCTACATCGGCGAGATCTCCGTACGCGCTCTACATGATTCATCCCCTCACCATGCATGGGTGGCTCGGGTCGGGGGCGACGACTGTGAAGTACCTGAAGCGCATCCTCTGCTTCGGTTTGACGTTCGGGCTCGCCCATATCTCGACATTCCAGTTCGAGCGCCGCTGGATCAAACTCGGCAAGCAGCTCAGCAGGCAATGGGACCGATCGCCCCGCTCCGAGTCGCGTCAGCCCATCGCCAGGCCTGAGCTTGCTGACGCTCCACTGCTCTCAAACGCATAGTCAGATATAATTTTATTATATTAATATTATATTAATAAATAATATTAGTTTGTTTGATTTCCGTGTTAATAGCAGTTGAGTTCCGGTGACGAAATCCTTTCCTGGTCCCCTCGGGGTTGCCCCCTGGTTACTCCGATCCCGCGTGGGGTATCATCGACAGCCCAGATGAAGTCCGCCGGCGCCGCGGGGCGCGGAGCGGCTACGGATCCATTTCCGTGACTCCAGGGGGGCAAGTGAGCCATGGCGACTGATGGGATCACCAGGCGAGGGTTCGTGGGGGCGATGGGGGCGACCGCCAGCTCGGCCGCTCTGCTGGCAGGAACGTCGGCGACGGCGGTCGGGGCCAACGACAAGATCCGAATCGGCCTGATCGGCGCCGGCAGTCGAGGCAATCAGGTGCTCGGGACGTTCCTGACGAATCCCGAGGTCGACGTCGTGAGTGTAGTCGATGTTGACGACCGGCACGCCACCGGGACCGCCGAGCGGATCGAGAAGAAGCGCGGGAACAAGCCCTGGACCGGGCGCGACTATCGCGAGGTGCTCGACGACAGGAACATCGACGCCGTCGTCATCGCCACCCCCGACCACTGGCATGCCCTGCCCGCCATCCAGGCGGTGCTCGCCGGCAAGGACGTTTATGTCGAGAAGCCGGTCGGCCACAACGTCGCCGAGGGTCAGGCGATGATCCGGGCCGCGCGGAAGACGAACAAGATCATGGCCGTCGGCACTCAGCAGCGGTCGGCCGATCATTTCCAGAAGGCGGTCGAGGCTGTCCGGTCGGGCAAGATCGGCCAGGTCTTCTGGGTTCAGACCTGGAACTTCGAGAACATCAGCCCGACCGGGATTGGCATCTATCCCGATACCGCCGCGCCGTCGTATGTCGATTACGACCGATGGCTCGGTCCCGCGCCGGTGCGTCCGTACAATCCCAACCGGTTTCACCTCTTGTTCCGCTGGTTCTTCGACTACGCTGGCGGCATGATGAGCGACTGGGGCGTGCATCTCAACGACATCGTCCTCTGGGCGCTCGACGCCAAGGGTCCCAAGGCGGTCTATGCCACCGGCGGCATCCTTACCAGCAAGGACGATCGCGACACTCCCGACACACTTCAGGTCGTCTACGAGTTCCCCGGCGCGACCCTGACCTACTCGATGCGCAAGGGGAACGGCCTGGCTTTCAACGGGCACGATTACGGGATCCTCTTCTGCGGCACCGACGGTAGCATCCTGCTCGATCGCGCGGGCTATCAGATCATTCCCGACAAGACGACCGTCCCCTACGGGATCAAGAGCATCCACCCCGAGTTCCAACCTCGCAAGATCGAGCTCGAGGCGGAGAAGGTCAAGGGAGAGGACGGCCAGTCGAAGCACATCAAGAACTTTCTCCAGTGTCTCTCGACCCGTGAGCGGCCGACCTGCGACATCGAGATCGGGCATCGCTCGACCAATACCTGCCACCTGGGCAACATCGCCTACCGGCTGGGTCGCCGGCTCGAGTGGGACGTCGAGACCGAGACCTTCAAGAACGACCGCGAGGCCAACGCCCTGCTGACTCGCGAGCCGCGCAAGGGCTTCGAGCTCCCGGATGTCTGAGTCTCGATCCGAACGCGAGCGCTCCGCGGCCACCGGAGCGCTCCTGCGCAACCTGGGACTGCTGATCGAACTGCCGTGCGTCCTGGCGCTCCTCTCCTCTGGAGAGGAGCGCAGGATCGGCGGTGTGTCGATCCGTACCTACCTGATCGGCGGCGTGGTGTTCGGCTTCGTCCTCTGGGCGGTCGGCACCGTGATCAGGCTCGGTGCGTTGCGTCGGGCACGCGAGCCGCGCTGAACCGCGGGGAACCTTCTCAGGGCGTGTCCGTCCGCGCCGCGCTCAGCCAGGGGCTCTGGGGGTAATCCTGCTTGAGGCGGCTCCAGGCCTCGTCGGCCCGGTCGTCGCGCTTGAGCTGGCGCCAGAGCTTTGAGATCTGGGCGAGGGCGCGGGGATGCTGCTCGCGGTCGCGGGCGTAGAGCAGGTCGGTGTGCAGGTAGGCCAGCAGCGCGTCCTTGGGCTTGCCGGCGGCGCGGAGGCAATCGCCCAGGGTGTTGTAGGCGGCGGCCTGGGCTTCGGCGTCGTCGGCGGGGCTGGCCTGGATCACGGCGCGAAGATCGGTCTCGGCATCGGCGAACTTCTTCATTCCGACCAGGCTCTCGGCTCGCGCCAGTCGGGCCTCACGCTGACGGGGCGAGCCTTCGGAGCTTCCCTTGATCAGTCGCTCGTACTCGGCGATCGCCTTGGCATGGTCCCCTTTCCTGTCGAACACCTTGGCCCGGAGCACCGCCGCGCGATCCGCGCTCTGGGGAAGTTTGCTCATATCGGCGATTGTACGATCGACCGCGGCGTAATCGTTCTTCTGAAGCTGAAGCCGTGCCAGGGTGTCGAGGGCCGCGACGACGTGTCGGCTGTTGGGATAGGCCTTGACCGCACTGTCCAGAAGCGCGATCGCCTCGGGGCCCCTGGCCGGGTCGGTCAGGGCGAGCTCGGCGGTGAGCTCGGCCTGACGAAACTTCGCGGCCTGCTCGACGAACGGCTTGCCGCTGGTCTCGGCTGCCGCCTTCTTGTACAGGTCGGCCGCCTCGGCGAGCTGGCCGGACGATTCCCGCGCCTCAGCCAGCGCGAAGCTCGGCGGCTGGCCATCGTAATGAATCGTCACGATCTCGCCCGTTGGCACGCTCGTCGTGGTGTTGCCGAGCTTGATCATCACCTCCGAGGGCAGCTCCGACTGGATCGTCCCCCGGACCTTTCCGCCGATCGCCGATTTGACCGTCGAGCCTGTCACCAGGACGATTTCGTCGGCCAGGAGGGTGGTCCCCGGAACGACACTCAACGCCAGTGCCATCACCAGCGACAAGGATCCGACGGCGATCGTACGACGCGGAGACATGAGGCGGAACTCCTCGCACGGTTTGCGGATTCGACGCATTTCACTTGATCTTTTGCTGAAGCGCCTGGTACTTCGCCTTGATCTCCGGACTTCCGACGCCGGCCGAGAGACGGAGTACGCTGGCGAGTGTCTTCTTGGCTTCGGCCGGCTTGCCGTCACGATAGAGGGCGTAGGCCGTGTGATACCAGGCGTCGTAATACTCGGCGGGCCGGGGCGCGAGGCGGCGAGCTGGAGTGCCAGGGTACGCCAGTGGTTGTACGACGCTGCCCAGGTGCCCTGTTTGGCCTCGGCCCTGGCTTCGAGGAGTAACCCCTTCTCGATCCGGGCCTCGAGGGTTCGCGGGTTCTGCTTGATGACCTGTTCGATCAGGGTGTCGGCCGCGCTGAACTCGCCCTGGTCGCGGAGGGCGGCGGATTGCTTGAGCTTGGTCCGCAGGATGGCCTTGGGGCCGTCAGGCGTCGCCAGGAACGCCTGGTCCTGGCCGTACTTCTGGAGGACCTTCTCGAACAGGGCGCCGGCTTCCTTCGCATTGCCCAGGGTGAGCATGCTTTCGCCCGCCCATTCGAGCGACTCGTACGTCTGGCCCGAGCTGCTCCTGGCCAGGGCGTCGAGGAACTTCTGGTAGGCCTGCTGTGTCTTGTTCAGCCCGGCGCTATCGCCCTTGGTCCTGAGTCGGTCGATCTCCTTTTCGAGCAATTTGCCGAGCCGGAAGTAGAGCTGGGTGAGCCCGACTCCCGCCGCGCCCGACTTCTCGAGGCTGGCCATGTCGGCCAGGGCCTTGTCCACCTGGTTGGATGCGACGTGAGCGCGGAGCAGGTCGGACATCAGACGGGCGTAAATGGTTTCCGAGTTGGGAGTATTCGCCTTCGCGATCGGCTCGAGAAGCTTCACGGCGTCGTCGGCCTTGCCGGTCTCGAGCTCGATGTCGGCGATATCGCAGGCGTTGGCGATCAGGCCGGGATCGGCCGGGGTCGCGCCGAGTCGCGTCGCTTCTTGAGCCCTGCCTGGAGCGCGGCGAGCGCCTTCTGGGTCTCGGCCTCGGCCCGCTTCTCGGCGTCGGGAGTCGTCTCGAGCCGGATCAGCTTGCTCTGGTCCCAGTGCGCGGCCCCGAGCCGGGTCTGGGCCTCGACCCACTTGACCGAGTTTTTGCGAACCGACTGGAAGGCGTCGACCGCCTGGGAATAGTGGCCGAGACCGTTCTCGACCTGGCCCAGGACCATCCGGGCGTTATCGCCCTGATCGGTGTCGGGCCAGGTGGCGATGGCGTATCTCGCCAGGTCGAGCAACCGCTCCAGGTCGCTCTGGCGGTCAACCTCGCGAAAGGAGTTATAGGCGTCGGCCAGCGCCGCCATGCCGATCTCGGTGCTCTTGGCCGAGAGTTCGCCCTGGGGATAGCGCCGGGCCAGGTGCTCGCAGAGCACATTGGCTTCATAAAACTGTTTATTCATGTAAAAACAGAAAGCCATCGTGTATCGAGCAAGGTTCGTTTTTTCGAGATCACGATTGGCCTCGGCGCGGCGAACGGCCTGCTTGAGGAGGAGGATGGCGCGGTCCCATTCGTGGGAGGCGATGGCCTGATCGGCCTGCGCGGTGGCGTCTTCGTAGTTCAGTCCGGCGATGTTCGCCGCGTCGATGGCGGTCTTGGGCCGGTATTTCTGGAGCAGCGCGATCGCCTCGGACTTGAACGGCGACGCATACCGGACCACCTCGCTCAGGACGTCGCCGATCTTGCGTGTGGCGGCCTCGCGGTCGGCGGCCTTGTTGATCCCGGGAAGCTGCGCGGCGATGTTCTTCGCGAGCTCGAGCTGGACTCCCAGCCCCTCGCGGCTGTGTCGCTCCTGATCGCTGGAGTATCGCTGGAGCCAGCGGACCGACTCATCGGCGGCCAGGGCATACTCCTTGCGTTTGCCGTGGGCGATGATCTTGAAGTACGCGACGTGTCGTTGAAGCGGCCGGAGTTGAGGATCGCCGTGCTCCAGAAGCTCGTTATAAATGCCGAGCGCCGGCCCGATATCGCCTTTTTCCTCATAGCACTTGGCCTGCCACATCCGGGCGGTCAGGCCGGCCCACTGGGTCCGGTAGCTCTTGTAGAGGTCCTCGAACTGCTTGAGGCCCGCCGTCAGAGAGTCGTTGCGTTCCTTCGAGCCCGCCGGGTAGGTCTGGCCTTGCTCGTAGTCGACGATGGCCTTCTGAAGCTCGGCATCCATCAGGGCCACATGGACCCGGTCGCGCTTCGCCTTGCGCGGGTCGTCATCGGGGAGGAAGTTGGGAAAGGTCTTGAATTCGGTTCGGAGCCGCTCCTCGGCCCTGGTATACGCCGTACGGGCTTGATTGAACGAGGCGCGAGCCTCGGCGAGCTTGGCCTTTTTCTCGGCCTGGTCGTCGCTTTCCTCGCCTTGAAGCACGGCCAGGTGGCCGCGCTCGACGAGCAAGCGGGCCAGTTGCACCAGGGCCTCGGAGGTCCGATCGTGGTCGGGGTTCTTCCGGGTAAAGGTCTCGAGCCGGCCGCGAGCCTGTTCCAGCAGCTCCTTGCGGCGCACGAGGTCGCCGGTCCGCGACGCCTCATCGATCAGGAGCCGGCCGGCTTCGTAGTCGATGGCCGCCTTGATCTCGGCGGGGACGCTCTTATCGGCCCGCAGCGTTTCGAGGTAGTCGTTGGCCAGGTCAAAGAATCCTCGATCGCGCAGCCCTTGCTCGAACTCCAGGGCGGTTCGCGGGTCTTCCACGGCCTGGCTCACCGCGGCCAGCCCGAGCATCCCGCCGAAGACGAAGCCGAAGCAGACGGCGCGACGCGACATGAACGATCCCCTCGTCTCGAGACGCGGCTCCGATTCCGTGCACTGATGCATTCGCTTCACTGTACGGCGCGGCTCGGGGGGGCGTCAAGCATCGGGGCGTCATTGGCTCGTTCCTGCGCCTCACGACATGGTCACGGCATCGAGCTCCTCGGCCTCCCTGGGCAGCCTCTTGTTTTTGGAGCTGGGTTGCTCAACCGAGAATCGGATGCCCATCCGGCGGGTGAAGTTGACCCACATGTCGAGCAGGGCGTAGAAGACGGGGGTGACGAGCAGGGCCAGAACCAGCGAGAGCGCCTGGCCGCCGATGATCACCTTGGCCATGCTCGCCCGGGCGCCGGCACCCGGCCCCTGGCCCAGGGCGATCGGGACCATCGCGGCGACCAGCATCACGGTCGTCATCAGGATCGGCCGCAGACGGGTATGGTTCGCCTCGATGATCGCCTCGTGCCGCGGCAGTCCCTGATGCGCGGAGCTGGTTGGTCGCGTCGACCTGCAAGATGCCGTTCTTCTTCACGATCCCGACCAGCATGAACAGCCCGAACATCGCGTAGATGTCCATCGGCGTGTGGAACAGCACCAGCGACAGCAGGCCGAACGGCACCGTCACCGGCAGGGCCATCAGGATCGACACCGGCTGCGTCCAGCTCTCGAACTGCGCGGCCAGGATCATGTACATGAAGAGGATCGACAGGCCGAAGGCGACCATGAAGTAATAGCCGGTCTCGCCCATCGTCTTGGCCTGGCCCGAGAACTCGAACGAGTACTGCGGCGGGAGGTTCATCTCCTTCGAGGATCGCCTCGAGCCTGGTTGACCGCCTCGCCCAGCGGGATGGTCTCGGGGTTGCCCAGCACGGTGACGATCCGCTCGCGGCTGAGCCGCTCGATCTCGGTCGGCCCGCGCTCGTCGACCAGCTTCGCCAGGCTCGAGAGCCCGCACCAGGCCCGGCGGTCGGCGACGGCAGGGTCAGGTCGTACGAGGCCCTTGATCGACGCCCGGTCGGCCCGCCTCGGCGCGGAGCCAGACGTCGTACTGCTCGTCGCCGTCGCGGAACTTGGAGACGGCATCCCGCCGACCAGGATCCGGAGGCGTGTCGGCGATGATCTGCGACCGGGATGCCCAGGTCGCTCGCCGCCTCGCGGTCGACGATCACCTGGACCTCGGGCTTGCGCAAGGAGAGCGTCGTGTCCAGGTCCACCAGGCCCCGGCGCTCCTTGAGCTCGGTGATCGAGCGTTTCGGCATATCCCGATAAGTCTGGTTCCAGGTCAGGGCCCGCCAGGTTGACCTGGAAGGTCTGCGGCCGCCGCCCGCCCTGGAACGGCGAGACGTCGTTGACGCTGACCCGCAGGTCGGGGTAGTCGTCAGCAGCTCGCGCGCTTCCTGCTGGACGGCGAACTGGGTGAAGTCGCGCTCGTCCAGCTCCTTCATCCGGACGTAGATCGTGCCGCGGGTGACGTCCCCTTGCCCCTTCACCACCCGGCCGCCGCTGGTCTCGCCGATGGTCGTGAACAGGTGCGATCGTCCCCGCCAGACGTTCGGAGCCGGCCCTCGAGCTCGGCGAAGAGCTTGCTCGCCCGCTCGAGGCTGTAGCCCTCGGGCGTCGTGACCGTCACCTCGTACTCGCTCTGGTCGTCGCGCGGGATCAAGCGACATCGCCCATGATCTTCGCCGATCGGGACCGTGCTGAAGATGACCAGAAGCGTCAGGCAGCACGACCAGCGGCTTGAACCGAAGGGCCCCCCGGAGGATGCCGCCGTAGCTGCCGTCGATCAGCCGGTAGATGAAGCCCGACTTGCTCTTGGCGTGGCCCGCCTCGCCCGGCTCGAGCTTGAGGAACCGGCTGCAAAGCATCGGCGTCAGCGTGAACGAGACGAACAGGCTCATCGCCACCGCGAAGGCGACCGTCAGCCCGAAGCTCGAGAAGAACCGGCCGACGATCCCGCCCATGAAGGCGATCGGCAGGAAGATGACGATCAGCGACAGGCTTGTCGCCAGCACCGGCAGCGCGATCTCGCGGGTGCCGACGTGCGACGCCTCCATCGCGTCCATGCCGTCCTCTTCCATGTGCCGGAAGATGTTCTCGTGAACGACCACCGCGTCGTCGATCACGATCCCGATGGCCAGGATCAGCCCGAGCATCGTGATGTTGTTGAGCGTGAACCCCATGTAGCTCATGAAGGCGAACGTCGGCACGATCGAGGTGGGAATCGCCAGGGTGGCGATCACCGTCGTCCGCCAGTCGCGGATGAACAGCAGGATCGTCGCCGAGACCAGGACGCGCGGCCAGCAGGAGGTGGAACTTCACCTCCTCGATCGACTTCTTGATGAATCGCGACTGGTCGCGGATCAGCTCGGTGGTGATATCCGGCGGCAAGGCTCGGCCTGATCCGGTCGAGCCGGGCCTTGACGTCGTCGACGACCTTGACGGTGTTCATCCCCGACTGCTTCTGGATCACCAGGCTGACGGCGGTGTTGCCGTCGAGCCGGGCCAGGGTCCGCGGCTCCTCGAACGGAGTCCTCGGCGCGGCCGATGTCGCTTGAGCCGGATCGGGTAGCCCTCGCGGTTGGCGACGATCAGGTTGTTGAACTCGGCCGCCGTGTTCAGGCGCCCCAGGGTCCGCAGGACCAGCTCGCGCGGGCCCTGGTCGATTCGGCCCCCGGGGACTTCCAGGTTCTGCCGCGTCAACGCCAGCCGGACGTCCTCGATCGACAGGTTGTAAGCCGACAGCTTGCTCGGCGTCGACCACGACGTTCATCGCCCGGACCCGGCCGCCGACCAGGGTGACCGCGCCGACGCCATTGACCGTCTCGAGCCGCTCCTTGATCTGCTTCCGCGCGATCTCGGTCACCTCGCGGAAGTCGCGCCGGCCCGAGACGGCGATCGTCATCACCGGCATGCTCGCCGGTGTCGAACTTGTCGATGATCGGCGATTCGGTTCCGTCGGGCAGGTCGGCCAGGATCGTGTTGACCTTGTCGCGGACCTCCTGCGTGCCGACGTTGCCGTCCTTCGAGAGCAGGAACTGCACGGTGATCGTCGAGACCCCTTCCATCGTCGTCGACCGGAGCTCGTCGATCCCGCTGACGGTGTTGATGATGTCCTCGATCGGCTTGGTGACCGAGGTCTCCATCTCCTCGACGCTCGCCCCCGAGAGGACGGTCGTGACCGTGCAGACCGGGAAGTCGACGTTGGGGAACAGGTCGACCCCGAGCCGGTTGTACGACACCAGGCCGAGCACCACCGGGATCGCCACCAGCACCCAGGTGAAGACGGGACGCTTGATACAGATGTCCGAAAGGTCATGGGACAAGGTTCCTCTCGAACGCGAACTCGAACTCGAATCGAGCCGGCGGGCCCCGGCGTCGGTACCGATCCCTGGACGGACAGTTGTTTGGTCAACGAGCCTGCTGCTCGTCCTGATCCTGCTGGGCGATGGGATTGACGGCCGCGTCGCGGACGCCGGCTCCGGGTTGCTTCGGGCCGGTCCTGTTCGGGGCCGGCAGGTCGCGCTGGACGACCGCGGTCCCCTCGGCCAGCCGCGACTGACCCTCGACGACGACCTGGGCGGAGGCGGGGACCTGGCCGATGACCTCGACCCAGCCGTCGCCCTGCAAGCCGATCTCGACCGGAATGGCCCGGGTCTTGCCGTCCTCGACCACGAAGAGCTTGGTGACGCCAGCGAAGGTGGATATCGCCTCGATCGGCACGGTGACCGCATGGTCCTTGCGGTTGACCACGATCGACGCCTTGGCGAACCCGCCGGGCCGGAGCAAACCGCGACTATTAGGGATCACCGCCTCGACCTGAAACGTCCGGCTCGTGTCGTCCACCGTCGGGTTGATCCGGGCAACCTTCCCCTCGAAGGTCGTTCCGGGGTGCGAGGCGACCGACAGGGCGACCGACTGATCGACCTCCACCTCGCGGCTATACCGTTCGGGGACGTTCAGCCAGAGCCGAAGCGGGTTCTGGATGACGAGCTTGACCATCGGGTCGCCCTGCTTGAGCATCTGGCCGTCGGAGACCTGCTTGCGGGCGATGGCGTACTCGACCTTGCCGGTGATTCCCTCGGGAGGCGCTGGCGGGACCGGAACATGGACCTCCATCTCGTCCCGCTTGTGCCTGGCGACGTCGATGGCCACCTTCAGGGCCTGGGCGCCGGCCAGGGTCGACTGGGCCGTCAGGATGGCGTTGGCCAGCGCGGCCTCGGCCGAGCGCTCATCGTTCTCAGCGTTCTGGAAATCTTGCATTGTGCCGGCATTGCGCTGGATCAGCGAGCGCTCGCGGCCCAGGTTCTGCTGCGCCTTGTCGATCGCCACGCGGGCCTGGACCACGGCGGGAATGCTGGTGACGTCGAACTCGCCCCTGGGCAGCTCGTTCAGACCGAGCTTGGCGAGCTCGGCTTGAAACTGGCGCTGGGCCTGAAGGATCTCGAGATCGGCGTCCTCGGTCTCAAGCTGCACCAGGAGCTCGCCGGGAGCGACCCGGTCGCCCATGTCGTGCAGGACCTTGACCACGCGGCCGTCGCGCTTGGCGCCGAGGGTGACGTCCTCCCAGCCCTTGAGGGTGCCAACGGCGTCGACCGTACGCACCACCTCGCGCTCCTCGACCGGGGCGGTGCGCACCTTGACGACTTCGGGAGCGGCGCTCGTCTTCAACACCGACTCGGAACTTTTCCCCGCGCCCACGCCGCAGCCGGCGAGGATGACCAGGCCGAGGCTCGCGCCGCCGGCCAGCAAACACTTCAGCACCTGAGCCCTACCATGCCGACTCATTGATTTTCGTCCTCGCGTCGTCGCCCGGGATACCCGAATCCATTCAGCAGATCGCCCACGAGGCGAGCCGCCAGCTCTGGCCCCAGATCCGGGCCGATCATACCGAGGCAAGCGGCCTCGTCCTCGTTGTCCCGACACTTCGGGTGCCGGTCGCGATAGAGGAAGTCCATCGTCGCGACCACGATCATGCCCCGTAACGCCTTGGCGCAACCGCCGACACGGTCCGGCGCGATGATGTTCGCCGCGGCCAGGCGGCCGACCCCTTCGATCAACAGGTTGGGCAGATCCCGCATGGTCTTCTTGGCCTCGGACATCAGCTCCGACTGCTGTGGGCCGAACCAGAGCGCGAAGAAGAACCGGCCGCGATCCGGATCGTCGCGCGAAAAATTGAAGTGCGCCTCGACGATCTCCACGAGTGTCCGCACCGGCTCCCGGTTCGCCGCCAGGATCTCCCGCATCCGTTCGGCGAGCTCAGCCATCGGCTCGGTCAAGAGCGCCAGTCGCCAGCCCTTCCTTGCTACCGAAGTAGTAGTAGAGCGTCGGCTTGGTCACTCCCGCCGCCTCGACGATCTCGCGGACCGAAGTCGCCTCGAACCCGCGGGTCGCGAACAGACGCGCCGCCACCCGCAGAATCGCTTTCTTGGTCAAGGCCGTTGCCGTCATGATCGTTCCACGCCCCTCCCCTCGTATACCTAACGGTAGGTATTCTAGGCGTGGTCTGAATTCTCGCCAAGGGGAGCTTGCGCGGAATTTACTAGCCGGCTTTGCAGGGCACTCCGAAGGGATTTTCGATTTGTCTGTTTCGAGAAACCGAAAAAGCGGGATAATGTCAATGGCGAACGGAAACAGTTGTTAAGTGCGGTAGGCGGTTTACGCTCATGGAACTCGTATACGCATTTCTCGCCCAGGCGGCGGACCTGAACCGGTCGGGGCAATTCTTCGTTTTCAACGGCGGCGTGGACCTGGTGTTGTGTGAGGAGTTGCCGACCGTCCTTTCTTCACTGACCCTGGTCGCGAAGTTCAGGATCGGCCTCGACGAGCGCAAGAAACACCATCGTGTCCTGATCCAAAGTAAGGGACCAGACGGATCTTCGTTCATTCCCGATCAGGTGTTCCCGATCGAGCCGCTGCCCGAACCACCTGAAGGCGCGCTTTCTCTTTACAAAACCATGATTTTTAATACGTTTCATGTTGTATTAGAGAATATTAGTTTTTATAAAATGACACTTGAATTCGGGGCCGGCGAGATTCTGGCCGCTAGCTTTCAGGCAATTCCCGCCCATGAATCCCCAAGGATGACTCGGCCATGATGGCATCATCGAGTTTTTCGAGCCTGGAGTCGGTCGTTCCAGTTCCCCTCACCTGGGTGGTGCCCAAGGCGAGCCTCGCCACGAGGACGGGAGCGTTCCCGCTCGCCCAAACCTCGGCCTCGATGATGAGTGTCGATAGGGTTCCCGGTCACGTGGAGATCCCCCTTTCCGATGAACAGACCATCCGGTTTGAGCGAGAAGCCTATCGGTTCGCGGTCCAGAATGAGCTAGTCGAACATGCGATCACCTTCGCGCGGCTCGCCTTCGCTCATTTCCCTGGTATGTCCGTGATTCGGTGCCGGCTTCGCGATGACCCTGAGTTTGACGAGTCGTATCTGGCTTTTGAGGTTGTTATGGGAGAGGACATCGCGAAGAACGTGGAGTGCTTGCGCGGGTTCGATAAAGAGACCGTTCGGACGATTCCCTGGGAGTTATGCCATTATTTTATGCTTGGTTACGTTGTAATTTGATCGATGAAACCCCGGGAATTTCACACACTCGCCGACAAGTTGGCCGCAATGGGCAATACCAGTCCCGCGGCACTTCGAACCGCCGTCAGTCGAGCTTATTACGCTCTCTACAATGTGGTCTTTACTTTTCTGAAAAACTCGGAAATTGTCTCTGCCGAGGCCAGGCACGAGACTCACAAGAAAGCAGCGATACTTCTCGGATATGGAGGCGACGATGAACTCCGCGAGATCGGAGTCGCACTGAATCGCTTGCGGGGTCAGCGGAATGCTGCCGACTACGATCTCGATGGACCATGCTCTCGAATCCCAAAAGACAGTGATGACGATCATTGTAGGGGCGGGTCAAAATCTCGATCAGTTCGAGGAGATTCTTCAAGATAGCAACCGCGTTCAGGCGATCGTTGACAAGATTAAGATAAAGAAAAAGGTTCTTCGCTTGTAGTTGTCTTGAAGCGATCCAGTGAATTCTTGGGCCGTCTGGTTATCGATACAGCGATCGTTGCTGAACCGTCACATTTCGCTCTCGAGAACGCCTTCCCGGAATATTCAGAGATGCCCGACTTCGCCTACCAGGACATTTTCCCCCTCGGACCCGACTCGACCGAGTACCGCCGGCTCACGGCCGAGTACGTCGACGCCCGCGACGTTTGACGGCCAGGAGGTGCTCAAGGTCGACCCCGAGGCGCTTGACGGTGCTGGCTCGCGAGGCGTTTCGCGACGTCTCGTTCCTCTACCGGCCCGCGCACCTCGAGAAGGTGGCCGCGATCCTCGACGATCCCGAGGCGTCGGCCAACGATCGAGGGGTCGCCCTGACCCTGCTCCGGAACGCCGTGGTCGCCTCGGGGTTCGAGCTGCCCGATGTGCCAGGATACGGGCACGGCCACCGTCGTCGCCAAGAAGGGCCAGGGAATCTGGACCGGGCTCGCGTGAAGGACGAGGAGTACCTCAGCCGGGGGATCTTCGAGACCTATCAGAAGGAAAACCTGCGCTATTCCCAGACCGTTCCGCTCACCATGTACGAGGAGATCAACTCGGGGACCAACCTGCCGGCGCAGATCGACATCTCGGCGGCGCCGGGGCGATCGTACTACGTTCCTGTTCGTGGCCAAGGGGGGCGGCTCGGCCAACAAGTCGTTCCTGTTCCAGGAAACCAAGGCGCTGCTCAATCCCGAGGAGCCTCGAGACGTTCCTCGACCAGAAGCTGCGGTCGCTGGGAACGGCGGCGTGCCCGCCGTATCACCTGGCGGTCGTCATCGGCGGCACCTCGGCCGAGGCGACGATGAAGACCGTCAAGCTCGCCAGCACCGGCTACCTCGACCACCTGCCGACCGAGGGGAACCGCCTCGGCCACGCCTTCCGCGATCCTGAGCTGGAAGCGAGGGTGATGGAGCTGGCCCGCAGGAGCGGCATCGGGCCGCAGTTCGGCGGCAAGTACTTCGCGCTCGACGCCCGGGTGATCCGGCTGCCCACGGCACGGCGCGTCGTGCCCGGTTGGGATCGGCGTCTCGTGCTCGGCCGACCGCAACATCAAGGCGCGGATCGACCGCGACGGTCTCTGGCTCGAAGAGCTCGAACGCAACCCGGCGCGGTTCCTCCCCGAGTCGCGACCGCGCCGGGGCTGTCGGCCGCATCGCGGCGTTGCCGATCGACCTGAACCGGCCGATGCCCGAGATCCTGGCCGAGCTGTCGAAGCATCCGGTGGCCACGCCTCTGCGGCTCACGGGCACGCTCATCGTCGCCCGCGACATCGCGCACGCGAAGATCAAGGAGACGGCTCGATCGCGGCGAGGGGATGCCCGCCTACCTCAAGGACCACCCGGTCTACTACGCCGGGCCCGCCGAAGACCCCCGCGGGCATGCCCTCGGGCTCGTTCGGCCCGACCACCGCCGGGCGGATGGACAGCTATGTCGACCTGTTCCAGTCGCAAGGCGGGTCGATGGTCATGATCGCCAAGGGGAACCGCTCCAGGGCCGTCACCGACGCTTGCAAGGCGCACGGCGGCTTCTACCTCGGCTCGATCGGCGGCCCCGCCGCGATCCTCGCCCAGGAGAACATCAAGAAGGTCGAGCTCCTCGAGTATCCCCGAGCTGGGCATGGAGGCCGTCTACAGGATCGAGGTCGGTCGACTTCCCGGCGTTCATCCTGGTGGACGACAAGGGGAACGAGTTCTTCGAGCAACTTCCGGTCCTATCGTGAAATTCTGTGCAATCGGTAGGCTCAACGCGGTTCAATCTCCCCCCGTGGTAAGTCATTTGCTTCATTGCCGGATCGACGTCGGGCAGGTGCTGCCCGCCGTTTCACTCATGTCGCGGGGGATTGGACCGGATGCAACGATTGCAAGGTGTGTCGCGAAAAAGCCAACGCGCGATCGTCGTTGGGGCCGGCCTGGTTCTTGTGGGAACGCTCGCCGGAGGGTTGACGGTCCGCGCCTGGGTGGTGCCCGCGTTGATCGTGGGACAGCTTGAAACGCTGTTCGGCGGTAAGGTCACGATCGACTCCTGGTGGATCGGACGTGGTTCGGCCGGGGTGATCGGTCTGACGGTCCATGAGGGACGCGATCCCGGATCGCCGGTCTGGGCGACGGCCCATCGGGTTGAGACGGACGTGTCTCTGGCCGGGCTCCTCCGCGGTCGGTTCGCGCCCCGGCGCATCGGACTTCACCGTCCCGACGTCCGGTTCCGACTCGATCGCGAGGGACGCTTCCTGTTCCTCCCGTCACTGGGAGGATCAGGCTCCGGTCATTCCACCGCGCTGCCGGCGGTATCGGCCCGCGAGGGACGCTTGACGTTCCAGGCGGAGGGGCGGCCGGTGATGAAGATCGAGGGGATCGTCGCCGGTCTCGCTCCCGGCCCGCATGGGACCGAGCTGACCGGGGCGACCACCGACCCCGCGTGGGGCCGCTGGGATGCCCACGGGAAGATCGAACCCGATTTTACCGGGGGTACGATCGAGATCGGCGGAACACGCGTCAAAGCCGATCGATCTACCCTCGAAAAGGTCGTGTTTGTCCCTTCAGACGTGCTCGACCACGTCGTTCCGCACGGACCGGTTGGCGTGGCCCTGTCGCTCGCGTGGGGCTCCAAGAGTCAGGCCGCGCAGCCGGTGCAGGTCCGGATCGCGCTGAACCTGGAACGGACCGACGCCACGTTTCCCAGCCTCGACCTCAGCGCCGGGAAGCCAGCGGCCGGGTTTTGATTGACAACGGAGTGGTCACGCTCGACAACGTCAAGGGCCGGGCGATCGGCGGGACGCTCGACGCTCAGGGGACGCTCGACTTCAACGACGGCACGACCCGGGCCCGGCTCGCGCTCGGGCTCGATCGGATCAATATCGCTGAGGCTCCGAAATCGTGGCAGCTCGGCGAGACCGGAATCGACGGCCGGCTCACGGGTCGCGTCGAGCTCCGGGCCCTGATCGGTCCCGAAGGGGTTGATCTCTCCGGCTCATCGGGCCGGGCCCGGGTCGAGGCGGGGACGATCCAGGGCATTCCCGTCAAGTCGCTCCATCTTGTGATGCACGCGCGTAAGGACGACCTCCAGTTCGAGACCGGGGAGGACTCCAGTTCAGGGGCACGCCGGAACTCCCGCTGCGCCCGACCGCGTGGGATCTCGAGCTCTCGCCACGCTCCTCCATGTCGCGCTTCAAGCTCCGACGGTTCCCGAACCGGAGCCTGCTCCGCCGCCCGAGAAGGAAAAGCTCGTGCTCCCGCGGACGATCACCACACGGATCGAGCTGGAGGATGTGGACGTCGGCCAGATCATCGCCAAGGCGCAGTTCCTGCTCGGTTCGCGGTTTCCGCTCCCGATACAGGGGCGCCTGGGTCTGAACGCCGAGGCGATGATTCCCCTGGGCAAGCTCCGCGACTTCAAGGACTACGCGTTCCACGGAGACCTGACGCTCAAGGGGGCATCGCTGGCCGGGGTGGATGTGGGCCACGCGTCGGCACGGATCGATCTGGCGGACGGAGTGGTCGTGCTCAAGGACCTTCGGGGCCGGCTGGTGAACAACCCGGGCGGGAATCCAGGCGCTCCGCCAGCGCCCACGGCGCTCGACGTGCCGCCGACCGGCGGCGGCGAGCTCCCGTCGGGGGCGTTCCGCGGCGAGATCCGGGCCGAGCTCTCACCGCCAGGGGCGCTCACGGCCCGATTCGAGGGGAACGCCTTGCCGCTCGGCGAGCTCGCCGCACCGCTGCTTCCTCGACCGACTCCGCTGGCCGGGCTGGCCAGCCTCTCGATCGACGGCCGGGCCGATCTCGCGCACGCCTCCGACCCGAAGGTGTGGGACGTCACTGGCCACGTCCAGAGCGAACAGATCCGCTATCATGACGCCGTGCTCGATCGCGTGGCCTTTCCGTTCCAGCTCAAGGGGGGTAACCTCGTCGTCGCCGATCTCTCCGCTGCGCTCCAGGGCGAGCCGCTATCCGCGCACGGGTCGATCGACCTGGCGCCGCCGCGTCGGTTCGACGCGGTCCTGGACGTGACCGCCTGGAACCTCCGGTCGCTGTCCACCTTCATCCCCGCCCTCTCGATATCGGGAACAGGGGCGCTGGCCGGTACGCTCGACGCCAGGGCCCAGGCGCGTGGGACGCTTTCCCCCCTCTCGGTGCAGACCGAGGGAAGTGGCCGGCTGGGCGAGTTCCAGGCCGGTCCGGTCCCGCTTGGTGACGTGCCGTTCCGCTTCGCGACCGAGCAGGACACGGTCGTTTTCCGTGGCATCGAGGCTCAGCCGTTTGGCGGCCGGCTCGACGCCGTGGCCCGGGTCCCGCTCGTTCCCGAACGGCCCATCGAGGCGACCGCTCGGTTTCAGTCGATCGACACCGCGCTGTTGACCAACGTCCTGCCAGACCGGCCGCTCCGCCTTACCGGCAAGGCCGATGGCGAGGCGACGCTCGCGGTTCCCGGCGCCGGCCAGCCGGTCTCGGGCAGCCTCCGCCTGTCGGCTCCGAACCTGACGATTCAGGGGCTCCCCGCTGACCAGCTCCAGGCCGACCTCCGGGCGCATCAGGGTCTGGTTCACTACGACCTGAACGCCAACAGCCTGGGGGGTACGGTGAAACTCCAGGGCGATCTACCGATCGTCTTCCGGGATCGAAAACAAGACCCCGAGCAACCTCTTGCCTCTGACCCCGCGCCTGGTCCTGGCAATGGACGGTTCCATGCGATCGGTTTCAACCTCCACGATCTTTGGCCCGCGCTGGGACTGGTCGGGCCGGTGGCGCATCTGAGCGGGCTAGGAGCGTTCGATGCGAACCTGCGGGTCGAGCCGGGCGGGCCTGACGCGGGGCTCTGGGCTCATGGGATCGCCGAGTTTCGCGACCTGAGCTGGCGGCCAGGGCTTGACCTCGCCCACGCGCTGGATCTGGGCCAGCTTCGCGGCATCGTCACGCGGACTCCGGCCGATTGGCGGATCGTGCCCATCAGCGGCGAGGTTCTCGGCGGTGTGGCGCAGGGGCAAGTCTGGGGCAAGAACGCGGGACCGCGCTCGATCGGGTACGAACTAAGGATGGAACAGCTTGCCTTGAAACGAGCGGCGGTGTTCCTGCCCGCCTGGATGGCCCCGGTGGACGGGGTCGGCACTTTGCACCTGTCGGGGACGGTCGGCGAAGCGTCGCGGAGCACGGCGGATCTCGAGGTGCCGCTTGGGCAGATCGCGGGCCTGGCCGTGCGCGAGCTGCGGATACCGGCCGAGCTGGTCGTCAGCGCGGGCGAGGCGGGAGGCAACGGACTGCTGGCACTCCGTCGGGTGCATGGGCGCCTGGCGGGGGGGCAGGTCCAGGGCGACGCCCAGTTCCGCATCGGTCTCGATCATTCCTTTCAGGGCGACTTTCAGCTTGCCGGACTTGACCTCGAGGCGATCACGCGGGTTCAGTCCGATGCCGCGCACCCCGCCTCGGGACGGGTCTCGGGCAAGCTCAGCCTGAACGGGGCTCACCCTGCCGATCCGTCGAAGTACCGCGGAAAGATCAACCTCGAGCTGACCGATGCCTCGCTTTTCAGCGTGCCGGTCTTCCGCGAGATCGATCGCTTCCTGGCGCCGCCCGGGGCGGACTGTTCGAGCGCGGGCGGCTGGTCGCGACCGTGGCCAATCGCCAGGTCATCGTCGAGACTCTCACGCTTGAAGGACGCCTGGGCAGCTTCACGCCACGGGCACCATCGGGTTCGACACCCAACTCGATCTCGACATCCTGGTCAACACCAACCAGATCATCCCCCAGACTGGTCAGGCGCTCGCCCGCCTGATTCCGGGCCTGAACGACCTGATCAGCCGGCGCCAGCGCGACGAGGAAGCCGCCTTGCGGGTCGCCAGCTTCCTCTCCACCCGCCTGCTCAAGCTCCGGGTCGGCGGCACGCTGCGCAACCCTTCGGTCAACGCCGACCCCGGCGTGATCGTCGTTGACACCGCCGTCGGTTTCTTCGCGGGGGTCCTCAAGCTGCCGCTGGGGCTGGTCAAGTAGTTGATGAACCAAGGGCCGATGCCTCGGTGCGTCAGCGCCTCTGAATCGCCGCCGGGTCCGTGTTGTCGGCGAGCGTGGGCCGGCCGTTGAGTGCATCGGGGCGGCGGGTCTGGACGACGATGTCGCGGAACCGCTGGCGGGTCTCGGGATGGATGTCGCCCTGTTTCATGGCGACCTGGCAGGCCCAGTTGGGGTATGTGCTGACGAGCCGGCCCATCATCGATACGAACCAGCCAGCCTCGCGGATCTGATCTTGCAGGAGCTTTTTCGATCAAGGGGCGGAACGTCTTGGCGACGAGCTTCCAGCCTTTCGAGTCGACCTTGACGAAGGCCTCGATTTCGTGCTGAATCCAGGGCTCGCCGTTGACCTCGCGATAGTACCCGGACCGGACGATGAGCACGATCCGGGCTTCGAGGTGGGCATTCCCGCGCGGGCTTTGATACACCAGGTTGCAGAGCATCACATGAAGCTTGGGCGACCTGTAAGCAAACTCCCAGGTTGCCGTCGCGCCGTTGCCGTCGGACCCTTGATACAGCCCGGGTGAGATCTGTTGAAGCCGAACCGGCGACTCGCTCAGGTCCTTCCAGAGCGCCAGGGTGACGGCAGGCTCATTGAGCAGGCTCAGATAGATCTTGGAATTGCAGGGAAACGCTTCCGCCGCGCCCCGATGGTGAAACGTATTCTCGCGGATGACCTCGGCGACCACGTCCCGCGACTCGGGGGCGATCTCATTCAAGGGCACGACGCGTCCAGGCGCATCCGGCTGACCCTGAGCATGAGCGATCCCTCCTCCGCCATGTTCCTGGACCGCCAGGGCCAGCAAGAGGCCGGACAGCCCTGCGATGATCGACGCCCGAGCCCGATCCCAAGCTCGTGTGCGCTGGTGCGGCCGAGTCTTCATGCGGACCCCATTGAGCCAGTACCCGCCAAACGCCCCAGCGGTCCCCGGGTCTCCTCTTCCCCGGCCCTGGTGCGTTTCTCTCCTCTCCTCCCTTTGATCGGTCGGAGCCGCCCCCGATTTGATTGCCTTTTCGTGATTGGGGCAATTTTTGGGGTGGTTGAGAAGACAGGGAGCTTGCGTATTTTAAACCTTGTGCGAGAATGTTGACTCGTCGCCAACACGAGCGAGGGTTGGTCCAGAAGTGGGTCCCATGAAACGACGGGACCCCGAAAACCACGGGTTCGACGTCCTCCGATCTCCGGGTGCGGGCGAGGCCCCGTCGTCGAGCGAGACCGGTCGGTCCCTGCCTGGGATCGGACGCAGAACCGTGACATCTCGTTGGCAATAGCATGCGCGTCGATCGGGGTTCTCGGCACCCATGAGCCCTGGCTCGAAAAGTCTTGCGCTCATCCCTTTTTAGTTGCATTCTTCGTTTTTTGTCCTAGTCATAAATCAGGGGAAAGGCGGAAGTTCGTCCGATCCATCAATGAAGTGATCGACACCGCGCTTCCGGAGAATGCTGTCTCGGATGATGATCGTGGCGCGGACTGCGCCCCGCGTCCGATCCGCGCTGGCAAGACCTGGGCGAGGTTGCCCAGGGTTCATCCAGGGAATCCCGCATCCCGACAACCACACCATGAAGGACGATCCATGTTGGTGAACCGTCGCTTGAATCGACGCCGAGCCGGATTCTCGAAACCGCAAGCGCCCGTGAAGCGCCGTGCTTCCCCGCGTTTGCTCGTGGGCGGTATCGAGGCCCTGGAAGATCGGCAGCTCCTGGCCACGTTCATGGTGACGAACCTCCAGGGTGCCGGGGCGGGCTCGCTCCGCCAGGCGATCATCGATTCCAACCGACAGCCGGGCGCCGACACCATCGACTTTCAGCGTCGCCGGGACGATCCGGGTCGGCCGGCCCGCTCTCCCGTCGATCACCGATACGGTGACCATCGACGGCATCGTCGGCGCCTTCGTTCGCCGGGGCGCCGGTCGTCACCGTGAATTTCCACGGCTCCAAGGGGTTGCTGTTCGCGCCGGGCTCTGACGGCTCGACCCTCAAGTCGCTGTCGCTCGTGCGGCGCCAGCAATTCGGGAGTGACGCTCACGGCCTCGCACATCACCGTCGCAGGGCAACTACATCGGCCTGCTGGCCAACGGTAGGACCGTCGCCGGCAACCGGGGCGACGGCGTGCGGATCAATGCCTCGTCGCATGGCGACCTGATCGGCCAGATCAATCCGGTGACGAGCGTCACTTACTACAACGCCAGCGGTCCGTGAGCATGCAGCCGGTCTCGGGCTGGCAGGGCATCCGCGACGGCGACTCGCCGGGCCAGTACCTCCTCACCGGCACGTCGAACGCCAACGGTCTCCTGTACGATCGGGCCGATCTCGGGCGTCGGCGGCACGAGCTACGCCGTCGACTATCCGGGCGCCACTCCGACCAGCGTCTACGGCCCCGACATCGTCGGCGGGAGCGATCCTGCAGCTGGTCGGCAGCTACAAGACCGGCAACGGCATCGTCCAGGGCTTCGTCTTCCAGGGCACGACCGCCGACCTCTCGACCGCGAGCAACTACCAGACGATCGACTATCCCGGCGCGACGTACACCTACGTCCATAGCACGATGGGCGACCTCGCGGTCGGCAACGCCGACGGCCCGGAGGGCAACCCGCCCTCGGCACCGGCCATGCGTTCCTCTACGACATCTCGCACGAGCAGCTTCCTGACCGGACATCGTCTATCCGGGCTCGACGTCCACCACGGCCTACGGCATCTGGTACAACGGCGGGACCAGCTACACGATCGTGCGGCGGCTATACCATGCCCGCTCAGCGGCGGCAAGACCTTCGCCGCGGGCTATCATGGTCGACTACGACTCGGCCACCGGGCAATTCACCCACTGGACGTCGTTCGCCGTATCCCAACGGGGCCGTCGGGCAGTCGTTCGCCACCCACTTCGAGGGCATCAGCAGTCCCTCAGCGGGCGTCTACACGCTGGCCGCCGGGTCGGCCGTGGCCGGGTCGGACAGCCTGATCGCAGGCCCTGGTGACCGTCCGGCGCAATCGCCGACGGCACGTTCGGACCCAACTACTGGGTCGACCTGAACTACCCGGGTCATGGAGCCTGCATGACCAACGATTCCGTGGCCGGCAACCAGGTGGTCGGGATCGCTTCCACCAGCTCGGGCATCATCGCGTACCAGGCGACGGTCAACCTCGGGTTCCAGCTTTCCAACGTGATCAGCGGCAACCGCGGCAACGGCATCGGGGTCTACGGGGCGACCGACAACCAGATCGCCATGAACAACATCGGCACCGACGCCACCGGCATGCTGGCCCGCGGCAACGGCAAGAACGGCATCCTGCTGACCCAGGGCGCCGCGCGGAACCTGATCGGCGGTCACGGTGGCCGCCGGCAACAATCCCACCGCAGGGCGTGTTCGTGCGCCCGCCCCAGGGCAACCTGATCTCGGGCAACCGCGGCAACGGCGTGCTCATCAACAAGCGGCGCCACCCAGAACACGCTGAGCGGCAACTTCGTCGGCACCAACGCCACGGGCAACGCGGCCCTGGGCAACCGGCAGGACGGCGTGGCGATCGACGGCGCCGACGACAACCGACTGATCGGCTGCACGGTCCAGGACAGACCCGTTCGTCTACTACAACGTGCTCAGCGGCAATCGGCGGCAACGGCCTGCGGATCACCAACTCGAACAACACGACCGTCCATGCCAACTTCATGGGTGCCGGGGCCAACAACGCGCACGATCGTCGCCAACGGCGGCGACGGTCTGCTCGTCTCGGGGACGTCGCAGAACACCCAGGTCGGCGGCGTGATCCCGCTGGGCAACGTGATCTCGGGCAATAACCAGAACGGCATCGAGGTGAAGGACAAGGCCAGCGGGTTCGTCTCGTTCAACACCTTCGGCGGCGTCTTCGCCTTCGGCGGCGCCGCGCCGAACCGTCGCGACGGCATCCTCATCACCTCCACCGGCGGCAACAACCTGATCCGCACCTGCGATCATCTCGGGCAACCTCGGCAACGGGATCGAGCTGGGCGGCAACGCGACCGGCGTGCAGGTGACCGAGACCGCCGTCGGCACGAACACCGGCATCAATTCCGCCATTCCGAACCAGGGCGACGGCATCCTGATCGCTGGACATGCCCACAACAACGCCATCGGCGGATTCCAGCCCTCGATCGAGCCGCAGACGACGGTCTCGGGCAACGTCGGTTACGGGATCAGGATCGCCGGCTCGGCGCACGACAACTCGGTGTTTCATACCCTGATCGGAACCAATGCCACGGGCGTCGACCCGATTGGCAACCAGCTTGGCGGCATCTCCATCGGCGCCGGCACGTCGTCCACCACGATCGGCGGCGTCGCGGACGTCTTGCGGACCAAGATCGCGAACAACGGCGGACCCGGCGTCACCATCCAATCGTCCAGCGGCAATACCCTGATCCACGACGAGATCGTGAATAACGCCGGCGGCGGGGTTTACGTGATGTGCGGCAACAACAACCAGATCGGAACGGCCGGCGCGGGCAACCTGATCCGTGGAAATGGTCAGTACGGTATCGAGTTCACGGGTACCCGATCGGGCACGAGCGCCCAGGGCAACGACATCATCGACAACGCGGGCAACGGTGTGACGCTCGCCAACGCGCAAGGCACGACCGTCGGCGGCAGCGCGGCGGGAGATGGCAACAACATCCTCACCAACCAGGGCTTCGGTGTGTATGCCTCTGGCCTGTGCAACGGCACCCTGGTCCAGGCCAACACGATCGCGGCGAACAGCCAGGGAAATGTGAACCTGACCAACGCCAAGGGGGTCACGTACATTCCCTGAGACCATGACCCGGAGCGGCTCCCGACCGCGCGAGGTTCACCAGGATCGGGACAGGACCCTCGAACACCGGAGTTGCCCCCCGCGGCTCCGGTGTTCGGTTTTGCGCCGGGATGCGGATTGTGACTCCGGAGTGGGTCGAGATCACGATATTAAGTAAGAGAGGGGCAATCCGGCGGCCGAAGGCCCGGACCATTTCCTCACTTGGCAATCCGGGTGCGGAATACTCCGCGTGTGACCATTAGGCCGATCACGCGGGTGCGACGGCCCGGTACAAACGAACTCGCGGTGGCACGAACGAACTCGACCGGCGGTACGAACGAACTCGCGGCCTGGCACAAACGAACTCGACCGGCGGTACGAACGAACTCGACGGGTGGCGCGAACGAACTCGACGCGTGGCGCGAACGAACTCGCGGCCTGGCACGAACGAACTCGACGGGTGGCGCGAACGAACTCGCGGCCTGGCACAAACGAACTCGACCGGCGGTACGAACGAACTCGACGGGTGCGCGCGAACGAACTCGACCGGCGGCGCGAACGAACTCGCCAGGTGGCGCGAACGAACTCGCGGCCTGGCACAAACGAACTCGCGGCCTGGCACAAACGAACTCGCGGCCTGGCACAAACGAACTCGCGCGGTGTCCAAACGAACTCGCGCGGTGTCCAAACGAACTCGCCAGGTGGCGCGAACGAACTCGCGGTTGATGGAATTGTGCCGACTCTGAGGAATGCAGGGATGGGGCGGTGGCTCGACCGGTTCTTTTCCGAAACGCGCGGCCGGTAAATGGCCTTGCCGTGAAATCGACGCACACTAAGATGTCGTGCCATGGAGCCCGATCGAAACGGGTTCGATCGTGGAAGGACGGTCCTCGCACGGAGGCAGGCCAACGATGGCAAATCGGCGTCGAGCAGGGCGTTGGGGCGCGGTGATGCTGGGGGCGACGATTCTGGCGGGGGTGGCCTTCGGAGTAACCGCCTGGGTTCGGTACGGGGGGTTCGGGTCGGCTCCGGTCGCCTTTGACGACAAGACGCCGCTGCCGGAGTTGATCAAGGGGCTACAGGCGGGTGATACGCCAGCGCTCTTGCTCGCCTTCCCCAAGGTCGTGGCAAAGACCGGCCCGGGCGCTACCGCGGCGGATCCGACCGAAGGGGAGACGCTGGTCGAAAGCCTGAAGGCCATGCGGACCGGGTTCGCGCGATTCGGGAACTTCGGGCGGGCCTCGGCACTGAAGCTCGTGACCAAGATCCTGGAACGGTTCAGCGTCGATCCGGCGCCGGCGTGCTGGGCGAACGCGCTTCGGCCGATGCACGACCTGTTTGCCGCCGGCCTGGCCGATCCCGACGCCGCGACCCGGATCACGGCGCTGGACGAGGTGGGCCGTCTGTGGAGCTGGTTTCCGGGCCGGTCGATGATCCCGCTTGAGGAAGATACCCTCTTCGGCTGGAAGGAAGCGCTGTTCGCGCCGGTGCTCCGCCGCCTGACCGATCGCGAGCCGGCTTCCCGCGCCGCGGCGGTCGCGTGTCTGGGGAATCTTCCGGACGATCATGCCGCTCTGCCGGCCCTGGCTTATCTCGAAGATAAGTCGGAGGGAGGATCGGTTGTCCGCAAGCAGGTGCTCGCCTCGTTCGCCCGTCGGCCGACGCTCCTGACCGAAGACATGATTTTGAAGCGTCTGCACGACTCCGAGCCCGATATCGTCGAGATCGCCGAATTGATTCTCTCGACCCGGGGCCTGAGCCGCGATCAGATCGAGCTGGGCCGTCTGATCTTCGATCCCAAGCCCGAGCACCGTGCCCGTGTCATCGCCCGGCTCCGTGACCGGACCGACATCGATCCCGTGGTCTGGCTGATCCAGCTCTCGCACGATTCCGATGAGAACATCCGCGCCGGGGCGGTGGCCACCTTGATCGAGCGCGCGGGCACGAACCCCGACGCCATCCAGCGGGTTGACGAGATGGCCAGCTCCGATCCGTCGTCGGCCGTTCGCCAGGCCGCGGCGCGTCGGGTCGGCGCGGATAACCGGACCGGTACCGCCACGGTCGGTTCCTTGCCGATCCCGATGCCCAAGCCACGACACCCCGGCGCCGCGGCCGCGGGCAGCCTCTCCGCGAGTCCGGAGACGACCGTTTCCCTGCCCCCTCTGCCCGGCTCGCCCAGCCTCAATCCTCGTGCGAATTGACGGGGGGGGCGCAATCCTGTTCCGTCGTCTTCCTGAGGTTCCAGCATCAGCCTGCGATGGTCAGAATGGCAGGCTGATGCCTGACCCTGCAAGACAGAGGCGGGATCAGCGCGATCCGGGCGGAACGATGTCAGGGTGATTTCTCAGTGCCCCAGACCAGAACCGATCCCCAGTTCGCCGTTATCGATGTCACCACCTCTGGCGGCCCGGGCACGTTCCTGATCGCGTTCCAGATGGCGCGAGCCGATCAGGAAAAAGAGCGAGCCGAGGGCCAGGACCGGGACGACGGAAAGCATCCCGATCGTCAGGTTTCTGCTCCCCACGGGCGCCGCGCCCAGGGCGTCGATGATCCGGCCCAGCTCGGAATGCGCGACGCCCGGCAGTCCGAAGAGTTCGGAAATCGCGCCGATCAGGATCGGCGAGCTGATATCGCCGAATATGTGAATCAGGAAGATATAAAGCGCATAGCCGGCCGCCCGACGGTTGGCCGGCATCACGTTGGCGGTGACGGCGTTGCACGGGCCCAGCACCGAGGCCAGGAGCATCATCGCTCCGAAGAGCAGACCGAGCGACGAGCGTCGATCGGGATCGAGGATCGCCAAAAATCCGAGGGGCAGGGCGATCACGACCGCGAGGCTTGCCATCAGGAGGTAGGCGCGGCGGGTGAACCGGAGCGAAAAGTCGGCCAGCCAGGTCCCCATCGAGATCCCGACCAGGCCGGCCAGGGCGGTCAGACCGCCGATCCAGATGCCCGCCTGCTTCGAGGTCATGCCCCTCACGGTCTGATAAAAGGTCGATCCCCAGGCGGCGAAGCCTCCGGTCGCAAAGGTCACCGCCGCCATGCCGGCGGTGTTGAAGACGAAAGTCGGGGTGCGGAAAAGCTCGAGATAATCCTTCAGTCTGGGCCGATCGGCGACCCCGGTGCGGGTGCCGTCGGATGCTCCCCGGCCGGGGTCGCTGATCACGAACCCGGACACCGCCGCCAGCAGCCCCGGCAGACCCACGACCCAGAAGGCGGCTCGCCAGCCCCATCGATCGCCGACCCAACCCCCGATGCCATAGCCGAGCGCTCCGCCCAGCGGTACCGCCAGGTAGAACAGCCCCATCACCCGGCCTCGCTGTTTCGCCGGGAAGAGGTCGGCCAGGAGCGTCGGCGCGATCACGCCATAGCTGGCCTCGCCAATCCCCAGCAGCCCACGCCAGAAGAACATCTCACGGAAGCTGTCGGAGAACGCCGTTCCCACGGTGGCCACGCTCCACAGCCCCACCCCCATCGCGAGCAGACCGCGGCGGTCGTATCGGTCACCGAGCCAGCCGATCATCGGCGACGCCAGCGTGTAGACGATCATGAACGAGGCGTTCAGAATGCCCAGCTTGTAGTCGCCGATGTGCAGGTCGCGCTGAATCAGCGTGCCCACCGCGAAGAACGAATAACGATCGACATAGTTCAGCAAGTTCATGCTGAACAGGACCACCAGCGCAAACCCGGACCCCCCGATCGTGGGAAAACCGGCCCGTCGCATGGTGGCCGGTTCCGAGCTGGTTGAAGGGAGCTGCATGATGAACGTGAATGCCCCGACGAGAAGACGACTTCAATGCAATGTTCCCGTTATACCCGCAAGTTCCGGACCTGGCGAGTCCGTCGCCTCGGATCGGAATTGCGGGAATGCGGAAGATGGCCATGGTCGGCGATCTGCGGGGCTTGGATTACTCGCGGTTCCCCCGGCTGCGAATGGCCTCGGCTTCGAGGAAAACGAGCAGTTCGGTGCTGGTGGGGACGGTGCCGGGAATGCGGAGGTTGAACAGGCCGTTCTTGTCCTGGAGAATGCCGGGCTGGATGCCACCGGAAATGAGGAGGGTCTGGCCCAGCGGCCAGTCCTTGACGGTCTGATTCAGGCGGGTCTCGGAGACCTCGGGGATGTCGAGCGTCAGCTCGCTGGGACCGATTTCGCGAGGGGCGATCACGCGAGCGCGGTGGTAGTAGCGAACGGTGTTGGAGGTCAGCTCGATGGCGGCGTCCACGGCGTCGCCGTCGAAGTTCAGGAGCGGGCTGAGCTTCAGGGAGAAGCCTTCCTCGAGCTGCTCGGCCTTGGGCTGAAAGCCGAGCCCGACGGCGCTTTCACGCTGCATCCCGCCATTATAAGTGCGGGGGACGGTGGTCTCGACCTTGAGGGTCTGGCCGTTGACCATCTCGTACTTCTGATTGACGAGCATCCGGAAGCCCTGGTTGGTGGTCATCTGGGCGAGGACGAGCGCGGCGTCCTCGAGCTTCAAGGTCCAGATTTCCTGCCCCTGGGGGCCGCTGCCAACGGGGGTCAGACGCGAGTAGATGGCGTATCGCCAGCGTGGATCAACGGCCGCGACGACCCGGACGCGAATCGACAGCACATCGCTGACGGCGTTGGTGAACCGCTCGACGACCTCGTCGACCATCTTGAGGGTGGCGGCGTCGTGGAAGACGCGAAGCTGGGCCCGGCTGGCGCTCAGGACGGCGACCTTCTCGCCGTGCCACGGGCCGGTGTTGGTGCGCCGGAAGATCCACTCGACGATCGCGGTCTGGGGCGTGCTCTGGTTCTGAGCCAGCGCGGTGTATCGACTGATGTCATAGCGCCGCCAGAGCTGGCCGGGCTCGGCGGCGAGGTTCGGAGTTGTTGTATCGAGATCGGCGTCGCCGGCCGCCTCGTTCTCCGGCTCTTTCTCGTCAATCTCGGCGAACTTGGTCCGCGTCTTCGCCGGCTGGAGCGCCGGCCCGCGGTCCCTGGTCGAGTTCGAGGTTCGGCGGCTGGTTCCCTGAGCGCGGAGGGCACGGGGCCCGGCGCCACCCAACAGAAGGCTCAGGAACAGAGCGGTGCGACGATTCATGCCAGGGGCCTCCTTGCCGGGCTGGCTGGCGTCGGATCGAGGAAGTCGACAACGACGAAGAATGGACCGAGCATGTTCAGAACGTCAGCGAGCCGGCGGCGCGATCCGAGAGAGTTCCGGGACAGGCCACCGAGTTCGTCGCGGCAACTGGGGTCGAAACCCGGCGATGCGCGGGGAAACCTAGCAGAAGATTCGATCCGGCTCAAGACCAAGCGTACGGGCAGGATGGCCCCGATCTTCCAGACCATGGTTCTGGTCCTTGCCGGCCAGTCCTCGATTGCCGTCCGGGCCGACGAGCCCGAGCCGCCGGCGCCGGCGCTCTGGATCAGGCTGGTCGATCCCGAGAAGCAAGGAACCCGGTTTCTCTCGCTGTTCGAGGGAGCCAGGGCAGCTCACCCGGCCGCGGCCCTGGCGGCGTGGAAACGATCGGACGCGCCTCGGAATGACCTGGGCAAACCGATCGAAGCACTGATCGCGGCTTTCAATCCGGAGATGATCCACGAACTCCGGGTCTTCGATCGGGCCGAGCTTGCTCTCGGGTTCGAGCGCGCGGGGGCCGGCGCCGTCCGCTGGCGCGGTGGTCCCGAACGATGACGGCGCGGTTGCGGCCCTGGCAACCGCCCTGACGCTCTCCGGCGGCGGCAGCGATCCTCCACTCGAAGGAAGCGGAACGGCCGTTGACCGGCTCGGCCCCCCCGGCGCGCGCGCTGATGGCCCGCGCACCCGCGGGCGTCGTTCTGGCGGGCTCGCGGGCCGACCTGCGGGCTGCACTCCAATCCCATGCGATTTCTTCGATGGCGGACGCGCCGGACGGCTTCGGGCCGTCGTCGATCGGTTCGGGCCTGCTTTTCCGGCTGGTTCCCGAGGCCCTGGGCGGGTCAGGCTCGATCCCGTGTCGTCAACTGGCCGAGGGATTGCGTGCTCTCGACTGTCGCGATGTCTGGGGCACCGCCCGTCTGGCGGGCGACGCGATCGAGGTCCGAATGACCTTGAGACTCGACCGTAACGCCGAAGCTCCCGCCCCCGATCGACCCGGCCTGGCTTGACGACTTGCCCTCGGCAGGGCCGAACCAGCGCCACCTGGCGATCATCGCCTGGGCGATCGACCCGTCCGCCGCGGCCTGGGCCCGGACGTTCGCCCTGGCCGACCGGGTCGAGCGGGCTGACCCCGCCCATGCCGAGGTCGCACCGCTACGGACCCGGATCAATCTCCTGGCCATGCCCCTGCGCATCCGTCCCGAGGTCGATCTCTGGCCGCTCTTGCGGGGCGTCGTCGGGTCAGTCATGGTCGATCGCGCCGGCCGGCTCGATGGAGTGGTCGTGATGCTCCAGGCCGTTGATGAGGCGTCGGCCGACCGGATCAGCACCGCGGTCCTTCCTCGACTCGCCCCGGCCCTTGGCCTTCAACCCGAGCCCGACGCGCAGCCAGGCCCGGATCGCGTTCCGGCCGGAGTATGCCACCTGGGGCGATATCGCGACCGGTCGGTCACGCTGGAACGTCGAGGCGCGTGCGTCCGCCTTGCGTGGGGCGAGACGACCGGCGCGAGAGCGGAGGTGAGGCCTGGTCCACGGCTCCGCGATCTGGTCACCTGGGATGATCGACAGCCCTTGCCGCAGAGGTTCGGCGCCTTCTGGCCGAGCCGGCTCGACCTGCCGGCGTTCCGTAACGTGGGCGAGACTCTGGCCCGGACGCTCGAAGATGCCGGGACCGAGCCCCTTGTTTGGACGGGCCGTGACGGGCCCTCGGCAACGCAGGACCTCATCCGATGGTCGGGACTGCGATCCCTGATCCATCGGTTCCTGGAGAGGGTTCCGCTCGATCTGCCTGGGGACCATCGCTGAAGTTCTCGATTTCCTTTCCAAGACGATTTGCTGGGGTACGATGCCGGATATGCGTCTGATCGACCTTCACTGCGACTGGCTTCTGCAATACGCCGCCGAGTCGACCATATTTGACCCCGCGCTCTACCTCGATATTCCAGGCCGGCTCGATCGGGTCGAAGGCTATCTCGGCGCGGTCTCGGCGGCGGTGCTGGTCTGCACCGGCGGGCTGAAGATTGGGCTCGTCAGGCGGACCCATGGTCGGCGTTGGCCGAGCTGATCACGCGGTATGAGGCCGAGTTCTCGGGCCGGTTGTTGTACGGGCCCGCCGACTGGACGCGCTGGCAGGACGACCCCGAAGGACTCTGCTGGGGCATGCTCGGCGTGGCAGGATGCGATTCCCTGATTCGGGGGCCGGATGACCTCGATCGAGTGCCGGGGCTGTTCGCACGCGGCGTCCGGGTTTTTCAGGCGTTGTCTGCGCCGGATGACGAGACCGGACGCGGCCTGGGTCATCTGGGCCGCGCGTTTCTGCAAACCCTGTCCGACCTGGGCAGTCAGCACGGACCGCGGCCGTTGCTCGATCTCGCGGGCCTGGGATCGCAGGCTGTCGCCGAGGTGCTCGACTGGTTGGAGGCCGATCCTGATCGTGCGCGACGGGTCATCCCGGTCCACAGCCGAGGGCCGCTCGATTCCGAGGCACTGGGCCGACTCCGAGCCCTGGAGGGCGTGGTTGGGTTGAGCGTCGCGGGTGCGGATCATACCGATCCCGCGTTGCTCCGGGAGGAGATCGAGGTCGCCGCCGCGATTCCGTTCGGTATGCGGACCGGCTACGAAGGGATCGCCATCAGCACCGGATTCCTGGACACCGATGTGGTATCCCCCGACCTTTCGAGCGCCGCCAGGGTCGCCGCCTGGCTCGAAGCGACTTTCCCCGCCGGGGCGGCAGCGCTGCTGATCCACGGCAACGCTCGTGCCCTGGTAGGTCGCGCCCTGCTCCCTGCCGAAATGGCAGCCGATCGGGCCGCTCTACCGGATGCGGCAGGAGGTGATCGGGGGCCGGTGCCGGACCGATCATCCTGAAATCCTTTGGTAATCAATAGATCGGACACGGAATAAAGCGAGGCACGGCGGTTGCATGATGCCGGGAGCATAACCCGCGAATCCGGGCGCTCACGGGCCCGTCGCGGGTCTTCTTTGCCGTCGATCAGACCGACAGTACAGCACAGGAGAGGAGACCAGTCGATGAAGCTGAAGCCCCTGGGCGATCGCGTGGTCGTGGAGCGTGAAGAGGCGAAGGACAAGACTGCTGGCGGGATCGTGCTGCCCGACACGGCCAAGGATAAGCCGCAGAAGGGGAAGGTTGTGGCGGTGGGTGACGGGCGTCTGACCAAGGATGGCAAGCGGCGCGAGCTTCAGGTGAAGGTCGGCGATCACGTCCTGTTCACCTCGTACGCCGGAGATGAGTTCAAGCTCGAAGGCGAGAAGAAAGTCCTGCTGATGCGCGAGGACGACATTCTGGCCGTCATCGACTGAGCGATCGCGGCGAACAGGCTTCCCGGGTTGGGGCCGGTTCCGGACGGCTCGACCCCCTATACGGCACAACACGACCACAAGACTCCAACCGCGGTGCGTCTCGACGCACCACCTCAATCATCGGGAGAAAGACAATCCAATGGCTGCCAAGATGATCGCGTTCGATCAGGACGCTCGCCAGGCGATGCAGCGCGGGGTGGCGAAGCTGGCCCGCGCGGTCAAGGTGACGCTCGGGCCGCGGGGCCGGAACGTCATCATCCAGAAGTCGTTCGGCTCGCCCACGGTGACGAAGGACGGGGTGACCGTCGCCAAGGAGATCGAGCTCGAGGACAAGTACGAGGACATGGGGGCCAAGATGGTCAAGGAGGTCGCAAGCAAGACCTCCGACGTGGCCGGCGACGGCACGACCACGGCCACCGTCATGGCCGAGGCGATCTATAACGAAGGGCTCAAGGCGGTGGTCGCCGGCGTTAACCCGATGCTGATGAAGCGCGGGATGGACCAAGCCGTGGCCGACATCGTCGCCCAGCTTCACAAGCTGAGCACCAAGGTCTCGACCACCAAGGAGACCGAGCAGGTCGCGACCGTGGCCTCGAACTTCGACTCCGAGATCGGCAAGATGATCGCCGAGGCCACCGAAAAGGTCGGCAAGGACGGTGTGATCACGGTCGAAGAGGGCAAGTCGCTCAAGACCGAGGTCGAGTGGGTCGAGGGGATGCAGTTCGACCGCGGCTACCTGAGCCCCTACTTTGTGACCGACCCGACCGCTATGGAGGCCGTCCTGGAGGACGCCTACATCCTGATCTACGAGAAGAAGATCAGCTCGGTCAAGGATCTGGTCCCGGTACTCGAGAAGGTCGCGCAGACCGGCCGGCCGCTGATGATCATCGCCGAGGACGTCGAGGGCGAGGCCCTGGCGACCCTCGTCATCAACAAGCTTCGTGGCACGTTCCGGTGTGTGGCCGTGAAGGCTCCCGGCTACGGCGATCGCCGCAAGGCGATGCTCGAGGACATCGCCGTTCTGACCGGCGGCAAACCGATCTTCGAGGCGCTGGGCATCGAGCTCGAGAACGTTGGTCTGGGCGACCTGGGCCAGGCCAAGAAGGTGATCGTCGATAAGGATAACACGACCGTCATCGAAGGTGCAGGCAAGACCGATGCGATCAAGGGCCGGATCGACGCGATCCGTCGCGAGATCGGCGAGACCAAGAGCGACTACGACCGTGAGAAGCTCGAGGAGCGGCTGGCCAAGCTCGCCGGCGGCGTCGCCAAGATCAACGTGGGCGCCGCGACTGAGAGCGAGATGAAGGAAAAGAAGGCCCGCGTCGAAGACGCCTTGCACGCCACGCGCGCGGCGCTCGAGGAAGGGATTCTCCCCGGCGGCGGTGTCGCCCTGCTCCGTGCCTCGCGAACGGTCAAGCCCGGCTCGAGCCTCACGGCCGACGAGAAGACCGGCTACGATATCATCATCCGTGCCTGCTCGGCCCCGATCCACCAGATCGCCGAAAACGCCGGACAGGATGGCGGAGTTGTCGTGTCCAAGGTCTCCGAGGGCAAGGACAACTTCGGTTACGACGCGTTGAAGGATGAGTACACGGACCTGGTCAAGGCCGGTATCATTGACCCCACCAAGGTCACTCGTAGCGCCCTTCAGAACGCCGCCAGCGTCAGCACGCTGCTCCTGACCTCCGACGCCCTCATCGCCGACCTGCCCAAGGACGAGAAGAAGGAGTCGGGCGGCGGTCATGGCGGGTATGACGACATGTATTGAGAACGATTGTGATCGATCTCAGGACGTGTTCCCTTCCCACAGAGGCCGTGCCGATCAGGCATGGCCTCTGTTTTTTGAGGGGACCCGACCAACCATGGGAATCGCGCCTGCGCACGCTACCTCTTGGTAGGTTGGGTGGGAAGCCTTACAATTCGGTCTCGATCGGCTGCCCATGCGTGTCGAGAATCGGTCCGGCGGCGGTCGGGCGCGGGCCGGCGCTGAAGGGAATGGTCGCGGGTGCGGTGATGCCGCCTGAGAGGATCGCCTGCAAGCTCTGGTTGACCGACCAGTCAATGTCGATGACCGACTCCTCGGGGACGAAGAACGTGAACCCGGCGGGGGGAAAGACGCCGGTCAGGACGCAGACACAGAGGATGGTCTGGTCGGTCGACGGGTCGCGCAGGGTGTTCGTGACGAACGCCAGCGCCCGGCTTCCCGGATGCGGGAACTCGACCAGTACCACCCGCTGGGGACGCGGGTTCTGGAACTGGTCGCCCAGCGACTGGAAGACGTTACTCAGCGCCGTATAGATCGTTGTGACCACCGGCACTGTCAAGAGCACCCGGTCCAATAGACGCAGAACCCAGGTCCGGGCGAACAGGCCCAGGCAATAGAGGATCGTCATCACCAGCACGACGGCGATCGATGGATTGACGACCCGCCGCCACCAGAGCGTCTGCGACCACGGCGAACGGATCAGGGAGCCGACCAGATTCGCCAGCGGGTCGAGCACCGCTTGGGTCAGGGTCGAATAGAGCCAGTAAACGATCCAGAACGTCAGGACGATCGGCAAGGCGAGCACCAGACCGCTGATGATCCGGGTCCGAACGGCGGAGAACAGTACGCCGAAACCACCGGGGCTCGGAGCGGCGGGAGCAGGAGAATTCGGCAGGGCCATGCGGCGGGTCTCCGGGCGATATGGGTCCGGTCGCGATCGACCGTTCACCATACCGGATCGGACAGGACTTCCCCAGCGTCCGACCGTGTGAAATCGGTCTCGGGCAGGTCTCAGACGCTCGCCGCGGGAGCTTCGAGCCGTTAAGATGATGAATATTGAAGCATCCAGGTTCAGGACCGCGAAGGGATCGAGACCAGACGCGATGGCCAGCCTAATCAAGACGGTCGAGATTGACGGAGTCACTCTCCACCTGAGCAGCCCCGACATCAGCGAGCAGTCGTGGATCGGCCAGGACGCGATCCTCAGACAGCTTCTGGCGTGCTGGCTCGTCGTCGATCCGAGGGACCTGCCACTGTCCCCGCGGTTGACCGGTCCCCCCGGGATCGGCAAGACCACACTGGCCATGGCTGCCGCACGGCTCCGTAAACAACCCCTCTATATCAACCAGTGCACGGCCGATACACGCCCCGAAGACCTGCTGGTCACCCCCGTTCTGGCCGAATCGGGGAAGATCGCCTATCACGCGTCACCCCTGGTCACGGCAATGATCCAGGGAGGAGTCTGCGTGCTCGACGAGGGGAACCGGATGAACGAGAAGTCGTGGGCGAGCCTGGCCCCCCTGCTCGACCATCGACGATACGTCGAGAGCGTCGTCGCGGGCGTCTCCATCGCAGCGCATCCCGACTTTCGCGTCTGTGTCACCATGAATGAGGACGAGTCGACCTACGAGGTCCCCGACTACATCCTCTCGCGGCTCCAGCCGTCACTGACCCTTGGCTTCCCCACTCGCGATGACGAGATGGAGATCCTTAAGTACCACCTCCCGTTCGCCAAAGCCGAATTGCTGGCCCTGACGGTCGAGTTCCTGCAACAGGCCCACGTCTTGAAGCTCGATTTCTCACCGCGCGACGGGATCAACCTTCTCCGGTTCGCGATCAAGCGCATGGCACAGGATTCCAAGCATCCGCTCTCACGGGACGAAGCCTGGCGCGAAGCCTTGATCTGTGTCCTGGGCGAGGAGGCCGCGGACCTCGAAGACCTCGCCCGCCGCAAGCGGCGAGCGATGGGAGGTCAACATGCCCCGATGGGATTGGGCGACCTGTTCTTCAGCCCCGGCGATCCGCTTCACCCCGATGCCGACGACGATGATGACGACGACGACCGGTAGAGGGGATCGCACCATGAATACCGGTCCGGACACTCTGGGCTCCTTCTCGACTGCCAAGGTCGAGATGACTGCGGCTCCTACTCTGACCCGCCCGTTCCATCTGGCCGACGCCATGATCCTTACGGCCGCCCTGGGCATTGTCCTGGCGTGGGACCGGGGCCACATCCTTGCGCCCTTTCATCGGTTTTTCGCGACCGGAGCGGGAGCGGGTGGGATCGTATGGGCCTGGCTGGGACTGGTTGCCCGTCTGATCGAAGCAGGGGTCCCGTTCCTGGCGACGGGTAGTCTGGCCATGTTCATCATCCGGCTTCGAAAGCCGCGTCCCGGTCTGCGCGGTCTGCTCCGTCAGCCGGGGTGGGTAGCGTGCGCGATCGGCAGCCTGGGTTTCGGCGCGATCGCCCTGGCGGCATTTGGATCGCTCCTGGCGTCGCGCCCTACCCTGGAATCAGCCTGGAGCGATACAGGGAGGCTCCTGAGGCCTTCGGACCTGAGCGTCGTCTCCGCCCTGATCGGCCTGGCGGTCCTGATGGCGTGGACCTACCTGATCGCGGCCCGACGCTGGCAGCCCGAGCCCGGCTGGATCGACCGATGGAGCCGGGTCCTGGGATTCAGCTGGATTGCCATGGTCGCCGGCGGCATGCTGATCCTGATCGATGGGCTTCATCAGATCAACCTCTGATCGACGTGTCTGGGGAGTCCTTGCTTGATGAGCCGCGAGCCCGCCCGTTCCGACGACTTTCTGAGGATTAGCCCCAGGGTCCGGGTCCTGCCGATCATCCACGGTTCGGGCGATTTCGCGATCCGAGTCCGCGAGGAGCTGCTTGATCGACCGTATGACTGTGTGGCGGTCCCCTTGCCGCCGAGTTTCCAGGAAGACGTCGAAGCGGCCATCGAGCGGCTCCCCGAGGTTTCGTTGGTCGCCCAGCTCGACGCCGATCCGGACGATCTCGAGCACGGCTTCAGCTACGTGCCGATCGACCCTTGCCAGGGCGTGATCTCAGCGCCTGCGCGTGGCGCTCGGTGAGCGGATCGCCCGCGAGTTCATCGACATGGAAACTCCGCGGTTCGAACCCAATACCGGGGTCTTCCCCGATCCATACGCGCTCAAGCGGGTAAGTCCCGAGGCGTTCGCCGCCGCCGTCCTGCCGGCGATTCCCCCGCCATCGAAAGGTCAGCACGCCGATCGGATCGTCGCCATGGCCGCGCGGCTCCGTGAGCTCGAGACGAGGTATCGGTCGATCCTCCTGGTCTGCTCGCTTCTCGACTGGCCCTGGATTCGGGATGCCTATAGCCGTCGGCTCGAAGCCGAGCCGACCGAGCCGTTCTTCGCGCCGATCCAGACCTTCCGGGTCGATCCCGAGACGCTGCTATTCGCACTCGGAGAGCTGCCGTTTCTGACGGGCCTGTACGAGCGCGGCCGGCGCGAGCTGACTCCCGATGACAACCTCTCGGTCGACGGCGTCAAGGAGATGGTCCTCCAGGCTCGCGACCGGCTCAAGGCGAAGCTTCCCAAGGTGGCGCAGCGGGTGACGCCCCAGCTCCTGTCGGTTTACTTCCGCTACGTCCGCAATCTCTCGCTGATCGAGCGCCGGCTGACTCCCGACCTGTACAGCCTGGTCGTCGCCGCCAAGCAGACTGCCGGCGACGATTTTGCCCTGGCCGTGGCCGAGACCGCGCGAGAGTACCCGTTCTTCGCGTCGATCAATGTCGATGAAGAATCGGATGCCGGAGAGCGCTTGAGGATGGGGATCGACCGCGCGGATGTGCCCGGCTGGGGGACGGCGCGGATGGTCAGCCGACTTCCGGGTCAGGCGCTAGCCTGGCGAAGTTGCGAGCTGCGGCCCCGGCCTCCTGAGCGGGACCGCGCGCTCTGGAAGCAGCGCTGGGACCCGTACGGCATGTGTTCGTGGCCGCCGGAAGATGAGCGGATCGAAAGCTTCCATCGACACGTCCGCGACCAGGCCAGAGCCGTGCTCGGGGCCGACCTGGCGAGGTCCGAGAAGTTCACCACGAGCGTCCGCGACGGCCTCGACCTGCGCGAGACCTTGCGGAACTGGCACACCGGCGACATCTACGTGAAGGTGATTCCTCCGAGCCGGGGCTCGCTCGAGGTCGTCGTCTTCCTGTTCGATGTGCCGGCCGACCCCAAGCTTTACAGCAACCGCGCGACCTGGTACGCCGAGCACGTTGAGGAATCGACCCTGGCGTTTTACGCGACCGATCATATGAAGAACCTCGTCGGTCCCGGGATCGCGCAGGCCGAATACGGAGGGGCGCTGTTCCTTTATCCGCCGCGGCACATTCCCGACATCTGGAGCGACCCCCGGCTCGACTTCGCCGACACGCTCGAGGAGCGGCTCCTGGCCGCGGCCTGTTTTCACAGCTGCGAGCGGCATGTCGCGGTGGTCAGCCCGAAGCCGCCTTCGGCCGCCTGGCGGCGGCTGGCGCGTCGGTTTGACCGCAAGCTCGTGCATCTCCCCCTTAAACGGTTTGGCGGCCAGCTCGTCGAGCGACTCCGCCGGTTCCACGTGCTCAACGGCAAGGTCGTCCGGTCGTACGCGGCCGATTTCATTCGCGATTCGTGAGGTCTTTAACCGTGCTCACGCCTGCATGGATTTCCGGGATCTGTTGCTTGCTCATGGTAGCCGCGGCCGATTCTCCGTTGCCGACGTCGAGCTTCGAGGCCCCCAAGTACGGCCTCAAGACCGCGATTCCGACAATGTGGCCGATCGCGGTCCGTGAGCGCGAGGACCAGATCTTCGTCGCCTTGATTCCACGCGACGACCCCGACCGGCCGGGGGTTGCCGCCTGCGAACTGGGACTGGCCCCTGCCAGTCTGGACGAGTATCGGACCCGGATCGAGACCCGTGCGCGTCGGGGCGACCGTCCGGGGGCGACCTTGATCCGCAACGAGGTCGTCCAGAGGCCAAGGGGCGACCAGCTCGATTCGGTCTGGGAGTTCCATCCCCGCGATCAGGCGGGCCTGGCCTGGCGCGAGCGGACGGTTCAGATCATCGCGCATCGGCAGTTGTACACCTTCACGTTAAGTACCGACGGAGCGACATTCGCCGCGGCCCAGCCCGCCTTCGACGCCTTGATTGACGCCGCCGAATTCAAGGCCCCCAACACGGGCGCTGATCTGATCGAGCCGAGGACCAATCGCTGGGGACAACGCGAGTTTCGGTTCGCCCTCGACCTGCCCGACGGCTGGCGGCCTGTGCTCGCCCCCAGCCAGGTGGCGCTCCTGTTCGCCAACGGTCCGGCTCACGGGATCTGGTCGGACAACCTGCTGGTCCTGGCTCAGCCGCATGGCGACGATGAGGCCGTCCGCGACCTACAGGCGCTGGCACGCGAGCTTCCCGACCGGCTCCGACAGGTGGAGCCGGGTTGCGAGGTGCTTGCCTGCCAGGTTATCAGACAAGGCGATCGCGACGCCCTGGAAACGATCGTTCGCACCCGCCGCGGCCCATTCTCGATGACCATCCTGGAACGCCGATTCCGAGGCGATCGGTTTGATTTCGAGGTCAAGTACACGCTCGAGTCCGACCGATTCGACGGCCTGGCGCCCGCGCTTCGCAAGACTCTCGATAGCTTCGCCGAGCTTCCCGGCACGCCGGTCGTCAATCCGGCCGATCGCCGCGCCGGACCGCAAACCTGAGCACTTGCAGCAGGATGAATCCGATCAGCAGCGGGGGGATGGCGTACGCCAGGTACAAGGTGGCTGGAATGCCGATGCCGGGCCAACCAGTGCGAGGGGAAGCAAAACGAGCGCGGCCAGGAAGAGCATGCAACCGAGCGAGGTCATCACCCCTTTGAACGTGCCAGCCTCGCTGATCTCCTCGTAGTGAAGCTCGATCGTCCGGCCACGCTTGAGACCGCGGACCGTGGCTTCGGCCAGCTCCCATGGCGCGCGTGCCGTCAAGCAGGTTGGGATGGATCTCGTGTCGCGAGTCGCGGTCACGACCTCGCTGATGGATCGACTCGTTCAGGACCTTGAGAATGGCTCGACGCGGTTCCCAGGTCGCGAGCTCGGTCCGGGATTCTCCCGAGCTGGTCCGCCGGACGAGCCGAGCCGGTCCTTCGAGCGCGGTGTCGGCTTCGAGCGCCAGCGAGCCTTCCGATCCCTGGGCGACGACGCGGAGCGTGGGTTCCGAGGCGTTGCCCACTCCGCGCTCGATTCGGACCTCCGCGCGCCGGTTACCCGCGGCTCGAATTTGAACGACCAGGCTCGCGGTCGGCCACAGCCCAGTTGGATCACCCGTGGCGCTGAGGGCTTCCACTTCACCGAGAATCGAGCGTACAGCGTCGATCATCCGGGGGAAGATCTCCCGGGCGAGATCGGGGCGAGGGGTTTCGCCGTCGCGCTCCGGCGGAATCGCCCAGTCGACCCGGAGCCCGCGCAGGGCGCCGATCGTCGCATCGCCTTCCGCCACGAGGCGTTGGATGGCGACCAGACCGGGATGAAGCCTGAGCGGCATATCGGGAACGACCAGCGCGCCGGTCTCCTGGCGGGCCATGGCGACCTGGTAGTACGCTTCGGAATCGGCCCCCGGTGGATGGAGGCAGATCGACGGCCAACCTTCGGCCGCGACTCTTCGCAGCCATTCGCCCCGGACCGCCAGCGCACCGCCGACGAGGACCGCCTCGATTCCAGGCGTGGCCAGAGCGGCCTCGAAGTCGTACTGGCGCGGAGCTTGCTCGACCCCGATACCATCGAGACCAGGGTGCGCCGCTACGATCGCGTGTCCCGATCCGACGAGCTCCCGAGCCCAGACATGCTCCTCGGGACCCGATCCAAGTATGAGAAAATTCATGTAAGCCGGAGAGTTCAGGGAAGATCGAGTCTGGCCACTCGCCGCGCCATCATACACGCCCGGACCTCACGCAGGCATGGGCTCGTCGAGGTTCAGCGACCGAAACCGAAAAAAAATCGGACGGAACGATCGGATCGGGATCGATTCGCCACGATCTGCGTCGGGATTGACCGACATCGAGGATCAGGGCGATAATCCTTGATTCAGAACGGGCCGAAACCTGGACCAGGAAACGAACATCGTCAGCGTGCCTGACAGCGCGGGGAGACGTCTCGGGGTGATCACGATCGACGGATTTGGAGAGATTCCCGAGCGTTTGCGCGGCGCGTTGGTCGCGGTGGGGAACTTCGACGGCGTGCACCGAGGGCACGGCCGCCTGATCAGCCGTTTGCGTGCCAATGCGCTCGAGGCCGGGGCGCCCGCCCTGGCGATCACGTTCGATCCCCATCCGGTGGCCCTGCTGAGACCGGCCGAGGCGCCGGTCCCCCTGGTCTGGACCGAGCGGAAGGTCGCCCTTCTGAAGGAGGCGGGAGCCGACGAGGTTGCCGTTTTCGTGACCGGCCCCTGGCTTCTGAGCCTGACCGCGCGCGAGTTCTTCGACCGTGTGATTGTTGGCCAGCTTGGTGCTCGCGGGATGGTCGAGGGGCCGAATTTTGCCTTCGGGCGCGACCGAGGGGGCGACGCTGCGCTTCTGGCCGGCTGGTGCCGTGACGCGGGGCTCCGCTTCGAGGTCGTGGCGCCGACCCTGGTTGACGATCAGCTCGTCTCCTCGTCGCGCATCCGCCGCGCCCTGGCCGATGGCCGGGCCGACGAGGCCACCCGGCTCCTGGGCCGGCCGCATCGGCTCCGAGGCCTGGTCACGCATGGCGCCGGCCGCGGGGCCGGGCTCGGGTTCCCCACGGCCAATCTCGACGAGATCGACACCCTGATTCCCGCGGATGGTGTCTACGCCGCGATCGCCCGGCTCCAGACCCGTGGACCGGGTCTCCCCGCCGCCTGCCACATCGGTCCCAATGTCACCTTCGGCGAACAAGTCTGCAAGGTCGAGGCCCATCTTCTCGACTATGATGGCGACCTCTACGGACGGACGATCGAGCTCGACTTCCTGGAACGGCTTCGACCCACCCGTCCATTCGCCGGTCTCGACGACCTCCTCGCCCAGATCACCGCCGACGTCGCCCGGACCCGCCAGCTCTGCGCGGACGCCACCGCGGCACAGGATGCAGCAGGTTCACCAATAGGATAAGGTCCGATCCCTACCGAGGAGCCGGATCACCAGGGGAACGGGCTCCGCCACCGGCGCGGAGCTCCTTCTTCCCGGCGCGACCGAGTCAAATCGGGTCGGTTCCGTTCCCTTGGTTCACTGTCCCGACAGGCCGAGCTCCTTGATCTTCGAGGCCAGGTCCGTGCCGGCCTGCTTCGTGTTGACCTTCTTGTCGATTTCCTTGATGACACCGTCCTTGTCGATATAGAACGTCCAGCGCTCAGCGACAGGACGCCCTTCGTGGACGACGCCGTAGGACTTCGCGACCTCCTTACCGGGATCGCACAGGATCGGGTAATCCAGGTCGAGCGACTCGGCGAACTTCTTGTTCAGCTCGGGAGTGTCGACGCTGGCGGTGAAGTAGGCGACGTTCAGCGGCTTGAGGCTCTCGCTGCTGGCGCGGAAGCTTTTGCACTCAGCGGTGCAGCCGCCGGTGAACGCCTTCGGGAACCAGGCGATGACCACCGCCTGCTTCCCCTTGAACTGGTCGAGAGTGTAGGTCTTGCCGTCCGAGCCGACCATCGTGAATGATGGCGCCTTGTCGCCGGGCTTCAGGTCCTCCGCCCGCACCGGGCTCAACGACAGCAAGATCCCGCACACACCGAGACCGAGAACCTTCCAGGCCGTTCGCTTCATCGGAACCTCCTCAACAGGTGATGGAACCGGAACCTGGGCTCAAGTTAGCAGTCGGTCTGAACCTTTGCAACCGGCTGGACCGGTATCGGCCCGGGTTGACCGGCCTCCCTCGACCCTGGGACCCTGGCCGGGTTAAAATCGGGGTGTTCTCGTTTCATGTTCGAGCGGGACCGGGATCGGTGATCCCCACCCGTCGCCCTGGAGCCGACGGTCGATGTCCACGGAGAGTCTCCCCGCCCCCGTGAAGAAACCCCGGTCCCAGCCCCCGTCGCGGCCACGGTCAACCCTCGGTCTGGCTCCGGCGATGCTCGACATGCTCCTGATCGCCGCGCTGCTGGCACTGACCTTCCTGCTCGGTGTCTTCCCCCTCAAGGACACTGACTTCTGGTGGCACCTTCGCACCGGGGACTGGATCCGGCAGACCGGCCAGGTCCCGCATCACGACCTCTACACCTTCACGGTGCCCGATCACCTCTGGATCGACCTTCACTGGGGTTTCCAGGTTTTGCTCAGCCTGGGATATGCTCGGTTCGGGGTCGTCGGCCTGAACCTGGCGAAATGCGCCATCACCACGATCGCCCTCCTGGTCCTCATCACGGCGCGACGTCGCGAAGGGCCGGTCTGGGTCCTCGTGCTGGCATGGATTCCGGCACTGCTGGTTCTGGGCGGGCGAATGTACATCCGGCCCGAGACACTGACCCTTTTCTACCTGTCGATCACCCTGGCGATCCTGTCGCGGTGGGATCGATGGCCCGCGCTGGCCTGGCTACTTCCCGTGGTGCAGCTTGCCTGGGTCAATTCGCACGGGCTGTTCGTCCTGGGGCCGGTGCTCCTGAGCTTTGCCGTGGTTGACGCCCTGCTTCGCCCCGGATCACTCGGACCGGGCCGCGGGCGCTGGTGGCGGATCGTCGCGCCGGCGATCGTGTTGACCGCCCTGGTCTGCGTGGTCAACCCGTACGGTTTCACCGGGGCGTCTACCCGCTCCAGCTTGCCGAGACGATGGCCAACCCGATGTTTGCCCGCGAGATCGCCGAACTGACGCCGATTCCCCTCTTTATCCAGCGATCGGCGGGCTGGCGCAACCTCTCCCTCCAGCTTCAGCTCGTCACGATGATTCTGGGCGCGCTCAGCTTCCTGGTCCCGATCGTCTGGACCGTCGCGGCCCGCTTCCGCGACCGGACCGAGCCTCCGGACGGGAACGAGAAGGTCAAGCCAAGGAAGAACCGTCGGTCGAAGAAACGAGCCAGTTCGACCGGGTTCGACGCCAGCTCCGGCTCCGAGCCTACCTGGCGGCTAAGCCTTTTCCGGCTTTTCCTGTTCGCGGCCTTCAGCGCCTTGAGCTGGAAAGCGACCCGCAACAGCCACCAGTTCGCGGCTGTCGTGGGGGCGGTCACCGCCTGGAACTTCGGCGAGTGGGCCGGGGCCGTCGCCCACCGACGATCGGCAACCAGCAAACCCGGTGCGCGAGCCACCTCACCCGCCGCGCCTCTGATCCCACGGCTCGCCACCCTGGCTGTCGTGGTGATTGTCTTGGTGCTGGTCGCCAGTGGTACGTTCTACTCCTGGTCAGGCGAAGGACGGACCATTGGCCTGGGCGAGGAGCCGCTCTGGTTTCCACACGCGGCGATCGAGTGCGCCGGTGAGAAGTCCATGCCTCCACGGTTCCTCAGCTACCACGACGGCTACGCCGCCCTTTATGAGTATCACAACGGCCCAGAGCGCAAGGTCTTCTCCGATGCACGGCTCGAGGTGATCGGGCCGGAGCTCTACGAGAGGTATGTGAATCTGCGGAACCGGATTCATGACGACGACCCCTCCTGGCCCTCGGCCCTGGATGCGCTCGGACGCCCGGCGGTCCTGATCGGCCATGAGAACAGTGCCATGCTCGGGGCGTCGATCATGGCCAACCCGAGCTGGCGCTGTGTCTGGTTCGACCCGATCGCCGCTCTGTTCGTCCACCGTTCCTACAGCGAGGCGGTCGCGGCCCATGAGGTCGATCTGGCGCGTCGGCACTTCATTCCCGATCCGGCCTTCGAGCCCGGGGGCATCCCCGCGCTCCGGGCCAACGCGCGAGCGCTCTGGACCTATGCCAACGTCTTCCAGGGACGCGGGAGATCCGACCTGGCGCACGGTCCGGTGCTGCTGGGCCTCGACCAAGCACGACGGATCCGGCGGGCCGACCCCGGCAACCTCGACGGCTGGAAGCTCGTCGGTCAACTCGAGATGGTTCGCGAGCCGGCCGAACTTACCCCCAGCGTATCGAGCCCCGAGGCCACGGCCGCCGTACCCCGCTATCGGCTCGAGCTTGACCCGGTCCTCGACCTGTCGCCGATCCGCGCGACCTACGCGCTGGAGAAGGCCGCGGAGATCGCCCCGCGCGACTTCCTGACCCTTCTGCTGCTCGAAAAGCAATTCGAGGCGCAGGGGGATGACCGAGGCCGCGATCCCGGTCCTCGATCGGATGGCCCGTCTGGCGCCGATTAACCAGGAACAGGCGTCGATCGTCCGGGAATCGGGCGAGCAGGCGGCCCGCCTTCAGGCCGGGCTCGGTCCGCCACCGCCTCAGCGATGGGAGAACCTCAGCCAGCTTGACCAGATCGTCCGATCGCTACTGCTTGGCGGCCGGCCGATCTCGGCGCTGGGGTTCCTCGAGCGCGCCTATCCGTCCGAGCCGCGTCCCTGGGAGGTGACCAACCGGATGGCCACCCTCGCCCTGCACCTGGGCGAGCCCGCCCGCGCTCGTGCCTTGTGGGAACACGCGAGCGCTCCCCCCCGCCCTGCCCTCCGCGCCGCTCGCGTGGCGTGGACCTACCTGGTCGAGGACGATTTCGAGTCGGCCCGCCGCCAGTACCGCGTGGCGCTCCGAGAGGAGCCGGACCTGTTCGATGCCCTGTACGGCCTGGCCCTTCTCGAACAGGATGCCGGCCGCGCCGGGGCTGCTGTCGCCGCCGCCCGCCACGCCGTCACCTCCGCTCCAGGCGACGTCGCCCGCTCCGCCGCGTCGGCCATCGCCGCGTTCGCCCGGCCCTACGACACCGATCTCCCCGCCGCCACGGGTTCCTCTCCAGCTCCATCGCCCCCGCGGCCAGATCGAAACGAGGCCCCGGACGTTCAGGTCAATACGATCCGGCGCTGAGGACCTCGCCCCCACCGCGCAGTAGCCAGCGCTCGCCAGACGGCCGGGAAAACGGTGTCCTTGACGAGCCGGGCGTGCCCGTCGCAGAAGAGGAGATTGACACCCCCCGCGTGGAAGCTCCGGGCGGCCTTCCACCCGGGATTGTGATAGGTGATGCAGTCGAGCCCCTCGGCGTTCGGTGGTAGGAAGTGATTGTAAAGCGTATTGAGGTAGTCGCCATCCCACCACGCCGAGCCCTTGTTCAGGAGCCAGCCACTGGGAGCGGCCGTGCAGTCGGGATACGACAGTGGCCCGCTCGCCACGCGCGCCAGGGCGCGGTTCCTGGGATTGGGGACAGGCAGCGGCGAGGTCTGCGAATAGGGACCGGCGATCCCGAGCACCTGCTCCGAGGCGGCGGCGGTGGTGCTCGACCCGTCGCTGATGTCGGCCATCGACACGGCCGGTCCGAGGATGAACACGCCGTTGGCTCCGGTGGCGTCGCCGCCCCCCGAGCCATCCCCCGCGCAGAACGCATAGCTCGTTGGCCCCGTGTCGGCCTGGGGCGCAGCGCCCGTCGCTGGGGCAAAGGAACAGGGCCAGTCGGATCGCCATCGCCGTCGTGTTGGCGGGGTAGTAGGGCCAGAAGGCCGATCCGCCCCCCATCGGCTTGTGGGCGATCGGGAAGTCGAAGTTGAAGGCGTCGTGGAGCACGGCCTGTTCGAGGTACAGGCTCATCTGGGCCAGGACCGACCACCGGTACTGCTGGGGCGACGAGTCGGCCGCGACGTTGGCGTAGGCGTAGAGGAAGCCCACGGGAAACCCGTTCAAGGCGGCGTGGTAGTCGTGCAGTCCCAGGCCGATCTGCTTCAGGTTGTTCAGGCACTGCCCGCGCCGCGCCGCCTCGCGCGCCGCCTGCACCGCCGGAAGCAAAAGCGCCACGAGCACCCCGATCACCGCGATCACGACCAGCAACTCGATCAGCGTGAAGCCGTGCCGAGGGTGATCGGGCCATGGTGGTGGCAGCCTGGACTGGTCGGGCATCGCGTCCCCTCCGGATTCAACCCGCCGGCATTGTATCGTATCGCCAACACGGTCGCGATTCGTCGAGACACGCATTGCAAAGACGAGCCATCGCCTCTATCGTCGCCGGTGGGGCGGCCCGCTTCGTTCACCCCTTCCTCGAAACGAGACACAGGCCAAGATCTCATGATCCAACATATTCGCCGGTTTGCCTTGATGGGCTCCGTATGTACCGGGACGATCACGAAGCTGAGCCGTGTGGGCACGCTTGAGGGGCATGGCGAGGCCGTTTACGCGATCACCTGGTGCCCCGACGGCAAGTCGCTCGTCACCGGCGGCTTCGACGCCACGGTCCGTCTCTGGGACGCCTCGACGTTCCAGCAGGTCCGCAAGCTTGACGGCCACACCGGCCTGGTGCTCGCGGTGTCATCGGCGCCCGACGGCTCGCGGCTCCTCTCGGGCAGTCTCGACAAGACCGCGCGGCTCTGGCCGATCGGGGGCGACGCGCCCGGACCACCCAAGGTCCTCAGCGGCCATCAAGGCCAGGTTTATGGAGTCGCCTGGAGCCCTGACGCCAAACGCGTCGCCACCGCCGGGGCCGACAAGACCGTCCGGCTCTGGGACCCCGATGCCGGCACCGCCGTCCGCACGATCGACAACGCCCATTCAGCGATTGTCTACACCGTTGGTTTCAGCCCGGCCGGAAACCTCCTGGCCAGCGCGGGGAATGACAATCTGATCAAATACTGGGACCCCGCCAACGGCAAGGAAGTCCGCAGGTCCGCCGGCCACTCCGAGCCGATCTACACCCTTGCCTTCCGCCCTGACGGCGCCCGCCTCGCCACGGGCTCGGTGGACCGCTCCGTGCGGACCTGGGACGTGGTAACCGGTAAGGAAGTCTGCAAGTTTGTTGGCCATGCCGACGACGTCTACTCGGTCTCCTGGAGTCCCGACGGTAAACAGCTCGCGTCGATCGGATACAGCGGTACATTATTTGTGTGGGACGCCGAATCTGATGATCCGAAGGCGCCTCCCTTCGTACGCATGAAGCTCACGCCCGGCGTGCTCGGCTCGTGCGTCTCCTGGAGCCCCGACGGACGACGGCTGGCGGTGGCGGCGTCGGACCACAAGGGCTACGTCTTCGATCTAAAAAATGACGCATATTGAATATAGAAATATGATGATTAATAGATTTAATTCGACGCCGAGTCGCCGGATCGATCCGGTTCGACCGAAGACGGTATCATCGACGAGGGCTGGGAGATCGTGGAACGGTGCCAGCCGACCTGTTACGGTAAGTAGAAAGCGAGGTGAGTCTGGATGGGTTGGCGGAATCGAGTCACCGCGGAGGATCGACGACCGTGAGACACCCGCGCTGGTTGGGGCTCGTTGCTTTGCTCTTACTGATGGGGGCGACACGTACGCAGGCCGGGGCCGCGGAGTTCTTCGTCGCGACGACGGGGAGCGATGATCATCCCGGGACGCTCGAAAAACCGTTCGCCACGATCCAGAGAGCGCAACGGGCGGCTGGACCGGGCGACACGGTTTACATTCGCGGTGGCACCTATGTGATGAAGGAAAGCCAGATCGCCCGGCGGCGGGGGATCTGGGCGTATGTCAACTTCCTGGAGAAAAGCGGTACGCCGGAGCGACGCATCAACTACTGGGCGTATCATGACGAACATCCCGTGTTCGATTTTTCCGAGGTCAAGCCGGCCGGCGTGAGGGTCGACGCCTTTTACATCAGCGGCTCATGGATTCACATCAAAGGAATCGAGGTGATCGGGGTCCAGGTGACGCTCAAGGGGCACACGCAGTCAATCTGCTTCGAGAACGACGGCAGTCACAACATCTATGAATTGCTGAGCATGCACGACGGCCAGGCCATTGGGATTTATAGCGTGCGCGGGTCCGACAACCTGTTCCTCAACTGCGACGCCTACCGGAACCACGACGTCACCTCCGAGGGAGGTCGCGGAGGGAACGTCGATGGCTTCGGCTGCCACCCACCGCGGGGTGGCACGGGAAACGTGTTCCGCGGCTGCCGCGCATGGTTCAACAGCGATGACGGATATGATTGTATCAACGCCCATGAGCCGGTGACGTTCGAGAATTGCTGGGCGTTCTATAACGGCCTGTCGCCCAAGCTCGATCGGCTTGCCGATGGCAACGGGTTCAAGGCCGGTGGTTACGGCGCGACGCCGGCCGACCGGTTGCCGCGGCCGATTCCGCGACACACGGTCCGGTTCTGCCTGGCCGTTGGCAACAAGGCCAGCGGCTTTTACGCCAACCATCATCCCTGCGGCGGCGACTGGTTCAACAACTCCGCGTACCGCAATGGCAACGACTTCAACATGCTCTGCCGGCTGTCCGACAACCGGACCGACGTCGACGGCTACGGGCACACCCTGCGGAACAACCTCGGGTACAAGGGGCGAGTGTTGATCGCGCGGATCGACCGGTCCCGATGTGTCGCCGACCATGATTCGTTCACGCTCGACCTGGCGATTGGCGACAAGGACTTCGTTAACCTCGATGAGAGCGAGCTGACCCAACCGCGACAGGCCAACGGCGATCTTCCCGCGATCGGCTTCATGCATCCGGCCGAGGGAAGCTTGCTGATTGACAAGGGTTTAGATGTGGGATTCCCATTCCGCGGCGCCGCACCGGACCTGGGCGCGTTCGAGCGATAGGCGTTGTCCGAAACGGGGACTGGCTCCGGGCGGACGGCGGCGCGATGCCTGGAATCACGAGGGGCTCGCCCGGAGCCAGTCCCCGTTTCCGACAACGCCTGGTACCAGCGGTCCCGCCGTTCCAGCCGCACCTGTCGGTGCAACCGGTACAACCTGAACCGCGGGTGGTGTGCGCGGCGAAATCGTTGGTCCGGGCAGCCCTCGCAGCCGATTTTCAGGGTATCGCCCCGGCGATCGGATGTTTCCGCACGGTCGTCAGAATCGTGGCGACTGGTCGATACGCGGGCCGGGCTGCGAACGGGAACGGCACAGGAAGGGCGGAATCCATGCGATCGATGACCGCGACCCGGTCCGCCGGTTGTTTGCTGGTTCTGGTGTTGGTGACGAGCGTGATGGGCGGTTGCACGACGGTGAAGATGACCGGAACGCCTCGGTCCGGGACCGAGCAGCTCTTGCTGACCGGGGCCTGGGACACCGCGATCTGCGGGGTCGATTTCCGACCCCTGGCAGGGGCCAAGGTCTACCTCGACGCCGAATACGTGGTGGCGATCGACAAGGAATGGATCCTTTCGAGCATTCGACGCTCGATGGCCGAGCAGGGTGTCCGGCTGGAGGACGACAAGAAGAACGCGCAAGTGATTCTCGAACCGTCGATCGGCGCCTACGGCACCGAGGAACGCACCTGCACGATGGGGCTCCCCTCGCCCGGTTCGCTCAGCTCGCTGCTCGTGCCCGGGGGAGCGGCGCTGGCGGCGGGTTCGGCGGCCTCTTCCTCATCCACGTCGCTGGCGATCTCGCAGACGAACCAGCAGGACGCCGTGGTCAAGGCCGCGCTGTTCGCCTACGACGCGAAGTCCGGGAGCCTCGTCTGGGAGTCGGGGCCGTTGCTCAACGCCGAGGGCGTGCGCGACCGCTTCGTGTTCGGCACTGGCCCCTACCGCCGCAGCTCACTCCCCGCGGTGAAGCTCTATCCCGAAGAGGCCCAGGCGCGAACCGGCGGCCTGCTCAAGTGAAGCGAAACTCGCGCGATTTTTTCGATCGGCCCCGATCCGTCAGGTATGCTTTTCCGGCAAAGCCTGACGGCGCTTCCTTGAGTCACAGCAACCACGATTTTCCATCGAAGCAACGATGCCAAAGCCGACCCGATTCCGCCCCATCGTGGGTGAGCCGCTCGAGCGCCGCCTGGCCCTCTCCACGACGGGCGGCTCGGTCGTGATCCCAGGACTTGATACCTCGGCCGCGACCACACCCACCGAGCGGCTAGACAGCGCGTCGATGTCGGCGCACGCGTCGTTCGTCAGCCTGGCCAACGCGGGAAAGGCCAGCGGTGTCGTCTTCTTCGGTGATTCGATCTTCGCCCGCTGGGACGAGCCGGGGTATCCCGGACTGCCCGTCTGGAACGGCGAGCTCACGCCGATGGGGGCGGTCGATTTCGGGATCGATGGCGACCGGACCCAGAACCTCCTCTGGCGGCTCCAGAACGGCGAGCTCGACGGCAAACCCCAGGTTGCGGTGGTGATGATCGGCACCAACAACCTGGTATACACCGGCGCGAATGAGTCGCCGCAGGAAACGGCCCAGGGAATTGACGCCGTCGTGGCGACCATCCGGGCGCTGTCGCCCGATACCAAGGTCCTGCTCCTGGGCATTCTGCCCCGCGGTCAGACCTCCGGCGATCCCGTCCGCGCCGAGATCGATCAGGTCAACAGCCTGATCGCTCCGCTGGCCGACGGCCGCAATGTCTTCTACCTCAATCTGGGCTCGCTCCTCGTGGGGCCCGACGGGACGATCCCCGGCGAGGTCTTGCAGCCGCCCGATTACCTGCATCCCACGATCAGCGGCTACCAGGTCATGGCCGATGCGCTTCAGGCCCCGCTTGATGGATTGCTTGGCCGGCCGGTTCCCAGTCCCTACCAGTATGGCGGCCCGATCCTGGTGAACCTGCCTCCGAACCAGGTCCTGACGGCCACCAGTCCGGGAGGTGCCCCGCTCGAATTCACCATGCCGCGGGCCGTCGATGCGCTCGACCCGAACCCGCTGGTTGTCAGTTCCGCCGCGCCCGGGACGATTCTCCCGGTGGGAACGACCTCGATCCCGATCGAGGCGACCGATCGTTACGGCCACATCGCGATTGGCTCGTTTACCGTGACGGTGAAACCGGGCGGGGCCACGCTGAGCAACCTGCCGTCCAACATCGTGGTCGAGGCGACGAGCGGCAACGGGGCCGTCGTCAACTACCAGGCTCCCACGGTCAACGCCCCCGGCGACCCCGCCGCACAGGTTGTCGAGTCGCCCCCCAGCGGCACCATGTTCCCGATCGGCACGACGCTCGTCCAGGCCACCGTCCCGGGCTCGGCGGATCGAACGTCTCGGGCTCGTTCACCGTGACCGTGATCCCGAACACCGTCGTCACCAACGATATGGTCCTCGCCCGCGCGGTCCTGGCCCGTGCCCGCTCCATTCTGAACGCGGGTGGATCGCCGCGCGGGCGGTCCGGCCGATCGACGGCGAGGTCGCGCCGTCCGACAATCCTGCCCTCCAGGCGTGGGACGATTTCCTGAACCGGGTCAGCGGGGGACGCGGTCCTCTGCTCAACCTGGGAGTGATCAAGGGATTCATCACCGCCCAGGTTGACCGGAATCACGACGGCAAGATCTCGGCCTACGAGCAGCGTGTGTTCGAGGGTCTCGACCCACAGGACGTTGCGTTCCTGTTCCCGGGTGATTAGCCCGGCCCGCCCTCGCAGCAGGTCTCGCAGATCGTCCGGCAGCGTGAGCACTGAAGCTTGGCCCGGATCTCGATCAGCCGGCCGCCACAGACCGGACAGGCCGGCCTCGCGGGGAGCGATTCGCGTTCGCTCGTCGGCGTGGAGCGAGGCTCGGGATCGGGTATCGGGGCGGGTCGGCTCATGGACGGATGATACCAGACCCGGTTGTGGCCGGCGATGGTTGTCAGCCGCGAAGCTCAGCAAAAGGCCGTGGCGGTGACGATCGGCCGGACCGCGGGCACAGCGGTGTATCGGCCGGTGGGGTCAACGAAGAACCCGCTGCGCTGGCTGCCGCGACGGCCCTCCCGGTCGATCGCCTCGATCTCGATCGTGTGCTCGCCCTTGGCAAGCCGGCCGCCGGTCAGAGGGGTATCCCAGAAGCCCGGACTCCGCGGCTGGAGCTCGCACCAGTCGCCGTCGTCAACCCGGGCGCGGACGCCTCGCACGGGCAGTTCGGACCAGGTCCGCGCCTCGATCCGATCGGGGCCCTGAACGACCTGCGACGGGGCGCCGACGCAGCAGGGTCTCGCGCGGGTGGGTCACAAGCGCGACCGGGCCAGTGTCCTCGATCGCGCGGAACGTGAAGGCCAGGTCGTCGCCCCGGACGTGGCCGATCGTGTAGCCAGCCGGGCCTCCTTCGGGGTCGCCGATCGATCGGGTCGCAACCATGACGTTGCGGCCGTCGTTGGCCACCTGCCCGTAGTGCGTATGCCCCGAAACGATCGCCATGATCGGGCGCGACTGGACGATCGCACGCCATCGGTCGATTCCGGGGCCGTCGAAAGTCTCCCAGATCTGGTATGGGTAGTTATGCTGGAACACGATCAGGCGCTCGCCGGCCTGGTGCGCGGCGTCGACCTCGGCCTCGAACCAATCGAGCTGCTTGGCGAGCATGCCCACCGGTCGATGCTGCTGGGTGTCGAGCCGGAGGAACCGAAAACCGTCCCGGGTGCTCGATCCGTACGTCGTCTCCAGGCCCATGTGGGCACGAAACCCCCGCGCGGTGGGGTCTTCATGCACGTCGTGATCGCCCACCAGGGCGAAGTGAGGGCACGCGAGCCGGCCGCGCAGATCGTCGAAGAGTCGGAACTGGGGCTCGGTCGCGTGCTGGACGTTGTCGCCGATGAACTGGACGAAGTCGGGGTGGACCCACCGGTTGACCTGCGCCACCATCTCTAGCGCATGCCTATGATTGGGCTCGCCGGGCTCGGTCAGATGCAGGTCTCCCGGAACGACGAAGGTCACGGCGGGCTCGGTCGCGATCATGAGGTTTCCTCGCGATGAAGAGAGCGGTCGATCTGCCGTGGCGCCGTTCTCGACGGTACTGGCCGCGGCAGGTTCGGATGGTGGCTAATGCATGGGCGGTGCCAGAGCAGCCGGGCCGGGGGCGGCTCCGGTTGCAATCCGTACCGGGATCGCGATCATGGAGAGGATCGTTGCTCTTGCCGCGGCCTGGCCGTCAACTTTGCTTTGTACGTCGCGAAAGGACCCTCCGCTGACGAATCGAGCCCAACCGCCGATGGACCGCAAGGCCCTCGGCCTCCTGACCGCGGGGCACATGCTGATTGATCTCTGCCAGGGAACGGTGCCGGCCGTCCTGCCATTTTTGAGGGTCGAGCGCGGGTTCAGCTATACGGCCGCGGCGGGGCTTGTCTTCGCGATCAGCGCGGTGTCGTCGCTGGCGCAGCCGTTGTTCGGCCAGCTTGCCGACCGGATGGCGTTCACCTGGATCTTGCCGGCAAGCGTGGCGCTGACGTGGCTGGGGTTCGCGGCCGGTTTGCAGTCGACGGTCTACCCCGTGCTGGTCCTGAGCCTGGCCCTCAGCGGACTGGGGGTCTCGGCGTTTCATCCCGAGGCCGCGCGGCTGGCGCACTGCGCGTCGGGCACGCGTCGATCGACCGGGATGAGCGTCTTCTCGGTCGGTGGCGGCGTGGGCTTCGCCCTGGCACCCTCGCTGACCCGGCAGGTGATGACCCGCGTCGGTACGCCCGGCATGCTGGCGCTGATCGTCCCCGCGATGGCGATGGCTGTCGTGCTCCACCGTCAGTTCTCGCGCGATCCCGGATCGAGCCGGCGCGATCACAAACGACGGCGCGGACGCCGGACTGTCGGGCGGCGTGCCTGACGACTGGGGCGGGTTCCTCCAGCTCAGCGCGACGATGATCTGCCGATCGGTGGTCTTCTTCGGGCTGAATACCTTCATCGCGCTGTACTGGATGTCGCGGCGGGGAACCACGGCGTCGGAAGCGACGTCGATCCTCTCGGTCCTGCTGGGCACGGTGCTCGTGGCGACCGTGCTTGGCGGCGTGCTGGCCGACCGGATCGGCCGGCGGACGACCATCCGCTCCGGTCTGGGGCTGGCCACGCTCATGCTCCCGCTCTTTCTCGCCTGCTCGGACGGCCCTTACGCCATCCCGGCGCTGGTGGCCCTGGCGATGACCTTTTTTCTCCCCTCGAGTGTGCTGGTCGTTCTGGGCCAGGAATATCTGCCCAACCGCGTCGGTATTGCCTCGGGAGTCACTCTCGGCCTGGCGGTGAGCGTCGGCGGCATGGTCGCCCCGTTGCTGGGCTGGCTGGCCGATCGACGCGGGGTCGGCACGGTGATGCTCGTGCTTGAAACGGTCCTGGTCATCGCGGCGGTTCAGACCTTCTTCCTTCCGACGCCACCCCATGCAACGGCCGAGCGCTCCTCGACCTCGTCGTGATCGAACCGGGCCTCCCATGGGTTCCCGGTCCCCCCGTGCCAGGCAGTCCAGCATGAGCTAGGATGAGTATTAGACGACCTTCGCCCGAGGATGAGGGTGTCGCCTGACCGGACGAACGATCGGTCGTGATGAAGGGGGAAGGACGTGACACCGGAGTGTTTCCGATGACGGAGCAGACCCAGCTCGCGGGCCTCTCGTGGCCTTCCGCCGGCCCGGACGACGAACTCGCCGCGCGCGAGCGGGACGCCGTCGGCGATCCTGGGCGTCTGGAGGCGCTGCGGCTCCTGAAGCTGCTCGATAGTGCCGCCGAGCCGCCGTTTGACCGGCTGACCCGCCTGGCCTCGCGGATGCTGTGCGCTCCGGTAGCCCTGGTCTCGCTGGTGGACTCGGACCGCCAGTTCTTCAAGAGCTGCCACGGCCTGCCCGAGCCCTGGTGCTCGTCTCGGCAGACCCCCCTGTCGCACTCGTTCTGCCAGCATGTGGTCCGGCACGGCAAGCCGCTGGTCATTCCCGACGCCCGGTGCGACCCGATGGTGTGTGACAACCTCGCCATACCGGAACTGGGCGTGGTCGCCTACATCGGCGTGCCGCTGACGTCGGGGAGCGGCCATGTGCTCGGCTCGTTCTGCGCAATCGACAATCGCCCCCGGTCGTGGTCGCGAGACGACCTGGAGACACTCTCCGACCTGACCGCCTCGGTCATGACCGAGATCGAGCTCCGCCAGGAGATCGACGTCCGCCGACGGACGGAGGACGAGCTGCGGAGGAGTCAGGCCCAGGTTGCCGAGCAGCTCCGAATTGCCAACGCGCTGAACGCCGCACTTCAGAACCAGCAGCTCGAGCTCGCGCGTGCCAATACCCAGCTCGCGCAAATCGCCATCACCGACGTCCTGACCGGCCTGAAGAATCGCCGCCATTTCGCCGAGGTGCTTCAGGATAGCTACTCCCTGGGGCTACGTCGAGGAACGTCTCTCTCAGTGATCCTGGCAGATGTTGATAAATTCAAAAGTTATAACGACACATTCGGTCACTCGGCCGGTGATGACGTGCTTCGGACCGTTGCGGAGGTTTTCCGCGAGCACACCCGGAATTCGGACCTCGTGGCCCGTTATGGTGGCGAGGAGTTCGTCATCCTGCTTCACGAGACGGATGCCGTGGCCGCGACCGAGGTTGCCAACCGACTCCGAATGGCGTTGAAGAACCATGGCTGGCCGCTGAGGCCCGTGACGGCCAGCTTCGGGGTCGCGACGCTCACACCGTGCTGTGTAAACCCCTGGCACCTGATTGACCAGGCGGACGCCGCACTCTACAACGCCAAGCGCGGCGGCCGGAACCGGGTATGCCATTATCTTACGCAAGCATGATTGTTTCTGATTCACGCGCTGAAGTCGAACCAAACCACAATGATGAAATTGTAAATGCCATCAGTCATTGCGGAGAATGCTCTCCCGATACGGCGATGATCCGCATCGCGTGTCCGCCCCTGGCGGCCAGGTCGGCCTTGATCCGGGTGCTGGAATCGACCGGGATCGTGTCAACCTTCACTCCGGTGCGCTCAGCACGGTCGGGCGTGGCGTCGGCGTAGGTCGTGGCGAGGTAGCGCTGGCCCGGTTCCAGGAAGGAAAGCGGGATCTCGACACGCCGGCGCTCGGCGGCGTTGAGCGTGCCCACGAACCATTGGTCGCCGCTGCGCCGGGCGATCGTGACCGACTGGCCAATCTTCCCCTGGAGCACGCGGGTGTCGTCCCAGACCGTCGGCACATGCTCGAAAAAGGCCAGCTCAGGCTCACCCTGGTATTGCGCGGGCCGATCGTACCAGAACAGGAATTGCCACGGACTGTAGTAAACGACCGCGCAGGCGAGCTGATGAGCGTGTGTGTTTCTCAAGCGGACGTCGTACCAGCAGATCGTGTAGTCCGCCGGCCCGGCCAGGAACCGGGTGAAGGGCAACATCGTATCGTGGTCGGCGGTGGGGAAAGTCTCGTTCCCGCGCACCCCCTCGACCGTCATCAGGTTGGGGTAAGTTCGGCTGTAGCCGGTGGGGCGAAACTCGTCGTGGACATCCACCATCAGATGGTAAGCCGCGGCCTTGCGAATCCCCGCGTTGACCCAGGCGGTCCATTCCTGGCTGCCCACCTGCACGAACCCGAACTTGACTCCCTTGACCCCCCAGCGCTCGTAGAGCGGGAAGATCTCGTCCATCTGCCGCTCCAGCGCCCGTCGATTGACGTAGAGGATCACGCCGATGCCCCGCTCCTTGCCGTGGCGGATCACCTCGTGAAGGTCCAGGTCCGGTCGGGCCACGGCGCGGGCGTCGGATCGAGGGTCGCCCTCCGGCCCGTACCAGCCCGCGTCGAACTCGACGTACTGGAGCCCCCGGGCGGCGGCGAAATCAACACAGGCCTTGCCGCCGGCCGTGGTGAGGGTCTTCTCGCGGATCACCTTGCCCGGCCTGATCCACGAGGTGTCCGCCAGGGCGCACGGGGCGTTCAGGTTCAGGATCAGGTCGTTGTGCTCGATCAGACGCCCCGGCGTATCGCCCAGCAGGACCACGCGCCAGGGCGTGGCACACGGGACCGCGGCGTGCACGGCGCTTCCGAGCAGCGTTCGAAGTGTGCGCGGCTCGCCTTCGGCCGGTCCCAGCCGCATCCGGGCGTAATCCACGAGCCGGGCCTCGGCGATGGCGGCGTAGCAGTCGTCAGCCACCTCGACCGTCAGAGGCCGCTCGCAGCCGGGCTTCACGGCGTCGATCGGGACGCGGCTGTAGAGGCCCTGGGCGGAATACGTGGCCCACGCCATGGGGTCGCCCGCAAACCGGAACCGTGTTTGCTCGGCATTGATTTCGACTCGCTCCTGGCCGCTCCATTCCGGGACCAGGTAACAGAAGGCTGCCCCCTCGTTGTAGGCGCGGAACTTCAACACGAGACGGCGTGAGGGGCGGTGCGCGTCTTCGAGTTCGACCGTTAGCTCGTTATAGTGGTCGCGGATCAGGCTGCGCTCGCCGTAAACGGGCTTCCATGTGGCGTCGTGACGGGCATGCGACGTGTTCGCGATCCGGAAGCCGTGGTCCCAGGCCGGTGCGTCGGCCAGGTCCAGGCCGAGCCGTGACGCGACGAGCACCGGGCGGCCACGGTAGGAGACGCCGTAGACCGGGCAGCCCTCCCTGCCTCCGCTGTCGACGAGATCGACCGTGACCACGAGCTGGCCGTCGGGCGATCGGACCTCCGCGGCGTGGGCGATCGCGGCCGGGGCCCCAACCAGGGACGCGAACAGGGCCATGAGAACGGACGAACCGGGGCCGATCGCGAAGCGAGATCGCTCTCGATCAATCATCGGGAACTCCCAAGGTCTGACGCCGGGCCTGCCAGGCTTGCGCCCGGCGTCAGACCCAAGGAACGGCCGATTCACGAATGCCGATCAGTAGGAACTGGAGTCGAGGACCTCGCCCCCTTGCGAGGAGCCGAGCGAGCGCCAGATCGTGTAGGCGATCGTGTTCTTGAAGAACTGGACATGGCCATCACCCATGAGCGCGTTGACTCCGCCCGGATGATAACCACGGGCCGCGTTGAAGTAGGGGAGCTTGCCCGAGGTGCATGGTGGGTTCTGCTGGTAGGGGTAGTTGCAGTCACCCGAGATCATGTCGGGAAACGTCGTGTTGGGCGGGGTGAAAGTCATGAACATGGCACAGTCATAATCGTCATTATAGATGTCGCCCCGGTGGTCCTGGGTGCCATTGGGAATGTCGGCGCCGATCTTCACCTCGGCCATGAGCAGGGTATTGCTCGTGCCGTCGGTGATGCTCGGGATGCCGAACGACTTGTCCTGCGAGAAGGGGGCGCCCATGAAGGGGACCGACTGCGTGACTCCGGGGGGGTAGATACCGACGGTGGGGTTGTAGGTCGTGATCAGGTTCTGTTGCCAGGTCGTGTTGCCCCAGTTGACGTTATAGCTCCCCTGGCGACGGGCCGGGCTCATCTCGATCGACCCGTAGTTCGGGTCGCTGGGGCACAGGTACACAGCGATCAGCGCGATGGAGGCGGTGGTGTTCTGGTTGGTGTTCACGCTGAGGCTGAAGTTGATCGAGTTGCCGATGGTTCCCTGTTCGATGTAGGGCAGGAGCATGAAGGCCCAGGTCCGCCGGGCGTTGCCCACGGCCGTCCCGCTCGGGTACTTTCCCCCCGCGGCCAGGCTTCGCACGCCCATCGCGCCGATCGGGAAGGTGCCGAGTGAGTCGTGGTAATTGTGCATCGCGAGGCCGAGCTGTTTCAGGTTATTGACGCACTGGCTCCGGCGGGCGGCCTCGCGGGCCGCCTGGACGGCGGGCAGGAGCAGGGCGATCAGCACGGCGATGATGGCGATGACGACCAGCAGCTCGATCAGGGTGAAGCCACGACGATTCATGAAAGTCTCCTTCAAAACAACAAAGAAAAGTCCGAAACGCTTTGAACCTCCGCCGGCGATCGGGATGGGTCAGGAGACGAGTCCCGATCATCAAGATTGAGAGATGCGATGAGCGTGAACCCTCGATCAGTCGGCGAGCACTTTCTGGGTTGCCAGCCGGAAATGACGGCGCGACCTCCTGGGCCGGGAGTGGGTGGTCGTACAGGGCGAGCTCGTCGAGCCGGCCGACGAACGATCGATTGTCACGGGAATCGTGCAGGTCCGGCGTTCGTCGCCCGACCACCAGGTGGCATTCACCGTCGGGGTGATCGGGCTCGAGCGGCAGGGGCGCGGCCGGCACGCCGTCGAAATAGAGCTCCATCCGGGGACCGTTCTTCTGCGCCACGACGTGATGCCAGCGATGGGGAATGTAGACCGATCGTGAAAATGTGTTGAATTCGATCTTGACATCCGGCGGCCAGCGGTGCAGGAACCGGACCGAGGCCGGCTTCTGCAACCGACGTCCCGCGGAGATCAGCTCGACCAGCAAGGTATGCACGTAGGGAGAATCCTGCCCGGTCGGGACGATCTCCAGGGGGGGATACAGGCCGACGATCGAGGCGTAGCGGAGATTATCCGCCAGGACCCAGAATTCGACCGCGTGTCCCGGATCACGCGGCAGCTTCCAGAGTTCGTCGGTGGCGAGGTACTGCTCAGGGGCGTCGGGGCGGAACAGGGCGCAGCCGTTCCGAGCGGGGTCGACCGCGATCCGGACCGGTCCGTTGGCGCGGAGCGGCGGACCGCCGGGAACCTCGTTGGGCACGATCTCGCCGGCCAGCGACTCGAACCGCCAGTAGCCCCGCGGTCGAGCCTGGAGGACGGCCTCGGCATAGCCGGGCTCGAGGAACAACGATGGGACCGGCTGGGCTTGCACGGGAAGGAACCCTTCCGGTCCGGCCTCGGTTTCGATGATCCGGCCGGCATACGGGTCGAGGGCGAACTCCTTGCTCTGGACGACGAGCTGGCTACGCTTGGCTGCCCCCACCGCATCCAGTAGCGCCGCCTCGGCCTTCCCCTCGAAGACGACGCACCCGCGACGTGCCGTCGGTCTCGACGTTGAGCGCGAACTCGGTGCCCAGGTCCACCACGGCCGCTGCCGGGCGACTCGACCACGAATCCCTCGGCCCCGTGCGGTATCCGCGCCCGCAGCTTGCCGCGATGGCAGAAGACGTGTTCCCGGTCGATCAGGTCAAGCTCCGCGGGCCCCTCCAGGGTCAAGGTCACACCGGTCAGAAACGCGAGCGTGACCCGGCCCTCGGAAATCCGGAACGCGCCGGGCGCCAGGACCGTTCCCGCCTTTGGCGGCGTTCGCCGGTCGTCTTCCCAGCGGACTCCCGCCAGGTCGACCACCAGGGCAACCCCGCCTTCGAACCGGCTGTTCGCGCACCGGAGGCTTCTCGGCCAGGGGCGGCGTACGCCGATCGTTCGCCGACCACCAGCGCGTCAGCAGGAAATTCAGCCCCACGCTCGCGCTCACGAACAGGACCGCGGCGGCGGCAATTCCGATCCCGATCCCGATCCCGATCCATCGAGCCGTTCCGCGATCCGGCCGAGCAGCTCGCGGCCCTTTCCTCGGATGCGGATGGCAACGGCAGGGTCGGCGGCTGGCGGCTCGGAACGCGGCGTCCGGGTCTGGGGATCGGGGTCGTCCCAGCGTCGATCCATCTTCCCCTGGTAGTGCCGGAGCGTGGCGCAGATCGCGGTGTATTCCAGGTAGTAGGCGCGGGCTTCCGGCTCGTTGACGATCAGCTCCTCGAGCCGGACCGCCTTCTCGGGCGTGAGCGACCCATCACGCACGGCCCCCATCAGGTCGTCGAGCTCAGCCCAAACTTCCGGGGTCAGGCTCATGAATGAATCCCCTCCGCCGCCAGGCTCCGACGGACGCATCGGAGGAGCTGGCCATGGATCTTGTTCAGGGCCCGGTATACCGCCTGGATCGATTGATCGAGCCGCTCGGCGACCGATTGCGTGGTCGCTCCGGACTGGTATCGGAGATGGATCAGCTCGCCGTCCCGCGGCTTGAGCTTGGCCAGACAGCTCTCCAGCGCATCGCGCCGGGCGTCGGCGTCCTGGCCCATGGTGGCCATCTGGTCCGCCAGCAACTCGATGGTCTCGTCGCTGAAGAAGACCCGGCTCCGGCTCCGCTTGCGTCGATAGTTGAGCACCTCGTAGCGGGCGATGTTCTGAGCCCAGGCGGCGAAGTCGGTCCCCGGCTCGAACTGATCGAGCTTCCGCCAGATCGCCACCGAGGTTTCCTGGAGCAGGTCCTCGGCGTCGGTCCAGTCGGGCACCAGGGTCAGAAGGAAGCCGAACAATCGCCTCTGGTGGGCCAGGAAAAGCTGCAGGAATCGCTCCTCCCGCTCCAGATCGATCCTCGGGTCCTCATGGCTACCCTGAGTCATGTCTTCTACCCCAACACGTGTTCCCTGCGCGATTTGCGCCATCAAGCACCCCCAACGGACCCTGCTCAGGGTACCCGGGACCACCGTCGTGAAACAGCTTGGATTCAATCGTGAAAGGTCGAGCCGATGGGGATTTCCTCGTGCCAATCCCCAGACTTCCTATGTAGGGAAACAGCCGGACGACGGTGAGTTTTTCGAAAAAAATCGGAGAAGGAGCGAATTCTTTCAGGATGCATGCAGGCAATCAAATCTCTCGTTGGTTCGAGCACGTGACCGGAGCACCGCACCTCGATGCCCGCGCCCAATCTCGGGCGTTCGCGAGAGATTTCTTGCCCCGGCACGGGAGGCCGGTTTATCGTGACCACGAGATTTACCAGAGGCGACCGAGGGCGAGAGCCATCCGTCGGTTGGCCGGAGTGCGTGGGCCGCGTCCAGGTCAACCGGATCACGCCCCGGCGCGATCAAGAGAGAAAAGGGTGTCCATGATCCGCGCGTTCTGGATCGCGATGGGCTTGTTCCTGGGAATCGGGCACGGATTGCAGGCGGCCGATCCCCCCGCCGCCCCCCAATATCCTGGTCATCCTGGCGGATGACCTGGGTTACGGCGACTTATCGAGTTTTGGAGCGACCGATCTCGCGACGCCGAACATCGACGCCCTGATCGCGTCGGGCATGAGGTTCGACCGCTTCTACGCCAGCTCAACGGTCTGTTCGCCGACGCGGGCGGCCCTGCTGACGGGGTGTTATCCCAACATGGTCGGCGTGCCCGGAGTCGTTCGGACCCGTGCCGAGGACAACTGGGGTTACCTCTCGCCCCGGGCCGTCTTGCTCCCCGGGCTGCTCAAGCAGGCGGGCTACGAGACCGCCTGTGTCGGCAAATGGCATCTGGGGCTCGACGCGCCGAACCTGCCCAACCTGCGTGGGTTCGACCGGTTTCACGGCTTTCTTGGCGATATGATGGATGATTATCTCACCCACCGGCGTCACGGCATCAACTACATGCGCGAGGACGATCGCGAGATCGATCCAGAAGGACATGCGACCGACCTGTTCACGCGCTGGGCGATTGATCTGCTGAAGGAACACAAACCGGGCCAGGACCGTCGGCCCTTCTTTCTCTACCTGGCGTACAACGCGCCTCACGCCCCGATCCAGCCCCCTGACGCGTGGCTCGAAAAGGTTCGCACGCGCCATCCCGATCTCGATCCCAGGCGAGCCCGGCTCGCCGCGCTGGTCGAGCATCTCGACCACGGGATCGGCCAGGTGCTCGACGCCTTGAAGTCCAACGGTCAGGCGGAGCGGACGCTGATCATCTTCACGAGCGACAACGGGGGAGCGCTCGAGTTCGGCTCGCATTGCGGCCCGTTCCGCGGCGGCAAGCAAGACCTGTACGAAGGGGGAATCCGCGTCCCATTCTGCGCCGTCTGGCCCGGCCGGATCGCGCCAGGCTCGCGGAGCGATCGCGTCGCGATCACGATGGACATCTTGCCGACCTTGTGCGCGTCGGCCGGCGTGGCGGTCGATCATCCGATCGACGGGGTGTCGCTCCTGCCGACGCTGCTGGGCGCGTTGAATCCGGCGGAATCGGCCGGGCGCGACCTGTTCTGGACGCGCCGGGAGGGGGGACCGAAATACAACGGTCGCGACTACGCCGCCGTGCGCCGGGGCGAGTGGAAGCTCGTCCAGAACACACCGTTCGAGCCGTACCAGCTCTTTCATCTCGGCAACGACCCGCGCAAAGCGCACCGATCTCGCCCGCGCGGAGCCCCGGATCTTCACCGCGCTGGCTCAGGCCCTCCGGGTTCACCTCCAGCGCGCCGGTGCGGTGCCCTGGCAAGCACCGTCGGAGCGAAGCCGTTGAACGTCGCGCGGCGAGCTTGACCCATGCCCTCGAAGACCAACCTTCCGCATTTTGACCGAGGAGCTGTTACACATGCGTTTATCGCGTTCACGATCCGGCCTCGCCCTCTTGCTCGCGATCGCGACCTCCGGGCTGCTCGCCCTGGCCTTCGCGGAAGACCGCGCCGGGACGGACGCGGTCCGCTGGAGACAGCACGACATCCGACGTCCGAGGCCGCCGGTGGTCGAGCCCTCCGAGAGCGGAGGATCGATCGCGTCGAGCCCGCCGAGGGACGCGGTCGTCGTGTTCAATGGAACCAACCTCGACGCCTGGCAATCGGCCGACGGCACGCCCGCCCGCTGGAGGGTGGCCGACGGTTGCCTCGAAACCGTGCCGGGGCAGGGCCGATCGAGACGAAGCGGCGGTTCCGCGACGTTCAGGTTCACGTCGAATGGGCCGCGCCGAGCCCGCCCCGGGGCGTCGGCCAGGACCGCGGCAATAGCGGAATTTTCCTGATGGGCCAGTTCGAGATCCAGGTGCTCGACTCGTACCGGACCGACACCTACGCCGACGGCCAGGCGGGGGCGATCTATGGCCAGTACCCGCCTCTATTCAACGCCTCGCGCCCGCCCGGCGCGTGGCAGTCGTACGACATCGCGTTCCGTCGCCCTCGGTTCGACGGGTCGGGCCGGCTCGTCGAGCCGGCGCGGGTGACCCTCTTCCACAACGGCATCCTCGTGCAGAACAACGAGGAGCCGTTCGGGCCGACCTCGTGGCTCCGGTATCTTCCCTACGAGGACAGGGGAGAACGCGGACCGATCGTGCTCCAGGATCACGACCATCCGGTACGTTACCGCAACTTCTGGGTCCGCGAGCTTCCCGATCGCCCGTTGCCGACACCGAAGGACCTTGCCCGACCTTCGGTCGTCACGCTTCCGGCGGAGGTGCTCGACCGCTACGTGGGGCAATACCAGTCGAGCGCGAAGCCGGGCGCCCCGAAGGCCACGATCGTCCGTGAAGGCGGCCACCTGACCGTGACCTTCCCGTTCCGGCCTCGCCCCGTGTCGATCGAACCGATCTCCGAGACCGAGTTCGACATGCCTTACACCGACGGCCACTTTCGCTTTCACATCGACGACCAGGGCCATGTGACCGGCGCGCTCTTCCGGATTGGCGACGGCACCCGCGACCTGAAACGGGTTGGGCCGTGAGCCCGTCGAGACCACGGGCCGCGGTACGTCCATCGATCGTCGCGCGAGTCCTTCGCGCGAGCCAGGTTCACCCCGATCTTGCCGGCCGCGAGGGTCGTGACGAAGATCCCCGACATGGCCGCTCACACCGCGCGGAATCCGAGCACGACCCCCGACCATTTCACGATGTTAATTGGTAGAGGTCGCGCCGTGGGCGAGTTCTGGGCGATCCCTGGCAATTCGCATGGATTCGGCGAAATTGTGGTCCGGGTCGATCAGTCAAACTCGACCGGCGGCACAAACGAACTCATCGGCTGGCACGAACGAACTCGGCTCCAGTACAAACGAACTCGGCGGCGGCACAAACGAACTCATCGGCTGACACGAACGAACTCGGCTCCAGTACAAACGAACTCGGCGGCGGCACAAACGAACTCGACGTCCGGTACAAACGAACTCGACGTCCGGTACAAACGAACTCGGCGGCGGTACAAACGAACTCGGCGGCTGGTACGTACGAACCGGGCTCTTGTGGTACAAACGAACTCGACCGAAAACGATCCACCACGACCGCGCAGGACTGATGCCAGGAACACCCCGATGATGCGACGACTCCTGATCGCGGGCGCCAGGTTACTCGCCACCCTGATCGTGCTGCTCGATGCGAGCGGTCGCGCTCCGGCTCTCGGTGCCGAGCCCGCGCCCGCGCCGGTGGCCGCGCCCGCACCCGCACCCGCACCCGCACCCGCGAACACACAGGCGGAGACGGTGGCCCTGACCACGCCCGAGCAGGCTGCGGCGAGCTTCGCGGTGCCGGAGGGCTTTCAGGTCAGGCTGTATGCCGCCGAGCCCGACGTCCGCCAGCCGATCGCCGTCACGACCGACGCGAAAGGCCGGGTCTGGGTCGCCGAGAACTTCACCTATGCCGAGCGTGCCCTGAACTTCGATCTCTCCCAGCGCGATCGGATCGTCATCCTCGAGGACCGCGACCACGACGGCCGCGCCGAGTCAGCGCAAGGTTTTCTGGGACCAGGGGCAGCGGCTCACCAGCGTGGCGGTCGGCTTCGGCGGCGTGTGGGCGCTCTGCCCCCCCGCCTTGCTGTTCATCCCCGACCGCGATGGCGACGACGTTCCCGACGCCGCGCCCGAGGTCCTGCTCGAAGGCTGGAACGTGGACGCAATCCGGCACAATATCGCCAATGGCCTGAAGTGGGGACCCGACGGCTGGCTCTACGGCCGACACGGCATCCAGGCCACGTCGCGCGTCGGCCCGCCCGGAACGCCGGCCGATCGACGGACCGCGCTGAACTGCTGCATCTGGCGCGTATCATCCCACCCGCAAGGACTTCGAGGTCGTCTGCCAGGGAGGGACCAACTCCTGGGGCACCGACTGGAACTCGTACGGCGAGCTGTTCTTCATCAACACCGTCATCGGCCACCTCTGGCACGCGCGTCCCCGGCGCCCATTTTGAACGGATGTACGGAGAGGACTTCAACCCGCATCTTTACGCCCTCATGGGCCAGACGGCCGATCACTACCACTGGGACACGGAACGAGACCTGGGACGTGATCCGCAAGTCGTTCAGCCCGACCACCGACCAGGCCGGCGGGGGCCATGCGCATTCGGGACTGTTGATCTACCAGGGCGAGAACTGGCCCGCCCGCTATCGCGACACGGTGCTGACGGTCAATCTCCACGGCCGACGGCTCAACAACGATCGCCTCGAGCGCCGGGGCTCGTCCTACGTGGGGCGGCACGCCCCCGACCTGCTCAGGACCAGCGACCCCTGGTTCCGGGCCATCGACCTGATCGACGGCCCCGATGGCGGCGTGTACCTGGCCGACTGGTGCGACATCGGCGAATGTCACGAGAACGACGGCGTCCACCGGACGTCGGGACGGATCTTCAAGGTCACCCACGGCACACCGCCCCGACCCGAGCCTCGCGACGTGGCCGCGCTCGACGACCTGGCGCTGGTGCGGCTCCAGGCCGATCGCAACGAATGGTACGTGCGCCAGGCCCGTCGTGTGCTTCAGGAGCGGGCCGCGGCGGGCAAGCCCATGACGGAGGTCCACGCGGCGCTGGGGCGGATGTTCCGCGAGGAAACGGATGTGCGGACCCAGCTTCGCGCACTCTGGGGTCTGTACGTGACCGGCGGAACCACGCGCGATTGGCTGCGATCGCAGCTCGATCACCCCAACGAGCACGTTCGCGCCTGGGTGGTTCGCCTTCTGGTTGATGACCCGCTACCGGCCCCGGCCCAGCTCGGCCGCCTGTTCACGGCGCGGGCCGCGAGCGAGCCTTCGGGATTGGTACTGCTGTATCTCGCGTCGGCGCTGCAGAAGCTCGCCCCGGCCGACCGATGGGCTCTGGCCGGCGCCCTGGCGTCGCGAACCGAGTACGCGGGCGATCCGGCGCTGCCGTATCTGATCTGGTACGGGGTCGAGCCGGCAGTCCCCGAAGCATCCGCGCGGGCCGTCGCGCTGGCCGGATCGAGCGAAATGCCACTGGTGACCCGGTTCGTGGCGCGTCGTCTGACCGAGGACCTGAAGCTGGCGCCAGGGCCGGTCGATGGGCTGCTGTCGCTGGTCGCTCGCTCCGACGACGAACGGCGCCGAGCGGTACTCGAAGGCATGGCCGAGGCCCTGCGCGGCTGGCGCGAGCGCCGCGTTTGCCGGGATGGAACGCGGCCCGCGAGGCGCTGCACGTCGAGCGGTGATGCGACGATCGCGCGGCTGGCCCGCGAGCTGTCGGTCGTCTTCGGCGACGGCCGGGCGATTGACGATCTGCTCCGGATCGTGGCCGCCAGGGACGCCGACCTGGCCGCCCGCCGCGATGCCATCCAGGTGACCGTGGCGGCGCAGGCGGCGGAATGTCGTGCCGCTCCTGAACGGACTGATCGGCGACCGCGACCTGGGCGGCGACGCGATCCGTGGTCTGGCCGTGCTCGACGATCCCGCCACACCTCAGCGGCTGCTCCAGCGATACCGCGGGCTGTTCCCTGACCTTCGCTCCGCGGCGATCGTGGCACTCTGCTCGCGGCCGGCCTGGGCCCGCGAGCTTCTGAAGGCGGTGGCCGACGGCAGGATCGCGCGCTCGGACGTTCCCGCGTTCCAGATCCGCCAGATTCAGGGGTTCCCCGACGACGAGGTCCGCCGCCGCGCCGCCGAGCTGTGGCCCGAGCTCCGAACGCTATCAACCGCCAGGCGCGAGCGGATCGCGCAGCTTCGCGCCCGGCTTGACACCAGCACTCTCGCCGTGGCCGACCTGCCGGCGGGCGCAAGCTCTTCGCGCAGAGCTGCGCGGCCTGTCATACCCTCTTCGGCGCCGGGGGCAAGATCGGCCCCGATCTCACCGGCGCCCAGAGGTCGGACCTCGGCTACCTCCTCGAGAACATCGTCGATCCCGCCGCGACCGTCGCCGCCGACTACCGGATGTCCACTCTCGCCCTCGCCGATGGCCGCGTTCTCAACGGCATCGTCGCCGGCCATGCCGGGACCGGCCCGACCCTGACCCTCCAGACCGCCAACGAACGGCTCACAATTCCCCGCGACGATGTTGAGGAGACCCGCGCATCCGAGCTCTCGCTCATGCCCGACGGCCTGCTCGACGTCCTCTCCGACGACCAGGTCCGCGACCTGATCGCCTATCTCATGACTCCCCGGCAGGTCCCCTTGCCGCCCGATTCGGCAACAGATATCAACGATCATAAATCCGAGAATCCAAAAGCGACGACAGACCAGGATGGAGCCCAGCTTCCGGCCGCGCCCCAATGTCGTGTTGATCTGCATCGATGACCTGAACGACTGGATCGGCTGCCTGAAGGGACACCCGCAGGCGCAGACGCCGCACATGGATCGCCTGGCCCGGCGCGGGACCTTGTTCACCAACGCGCATTGCCAGGCCCCCCTCTGCAATCCGTCGCGCACCAGCTTCCTGACCGGGCTTCGTCCCTCGACGACCGGGGTCTACGCCCTCAACGTCTGGCTCCGCAACGCGCCGGCCTGCGCGACGTGGTGACCCTGCCCCAGCACTTCGCCGCCAACGGCTACCGGACGATGACCACCGGCAAGGTGTTTCACGATGCCTATCCGCCCCCGGCGGGTCGCAAGGACGGCACCGAGTTCACCGTCTGGGGCTATCACGGCAGTTTCGGCCCTCGGCCCGACAAGAAGATCGTGCCGATGCCGATTAACGTCGCGTTGATGGACTGGGGCGTGTTTCCCGAGCGCGACGAAGCTCCAGGACGACTGGAAAGTCGCCGACTGGGCCATCGAACGCTTGCGAGAGGCCGGTGAATCGGCCGCGACGAAACCGTTCTTCCTCTCGGTCGGCTTCCGCCGTCCCCATGTTCCCTGCTATGCGCCCAGCGCTGGTTCGACCTCTACCCCGAGGCCGACGTGTTGATGCCCCCGGTCAGGCCCAACGATCGCGACGACGTGCCGCGGTTTGCCTGGAACCTGCACTGGTTCCTGCCCGAGCCGCGGCTGCGTTGGCTGGAAAGCGCTGGCCAGTGGAAGCCGCTGGTACGCGCGTACCTGGCCAGCACCAGCTTTGTTGATAGCCAGGTGGGCCGGGTGCTCGATGCGCTTGAAGCCTCGGGTCAGGCCGGGAAGACGGTGGTGGTGCTCCTTTCGGACCACGGCTGGCACCTGGGCGAGAAGGGGATCTCGGGCAAGAACACGCTCTGGGACCGTTCAACACGTGTGCCGTTGATTGTTGCCGGCCCCGGCGTTCAGGCGGGGGCGTATGTGCAGCCAGCCCGCCGAGCTGCTCGACGTCTACCCCACACTCGTCGACCTCTGTGGCCTTCCCCTGCGGCCCGAGCTGGAAGGGCATAGCCTGTCGCCCCAGCTTCGACAGTCCGACGCGCCTCGCCCCTGGCCGTCGATCACGACCCACGGTCCAGGCAATCATGGCGTCGCGCACCGAGCGCTTCCGCTACATCCGCTACGCCGACGGCTCCGAAGAGCTCTATGACATGAAGGCCGACCCCAACGAGTGGACCAACCTGGCCGCTGATCCCGACCACGCCGGCACCAGGCAGGAGCTCGCTCGCTGGCTGCCGGCCCACAGCGCCACCCCCCTGCCCGGCGGCAATGTCCGTCTCCTCGAAACCCGCGACGGTGTCCTCTACTGGGAGGGCAAGCCGATCGCCCCCGATGATCCCATTCCGGGCATCGAAACCCCCGAGGGTCAGCTCAAACGGACCCGAACCCCCTGAACCTTACACGTCCGAGCGGTCGATGCCGCTGGAGTCTACCAGTGCATCACGAACCCGCCGTCCACGTTGATGGTCTGCCCCGTGACGTGCCCCGCGCGGTCTGACGACAGAAAAACAATCATATCTGCAATCGATTCGGGCGTCTGCCAACGGCCCAGCGGCACCACCGTGCGGATCTTGTTATTGGACCAGTCTTCATATGTTAACTTTTCTGACGGGGGAGCCTGGTCGTGCCATGCTTTCCAGACCGAACGGTTCAGCGGCGTCTGGACCATACCCGGGCAGACGGTGTTGACGCGAACGCCGTGCGGGGCGAGATCCTTCGCCAGGCACTGGGCGAAGTTGATGTTGGCCGCCTTGGACGCGCTGTACGGCGGGTCGGTTTGCGATCCGATCTGCCCCGCGACGGAGGCGACGAACACCATGGTGCCCGTTGACCGCTCGACCATGCGCGGCGCGACGCCATGCGCCACGTGGACCATGCCCATCACGTTCACCTGGAGGACGCGCGGCCAGTCGGCCGGCCGGAGGTTGGTGAACGGGAAGCCGAACTTGCCCGATCCGATCGCGGCGGCGTGGACGAGGTGGTCGATCGGGCCGAGTTCCGCGACCGTTCGCTCCACGGCCGCGGCGACGTCGGCCACGTCGGCCACGTCGGCCGAGATGCCGATCGCGCGGACGGGGAACTTTCCACGGAGTTCGTCCGCGACGGCGTCCGCGGCGTCGCCCAGGTCCCAGAGGGCCACGTGCGCGCCCTCGCCCGCGAACGCCGCGGCAACGGCCCGCCCGATCCCGCTGGCTCCGCCGGTGATGACCGCGACGCGTCCACACAAGTTCAGATCCATCGGCCTGGCTCCCATCGATCAACGAACTTCAATCGAATCGCAGGATCGTGAACGAATGCGGCGGGAACGTGTAACTGGCGGCTCCGTTCTTCGCGTTGTGTTGCCACTCGGCTTGCCTCGGCTTGATCCGCGTCAGATTCTTCGATGTGTTGGTGGCGTCCAGCGGCCCGGCCAGCTCCTCCAGCCGCGCCGCGGGCCTGGAGGGTGTGAAGCCCTCGAGTTCGATGCGGCTCAACCGCGGTTTCTCGCCCAGGTTGGCCACCTGAAGGTTCAACGTTGCGCCATCGGGCTCCGGGTGGCCGTGACGTCGAGGTCGCCGTCGGAGCCGTTGACCGAGGCGTCCACGACCTGGGGCTGGTAGTTACGCGAGATCATCTGTGTCACATAGCCGGGTGGTTGCATCCAGACTCGGGACGGGTTGAGAAACAGCAGGCCCTGGTCCCAACCGTTGTCGTTCTGCCCGTCCGGCTGCAGGGCGTTGGCCGCACAGACGATCCGCACCCGGTCGCCCATCCGCATCAGGCCGTTGACGGTCTCGCCGTGCGCCACCGCCCGTCGAACGGCGTGGTTCGTCGCGTTTTCCTCCAGCACGCACAGCCGGTAGCTGGCGCCGGGGCTAAGCCGCGCGAGAGCCGCATCGAGCGAGGCCAGGGCGGAGATCCGGCCCTGAGCGTCGCGGGGGTTCTGGTTCCAGATGTGGACATCGAACCACACCTCCCGCCCGTGGGCCTTCGCCAGGTCCAGGATCTTCTTGTGGGCCGCGAGGCTTTTGATCCGCGACGCTCCCTCGACATGGTCCGGGTCGGTGATCGGCCGCTTGTACTCGAAGTCGCCAACGATGAGCACGATCTGCGGGTCCGCGGCCCAGATCGCCTCGGCGAGGGGCTTGAACTTGCTAAAGTAGGTCTCGTCGACGGTCTCTTCGTTGCCGAGCTCGATGTACTTCAGCCGATATGGCTCGGGATGGTGGCCATCCTGGGCGCGGCGACGGCCCCATTCGCCGTCAGCCGGACCGTTCGCGTACGCGACGAAGTCCGCCAGGTCCTGCGGAGTCTCGTCCATGCTGAGATCGACGACCGGCAGGATCTCCGCCGCCTCGCAAACGTCGAGGAAATCAAAGATCCCCCAGCCGTTGGACGAGTTCGGGTACCAGTAGCCCTTGTAGGGAGGGCGTCGGTCGCGCGGGCCGATCATGTTCTTCCAGCGGTATCCGTCGGTGTTGATCATCAGGCCGCCCAGTCGCATGACGGTCACCCCCTCGCGGATCAGCCCCTCGACCACATCCCGGCGGGTGGGCAATCCGTGGAACCGCCCCCAGGGCCCCGGCTGAAGGAAGGCGTGACCGAGGACCACCGACCCGGGACTCCGGAGCGTCACCGAGAGCCGCCCGGCTTCGTCGGCCTGGGCGGGCGTCAGCGTGAAGTCATGGCGTTTCCATTGGGTTCCCTGGACCGTCAGCACGGCCTCGGCAAGGGTGCGGTTGCCATCGCGGCCTTCGGCGGCGACGTGGACCTCCTCCGGCTCATCCGCCCGAATCCAGAGGTAACCTTCGTAGGGTTTGCCGGCAACGAAGCTCATCCCCCAGCCGTTGAGGCCCCGGTTCTCGACGCCCATCGCCCCGTCGCCGGACTTGAACGTGATCCTCTGGCTCTGCGAGCCGGCGAAGGGCCGCTCGGACTCCAGCTCGTAGCTCCCGGCGGCCGCGCCGCGCTGCACGGCCCGCCACATCCCACTGATCCCCTCCGGCCCGTGAGGATCGATCGGCCGAATGGTCAGCTCCTCGCTCGACGCGCCGGTCTTGATCGTGAGGGCGCGGAAGTCCGCCTCTCGACGCCAGGTGCGCAGGCCGATGGCGCCATCGAGGAGCGGATGCTCGCGGTCCTCGAATTCGAGGACGGGCCGATCGTGGACACGGACGACCAGGCCGGTGTCGGTCATCCGCACCGACAGGTCGATCCACCGGCCGATCGGCACGTCGCACGGCACCTCGCGAATCGGCTGCCAGTTGCCGCGGTGTCGTCCGAAACTCAGGAGGTGGCGGCTCGGGTCGAGCGAGATCTCGTAGCCGTTGAAGCGGTTGGCCCCGATGCCGAGATTGCTGAGCTTCACGATGAGTCCCGCCAGCCCTGGCTTGCCGTCCGCGAAGCGCACCTGAACGGAGACCTCGCCTGTCCCGAGTGGGGGGCGCGTGGACACGAGCTTCGGGCCGTCACCGGCAGGGGCACGCACCACCCCGTTCTCGGCGGTCCAGGCCCCGCCGTACGAGGCGAATCCTTCTACCGGCGTGGCGGGCGGCTCCTGGAAACTCTCCCCGAAGACCATCTGGCTGTAGATGCCCCCGTAGATCTCGTGGTTCACGTCCTCGATGCAGACCCCTGTCATGTCCCGCGACACCTCGGGGCCGGGCCGGTCGGCACGCACGTGAATGCGGGCCTCCTGGCTGGTCGCGACGCCGGTGAGGCACAGCGTCAGGACGAGGGACAGAGAGGCAATCGATGCTCGGTTCACAGCGCGGTCCTGTGTGTGGGGTGGTCAGCGAGCGGTGTACCCGCCGTCGATCATGACCGACGCACCGGTGAAGAAGGTCGCCCGGTCGCTGGCCATGTAAACATAGAAATCGGCGATTTCCTCCGCGGTCGCAATGCGGCCGACGGGATGCCCGGCCCGAAGCATGGCCCAGAAGGCCTCCGGGTCGCCCGAGTCCTCGGCCGATCAGCGGACGAGGGGCGTGTCCACGGTCCCGCAGCAGATCGCGTTCACCCGGATCTTGTAGGGCGCGTACTCGACGGCCATCTGCCGGGTCATCTGGTGGACGGCACCCTTCGAGGCGGCGTAGGCCCCCTGCCCCGGGAGGCCAACCTCACCGGAGATCGAGCCGGCGTTGAGGATCACGCCTCCACCGCGCCTGATCATCACCGGGACCACGTGCCGGGCCGCCCAGTAGATCGCCTTGACGTTGGTGCCCATCACGGCGTCCCACTCCTCGGGCGTGTGCTCGTGGAGCGGCTTGACCACGCTGACCGCCGCGTTGTTGATCAGTACGTCGAGGCCGCCAAAGCGGTCGAGGGCGACCTGGGTGAACTCCCGGGCCGCGTCCTCGGTCGAGACGTCGCCCCGGACCTCCTCCAGCCGACCGCGATGCTCGGCCGGGCAGTCGGCGTGGAGCGACTCGGCAAGGTCGGCTTGCCGATCAACCGCGACGACTCCCACCGCGCCGGCCTCAAGAAAGTTGAGGACCATGGCACGCCCGATCCCCGAGCCTGCGCCCGTGATCACCACTGTCTTCCTGGAAAGAGATATGTTCACGTTGTATTCGTGGGTAGTGGCGCCCGCCGTCGAAAGCCTGGGGGACGATCGTCCCGACACGATCGATCGTCGCAGCGAACAATCCTCCCAACGATACGGAGTACCTGCTCCGACGGCAATGAGATCCTCGATAATCCGGTTTAAATAGCCAACAGCCGTCGGTGGCATATCGCCACCCGTAGAAATGAACGAATATTGTTGTTTTCAACAGCGATCGGATCGGCCAGCATTCCCGGTCATCAGTCGGAGACAAACCCTCCTGGGAAGAAGCGCTGAATCGGTGCGGCGTCCGCAAGGTATAATGCACATGTGCTTCTCTGTTGATTGGATCAGGACCGAAGTCAGGTGGTGGAAAACGGTCCCAAAGGTAGCGATACCGATTTTCCACCCATTCCTCCGTTCGATCGATTGGTGTTGGCCTGTCATAACAACTCGCTAACGTGCGACCACGAGCAAGGGCGACCTGGCCGTCGAGGATCAGCTCACGGGGAAGTTCCGGTCGTTCCCGATGGCGGACGGTACCCACGTTCTGGCCAACCAGGCGGATCATGACCGAACTCAGAGGCGGGGAGCGGCCGATCGTCCCTCTCGATCGAACGATTGGTTGCTGAAGGGCGTTGGGGCTGCGAGCCGGCGTACACCCCTCACGGCCGAGCGACTTTTCGATACGATCCTCGGCCGCGGACCACTGGTCCGGAATCCAAAATCCTTGCCGGACTTGAGGATCGAGCCACTGCAAATTTTTTTGTTACCACCGCCCCGATTTTCCTCTCTTTTAGCGGCAAGGTGATCGGGTCACCAGAAAGGACGTGAGTTTCTCTAGATGACCTCAGAGGACGACGCCATGATGAGCAAGCGGCCAGCTCTCAAGAATTTCCGCGTGGGAAACCCGATGCTCACGACGGCAGGAGTGAGGAGGGGCGGGCGTTTGGAAAGTCGACGGAGCACGGTCAAGGACCGCCGCTCGGGGATGAGCCAGTGCCGATCGCCGGAAAATCTCTGAGTTTGAACGGTTGGGCACGCGGTCGCGTGTTCTGACCGGCGAGGCCGTCTGATCCAGCGAGATCGATCGCCAGGAGAGCACCGTGAGCCGGAGTGAGTGGGCGAGTCCCCTCATTTCGAGTCCAGGTTCCCGGTGCGCGCCGCATGGCACCGACCCGGAAATTCAACGTGCAGGGCGGAAGCGCCCGGCAGCACGCCGTGCCCGGCTCGCCGCGCAACACCGCCGCATTGCTCCGCCGTGGCAAAACCGACTTCCCGATCCAGGATGCGCACCATGAGCTCTCTCCAGCGCCACCGCCGTCGCGAACACGAAGCCCGGATCACGTCGCGAAGCGAGGCCCGACGCCTGCGAGCCCGCCAGGAAGCCCGGGAACGTTGCCGTGCCCGGGCCCTGTTCTTCGAGCAGCTCGAGTCCCGGGTCGTGCTCTCCACGACGCCTGTCACCGCCGTGCTCGACCCGAGCGCCACGTCGCTGACCCTGACCGCCAATGTCTCCGGCACCAACCTCACGCTCACGACCGACAGCCAGGGACTCCTCGAATACAGCACCGATGGAGGCTCGATGTACACATCGGAATTCGTCGGCGAGTCGGGGAGCACCTTCCAGGTCAATGCCGCGCTGGCAACGATTATCTACGATGCCGACTCGAGCGCGACGCTCACGCTCGTCAACCCGAAAGTCGGACCGGGGCTCTCTCCGGGCACGACCGCGAACACGATCGCCACTGGTGAGACGATCCAGACAAATGGGGCGAGCCTCACGATCAAGGGCAACGGGGACGTGGTGGATGACGGCACGATCGCGACCGGCGGAGGTGCCCTCACGATCACCACGGGCGGGGACCTCACCATCGATGGCTCGATGACGACCGGAGGGGGCGACCTCAAGGCCGACGCTGACAGCGGGAAGATCACGGTCGGCGACACGAACACCCTCAGTCTCTCCACCGAAGACCGGGACGCTCAGGGCCGGACGGCCGGGGACTCGGGGGCGATCACGCTGACGGCGCAGTTCATCGCGACGGGCAACGTCGGCACGAGCATCCCCGGGCAGCTCACGGCCCTCGGGGCGACCGCCGTCTCGCTCCTCGCCAGCGTCGACCCTGCGTCCGTCCACGCGGCCGGGGCGATCACGCTCGACGCCCTGAATCAGGAGGATACCCTTTACGCCAATATCGGCGTACACAACAGTTACGTGGACCTTGTCAGCACAACGATCTCGGGCGGCGACGTGACCGTCGGATCGGACTCCGAGGTCACCAGGTCGTTCAACCCCATCGACGAGGCGACGTCGACGTCCGACCCCAGTGTCGGCCAGGACCTGCTCGGGATCGTCACCGGCGGGCTCATCCCCGATGTCGGCCTCGCCGTCGCCCGGACCGACGCGGAGGTGACCCTCGGCGCGGGGACGGACATCACGGCGTCGGGCGACGTGAAGGTGACGAGCTATTCGGCCTCGACCGGCCAGTTCTTCGGACTGGGGTTCCAGGCGTGGCTGGCCGCGGACGTGACCGACGCGACGGCCAGGGTCGACGCCCAGGACGGGTCGTCGATCTCCGCGGCGGGGAACGTGACGATCGGCTCGTCGACGACGACCAATCAGTTCGTCCTCGGGATCGAGGCCCCGGCCGTCGAGGTCGCACCGACCGACTTCGTGGCGGCGGTCTCGGTCGTGAATTCGACGGCGGCGACCACGGTCGACCAGGGCGCGACCGTGACGGCTGGGGGCTACGCCGACCTGTCGTCGCTCAACGACAAGGAGCTCGAGGTCTCGGTCTCGGGGGGCGGCAGCAGCGACATGGCCGGCCTCGGGATCGTGTACTCGCAGGCGACGACCGACGCTCACACCCTCGTCAACGGGACGGTGACCGCCTCCGGCACGGCCACGGAGCCGCCGGCCGCCCAGGGCACGGGCAGCGACTCCGGCACCACGACGCCGGCCGACGGCGACGTGGTCATTACCGCCGATTCCGAGCAGGCAAGCGACGTGGTCAACGCCGACCTGCTGGTCGGCAACGACTTCTGGACGCCGCTGATCAATCCGCTCGTCGGCTCCCTGAAAGGGGCCATCTCGTGGGGGGCGCAGAAGACCGGCCTTGCCCTCTCGTCAGCGGCGGCGGGCCTCGTCGGCCGTGTGTCGGGTTCGAGCACCCTTTCAGGTCTGGTCACCAAGCTCGAAGGGCTGGGAGACGCTCTCAGCACGCTCGACCTCAACACCTCCGAAACCTCAACCCCCGCCCTCGCGGGCCTGGGGGCGTGTGTCGCCATCGCGAATCAATCCAACACGGCGACGGCCGAGGTGGGGAGCACGGGCGTCGTGCAGGCCGCCGGACAGGCGCAGGTCCACGCCACGATCGACGCCCCGGTGCAGCTCGCCTCCACCAGCCTCTTCCAGCCGGCCGGTGGTGCCTCGTCCGGCCAGACGTCGTCATACAACCTCGCCGCCGCGGCGGTCGCGGTCGGCCGGTACAGCAATGATTGCCAGGCATTGATCGATCATCAGGCCACTGTCGATGGGACCGACGGCGTCGACGTGCATGCCCAGACGAAGATCCCCTTTCAGACCAGCTTCATCAACCTGCCCAGCTACGACGGCAAGGCGGGGGACGACACCCTCGCCGTGCTGAAGGGCCTGCCCAGCCTCCTCAACGGGAACCTCGGCGTCCAGGCGGCCCTGTTCACGAGCTGGGCCCAGGCCGCGTCGTACGGGCAGACCAGCAGCACGTCCGGCTCGGTTGACGTGATGACGTTCGACAACACGACGAACGCGTCGATCGGCACCGGCGCTCAGATCAATCAGGATCAAGCCTACCGCCCGAAATCGGGGAGCTCGGCGAAGCAGGACGTGAACGTCCAGGCCGACACCAGCTTCAGCACGGTGAACCTCTCGGGGACGTTCAACCCGTTCGCCAACCTCTCGGTCGTGACCAATAACATCTTCGCCAACATCCCGGGCAAGTATAATCCGTTCGCCAATCCCCAGTTCGCGCTCAGCAAGAACTTCGCCGGCGCCAGCGGTGACGTATCGCGGGGATCGGCGGCTCGGCCGTGGTCACCGTCTACGTCGATACGACCACGGCGACCGTGGCCGATTCCGGAGCGGCCGTGCACGCGAACGACCTGACGGTCCAGGCCACCACCGACTCCCAGAACCTCTCGTTCGCCGTGCCGGGAAACAAGGCACCCACCCTCGTCGTCGCCGGCTCGTTCACGACCGACGTGCTCGACGACACCGACGACGGCCCGGCTCGACCCGGCGGCGGTGGTCAACGCCGCAGGGAACGTGGCCGTCGACGCCAGGGACAACGCGCTGGCGCTGGGCGTCGCCGGAGGCGCCGCGCTGACGCGGAACACGGGGTACGGGCTCTCGGGCGTCGTCAACGTGGTCACACGGGACACCGAGGCCTCCATCAGCGCCGATCCGAACGCCCCCGCGGGCAGCCCCGTGAACGCGGCCCTCACGGCCGGTGGAAACGTCTCGGTCGATGCCCAGAACAGCGGCCAGCTCGTCGCCGCCGCGCTCGCCGGGGCGGTGGCGACCGACGCGCTGCCCGACGGCAGCGACCCGATCTCGAACCCGACGCCGAGCCTTCAGCAGCGCCTCGCGCTGATCAACCTGCCGGCGCTCGGGATCGCGAGCGGGTCGGCGGCGAGCGGCTTTGGCCTCGCCGGCGACGCCACCGCCAACGTGGTCGTCGACACGACCAGGGCGTTCATCGACGCCCTCGACGGCAACCTCGTGGCGCAGGGGAGCACAAGTGTTCAGAGCACGAACAGCACCGAGCTGTTGTCGCTGGCCGGCGCGGGGGCGTTCGTCAATGCCGGAAGCAGCAGCAACACCGGCATCGGCGGCTCGTTCAGCGGCAACGCGCTGACCGGCGACACCGAGGCGTACATCGCTGGCGGTCTGAGCTTGAGCGCCAGCACGCTGAGCGTGTCGGCCGCCCGCTCGGGTTTCGTCGCCTCGCTCACGGCAGGAGCCGCCGCGGCCCCCGAGGGCTCGGGCAACGCCGTTGCCGGCTCGGTGTCGGTCAACGTGGTGCTGCCAACCACCCTGGCTTATCTCCACGGCCCGACGGTCAACCTCACCGGCAGTGCCGACGTGACCGCCACGGTCACCTCGCAGATCTGGGCGATCGGCGGGGCGGTTGGCTACGGCAGCAAGGGGGCTACGGCGTCTCGCTGGCGCTGAACCTGATCGGCACCGACAACCGCCCGGCCGACACCGAGGCCTACCTGACGAACACCGTGCTCACCATCGGCCTTGGCGCGCTGACCGTCAAGGCGACGACCGGCGGCTCGTCGGCCGACCCCGGCATCCTCGCGCTGGCCGGCGCGGTCGCGATCCAGACTGGCGAGCAGGGGAACATCGCCGGCGCGGGCATGGTGGGCGTGAACCTCGTGTTCCGCAAGACCAGCGCCTCCGCGAAGAACAAGTCCCGGGTGAAGGTGACGGCGAACGGCGTGGGCGCGCCGGCATCGATGGGATCGACATCGAGACCGATGACACCACGCGGATCATCGCCATTGGCGGCGCGGTCGCGGTCAGCGCCACCAGCGGCGTGGGCGCGGCGATCGGGTACAACGAGATCCACGACGACGCGTCGGCCGCGATCGAGGACGCGACCGTCCGGGTAAACAACGGCCCCCTCCAGGTCAGCGCGGCTTCGCACGCGGTCATCGGCGGCGGCGACGTGGGTGTTGCCGCCGGCACCGGCGATGGCGGGAAGTTGACCCTGGCCGGCTCGCTCACGGCGAACGTGATCGTCGACACCCTCTAGTTCTACAGCCGCAGGTAATTGACCCCTTTGTGTTTTTCCTTCCAGGTCTTATCATGTGATGCTTTGGCCACTTTGTTCCGACGGACGTGGTAGTCCACCAGGGCGACCGCACGCGACAATTTCAACTCCGGCTCCTCCAGGGCCGCCTCCAGCAACCGCACCGTCCGGTCCAGGGTCAGTTCCGGCACTTTTTTTTCAACCGCAACCGCGTCACGCCCACGAACAGGTGCGCCAACGCGACCAATGTAATGTGGTGGTGCCACCCGACCCACGACCGCGTCTCGTACTGCGCCATCCCGAGGTAGCCTTTGCAGTCCTCGAAGAAATCCTCCACCTGGTGCCTCGTGCACGCGACCAACGCCATCACTCGCAATGGCGTCTCTGCATCGCCGTTGCTGACGTAGTACTTGACCTCGGGAGTCTCCTCCAGCGAACGGCGGACCAGCACCCAGATCGGCGGCCCTGGCTTGCGGTGGCGGACCGCCCAGACCCGCACCGCCGCGAACTCGAAGACCAGCGGCCCGACCGCCCCCTCGCGCACCTGGAGTCGCTGCCAGGCGTCGGCGGGCAGACCTGCCGCCAGTTCGGCCACCGAACACACCGCCGCGCGGTTCGGCGCTTTGGCGGTTGGCCCCGCCCCGAGTACGGCGGGATGCACGACGCCGGGTCCGCCGTCCAGACCGTGGTCGTCGTGGGAACCTCCATCACATACCGCTGGTCCAGTTGCTCCAGTTCGTCGAGCAGGTCCCCATTGGTGCCGTACTCCTCATCGGCGGTGACCCAATCCAGACCGACGATCCCCAGCACGGTGACGTCGCGGACCAGCGCTGCGGCGATCTGCGGCTTGGTTCGGAACGGCAGATCCTCGGGGATATGGGCCTCGGCACGACGCTGGGTTGCCACCTCCCCCTCAAACCAGGACCCGTGGAGATACAACTGGTGATCGAGCAAGGCGGTGCCCGCGGGCGTCACTCCGATCAGGAAGACGCCGACCTGGCAGTTGTCCTCCTTGCCGAGGCGGCCGTTGTGCTGCCGCGCAACCCCGGCGCTCTTGGCCCCCTTCTTGGCGAAGGCCGACTCGTCGATCACGCCAACGGTGCCGATCGGCGTGCCCGCCGCCGAGGGGACCAGTTCGTCGGCGAAGGCGGACTGGATCTCGGCCTGGACGTCGTCCGATTGCCAGGGGGCGACGGCGATGAACTTCTGGAGCCCGGAGACCTGGCCGGTGCCGGTGCAGAGGGCAATCGGCTCGATGCTCTTGCGCTCGGGGCAACACATCAGGCCGTTGACGTAGGTGTAGGCGTGGTCTTGCGCCTGCTCCTTGCCAAAGAGAGGGGCGAAGCGCTCGTGGAACTCGACCAGTTGCTCGGCCGCGGCGCGCACGTCGTCCGGTGTCATGGAGGCTCCCTCCTGACCAAGGGGTTGACGAACGAGGCTTCGGCCGATTCTCGTGTGTTGGAATCCCTACTCGTCTATTCTACCAAGAAGTCGCGAATTTGTCTGCGGCTGTAGAACTAGGTAGTGTGGACAAATTCTGGATCAAATGAAGAGTCTAGATAAGCTCTGGATCGCCCTCATCCCTATTTTTGGAAAAATACGTATCCGGTGAAACGGCTGTTGAGTCGGGTATACCGAGCCCTAACGGGGCGGCATGACGTAGCCCTGGGCGTGAGCCCTGGGAACAATGATGGCGAATAAAAGCATTATAAAGCTACTGAACGTGCGTTCGCCAGATCGACTCATGACGTCGCCTGTTCCCTTTAACCCAGGGCTCACGCCCTGGGCTACATCATGTCGCCCCGTTGGGGCTGAATTCCAGAGACTGAAGATGAAAAGCGACGGGCGAAGGACACCGAGTCGAGTCGCCCATGTTCCCAAAATTCACCAATCAATTGTCCACACGCCCTAGTACGTTGCTCACATCGGCTATAGAATAGCGCCAAGTCAACGCGATTCTGACCCGTCCTTCCAACTTGGCCGCACAAGGAAGCGACACGATGAACCTACCAAGTCAGCAATTTGGCCGACGCCAGTTTTTCGAGAAGACCACGCGCTTCGTGGCCGTTGCGGCCGCCGGTCTCGGCACGGCCCCCATTCTTGCGACGCGGATCGTTCGGGCCGACAGGTCGGCGCTCGGCTCCGGCGGGCGCATTTCCTATTACTGCAACGGCGAGATTTACATCAATAAGCCTGGCGATCCGGAGGGGAAGCCGATCACTACCGGCTTCATGGATTTCAAACCGTCCTGGTCGAAGACCGACGACATGCTCGTCTGCTTTCGCCGCACCAGGAACGATCCGGTCACCGCCAATTGGAAGAGCTCTATTTTTATCATCCACATTGACGGCACCGGATTTCACAAGCTGAGCGACGGCACGCGTACCGATTTCAATCCGACGTGGACGCGCGACGGCCTCAACACGCCCGTTTGGAACCGGAAGAACGACAAAACGGGCGGCTACTGCGTCATGCAATCCCGGGTGGGCGGCAAGCCCGGAGAAGAAATGCCCCTCACCGACGAGAGTTTTCATAACTGGGCGCATTCGTGTCTCATGGACGGCCGGATTCTCGTCAATGCGACTCACCCGACGATGGGCCGGGGCGTGTTCCTGATGACGCGCGGAGCGGATGCGAAACCGCGCTACCAGCGCCTGCAGTGGGAGCTCGGTGCGGAGGGCCAGATGCACCGGGCTAGCATTTCTCCGAGCGAAACGAAGATCTGCTTCGAATTCCTCCGGGGCGACAAATTCACGGAGCCGGGGCACACGCTCTACGTCGCGGATTTCAACGCGCGGAACCACACGATCTCGAACCTCAAAGCGATCGCCAACCAAGCCGGCAAGCCGATCTGGTTCGCTTATCCACGTTGGATCGACGGTGAATCGGCCGTGGTGTATCACTCTGGCGAAACGGGGAAGAACCAGCTCTACGTCTATCGTATGGACGACTGCTCAACCCGGCGCGTGTCGACCGACCCGCTGGCCGACTACCGCTATCCGCATGGCGAGGCGGCACCCTGCTAAAGTCGTGCCGCTGGCGTAATCGCACCTTCCTTGCAACACTGCCGCCGACGAACCGACGTTTGAAACTGCTCGTACCGCCGGGGTAGCTCCTCCCGTGCTGCCGCGGCCTGTTCACCACCTTTTACCCCCAGACAACAATGACTCACATCAAGCCCCTCTTCTTTCTGATCGTCGTCATGCTTTGGGTCTCGCACGTGTCGGCGGAAGACAGGTCGGTTGCGGCGGCCAAAGCGCAGCAGTATCCGCCGCTGCCGGAGAACGTCGAACGCCGGACGGTGACGATCTGGAGCGACGGGACGAAAATGGCCGGCGATCTCTACTTGCCGAAGGGGCTCACGCCAAAAGACAAGCTGCCGGCGGTCGTGTTCATCGCAGGGACGGGCGGCACGAAAAAGGGTAGCGCCGCGCGTATGGCACCGATGTTCGTGAACAACGGTTACGTTTTCCTGGCCTTCGACTATCGGGGCTGGGGCGAGAGCGAGAGCAAGCTCCTGATGTTGGAAACGATGCCGGAACCGAACGACAAGGGCGAACTGACGGTCAAGGCTCGCGCCATTCGCTGGCAGATGGATTTTGCGGATCAGTGCGCGGACATTCGCGCTGCCATCGCGTTCGTCGCCGGAGAGCCGAATGTGGATGCCTCGCGTATCGGAATCATCGGCACGAGCTACGGCGGCGGATTGGCGACGTGGACGGCGGCGAATGATCCGCGAGTCAAATGTGCGGCGGCACAGGTGCCGGGCATGGGGGGCGGGAAGCCTCCGGCGGCAGAACGCCGCGCCTATGAACTGCTGACCAAGCAAGCACGCGGCGAAACGGAGCCGGTCCCCTACGAGCACGGTGCGCCCGGCGGCAAGATGGCGGCCTACGCACACATGCGATACAACACGGCGAAAGGCATTGGCTTCGATGCGATCAAGGCGGCGGAAACGATCACCGTGCCGATGCTGATTATTGATGCCGAGAACGAAGAGTTGATGAGCACGGCGCAGAACGGCAAACGCGTCGCCGACATTCTCAAGGCCAAGGGTACGGACGTGGACTATCAGGTCATCCCGGGCATCGGGCACTACGGTGTTTACGGCGAGAAGTTCAAAGAAGTGACGGAGATGGAGATTACCTGGTTCAACAAGCATTTCAAAGCACTGAAGCCGGCGAAGCAGAATTGATGGCTCCGTAGAAAACTGACGGAAGTTGAGCCCAATGAAAATGATCCACCGCCGGACCCTCGCTGTGCTTCTGCTGGTACCGTTCGCCTCGCTGCACGCCGCCAACTGACCGCTCCAGCGTCAAGCCGGCGTCCCATCTACCCATAGGTGCTATAGGTATTTCCAGACGAGTCAAAATACGACCGTATTGCGGCATCCACCGGAATTAGCCACCAGTAGCGACGGGATTTGAACTCGGTAACTGCGGTGACGGTATCGGGTTGGGGCGAATCGATTTTTATGCCCCCTTTTTCGACGCCCTGTTTGAACCGACGGGGTGCATACTACTCCCCAAACGCAATCCTCAGTCCGTAAACAAAAAACGGCTCTCCGCCAAGCACGAGCGAAGAGCCGTTCCTGATTCAAGTCGGGGCGACAAGACGGCAATTGAACTTTTGCACGCAGGCGTGCGGGACTGGCCAGTGGTTCTTCTTTATCAGCTCCGAGATCAGAAATAATTACCACACAGGAACTTGTATTCCCGGACAATCTATCGAAACGACCCTTTCGGGCATCCATCGCATTGTTTGGACTGAACAAGGATAAGTGAGCGAGGCTCTGCCAGTACAGCGGCGTCGGGCGACGATTCCGACGTCGATTCCTCCGAAGTCTCCTCGGTGGGCGCAAACCGGGTCAAGCAATTCTCCTCGACTGATCGACGATCTGCAAATACGTCGCTATCATCGAGAACATGAGTGACACCACACATATCCTTAACGCGATCGGGCAAGGCGACCTTGCCACGGCGGCGGAGCTGCTGCCTCTGGTCTACGCGGAGCTGCGCAAGCTGGCGGCGGACAAGCTGGGACGGGAAAATCCTGCGCAGACACTCCAAGCAACGGCGCTGGTTCACGAGGCCTATCTGCGCCTGGTCGGCCCCGCAGACGACCAGCGGTGGCAGAACCGCGGACATTTCTTCGCGGCGGCGGCCGAGGCGATGCGTCGGATCCTCGTGGAGAACGCCCGTCGAAAGAACCGTTTGAGGCACGGAGGCGGGCTCCGTCGTGCGGAACTGGCCTTCGAGGGCCCGGCAGTGGGCGACGCCAGCCCACTTGACGATGTGATCGCGGTGCACGAAGCGCTCCACAAGCTCGCGGCCGCCGATGCGCAGGCCGCCGAGCTGGTTAAGTTGCACTATTTTGCAGGCCTCACAATTGATCAGGCCGCGGCCGTACTCGGCGTGTCGCCACGCAAGGCTTACACCATCTGGTCCTATGCCCGGGCCTGGCTGTTTCGTTGCCTGGAAGGCGGTCCTCCGGACAGGGTCTGACCATGCTTTCCGATTTTTTGTGCAGTCTCCGGGCCGGCACGTCGCATTGGGAGGTAGAACCACCCAGGAAAAGGAGACTGTGCTATGGGCCCGAATTCCCCCGACGTGAAATCGATCTTTGGCCGGGCGATGGAGATCGCATCCCCGACGGCGCGGGCCGCGTATCTTGACGAGGCGTGCGGTGTCGATGCCGGTCTGCGAGCCGAGGTCGAAAGCTTGATCAGAAATCACGGAAATGCCGGGGCGTTCATGGACCGTCCGGCGGCCGGAGACGTGACCCAGGGCTATGAACCGATCACGGAACGACCCGGCACGGTGATCGGACCCTATAAGTTGATGGAGCAGATCGGCGAGGGCGGTTTCGGACTCGTCTTCGTGGCCGAACAACAGCAGCCCGTGCGTCGCAAGGTCGCGCTGAAGATCATCAAGCCGGGGATGGACTCGCGGGACGTCATCGCCCGCTTCGAGGCCGAGCGGCAGGCCCTGGCGCTGATGGACCACCCCAACATCGCTCGCGTCTTCGATGCCGGTCAGACCAACAGCGGCCGGCCCTATTTCGTCATGGAGTTGGTCAAGGGGATTCCGATCGTCGAATACTGCGATCAGCAGCAGCTCACGACCCGCGAGCGGCTCGACCTCTTCCTCTCGGTCTGCCAGGCGGTCCAGCATGCCCACGGCAAGGGGATCATCCATCGCGACCTGAAGCCCTCAAACATCCTGGTCGCCCCGCACGACGGCGAGCCCGTGGTCAAGGTCATCGACTTCGGCGTGGCCAAGGCCATCGGCCAGCAACTGACCGACAAGACGGTCTACACCCGGTTCGCCCAGATGATCGGCACGCCGCTCTACATGAGCCCGGAACAGGCGGAGATCAACGCGCTGGACGTGGACATCCGCAGCGACATCTACAGCCTGGGAGTGCTGCTTTACGAGCTGCTCACGGGTACGACGCCGTTCGACAAGACGCGGTTCGCGACGGCGGCCTTTGACGAGATCCGCCGGATCATCAAGGAAGAGGAACCGCCTCGACCGAGCACGCGATTGAGCACGCTGGGCGATACGCTCACGAGGGTTTCGACGCAGCGGAAGACCGAGCCGACCAAGCTTTCGGCGCTCATCCGAGGTGATCTCGACTGGATCGTGATGAAAGCGCTCGAAAAGGACCGCCGCCGGCGCTACGAGACGGCCAGCGGGTTCGCCGCCGACGTCCGCCGGTTCCTGGCCGAGGAGCCGATCGAGGCGCGGCCGCCGTCGGCGGTCTATCGCTTCGGCAAGTTCGCCGCGTCGCCACCGGGTCATCCTCGCGACCGGGGCCACGGTGGCCGCGGCCCTGCTCCTCGGCGCGGTGCTGAGCCTCTGGCAGGCCGTGCGGGCCAGTCGTGCCGAACAGGTCGCCATGCGGGCCGAGCGCGCGGCCAGGGCGGCCGAGGGTGCCGCCGTCGATCAGCGCGACCAGGCGACCGCCAAGCGAGAGGAGGCCGAGGCCGCGCGGGAGAATCTCCGCCGCACGCTCTACGCCGCCGACATGGGGCTGGTGCAAGCGGCCTGGGAGGGGGGCCGTCACGGCGAGGTGACTCAACGGCTCGAACGGCAGAAGGCCGAGAACCCGGACCTCCTCGGCTTCGAGTGGGACTACTGGATGCGACGATCCCATCAGGCATCAAGGACGATTTCCCTGCCCAGCAATAGTTTCAACGCTTTCCCCCAATTCAGTGGCGACGGCTCGCGCTTCGTCGCGAATGCCGGCCGGGTTCCCGTCAAACTCAAGGGCAAACCGCTCAGTTATCGGGTTGAGAAATGGAATGTGTGGGACATGGCAAGCGGTGAAGTCGTGGCGACGGTCTCGTTTTCGCAGGGTGACGGGGAGTATCCCGTCTTGAACCACGACGGATCGCGCCTGGCCATCGTTCTCTTGAACCACGACGAGGCTTCGGGCGAACATGAGCACCTCCTGATGGTGATCGAAACGGCGACCGGCCGCGAGATCGTTCGGCGAACCCTCAAGATCAATCCTTATTATTTCGTCCATTTCAGCCCGGACGGCCGGAAGCTCGCGGCGATCGCCAGTCCGCACGAGGGGAAGGAGGCTTTCGGCCCCGGCGATGCCCTTCTCATCTGGGATGCGGAGAGTGGAGACGAGATCCGGACCATCCCGGGCACGTTTCCGAGGGATGGATCGCGGCTAGTGTTCAGTCCCGACGGCAAGCGCGTGGCGGCCACCATCCAGGCGGGCGACAACCCGAAAATGAGGGAGGTCAAACTCTGGGACGTCGAATCGGGTCGCGAGGACGCGTCGTTTCCGACGTCCGGTCCGATCGACACGGCGGCGCTCCGCTTCAGCCCCGACGGCCAGACGCTGGCCGCCGTCGCCGTCTATCCCTCCGGCGACGTCCTGCACCTCTGGGATGTCGGCACGGCACGATCGCGATTTTCCATCCCGCTCCGGTCGCAAGGCGTGAACACGAGGGCGGCCTTCAGCCCCGACGGCCGTCGGATCGCCTGCGTCTTTAACCAACTTCAGGTGGGAGTCTGGGATACCGCCGAGGGCAAGCTGGTGGCAACCTACCAGGATGACCTCAGCGAGATTTTCGCGGTCGCGTTCGGCCGGGACGGTCGGGAATTGCTGGCGGCCGATTCTCACTCCACACTGAAGATCTGGGACGCTACGGGCGAGCCGGACCACTACTTGCTGGATCCCCAGGGACAGGTCGTGTTCCTGGCTGTAAGCCCCGACGCTCGGTGGATCGCCGCTGTGGTGAGGCCGGAGGCCACCACGCCTTGGGGCAACACGCCGGTCGTCAAGGTCTGGAACTCGAAGGTTGAATTCGTCCGGACCTTCGGACATTCGGTGCCGGCCAACGACGGCGAGATCTCGATGGGATGGCCGAGCTGGAGCGCCCGCGGAGACCGCCTTGCCTATGCCAGCCTGCGCCTCCTACGCGGGACTCTGGGTCAGAACGCGACCATCATCGGGGGCGAACTGACCGTCTGGGATCTCGAAGGCAAGGAGCACTTGCACCTCGAACAAAAGGGCGCCGGTTTCATCAGGCCCTCTCTCGACCCCGATGGGAGACGCGTCGCGGCCATCCGGCACCGAGGGATCCCCAAACCGATTGATGATCCCGATCAGAACGAGGGGATGGTCTGGGACATCAGGACCGGGCGGGTTCTGAAGACGCTTCCGTACTGCACGGAGGCCATGTTTGACGCGAGAGGCCTGCGCCTTGTGGCCCTGGCGCATTCGCCCGACCGATCGCTGAAGGCCCACGTATGGGATACCGGGACGTGGGAAGAGATCCCGCTCCAGCAAACGCCCGAGCTGGAGCCTTCCTTTTTATCGGCGAACCTCGCCGTCAGCCCGGATGGCCGGCGAATGGCGGTCTCGATCGTGATCGGCAAGGCGAGCGAGCCCACCGGCACGCCTCGGTTCGGCCTCGCCGTCTGGGATGTTGCCTCCGGCAAGCTCAGGAAACTGGCGCAGGACCGCGTCGGCCAGGTCGCGTTCAGCCCGGACGGGGCCCGGATCGCCGCCGTTTACGGCTCGACGACGCCCGAGGTCGGGCTCTGGGATGCCCAGACGGGGCGACAGTTACTTGTGCTCAAGGGGCACGGCGCCAACACGCTCTCGGCGACAAACAGTGTCGCCTTCTCCCCGGATGGGCGTCAGATCGTCTCGGCGGTCGCGCTGAGCCTAAGTCCCAACAGCATCATGAAACGGATCGAGGTCAGACGCTGGGACGCGACCCCGTGGAAGAGCACGCCCTAATCGGCGTCCATGGCGGCATCGAGTGATAACGATCCACGGTACGTTAGTCCCCAAGACGGAAGTGCGAGCAAAACGAAATTGCTCAAATAGCAATGAATTACCATTGCTTTCTGCGAGATAGGCAACGAGATTTGAACTCGCCAAGTTTTAACGGCATAAAGAGTTACGACAATTTGTCGTTAAAATGATTGAAAGTGTGTTTCAATTTTGAACCATGCAGATCCACGAAAACAACCAGAATACGGAATCTTCAGAAAAACAGTCGGGGCGGCGGGATTTGAACCCACGACCTCTAGACCCCCAGTCTAAAATTGGCACAGGGATCTTACGCCACGATTGCGGGGGATTTGCATGGAAACCCCTTTGACAACAATACTTTACGGATAAAGCGTCGTCTGTTTGCATGTCAATTGCAGGGGATTTGGGCGGCCCATGTTGTTGTGGAATTGTTGTGGAATGCCGGACACTTGGTAATCGGGATCGGCGGGCGGTGGCTGGCGTTCCTCCGCGGATCAGGGTGCCAAGGTATCCGCTGGCCGATGCGTATCCTCGGTCGCCATCCGGCTGGAAGGTAAGATTGGATGGATGGGCCAGAAGCCATTTAGAAGGCCGTAGGAGCGATAAGCACCCTCCCGGCTAGGTGGGTAGCCAACGGGGTCGGTTCGTGCTCCCTGAGGTCAAATGAATGGGTTGGCGAGGCACGTCGAGGTCGATGGTCAGGTTCGGTATCCATCCTGAATGCATTCTTCCCTCTCCCTCCCCTTACCCGATTCTCGAATGATGAATCCTTTCTGGCGATCGGTCAACCGAATACAGTCGAGTTATCCACACGCTGTTTACGTTAAGTAAGTTAAATATAATCTTTAAGTTAAACAGTTAAGTGCCCATTACCCCTTTGAATCAGTAAGAGAATCGGTCGCTTTGTGCGCCTAATAGGCCGAGTCTTGCGCCTAATAGGCCGTGGCGGTTTGCGTCTAATAGGCCGAGTACCGTGCGCCTAATAGGCCGTGCCAATCCACAGCTTGAGGATGCAAAAATCGGACCGGACAATCCACGGCTCCGAACTGATAAACTGCGCCTGATAGGCCGTGTCAGAATTGGAATGGGGCTCGCAGGGTATTTCGTGGCCTCCTCGGTAGGTTTTTGCCCCTCAATTCAGGTCGTAACCATTTTCCACGAAGCATTTTGCGCTCAATAGGCCGTGCTTTGGAGCCCCAAAACCGTGCGTTTACGCCTAATAGGCCGTGCCTTCACTCAACTATGGCATTGATTCGTAACGCTTTCGATGAGATCCCGCGAGCGACACGGCGGTGGGGATGGCGTGGAGTCTCATATCGGGGATCAAGGACGTCAAGCGTGTCGCGCTTCAGGAAGTGGATCACCTCATCCCCCTCCTCGTTCTTATGGATATTGGACGTGTATTCGGGTAGCGAGTCGATTTCGACGACCTTGCGCACGTCGATGGCAAAGTCGGAAAACCGGGCTGTCGATCCCGATTTTTCGTAGAGCTGGCGCATGGTGAACTGCCAGCCTGTCTCCTGCTGCCCGGCATGCTTGCGGGCGACGCGATAGAGCCAGCGCTCGATGCCCCCGGTGAGCAGGAAATAATCTTCGTGGATGGTCAGGACACCGCCTTTCATGGCGATCCCCTGGAAGAGCCAGTCGGGGAGAGTGAGTGTCATCCCCGTGGTCTCGCCGGTTTTCTCGTCGGTGACCTCGGTCCAGCTTTCCAGCCAGTGGAAGGACGCTGCTTTCTTCTTTCCTTCGGCGCGGATGTTGGTTCGCACGGCGGTATGGGTCAGCCGGTCGAGGGCGGCGCGGAGCCGCATGTAGTGCTCGCCGCCCGTCGGACGTCGGATGGATTTGAGCAGATTGTGAGGATAGAAATGGATGGTGCGGTTTGGGGTCAGGCCGCGGTCGAGGGCTTCGGTTACCTGGGTGGAGGCCCAGATCAGGATGTCCGCGTCCCAGATGGTCGCGATGCCGAATTTGGGGTTGGCGCTGACTTCAACCCAGACATCGCCGACATTGTATTCGATCGGTGCGAATCGTGGTTTCTTGGCAAGACTGAAAAACGGCCGCTCCATCGTATCGCGCTGGTCGCGGATTGGGATGTCCGCGAAATTCGCGGCGAACAGGTCGGGTTGATAATCACCTTTGGGCGGGAGGCGTTTGGCCATGCAGAATCATTCTCTTGGTGTTCGTTGCAGTCTCGCTGGGGCGGTACGTTAGCACCCCCTCCCCTCATCTGTCAAAACCGGATTACGACAAGTATCCGTGCTTGCGAAGCCACGGCTCGACCGCTTCCTCCAGAATGTCGGTCAGCGTATTGGGTTCAACCTTCTTCAATTGCCGTTGAAGGGACGCGGTTTTCAGTGCCTCGGCGAAATCGCCTCTCATCCGTGTACTCAGCGGTACCCGGGCAGGTGGCATCGCAGAGGGTGGTTTCTCGATTGTTGCCTGGTCGATGGGTTTCCCGGATTTTTCGGCGGTCTTTGAGCCGTAGACAAAGTCTTTCTCCTTACCGGTATCGACGGGTGCGGCGGGGGATTTCAATCCTTCGACGAGAGGGCGACGTTCAGCCATTTCTTCCTCCTAGCATGCGTAATGCGGTCTTCGGCGACCAAGTTTTCTTCGTTTTCTTGCGATAGGCATCGGGCAGTATCTCGCGGAAGAGGAGATCGACTTCATGTGCAGCCTCGCTGGCGCGTGAGCCAAGCTTCCAAACGACGGCGCCCTGCCCAGGTGCGTCAGCGTAGATTTGCCGGAGGATCATAGCATTGTCTGCTAGTGGTAGGTCGAGTGCCCCTGCGGCATCTTTCATGTCCTGGGTGAGTCGGTAGGCCTTGCCGACCATGCTGAGCACAATCATGGCCGATGGCTTCCCAGCCCGGATATCCTGAGCCTGGCGGAGTACGTCCGTGGCCTTGGCCAGTGCCCGGACTTCGAGCATACTTGCCTTGCACGGCACAATAGCCATATCGGCGCGAAGCAGAAGTGCACGGCTGGTTTCGGTCTGACTGCCGGGTCCGTCGGCGATCACATAATCGGCGTCCTGGTTGAGTAGCGGCAATTCATTGAGTATCTCATCTGGGCTATCAAGACGAACGGCCTTGACCTCCGGAGCCGCTTCGCGAATCCATTCGGAGCTGGATTGCTGTGTATCGCAGTCCGCCAGCGTTACCCGGTGTCCCTGCTCCTGTAACCAGGCGGCAAGATGGACAGCGAGTGTCGATTTACCGACGCCTCCCTTGGAATTTGCAATAGCAATTATCATGTTCTTTGACTTACATGATGTATTTCAAGATGGCAAGGCTTATTTCCATGTGTCATTCCGTCTGGCTGTCATGAAAGCAAGACGGTTGGAAAGCGGGAAAGCCAGCAGTATGGTCGGAAAGCAGGAAAGGAAGCAGGATGGCTTGAAAGAACAACTGCAAGATTTCAGGAAAGCTAGATTGGCTTCTTGCATTATTGCAATAAAGATTGAATGAATGACAGACAGTATGAATGAAAGCAAGATAGAAGGAATGAATGATGGGTAAGCCCATCTTGGGGTTTTTTGCATATCCCCGCAAAAACCATCAATTCAAAAACCTGATGCCGTTTTTGCCTTGGTTCATAGGAGGTTGACTAACCGCGTTCTGGGGATGGCCTGAGACTAGGAATGGGCTGTCAACCAGAAACGCTCTTGTTGCAAATGTGTCAATTTCTGCGACACGAGGCCGGGAACCGGATTCCCGCCAGTTTTGCCGTCGCAAAATATAGGTGCTAAACGTATACCTTTTGCGACATGATTTGCTACCGCGATTCTGGAATGATGGTTTTTGCGGGGATATGCAAAAAACCCCATCTTCGCGGGTCGGCTCGAGGGGAAAAGCGAGTCGCCGATGGCCGTCCGCGCAGTAGCGGGGCATCTGACGCCAGGGCAGGCCATGGCCGAGCAGTTGGCCGAAAGGTGCCACCCCCCGTTTCCCCTTTCCCGGAGGGAGAGGGGACGGAAGGGGAGAGGGAGAGAACAAACCGATCTCGCCGACGGCGACACCGATCAAAGCAAGCTTTGCCGCATTCACCCCCCCAAGGTCGTATGGGGGTGAATGCGAGTAAAAAAACCTTTGTGGCGGGAGCGAAGCGACCCACCAACAGCGGATCGATCAGCGGGCGGCATGAACGCCGTGAGGTCTTCCGAGCGGCGGGCATGACGTTCGCCGATCCGCGACCTGCACCAGGGGGCGGGAAGGGGCCGCAGGCCGTCCGCGTAAGCGGACCGTAGCGAAGCGGAGCCTGTGAGCACGCGGCCGCCTAGGATGGCGGGGTGCCAGAAGTTGTAGAAGGCAGATTCCAGCCAACCAGGCGGGATTACGGCTCCAGTTCGTCCCTGGCAGTGTGGTGTACAAAGAGGACGTGAACCGTGTCTGCCTGAATGGTGAAGACGATGCGGTAGGCGTTTCTTCGCTTGCCGTAGATCAGCTCTCGGATGTCCTCGGGGAACTTGGCGTTTTCGGCCGCAAGCGGGCAACGGGAAGGGTGGGTCTTGAGGGTATCGACCTTCTTGAGAAGGCCGTTATACCACTTGGCGGCGAGCGCAGGGGAGGCGTGCTCGGTCTTCCAGCGGACGGCATCGCGGATGCCTTGTCCGGCCGTGGGTTCGATGATGATGCGGTAGATCATGCATCGGGGGAGAGGTTGAATTCACGGCGAATGTCGGCAAACACCTCGTCGGCTGGCTTTCCCCGCCCGGCTTTCATATCTTCCAGGCCCTGCCGGATGCCTTCGAGCACGCGGGCTTGCTCGGCTTCCTCCCGCTCTTGAAGCAACCGCACAGCCTTGTCGATCACTTCGTCTTCGGAGGCATACCGGCCGCTCTGGACCAGGTCGCGGACGAACTGCTCGCGATGTTCGGGTAAATGGATTGTCATAAGCGGTTTTCTCCTTTGCATCCCACCTTACCACGGTTATGCGGTTTTGCCAAGCCGGGGCGGTGCATGCAGTCATTTCGGGGGAGTAGCCGGGTGAAATGAATGATCATTCGCCATTTTTGTGAGTCGCCCGCCGACGAGCGTCGCTGCACGGCCTACCACATCGACCGGAGTCCGGCCGCGCCGGAGAGCATATCGTACAGCCCGCTTAACCCGTCTTCGGTTATGCCGAGCGCCCGGAGCTTCCGCTCGACGCGTCGCACATCCACGAAGCCGGGTAGGTTTGGATACCGGAACATCATCACGAATTCGACCAGTACGGGATAAAGCTCTTCCAGCTCCGGCATGACGGTGAACAGCGACCGCAAGAGAGGGGTAGGGTGAATCTCGACCTCCCATTCCTCGCCGCTGGTTTGGATCAGGCCCTCCTGCCAGAGCACATAGCCCTCGCTGCGGGGGTGGATCTGCACGATGCTGCCGAACAGGCCAAATCGCATGAGGTGCACTCCCTGCGATTTTGTAAACCGTCTTGTTGGAAGAGTCCGGGGGCCGACTTGGAGTTTACGGCGTGCCCTGCTTCAAGCCAAGCCCCCGGTGCATGCAATCATTTGCGGGGAGGCACGAGAGAATGCGGAATGGACGCGATCGGTCATTTCTTGTCGGATTTGGGCGTCGAGGGCGGTGGGTCGTTCTTCGGCGGAGGTGCTGCCGGGGTTGGTCCTCGATAGCCTCTCTGGTCGCCGGGATTCTGGATAGCCTTGTTCCTATCATCTGCCATCGAAGTCTCCTTCGTACGGATATTGGACACACTGAAAAGAACGAGGAAAAGCACACCCGCGACAAAAAAGCCGGTCGAGAGCAAATTGAGCCGATCAACCGCCTCGCCCCAGCGCCGTCTTTTCCCGGCGAGCCAAGATGGAAGGCGTCGTTGCAGTCGCACCCACCAGTCATCGATCGATTCCGTCTCAAACCTCTGAGCGAATTCGGCGTCGTACAAGCGGTCGAGGTCATGTCGGCTCTGCCGGCAAGCGTATTGCGAAATCAGGAAGGAGGCGAGTGTTAATGCCAGTGAGAAGCCAAGGAATAACATCCCTGGGAATAGAATCCAAAGAGTCCAGGGCAACGGCCGGGGTGCGATGTGCTCGATGAATGTGACCGAAAGCCCCAGTGCGCCGCCGGAGAGCGTCAGCATGGCCTGATCGAAACTTTTGGCGGCATCTGCCTCTGACGATTCGATCGCTCTTCGTTCGTCGAGATATGATTTGTGCGGGTCATCGGTCACAGACAGCCTCCGGCTATGACGGTCCTTGTTCGCGCGACGGCGGCAGGTGGCCGCGATGCGACCACCCGAGCCCTCAGGATATGGTTCAGCCCTGGTTCACAGGCGCCCTCCGCGCGATACGACGAGCTCCTTGCCCACTCGGTGAAGGATAGCACCGTCGGGCGGGAGGGGGGCATAGCTCGCCTCGTCGATGACGGAATCGCGATCGCGATCCCACAACCGCGCAGTGTCCCCCTCTTTGTTGTTCCAGACATAGCGGGGGTGCCCGGTGAAGAGGTGATGCTGGGCACCCGTTCGATCCACATCGAGCATTTCTGAGGCTTCGAGCTTAATGCCTGAATGCACGCGGAGGATCTCCCCGGAAGGAAGGGTTCCCGACAGGAGCCGCACATTGTGCCAGACTGGCCTGGAATCGATGTAGGCGATGTGCCGCAACTCGATGCGATGCAGATTGACCCCTGAACTGCCAGTGTTCTTGATGTCGACCCATTCCGCGGCGAGCTGGGTCAGCGGTATCGCTCCGTCAGGAGTCTTATCCCTGCCGCGCGGGTTAGGCTTGCAGCGAAAGACTTGCAGCCTTCTATCCATGAATCCTCCCTGGCCGCGTGGGCCGTGAAAGGGCGGTGATCGTACGAATCGTTTGCCTTCGTACGCTCTCGTTGCGTTTAGAGATTCGGCGGCCCCGGAGGCGATCGAATAGGGGGGCCGTACGTCAGGACGCCCCCCCCTCGCTTTCCTCCTGATAGCTATGTCCGCGCTTCTCCTTGTGCGGACTCAAGGGTTGACAGGTTGGCCGGCGGCGTTACTTCTTGCCGCGGCCAGCGTCGTTCTTGCTCGGGTCGACCAGGATGAAGCCGCCGCCGGGCTTTGACGTGGGCGGGAGCTTGTGACCCTCCGGCATCGTTACCTCATGGCCGGTATGGCCGCCCCTGGGGCCGACCTCTTCGTACTGTCCCGGCCGGGTTACCGTGTGGCCGGGTTTCAACGGCTCTTTCGCCATTGATCGATGTTCCTTATCTGAAGCGGGAAGGGCATTCTGGACCGATCGTGCGTTGACGTGCCACACCCGCTTCGGATACTGTAGCGCACGTCGGTACGCACGGGACCTTCTATGGGCAAAGCCCACGGAACCCACGTCGACGCTCTCTTGAGCGTGAGCCGGAGGCTGATCCTGGTCCAATCCTGTAGGGCACCGTGCCCGACATTGATCGTCTCGCGCCGCGAAAGCTGGCAGCCCAACGGCGCAGGCGATTGCACATCAATCACCGATGCATGATCTTATTGCTTTCAGATCACCGGGACGGGCAAACGTCTCGAATCGATCTGTGGGTGAATGGATCGCGCATCGGTGATTGTTTCATGGTCCCACTGTACACCATTCAGAACAAGCCCAGATTCAGGGGTTTCGACATCGAAAACCGCTTTTTTTCGGGATTGTTGACGCCGTGGGATTCAAAAACTCGCTGTTTTGCTAGTGGTCGACTGGGACTTCGCCAAGGATTCACGGCAATTGACCTTGGCAGGGCTTGGCAGATCGGGCGTATAATCGGCCGCGACGCCTTGGGTTGTTCACGATGCACGCCCGTATGGCAGTACGAGAGCCAGAAGCCGCTCGGCCGGTGACTCGGTGATGCCAATGATCAAGCTGCGAACTTGCGCATGAAGGATGTCGGGGACGTCCTGTCGTGGGGGTCGGTCGCCATCCTACCTGGGGTCATCGCATAATCTGTCCGAAATCGTACGCTAAGGGCATTGCCGATTCCTGTTGCTAACGGATTTCGTTTTGCAACAGGAATATGCAACGCATAAGGATCTGATTTATCGTTACAGGGATATTCATTGCATAAACGACCGTTTGAGCAACACGCTGAAACGATTTGGATTTCGGCTTAGCGTACGATTTTGGACATCCTCTGCCCTGACCCCTACCTGCAGATAATACTTCGGACAAATCGTGATAGCCCTTGAGGCAACCGGGGAAAAATCGCTATTCTGTCCGAGTGGGAGGCCAAGGAAATCCTTTGAGGGATAGGGTCATAGTTTTTCGCGTGGCCAGTAGGATGCGTATCGGCTACATCAATGAAGAAGTCCAACGGCTCTGCGAGAACAGGGACGTAGCTGCGCAGCGATTACCCGAGCGTGTGGCGGGCCTGCTCCCGTTGCGTCTGTCCCAGTTGGCCGCGTTCGAGCGCCTCTCCGAGGTCGCAAGGTGTGGCTTTCTCGACCTCAGAATACTGCCCGATCCGGGTCCCTGGGCCGGCCATTACGCTATCCCACTCGGGGAGGACTACCAAGTAGTTTTTGGTCTGGCGGGAGAATACCAACGGTTCCTGGGCGGATCGGTGGATCTGGGGTCGGTAACCTGCATAGGGATCGTTGCCGTGGAGACGTGCTCTGATGGCCAGATTTGAGCCTGCGGACTACCGGCCCAACATCGCGATTCCGCCAGGCGAAACGATCCAGGAGATGCTGCGTCAACGAAACATGACGCAAACCGAATTGGCGGAGCGGATGGGCAGACCCGTTAATAAGATCAATGAAATGATCAGAGGGAAGAGCGCGATTACGGCACGGATGGCGCATGACCTCGAGTTGGTGCTGGGGTTGCCGGCAAGCTTCTGGGCGAACCTGGAGACGAATTACAGGCTGACGCAGGAGAGGCTGGATGCCGAAGTCGGTTTCAGCGCCGAGGTCGCCTCACTGGAAAAGTTCCCGCTCGGCGAGATGACCAGGCTCGGCTGGCTGGCAAGAGGAGAAAGCACACGGCAGACGACGCGGAACCTGCTGGCGTTCTTCGGAGTCACTTCGTTCGAACATCTGAATAATCCCAGCGTAATGGGAGCTGTGTTTAGAAAATCACAGATTAAAAAGGCATGCGCCTACTCACTTGCTGCATGGTTGAGGAAGGGCGAGATCGAATCCGAAAAGATCCAAACCGCTCCTTTCAGTGGCCCGGGGCTGACGTCGAGGATTGACGAGCTGCGAGCGTTAACGACCCTCGAGCCCATCCAGTTCAAGGATCGACTGACGGATCTGTGCGCATCGCAGGGCGTAGCACTCGTGTTGGTGCCGCACCTGCCGAAGAGTTATGCAAGCGGAGCAGCGTATTGGCTGGCGGACAAGGCTGTGATCCAACTCAGCTTCAGATTCCGCACGGACGATCATTTCTGGTTCAGCTTTTTCCACGAGCTCGCCCATATCCTCCTGCATGGGAAGACGAGCACGTTCGTGGATGACTTCGAGAGCGTCAGTGGCGAACGCGAACATGAGGCGGACGAATTCAGCGCCAGTCGGTTAATTCCAGCAAAGGATTATGATCGCTTGAAAAGGTTGGATTACGATAAGGCCGCTGTGGTGAAAGACTTTGCAAAGGGGATCGGCATCGCTCCTGGCATCGTCGTCGGTCGGCTGCACCATGACGGGTTGTTACAATATAATCAATTACATTATCTCAAATTAAACTACGAATGGCCTCAAGATAAGTGAAGATCCTTAACTGTAACGTGGCCAGTGAAGCATCACCATGTCCGCCCTTCCGCATACTCGACCTCTACCCTGAGCGTCATCAACACATCGGTCGTGATGCCCATCCGGATAAGCTGCTGGGCAGTCTTTTCGATATCTACGAAACCGGGGTTATCCAGATAGTGGAATACCATCACGAACTCCACGAGAACCCTCCAGGCTAGGCTTACACTGTAACCGATTCCTCGACTTCCAACTCTGCTTGGAGTCGTTCTATCTCTACGCGAATGGATTCGTAAATAGGGATTTCTCGTCCCACGATCTCGAAACTCACGGCGACACCATACTTCGCAGACGAATCCGGGTCTTTGCTCCAGCCTTTGTGCCCTACCACGGCAATACAGAAACTCTCCGGAAGCTGATTCGATTTCACGACCGCCCAGTCCTTCTGGACCGTGCCTGCGCTGCGCTTAACGCCCTCGATCTCTCCGTGGGCGGGGTTCAACTCGAGCGTCCAGCCAAAACTGCTGCCCTCATCGATGCCCTTGTCCAATTCTTTGAGTGCCCGCCTGCGAAACGCCTCCAAGGGCTCGTTACGCCGGCTGCTCTTCCAGTCGACCCAGGTAGCGAGATAGCGTCTCAGGTTCCTACGGGTCCGCCGCGGCTCAGCCGCGTAGGACATCGTGACCTCGACGAGGATGTCATACTCCGTACCAGGGGCATTCATAGCGGCAGGGATCGGCACCTGGTAGACATGTGCCTCGCCCGCCCTGATCGACTTCTCCCCCGATGTAACCAGCGTCACGCGGTAGTCGGTGTTGGACGTGGCGCGTTCCATGTCTGGCAGGCCGTAGCCGAGCCAGCGGATGATATTGGCTTTCTGTGCAGCAGTTGCCCGTTGCGCCGACTCAGGCCATCGCGCGGATTGGACGATTAGCGCCCGGTACAGCAGGCAGGACTCATCGGAAAGGACTTCCTGCAATCGCGCCGCGATCCTCGCGACCTTGGGCGCGGAAAAAGAAGTGCCAACGGCATCCCTGTCAAACGCCGGGCCCGCCCCGGGGAAGGTAGACCTGACCAGCTCGGGATAACACTCCCGGGCGATGGACGGAGTCCCAAGGGCTAGCGGCGTCCCGCCGCTGCGCAAATTGTCACCGCCATACTCAACGACCTCGGGTTTGATGACACCCCAGATGCCGAAACCCGTCCGGCTGAAAGCCGACGGATGTCCTGCTTCGCTGGCGAAGCTCCGCCAGCCACCGGACTCGTAAACACCGTAAGCAATGGAGCCGACCGTTAATGCTTGCAGGCTCTGTGCCGGGTTGGCTACCCGGCATGCCGCCTCCTGGAGGTAGGCCGGGTACTCGCGCCCGGCAGCGATATGCTCCGCGATGCCGATCAAGGGTGGAGCGCCGCTGTCGCACAGGTTTCCGGCAGTTTGAATGACGAGAATGTCGAAGCGGTTGCTCAGTAGGTCGATCTCCGCTGCCCAGGCCGACATGTGACGCAACCTGCAAGGCGCATTGGCATTGATCGAATGATTGAAGATACGCGTTCGGCGGGGACCACCGTGGTAGAGTTCAATCACCGCGGCGCATGAGCTCGGGCGGAAAGAGACGCTCCGGGAGACTACAGCGATCGTCGAGAACCCGGGCGTTTTGTATCCAACAGGAGAAGTGGTGCTGCCCGCTCCTCGGGATCGTCTCTCCATAGAGGACCGCGCCAGCCACGCGAGTGCCATGGCCGCCGTTGAGTACATAATCAGCCACGTCTGTAGCGGAGTGGCCGGGCAGGAAGCAACGGGAGGCTGAAGAGTCGATAGCAGGACCGAGAAGGCGGTGCTGCTCCTGCATGCCGCTGTCGATCACGCAGACGGCTGGGGCGTCCGGCAGCGGAGGCTGAAGGTCGGGATTTGCCTCCTCCGCGTGCAATTGAGGTGGGCGACGTTCTGGCTCACGGACGTCATCCGGTTCGACGACTTCAAAAAGGTAGGGGTAGTTGAGGACGAAATCCTTCAACCCTTTGCCGTTGACTTTGATGCGGAGCGAGAAACTATCCGGCAGTACAGCCGGGTTTGAGAAAGAATCATCCGTAATGCTGAGAATTTGTCCATTATAAGCATACACAATGGTCTCTACCTCAGCGATCCTCTGGACTTGGAGCCGGTCCCACCTTTCATAAACCTCGTCGCGTTTGGCGGACCACTCGGCCTGCCGGTGGGCCCACTGGCGATCGGTCTCCCTTTTCCTCGGTTTAGGGGGCGGCTCAATCTCGAAATCACCCAGGCAGACGACGCCGGCATCGACGGTGTAGTCCTGGTCGTCGCGGAGCGCCGGCCACTCCTGAAGCAGGTGATCGGAAAGCACTTGCTCGATCCGCAGCCGCCGGTCGGGATCTTCGTGCAACTCATGGATCTTGGCGATCGTTGACGATCCCGTAATCGCACCGGCGAAATCATTAATCTTCTGGAGGAGAAGGGTTAGGTCGATGTCCTCGGTCGCGACGATCACAAAGCCCTTTTCATATTCGGAAACGATCTCGAAATTGAAAAAATGCCGCAGATCATCCAGTTCGATATTTGGGTCAACCTCGAGCAATAGCGGGATGCTCGTCGGCAGATCCGGCATTGCATCCTGCTGCCGCCGCTGGAGCGTTGTCTGCCAGTCGCTCACGATATTGGTGGCCCGGGTGCGCAGGTCCGCACTATGCGTGCCCCTTCCTGTCGTCCGGTTGAGCTTGCTCTTGTCGTCTTCCTGCCCGCCGCCACTGGTTCGCGCGGGGCCGGATTCCCTGAGGATCAGGGGCAAGTGCTGAAAAGGTCGTTGAGCGCCGGGCATGTCTAGTGGATTGTCTCCTGGTCGTGAGACTTGATCTCAGCGATGGCGTTCTGAAGGTGTTTCTGGTCGATCGTTTTCTGCGCTCCCAACACGGCGGTTTTTGCTGCCTCCTGGGCGATTTTAACGACAGAAGCAGCCGACAAGCCGTCCAGTTCCCGGACCAGATCATTCCAATCGACTAGATTAGACACATTCAAGGAAGAAAGGGTCAGCTTGAGCAGGCTCGCGATTTCATCGGACCCAGGTTTCGGTATATGGAACACGTCATCGAACCGGCGGAACAGGGCTTCATCGAGCGAATGCTCGATATTCGTCGTGGCGACAAGTAAACCAGGAGCATCGTACTCCTCCATGAGCTGGAGGAGCGTGTTGACGATTCTTGATGCCTCGCCGATGTCCTTCGACGCCGTGCGGGATCGTGCGATGAAATCGCACTCATCGAGCAGGAGTAGGTAAGGGCGCTCGCGGGCCGCATCGAACACCGCCCGGAGATTGGATGCCGATTCGCCGAAATACGATGAGATCAGGGCGTCGAAGCGCACCTTCATGAGCGGCAGGCCGGTGTTCCAGGCCAACCGTTTAGCTCCCAGTGACTTACCGCAACCCGGTGCACCGTAGAGCAGAATCGTCTTGCGCGGTTTCAGACCATAGGCTGCAAGTCGTTCTCTGGCCGCATATTCCCGCTCGATTCGAGCAAAACGCTCCTCGATGGCGGGCGCGAGCACCATGTGATGCTCAAGAGCCTCGCGCATGACGATTGTGACGAGCAGTTCCTGTTGCCGCTTGCTGATCGGCAGCTCGCGGATGGTGCGCTCGGAATCAACCCTTGGGGGCTGACCGTTGGATTGGGACGGCTTCCTGGCCTTTTTCAAGATCGACTGGAGATCTTCGGCCAGCCTGGCGTGTCCCTTTTCGCGCTCCTCTTCCACGACCTTATGGGCGAGCCGGTCCAAGTCCACCTGGGACCCGTCCGCTATGGCTCTCACAAGCCGTTTAAGGAGTTCAGCGTTCATGGGGCACTCGTTTTTCGTTATCCCGAGCCGTTTTTTGCCTCTAGCGGGTCGAGTCGTCCTTTCCCATCCGTAGGCCCTTCGAGCTCGTAAGTCCATCCGTTTTCGTATTTTATGGCGCGGAGCACATGCCCGCGTTGGCGCAAGGCCAGGATGCAACGCGATACGGTCGGGATGGACACGCCGAGTTGGATCGCCAGGGTAGAAGCCGAATGGTGGCCGGACTCTATCAGCTTCAGAACTCTGGTCAATCGCTGCTCGATCGTCAGTGACCGTTCGTATAGCATGCCATTCTACTCCTCCTGGCTTCGATGTCTATCACCTTCTGATAGTCTGGGCAAGATTATGCCAGGATGCCGGGGCGTTCGATCTTGATGGAATGGAAAACTGGTCTTTTCCGCTACGTTGCCTCGCCCGACGTCTTAACTGATGTTGATGCCACTATGCCTTCGCCGAGCGAGATGAGGACGTGTGTCAGAATTCGTACGGTGCCGGGGTTGGGAGAGCCGATCTGAGAAGTGGTTTACTGCCGCTCGGGTGGGTCCCGAAGGGTCGGACGACTGGAGAGAATGGCGGAGGATATCCCCTATGTTTGACCTGTCAGGCGGTGAGAACGACAATCAGGGACTCGGTCCGTTGGTCGACGTCCAGAATCACGCCGACGATCGACGTGTTCCCATCGACCGCGTTGGCGTGACCAACCTGCGTTACCCGATCGCGGTGCTCGACCGTGCCAACCAGCGACAACAGACGGTGGCAAGGATATCGATGTCGGTCAACCTGCCCCACCACTTCAAGGGGACGCACATGAGCCGCTTTGTCGAGGTGCTGAACGAGCACCGCGGCGAGGTGACCATGTTCACCATCCCGGCGATCCTCGGCGACCTGAGGTCGCGTCTCCAAGCTGAGAGTGCCCTCGTCGAGGTCCGTTTCCCCTACTTCCTCGAACGGGTAGCACCGGTGAGCGGGGCCCAGGGCCTGATGGGCTATGACTGTTCCTTCGTCGGCGAGACGGGCAACAGCGGGCAAGATTTCGTGCTGGGCGTGCGGGTGCCCGTGACCAGCCTCTGCCCATGCAGCAAGGCAATCAGCGATTACGGAGCCCACAACCAGCGGGGCCACGTGACGATCGAGGTGCGGGCGGTGAATGACGGGGGAAAGGCGCCGAACTGATCTGGATCGAGGAAATAATCGAGGTTGCCGAGCGGTCCGCCTCGGCCCCGGTGTTCGCCCTGCTGAAACGGGAGGACGAGCGGTTCGTGACGATGCAAGCCTATGACAACCCGGTGTTCGTCGAGGACATTGTGCGGAACGCAGCCCTGGTTCTACGCGAGGATGAGCGCGTCGCATGGTTCCGGGTGCACGCGGAGAACCAGGAGAGCATCCACGACCACGACGCCTTCGCCCGGGTCGAATGGGCCCGCCCCTGAGCAGAAGACCCGAGCCAATTCACGGACGGCATGATCATGCCAACGCCGGCTACGGGCACGGAGGTTAGGAGCCAAGTTACGCCCGTGCAGCACCCGTGTCGAAACGATCAGCCGCTGAAGCATAGCGGATCGGGTCGCTTAGACCGAGATTCTTGAACGCGCCTTGGCGGATGATGCAGGAATCGCACCTCCCGCACGATGCGCCATCCGATGCTGGGGCGTAGCAACTGTGGGTTAAGCCGTAATCCACGCCGAGGGAAAGGCCGCGTTCGATGATCTGCTCCTTGGTGAGCATGAGCAGCGGTGCATGGATTTTGAAATGGCCCGTTCCTTCAACACCGGCCTTGGTCGCAAGGTTGGCGAGCGCTTCAAAGGCCCGGAAATATTCTGGGCGGCAATCGGGATAACCGCTGTAATCGATACAATTGGCGCCGATGTAGATGTCGAAAGCTGCGAGTGTCTCCGCCCAAGCCAAGGCGAGGCTAAGAAAAACCGTGTTCCGGGCCGGGACGTACGTCACCGGAATTCCTTCGGCCATGGCATCCGCCGGCCGATCCCTCGGCACCTCGATTGCTGCATCAGTCAAGGCGCTCCCGCCGAACGCCCGCAGGTCGATGGCCTGCTCGACATGCCGGGTGACGGCAAAGGCCTTTGCGACTTTCTGAGCGGCCTCGATCTCGACCGTGTGACGCTGCCCGTAGCGGACTGTGAGTGCAAACAATTCAAAGCCGGCGGCCTTCGCTTCGGCCAGCGCCGTAGCCGAGTCGAGGCCCCCGCTGAGCAACACGACGGCTTTCTTGGATGGAGGCATGGATCTCCCCTAAAACTTGGTCAAAAACCGCGAGCTCCGGGCGTTCTGATCTACCGCCAGCCGCCACCGAACGTACTGCAATTTTCTGGTTGAACCCGCCATCCTGTCGATAAGAGCAACGATCAATAGAAACATCGGTTGGTACACGATGAGCTATGCTGTCAAAGAATTGTTCTACACGCTACAAGGGGAAGGCGTGAACGCGGGCCGTCCGGCCGTGTTCTGCCGCTTCTCCGGGTGCAACTTGTGGACCGGCCTTGAGGCTGATCGGTCGTCTGCCGTCTGCACATTCTGCGATACTGATTTTGTCGGCACCGACGGACCAGGTGGAGGGCGGTTTCGAACCGCTGGCGAGCTGGCCAGGGCGATCAGGGCCACGTGGCCGGAGCGGGCCAGCTCGCGTGAGATACCCTTCGTGGTGTGCACGGGTGGAGAGCCGCTGCTCCAACTCGACGCGGCGCTGGTGACCGCAATTCATGACGTGGGCTTCGAGATCGCCATCGAAACCAACGGGACGCTGACTCCGCCGCCAGGCATCGACTGGATCTGCGTCAGCCCGAAAGCCGCCGCCGAACTCGTGCTCAAGAGGGGAAACGAAATCAAGCTCATCTACCCGCAAGAGGGAGCCGATCTCCAGCGCTACGCCGGTCTCGACTTCGAGCATTTTCTGATTCAGCCCATGGACGGCGCGGATCTCGCCCGCAACACCAAACTTGCGCTCGACTATTGCCTGGCCCACCCGCAGTGGCGGCTCAGCCTTCAGACGCATAAGCTGCTTGGCATTCCGTGACCGACGATGCCGTCGGCTCCCAAACCGACGTTACCGCCTGTAATGCCTTGACTTTCGTCAGCGATCCGGGGAAACTGCAACCAGAGCGTGCGCGACCATGAGCGCGTGATCTGACAGTTTTCCCGAGTGACGTGTCTGCGAAACTGCGGCCGGAGTTAGATCGTGGCCCATGGAATTAATCTCGTCGTCACCTGTACCAAGAAGAAGCTCAGGCCGGTCCGCGAATTTTTGCAGCTTCGCAATGTCCGGAACGCGGATTCCGTCCAGGAACGGGCACGCCAATGGGTTTCGCGTCTCCAGGAAGCCTCTGGCGAGCTTGTTTCCACCGAGGCGTTGTATGGCGGCGATCACTGGTCGGTGGTTCGTGAACTGGCCGCCAACGACCTATTCGGGCACAAGGACATTAGAATCTGGGTGTGCTCAGCCGGTTACGGCCTGATTCCATTTGCCGGGCGCATTCACCCTTATTCGGCGACTTTTTCGTCCGGGCACGCGGATTCTGTAGCTAATGGCCTGACCATGCCTGACGCCGTGCACGCCCTGTGGTGGGAGCAACTTGCGAAGTGGGATGGTCCTGAGCCAGGTGCGCCGCGCTCGATTGCGGCGCTGGCCGAGTCCTTCCCGGACGACCTGCTGCTCGTCGTGATGTCGGAGAAGTATCTGCTGGCAACCGCGATAGACCTCCGGAGGGCGGTAGGGCAAGCATCCCGTCGCACCGACCGGCTAGCGATCCTTTGCTCGGGCGTACGAGAGATGGACGGCCTGAGTCCTTACCTGCTGCCTTGCGATGCACGCTTTCAGCAAAAGGTAGGTGGTGCGCTCGCGTCGCTAAACATTCGCCTCGCCCGCGATTTGATCAACAGTACGTCACCTGGCCAATGGACGCTGAAAAAACTGCGTTCGCTACTCTCCGGTTGGCTGGAAGAGCAACCGGACCGGGTGCATTACGACCGCGTAGCAATGACGGACGAGGAAGTGAGTCAGGAAATACGGCGGGCCTTAAGGGTCGAACCGGCGATACGACCCACCCCATTGCTGCGGAGACTTCGGGATTCGGGCCGTGCGTGTGAGCATAGTCGTTTCGTCCGGCTCTTCCACGAAACGGCGAGGAGTCGTGATGGCCAACGCTGAGAAGCAGATCATCCGCCGCCGGGCTCTCAGGCTGACGCAAAACAGCGTCCATCCGCTCTTTGTCTTTGCGCTGACCGGTGAGGAGTTACTGGCAATCGCCGATATATCCCGGATTTCACGCAACGATGCAGGGAAACTGATCGGCTATCAGCGGCCGGAAGTGCGAAGACATGTGCAGGATATCATTACATATTTGAATGGCGACGACATTGTCTTCCCTAATTCAATCATTCTGGCGCTATCCTCACAAATCCATTTCGTGCGCAGCCGTGGCCCGGAAATCGACGACGGTTTGGCCACCGCCGGCATCCTGGAGATAGCCGTGCCGCAAAACGGGCAGATGAAGCCGGCCTGGATCGTCGACGGCCAGCAGAGGGTACTCGCGCTGACCAAATCGAAGCGCAAGAATTTTCCGATTCCTATCAACGCCTTTGTCGCCGATGAGGTGGAGCTGCAGCGGGATCAGTTCCTGCGGGTCAATAATACGCGGCCACTTCCCAGGGGACTGATCACCGAGTTGCTGCCGGAGGTTTCGTACACGCTGCCGTCGCGCATGGCCGCGCGCAAGCTGCCGTCGGCCATCTGCGAATGGCTCAACACGCAACCGGCGTCGCCCTTTCATCAGTTGATCCGCCGGGCCTCGGGAGAAGGCAAGGACAAGGGAATCATCGCAGATACGTCGATTGTCAAGATGATCGAGGAGAGCATCACCTCAACGTCAGGCTGTCTTTTCCCCTACCGCAATATCGCCACGGGCGAGACCGACGTAGAGGGAATCTGCAACGTGCTCGTCGTTTTCTGGACGGCCGTAAAACATGTCTTTCCCGATGATTGGGGCAAGCCTCCCACGCGCAACCGCCTGATGCACGGTGCCGGTATCCGTTCGGTCGGGCGGTTGATGGATCGCGTGATGTCAGGCGTTAATCCGCGTGACGCGAAGGCGGTCGCACTGGTCGAAAAGGAGTTGCGTCGCATCGCGCCGATCTGTCACTGGGCCGACGGAAGCTGGCAGGAACTTAATGATATCGCCTGGAACGATATCCAGAACGTGCCCCGGCATATCCGGATGTTGTCGAACCTGCTGATCCGGTCCTACGTGCAGTCGAAGGGGACGGTCTGATGAAATTTTTCTTCCCCGACGCGCAGGATCTGGTCGACCCCAGTTTCGATTTCGATACGGAGACCCGCTCCGATCAACGGGTCCGGCATCGCGACGACCAGTATGCGCACGAAGCGCTTGCCAGTGCCCCCTATGACGGGATGCTCGTATCGAAGGCAATCGTCGAGGGACACGGCGAGGAGGGCGGTCGCTATACGCTGGCGCAGCGTCACCGGCTGCTGCGTGAAGGCGTGCGTGATTTTTTCCGCCTCACTGATCGGCCGATCGAGGTCATGGGCGACTGTGGCGCGTTTACTTACGTCAAGGAGAAGGTGCCGCCTGTCACCGTCGATCAGGTGATCGACTTTTACGAAGCCTGCGGTCTCGATTACGGTGTATCGGTCGACCACATCATTCTGGCTTTCCAGCCAGAGTTGGACAACTGTATCCCCGGCCTCGATGTCGTGCCAGAAGACTGGCGTGATCGGCAGGATATCACGCTCGACCTCGCCGAGGAATTCTTGGAGCGGCACGGAACCCGGAAGTGCCGTTTTCATCCCGTCGGCGTTGCCCAAGGCTGGAGCCCGCGTTCCTATGCGGTCTGCGTCGATCGCCTTCAAAAAATGGGGTACAGCTATATCGGACTCGGCGGAATGGTCGCATTGAAGAGCAAAGATATCCTGGCATGCCTGAATGCTATCTCCGATGTTCGCCATCCCGAAACCCGGTTACACCTCTTCGGCGTCACCCGCTGCGAGCACATTAACGCCTTCAGCGCTTACGGCGTGGTGAGTTTCGACAGCACTTCACCGCTGAGGCAGGCATTTAAGCACGACCGCGAGAACTACTACACCGCCGAGAAACTCTATGCCGCGGTGCGCGTGCCGCAGGTTGAAGGCAATAACAAACTACAGCAACGGATCGTCTCGGCGCCGTCAAGCAGCATGAGGCGCGGCGCTTAGAACAGGCATGCCTGAAGGCTCTGAAAGCCTACGACCGGACAGGGAAGGGGCTGGATGAGACCCTGTCGCTTCTGCGGGAATACGACCTGGTGCATGACGGCCGAAAAGATCGTACTTCGGACAACCGCACCGTGCTGCAGGACCAACCCTGGAAGCGATGTCCGTGCGATATATGCCGCCATCTCGGAATACATATCGTCCTTTTCCGGGGAGCCGAGCGCAACCGCCGCCGCGGCTTTCATAACCTTTTCGTCACCTATCGCCGCGTCCATGCGGAACTTGCAAAAATGGAAAAGGTCTGTTGAACCGACAAAACGCATCTGGGACCGAAGGCAGGAGTGGATCATCATGAAGAAGAAGCACGAGTTACGTTTACCGGCCCTGGAGGTCCGTCAAAGCAAGAACCGGGTCCTCTACAGCTTCGCCATGGACGGCAAACTGCTGCCGAAGGTCACCACCATATCGCGTATCGTACGCGATCAGAATCACAAGATTCTCGGTTATCAGCGACCCGAGGTTCTTTCCCATATCAGCGAAATTCGTAACTACCTGGAATCCGACAATCCGATGATCCCGAATGCCATTGTCGTTGCCTTCGACAATCGCGTGCGTTTTGAACCGCTCGGACAGGACCCTGATAAATCCGGATTCAGCCGCCCCGGCTTTCTGGTGATCCCAATCGAGGAAGGCCAGCCAGATGAACTGAGACCAGGCTGGATCGTCGACGGCCAGCAGCGTGCTGCCGCTATTCGGGAGGCACGCATCTCGCGCTTTCCGGTCTGTGTGGTCGGTTTCATCGCTGAAAGCGACCAGGAGCAGCGTGAGCAGTTCATCCTGGTCAACTCGACCAAGCCGCTGCCCAAGGGACTGGTGTACGAGTTGTTGCCATCGACTGAAGCACGTCTTCCGACCATGCTTCAGCGCCGGCGGTTTCCGAACCTGCTGCTTGACCGACTCAATCTGGATGAGGATTCGCCGCTGCGCGGCATGATCCGCACGCCAACCGTGGTTTCCGGGGTGATCAAGGACAATTCGCTGATCAAGATGATTGAGAACAGCCTGAGTGACGGCGTGCTGTTCCGTTTTCGCAGTGACGACGAAAAGAAAGCCGATACGGAAAGGATGCTGGAAACGCTGAAGAATTACTGGGGGGCCGTGGCCCAAGTCTACAAGCCGGCGTGGGGGCTACCGCCAAGCGCTCGCGCCTGATGCACGGCGCCGGGATTGTCAGCCTGGGCTTCGTCATGGATGCGATCGCCGATCGGCATCGCCAGTCAGGCACGCCGACGAAAGACCAGTTTCGGGAAGATTTGGAACCGTTGCGCGAGGTGTGCTGCTGGACCGACGGCCATTGGGAATTCGGGCCGGGCGCGGTGCGGAAGTGGAACGAAATCCAGAATACGCCGAAGGATATCCAGTTGCTGGCCAACTTCCTCCTTGTTCAGTACAAGGCAAGGGTCTGGACGCGGGCGATGGATGTTGCACCGCCTCATCGGCCGTGAGGAGAAGTGAAGGCATCCCCAAACAACCGGCGGCCGTAGCGGGCCTGCGTTAATTTGATTTTCGCCTCCTCGTACTGGTGACGCTCCCGCTCTCGCGCATGGGGCCGGCATACGGTCATAACATTATCAAATATCCAGCGACCACCTCGGGCGACGGGGATGATGGTGGCTACTTCCATCTCCGAGTTTCTGGATGAATTTCCACAGGCAAGCCCACAGGTTCCTCTGCTACGCGCTAAGGCACAGTAACGCATTCGTAGGCTCAAGCGGTTAGCGTCGTAGAGGAATGGGGCCCCCATTAACCAGCCCATCATGCTTTTCTTGCCTTGATTACAGTTTTGGCAAAGCAATTGGTAATTTGAGAATTCACTTTTGCCTCTCAGCGCGACAGGAATGACGTGGTCGACCTGCGGTCCGACCGCGGGCAGCAAGAAGCAACCGCACAGGGCACATCGGCCGTTTTGCTGCTCTTCAAGTTTGATTAATTCGTCCTCGCTTAACCGTGGGCCACGGGTAGTATTCGAAACGGCCGCGAGCAGCTCCGGCGAAGGATTCTTTTTCAATACTACTATGAGAAACTGTTCAATCTCATTCGGCTTAAGACGTTCGTTAGGGATACATTTCAGGAAAAGGCGCAGACGGAGTTCATCCGCCTTCTCCGACAATGCCTGCGCTAGCGGCATCCCGAAGTCATCACATGCCGCTTGAAGGTCAAGCAAGGAGATATGATCGGGATCGGACAGCGTCATTTCGATCCCTTGACTGCTTTCCTGGCGGCTACATCGAGCGAGAGCCGTTCCTTGTTCAAGAAGTTGATCAGCGCCTGAATATCCTGGTTGGTATTCTGCCGGTCCGAGATTTCCTCGCGCCAGATTTTCTTCACCGCCTGCGACGCCGCTGCGGCTTCGGCATCGGTCCACACCACCCGGGTCTTCAGCCTGTCCAGGCTATCTGAGAGATTGGCCCACATTTGAGCGTCGTCAAGGTCTCCGCTGTAATCCTCAGCGAGTTTGATGGTGAGCAGGTTGGCCATCGCCCGCAGGCCGCCGCCATGCATCAATTTTGATTCGGATGGCTTCTTGCCCCAGGCGTCAGGCCATATTTTCTTCACCAAAGCAAATGCCTTGGAAACGGCATCGCCAGGTTTCTCTGCGTCATCCCCTAGCGGAAGAGCGCTATCGGCGAAGACTTTGACGACTTGGAACAAGGAATTGTAGGCAATCGGGGCGGCGCGCCTTTGGCAGGCTTTACGCCGGGGTGCTGCGCTAGGCCGGCGAATGGGGAGTCTGCCTTTTCCAGCGCCAGTTTCTTTACCGCCAATGCCTTCATCCGCTCTTGCCGTAGGTAGACCGGTGCATCTTCCATCGATGCCAGAAGGGCGCGGGAAAACTCCGTGGAGATTTTCACGGTGCTGTTGGCTACCTGGAAGACGCGCTTTGCCTTCTCGCTGTCCGCCCTGACCGCATTGACCGATAAAGAAAAGTTCGGGACATCATCGACATCGACGATGGAAAGAGCGGCTGTCCGCTGCTGGCCGTCCACCAACAGCGCGGACTTCTCCTCATCGAAGGTTGCTCGGCGAAACGGGAAATCGATCTCGACGGTCCGAAATTTCTGAACAGGAGTGTCGGGCTCATTGGGAAGGGGGATGGTCAGCCAGTCCGACAAGGGACGCAAGATGATGAATGATTCCGGTGTATCCTCGGCTGCATCGTCGGTGACCTGGCTATCTAGGAGGACTAGGAGGATGGCATTGGGGACCTGCGTGCCAGCTTTGATCCCCTCCGCGATCTGATCGACGTGCGAGCGAATCTCCTGACGCTGCTGGCCTGAAGCGGCCAGGGCGTCGAGGCGGTCAACACGAGCAATGCAGCGGATCATCCGGCCATCGCAGGTGAACTGGTAACGCGCCGATCCATCGTTCAGGACCGACTCAAGGGCGATCAGTTTCAGTCGCCCAAAGGTCACGTTGACCAAGCGGTAAAGCGTAACCCCGTCGACGTCCAGGGGGCGAAGGGTTTGCTCGGATGATTCGAGGATTCCCTTTTCTGTCAGTGATTTCACAGCGTGCTTAACGTCGTCGATGGTTGACGGACTCGCCAGCAGATCGTGGATGTCCTGATCTGAAAGCAACGGGTCGCGCAAATCGTTAAACAATTGCTGGATTTTATCCTCCAGCGGGTCAGTTCCTGCCCCGATCGTCGCCGCCAACGAGATTTGTTCTTTGGTGAAGGCGGCCTTAAGATTGTTGTTCATCGAATGTTGCTCGCGGTAAGCGACGCATTCAATCCCGGGAATCGGGGCTCTATGACAAACGCTATGACCCGCTAAGTCCAAAGGCGGATTAGGATTGTAACCAATCCCAGGGCCCGTCACAATGGCCGAGAAGTCAGCTCGCCAGCCGGTGACGACGGATCGTGTCAGCCGAGTTCATTTGGCGCGATTAGGACAACGGTAATCAACGGGCACAGAATGGAATCCAGCCCCTCGAGGGTTGAGATGATCCTTTTCGGCGCGATCTGCAAAAAAAACCCAAGATCGTTCAAATTAATACCTGTCAAATCACAATCTTCTCGACCTCGTCGAGCGTGATCTGGTCGTTGGTCCGGTCGTAAAGCTTGGTCGTCCTTGGGGAAGCGTGCGAAGCCATTTGCTGGGCCTTCTCCAGCGTGCCTTTGTGCTCCAGGTAGTTGGTGATGCCGGTGGCCCGGAAGCTGTGGCAGCCGATCCGGGTCTTGATGTTCGCGAGTATAGCTCGACGGCGGATCATTCGCCAGACATCGGCGGTGGACATCGGGTTCCTGGTCAGCGTCCCCGTCGTCCGAGGAGCCGAGCGGAAGAGGGGGCCTTTGGGGTCGGTGGCGATCCCGGCGGCCTGGAGGTAGGCGTCGATATACTCCTCCAGGGTATGGTGGGCGGGCATCGCGTGCTCCTTTCCGCCCTTCTCGTGTAGCCGGAGCCAGCACCGCTTTCCCTGCGAAAAGTAGTCCTCGACCGTCATAGCAACGACCGCCCCGACGCGGGCGAAGGTGAAGAACATCGCGCCGATCAGCGCCCGGTCGCGCAGCCCGACGACATCGGGCTCGCGGATCTCCTCGCCATCCTGATTGATACCAATCACGCGCTCGGTGGGGATGCTGTCGAGAAGGATTTTGGTCTCCTCAGCGGTGAGCACCGGCGTCTTGCCCTGGGTGACGACGTGCCGGGGGCCGCGGACCGAGTGGGCCGGGTTGCTGGGCATGACCTGGCCGGTGACCAGCCAGTCGAACAGCATGCGGATGGTGGCGAGCTGCTGCTTGATCGAGGGCCGGGCACGCTTCCGCTGCTGTAGTTCTTCGATGTAAGCCGCGACCAGCATGGGCTTGATGGCCTTCAGGTCATGGACGCTGTTTGCGTTCGCACCAGCGCAGGAAGGCGAGGGCGTTGCGGTAATACGCCCGCCGAGTGTGCGGGTTGCGGATGTTGACGGTGAAGAATTCGGCAAAGCGGGTGATGGCATCCTCGCCGGCATCGGTGATGATGGCTGGCACCTTCGTATGGTTGGTGGCGGGGAGGGGGTGGCCATCGGCTCCCAGTCCGATCAGCTCGGTGGACCCACCCGAAATAACCAGGTCCGTGGATTTCCGGTAAGGAAGTTCCCCAGCTTCGACCTCCTGCGACCCAGCGTCAGCGGTCATTGCAGGAGTCCGGGCCAGTCGGTCGCGGTGTGGAAGACGCGCAGGATGTCGACCGAGTCGGCGCAGTGGCGATAGACCACGATGTAGGGAAGGCCGGTGATGACCAGCTCCATCGTTCCAGGAACCTGGCCGATCCGCCCGGCTTCTGGGAACGCCTCAAGTTTTTCGACCGACGACTTGATGCGTTGGACGACGCGGCGGGCGGCGGCGGGATTGTCCAGGGCGATATGGGCGTGAATCACTCGAAGCGACCTCGGGCCAGCATTGAGCCAGCGGACTTTCACCGGGTCAGCTCGGCAAACATCCGCTCGACGTCTTCGTCGGAAGCGAAATCACCCGCGTCGGCCTCGGCCAGCGCTTTCTTCGTTTCCTCGATCTGCCATTGGCGCTGGTGCAGGTAGCCGTCGATCGCTTTCTTGATTAGATAGGTGCGATCCCGGTCGTCGGCTTGCGCAGATGGTCGAGCAAGGCGATCTTCTCCTTATCGAGCCGGAGCGTTACATTGACCTTCTCCATACATCAACTCCCTTGCAGTGCATTCTACCTGAATACGATAGCGCGAAACGCATGGCACCGCAAGCTGTTTCATTCTACGATGGGTTTCTGTGAAAGATAACATCCTTTATCATTCCCAGAGCCACGCACAAACCAGCCCGGAATGTGTAACTTTTACTATCGACCACAATACGGCGTCGTATGCAATAGCTCCAACTCATGTAACGATTCCGTTTGACATATTGCGTGGCTGTTGTCAGTATTATCACTCATTGCATATTCATGGGTGAGTTGTATGACCGAACTCCGTATACGAAATGTCGACCCCTGGATTGTGGAGTCACTCCGGCTCCGGGCCCGTGCCAACGGGAAAAGTCTGGAGGGAGAACTCCGGGAATTGCTCCGCCAGGAAGCGATGCGTCCCAAAGAGGAGCTTGGTGAAGAATTGCGCCGCATGCGCGGTGAATTGCGCGAGAAGTACGGCACGTTCTCCGATTCTGCGGCCCTGATCCGCGAAGACCGGGATACACGCGGATGATCGTGCTCGACGCCAGTGTCGCGGTGAAAGCCTACCTGGAAGAGGCGGGTTCGGACGAGGCGACTGCCGTCCTTGCATGCGACCAGAAGCTCCTGGCTCCCGAACTTATCGGCGTTGAGGTCTGCGCCGCTATTTGCCGGCGGGTCCGGCGTGGCGAGCTTGGAGGCAGCCGAAGCGCGTATCCGCAGCCAGCACTGGATCGGGCGGTTGCAGAAGGGACTGTTCACGTTGACGCCGGATCGCGATCTCTTGTCCGATGCCGTAGAACTGGCGGCTGAGCTCAAGCACGCGCTGCAGGACTGCTTGTATCTCGCCGCGGCGCGACGCTTCGACGTCCCCTTGATCACCGCCGACAGAAGCTTCCGTGACCGGGCTTTCCCTTTCGACAAGCGCGTCGCCCTTCTCCACGGCTGCGAAGGGAACTGAGACACGAGGGGCCAGCAGGGGTCTTGTCGAACCTCCGACATCCTACGAGCTTCCTGTTGCGCTTTGTACGCAGTTGATGTAAGGTATGTATAGTATTAATAACGTTGATGGAGCATGCGATGGTTAGAGTTGGATCGGGAGACCTGCAAAGGAAGGCTGGGTATGTCCAGGACCTTGCACTGGTTCAGCCAGTTATGATCACCAACAATGGCCGCGATCGGCTTGTCTTGATGTCGATCGAGGAATTCCGCCGATTGAAGCGGCGCGACCGTCGGGTGATGGGCCTGGAGGATTTCACCGAGGCTGATCTTGAAGCAATCAGGAACGCAGAACCGCCGCCGGAAGCTGCGGCTTTCGACCATGAATTGATCGATTAGGTTCTTGGCGTTCCCCCAGCCCGTTGCCGGCCTCGTTATCCGCTACTCGTACTTGTGGCGCGACGAGCATCAGCGCGGTCAGGAAGAAGGCGTAAAGGATCGTCCTTGCGCCGTCGTGCTTGTGACAGGCGATGTAGATGACGACCTGGTGGTCACGGTACTGCCGGTCACGCACGCCCCTCCTGCCGATGCGGCATCTGCTGTCGAAATTCCTCACGCGACGAAACGACGTCTCGGACTCGATGACGAGCGATCCTGGGTGGTGCTGAGCGAAGCGAACCGATTCACCTGGCCGGGGCCCGATCTGCGAATGGCGACACGCGGAGATCCGGCCACCGTGGTTTACGGTCTGCTTCCACGGGCGCTATTCAAGGAAATCAGCACAAAATTCAGTGATGCCGTCGAGGCACGATCGGCGCGTGTGGTGGCGCGCACGCAATAGCAGTAACTGATTGGAGTGAAACCATGCATGAGCGAATCAAATTGGGCGGGGTCTACACCAACCACAGCGAGGTGTTCGCTCGTGAAGTCCTTGAGATCGAGGGCGGACGGGTGGCGTATCGCGACTTCGCTATCTCCGATGGTGAGCCCATGAGCTCCTGGCGGCAATGCAACCAAAGCACGTTCAGGAGCTTCGCGGTTCGTGAGTGCACACCCGAGGAAATCAGCCGCCTCCGCAGGGACGAGGTCCCCCGAGCGGAGTTGGGGAGCCGCATGACCACACTGGCCTTCAAGGACGTCTCGGATAGTGATCTCTTGAAGGAGGTACGTCGCCGCGGGCTGTCCGTGAAGTAAATGGACGATGGGGTAGTCAACAGCGCCCGAGGCTCACAAACCAAAGGGAGCCGGAGGCTCCCTTGGCAATTGACTCCCCCCTTTCGGGGGGTAACGGACATCCGTTGCCGGAGCCGCGATTAAGATCAGTGTCTCACAGAATTGATTATGTATCAAGTAAAAAAGGTTGGGGCAGCCATTTCATCAGCTTTTCAAGTACTTGGTTGAAATCAGCCTTGGGCAACAGAGGGATACCTTTATTGAATTGTTGGAAACGGCTCGGCGACGACGTCGTGGGATGGTTGCAAACCGCCCACGAGGTGACACCGTCCCCCTCGATCTCTATCGAGAGCCGGTGAGCCCACCGGTTATTATCTTGCACTTCTGTCGAGACCGGCACCACAAGGCAAGGGCCGGTCAGCGTGTTCTTGTAGGACACCACGATGACAGGCCGCGTTTTCCACATCTCCGGCAGACGGGCATCCTTCCAGTAGTCGCACCAATAAATCTGCCGGATCTTCGGAGCGGCTTTGATCCGAGGCTGTACCCAAGGGGGTGTGTTGACAATGGTGCTCTGTGACATGGAGAAGCCATAGCCGATTTTGGCGGCGGCGGCAAGCGTTGGCTGCAAGGGTCGGGACAGGCTGGGAGCAGGGATTACCCGGCGGTGCCGAAAAGCTGATGAAAGAGTTCCTCGGCTCTCGCCCTACCTTCGTCGGTCAGCGCCACCGATTTTGCCTTGCTCTTCGGGTCGGCGATGTATCCCTTTTCGTACAGGCGGTCGAGCGCATCCCAATCGTGCCCTTTCCATGCCCGCGTTTCGTAGCGGTCTCCCCACATGGTCAGGAACAGCAGGGCCAGTACCGCGTTGTCAACTTTGTCTTTGTCGTACGTCATGGTATTCCGCGAGGGCGGGATTCATACCGCCGATGATTCTCAGGGGGCCGCTCTTCGCCAGGGCTTTCAGCAGGGGGTCCATGTCGAGCGGGCCGAGGATGTCCATGTCCCCGCGTACCTCATGCCGCATCCCGAAAATCAGGTTATGGCAGTGGAAAAGCGGCGTGCCGTTGGAATGAAAACGATGCTGGGCGTTAGCAAGGATCATCTGGTCGTGCACCGCACCGGCACAGACTGAATCGAAGTGGAGGGCGTTTTCGAGCATCGTGCCGCCTCAGGTCGTCCTTGCTCGTGGGCAGCAAGGGCAGCACGTCGGGCGGCATTTCAAAGAACACGGTGACATCGACCAGGCCCACGTCCATCTCGATAGCGCTGCCGCTGGGCATGGCGATCGTGACCGGCAGTGTCCCCTTCCGCCTGCGTGTCTCCCGCATCCGCTCCAATGTTGTGGCAAACCAGCCGGTATCCGTCTCCCCACGGTCGATCTCAGGCTGGATGATGAAAAGTGGCACATCGCTGGCCCATTTCCCTTCGCTGGCGATTTCGTGCGCCAGATACGTTTCCGCATGCTCCATCGGCACGATGGAGATCCGGTTGCTGACCCGAACCATCTCCTTTTTCCTGCCTGCCGCTCGGCGGGCAGCACGGTTCATCACCTCGTCCATCACACGCCTTCTCCCTTATCCTTGTCGTAGTCCATGCCGCGACCCTCGTCTCCAGTCATTTCTTAGCGATGATGTCCAGGGCACAGAGCGGCGGTGATTTTTTCTGACCGCCGGGGCGGGCTGGCCGGCGGTGGCGGATCGAGTCGTCGGGCCAATCGGCCCCGTATACCGTGGCCTTATCGTACTTCCCCATTGCGAAATACTGGCGCTCCTGGCCGAAGTCGTAATCGGTAAGCCCTTCGGCGATCCATCGGGGGTACGCGGAGAACAGCCAGGCGATAGCGCCTTTCCTGAGCGTGGCGTTGCAGCGGTCGCAGCACCACGGGCCGCTGATGAGCTTGCCTCGAACGACCAGGACGCTTTCATCCTCCTGGCGGTAGTGCTCCTGCCTCCCAATGATACGGGCGTCGTCCTCGCGCCCGTGCTCTTCGCAGTAAAGGCGTGGCATGGGTTAGCCCCCGTTCTCATCGAGCAGGATGCGGGAGTGCCGCGCCACTTTGGCATAGGCTGCCTTCCGGCGCACGGTAAGGACGGGCGAATCGCAGGGCGATGCCATGTCCTGGTCGGCGGCCCCACATTGGCCGTTGCAGTAGTCGATGATGTCGCGGAGCATCTGGCGGTCCTCGTCGTTCATGGTTTACGCATAGCCGATGATCGCGCCGCCGTCAAACCAGAGAACAACGGCACCCACCATTCACCGGCTTGCCCCTTCAGGCGTTAACCACTTCACCGGCCAGAAAGCGTTAAATCCTTGCCGTGTCAGTTGTCTGACTGACCGACGTGTTTTTCAGGCAGTTCCGAGGAAGCGTTTTCACGGTGGAAATCAGCACCTTATTTTGCAGGGCAAAATTAAGGAGGCAAGTCTGTTGTACTTTGCTTTGTGTTTACTTATGGGCTTTTTATTTGATTTAGTGGGTCTGGACCATATTATTCACTACATCTGGTATCACCATGTAGGGGTTCCACCATGCTGCGTCCATACACGGCGACCTCGGCGTACGGCGTTAAGAAATACTTCGAGACGGCGGATTACTATTCACAGGGTAACGAGACGGTCGGGATGTGGGGCGGCAAGCTGGCGGATGATTTCGGCCTGAAGGGTCCGGTGACGAAAGACGCCTTCGGCCAGCTCTGCGACAACATCAACCCGGCTACCGGCAAGCAGCTCACCCCGCGTATGAACGAGAACCGCCGCGTCGGCGAGGATTTCGTGTTTTCGCTGCCCAAGGATGTCGGGTCCTATCTCATGCTGCGGCCGCCCGAGGAGCGGGAGGCGCTGCTGGCGAAGGTGGGCGACCGGGCCATGCAGGTCATGCAGATGATCGAGGCCGATGTCGAGACGCGGGTGCGCAAAGACGGTGCGTTCGAGAACCGGCCAGGCGACGGGCTGGTGTGGGCCGGCTTCCGGCACACGACGGCCCGGCCGGTGAAGAACCTGCCGCCCGATCCTCACCCCCACTGGCATATGTTCTGCTTCAACGCCACGCGGGACCCGGTAGAGGGCGGGAGGATCAAGGCGGCGGATTTCGCCAACGTCTACCGCGACCGGCCGTTCTACGAAGCCGTGTTCTACTCGCTGGTCGCCGGCGACCTGGCGGAAGCCGGGCTGCCGATTGAACGGCGGCCCGATGGCAAATGGGGCCTGGCCGGGCTGCAACCGCTGGGCGTGAAATTCTCCAAGCGAACCAATGAGATCGAGGATACGGCCTCGCGGCTCAATATCGTTGACCCGGGTCTCAAAAGCGAGCTGGGGGGAACGACACGCTCGAAGAAAAACAAGGAGTTGACGCCGGAGGAACTGGAGAAGGCATGGGACGCACAGCTTAGCGACGATGACCGCCAGGCCATCGCGCGGGTCAAGAGCGGGACAATGGCTGCGGCCAGGGCCGTGACGCCGGCGGAGGCGGTGGCCTACGCCATCAGCCATTGCAGCGACAAGCTGTCGGTCATCCCCGAACGGGAGCTGAAGCGGGTGGCGCTGCTGCACGGGCTGGGCAACGTCACGCTTGAGCAGGTCGAGGCCGAGCTGCCAAGGCAGGGCGTCTTCACCGAGGTCATCGACGGCCGGGTGATGGCGACCACCGAGAAGCTGCAAGAGGAAGAAAACGCCATCGTCAAGTTCGCGGCGGCGGGCCGCGGTACGGTCGAGCCAGTCGGCGTGCCCGACGGGCTTGACCGCAAGCTGGAGGGCGGCAAGCAACTCAATGACGGCCAGTGGGCGACGGTGCAAGGGCTGCTCAATACCAGCAACCTGGTCAACCTGGTCGAGGGCCCCGCAGGTGCGGGCAAGTCGTCGCTGCTGGCCAAGTATGATGAAGGCATGCGGCGGGCCGGGCAGGAGGTGCATTACTTCGCCACCACCGCCAAGGCGGTGGAAGTGCTGCAAGGGGACGGTTTCGACGATACGAAGACCGTCGCCCACCTGCTGATGAATGAGAAGCTACAGGCAGCGATGCGCGGGAGCCGCATCGTGGTCGATGAAGTCTCGATGCTTGGGCATCGTGAGGCGGTCGAGCTCTGCCGCATCGCCCGAAAAAATGACCTGACATTGCGCCAGGAAAGCTCAGGAGAGGAGGAAGAGACTCGAAACTCGGAAACCTTTCATCGGAACCCTGCGGGTGAACGAATCCCGCCCGGCAGAGCCTGGCCGGCAGCCGGAAGCGAGTCTTGCGTGGGGAGGGGCGACCCTCACTGCGAAGCGTAGACAGCGAGTGCCAAGGCCGTGCGATTGAGCCCCGAAAGCTTCTCGCGGAAGTCCTCGTCCTTGTCAGACGCGGGGACCACGTCGACACGTCGCAATGGCCTGGCGTGTTCGGTTCCGCCGGGGTCGGAGAACAGGGCCAAGGCACATGAGGGGTCCCTGGGAACCTGGGAGACCCGTCCGTCTCCACCGACAATTCCGGTTCGGGAGCCCGGAACACCAAAGCCCCGATGCCCTCGACCGCGCGTCGGCGGTCGAAGGGAGCAAAGACCCGACGCGAGGGTGGTATCGCCAAGCGAAGGCAACGAAGCGCGGCGAGAGGGACGGATGGGAGTCGGAGCGTCCCATACGATCGACGAAGCGGGGGAACCATTCCGAGGGACCCCGTGGAGAGAAGGGGACGCCGTGTCATGACATCGTTGGAGGGAAACATGGCGGGTGCATCGGAACCCGTGGACGTGTCCACGAAACAACAACGGATCGCGGAACTCGCGCGGCAAAGTCCGGAGATGGGACTCACGTCTCTGGCCTATCACATCGATATCGACTGGCTGAAAGAGGCATTCGACCGCACCCGCAAAGACGGCGCGGTGGGCGTGGACGGACAGGATGGTGAGGACTACGCGGCGGATCTGGAGGGCAACCTCAAGTCGCTGCTGGAACGAGCCAAGTCCGGCACGTACCAGGCACCGCCGGTGCGGCGGGTCCATATCCCCAAGGCCGGCTCGGCGACCGAAACCCGGCCGCTGGGGATTCCGACTTTCGAGGATAAGGTGCTCCAGCGGGCGGTCGTCATGGTGTTGGAAGCCCTCTACGAGCAGGACTTCAAGGACGGCTCGTATGGTTTCCGCCCCGGGCGATCGGCGCATCAAGCGTTGGACAGCCTCTGGAAACAGACGATGGCGATGGGAGGCGGCTGGATCGTGGACGTCGATATCCGAAAATTCTTCGATACGATCAACCACGGCCATCTGCGTGACTTTATCAAGCGTCGGATGCGAGATGGGGTGCTGCTGCGGCTGATCGGCAAATGGCTTAACGCCGGCGTCCTTGAAGACGGGAGTCTCACGCGCCGGAGAAGGGGTCGCCGCAGGGCGGGGTGGTCAGCCCGATCCTCTCGAATATCTTCCTGCACTACGTGCTGGACGAGTGGTTCGAGCGGGAGGTCCAACCACGCCTGAAGGGTCGTTCGTTCCTGATCCGCTATGCGGACGACTTCGTCATGGGGTTCACCTGTGAAAAAGACGCCCGCAGGGTGATGGAAGTTCTGCCCAAGCGTTTCGAGAAATACGGCTTGACGATCCACCCCGACAAAACGCGGCTGGTGCCGTTCGAGCGGCCCAGCCACGACCAGGATGGGGCGAGTTCGAAGTCGAGGACCCCACCAGGGAGTTTCGACTTGCTGGGGTTCACGCACTACTGGGCACGCTCCCGGAATGGGAACTGGGTGGTGAAGCGCAAGACGTCCGGCAGCCGATTTCACCGTGGGTTACACGCTTTATCGGACTGGTGCCGGGTCAACCGACACGTGCCGATGATGCTCCAGCACCACACCCTGAGCCAGAAACTCGTGGGCCATTTCGCGTACTACGGGATCACCGGCAACTCGCTGGCACTGAACCGTTTTCGCGGCGCGGCCACCTGGATCTGGAAGCGTTGGCTGTCGCGCCGCAGGCGTGGCGGCCGGATGTCCTGGGATCGGCTCAATCGCTTCCTGAAGCGTTATCCGCTTCCGCCAGCGCGGGCGATCCACTCGGTGTGCCATCCTGCAGCGCCTGCGTGACATGACGAGCCGGATGCCTTAATTGGGCAAGTCCGGATCTGTGGGAGCTTCGGGGGAGAGATCCCCCGGGGCGACCCGGCCTGACGCTCGTCGGCGATCCTATGCAGCATGGCGCGGTCTCCCGGGGAGCGTTGATGCGGGTGCTCAAAGACTATGCCCGCATCCAGCCGTTCAAGCTCAGCGAAATCCTCCGGCAGGAAAACCCGGACTACCGGGCGGCGGCGAAACTGCTCTCCGAGGGCAAGACGGTCGAGGGGTTCGACGCCATCGACGCGATGGGCCGCATCCTGGAAATCGCCGACCCCGAGGACCGCTACCGCCACCTTGCCGCCGATTACCTCCAGGCCCTGGAAGACAAAAAGAGCGTCCTTTGTGTTTCACCGACGCATGCCGAGGCCAGGACCATCACGGCGGCGATCCGCTCGGGAGCTGCGGGCCGCCGGTCGTCTGGGGCAGGTGGAGCATGAATTCACCCGGCTGGTGCCGGTCGATACCAGCGAGGCCGAACGCGGCCAGGCCACGACCTACCGGCCGGGCGACGTCATCCAGTTCCACCAGAACGCCAAAGGCGGCTTCACCAGGGGTGAGCGTATCACCGTGACCGACCCGGCGGCGGTGCCGCTCGAGCATGCGTCGAAGTTCTCGCTCTACCGCCCGGAAACCATCACCCTGGCCGAGGGCGACCGCATCCGCTTCACCGGCCGGGTGAAGACCCTCGACGGGAAACACACCCTCATCAACGGGTCAGCCCATGCCATCGCCGGGTTCACGCCCGGCGGCAACCTCAAGCTGGATAACGGCCGGATCGTCGGCAAGGACGCCGGCCATCTGCGGCATGGGTTCGTTGAGACATCGTTCGGTGCGCAGGGCCGCACCGTCCAGCGTGTCCTTCTGGGCATGGCGTCCTCGTCGCAGGGGGCGATCAACATGGAGCAGCTCTACGTCTCGGCCAGCCGGGCGAAGGAATGGATACGGCTCTATACCGACTCGAAGGACGACATCCGCTACGCGGCTCAGCGCTCGTCGCAAAAGCTGGCGGCCCTCGATATCAAACGACCGGAACCGCAGCCGGTGCCAGCGGCGGCGAAGCCGAAGCGGTGGCACCGTGTACGGCAGCACATGGATCGGTTGCGTCGGCTGGCGGTCATCGACCGCACGCGGGCGGGAGCCGAGAAGGCGCGGCCACAACCTCAGAAAGAACGTCAAAACGAAAGGCAGGCCGATCATGGCTATGGACGATGATACGCTGACGCGAATGCGGCCCAAATCGACGCTGCTTCCCGCCGTCAAGCCGGCGGCGGCACGCGCGCCGGACGCACCGGTGGAATTGCCAGCAGGAATTCCGGCGCTGGACGACCTCATCCCCCTGCCTCAACCGGGCGATGCCTACAAGGCGTATGCCCGGCCCGACAACAAGGCGTTGCTGATGCTCCGCTTCGTGCTGCGGGATGCCTCGGTCGAGGGCTTCGCCTATTCCGATATGCGGCGGTGCCGCATGGTGGCCGACGACGATCCGGGCAGTGGGCCGGTGCTGGTGCTGAAGTTTCTTGAGGCGATCATCACCGAAGTGCGGATCGAGGGCCGGCATCTGGAGGCGCTCGCCAACATGCTGGCGTATCACCGCGTGGCGTGGCTGCGGGAGCTGCCACCCGGCAAGATGCACCATGAGAAAAACGTGCCGGTCATCACCCGCATTACGCTTACGCAGGTCGAAGGCTAAGCGGGCGCGAGCCGGGGGAACCTGGCCGTCACACGCCTGCCAAACCCAGCATCAACGCCAATGCGCGGTTCAGCCCCAGCATGGTTTCATCGTTGGCGCTGCCGATCCGCGAGCGTATCCGGTCGCGTGGCAGGGCAAGCAGCTTATCGACCATGATCTGCGATGGTTCCAGCAAGCCGTTGGCAGGCGTCGGGGCAAGGGGAAGCCGGAACAGCGGGGCGTCGATCAGCTCAGTGGTGAGCAGGCAAACGAGCAGGCTGGCGTGTGTGCCGTTGAAAAGGTCGGACTGGACGACCACCGCCGGGCGGGGCTTGCCGTAATCGCCACGGGCGACGGCCAGGACAATATCGCCCCGCTTCACGGCTCCTCGCCGATGTCGGCGGCGTCTTCGATAAAGGCCAGCGCGTCGGCTTCCGACGCGTGGCGGGCGGCAAGCCGCGATTGACGCTTGGCCTCCTGGGCGATGCGGGGCAGGCGCACGTCCGGCACCCAGATTTGCACCGGCCGCATGCCCGCCGCACGAAGCCGGGCGCGCATCGCCTGCATCCGCCGCCTGGGTCCTGTCGTATGTTCAGTGGTTTGCATAGTCATTCCCATTACTTGATTCGTAACATGTTACGCCCTTTCACGGCCTCTGTAAAGCGGTATCCTCGTTGCCGTCGCCGTAGATAAGGCGGGCATGGACCCGGCAATCATCATTGGGTTTGCGGCGGTTCTTCTCGGCCAGTGCGTTTTCGTAGTACGTATATGCCCTCTGCCGGGTCGCCACGCTATCGGGCGGGCCCTGCTGCTGCACGGCCTGGTCAACATACGCGGCCAGGGCGCAGCCATGAAACAGGCTCTCCATGATGTCGTCGTCGGATTCGGTGGTCATGGCTCCCTCTGTGTGTTCGTTGCTTCGGCGATGGCTCCCCGGATGGCATACAGCCGGCGTTCCAGATAGTCCATCACTTAGCTGCCACCTTCGGCATTGCTCCAGGCATCGGAGATGCCGGCCAGCTCCGCCAGCAATTCCGGGGCGGCGACGATCAGCCGCATGGCGGCAAGCGTCGGGGGAACCGGATCGTCAGCCTCGGGCAACCAGAAGTGACGGCTGCGCAGGAGTTCCTCGCCGTCGGCGTCGCTGATAACGGCGACGTCCCGCTCGAAGCTGAGGTTCCAGGGGGCGTTGAGATCGCCCGGCGGCATGTTGCCGGTGCTGAGGATGAGGTTGATTGGATCGTTCATGTCGGTCTCCATTTTTCGGGTTCCGGCCCCAACAACGGGGCCTTGCGGCACGCCATAAGAACCCACCTCAGTCCGGGGCGGAGCCTGCGCAGCACACCGGTCAAGCGAAAGGCCGAAGGCTTCCGCGTGCGGAAAGCGGCCTTGGCAGCTTTACCGGCACCGGCGGTGGGTTCAGACGTGCCGTGAGTCAAGGCCACGTTTGGGCTGGCATCGAGGCGGAAGGAGACGGCACCGGATGACCGATCAATGCGACGGGAGGTCATGGCTGCGCCCGTGTGCTCGTTGCCTTGATGGCCTCGTCCACCTGGGCCGCGATCTTGTAACTGTCTGTATCGCCAACACGGAACCGGGGAGCGATGTTTACGCGCTCTCTGGGCCAGCAGCAACGCCTCCAGCATGGCCGGTGCGGCGCTGGCGAGGCGGGCATTGGCTTCCTGGAGTTCGCAAGGCGTGTCCTCGTTGGTGTCGAAGACCTTGTTTCCCTCGGCGTCGCAGACTTCGAAGGCAGGGATTTCCGCGCCGACGGGATCGGTGTCGTCGTTTCCGGGCACGCGCAGTGTGTACGGGCTGTAGTCGTAACTCCACGGTGCGGGCGAATGTCTTGTGGTGCTGGTCATGACTCCCTCCATGCGGTTGTTACCTGGACGATGATGTCGCGGGCGTGGTCGAGTGCGTCGATGAAATGCCTACTACGGTATTCAGCCGGGCAATCCTCGTCCGCTTGGTCGGCAAGGGATTGCAACGCTTCCAGCATGGCCGGTGCGGCGACGATCAGTTGCCTGTTGGCGTGTTGCTGCTCGTAGGTAGCAACGCGTCCCTCGTCATCGCTGTGGGCGATCTCGGCAATGTAGATGTCAGGGTGCCTGCCGTTCGGGTCGGGGGCTACGATGTAGTCCAGATCGCAATCCCAGGGGCCGGGCGTGTGTGTTGAGGTGTTCGTCATGGTGAGTGTCCTTTCTCTGATGGGTTACTTGTTGAACAGCGGTTCGCTGTAATGGTGCCCCTGCGTCACCAACAGCGGCGCGAAGTCCTCGGGGTCGATCTCGACGCCGTCCTGGGCTGCGGCGGCTTGCCGCTGGGCCTGGGCCACCGCCTCGATGGGATCGGAGGCGGTAACGAATTCGTAATAGGTCTCCGTGCCGCTGTCGTTTTGGTCATCGGGATAGAGCAGTAGGACGGAATAGGGCTTGCCGCCGGGATCGCTGCCGGTAGGCGGCTCCTCGAACGGGGTGGTAAAGGTGATAGTGCCGGCCTCGTCGTCGATCTCGCTTTCGATGGCTCCGCCCAGCAATCCTTCGGCTTCCTCACGCGACAGTCCGTATCCGTCGCTGAAGATCTTGATCGCGCGGCAGCGGGTTTCGCCCTTGATGCGGTAATCATTCTGCAACGCCCGGAACAGGCCGGGCGTATGGACCAGGCCGCTGCTCGTCAGTTGCTTCTGAATGAGGCGAGGTTTCCCGGCCGAGGCGTTCACGCCGGCCTGGTAGGCATACCAGAGTGCGTCCTTCACGCCCCAGACGCTGACGTCGTGGAAGTCGAGGCTATCGCTTCGGCGCTCCTGGAGCGTCGGGATATTCAGATGGCGATCGGCGATCTCGGTGAGGATGTCGAATATCGGTTTCATAGGCTTTCTCCTTTGGTTGGTGGTTAAGTCAGTTGGTTTTCTCGAAGATCATGCATACGTCGTGCAGGCCGGGGATGAAGCTGCTGCGGTAGACCTTCTTGCTGCTGCTGTTGCCGTGGCTGAAACGGATGATGTCGGTGCAGTGCTGCGCCAGTCCGGCGGCGAACGCCAGCCGCTTGGTGTGGTAGACCAGCGGCACCTGCCCGCATTCCCTGTCGTTGTAATCCCCCATAAGGATGGCGAGCTTGCCGCCACGTTTGAGGCTCCCCGCACAGTTGCGGATGAACTGGCCGTATCTGCGCAGGAAATGCTCGAGCGTCGGGCTGCGTGACAGGTCACGGGGATCATCGGCGTACAGCTTCATCCGCCAGTAAGGCGGATGTGCCCAGATGAAGTCGAACGTCTCGCCCTTCGGGAACTCCTTGGGATCGCAGGCGTCGAAACCCTGATGGATATCCGCTGCCATGCACGCGGTGCCGAGTGCCTGGCAGACGTCGCTGGCGGTGCCCGATCCGCTCATCGGGTCAAACATGAGTCCGGGGCGAAAAAACGCCAGCAGGTCTTCGATCAGCTTGCCACCGCAGTTGCCGGGCCAGCTCCTGTCTCCATACTCCCCGGCCCGGTCGAAGTGATATAGGCTGGTCAGGTGCGGCACCGGGCTGCCGGTGATGGGTGCCCGTGGCAGGCGGACGTAAATCGGTTGGTCCGGCGCCGACGTCCGGACAGGGGAGGAACGGCGGAGCCGGGCAGCGTAGTGCGGATTGATCGTTGCGGTTGCGTAGGTCATGTGAGTGTCTCCTTAGCTTTGACGGTGAAGAACAAGGATGGCCTGAACAAGCGTGGTCGCCTGCTTCAACAGGGCATCGGCCGGGAGTATCGAGCCGACGGCACCGTTCTGGCTGCCTTGCCGGACGGCCTCCAGGCCGTGGTCGATGTCCTGTATCGCGGTGGTCAGGATGGACCGCAGTGCCATCAGGTTGGCTCCGATGGCTTGGAGGTACGTGGTCGGTGCATTCATAAGCTGATTCCTTTCAATGTTGTGGGCGGGCGTCTCTGCCCGCCCGGTAACGGTTTACCAACTGGCCTGATAGTAGATGGATCGCCATGCTTTATCGTCCTTGGCCTCAAGCCAGGCCAACGCCTCGCGGAAGATGGTCAAATCCTCATCTTTTTCAGTACCATCGCTCTTGCCAAAGAAGAAGCCGACTGTTTCAGGGAGTTCGGCGGCCTCTATGGCAGCAAGGATCTGGTGTATGTCGTCCGCTGACAGCTCGATTTCCTGACATTCATCTATGCCGTCTGCGAAGGTCTCTACGATGAAGCCGTGCAAATTGGGGTGCTTTCGCCAATAGCCCAGGTCTATCAGTTCGCCTTTCTTCTCGCCGCGTTTACGGATCGCTGGAGGCAGTTTATTTATATTGTGGAGATAGCGGTTCCCGGTTAAATACATGTCTAATCCCATAAAGATTCCTTTCAGGTTGTAGGCGGGCATCCCTGCCCGCCTGGTTGTTGTCGGTTATTCGCTGCCCAGTTGGACGCGGGCTTCCGCGAATTCCCGGTCGAGATCCTCGTAAGCGGCGTCGAAGTCCGGGTCGCACCCGGCGGACAGCTCGTTGAGCAGGCTGGCGAGGTGGAAGACGGAGGATGTGGTCTGGTCGGTCTGCATGGCGTGAATCCTTTCAGGTTGTGGGCGGGCATTCCTGCCCGCCCGGTTGATCTCGGTTAGCCGTTGCTCTTGGGCTTGGTCAGTACGATCCGGCCGTCGAGGGGGATCGAGTGGAGCTGTACGGTGAAGCCGCCGTCGCGGTTGCTCCAGGCGATGCCGATACGGTCCCAGTAGCTTTGGTCGTCCTTCCCCTCACGCACCTGGTAGGCGACCAGGCTCGGCCTGCGGTTCTTTGCTCCGGTATCGAGGGCTGCTTCTGTTTCTGCGTTAGACATGGTGGTTTCCTTCTCTTTGAGTTGCGGCCCCGGACCATCCGTGGCCTTACGAGAGCAACCAACCAGACGCCCAGACGGGCTTTTCGCCCACGGACCGCATAGTGCGGTTCGTGTCCGCTGCAACATGAGAAACGGAAGCTTCATTCCTTTGAAAGACTACTTCTTATGAAAGCCGTTTCTCTTGTTGCGGCGGGCGTCGGCGGCTGTAGGTTTTGCGCAGTTAGGCCACCTATGGTTCGGAGCTGGACCGAACGTTGGAGGAAACCGTCACTGGATGACTGGAAACAGGCGGCTTGAGTGCCCGAACAGGCCGGGCTTCGTCGTCGTTGGTCAGGAAACCTAAGGATGTTAAGCACCGGGATGGCGGTCGGCGGCCCTGGTTCGCGCCAGAGCCGTGCATCTGTCAGGCTTCTGTGCCTCACGTGGACGGGAAGTGCTGCTGCCTGAAGAAGGCCAATCAACCATGTGGGCTATGCCGCCCCGGGGGAAAGGCGTGCCGTTGAACGGAAGGAATTAAAGGCAGGAAAGGCCGGACGTTGCATACGCTACCTGAAGCAATACAACGACGGCGGGGCCTGTGTTCAGGAAAACGGACGCCGATCGGCGAATTGACGAAAAAGGCCGGTGCCGCACGCGACACCGGCCTCTGCTTTACCCTGATTGCCGGACGCCCTCATGGCGAGGCCACCAATCAGACCGGCCCGAAGCAGATCAGGGTGATGTCGTCGAACTGGGGAGTCCGTCCGGTGAAGTGCATCTGGAAGGCGGGGTGACAGCGGGCGATCATACCTGGGACGGGGCCGAAGTCCCCGTCCGGGAGATCACGCCATGGCCCGCGGACACATCCTCGACCTCCGCTGGAACGCACTCCTCAGCGATTTCCGACGCAGCGGCCTCACCCACGCCGAGTTCTGCCGCCGCCGCGGCATCTCGATCCATGCCTTCCGCAAGCACCTCTATCAGACGCCCGCCCCGAAGCCGACCCACCCCGACCTCCCCGCCGTCGCAAGCGTCGCCCCTCGGTTCGTCCCCGTCACCGTCCTCCCCGATCCCGCTCCCGCCGCCATCCGCTCCCGACACCCACTCGAGCTCATCCTCAAAGACGGACTCACCATCGCCGTCGCACCCGGCTTCGATCCCGCCACCCTTCGTCAACTCATCGACACCCTCGAGGGACGCCCATGTTCGGACTGAGCGCCGCCGTCCGGGTCTATCTCGCCAGAGATCCCGCCGACATGCGCAAGAGCTTCGACGGACTCGCCGCCCTGGCTGCCGGCGCCCTCGAACTCGACCCACTCTCGGGACATCTCTTCGTCTTCCTCAACAAGCGACGCGATCGCGTCAAGGTCCTGTACTGGGATCGCGACGGCCTGGCCGTCTGGGCCAAGCGGCTCGAACGCGGCACCTTCCGCGCCCCCGACGCCGAGGCCCCCCGCGTCGAGATGACCGCCGCCGACCTCGCGGCGCTGCTGGCCGGCATCGACCTCGACGCGGCCCGGCGGCGACCCCGCTACTCCCAGCCCGCCATGATCGTCTGAAGTCCTGATGGTTTTGCGCCATCAATCGAACGGGAGGTAACGTATAATAGAGTATGATCACCGCGGCCGACCCACTCCCCGATGACCTCGAGACGGCCCATCGGCTCATCCGCGAGCTGCTGGAGACGCTCTCCCAGCAGCTCCACCTCAACGCCAAGCTCCAGCATCAACTCGAGCAACTCCTCCGCCACCGCTACGGCCGCAAGAGCGAACGGGTCGAGCCCGCCCCCGAATCCGAGGCCCCTCCGGTCGCTCCCAAGCCGAAGGGCCACGGCCGCAGGCTATTGCCGGCGAGCCTGCCCCGTAAGCCGGTCGTGCACGACGTGCCCCCCGAACGACGCGACTGCCCCGACTGCGGCGCCCGGCGGGATCGCATCGGCGAAGAGGTCCGGGAACAGCTCGAATACGTCCCCGCGTCGTTGATCGTCATCCAGCATGTCCGACCGAAATACGCCTGCCGCGACTGCGCCGCGAACGTCGTGATCGCCGAGCGACTCCCCGAGCCGATCGAGAAGGGACTCCCCGGTCCGGGTCTGATGGCTCATATCATCACCAACAAGTACGCCGATCATCTGCCGCTCTATCGCCAGGAGGGGATCCTCCTGCGGCACGGGATCGAGCTCTCCCGCTCGACGATGTGCGACTGGATGGCCATCGCCGCCGAGTTGCTCACGCCGATCACGACCCGGATGCACGCCGAGGTCCTCAAGTCGAAGGTCGTCCAGAATGACGACACGCCGGTGCGGGTCCAGGACCACGACGGCAAGGGGATCAAGGTCGGCCGGCTCTGGGCCACCATCGGCGACCACGACCATCGCTACGTGGTCCACCATTACACGCCGGACCGCAGCGGCGCCGGGCCCGAGACGATCTTCGAGGGGTACCGGGGCTATCTCCAGGCCGACGCCTACTCGGCCTACGACGCCCTGTACGCCTCGGGGAAGGTCGTCGAGGTCGGATGCATGATGCACGCGCGGCGGAAGTTCTACGAGGCGCGGACGACCGACCCGAGGCGCTCGCACCAGGCGCTGGCCTGGATCGGCCTGCTCTACGAGATCGAGCGTCAGGCCAAGGACTGGCCCGGGGCCGAGGATTATGAGGTGTTCGTCGCGGCGCGGCATGCGCTGCGCCGGGAGCGGTCGAGCCCGATCTTCGACCGGTTCCACGCCTGGCTCGAGGCCGAGGCGCCGAAGGTGTTGCCCAAGAGCCCGATCGGCGAGGCGATCCGGTACGCGCGGAATCACTGGGAGGCGCTGAAGCGTCCCCTGGAGGCGGGCTTCCTCGAGCTCGACAACGGGGCGTGTGAACGGGCGTTGAAGCCGATCGCGATCGGTCGCAAGAACTGGCTGTTCGCCGGGAGCGACCGGGGTGGCCAGACGGCGGCGGTCCTGATGAGCCTGTGCACGACGTGCAAGGCCTTCGGGATCGACCCCCAAGCGTACCTCCGCGACGTCCTCGACCGGATCAGCACGCACCCGGCGAGCCGGCTCGATGAGTTGCTGCCCGATCGCTGGCAGGCGATCCGCCAGGCCGGCGAAGCCGCCCGGGATTGAGCCCGCTGACGCCCCGGATCCGTCTCCCACGCGGACGGACCCGGGGCGAGTGTGCCGCGCCGGGGTCGGCCCCGACGTCGAAACGGTGCCCCCCCCAGATCATCCCACACCCTCAAACCATTCTGAAGATGCAGTTCACCGGACGGACTCGAACTGGGCGTGCCCCGCCGAGAAATCCTCAAGATGCCGGATGATGGACTGCCCGATGTCCTTCGGACCGTGACCAGCACGGCTCAGCCAGTCGCGCAGCCGGGGATGCTGCGTCGAGTCGTACCTTTCCCCGCGGGCGTTGTGGGCGTCGGTCACGCCATCGGAGTAGATGAGGATCACGTCGCCGGGTTCGAGATCAAGGCTCACCTGGCGGTACACGGCGTCCGGCGTAATCCCGAGGGGGAAGCCGCTGCCATCGGCGTCGTGCTCCTCGATCCGCCCGTTCGCCCGGCGGATCAGGGGGTGCGGGTGGCCCGCCGAGCAGTAGGTGAACCTGCGCGGACCGAATTCCAGAACTCCCAGACAGAGGGTGATGAACAGCTCCTCGAGGTCGTACCCCCGGAGCTGTCCGTTAAGGTCGGCTGCCGCCGTTTCGGGGGCGGGTGCCAGGCGGAGGCGATGGCGGGTTTCGGAGGCGAACTGGGCCATCATCATCGCCGCCGGCACTCCTTTGCCCGCGACGTCGCCCAGGACGACGGCCAGACGGTCGTGCGGCAGGTGGACGAAGTCGTAGTAATCGCCCCCCACCGCGTATGACCGGCTGGTAGTGAGCGAAGAACTCGTAGCCGGGTGCCGCCGGAACCGCCGGCATGATCCCACGCTGCACCCGTCCGGCCAGCAGTAAGTCAAGGTTTGAAGGGAGATGCATTGGGCCTCTGGTCTCTCAATGCGCGCACAACGGCACAGGCGAGCAGACGCCCGGCCCGGGGTGTATCCAAGGTTGCTGGCTGGGTGCCGTTCTTGCGGCTCCCACTTCCAGCCCCGCCGATCCCCATGATACGACTAGGTACCTATTAGGTCAAGCGGCCGGCCCGGATTTCACGCCGCTTGTCGGCGGGCCGGATTCCACTTATCGGAAGGGACCGCTTTGTGTATGCTAAAGGTACCTGTCCGTAACGGCGGGATGACCAAGGAGGAGATCAGGACGATGGCCAAGAAGAAGGCCCCCACCCCGAAAAAGACCGGCAAGGATGCGCCAGCCAGGGAATCATCCTGGTCTACAAGGCCGATACCCAGACCGCCACGACGCTCAAGGAGTGGCTTGCCGGCCTGGCTGACCATGTCGGCGCCACGGTCACGGTCACGGTCGATATGGCGCTCAAGGCTTTCGCCGAGGCCCGCGGCTACAAGCCGATGCCCAGACGTCGTGTCCGCTGAGTGCGGCAACGGGCGTTAGCAGGCGGTCTTGCCTGGGTTTTCAGGCCCGCTGCTTCGCAAATCCCTCAACGGGTACCATCGCTGGCCCGGTGCCGGGTCGCAACACCCGTGCGTGCCGATGGCACGCCTGCCCCACCGCCCTCCACTGTCTGGATAGTTCCGGGCAGCAGGGCAGTATTCGAGTAAACGGGCCTTCGTTGGCCCTGGGATGGTTTCGGGGAGCGTTTCTTGGCTCAGGATAAGGGTAAGGGGCTCAAACGCTTCCAGGGCCGGAATCTGCTGCAACTCTGTGACGATATCTCCCTGCGAAAGTTCAATGGATCAGGCAAGCCGACGGGGATTTCAGGTTACCCGCATCCGGCGACTAACCGGTCATCACGAAGATCGAGATTCGCGACTGGCAGTCGGAGGACAGCCAGCCCGACAACCCCATGCCGGTCGCGGCGTGAGAGCGGGTCATTTTGTGGTGGACTTCTGCCGGTTATCTGGCAATGGTCGAGCATGGCACGCTCGAAATACAGGGATGCAAGGGACACGCATCACACGGTATCGGCTGGCATCCTGGATGCCCTGGGCAGGGGATTCCTGATCGCCACGGCAGGCGTGGTGGCGGGACTCATGTTCGGCACGGCACCCCTGGCGTCAATCGGCCTCTGGACCGTCGGCGTGGCCGCAGCCAGTGGCGTCGCCTGCATGATCGGCTCGGCACTGGTCAGGAATGCGGGATGTGCGAGGAAGTCGATGAAGCGCCGCGGGTCGCAAATGTCAGGGAGAGCATGGCGGCGATGCCAGTCGTGGAAGCAGCCGCGGAAGTCGCACCCAATGAACGCTGGGCACGCCGAATGGCGATGAGCGGCCGGCAGCGTGAGCACGGTACGGGCGGCAGGGGCGTTTGAGATGCCGCCGAAGGGCTTCGCACGATCTTGGGGTTAATAATTCCTTAATTGAATTATCGTAGCATCAAAGGGTTGAGGCCAGCCACATGGTGGCGATGGCCGGTCGTCGTCAGAAGGAAGTGACATGCAGGGAAGCAGGAGGAAACCGAATTGGAGGAAATGGAGCCGGTGGGTCCTGTGGTGGAAGATCGACGCGGCGGAGATACAGCACCAGGTCGAGGGCTATGCGACGACCCATTGGTTTTTCACGGCACGGGGTTTGGGGCTCGTGATTATGGTCATGGCTGGCGTTTCGAGCATGATGTTTGGCGGATACGTGCTGTCGCATTACAAGGACGCGTGGCGAATGTGGTACGGAGCAGCGGGAATCGCCGACGGGGTTCTATTCGTCGTTCTGGCCAGCTTTACCTACGGGGGGAAGCCGTGGGCGATGATCGGAGCGATCATACTTTGGTCGCTCAATATACTGCATGCCGATAGCGTCTCAGATGCTGCATCCTCTGGTGCCATAGTATATGCCGCTTGGCTGGCCGCTTCCGCCCTCGGATGGACGGTTTTCCTGCACGTACTCTACGTTGCCCTCTGCGTCGAGCGGGAACGGAAGCGGGTGGCATGAGGCCAGCCCGGCCGCATAGCGGCTTCACGCTGCTCGAAATGAGCATCGTGCTGACCATTATCGCTGTGATTCTCGGCGGCTTGGTGGTGATGACCACCGCCTCGATACAGAAAAAAGCGATACAGGAAACCTACGACAAACAGAAGGCGATCCAGCAGGCACTGCTCAACTATCGCATTGCTCAAGCCCGCATCCCCTGCCCGGCGGATGTGACGCAGGCGACGACGGCAGCCTATTTCGGCACCGAGGCGGCAGGTGCGGGAGGCTGCATGGGCGGCACGCCTGCGGCTAATTCCTCCCACACCAACCAGACGCTGACCGGCGATACCACGAGTGGGTCGGCAGCCATTATCAACATGAGCGCCACCAACCTATCGATGCTCGGCCTGGCCGTCACCGGAAGCGGCATCCCAGCGGGAGCGTACATTGCAAGCGTAGACAGCCCGACGCAAATTACGCTGAGTGCCGCAGCAACCGCTACGGCGGGCGGTGATTCCCTGAACCTCATTGACTTTGTGGAAGGGATGGTGCCGACCAAAGCCCTGCGCCTGCCGGATGAGTATGCCTTCGACGGCTGGGGAAACCGCATGATGTATGCCGTGGATGTACGGTTGACGGCGTCGAATGCCTTTACCAACATCCCTGACAACGACCAGACTACACGCATGCAGATCCAAGATGCCTCGGATTCCGTCAAAAACAACCGTGCCATCTATGTGCTTCTCAGCTTCGGTCCCGATGGCCACGGGGCCTACCCGCGCATCGGCGGCTCGACCCGCATCTTTACCGGCTCAACCAACACGGACGAATGGCAAAACTGCGATTGTACCGCCACAGTCGCGACGGCCTTCGATGGTGTCTTTGTCCAGAAAATGGGTACGCAAAACCCCGCTAATGCGCTGGATACATTCGACGACATCGTGGTGTACTCGACGCGTTCCGGAATGGCCGCCCCGAGCGACGGCGTATGTTCGACCAAACCAACAATCTCAGGCGGCGGCTTCGAAAGCGCCGGTGTTGGCCGCTAAGACTGCCGCATACACTCCACTAGGCTCAGGCTGGTCGTTTACCATGGCTCCCGATGAGAGTGGCAATGGCGCAGGCATCACCAACATAGGCAGCACCATATCCTCAAGCGAGTGGCCGCCCGAAGGCAAGCAGTTCGCCTTCATACAGAACGCCAGCAGTATCAGCCAGGTGACCGGTGTGTTTGGTGGCACGCACTCGCTGGGCTTGATCTATGCCGGGCGTGCCGGATTCACCCCGCAGCCAGTGAATGTACTGGTGGATGGGGTGCAAGTTGATACCTTCACTCCCAATACCGCCCCTAGCAGCGTCAACGCGGACCCGAAATGGATAATACATATCACTCCAAACTTCACAGTGGATTGCGGCAAGCATATTGTAACCTTCGTAGGAACGGTGGCGTCGGATGTCACGACATTTCTTGATTACGTCTGTTTCGATTGCACTCCGAAGATACAAAAACCGCCGACGGTGGGCATCCGCATTGATGGTGGCATCTCAGGCGGGTGGCTGGGGCAGTATATTTACACGGCTGACGTCAACGGCGATGGCATTACCGACCTGCTTCTTCTGGAGTGGGATTCACCTAATAATTCATGGAGGCTGGACGTCATCTTCGGGCAACCAAGCCGGGCAGCGTTCCCTGACCCATTCCCCATATCTTCTCTCGATGGAAACAACGGGTTTGCCGTCACCGGCATTGGTTCTCTTTCTGCTGCCCAGAAAGTGGTGATCGCTGATCTCAATAAGGATGGCAAAGCAGATATCTTGATAAGCGATGGTGGAAGTGTCCATATTATTTTCGGCCAGGCGAGTGGATGGCCGGCTACGGCAGACGTGAATTCCCTCAGCGACGTTAGCAATCCAAAGGGATCGCGGATATATAATTGCCCACACACCATACTAGATGCAGCGGTAGGGGATGTGAACGGCGATGGCTACCCGGATGTGGTCCTCGGCTGCCGGGGGGATAATAATAACACATCCTGGGTACCCGTGGTGTTTGGGATGGCTAACTGGCCAGCGAGCATTGACGTGAATTCCCTGAATGGCACCAACGGTTTCTGGGTGAAAGGAGCTGCTGTCGGTGACATGACCGGCTCTGACGTTGCGGTGGGGGATTTTAACCACGACGGCGTCCAGGATATGGCGATCGGCGCCGAGAATGTGCTGAACGCGAACCAGCGCTTCGCCTACATCCTGTGGGGGCATAGGCCGCCTTATACATGGCCCGCAGAAATCGATCTGGCTTCCCTACCGGTGGACGGATCGCTCGGGTTGCAGATCAATAAGGGCGGCAGCGGCGTTCCGGGGTATTTCGCCGTCAGCGTTAATGTGGGCGACCTCAACGCCGACGGCATCGACGACCTATTGATTACCGACTTCAACGGTGTCGGTACTGATGGCGCTGATGACGGCAGTGTATATGACATATTCGGGGCGAATAGCTGGCCTGCCTCCAACAGTTTCGATGTGAATAGCCTGAACGGTAGTAACGGTACGGTGCTGCAAGGCCATTGGTCATCGAATGATATCGGCTTTGGCCAGTATGTTTGGTCAGGATGGTCTTACCCAGCTAAAATAGATTTTGAGGATGTCAACGGCGATGGATATAAAGACGCCATCGTGCCGATCGCCGGCTATAACGGCACAGGCATCGCGTACGGGGATTTCTTTGCCAAGAGCGGCGTGTGGGCAGATCCGTTCGTATCCATTGATTTGAATGGGACGAATGGCCTGCGTATCGACGGGCTATCGAGCTATCCGGCCGAAACGGCCGGCGATATCGATGGTGATGGCATCCCAGATATCATCATTGGCGATCAGTCGAGCAACAGTGGGGCGGGAAGCAACAGTGGCGCAGTTTACATCCTCAGCGGGAAAAACCGGAATCCAGCCACGACGACATACGACACAACCGCGTTAAGTACGGACGGTTACGTGATCACCGGAGCATCCGCGGGGGATTGTACTGGCTATAGCGTGCTTACCGGGGATTTTGACTCCGATGGTACGCCGGATCTCGCCCTCGCCTCAGGGAATCCGATATCCGGCGACCTGACAATGGGGTCGGTTTACGTGCTGTTCGGCAATAAGAGCGGGTGGACCGGATCAACGACTATAGAAGGCTTGATCCAATAATCATGGGCGTTGGTAAGGATTCTGGAAAGACGCCAACACAATCACAATCAGCATGCCGCCACTTTAAAACAAACTCAACTGACGCTGATCCTGCCGCCGTCCGCGGAGGTCGCACTCGAGGAGCGCCGGGCACGCCGCATGGCCATGAACGGCAGGTAGCGTGAGCAAGGTACGGGCAGGGTTGGCTGAAGGGTTCGTCCGATCGGGTTAACAATTCCTTAATTGAATTATCGTAGCATCATAAGGTTAAGGCCCATCGCATGGTGGCGATGTGGCCGGTCGTCGTCAGAAGGAATGGGCATGCAGGGAAGCAACGAAAAACTGGACTGGTCGTTTTGGCAGCATTTTGAACCGCGGTGGACGCTTGGCCCGGAGGAGCGGCAATGGTTGCGTGGCACCGGGGGTGCCGCCGTAGCTCGCGGTATGGGCTTCTTCTCGGCAACGGTGGCGGGCATAGCCACTGCGGCGTTTGGTTTTGAATCCATCCTACTCAAGCAGGATGCAACCGGATACCTTTATCTGGCGGCGGGCGTGGCTTTCCTCGTCCTTGGCTTGTTGGTGTGTCAGGGAAAGCGGTGGGCATCCCTCGGGCTGATGGCCCTGTTCACGGCCGATCAGGTGGTTCGCAACCTCGTGGCGTACACGCACGGCTCTCCCTATTACGTGGATCATCTCGGTTTCTGGCTGGTGGAGGGGGTGCTTGCCTGGGCGGTCTGGATGCGTGTGTTCTACGTGGCGTTTCGTGCCGAGCAGCGTCGAGTCGGCAAAGGAGAACCCTCACCGCCTGAATCGGATGTAATAACCTCCCCAAGTCAATGAAGGCAATGGACCGGACTACAGATCGCCCACTAAAACTCGGCCCGCAATCCGGTTTCAACCTGCTCGCGATGAGCATCCTGTTAACGGTGGCGGCGTACATCATGGCCTCGGTCATTCAGGGCGGAAAGGCCGGGGATTATAACTACAAAGCCATGGCCAACATCCAGAAGCTGGACAAGGTCGAAGAGAGCATGAAAGCCTACATGGCCAAGAACGGCCATCGCCCCTGCCCGGCGAGTGGACAGTATGCGGTAAGCAGCGCCAATTTCGGCATTGAGGCGACGAACGGTGGCAGTTGCCTCGACGGCACTGGCGGCACACCCGTGGCGGATTTTTCCGGCACCAGCTATACCCCGACTGGCGATACCACCAGCGGCTCCGCTGTTATTATCAACATCAGTTCCACTACTGGGCTGAGTCCGGGCTTAAGCGCTTCGGGAAGCGGCATCCCGGCGAATGTCTACATCCTTAGTGTGGACAGCGGGACGCAGGTCACGCTCAACGCCGCGGCAACCGCCACGGCCAGCGGCGTTTCGCTGACCTTCACCAATGAGGTAGTCGGCGGCGTGATTCCCACGAAAACCCTTGGCCTGCCGGATGACTATGCCCTCGATGAGTTTGGCCGCCGCTTTACCTACGTGGTGGATGTCCGGGCGACGGAAAAGAAATCATGCAGCAATTTGCAAGGCATTGCCCTGACCGGCAACGGGCTCACTATGGGTAGCGATAAAGGTGGCGTTGCCGTCGAAAGCAGCACCGGCAGCACGCTCATCGACCAGACCATGTACGCCTACATCAGCCACGGCACCGACGGGCATGGGGCGTTCCCGGCGCAGGGCAGCACGGTCGCCAATCGCATCAACACCGGCAACACGGACGCCGACAAGCTGACCAATGCCGGAGTGGATTCCAGCTTTAATTACAGCACCAGCAATTTTACCAACGTCAAAGTACGCAAGGAAAAAACCGCCACGTTTGACGACATGATCTATTACGCCGATTACCTGAAAAATACCTGTTGCGTCGGGCCGGTGTGCACGCCACCCGGCTTCCGCATCGACGGTGTGGCAGGGGCGGCCTATCGCTTGGGGTATCAGGTGGTGACGGGCGACATCAACGGCGACGGCATTCCCGATCTGGTCATTACCAATCTCTTTAGCGCGGATGTTTATGTCGTTTTTGGCGGATCGGGCACTTGGCCAGACACCGTTAACGTGGCCGACCTCAATGGCTCGACCGGCGTCAACGGTACCAACGGCTTCAAGATTATTCATCTGAATACCGGGGATAATGGAACGACGGTCGCGGTGGGCGACGTCAACGGCGACGGCGTTGACGATCTTGTCATAGGGGGCTGGTCACAAACCTACGTGATTCTCGGCGGGACGGGCAGTTGGCCGGCGGTGGTGGATGTGAACAACCTCAATGGCTCGACCGGCGTCAACGGCACCAGCGGCACCAATATCAGCAACTGGATGGATGTGGGCCACACCATCCTCCTGCTCGGCGGTCCCGCCTGGGTGACGGTGGGCAATTTCAACGGGGCGACCAATGGCGGCACGCCGCTCAAGGATATCGCCGTTGCCGGTGGGGACTATTATGGCAGCAACCCTAATGGTTTGGGCTTTGTCCTGTTCGGCCATGCTAATCCGTGGCCGGCCACGATGGATATCTATACTGCTTTGGACGGCACGGCCGGCTTCGAGATGACCTCCTCCGACACGCACTATGTCTTCGGCGATGGCTCCTGCTGCGTTACCGCTGGCGATATCACCGGCGACGGAAAGGATGAATTGTTCATCAATGGGAGACACTCAAATCTCGGCACAACCAGTCAAGGAAACACAGAGGCTGCGCTGTTTGTCCTCTACGGCCGGGCCAGCGGTTGGCCGGCCACGTTCGACATCGCCAATGAAATAAAGACCGCATCGGGCAAAGCCTCAGCCTTCACGAGCACTGCCGCTTATGATGTCTACTTCGGCGGCGGGCAGGTGGCGGTTGCCGACGTTAACGGCGATGGCGTCAATGACCTGTTTATGTCCGGCTCCTACTCCAATCCATACGTCATTTACGGCAAGAATGGCGGCTGGCCGGCGACCTTCGACGTCAATACTGTCGATGGCACGACCACCGGCTTCGCTGTCAATCTCGCAGTTCATTATCCAGCATGGACGGATGGCAGCCTGACCAACAATGGCACTGTTGCCGACCTCAACTCAGACGGAAAACCGGATCTTTTGTTGCTTCCCGGCACTTCCAGTCCATCCGGAAGAACCTCGGCCGGGGCGCTGGCCGTCTTCTACAACGGTGGCAGCGGCTGGCCGGCCATCTCCGGAGGCAATCCCGCTAGCTACTGGCAGGGGTTAGCCAACGCCTATAACACCACCTTCGACGGCAGCAACGGATTCCTCGCCGAAGGAGCCTTCGCCGGGGATTGGACAGGCTGGCCGGTGGTGACGAGATTCACGGGCGGGAGCACGCCCAACCTCATTATCAGCGCCCCCTCTACCATAGCCGGGATGGGGCGGTGTACGTTATCTTCAATGCGAAACAATCGGGGAAAACCGGCACCATAGACCTGGGCCAGTTCCATTGAAAAGGCAACGGGGATGTAGGCAGCTAAAACAAACTGAGCTGACGCTGATCCTGCCTCCGGCCGTGGGTGATGTGCTCGCGGTAGGCGGGTTCCGGCCTGGCCGGTGCGGCAGGCAATTCGGGGAAGGGATGAATCACCGCATGCGGCAGAGCCTGCTCCGCACTTGGTGCGGGGGTTTCCTCATGGTGTGCCGCAGTGGCAGCCTCGACAGGCTGCACATCCGCCGGTGCTGCAACCGGCTCGGGCTCGACGGGTGGCAAGCTGGCGGGTGCCGCTTCGGCCCGACGGCGGATGCGGGCAGTCACCGGCTCCTCGGCGGCGATGCGTCGGGATGCCGTCCGCTCGGGGGCGGCGTCAATGGTGTGGGCGGCTTTCAGGGATTTGATCCGCTCGGCCAGTTCGGGCACGGGCGTCGTGCCCGGCTCGGGCGTCGCCTGCGACAGCCCCGCCTTGAGCCGGTCGCGTAATTCAGTCAGCTCAGTCAGATAAGCGTCGTGCGGGAACGGGCGACCGAGGCGTGCCTCATGGTCGCGGAGCTGGGCTCTGGCGATCTCCAGGTCCGCAGCCGTGGCGTCGCGTTGCTCCCCGTAGCTGCCGCTCAAGCGGTCGAGGGCATTGAGCACGGCGCGTGGGCCATGATGCTCGCGGGAGAGCATGGCATGGCGGGTCACCGATCCTTCGAGGAAGACGTCGAGCGCACCGTTGGCATGCAGCACCATCCCGAAGGCTAGGCCGTGGTAGCGGCCAAGCGCAAAGCGTTTGGATTCGCGTACCTTCTCCGGCAGGGCATCTATCCGCTTGCCAAGTATGTCCGAAACATCGCTGCGGTTGCAGGGCCGCTCGCCGATGATGATCGGGTCACCCGCATGGGCGGCAAGTGTCGCCAGGTCGCCTTCCAGGCCGGTCATTCGGCCGGTCAGCCGGGCGATGGTGTCGGGCAACTCGCGCAAAGCACGCCGTGACAGGAACTGCTCGTCGGCGTGGTTTTTCCGCAGCACCGAAAGTCGCTGCAATTCGCCGTCAGCCTCGGCCAGCGTGAGGACGGCCGGGTTCCCCGAGGCGATCGCCTTGACCTCAGCATAGGATAACTCCTGGCCGCCGATGTCGTCGGCCCGGCGGGCGGCGTTGTCGCCGGTCATGACCTGCGAGATGAAGCGGGCCTTGGTTTCGAGCGCCTGCCACATATAGGCGTCGAACGAGCCTTCGGTGACGTAGCGGTAGATCGCCACTTCCGCGTTGCTGTTGCCTTGCCGCAGGATGCGGCCTTCCCGCTGCTCAACCTCGGCCGGTTTCCAGGGCGCGTCGAGATGGTGCAGGGCGACCAGCCGTTTCTGGGCGTTGACGCCGGTGCCCATTTTCTGGGTGCTGCCGATCAGCACCCGCACCGTGCCTTGCCTGACTTTCTCGAACAGGACTTGTTTGCGGGCGTCCGAATCGGCGTCGCCGATGGCGGCGATCTGCTCCCGCGGTATGCCGCTGGCGACCAGCTTGGCCGTAACCTCGCCGTAAACCGAGTAGCCCGATGGCGTCGGATGGACGCCCATGTCGCAGAAGATCATCTGCGTGCCGCGGGTAGCGGCGGTTTTTTGCCAGATGTCGGCGACCTTGCCGACCAGGGCGTTGATTTTCGATTCGGGGAAGTCAGCGGCGTGGGCGGATAGCAGCCTGGCGTCCAACGCCAGCTTCCTGCCGTCGGTGGTGATGGCCAGGGCGTTGTCTTCCCTGGGATCGACCTTTTGTGACCGCAGCCGTTCGTAACGGCCGACCAGCTCGCGCTGGAGGGCGGCCTGTTCCTCCGACATCGGGCAGGCGACGACGATCGCCTTGCCGGTTTCCAGTTTGGGCCGGGGCAGGTCGAGCATATCCGGCGTCTGCACGTCGGAAAACGCCCGGAACATCTGCTGCAACTCCGGCAGGTTGGTGAAGCGGGCGAAGCGGCTGCGGGGCCGTAAGGATGCGCCGTCGGGCGAGATTTCCATGGTATCGACGACCTCGCCGAAGGTGGCGGCCCAGGCGTCGAAATGCTCGATGCCGCGGCTCCTGAGCCCTTCCGGGTCGAGGAAGCGCTGCATGGTGTAGAGCTCGACCATCGTGTTGCTGATCGGCGTGCCGGTGGCAAACGTCACGCCGTGGCCGGGATGGCGCTCGCCGAGGTAGCGGGCTTTCATGAACAGGTCGAAGGCACGCTCGCTGCCGCCGGTCTGGATGCCGGCGACACGCTCCATCTTGGTCGGTGTCTCCAGGTTCTTGAAATAATGCGCCTCGTCGATGAAGACGTGATCGACGCCGAGTTCGTCGAACACCAGCCCGTCATCCTTCTTGTCCTCGGCGGCAAGATCCTTGAGCCGCTCCTCGCGGCGGGCTTTCTGCTTCTCGATGGTCTTGATGATGTTTCGTGGCGTGCTGGTGCCGGCGTGGTCGCGCAGCAACTCGTCGTATTCGGCGATCTGCTCGCGCAGGAACCGCTCCTGGTAGTCTTTCGACATGCCGATCCGCTCGAAGCTGCTGTGCGTCATCACGATGCCGTCCCACTCGCCGGACGCGATCTTGGCAGTGAGCAGCTTGCGGCGATCCTTGGCCAGATCCTCCTTGGTGGCGACCAGCAGGTGCGCGTTGGGATAGAGCTGCATGAATTCTCTCGCGAATTGTTCCAACATATGATTTGGAACTGCGTAGACGGGTTTTTTGATCAGCCCCGCCTGTTTCATCTTCATGCCGGTGGTCGCCATCGTGAACGTCTTACCCGCCCCGACAGCGTGGGCCAGCAGCGTGTTGCCGCTGCTCATGCCGCGCCACACGGCGTCCTTCTGATGCGGGTTCAGCTTTATGCCCTGGCTCATGCCGGGGAAATCGAGGTGGCTGCCGTCGAAGAGGCGTGGCCTCAGATTGTTATAAGTATCATTATACAATCGAACCAGCCGCTCGGTGCGGTCGGGACCTTCGAATATCCAGGACTTGAACCGCTGCTTGATCTGCGCCTGCTTCTCTCGCGCCGCCAGCGTATCCTCCTGGTTGACCACCCTCTCCTCGCGGTCGCCGTTATGGATCGTGTCGTAAATCACCGGCGTCTTCATGTTCAGTGCCAGGTCGAGCAGCCAGGTGCCGTTCGCCCTGGGGGTACCGTACTCGGCGGTGGCTGCCACCGACGCTTCGGCGGAGTGGCCGGCTTCGACGCTCCACACGGCGTCCTTCTTCAGGTGACCGACCGGGATGGCGGTCGGGGCGACGCCAAACAGCTCAGCGGCAAACGCCTGGATGTCCGTTGCCGGTATCCACGGGGCACCCAGCCCTGCGTCGATGTCGCCGGGCAGCACGTCGGCGGGCTGCACATTCCGCAAAGCATCGGCGTTGCGGCAGTAGCTCGGGCCAGCGGCCTCGGCTGTGGCGAGTTTCGCCCGGACGTTGCCCGAGAGGTAGGCGTCGGCGGTCTGCCAGGATTTGGTTTCGGGATCGTGGTAGATCAGGTCGCCGAGTTCAGCGATGATCGCTTCTTCGGGCTTGCCGTAGAGCTGGCCGATATAGGCCAGGTCGATGCCGCCCGTGCGGTCGAGGCTGACCAGCAGCCCCTCCTCGGCCGATGTCACATGCGTGACCGGCGGGCTTTTTCCGACGACATCGCGCAGCAGGATCGGGGCTTTGACCGCTTTTCCCGTCACCTCGTCGTATTCTTCGAGGGCCATGACCAGCATGGCGTCCGGGTCCTCCCGGAATTTCACGATGTTGGGCATGCGGCGGATAACCGTGCCGTCGTCTTTCGCCTCGGAGAAGGTCGTTTTGTTGATCGGCCCGTAGAGGCTCACGAACACATCGTAGGCGCGGTTGAGGTCGCGGCGGGCATCGCTGCGGTTGGAATCGGGCCAGCCCTCGTTCTGCGACCGCAGCACGCGGCGGGCAAGGTCGCGTAAGGAGACCAGGGAGGCCAGCCGCTTGCCGGTCATGGTGCCGCCTGCCATGAGCTGCGTGCCGCCATAATACCAGACGGTCTTAAGAGCCCGCGATACGTCGTATCTTATCTGATATCAGTGACTTGTGTCAGAGATTCGGAGTCTTGCGCGGAGGTCTTGTACTTTGGTATTTCGTGGTTCCGTTGGTAGCGGAAACGCAGATCAGCGACCCCTGCCTTGCTCCAACCCGAGCTGGCGGTCGAGGTCGCTGAGTCTTGTACTACCTACTCAACTCTGCCACGAGGTGCGCCATGATCGACGACGACTTCCTGACCCTCTGGAAAAACGATGATGGCGCTGGTGTGTTCAGAACCATCCTGGCGCTCGTCGAGCGATGGCATGATGCCGAGGAGGTGGAGCAGCGGTTGTGGATTAAGGTGCACCGCTACCTGAGAGCGGGGAAACCAATGCCACGATCACCCAAGGCGTGGCTGAAGAAAACCGCCACCAACACGGCTATCGACTTCCTCAGAAAAAGAGGTGCCGAGGAGCGGGACCGGAAGCGATTGCTCGAATCCGGTATGGTCCGTAGCGCCGTCAATCCGGCAGTTGAGTGCGAGAGAGAAGAGATCGAACAACTGATCATGCAGTTGATGGCCGCTGTTAAGTCGCTTCCTGAGCCGCAAAGGCAGCTCGTGGACTCGCGTTCCCTCAAGGGATATACCTTGGATGCAATCGCAGCCGAACTGTGCATTACTCCGCCCGGGGTTCAGAAGCGATTGCTCAAGATCTATCAGCGCCTGCAACTCGAACTCAGAGACCGCGTCGAGGAACTTCTGCCGGAATGGACACATGCCCCAGCAAGATAAGCCATAGGCCGGTCATCATGACCGGCCTGGGCCTTGATCTTGATCGTTGCCTTCGCCGGGCATTCTTCGCACTTTTCGGAGCAGACGGTACATTCCCTTCTTGCCACGTTCGTCCAGTTGTTCATCGAGCCGCTGCAGGGTGGCGGCCTCCTCTGGGGTCCGCACATCGATCGGATCAACGAGACAGAGCCCATCCTGTGTCTCGCGGACGGCGGCCGACATAATGGCCTTCACAGAAGGATGGATAGAACCGTCCCGCAACAGATACTCCCATCTCCTCAGATCGCTCCGCAGGGTCCTGCTGACTTCCTTATCGCGGCCTTCGACCAGCGCAATGAAGCGCCCGGAAATGATCGGGGTGCTTCTCCAGAAGGCGGCGTAAGGACGCCTCCCAAACCCTCGCCCAGCCTAGCTTCATCTGCCCGCCGCCCTTCTTGAGCGGCAAAGTCGGGTCCATGCCCAGGTCTGGCTTATCTTCTTCCTCCTTCAATCGCTCCTCCTTGAGCGGATTCGACGCCGCGTCCGAACGTGTTGTTTTCCCGATCTCCGACCTCAGAGCATGCCTCCCTCACGGGTGGCCACGCCGACGCCTTTCGTTGTCATCGCAGGCGATCGCAGCCTACGGTCGGGTCGGAAAGGTCACTAATCATAAGTGAGCGTTCACAAAAGTCAATGAAGCAACTCTCTGTCACGTCCCCGAGAATTTTTTCCACCCGGGTGGTTTGGTTTTTCACGGGAGGCACGTCTCAGATTGTGCAAGGGCGAGATGAGGGTTGCCGAATCTTGTGAGTGACAAATCATGACGTGCAGCGGCATGGACCGCTGTCTGTGATGGCTCGACGCTGAGCCGGTTCAAATGTTGTTGCTGTGTCGAAACCTGACCGCGTGCGGCCGAGTGGCCGGGCCGCATGCCGCGTTCTTCGTTCGGCCATTTCTCAGAAGGGGGCAACCAAAATGACTGAATCTGTCGGCGGGCGGGTGATCGAGCATCTCAAAACGGCGAAGCAACTCGCCGCAATCTGGATCGGCGGCGCCATGCTGATCGTCGGGGCGACGATCGGCTACAGCACCGCTGCCGCCAGAACGTGGGTGCAAACGGTCGAGCGGGCCGTCGAAACGCCCGACAACCCGGAGACCATCCGGCTCCGTAAGCAAGTGCAGGTGCTGAAGGACCTGATCGTGCGATACCAGGTCGAGCTGGCCTACGTCGATGAACAGCTTGCGAAGGGAGGGGAAAGGTGAACGCTGAACCACATTACGATTACACCCAGACTGTCTTGCCGAAGCCGCTCTTGCGACGGTTCGCCAAACAGATCGCCATGGGCATCTTCTGCTCGGTCATCGCGGGTGCGATTTACCGGAGCGCGGATCTGATCAAGGTCTCGCGGTTGATCGCATCGGCGTTCGTCCACATCACGGGCGGCGACCCCATCAAGAATGTCGAGATTCCCAAAATTGGGCATTTACCATTGCCAGTCCCCGCACACATGCCGACGTTCCACAAGACGCAGGCGGAACTGGAAACCGAGGCTCGGCTGAAAGAGGAAAAAGAAAAACGCGAGCGCGAGTCGGAGCGCCAGATCGCCATCGCGGAACTCGAATCCTTGAGTGTCACCTTCGATAGGGAAGCCCCATTGGAGAAGCTCCTGGTCGTGCTCAAGGAGGAAAAGGGAAAGCGCCAGGACGAATCGAAACGCAGGGTTGTCATTGCGGAGCTTGAATCGATGGGTGAGCAATTCGACCACGAAGCTTCGCTGGATGAACTCCTCGTCGCTCGGAAGGATGCAAAGGAGATGCAGCGGAAGCGCCCGCTGCTAGACCACGCCGACAAAATCGGCCTGCACGTCGATCCTAAGGAGCCTTACGACATTCTGAAAGATCGGATCAAGGAGGCGGAGCTTGACGCGGATTATCAGGAGCAAGTCAGGCAGTACGAGCAAAATCTGGCGTTCCGTCAGAAAATCATCGACACATATAACGCCCGCTGCCCGAACCCGAAATGTCGCCGGGCTTTCAGGACAACGGCCAAGTCCGGCAGCTACCGGTGCCCGAAATGCCGGGTGATATTCACCCCGCGCAAGCCCGTGCGAACTGGACGCTTCCGCCCATGCCGCCGCAGCCCAAGCGCAAGACGGGGGCGATTGATCGCGTGAAAAAGTTTTTCAAGGGTTGAGCATTGAGGAAGCCATGCGAAATTCCAAGATGTTCCGCGGTCTGGCGGTGGGCGCAGCAATTGGCTGCTGCGTCCACTTTGCCCTCCGAACGACAGTCGCCAAGACCGTGGTGCTCCACACGGCAAGGTACATCCTTTCTGGTCCCGGCAAGCGACACCTGATCCCGCATAATTGCTTCGGGCCGTGCCGCCACCCGGACTGCATCGGCAGATACATCAAACGAGGCGGGGGGAAGGAAGGGCTCCTTTTCGATCATGGTCCTACGGAGTGAACATGCTCTATTTCACCACTCACGCTGGCAAGTCGGTGCTGTTCATCAGCGGGGCGGTATTCCTCCTGGCGTGGCCGCCCGCGCTGCCCTGGGTCGCCGCCGTCGTAATGCTCCAGCTCGGCGTCAGGCACATCATCCTGGCATTCAAGGAGGCGGATCATGACTTATCTGTTCATTCGGGCGTTCGGTGTGAGGGCCCTTCGCTGCCTGCGCCGGGTGACGGTGAGCGGGGCCTTGCTGTCACTGTCCACGGTGTTGTTCGCACTCGACCATAGGTTCAGCCAACTGACCTGGGGGGCAATCGCCCTGGCGGCCGGCGCGTTACTCACGAGGGGAAAATGATCAACCAGAACCAGCCTTGCAGTCCGGTGACTCACCAGGTGGCGACCGCCATTGCACATCGCTGCGTCGGCATCATCGAGGGGCTGTTACGGCAGGAAGAGAAGCCGGAGGCGGCCAGGGAGTTTTACCTCGCCGTTCGGGACGAGATTGAACGTCTTCCGCCCGAACGCCAGCAACTTCTACCCATCTACGGAGGTAAGCAATGATCGAAAGAATAATCCGCGAGGCCATCGCATTCCTTCGATCGAGCCTGGGCAAGGCCGCTATCGGTCTATTCGGCGGGGTGCTCTGCTTCTGCTTCCCGCAAGTCCCCGGTTATGCCATCGGCAGCTTTGCCCTCTACTACTGCATCCACCAGTTCCGCCCCGTGGCGGCCTGTCTTTACCAGGACATCCGGCAGGATCTGAACGACGACGCGCCCGCGGAAGCCGTCGAGTGAGACGGCCAGCGGAAGTAACAGGTCAGTACCACCAAGGCCGTATCGTCGGATACACAACGAACCGCATGGGAGATCCTTGATGGAAAGAACCATACTTTATCTCGGCGTTGCACAGATCATCGCCGACCCGACGCAACCGCGCAAAACCTTCGATCCCGAGAAGCTGGAGCAGATGGCCGCCTCGCTCAAGGCCAGGGGCATGCTCCAGCCGATCCGGGTCTGCCACGACAAGGAGCGGCAAGCCTACCGCATTGTGGTGGGCGAGTCCCGCTGGCGGTCGGCCCGCATGGCGGGCCTCACGGAAATCCCCTGCATCGTCATGGAGGGCGAGACGCCCGACGAAGCGTCACTGCTGGCGGATCGATTAATCGAGAACGTCTGTCGATCTGACCTGTCACCGCTGGAGCTGGGCCGGGGCATCTCCCTGCTCAAACGCCTGCGGAAATGCACCTCCCAGGATGCCGCTGCCGAGCTGGGCCTGAGCGGCGCTTCGGTCTGCCGGGCGGAAGCGTTGCTTTCCTTGCCGCCCGAAATCCAGGAGTTGGTCGAGCTTGAGCAGATCTCACCCAGCATCGCCTATGAAATCAGCCGGCTCAAGGATGAGGACGTGATACGTGAGGTGGCTAACACCGTCGCACGCTGCCGCCTCAACCGGGACCAGGCCATCGAGCTGTGCAGGCAGAAAGGCGTGGAAAAGAAGAAAACCCAGCCGAAGGCCGGGCGCGTGGCGGGCAAGCTGGAAGGCGTGTCCTTCTCCTTCTCGTTTTCGGCCGGGGAACTGACGGCGGAGGTGCTGCTCAAGGCACTCGACCAGATCCGCTCCAAGCTCAGGGAGCTGCAAAAGGGCGACAAGGATGTGTCGGCGCTCGCCGACTTGCTCAAGGCGTCGTGATGACGGTCAAACAGGTGGGTTTTTTATAGGAATGGGAGAATCTCACTATGTTGGTGCTAGGCGTAATCTTCGGCGGGTTGTTCGCGGGCGGCATCGCCATGCGAAAAATCATCGATTTGTTCGGATTCTAACGGTTGCCGCTCCACAACGGCATGTCCCTGCCCTGCCGGCGGATACCGGCAGGGCATCTCTCACCTAAGTACAAGATACCACCATGCGAAGACTCTGGGCCTTGGCGATCCGCCTCCTGCTGCTGCTGGCGGTATCGATCCTCCTGTTCAATGCCATCATTCTCGGCTTACACCCTGACTATCAGGCGTATGGCATCATTGCCCTGATCGGGATCACCTACCGGATGACCCGGCGGCGATGGCAGGTGTCCGGCAAATATGGCACGGCACGGATGGCCGGGGTGCGGGATTTGCTGGCGGGCCGCCTGCTCTGCCAGCGTGGGCTTACCCTCGGCCGGACTGGTCACACCGCCCGAACGACCAAAGGGCAGGCCGTGCGGGCGTTGCTGTCGCCAGGCGTTTCGAGCCAGTGGGCAGTGCGCCAATTCTGCTCCGCGTTCTTTCGTGCCCGCCGGGCGGGCGACTTCATACGAATAAACGATTTTATACATCTTGCTACGTTCGCGCCAGCCGGCGGCGGCAAGTCGGTCAGCACGCTGGTCCCTAACCTGCTCTCCTATGCCGGGAACTGCGTGGTGATCGATCCCAAGGGCGAACTGTTCAAGCTCACCGCCAAGCATCGCAGGAAGGAATTCGGGCATCGGATCGTCCGGCTCGACCCGGCCTTGCTGATAGGGCCCGGTGCCGACACATTCAACGTATTCGACTGGATTAACCCGCGTTCCAAAGACTTCATGGGGCAATGCCGGGACATTGCCAACATGATGGTAGTGCGGACGGGGGAGGAGCGCGAGCCGCACTTCAATGACTCTGCCGAAAACGTCATCGCCGCATTTATCGCTTATATCTGTGCTCTGGAGGGCGACTCGACCGCACGCAATCTGCGGGAGATGCGGACGCAACTGGCCTCGCGGGCGAACTATGAATCCGCCCTAGCGGTCATGCAGAAACACCCAGGCTTTTACGGCGTGCTGGAGCAGCTTTCCCAAAGCCTTTCCTGGCATGTCGAGCGGGAACTCGGCTCCGTCATGTCCACCGTCCAGAGGCATACCAAGGTGTTCGACGAGCCTCTGGTCGAGGACGCGACCTGCCGGAGCACGTTCAATCCGCGGGAATTGCGTGATGGCCGCATGACGGTGTATCTCATCGTCCCCGGCGACCGGCTGGTGGTGTGGGCTTCCCTGCTGCGCGTCTGGTTGGGCTGCCTTCTGAGGATCATAACCCGCGGAGTGCCTACCGAGAGGAACCCGGTCCTCTTCCTGGTCGATGAAGCGGCGCATATCGGCAAGATGCAGGCGCTGGAAGACGCCTTCACCCTGCTTCGCGGTTCTGGCATCAGGATGTGGGTCTTCTTCCAGTCGCTGGAACAACTGAAGAAATGCTTCGGCGACAATGCCGGAACGGTGCTCGATAACATCGCCACACAACAGTATTTCTCGATCAATTCCTTCGCAACCGCCGAGGCGCTGTCGAAGCGGATGGGCGAGGAAACAGTGATGATACGCACCGACAGCGGCAATAGCGGCGTCTCCACGCCGATCAATGGCGACGGCAAGAGTCCGGGCAGCCGGTCGAGCGGCACGAGCTACAATACGTCTGAGATCGCTCGGGCACTGCTCAAGACCGACGAGATCCTGACGCTGCCCGAGCACACCGCCCTCGTCTTCCACAAGAACCATTATGTGATCCTGTGCAACAAGATCAGGTACTACGCCGACCGGTCGTTCCGGCGGCGGGGCATCCTCTTCCGCAGGTGGGGCAGCGGCCGCGTGCGGGGCGTGGGCCTGGGCGAGATGGTGCTGGCGCTGGCCGCACTGGCGTTGGCCTGCCTGGTGACTCAGCTCGTCGCCGAGCTGACGGTGCCGGGCGGCTACTACGGTCTGTAAACTCCCCGGCCAATGTGCCCGAAAGGGGGCCCGGGGATCATGTTGAGGTTCTTACCCGAGAGAGAGGTTTCGCATGGCAGAACAGAAGCAAGCGTCAGACAAAGACAACAACCGGGCGGCTCCGGCCGCTACGGATCGGCCCGCCAGCAACGGCGGCGGCCTGGTCGGGGCGGTCATCATGGGGGCGGCGTCAGTCCTCGGCAAGATGTGGAATGCCGTCATGGCAGACGGCGTTTTAGAAGCAGCCGGCCGGATGGGTATCGATGAGCTGGGAGCCGCATTGAAGGCGTTTCCTGACTCGATCCAGCGGGAGGAATCGGGCACCATCTGGAACCCGACGCAGGGTGAGATTGCCGCCGACCGCCAGCACGGCAGGCATCCCTGGCCGTCAGAGATCGCGAACCAGAACCGGCACCAGCCGGGCAAAGACCACGGCCCCGGGCACGAAGACAGCCACGAAGCCGGGGCTTCGCTGTAGCGTTGCCGGACGCTGATCGATCTCTCCGCCTGGCCGGGTGTCACCGGCCATTCAGGACAGCACCGAAACCGGAGAAACCAGCAATGGCGAAGGAACCAGCTAAACCCGAGCGGATCAACTGGAAAGGTGCCGACCTGCGAGGGGTCAACATGGCAGGCGTCAATCTCGAAGGGGCCGACCTCCGGGCCAGCGACCTGCGGGGGACCAATTTCACCGGCACCAATCTTCGCTATGCCGATTTGCGAGGCGCTGACGTGCGGGGGACGAACTTCCAGAATGCCAGCCTGTACGGTGCTAGGATGCAGGGCGTGGAAGCAGCACAAGCGGATTTTCGCGGGGCTGACATGCGGCTGGCCAATCTCGGCGGCGCCTATCTGGAAGGAGCGATGATGCCGCCTCCTGCTGTCGGGCCGTGGCCCAGCCAGATCGCCGAGGCCAACCGGCAGAAACAGCCCGGGCTGGAGCAGGGCAAGAGCAGCGGCAACGAAAAGGCCAACGGCAAGGATGACGGGCATTCCATGTGACCGGAAATGTCAGCGGAGGTTCGTGGCCGGGTTCGCCAAGCAGGCTTTCGAGATCGCCGCTCGGAGGGCAACTTGGCGGCCCCTCGCCCCATCTTCAAGCTGCCTGCCGCTCGGCCTGCGGCTGGGTCATGATCCAGGTGTGGGCCTGGTCGAGCAATTTGGCCACGGTGAGGAGGTCGTCGAAACCAAAGCTATCGGTTTCCTTCCATTCCTCGCCCTGCTTGTAGCTGCGACTCGCGGTGACGGAGTACCAGGGGCCTTTGTCGCTGTCGTTTTTCCAGATCGTCACGGTAAGGCCACCGTTTCTGATCTTGTGGGCGGGTTTGTTTGCCATGGTTGTTTCCTTTCATCGGGTTAATCGGTTGAGAAATTTATAAATGTAAATACCTTTTTGCGGGAACGGTCAAGCGTGACTGCGTGATCCGCGAGGAGTGGGAGCAATGGAAGGGATCGAGGACCGCCTGAGCCGCATCGAACGAATGCTCGCCATGCTGGTGGAGCGCCAGACGGTCAAGGACTGGTACACTACCGCCGAGGTCGGGGAGATCCTCGGCAAGAGCGAGTACACCGTGCGGGAATGGTGTCGCCAGGGCCGGGTGCGCGCCGGCAAGCGAGCCGTCGGCCGGGGTCGCTCAAAGGAATGGATCGTTTCCCATGAGGAGCTGACGCGGCTCAGGAATGAAGGGTTGCTTCCGGTCCGGGCCGTTACCTTCTGATTTCTGCCCCTCACGCGAGCAGCTCGTCGATCGCCCGGCGACGCGAGGCCGGGAACAAGTGCTGGTACCTGGCCCGCATCTCCGCCGTCTGGTGACCCATGAACGCGTCGATGACCCGCTGATCCACCCCCCTCATCGCCAGGATCGACGCGAAACTGTGCCGGAAGGTGTGGAATCCGGGTATCGTCTGCCACTTCTTGCTCCCGGCCAGCGCCGCTTGAAATGCGCCGAGGCCAGGTGGATCGACACCGGGGAGCCGTCCTCCTGGCACAGGGTAAACTGGCCTCCCGGGTGGCATCCAATCCACTCTTGCATTGCGTCACGCAGCAGGTCGTGCATATCGACGGTGCGGATCGTCTCCTGCTTGCTCTGGTCGCGCTTGCGCTCCCGCAACGACACCACCCGGCTGCGGAAGTCGAAGTCGTCGATCCGCGAGCGGCAAAGCTCGCTGCGCCTCGCTCCGGTCAGGGCGACAAAGACGAACATCGGATAGACGAACGGGGCGGTGGCGTTCTGCCGCACATACTCCAGGCATTCCCTCACCTCGTCGCCGGTCAGGTACAGGCACTCCCAGAGCCGTTCGATATCGTCGGCGGTCATCCCGCCGCGGGCGATCCGCCGCTCGATCTCCTCGCGCGTGCGGAACGACTCCCGCCCTTGGTCCTTGCCCAGGTGCAGATCCTTGAGCTGCCACGGGCAGCCGGCTGTCATGTGGCCGAGCCCCTGACCCCATGTCCAGATATACCGCAGCGTCTTCAGTTCCTTGCGGATGGTGTCGCTGCTGATCCGCCTGCCGTTCCACTTCTCTTTGGACCGCCGGGCCGCGTACGCGCTGGGCCTCGGCCAGGGTGAGCGATTCGACGGCGGTACCTTCCCCCAGGATGCGGCTGACATGGTTGCGGTGGATGCTCTCGGTCAGCAGCGTGTTGGATTCCTTCTTCCCGGCGGGGAGATGGGTGACGTAGAGATCGAACAGTTCCTTGACGCTCATTGGCGGCGCGGGGATGTTGTGGAGCGGCTCCGGGTTCCACAACAGGCTTTCCGGTCAACTGGCCGCCGGAGACGATGAAGATGCCCGGCTCGGCGTCCGGGGGAATGGCCGCCCAGCCCCGCTTAAGCCGCATGAGCGTTTCCTCGACCCGGGCGACGCCGGCCTCGGCGAGGGTCTCGTCCTGGGTGTCCAGGGAGCGTGTGAACTGCTTCCCCGCCCAGCGGAACGCCGCGAGGTAATTGCCGCTTTTATCCTTGACCAGCGAGGCCATCGTCGGATCTCCGTGGGTGAGTGAGACGCCCTGTCGGGCTATCCCATTCTACTGCCACGTAAAGCCAATGATGTTGTGGAATTGTTGTGGAAACTGAGGGGTCAAAAACGAAAGGACTCGGAGCCGATAGCCCCAAGTCCTTTTGTTTCAAGCGTTTGTGTTAGTCGGGGCGGCGGGATTTGAACCCACGACCTCTAGACCCCCAGTCTAGCGCGCTAGCCAAACTGCGCTACGCCCCGTGCTCCGAAGTCTTCAGGGATTGTCGCCAATCGGCTGGGGTTTCGGAAGGGGAGATTCTAAAGAAATTCGGACGGCTGTCAACCGGACTCGTCCGATCGTCCGAGCTTACCGCGAAGTTTCGGGAGGGTGGTCAGGGCCGGGCGGGCTCGGGGGAGCCTGGTCCGAGGCGCAGGACATGGTCAGGGGCAAGGTCACGATGAAGTGGGCGCCGTGGCCGGGCTCGGACTCGACCCGGATGGTGCCGCCGTGCTCGTGGATGACACCGTAGCAGAGCGAAAGGCCCAGACCGGTCCCCTGGCCGATGGGCTTGGTGGTGAAGAACGGGTCGAAGATCCGGGCGCGGATCGCCGGGTCGATGCCGCGGCCCTGGTCGATCACGTGGATCTCGACCGAGCCGACGCCGCCGTCGTCCACCTCCGAGGCCGTGCTCGATCGGGTCCGGATCGTCACCGTCCCGTCAGGCGGCGAGGCGTCAATCGCGTTGGACAGGAGGTTGAGCACGACCTGGTTCAATTTGCCCGGGGCACCGACAATCCGGGGAATCTCCCCCAGGTCGAGCGCGATCGAGACGCGGCAGTCCCTGGCGCGGCCGGAAATGATATTGGCGGTGGCGCGGATGCCGGCGTTCAGGTCGACCTCGTTGACCTCGCTCTCGTCGAGTCGGGCGAAGTCGCGGAGGTCCACCACGATCTGGCGGATTCGACGCAGGCCCTCGCTCGATCGGCCCGTCAGTCGCTCGAGGCTCTCCAGGGTGTAGTTCAGGTCGATCTCGTCGGCCAGCTTCTGGATCCGGGCCAGCAGGTCGGGCGCCGTGCCGGCCAGGGCGACCTGGCTCTGGCCGTAGAGATCCAGGAGCGAACGGAGCAGGCCCACGTCGCGTTGCAGGACGGCCAGGTTGTTGAGGACGAAGGCCAGCGGGTTATTGATCTCGTGGGCCACGCCGGCCACGAGCTGGCCCAGCGCGGTCAGCTTCTCGGCCTGGACAAGCTGGCTCTCGGCCTGCTTGAGGGCCTGGTGAGCCTGGCGCTCGGAGGCGACAAGCTCGGCGAGACGTGCGTTCTGGGCGCGGAGCTGATCCTCGGCCCTGTGCCGCCGCGAGATGTCCTCGACCAGGCCAACCTGGTAGAGCGGCTGACCCGCGGCATCACGGACCAGGGAGACGCTCAGGACCACCCAGACCGTATGACCCTGCCTGTGGATGTAACGCTTCTCCGTACGGTACGAGTCGATCTCACCGGCCAGCAAGCGGGCGTGCTGGGCCAGGTCGGAGGGGAGGTCGTCGGGATGGGTGATGTCGCGGAACGTTTTTTTCAGGAGCTCAGCCTCGGCGTAACCGACGATCTCGCAAAGCGCGGGGTTGGCGCGGAGCCAGCGCCCCGAGGGGTCGACCATGCCGATGCCGACGGCGGCGGACTCGAAGGCTCCCCGGAACTTCTCCTCGCTCTGGCGCAAGGCCTCCTCCGCCTGCCGCCGGGCGGTGACATCACGGGAAGCGCAGTGGATCTCGAGGACCACGCCGGTCCAGGGACTGCGGACGGTCCGGGTGGTGGTCTCGGACCAGATCGGCGTGCCATCCTTGCGCAGGACCCGAAAGACGACCGTGAAGGTCTCCGAGGTCTGGAGGAGCTCGGAGTGGACCCGCGAGACCTCGGCCCGGTCGTCGGGATGGATCAGATCATAGGCCGAACGGCCCACGAGCTCGGCGGGCTCGTAACCCAGAAGACCGCGACACGCGGGAGAGGCGTAGAGATAGACGCCCGAGGCGTCGTGCCGCGAGATCATGTCGGTCGAGTTTTCGGCCAGGAGCCGGTATTTTTCCTCGCTCTCGCGGAGGGCCTCCTCGTCCTGCCGCTCCTCGGTGGTGTCGCGCAAGGTGAAGACGACGGCGTCGGTGTCGGAAACGCGGTCCGTTTTGGGTTCCAGGGGGCTCAGCCCATACTGGAAATAACGAGGAACCAGATCAACCGGTCCGGCCAGGGTCACGCCGTCGCGAATCGTCTGGCCGGTCTTCAGGGCGTCGGCACACTGGGCCTCGAACGTGGCGGCGACGTCCGGGGGGACGCCCAGGTCGCGCCAGCTCCGACCGACCAGGGCGTCACGGTCGAGACCCCAGAGGGCCGCGCCGGCCTGGTTGGCATAGAGGAATACACCACGTCGATCACAGAGGTAGACCAGGTCGGGCGTGGCGGCGAGGATCGCGTCGAGCAGACTGGCCTGGCGATCGATCCGGGGACCAGGCGAAGCCGGAGTCGCCGACGGTTGAGATTCGGAACCTGGGTGGATTTTGCCTCGTCCTGGGTCCATCGCCGGCATACCTTCGAAAGGGAGGGAATCAGGGGCCGATGAACCAACCGTCGTTGGCGTCGTACTGGCTCTGTACCGCCAGGGCGCGATCGTGGAAGAGCCAGGCGATGAAGAGGCCGGTCGACGCGCCGCCGATGTGGGCCAGATAGGCGACTCCGCCTCCCGGCCCGATCCGACCCGCCCCGCCGAATCCGAGCCAGAGCTGAATCACGATCCAGAGGCCGATGACGAGGGCCGCCGGCATCACCGTGATGAACCGAAAGACCAGGACACGCACCTGGTTGTGCGGAAACCAGACGAGGTACGCCCCCATGATGCCCGCGATCGCCCCCGACGCGCCCAGGGTGGGTACGGTCGAGGTCGGGTCGGCGAGGATCTGGGCGATCGTGCCGACCACCCCACAGGCCAGGTAGCCGAGCAGGTAGCGGAACCTGCCCAGCACTTCCTCGACGTTGTCGCCAAAGATCCAGAGATACAGCATGTTCCCCGAGAGGTGAAGCGGACTCCCGTGCAGGAACATCGAGGTCAGCAGGGTCAGCCACGGCGAGACGGGCTTGCCCGGCTCGGGACCCTCGCTGAAATCAATCGGCGTGGCGGCCAGATCGATCGTGAAATCCTGCCCGCGGTCAAGCTGCACCAGATACATGACCACGTTGGCGGCGATCAGGCCGTAGGTGGTGATCGGGAGAATCCGGGTCTTTTGCAGGTCACCCAGGGGGAGGACCATGCCAGAGGTTCCTGCGATATCGGGTGAATTCGGGCGTCGGAGTCGGAATCGGGTCGGGTCGGGTCGGGTCGATCGGTACTCGGTCGAGTCGGGCCTCCATGCCCTGGCTTTCGCCAGAGACTTCCAGGAATCAGTGTACGCCAGGGCCAAGGGGCGTCACGCCCAGGCGCTCGGCCCACTGATTCAGCTCGTCCACGACCGGGGCCGGCAGGGCCAGGCCACGTTCGCGGACCTGCCGGCGCTCGGATTCCCACGTTTGCGGATCGAGCGACACGACCCGGCGCGTCTGCGTCCCTGGGATCGCCTCTCCGTCACGTCTCCGGCGGGTGAGCACGGAATCCACCCGTGTATGGAACGAGTCCAGGGGCTCGAATGCCGTGACCGAGGTCGCGACGATCATCCAGGCCCCTGCCGGCGCGTGGAGCTCGGCCCAGGTTCCCAGGATCGGGCCGAGGCCGAGGTCGAGAGCGTCAGCGGGTTCGGACGGGCGAACGTTCATGGTCGAGTTCAGGGCGGAGTCGAAGAGAGCGGGCAGTCCTTGCGACGTGGGAACGGCCAGGGTGAACCGCGGTCCGGGTCCGATGATCGAGGCGCTAAACGGCTCGATGGCGATCCCGGACGCCATCGGGGCCGCCGGTCCCGTCGGCCCGAGCCCGTCGATCCGGACCAGGGCCATTCCGGTGGCTCGCGCCTTCTCGACGGCCAGCTGCGGCGCCGCGCTCGAGCACCCAGGGGGGCAAACCACCTCGGCCGTCGAGCAGCGCCGTGCCGTTGCGCTCACGGACGAACCGATGTTGATCGACCGTGGTGAACTCTCCGGCCGCGATCCGAGCCAACCAGTCGGGGAGCGTGGCGATGCCGAAGTTCGAGGCACCCGCCGCATCAAACCATAGCAAATAGGCGACCAAACTCGCCGCCTGATCGACGGCAAGTCGCAGCGCCGTGGCCAGGCTGGTGGCCAGCCGGCGCACGTCGTCCATCCGGTAGACGATCAGGTCCGCCACAATACTCGGCTGCGATCCGGCCGCCTCACTCGACGCCTTCGAGACGTTCTCCCTCCAGGGAATTCGCACGCCGCGCTCAAGAATTCCCGGACCGGCTCGTACTCTAAGGTGTACGCGGTCGAACTGCAAACGTTCTTAAGGCACCGTCTGCCGCGTTTCACGACCGGCCGTGAATTCAAAAAGGCCTCACAGGACAAACGGCACGGGTCCGTGACCCCCGGAGGAACCATCGGCGTCGAGCCGTTCCCACTCGCGCCGGACCCGGGAGAGGCCGAAGCGCAGAGTTCGAACTGGTCGCTCAAGCGACGGAGGACCGGCGCCTCATCGCCTTCCTCCAGGGTGCTGGCGAGGTAGTACGACCGTTTCCCTTGCTGCTGGTAATCGATCAGGCGATCGGCGGAGTCGGCCGACTGAAGTCGTCGCAGGGCTTCGGGATAGACGCCCGTCCAGAAGAGCGTGAAATCGCCCACGTGACGCAGACAATCGCGGCGACGGTGCGTCGTCGGCGGCCGAGGCGGCCTCGGCGAGCATGGCCGTGACCTCCTGGACCCGCGCGCCCCTGCCCGTCCCGCAGCCGCCAGATCGTCTGGCTGGGCACGAAGTCGGCCAGCAGGCTCGCCACATATCCCACCAGAGGCGGGTCGGCGATCCCCAGCTCCGCGTGGAACGTGTGTTCGGTCATCCCCCGGAACATGCGATGAAGCGGATGCGATGGCGAGATGGAAGCGGCACGCGTCATAACAGGGCGCTCCTCACCCAGTCGGACACGGAATGGAAAAGATGACAAAGCCGAACGGACCGAGAGGCAAGCCCACGGTCACGGAGGCTCTTAGCAAATCCTACGCCGAACTCTGAGTTTGTTCAACACCAGCCCTACCTTTGAGGACTTGATCTCCCCTGGGAAAAGTGGCATGATGTCTTATGCAAGCAATGTTAAAAACCCGGACGGATCGATCGCTCCTCCAGCGGGCCCAGCGCCCGTTCCTGCTTTCCGGAGATCCTGGCCATCTCGCCCAGCTTGTGGAATTCCATGGGTCGGATCGAGTCCGAGGGAAGGTGCGGAGAATCGAGGCAGGGACGGGGCGGAATCACGTCGGCTCAGCGGAGTGAAGCGAGAGGGAGGATGGTCGTTTGCGAATCACGTTCCACGGGGCGGCCCGGCAAGTCACGGGGACGGCCCACCTTCTGGAGATCGACCGCTGGCGGATCTTGCTCGATTTCGGGCTTTTTGACTCGAACCGGATCGATCCCGAGAGCCCGAATCGTCAGTTCCCGTTCGACCCCCGCGAGCTCGACGCGGTGATCGTTTCGCACGCCGCACAACGACCACATCGGCCGACTGCCGTGCCTGGTCCGCGCCGGCTACAAGGGGCCGATCTACGCGACCGCGGCCACCGGCGACATCACCAGCGTCATGCTCCGCGACAGCGCGCGGATCCAGCGCGAGGACGTTCGCAACGGCGCACCTGCAAAAACGGCAACGACGGCGCTCGAGCCGCTGTTCGAGCTGGCCGACGTCGAATGGGTGGTCGAGCGGCTCCAGCGGCTCAACTACGGCCAGCCCATCGAGATCGTCCCCGGGGTCGACGCTGACCTTTCGCGACGCCGGGCACATCCTCGGCTCGGCCATGGTCCAGCTCGATTACACCGAGAATGGCCGTCGCCGCCGGTTCGTCTTCACCGGCGACCTGGGCCGGCGCAACATGGGCTTGCTCCCCGACCCGACGGTCGTCAAGGATATCGACATCCTCGTCAGCGAGAGCACTTACGGCAACCGCGAGCTCGAAAGTTACGACCGCCTGATCAAGCAGTTGCACGCGATCGTCGCCCGCGCCACCCGGCTTCAGAGCAAGATCGTGATCCCGGCGTTCAGCCTGGGCCGGACCCAGCGGATGGTCTACTGCCTTCAGGAGCTGTTCGCGCTGCACAAGGTCCGGCCGATCCCGGTCTATGTCGACAGTCCCCTCGCCTCCCGGCTGACCGAGATCCACCGCGACCATCCCGAGGCCTACACCGAGCAGGCGCGCCGGCTGATGGACAAGGACCCGATGTACTTCGGCTCGAAGTACGTCGAATTCTGCGCCTCGTGGGACGACTCGCGGCGGCTCAACTACCTGCCTGGCCCGATGGTGATCATCGCCTCATCGGGGATGTGCGAGGCGGGCCGGATCCGGCACCACCTCCGGCACGTCGTCGACGACCCCGACAACGCGATCGTGATCGTCAGCTACCAGGCCGAGGGCACCCTGGGCCGACAGATCGCCGAGGGGGTCGAGCGGATCCAGATCCTCGACCAGTGGCACGACCTGAACGCCGCCGTCTACGTGCTCGACGGCTTCTCGGGCCACGCCGACCGGAACGACCTCGCCTGGTGGTTCGAGCAGACCGGCGGCAAGATCGAGCACGCCTTCCTCGTCCACGGCGAGCCCGAGAGCATCGAGGCCCTCGCCCCCGTGCTCCAGCCGCATGTCAGCAGCCCGGTGCGGATTCCCGAGCGGCACGATCCGTTACGAGGTCTGAGGCCGACCGTTTGTTCATGCCCCCTGGGCGGTGGCCGAGCTGGCTTCGAGGCTGGCGGCGAGCTCGCCGACGAACCGGCCGATCTCGGCGACGACCTCGGCGCGGCTCTGGTTGTGGCGTGGGCGTCGGCCAGGCGACGCACCAGGGCGCTGCCGACGATCAGGCCGTCGGCCACGGGGGCCAGGGTCCGAACGTGCTCGGGAGAGCTGATCCCGAAGCCGATGCAGATCGGCAGATCGGTTTGCGCCGCGGAGCCAGGCAACGTTCTCCGCCAGGTCGGCGGGCAGTGCCTTGCGTTCGCCCGTGATCCCGGCCACCGACACGTAATAGATGAACCCGGTCGTGGCTCGGGCGATCCGACATCGCCCGCTCGCGGGGCGTGGTCGGCGTGATCGAGCTGGATCAGCGACAATCCACGGTCGCTCGCCTGCCGGCAGAGCGGCTCGGCCTCCTCGACCGGCAGGTCGGGGACGATCAGGCCGTCGATCCCCGCGGTCGACGCCTCGCGGAGGTATCGGTCGACACCATGGCGGTGGATGATCGCATAGGAGACCATCGTCACCAGCGGGGCGACCGACAGGGGCGCGGTCGCCGTCTCGGCCCGCAGGGTCCGGATCGTCTGGAAGATGTGCGCCAGCTTGACCCCGCGCTCGAGCGCCCGGTGATAGCTCGCCGCGATCACCGGGCCGTCGGCGATCGGGTCGGAGTACGGAATCCCGATCTCGACCATGTGCGCCCCGCAGCGCACCATCTCGGTGATCAGGGCCGCGGTGGTCGGCAGGTCGGGGTCCCCCGCGGTGATGAACGGCATGAAAGCACGCCGGCCTTCCTGACGGAGCCGCGGGAACAAGGCGTCAATGCGGTTCATGTCTCACATCGATCCCTTCAAAAGGGCGCGAAATCCGCACCCATGGATGGGTGAGGACTCGATCCGCCGCGATTCGATTCGTCTCGTCCTCGCACGACATTCACGGGGGGTGTTGACTTCAGGTCCGGTTCCGCTCACCCTCGCACTCGCGGTCGCCGTCGCCCTGGGCTCCTCGGCATCCCTGGCCGGTTCAGATCGGCTCGCCGCGGAGCCGCGCGATCTCGTAGGCGTCCTTATCGCCGCGGCCCGAGAGGCAGACGACGATGACGGCGTCCGGGCCGAGGCGAGGGGCCTCCTTGATCGCCTGGGCCACGGCGTGGCTCGACTCGAGCGCGGGGAGGATGCCTTCGAGTCGTGCCAGGGTGTGATAGGCCGCCAGCGCCTCGGCGTCGGTGATGCTCTCGTACCGGACCCGTCCGCAGTCCTTCCAGTAGCTATGCTCGGGGCCGACGCCGGGATAATCCAGTCCGGCGGAGATCGAGTGGACGTCCTGGGTCTGGCCGTCCTCGTCCTGGAGCACGTAGCTGAGGCTGCCGTGGAGTACGCCGGGTCTTCCCTGGGAGAGACTCGCCGCATGCTCGCCCGACGCCGGGCCCCGGCCGCCGGCCTCGGCGCCGACGAGCTCGACGGTCTCGTCCTCGATGAACGGGTAGAACATCCCGGCGGCGTTCGAGCCGCCGCCGACGCACGCGACGACGCGCATCGGGCAACCGGCCGATCCGGTCGAGGCATTGCCCGCGCGTCTCGCGGCCGATGACCGCCTGGAAGTCGCGGACGATCATCGGGAAACGGGTGCGGCCCGACCACGCTGCCGATCGTGTAATGCGTTTGCCGCGACGAGCCCATCCAGTCGCGCATCGCCTCGTTGGTGGCGTCGCGGAGGGTCCGCGAGCCCGTCGGTCACGGGCACGACCGTCGCGCCCAGCGTCCGCATGTTGAAGACGTTGAGCTTCTGGCGGCGGATGTCTTCCTCGCCCATGTAGACCGTGCATTCCAGGCCGAACAGGGCGCAGGCCGTCGCGGTGGCGACCCCGTGCTGCCCGGCGCCGGTCTCGGCGATCACCCGGGTCTTGCCCATCCGGCTGCGCCAGCATCACCTGCCCCAGGGCGTTGTTGATCTTGTGCGCCCCGGTGTGGTTCAGGTCCTCGCGCTTCAGGTAGATGGCCGCCCCGCCCGCCTCGTCGGCTCAGCCGCTCGGCGTGAAACAGCGGGGAAGGCCGCCCGACGTAGTTCGCCAGGTAGCTCGTCGAGCCGGTCCTGGAATGCGGGATCGGCCCTGGCGCGCGTCGTACTCCCGGCCAAGCTGGTTCGAGCGCGTCCATCAAGGTTTCGGGGACGAACCGGCCGCCGTACGCGCCGAACCGACCCAGGGCATCGGGCAGGCTCTGGCGTCTCGCGCCGGTTCCGGCTCGGTCGGGGACTCGCGGGCATCGCTCGGCATTCCTCGGTCGGAAGTTTGGGGCCATTGCCGGACCCGGGTCCGTTTCGTCTGGGGGCGGGGTCCCGGGTCCGCAACAGGATCATGTCCCGATTGTCCCGACCGGGCGCGGCTGTGGTCAAGTCGTTTCACGCGGCAATCCGCGCGGTCCGGCCGGGACCGACTCCGAGGTCTCCCGCTCGACGACTCCGCACCTCGTCCTCCTCGTCGGGCTCGCCGGGGTAAAAGTCGAAGAACTGCTGACCGGCGAAGTAGTCGGCCATGGCCCGATGCACGGTCCGAAGCTGCTTGACGAACCGGGCGTACTGGCGGACCAGCTTCCGGCGCTGCTCGGTCGGCAGCTCGAGGATGTCGGCGTAATACCTTCGCCCCATCGACGGGTCGTGAAAGCTCCAGAGCCGCTTGATCCGCAGGCCCGACTCCTCGTCCTCGAAAACGAGCAGCCGCGCGTACTGCCGCGCCTTCATCTTCTTGGCGAAGACGACAAGCTCGGCATCGGTCTCGAAGCCGTGGTGCGTCTCGATCCAGGAGACGATCTGCTCGGTGCTCAGCCGCGGCCCCTTCGTCTCGCACAGCTCCTTGAGGCTCGCGACGATCTCGGCGGGTCCCATGGGCTCATTTCCCCCCGAACTCGAACGGATATCGACCCAAATCGTTTCGTTCCCGACGGTGCTTGATTGACACGTCGGTCCACTCAAATATCGGTCAGTCTACCCCAGGTGTCCACCCGTTGTCGATGCACTGGCGTTCAACCGTCCGGAACGCCACCCCATCGGCGTGAGTCATCAGCACGGATGACCTGGCTCGTTTGTCCTCGTCTTTCCGCACATTGGCATGGGGTTTGATGAAGAATCCAACCGGGGAGACGCTTGTACAACGATCCCCGCGAGGGGGGAAATTCGTCGCTATTGTGCTACTAGTTGGCACCAATGTGCAGGACACGGAGGACTTCACTCCGTAGGATACCTGTAGTCGAATCCCCCCCTATCGTCCGATTTTTTGATATTCAAAAACCTCGGGGTCTGGGTCCAGCGGACCGCACCGGATCGGGCGTTGTGCCCGTGGGGCCGACGTGGTCCTGCATTCTCCGCGGGTTGCCTGTGCCTTGCCTTGCCGCGACCGGCCGCGCCGGCGTGCGCGAGGTTCCAAAGGAGCGTGTTGCTATGAGGTCACGTCGTGGGTTTACCTTGATCGAATTGCTGGTTGTCATCGCGATCATCGCCGTCCTGATCGCCCTGCTCTTGCCCGCGGTCCAGGCGGCCCGCGAGGCGGCCCGGCGCGCCCAGTGCGTCAACAACCTGAAGCAGATGGGCCTGGCCATCATGAACTACGAGAGCAGCAACGGCTCGCTGCCGCCGGCCTTCTCGCACTATCCCGGTGATCCGGCGAGCCAGCCGGGGAAATCCGCCGCGTTCGGCATGAAGGCTCGCATCCTCCCCTACATGGAGCAGCAGTCCCTCTTCAACGCGATCAACTGGGGCTTTTCGTGGAACAACTGGCAAACCTACATCGGGTATTACAACTCCACGGTCTACCGGTCCACGATCAACGCGTATCTCTGCCCCTCCGACGGCAACCTGCCCAACTACTCGCGCGGTGGAGCACCCGTCGCGCCCGGCAACTACGGCAACAACCTGGGCACCTCCCGGACCTTCAACGGAATGCAGCTTGATGGTCCCGCCTATGCGATCGACACCTCGGCGTTCGGTCCTATCGTGACGCTGGCGTCTATCACCGACGGCACCTCGAATACGGCTATATTTAGCGAATGGGTCAAGGGCAAGGGGGGCCAGCGGCCAAAAATCCAGCCCGGCCCGCAGGTCGTTTATGCTTCTACCACCTCCTTCAGCGGTTCGAGCTCATCGCCCTCGCCCCGATTAATGGGATCACTGGGCATGACCATCCAGATGCTCAATGCGACCTGCATGCGAACCGGTACCGCGGTCTGGGACATGAAGGGCTATGCTTGGATTGACGATTGGGTGGGCACTGGCGGCGGTTACACTCACATCATGACGCCAAACAAGCCTTCGTGCATCTACTCCAACGAGATCGGTAACACAGGTGCTCCTCTGTCTGATCATGGCTTGGTTGGACCCAGCTCGAACCATTCGGGGGGCGTCAACGTGGGCTTCCTCGACGGCTCGGTCCACTTCGTGAAGGACAGCATCAACTACCAGACCTGGGGCTCGATCGCCACCAAGGCGGGGAGTGAGGTGATTGACGGTGGCAGCTACTAAACCTTTGGGTAGCCAACGATCGGCGTAGCATTATGGCTGTTTCCTTGCGGAACAAGCGGCCGATCTTAATCAAGACCCCACCCCGCGCCCCGCCTTGGGAGATTGGGGTGGGGAAACTAACATGTAGATTGTAGAACAATAAAATTCATGATTCATGATCTATCTGGATGCTAGAATTTTCGGCCTAAGTAAAAAGCTTGCGTTTGGTTTTGTGCTGGATGGTTCCTTTGGAAAACGCTTACAACGTAGGATTTAGGTGAAAATCGGCGATATTGTGCTAAATTTTGGCGTTAATGTCCGAGAAAAAATATTCCCCATCTTTATCATCAACATGGTTCCCCCCCTCCTGTTCGGTGGTTTTGGACAACCCTGATCACGCGGCTTGCACCGACTCAATGTCGAAATAAGCTGTGAAGACAAGTGCGCAAGATCGATTAGCAAATTACACGCTAATCGCCGCTCAGCGTCACTCCGTCAGACCAGGGTGGTAGCTTTCTGACGTGGACTGACTCTCCCAATTAGTGAGGTGCACCATGACGAGCTTACGCTGGGGCGGCAAAAATGTAAGACGTCGAAGGCCCTTCGTGCCACCGAGCCTTCACGACCCTTCGAGAGCGCGTTTGGAGGGGCGAGCACTGACCGCGCCGGCCTACTGGAGGCGACCGCCCGAGGATCCGCTCTCGGCTAACGACAGCGTAGCCGCGGGCTGGTACGGTACTACCACTGATACCGACAGCGGCGTCAATTCCGCGTTTGCAGATGGTCAAAACTCGGTCACTACTCAGGATGGTAGTTCCACCTCGACTGTCACTGGAACGGCGCAGACAACAGCGGTTGACCTTGTAGACCCAGCCGCACCCGCTGATCCGATCGGCACATACGCCGTTTCGCTAAGCACCACTGGTCAGCTCCAATTCAGCGTCATCCGGCCCCGAATTAACCGACAATGGATCGAGTGTGGATTCGTCCATCGAGCGAGACTACTTGCTCGCCGACGATTCAACGAGTCCTTCCGGTGCGCCAGCCACCCTGGTGGAACACATACAGATCCATTTCGATCCGCCAACGACAGCGGATGGTATTAGTCAGTTTGTCTATGCAACTAGCACTGTTTCGACGCCAGCCGTCACAGTCGGAATGATCGGGCAGTCTTTTGGGCTGAACGAACTCGACATCAACGGCGTTCCTGTAAACGGATCTGGATCTACAACAGGTCCGTATGGAAACGTTACCTACACAGTTGGGGTGGATCGGTCTTCGGGAAGCGTTACCATAGACGTGGTTGCTACTTCGCCGTTAGGCGTACTGCCTGCGGCCACTCGCAATCCTGACGGAACGTTGAACGGGACGGCCTGGACAGTGAAGCTTGACTCCAACGTGGGTTTAACGCTCACGAGCACCGCCCCAGACGGAGGTTCTATTAATGATCAAACTACAATAACAACGACCTATACAGGACAATTTCAATCCTCGACTTAATATCGAGGTTGGCCCATGGAACGAGGTCGGGGGGAACTGGGTGCATATCTCACGCCAACCCTGACTTTCGCGGGAATTTACCATACCCATCGACTGCCCGGCCGCCGATTTCGCTCCATGGGCCATTGAGGTTAGAGGGCAAAACCGCTGAACTAAGAACGGGCGTCCAATAGTTTTGCGCAGGTTCCTAGACGTAAGTCCTTATTTTGTGTCCGCCGAACGCACTGCACCTACGCTTAATTCAACGGTATTGGGGTCATAGAGACTGTTTCTCGATTAGCGGAACTGAATTTGAGGCTCTCGAAGCATTTTGAAGTTACGCGGTAGTGAACCTCTGTTCGTCAAAATCATCGAGTTAGGAGGTCGTCTAGGCGGTCTGGATGGTTCAGGCGCTATACCGCCTGTCGCATTGGCTGGAATCAACGCACACCCCACGCACAGACGATCACTACCGCGTAACTCCTAAGCATTAATCGAAATAATCGATTCGAACCCCGGTTTTCGAACCCGAGATGGCCACATACCCTGAGGAATGGATAGAAAAAGCCTGCACCCCGCCTCGCTCGGCATCAAGGCCGGCGGCGAGGTGATCGACGCCAGCTCGTACTGATCGATCGACGGATGGCAACTCACGCCCGGAATGTGTCCATGCGTCCCGTCCCGTCTCGTCCCGTCTCGCGTGGGTCGAACCGTTTCCTGATCGGACGCCCGTCCCAGATCGAGCAGGTCCGGCCTCGGTCGGACCTGCTTTTTTTTACGGATCAGGCGTCCCGACCATCATGTACAGGTACTCGCGTTTGTAAGTGTATGGATTTTCATCAAAAATCGGTGAAGATCTTACCCAGGCCCCGCCGATATCCCAGAATGAACGGCGTCGACGCCGTTTCGCGTTCCGGCATGCCCTGCACCCGGGGCCTGGAACCCGCGGGTTGACTGCCCGGGACCTTCGTTACGACCCAGCGAGGCCGACTCATGATCGCCACCATCGACGTGCGCTCGACGCCACGAGCCCACGATCGAACACGATCGAGTCCGAACCACCCGCCCCGCGCAAGCGCGGCGGCGGACCGAAAACCGAGGAAGGCAAGAACATCTCGCGCCGCAACGCGATGAAGCACAGCCTGCGGGCCAAGCTGATTCTCCCCGACGAGCTTCAGACGGCCTATCATGAGACCAGGACCGCGTACTTCGATGAACTGAAGCCCGTCGGCCGGGTCGAGCAACAGCTTGTCAGCCGGATGGCGTTCACGTCGGTCCAGCTTGATCGATCGGCCGAGCTGAGCATCGCCGATCTCCGCCGCGTGATCGACCGCGCCGAGAACTTCTGGGACCTCGACCGGCGTACCCTGGTCGACGACCTCGGCAATCGCCTGAAGAACGACCCCGAGCGCGTTGCGCCCGGCTCGAGCGAAGCACGCAGGGGGCCGACTGGTTGATCGATCGATGGGAAGGACTGGCCGACGCCCTGAACACCCGGGGAAGCTGGGACGACACCCAGCGCGGCCTGGCGTTTGACCTGCTGGGGGTCTCGAAGGCCCTCCGCGACGGTCACGCGAAGGTTCCCGCGCCCGATGACCGCGACGGGCTGATGAACCTGGTCAAGGACGAGATCGGGCGGCTGTGGGACGAGAAGCGGGCGACCCTGAACCGGCTCGATACGTATGAACAGGACATGGCCTGTTGCGGGATGCCGGTCGCGCCCGACGCCGAGACGAAGCGGCTGCGGAAATACGATTCGGACCTGAGCCGCGAATGGCGGTGGGCGCACGAACAACTGTTCAAGCTGCGTTCCGATCCGTCGCGGTTGAGCAGGGTGGAAGCGCGGCTGGCGAGGTGTCCGTTGCCTGTTGATGGGATGGTATCGGAGCGGGTTGGGGAGTCGCCCCTGAGCGTTGTCGAGCCCGGGAACACGCCCGTGATGATCGAGAATGACGCCGATCGGTTGATCTGGTCGGACGCCGAGGCGCTGGTCCAGGCGATGGCCGAGCTGGAGGCGCTGGATCACGCCGACGACGAGGAAGCGGCAAAAGAAGAAACGCCCGTGCCGGCGCCCGTTCCGGCCCCCATCGTGGCGCGACCGTCGGTCCCGTCGTTCGTGCCGTCGGGTCCGAAGGGCGGCAACCGCCGGCAGCGGCGCCGAACAGAAGCGAGTGCGCCGGAAAGCGCGTTGATCGTCGCGATAACGGTCGAAGGGTCCAGGTTGTGTCGGTTGTGCCGACCGGAGCCGCCCAGGAGGCGTCCCCGGCCGTTCGGCCGCGCGCGACGCGCGGATTCGCGCCCGGAAACGGGCGAAATCACGATATTCAAGGAAGGAAGCCGCGCGAAACGGGGTCGAGATCGGGCCGAATCGCGCTGCGCGGGGTTCGGAAGACGCGGATGGCGCGGGTCGTGCGGATCTTGCGGGTTGGTGGGAGGCGGGTCGATCGTGGTCCGGTACGAACGAACTCGACTCCGGGTCCGAACGAACTCGAGACCTGACCCCGGGCCGGACGGTCCGCGACACCCTCGCCCGCCATCGGGGAGGGGATTGCAAATCGTCCGTCGATCCTGGATTCTGGGTCGGGATCGGGTGGCGAGCGGGTCCGTTCGCCTCGGAACCGCCCGGCTGCCCCCGCGCATGGTTTCCCGCCCCACGGAAGCGGGCCATGCCCGATCAACCGAATCGAACCGAACCCGATCGAACCGAACCCAACCTACCGCGGAGGATTTCCCTCGATGCTTCACGCCCTGCTCTGTTCCGCGGCCCTCGTTCTGGGCGCCGGGCCGGATTCCACGTCCGAGGAAGGCTTCCTGACGCTTTTTGACGGCACCGACCTGTCGCAATGGGTCATTCCCGAGGGGGACAATGGCCACTGGAAGATCATGGACGGCGTGATCGACTATGACGCCCGGAGCGAGGCCAAGGGGAACAAGAACCTGGTCACCCGCCGCGAGTTCGGCGATTTTGTCCTCCGGTTCGATTGGCGGATCAAGGAAACACCCTTCATCAACCCGAACGTTCCTTACGTTCTGCCCGACGGGACGCATGCTCGCGACGTCCACGGCAAGGAAATGAAGCTGGCGCTGCCGGACAGCGACTCGGGCGTGTACCTTCGCGACATGAACGGCAAGAGCCAGGTCAACATCTGGTGCTGGCCGATCGGATCGGGCGAGGTCTACGGCTACCGGATGGACAGGAAGATGCCCGCCTCGGTGCGCGCCGGCGTCACGCCCCGGCACCAGGCCGACCACCCCGTCGGCGAGTGGAACGCCTTTGAGATCACCCTCAAGGGCGATCGCCTCACCGTGGTCCTGAACGGCACGACCGTCATCGAGAACGCCGAGCTGCCCGGCATTCCCGCCAACGGGCCGCTGGCGCTCCAGCATCACGGCGGGTTCAAGGATGGTAAATATCTGGGCCCTCCCAGCCTGGTCCAGTTCCGTAACATCCGCATCAAGCCGCTCAAGACCCCGGCGCCCTGAATCTTCCTCGATCCCCAACCGGCGCGTCCCATCCCAGGAGTCGACGATTGACCATTTCCGATCCGCCCCCTGCCGTCTATAAATTGAAAAGAGCGATGCGGGATTCGGGAACGACAGCAGGGGACTGGATCGATGCGCGTCCGAAAACGGTCGGGAATGGGCGGGACCGTGGTGAGCGTGGCTGTCCTGGTGATGGGGCTCATCCTATCGTCCATCCAGGCAGCCACGCCCGATTCTCGCGGGGACGGTGCCGCCGAGCGGGGCCGGATCGCGCTGACCACCACGGGTTATCTCCGACCGGCCTGGAGCGATGGCACCTATCGAACGCGCCGGGACCATCTGGGGGCGAGTGCACCCGATCCCGACGACCCAGCCCGACGCCTATGCCGCCGCGTTTCAGAGGCGGTACGGACTTCATCCCGCGCCCTTCTCGAACGACGGCTTGCCGATGGGTCTGCGCAAGGGAAACGGCCCGGACGGCCGGAAGACCGGCATCCAGCTCGATTGCATGGTCTGTCACGGCGGTTCGATCGGCGGCCAGAGCTACGTCGGCCTGGGGAACTCGACACTGGACCTTCGCAGCCTGCTCGAGGAGATGACGGCGGCCGACGGCCAGCGCCTTCCCCCCCTCCCTCTTCACGCTGACCTCGGCACGCGGCACGGTCAACGCCGGCCAGATCGCGGTCGTGCTGCTCAGCCTGCGAAACTCCGATCTCTCGCTCCGCCGGTTCCCGCTGCCCCTGGGCGCCAGCTATCCCGAGTGCGACGTTCCGCCGTGGTGGCACATGGCCAAGAAGACGACCATGTACTACGACGGCCGGACCGATGCCCGATCGGTCCGTTCGATCATGCAGTTCATGCTGGGCGAGAAGACCCTCAGCCAGTTCCAGGAACTCGAACCGACGTTTCGCGACATCCAGGCCTATCTCAAGACGATCACGCCGCCGAAGTATCCCTACGCGATCGACCAGGAAAAAGCCGCGCACGGTCAGCGCCTTTTCGAGAAGACCTGTGCCCGTTGCCATGGCACTTATGGCCCGAGATCGACACGTATCCCAACCGGATCGTCGCCCTCGACGTGATTGGCACCGACCCCTGCGCGGGCATTGGCGCCCTTCCGCCCGTCTGCTCGCCCATTATCAATCGACCTGGCTGGGCCAGGACTATCCGCTCGCCGACGGCCCGGATGTCCCCGTCGGCTACCAGGCCCCACCGCTCGACGGCATCTGGGCCACGGCGCCCTATCTCCACAACGGCTCGGTTCCGACGCTCGACCTCTTACTCGACTCACCTCGCCGGCCCAAACGCTTTACACGTCCCCCCTCGACCGACCTGGCCCACTACGACCCGGTCCGCGTCGGCTGGAAATTCAACGAGGTCGCCGAACCGACGGCCTCGACGGTTCCTCCCCAGCAGGCGCGCTACATCTTCGACACCACCAAGGCCGCCCTCGGCAACGGCGGCCATACCTTCGGCGACATGCTTGACGAGGACGAGCGGATGGCGGTGATCGAATATCTCAAGACTCTTTAAGTGAACACATAACGGAAAACGTCAGGCGTTCATGCGAGTGGGGCCAGGCGAGGCCGCATGTTCCGGTTTCCTCCCGGAGCGGAATCCAGCCCGCGTCTTCCGCCTGCCCGATCAGGGTGCTCAGGCGGGTGCCGTGCGTGCCGTTTCCCAGCCCGGTTCGCGGTGTACCGCTCGATGACGACGACACGTCCGGCCGGCTTGATGACCGAGCGAAGCCGCTTACCGCGATCCGCTCAATTCAATGTTCGGTCACGGCCGCCGGTGAGTCGACCTCGGGGCGGGTGGATTTCTGGAGCGTGGCGGCGACCTCGCCGGCCTGGCGGAGGGCGCGGAGGACGTTGCCGCCGAGGATCTTGTGGATGTCGGTCTCACTGTAGCCGCGGCGGAGGAGCTCGTCGGTCAGGCGGGGGTAGCACGAGACGTCCTCGAGACCGACCGGCCATCGGGTGATGCCGTCGAAGTCGGAGCCGATACCGGCGTGGTCGATGCCGGCGATCTTGACGATGTGGTCGATGTGGTCGGCGACGTCGGCGACGGTGCCTCTCGGCATCCTGTAGGACCGGGACCAGGCGGAGTAGGCGCCTGGAATGCCGCGGGATCGGGATATTTCTCCTTGAGGTTCCGTCGTGCGTCGGCGACCGCCTTCGCGGCCTCGGCGACCGCGAAACCCGGAGTAGAAGTTGACCATCACGACCCCGCCGTTCTTCTTGACCTCGCGAAGTATCGGGGTCGGGAACGTTCCGCGGGCTGGGCGCGACGGCGAACGCCCCCGAGTGGCTGGCGATCAGCGGGGCCCGCGAGACGCGCGAGCGCGTCGAGCCATCGTGTCGGGAGCGACGTGGGAGATGTCCACGAGCATCCCCAGCCGGTTCATCTCGCGAACGACCCGTTCGCCGAACGGCGAGAGGCCGCCGCTTTCGGGCGTATCGAGCGCGGCGTCGGCCCAGGCGAGCGTGGTGTTATGGGTCAGCGTCATGTACCGGGCCCCGAGCGCGGCGAACGCCCGGAGCTTGCCAGGTCGTCCTCGATCGCCACGCCCCCCTCGATCCCGATCAGCGACGCGATCTTGCCCGCGCGGACGATCCGCTCGACGTCGTCGGCCGAAACCGCCAGCTCGAGGTGTCGGGGTAGCGCTCGATCATCCGGTGGACCAGGTCGATCTGCTCGATGACCGTCCGCGCCGGGTTGGGGTGCTCGCTCGGGATGTAGACCGACCAGAACTGCGCCTTGACCCCTCCCTCACGCAGCCGGGGGATATCGGTCTGGCCCGAGTCCAGCCGTTGGGCGATGTCGATCGTCTCGAACGCCATGTCGCCCTTGCTGCGGAGCCGCCAGGGAAGATCATTATGTCCGTCGAACAACATCCCCGACGCATGGACCTGCCGCGCCCGCTCCGAAACCGGCGGCAACGGCTCGTCACCTCGGGAATCCGGCAGGCCGAGCCCGTGGATCATGAGCACCAGTATTCCCACGATGCGTGCTTTGCGGGTTGACATCTCAGCGCGTTCCTCGTCCCAGTCGCGGCGTTCTCCCGAGGCCGTCAGCAGAACCGATCGGACGTGGACTTGCAAGCGATTGAAATCGAGTCCCGTGTTCGGTGCCGGCGGGAGTTCCAACGCCCGGTGCCGGACTCGCGCGGGCTGGTCAACGCGTGGAGGAGTGGTTAGACTAGGGGCCATTCGGATTCGGTCGGGGAGAACGAGCGTTTGGAAGTTCGGACCCGAACTGAGTTCGGCTCATTGGTTTCGAGCGAATTCGAGGTGTCCCGTGCCGTTCCGTCCCCGCAAGAAGAAAACTGCGCCAGTCCAAGCATCATCGTTGCAAGCGTTGCGGCGGCCAGATCCGCCGACATGCGGTGCGCTGTAAGAAGTGTTCCGAGGCGCAGAAGTAAGCCCTGGTCGGTCGATCACGAGTGATCCGGACAAGGCCGGCCCGACTGTTGGGCCGGCCTGCCGCGTTGGTGTTGTGCCCGGAGTCTCCGGGTCGATCAGTCGGCCGGCCGGGGACCGGCCGAGACGCCTGCCGCTCCGGCGCGGTTCAAGACCCGCACGGTCAGGTCACTCGTGACGTGAACCTGGCAGGACAGGCGGATATCCGGTCCCAGGCTCCCTTCGCGCTCCAGACGGGTGCGTTCGAGCTCGCCCATGGGCTCGAGCTGACCCTCGACCACCTGCACCCGGCACGTCGTACACCGGGAGTTCCCTCCGCATCGATGCATGATGTCGATCCCGGCATCCTCGATCGCCAGCACCAGCTTCTGGCCGGGCTCGACCTCGAATGACTTCTCGCCCTCGACCGTGACGGTCGGCATGGTTCCGGCTCTCCTTCTCGTTTCGCGTTGTCAATGAGAGGCTTCGCCCCTGCGCGAGGCTCGCGCGGGTTTGGTTTTGAGGTCCCCAGCGTAATCTGCCAGCCCATCCCGCGGCAATCGCCGCGCGAGGTGTTGACCCGAGGCCGTGCTTTGGTGATCGTTATGGAATTGTCTCCTGGCGGGTTGACACGTTCCTGATGTTGTTGAGGCGTCTCCATGCGTTACGCCGGCGTCATGTGGGTTGTCGGATGTCTGATCCTGGCCTGGCCGGTCCACGCCCAGGAGGCCGCGTCTCGGGTCGTGGACGCAACAACCTTCCGGGGCAAGGTGCTGTGCGGATACCAGGGGTGGTTCCGCTGTCCGGGCGACGCGGCCGGGATGGGCTGGATTCACTGGAGCCGCGATCGGCGCCGGATCACGCCCGGAAGCGCTGACCTTCGAGATGTGGCCCGACATGACCGAGTACACTCCGTCCGAGCGGTTCCCAGCTCCCGGGTTCACCTATCCCGACGGGCGGCCCGCCGACGCTCTTTACTTCCGATCACCCGACGACGGTGCTCCGCCACTTCCAGTGGATGCGCGACTACGGGATCGATGGCGCCTGGCTTCAGCACTTCGTCGTCGACCTGCCGGGCGGCCCGTCCGAGCGGCGTTACCCGTCGAGGCGCCGGGTGCTGGGCTACGTGCGCGACGCCGCCACCCGGACCGGCCGGACCTGGGCGCTCTCGTTCGACGTGGCCGGCATGCCCCCCGACAAGCTTTACGATGTCCTGACCCAGGAATGGAAGCGGCTGGTCGACGACGGCGTCACCTCCGACCCGCGCTACCTTCACGAAGCAGGGAAGCCGATGCTCCAGGTCTGGGGCTTCTATCACGGCAGTGCCCCGAACTCGATGTCGGCCGAGCTCGCGGGGCGAATCATCGACTTCTTCAAGAGCCCCGGTCCTTATTCCGCCTACCTCCTGGGCGGCGGCGACTGGAACTGGCGGAGGAACCCCGACCCCGCCTGGCAAGCCGTGCTCGGCCGGTTCGATGCCTATTCCCCCTGGAACGTGGGAAACTACCGCAAGGATTCCCGCGGCGTGGCGCACGCCAGCATGAGCTACTGGGCTCACGACCAGCAGGAATGCGAGCGGCGGGGCGTGCTCTGGCTTCCGGTCGTCTATCCCGGCTTTAGCTGGGACAACCTCCATGCGCCGTACGCCAGCCTCATCGACCATCCCCCGCAACGGCGGCCGTTTTCTCTGGGAACAGTTCCACGAACTGGCCAGGCTCAAGGTCGGCTCGGTCTATCTCGCGATGTTCGACGAGGTCGACGAGGGGACCGCCGTTTTCAAGGTGACGAACACACCCCCCACCCAGGCCCACTTCGTCCACGACGAGAACCTGCCCAGCGACTGGTACCTTCGCCTTGTCGGCGAAGGCGCCCGCATGCTCCGCGGCGAGCGGCCGGTCACCGCCGAGATCCCGATCAAACCATGAATCGCGTCAGGCAAGTTCATTTCTTGGCTTCATCCTGACCGTTGGCCTCGGTCAGGAATTGTTCCAGCGGCGGACGGCGGAGGTGGTCGCCGAGCGCATCCTGAAGCGCGACGGAGACGGCCAGCAAGGTCGATTCGTCAAGGAGCCGGCCGGTGATCGTGACCGAACCGGGGGCGTCGCGACCGTCGCGCGGAGAGAAGCCGCGAGGGAAGACGACCGACGGGTGGCCGGTCAGATTGGTCAGGGTCATGTCCTCGGTCTCACCGATGTAAACGTCCACCGTATCGAACAGTCGAGCCATCTCCCGCATCAGGAGCGTGCGCACCCGCGCCGCGCGAAGGTACTCGACCGCCGGCACGAACTGCCCCGCGCGAAAGGACGCGGGCCAGGAGTTGAGACCCTCGCTGACGTGCTGGCGCGTGAGCTCGTCGAAGACCGTGGCCGCCTCGGTCCCGAGCATCATTCCAACCGCTTCGATCGGATAGCTCTCAGGCAGCTTGATCGGTAAAAGCGTTGCTCCCAGATCGCGGAGGGCCTTAAGCTCGGAGCGCCTGTCGAGGGCGGAGCCCTGATCCCTGTCGGCGAAGTAGCCGACCTTCAGTCCACGCACCGAAGTCCGGCCCGGCCACGCGAAGGGCGCGTCGACGGCGGTGGGGTCAAGTCCGTCGGCACCATGGATCGCGTCGAGGATCAGGGCGAAGTCCTCGACCGAACGGGCGATCGGGCCCAGCTTGTCGAGCGACCAGGCGAGGGTCATGCAACCGTGGCGGCTGATCCGGCCGTAAGTCGGGCGCAGGCCCGATGCGCCGCAGGCGCGGCAGGGGGAGATGATGCTGCCGTTGGTCTCGCTGCCGATGGCGAACCCGACGAGCCCGGCCGCGGCGGCGGCGGCCGAGCCGGCGGACGATCCGCTCGACCCCCGTCGCGGGTCCCACGGGCTACGCGTCTGCGCCACCAAACCAGCGGTTCCCCTGCGCCAGTGCGCCCAGGCTGAGCTTGGCCACCAGGACCGCCCCGGCTTCCTCCAACCGCCGGGCCACCGTGGCCTTCTCATCGATCACACGGTCCTTGAACGGCAAGGCTCCCCAGGTCGTCGGATAGCCGGGATAGGCGATCAGGTCCTTCGCTCCCCAGGGTATCCCGTGCAACGGCCCACGGTAGATTCCGGCGGCAAGCTCCGCGTCGGCCTTCCTTGCCAGCCTGAGGGCGAGATCCTCGGTGAGTGTCACCACGCACTTCAGGAGCGGGTCGAACCGACGGAGCCGGTCGAGATAGAGCCGGGTCAGCTCCATCGCGCTGACCTGCCGGGTCCGGACCAGGGCCGACAACTCGGTAACAGGCAGAAACGCGAGCGCCTCATCGCTCTCGGGCCGCTTTGGCGCCGCCATCTCGCGGGGCAACGCACGGTTCCGCTGGACCCCCTGTCCCACTTCGGGCACGCGGCCCGGCGCGGCGACGAACGAGACCGCCGGGGGCACATCGTAGCCGATCTCGACCTTGCGCAGGGCTTCGAACGAACCAAGCCGCTCCTTGAGCACCCGCGCGGCGCTCTCACGCTCGGCCTCGGTCAAGTCCAGCCCGGCGATCCATTCGGCCTGCTGGATCATTTCGGCAGTGACGTTACGGTCTTTCTCGGCCTGAAGCGCCAGGGCGCGATGGAACGAGGTCGTACCGACTCCCAATCCCGCCAGCGCCGCCACCAGGATGCCTCGTCGGTTCATACCCTGGCTGACCGGATCAGTCTCCTGGCTTTCGTCCACTGGATGTTCGACGTTCATCGGGTCCTCGTCTGGGATGCCCCGGGACGACTCCGTCCGAGGCGATCGCGTCGCGACCTGGCGCCTTTGTCGTTCTCGAAATCGAGTCGACTGACGAAATTCTTATTGTACAACGTGCGTCTAGCTCGAATGCGATGGGCTATCACCAAGAATATTTATTGTATTGATTATTATGTAGATTTAAATCTAATTTTATAAAAAATAAAGCTTCGTGTTGTTGGTGGCTGGAGTGGAGCGACGATGCCGGTTTCGCTTGCAACGCGATGTTCGCGCTCACCGAGCGTAACACTGGGGCTGTCGATCCCCGGACATTTCTTCGGAACAGGCGGGTCATCCTGCTCATCAACGGTCGGACCGCCGGCATTCATGCACACCCGCTCCCCCCGGCATAAGGAACGAAGCGGTTCCTAATTGGCCTGGCCTGGCCTGGCCTGCTCCCATCCTCCCGCCCGCGCCACCGCGTGATCCCTCCCCCTCCCTTGCCCATTTTGTGCATTCGGATTCCCCGCGCACCACGATATTAATCATAAGAAGGCTCACGTCGTGATTTGTCGTGATCCACCAAAATTCACTTTTGGAACATTTTAAAATGTCACTGACCCCCGAAGAGCGCAAGGCCATTAATCGGCAAAATGCGCAAAAATCGACCGGGCCGCGTACCGAAGCAGGTTAAAAGCGATCCCGCAGGAATGCCTACAAGCATGGATTTTGATGCGAGGTCCTCGCCCTTTCCGGCGAGGACGGCGCGGCGGTCGAACGGCTCGCGGACGAATGGTACGATTTTTACAAACCGCAATCGCCCGCCGAGCGCGAGCTGCTCGAGATGGCCGTCACCGCTTCGGTCCAGCGCAAGCGGATCGTCCGGGCCAAGACGGCGGTCGTCGCCGAGCAGGTCCGGGTCGCCGAGTTCAACTTCGACCAGCACTTTCGCGACCAGATCCAGGCGGTCGTCGGCCAGCTTGAAGATGATCCCGGTAACGTCGTCCACCGATACCGGGCGTCCGCCGCCGGCTGTCGCTGGCTGATCGGCCGATGGGAACGCCTGAGCCAGATGCTCGAAAAAGATCAGACCCTGCTGGGCCATGACCGCCACGAGGCGATCCAGCTTCAGGGATACCTGCATTTCACCGATACCCTCATGTACGCCGAACAGGCGTATCTGACGTTCATGCACTGTTACATCGCTCAGCACAATCATAACAAGAAGTACATGAAACTGTTGCTCAGCAAGTACCGGATTCCCAACACCTTCCGGGCGCGGGGTCGGAAAAGCTGGATGCCGACGGTCGAACAGTGCAAACCCTGGCTCCGCAACCTGATCGATACCAATATCGCCGAGCTTCGCGAGCGCGAGCTGACCCTGCGTCTGACGATCGAACAGCCAGCGCGCGATGAAGCCAAGGAGCGAGCCCTCGTGCCGCACGGAAAAGACGGCGCCGCCCTTCAGCGGTATGAACGGATGCACGAGCTGTCGTTCCACAAGGCGTTGAGCGCCTTCGAGAAGGGCCGCGCGTATCAGGTCAAGACCGGCCTGCTGCCGGGGATGCTGGAGCCGGTGGAACCGGAAGACCTGATCGAAGAGGAAGAAGCGGTCGCATCGGAAGTCGCGACCACAACGGAAGCTCCGGAAGCGACGATTTCGGCCGAGGCCGCGCCGGTCTCGCCGTGGGCGAGCTGCGCCGGGGCGATCGCGTCGGCGCCGAACGAAGCCAATCGGAAGGCGGGAAATGACCGAAATGGTGTGCATTCGGTGGGTTACATCTACACGCGGGAACGTGTGGACGAGCGATCGATCAGGCCGCTTGAGCAACTGATCGAGCACGACCCGCCGCCGTGCATGCGGGTCTTCCCGTACTGATCCAGATTTCTGGATCGGTCGGCGGATCGGCACACGTCAGCTTGAGTGAAAACAGCGATTTCCCGCGAGGGGCGAGTGGAAGGTACGCGCGGAGCGAGGGTGCTTGCCGAATCGACGGGTCGGATTGTGCGGGCGAGGCGCGGGGCGGGGCGGTTCGATTGTGAGCACGGAAGCCCGGTGACTCACGATACTGTCAGATAGAAGGCCGACGTGGCTCGCGAGGTTCCTTGACAATGCGTATTCGGAAACGCTTCGGGAGCCTATCGGGAACGGCCCGGACGCGGTATTTGCGATGGTGTCCCAGGTTCGTAGAAGACAACACGTCGAACGCGTCTTCGTTTTCCCGCCCTCGGGGAGAGGGTTTGCAAGAATGCCGGGCGTTTGGACCGTTCAAGTGTTCCGGGACACCACCGCGTTCTCGATCCTTTGGTAATTCCATCGTATGAGCGGACGATCAGCCCATGTCTGGTCAAGCGAGGCTGTGAGGACCAGCGGGAACGGCTTCACTCAGCTCATGTTCTCGACCTGCACCGTCTTCCCCTCGCGCTCGGTTCGCGAATGGTGCCAGACCAGGTCCATGACTTGTTTGGGATGGTCGACGCCGGCGAGGTAGAAGGTGGGCAGAGCGGACTCGGACGAGACGACCACGACGGTGCCAATCTCGAGCCAGCGTTCAACCAGCGTCTGGCGAGTGTAGACATCCTTGACGCGGAGTAACTCGACCTGGTCACGCCGCCGCCTCATCAGCCCGGTCGATACGAACAGACGACGGTTTGTGAGCCGGTAGAAGTGGCCGAAACGGGCCTTGATGATCCGGTAGATCAGGGTCAGCCAAAATAACGCCAGCACAACCCCGAGCACGATTGTTGCGGTGCCGAGATTGGTGTGCGCCATGCCCCAGGTGTAAACGGCCAGGCCCGCCCAGGCCACCGTCAGAATCGTGCGCAAGGTCAGACGGCCAATGAAGTTCAGCATCGAATATCGAGCGGTCCAGACCTCCTCCTCGCCTTCAAGGCCACGGAAGCTCTCGTCGCCGAGGTTCTGCAACGAGGAGGCCACGGCTGCACCTGGTGTCTCCACCGACGGACCCGTCTGGGATGGCTTCGGGACCGCTTCGGCGTCCGATGTCATGGCCACGGGCACGTCGTTCAGGCCGCTTTCCTGAATCACCAGTTGATGAGTTTCCAACGTTGAAACGGCGGCTTTCTCGGTTTCAGTCATCACTGAGTTCCCCGACAACGGTTTTCGATAGGTCTGGGTGGGCACACGATCCATTCCCGCCCAGGCGGGTTTCGCCAACCGACCTCGTGTACCCTGCTTTTTTCCAGTCCCTGTGTTGGCTTCCTTTCGAGAAACAGCGTCAGCAGACCACTCGTGCAAATGTGGCGCCAAGAATAAGTCGATCACTCCGGGAAGTTCGATCCGCGGTCTCTCGACCGCTGGAACTCGTGCCGGGCGACATCTCCGCGTCGGTGAATTTTTTTCTTTGGACGCGAGGATCGACGAGGGTTAGAGTGGTCGTTGGCATGGGACCGGGGATGAATTCAAATTCCTTCGGAGGACTCCCAGGCCCCCTTCCCGTTTGTTTGTTGTCCGCTGGGGCGGCCCGTGCCGGGAGGACCGCCCGCGACGTGGGTCGTGCTCTGATCGCCAACCTGGTCAAGGTGGGGAGAGATCATCCATGATAGGTCCGTCGGTGGTCCGCACGGTGCTTGGTGTTTTATTGCTGGGTCTTCCCGGTCTCTCGGGATGCGGGGGCGGGTCAGACACGGCTCCGGCGGAAGATCCGAATGTCGGTCCCGGAAGCGGGGCTCCCGCACCGAAGGATCTTCCAACGGGTTCGGCCGGTTCCCCGGGGTCGCCTGGTGCGCCCGGCCAGCGTTGACCTCTTGGCCAGAGGACTGGCTCGTCGTTTCATGACGGCAAGCATCGGTCCGATCTCGGCGGTTTTTTCTACCTCGGTTTGATTTGATTGCAACAGGATGTTGGTTCGGGTCGATCGGTTGATACCAAGGGAAGGAACTTAAAGGTCGTCGTTTCCCCCTCGCGATACTTTCCAGGGTCTCACCAGCAACCTTCGCCGCGCCGTCGTTCGCCGGCTGGATTGATCGTAATCTGGTGTTCCCTCCGCCCTTCGGTCTCGGTCTTGTTGATTCAGGTCGAGTCGCTCAACGCGCAAGCGAAGGAGTCTGGGATGCGTTCCATTCGTAGGCGGGGATTCACACTCATCGAGCTTCTGGTGGTGATTGCGATCATCGCCGTGTTGATTGCCTTGCTCTTGCCCGCGGTGCAGATGGCGCGCGAGGCTGCGCGCCGATCGTCCTGCACGAATAACTTGAAGCAGCTTGGACTCTCGATACACAACTACGAGTCGGTCAACCAGTGTCTGCCGCTCCAATCGCTTTATCCCTGCCCCGCATTCAATGCCTTCACGGGAGTGGATAGCTGCTGGGGCTACGGGGCCAGCCCGCTGGTCAGTCTGCTTCAGTACATCGAACAAGGGACGATCTACAACAACTACAATGTCGCCATGGGGGTCTACGGCGCCTATCCGCCGGCGACCAATGGCCCGACCACCTGGTGGGCGAACACGACGGTCTTCAACATGCAGGTGGCGCTTTTCCTCTGCCCCTCCGATCAGCGGCTCCTGAAGCAGCCAGTCACCAACTACGTGGGCAACATCGGCGGTCCGTTCCTGATCGGCGGCTACAACGGGGCGTTCGTGCCCTTGAACCCCTGGTCGCGAATCACCGGGCCCGGCCAGTACGTCCCGTACAACTACCCGATGAGCCAGAATACCGGGATCATTGGCTTCCAGGCGATGACCGATGGCACCTCGAACACCGCGCTGTGGAGCGAGGCCGTCACTGGCACGAACTTGCCGGTCCGCACCGGCACGGGGAGACTCAGTGAGTACCGCGGCTTCTTCGCGGCCGGCGGGGGCACCACGTGGGCCAACCTGCCCGTGGGTTTGACCACGGCTGTCGGCCTGTTCCTGCGCGCTGCAACGCGTTACCGCTGGGGACTCTGGCGATTGGGCCCAACGGCGGCGGTCTGCGGGGGACGAGCTGGCAGATGTCATTGCCCTACTACGCCAATTACGGCATGTACAACCACGTCAGCTCGCCTAACTCGCGACAGTGCAGCAACGTGGCGATGGACACGATTGGTCTGGACGTCTACGGCACCGATCCTCCGACGAGCTTCCATCCCGGTGGTGTGAACGTCTGCATGTGCGACGGCTCGGTGCGGTTCATCCGCGAGCAGATCAACCTGAATACCTGGTGGGCCATCGGTACCCGGGCCAATAACGAGCCGATCAACGCCAACAGCTTTTGACCGCTCGACGCGACCGGGTAGGGTGGCGTTGGTCCAGGTGTTGAAGACCGATCCCCGAACGGCCGACGCGGTGGCGGCGGCCGTTCGGGGACCGGTCTCTTCCTTTTCGGAAGAGCGAGTACTCCGAGTATGACCTCGCCGTCATCGCGCCATTCAAGCACGAGCAAGGCAGGCGAGGATTCCCGTGTGGGCTGTTATTTCCGCGATGAGAACACGGGCCGTGGATTTTGGGCTTTCACTCGGGGGATGCGGCACCTTAGAGTTTTTTCCAGAATGGGAGCTGTTTCTCCGGTATGTCGGTGGGCGACTTCCTTATCAATGCCAACCGGCACTGGAAGCGCCCCAGGACAGATCCGTCGGTGCCGCGGCGAGCGAACCACCCTGCCGGGTGTTCTGAACTGGGTTGTTGGGTCAGGCACTCGTTGATTCTTCTTTTCGATTCGAGAGAACGATGGTCCAGATCAGCCTACCGGACGGATCGATCAAGGAATATGCCGAGGGAGTCCGGCCGCGCGATGTGGCCGAAGGAATCGGCCGACGGCTCGCCGAGGCGGCCGTCGCCGCCACGGCCGACGGGATCATCGTCGACCTCGACCGACCGCTCGAATCCGACGTGGAAACGCTTCGGCCCATCGCGATGCGGATCTTGACCCCGCGCGACCGCGAGGCCCTCGACGTACTGCGCCATTCTTGCGCTCACATCATGGCACGCGCGATCCTCCGCCTCTTTCCCGGGGCCCGGCTCGCGTTTGGCCCGACCACGGCCAACGGCTTCTACTACGACGTCGACCTCCCCGATCGGACGCTATCCGAGGCTGACTTTCCGTCGATCGAGGCCGAGATGGCCCGGATCGTCGCCGACGCCGAGCCGTTCGAGCGATTCGCGCTGCCCGTGGCCGACGCGCGCCAGTTCGTCGCCGACCTGGGTCAGAACCTGAAGGTCGAACACATCGACGACGAGCTGTACAAGTACGGCATCCTGAGCTTTTATCGTCAGGGCGAGTTCGTCGACCTCTGCCGCGGCCCGCATATTCCCCACGCCGGAAAGGTCGGGGCGTTCAAGCTCCTGTCGATCGCCGGCGCCTACTGGAAGGGACACACCGACCAGGCGATGCTCCAGCGGGTCTATGGAACCGCCTTCTTCGAGAAGAAGGACCTCGATGCTTATATTTCCCAGGTCGAGGAGGCTCGCAAGCGAGATCATCGCAGGCTAGGCAAAGAACTGGGGCTGTTCACGATCTCGCCGCTGGTCGGCTCGGGTCTGATCCTCTGGATGCCCAAGGGGGCGATCGTCCGCGGGGTGCTCGAAAACTTCCTCAAGGACGAACTGCTGAAACGGGGCTATCAGCCAGTCTACACGCCGCACATCGGCAAGATCGAGCTCTACCAGACGAGCGGGCACTATCCCTATTACAAGGATTCTCAGTTTCCCCCCTGCGGCTGCTCGACGACGCGGCGATGGCTCTGGTCGGCGGGCTCGAGAACGACAGCCTCGACGACGCGGCCCAGAAGGTGCTTCTGGCGGAGGCGGGGATTCCCGAGAAGATGCCGGTGGGGACGCGCGACGCGCACGAGGGCGGCAAGCCTCAGCCCGAGGCCGTGGATCTCGAGTCGTACTGGTCGCTCGATCCGCTCGGACGGGTCAAGTATGTGCAGCAGTACGGGGTGAGTGAGGAATACCTGCTCAAGCCGATGAATTGCCCACACCACATCCAGATCTATGCCGCTGAGCGTCGGAGCTACCGTGACCTGCCGGTCCGGCTGGCGGAGTTCGGCACCGTCTACCGCTACGAGCAGTCGGGCGAGCTCTCGGGTCTGACGCGGGTGCGCGGGTTTACTCAGGACGACGCCCATCTATTCTGCACAGTTGAGCAGGTCCGGCAAGAGTTTCGGGCCACGATGGAGCTAACCCAGTTCGTGCTTGGTGCGCTGGGACTGACCGACTACAAACTTCGGCTCTCGAAGCACGACCCGAGCGACCCCAAGTACGCCGGCGCGGCGGGTGAAACCTGGCGTCGCGCCGAGGAAGACATCCGCGCCGTTCTCGATGAGATGGGACTTCCCTACGAAGAGGCTCCTGGCGAGGCGGCGTTCTATGGTCCCAAGGCCGATTTCGTGGTCAAGGACTGCATCGGCCGTCAGTGGCAGCTCGGCACGGTCCAGCTTGACTACGTTCTCCCCGATCGGTTCGGTCTGGAGTACACCGGTTCGGACAACCAGCCCCATCGGCCCGTGATGATCCACCGGGCGCCATTCGGCAGCCTGGAGCGGTTCATGGGGATCTTGATCGAGCATTTCGCCGGGGCGTTCCCGCTCTGGCTCGCCCCCGAGCAGGTCCGGGTCCTGCCCATATCGGACAAGTTTGCCGCGTACGGTCACGAGGTGCTCGCGAGCCTCCAGCAGGCCGGACTCCGCGCCTCGGTCGACCTCCGTCCTGAGAAGGTTGGCGCCAAGATCCGCGACGCCCAGCTTGCGAAGGTCCCGGTCATGCTTGTCGTGGGGGCCAAGGAGGCTGAGGGTCGGAGCGTCTCGTACCGCGACCGGATCGACGGCGACCGGGGGGCCCTGCCTCTCGATCAGGCCGTCTACCTGCTCAGGACCGAATCCGAGGCCCGGACCATCCGCCAGGTCGCTCCGCCCTTGAGGGACGAGAATGACGAGTCGCACGGGGAACAGCATGCGTATTGAAGAGGCTGAGGGACAGAATGCGGGGTTGTCGTTGATCGGCATTGATGATGTCCGTCAGGCGGCCGAGCGGTTGCGGCCCTGGGCGCACCTGACCCCGGTGCTCCGGTCGCGAACTTTGGACGATCGAGCCGGGCGCGGGTCGTGCTCAAGTGCGAGAACTTCCAGCGGGTCGGCGCGTTCAAGTTCCGCGGTGCGATGAACGCGCTCTTGCAACTGGATGAACCAGAGCGGAAAGCGGGCGTGATCACGCATTCCTCGGGCAACCACGCGCAAGCGCTGGCGCTGGCGGGACAGTTGCTGGGTGTGCCGGTGACGGTAGTGATGCCTCGTACGGCGCCCTCGATCAAGCGGGAGGCGACGGAAGGTTATGGGGCGCGGATCGTCCCGTGCGAGCCGACCCTGGCCGCACGTGAGGCGACCGTCGCCGCGGAAATGGCCCGACATGGTTTTACGCTGGTTCATCCTTACGATAACTGGAACGTGATCGCCGGCCAGGGGACCGCCGCACTCGAGCTGTTCGAGCAGGCCGGGCCGTTCGATCTGGTAGTCACGCCGGTCGGCGGTGGCGGTCTCCTGGCCGGTACGTCGATTGTGGTTCAGGCCCTGGCCCCAGGCACGCGAGTCGTCGGGGCTGAGCCGAAGCGGGCTGACGACGCCTTCCGATCGCTCGCGAGCGGACGGATCGAGCCTTCGCACGATCCCCGGACGATCGCCGACGGGTTGCGCACCAGCCTGGGAGTACGCCCGTTCGAGGTCATCCGCCGGCACGTCTCGGCGATCGTCACCGCCGACGAAGGGTCGATCGTCCATGCCACCCGGTTCCTCTGGGAGCGGCTCAAGCTCGTCGTCGAGCCTTCCAGCGCGGTGGCCGTCGCGCCTTTGCTCGAAGGGACGCTCGACGCCGCGGGACGGAGGATCGGGGTGATCCTGAGCGGGGGGAATGTCGATCTGGACGGTTTCTTCAAGGAGTTGGCCGCACGTGCGATCTGATCGGTCGGTGACGATTTCTTCACCTCCTGGCCGATCCCGAGCGAGAACTCGTTTGACCTGGTGGCTCTGACCGACTAGTTTAGTAAAGACTCCTATCACAGTTATAAAGCTCCTGTCGAACTCTGGAATTGAACCGGTGGCCGAGAGACGCCGCGACGACACGGCGCGTGTCGACCCGGAGCCGAGTGCCGGCGTGGCGCCAGGCGAGTCCGGCGTCGACGTCGCCCTGCAGATATTGCCGGTGTTGCCGGCCTGGTCGTCGCCTCGAATCGATGGCTACGACATCGCGGGATGGCATCAGCCGGCTGACGAGACCGGGGGAGACTTTGTCGACTTCCAAAACTTCGGCGGTGGACGCCTGTCGATCACTATCGGTGACGTCAGCGGCCATGGAATTGGACCGTCCCTGATCGTTGACGAATGCCGCGCCCTGCTTTACGCGACATTGCTCGAAACCACCGAACCGGCCAGAGTCCTCGCTCGGGTCAACCGTCTGCTCTGTGGTCTCGCGCGGCTCGACGATAGGTTCGTAACGGTCTTTTTCGGCATGCTCGACGCGTCGGCCCCCGATCCGGCACTCACCTATGTCTCGGCGGGTCAGGGGCCGATCCTTCTCTTTCAACAGGGATGCCTCTTACCTCAGGAACAGTTGATCCAGGGTTTTCCCCTGGGTCTGGGACCGGATCAGCGCTTCGACACGACTCAGAGCCTGACACTGGCCGCGGGCGACGCACTTGCCTTGTTCACTGACGGGTTCTTCGAATGGTTCAACGCGGCGGGTGAATGTTTCGGGATCGAGCGGGTCAAGCATCAGATCGCTCGCGACCTCGCCGGTAATCGGTATCGCTCGTCGGCCGAGGTGATCCAGCGCCTCCATGCCGCCGTCCTAGAGTTTGCCAATGGCTCACCCCAGCCCGACGATCTGGCCGCCGTCGTGATCCGCCGGCTCGGTCCACGAGACGCGCCTTGATGCGTGAGTGCGGATTTGCGGTCCGTGGAGACCGGTTTGGCTTGCTGACCTGAGAGGGGCCGGTTACGATCGGAATGATCACCAGGATGGCGTTACTTTTTCGATCCAGTCATTCCTGGCGATCGATCACGAGCTGCCCTGCACGACGGTCTTGTCCGGAGGAATGGATTCGACTCATGGACACGAAGGCGTTTCGATACCAGCCCATCTGTTCGGCTCCAGACTGTCCCAAGCCCGCGTTGTTCAAGGTCGCTGCCCCCTGGAGCAACGGAACCAGCCGCGAGCTGAAGAATTACGGCCTGGCCTGCGAGGACCATCGTGAATCGCAGCTCGCCCTGGCCCAGCTTCATCGCAAGGGCCTGATCCTCGCCGACGGCGAGACCGTGGGCCAGGTCGGCCTTTACCAGTTGGTTCCCGGCAAGCGCGACGTCGAGCTGCCGCGACTGCCGGATCATTGATCCCGCGCTTCCAATCGACTCCAGATTCGTATTCCCGATCGATCTCCTGGGATGGATCCCGACCCACCATGAAGATCCGCCGGCCGCTTGCTGCGTTGGGCTCGAATCTGGCGCTCGCCCTGCTGAGCGTTAGCGCCCTCTTCGCCCAGGAGATGGGAACCGAGAGGCGCGTCAACTCGGGGCCTTTCGACAGGTTCGACCTTCCCGACGATTGGGAGGCTCGTTTCTGGGCCGATCCGGGGACCAAGGCCCTGCTGCGCCTGGAACCGAAGGCGTGGGCCGACCTGGTTCCCCAGCAGGCGGGGCTGCGCTACTGTCGATGTCCCGGCTGCGATGCGCCCGAAGCCGACGACCCGCTGGTCTGGTCGGCCGTCACGCCCGACGTGCTGACCTGTCGGCGCTGCGGGTTGGTGGTCCCCAACGAGAAGGTGCCCGCCCCGGACAAGGACACGAAAAAACCTCCCGAGGAAACGGTGGAGGTCCTGCCGCGGATCATCCATCACTATCCGTATCACGCGGTCGAGCCCGAGAAGCAGTTTTACCCCGACGAGCGGCTCTATCTGGCCGCCAAGCGCGACGACGCGGCGCGTCGGTTCCTGTCGAAGGCGGCCCTGTACGCGTCGGTCCGTTACCACGAGCAGGACCCCCCTGCCAGCGATCCCGGTCTGGCCCGACTCGCGGCAGTCTTGGTGCTGCGATTTGCGCAGGTCTATCCCGCCTATGCCACCCACTACGATCAGTTGGGGCAGCCTAAGTACCTTCAACGGGCCGATCTGCCTCCTCCCTACCGGCGTGGGTATCGGACGGGCAAGTGGGACAGCACGTCCAATCTCGACGTCCCGCTGAACCTGGTCATCGCCTACGCCCTGATTCGAGACACCCCCGCCGTTGCCGAGGCGGGACGTTTGCTCGGGGTGGCCGATCCGGTGTTGACGATCCAACGCGATTTGCTCCGCGCGTCTGCTGAGTTCGTCCGGCTCCAGCCCGAGGAGTTCAATGAAATGTCGCTGGCCGGCTACCGGGGTATGCTGGCCGTCGGCCGCGTGCTCGATGACGACAAGCTGGTGCGCGAGTCTCTGGGACGACTCTCGGCGTTCGCCGAACGGGGTTTCTACCACGACGGATTCTGGCGACAGGCCGATGCCTCGGCGCATCAACGGATCGTCGGTCTGATCGACGGCTGGATCGAGCGCCTCTTGCTTGAGCCCGAACCCGCGACGTTCGCGGGTGGAACCGTACCGAAAGCGGAACTCCGGGCCGCGTCGACCCGATCCGCTGACCAGGTGCCAATGCTCTCGCTGGCGCGGGGAGCGTCGTCGGCGATCCTGTCCGACGTTTCGGGCCCCGAGATTCAGCGAGTGGCCTGGCCCGCCACCGGCGCCGAGGCGGTGCCCAGGCATCCGGCCCTGCTCGGCGGCGCGGGGCTGTCTCGCCTGGCTCTGGGCCAAGGCGCCGAGGCGCTCGATCTTGACCTTCGCAGTCTCGATGGCCGTGGTGGTCCCCACTTCCAGCGGCTGGCGATCCGACTGGCCGTCGCGGGCCGGACCATCCTGGGAGACCTTGACGACCTGCCGCCGACCGTCAACGGTTGGGACCGCGCGACCGCCAGCCACAATACGATCGTCGTGGACGGCCTGAACCAGCGCGAGTCGGTCGCGCGCGCACAGGCGCCCGCTCCCGCGGGCCGATTTCTCTTCTTCGCCGCCGAAAACGACTTTCAGGTGGTCAGCCTCGACGACCCGGGTGCGTATCCTCAGTCGACGACGCGGTACCGGCAAACCGTGATCGCCTCGACTTCGGCATCGGGCCGGGCGCGTTATGCGTTGAGCGTCTTCGAGGTTCATGGAGGTCTCCAGCACGATCAGTTCTTTCACGCCGCGCCGGGTCTGGGGAATGATATCGGGCCCGGACCCGGTACGGGCGTCGGGCCTACCCCCTTCTGGCAGTTCCCATCGAGCGTTCGATTGACACCATTGAGGCCGATGGAGGAAACCCTTCTGCCGCCGTCGATCACCTACGTGCCCGATGCCCACGCTGAGGACGGTCGATGGTTTGTCCAGGGATACGGCGAGCTAGCCCTCCAGGCGCGGGGCCCGATTCCGGGGCCGACCACCGCGCTGCTGGCTCGGAGTGATGGGCTGGGAGTGCGTCTTCATTTGCTCAGTGCCGTGCCGATGACCGCCTACCTGGCCACGAGCCCTGAACCCATGACCGCGACCGTAACCGAGCCAGGGGAAGCGCCGATCCGATCCCGCGCGGGGCTGATCCTCCGTCGCCACTCGGATTCGGGCGAGACGCTCAAGAGCACCTTCGTGACCCTCTTCGAGCCGGTCGTTGGCCCCGGGCCCCCGAGCGCCAACACGCTACCCTTGACGAGGGTCGGTCGGGTCGGCTCAGGACCGGAGACGGTCGTGATCCTGATCGAAACTGTTGAGGGAAGCGAACATCTGGTCGTGAACCTGGCACCGGGAACCGTTCAGTCGGCGCGGCTTGCCGACGGACGAACCCTTCGGACCGACGGGCTGGCGGTGCGGGTTCGAGGGACGGACCTGACTCTGGCCGGAGGGACCTTCGCGAGTCTCGATGCCGACCGGGAGGGGCACGGGCCGGATCTGCGCCAGAGCCTGGTCTCGGGACGGATCATCGCGGTCACGCGTGGTGGCTCGGCCTCGGGTCGAGGTTGGTTCCTGGCCGACGCGCCCGTCCCCGAGCCCGAAAGTCTGGCAGGCCGGATTCTCCTGATCAAACATGGAGACGGCACGATACGCGGCTGGACCGTCACCCGCGCGGAGAACACCCCCGACGGCCGTGCCGCTCGGCTCCACGTGCATGAGGAGCCTGGTTTTCTGATCGATTCCTACAGCGGGATCGCTCGCTATTACCAGTTTCCCCGCGATACCTTCAAGGCCCCCCATACCTACCAGATCTGCAAGATCGCTCGTCTGGCGCTGGCTGGCCAGGCCGCGTCAAAGGCATCCGAAAAAAAAGTGGATTTGATTGACAAGCCGAGAAGACGAGGGTAGGATCACTGCCGTTGATCGTGCAAGCCGAAATCCCAACCCAACCCGCCTCTCCGATCAACCGAAGCATCGGCTTCGATCATTCGGCCTCTTCTCTGTTCCGGCCCCGTCGAACCACAATTGTGGCTCGGCGGGGTTTTTTGGTTCCGTGGATCATCGTTTCGACTCCCGAGCGACGGCTCGGCCCGGTTCGGTTTCGGCCCAGCCGGTTCAGGTTCAACCCCAGGTCCAGCTCCAGGCGATCTCCTGCCCCGCGGGAAGATCGATCGACCAGGTGATCCGGCCGGTTCGGGGGTCGAACTCGGGAGGGCTCGTGCCTGGGCTCGACTGCCAGGGCCCGAGCTCGGTCAAGCCTGGACAGGTCACGTTCGACATCGAGCGTGATGGGGTGGTAAAGCTGGGCCTTGAATCCGAGGTGGTGGACCGTCCCGCCGATCGGACGGTCGAGGCGGTAGCCGACCTCGCCGCAGGAGAAATGACTGGCTCAGGCCGACGTGCGACCAGGGACTCGGCAAGGCAGGCTCGAGCGTCGAGCCGCCGCTCGAGGCGCATAGTAGTCGAGCCCGGCGAAGTCGAGCAGCGTATCGACGAGCATCGCGTGCAGGCCCCAGGAACCCCCCGCCAGGCCGAACGGAATCCTTGGTGCGTCATTGAGCCGAAGCGGTGGGACGGAGCATCAGGCCCAGGGGATAGAGCCGGCCGAGGATCGCGTCGAGCATCGCCAGGGCCCGGTTCCAGTGGCGGCCGTGGCCGGTCTCGTTCCCGAGCTGGATCAGGTAACGTGCCATCCAGAGCGTGGCCAGGCTCGAGACGTCCTGGCCGTGCGACTCGCCGGGCCCGACCGTCATGCTCCGTTCGCTTCGGCTCGGTTCCTGCGACCAGCGGGTCAGGAGGTTCGGGTTCCCGGGCACCGCGTTGTTCCGCAGGATCGCCTCGGCGGTGCGGACCATCCGCGGGTCGGACGCCGTTGAGCAGGCCGAAGCGGGACGACCGGGCCGAGCATGCTGATGTCGAGGGCCGTCGGATCGTTCGATCAGAAGCTCGGGCCGGTCGGTCCAGAGACCCGCGCAGGGTCGAGAGCCGTCGGGCATCGAGGAATCGGCCGTGCTCGTGATCGATCATGCCCGGGCTCGCTCGCGCTCTTGACGAGGTCGAGCGGCCCAGGATGCCGCTTTCCCAGATCCGGTTCGGCCAGCGTGTCCCAGCGTTCGGCGTGCTCGGGATCGGTTCGAGCCGTCGGCCGAGCCTGGCCGCGGCGCGGAGGCCGGCGACCACGGCGGCGTTCGAGTACAGGAAGGCGCCGAAGCGGTGGTCCCAGATCCCCGCCGAGCTGACGAGGCTGAAGATCCTCGAGGCAGCGTCAGCCCCGGGTGGCCCGGTCTGTCCCGGTGCAGACCTGCGCCGCCTGCTCGATCATCGGCCAGGAGGCGGCGACGAGCCTCGAGGTCGCCGGTGCGCTGGTAGTGCCGCTCGAGGCCCCAGGGGATGATCGCCGTCTGATCGACCGCCGGGGTTTCCCACTCCGGGCCGCCGTCGATGGTGTATTTCTGGAACCAGTAGGGATAGGGTCGGTTCTGGCCCCGGACCTTGCCGAGCCATCGAAAGACGGCCGTCGGCCGATCTCCGGATGGCCGAGGCGTCCGAACGTGTCGCCGACCCAGACCGCCTCGCGCGGCCAGCAGTAGGCGCTCAGGCCGCGTTCGAAACCCGAGGCGATCGCTCCCCAGTCGGCGTCGGCGTGCAAGGCCGCGGCCAGGGCCGAGCGCCGCAGGCTCACGGCGTAGCTCGGCTTGGGAAAGTGCGGGTTGGGCAGCGGGAGCGATGAAGCGGTCCCACTCCTGGCCGGTCTGCTGCTCGATCTGGTCGAGGTCGGCGCTGCGGAACCAGGCCAGGGCGGGCCGGAGCCAGTGCTCGAACGTTCCCGGGTCGCCGCGCCAGCCGGTGAAGGCGCCGCTGACCAGCAGGTCGACCGTCACCGGTTCGCCGGCCGGCAGGTCGAGCCAGCGGAGCAGGATCGCCTCGTTGGGACCGGTCGGCTCGCAGTGAACATCGCCCCGGCCGTCGAGAGCGATCGCGAACTCGACCGTCGAGTCGCGAGCCAGCTTCCGGTTGACGTGGCCATGGCCGCGGTTGGTCGCCAGCAGGGTCCGGTCGCCGTCGTGCCAGCTCAGGCCCGGATCGCCGATCCCGCCGTTGACCTCGGCCTGGATGTAGACGCCGAACAGGGCTCGACGCGGCTCGGTCCCCTCGTTGATGATGCGGAACCGCTTGATGTACTGGCCCGGCGAGAGCGTTCCGCCCGCGGTCCGCGGCAGGGAGTCGCCCATGGCGACGAAATCGGTCGCCAGGACCCGGATCGGACCGTTCCGCCAGCTCAGCTCGGTCATCAGGAGGTTGGTCGCCCCCTGGTAGTGCTGGAACGCCTCCCAGCACAGCCGCTCGGTGAACCAGTCGAGCCGCCGGCCGACCGCCAGTCCGCCGATGATCGCCCGGAAATGCGCCCGGCTCTGGGGCCAGTCGCCATCGGCGGGGCGGACGTCGCAGTGCAGGCCGACGGTGGGAAAGTAGATGTCGTAGGTCGAGCCCCGCGCGTCGACCCGCGCCGTCATCATCCGGTTGCCGACCAGCCCCTCGGGCCCCGGGCCCGACGATCTCGGCCGATTCCGAACGGTCGGGAAGGTTGGGCCGGACGATCGTGTCCTGGGCGGGACTGTAAACCAGCTCCGAGCCGGCCCGCGCGCCGCCGATCGGTAATGGAGCCGGACGCCGACCCCCTGGGGCGGAATCGGCACGTGCCAGAGGCTGTTGACCCCCTTGTTCTCGATCCAGTACGCCGGCAGAGGGCCGAGCGCGAGGTCGTCGACGGCGATCTCGAGCCAGACCTCCTGGTTGGCCTCGATCGGGTGCGTTCCGACGACCACCGCCGCCCACATGCCCGCCCGGACCGGTCCGCCGTGCCGTCCTTTCGCCGCCGACTCGATCCAGGTCGCCACCATGGTTCCGCTTCGCCTCGCCCCGACTCGTGCTCGAACGCAATAAGCCATCCCCTTCGTCAAACGATCGGAAGGGGAGGGTGCTCAATTCTGAGGTCTCGGCCGGCATCGCCGCCAAGGGCCGGGTCAACCGCACGCGGGCTTTCGAAACTTGGCAAGTCGAACGGCCTGGGTTAGCCTTCGGAACACACGGACGTCGCTGTCCGGTATGCATCAACGCCTCTTCAATGGAACGACCGACGTGTTCGCCAGTTTCAACGCCCGGGCCATCGGATTGAGCCTCACCGCCGCGTCAACCATCGAGCTCGCCGCGGAAGCCGGTTTCGGTGGGGTCGACCTGATGGTCCGCGATCTGGTCGACGCGGGCGAGGACCCCCGCCGGCTCCGCGCCCGGATGGACGCCCTGGGCCTCCGCGGAGGTGCCTTCCCCATGCCGGTGCGCTGGAAAGGCGACGCCGCGACGTTCGCCCGCGACCTGGACCAGTTGCCGCGCTGGGCCGAAGCGGCGGCCATACTCGGCCTGGAACGAACCTCGAACTGGGTCCTGGCCGAGACCTTCGAGCCGATCGAGGCGACCCGAGCCCTCCACGTCGAACGGCTCGGAGAGCTGGCTCGCGTCCTGAGCGGCTTTGGCATCCGGCTTGGCCTGGAGGTGATCGGCGTCGAATCGTTCCGCACCGGGGCCGGGCAAACCTTTGTCGCCAGGTTCGAGGACCTGGGCCCCCTGTGGCACGCGATCCGCGCCGCCGCACCGGGCGCGGAGGTGGGCGTACTGCTCGATGCCTGGCATCTCTATGCCGCGGGTGAGCCGATGTCGATCGAGGCGGGACGAGTCTGGGGCCTGCGAGTGGCCGACGTCGTCTGGGTCCATCTGGCGGACCTTCCCCCCGGGGCCACGCCCGACCGGCACGTGATGCTCGATGGCGAGCGTGGACTGCCTGGCGAACACGGGGCGATCGACAGTCGGGGATTGCTGCGGGAACTCGCGGCGCTTGGCTATCGCGGGCCTGTCACGGCCGAGCCCATGCCGGGTTGTCGGTCCTTGCTCGGTCTGGCCGGCCAGCCGGAAGCCGTCGCCCATCGGGTGGCGTCGTCGCTCCGGTCGGTCTGGCCGAACGATTTCCCTGGCTCATGAGCGCGGCAATTCACTCGCACACCAGTGAACCAGGCGATCCGGGCCGGTCAATTCGTTCCGATCGGATCCAACGACTGGAGACGGCCTCAGCGCGAGAAAGCGGGCTCGCCCGTGGTCGGCCGCGGAGACAGGGTCGCGGATGTGGCGGCGGCGCCCGTACGAGTCGGCGAGATCTCCTCGCGGTAGACGGGCACTTCCTGGGGCGCTTCGATACCGATCCGAATCTGGTTGCGGTCGATCTTGACCACGGTCACCACGATGTTGTCACCGATGACGATCTTCTCTCCCAGCTTCCTGCTCAGAACCAGCATGGATATCTCCCGCTCTGGTGGTATGCCTGTTGTCCGCTCCCTCGCGACGGCCCCACGCCGGCTTGAGGCATTCCACTCTTTAAGCATTATCCGTGCCAGTTGCCCTGGTTTTCTCGTGGTTGATCGCTTTAACCCATTGATTTGCCGCTCTTTGTGCGAATCTTGGCCGATCGGTTTTACTTGTCCTGGCGTCAGCCGAATGTCAACATCGTCGCTCCTTCGTCACCCCGTCTTGTAAAAAATGGGAGGTCGAGGTTCCACTCGGCCGGTCTCGGAACGGCTTCGAGACGCGCCCGGTGGGGAAGCCGATCGCTGGAAGTGCCTGACGGGTGGACTGTCGTCCTCGGCCATCGCGTGAGGAATCCCGTTGTCTCATGGGCTTTGTGTGAATGTGGTATACCGGCTTCCCATTTTGCCGACGGACTTTTCCGATGCGGGGATCACGGGGACCTCGAGGTGTTGAAGGTATCGATGCGGAGCGGGTGGAACCCGATCGCGTCGGCCGCGACGCAGGCGTAGTGCACGCCGCGGATCATCCCGCCGACGGCGAGCGACCATTGCCCCTGGGCGTGGAGGTGACCGTAGACACAGGCGGTCGCCCCGGCCTCTTCCAGGCGACCGACGCAGGGGCCCGGCCGTCGGTGGGCATCAAAGGGCGGGTAGTGCCAGAGGACGTACAGCGGCTGCCCTTCGCGACGCAGCCCCGCGGCGATCGCGAGGGCCCGATCGAGCGCGACGAGCTCGCGCCTGCTCGGAGCGCTGGGAGTCGGTCAGACCATCGGCCTCGTCGGCGGCAACGGGAGGCACGCCGCGGGTTCCGCAGACGATGACCCCGGCGACCTCGATCGCATCGCCGCCGACGGCAAGCTGCGAGCCGCGCAGGAGGGGCCGAACCCTCTCGATCTGGTTCCACCAGACGTCGTGATTGCCCGGAGCCAGTACCTTGGTGCCGGGCAGGCGCTCGAGCCAGGCCAGGTCGGGCTGGACCTCGCGATGGTTCCGCGCCATCGAGAGGTCGCCGGGAATCAGGACCAGGTCGTCGGGCCGGACCGCGCCGCGCCAGCTTCGCTCGATCCGGGCCAGGTGGTCCTGCCAGCGTCCGGGTATCCGCGCCAGCCGCTCGGGGCGGGCCAGTGACAGGTGCAGGTCGGCGATGGCCCAGATGTTCATGGAAGCAGGCCCAGGTCGAAAGGGACGGAACGCTCAGGCATGCCGGATCGTCCCGCGCTCGTCGCCCACGAACGGATTGCTTCGGCGCTCCTGGCCGATGGTCGTCGCCGGGCCGTGGCCGGGGAAGACCATGGTCTCCTCCGGCAGGTTGAAGAGCCTGGCCCGGATGCCGCTCAGAAGCTGCCCGGTGTTGCCCCCGAGGTCGGTTCGCCCGACCGATCCGGCGAACAGGACGTCGCCCCCGATCACGAAGCCGGGACGGAACTGATCGCAGACGTAGACGACCGAGCCGGGGCTGTGGCCGGGAATCTCCCGGACCTCGAACCGGAACCCGGCCAGCTCGATCGACTCGCCGTCCGCCACCAGACGGTCCGCGGGGGGCTCGAGACCGCCAGTCCAAACGGAGCGCTGAGGTTCGCCTCGGCGTCGGAGAGCAGGTGGGCCTCGTTCTGGCCGATCACGAGCGGGGCACCGGGAAACGCCCGCTTCATCGCGGCGTTGCCCGCGATGTGGTCGACGTGGCCGTGGGTGTTCAGGATCGCGGTGAGTCCCAGGCCGTGATGCCGGAGGCGGTCCAGGATCGCGGCCGTATCGAACCCGGGATCGACCACCAGGGCCTCGGTGGCGTCGTTGCGCCAGAGCAGGTACGCGATCTCGCCGAACGGAGCCGACTCGATCGATTCGATCGTGTAAGTGGGCTCGGTGGCTTCCGCGGGTTCCGCCTGTGTATCCATGGGAGAATGTCCTCGCTTCACGTACCGTGCGCCGTGCTGCCCGATGAGCTGCCCTTCTTGTTTTACCAGACCCGATTGAAAAAATGACCGCCACGCCGCCCGTGGCCCGGCCGCGCACGGCCCGTTGCGGAACCTGGCTTCGCACCGACCCGACTGGTCATGACGATTGCGCCGCGGCTTCGACCGGTTCGCGCGAGGAACCGGGAAGCAATCGGAGAAAATGTTGCGTTTTCTCTTTGATGGTTCCGAAATTGCACGATAGTTTTCAACAGAACGGCACGACCTTGGGTGCGCCTCGACCACTGACACTTCCACACCCGATTGGCGCGCCTCCCGCTCGCGTCGCGGACGCCGGGCCTGACCGGTCCGGACGGTCGCGGCCATGGGGCTTGCCGTTTCATCGAGCCGATGAACCAACCCGAACGACCCTTACGAGCGACCCGGCCGCCATCCGACGCCGGGGGTGGGCCTTTCCATGTTGTTGATTCACTCTGCCAACGCATCGGGCTCAGGATGGTCTGATCGGCCACGGAGGCGCCCCCCACTGGGAACCCTGGTCCTGCTGATCGGCGGCGCGGTTCCGCTGGTGGGCGAGGGAGTGCTCGCCGATCCGCCGGTCCGGGAAGCGAGCCGGGGCGTGGTCATCAGCATGAAGATGGACCAGCAACTGCTTCGGACCCAGGCGCCCGGCGCCGCCGAGGCCGCTCCCCCGCGGGTCGCCAGCAACGCCAACCATGACGCGACCACGGCTTCGGCCTCGACCTCGTCCTTGCTGGCGGGCTCGCTCGAGAAGGCTTCCGGGGCCGAGAGTATCGACCGGGCTCGCAAGACGGTGGCGGAATGCCAGTCCCGGTACAGGTCGATTCACGATTATACGTGCACCTTCGTGAAACGCGAGCGGATCGAGGGCCGGTTGACCGAGCCCCACATCATGGCCATGAAGGTTCGCACGCATCCCAACAGCCTGTATGTCAAGTTCCAGCAGCCGAACCGGGGGCGCGAGGCGATCTATATCCACGGGCGCAATAGCGGCCGGATCGTGGCCCACGACGTCGGCCTGGGCAAACTGCTGGCCGGCAACCTCCATCTCGACCCGCGCGGCACCATGGCCATGGAAGAGAACCGGCACCCGATCACCGAGGCCGGGATCGGCCCCTTGATCGATACCGTGGCCAGGCACTGGGCCGCCGAGCTGACTCCGGGCGAGTCGCGGGTGAAGCTCAACCCCTCGGCGCGGCTGGGCAACCGATCCTGCACGGTCATCGAGTCGGTCCATCCTCAGCGGTCGTCCGCGTACCTGTTCCACATGGTCAAGCTTTACATCGATCACGAGCACAACCTGCCGATCCGGTTCGAGGCGTATGACTGGCCGCGCCACCCCGGCGCCGCCCCTGAGCTGGTGGAGGAATACTCCTATCTCGATCTCAAGATCAACGTCGGGCTCCGCGAGCACGACTTCGATCCGGCCAACGCTCAGTACTCGTTCGGCCGGTTCTGAACGGAACCGTCGGGCCGGGCCGGGCTGGTAACGTTCGAGAGTGCGCGGGGCGTGGATCGGTGAAACCGGCACTTCCCGCACAATCCTCAACGTACGAGCCCGGTCCGACCGATAGATAGCCCTGTGGCAGGTGCCGACCCCCGTTTTATAAGGCCGAGCACGGGTGGGACAGATCCCTTCGACTCCCCTACGGAACGGCCACGCGGGCGAGGCTCCGGCTCTCGGGCGGTGATGGAGCGTGAGGGGAGGGGAAGCGATCTTGGCAGGGGGCAGGGGCTTCGCTAGAATCCGCCTCGCCTCGGGGGTGAACGCGATGAGACCGGGCGGGTTCTTGAGGTCGGAGGCATCGATCGCGATCTCGACGCAATCGGGGCCGGACCCGAGCTTGACGTTCCACCTCGTTCGGCCGGGTCGTCCCTTCCGCCAAGGACCGTGGGTGTCGTGCCCTTGGGCCCGTTCCGCTTTCTTTAGAAGGACGGCGAACTCGATCTTGTGACGCCCCCGCGACCGATCGGGATCGGGACTCGTCAGGACGATATTGATCCGACCCGAACCGATCCGACCCGCCCCCCTCCCAAGGAATGGGGTCGGGGCACCCGATCCGACCCGAAGTGGTACGGGTCGGGGACGGGTCGATACCGATCTGGTTCCGCGTGGCGAGGTGGGTCTCCGTTGAACCGAATCGATTCCATGGAAGGAGGCTCGATGAGCACGGTCCCGACCGCCAAGGCTCAGGTCCGCGTCCATATTCGCTGGATGATCCGACGCGACATGCCCGAAGTTCTGGCCATCGAGCACGCCAGCTTTGAGTTTCCCTGGTGCGAGGAGGAGTTCCTCCGCGTCCTGCGCCAGCGGAACTGCATCGGCATGGTCGCCGAGTATGGCGAACGGGTCGTTGGGTTCATGATCTACGAGCTGCACAAGAACAAGCTTCACGTCCTCGACTTCGCCGTCCACCCCGACTTCCGCCGTCAGGACGTCGGTCGGCAGATGGTCGCCAAGCTTGTCGGTAAGCTGTCCAGCCATCGCCGGACCCGGATCGCGCTGCACGTCCGCGAGACCAACCTGATGGCCCAGCTCTTCTACCGGATCCAGGGCTTCCGCGCCATGGAAGTCGTCCGCGAGCACTATCCGGACACGGGCGAAGACGCCTACTTCATGCAATACCTGCTCGACGAGTCGGTGCTCGACGAGCATGTGCCGACCAACCGGATCGCCAAGCAGTTCGAGATCTGAATCCGCGCCGGTGCCCCGGTTTGTCGATTCGCTCCCCGACGAGAAGACCGGCCCCTGGCGGTCGCGGCCTCGGCCCGACCGCCAGGGGCCGGTCTTCGCGTTGGGTCCCGCCCGGCCCACTCCGCTCAACTGGCTCGCGATCCGACCGGTCGTCATAATGGACAGGCCGATCCATCCCTGACCTGGAACCCGACCGCGAGCATCCCTTGGACTCGACGAGCACATCATCCGCGCCTCCACCGGATTCGACATCCCGCCAGCCGGCCGGAAAGGTCCGGGCTGGTTTGATCCCGGTTCTCGTGCTGATCCTGGGCCTCCTGGCGCTCCTGGCCCTCGTCTTTCTCCCCGACGGGTCGGACGCGGGCCGCTGGGTCCCGGGGCGCCTGCTCGCCGCGTCCGCGCTGGTCGCGGGCTCGCTCCTGACGGCCCTGCTGGCCCGCGCGCTCCTGATCCTGACCTCGGCCTGGCTCGAACTCCTGGCCGCTCAGGCCCGGGCGCTCGATCGGCTGGCCGACGCGGTCGATCGGCTGTCGGTCTCGACCGCTCCGATTCCGCTCCGGGTTAAGACTGAGGCCGAGGCCAAACCCGAACCCGAATCCGAGCCAGCTCGCGACGGCGCGCCCTCCGGACCTCCGACCGACCCGATCGAGCGCGTCCGGGTCGCGATCCGGGAGGGCCACTGGGCCGAGGCCGAGTCGCTGATCGAGGGCCTGGCCGCGACCCGGCCGGGACCGGAGGTCGATCACCTCGCGGGAACGTTTGCCGCGGCGCGTGGGGCGTCGATCACGCACATTCGCGCCCGGATCGACGCCGCGCGGCAGGCCAACGACCTCGACGCCGTCCTCGATCAGCGCGCCGAGCTCATGGCGTTGATCCCCATCGACGAGCTGGCCGCCCTCGATCGCGACCTCGCCCGATGGTGCATGGCCCAGATCCAGAAACGGCTCCGCGGCGGACGCATGTCGATCGACGTGGCCCTGCTGTCCGGTCGAGTGGCCGAGGCCCTCAACCACACGCCTGAAGGGGCCAGCCTGAAGGCCGCGCTTCCCACCCTTCGCCGCAGCGTAGGGCTCTGCGCCGTTGCGGCCAACCCTACCGCGGCCTGGCCGACGCCTGCCCCGCCTGCCTCGTCGCGGCATCGGGCGCCGGGTCCGCCAACGGCCCGGTCCCCTCCCCGTCGGAACCCCTCACCGACGACCTCGACGCCGATGCCGACGCCGATCTCGAGTTCGAACCCGATTCCGATTCCGGTCTCGGTTTCGATTGAATCGGCGGCCGTTCGAGGTCGGACTTCCTGGCCATCGTTCAGGGTCGATTTCGAGTTCGTTCGTACCAACGCTCCGCTTCCTCGCCGTCGACACGTCCACATAACCGATACAACCGTTCCGCGCGGCATCCGAGCGCACCGGGGGGCCGGCCACGCCCCGGAACGCACGTCTCTCCTTCCTTGAATATCGTGGTTTTGGCCCCTTCCGAGATCGGAATCCGCGCCCGGCGCAGCAGGGCACCGGAAGTCGCCTGCTGGGCGGCTCCGGTCACACGAAACGATCGGATTGTGCGGCCGTTGACGGTCGTCAGCGGCCGGGTGTCGGTGGTTGATCCGCGTGCTTGCGGGCCTCTCGACGCGCCCTCAGCTCCGCCGCCCGGCGTCGGTGTCGATTCCCGGTCGGCCGTTCCGGGTTCGAACGCGACCGGGTCTCGGCCGGCTTGTGTTCGACCGGTTTCGCCGCGGCCTCGGTCCTGTCCGCGGATTTCGACATGTGCATCCGCGCGATCATGTCCTTGAGCATCACGTCGACATTCTTCTCGGCACGGTCGATCACGTAATCGACTCCCGCTCGCGGCACACAATCGCGCGGCGGCGGCTCCGCGTTCGTTTCCATCGGGAAGGTAAAGGGTGAGGATTTCAGCATCGGCATCGGCGTCGGCTTCACCTCGATCTGGGAACGGAATCCGCCCTTTTCGCGCTCGGCGCGGACGCGTAACAGCTCGGTGTGGGTCGTTCGCCAGGCGCAGTCGGATGTCGGTCTCGTACTTCCGCAGCCGTTTCGTCTCGGCATCCTCGCTCAGCGGCATGCCGCACGCCGCAAGTTCCCGCTCGTGGGCGTCGAGGCCGTCGAGGGCGATTTCCTGCTCCTCGCGGATCGCGTCGATCTTCGATTTCACCAGGATTTCGAGCCGTGCGCGGTCGTTGGCCTCGGGAACGGTGTAAAAACCGTCGCGCAGGATTCTGGGCACGCCCAGGAGATCAAACGCGAGGCTCCTTTGATCTTCATCCCAGCATCCCTTGGTTTCGAGCGCACGGCCCAGTCCCTCCCACCGCTCGATCAGCCAGTCCGCCCCCTGCGTGGTCCGCAAGAGACCCAGCGCGACCCGCTCGGGGTCCTTGGAGAGGCGGTTGCCCAGCTTGTCGATCTCGCGGCGTCGGTCATTGTCCCACGACGTGACGGCCCGATGCACCGCCCGGCGCATGTCCTTGATGCCCCAGGTGTCGCACTGATCCAGCTTGACCGAGATGAACGCCAGCTTCGCGACCAGCCAGCGCTCGTAAGGGGTGGTCGGCGCGAACTCGGTCTCGAACTCGGCGTTGCGGGTGACGCGCAGGGCTTCGAGCTCCTCCGACAGGACGGTCTCGGCGCGGAGGCTATGCTGGGTCGAGTTGAGCCGCGAGGCGTTCTTGCCCTCGACCGTCTTCGGCCCGCCGCCGCGCCTGGCGCTGGGGCTCGCCCGCGCCTTTGCCTTCGCTCTCATCCTCATTCTCGACGGAATGCGCGGAAATCATCGGGATGTCGATTCTGTCGATCGGCGGATCGGATGGTAGCGCGCTGGCAAACATGGTGGCGTCCTCGGCCTCAAAGCCTCGTGGGGAAACCCGTTCCATCCCGGTCCACCCCCCTGGCGCACCGGGCCGTCCATCGGCGGCATCACCTGTCGTTCTGGGTTATCGGCGTAGTATGGAGAAGGTGTGCAATCTTTTTCAGCTAAAATCAGATACTCATCAAGATGGGTGGGTCTGGCGAGGATTCAAAAGCGAAGAGGCGTGCGACGCGGTCTGAAGAAACGGAGTCGGTTCCGCGAACGGGGTACCGTTGGTGTTGCGAAGGGTGTCTCGCGAAGTAATGACGAGGATGAGTGGGTGCGCCCCGAGGCTTCGTGACGCGAGGATCGGCCATGCCGAGTCCGTTTCCGGGATGCGAATCCCCCTTCCTGCAGGCACTCCCCCTGGACATGGGCTGGGAGCCCAAACCCGGTTCGCCCGGTGAGTTGCGACGAACGATGACGGGATTTCTTGTCAAGCCACCGCGCGTGGTGATCGGGACGTCCGCGCGCTCGTGGCGTTCAGGCCGCGGGCGAATTCTCCAGCCTTCCCACTCCGCCGGCTTGACCGGAGGCGAAGTGTCGGCTAGGGAAGAAGGAGGTGACTTTCGGTCTGGCGATCCGGACGGCGGGCGGTCTCGACTCGATTCGGTTTCGGGACGGCGCGGCTGGCGGGCGTCCGCAAACGGGAAAGGAAGAACGGGCCATGGTCCGTCGATTCGCAAGGGCATGGTTCACGGCGGTCCTGGCCGCGTCGGCGATCGTTCCCGTGACGGTCACGGTGACCGCTCCGGCGGCGCGGGGGCAGATTCCGATCTCGCGCGACCTGCTGCCGAAACGATCGGCGCTGGCCCGGGTGGGGCTGGAGCAGCACTGGATGACCATGGTCCCGCTGTACGGCACCGAGCGTCTGCTGCGGATCAGCCTGGCGGAGGATCTCCTCTTCGCCCAGACGAACATGGCGAATTTCTACGTCTACGAGGCCGAATCGGGGCGTCTGCTCTGGTCGACGAAGCTGGGCGACCAGGCGGCCACGGCGCGCGGGGCGTCGGTCAACTCGCGGCTGATCTTCGTGACCCAGGCCGGCCAGCTTTTCGCGCTCGACCGGCAGACCGGCCGGCTCGTCTGGTCCCACAAGCTCGGTGTCCTGCCCAGCAGCCCGACCGCCTGCGATGAGCAGCGGGTCATGGTCGGTCTGTCCAACGGCAAGCTCGCGGCGTTCGAGCTCTACAACCCCAAGGACAAGACCAAGGCCCTGTACGACCGGCCGCACCCGATGTGGAACTGGCAGACCGGGGGCGGACCGTTGACCTCTCGGCCCCTGCCCGCGCAGCGGTTTGTCGTCTTTGGAGGGCGCGACGGCAAGCTTTACGTGGCGATGTCGGACCTGCCGGTGGAGGGCCTGCCGGTGATGCTCTACCGGATCGGGACCGGAGGCTCGATCGAGGCGCCGCTCGGCAAGTACGGCACCCGGACCGTTCTCGTACCGTCGTCGGATCGAAACGTGTACGCCGTCGACCTGTTCGGGGCCTCGATCAAGTGGACCTGCCCCACCGGGGCGCCGGTGTTGCAGGAACCGTTGGTGGCCAACGACGACGTCTACGTGGTGAACGTGGCCGGCGTCCTGACCGAGCTCGACGCCAAGACCGGCGAGCGCCGCTGGACGACTTCGACCCAGGGGGGCCGGCTGCTCAGCGTCAGCGCGAACCGGGTGTACCTCGAGTCGCACGACGACGACCTGTTCATCGTCGATCGGGGCACCGGCCAGATCCTGGCCGATCCCCGCATGACCTACGAGCGGGCGGGCCTGAACCTGCGGGAATACACGGCGGGCGTGACCAACAACCAGAACGACCGGATCTATGTGGCGACCCCGTCGGGCGTTCTGGTGAGCCTCCGCGAGATCGGCCAGCTCGAGCCTCGACCGTTGCGCGAGGCCAACGCTGCCTCCGTTCGGGTACGTGCCCCCCGAAGGCGCTCTGCCGCCGCCCCCCTCGGCCGCCGTACCGGCAGCCACGACCGCCCCCGACGCGGGCGCCGCACCCGCACCCGGATCCGAACCGGCACCCGCGCCGAGGGAGAACTGACGCTCGACACCGGGAGTTCGGGTCGAAAGCGGGCACGGTGACGCGGTAAGATGGTGGTCGGTGTCGCTTTCCTGGGACCTGGCTTCAGGGTTGAGGGTTTCGTATGGACGGTGTGGTTCCGGTTCGCCGCGCGCTGCTGAGCGTTTCGGAGAAGCAAGGGCTGATCGATCTGGCGCGCGAGCTGGCCGGGCGCGGGGTGCACCTGCTGGCCAGCGGGGGGACGCGGACGGCCTTGCAGGAAGCGAAGCTGGAGGTGACCGAGGTCTCGGCGTACACCGGCCAGCCCGAGATCCTGGGGGGACGGGTCAAGACGCTTCACCCCAAGCTGCATGGGGGCATCCTCGCCCGCCGCGACGTCGCCGACGACCTCGCCGCGCTCGAGGCCCAGGGGATCGAGCCGATCGACCTGGTGGTGGTGAACCTCTACCCGTTCGAGGCGACCATCGCCCGGCCGTCGGTCACGTTTGATGAGGCGGTCGAAAACATCGACATCGGCGGCCCGAGCCTGATCCGGGGCGCGGCCAAGAACCATGCGCACGTGGCGGTGGTGGTCGGGCCGGACCAGTACCCGGCCCTGATCGGCCAGCTTCGCGAGCACGGCGGCACGACCCTCGAGTTCCGACGGTCCCTGGCCGCCGCGGTGTTCGAGCGAACCGCTCAGTACGACCGGATGATCGCCGACTACCTGGCCCGGACGATCGCCCCCGCCCTGTTCGGCGCGGCGAAGCCCGGAACCGAGCTTCGGACCGGCGAATCGACCGCCGCCGCGCCCGTTACCGGCACGTCGGTCTTTCCCCAGGTGCTGGTGCCTCGGTTCGTCCGCCGCGCGGTCCTGCGATACGGCGAGAACCCGCATCAGCGCGCGGCCTTCTACGTCGATCCGGGGACCCGCGGCCCGAACCTGGCCACGGCGGCGACCCTGCACGGCAAGGAGCTGTCGTACAACAATTTACTCGACCTGGATAGCGCCCTGCGGCTGATCCGCCTGTTCAAGGCGCCGGCGGCGACGATCCTGAAGCACAACAATCCCTGCGGGGCGGCGGTGGCCGCGACCCTGGCCGAGGCGTTCGAGCTGGCGTACGAGGGCGATCCGGTCAGCGCCTTCGGCGGGATCGTCGGCCTGAACCGTCGGGTTGACCGCGAGACCGCCGAGCGGCTCTGCGTCGCCGGCCGGTTCATCGAGGCGATCGTCGCGCCGGGGTACGATGCCGACGCGCTGGGGCTCCTCACCACCCGGCCCACCTGGAAGAACAGTGTCCGTCTGCTCGATCTCAAGGCCGAGATCGGCCCGGAGGGACCCGGCGCCTCGCCCGAAGGGTTCGACATGCGCCGGGTCGAAGGCGGGCTGCTGGTCCAGGACTTCGACACGATGGAAGCCGAGCCGGCGCACGGCGGCACGGTCGTCACCCGACGCGGCCCGACCGACGCCGAACGCGCGGCCCTGGATTTCGCCTGGCGGGTCTGCCAGTCGGTCCGGTCCAACGCCATCGTCCTGGCCCGCGGCGGCCAGCTCGTCGGCGTCGGCGCCGGGCAGATGAGCCGGCTCGACTCGGTGCGGATCGCGGTGGACAAGGCGGGCGAGAAGGCGAAAGGAGCCGTGCTCGCCTCCGACGCGTTCTTCCCGTTCCGCGACGGCCCCGATACCGCGGCGTCGGCCGGCGTGACCGCCATCATCCAGCCCGGCGGCTCGAAACGCGACGACGAGACCCGCGCGGCGTGCGACGAGCACGACATGGCCATGATCCTCACCGGCCGTCGCCATTTCCGCCATTAAATCAGGTCGGTCAACCCAGGTCCGAAAGCTCGAGCCGCCCGGCCCGGTTCAGGGCGTCGAACCGCTCGAACGTCTCGGCGATGCCGGTCCTGAGCGGGGTACGGGGGATCGGCCCCAGGCTCGCTTCAAGCCGCGTGTCGTCGAGGTCGGGGGCGATGGGTAAAAGCCGCTGGCCATGCGTGATCCGGCCACTCGACGCCGGGGCGACCTCGGCGAGGGTCTGGACAAAGGTCTCGATCGGCACGACCGCTCCCCGGAGGTTGAAGGCGTCGGCCCCCTGGAACGGCCCGGTCAGGGCGCGAAGGAACGTGGCGGCGACGTCGGGCGCGTACTGGAGGTCCTGGAGGCCGCCGTAGCTGATCGCGAAGTCGCGCCCCGCGGCGGCGGCCTTGATCGCCTTGGTCGGCTCGCTCGTCATGCCGAAGTCGCGGCCGACGCCGTACACCGTCCACGGCCGCAGGCCCACGCTGGAAATGCCGTGGTCGAGCCAGTAAACCCGCGCGTTCAGCTCGTTGCAGACCTTGAACGCCCCGTAATGCGTCACCGGCGCGAGCCGGACCTCATCGCCGATCGGGCCGCCAGGACCGCCCGATTCGATCGGTCCGTGAACAGCGGCCGAGCTGGCGTAGACGACACGCTCGACCTGCCCCCTGAGCTTCAGCGCGGCTTCGAAGACGGCGAGCGTGCCGATGACGTTCACCAGGGCCCCCCGAATTGGATCGGCGCGGCAGATGGGGGACTGAAGCCCGGCCAGGTGGAGCAGATGCGTCGCGCCAAGGCGGGCCGCGGCGTCATGCACGGCGGCGCCGTCGGCCACGTCGCCCGGGACGAAGTGGACGCGGCCTCGCCCGGCCTCGTCGAGCAGCAGGTCGAGCCGGTGTGTGTCCTCGCGAAGGTCGAAGATCCAGACCTCTTGCCCCTGCTCGACAAGCTGTCGGGCGACCCAGGCACCAATGCAACCGTACCCTCCGGTCATCAAGACGCGCAACGCAAGATCCTCCCCGGGATGCGAGATTTCCGTTCGTGCCGAGATCACGTCGTTTGACCCGGCACGAACTCTCCTTGGGCCGGCACCATCATGACGTGGAGCGGCCTCCATTGCCAGCAGCCCGCGCTTGTGGACGAGCCTCCGACCGGATACGGTGGGCCGCTCCTCGACGCTCACTCAGGCTGGTCGAGCATCAGCGTTCACCAGGTCTCCGCCGCGACGGACGAGTTGCATGTCACGAGCTCACGAGAAGCGTGCGGGCGCGACCGTCGATCAACCGATCCCGGGCACGATCAGCCGTTGGTGGCGGGTCGTGGGCGGGTTGTCGATGAACCTGGCGCTGGGCACGCTTTACGCCTGGAGCGTGTTCGTCGCGCCGCTGGAAAAACAGTTTGGCTGGAAGCGCACCGAGACCTCGATGGTCTTCACGGTGGCCGTGGCCGCGTTCGCGCTGGCGTTCCTCGTCGCCGGTCGTTTGCAGGACCGGTTCGGCCCATTCTGGATCTCGATCACCAGCGCCCTGCTTTTCAGTCTCGGTTTCTTCATGTGTGCCGAAACCCGCTCGCTGAACTCGCTGTATCTCTGGTTCGGCCTGGTGGCGGGATGCGGCATCGGGTTCGGCTACGCTACGCCGATTCCCGTGATGGCGAAATGGTTCCCCGACCATCGCGGGCTCGCGGTGGGGCTGGCGGTGGCCGGCTTTGGCGGCGGCTCGGCCGTTTTCGGACCGCTCGCGTCCGGCTACCTGATTCCCAATTTCGGTCTCCCCGCGACCTTCCGCATCCTGAGCGGGATCTTTCTCGTGATGACCCTGATGGGCGCGGCCTTGCTGAGGAACCCGCCCCCCGGTTACATCCCCGAGGGATGGACGCCGCCCGACCCCGAGACCTCGGCGCCGCGGCAACGCCCCACGAGTTCACGCCGGCCGAGGTGCTGCGAACGCCGACGTTTTACCTGATGTGGGTCGCCTACGCATTCGGCGCGTCGTCGGGCCTGATGGTCATCAGCCAGCTCGTGCCGTTCGCTCTGAGTGAAGGGATCTCCGCCCGCGTGGCGAGTGCGGCCCTGTTCGTGGGAGCGGCGGGGAACGTCGCGGGGCGGACCTTCTCGGGCTGGCTCTCGGATGCGCTCGGCCGTTTGAACGTCCTGCGGCTGATGATCGGCGTGTCGATCGCGGCCATGCCGCTGCTCTACCTCGCGGCCGAACCGGGCGTTGTCGCCGGCTTCTTCGCGATGGTGTTCGTCGTCTACGGTTGCTTCGGCACCCAGCTCTCGGTCAACGCCTCGACCGCGGCCGATTTCTGGGGCACGAAGAACGTGGGGATCAACTACAGCCTGCTCTACACCGCGTACGGCATGGCCGGCATCATCGGACCCCGGATCGGCGCCTCCCTCTTCCTCCAGCACGGCCACTACGGCGGCGCCTTCACCATCGCCGCCGCCCTCGCCGGCATCGCCCTGGTGTGCGAGCTCCTGGCCCGCCGCCCTGCCCCGCCCGGTCATGAGTCGCGGCCCGATCCGAACTCGTGAAGAAAGAACTGGCCCGGTCCCTGATGGATGGCACCTGATGCACGTCCAGGAGACACAGTAACCAGGGACTTGTGATCGTCCTATGATTCCGCAGACTGGGTGGCATGAAGCAAGTTCGACCGAAAATGACTCGGAACTTGGGCTGTCCCTACGTTGGCCTTTCGCGTCTTGCTGCACATGGCCGGCCGGATTCCATAAACGGTCCCAGGATTCTGGTGAGGGGAATGTCAGGATAATGTGGAATCGTCCGCGTCTCAAGTCGTAGGTTTTTAATGTTTAATTATATGAAAATGTCAAATGCATTTTATAAAAAACATGATTTAGTTAGTCGAAATTTTTTTGGTATCAGTTGATTTTTTCACATTGGGTCTGGAAGAAAATTGAACTGCTCAGAAAAAAGGAGCGACTCGTTTGTCAATGATCGGCTTCGTGTTTTTTCATGGACTTCGGGTGCCGCCAGAATGGCGGCGTGAGCGCTGACAGGTCACTTGCCTCGCGCGTGGCCATTCTAAATCGGCCTGATCGTTCGCAAGGCGTGATGGGGGAAGAAGAAGCGGCGAACGCCTTTGCCTTTGTTTCGAGCCGAGTGACCCGCGAGAACAGCGATGAAAAACCTGTCCAATAAGCTAACGCACGTCAGGAAATCGCGACGTTTTGTGGTATTCCAGCGAATCGACCTCGGCTTGCGCGGTCCGGCTTCCGGGTCTCCGCACCAACCGTTGCTGCGCGGAATTTTTTTCTGTCCGGTTTTCGGGATCACCGGACAATCAATTACAGAGGTCCCCAAGAGAATTCGCGCCCACCCAATGAGTTGAGAGGCGGCCTTGCGATACGCCACCCACAGGAGTTCCGTCGTGTGTGGCCCCCAGGATTTCGAAGGAATTCATCCGCCTCTTCGCGATCCATCAGCGTCCTATCTATCGCTACATCTTTACCTTGTTGCCCGATCAGGATCGAGCGGAGGACGTCTTCCAGGAAACCGTCATGGCGCTCTGGGAGAAGTTCGGCGAATATCGAGTGGGCGAGCCGTTTTTGCCCTGGGCTTACCAGTTTGCCTATTTCAAGGTGCTTGAACAGCGCAAGAAGGACCGACGCGACCCCGTGCTGCTTGATGACGATGTCCTGCAGATCCTGGCGGAGGAGCAACTCCACGAGAATGATCAGCTCGAGGCTCAGCTCAAAGCCCTGAGCACCTGCATGGCCAAGCTCACCGAGAACGAGCAACGCCTCTTGCTGGTTCGCTACGACGGGCGGGCTACCGTCACCCAGATCGCCGAGCAAACCGGCCGGCTGGCGGAGACGTTGTACCGGGTGCTTCATCGCGCCCGGAAGAAACTCCTGCTCTGCATCGAACGGACCCTGGCATTGGATGTTAATGTATGAACCACCCGATGTCCCCATCCGATGAGCTGGAGATCCTGCTCTCGGTCCTTTGTGACGGCCAGATCCGAGAGGAACAACTCGTCCGCCTCAACGAGATCCTGCGCTCAAGCGACGAATTGCGTCGCCGATATGTTCACTACATGGGGCTGCACACGGCCCTCCAGGGTCGGATCGCGGAATCTGATCCGGTCCGGTCGCCGGGGATTCCCAGCCTGCCCGGAAGTCCTGTCGGTCATTCGGAGAGAAATCGGGCGTCCGCGCCGCCCTCGACCACTCCCGCCACCGGCACCGCCACCCCGCCTGCCCGCGCCCGTCTGAGCCGGCTCGTAGCGATCGCGGCCGTGTTGCTGGGACTGATCTTCGTCACGCGGACCTGGTGGCCGTGGCGCGGCTCGCCCCTCGGGCATCCCGCGGGGTCGACGATCGTCGCCCGGGGGACAGAGCAATCCGCGCCACGGATCGCTGAGAGCGGCGCGTCGGCTCTGGACGAGCCAGATCGAACCGTCCCCGAGAGCAAGGAACGGCAGGCCGGCAAGGGCGGTCGAGGGATTGCCGTCCTGACGCGGGTCGTCGACCCCGAATGGGGGCCGACCGAACTACCGACGGAAGTCGGCTCGGCGTGCCGATGGGCCGGCTGAGACTGAAGTCAGGGCTGATCCAACTGGAGTTCTATGGAGGCGCGGTCGTCGTTCTGGAAGGTCCCGCCGACTTCGAACTGCTCACGATCGATCGGGCGTTCTGCTGGCAAGGCAGGCTGAGGGTTCGTGCGCCCCGAGAAGTCAAGCCGCTTCTCGATCGGCACCCCGAAAACGGATGTGATCGACCTGGGTACCGAATTCGGCGTCATGGTCGACGAGAAAGGTGGATCGGAGGTCCAGGTTTTCGAGGGGCGTGTCGAGCTGCGCGGCAACGGCCCGACCGCGTCCCCCGGGCGACAGCTAACCCGGGGCCAAGGCGTGCACATCGACCCCTCCGGCGCCTCGCGGTCGGCCGTGGCCAATTCCCATGCGTTCGTCGGGGCTCAGGAAGTCCAGCAACGTGTTTCCACCGAGGCGGGCCGGCGTTATCGCACCTGGCTGGACCTGAGCCGCAAGCTCCAGGCCGACCCGCGCGTGCTCGTCTATTACGCATTCCGAAGGGCAGCAGCCCTGGGAGCGGACGCTCCTCGACCAGGCCACACGGCGAGGGCCGAAGCGGAACGGGAGCATCGTGGGCTGCGAGTGGACCGAGGGGCGATGGCCTGGCAAGGCGGCCCTGGATTTCAAACGGACCAGCGACCGTATCCGTGTCAACATCCCGAACGAGTTGGTCGCCCTGACCCTGATGGCCTGGATTCGGGTCGACTATTTCGACAACCGCCTGAATGGCCTGTTGCTCTCCGATGGCTGGAACATCCCAGGCGAGGTCCACTGGGAGCTCGACGGCAAGGGAATCCTCATCTTCGCCATCAAGGACGGGGTCATTGGCTCTTCCCCCGTCGTCCTGGGAGAGAACAACCTCGGACTCTGGACGCACCTGGCCACGGTCTACGCACCGCAACAACATATCCTCACAACTTACGTGAATGGCCAGGCCGTCCAGAATACTCTTTACTTCAATCATCGATTGATCCAGACCGATGCACTTCCGGAGGCGAGCCGGGTGGTCATCGGAATGCGCCAGTATCGGCAACTATAGCGACCCGCCCTCCACCGAGGTGACCGACAGGCTCATCCGCAATCTGAACGGGCGGATCGACGAATTCATCATCTTCGACCACGCGCTCGACGACCAGGAGGTCCGATCAATTTATGAAGTAGGCAAACCGACATCCTGAATCGATCGACTTTCGCAGGCCCGTCCTCTCTCGATCGTCATTCTCAAACGGATGCCACTTTTTGTCGCTTCATGTCGAACCTTCACTCCAGCGGCCCTGGGGAGTACGTCTCGGATATTCGCAGTCCCCGTGTCTCATTGTCAAGATCAAGGGAGAATTCATGATGATGCGCAGGCATGCTTTTACGCTGATCGAGCTTTTGGTCGTGATCGCGATCATCGCCGTGTTGATCGCCCTGCTCCTGCCCGCCGTTCAGGCGCTCGCGAGGCGGCCCGGCGTGCCCAGTGCACCAACAACCTGAAGCAGATCGGACTCGCCCTTCATAACTATCATAGTTCCAACGATATCATGCCTCCGGGGGCCATCTGGACGTTCTGGCTCACCAATAACACGCTGCAACCCAACGCGAGTTTCAGCGCCCAAGCCCGGCTGCTCCCCACCTGGACCAGTCCGCACTCTTCAACGCCGGGAATTTCTGGGTCGAAGCCTTCAACGGCTCGACCGGGTGTCAAATGAACCGTACGATCATCACGACACGGCTGAGTGGGTTCCTCTGTCCCTCGGATACCCCACCGAGCTACAGCCAGATGGTCGGAATGCCCACCGGTTTCGCCCCGCCCGGCAACAACTATTACGCCTCGTTCGGTGCCGGCCTGGAGTTCAGTTGCGGCCCCTGCTGCACCGGTGGCCCGATGAACGGCGTGGTCGGAGATCGCTGCAACGTCGGTTTTCGCGACATCACCGACGGCCTGAGCAACACGGTCGCCTTTGGCGAATGGAAGGTCGGCGACGGCCTCCCCTCGATGATCTCCTCCTCCGACCTCATCGACGTGAACAGTTATCCGCCGGGCATATCGCGGAACAAACCGCAGATGCAGATGGCGGCCGGCGCCGGGCCGTTCCAGAACTGGCTGAACACCACGTGCAGCCCGGACCTGCTCAACACCGCCCTTCGCAAATCCACCAATGCGCTGTCGTACCTGGGCCAGGCCTGGATCGTCGGTGTACCGGGTATCAGCATGGGCAACGTGCTGCTCCCTCCCAACGCTCGGACTCCCAACTGCATGACCGGCACCAACGGCTATAACAACCCGGGCATCTTCGACGCGAAAAGCAACCATCCCGGTGGCGCCAACTTCCTGATGTGCGACGGCTCGGTGCGGTTCCTCAAGGACAGCATCAACACGATGACGCTCTGGTCCCTGGGCTCACGCGCGCAGGGCGAAATCATCGACGCCAGCAGTTATTGAGGCCGCTCCGGATCGTGTGGAGCGAACCCGTGCCGGTGCTCGATCGCGTGAGATGTGAGGTGGGCCCCGAAAATACTCTCTTGACAGCCGCACGGCTGGCCAGTATTCGTTAGGATTGCCTCGCGACGTGACGAGGGCCTGCCGGGGGGTGGGCCTCGTTGGCCGTTCGGAACCGGCAAATCCAGCCGCGAGTGGACGCGACGCCGGGATTCCGTTCGGGCGAGTGCGGTTTGTCCCCAATTCGTCCCCGGGAGGACGCTATCGACCGGAATCTGAGGGTCAACGAGCAGATCCGCATCTCCCCGGTGCGGGTGATCAATGCCGAAGGCGCGATGCTCGGCGTCATGCCGACGGGCAAGGCCATGGAAGCGGCCCGCGAGGCGGGCCTGGACCTGGTCGAGGTTGCTCCCAACGAGCGGCCGCCGGTCTGCAAGATCATGGACTTCGGCAAGTTCAAGTATTCGCAGAAAAAGCGGGCCTCGAAGCAGAAGCAGCATCAGGTCCAGGTCAAGGAGATCCGGGTCCGGCCCAAGACCGGCGACCACGACATCGAGGTCAAGGTCAAGCGGGCCCGCGAGTTCCTTGAACACAAGGACAAGGTCCTGGTCAACGTCCTCTTCCGCGGCCGCGAGCTGGCGCACATCGACGAAGGCCGCAAGGTCATGGACGAGGTGCTCCAGGCGCTCGAGGACGTGGCCAAGGTCGAGAAGAACCCGTCGATGGAAGGCAAGCGGATGACGGCGATCGTCGCGCCTCGGGTCTGATCCGATCGGCGCTCGCTCGTATCGTGTGACACGGCCAACGCCGGGGGACGGGCCTGTCGGCGCGATCCAGAGACGCACCCGGCGGCCTGGTCGGTCCTTCGGTCCGAGAGGGACGGTTCTTTCGGCGCCCGGCCGGTTTTTGGAGTTGGCGGGCGCGGTCCTCAGTTTTGCTACACTGTTCGGCTCGGCCCATCGCGATCGTCGCGGTGAACCGAGGATATCAAGACGCCGGCGTCAGCCGGGAGTGCGGGCCGTACCGGGCACGCCGCAGCAGGAATCTGTCCATCATGCCGAAGTTGAAGACGCACAAAGGGATCAAGAAGCGGTTCAAGGTCTCGGCCAACGGCAAGGTGAGCCACAAGCGCTGCGGCTCGTCGCACCTGATGAGCCACAAGAGCGGCAAGCAGGTCCGCCGGCTTCGCAAGAAGTCGATCCTGAAGGTCGGGGCCGACGCGCATCGGCTTCGCCGGGCGGTCCAGCAGAACGAGGGGCCAACCCCGCCGCCGTCGCCGCCGCTCGCGAGGCCGCGCTCCGCGAGCCGGAATTGAAACCGAGATCGAAGGGGCGGCCCCGGCCGGCTCCGAGCCGACCACGTGACGTGACATGACATGATATGACATCATGTGACGAAACGTGACGTGACGTGTTGAGAACAACTGGTGATCAGGTTCCAAAGGCTTTGCGGTGCGAACGTGCGCCGCGTCATGCCGGTCTCATTGATCGATTGAGAGTCAACGATGCGTGCAAGGAAAGGCGCGGCCCGCAACCAGGCGAAGAAGCGGCTGTTCCGGAAGGTGGAAGGGTTCGTCGGGGGCCGCCGCCGGCTGCTCCGTTCGGCCAAGGAGACGCTGCTCCGGGCCGGCGATGTTCGCGTTCCGCGACCGCCGGGCCAAGAAGCGTGACGTTCCGCAAGCTGTTCATCACCCGCCTGAGCGCCGCGGCCGAGATGCGCGGGCTCCGCTACAGCCGCCTGATCCACGGCCTGCGGCTGGCCCAGATCGGGCTCGATCGCAAGAGCCTCTCGGAGCTGGCGATCCACGACCCCGAGGTCTTCGACGCCGTCGTCGCCAAGGTCCGCGCGGAGCTGGAGAAGCACGACGCCGAGGTCCGCAGCCGCCAGAAGGTCAAGACCGCCTGATCCTGAGAGATCCAGGGACGGACCGGACCGCGACGGGGCCGGGACCGGGAACAGGAACGGGAGCGACGGCGTTGAGCATGAGCACCGACGATCCGCTGGCCGCGGCCCTGGCCGACCTCGACGCCCTCGAGGCGGCCGGTCTGGCGGCGTTCCGCGGGGCCGGCTCGGCCGCCGAGGTCGAAGCGGTCCGGATCGAGTATCTCGGTCAGAAGCAAGGGCGGCTCAAGGCCGCGCAGGAGCGGCTCAAGGCCCTCGAGCCGGCCGCGCGGCGCGGCTACGGGCAGCGGTTCAACGCGGTCAAGCAGGCGCTCGAAGCGGCGCACGAGGCCGCGAAGATCGCGGTCGACCGGCCGGTTGCCGAGGTGTCCGCCGAGGCGGGCGGGATCGACGTCACCCTGCCGGGGATCACAGCCCCGGCTCGGGCATCGGCACCCGCTGACCCAGACGGCCGACGAGCTGATCGACCTCTTCGGCCGGTTCGGCTTCGCCGTGGCGCGCGGGCCCGAGGTCGAGGACTTCCGGCACAACTTCGAGGCCCTGAACATCCCCGCCGTCGCACCCGGCGCGCGACCCGCTGGATAACTTCTACCTGCCCGGCGACACGATGCTCCGCAGCCAGACCAGCACGGTCCAGATCCGCGTGATGGAGCAAACAGCCCCCGCCGGTCCGGGTGATCGCGATCGGCCGGGTGTACCGGCCCGATACCGTGGACGCGACCCACTCGTTCATGTTCCATCAGATCGAGGGGCTGATGGTCGACCGCGGCGTGACCATGGCCGACCTCAAGACGGTGCTCCGCCTCTTCGCCCGCAGCTACCTGGGCGAGGACGTCCAGATCCGGTTCCGCCCGTCGTTCTTCCCGTTCACCGAGCCGAGCGTCGAGGTTGACATGCTCTGGCACGGCGGCGACCGCTGGGTTGAGATGGGGGGCGCGGGCATGGTCGATCCCAACGTCTTCCGCGCCGTGGGGTACGACCCCGAGGAAGTGACCGGGTTCGCCTTCGGCCTGGGCATCGAGCGGCTTTGCATGCGGCGGCACGGCATCGACGATATCCGCCTGCTCTACCAGAACGACACGCGGTTCCTCGCCCAGTTCTGAGCCGACCTGGTTCTGATCTGGCCGTGCCTTGCCTTGCCTTGCTTCAATCTGGAAAGTCTCTGGGCTCGACAGCGTGGGCGCGGTTAGAATGGACCGTCCTTCTTCCGCAAACGAACCGGTAAGCAAGTCCTCCGCAGACATCGTGTCGAAATCCGAGCGGCTCCATCCCGACGATCATCCGAGCGAGGCCCGTCCCATGGCGACCGACCAGATTCCGAGCCGAGCCCGGGTCCAGGCCAGACCGGGAGCGAGACCGAGAGCCCGTGTCCCGTGATCGTGGCGACCGGCGCCACGGCGACACCGACGTGTGTCCATCACCGCGACTTTCCGGAGATCCGCGCCGAGGGCGAAACCCCGGCCGTGGCGGCGACCCACCTGGCCAACCAGTTGACCCGGGCGCTCGACAGCGCCCTGACGCACTGGCGGCGCGAGTCCTCGACCAGGCCATCGCCGATATCGAGGCCTTCGTCACCCGGCATCGGCAGCCTCATCCGTGAGTCCGATCCCGAGCCTGATCCCGCAGGGAGACCGCGACGCAATTCGCGAAGGAGAGCGAGACGCCCATGACGTCTGAGACGACCGAGGCCGATCCGCGAGCCGCGCCGCACCTGGTGCGCGAGCTGGGGCTGCTCGACGCGTCGATGATCGTGATGGGCTCGATGATCGGCTCGGGCATCTTCCTCACGTCGGCCGAGTCGGCCCGGCTGGTCGGCGCACCGGGCTGGCTGCTGCTGGCCTGGGGGCTCGCGGGCCTCCTGACGATCACCGGCGCCCTGCTGCTGCGCGGAGCTGGCGGCGATGTTGCCCCGGGCGGGGGGACAGTACGTCTTCCTGCGCGAGGCGTACGGCCGCTGTTCGGGTTCCTGTTCGGCTGGTCGCTCTTCCTCGTCGTCCAGACCGGCACGATCGCGGCTGTGGCGGTCGCCTTCGCCCAGTTCCTGGGCGTCTTCGCCGCCGCGGTCGCGGCCGATCGCTACCTGGTCGCGTCCCTGGATCTTCGGCGGCTACGCCCTCAGCCTCTCGACTCAGCAGCTCGTCGCGCTGGGCCTGATCGTGGCTGCTTGACGGCGACCAACACGCGGGGCCTCCGGACCGGCAAGTTGATCCAGAACACCTTCACCCTCACCGAAGACCGCGGCCCTGTTCGGCCTGATCGTCGTCGGCCTGACGCTGGGAGTCAACCGCGCAGCACGCGGCGGCCTGGACGTCGAGCGTGGTGGAATCCGTCGGCCAACGGCTGGCGGCCCTCCGGCGCGATGCTTCCCCCGGAGCTGGGCGCCGGCGGACTGGCGCTGGCCTTGTTGCTCCTGGGCCGGGCGATGATCGGGCCGTTGTTCTCGCAGTCGGCCTGGAACAACGTCACGTTCACCGGCGGCGAGGTCGTCGACCCCGAGCGGACGCTGCCCCGGGCCTTGATGCTGGGCTGCGGCAGCGTGGTGGCGCTGTACCTGCTGGCCAACGTCGCGTACGTGGTCACGCTCCCGTTCTCGGCAGATCGCAGCATGCGCCCCAGGACCGCGTCGGCACGGCCCTGATGGAGCAGGTCTTCGGGCCGCCCGGGGCGACGGTGATGGCCCTGGCGATCCTGGTCTCGACGTTCGGCTGCCTGAACGGCCTGATCCTGGCGGGGGCCCGGGTCTACTACGCGATGGCCCGCGACGGCCTGTTCTTCGCGGCGGCGGGGACAACCAACCGGCACCACGTGCCGGCTGTCGCCCTGGTGGCGCAAGGGGTCTGGGCCAGCCTCCTGACCTTGCCGGTGACGGTGACCTTCAAAACCGGAACGGATGCACCGAGGTTCGGCAACCTGTACAACGAGCTTCTCGAGTACATCATCCCGGCGGACCTGACGTTTTATGCCCTGATGGTGGGCGCGGTGGTCCTGCTGCGTCGCCAGGCGCCCGATCTGCCGCGGCCGTACCGGACGATCGGCTACCCGTTGCCCGTGATCGTCTATATCAGCCTGGCCGTCCTTCTGGTGGTCGACTTCGTGCTGCTGGCGCCGTCGACCTCGGGGATCGGCGCCCTGATCGTGCTGGCGGGCCTCCCGGTGTACGTTCTCTGGTCCTGGAGTGCGCGGGGCCGATCGGCCTGAGATTCGGGAACCAAAAACGTTGCCCTCGAAGAAAGATCTGGGGAAGTTGGTGGGCGGAGCCCACCCGACACGCAGGAGTCGGAATCGCGTTGAGGCGTTTCACCTTGAGTCGTAGACCACCATGCATGCCACTCTTCGACGGATCGCGTCACTGCTGGGTCTCCTGATGGCGGTGGCCCTGGGCGCGGGCGCGGTTCCACCGGACCCGGTCGATACGGAGCTGGACGCCTACGTCCGGCACGACGACGGCGCGTTCCAGTGGACGGTCGAGAGCCAGGCCGAGACACCGCAGGGGTCGATCCACGACCTGAAGCTGACCTCGCAGGTCTGGCACGGGATCACCTGGACGCATCACCTGCACGTCTTCGAGCCGAAGCCCGATCAGGCCGCCGGCGCGGGCCGGGAGGCGATGCTGCTGCTCATCGGCGGCGGCGAAAACGGTGATGTCGCCGACGCGGCCGATCCCGGGACCGGCCTGGCCCTGGCGCAGGCGTGCGGCGCCGCGTGTCGCGATGCTCCGACAGGTCCCGAACCAGCCCCTGCTTGGCGGCAAGCATGAAGACGCCCTGATCGCCGAGACGTTCGTCCGCTACCTGGATACCCGCGACGAGACCTGGCCCCTGCTCTTTCCGATGGTCAAGAGCGCGGTCAAGGCGATGGACGCGCTGGAGCAATGGTCGCGGCGGCAACGGCCGGGCAAGCCGCCGGTGCATCGGTTCGTGATTACCGGCGCCTCGAAGCGGGGCTGGACGACCTGGCTGAGCGGCGCGGTCGATCCCCGGGTCGTCGCGATCGCGCCGATGGTGATCGACACCCTGAACATGAAGGCCCAGAAGAAGCACGCGCAGGAGGTCTGGGGCCATCAGAGCGAGCAGATCGACGACTACACGAGCCGGGGCCTGACCGAAAAGTACGACACCGACGCGGGCCGCAAGCTCTGGATGATGGTCGACCCCTACGCGTACCGCCATCGTCTGGCGGGCAAGCCCAAGCTTCTGATCAACGGCACCAACGACCGCTACTGGACGCTCGACGCGCTGAACATGTACTGGGACGACCTCCCCGGCCCCAAGTCGGTGGTCTATCTGCCGAACGCCGGGCATGCCCTGGAGCACCACCGTGAGTACGCGCTGTCGGGGATCGGCGCCCTTTTCCGACATGCGGTTGGGGGGCTGGCCTGGCCGCGGCTTTCCTGGAGCCATGCCGACGCGCCCGGTGGCCGGCTCCGGCTCGAGATCGTCTCCGACCCGCTTCCCAGCATGGCGCAGCTCTGGGTCGCGAGCGCTCCGACCCGCGATTTTCGCGACACGCAGTGGCACGCTACCCCCCTGACCTTGCCCGCCAGTGGCGGGCGGATTCAGGGGGAAATCGATCCGCCGTCGAAGGGCTTCGTCGCTCTTTTTGGCGATTTGGAGTACAACGAAGGCGAAATTCGGTATCATCTCTCCACTCAGATCCGGCAGTCGGGTGCAGACCCGGGACGTTGATGTGCAACACGGAGGTAAGAGGAACCCACCATGACGTTGGCAACGCAGTCCCCGATGGTCACGATCAATCCCACCCAGGGCCACGCGCACGCTCATGTCCACGCGCACGAGCTGCTGACGGCCCCGACCTCGTACGCGGGCTATCCCGCGACCACTTCTCCGGGAAGCCCGGGCGTGGCGCGATGGCCGCTCTCGGTGGACGATTACCATCGGCTGTCCGACCTGGGCGTGTTCGCGCACGATGAGGGGATCGAGCTGATCGAGGGCGACGTCTTCGTGATGAGCCCGCCCCGGAGCCGCCATGCGGCCTGCGTGTCGCCGGCTCGATGACCGGCTCCGCGAGCGGCTGGGCCGACGGGCCCTGGTCAGCGTTCAGAACCCCGTCCACCTGGGCGAGCACTCCGAGCCCGAGCCCGATCTCGCCCTGCTCCGAAACCGGCCCGACTACTATGAGGCGGGTCACCCCGGGCCTCATGACGTGCTCCTGCTGGTCGAGGTGCTGGAAGACGCCAGCGAATATGAGCGAAGGGTGAAGCTGGCGCTCTACTGCGCTCGGGGGTGGCCGAGGTCTGGCTGGTCGATCTGCCCGCCGACCGGGTCGAGATCCATCGCTCACCGTACGGCAGCCATTATGCCGAGACCCGCGTGGTCTCGCGCGGACAGACGCTGTCTCCCTCGGCCCTGCCCGATGTCAAGCTCGGGGTGGATGCGGTCCTGGGATAAACTTCCTCCATGATGAATCCCGAACCCCTTGTGATGTCGAGGCGATGATCGATCTCCGTAGAGTGGGCATCGCCCACCATCTTCCTCCGGTAGCCGGCGAGACACGGTGAAGAAGATGGTGGGCCGTGCCACCTCGTCGGAGCGGTCGCGGCCCGGCAGCAGCGCTCCGCGGAAAGAGCATCGAGACCCATGATCGTCAGTTGGAACTGGCTTTCCCAGTACGTCCGGCTCGAGATGCCGGTGGAGACCCTGACCGAGCGTCTCGCCCTGACGGGGCTGAACCACGAGTCGACGTCGGAGGTCGGCGGCGATCTGGCGATCGACCTCGAGGTGACGAGCAATCGCCCCGACTGCCTGGGGCACATCGGCGTGGCGCGCGAGGTCTCGGTCCTGTTCGACCTGCCGCTCAAGGTTCCGGACCCCCGGCCGAAAACCTCGGGCGCACCGGCCGACACGCTGGCCGGTGTATCGGTCGAGGCCGACGCCCGCGCTCTGTCCCCGGTTCACGGCGCGGGTGGTCACCGGAGCGACGATCGGCGAGAGTCCCTGGTGGCTCCGCAAGCGGCTCGAAACCCTGGGCGTCCGGCCCGTGAGCAATGTGGTCGATGTGACGAACTACGTCATGTTCGAATCCGGCCAGCCGCTCCACGCTTACGACCTCGACCGTCTGGCCGGTCGGCGTCTGATCGTCCGCAAGAGCCGCGCGGGCGAGTCGATCCGCGCGATCAACAACAAGGTCTACGAGCTGGCCGCCGGGATGCTCGTGATCGCTGACGCCGATCGGCCGGTCGGCGTGGCGGGGGTCATGGGAGGGGCCGATACCGAGATCAATCCCACGTCGCGCAACATCCTGATCGAAGCCGCGCAGTTCGACGCCGTCTCGATCCGCAAGACGGCGCGCGCCCTCCAGCTTCACAGCCCGTCAAGCTATCGGTTCGAGCGCCCGATCGATCCGGAGGCGACCGAATGGTCGAACCGCCGATGCGCCGAGCTGATCCTCGACGTGGCCGGCGGCGTGCTCCATCCCGGCCTGATCGACGTCGGCACCGCGCCGCCGCCCCGGCCGCCGGTGTCGCTCCGGCTTGACCAGATCGAGCGCATTCTGGGCATCACGATCGAGCGCGCGACCGTCGAGCGCATCCTCGCGGCGCTGGGCCTGGAGCGGCTGCCGAATCCTCCGGCGTCGACAGGCTCGGCGACCCTCGTCTATCGTCCTCCGAGCTGGCGGAGCGACCTGGAGCGCGAGATCGACCTGATCGAGGAAGTGGCGCGGATTCATGGCTATGAACACATCCCCGAGGACCGGGCCGTGCCCCTGACCACCGCGCCGCGCGGGTCCGCGAACGGGTCGAGGATGCGTTGCGCGATGCCCTGACCGGCTGCGGACTCGACGAGGCCGTGACCTTCAGCCTGGTCGCCGACGAGCTCGCGGCACCGCTGGAGCGCGACGCGACGACGTCGAAAACGGAGACCAAATCGCCACCGCTTCCCCCCTTGCGGGTCGAGCATTCCAGCCGCCGGCGGGAGGCGGCGCTGCGCCAGGGGTTGGTGCCGAGCTTGCTGGCAGTCCGACGGCACAACGAAGCGCACGGAAATGCCGACGCCGAGCTGTTCGAGATCGCCAACGTCTACCGGCCCCGCGCCGGTCAGCTTTTGCCCGACGAGCCGACGCATCTCGGGCTCGTCTCGGGCCGCGATTTCTTCGGTCTGAAGGGAGTCGTCGAGCTGATCCTGGACCGGCTTCACGTCGCGGACGCCTTCGAGGTGAAGCCCGTGGACCTGGAATCGTTCACGACGGGCCAGAGCGCGGCCCTCTACCTGGGAGGCGAGCCGCTGGGCCATCTGGGCGAGGTGGCCGCCTCGTGGCGCGATGCGCTCGAGCTCCGCGGTCCGTGCACGGCGGCGGAGCTTGACCTGGGTGTGCTGGCCCGGCATGCGGTGCTGGTTCCCTCGTACCGGGCCCTGCCGCCGTTTCCGGCGGTCGCGCGCGACCTGTCGCTGGTCGTGCCCCGGAGCCTGGCGTGGTCCGACCTGGCCGCGACCGTGCGTCCGGCCGCGGGTCGCTTGCTGGAATCGATCGACTTCCTCGACACGTTCGAAGGCGGAAGCGTGCCCGCCGGCAAGCAAAGCCTTCACTTCGGTCTGCGTTTCCGGCACTCCGAGCGCACCCTGACGGGCGAGGAGGTCGAGGCCGCCGTCCAGTCGATCGTCTCGGCCTGCGCCGAGCGGTTCGCGGCGACCTTGCGAACCTGAGCCGGCGCCGATGCCGGCGCGAAAACGCTCAAGAGGACCGGCCGAGCCTGGTGTTCGCCAGGTTCGGCCGGTCCTCTTGACGAGTTGGTGCTTCGATTCGATGCCCTGGGCCATCGTGGCCCTGACTAAACCGTGGGCCCGCCGATGACGCTCCGGCCCACGACCAGGGCGATCACGAACAGGATGACGAATAGCAAGGCGAGGAACTTGGCGATATCGGCCGCGGTGCTGCTCAGGCCGCCGAAACCCAGCGCGGCAGCGATCACGGCGATGATAAAGAAGGCAATGGCCCAGCGAAGCATGGTCGAGTCTCCTCGTGTGAGGCTGAGGTTTTCGAGTCAGGTTCGGTCGGCTGAAATTGAGTACGCACTATCGAGAAACCGGAGCAGGTTTCAGGCCCGGCCCAGACAATTTGCCCGGCCGTGAACCGAAGAAGCACGCCGCCCGTCGCTCCGGAATTTCAGACGGGCAGCGCGTGGTTAACATGTCATTGTGTCAAGATAGACGGTTATTCCTGTCACTTCTCACTTCGACCGCAGCGCCAGGCCGATGACCAGGCCGGCGACGAGGCCGACGCCGAACGCCGCGGCGACCGACTGGCCGGGGTTGTGCCGGACCATGTCCTGGGCGTAGTCGTAGCGATCGCGCGCCTGGTCGGCGATGTCGCCGTACCGATCGCGGAACCGCTCGCCGGCCTGCTGGGCGTAGTTGCGAGCCGACTCACCCGCCTGCTGGGCATAGCCGCGGGCACTTTCCGCCGCCTGCGCGACCATCGAGGAGCTACGCGCCGTCAGCTCGTTCAGGAACGACTCGACCGCGTCGCGCGTCTCGCCGGTGCGCTGCTGGATCTTGCCCACGAGCTGATCGATGTTTCCGCCATGAATCTGAAGGTCGTCATCGGTCAACTGGCCCCAGTGCTGTTTGACCTGTCCCTTCAGCTTGTTCCACTGGCCTTGAAGCTCTTGTGCGTTGATCGCCATCACTAGAAGACTCCCTGGTCAAATCTGGTTTGGGGGGCTGTCCCGTTAAGTTCACACCTGGTTTGTGGTCAACGTCTAGCACGGGTTCCGTCCCTGGACCGCCTCGTTTTTGATATCCCTGTCGCCGTCAGACCACGGCACGAGTCGGTTGAGTTGTCTGTTATGAGAAGCAACCGGAGTGCCAAATCGGTAAGATTGCGTTTGTATTGACTTCAGAAATCCAGTTCTCATGAAGGACGGACATCCGCCCTGGTCTTCCGATCCCGACCAGGAACCGTCTCATGGGTTTTTGTTCCAGAACCGGGAGGCCAATGAACAACCCCCCGCCGCGCCTGGCACGGATCGGGGGGCGATGAAACAGCATGGTGCGATCGGTCGGAAGGAGGCGACGACGTGGCCGCCGCCCCGTGTGAGCTCACTTGGGGGTCGTCGCGGTCTCGCCCGCGGTGTTGGCCGGCGGGTTCGAGCCCGATGAGTCGACCTTGGTTTCGGTGGTCGTGGTCGTCTTGCCCTCGGGCGTGGTGACGGTTTCTTCCTGCTTGACCTTCGACTCCTCGCCGCAGCCGATCAGACCGACGGTGGGAAGTGCGAAAACACCCATCATCAGGGCGGTTGAAACGAGACGCTTCATCGTAGGAATTCCTAATTTCCAGGGAGTCGGGGCAGCTAGAAGAGCATTGGGCGTGTCCCCGTTGGACACGGCCGGCTGTCTTGCCCCGCGAGGAGATCTGCCGGAGTTCCATGGGCAACCGCTGTGCCAGAGGGACGGAATGCGAGAGGGAACGTGGTTTGGCGGTCACTTCATTCCCGTTTGAGCAAATCGGCGGTCGCGAGCGAGAAGGCGACTTCCTGATGGGGATTCTTCCATCGGCACGTTGGTTGCATCAGAAAACGGGACACGTGACCGGATACGGCAGCGGTAGTTGATTGTGGTCCGGTCGGATTTGCGACGGGGGCGCATCCCCCTCATCCTTTCAGCCACGACAGGAGCTACGGCGATGGCTTCAGGAAATCAGGGACGCTCGAACGATCGGGGGCGTCAGAACGGCGGAGCGGAGCGGGCGACGAATCCGAACCCTAATCCCAATCCGAACCAGAACCAGGAGCGGCCGTCGCTTCAGGACGTCGGCCAGCGGTTTCAGGAGGGGGCCGAGCCATTCAGCGACCGGGTCCGGGAAGGGATGGGCGCCACCCGCGACGACGTGGCCCGTCGTTATCGGGCCGCCGAGGGGATGATGGCCCGGAACCCGACCTCCTCCGTCCTCATCGGGTTTGGACTGGGCGTGGGCGTCGGACTCGTCCTGAGCACGATCTTCACCGAGCAGCGCGAGCCGAGCTGGTCCGAGCGGCATGTCCCCGACCGCTTGCGGAACCTTGACCTCTCCGGCTCGCTCCAGAGCTCGCTCGACACGCTGAACGCGGCCATCCGCGAGCTGCCGGACGCGATCACCCGTCATCTTCCCGCGAGCATGATCCGGCGGTGAGAGTGCGTCGGGCGAAGCTTGCCGGGCGAGGTCGATCGGATCCAATTGTTCCGACTTCATCCGGCACGAGACGATTCGATTCAAGTGCCGTCGCTCGGGAGCCGTGCCGAAGAAAGTCGGCGCTACGGATCTCGCTTCGAGGACCTCTCACGCGCGCCCGGCCCGGGCGCGGGAAATCCGGATTGATCCGTGAGCGGCTTGGCCGGAGAATCGAACCGTGCGAGAGATTCGTGACGAATCTCTCGCACGGTTCGATTTTTTGGTGCGGAGTCTCCGGTTTTGGCAGCGGTACGCACGCTGGGCCTGGTCATCCGGTCGCTCGACGTGTTCGAGACCAGCCTGGTCGTGACCCTGTTCACCCGCGAGCTGGGCAAGGTCGCGGCGCTGGCCAAGGGGGCGCGGCGGCTGAAGTCGCCGCTTCAGGGTGGGCTTGACCTGCTGGGCGTTTCCGATATCGTGGTGCTGCACAAGGCGTCGGAGGCGCTGGACCTCGTGACCGAGGCCGCGCCCGTCGAGCGCTTCGGCTCCCTTCGCCGCGATCTGGCGGCCCTGTATGCCGGCTACTACATCGCCGAGCTGTTGTCGGACCTGACCGACCTCCACGACCCACACCCCAAGCTGTTCGACGCGGCGCGGTGACGTTGCGGCATCTGGGCGACCCGCTCTTGCGGTAGCCGGCGCCTGCTCCGGTTCGAGCTGGCGTGTCTGCGCGAACTGGGGCACATGCCGGCGCTCGACGCTTGCTGCGCACTGCGGGTGCGGCCGGAGAATTGGGACGTCGATCGGATACCGCGGACGGAAGCGGTCGCGTTCGGCCTGGCGACCGGCGGCGTTCTCTGCCCTGCTGCCGCCCGGGTCAGCCGCACGTGGCGACCCTCTCAGGGCCGGACCTCGAGCGCGATCCGCGTGCTGGCCTCACCGGGGGTCAGCCTGGCGCGACCTCGACCAGCCCCGCGGCGCTCGCGCCGGTGCGGACGACCCTGGGCAGGTCATCAGCCACCTGCTGGGACGCCGCCCCCGTCTACTGCCCTATCTCGGAGTCTGATCCGATCTGCCCTGGCTCAGCGGCAACCGAACCCGATCCGCCGCCGCGGACCCGTCGCCGTGCGCCGGCGCGTGCGCTGGCCCTGGTGGCCGCCTTGCTCGTGTCGGCCGGCTGCCAGAGCACCAGCGGCGGCTGGCTCTCGCTCTGGCACCAGGGAACGGACAACGTCCCTCTCGAAGGGGCCGACCGAGGACGAGGTCAACGATAACCGCAACCTCATGGCGCGCTGGCTCAGCCCAAGGCCAACCCGCATTCCGACCCCGACGCGATCAACCAACTCGCCCCTGATCCTCGGCTCCAACGGCTACAAACCGATGCAAGCCGCCCAAGAACCCCGAGGCCGAGGCCGAGTTCCAGGCCGCCGAGCGCCTCTTCCAGCAGGGGAAGCTCGAAGAGGCCGAGGCCGCTTTCGCCAAGATCGCCAAGAACCGCAAGGGGACGCCCTGGGGCGAAAAGGGCCAGTACTACCTCGCCGAGTCCCAGTACCAGCGCGGCAAGCTCGTCAGCGCCCACGACAGCTACGAGAAGCTCGTCGCCGACTACCCCGGGACCGAGTTCCTCGACAAGCTGGTCGGCCGCGAGTACGCCATCGCCCAGACCTGGCTGGCCTCGCCCCGACGGCTCCCAGCGACGACGCCAAGAAGAAGAAAAAAGGGCAGGATAAGGACCATGACAAGGAAAAGGGCAAGGACAACGCGAAGGAAACCGCCAGGACCACCGACCCCGAGATCCAGCGGTCGCTGAGCGAGGCCCCGAAGCCCCCCGCGCCCGGCCCGGCTCCCGACCTCCCCTGGTACGCGCGGTTCACCGGCGAACAGCCGTTGCTCGACACCCACGGCAACGCCATCGCCGCCCTCGAGCACGTCCGGCATCACGACCCGACCGGCCCCCTGGCCGACGATGCCGTGCTCCAGATCGCCGACGAGCACATGAATATCGGCGACTACGAATCGGCCGGCCATCTATTACGACCAGCTCGTGACCGACCATCCCAAGAGCCCGTTCCTCCAGCACGCCCAGCTCGCGGCGATCGACGCGCGGATGAAGGGCTACATCGGCCCCGAGTACGACGGCTCCGGGCTGGAACAGGCCCGCGAGCTGATCAAGCAGACGATGGCCGACCTTCCCCGACCGGCCGGCCGGCAACGAGAAGCTCTACCACACCCTCGACCTGATCAACGACCAGGAGGCCGAGCGGACCTTCACGGTCGGCGACTACTACCAGCGCACCGGCAAGGTGATCTCGGCCGAGTTCTACTTCGGCAAGATCCCCCAGCGCTGGCCCAAGAGCCCCTGGGCGACCAAGGCCAAGACCCGGCTCGCCACGCTCGCCAAGATGCCCCGCAAGGCGAGCGCTGCCGAGCAAGATCAATATCGCTCCCACTCGCCGGCGATCCGTTCGCCGCCAGCGGCGGTATCAACGGCATGAACGGCCCCAAGGCAGCATGGGCGGCATGGGCAACATCGGCGGCGATGGGGGTATGGGTGGCATGGGCGGCATGATGTGATCATCTGCCAAGAGTTTTGATGCTGTCGCCCGACGAAGGGCGGCAGACGATCCGCGGAGCGGCATCATCGGACCGAACGGAATCCCCGGAGCGATCGGCCGCGATTTCCTCCGCCTGGGGCTGGGCCTGAGCGCTCGGTCCGGGCTGGCGGCCGGGCGTGGTTTCCGGGCTGCGGCTACTCGGTCCGGCCGCCGTGCTACCCGGACATCCACACGGTCTACGTCCCGGTCTTCCGCTCGATGACCTTCCGCCGCGACGTGAACTTCATGCTCACCGAGGCGGTCATCAAGGAGATCGAGAAGCGGACCAAGTACAAGGTCGTCGGCACGCCCGAAGAGGCCGACACGATCCTCGAAGGGACGATCAACTTCGCCGACAAGAACCTCGTCGTCGAGAACCCCTTCAACCTCCCGCGCGAGCTCAATGCCCAGGTCCAGGCCACCGTGCGCTGGATCCACAACCCGCCCCTCGAAGCCGAGGAAAAGCGCCCCGCCGGTGATCGTCGGCGAGACGATCAACTTCATCCCCGAAATCGGCGAGACCTCCGATGACCGCCTTCTACAAGACCTGCCAGGACCTGGCCACGCAGATCGTCGATATGATGGACGCGCCGTGGTGATTTGAGGCGATTAAATGCTTTTGTAGATGCTTTGTGATGTTGGTCTTGATTTCTTTCCGCGTCAGGCCAGCCACCATGAGATCGCCATAAAACCCCAGGCTGATGGTTCCATCCGGCCGGACCAGCCGTTCGCCGCTGATGGGCCGGCCGGGAAGGGCTTCGAGGACCTCGATGATCAAGCGGTCGCCCGGCTTGATTTTCGCAAGGTGGTCGTCTCCCGTTTCCGTCGCGTTCTCTGTATCATCCTCGAACATGGGGAAATCCTTCCCCGGATGATTGGTTTTGCGGTTTTTTGTGCTGTCTTCCTTTTCGCCGTAAGACCGACGCGTCGCCTTCGCAACGACCCCCCCCCCCGACCGAGGGTCAGGTGGCGTGTGAGGCTAATGTGAACAATACTCGGCGATGACGAAGTGACCGCCGTGACACAACCTCTTCGAGAACATCGCCATGCCGATCTGGGAAGCCCTGGGCCGGCCGATCGTGACGACCGACGGCCCCGCGTCATGGGGATCGTCAACGTCACGCCCGACAGCTTCTCCGACGGCGGCGGTCCGCCGCCTCGAGGACGCGGTGGCGCATGGCGCTGAGCTCGTGGACGAGGGGGCCGACCTGCTCGACGTCGGCGGCGAGTCGAGCCGGCCGGGGGCCGAGCCGGTGCCGGTCGCCGAGGAGCTGCGCCGGGTCATGCCGGTGATCGAGGCTCTGGCGGCGCGGGTCGCGTGCCGATCTCGGTCGACACGACCAAGGCCGAGGTCGCCCGCCGGGCACTTCGCGGCCGGGGCGTCGATCGTCAACGACATCCACGCGCTCGCGGGGTGACCCGGACCTGGCCGCCTGGTCGCCGAGACGGGCGCGGGGGTCGTGCTGATGCACATGCTCGGCACGCCGCGGACGATGCAGGACGACCCGCGGTACGACGACGTCGTCGCCGAGGTCCGCGACTTCCTGGCCGGCCGGGTCGGCCGCGGTCGAGGCGGCGGGCATCCCCGCGTAGCCGGATCGCGATCGACCCGGGGATCGGGTTCGGCAAGACGTTCACCACAACCTGTTGCTCTTGCGGAACCTCGATCGATTTGCCACCCTGGGATGCGTGCTCCTGGTCGGCACCTCGCGCAAGGGGCTCCTGGGCACGATCACCGGCCGGCCGGTCGGCGAGCGGTACGGCCGCCTCGGTCGCCTCGGCGCTGGCCGCGGCGGTCGCAGGGGGCCGGCGTCGTCCGGGTCCACGACGTCGGCGGCGATGGTCGACGCCTCAAGGTCTGGACCGCGATTCAAGGTTGGGACGATGATGCCATGACGACTCAGGTGATCGAGGCGAACGACCGGTCGGACGCGTGCACGACCTCGCGGCCGACTGCCGCGCCTGGCCGACGGGCCAGGGCCGCGTCGCGGGGCCTGGCGATGGCGCGGGGCGGGCCAAGAACGCGCTGGCTGCGCCGGTCGGCCGCGGCCTTGCGGCGGCGGTCCGACGAGGTGCTCGCGGCCAACGCCCGCGACGTCGCCGCGGCGCCCGGGTTCGGGCTGAACGCGGCGGCGATCGACCGCCTGACGCTCAACCCCAAGCGGATCGACGAGATGGCGCCGCGGCGCTGGACGAGGTCGCCGCGCTGCCCGACCCGCTCGGCGAGGTCGTCGCAGTCGAGCCGCCGGCCCAACGGGCTGGAGGTCACGCAGGTCCGCGTGCCGCTGGGCGTCGTGTTCATGATCTACGAGAGCCGGCCGAACGTCACGCTCGACGCCGCGGCGCTCTGCGTCAAGAGCGGCAACGCGGCGATCCTCCGCGGCGGCAAGGAGGCGATCCACTCCAACCTGGCCCTTCACCGGGTCCTCGCCGACGAGCTCGCTCCCGCCGGCCTGCCGGCGGCGTCGGTCCAGCTCGTCGACGCGACCGACCGCGCGGCCGTCGGCCACCTGCTCCGGCATGCCCGATCGGATCGACCTGGCCATCCCCCGCGGCGGCGAGAGCCTGATCCGCCGCGTCGCGGACGAGGCGCAGATGCCCGTCCTGAAGCACTACACGGGCAACTGCCACGTCTATGTCGACGCCGCACGCCGATCCCGACATGGCCGTGCGCGTCGTCGTCAACGCCAAGGTCCAGCGCCCGGGGGTCTGCAACGCCGCCGAGACGCTGCTGGTCCACCGATCGATCGCCCCGACCGCTCCTGCCCCGCGTGGCCCAGGCGCTCGTCGCGGCCGGCGTCGAGCTGCGGGGCGACGACGCCAGCCGCGCCGCTGGTCCCCGGGCCGATGGTCGCCGGCCGCGCCGAGCGACTGGGACACCGAGTACCTCGACAAGATCCTCGCCGTCGCCGTCGTCGACTCGATCGACGCGGCGATCGCCCACATCACCCGCCACGGCTCGGGCCACACCGAGGCGATCCTGACCCGCGACCTCGCCGCGGCGCGGAAGTTCGTGGCCGAGGTCGACAGCTCGGCCGTCATGGTCAACGCCAGCACCCGCTTCAACGACGGCGGCCAGCTCGGCCTCGGCGCCGAGATCGGCATCAGCACCGACAAGTACCACGCCCGCGGCCCCTGCGGCCTCCGCGAGCTGACCAGCACCAAGTGGGTCGTCTACGGCGACGGTCAGATCCGCGAGTGATGGTCACGATTTTGCCAGGAGCGCGGTGAGGTCGAGCGTCTTCCAGGGTTCGGGGTCAAGCCCGACATGGATCTCGGCGACGACGCTCTCATCGCGGACCGTCAAAACGGCGTAGCCGGGGGCGTCGGCGTACTCGAAGTGGGTGACGAACGGGGCCTCGGCACGCAGCGCCTCACGCCGTTCGGTTTCGGTCTGGGGGCTGAACCGGGGCTCCAGCGTGACGAGGGCGGGGCCGTATCGATCGACCCCCGAGACCTCGTCGCGGGGCCGGACGTCCGGACGAGGCACGACGCTGACCAGCGCCAGTTGCAGGAACCGGCCGGTATTGGTCTTGCGGACGACAACGCCATACTTGTGAAGGTGAGCCGACAGGACGATCGCGCAGTGCGCCCCCAGCAGGTTGAGCAGTCGCGCACGTCGCTGGGCGTCGGTGGGGCGGGCGTAGAGGTGCCAGGTCGAGCGTGCGCCGAACGGAATCACCGGCGGGTGGAGCAGGACGAGGACGTGACGGTGCCGCGGCTCGCGGGCCTGAAGGGTGCGTTCCAGCCACTCCAGCCTCCGGGTCGTAAGCGTCGAGGAAGACGAACAGGGCGGCCCCTTGCTCGACGGTGAACGAGGCGGGTCCCCGCGTCCGCCGGCCGGGTCCGCACAGAACAGGTAACACGACCCGGTTGAATGCCTCAACCGCCCCCGGCCCCTGGATCTCGTGGTTCCCTTTGGTCATCAAGAACGGGACGCCAGGATCGGCCTCACGGACAAAGGCGACAGCGTCCTCGCACTGGCGATCGGCCAGCGCAGGCGCCCCGCACATTCCCTCGACGAAGTCGCCGAGCTGCGCGACGAAGCGCACCGGGACACCTCGGGGCGGCCTGGAGGCGAGCCGCCGGAGCGCATCGAAGAGACCGGGCGTGACCTCGCGGGTGATCCGCGAATAATTGGCCACCTGGGCCACGTCATTGGGATGGTCGCGGCGAAGCCATTCCATATCGTGGTGTTCGAGGCGGTCGAAGTGCACGTCCCCCAGCGCGACAAAGGCGAAGGGCTCGGACCCGGTCTCCGGGTTCGGCACCTCGGCTCGCACCCGAACAGCGATGGGCACGGCCGCCAGGCCGGCCAGGAGCTGCCGGCGCGTCCAATCTCTTCGCCCGACAGGATCACGTCGTGCTGAATTCATGCCATGCCCAATCGCTGAACTCAGGGCCTGGTCGCGCACGAACTAATCTCAGGCTCAGTATGCGTCGCCCGAGAGAACCTCGCCACCCGCGGGTCGCGAGCGACCACCAGATCACGTTGGAGACGCTCTCCTTGATAGCGCGGACCGACCCGTCGCAGAACAGGAGGTTGACGACGCCCGGGTGGCGGCTCGCCGCCGTGATCGCCCCGCCACCGGAGGCGCCGCCATACCCGCAGCTCCAGCTATTGGGAGGCATCACGTGGCTGTATCGGCTGTTGGCAGGCTGGCCCGAAAACCAGTACCGGCCCATCGGGTAGTTACTCTCCAGATTGGCCACCGCCAGGGGAGGGCCCGCCGCCTTGCACGAACTGTAGTAGGGCTGAGGCATGAAGTCGCTGGGCGACGGGTCGGCGATGCTCTGGATCGAGGCCGAGGGCCTCAGGTTATCGACCGTTGACTGGTTCTGGCCGCCGATTCCCTTCACCTTCTCGCTGAACGCCGCCGTCTGGCTCAGTCCGTCGGTGATCATCGCGAAATTGACGACGGGCGACGTCTTGATCGATCCGAAGATTCCGTTGAAGGCGTTGTCCTTCTTGGGGTTGTAGAACGCGTTGGCGCGGACCCGGCGTTGCCCCCGTAGTTTGTATGCGACGACAACGTCGGATCGATCCGGTCCACGTCCGAGGGGCAGATCAGGACGGCGAACTGGGTCAGGAAGACGGTCGTGTTCTGCGGCGTCGCGGTCGGGCTGGTGCAGCCGTCGCAGAAGTTCAGGGCGTTGTAGGTGTTGCCCTGCTCCAGAAACGCCAGCAAAAGGGCGATCGGCGACCATTCGTTGTAGTTCTTTGTCCCCGCGCCGGCGCCCCAGGGAAGCGAGCCGAGGGCCTGGTGGTAGTTGTGCAGGGCAATGCCGAACTGCTTCAGGTTGTTCGTGCACTGAATCCGTCGCGCGGCCTCGCGCCCGGCCTGGACGGCCGGCAACAGCAACCCGATCAGCACGGCGATGATCGCGATCACCACCAGGAGCTCGATCAATGTGAACGCCGAACGATGCGGCCCGGTCGGTCGCCGGTTTTGGTGAGCAGGCGAAGCGTCGGCAGGCATCCCGTGGAACTCCCAGACATTTGGTGTGAATTCGGCGGACGTTGGTTAATCGGTGGGAGGCGTCGACGCGCTGCGTGGCCACCGAATGCCTGACCCGGTGTGGCGAGATTATAGGAGCTTACGACCAAGATCCAGCGAACTTATTATTAAGATCCTTTGAAGTCGTCCAGGCGATACCGCTCATGGTGTATGAGTCTCGGATGTTCGCGTGCCGCCCGTTGGCTTAAGGGCCGTGCCCGCAAGGGTTCCGTCCAGGCGTTCTGATTCGAGGGGCGAAAGTTCGAACCGGTGGTGGCCGTGGCTCGTACAATGCTGTGGATCGAGGAGCGACGTGCGACGCGATATCCCTCCTCCGCACAACTCCGCCCGTGTGATCGAGCTTGAACCAACGGCCACGACGCTGGTTCGCGTGAAGGTGTGACTTGACCCATGGACCATCGAAACCATCGGGAGCGGCGGCCCGACATCGAGCCGCTGGAGACGCGGGCCCTGCTGGTCGGCTTCTACGACGGGCCCGCCCCGTTGCCGGTGTACCTGAACCTGCATGGCACGCTCGGGGGGACATCGGTCGTCCAGTTGGCCGCGGGGCATCGCCCCGAGGTCCTTCGGCTCAACGGCTCGGGACGGATCAGTCCGCTCGGGAAGACTTCGGTCTCAGGCACCCTGAACGTGACGGGACACTTCGAGCAGGGGACGCTGGTTCTCAACGCGTCGCGCTCGCGCCTGGTTGTTCATGTCGCGGGGGTCTCGCCGTTGGCTGGGACGGCCGCCGGATCGAGCACGCTCGCGTTCAACTTCAGCGGCCGAGGGGCCGCCTCCAATCCCAACTTCGCCTATCAGTCCGAGCTGGGCGGCGGGTCGGCCCGGTTCACGCTCGCCCCCGGCACGGGCGCGAGGCTTTCACCCTGGCGCTCGGTACCGGATAACCGGCCGGCAACGCCGAAACCGGAACACCCACGGGGAGCCGCAAGTGGCTCCCCGTGGGTGGAGACCTGTCATGAGGTCGTTGGACCAGCCTCGCGGACGATTCGATCCGAGCCGCGATCCGATCAGAAGAGCAGGATCGCGTCGACGGCGAGGGTGAACTGGCTGTTCCGGGTGCCGTCGAAGTACGGCCGGGTGAACTGCGACCAGTCGTACCGAGCTTCGGGCCGGACCCAGATGTAGGGCTTGGGCTTCCAGATCAAGCCGAGGGTCATTTCATAGAAGGTGTCGGCGATGCCCGGTCTGGAGCCGCTGGCCGCCGTTGTCGCGGAAGACTTCCGACCGCCAGACGCCGGTCAGCTTGTCGTTGAAGGTGTAGAGGAACCAGTTGCCGAAGCTCTACCAACTGTCGTTGCGGTTGGTACCGTCGGGGCCGCTGACCCGGGGATGTTGTTCTCGTACGAGTCGTCGTTCTCGACCACCTGGGTCAGCTTGTCGGTCCACTTGTACGAGAAGACGTTGGTGATCGAGATACCGCCAGTTGGCGCCGTAGCCGGGGTTGCGGCGGCCGGCCTCGTACGGGCGGGATCGTGTTACCCAGGAGGACGATCTGGGTGTTCGCCCGGAGGAACCTGGGATACTGGTTCGGGCCGAAGATGTAGGAGACGGCCAGGTTGGCCTTGCCGTCTCTTCGAGGTCCAGGTCAAGCCGCCGATGTAGTTCCACTTGTAGTCTCGTTGAACCATCGGTCGTAGCCGTTGACCGTACCGTTGAGCCAGTTGATCCGGTCGGTGACGTGGAGGGTCGAGATCATCCCCATATGGGTGAACGGTTGGCCGTAGTTGAACATGTAAGGGACGGAGAGCAACGGACGGCCGGTCGCGGGCACCACTTCGTAGCCGAGGATCGTGTAGAACCGGCCCCCCTTGATGTCCATGCCCCCCTTGGTCAGGATCGGCAGGTGCACTTCGCCGTAGATCTGGGCGGGGTCGTAGCCGGCGAAGTGGTTGAGCGTGGAACGAGTTGTCGAACGATGCCGCGCATGTGGTTGAACACCCAGTCGTTGCCGAACAGGTTGTCGACGCGGAAGCCGAAGTTGATCTTGTCGTTCTGCTCGAGGGGGTTCTCGATGATCAGGTAGTACTGGTTCCCCATCCAGCGGTTGGCCAGGTAGTTCGGATTGACGCCGAAGTTGATGGCGTTCTTGGGCGTCCCGAGGGTGTTGCCGGTGTAGCTGTTCTGGATCCAGCCGTAGATCTTGACGGGGGAGTCCTCCATCCCGAGCAGCGTTCATGAGCAGCTTGGTCTCATCGCGCTCCGGGCTGCTTCCTCCTCCTCGATGGCCTCCTCGGCCTCGGTCGGCTCACCGCCGCCGCCGGCGCGTTCGGCCTCGGGGAAGGTGATTTCCGCGGGGTTGGGCGACGTGGGCTCGGTCATTGGCCCGGGGCCCGGGCCACCGGCGTCGGGCGTGGGCGGCATCGACGGGGCCGGTTCCTGGAAAGCCACGCGGCCTGGCGGAAGCACGGCACGGTGCGAGGTCCTCCGGGGGACCGCGATGACGGGCCAGCGGTATCGAGGTGGCCCGGGGGTGCCGGGGCCGGCGCAGTTCGCCGGACCGGCTGCGCGTAGATAGGGGATCGGTCGGTCCGTATGGGACATTCCCTGGGCCTGGGCCGCGCTCGCACCGCCCCCGAGAAGCAAGCCCAGGACGCTGACCCCTTGCACGATCGGTTTACACATCAGTTATCCTCCTGAATGTCGTTCTCGCCGCGAATCATCCTGTCGCAGCGGTGGCATTCCGGGCGGAATGCGAACGCGGAGCCTCTTACCAAGCCGTATCCTTTTCCGGAGAAGATCGTTTCAGACCGTCGCGACGACCCGGTCGCTGGCCCGGCCAACGGTATGGAACCAGCCGGATCGGACAAAGACACCGTGCAGGGGCTGTCCTCGGGAGAGCCGATCACTGCAGGAGTTTCGTCGGCACCTCTCGTGCGTCGCCACGACGAATCTCAGCCGCAACCATCAAGGCCCGCCCGGTCTCGATCTGCTTCGTGAGTCGCCGCGACTGGCTTCCGACTCCGGCGATTCGACGACGGAGTCTGAGTCTGTAGCCGGTCGACGCGGATCTCATGCGTTCAGGAACCGACCAAATCGACACGTCCTGAACCATTCCCGGCCACCCACAAACAGACTCTGACGCGAACCTCATTCCCGTGCGGGAGTGGATCATGCGTTGAGTTGCAATTAGATCGGTTGCGGGAAGGAAATGAGTTGATGATTTTGGCGAACGGTGCGCGAGTTTGGGACACGCGGGTCTGTTCACAAGAAATCAGGTGAAGTGGGCGAATGGGATTGGGCGGGGGTATAACAAAAAAAAGCCGGCCAGACAGCATCATTCCAGGTCGACCACCTCTCCCATGGTGACCCGAACGATACTCTCTGGCCGGCTAGACCCGTGAAGCGGGGAACGCGTCCCGAAGGTTGCGGACCGACTCACCATCATTGTGTAAGATAGGGCGAGCGGGGGGGTCGTGCGAGGCAACCCGCTCGCCCCTTGGCGGTAAGCCAACCAGGCCAAAGCCTGGGTGACCGTCGCCGGTAGGGTGGCTCTTTTACAGATCGAGAAAATTCAGACCCAAAGTGTTGATTACGTCTCATCCATTTGGCTTTGACTTGCCATCCTTCGAGCACACCAGTAGGTTTTGCAAAGAGAGTGCCAATCTCCAATTTCAGCTAGAGACGCGACTCGCTGACCCCTTCATGTCGAGCTACTATTTTAGTAATTTATTGGAAGGAAGCACCTTACGTCAGTGCACCCGGCGGAGCGCGGCGATTCCGGCTCCGCCGGGGTCAGGATCGTCCTGTGAACTCGGTGAGCAGGTGTGCCTGAGAATTAGGCAAGACGGAACGAGGAGATTGGATGGCGAAGTCCGACGCGTCGGCCGTTGCGGTACGCCCGGAGTTGCCGGAAGGAATCGATGCGGCTCGGCCCGATCGGCTCGATCGCTGGCTGGATCGGCTGGTCGATCGTGAGGGAGTTCCCCGACGGCTCGCGGTGGCCGAGTGGCCGAGTCTGCTGGAGCGGCTCGACGCCGCGTGGAGGTTGCGCGTTCGAGCCCTGGCCGGTTGAGCTCGAGGCCCGGGTCGAGGCCGTCCTGCGGAGCGTGATCCGGTTCGCGCGGTTCGGGGGTCGGGCGGTTTTCACGGCGATGGAAGCCGAGGAGGCGAAAACCTCACAGGCGCGCGCCGCCTTGCTGAACGCCTGGGCCGCGCGGCTTTCCGACCCCGGTCTACGCACCGTCGTGGACGGTTGGAGCCCGAGCGGACGAGGTTCGCGGCAGCGCGACGAGTCGGCGCCCTTTCCATTGCCCGCGTGGTCGAGCGTCGTGGCGCCGCTGGCGATGCTTCGCCCCGACTGGACCCGGCACGGCGACCTCCTGGCGATCGACCACCGGCTTCCCGGTCCGGCGACGCAGGTTGAGCTTTGCGGTCTGGGACGGACCTGGCTGGGCTCGCTCTGGCAGGCCGAGCACGAACCGCGGGTGCCAGGGCCCACCGGGACATCGCGAACCAACCCCCGGCCGACATACTGGGAGTCGCGATCCGGGGCCGACGTGGCGGAGTGGACCTTCCGCGTGGGGTCGTTGCGGGTGACCCGCACGTCGGTCCTGCTTCGCGGCCGTCGGATCGCACTGCTGGCCGATCAGGTCGAGGGCGACGCCAGCCAGCTTGGTTTCTCGATCGGGATGCCGGCCGGCATCCGTCCTCGTCCCCTGTCGGAGGGACCGGGATACCTCCTGGGGCGAGAGGCTCACGAGCGCGGACCCGTCCGGTCCGCTCAGTTGATCCCGCTCGGACTGGGCAAGCCGCGTCTCGGGGCACCCATGCATGAGGCGCGACCGATATCGCCTGGCGCTGACCCACGACGCCGAGGCGGGCGTGTTCCGCCTCGTCCAACCGCAGCCGCCCTCCCGAACGTCCGGTCCGTCGAAGTCGCGAGCGCGGTCGGGAACGGCACCGCGGGGCTGGCTGCCGTTGCTCGTCTCGTGGGACCCGTTGCGGAACCGACAGGTGGTCGAGTGCCGGCTCCTGACCGTCGCCGAGAACTCGCGTCCCTGTTCGGCCAGCACGGCGTTCGCCGCCCGGGTCTCGTGGGGACGGTTCCGCGACGAGTCCGTGCTCGTTTATCGGAGCCTCGGCCCTCCCGCCCTCCGTTCCTTTCTGGGCCACCAGACCCGCGCTCGCTTCCTGGTCGCCCTTTTCGACAGGAGCGGCAAGGTCACGCCGGTTCTCACCGTGGAATGATGGGAGGCATGCCAGCTCGAGCCGTCGACTCAGTTCGGTTTCGGTCCTCGGGGGGTCGTTGCGATCGAGGCCAGGGAGAGGCCGATGTAAATCAGGGAAACGACGACGGTCAGATAGCCCGAATGCCGGTGCGAAGTGGTCCAGCGCGGCAGGTGTCCGCTGCTCAGGATGAGCTGGCCCATCACGAGCTGGCCCACGATCAGGGCCGCCGCCAGAAATCCGAGAATCATCAGAAACGCTTTCATCGCGGAACGAGTCCTGTGTGCGGATCGGGCCATCGAAAATATCGTCGCGTCGAGGTGGTCGCGGTTCTTCGCTACTATAAACCAACAGGAACGACCACGTCACGGAATACGGAACGATGCCGATGAGTCCCAGGCGCAGCGCGAACGTTTGAAGGCGAACCTGGACGCGGTCCACGCCCGGATCAGTGAGTCGGCGAGGCGCGCGGGGCGCGATCCGTCGGAAATCACCCTGGTCGCAGTCACCAAGCGAAACCCTTCCGAACTGGTCCGCCCGCTTGTCGAGCTGGGTGCGCTCGACCTGGGAGAGAACTATCCCCAGGAGCTCTGGAAGAAGGCCGAGGACCTGAGCGACCTGACCGCGATCCGATGGCATCTGATCGGTCACCTTCAAGGGAACAAGGCCAGGAAAACGCTTCCCCTGGTGCGGATGATCCACGCGGTCGATTCGCTCAAGCTGCTCGCCACGCTCGACGCGCTGGCTGCCGAGAGTTCGGCTCCCCCGAGGGTCTGCCTCCAGGTGAATACCTCGGGCGAGGCCGCCAAGCATGGCTGGGACCCGGAGGAGATCGTGCGCGACGCCGATGCGGTCGCCGGTTGCCAGCGGATTCCCATTGTGGGGCTGATGACGATGGCTGCGCTCGGTACGGACGACGAATCGGCGCGTCCGTCGTTCGCTCGCCTCCGCGCGGTCCGGGACGAGCTCCAGACCCGGATCGGCCGGCCGTTCCCGGTCCTCTCGATGGGGATGTCGGGCGATTTCGAGGCGGCGATCGCCGAAGGCGCCACGCACGTTCGGATCGGCTCGGCCCTGTTCGAGGGGGTCGAGTGGTGATCGAACTGGCCCTGGTCCTCCATCCCCGCGGCACGGTACTCTCCGTCCGCGCCCGCCCCGGAGCGCGACAGGAGGCCCTCATCGGCACGCACGCCGGCGCGCTACGCGTGTCGGTGTCGGCCCCGCCGGAAAAGGGCAAGGCCAACGACGCGATCGCCGCCTTGCTGGCGCAGGTCCTGGGGTGTGGGCGGGGACAGGTCGTCCTGATCTCGGGAGCCTCGTCGCGTCAGAAGCGGTTTTTGATCGAGGGCGTCAGCCCCGACGACCTGAAACGACGCGTCGCGATGCTCCTGGAACCCGATTCTCCGGGAGAATGAGCGCGGCGAGCCGGTCCCATCCGACTCAACCCCGCTCCAGGCCGCGGCGGCGGTGCTACCTCGAAGGGCTGGCGACATCCGCGGCATCGGAGATCGCGGCGACCTGAGCGATGCTTGAGCCGGCACCGTGCGCGCACCCCCCTGGATCGCCGCCAGCGCGTCGCCGACCAGGAACCGCCGGACTTCGACATGGTCCACGTCGCCGAAGGCCGCGTAGAGCCATCGGCCGTCGATTGAAGTGAAGGGAGTCGCTGGAAAGAGGTGGTGGGCCAGGGTGATGTTGACTTCCGTACGGGTTGTGGGAATCCCGGTTGCCCGATCGATCGAGACGGGAGCGATCCGCAGGTCCCAGCAGTTGGTGTCCTCGGCGCGAATCAGGTAGGCGACATAAAACTCGCCGGTTGAAGAGGTTGCCAGCCGGGCCCAGCGCTCGAAAACCTGAGGCTTGCCCGGAGCCGGGGCATCCGAAGAGGTAAGCCGACCGATCGCCTTGACCTCGGTGGCTCCAGGGTCGAGCTGGAACCACCAGATCTGCGACGGGAGCGAGATGACCTGACCACGGGACCCTTGCCGGTAGGTCACACTCATCAGGACCCGGTTACCGAACCGAGGATCGGCGGGCCAGCAGAGGTCGTTGATGTCGACGGGTCCGATCCCGGGGGGCTTGACACGCCACCTGAGCGGTCGGAGCCGATGCGAGTCGTCCTCGAAGTCGAAGCGATAGAGATGGTTTTCCCCCTCGCAGATCAGGAGACGGGCCGGGGCCTGAGGGAACCAGCAAAGCGGCCCCGTCGTGCGGATATCGAGCTCGACCTGGTCGATGATCCGTCCGCTGGGCACCTCGAACCGGGCCAGCCCGACAGCCCGGGCCCGCTGTTGACGATCGTAAGCCGTCCAGCGCCCCGCAAGCTGCCACGATCCGGCCTCCTCGTTCGAGGGCGCACACTGCGAGTTGGAGAGGCCGTCCTCGGGCTCCAGATTCAGTGGAGTGAGCTGGCCGTTCTGACGATCGATCAGCCGCGGATGGCGGCGATACATCGCAGTATCCAGCATGTCGATCGCATGATATGGCTGGGGAACTTGCGATGACGACGTCGCCGCGCGCAACTCGTGATCCAGGCTATCGATCGGCGAGGCGAGTTCATGGAATCGGGCCATTCCGATCGCCAGGGCGCATCCGCCCAGGGACAGGAAGACTCCCAGTCGAACGAGGGTTTGCACGCTTCTTGGCATGGTGGCCCCCTGCGTGTCCTGCATCGAGTGTCGCCCCGTTCGAGGGTCGATCGTGTCGATGAACTGGTCAGATCGATCGCGCGACAAGGCGTCGTCCGCGGTTTCAAGGGCGAGCCCCGGAATCCGTGGGCTCTCAGAGTATCAGCGTCGAATCCGCGCGGTCGGCCTCGTGCTCCGAATGATTTCGTAGTTCTCGGGGCCGGACCTGTCCGGTCCCGGCGGCGGGACCCTTGGCCGACCGTCCTCGACGCATCAGGCGGGGGGAGCGATCGGATCGAGCCTGCACCGGCTCCGGTTCATGGATCGGGCCGGAGACAGTCGTTGTCTCCGAGGGAGTTCAGCGGGCTCGAAGTGATGAGGCGGCAAGGCTCGCACATCGGCTCCGCATCGAGCGCGGCCAGGATCTCATCGACCGGGAACCGCCGGACCTCGACTTTCGTGTCGTTCGGGCGGAAGCTGGCATAGAGCCATCGACGGTCGTTCGAGACGAACGGCTTTGCCGGGTAAAGTCCGTCAGCGAGCGTCAGTGCGCGATCAGGCCGGGTGGAGGGAGCGCCTGTGACCGGATCGGGGACGAGGGCGACGATTCGCAGGCTCCAACGATTCAAAAGGTCAGGTCGAAACAGAAAGACAAGATAAAGTCTTCCGTCCGACAATGTGGTGATGAGGGGGTAGTGTTGCTGCGAATCGGGACTGCCGGGGCCCCATGTCCGGTCCGATGTCACGCGTCCGGTTGCTTCGATCGCGGTGCCGTCCTCGTCCAGCCTGAGCCACCAGAGCTCCCTGGACCGCAACGGGAGATGACTCGACGTTGTCGCACCGGTGACCGGGATCTGTGGCATCAAGGACACAATGGCGTAATCACGCAGACAGGGCGCCGACGACATGATGACGTCGAACAGATCAAAGTGGCCCGAGTCTGGCGGAGTGGTCTTCCACCGGATCGGCCGCAACGCGGTCGAATCCCCGTAAGGCTCGAAATCAAATCGATACAAATTCGAGGAGTTTTCAATAATCAATAGGCGTGCCGGAGGTTCCGGAAACCAGCAGAATGCGCCAGTCGCGTTGATATCCATCTCGAGCAGGTCGAGGGGCCGGCCGCTCGGAAGTTCGAACCGGGCCAATCCGATCCTGGTCCGATGGGGGCTGGTGCTAACTCGTTGGGTAAACCGGCCCGCGATCTGGGTGCGTCCGGCTGGATCGCGCCAGGGGGAGCACTGCAATCCGTAAAGCTTGATTTCCCAGGGAAACGTCAGGGAATATTCGCTGACGGAACCGGTATCGACCAGGCGGGCGCAGTTTGAAATGGTGCGAACCGTCCAGCAGCTCGATGGCGTGATAGGTCGAATCGGCGGTGAAACCGTGGCGGGGAGACGAGGCCCGCGCGGCCTGATCGAGACTTGCGATCGGCGCTTCAAGTCGGCCGACTCGACCGATGGCGACGGCCAGGGCGCTCACTCCGAGGAGGATGATCAGTCCTGTACGTCGAAGGACCGCCCCGACGGGAATTGGCGTGCGCAACGCCGAGAGATCCGATGTCGCGACACCGTTCGGCAACCACGTGCACGGGTATGATCTCCAGGAACGGATCATGAGCCGCTCCTTTCCCTGAGGGTCTGTTCAAGACGCCGCGAACGACGCTCCTGGCGAGGCCGATACCATCGGCCTCGCTCGCTACTTTGGAGAGAGGAAAAGCGCGGTAACGGTCACGAAAAAAATCGGAAACGCGGCATCGCGCTCAGCGGCCGAGTGCGCCGATCAGGGCCCGGATCTCGTCGTCAATCTCGGCCGGGTCGGCGACGGTCCGGGCGATCTCCTCGCGTACCAGCACGCGGTAGCGACCGCGAATCCGGAGCGCGATCATCTTGACGGCCGGGATGCTCAGGCCGGTTTCGGCGGCAATCTGGCGATACGAGGGGGCATCGGGCTCGCCGACCAGCGAGGGCTTCAGCCATTCGAAGATCCGGTGATGGTCCGCCTTGCGCATCTCGGCCTCGATCGCTCCCAGGACGTGCCCCAGCAGCGTTTGTGCCCAGCGCTGGTCGAAGAGCCGCTCCGCGGTCAGATCGTGGCTGGGTTCCCGGGCGGACGCCAGTTCCGGCTGATCTCGACCGCCGCCGCGCTTCACCGCGCGGTCATGATCGTGCACATCGGCGAGGTGATGCTGGCAGCAGGCCATCAGATAGGACCGGAGCCGACCCTTCGAGGGGTCGAGGCCGCGCAGGTCGTCGCGCTCCAGGAGCCGCGCGAAGAGCCCCTGAACCAGATCCATCGCGTCCTCGGGCCCGTAGCCCTTGTAGCGGACAAACGCGTAGAGCGGATACCAGTAATCGCGGCACAGATCGCCCACCGCCTGACGCGCGACCTGCACGTCGGCATGGCCCGCCGCCAGCACGCGGCTCCACTGGGTCGTGGGAAAGTCTGCGTCCGAGGAGTGAACCATCGTTAATACCGAGATCAGTGGCTCGAGGGGACCGCGGTCCGGGCCAGCACGCGGCGGAGGTCAATCGGGGACCTGACGGTCACTCCAATCTAGCCGGGTATGACATGCTCTGCAAATCAATTCAGTCGCATCTTTCTTATTTTATTCCCAAACAATCAATCATAATAAAAAAATTCTAGAAGAGCTCATCGCGGTCTGGATGTCACTCTCGGGATCGTCAGGGCGTTCGGAACTCGGTCCAGGACTTCCAGATCGTGAAAATCGCGGGGTAAATCAGGAGCTCAAGCAGAAACGACGTGAGGATTCCCCCGACCATGGGCGCGGCGATCCGCTTCATCACGTCCGACCCGGCGCCGGTCGACCACATGATCGGCAGGAGGCCCATGAGGATGGCCAGCACGGTCATCATCTTGGGCCGGACCCGCTGCACGGCGCCTTCGATGACTGCGTGCTCCAGGTCGGTCATGCTTGCCATGCGTCCGGCCGTTCGGGCGTTCTCGTAGGCGACATCCAGGTAGAGTAGCATCACGACTCCGGTCTCGGCATCCACCCCCGCCAGCGCGATGATGCCGACCCAGACCGCCACGCTGAGGTGATAGCCCAGCAGCCAGAGCAGCAGAAACGCGCCGACCAGCGAGAACGGCACGGCCAGGAGCACGATCGCCACCTTGGCCATGGACTTTGTGCTGATATAAAGGAGAATGACGATGATCAGCAGGGTCAACGGGATCACGATCGTGAGCCGCCGCGTGGCGCGCTCCATCGACTCGAACGAGCCGCTCCACTGAAGCGAATAGCCGGGTGGGAGCTTGACCATCCGATCGACCATGGCACGGGCGTCGCGGACGTAGCCGCCGGCGTCGCGATCCTTGATGTCGATATACACATACCCGACAAGCTGGGCCGCCTCGCTCTTGATCATGGTCGGGCCCGCGTTGATCCTGAGCTCGGCCAGTTCTTCAAGAGGGATCTGGGCGCCGCCGGGCGTATCGACCAGGACGCGGCGGAGCTTGCCCAGGTCGTCGCGGAGCTCGCGGCCGTATCGGACGTTGACCGGGAACCGCTCGCGCCCTTCGATCGTGGTCGTGACGTTGGCCCCGCCGACGGCCGACTGGATCACCTGCTGGACGTCGTCAACCGTCAGGCCATAGCGTCCGATCGCGGGGCGCTTGATCGCGAAGTCGAGGTAGTAGCCCTCGGAGACACGTTCGGCGAAGGCGCTCCGGGTGCCGGGCACCATGTTCACCGCCCGCTCGATCTCGCGGCCGAGCCGGCTGATCTCGGCCAGGTCGGCGCCGAAGACCTTGACGCCGATCGGGGTGCGGATACCGGTCGAGAGCATGTCGATCCGCCCCTTGATCGGCATGGTCCAGCTTGTGCTGAAGCCCACAAGCTTCTGTTTGAGCAGGGTATCGAGCTCGGCGGTCAGGAGGTCGGGGGTCATCCCCGGCGCCACTGCGCTGGGGGCTTGAGGTTGATGACGGTCTCGATCATCTCCAGAGGCGCGGGGTCGGTCGCGGTCTCGGCCCGCCCGGCCTTGGCGAAGACGCCGGATACCTCGGGCACACTCATCAGGAGCCGGTCCTGGTCCTGGATCGCCTCGCGCATCGTCTCGATCGACGCTCCCGGCAAGGTCACCGGCATGAACATGAGCGTCCCTTCCCAGAGTGGGGGCATGAACTCGCTTCCCAGGCTGCGGTACAGCGGAACGATCGTCGCGACTGCCCCGATCGCGAGCAGGATCATCACGTAGCGAAACCGGAGCCGCCAGCCAGGCGAACGGCCGATAAAGCACGATCAAGAGCCGGTTGACCGGGTTCTTCGACTCAGGAGGAATCGAACCACGGATCAGGAGGGTCATCAGAAACGGTGCGACCGTGATCGACAATAACGCCGCGAAGAGCATCGCGAACGTCTTGGTGAAGGCCAGGGGCTTGAACAGCCGCCCCTCCTGATCTTGAAGGGCGAAGACCGGAAAGAAGCCGACCGTGATGATCAAGAGCGAGAAGAACAGCGACGGCCCGACCTCGCGCGCCGCGTCGATCAAGACCTCCTGGCGCGGCCGACGTTCCGTCTCCGGCCGGGCCTCCTCATGCTCAATATGTTTATGAGCATTCTCGATCATGACGATTGCCGCGTCGATCATGGCGCCCACGGCGATGGCGATCCCGCCCAGGCTCATGATGTTTGACGTCAGGCCGATCGCGCACATCGCGAGCAATGCCAGGAGTACCGCCAGGGGTAAAGTCAGCACGGCCACCAGCGCCGATCTCAGATGGAACAGGAACACCAGACACACCGCGCTGACGATCAGGCTCTCCTCGATCAGCTTCTGTCTCAGATTGGCCACCGACTGCTCGATCAGGGTCGACCGATCGTAGGTGACGATCAGCTCGACGCCGCGGGGCAGCGACGGTCGGACCGTCTCGTCGATCGTCCGCTTGACCCGCTGGAGGACGTCGTGAACGCTGGCGCCGAAGCGGACGACGACGACCCCACCGGCGGCGTCGCCCAGGCCGTTGTAATCAACCACGCCGCGGCGGATCTCGGGGCCAAGCTCGACGTCGCCCACGTCGCGGACCCGGATCGGGGTGCCGTCCTTCTGGCTCCCCAGGCTCACTTCCTCGATATCCGACACCTTCTGGAAATAACCGCGTCCGCGGACCATGTACTCGTGGCCGGTAAACTCGATGACCCGCCCGCCAACCTCCTGGTTGCTCTTGCGGACGCGCTCGACCACCCGGTTGATCGGGACCTGGTACGCCAGCAGCTTGTCGGGGTCGACCGTGACCTGGTACTGCTTGACGAACGCCCCGACCGCGGCGACCTCGGCCACGCCCGGCACGGCCCGGAGCTGGTACTGGACGTGCCAGTCCTGGAGCGTCCGCAGGTCGGCCAGGCTGTGCCGCCCCGTCCGGTCGATCAGGACGTATTCCAGGGCCCAGCCCACCCCCGTCGCGTCCGGCCCGAGCTCGGGCGCGACGCCGTCGGGGAGCTTACCCGTCATCCCGCTCAGGTACTCGAGCACACGGCTCCGCGCCCAGTACAGATCGGCCGAGTCGTCGAAGATCACATAAACCAGCGAGAATCCATAAAACGAGCTTGCCCGGACCGCCTTCACGCGGGGCGCCGAGAGGAGCTGGGTCACGATCGGATACGTGACCTGGTCCTCGATAATGTCGGGACTGCGGTCCTCCCACGGCGTGTAGACGATCACCTGCACGTCCGACAGGTCGGGGATCGCGTCGAGCGGCGTGTTCACGATCGCCCAACCGCCGCCCGCCAGAATCAAGGCCATCATGACGACGATCAGGAACGGATTGCGGGCGCTCCACTCGATGATCCGGGCAATCATGCGGGTTTCCCGAGGGTCAACGCGGGTGCGAGGTATGGTCCATGCCCTTCATGTCCATACCATTCATGTCCATGCTCTTCATGTCCATGCCGGGCATTCCAGGCATGCCCCCGCTTCCCCCTGCCTGGAGCCGGCTCTCGGAGTCGATCAGGAAATTGGCCGAGGTGACGACGCGGTCTCCCTCGTTCAGTCCCCTGAGCACCTGGAACCTGTTGCCAAAGGAAACGCCGCCGATCTCGATCTCGACGGGGACGAAGCGGCCCTGGTCATCGACCAGGAAGGCGACGTCGCGCGTGCCGGTGCGGATGACGGCGGAACTCGGCACCAGGAGCCCCGAGCCCATGTGGTGCTTGATGATGATATCGGCGAACATGCCGGGCTTGAGCGTGCCGTCGGGGTTGGCCAGCTCGACGCGCACCTGGATGGTCCGGGTGGCTTCCTCGACGGTCGGCTGGACGAACACGACCTTTCCCTGGAGCGTCTTGCCCGGCAGCGCCACGACGGCAACCTCGGCCGGACTGCCGAGCGCGATGTGGGGCAGCTCATATTCATAGACCTGCGCCTGGACCCAGACGGTCGACAGGTCAGCGACGACGTAGAGGTCGCGCGCCGGCGTGAGGTACTCGTGCGCCTGAACGTCCTTGGCGAGCACCGTCCCATCGACCGGGCTACGCAGGGTCAGGAATTCCAGTGGACGCCCGGTCCGTTCCAGCTCCTTGAGCTCCGGGTCGGAGACATCCAGGAGCTTCAGCTTGCGCAGCGCCAGCTCTTCGAGCGAGCGTTCCGTCGCGGCCAGCGAGCCCCCCGCGCGCCCGGCGCGACGGGCGGTCGCGTAGTCAAGCTGGGTCCGGTAGAACTCCGGACTGTAAATCGAAAGGAAGGGCTCTCCCTTCTTGACCCTCTGCCCGGTGAAGTTGACGAACAGCGTCTCGACCCAGCCCTCGGTGCGGACGTGAATATGCGCCGTGCGGGTCTCGTCCGGCCGGACGATCCCGACGGCGCGCACGCTCATCGACAACGGCGCCTTCTCGACCCGGCCGATCATCACGCCGATCCGCTGCTGGATCGCCGGCGAGACCGCAACGGCTTGGTATCCCGGCGGACTGGCCGATCGGTTCTCCTGGCCGCCCATCGACATTCCGGGCATGGCGTCCATGGACATGGTTGGCGGATCGGGCTTACCGGTGCTCGGCTCCGGCCAGACCTTCGCCTGGTGGCTGACCGAGATCAGGACCATGAGCCCCAGGGCGATGACACTCAGGCGAGCTCGCGAACGTGCCGGGGTTGGTTTCATGAGCGTTATTTCGTCAGGGCTCTCCTCGAAATCATGTGCCCCGCAATCGCGCTTCCAGATCGGCCACCGGCATGAAATACCAACCTCTGCTCAGTCGGTGCCGTGTCAGCAGTTTTCGGTTGTGCAGATCAAGAATATCCGTGCGGGCGGTCTGGAACGAGACTCCGTGGCTCGCCTCGTGCGATTAACTAGGTAGAGCGCTGGCCGGGATGTCGTAGCGCATGTGCCAGCAGGCTTTTCGGTCGGAGACGCGCCTGGATTTCGATCGAGCGATTTCAAAAGTACGACCAGCGATGGAAGCTTCGTCGGTATTTTTATGGCGACAAGGAGTTACGTCGTTGATACTCATTTGATACGCTTTGGTACTAAGTTCGTATGTGGGGTCTTTCAGGTTGCGGCCACTTGGGTTAGGACGAATCGGGACGGATCTCGGTTCGATCCCGCGAGTCCCTGATATTTTCGACCTCGGAATGCTAATCTGAGAACACGAGTCCCGCGACTCGGAGTCGTTGCACGCATTGCTGGGTTGATCCTCAAGCTAGATGGCAGGCCATGAGTTTCCCGCCTTCGTATCCCTCCGAGATCGAGATAACCCCCTGGACCGGTCCGCCGCCGAGCGCGCGGGTGACAGTTCCGGGGTCGAAAAGCCTGACGAACCGGGCGTTGATCGTGGCGGCGCTGGCGGATGGCGCGTCCACGCTGACAGGCGCGCTTGATAGCGATGACACGCGGGTGATGGTCGAGGCCCTGAAGCGGCTGGGGATCGCGATCGAGCATGACCGGGCGTCGGCGTCGATCCGGCTGACGGGATGCGGCGGGAGCATCGCGACCGGCGAGGCCGAGTTGTTCGTGGCCAACTCGGGAACGAGCCTGCGGTTCCTGACGGCCATGATCGCGGCGGCGGCGCACGGGACGTTTCGCCTGGACGGCACTCCCCGGATGCGGCAAAGACCCGTGGCCGACCTGCTCGACGCCCTGAATCGGCTGGGAAGCGATGCGCGGAGTGACCTGGGGACGGGCTGTCCGCCGCTGACCGTCCGGGCCGACGGACTGGACGGCGGCTTCGCGTTCGTTCGCGGCGACGTCTCGAGCCAGTTCCTCAGCGGGCTCCTGATGGCGCTCCCGTATGCCGCGAGTTGACCACCGTCGAGGTCGAGGGGCCGCTCGTCTCGCAGCCGTACGTGTCAATGACCCTGGCGGTGATGGAGGCGTTCGGGGTTCGCGCGGGGAACCGCAAGTTCAAGCGGTTCGATATCCGCCCCGCGCGTTATCGCGGGCGCGATTACGCGATCGAGCCCGACGCCTCGGCCGCGAGCTACGTCTTCGCCGCCGCGGCGATCAGCGGGGGGACGGTCACGGTCGAGGGGCTGGGCACGTCGAGCGTCCAGGGTGACCTGGCGTTCGTGGACGTGCTCGAGCACATGGGCTGCACCGTGGTTCGCGAATCGGGGGCGACGACCGTCACCGGCGGCCCGCTCCGAGGTGTCGACGTGGACATGAACGCGATCAGCGACACGGTGATGACCCAGGGGGTCGTGGCCCTCTTCGCCCAGGGGATCAGCCGGATCCGGAACGTCGGCCATATCCGCCACAAGGAGACCGATCGGATCAAGGCCCTGGCGACCGAGCTGCGCAAGCTTGGGGCCAAGGTCGACGAGCGCGAGGATGGCCTGATCATCTTCCCGCCATCGGCCCTCACCCCCGCGCGAATCGATACGTACGACGACCACCGGATGGCCATGTCGTTCGCCCTGGCGGGGCTCAAGGCGCCGGGGGTCACGATCCTCGACCCTGGTTGTGTCGCCAAGACCTATCCCGGGTTCTGGGACGACCTGGAGCGGCTCCGTCAGGGAGGTTGATCGTCATGGGTCAGGGCAAGCGGACCCAACGCATGGCGATCTCGCTCACCAGCATCGCCGCGCGGTTCAGAGCGGCGAGGTCGATCGGTCCGGCACGACACGCGTCGAAATCGCCGTCTCCCTCGACGAAGACCGCTGCCGGCGCGTGCCGGAAACGCCAGAAGCCGGGGGGACGACGCAACCGGTGGGGCACCCACAGATCGGCCGCGGCGCGGGCGGCGAGCCCGCCGGTGCCGCGCTCCCGGAGCGTCAACCCCGCCCCCATGGCCGGCACGCGCCAGCCGATGACGAGCCGCGGCGGATCGGCGGCCGAGGCTGGGTGGACCGTATCCAGCGCGTTGAGAACCCGGTTCAGCCTTGAAGGCGAAACCGCCGCGAAGGCCGGACCCTCTCGACCGTCGCGCGGCCAGGAACGGGCCAGCCCGTACAGGAGCGCCAGCCCGTCGCGGTTGGACGTCAGGTCGAGCGTCGTGAAAAAAACGAACCGGCAAGGAGGCCGATCGGTCCGATCTGGTGTGGCCCAGACCATTTGTGCGAGGTTGCTCGCGTTATCGCTTCCGGCGTTCGACCGCTCGACGCGCAGGCCCAGATCGCCCAGTGCGCTGACCAGAATCGCGGCGACTCGATCGTCCGAATCGCCTCCGCAACCGACGGCGAGGCCCTCGGCCCATTGCCAGGAACGCACTCCGTCGAACCGCATCGGATGTCCGCTCCTTGACGCTCTCCCGTGAGTCGGGTTAAGGTGAACCCGCGAATCACCTTACCATCCCAGGGACCCTCCGGCACGCCCTTCCATCGGCGGACCACGCGATCCGAACTTTTTATGCTGAAACGTACACATCATTGCGGCGAGTTGACACGCGACGACGTGGGGCGCACCGTGGTCCTGAACGGCTGGGTGGACGCCTGGCGCGATTTCGGCGGCTTGACGTTCATTGACGTCCGCAACCGGTACGGGCTGACCCAGGTCGTCTTCGAGCCCGACGCCGGTGCCGAGCTCCAGGCGGCAGCCCGCGAGCTGCGCAACGAGTACGTCATCGGGGTCCAGGGGGTTGTGGCGCCCCGGCTCGCGGGGAAGGAGAATCCCAGGCTCGCCACCGGCGCGATCGAGGTTCGGGCCTCGGCAGCTCGAGGTCCTGAACGCCACGCCGACCCCGCCGTTCGAGATCCAGGGGGCCGAGGCCAACGAGGAGCTCCGCCTCAAGTACCGCTACCTCGACCTCCGTCGGCCAGCGATGCAAGCGGTTTTCCAGCTTCGCCACACGATGGCCCAGCGGATGCGGTCGGTCCTCTCGGACCAGGGTTTCTGGGAGGTCGAGACCCCGATCCTGGGCCGGAGCACACCCGAAGGCGCGCGCGACTTCCTGGTGCCGAGCCGGGTCCATGAGGGGCATTTCTACGCGCTGCCCCAGTCGCCGCAGCTTTACAAGCAGCTTCTCATGGTCTCGGGCTTCGATCGCTATTTCCAGATCGCCCGATGCTTCCGCGACGAAGACCTGCGGGCCAACCGGCAACCCGAGTTCACCCAGCTTGACATCGAGATGTCGTTCGTCGAGGACGAGGACATCATGACTGCGATGGAGCCCCTGGTCGCGGCCCTGGCGCGCGAGTTCACCGGTCAGGAGATCGCGCTCCCCCTGCCCCGTCTGTCGTACCACGAGTCGATGGAACGGTTCGGCAACGACCGGCCCGACCTGCGGTACGGTCTTGAGCTCAAGGACCTGGCCGAACTGGCCGGAGCGACCGAGTTCAAGGTCTTCCGCCAGGCGCTCGACGCCGGGAACCGGGTGCGCGGCTTCTGCGCCACCGGCGGCGGTACGAAGTATACCCGCAAGGACCTCGACGCCCTGACCGAGTTCGCCGGCACCTATGGCGCCAAGGGGTTGGTCTGGATCAAGGTCGAGGCCGAGACGCTGACCGGCCCGACCGCGAAGTTCTTCCCCGACGCGCTGGGCACCCGGCTTCGCGAGACGTTCGACGCGAAGCCCGGCGACCTGATCCTGATCGTCGCCGACACCCAGGCGGTGACCAGCCAGGCGCTCTCGAACCTGCGGGCGAAGCTCGCGGCCGAGCTGAACCTGTACGATCCGAAGTCGTTCCATTATTCATGGATCGTCCGCTTCCCCCTGCTCGCCTGGGACGCCGAGGAAAAACGGTACGTCGCCGAGCATCACCCGTTCACGATGCCGTTGGCCGAGGACCTGCCGCTCCTGGCGACCGATCCAAGCAAGGTCCGCGCGCAAGCGTACGACCTGGTGGTCAACGGCGAGGAAGCCGCGGGCGGCACGATCCGGTGCCACGATCCGAACATCCAGTCCCGGATCTTCAGCCTGCTGGGACTCACTCCCGAAGAGGCCGAGGAAAAATTCGGCTTCCTGCTCGGCGCCCTGCGCAACGGCGCCCCGCCGCACGGCGGTATCGCCTTCGGATTCGATCGCCTGGTGATGCTCTACGCGGGCCTGACCAACATCCGCGACTGCATCGCCTTCCCCAAGACCGCTCGCGGCACCGACCTCATGACCGGAGCGCCCGGCACCGTCGACGCCCGACAGCTTCGCGAGCTGAATATCCGGTTGGCGGATTGAGTTAGCGCCCATCTCGCTCGCTTTCGAGTTTTTTCGCGGAGAATCGACGATCGCGGCCGGGTGTCACCGGGCTTGTTCCCCGGTTCGATGCCCGGCCGCGCGTTGTCGAGATCCAAAATTTCAAAAATTTCGCGAGTTCATTTCCAGTTTTTCGCGCGACCGGGAATCTCAAGGGGAAGGGCCATTTTCCTAAAAAGCTCAGTCCCTCGATTCGGGCGAACGATCCGGCCGGAGCTCTCTGGAATCCGGGCAAGTCGTGAGGACCGATGCGAAGGGGTCCGGGTCGTTGAAATCCGAAATCGTACAAAGAGGCTGGGTATGAACGGCCAGCACCGACCCGACGGCGAGCATCGCTGGATCGGCCTCGTCGATCAGGCTGACGAACACGTCGCGCAGGGACCGACGTTCATCAAGCTTTTTGTCCGGTCGCAGCGCCGGATCTTCGCGTACATCCTGACACTCTTGCCGCATCACGCCGACGCCGAGGACGTGCTTCAGGACGTGAGTGCGACGATGTGGCAAAAATTCGACCCGGATCATCCCCCGGAAGATTTCGTGTCATGGGGATGTCGCATCGCGTTTCACAAGATCCAGCACTATCGCCGATCGAAGTCGCGGCAACGAGTCGTTTTCAGCGAGGAGACGATCGCGCAGGATTGCCGAGGCGCTCGAGCACGAGGCCGACTCACTGCTACTCGACGAACGGCAACAGGCTCTCGATAACTGCCTGGCCAAGCTCTCCTTGAGCGATCGCGAACTCCTGATGGCGCGGTTCCAGGAGGGAGCCACTCCCCACACGACCGCCAAGGGGATCGGCCGATCGGTCGACACGGTGTACAAAACTCTGGCGCGAATCCGCAAAACTCTCTTCAATTGCGTTTCGCAAACCCTCGCCGCGGGGGAACGCTCATGACCGGCATTCCACGACGGCCGCAAAACATCAACGAAGCACGAGCGCTGATCGAGGCGCTCTGCGAGGAGTCGATCACTCCCGAGCAGCTTCGACGGCTCGAAGAACTGGTCATCGATGATGCGAACGTGCTGGCCTTTTACATCCAGAGCATGCACCTGCAGTCGGACCTCCGCCGCAAGTTCGGAACCGATCCGGGGGTACGTGGAGGGGACTCGAGCGCGGACTCGTTCGATTCCGAGAGCGAGCCGGTCGAACTGGCGGCCGCGCCACCGACTCAAGGGGTGAACCGCGGCCGAGCGCGACGGTTCTGGGTTGCCTGGCTGATCGCGGGGGCCGCGTGCGTGACGACAATCCTTATCCTGAGCGACTCGCTTCCGCGCACTTTCTGGTCGTCCCCCTCCAAGAATTCTCCGTCGCTCGTGGCACTGGCTGTCAATCAGGTCGATTCCGGGAAGGCCGAAGAGCGGCAGTACATGATCGACGGCAAGGCCCTGGCGGTTCTGACCCGCGCGGTGAACGCACGCTGGGAATCGGGTGGGCCAGCAGGACTCAAGGAAGGCGCGACGCTCCGGCCAGGGCGGCTGCGGCTTGCCGAGGGGTGGGTGCAGATCGAATTGTTCAGCGGCGTCAGCCTGATTCTGGAAGGACCCGCGGATCTGGAGCTCCTCTCGCCGCGTCGGGCGTTTTGCCATCGCGGCAAGCTGCGCACGCATGTTCCCAAGCAAGCCCAGGGTTTTACCGTTCGTGCGCCGGGATGGACACCGTGGATCTCGGCACCGAGTTTGGCCTCCGGGTTGATGATGGCGGCCAGGGCGAGGTTCACGTCATCGACGGCGAGGTGGAGCTGCACGGTACCGGCCAGCATGCGGCAACCCACGCCATCACGCTGTTGAAGGCCGGACGAGCCGCCCGTTTCGGTACGGGCCTCGAACTTCGTGAAATCGCCGCGGTGGCCGCCGAGTTCGTGGGCCGAGCGGCTCCAGCAATTGGAGGACGCGCAAAGCCAGAGTCGTCAACGGCAATGGCAAGCCTATAGCCGCAAGCTTCGGTCAGACCCGACAACCGTCCTCTACTACAGCTTCGATGACCAGGAGCCCTGGGAACGGACGTTGCGGGACGTCAGCCTCCATCATGACGAATTTCTCGACGGCGCGATCGTCGGTTGCCTCTGGACCGAAGGCCGGTGGCCTGGCAAGGGCGCCCTGGAATTCAAACGGATCAGCGACCGGGTGCGGATCTACATCCCCGGCCAGTTCAAATCGCTCACCCTCGAAGCCTGGGTCCGCGTTGAGGGGCTCGATCACAAGTTCTGTTCGTTGTTATTGACCGATGGGTACGAAGATCCCGGTGAAATTCACTGGCAGATGGATGCCGAGGGTACGCTCATCCTCGGTGCCTATGGTGCCTTCCGCACCCAGACCTCGCCGGTGATTGGCCCCGATTACCTGGGACGATGGGTTCACCTGGCCTGCGTCATCGACGGCGAGACCCGTTCGGCGACCCACTACCTCGATGGAGCGCGGATCGCGTGGCAACAAATCGCAATACCGTCGCCGCTCCAGATCGGCCATGCCCAGATCGGCAACTGGAACCCCGTATTCAAGAGTTACACTCCGATTCGCACCCTGAATGGCCGGATCGATGAGCTGGGCATTTTCGCGCGAGCCTTCTCCGACGACGAGATCCGCGGGATGTACGAGACGGGCAAACCAAATCCTTGAAGTTCTCAAAGATCGGTTCGGTCGCGAACGGAACGGGGTTCTCGGCAATCGAGGCTCCCGTGGTCGTCTCTGTTGGATTCTCCTACACAACGAGGTGCCTATCATGCGGAAGGATCGGACTGCTCATCGCGGGTTCACGTTGATCGAGCTGTTGGTCGTGATCGCGATCATCGCGGTGCTGATCGCCCTCCTCTTGCCGGCCGTGCAGGCGGCCCGCGAGGCGGCCCGGCGCAGCCAGTGCGTCAACAATCTCAAGCAGATTGGTCTCGCAATCCATAACTATGTTTCAGTAAATGATATCATTCCACCCGCGGGAACCTGGAAGACGACCCAACCGCTCAGCTACGTTGACTACCCGACCACCGGCACGACCATGGGCTACGTCGGCAATCCGCCGCTAAACGCGTCGATGAAGGTTCGGCTTCTTCCTTTCCTGGAACAGCAATCCACTTACAACGCCTACAACTGGTCCTACAGCGACCTGACCAAGACCCAGATCAAGGTTGGACCGAACACGACGGTGATGTATGCGCATCTTACCGTCCTGCTCTGCCCGTCCGACCCAAACCCTGGCGATGTGACGAACCTCGCGGCGACGGGCGCGGCCCCGGGAGTGACCAACTACCCGAACAATATGGGCACCGAGCCCAACCTGAGTGGCGGAAGGCTCAATGGACCGAGTTGGTACATGGGAGGTGACACCTACCTGGGAACTCCTGTCTCCCTGGCGAGCGTCACCGATGGTACGAGCAACACCGCGGTCTTCTCGGAGTGGATCAAGGGAACGTCCGGAGCCAAGACCACCAACATGGGCGTCGTCTGGAACGGCTCGGCGCAGATGACCGGTGTACCCCAGGTTGATGCGAACCGTTGCCAGGGCTCCACGTCGAAAGGTTGGGACTGGAAGGGGCAGTACTGGTCACAGCAGGATTCCGGTCGAGGTGGCGGCTACTGGCAAATCACCTTTCCCAACACAAAATCGTGCGATGATATCACGGGATTTAGCTGGTACAACGTGGGTAGCTTACTCGGTCCCCAGTCGAACCATCCTGGCGGCGTGAACACGCTGTTCCTCGATGGCTCGGTCAAGTTCATCAAGAATAGCATCGCCCCTCAGCCGTATTATGGCATCGCCACGATCAACATGGGAGAGGTGGTCAGCGCGGACGCGTATTGAGCCATCACCGAACGGCGGCCGCTGCTTCCGAGGCATTTTCCCGGAAGCGCCGGCCGTTTCTGTTGCTTGGCGTTTGAGGAAGTGCCTGATGTGAATTCAGGCCTGGCGATCAGGCGAAGAATGGTCCCGCGGGATGCGGCTCCGTCCCGACGCGGCCGTGGTGGAAGTGAGGCTCGGGAATGGCGCCGCGTCCCGATTTCCCGCGGTCGAGCACGAGTGTCCGCACCTCGCTCGCTCCGAGCTGGGCCCCGAGGTAGTCGCAAACCGGCCTCGGAGAGACCTGCCGGCCCCGCGTGTAGAGGTCGACGGCGGCGTAGCGGTACTCGGGCCAGGTATGGATCGCGATGTGCGACTCGTCGAGAAGGATGAAGCCGCTGACGCCCCCCTGGGGAGCGTCGAAGACTTCCTGGGCGACCGGCATCGCGTGCGCGCGCTCGGCGACCTCACGGAGCAGGCGGCGGACCGCCTCGGCGTCGCTCAGCAAGTCGGCGGCGCAGCCTTCGAGCTCGGCAATGATGTGTTGTCCGAGAGTCTCCATCCCTGGACCCGCCTTCCGTCTGGTGAGATTGCTTTGAGGGCGAAGCCAACCACGGTCGGGCGGGTACGCTACCAGGGTTGCGACAATCCAGCAAGGCGGTTTCGCCTCAATCGATCCGTGGCTCTACGGAGTCGTTTCCGCCATGACCGACTTGAGCCGGCGAAGCACGCGACTCTTGGCCTGGCGAACGCTGTCGGCGGAGATCCCGAGGTCCCTGGCGATGTCGGCGGGCGCGTGGCCGTCGACCGTCGCGCGCGAGAAGGCCTGCCAGGTCCGATCGCCGAACTCGCTGCGGACGCGCTCGACGGCGCGCTCGTACCTTGCCCGGTAACGGACCCGCGTCGGTTCGTCGTCGTCCTCAACGAGGTCGATCTCCTGCTCGGGGACCTCGAGCATCCGGTCGTGGTCCCACACGCCCCGCTGAGGCTGGCCCGCGGAGTGTCGAAAGACATCGAGCATCTTGTTCCGGGTGATGACCCGCAACCAGGCCCGGAACGAGCATCCCTCCTGCTCCGGATGGGGACGAAAATTACCCAGGGCCATCGCCACCGACTGAAAGACCTCCTGAATCACGTCGTCGGCGTCCTGGCCCGTGATGCCCGATCGTTGACACCACGCCCGGACCAGCGGCGCGTACAGCGTCAACAGGCAGCGCCAGGCGTCCTGATCGTGTGCCCGGGCGCGGGCGATCAGGCTGACCGTCACCGAGGGGAGGCCCTCAACCAAGTCTGGACGCGGCGATCGGTTCTTCGACAACACGGCTCCCTCCATTTCCCAGGGCAAGTCCGCCATGCCGCAGGAGCTCTCCAGATTCGGAGGATTGATGGTTGCAATTTATGCACACTTAGGAATTAATAGAAACTCTAAAAAATCGGGAAATCCACAGAACCGAAAAAAAGCAGTTCATTAACATTTACGATTCCGTAAGCACGGGTCGCGACTGATAGTTCCGACGACCGACGCCGGATGAGCCTGAAGGCGTCCCTGGTGCAACGTTAATGCCAGTTCCGATCGAGCACCCGATCGAGGCGATTGGGGCGGCGGACGTATTCGGGCACAAATTCTGAATTGGACAAGAGTTGGGTTGCTGGGGGCGACGATCGATCGCGGCATGATCGGAACGAGGATCGAGGGTCACCTGGCGGTTGATGGCCATTCGTCATGCAAAACGCAGCATAATCAGGCATATCCGACCTCTGGCTGATAAGGTTTGCCGGGATCACGAGGGCGAGTCATTCGGCCTTGCCGGATGTACCGATGACGGGAGCGGGAAGCCTGGCCAGGACGAGCTTCGCGTTGAGGGCCTGAACGATGTAGAGCATGCAGCCCAGGGCGACGGCGGCCACGGCGTTGGTGCAGAGCACGGCGAAGGCGGTGGTCAGGAACGCGGCGGCATCGAGCCGCCTCATCCGTGGCAGTCGGTGCCAGGTGCTCCATTCGAGCAGGCAGAACCCGATATAAGCAATCACTCCGGCGAGGGCGGCCACCGGTACCCGCGCGACCAGGCCCGAGCCGACGGCCATGAACAGGACCAGAAACCCCGCGTGGACCAGGTTCGAGAGCCGGGTCGTGCCGCCGCAGCGGATATTGGCCAGGCTCCGCGCGGGGATGCCGATACTCATCGGTGCTCCGAACATTCCCGAGCAAAGGTTGGCGATCCCGAAGGCGCCGAGCTCGGCGTCGGCGTCCGCCCGCTTCATGGCGCGTGGCGGCCCTGGAAATGCTCGACGACTCGCGAGGTGATCAGGAGATTGATCGACGAGATCAATGCCAGGGCGAAGGCCGAGGGGAGCAGCCGCGTCACGTCTTCGGGTCGCCAGGCGAAACCGATGAGCGTGGGCGTCGTCAGCTCGATGGCTCCCAGCGCGCGTTCGCGCCAGCCGAGAACCTGGTCCAGGACGATCGACAGTCCCACGCCCAGCAGGGGTGCCGGTAGCCGCGGCGATCGGCGGGCGCAAACGGCCGCCCCGGCGATCACCGCCAGGCCGAGCGCCAGGGGACGGATACGGCCCTGGTCGAAATGGACCAGCACCAGCACAAGTTGCCCCAGCGCGCTGGAGTGACTGGCTCCGGAACCGATCGAGGCGGGCAGGTCGAGCAGCATCCGGAGCTGCGAGATCACCATCATCGCCCCGACCCCGCACGAGAAGCCCGAGACCACCGGCGGGGGGACCTTGACGATGTAGCGACCCAGCCGCAGAACGCCGAAGGCCATCATGATGACCGACGCCACGATCGAGAGCTTGGCCGCGCCGCCGATCCCCTGTTGATGAACCGCCAGCGCAATGAACGGAACCGTCGCGCTGGCGGTCCCGCCGATCAGGACCGGGTTTCGCCCCAGGATCGTCGTGATCGGCGCCGTCAGAATCGACGTATAGAGGCCGAGCACCGGCGGCAAACCCATCAGGTTGGCCATCGCCAGGCCGTACGGCAGTGCGATCAGGGCGGCGATCGCTCCTCCAGCGAGGTCGCCGGCCAGACCGCGCCAGCCGTAAGGCCATGCTCTCGATCGTGAAGCGGTACGCTTTGTCTCATCATCGAGCATGGTGGGGATCGATCCCGGGAAGGCGAGGAGCGAGGAGGGATGGCTCTCATCCCGTGGCGACGTGAACCCACGCGAGCCGGGAGCGGCCGGTGTCTCGTGCGAGCACCGGCCGCGCCGGCTGTTCCGTGCGCGACTCTGGTCGGGATCAGGCGGTCATGACCTTGTCGAAGGCGGTCATGAATTTTTCCATGTCATCCTGGGTTCCCACCGTGACCCGGACATGATTCGGCCGTGACGGCCACGTCCGGCCGATGGCCACCTTCTCCTTGATCATCTCCCTGGCGAACTCCGGCCCGGGCCGCCTGACGTCGACCAGAAAGAAGTTCGTCTCGGAGGGAATGTAAGCGTAGCCTCGTTTGTCCATCCACTCATAGACGTCTTCACGAATGCGAGCGTTGACGGCGCGACGGGTTCGGACCAGGTCCCGCGCCTTGAGACTGGCGATCGCCGCGGCCATCGCCGGGGCGGGGAGGAACCCGTTGCCGTAGCCGCGCAGCTTCTCGAGCAGGTCGGGACGCCCCAGAGCGGCCCCGGCCCGCAGACCGGCCAGGCCGAAGAGCTTGGAGAACGTGCGGATGACAATCAGGTCCTTGTCGGCCGCGACCAGCGCCGAGCCCATCGTTGCCGAGTGCGAGAAATGAATGTACGCCTCGTCGAGGATGAGGATCGCGTCCCTGGGCTTGTTGGCCAGGACGTACTCGATGTCCTCGATCGAGGTGACGGTGCCGGTGGGGTTGTTGGGATTGCAGATGTAGATGACGCCCGCGTTGGGGTCGGCCTGGACCATCGCCTGCACGTCGTGGGTATAGTCCTTGCGGAGCGGGACCTTGACGACCTTGGCCCCCACGAACTCCGCGGCCCAGGCGCCGGCCTCATAGCCGGGGTCAGCGACCACGAAGCTGCGCGTGGGCGATGCGTAGGCCATCACGGCCCGATGCAGCGGGTCGCTTGAGCCGGGGTACGGCAAGACGTAATCCGGCTTGACGCCGTCGGACTCGGCCTGGGCTCGGACGAACTGGCCGGCAAGCTCGAAGTTGTACGCGCCCGCAGCGCGGGATGATCGCCGACGCCGCCGCGACCGCCTCCGGACAGGGTCCGAGGGGGTTCTCGTTGCCGTTGATCTTGACCGCGTCCGGAGGCAGTTCGGGGATCGACGACAGGCCGCGTAGCGACGACAGCCCGCGCTGGGCCAGCGCGAACTCGTTGTAGAACGGCAGCGCGGCTCCCGTGCCCGCCGCCGCCGTCAGCAGGGCGAGCCGGCCGAAGTGGCGGCGGCTGTAACCGCGCCGCAAGAAATCCAGGCGTTGTTTCGGGCTGATGGACTCCGACATCACTCCTCCAGATCAAGAGCGAATTTTTTTGGAGATCGTCTGTTTTGATGCGGGAAGCGCATCCGGCACGGACGCGATCGATGACCAGCCGGCCGGCTCAGGAGTTCATCACCTTCTCGAAGGCCGTCTTGAACTTGTTCATGTCGTCCTGGGTTCCCACCGTGACCCGGACATGGTTGGGCAGGGCCGCCCAGGTGCGCCCGATGGCCACCTTCTCCTTGATCATCGCGCGAGTGAACTCGGGCCCGGGACGCTTGACGTCGGCCAGGAAGAAGTTGGTCTCGGAGGGAATGTACGCATAGTGTTTCTTGTCCATCCACTCGAAGACATTTTCGCGAATCCTGCGCATTGATGGTCCGCCGTTCGGGTATGAGGTTCGGGACCTTGAGGCTGGCCGCGGCGGCAGCCATGCCGGTCGCGGGCATTGCGCCGACTCCATAGCCCTGGATCTTCTCGAGCAGGTCGGGGCGCCCGAGGGCGACCCCGGCCCGCAGTCCGGCCAGACCGAAGAGCTTGGAAAACGTGCGGATGACGATCAGGTCCTTGTCGGCCGCGACCAGCGCCGAGCCCATCGTCGCCGAGTGCGAGAAGTGGATGTACGCCTCGTCGAGCAGCAGGATCGAGTCCCTGGGCTTGTTGGCCAGGACGTACTCGATGTCGTTGATCGAGGTGACGGTGCCGGTGGGGTTGTTGGGGTTGCAGATGTAGAGGACGCCGGCGTTGGGGTCGGCCTGGACCATCGCCTTGACGTCGTGAGTGTAGTCCTTGCGGAGCGGGACCTTGACGACCTTGGCCCCCACGAACTCGGCGGCGCGGGTGCCGGCCTCGTAGCCGGGGTCGGCGACGACGAAGCTCCGCGTGGGCGAGGTATAGGCCATCACGATCCGGTGGAGCGGGTCGCTCGAGCCGGCGAAGGGCATCACGTACTCGGGCTTGAGTCCGTCGAATTCCGCCTGGTTCTTGACCAGGCTGGTCGTTTCCTGCCGGTTGTACCGGCCGCATCGGGAGACCAGCGCGATGGCGGCCTCGGCGGCCTCGGAGCACGGCCCCAGAGGGTTCTCGTTGCCGTTGATCCGTACCGCGTCGGGGGGCAAGTTGGGAATCATCGACAGGCTGCGCTGGGCCAGGGCGAACTCGTTGTAAAACGGCAGGCTCGCCCCCGCCGCCGCGAGCGCGGCGAGCCTGCCGAAATGGCGTCGGCTGTAGCCCCGACGGATCAGGTCCCCGCGCTGTTGCGGACTGAAGATGCTGAACATCGCTCCTCCATCATGAACGGGTTCACGTCTCGATCTCGATCGATCAACTCGCCTGGTTCGGTTTGGGCAGGTGGGCCCGGAGGAGCCGGGTGGCTCCCCCGCGGCGGATCGTGGGCGGGATCATCGCATCAGTAAGCATCGGAACTGACGACCTCGCCGCCGGCGCGGGTCGATATCGCCTGCCAGATCCCGTTGCTCGTCCCGGGGGTGATGGTGTAGGTGGGAGCCCCGTTGGTGCTACAGACGGGCGAACCCTGGTTATAGGCCAGGGGGATTCCGGTCGTGGGCGAGAACGGGAGCGTATTGATCGAGTCCTTGATGAAGCGGACCGAGCCGTCGCAGAATACCGAATTGACGCCGCCGGGATGGAAGCTCGAGGCCGACGCCACGAACACGTCGGTGCCCACGCCCTGCGTGGCGGGGTCGCTCGCGAGCTTGCGCTGAGGATTGATAGGGTAGAGAGTTGTGAACATGGTGTCACCATAATCGCCCGAAACCCAGAAACACCAGTAAGCGACGTCACCGGCCGTCACAAGCTTCCCGTAGGCGGTCTCGCTGAAGAGCAGCGTGTTGCTGGTTCCGTCGGTGATCGAGGCGATGCTCGTCGTGCTGTAAAAGTTGAACACGCCGTTGGCCTGACCCAGCAGGGCTGTCCAGTTCGACTGGCCCGGGCTATCGGCGAGGCCCGGCGAGAACCACGTCCCCGCGTTCCCCTTGTAGCTGGTGTAGTGCATCAGGAACGGGATCGGGGTGGAGAGCTGAAGGCCGAGCTGATGTCCTGGGTCATCGATACCTTGGCATCGCTGGGACACCAGAGCGTGCTGATCCCGATCAGATGCACGGTCTCGTTGGCCATGTTGTAAAGGTTTTGCGAGAAGTTATAGGCGTTGTACGCCGCCGGCTGCTCCAGGAAGGGGCAGAGCCCGACGATGCGCTCTGCTCGTGGGTTCCGGTACACGAGCCGGTCATGAGCTGCGGGCATCTTGTAAGTGCCCATGGGGAGGTTGGTATTGACCTGCATATAGTTATGAGCCGCCAGGCCGAGCTGCTTGAGGTTGTTGGTGCACTGGGCGCGGCGGGCGGCCTCGCGGGCCGCCTGGACCGCGGGCAGGAGCAGCGCGATGAGCACGGCGATGATCGCGATCACGACCAGGAGCTCGATCAGGGTAAAGCCACGTCGCGTTCTGGGATGAGGCATCTTGGACTCCCGTACTCGTTGACGAGGTTCGCGTAGGATGACGGATCAAAAGCGGCGGTAAACCATCCGGGGAAATCGGTCATTCTCAGCCTGGCTGGAGCATCGAGAATCAAGGTTCAGCGGCCGAAGCCCCGGGGCCCTAGCCGTGCGACGGCCCGGCCGGAACCGGGCGATCCGGCCTTGACCTTGAGGTTGAGGGGATTGGCCAGGTTTCCCTTGTTGAACAGGCTGGTCACCTTCGGCCCCTTGTTGACGATCGGGGCCTCGGGCGTCCCGCAGCCGGCGGCGGCGAGCGCGGTCATGAGCAGGATCAAGCGTCGAAATCGTTTGCGATTCATGTTAGTGAGTCCTATGTCATTGAAATAGAAGTCTAAAAAATGACGAATTGTGGAAGCAATCACAATTTTGTCGACGACGTAGGTGACGAGACCAGACGGAGGGAGGCCCCGATCCGCTCGTGCGACGCGCGGCGGATACGCCGGCCGAGGTTCCCCGTCGTTCCGGGTTTTCCAGGGGCGCAACGGATCAACGAGGACTGCGCCGCCTCCGGCGAAATCGCCAGGCGGATCGTCCCGATCGAGCACGCGCGTGATCGTCAGATTGTCGGGCAGAAGCCGCGTTTCCGACCGAACGGTGGAACCGTCGGCCCGTCGATCCAGGGCAAGGTGAGCATCCTGCGGCCGGGGGGAGGCCGTCGCCTTGAGCGAGTGCTCGATCAGAGGGCCGGATCAGAATCTTTGCTCCGCGTGAGGCTCGGGATGGTGCGTCGCTCCCGATTCGAGTCAAAGAATCTCATGGGCGAGAGGTTGGGAGAGGTGGCTCTCTATAGGGAAGAAACGGAATCGCGTGACGTGTATTTTTTGGGAGACGGCCGGGCCGCCCGCCGACGGGCCGCTCCGGCGCGCCCGTCCGGTGCCGCGTGGTCCGTCTTCGCGTCGGAGACGGTGGCCAGGTCACTCAATGACTAATGAAATTATGAAGATTTCAGCGGATTCAGCGGCCCGGTTCAGACGATCGTGACCGGGCGGGCGCCCGCGGTCGAACGCGACGGGGCGCCGCCGCTCTGTTCGTCATGAGTGAACATCTCCGCATGTTCGCGGAGCAGGCGGCCGGCGGCCTGGCCATCACCGCGCTCGAGGGCGTCGACGATGGGCACGTGGCTCTCGGCGGCGTAGCCCAGGTCGATGTCGAGCCGCGACAGGCCGATCCGGGTCCGCACCTCGAGCATCAGCGAGTCCCAGACCCGAAGCAGGACGGAGTTCCCCGCGGCCTCGACGATCAGTCGGTGAAAGGCCATGTTGTGTCGCGCGTAGGCGTCGAGGTCCTGGTGCGCGGCGGCCTCGCGGATCGCCTCGAGCTCGGCGCGGAGCGGAGCCATGTTCCGCGACATCGTCGTCGCCCCCCACTGCGCGGCCGACTCCTCGATCACGCCGCGAACCCGGCCCGACTTCGAGGAGCTCATGTTCGCTGATCGCCCGGACCCGCGTCCCCCGATAGGTCTCCGACTCCACCAACCGGAGCGCCTCCAGCTCGCGGAGGGCTTCCCGCACCGGACCCTGGCTTGTCTTCAGCTCGCGGGCAATCTGCAGCTCCACGAGCCGGTCGCCAGGTTTGTAATATCCCTCCAGAATTCGCTCGACGAGCACCCGGCGAATCTGATCACGCATGCAGTCACGTTGCACTCCCATCGTCCTCTCCCCTCTAGACCCGCTCAGCATCGAGCGGGCAGGTCACCCCTTCGAGTTGTTGGCTCTCTGTTCCCTGGTCACGCAAAACGAACCTCCCAGAACCCCCCGACCTCAAGAGATCGAAACGGAAGGGTGGGAAACCTTGCCGGAAACCTGAAATCTATACTATCGATAATCGAGAGCGGTCGTGAACCAAAACCAACCCGCGAATCGGATCGCGAGTCGAAGCTTGCGTGGATGATTAATCCGGCGTTTCGGGCTCGGCCCGTCTTCTCTGTACCTGTTTGATCGGGCAGAGCGCGACATTTTCGCTGCTGAGGGTCCTTACGAGCCAGCGGGGGACGTGTGCCGCCCGGCTCGGAAAACCGAATCGATTCTCAGCCACGATATTCAACCCCGGAGAACCCGGCGGTCTGACGCCTGACCGCGGGTCTTCAACATAGCTTAAATGATACGCGCAGGCCCATGCATGTGGTTTTTTTTCGATAAATTTTCCCGCTTTAGAGGACGTCCGCCGGGAACAATTTCCAGCGGTGAGCGTATTATCGATAATCGACTCTTGACTTTCTGTAGACGACCGGTCTAATATTGGGAGGTCACGGCCGAAAGCCCAGTAGTTTTGCGGAGTGGATGGGAAGCGATGAGCAAAGAGACGACCCGGCGAACCCTGTTGGAGACGGGGAAACGGATTTTCCTCGAACGCGGCTATAGCAATGCCGGAATCGAGACGATCCTCCAGGCGGCGGGAGTTCCTAAAGGCTCATTCTATTACTACTTCGGAAGCAAGGAAGAATTTGGTCTCGAGGTCCTGAGCTACTTCGCCGCCGAGATCGTCGCGAATTTCGAGCGATGCCAGGCCGATGCGACAAAAAGTCCGCTGGAGCGACTCCGGGCCTATTTCGAGGATGTCTGCGTGCGGCTCGAATCGCGAGAGTGTCGCAACGGCTGTCTGGTCGGCAATCTGAGCCAGGAGACTGGCGGACCAGAGCGAAGCGTTCCGGGCCCGGCTCGAAGAGATTTTCAAGGAACACCGCGACCGGTACGCCGAATGCCTGAAAAAGGCCCAGGACGCCGGTGAGATCGCTGGGGACTGGGACGTCCGCAAGCTCGCCGAGTTTTGCCTGGGAAGCTGGCAAGGCGCGATCTTGCGAGCCAAGGCGGCCCGGAGCGTGGCGCCCATCCAGACGTTCATCGAGATCCTTTTCGACCATGTTCTGCGGGTTCGGGCGAACCCCACGGCGGACGTGGTGTCACAAGTCCAGCAATAAGTGATCGGTTCGGTTGGTTTTGTATCAGATAAGCATCGACGGGAGTGGACCCAAGGCGACGGCCGACGTGAGCCCGGCTGGTTGCAACCGCAGTCTCAGGAAGGTTTCCGTGCCCGGCTGAACCGGGGCGGACCAGCCCGATCGAACCTTCGGTAACAGGACTATTGGTTATGGCTGCCACGCGAGAGTTGACGAGAATTGAGGGGAGCCAGGACACCCGTGAGCTGGACCGAGTCCGATCGCAGCGACCCACGGGGACGGCCCGAACGGGGCTCGACGAGGCGGCCAGGACGCAGCTTTATCGACAGTCGCGGCGAGGGGTCTCGCACGACGTCCTCGCTGCTCAGGCGGGGATCAGCCGGACCCAGGTGACCCGGATCGTCAATGAGATCCGCGCGCATCGGCTCCTTGAGTCCAAGCTTGAGTACATGGGTGAGCCAGGCTTCGACGATCCGGCGGAGGTTGCCGTGATTCTCGGCGCGATGCCCGCGCCGCCGACCGGATCGGCCTCGCGCCGGCCGCGTGCTCCGGAGGGGTTGCCTCCCTATCTGATCAGTCTTTATGACGTTCCCTTGCTGTCGCGGGAACAGGAGCGTTACCTGTTCCGCAAGATGAATTACCTGAAATACCGGGCTCATCAGCTTCGCGAGAAGCTCGACCCGCTCCGGGCCAAGACGACCGAGCTGGATGAGATCGAGCGGCTCCAGGAACAGGCCCTGGCCGTCAAGAACCAGCTCATCCGCGCCAATTTGCGGCTGGTCGTCTCGATCGCCAAGAAACACGTGGGTCCATCGAACAACTTCTTCGAGCTGGTCTCCGACGGCAACATGTCGTTGATCCGCGCCGTCGAGAAGTTTGACGCCAGCCGCGGTTTCAAGTTCAGCACCTACGCGAGCTGGGCGATCATGAAGAACTTCACCCGCTCGATCCCCGAGGAGAAGAACCGCCGCGACCGGTTCGTCACCGGGCACGAGGAGATGTTCGAGATCGCCCCCGATACCCGGAGCGACGCCTACGAACAGGAAACCGGCCATCGGCGCAGTCAGGAGCTGGTTCAGGGGATGCTCGGTCGGCTCAACGAGCGCGAGCGACGGGTCCTGATCAGCCGTTACGGGATTGGCGGGGCCGACGAACAAACCCTTGAGCAGCTTGGCCGAGAGCTGGGCGTGACCAAGGAGCGGGTCCGTCAGATCGAGTCGCGGGCCCAGGAAAAGCTCCGCAAGATCGCCCTGGAAGAACGGCTCGACGCGGCGATGGATTGATCGAATGGATCGGAGCGTCCGGGCGGGTGCCGGCCGGCAGAGGGCCTGATCGATGCGTGCGTACCGGCTTCACGACTATGGCGGTCCGGATGCCCTGAAGCTCGAGGATCTGCCCGAGCCGGCACCTGGTCCGGGCGAGGTTCTCGTGCGGACCCGGGCTGCCTCGCTCAATTATCGCGATTTGCTAGTGGTCAAGGGGCACTACAGCCGGAAACTCCCGCTGCCGCTGATCCCCCTGTCCGACGGTGCCGGCGAGGTGGTGGGGCTCGGTGCCCGGGTGACGCGCTGGACTCCGGGAGATCGCGTGGTCGCGCCGTTCATGACGGGCTGGATCGACGGCCCGCCTACCGAGGCGAAAGCGAGCACCGCGCTGGGGGGCGCGATCGACGGCGTGCTCGCCGAGCTGAGGGTTTTTCCCGAGGAGGCCCTCCTGCCGATCCCCGAGCATCTCACGTACGAAGAGGCGTCCACCCTCCCCTGTGCCGGCGTCACCGCCTGGAACGCCCTGATCCACGGGCGCGGTCTGAACCCGGGCGAAACCGTGCTGGTCCAGGGGACGGGTGGCGTCTCACTCTTTGCACTTCAGTTTGCTCGGTTGGCCGGTGCGCGCGTGATCGCGACGTCGAGCCGGGACGACAAGCTCGAGCGTGTCCGACAGTTGGGGGCCTCGGACACGATCAACTACCGGTCTCAGCCCGACTGGGACGAGGAGGTTCGCCGGATCACCGACGGCGTCGGGGTTGACCATGTGGTCGAGGTCGGCGGCGTGGGGACGCTGGCGAAATCGTTCCGGGCCGTCCGGCCCGGCGGCCGGATCTGCACCATCGGGGTCCTGAGCGGCGCCGGTGAGGTCGGATTCCTGCCGATCTTCATGAAGAGCATCGAGCTTCAAGGCATCTATGTCGGCTCCCGCGCGATGTTCGAGGCCATGAATCGCGCCATCTCCCACCACCAGCTCCATCCCGTCGTCGATCGCGTCTTCGAATTCGATCAGACGGTTGACGCGTTGACCTACCTGGAGAGCGGAGCCCATTTCGGCAAGGTGGTCCTCCGGATCTGATTCGCCGATCGGTTCCCCGACGTGGGTTTCCGCCGTTTGCCGGGTGTCGAGGAAGAAGCGGTCCCCGTCCTGCCGTCGCCCCGAATTTGACGGCGGCCAGTCCAGCCGTTACACTGAGATTTCTGGTTTCAGAACATCGTTTTCGTGGGTTTTCGATGACCTCGAGCAAGGCCGCCCTGGATGCTTCGTCCGGGGACGCGCGGCCCCGAATGTCCCCGCGATCGCACTGGGGGTGAATCCGTGTCGGTGATGGTGAAAGACCTGATCGATGCCGGAGTGCATTTCGGGCACCGGGCGAGCCGGTGGAACCCGAAGATGAAGCCGTACATTTACGGCAAGCGCAACCTGATTCATATCATCGACTTGAAGGAAACCGTGCGAGGTCTGCTCCGCGCGACGAAGTTTTTCCACCGGGTGGCCTCGGGCAATGGTCTGATCCTCTTCGTGGGCACGAAGCGGCAGGCGGCCGAGACGATCGTCGAGGAATGCAACCGTTGCGGCATGCCGTACGTGACCGAGCGCTGGCTGGGGGGAACCCTCACCAACTTCCGGACGATCCGCAGCCGGCTCGAACGGCTCGAGGAGCTCGAATCGATCCTCGACGGCGAGCAGGCGCTCAGCTACTCGAAGAAGATGATCTCGACCCTGACCCGTGAGCGGCAAGAAGATCGAGCGGAACCTCCAGGGCATCCGGCACATGACCCGGCTTCCCGAGGCCTTGCTGGTGGTCGACCCGCACCGCGAGCACATCGCGGTGGCCGAGGCGCGGAAGCTGGGCATCAAGGTCGTCGCGCTGCTCGACACCGATTGCGATCCCGACCAGGTCGACCTGCCGATCCCGGGCAACGACGACAGCATGCGGTCGATCGAGCTGGTGATCCGCCGCCTGGCCGACGCGATCATCGAGGGTAAAGCCGCGGCTCCGGCCGAGCCTCCGCCTCGTTCCGCCGAGGCCCAGGCCGCTGCCGGCGGTCCCCGCGGCGATCGTGATCGCGACCGAGGCCGAGGTGATCGGCGGGGCGGCGGTGGTGGTGGTGGTGGTGGTGGCCGGGGCGGTCCTGGTCCGGGCGGTGGTGGTGTCAGCCGCAGCTCGGTCCGTGCCGAAGTCGCGGCGGCGAGCGGTGGCGGAGCGGCTTCGGTCCCGAGGCAGCGCCCGAGCCGGCCTTGGCAGTGTCCGAGCCGGTACTGGAAGCGCCCGAGCCGGTGGAGTCAGTGCCGGCCGCTCCCGAGCCCCAGACCGGTTCCGGTTCCGGTGCTGGTGATGGCAGCGCCCCGGCGGCGTCCGAATAACGGGCGACGTTCCGACCCGGTCCAGCCGGCGGCCAGCGTCCGACCTCCCGCGTTGAGGTTCGCTGGCCGCCGCCGCACATACGCCGGCCGGGTCAGGGACTGTCAAGCCAGGCCAGGCAGCAAACCGATCGATTTGCGAGATCGCTCTGATCTTAGTCTATTATCTGGAATCGAAAGACCAAAGCGTGTCTGTCACAGCAACCGCAGAGGAGAAAACGCCGATGGCCGAGATCACGGCTCAGGCTGTCAATGAGTTCCGCAAGGCCACCGGGCTGGGTTTGATGGAGTGCAAGACGCTCCTGAAGGAAGCCGGCGGAGATGTCAAGAAGGCGATGACGCTGGCCAAGGAGAAGCACGGCAAGAACGCCGAGAACCGCGCGGGGCGGGTGACCAAGGCGGGCCGCGTCGAGGTTTACATCCACCACGACGGCAAGTCGGGCGGGATGATCGAGGTGAACTGCGAGACCGACTTCGTCGCCCGCAACGACGAGTTCCGCCAGCTCGCCAAGGACCTGGCGCTTCAGGTCGTCGCCGCCCGTCCGCTGTGCGTCCGCCGCGAGGAGGTTCCCGCCGAGACCCTGGCCGAGCAGAAGCAGCTCTTCATCGCCCAGGCGGCCGACAAGCCCGAGAACATCCGCGAGAAGATCGCCGAGGGGAAGCTGAACGCCTGGTACAGTGAAGTGGTCCTGCTGGACCAGAAGTTCGTCAAGGACGATGCCAAGACGATCCGCGAGATGATCCAGGAGGTGAACGCCCGTACCGGCGAGAATATCACGGTCTCGCGGTTCGCCCGGTTCGTCGTCGGCGAAGCCGGTGCGAACCCGGACGCGGCCGAGTAAGATAGAGCGTGTCGTCTCCACCGGCTGGTCCGCGGCGGGAGCCTGGCTCGCGCACGTCGGACCAGCCTCCCTTCTGAAGTCTCGGGACATTCAAAGCGATGATGATGGACCCCCCTCCCCCCGTCGTTACCACAGGTCCGCCGCTGTTTCGCCGTGTCCTGCTGAAGCTCTCGGGCGAGAGCTTCTGCCGGCCGGGCGAGGGGGGGATCAGCGTCGATGAGGTCAGCCGGATCGCCCGTCAGGCGTCGCGCGTCGGCCGAACGCGGCGTCGAGCTGGCGATCGTGGTCGGCGGCGGCAACATCCTCCGGGGTGCGACGCTCGACCCGGGGCTCGAACGTCATCAAGGAAGCGACCGCCCACTACATGGGGATGACGGCCACCGTCATCAACGGCCTGGCTCTCCAGGATGCGCTGGAGGGTCTGGGCTGCGAGACCCGCCTGATGACCACGATCCGGATGGACGAGGTGGCCGAGCCGTTCATCCGCCGCCGCGCCCTGACGCACCTGGCGCAGGGACGGCGTGATCATCCTGGCCACGGGCACGGGCAGTCCGTTCGTCACCACCGACACCGCCGCCGCCCTCCGCGGCAAGGAGCTCGGCGCCGAGGTCCTGATGAAGGCCACCCGCGTCGACGGCGTCTACTCGGCCGACCCCGAGAAGAACCCCCACGCCGTCCGCTACGATCACCTGACCTACGAGCAGGTCCTCCGCGACGAGCTCAAGGTCATGGACATGACGGCGATCGGCATGTGCCTTGACAACAACCTGCCGATCCTGATCTTCAACTTCAAGAAAGAAGGGAACATCGAACGCGCCATCGCCGGCGAGCCGATCGGCACCTGGGTGAGCAACACCCCCCGGCCGCGGCACGCCTGATTTTATCGACGAACCCTGAGCCGACGTTGATCCGCGCGAGGGCACCGCCATGAGTATCGAAGAGATCGTCCTCGAAGCCGAAGAGCGGATGGAGAAGAGCGTCGCTCTGCTGACCGACCAGTTGCGCGGGGTCCGCACCGGCCGGGCCAACGTCGGCCTGGTCGACTCGATCCGGGTCGAGTATTACGGCTCGCCGACTCCGCTGAAGCAACTGGCCAACCTGAGCACTCCCGAGCCGCAGCAGATCCTGATCCGCCCGTTCGACCCCTCGGTCATCGGCGACATCGTCAAGGCGATCCAGGCCAGCGACATCGGCCTGACGCCGAACTCCGACGGCAAGGCCGTCCGGCTCAACGTCCCCCCCCTCTCGGTCGAACAGCGCAAGAAGCTGGTCGGCCGCGTCAAGGACCTCGCCGAGGAGGCGCGGGTCGCGATCCGCAACATCCGCCGCGACGCCAACAAGCAGGCCGACCACGAACAGGCCGAGAAGGTCCTGACCGAGGACGACCCCGAGCGCTGCAAGGAAGAGATCCAGTCGCTCACCAAGCGGTTCGAGGGGAAGGTCAACGACATCGCCGACAAGAAGTCGGCCGAGATTCTTGAAGTTTAGGATATCATGTATTGAAGGTCTGAAGTTCGATCCCCGCCCCCCAGGTTTCTCAACCAGGCACCCGGGAGCCCCGCCCGTGAACCCGCCCTCCTCATGCTCGGACTCCGCCCGCCGTGATCTGACCCGCCGCTGGTTCTTCCGCGATTGCGGCATTGGCCTGGGCGCAATGGCCCTGGGCTCGCTGCTGGACGAAAGCGGCCGGCAGGTCCGTGCGGCCTCCACGTCCACGTCCACTTCCGCATCGAATGCGAACGCGAATGCGAGCGTCGATCCGATGGCGCCCGGGCGCCTCGCTTCGCGCCCGCGCCAAGCGGGTCATCTTCCTGTTCCAGGCCGGGGCCCCCAGCCACCTCGACCTGTTCGACGAGAAGCCCGAGCTTCGCAAGTTCAACGGCACGCTCCCTCCCGCCAGCCTGTTGAAGGACTACCGCGCGGCGTTCATCAACCCGAGCTCGACGCTGCTGGCCCCCAAGTTCACGTTCAGCCGTCACGGTCAATCGAACGCGGGGCTGTCGGAGCTTTTGCCGCACCTGGGCGAGGTGGTTGACGATATCGCGATCGTCAAATCCATGGTCACCGACGCGTTCAACCACGCACCGGCCCAGCTTTTCATGAACACGGGCGCCAGCAGTTCGGCCGTCCGAGCATGGGGAGCTGGGTCTCCTACGGGCTCGGGACCGAGTGCCGGGACCTGCCGTCGTTCGTGGTCTTCAATACCGGGCAAAAAGGGACAAGCGGCGGCCCGGCCAACTGGGGCTGCGGGTTTTTGCCCACCCTGTATCAGGGCGTGCCGTTCCGCGGTCAGGGCGACCCGGTCCTTTACCTCTCGAACCCCGCCGGGATCGATGCCCAGACCCAGCGCGAGTCGCTCGACGCGATCGGCGCGCTGAACCGGATCCGGCTCGGCGCGGTGGGCGATCCCGAGATCAACACACGCCTGAACGCCTTCGAGCTGGCGTACCGGATGCAGTCCAGCGCCTGATCTGATGGACCTCGGGGGTGAGACCAGGGAAACCCTCGCGATGTACGGCGCCGAGCCAGGGCAGCCGAGTTACGCCAACGCCTGCCTGCTGGCCCGACGCCTGGTCGAGCGCGGGGTCCGGTTCGTCCAGATCTTCCACGAGGCGTGGGACCACCACGGCGGCCTGACCAGCGGGCTCAGGACCCAGTGCGGCAAGACCGACCGCGCCAGTGCCGCGCTCGTCAAGGACCTGAAGCAGCGCGGCCTGCTTGACGACACCCTCGTGATCTGGGGGGGCGAGTTTGGCCGGACGCCGATGGTTCAAGGGGGCAACGATGGCCGCGACCATCATCCCAATGCCTTCACGATGTGGCTGGCGGGCGGCGGTATCAAGCCCGGCCTGAGCCTGGGCCGGACCGACGACCTGGGGTTCAACGTTGTCGAGGACAGGGTCCATGTCCACGACCTTCAGGCCACGATCCTCCACCTGCTCGGGTTCGATCATACCCGGCTGACGTACCGCTTCCAGGGTCGCGACTTCCGCCTGACCGACGTGGCCGGCCAGGTGGTATCGAAGCTCCTGGCCTGATACCATACCATCCCTTGTGGACCTGCTTTCCCATCCAACACACCAGGGATCGATCCATGAAGAGTGCGCACGTGCTGACGGGTGCCGCCGCCGCTGTTCTGGCGGGCGTCGGATACTTCCTGGCGGCGGCCGAGCCGGCGTCGAAGCCGAAGGTCGGCTACACCGACACGCCGATCCTGCCGGGGGGCAAGTGGCACGTCCACGACAGCAACCGGCCGTTCCCGACCGTGATCACTCCCGGCACGTGCAGCACCCAGGAGACCCCGGGCAAGCCCCCTTCGGACGCACTCGTTCTATTTGATGGGTCCGACCTCTCAAAATGGGTTGGGCGGAACGGCCAGCCGGCGGGATGGAAGGTCGAGAACGGTGTTCTTGAGATCGCTCCCAGAAGCGGGCCGATCCACACCCGGGAGAACTTCGGCGACTTCCAGCTTCACCTCGAATGGGCCGCTCCCACCCCTCCCAAGGGCCGCGACCAGGGCCGGGGCAACAGCGGGGTCGAGATCTTTGGCCGCTACGAGATCCAGGTGCTCGACTGCTACGAGAACGCCACCTACGCCGACGGCCACGCCGGCGCGATCTACGGCCAGTACCCTCCCCTGGTCAACGCCTGCCGGCCGCCGGGTGAGTGGCAAACCTATGATATCATCTTTAACGCCCCGAAGTTCGCGGCGGACGGCGCCCTCGAATCGCCGGCGTACATCACGTTGATTCACAACGGCGTCCTGGTCCACAACCACACGGCGTCGCTGGGCGGTGTCGCCTTCCGCGCCCTGCCGAAGTACACCGCGCACACCGCCAAGGGGCCCATCCAGCTTCAGGACCACGGCAACCCGGTCCGGTTCCGGAATATCTGGATCCGCGAGCTGAAGGATTACGACCAGCCCTGACGGGGTGAGCCCTCCGTCAATCCAGGTCGAGCCCCATCAGGTAGTCGTTCAGCTCGCGCTGCTGACGGGCCTCGGTCGTCCTTGAGGGTGGCGATCTGGCGGCGGACGTCGTCGATCTCGGTCTCCTGCTGGTCGAGCTTCTTGATGTACCGGTTGGCGAGCTCGCTGTTGGCGGCGAGCTTGCTCATGTTCTCGCGAATCCGGCTCTGCTCCTGGTCGATCTCGCCGATCCGCTGTTCCAGGCGGGTCCGGTCGCCACGCGTGTTCTCGAGCTGGTCGCGGAGGGTGCGCGGCCTTGCGCAGGGCGTCCTTGACTCGTTCGCTGACGTTTCGCAACCGAAGGTACTGCTGCGATCTGCCCCGATCCGGTGTTGGCGATCGCGACCGTCTCGTCGAGCTGGCGGTCCTCGCGCACCAGAAGCTTGACGGCCTTGTCGGGGGCGACGGCTACGTTGAACCGGTACACGTCGCGGGTCCGCTCGGCCGGCTCGGTCGGCTCGATCAGGGTCCAGCCGTCGCGGAAGGGGTGCTCGATCAGGACGTCCTTCTTCTTGGTGTCGCGGTTGCGGACCACGTAGAGCCTTGGCCTCGGTGTTCTTGCGGGTGACGATCAGGGTCCCGCGCTCGATCTTGACGGCGACGATCTCCTGACGGCCGCCGTTATCCTGGGGCTCGACCTCGACCTTGAGGTCGAGCGCGTAGCTGATCAGGCGGTCCTGCCCCGGCGCCAGGTCGTCGATCCGGGCGTCACCGGCATAGGCGTCGGCATCGAAGACGGTGATCGGCCCCTGCATCAGGTAGAGCGGCGTGGCGTTCTTGAGCCGGAAGCCGTTGAGCGGATGCCTGGCCTGGACCTGCTGGTTGTAGATCGAGAGTTTTTGCCCCTCGACCGGCTGGCTGATGATCGGCAGCATGGCCGACTTCTGGCGCGCCAGGGTCACGGGGCTCTTGATCGCGTACTGGAATAGCTCGCCCGTGGCCGCTCCCTCGGCGGATGGCGAAACACCCTTCTGAAGATTCATCTTGCGCCGGGCGACCATCGGGGCCGCGGCCCTTGCCATTCCCATTCCGCCCATTCCACCCATCATTCCCTGGGCCATCGGTGGGACCGGAGCGGCACCAGGCTCAGGAGCCGGGCTGTTGGCGTCCGTCGCAAACTGGATGTCGTCGGCACCTTGTTTCTCCATCGCCTGCCCATACAGCCGCGGGCGGAGCGACGCGAACAGCTCGGGCACGACGACCGGCCGGTTCACGTACAAGGGCTCGTACAGATCCATGGCGAACGAGATCGGCCGGCCCGAGACGAGCGCGAGCTGGACGTTGTTCCAGTCGTCGTCGGTCGTGTTCTCGACGATCGCCCAGCCCTGGAGAAACGGCTTTTCCTTCTCGTCGAGCACCAGGCGATAGCTCGTCTTCCAGACCGGAGTGGCGGCGATGTAGGAAAGGCTGACCTTGCGCGGTCCTTGACCATCGAGCTTGAGCACGACGGTCTTCTTCTCGGTATCGTGGCCCGCGGCCAGCACTTCGAGCGCCTGGCGAAGTTCGGTGTCGAGCTTGGGGTTGAGCAGCTTGACCTGCTGGACCTGTTCCAGGGGAATCGAGCGAAGGCCGTCGTCGGTCAGCAGGTTCAGGTACTCGACCTCGACGATCTTCTCGGGTTCCTGGCCGCCACCCACGGGTTTACGCTTGGTCTCGACGCCGAGCACGGTGCCGGTGACGGCATTCGGCGTGGTCACCTCGACGCGTTCGCCACGGACCTGCTTGAGCAGGCCGCCAAAGCCGGGCTCGTCGGTCAGGTCGATCCCGAAGCTCTTCAAGGTCCGGGCGATCGGGTCGCGCGAGCCATAGGTCACGGCCGCGATCTGGCCGCCGCCGAAGTCCTGCACGACCAGGCTCTTGAGCAGGTCGTTAATGTCCTCGGTCTTGAATTTGAGCTCGACCTGGGTGTTGCCGTCGACCTGGCCGTCGCGCTGAAAGTAGCCGACGCCGCTGGTGTACAGGATCACGACCGACAGGGGGAGTGTCGCCTGCCGCGGTGCCCCGGCGTCGGGCTCGGCCGCGTTCGGCGCCCTGAGCGCCAGCGTCAGCGCCATGGCGACCGTCACGATGGCAAGCGCGGGCTTGGGCAAGCCCTTCCTGGTCCATGTCATGGTGCGGGCTCCTGGAAATGGGGCGAACCGATGCGGGACGGCCGGGCGATCTCCATCCGGCACGGCGGAAGTGAAGCACGACGACCCTTCCACTATACGGGACGAGCCTCGCGGACCGCTAGCATCCATCCTCTGACGCAGTCGTTCCGCGGACCCGGTCGCGGTCGAACCACGCAATCACCTTCGCTGTGATCTTCCCGGACGTCTCCCGGGTCGATCTTAATCGATGCCGAAGGCGAACAGCCGTGACGGCAATCGCTTTCGGACACGTGATGACGATTGAATTCTCACCACCACAAAAAAATCGATCGAAGGAGAGATATGGAAGGCGAACCGATTCCAGAAGTCGAACTCACCCCCGAAGACGTCGACACGTCGAGGCGCTGGGAAGAAAACCAGATCGGTGCGCTTCCCCAGAAGGTGGTCGGCGACAACCGGCGCAGGCCCGGGCCGTCGCTGGCCGATCTGGAGCGGCAACGTGCCGAGGCCGCGGCGGCGACCCCGACAACCGCGTCGGAGCTCCTGGAAAAGGAGGGGTCCGCGATCCGGTACGAGGATGCCGGCAGCGGGCGGATCGGCTCACCCCGGGGTCCGTCCGTCGCAACCTTTCACGCGGCTGAGGCCGAGGCCAGGGCCGCGCGCCAGGCTCAAGCCGAGACCGAGCGGCTCGACCGGATCGAGTGCGCCCGAAAACGCGGTCCCGGGCGCTTCTGAGCCCGAGGAAGTTCAAAACGGGAGCCGGTCCGGCGGCGGGACGGAAATCGTCCGGCCGCCGGCCGATTGATTGATTGCTTGATTGATCGTTTGTTTAATGGTCAACCCGAGGCACGGCGGAGATCGGAACCAGCCAGCCCCAGAGCTCACTCCGCCTCGCTCGGGTCCGCCCCGCGCACTCGCCGCACAGGTGGAACACCGGCCTGTACCCGGGGGGAATACCCATTCCCGGCTCCATCGCGTTTTTCGGCCGCGACTTCGGAGCGAACCAGCACTCGCAAAGCCCGCACTGCTGTCGATCGAACATGTTGACTTCGGAACGTGAATTGACCGACATGGATAGATCCTCTAAGGAGAGTCGCGTTGCGATCGGGTCGGTTCGGTTCGATTCGGGTCGGTTCGGGTCGGTTCGGTTTTATCGATTGGTCCCGGTGCGTTGCGGTAGCTGATGGAACCGAACCGGATGTCGGGGCACCAGCACCCCTATGGTCTTGCCCGCCGTGCCCGACGAGTCGGAGGCACCGACGAGGATGGAATATTGCCGGCCGTTCGGGGTCTGAAACCCGCGCTGAGCGCGAAGATGGATGGTGAAGCTGTACGAATAGGTATGAGGGTCGGCGGTGGGATGGAGGACCACGTCAGCCCGGGGCTCGATGGTCCGGTACTGGTCGGTCACGTAAAAAAAGCCGTGCGGGGTCTCGTCGGTTGACTCGCCGATGGTGCCGGAAACGGTCACCGGAACGTACTGTCCGTTCGGCGGGGTGAGAATATTCGGCGTCGCGATCGCGGTGATCGTATTGGGGGGAACGTAAAACAGCTTCCGCGCTTCCAGGCCGTCGACCTCGGGGCGCGTTACCCGAGAACGCCGAACGGCCGGGGTCGCGGGCGCAACGTGTGAGTCAACTGCTGGATACGTCGCCAGAACCCCCCCATGCTCGGCTGTCCTCAACGCGTTGGCGGATCGATCGTCTTCCCAATGCCTATCGGCTCGCGCCCCTCCGGTTCTGCAGGAAAAGTTGGTCGCGCCAAAGAACACGTTCCTTCGAGTGTTGAGGTGGATCGCGATTATAATGAGAGAGCAGGCAGGGAGGCGGAGTCGCTTGCCCGTCGTGAGTCCCTTCCGTCTGGAGCGAACGCGGATGGTGGCGAATCATCTGATCGTGGTCATGGGGCTCGTGCCGATCCTGGCCGGGGCCGGAGCCGGAGCCGGGGCCGAATCCGATCCCAGGCCCGGGGCCGAACGGGTGCAGGTCTCGCCCGTGGAAGTCCGTCTCCCGGTCCCGTCCGGAGCCGAGCGCGAGATCGACCTCGGAGCGCTGGTGCTCCGCCTGGCCGAGGCCACCGGCCGGACCGTCGCGCGGCCGTCGGGACCCGTGCCGCTTCCCCTGAACGGGCCGGCGGGAGGGCTGACCCGCCGCCTGCTGGCCGATAGCCTCGGACCGGAAGTCGCGATCGATTATCCCGCCGACGCCGGTGAGGCCGGCACTCTGATCGTCCGGCTTGACCCGAAGCTCCGCGAACCGGGCCGCACCGACTGGCAAAAACGGCTCGATGCCCTGGCGGCCCGCGCGGTCCGCGAGGCCAGGCGGCGGCTCGAATACGGCATGCATGCTCTGCGTTCGTATCGCCCGAACGATCCGGCTCGCCCCACGGTCTGCATGGTCCACGGCCTGAACTCGTCATCGGGAGGCTTCGTGCACATGATCCGGCCCCTCGAAGAGGCGGGCTACGGCGTCGTTGTCTTCGATTACCCCTTCAACCGACCGCTCGACGAGTCCTCCGCCCGGTTCGCTCGCGACTGGAAGGCGTTCCGCACGCGCCCGGGGCGAGACCCGTCCCTGGGCGATCCTGGCCCACTCGATGGGTGCCCTGTTGGCCCGTTCGTATGTCGAGGATCCCCCCGGTTACGGTAACGACGTGTCGAGCCTGATCCTGGTCGCGCCGGTGAGCCAGGGTTCGAGCCTGGCCAGGGCCCAGGCCCTCCGTCAATGGTTCGATGCGCTCCAGGTCTTCGGCACCAAGCCGCCGGCCGATGCCCTGGTCTACCTGGGCGATGGTCTCGGCGAGGCCGCGGCGGACCTCATGCCCGGCAGCGCCTACCTGCAAGCGCTCAACCGACGGCCGCGCAATGCCAGGGTCCCCTACCATATCCTGGTCGGCGACACCGGTTTCATGCCCCTGGCGACCCGTCGCCGGATCGAGGCCCAGCTCCTGGCGATGCGCCAGCAAGGCGGCTTCCTCCGCGGCCTGACCCGGCTGGTTCCCCCCGACCTGCCCGACCAGCTCGACGAGCTCTGCGACGGGACCGGCGACGGCTGCGTCTCGCTCGCCCGCGCCCGACTCGACGGCGTCAAGGACATGGTTACCGTCCACGCCAACCACGCCGAGCTGATCCGCGCTCCCCTGCTCTTCCCCGACGCCGGCCCGGTCGTCTGCATGCCGTATGTGCTCAGGTGGCTCAGGGCCGACGTGGCGCGTTGAACCGGACGCGGGAGGTGTCCCGGCTCTCGACGGGCTGAAGCCTACCCCACGGAACCTCATTTCGCTAATCTGGTTCGGCCAACGACGCGAGAGGCGAGCACGACCAAGGGAGCCAGCCGTCGATGACCAACGTCGCATCACTTGAGCCGGGCGAGAGCCTGGATACCGCGCCGAAGGGACATCCCCGGGGGCTCTACGTCCTCTTCGGCGCCGAGATGTGGGAGCGGTTCAGCTACTACGGGATGCGCGCCCTGCTGGTGCTCTACCTCACCAAGCGGCTGGGCATGGTGCGCGCCGATGCCCTGGATATCTACGCGATCTATACCGGCCTGGTTTATCTGACCCCCCTGCTCGGCGGAATCATGGCCGATCGTTATCTCGGCCAGCGCAAGGCGATCCTGATCGGCGGCAGCCTGATGGCGCTGGGCCACTTCGCGATGGCGTTCGAGCCGCTCCTGAACATGGCCCTCGGGCTCCTGATCCTGGGCAACGGCTTCTTCAAGCCGAACATCTCGACCATGGTCGGCCAGCTTTATGCCCAGGGCGATCCCCGTCGTGATGGCGCCTACACGATCTTCTACATGGGAATCAACCTGGGCGCCTTTTTCTCGCCGCTGGTGTGCGGCACGCTCGGCGAGAAGCTCGGCTGGCACTACGGCTTCGGCGCGGCGGGTGTGGGGATGGTCTTCGGACTGGCCACCTTCGTCGTCATGCAGAACGTTCTCGGCCGGGGCGGCTATCCCCCCGATCGCGATCACGAGTCCGATCCCCGGCTCACGACGGCCGATTACCTGCACGTCGTCGCGCTCACGCTGATTGGCGTCGGCATCGTGTATCTCGCGCTCCGAGCCCGCCGGCAAGATCGCCCACATGTTGCCCACCGGAGGCCGACTGCTGGCGCTGGGCTACTGGGTCGTGCTCGCCCTGGTGATGGCCGGCATCACGGCGGTCGTCACCCGCGTCGGCCGCTCCCGACCGCCCGAGGGGTCGGCTCCGACGAGTCAAGCGTCGAAGATGTTCGATGGTGACGAAGATCCTCATGCGCCTTTCGGTCCCGAGCAATGGCAGCGGATCGCGGTGATCCTGATCGTCGCGGTGTTCTCGATCGTCTTCTGGATGGGCTTCGAGCAGGCGGGGGGCACGCTGACCCTGTTCGCCGACGAGAAGACCGATCGGGTGCTCCTGGGCAAGTCGTTCCCGGCGTCGTGGTATCAGTCGGTCAATCCCCTTCTGATCTTCATGCTGGCGCCGCTCTTCTCGATGCTCTGGACCGCGCTCGATCGGACCCGGTTCGCGCTGAGCTCGACCGCGAAGATGGGCGTGGGCCTGATCCTGCTCGGCCTGGGATTCGTCGTCATGGCCGCCGCCGAGAGCGAGGCGGCATCGAGCAAGGTGGGACCGCAGTGGCTGGCGTTCGTCTATTTTCTGTTCACCGTGGGCGAGCTCTGCCTCTCGCCGATCGGGCTCTCACTCGTGAACAAGCTCGCCCCGGCGCGGGTGGCGTCGCTGATGATGGCGATGTGGTTCCTCAGCACCGCGATCGCCAACTACCTGGCCGGCAAGCTCGAATCGCTCCTGGAGTCAAGCCACGTCAATCTCTGGCAATTCCTGATCGCCTCCTCGATCATCCCCGGGATTGTCCTGCTCGCACTGACTCCCGTCCTCAAGAAAATGGGACACGGGCGCATCTAGTCAACGGGCCATCGAGCCGAAGCGAAAGGATGAACATGACGTTGAAAATCGTGACGGTGATCTGGCTTGCCCTGCTGGCGATCGCCCCCGTGCTGGCGGCGTCGGGCCGGCCGATGGCGATCGACGACCTGCTCGCCATCAAGGGCGTCGGCGACCCCCAGATTTCGCCGGATGGGAAGCTTGTCGTCTACGTCGTCTCGGAGCTCGACCGCGACTCGGGGAAGACCAATAGCGACCTGTGGCTGGTCCCGGTGTCGGGAGGTGAGCCGCGCCGCCTGACGACGGCGCCGGGGGCGGACAGCCACCCGCGCTGGAGCCCCGACGGGAAGACCATCGCGTTCACGTCGAGCCGGGGTGGCACGAGCCAGGTCTGGCTGCTGCCGATCGATGGCGGCGAGGCCCGCCCGTTGACGAAATTGCCGATCGACGTCGCGGGTCCGATCTGGTCGCCCCGGGGAGACAGGCTCGCCTTCACGGCCGAGGTCTATCCCGGCACGACCCCCGAGGAGACCGCGAAGAAAGACAGGGAAAAAGAGGAGTCCAAAAGCAAGGCCCGAATCTACGATCATCTGATGATCCGGCACTGGGATCGATGGGACGAGGGGAAGCGGAGCCATCTCTTCGTGGCCGACGCGTCGACCGGCGAGGCGCACGACCTGACGCCGAAGCTCGAGGTCAATGCGCCGCCCGGTCCGTTCGGCGGGTCGAATGACTACGCGTTCTCGGCCGATGGCCAGGAGCTGGCGTTCGTCGCCGAGCCGCTGGAAAACTTCGCCTGGTCGACGAATACCGATATCTGGGTGGTTCCGGTGGCCGGGGGCGAGGCGAGGAACCTCACCGCCGCGAACCTGGGGGCGGATGCCCAGCCGTCGTATTCGCCCGACGGACGCCTCTTCGCCTGGCTGAGCCAGGAACGGGCGGGGTTCGAGGCGGATCAGTGGGTGCTCAAGGTCCGGCTCAACAAGGGCACTCCCGAGGCCACGATCGAGCTCACGCGAAACCTCGACCGGCCCGTGCAGTCGTTCACCTGGTCGAGCGCCAGGGCCGCGTCGGACGCGCTCTGGGCCACAATCGATGATGGCGGCTCGCTCTCCATCGCCCGGTTCGAGATCGAGAAGATCCTGGGCACGGGAAACGAGCCGGGCTTGCGAGGGGTGGCGATCGATCTCTCGAAGAGCCATCGAAAAATCGTTTCGGGCGGAGTGAACACCGCGCTCCAGGTGGTGCCCGGAGGCTCCGAGATCGTCTACCTGCACGGCGACACCGCGCATCCGAACGAGCTCTACCGCAACACGGTCAGCGGCTCGGCCCCGACCGCGTTGACCCGGCACAACGCCCCGCTCCTGGCCGGTCTCGACCTGAAGCCGGCCGAGGGTTTCACCTTCAAGGGGGCCGATGGCGACACCGTGTCGGGCTGGCTGATCAAACCGCCGGGTTTCAATCCGCTCAGGAAATACCCGGTCGTCTTCCTGATCCACGGCGGCCCGCAAGGCGCATGGCATGACGAATGGCACGGGCGCTGGAATTATGAGATGTTCGCGGCTCCGGGTTACGCCGTGGTCGCCATCAACCCTCGGGGTTCGACCGGCTTCGGCCAGAAGTTCACCGACCAGATCAGCCGCGACTGGACCGGGCGGGTCTACGACGACCTGATGATGGGCCTGGATCACGCCCTGAAGACCTACCCGTTTCTTGATGCCGGCAAGGTCGCCGCGGCGGGGGGCTCCTATGGCGGCTTCATGGTGAACTGGATCGAGGGCCACACCGACCGGTTCAAGGCCCTGATCAGCCACGCGGGCGTCTTCGACCTGACGAGCAAGTACGGCACCACCGAGGAGCTCTGGTTCCCCGAATGGGAGTTCGGCGGTCCTCCGTGGGAACATCCCGAGCACTACCGCGAGCGCTCGCCCAGCCAGTACGTGGCCAACTTCAAGACCCCGATGCTGGTCATCCACGGCGCCCTGGATTTCCGTGTCCCCGACGCCCAGGGCCTGGGCCTCTTCACCGCGCTCGCAGCGCCGGGGTGTGCCCAGCCGCTACCTGTTCTTCCCCGACGAGGGCCACTGGATCGTCAAGCCGGCCAACCGGATCGTCTGGTGGCGCGAGGTCCACGGCTGGCTGGCGACGTACCTCAAGCCGGCGGGGACGCCATGAATGGGGCGGACCCCAGGTGTCGGACCGGCACGATCTCGATACCAGGCGGATCAAGGCCCTCGATCGAGTCAGGCCCATCCGTCCCGGTGGACCGTGGGGATCGGGAAGCGATCCGTCGCGAAGGCCGAGCGAACGTCGCCTGATCTATTCTCGCTCAATCGCCGTCACGCTGATCTCCTGGCTCAGCCGCCGGCCGATCTCGGCGAGGCCCGATTCCCAGTTCTGACCGGGGAGGGTCGGCGGGACGACGATCAGGGCGGTCATGTCGAAGAGGGGAGCGCCGGTGATCGGCGCCGGGGTGGTTTCCGAGTCCATCGATTCGATGTTGATGCCAAGCTGCGAGAGGTAGCGGGCGATCTCGTGGATGATCCCCTCGTGGTCGGCGCCATGGACTTCGATCCGGTGCGGGACCCAGCCGGCGTGGGCGCGGGCCGCGGTCGGCTCCGAGGGGGTCGTCGTGATCTTGTAGCCCAGGCTGGTCAGGCTATCGAGATCGGCCTCGAGGCCGGCGAACTCGTCGGAGGGGATCGCGACCAGCATCAGGACCGCGAACTCGCCGCCGAGCCGGGCCATTCGGCTGGTCTCGACGTTGCCGCCGCGTTCGAGCAGGAGCCCGGTCATCCTTTCGACAATTCCGACCTTGTCGGGTCCGCTCAGCGTCAGGACGAAATGCTTCGGCATGGAATGCGACCCCAGTATTCAATCCATGGGTTGGCGAGAGACGCTCGAAAACGCGGTGATTTTGACCCGCCCATGCCTCGCGATCATGGCGGGGCTCGATCCCGGTTCCGTCATCTTAACCGTCGGATGAACCGAATCCACCCGTCACGCCCAGGGAAGCCGGGCGGTTTCCTGCTCGCCGATCGATCGATGTATCCCCGGCCCGACCCTCCCGGTGGCGGCCCAGATCCATGGCACAGGGAAAATTTGCCGAGCCCTGGTAGGGTCCGCCGGGCAGGCCGCATGCCGCGCCGATCTGCTCCGCACAGCGGACCCTCCACGCTCTTGAGAGTTCGCTCACCGCGTTTGACACACGTGTTCGCGGTTCCATCACCGCCAGACCCACCTATCTTGATGAGTACGTCTTTTTTCCGAAAAATGGTGTATAGTTTCGCCAGGTTGCCCTGATAGCCCAGACCAGCAGGCGTCCCGGAACCACGAAACTGAGGCCACGGCCATGTTCACCCACACGACACCTGTCGGTTCGCCCACCGACGGACTCAATATCGCGATCGTACCCACCAGCGCCGATGCCAGTGCCAGTGCCAGTTCTCCTACCGCGGCCGATGAGTTCGAGGCGCTCTGCGCCGCGCGGTTCGCGGAGCTTGTGGCCGAGTTCGAGCCCGCGACGATCTATGAAGCGTGGCTGGTCCGACGCCTGGCGCTGTATTCGGTCCGGCTCGATCGATCCGCCGAGCAGGGCGTCGCCGACATGCGCCGCGGCATTCTGCGGGCCGTCCGGGCCTGGGACCTCGACCGCCGCCACGAGGTCGATCAACTGGGCAATCGACTCGCCAGGGACCCCGAACGCGTCGCTCGCGGTTTGCGCCGGACCAAACACGGCGCCGACTGGCTGATCGAGCGGTGGGAGGGCCTGCAACGCTCGATTGATACGAATCAATCCTGGAATGAAGATCAACGCAGCCTCGCGTTTGACCTCCTGGGCGTCGCCAGGATACTTCGCGACGGTCACGACCAGGTTCCCGAGGCGACCGACCGCGACGGGCTCGATCGGCTGGTGAAGCGGCAGATCGCGTTTCTGCGCCACGAACAGGAGGTGTCGCTCAACGCGCTCGACGCCCACGAGCGCGACCTGGCGACGCACGGCATGCCGCTGACCGAGGACGCCGAGACCCGCCGGCTGCGCCGCGATGAGACCAACGCCCGCCGCGACTTTCGCTGGACGCATGCCGAGCTTTTACGGCTCCGATCCGGTCGTGAACCGCGACCGACGAAGGGAAAACCGAAGGACCTGGCCCGCCCCTGGGTTGCCGGGGACGAGGCGCCGCGGAATTGCGTGCCACGCGCGGGGGTCGATTACGTCATCAGTCGCGTTGAGAAGAATGTGGATGAAATGTTCACCGATCTGATCGCGCAAAACGCATTCGCCGGTTCCGAGATCGACGACGCGATCGACCTCGATGAACCGGAACCGGAACCGGCCGAGGTCGAGAAAATCCACCCCGTCGCGGTCCCCGCGGCGACACTCGCGCCCGCGCGAACGCTTCCGCCAACATCCGCACCTGCTTCCGCTCCCGCGTTCACGCCGTCGCGCACGGCGCAACGGTCGTGGACGGGGAACGAGCCGTCGGGAAATCGACGGCAGCGGCGGGCGGCGCTTCTGAAGGATCGTCGCGAGGCCCGCAGGTCGTCGGGCCAGGCGCCGGGCCGCTGACCCGGGTCCGTCCGGCCCGCCCCGATCGGAAAAGATCGACCCACCCCCGCAACCGGAGCCGCCCCGCGGGCGACTTCCGGTGCCTCGCTGCGCGCTGGGCGCGGATTCCGCTTACGGAACGGCCCCGAATCACGATATTAATGAGGACCGGCCCGCGCTTTCGGGTCCCGGCCCGTCGCGATCGTGTCGGCTGGAACCATTGTGATGATTGCATCAATAGAAACGACGATCAACGCGGGTGGATTCGCACGAACGAACTCGCGGCGCGTCCGAACGAACTCGCGGCGCGTCCGAACGAACTCGCGGCGCGTCCGAACGAACTCGCGGCGCGTCCGAACGAACTCGCGGCGCGTCCGAACGAACTCCCAAGGGGGGAGGGTTAGAGGCAATACCGTTGAGTTAGCCGCAAATTATTGGCATTTCGGTGATTGTGAATTCGTCCCCCCTTGCGAAGAAAACGCTGGATCTTTCGTTGCCAATTGTTAAACTTTCGGAGAGGTTGGAGCTGACCCGGTTCCGCGATCGCGGACCGAGCGTTCGCCTGGACCCCGCCGGGAGGCACGCGATGGGCTTACTCGATGCACCGCGAGGAGGGAGCGGCCGGACGTCGCGGCGGGCGTTTCTCCAGGTGGGATATTCCGGGCTGCTGGGTCTGAGCCTGCCGGGGTTGCTGGCCGCGCGAGCGTCGGCGACCGACGGGCGCGGAGCCGGTCAGCCGGTGGGGCGGGCGCGGTCGGTGATCGTGATCCTGCTCAGCGGCGGCCTGGGGCAGCATGACTCGTTCGACATGAAGCCCGAGGCGCCCGAGGCGATGCGGGGCGAGTTCAAGCCGATCGACACGGCGGTGCCGGGCATCGCGGATCTGCGAGCACCTGCCGGGCCTGGCCGCGCGGGCGGGCACGGCTGGCGATCGTCCGGTCGATGGCCCATCCCGAGGGGAACCACCTGCTGGCGGTCCACCGGGTCCTGACGGGCCAGGTGTCGAACCCGCGCGGGGCGAGCGATCTCGATCGGGTGGCGTCGCGCGACGATTTTCCGTGCTACGCGGCCGTCTCGACAAGCGTGCGCGGGCGGACCGACGGGATTCCCAGCGGCGTGGCACTGCCGCTCCGCCTGGTCGAGGGGCCGCTCACCTGGCCGGGGCAGGACGCCGGTTTCCTCGGACCTCGTCATGACCCGTGGCAGCTCCGGCTCGACCCGAACAAGCCCGATTCCCGCGACGACAGCCTGAGCCTGCCCGCCGGGCTCGGACTCGACGCCGACCGACTGCACCGCCGACGCCATCTGCTGGGCCAGATCGCCGAGACGCCGGCCAGCCTGAGCGACCCGTTCAGCAAGCAGCAGGACGCCGCGCTCGCCTTGCTGTGCGACGGTCGGGTCGGCCGGGCCCTCGACCTCGACCGCGAGGACCCGCGACTGGTCGACCGGTACGGCCATCACCTCTTCGGCCGATCGCTCCTGATGGCCCGTCGTCTGGTCGAGGTCGGGGTGCCCATCGTGCAGGCGACGATGGGGATCGTCCAGACCTGGGACACGCACGTGGCCAACTTTCCCCGCCTCCGCGACAACCTGCTCCCTCCGCTCGACCGCGCGGTCTCGGCCTTGCTCGACGACCTGGACGCCCGGGGCCTGCTCGACGAGACCCTGGTGGTGATGCTCGGCGAGTTTGGCCGGACGCCGCGGATTCACCCCCTCAAGCCGGGCGACGTCCCCGGCCGCGACCACTGGCCGAAGGTCTTTCCCGCCGTGTTCGCCGGAGGGGGCGTGGTCGGGGGGCAGGTCATCGGCAAATCCGACCGGCTCGGCGCCTTTCCGCTCTCCCGGACCTTCGGTCCTCCCGACCTTGCCGCCACGATCTATCGCGCCCTGGGCGTCGATCCGTCGACCGAGCTTCGCGACCGACTGGGCCGTCCGTTGCGGCTCTGTCATGGCGAGCCGATGATGCCGCTCTACACCACGGCCGCGGTTTGACAACGGACACTACAGGATCGCGTGGAGCACCTCGCCCCGGCTGATCGGGTGGGGGCGGCCGAGGGGGTCGCGATACTCGGTCTGGGGTGCATAGCCCAGGCAGTGGAAGAGCGTGGCCGAGAGGTCCTCGGGGCGGACCCGGCCCTCGCGGGGATAGGCGCCGATCCGGTCCGAGCGCGCCGTAGACCTGGCCGCCGCGGACGCCGCCGCCGGCCAGGGCGACCGAGAAGACCGAGCCCCAGTGCGCCGCGGCCGCCGTTGCCATCGAGCCGGGGGCTCCGGCCGAACTCGGCCATGCAGACGACCAGCGTCTCGTCCAGCAGCCCGCGCTGGTCCAGGTCCTCCAGCAGCGCCGAGTACGCCTGGTCCGTCGGGCGGCACGAGCACGTCCTTGAGCCGGGCCGATTCCTGCGTGTGGCTGTCCCAGCACGGGTTGGTCGGCGGCTCGTCGGGGCCGCGATACCAGTTGACCTGCACCAGCCGGACGCCCGCCTCGACCAGTCGACGGGCCAGCAGGACGCTCTGGCCGAACGGCGTCTTGCCGTACCGCTCGCGGCTCGGCCTCCGGCTCGTCTTCGAGGCGGAAGGCGCGGCGGCCCGCCGGCGAGAGCAGCAGGTCGAACGCCTGGCGGGTCTGGTCGTCGAAGCGCCGGATCCCGCCGGATCGACATCGTCGAGCCCGCGTTGGAGCCGGTCGAGCAATCCGCGCCGACGCTCGAGCCGGCCGGTGTCGAGGTCGGCGGGCAGGTCGATCTCCTGGATCCGGTAGCCCTCGGGGGTCAGCCGGGCGTTCAGGAGCCAGGGTCGGCCGCCCGGCCGAGGAAGCCCGCGTCCTGGCCGGGCCAGACGCTGCCGTCGGTGTTGAAGATCCGGTGCGGCAGCGTGACCGAGGGCGGCAAGCCGCCGCGTCGATCGGCCGACCCTGCCCGAGCAGGGCGCCCAGGCCGGGCGATCGTTCGGCGCGCCCGGGTTGGCGTTCTCGAAGTTCATCGGCTGGTGGGGCCGGCCCGTGAGCATGTAATAGCCGCTCGACGAGTGGGCGTTGTCGCCCGTGGACATCGCCCGGAGGATGCAGAGCTTGTCGGCGACCAGGGCCGTCCGCGGCATCAGCTCGCAGAGCGACAGGCCGGGCACGTCTCGTCGCGATCGGCCCGAAGTCGCCCCGGACCTCGGCCGGGGCGTCGGGCTTCGGGTCCCAGGTCGAATGCTGCGGCGGGCCACCCATCAGGAACAGGACGATGCACGACCGGGCTCGGCCGAAGGAGCCCGAGCCCGAGCCGAAACCGGCGCCGCCGGCCATTGCCGACGTCGGCGAGAGGCCGGTGTAGTCGAGACCGGCGCCCAGGACGCCGAACCCGCCGATGCGGAGGACCTCGCGGCGGCTCCAGCCGTCGCAAAGCCGGGCTCCGGGTCCCGGTTCGACGATTCGGAGCATGAGGCCTCGCTCTTGACGTTTGGGGTCCGGGAAGACAAACCCTTGTTGAATAACAGGACTCTACCAGTCGACCGGCCGCGTCTCAAGGGGTAGGGTATACTGGCCGGGAAAGGTGGGTGGCGGATTCGACCGTCGCATGCTTGGTGGCGAATCGAACGCCGTGGTAAGCTGTGACACCGCGGCGGTTGATCGAGATCCGCGAACCGACCATCCGGGACGATTTCCCCCAGGTCATTGATCGACATCAAACGATTCCGCTGACGCCGGGCCGCCATGCACGTGACGCACACCCGTCCGCTCAACCCGATCACCACGATCCTGCTCGGCCGCTGTCCCCGGTGCGGACAGGGTCCGGTCTTTGCGTCCACGTGGGTGATGAACGAGGCTGTTCGGGCTGCGGTCTTCAGTTCGGCCGGGGTGAGCCGGGTTATTTCACGGGGGCGATGTATGTCAGCTACGCCCTGGCGATCCCCCTGATCGCGGTCCTAGCAACACCAAAACTGAACCGAAGAACAGGGCATAT
>CAWGMM010000009.1:0-322673 GCA_963823685.1 uncultured Isosphaeraceae bacterium | reverse complement strand
CCGAGCCGTCGGACTTCGCGTGATCCGTTTCCTGTCACATTCGGAGGTATGTTTTGCCATGTGGAAAAACCCAAAATATCAGGACACGACCGCCACCGCTCCCCCCGAGGAGCGCGGCCAGCGGCTTGCCACCTTCGTCCGGGATCGGGGGGATTCCGAGCTGCGCGTCTGCCTCGATGAGTACGAGGGCCACCCGTTTGTCTCGGTCCGGCTTTGGACCCGGGGGCCTGACGGCTGGTTCCCGACGCCCAAGGGTTGCTCGATCCGCATGGGAGAACTTCGGGGCCTGCTCGATGCCCTGGCTCCGCTGGCCGGCCGCCCGGATTCGCTTCCCCAGGGACGCCAGGAGCCCCGCCAGCAAGCCGCCGCGCCTCGGTCCGAGCGATCGGCCGCCCCGCCGGCCCGACGCGCCAGTGAGCCCGCCGGGGCGTTCGACGGCAACCCCCGAAACTGGAGGTCGTCCCCCATGCCCTCGGCCGGGTCGTTCCGCGAGGTCCCGGAGTCCGATTCCGACGATCTCGCGTTCTGACGTCCACGGAGGTTGTGATGCCCCTCAAAAAATCAACCGCGACCGGCAAACGCGGTCCGAAAGCCGTCCGACTCACCGATACCGAGCGCGCCGAGTTTATCGGTTTGATCCGATCTGGCTTTGCCAAGGTATCGGCATGCCAGCACATGAAAATCAGTTGGGACCGGCTCGACCGGGAACTTCGGATCGATCCCGCGTATCGTCGTGAGTTCCGGCATGCCCAGATCATCTGTCGTGAACAACTGGTCATGCTCATGTATGCCCGCGCCCTGAGCGGGGAGGCGCGTGCGCTGGAGTTCATGATCGGCCGGTTCGATGCCGCCGACCGAGCCCGGACGCTCCGCCGGGACGCGCTCCGCGCCGCGAAACTGGCCGAAGGGCGCCAGCAGGACCGGGGGGATTTTGACGTCACACTGCTGACCCTCGACGAACTCAATCAGATCCTCGACGTGCTCGCCCGCGCCGAGGCCCGCCGCGCGGCCGCCGCCCTGAGAACCGCCCTGCCCGATCCATCTCAAGATTTGTGAGGCAACTATCATGTGTTTCCACAAATTACGCGAAGTTTCGAGCAAACCACGCCGGTATCGGCGAAAAAATAAGAAGCCGCCCTGCGTTCCCCCCGTGCGCACGCCCCGCAAAACCTGGCCGAAGATCGACCCGGCGGAGTTCTTGCATTGCCTCATCATGAGTCGTCCTGATGATGAGTCCCGGGTCCTGGGGTATTTCGAGCACTGCCCCAGACTCACGCCCGACGCCATCGCCGCGAAGGTCGGAGTCAGCATCGAGTTCGTCCGCCAGGTCCAGCTCCGCCAGCCCCGGGCCGACGGCCGCCCCAAGGCCCGATGGCTCGCCGACCTCGATGAGATGCGATCCGTCCGCCGGTCGTCCCGCTGATGTCCAGGTTCACGCCGGGGAGTCACGCCGATGGGAGATCCGGTTTTACTTGGAGGTCTGTACCGATTCTATGACGATTGCAAACGCGAATGGATCGAGATCCCTGTCCACGTTGATATGGCGCAAGTGCTCAAGCGGCTTGATGCCGCCGAGCGGAAGCGCGAAAAACGGCGACGGAAGCGCGAGGCGCCGTTCTCGTCGCTTGGTGAGGACTTCGACGCGCGCGAACTGGAGCACGGGTATCAATCGCCGCGTCCAGGAGGTTCGAGTCCCGAGGGTCCGTGGTTCCGGTTCAGCCTGTTCATCGGGATCGGACCGCCCTGGCATGGTCCGCCGCGTACGCGTCAACCGTGCCGCTTCTGTGCCGGTCGGCGCTTCCATCGTATGCCCTATGTCTGTCATGTGATCGCACCGGCATGGATCGATCGATCCCGAAGCCCAAACGCCACGAGCGGCCCCGCCAGCCCGCCGCCGACGGCCTGGCCGGCGGTACCGGCCCGGCGAGGCCCCGCCCGAAGTCCCGCGCCCGGTGAACAGAGCGAGGTTTTGAGGTTCGACCCCCCTCTTTTAGTCGCCCGCGAAACACCGGATCGCCTGAGCCTGTCCCCGTGTTCCCGTTCCGTCCCGTTCCGTCCCGGAGGTTTTCCAATGTTCGAGAGTTATACAGTTGTCAATCTCAACCCCACGAGCCACGCCAGTCGGCCCGCCCCGGAGGTCATCCGTGCCGGGGTCCTGGCGAGCCGCTTCATGATGCCCCGCGTGTACAACCCGCAAGATCCGGCTGACCGCATTACCCCCGACACGATCGCCCCCGATCGCCGCCTCGAGCTCGCGCTCGGTCGGCTCGACCGCAAGATCGAGGACATCGACTCGGAGCGCAACGTCACACGAAGCAACAACAGCAAACTCCTGCAGGACTCGATGAGTTCACAGTTTGCCCCCTATCAACAACAGGAGTTCAGCCGGAAATTCCGGGCGATCATGGCCGAGGTCGATGCCCGCCACGCCCGCCGGGTCGCCGCCCGCGCGGCGTTCCCCGCCGCCCTGGGACGCCATGTCGCCGCCGCCGTCGCGGGCCGAGACGAGGAGATCGCCGAGGCCGTCGCGGACGTCGAGTCGATCGCCCTCCCCTTCGGCGGACCCCGGATCGACGCCGCGCGCGAGGCGGTCAAGGCCGCGTCCGCGAAACGCGATCTGGCGATGCGTGCCATGATCGGCGGTCATCTCCACCGCCGGGCCGAGGCCGATCTCCAGGACGCGATGGAGGGCCTCGACCGGGTCGAGCAGGGCCGCCGCGCGGCGAGCCTGGCGGGAGCCGCCCAGATGGTCCGCGACGCGTGCGCGGGCCAGCCCGCCGCGTTCTGTTCGCTCTCGCGGGCATCGCCCGGGCGCGCCCATCGGCCCCCTCGCGGGCCTCGCCGACCGGCTGACCGAGGCAATGGTCTCGGCCATGTGCGAACAGGCCGACGCCTGGAGAGAGTGTTTCTGACCCGTGCCGTTGCCGTGCTAGAATTGCGTGTTCGTTACGAGTGATTTTGCCTTACGTCAAGGAATCTGATCCATGTCCGCAACCGCCGACGAAGAAAAAGCCGCGTCCACCCCGATCGTCGTCCCGGGCGCCAGTCCGGTCGAGCCGCATTACCTGATCTTGAAGGCGTGCACACATAATTCCTACAAGGAGGGCATGATCGTCCCCCGGTCGGGGTTTATCCCCCGGAGCCTCATGGCCGGCGAGACCGAGGACGCCGCCCGCGTCCGGTGCGAGGGCCTGATTGACGAGGTCATCGCCCGGCTCACGAGGCTGGGGGCGATCCGGCTGGCCTCGGTCGCCGACGTCGGCTGACCGACGCCGTCGCGCGACACTTCATGCCCCGCCCGACCGGCCGACCGGCGGCGCGGGGCCTTCTTCGTTGGTTGCCACCCCGACATTCACGAACTGACACGACATGAAAGGGTTTAGATATGGCCGTAGCCTATGACACATTCACGGGGACGTCCGGGACCTCGCTCGGTTCCCACACCGCCGATTCCGGCCAGTCGTGGACCCTCCACGACAACGGATTCAATCTCGATGGAGCCGGGTCGTACAACGGGACCGACGCCTCGGGGTTCAACGACGCCTTCCTCGGGTTCACGCCGGCCACCGCCGATTATCAGGTCGGCTGCGTGGCGCCGAGCGGGGCGCCTTCATCGGGCAACGCGATCCTGATCCGCGCCTACTTCGGGGGTGGCGGTACTCAGCTTGATGGGTATCGCCTGTCAGCGGGGACGACGGGATTCATCGTCGAGGTCCTCAGTAACTACACGCCCGTGGGCGCGCCCCTCGCCAACCTGACCGGGACCTTTGACCCCCATTTCGTACTTCGCATCCAGGGGTCGTTGCTCACCGTCTTCTCGGGAGGCGTCCAGGTCTGGACCGGGAGCGATTCCACCTGGAGCGGCGCCGGTAGCGCGGGCCTCGTCACCTATGGTTCGGGTACGGGGATCAGAGATTTCACGGTCGGCGACATCCCGTCGCTGGTCGTCACCAGCCCCGCCAGCATCATTGCCGGCTCGACCGGCAACACGATCGTCCTCACCGGGACCAACACCGCGTTCGCCTCGGGATTCTCGGGGGCCATCGTCGCCAGTGGAGGCAATATCACCGCCCAGGTGATCGACAGTCCGGCCCAGATCACGCTCGCGTTCGACGCGCCGGCCTCGGGTCCGTCGGTCGCGTTCGCTGATCCTACCTTCGCCACGTCCGCCACCCTGAGCGTCACGGGGAGCGTCGCGGTTCCGCCCCCCCCGCCCGTCCTGATCCGCGCGCCCTACCGGGCGCCTCGGCCCTCGATCGCCATCGGCGGTATCCGCGAGCTGCCCGCCGTCCCGGCCGCGGCTCCGGCGATGGTCCGGGTCTCGGGGCGGCGGACGCCCCGGCGGAGCAAGGTGATTGTCCAGGGGGCGAACCCGCCCGGGAGTTCGGCGGGAGTCACGCCCTCGTACTTTTACCTGCTCTCGTGCCGTAACGCCAACCTCTGTGTCGAGGATTGATCCGCGACGGTCATGCTCAGGGCCGGGCCGGGCCGCCGCGTGGCGCTCCGGGGAGCGGGGCGGGGGCTCGGGGCGCCGGGTTGGGGTTGGGGTTCGCCCTCGTCGCGTTGGTCGCCTTGGTGTTCTCGTCCAGGGCGGTGGCCAGCCGGTTCATCGCCGCCGACATATCGGGAGAGAGTTGCCCCCCGTGTTGCGCGATCAGGCCCTCCACCCGGGTCACGTAGTCCTGGACCCGCTCGATAGGCGCCGGCGTGAACAACCCTTCAAACGTCGTAGGATTGAATCCCATCTCCCCCTCTTTCACGCCCGCCGATCGCGCCCGACGCTCCAGGTCCTTGAGCGCAACCCGTTGATGCCGGAGCCGCTTGCCCTCGTCGGGACCCTGGAGTTGAGCCAGGCCGCGGACCCAGTCGCCCAGATAGGTCGCCCGGCTCATGTCCCCCGCGTGGACCTCGGGGATGTCCTGCGCTTCTTCCATCAGCGTTGTCAGAGGTAGGGCCTTCTGGCCCTCGATCACCGTCGTGATATCATGGCGGGCCTCGGCGGTGGCGATCCGCCCCGCGGGGGTCGTCTTTTGCCACGCCTTGTCCTTCTTGATCTCCGATTCGCCAAGGGCCTCCTGCTGCTCGATCGACCCCGCGATGTCCTTCGTCTTCTGGAGTCGGATCTTGAGCGCGTCCAGGTTTCGGACCGCCTCAATCAGTGAGTCGCGCTCCTCCTGTTCCCTGAACCCGTGCTCGGCCAGGTAGACCTTCTCGTTGTGCCCTTCGGCCCTGGCCCGGTTCAGGTCCGGCGCCACCTTCTCCAGCATCGCGACCAGTCCATCCTTCTCGGTGATCCCGAGACTCTGGAGATAGTCCGCCTGGGACATCGAGAGGCCCTCGGCGCCGCCGCTCTTGCGATGCTTGGTCAGACCCGTCGTCAGCCCCCGGATCAACTGCGTGGTCCGCTCGCCCGCGCCGGCGCCCCCGGACCGAGGCTCACCACCCCCAGCAGGGCCGACGCTTCGAGCAGGTCCTTGAGCGAGGCCCCCTCGCCGACGTTCGAGCCCATGATCCGCAAGAGCCCGGCTTCGAGCACGGGATCATCGCCCCGGCCCGACGCCAGGTTCTGGCGGACCGCCTCCTTGATGCCGATCCCCTGCGCGGCCGACCGGATCGGCTGCGCCTGCGCGATCAGCCCGGAGAACTCGCCCTCGGTCGCCGCATCGCCCCCCAGTCGAGCCAGGCGTCGGCCCGACGCTTCCATGAGTTCGTCGGAGACCTTCTTCGTGATATGTTGCTTCGCGAGCCCGACGTCCACGGAGCCGAGATACTGCCTGGTGAAATTCGACGCGTCGGCGGCGCCCAGCCCCGTCCGCTCCCGGAACCGGAGCGACTCGAAGAGGGCCTGGCTGGAGCCGCCGCCCAGCCCCTTGAGGGTCCCTTCGAGCCGGAGGTCTTTTTGCATCGCCAGGACCGCCCGCGCCGCCGACTCGAAGTTCTCCCGGATCTGTCGCGAGCCGTCGTTCCAGAGCTTGAGCCCGGCCGCACTCGCCGCCGCGGCGGTCGTGAGCGCACTCTCCATGCCGGTCCTGAGCCGTTCGTTGGCCCGCGCCGACTCGGCCACCTTCATGCGTTCATACTTGACCCTCCGGTCATAGTCGCGCTTGACGTACCGGTCCTGGATCGCGTCGAGCCGGGCCGCGTCGGAGACCTTGCGGTCGGCCGCGCGCTGGGCCTCGCGAGCCAGCCGGTCCTGGAGCCGGAGCCCGTCCATCTGGAGCCGGACCGCCGAGACGTGGATCTTCTCGTCGGCCGCGACACTCACCTTGACGCGCTGCGCGGCCGTGGCCGTGGCGCTGGCCATGACCCGGTTGTTGCCCGTGATGGACGACGCGACCATCTGCGATTGCGCGGCCTGGATGCGCGGGCCGTGCCGTTCCAGAGACGTTCCTCGGCCACGGCCAGCTTGAGCACGGCCTGTTCGTATTTGCCGAGGTCGCCGAGGCGCGTTTCACGGCCGCCCTGGCGAGCGCGTCATCAATCGCATAGCGAATCGTGTAGGTCTTCATGGATGGATTCCGGGGTGTGTGTGGCCTGGATATCGGCCTTGAGCCCCGCGAACTCGTCGGGGGCCATCAGGGGGAAGATCTTGCAGACATCGTGAAACGTGAGACTCATCACGATTTCAGGTTCAGTCACGGTAGTCACCAGTGTTCACCGCTTCGGGAACGGCTTGTCGTACCCGCGTCGCGAGCGTAGGCGATGACGGCGCGGTCGATGAGATCGGCCACGCTGGAGGTACGATCCCACTCGGCGAACCCCTCTAGCGCGTCTTTCCATGCACGGGTGGACCGGATCAGCGTGGACACATCGCGGACACGCGCCGGATCTGGTTTCGGACCTGGCTTTGCTTTCTTTTTCGGCGGCTCCATCAGGCTATGACTCACGGATCGGACCTCCCGGTTGAACGTTAAGTCGAAACGCCTTTGCGTGCACCGGGATTATAGCACGATAGCGATCAAAGGCAATCAATGGATCGGCGGTTCACGATTCGGATCTTGAGCATATTGCAGAGAAATCCGAATTTCCGAGAAGATGCCTCTTGCAATTCTGATTTCCTCTGATATACTCTAATTGTCGGTTAGGGATTGGCCCCGGCCAACAAAAATGGCCCCGCGACGGGTGCAACCGTCCGGGACCGTGGGACCCTCCAAGAAGCTGGAGAATCCAATGTCGATCGTCTTCGATTCCACCCGTCCGGTCAACGTCAACAAGTCCTTCGGCGCCGGCCTGGCCCGCCCCTCGACGCGCCGCAACGGCCCGCTCGATGGCAAGTCCGACGCCGACATCCGCTATGCCGCCGAGGCCCTGAACGCCGACGCCCGCGACTTCGAGACCATCGGGTTCGCCGACGCCGTCATCGAAGACGCGGCCGGGTGTGCCCTGGCGTCCGCGAGGATGGACGCGGGTTATTCGATCCTCTGACCTCTAACCATTCACCCCGGGGCCAGGGAAGGCCCCACGTTGGAGATCAGACCGATGAATGCCGAATCCGCCATCCTCGTGATCGCCGGGACCGACTTCCACGCCCACATGCTTCCCTCCGGCCGGGCCTGGCGGTTGACCCCGCCCGGCATGGGACCCCGGTTCCTGATCAGCGGCTATCACCCGGCCCGCTGGTCCTGCTCCTGCTCGCCCGGGGCGACCGAGGCGTGTCCCCATGTGCTCGCCCTGGTCGCCGCCGCCCTGATCGACCCCGAGCCGATCGGGATCGAGGCGGGCCGCGAGGTCGTCCCGTTGCCGTCGGGTCATTCGTGGGTCGTCCGCGACGATTCCGGGCTCCACTTCGTCGATCGATACGCCGGTCCCTGGTCCTGCTCCTGCGTGCTCGACGTCCCGGCCGGCTGTCCGCACGTCGCGGCCGTGGCCGTGGCCCTGGAGGGCCGCCGGGGGGCTTGCCGCTCGACCGACGAGCCGACGCCGTGCGCCGGATGCATCCCGGTCCCCGACGCCGACGATCTCGACCTGGCCCGATGGCTCGACGAGCCCGAGCCGGCCCGGGTGTCCTGATGTCCTCCCAGGCCCCTGGCGCCGTTGCCGGGGGCCTTCCCCTCGACTCGACCCTTCGCCCCTCGATGGAGATCGCATCATGACCGCGCAAGGCCGACGCTTCCGCCATGTTCTCCGGTCCATCGCCCGGACCGTCCAGGAGTTCGGCAGTATGCCCCTGACGGCCCTGGCCGACGCCGCGTCCGAGCTGGTGCCCCTGTCCGACCTGCTCGACGCCGTGACCTGCCTCGAGCGCCGCCCGCCTGATCGCGCACCGGGGCGGCGCCCTGGTGTGGATCGGAACGCCCGAGCATCTGACGAACTGACCGCCAGGGGGGAGATAATCTCCCATCCCCCCCGTGCCGGGGCGGGCCGCGTGGCTCGCCCATCCCTTCACCCGTCTTCGATGGAGATCCGCTCGATGCACGCCCCTTCCGTCCCGCCCGCCGACGTCCTGCCCTTCGCTCCACCGAGTCCCGAGCCGGTCCTGACCTTCGTCAACCACTGCCGGATCGCGGGCGGCGTCGTCACCGCCATTGCTCGCGTCTGGCCCCCAGGGACCGGCTATTGCGGCCTTTGCCCCCGCGAGATCTGCTGTTCCGAGGACGACACCTGCCTCGTCTGCGTGAAGGACTATATCCCCGCCGACGACGCCGACCTGTTCGACTGCAACGGGAGGCCGATCGACTGGTCGTCGATGATACTGTCGGTCTGAGCCCCCCTCGATCGTCCCGGGCTCGCCAGGACGGCGACTGAGCCCGTTCCCCGGCCCGGCTGGCGCACCACGCGTCGGCCGGGCTGTTCCATGCGCGGGCGCGGCATGCATCTCGCATTCTTTGGCGTTCCACCATCGCGGTTATGTATCCAGATACCACGAATCGAGGTAAGAAGTCTCGTGATTTTTTTGATGCGTATCCGTTGTCATGGCGTAAAATCGTGACTATCATGGCTCTGACACGCCGATGCACGCAAACCCCTGGATTTCGCCACGAATCGCGACTGATTGCGCATCGCGCGTCGATTCCCAGTAGTACATGGGAGGACGGACCGACGCACGGTCTGCCCCCGACCGGCCGGGTTCGCCGGATTCCCGACGAAACGAGGCCACCATGCCCGCCAGGACAGTCCGCGCACCCGCGCGTTGCCCGTCGAGACGTTCGGCACCTCCGAGTTCGCCGCCAGCGCCGGCATCGGCCTGGCCCACCTTCTGGCGACTCCTGAGCGAAGGGAAGATCCCTCCGGCTGACATCCGGGTCGGCCGGATTCGCCGCTGGAAGCGAGAGACCATCGTGCAGTGGGTCGACAACCAGCGCGGGACTCGTTGACGCAGTGCCGCTGTTATCGTAGAATGCAACAGTTGGCCATTGATGGGAGAGACTCAACATGGAAGTCGAGATCCTCTGGGACCTGGACGACGACCCCGAGGGGAATGTCCAGCACATCGCCGAGCACGACCTGACCATCGAAGAGGTGGAAGGCGTTCTCCGCAACCCCCTGAGCACTTCGGGGGTGAGCCGGCGTTCGGGGCAGCCGATGACGTTCGGCTGGACCCGCACGGGGAGATACATCGCGATCGTCTGGGACGAGGTCGATCGCGACCCCCGGAAGGTCTACCCCGTCACGGCCTATGACGTCGATCCGCCCATGGGACGGAGAGGGAGGAGCAGATGAATCGAACCGAAGCCAGACCGGAGTTGACCCCCGAGCAGCGCGCCGCGCACGCCGAGATCCGCGGCGTGCCCGGCACGACCGCCCCGGCCCCGATGAGTTGGTCGACCGGGGGATATCGACGAGCCCGTCCCACACGGCCAGTTCCTCGAGCTCAGGACGCTGGTCTCCCAGTTGCGCCGGACACGGGAGCGCCTCGGACTCAGCCTGACCGACGTCTCGGAGCGGTCCGGGCTGACGCGGGCCGTCGTCAGTCGGCTCGAGAACGGATGGAATACCAACCCCACGCTCGACACTCTCTTCCGCTACGCCGCCGCCGTGGATACTCAAGTCACGCTCGGTGCCACACCGCTGGCGGTCGAGCCGAACCAGGAGGGTTGAGGGGTGCCCAAGGTCTTCAAGCCCAAAGGCTCGAAAAAGTACGTGGTGTACTACTACGACGAGAACGGGAAGCGCCGCAAGAAGACGTTCGTGACCGACAAGACAGTCTCCGAGCGGATCTGCCGGGACTTCCTGAACAAGGTGGTCCTGCGCCGCGAAGGGGTCATCGACCCCAGGGCGGATGCTTACCTGGCGCACGAGGCGCGGCCACTGGGTGAACACCTCGACGACTGGCACAAGGACATGGTCGCGAAGGGGAAGACGCTGGAGCACGCCGACCAGTACCAGGAGCGGGCCGGCAAGCTGGCCGCCGTCTCCCGCGGCATCGACCTGGCGACGATCGAGCCGGGCCGCAAGGCCGAGGCACTGAGGCGGGCGGCCGAGGCACTGGCCGAGGCACTTCGGGCAATCCGGCTGCGGGACCTCGACTCCGAGCCGATCCAGGCGGCGCTTGCCGAGCTGCGGCTGCGCGGGAAGTCGCCCCAGACCGCGAACCACTACCGGGCGGCGCTGCGGGCGTTCTGCCGCTGGGCGAAGGCGAAGAAACGTCTCCGCGACAATCCGATGGACGGAGTGGACGGGTTCAACGTCGACGAGGACATCCGCCACGTCCGCCGCTCGCTCACGGATGACGAGATGGAGCGCCTGATCCGGGCGACGGCCGCCGGCCCCGTGCGGTTCGGCATGCCGGGCGCGTTGCGGGCGATCGCCTACCGCGCGGCCGGGGCGACGGGGTTCCGCGTGCAGGAGTTGCGGAGCCTGGTCCCGGAGAACTTCCGGCTCGACGACGCGGCGCCGGTCCTCGTGCTCAAGGCGTCCTCGACGAAGAACCGCAGGCCGGCCGACCAGCCGGTCCCGCTGGCCCTGGCTGCGGACCTCCGGGAGTGGCTCCGCGACATCCCCGCGGGGGCGACGGTGTTCCCGCTGCATCACGAGACGGCGAAGGCGATCCGGGCCGACCTGGAGGCCGCCGGCATCGCGTACGAGACCGAGGAAGGCGTGGCCGACTTCCACAGCCTCCGCGCCTACTACATCACCGGGCTGGTGCGGGCCGGGGCGAGCGTCAAGGCGTTGCAGACGCTGGCGCGGCACGCCAAGCCGGAGACGACACTGAAGCACTACGCGAAGGTCAGCGGCGTTGAGTTGAGGCAGGCGATCGAGTCGCTTCCTGCGTCGCGTCGTCAGGGTTTGCCGGCCCCGGATCGGTCCCCGGCCGGGAGTGCTACCCCTGGCGCTACCGGCACCCCCGACGGCGAGACGGAACCCGAGCCAAACGTGGACGTTACGCCGGATTCGCGGCGGTTTGCTAAACCGTTAACGTGCGAAAGCGCGTTCGGGGGTTCGAATCCCCCCCTCTCCGTATTTCCTTCCTCACGTTGCCTCAGAACGCCTCAACCTACCTCAAACGCAGGATTTAGGGCGAATCAAGGGCCTCCTGGCGGTTCATATGATCGCTGGGAGGCTCGTTCTGTTTCCTCATGTGGTCCGCCTTTCCCTCCCCAGACGACTTCCGGTTCGACCGGCGAACCTCGAAAACGAGCACGGCGCCTGTGACGTTGACCAGCAGGTATTTCATCGACGCCCGTGCTGTGCGATGGCCCAGAGGCGGAGGTCTCCGAAGAGTTGTGCGAGGGCGGCGGGCTGGTAGTGGGCGTTGAGACCGCTGGGGTTGGGGAGGACCCAGGCGGGTCTGCCGCCGAAGGGGGCCTTTTGGAGACCGACGCGGGCGTTCTTGATGCCGGAGACGATACGGTAGGGGCCGATGCCGACGAAGGCGACAACGGTGGGGCGCCAGTGATGGACCTTGGCTTCGAGGCGCCGGCCGCCGGCCCGAAGCTCATCGGCGGTGAGTTCATCGGCGCGAGCGGTGGCGCGTTCGACGATGTTGGTGATGCCGAATTTGAGGTCGAGAAGGAGGGATTCTTCAAAAGGTGAGAAGAGGCGTGGGGTGAAGCCGCCGCCGTGGAGGGCGGGCCAGAAGCGATTGCCGGGGCGGCCGAAGTGGTGGCCGATGGCGGCGGTGTAGAGGCCGGGGTTGATGCCGGCGAAGAGGACGATGAGGTTCTCGGCGACGAGATCCGGGACGACCTTACTGCTCGCGGTGAGGAGCTCGGCTTTGGTGGGTTTCCAGGGGGTGGGCGGTGTCCGATTCAATGGGCAGCGTCCTTGGAGGCGATGTGGCCTTGCGATTCCAAACGCACAAAACACCCGCGCTCGGCGGTAAGCGTCGGTGCCGTAGCGCGCTCTGTGCACCAGGATCAGTCGATCGCGCAGTGGGGATCAGCGAGGAGCGTCGAAACGAATTCCCGCGCAGCGAACGCTTCATAGGGTTCGCGAAGTGGTCGCGCAACTCATCGTCAGGAAAGTCGGACCCGCCGCCAAAGTCAGGTCGCACTGGAAATCCCCTTGGGGTGATGACTGTCTCAACCTCCCTGTCCTCTCGGAATGAACCCGGGAACTCCGGTCTCGACAACGGAATTAAACCTGACCCGGATGTTGATTCCTTCACTAATCTCTCGGACGGCCTCTTCAGGAAGGGTGGAGACTTCAAAGTTCTCCTTGATCCGGCTGGGGGTCTTCGAGGTGGTCAGGAGGGCCGTCCCGCGCTGGATGGCCCAGGCGAGCAAGACCTGCGCCGGGGTCTTGTTGACTCGCTGGGCGATCGCGGTGACGACAGGATCTTCCAGCAAATTGGGCTCGCTACTATGCCCCAGCGCCGCGAACGCTTGCAACACGATACCATTCGTTTTGCAGTAGTCCAAAAGGTCCCATTGCGGGAGATAGGGATGGGATTCGACGTGAATAACGGCAGGCTTGATCCTCCCCGCTTCAAAGATTTCTTGCGCCTGGGCCAGGCTGACGTCGGATAATCCGATGGCCTTGCACTTGCCCTCGTCCACCAGACCCTCCAACGCCCTCCATGTATCCAGCAACGTCACCCCTTTGTCATAAATCACATTGCCATTCGCATCCCTCGGGTCTTGCTCGTCGCCAGGTTGGAAAGCAAAAGGCGTGTGGATGAGATAGAGATCGACATCATCGAGTTGGAGTTTCCTGAGACTGGCCTCGAAGGCGGGTTTGACACGTTCGGGACGATGATTGTTATTCCAGAGTTTCGTGGCGATAAACACGTCCTCTCGCTTGATTTTCCCCGCCTTGAACACCTCCCGCATCGCTTCGCCGACCTCCTTTTCATTGCGGTAGCGTTCCGCAGCGTCGAGCAGACGAAATCCTGCCTCCAGCGCCGCCCTGGTCGCGGTTCGGGTTGCCATGGGGTCGGGAATCAGTGTGCCAAAGCCGAGGGCGGGAATGGCGCCGGATCCATTGTTGAGGGCTATCCTCGTAAAGCGAAGGTTGTCGCTCTCGACCATGATTTCACTCCTCCGATATGAACCTGACGGTTTTGAACCTGTTCGATCAAACCCATCCATCCTTCGGCCCCTCGGCACCGAACCAGCGTTCCGTGATCACTTTCTTTCGCGTATAGAATGCAACGGCGTCACCACCCTGAGCAAAGAGATCACCGTTAAACGAACTCTTCCAGCCTCCGAACGGAAAGAACGCCATCGGCGCCGGTACGCCGAGATTGATGCCGAGCATCCCGGCCTGGATGCGTTCGCGGAAGGTGCGGGCCGCTGCCCCGGATTGCGTGAAGAGGGAGGCCGTGTTGCCGTATCGGCTGCGGTTTGTCAACGTGATCGCCGCATCCAGGTCCGGGGCGCGCATCACGCTCACCACCGGGCCAAAAATCTCCTCCCGGCCGACGAACATCTCCGGTGTCACATCGTCGAAGACCGTCGGCCCGATGAAGCAGCCGCGCGGCCTGTGGGGGACGGATTGGGAACGGCCGTCGAGGCGAAGCCGGGCTCCTTCCGCCACCCCTCGCTCGATCGCAGCCCGGATCCGCTTTTCCTGATCTGGGTTCACCACGGGACAGAGCGTCGCGGTGTCATCCAGGCCGTCTCCCAGCTTGAGCTCACCCGCCGCGCGGGTGAAGGCATCGACGACGGCGTCCTGCCGCACTCGATCGCCGACCGCCACCAGCACGCTCCCGGCAAGACAGCGCTGTCCCGCAGAGCCAAAGCACGATCCAATCAGGTCGGGCAGGATGCGCTCCAGGTCGGCATCGGGCAGGACGAGCAGATGGTTCTTCGCTCCGCCGTGGGCCTGAACACGCTTGCCGTGAGCCGCCGCGGCGCGGTAGACCGACTCCGCCACAGACGACGTGCCGACGAAGGAGACCGCCTGGACATGCGGGCTGGCGATGAGCCGTTCGCTTACCTCCTTGCTCCCCTGCACCACGCCGACGACGCCCGGCGGCAAACCGGCATCCGCGAACATCTCGACGAGTCGGGTACCGGTAAGCGGCGCCTTCTCGGCGGGCTTGAGGAGGAACGTGTTCCCGCAGGCGACGGCGATCGACATCATCCAGAGCGGAATCAAGGCCGGGAAATTGAACGGCGGGATGCCGACCACCACGCCCACAGGTTCGCGGATGGCTTGGCAGTCGACATCCCGCGAAATGTCGGTCAACGTCTGTCCCATCAGTTGGGAGGGAATGCCGCAGGCAAATTCGACGACGTCAAGCCCGCGCCGCAGAGCGCCGTGCGCCTCGCTCAACAGCTTGCCGTTTTCGCGGACGATGTCGTGTGCGACGTCCGAGTAATTCTTTTCCAGCAGCTCCCGGAACTTGAACAGGATGTGAGCCCGATCCGGCGCCGGAGTGGCGCGCCAGCCAGGGAAGGCACGGGCGGCGGCAGCGCATGCCTCGTCCACCTGGTCCGGCGCGGCCTCGCGCACCGGCGCCAGCACCTCGGCCGTGTCCGCCGGATTGCAGATGTCGCGGCTCGTGTTCCCACGGCCCTCGACCCAGCTTCCGCCGATCAGGTTCAGCGCGAAGGCCGAACGCGAAGATGTTGCAGGCGACCGATCGGGGTCAGCAATGGTGCTCATGAAGCCCTCCGGAAGCTGGAGAGTCGGTTCCGAACAGATACCCGACGAAATCATAGGAGTCGCCGACAGAATCATTCAGGGCCGACTTCAGACCGACCCGCCAATCGAGAAGTTCGGCATGAAGTCGCACGACTCCATCGGTCTCGATCTGGGCCAGGCGCTGGACTCGTACCATCGTACTTGCTTCCGCATAGGGCGGTTCTGTCGAGGCCGCGCCGTTTGCTGTTGAGTGGTCACAGACCTCGCGTGCGGTTCGAAACACCTCAATTTCACAAACGAGCGCGTGCCCCATCCTTGCGAATGCCGTTCGGGGGAAGAACGCACCGAATGTCGGAAGGATTGCCGTCCGACCCGCACTCGGCCGGTCGTCAATCCGCCGTAAACGCTTCCATAAAGGTCCAGAGCTCGACCCAGCGCGTGCCTTCTCTCAGGCACTCCTCAGAGGCGCCAGACGTTCGCGGCGGTGGGAAGTCGGCTGCGGTCAGGTTCTGCAGGTGCTCACATGGCTTCGCCATGGAGTTCTCCTTGAGTTGTTGGCGGTTGCTGCCAGGCGCGGCGTGCATCATTTCCTGCGAGAAGGCCGCCGTCTCGTCAGCGACCAGCGTCACGTGATCCCGCCGGGCTCATGATGGAGCTGAGGATAGTGGGCGGTCGGTTCAGCGGTTCACCGCGCTCATGTCCTCGTAACGCTCTCCGCTGGCGGCGCCTTTCGGTGCGGCCTCGTCGATCCGTTGCAGGTCCTCGCGTGTGAGCGTGATCCCGAGCGCGGCCACGTTTTCCTCCAGGTTTTTCCGGCGCTTGGTGCCAGGAATGGGAACAATCCCCTGGGCCATGAGCCACGCGAGGGCCAACTGGGCCGGCGTCACCTGTTTCGTGGCGGCGATCTCCTTCACCCGGTCCACAAGCTGCAGGTTCTTCTGGAAGTTCTCTCCCTGGAACCGCGGTCTGTGGCGCCGCCAGTCGTCCGGTGGCAGATCCTCGAAGCGTCGCAACTGGCCGGTGAGGAAACCGCGGCCGAGGGGGCTGTACGCGACGAAGCCGATGCCCAGTTCCCGGACGGTGGGGATGAGTTCGTCCTCTGGGTCGCGGCTCCACAGCGAATACTCGGTCTGCAGGGCGGTGATCGGATGCACGGCATGCGCCCGGCGGAGGGTCGCGGGCGCCGCCTCGCACAGGCCGAGGTAACGCACCTTCCCCTGCCGCACCAGCTCCGCCATCGCTCCGACGGTCTCTTCGATGGGGACGGCTGGATCGACGCGGTGAAGGTAGTAGAGGTCGATGTGATCGACCCCCAACCGCCGGAGCGAGCCGTCGCACGCCTCGCGCACGTGCTCCGGCCGGCCGTCTAACTCGCCCCCGCCCTTACCGTCCGTGCCGCGCACGAAGCCGAACTTCGTGGCCACCCTCACCTCGTCACGCCGGCCGCGGATCGCCTTGCCGACCAGCTCCTCGTTGGTGAACGGGCCGTAGGCGTCCGACGTGTCGAGAAGATTAATCCCCAGTTCCAGGGCCCGGTGGATGGTCGCGACCGACTCGGCTTCGTCGGCCGGTCCGTAGGCATCGCTCATACCCATGCAGCCGAGTCCCATCGGGGAGACGGTCAACCCCTGCTTGCCGAGTTGTCGCGACTCCATATGCATCCTCCTCGTGAAACGTGCTCTCTTTCCGTCATGATTTCCCGGATGAGCGTCGTCCACGTTATCCAGGGCCTCGCCCGGGGCTCCCGAACGCGCATTAGACACGGACGGAGCTCGTATGCAAAGCAAAAATAGTGGGCCCGGAGCGGTCGGGCTCGATCGACCCCCGGGCCGCCCGTCACGCACAGACGATCGCAGACATAAATAGAATTATTATTTTTCATTTATCAACATTTGTAATCCTGTACGTTTCGCGACACTCTCCACCCCGCTGACCGGCCGCTCCTTCTCAGGACGCGTACGGGGCTTCGCCCTTGCCGACGGACCAGTTCTCAAACCTGACATCGACGAGGTTGATGAAGACATCCTCCGGGCGGATGCCCGGTGCCTTCGCGAGCCCCTCGGTGATCGCCTTGTAAAGCGCCTTCTGCTGGCCGACCGTTCTGTATATAATTGATAAATCAAGATGCGCCGGGGCAATGACCTACACACAGATGGCGGAGAAGATCCAGCCCGGTCGATCGCAAGTGGGGTTTCGGTGCCATTTGCACCATTGATAGAGTGAAATCCATGGTATTCTGGCATTCCGCCCCCGAGGACACCGGATTCTGGGGGACGGGTGATACCGTCACGATTCGTGAGTGAGTCGCTCGCCGACGACAGATCGGATCGGCTCGCCTCGTTCAGGCCTGGTTTGCTCACTTCTGATCCGGCCGATCCTGGAGGCGAGTCACCTTGGCAGGAAAGCACTTCGAGTGACCCGGACGAGGTGTGAAGCGCTCCGCAACGGAGTGTTCGGGTCCGCGTGTCATGCCGGATCGCGACGCGTCGCCCCGACCAACCCCGATCGCCCGCGGCTTCAGTCGATGGATTCCGAAGCCGGTGGGAAGGCCAGGAGGTGCCCACAATGGGAGCACTTTCCCTTGTGGCCCGCCTGGCGCACCTGGTAGCGGAGGCGGTGCCGGCATCCCGGACAGGCGAAGTGAAGGAAGGGACCGTCTTTCGGCGGCTGCGAGCGCACGGAGAGATAGCCGACGGCCGACAGACCGACGATCCCACCAAGGACGAGGAGCGTGAGGATGAGTGCGGTATTCATCGCGCAGCGGTTCCCCAGGAGGGGCTGTTGAGACGAGGAGGATGCACGCCCTGACCGGCCATCCGGACCCGACGGACCCGTGTCGACGGTACGGGCCGAACCCAGCAGCTCGGGCACGCCGCTGGGAGTCGGGCGCGTCGCGGGTGGATTGCCGGGGCTGATCCTGGGAAGCCGCGTGCCGTGGGCCAGCCCGACGGCCGAGAGGGTCCGGATGGCCAGATAGGTCATGTCGAGCTCCCACCAGCGGAGTCCGTGCCGCGCCGAGGTCGGGAAGGCGTGGTGGTTGTTGTGCCAGCCCTCGCCGAAAGTCAGAAGCGCCACCCACCAGAGGTTGGTGGACGTATCCCGCGTCTTGAAGGCGCGGTAGCCCCAGAGATGGGTGGCCGAGTTGACCAGCCAGGTCGTGTGCAGGACCGAGACGGACCGGACGAAGCCGCCCCAGACCAGCCAGGACATGCCGCCAACGGCGTACAGGCCCGCGAACATCAGGAGCGGGAAGGACAGGTGGTATCGGTCGAGGATGCGGTGGACCGGGTCGCGCTCGAGGTCGGGCGCCCATTGCCGATAGAATTCCCGGCTGTGCCGGGCGGTGACGTCCGGGGTCATCCACCAGAGCATGTGGGCCCAGCCGAAGCCGCGATTCGGGCTGTGGACGTCGTGCTCGTCGTCGGCGTGGGCGTGGTGCTTGCGGTGATCGGCCACCCAACCGATGGCCCCACCCTCCGAGGCGCAGCATCCCAGGGCGGTCAGCCCATATTCGAGCCAACGGGGGCGGGTGGCGAAGCTGCGGTGAGTCAGGAGCCGGTGGTAGGTCAGGCAGATACCAAGCCCGCCCGTCAGCCAGTGCGCGACGAGGCAGACGGCGACCGCCGGCCACGAGAAATAAACCGGGTTGAGCGCGAGCAGCGCGCCGGCGTGCAGCCCGCCGATCCAGACCAGGGGGCCCCAGGCGATCTCGGCCGATCCCTGGCGCAGCGCCGTTGTCGTTTTCATGAGACTCGCCGTTCGTGAAAGACGGGTTCAGGCCGTGTGCTCACATCCCCTTTGAAGTGTAGAAGGAAGCTAGTCCAAATCAATGGAAAATGATTTTAGCAAATTAATTATTAACTAATTTGCTGCTTGCCTTTGATTTTTACACGCTAGGATAGTCTATGGAAGAGGAGACTCGACCAAGACTGACGATGTCGCGTTCTCTCCTCGGACCGGGATGGTGAACGGTGATGGCCGAACCGAAACGGAGGAGACCGGGACGTCCCAAGGGACCTGGGCCGGTGCGCGAGACGGTCGTGGCCCTGAAGGGCTCGCCGGAATGGAAGGCATGGCTCGACGGGTTCTCGAGCCATTGCCGGTTAGGGCTGGCCGACACGATCGAGCAGTCGTTGCTCTGCTACGCGAAGACGCGTGGGTTCCAGGACCCGCCCAAGCGTTGAACCCGAACCGAACGAACCCCCCTCGGGAGCCGCGCAATGACGAGCCAGTGGCGAGAGCGTTTACGTGAGAAGATCGCGGCCAACCCGCTGGCCTCTTCCGGACCGCCGATCGAGGTCTCGGGGGTCGTCGAGCCGCTCGACGACGCGGCCGCGCTGCGAGCGGGGGAAATGGAGCTCAAGTTCAATTCGGTCGAGTTCCTCGGCCTGGCGCCCCGACACCTGCTGCTGCTCAACTTCGCGACCGGGCCCGCCGACGGAGGTCACGTCGCGCTCTCGCTTCGATTCCGCTATTACCGGTCGGGCTCGATCGGGGAGGGATCGAAACTGGCCGACGAGTCGTCGGAAGCGGACTTCAACGAATTGCCTTGATCACGGGCGTCATCATTCATGGGCAACTCCGAGATCCACAAGATCGCGTTCGTCGGCGATTACCTGCCCCGGAAGTGCGGGATCGCCACCTTCACGCACGACATGTACGCCTCGGTCGCCGGCCGTTTGCCCGGACGCCGAGTGCTTCGTCGTGCCGGTGAACGACCGCCCCGAGGGGTACGACTACCCGCCGGAGGTCCGGTTCGAGATCGACGAGCAGGACCTGGACAGCTACCTCCGGGCGGCCGACTTCCTGAATTTCGCGAACACCGACGTCGTCTGCCTCCAGCACGAGTACGGCATCTACGGCGGCCCGGCCGGCAGCCACATCCTCGGCCTGCTGCGCGACCTGCGGATGCCGGTCGTCACGACCTTGCACACCGTCCTGCGCGAGCCGGACGCCGACCAGCGGCGGGTCCTGACGCAACTGGCCGGACCTGTCCGCCCGGGTCGTCGTCATGACCGAGCGCGCCCGGACGTTCCTCCGGGAGATCTACGGCGTCCCCGAGGCCAAGATCGACCTGATCGCGCACGGCATCCCCGACACGCCGTTCGTCGAGCCGGACCTGTACAAGGAGCAGTTCGGCGTCGAGGGGCGGCCGGTGGCGCTGACGTTCGGCCTGCTCTCGCCGAACAAGGGCATCGAGCACATGCTCCGGGCCGTGCCGGAGATCCTCAAGGAGTTCCCCGAACTTCGTCTATATCGTCCTGGGGGCGACCCACCCCGACCTGGTGCGCGAGCAGGGCGAGCGGTACCGGCTGAGCCTGGAACGACTGGCGCGCGACCTGGGGATCAACAGGAGCGTCATCTTCTACAACCGGTTCGTCGAGCTGAACCAGTTGACCGAGTTCATCCGGGCGGCCGACGTCTACGTGACCCCGTACCTGAACCCCGCGCAGATCACCTCGGGCACGCTGGCCTACTCGTTCGGCTGCGGCAAGGCGATCGTCTCGACGCCGTACTGGCACGCCGAGGAGCTGCTGGCCGACGGCCGCGGGGTGCTCGTGCCGTTCGCCGACCCGGCGGCGCTGGCGCGGCGAGATCCGCGGGCTGCTGCGCGACGAGCCGCGGCGGCTGGCGATGTGCCGCGACGGCCTACGCGCTGGGCCGCGAGATGATCTGGGAGCGGTCCGCCGCATCACTACATGGAATCGTTCCAGCGGGCGCGCCTCGGCCGCCAGGACCAGCCGTTCAAGCCGCTGGCGGTGCGCACGCTCGCCGAGCAGCAGGCCGAGCTGCCCGTCTGGCGGCTCGACCACCTGGCGCGGATGACCGACTCGACGGGCATGTTCCAGCACGCCACCTACACCATCCCCAACTTCGCGGAGGGCTACTGCACCGACGACAACGCCCGCGCCCTGCTGCTGACGGTGCTCCTGGACGAGCTGGGCCAGGACGGAGCCGGAGGTCCATGCGCCTCGCCACGACCTCCGCGGCGTTCCTCCAGGCGGCCTTCGACCGCGATCGGAAGCGGTTCCGCAACTTCATGAGCTTCGACCGCCGCTGGCTGGAGGAGGTCGGTTCGGAGGACTGCCAGGGGCGGGCGCTCTGGGCCCTGGGCGACCTGCGTCGGCCGGTCGCGACGGCCCGACCTGCCGTCCTGGGCCGCGTCCCACTTCGAGCTGGCCCTGCCGCCGATCCCGGAGATGACCTCGCCCCGGGCGTGGGCGTTCGGCCTGCTGGGCATCCACGAATACCTCCGCCGGTTCAGCGGCGATCGGGTCACCGGGCAGACCCGCGACGCGTTGACGGCCCGGCTCGTCGGGCTCCACGAACGTACCGCCACGCCCGACTGGCCCTGGTTCGAGGAGATCCTCTCCTACGACAACGCCCGGCTGCCCCACGCCCTGATCGCCGGCGGCCGCGACGGCGGCGACGAGCAGGCGCTGGAGATCGGCCTGAACGCCCTGGAGCTGGCTGGTCGAGGTCCAGCGCGCCCCGCAGGGCCACTTCCGGGCGATCGGCTGCCACGGCTTTCTACCGCAAGGGGGACGAGCCGGCCCGGTTCGACCAGCAGCCGGTCGAGGCCAACGCGACGGTCTCCGCCTGCCTGGAGGCCTACCGGGCCACCCAGGACCCACGCTGGATGAACGAGGCGCGCTCCGCCTTCGAGTGGTTCCTCGGCCGCAACGACCTCGGGCTGGAGCTCTACGACCCCGCCACCGGGGGCTGCTGCGACGGGCTCCAGGAAGATCGGGTCAACCGGAACCAGGGGGCCGAGTCGACCCTCGCGTTCCTGCTCTCGCTCGCCGAGATGAACCTGCTGGAAAGCTCCCTGGCGGCATTTCGCCAGGCGCGGTAGGGTGCGACCCTCTCACGGACGATCCGCCAACTCCTCGCACAGCGAGGTCGCAAGTCCCCCACATGGACGTCAAGCGCACCGGGATCGTCCTCAAGCCGACCAACTCCCGCGTCGTCATCCGGCCGTTCGAGCCGACGAGCGAGTACCGGATCGAGAAGATCATCGCCCGGATCTCGTCGCTCTCCGAGCCGGAGGTCGAGCGCCTGCTCGCGGGCGTGATGCGGGAGTTCCGCGAACGGCACCAGCGGACCCGCGAGTTCTTCCTCCACCGGTTCGAGCAGGTCCGAGGCTACCTGCTGACCGACCGGCCGCTCAGCGAGGAGCCGTCGCCTCCTGATCGGCTCGTACTTCACCCAGGAATACGCCCTGGAATCGGCCGCGCTGTTCAACCCGTCGATGGTCTGGCACCCCGACCAGTCGGGCCTGCCCGACGGCTCGCGCCGGTTCATCCTCAGCCTGCGGGCCACCGGCGAGGGGCACATCTCGTCGATCACGTTCCGCTCGGGTGTGATCGACGCCGGGAACCAGGTCCTGCATGGACGAGCCGACCCGGTTCGTCACGGCCCCGGACCTCGTGCCCAACGCCCTGTACGACAAGCACCTGTTCTACCGCAAGCTGACCGAACTGGGGATCAACGGCCCGCTGACCGAACAGGTGATGGCCGCGCTGGGCGACCAGTTCACGCTCGACGATCTCGAGCACACGATCGGCAACGTCCTGCGGCACAACCGGGCCCGCCAGCGCGAGTTCGAGCCGATCGCCCACACGATGCTGATGCTGGCCAGGGCGAATTACGAGATCCGCTTCGGGCCCGAGCTGGACGTCTCGGAGCGGATCATCTTCCCGTCGTCGCCCACCGAGACCAACGGAATCGAGGACGCCCGGTTCGTCCGGTTCACGCACGACGACGGCCGGGTCAGCTACTACGCCACCTACACCGCCTACGACGGCCGGGTGACCCTGCCCCAGATGCTCGAGACCGAGGACTTCCTCCACTTCAAGGTCAGCACCCTGAACGGGCCGGAGGTCCGGAACAAGGGGTTCGCCCTCTTCCCGCGGATGGTCAACGGCCAGTACGCGATGCTCTCGCGCCAGGACAACGAGAACATCTACCTGATGTACTCCGACATGCCCCACTTCTGGTACAGCAAGGAGCTGATCGCCAAGCCGACCTATCCCTGGGAGTTCGTCCAGCTCGGCAACTGCGGCTCGCCGATCGAGACCGAGGCGGGCTGGCTGGTCCTGACCCACGGCGTCGGGCCGATGCGGAAGTACGCCCTGGGCGCGTTCCTGCTCGACCTCGACGACCCGGCGCGCGTGATCGGCCGGCTCGAGACGCCCCTCCTGGAACCGAACGCCAACGAGCGCGAGGGCTACGTGCCGAACGTGGTCTATAGCTGCGGCGCCGTGCCGCACGGCCGCGAGCTGATCATCCCCTACGCCATGTCCGACTACGCCAGCACGTTCGCCACCGTCGCCGCTCGACGACGTGCTCGACGCCATGACCCAGGCCTGAATCGCTCCGATCCGATCAGATCACTCCGACGACAGCATGGCGTCGAGCAACTCCCGCTCCGAGAACTCGGCGACCGCCGTGGCGGCGTCGGCGGCGCCGTAGTAGACGAGCAGCGAGTCGCCGTCCCGAACCACCCCGGTCGGGAAGACGACGTTCGGGCACGAAGCCGTCGACCTCGAAATCGGCCTCGGGGATGAAGAACGGCCCGGGCGTACGCCGCAGGACCCGCGCCGGGTCGTCCGGGTCGAGGAGGATGGCCCCGCCGTGATAGGCCCCGACCTCGCCGGGCCGGGTCGGGCTGCCGGTTGCCGTGGTAGATCTCGAGCCAGCCGCCTTCGACACGCGGATCGGCGGCGCGCCGGCGCCCGACCCGGCCCGATTGCCAGGCGCCGCCCGCGAGCTCCAGCGGAGCGTGCGCCGCCCCAGTGGAGCAGGTCGGGCGAACGCGCGACCCACATCTCGGGCCGGGTGAACGGCGTGCCGCAGACCGGCCGGTGAAGCGCCGCGTAACGCCCGCCGATCCGCTCCGGGAACAGAACCACGTCCTTGTTCTCGGGACAGAAGATGACGCCGTGCCGCTCGAACGTGCGGAAGTCCGTCGTCGACGCCAGGGCCGACGCCGGGCCGTGCCGCGAGACGGCCACGTAGGTGATGTAGAACCGATCGCCCAGCGGAGTGATCCGCGGGTCCTCGACGCCGTATTCCTCGAGCTCGGCGTCGCCGGCAGGAACGTGACGCCCGTGACCTCGCGCACGGCCCGACCGTCGCCGCAGCGGATCGACCCTCAGGTGCGAGGTGAAGGTGAGCCGGACCAGGCCGTCGGCCTTGCGTCGGACGACTCGCGGATCGATCGGTTCCAGGTCGGTCGTCGGGCACCCAGTCGATCGTCAACCCGGCGTCGGGGTCCCACCGCGGCAAGCCCGTGAAGCCACGGCCGTCGCTCGCGGGGACGCTCGGCGACCCGGACCAGCAGCACGACCTCGTCACCCAGTCGGACGGCGCCCGGGTTGAAGACGCCGACGACCTCGAAGTCGTCGCGGGACGGGGGAACGTCGTCCGGGGACGAGCAGGAGCCGGGTGGAGAGCCTCCGGACGGTCATCGGCGAGTCTCCGACGCGTGGGCCATCGCGTCGGCCGCGCAGGCCATCGCGAGGGAATCGCGGCCGTTGGCCTCGGTCACGACGCGTCGGTGCGCCCGGTCGCGGATCCAGGCGACCTGGTCGTCCATCATCGACCGGAGCAAACGGCAGTAGAGCGGCGACTTGGCCTGGCCGTCGCCGGAGGAAAGCTCGATGATCTGTAGCCGCGTCGATCGCCTTGCCCCGGCCCCGGCACGCCCGTTCCTTTCCGCTGTACGAGGCGACGACGTCGAGCCTGGCCCCGGGGAAGAGGTCGGTCAGGTCACGGGTCTGCCGCTCGTCCACCAGGGCGCGGATCCGGACCCGGGTCGGCACCCAGTCGTTCAAGGTCAGGTCGCCGCGCTCGAACACGAGGCGAAGCTCCTGACGGTCCATCCGGCCGGCCTGGTGGAAGCCGTGGTAGAAATTGACCAGCGTCGCGTCGCCGTACGCGGACCGTGCATTGAACTTGCTCCTCGATCGACGTCCCCGGCCGGACGCCGACCTGCGCCGCCTCGAGCCGGCCGTCGCCGAGCCACGCCGCGAAGAGGTCGAAGAAGTGGACCCCGTGCTCGACGAAGATGCCGCCGCTTTTCGACCGGTCCCAGAACCAGTGCCCGGCCGGCAGGTTCTCGTCCGAGGCGTTGTTCTCGAACGACCCGTGAAGCACCTCGCCGAGGACCCGGTCCGCGACCAGCCGACGGACGGCGTCGGACAGCGGGTTGTACCGCTGCATCAGGTTGGCGACGAGCAGCCGATCCCTCGACCGCGCGGCGGCGATCATCTCGTCGGCCTCGCCGACGGTCATGGCCAGCGGCTTCTCGACGATCACATGCTTGCCGGCCTCGAGCGCGGCCATCGCCTGCGCATGATGGAGAAACGGCGGCGTGGCGATGTAAACCACGTCCAGGTCGTCGCGATCGAGAAACGCGCCCAGGTCGTCGGTATTCGTCGACGCCGAACCGGGCCGCCGCGGCCAGGGACGCGGGCTGATGGGTGGCCGCCATGCCCGACGAGCCGGACACCGGGGACCTGCGTGAACTGCTGGAGCGCGAACAGGCCGAAACCGCCGCATCCCACCACGCCTACTCTTACCCCCAGACCGTCCAGGCCATCGTTCATCGCGAGCTCATCCTTGTTAAATACAGGGTCGCCGACGACCGGATCATGAGAGCTATCGGGAGGGGTTACCGGCCCGCCCGGAGACCGGCGTTCCGGGGCAAAAGATCCAGATGCACTGGATCGATTGTACGGGAGCCGGAGCCCGGTGACGCTGCTGGATTTCAAATTTAAAAAATTAAAAGCTTCTCGTTGGAACCGCGGACCCCGATCCCATGATCACGCTTAATACGACCGTGAACCAGGGTGAACGAAGAATAACAATGCCACACTGGCGATTGACTCACTAGATAACTCTGATGGCGAAAACTTCTCATTGGTGAAAAAAATCACTTTATAGAAACTTTGCTGGCTCGCATTTAGAGTGTAGTCTTGTTTCTGCGCGGACTCTGGTCAGGTAACGTTCCGGGACCCCTCGATCGACTCGTGATCGACCCCCGTCGGGGTCGCCCGAGGCATCGATTCCTTTTTCGTTGAGATCGAGCGGTTTCCTCGACGAAGAGGCGGCCTCGCGGTGATCGGTGGATGGTCGGCACAGGTCAGAGATCAGCAGGCCGCCGCCGCGATGTGAATCATCATCCCTGTCTTACAATCGTTCAGGATGATCGCCATGGCGCAACCCAAGCGTGCGCGAATCCTTCGGGCCAAGGAAACGTCATCGAGCCGGCGGATGCAGCGGCGCCAGCTTCACTTCTTCCGACCCCTCGCTGGCGAGGTGCTCGAGGAGCGTCGGCTCCTGGCCTCGATCGCCTGGACCGGCGGCGGCGACGGCAAGAGCTGGACCGATCCCAATAACTGGTCGAGCCATGCGCTGCCGGGCTCGACCGACGACGTGACGATCAACCAGGCTGGCAATCCGACGATCCAGATCACCTCGGGAGCGGAGTCGGTCCATTCATTGACCAGCACCGACCCGCTGTCGATCTTCGGCGGCTCGCTCTCGGTCGCCGCCAGTTCCTCACTGAGCGGCGGGCTGACCATGACCGGCGGGACGCTCATCGCCAGCGGGTCCGCGATCACGCTTTCGGTCACGGGGACAACCAGCGTCACGGGCGCGAGCATCGAGGCCCAGGCTGGAGCGATGGTCAGCCTGCCTCAGCTAACCAGCTACACTGGCGGTGTCAACTTCACGACCACCCTCCAGGCCACCGGCACCGGCAGTGTTCTGGCGATTCCCAAGCTGACCAGTCTGACCGGCGAGGCCACCCAGTATTACTCGTATGTCCAGGTCCAGGCACTCAGCGGCGGCAAGGTCCAGATGCCACTGGTCTCGTCGATCAGCGGCGGGCCCGTCCTGCTCGAAAGTGATGGAGCCAGCAGCCAGCTTGACGTCTCGGCGCTGGCCAGCTTCAAGGGCATCAGCGGCCGGGGTAACATCTCGACCCTCCAGGCCACCAGGGGCGGCACCGTCCTCGATCCGGCACTGACCACCCTCGACCACGCCAACCTCACCCTCGACGGCAACGGCACCGTCGCTCTCGCCCAGATCAGTTCCTTCACCGCCGGCACCTTCGCACTCAGTGGCGGCACCGCCGCGCTCTCGGGGCTGACCGACGGCGACGGCTCCAGCTTCAACGTCAGCGGCGGCGCGAATGCCACGCTTTCTGCGCTGGCCAGCTATACCGGCGAGGCGAATGTCTCCACCACCCTCCAGGCCAACGGCACCGGCAGTATCCTGGCGCTTCCCAAGCTGACCAGCCTGATCGGCGAGGCCACCCAGTATTACTCGTATGTCCAGGTCCAGGCACTCAGCGGCGGCAAGGTCCAGATGCCGCTGCTGGCCGCCGTCAGCGGCGGACCGGTGCTGCTCAAAAGTGATGGAGCTAGTAGCCAGCTTGACGTCTCCGCGCTGGCCAGCTTCAAGGGCATCAGCGGCCGGGGTAACATCTCGACCCTCCAGGCCACCAGGGGCGGCACCGTCCTCGATCCGGCACTGACCACCCTCGACCACGCCAACCTCACCCTCGACGGCACCGGCACCGTCGCTCTCGCCCAGATCAGTTCCTTCACCGCCGGCACCTTCGCACTCAGTGGCGGCACCGCCGCGCTCTCGGGGCTGACCGACGGCGACGGCTCCAGCTTCAACGTCAGCGGCGGCGCGAATGCCACGCTTTCGGCGTTGACCACTTATAACGGCGAGGCGAATGTCTACACTACCCTCCAGGCCACCGGCACCGGCAGCATCCTGGCGCTTCCCAAGCTGACCAGCCTGAATGGCGAGGCCACCCAGTATTACTCGTATGTCCAGGTCGAGGCGCTGGCTGGGGCAACGTCCAGCTCCCTCTGGTTTCATCGATCAGCGGCGGGCCCGTCCTGCTCGAAAGTGATGGAGCCAGCAGCCAGCTTGACGTCTCGGCGCTGGCCAGCTTCAAGGGCATCAGCGGCCGGGGTAACATCTCGACCCTCCAGGCCACCAGGAGCGGCACCGTCCTCGATCCGGCACTGACCACGCTCGACCACGCCAACCTCACCCTCGACGGCACCGGCACCATTGCCATCGCCCAGATCCGTACATACACCGCCGGCACCTTCGCGCTGTCCGGCGGCACCGCCGCATTAAGCGGCCTGACCGACGGCGACGGCTCCAGCTTCAACGTCAGCGGCGGCGCGAATGCCACGCTTTCGGCGTTGACCACTTATAACGGCGGCTCAGATGTCTACACCACCCTCCAGGCCACGGGCACCGGCAGCATCCTGGCCCTTCCCAAGCTGACCAGCCTGAATGGCGAGGCCACCCAGTATTACTCGTATGTCCAGGTCGAGGCGCTGGCTGGGGGCAACGTCCAGCTCCCTCTGGTTTCATCGATCAGCGGCGGGCCCGTCCTGCTCGAAAGTGATGGAGCCAGCAGCCAGCTTGACGTCTCGGCGCTGGCCAGCTTCAAGGGCATCAGCGGCCGGGGTAACATCTCGACCCTCCAGGCCACCAGGAGCGGCACCGTCCTCGATCCGGCACTGACCACGCTCGACCACGCCAACCTCACCCTCGACGGCACCGGCACCATTGCCATCGCCCAGATCCGTACATACACCGCCGGCACCTTCGCGCTGTCCGGCGGCACCGCCGCATTAAGCGGCCTGACCGACGGCGACGGCTCCAGCTTCAACGTCAGCGGCGGCGCGAATGCCACGCTTTCGGCGTTGACCACTTATAACGGCGGCTCAGATGTCTACACCACCCTCCAGGCCACGGGCACCGGCAGCATCCTGGCCCTTCCCAAGCTGACCAGCCTGAATGGCGAGGCCACCCAGTATTACTCGTATGTCCAGGTCGAGGCGCTGGCTGGGGGCAACGTCCAGCTCCCTCTGGTCTCATCGATCAGCGGCGGCCCCGTCCTGCTCGAAAGTGATGGAGCCAGCAGCCAGCTTGACGTCTCGGCGCTGGCCAGTTTCAAGGGCATCAGCGGCCGGGGTAACATCTCGACCCTCCAGGCCACCAGGGGCGGCACCGTCCTCGATCCGGCGCTGACCACCCTCGACCACGCCAACCTCACCCTCGACGGCACCGGCACCATTGCCATCGCCCAGATCCGTTCCTTCACCGCCGGCACCTTCGCGCTGTCCGGCGGCACCGCCGCATTAAGCGGCCTGACCGACGGCGACGGCTCCAGCTTCAACGTCAGTGGCGGCGCGAATGCCACGCTTTCGGTGCTAACCACTTATAACGGCGGTTCAGATGTCTACACCACCCTCCAGGCCACCGGCACCGGCAGCATCCTGGCGCTTCCCAAGCTGACCAGCCTGACCTCCGAGGCCACCCAGTATTACTCGTATGTCCAGGTCGAGGCGCTGGCCGGGGGCAACGTCCAGCTCCCTCTGGTTTCATCGATCAGCGGCGGACCGGTGCTGCTCGAAAGTGATGGCGCCAGCAGCCAGCTTGACGTCTCGGCGCTGGCCAGCTTCAAGGGCATCAGTGGCCGGGGTAACATCTCGACCCTCCAGGCCACCAGGGGTGGCACCGTCCTCGATCCGGCACTGACCACCCTCGACCACGCCAACCTCACACTCGACGGCACCGGCACCATTGCCATCGCCCAGATCCGTTCCTTCACCGCCGGCACCTTCGCGCTGTCCGGCGGCACCGCCGCACTAAGCGGCCTGACCGACGGCGACGGCTCCAGCTTCAACGTCAGCGGCGGCGCGAATGCCACGCTTTCGGTGCTAACCACTTATAACGGCGGTTCAGATGTCTACACCACCCTCCAGGCCACCGGCACCGGCAGCGTTCTCGCTTTTCCCAAGCTCACGAGCCTGACCTCCGAGGCCACCCAGTATTACTCGTATGTCCAGGTCGAGGCGCTGGCCGGGGGCAACGTCCAGTTGCCCCTGGTCGCCACGATCAGCGGCGGCCCCGTCCTGCTCGAAAGCGATGGCGCCAGCAGCCAGCTTGACGTCTCGGCGCTGACCAGCTTCAGCGGCGTGAGCGGCCGGGGTAACTTCTCGACCCTTCAGGCGAGCAACGGCGGGTTGCTGACGGCGACGAGCGGCACGCTTCTTCTGTCGACTGTTAACGCCACCGTGACGGTCGGGGGAACCATCGACGCGGGGACCTTGCGGCTATTGCCAGGCGGCACCCTGTCGGGCGATGGCACGATCGCGGCCAACGTCATCTCGGCGGCCCGGACCCAGCCGGGTACGAACAGCGCGGGCACGCTGACGATCGGCGGCAACTTCACCCAGTACGGCGGCGGCACTCTGGCCGTCATGCTGGGCGGCACCGGGTCGGGAAGCGTGAACGACCAGCTCGCCGTCAATGGGGCCGTGGCGCTTGACGGCACGCTCGCCGTGAGCGAGGCCAGCGGATACGCCCCCACGACCGGCGACACGTTCTCGATCCTGCGCTTCGGCTCGCGGTCGGGCGGGTTCACCACGTTTACCGGGCTGGCCTATACCGGCGGCACGTTTCGAACACTCTACAGCGGCTCGGACCTGTCGCTCGTCGGTGCACCGGCCGACATCCGGGTCTCGCCGACCACCGGGCTGGTCACGAGCAAGGCGGGCGACCCGGCGCACTTCAGCGTCGTCCTGGCCACCCAGCCGTCGTCGAATGTGACACTGGGCCTGAGCTCGAGCAACCCATCGGAAGCAACGGTCGGGCCCGCGAGCCTGACCTTCACGCCAGCCAACTGGAACGTCCCCCAGACCGTGATCGTGACCGGAGTGAACGACGGCCAGCCGGGCAGCGCCTCGTACCAGGTGAACTTCGCCCCTGCCGTCAGCACCGACCCCGGCTACAGCGGCCTGACGACGCCGAGCCTCGCCCTCACGAACCTGCCGGATGAGGTCCAGGACCTCCAGGTGGCCAACCTCGCGGTCAGCCCGTCGAAGGGGCTGAACCAGGGTTCGACCTTCACGGTCAACTGGAACGACCTCAACGCCGGCAACATCGTGCCGACCGCGCCCTGGTACGACCAGGTCACGATCACGAACACGACGACCGGCGTCGTGCTATCGACCGCGCAGGTGCTCGCCGACCCGAACGTCGAAGGCAAGCTCGCTCCCGGAGGCTCGCTGGCGCGTCAGTTCACGTTCACTCTCCCCACGACCGCCGATGGGGTGGGCAACATCCAGGTGAACGTGGCGGCGAACTTCAGCCACACGGCGTACCTGGGTGGCACCAGCCTGGTGAACACCAACCTGCGAACTTACTCGGCGGGGACCGACTACCCGATCGCCCCCTCGACGCTGACCGTGGGCGGGGTTGATTTCGCCCTGGTGCCTGATGGAACGTCGACGACCAGCCTGGGCATCATTCAGACCGGCGTGGGCGGTCCGTCGTACGATCTTCCGGTAAACATCGCCGGCGGGACCACGCTCTACACCCTGATCAACTCGGCGTACGGCACCGACGGAGCCACCGTCGGCACGGTCGAGGTGAAGGGGACGAACGGGGCCGACGCCGTGTTCAACCTGGTCGAGGGGACGAACATCCGCGACCATTTCAACGGGGGATTCGAGGACAAGATCGCCCCGGCACCCCCTCGGCCAGCTTTGGCGGTGGCCAGGTCCGGCTCGACATGCAGACGTTCGCGCTGCCGGCGAGCTTCGCGACCGCCCGGATCACCGACATCATCCTGACCAACGTCTCAACCATCGACAGCCAGGGCGATCCGTTCGTGGCGGCGGCGACGGTCGCCACCAGCTCGGGGCCGTCGCAGTTCGTCCTGCTGGGGAGCGGCATGGCGCCCGATACGACGAATCAAGTCAGCACGACGGTCGTCTCGGGGAGCAGCGTGCCCGGCCAGGTGTCGGTCGCGCTCGACCTGTCGAGCGACTCGGGGGTCAAGGGGGACGACCTGACCAACGTCAACACCCCGACCTTCGACGTGACGGTCAACGAGCCGGGCACGATCACGATCGACTACAAGGGCGACGGCACGTCGACTGCGACCCTCGGCGTGGCCGCGGCGGGCACGTATACCTTCAGCGCGCCGGTGCTGGCGCCAACCAGTTACACCGCCAAGGTGAGCTTCACCCCGACCACAGGGGCGGCGGCGTCGGCCACTCTGAATTACGCGATCGACACCACGCCGCCCAAGCTGGTGACGGGCCCGGTCTCGGAGAAGGGACCTCTGTACACACGGACCCTGGTCTTCAGCCAGAACATCGAACGCCGCCACGCTCGGCACGTCGGCGTTCCTGGTCAGTGGTCCTGGAATCAGCGGATCGATCGCACCGGTGTCGGTGGCGGGTTCGGGCACGACCTACACCGTCGGCTTCGCCGCGCCGCTTTTACTGGGGGGAAATTACACGATCCAGGTCGCCGCGAGCGCCTCGGACCTGGCGGGGAACCTGCTGGGCTCGGGGGTCGCCGACACGTTCCAGCTTGTCCCCGACACGACCCCGCCAACGATCGCGTCCGTCTCGCCCTCGGGGCCGGTCAGCACCGATGTGTCGAGCCTGACGGTGGAGTTCGACAAGGCGATCCAGCCCGCCACGTTCATCCCGGCCGAGGTGACCATCAGCGGGCCAGGGGGGACGATCGCGACCTCGTCGATCACGATCAACGAGAATAACGTCGCCAACTACACCGTCAGCTTCCCGACCCAGTCGCTCGAAGGAAGCTACACGGTCAGCCTGGGCGGTCCCGGCGTGCTCGACATCTCGGGCAACGCGATGTCGTCGGCGTACGCCACCGGTTTCACGATCGACCGATCGGCCCCTTCCATCGTGTCGATCACGCCGGCGGGGACGGTCAACGTCGTGACCGATCACGTCGACGTGACCTTCAACAAGCCGATGGACCTCTCGACCCTGAACGCCTCCAACATCGGTGCTCACCGGGCCATCGGGCGCGGTGACGGTGAGGCAGGGCTACCTCCTGAGCGGCACGACCTACCGGATCCCATTCGACGCGCAGCGGGCCGACGGCTCGTATCAGATCAATATCGGGGCGGGCGTCGAGGACGCGGCCGGCATCGCGCTGGGAACAGGCGGCGCCCAGTCGGATACGTTCACGCTGGCTCTGCCCGACCTTGTCGTGTCGTCGGTGACGCCCTCCACCGGCTCGGCCCGCTTCGGCGATCCGATGGGCGTGAGCTGGAGCGTCAAGAACGCCGGGGCTTCCGCGGCGACCGGCCCCTGGATCGATAACGTCTACCTCTCGACCACGACCAGCGTCGGCTCCGGCGCGATCTACCTGGGTTCGTTCAACGCCGAGAATCCCGGCACGCTCGCCCCCGGCGGCAAGCTACACCGGCAAGGCCAATGTGACCATTCCGGCGGGTACGTCGCTGACGGCGGGGGCGTATAACCTCGTCGTCGTGGTGGACGCCGGTGGCGTGGTGAACGAGTCGGACCTGACCACCCAGACAAGCAGCGCGCCGCTCAGCCTGTCGGTGGCGCCGCCGCCGGACCTGAGCGTCGCGACGGTGACCTCGATCGCTGACTTTTGGGCAGCCGGGACAGTCGGAGACGGTGACCTGGCAGGTCCAGAACGCTGGGCGTCGCGCCGGCGTCGGCGCATGGACCGATGATGTCTACCTATCAGCGAACGGCAAGCTCGCCGGGGCGACGCTCCTGGGCTCGACCGCGCCACACCGGCGGCCTGGCGGCCGGCGATTCGTACGCGGGCACGCTCACCGCGGCACTCCCCGCGCAGCCTGGCCGACGGCACGTACCAGGTCATCGTCGTGGCCGACGCCGACGACGCGGTCAGCAACCGACCCGAACCGGGCCAACAACCAGTTGAGCGCGGCCCAGCCGCTGGTCGTTCGGCCACGTCGATCTCGTTCCGACGATCACGATCGCCCCCACGGCCGCGGTCTCGGGCAGTCTCCTGATCGGTGAGCTGGTCCACGACGAACCAGGGGTCCGCGCCCACGCTCACCGGCTGGGTCGATCGGGCCTATCTCTCGACCACCAGTCAGGTGACGCGAGCTCGTTGCTGCTGGGGACCGTCGCCTTCAACGGTCCGCTGGCGCCGGGCCAGAGCGTGACCGGCTCGGTCCAGCGCGGCGATCCCGCTGGGCGACAGCGGCGGCTACCAGATCATCGTCGTCGCCGACGCGAACGATGCAGCTCATCGAGCCGAGCGGCAAGTCCCGAACACCGCCGATCAGGGCGTGTCGCATCACGATCGCCCCGTACGCCGACCTGGCGGTGAGCAACGTGAAGGCGCCGACCGCGAGACGATCGGCGACCCGGCGTATCCCGACGATCTCCTGGACGGTCACCAACGTCGGCACCGGCGTGGGGCAAACGACGACCTGGACCGACGCGGTGATCGCCTCGCCGACTCGACAACGTCACCGACCCGGCGCCGTCGTGCTGGGCACGTTCGTTCACACCGGCGGACTCGCCCCGGGCCAGTCGCTACACCCAGACGCAGACCTTCGCCGATGCCGCCGGGCTTCATCGGGGCGGTATCACCTCTTCGTCGAGACCGACGCCAGCAACGTGGTCTTCGAGAACGGAGCCAAGGCCAACAACGTCGCCGACGCGTCCGGCAACTTCGACGTGATGCCGATCCCCTACGCCGACCTTGTCGTTTCGTCGATCAAGGTGCCCCAGCCGGCGATGAGCAGCCAGCCGGTCAACGTGACGTGGACGGTGACCAACCAGGGGATCGGCCTGACCAGCGTGCCGAGCTGGCAGGACGACCTGGCCCTGGCGAGCGACCCGGCGGGCAACGAAGATCATCAAGGACTACGGACTGTTCGATCACCTGGGCCCGATCGGGCCGGGGGGCTCGTACATGCGCACGGCCCAGGTCACGCTGCCCGACGGCCTGAGCGGCACTTACTACTTCGTTGTCACCGCCGCGGCCAGCAACCCGCCATTCGAGTTCATTTACGGCAACGGCACCGACAACGTCAAGGTGTCGGCCGCGGTGCCGATCAACCTGACCCCGCCGCCCGATCTGACCGTCACCAGCGTCGCCGCGCCCTGACCGCGGCCGAGGGAAGCACCGATCCAGGTGAGCTGGAGCGTCCAGAACGTCGGCGCCGGGACGGCCTCGGGAGCCTGGATGGACGAGGTCGTGCTCCAGCCGGCGGGTCAGCCCACCGCGCCGTTCCTGATCCTGGGAACCTTTACCAACTTCGCCGCGCTCGACCCCGGCAAGTCGTACAACCGGACCGAGGTCTTGAACCTGCCGGTCCATATCAGCGGTCTGTACAACGTCGAGGTCGTCACCAACTACGACGGCGAGCTGTTCGAGAACGGTGCCACGTCAAACGACACCGGCATCGCCGCCGCAGGGCCTGACCGTTACCGTCAACCCCCGCCCTGATCTCCAGGTGGCCGAGATCGACGTCCCGGCGCAGGTCGATGCCGGCGGTACATTCTCGGTCAGCTATACCGTGATCAACCAGGGCAGCGCGCCGACCACCACCAACTGGGACGACAAGGTCTACCTGTCGCTAACCCCTTATATCAACGATAGCTCGATCCTGATCCAGGACCTGCCCAACCAGACCGCCTTGATCCCCGGCGACGAGTACAAGGCGACGCACGGTGCCGGTGGTCGTGCCGGTCCGGTATCGCGGCCAGGTGTATGTGATCGTGTCGGTGGACGCCAACAAGCAGGTCGATCAGTGGCCCAATGGCTCGCACGACCTCGAGTACCAGCCGTCTGAACGTCAACCCGCTGCCGCTGCCCGACCTGGTGACGAGCGGCGTGGTCGCTCCCGACCAGGCGATCGCCGGCAGCACGTTCAACGTCAGCTTCACGGTCACCAACCTGGGCGCCGGCGCGACGCTGGTGGACAACTGGACCGACTCGGTCTGGCTGACCCGCGACAAGACCCGGCCGATCCCGGCCCAGGGCGACATCCTGCTGACCGAGGTCGCCGCACACCGGCGGACTGGTCGTCAAGGCCGGATACGACGAGACCTTCAGCGTCACCCTTCCCGCCAACCTCGACCCCGGCACCTATTACATCACCCCCTGGACCGACCTGTTCTCCGCGGTGCTCCAGGACACGCTCGCGGTCAACGTCAACCCCGACGATCCCAATAACCTCAATAGCGACAACTACAAGGCGCGGTCGATCGACGTGCTCGCGCCGCTTGCCCGACCTGGTCGTGACCTCGCTGACCGCCCCCGACTCAGGCCAAGGGGGGCGACACCATCACAGTCGCCTGGACCGTGCAGAACCAGAGCACGGGGGTCGCCCAGCCGGGAGCACGGGCTGGATCGACACGGTCTACCTGACCAACGACCCGACCAACCCGCTCGATCCCAGAACGCCATCACCATGACCCTGGGCTCGGTCGACGCACGACACCGGCGCTCAATCCCGGATAGCTCGTATAACGCCAGCCTCGACGTCGAGCTCTCGCCCTCGGCGGTGGGCCAGTACATCGTCGTCTACACCGACGCCCCGCAGCCCAATTTCGACACCGCCGTCAGACGTGGTCAAGGAGGTCAGCGAGACCAACAACCTGAAGGCGGTCGCCACCGACGTCACGCCGGTGCCGGCCGACCTGGTGGTCACCGAATGTCTCGATCCCGACACTGAACTACTCGGGCGAGAAGATGACGTTCAGCTACACCGTCACAGAACCAGGGCACCGAACCCGGTCTGGCCGGGCACGGGCTACTGGACCGACTTCCTCTGGCTCTCGACCGACCCGACCTTCGTCCGCACGCGACGCCTCGTTCCTGGGCCAGACGACCCACGTCCAGACCACGCCGCTCCAGCCCGGCCAGAGCTACACCGTCACCGTACACGGTGACCCTGCCCGCCGGCACCGGCGGCCAGTACTACCTGTACATCGACCTCGACGCGCACAACGATCTGCCGCCCGGCCTCTACATCTACCAGGCGCCGGCTCGAGACCACCGACTGGTGGCCCGCCGACACCGGCGACAATTCGTACTGGCTCGGCCAGTTCAACCACTGGGCGTTCGAGGACCCGAACAACAACCGGATCGCGACGCCGTTCGACATCACCTACCGCGAGCCCGACCTCAAGGTCACGAACATCACCGTGCCGGCCAACGTCACGTCGGGCACGACGATCCCGGTCACCTACACGGTGACCAACCAGGGGACGCGCGCCACCCGCACCGCCGAGCTGGACCGACGGCATCTTCCTGTCGCAAGACCCCTCGCTCGACACCGTACGACACCGAGCTGGGCACGACCGGCTACGGCCAGGTGCTGCCGCCGGGCGCGTCGTATACCGAGACGGTCAACGTCCGCATTCCCGACGGCATCCAGGGGACGTTCTACATCCTGGTCTACGCCGACTCCGACGCCTCGACCGACTACCTGACGCAGAGCAACATCGGCTACGGCCTCTACGGCGTGCAGATCGGCGCAGCCGAACGAGCTGAATCCGTACGACCTGGCCTCGGCGGCGATCCGCAGCCTGGGCCGCGGGCAACGTGCCGCAGTACGAGAACGAGGCCGACAAGCTCGCCTCGGTCGGCCGATGCCGGTCACCCTGGCCCGCCGCCCGACCTTCAGGTGACCTCGATCAGCACCGACGCGAACGCGGGCACGTCATCCAGGGCCAGACGCTCGAACGTCACCTACACCGTCACCAACGCCGGCGCCGGCACGCCGCCGACCGAGCCGACCTGGAACGACCTGATCTACTTCTCGGCCGACACCAACCTCGACCTGAAGGCCGACCCTATCTGGGCATGGTCGAGCACGAGGGCGGCCTGGCCGCCGGCGGCCGCGTACACGGTCACGACCCGGTCGCAGGTGCCGATCGACCTGAGCGGGTCCGTACTACCTCTTCGTGATCACCGACCCGCCTTCCGACAGCCCGATCGGCAAGGTGTTCGAGGGAGGCGGGGCCAACGAGGCCAACAACAGCCTGTACCTGGCCCCGCCGCTGATCATCGACCCGCCGCCGCCCAGCGACCTGGTCGTCACGAGCATCACCCTGCCCAGCCCGGCGACGGTCAAGTCGGGCGATCCGCTGACGGTGAGCTGGACGGTGCAGGACACCGAGCCCGACCAACCCCGCGCCGGGGAGCTGGTCCGACGCGGTCTACCTTGGCACCGGCACCACCTGGAACATCTCCGACGTCTACCTGGGCACCGTGCCGCACACCGGGACGCTTCAGCCCGGCGACAGCTATACCGGCACGCTCACGACGAACATGCCTTCGGTGACGCCGGGCCAGTACCACATCATCGTCCGTACGGATATCTACAACCAGCTCCAGCTTCCGCCCGGCGTGCCGATCTCGAGCAAGACGACCGCCTCGGCCGGCCTGCTCGACGGTCGCGGTGGACAGCCTGACCCTGGGCGTCCCGTACGCCACCACGCTTCGAGCACCGGCCAGGAGCGACTGCTCCAGGTGACGGTGCCCGCAGGGGGCGACGCTGCGAGGTCACGCTCAGCTCCGATCGCCTCGGGCGCGGCCAACGAGATCTTCATCAAGCAAGGGGCGGCGCCGACCGACTCGGTCTACGACGCCGCTTACCAGGGGGGGCTGGCCCCCACGTCAGGACGCGATCATCCCCTCCACCGATTCCCGGGCGTCTATTACATCCTGATCCGGGGCCACTCCGAGCCGGCCGACGACACGCCGGTCTCGGTCCTGGCCGAGCTGCTGCCGCTGTCGATCACGAACGTCAGACCGACCAGGGAGGTGACAGCAAGTACGTCACCACCACGATCAGCGGCGCCCAGTTCCAGCCCAATGCGATCGTCAAGCTGGTGATGCCCGGCTTCGCCGAGTATCAGCCGGTGACCACCGATTTCGTCAACAGCACCGAGATCATCGCCGAGTTCGACCTGACCGAGCGCGCCGCACGGCCTGTACGACGTCCAGGTCACTAACCCCGACGGCCAGACGGCGATCGCGCCCTATCGCTTCGAGGTCGAGCAGACGGTGCCGGCCCGACGTGACGATCGGCGTCGGCGGCCCGCGGTTCATCCTGGCCGGCGACACCGGCACGTACAGCGTGGCGCTTGAGAACCTGGGGAACATCAACGCGCCCTTACGTCGAGTTCAACGTCGGCATTCCCCAGCTCAGCAACGCCCTGCCGTTCGACCCGAGCAACCCCCTGGTCGCGCCTCCGATCAACGTCAGAACGTCTACGGCCTGCCGTATGTCGAGCTCGACACCAACCTGGCCGGAGCACCGCCCGCCGCTCGAGCTCTGGAGCCTGGCGGACGTTCCGTACGCCACGCTCCAGTCGCAGGCCGACACCGCCGCCAGCAACGGCCATATCCAGATCCCCGGCTACCTGTTCAACGAGGCCGCCGGCGGCTTCACCGGCGTTCACGTTCGACGGTCACGACCTATCCCGGCCTGGCGGCGATGAACGACCGGAACTTCGACGCGCTCGAAGGCCGAGCTCTACGCGGCGTTTCCTGCAGTACGCCAAGGCAGGGGTGCTCGACAACGGGCCCGCAGGGGCTCGACCAGATCTCGCCCGGACTGTACGCGATCTACCAGGAATTCGGCGCCGTGCCGGCCTTGACCATCATCCCGTACATCCCGTTCCAGTTCGACATCAACGCATCGGCGACCACGCTGACCCGCGCCGAGTTCGTGGCGCAGTCGATCCAGCAGGCCGATGCCTGCGGACCGCCATCCTCGCCGACAGCACCGCTCCTACGGCCCTTCAGAACCTGGCCGCCGACCAGACGACCTGGGAGAACCTGTACCTCGGCCGGCCTCGAGCAGGCCGGCGTGCTCTTGCCCGACGGCGCCACCCCGCCGGTCAGCCAGGACCCGCTGATCATGAGCCTGATGGCCACGCTTGCCACCGGCGTTCTTGCCGGCCCCGCCGGCAGCGGGATCATCTCCGAGCGGCAACGTCGCGCAGTTCTTCAGCGAGCTGTTGAACTGGTACGGCAACAACACCGACCAGATCGCTCCCGCCGCCGAGCTACAACGACCACGGCAACCCGATCGCCACCCTGCCCACCGCCAGCCAGTTCAACCTCGAACGCGACAGTTGCCGACCAACTTCGAGGACTTCAACGTCTATGTCCCGTGGGTCGGCTGGAGCAGCCGGGCCAATTTGCCGCCGTCGTTCCAGATCAACGGCGTGCAGGAGGTCAACGGCCAGCCGGTCATCCCGCTGAACCTCGATCAGTACGTCAACAACCGGCGGCCAGGACGCCGGGCTGGCGTCGATGACCGGTCCGTTCACCTCCGAGACCAACGGCTTCATCCCCGCCGGCCAGGCGCTGCCGTTCACCGTCAACTTCCAGAACGATCCCCAGGCGTCGACCACGCCGGGCGAGATCCGGATCACGACCCAGCTCGACCCCAGCCTCGACCCGCGCACCTTCCGCCTGGGCGACATCCAGATCGGCGACATCGACGATCCACATCCCCAGCAACATGGGGCTGTTCCAGGGCGATTTCGACTTCACCCAGACCAAGGGGTTCATCCTCCGCGTCAGCGCGGGGGTCGACTTGCAGACGGGGACCGCCACCTGGCTGCTCGAGGCGATCGACCCCTTGACCGGCCTGGTGATCACCGACCCGAGCAAGGGCCTGCTGCCGCCCAACAACGCCGAAGGGGCCGGGGCGGGCTTCGTCACCTACACCATCGAGCCCTACGCCGGCGCGACCGACCGGCACGCACGATCAGCGCGACGGCCACCGTCCTCTTCAACAACGCGGCGCCTCAGGACACCGCGCCGCTGACCTACACGCTCGACGCCGTCGCCCCGACCACGAAGCTGACGGTCACGCCCAATCGGCAACACCGCGAACTACCAGGTGACCTGGATCGAGCACCGACGACGCTGGGCGGCTCGGGCGTCAAGTACGTCACCCTGTACGTCGCCGAGGACGGCGGCGCCTATCAGATCTGGCAGGACCAGGTGGCGCATGGCGTCGGGCACGATGATCTACCAGGGCCAGGCCGGGCACACCTACACGTTCCTCGCCCTGGCGACCGACCTGGCCGGCAACCACGAGCTGCCGCCGGCCGGCGCCAACGCGCCCCAGGACACGACCACGGTCAACCTCGGCGCCTTGCCCACGGTCCCGAACACCACGCCGCCCAACTTCGGCATCCCGCCCGCGCCGACGGTCAGCCCTCGACCAACCCGCTGTTCACCCAGGCCCAGCAAGCGGTGCCCGAACGCGCCGCCGGCGACCAACCCGTCCGAGTTCAAGACGGTCCTCCAGCCGTTCCAGGCCCAGTCGTTCGCCACCGGCTTCGACCAGAGCGACGGCATCCTCGGCCCGATGGCCCTGGCGCAGGCACCCGACGGCAGCGTCCTCGTCAGCGGCGGCGCGTCGCGGAACGAGCTCTTCCGCGATTCCCGCAGACCGGCGGCACCGCGAGCACGCCGCTGGCCACGCTACCGTACCAGATCTTCGCGCTGGCGTTCGACAACAGCGGCAACCTCTGGGCCGCCGACCGGCGGCGGCCCGCTCTTGCAGCTCGACCCGACCACCGGCGCCATCGTCAACCAGTTCGGCGACGGCGTCACCCTCGCCCTGGCGGTCAACCCGAAGACCGAACCAGATCTATGTCTCGACCGCGCAAGGGCGTCGCCATCTTCGACCCGTCGACCGACACCTTCACCCAGTACAGCCGCGACCAGAACCTGCGTGTCTCGAGCCTGGCGTTCGATGACCAGCGGCAACCTCTGGGCTGTCACCTGGCCCGACGCTCGTCAGGTCGTCGAGTTCGATGCCCACGCCCGCGCCCAGGTCAAGCTCACGTTCAACTCCGACATCCAGTCGATCGCCTTCGGCCGCCAGGGCACCGCTCTCGACAACCTGCTCTTCGTCTCGCACGACGACGCCCCGAACACTGCCCCGGGCACCGTCGCGCCGACGCCCAGCGATTTGACGATGGTCGACGTCGCCACGCTCCAGCAAGTGGCCGTGGCGCAGGGAGGGACGCGCGGATTCGACGTCATGGCCACCTCCGACGGCCGGCTGCTGATCAGCCAGTCGCACGAGGTCGACGTCGCTCGAGCCGATCGTGCCGCCCACGGTCGCCGCGGTCAACCCGCCCCCTGACAGCGTCGCCGTCCTGCCCGCTGGCGTTCATCGACGTCATCTTCAGCGAGGACATGAATGTCGGATCGACCACCGATCCCGCGTCGGTGACCGACCCGGCCAACTACACGCTGGTCGGCAAGTCGATCGGGCGCGGCGACCGTGCAGTCGGTCCAGTACGACCCGACCACGCGGACCGCCGTGCTCCAGGTCTTCGGCCTGACCGCCGACGCCTACACCCTGACCGTCGCCAGCTCGTTGCAGAGCGCCAGTCGAAGGTCGCGATGGTGGCGCCTTATGTCAGCCATTTCACTGCCGTCAGCGACGTCACACCCTACATCAAGCTCACGTTCACCGCCACGCGCTCCGATCGGGCCACGGGTACGGTCTCGTACGACGTGTCGCTTGAGAACACCAGCACCTATAGCTGTCTTCACCCCATTGATCCTGTTGCTCGACCCGGCTCAGGGGTTCACGGGCGCTCCCCAGAACGCCACCCAGAGCTCGGGCGGCCTCTGGCTGGTTCAGCCTGACGCCAACGTCCCGGGCGGCGTCGAGCTCAAGCCCGGCCAGAGCACGACCGGCCAGACCCTCACGATCAACGACCCGAACCACCTGACGATCAACTACTCGGCCGCCGTCTCGGGCACCCCGGCGGGGGCCAGCGCCCCGGTCTTCGACACCAAGCCCGTGACCGGCGTCAAGGCGGGGGCGGTCTATACCTACCAGGCGATCGCGCACGATCCCGACGGCTCGACACCCGGCTACCTGCTCGCCGGTGGTCCCGCGGGCATGACGGTGGACCCCAGGACCGGTGCTCGTCACCTGGAAGACCAACGCGACCAGCCCCGCCAGCGTCCCCGTGACGCTGGACGCGTTCGACCCCAGCGGCAGCTTCACCCGCCAGACATTTCTGATCGAGGTTGCCGGCGGCAGTCACGCGCCGCTGATTTCGGCATTGCCGTCGCAGATTGAACGGCCAGGAAGGTCAGCCGCTCGTCCTGACCGTCACCGCCACCGACCCCGACGGCCGACCGCTCGTTTACTGGGCCGATCACCTCCCCGCAGGCGCGGTGTTCGACCCGATCGACACATAGCCTGATCTGGAAGCCCGCCTATGGCCAGGCCGGCACTTACAACAACATGACTTTCTACGTCAGCGACGGCGTGAGCACGGTCAGCACCACGCTCACGCTCCTGATCCAGCCGGCACCGCCGCCGCCGCAGCTCGCGACAGTACCCGATCAAACCGTCCGCGAGGGCGACCATCTCCGGTTCACGCTTCAGCGGCAGCGACGCCGACAACCGGCCGGTCACGTATTCGAGCGCCGGCGCTGCCCGAAAACGCGACGCTCGACCCCAACACCGGCGTCTTCGACTGGTCGATCGGCTACGACCAGACCGGCACCTTGACCGTTCCCGTTCACGGTGACGAGCGCGAGCGGCGATCGCGACCACGCAGGATGTCACCTATACCATCCTGCCCGCCCCCGCCGCTCCCGTCTTCACGACGCTCCAGAGCTGGCAGGTGGACGAGGGGCAGCCGATCTCGTTCAACGCCCTGGCCGTCGATCCGCATAACCCGACGTTCGTGCTGCCGACCCGGCTCCCGGACGGCACGCTCTCACCCTATCCGACCACACAGCCGACCGTCACCTACACCGTCAGCGGGCTTCCGCCCGGCGCCACGTTCGACCCCGACACCGCGCTCTTTAGCTGGACCCCGGGCAACCACCAGAACGGCACCTACAACGTCGTCTTCACCGCGACCAACGACGGTTACGGCGGACCGCTCTCGACCAGCGTCACCGTGCCGATCACCGTCCTGATCGTCAACCACGCGCCGGTCGTCACGCCGATCAGCCGACATCACGCTGACGGCCGGCCAGCCGTTTGACCAGGCCGTGCAGGCGACCGATCCCGATGGCAACCCGCTCACGCTCTCGATCGCAGAACGGGATCGCCGGCTACCCACTGCCGAGCTTCGTCACCCTGACCGACAACGGCAACGGCAACGGCATCCTCCACTTCAACCCGCCGGCCGGCATTCGCGGGCACGTACACGCTGACCTCTGAACGCCACCGACAACGGCGACGGCCTGGGCGCGGCGGGCGTGCTGACCGGCAGTACCAGCTTCGTCGTCACGTCGAGTCGGCGACCCAGCTTCCGGTCATCCGCTACATCGGCGACAAGGTCGCCGTCGTCGGGCAGCCGTTCGCGCTCAACATTCAGGCGAGTGAGTCCGATCAGGACAACCTCACGTATGCCGTCGCGGGCCTCAACGGCGCGTCGATCACACCCGGTACTTCATACGGCACCGCCACGCTCGACTGGACCCCAACCACGGCCGATACCGGCGCCCACACCGTCACCTTCAGCGTGACCGACACCGGCAACGGCGGCGACACGCAGCCCTCGACCACCACGCAGACGATCCGGCTCGTCGTCCGCGCCAGCGACACCGCGCCCGGTCTTCCCGGCAACGCCTCCCACGGCAACCGTGGCCGAGGGCCAGCCTCTGAGCCTTGCGTTGACCGCGACCAAAGCAGAGGGCGACCCGCTCACCTACACCGCCCCGGACCTTCCCGGCGGCGCCACGCTCGACCCGGCCACCGGCCTCCTGACGTGGACGCCCGAAACCGGGCCAGGCGGGCTGCTTACACCGTGCACGTCACGGCCGGCGACGGCAGCCTGAGCAGCACCGAGGCGGTGTCGATCACCGTCACGCACACCGAATTCGCGCCGGTCTTCGTGCCGCTCTTACCTCAGTACGCGCCGCGAGGGAACCCCGGTCCAGTTCACCGTCGTGGCCGTCGGACCTCAGCGGCGATCCCTTGACCTACAGCCTGACCAACCCGCCAGCGGGCGCGACGCTGGACGCCCATACCGGCCTCTTCAACTGGACCCCCGCCTATGGCCAGGCCGGCGACACCACGCTTCACTTCACCGCGACGAACCCCGCCGGCCAGACCGACAAGCTCGACGTGGTCGTCCAGGTCGCGCATGTCGTCCGGCCGCCGATCGCTGAACACGCCCAACCACCAGGCCACGCTCGGCCAGCCGCTCAGTTTCCTCGTCCAGGCCACCGACCTGGACGCCGGCACGAGCTCTCACGTATTCGGCCGTCAACCTGCCGAACGGCGCGGCCCTTGACCCGACGACCGGCCAGTTCCAGTGGACCCCCGGCCCGTCGCAGGCCGGCGACTACGTCGTCACGCTCCAGGTCTCCGACGGCCAGGCCACGTCGACTCAAAACATCCTGATCCATGCCGCGGTTCAGCCTCAGCTGCCGAGCGTCACGATCGTGCTGACGCCGAGCTTCCCGGCAATCCCGGGCCAGCAGGTCATCATCAACGCCCTCGCCAGCGGCATCGCGCCGATCACCAGCTTTCGATCACCTACAACGGCCAGCCGCTGACGCTCGACGCCAGCGGCAAGGCCATCGATCACCGCCGGCGCACCCGGCCAGACCTCGATCCAGGCCACCGCCACCGACCAGGATGGCTACGTCGGCACGGCCACAGCGATCCTGAAGGTACGCGACCCGACGAACACGACCCCGCCCGCCGTCTCGTTCGATCCTGCTGTGCCCTATGCCGTGCTGACGCGCCCACGAACATCCTGGGAACGATTTCGAGCGGCAACCTCGACTCGTGGACGCTCCAGATCGCCACGCCGTCGAATCCGAGCTTCGTCACCATCGCCACGGGCCACACGCCCGTCAAGCGACGGCGCGCTCGCCCAGCTCAATCCCGTCGACATGGCTCAACGGCTTCTACCAGCTCCTGCTCACCGCCCGCGATCTGTCCGGTCGGACCACCCAGACTCAGACCACGATCGAGATCGACACCACCACGAAGCCGAACGATTACGTCGTCACCGACACCGACGTGAGCGTGACCCTCGATGGCGCCACCGTCCCGATCCAGCGCACCTACGACGCGCTGACCCGCGACGGCGGCGGCGACTTCGGCAACGGCTGGCGGTTCGTCAATGCCGCAGACGAACCTCCAGACGAATCTTCCCGCCATCGGCCCAGGAAAGCCTCGGTGTTTACAACCCGTTCCGCGACGGCACAGATGTTTATCTAACCCTGCCCACCGGCCAGCGCGTCCGGTTCACATTCGCCCCGACGAGCTTCCAGGTCGCCGGTCAGACCTTCTACCAGCCCGCCTGGAAGGCCGACACCGGGCGTGACGTATTACCTCCAATCGACCCCCGCCGTGCTCACGAAGTCGGCCAGCCGCTACTACGACCTGACGACCGGCCAGCCCTATAACCCCGGCAACCCCTTCTTCAGCGGACCGAGCTACACTCTGATCGCCCCCGACGGCACCCAGTTACCAGCTCGACGCCCAGGGCGACGTCATCGGCGAGACCACCGCGCCAACGGCGTCACCGCTCTTCATCAGCGACAGCGGGATCACCGCCCCCAACGGTCAGACCGTCGAGTTCCTCCGCGACACCCAGGGCCGGATCACCAGCATCCTCACCCCTGACGGCCAGCTCGTCACCTACGAGTACGACGCGTCGGGCAACCTCGTGGCGATGCAGAACCAGAACACCGGCGGCTCGCAGCGATACGGGTACGACCTTACGATTCCCCATCTGCTCGTCGCCGCCGTCCGCAGCAACGCCAACAGCCAGGTGATCCCGCCCGGCACGACGAATACCCCCTACATCCAGCGCGATCTCGGCGGCGCCGCGCAGTTCGACGGCACGACGATCAACAACACGCTCGCCGCCGGCGGCCAGGACCTGCTCGCCTTCCGGCTCGACGCCAGACGAGCTCGACTCGACCGCCACGGGGAGTGTCCTGCTCCGGGTCCAGGTTGCCGGGAACGGACGGATTCACGCCCGCCGTCCCGACCATCGACGGTCTGTCGCCCCGGTCGGTCCAGGTCCACGGCAGCCAGGTCGTGGCCCTGTTCTCGATCAGCCAGCCCGGCCTGTACGTGGTCGGCGTCTCGGGCAGCCACTTCCAGGATGCCGGGAATTATGCGCTGAATGTCTGCGGTCGCGGGCGATATCAACGGCGACGGCAACGTCGACGGCAACGACATCGCGCGCTCGCTCGGCTGGGCGCCGCGGCGAGCCAAGTACAGCCTGGCCGCCGACCTCAACGGCGACGGCAAGGTCGACGCCCAGGACCAGCTGTCTGCTGGCCGCCAACTACGGCTTCCACGCCACCACCCCGGCCTCGCCCACCGCGCCGCCGACTCGTCCCGTTTTCGACCTCGACGTCAACTCCGACACCTCCCCGATCGGCGATGGCAAGACGAACAACGCCACCGTCACTCTCGTCGGCCAGACCGACCCCAACCTCAGCGTGACGCTCGAGCCGACCGGCGCGGTCGCGAAGTCGAACCCGAATGGCCTGTTCGTCTTCTTCAATGTTCCGCTGAGTCTCGGCGCCAATACCTTCACCGCCGTCGCCACCAGCGCGACGGGCGTGACGAGCCAGTCGACCCAGGTCATCACCCGCTCGCAGCCTGGCCTCGACCTGACGCCGCCCGTCGTCACGGCCCACCTGGCCGACGACACCGGTGTCTCGGCCCTCGACAACATCACCTCCGATCGCCACGGTCACCGGCACAGTCACCGCCACCAACCCGGTCGCCTCGCTCCTCGTCCAGCTCGATCAAGGAACGGTGATCGACGAGATCGGCCTCCTGAGCGGGACCGCGTTCACCCTCACGCCGTCCCTGATCGGCGACTCTCAATGGCGGGACCGCCCCGGTCGACGGCAAGCACACGCTGACGTTGATCGCCCGCGACACCAACGGCAACGTCTCGGCAGCCGGCCACGGTGAGCTTCCTTCTGAGTACGACCCCGCCCGAATCGGTCACACCCCAGCTCCTGGCGTCGAGCGATACCGGCGTCAGCGACAGCGACGGGATCACCCGTCTGACCACGCCCACGTTCGCGGTTAGCGCACCGACCGGCTCGATCGTCCGGCTCTACGCCGACGGTACGCAGGTCGGCCAGGCGACCGCGAATAACGGCCCGGTCTTCATCGTTTCGACTCCACTCGCTCCCGGCGTTCATGCAGATCACGGCGACCGCCGAGGACACGGCAGGAAACGTGAGCGCTGCGGCGCGCCCGTCTCGATCAACATTCTGACCACACCCCCGGCCATGCCGACCCTGGGCCTCGCCGCCGCCTCGCAAAGCCCGACCGGCCAGACGACCCATACAAACCTCGAGATCGTCACCCTGGCCGGCACGACCGGCGCCGGCGCCTTCGTGGCCCTGTACCGCCAGTCCGACCCGAACACGCCGATCCAGAAGACCCAGGCGAATTCGACCGGTGCATTCACGTTCTCAAGCGTCGCCCTTGCCCCGGGCACACAGGCGTTCCTCGTCATCGCCAGCGACGTGGCGGGCAACACGAGCCAGCTTACGCAGACGATCACCACGACAGCCAGCGACACCAGCCCGCCGGTCATCACCGCCGCGCTGGCACACGACACGGGCGTTTCGAGCAACGACGGCATCACCTCCGACCCGACGATCACCGGCGTCGTTGACGACCCCAGCGGCGTGTCGAGCTTCCAGGCATCGCTCGACGGAGGCACCCTGGTCGATGTCCGATCGCTCTTGAACGGCGCGGGCTTCACCCTCACCGCCAACGACCTCGCCACCATCAACGGCGGCGCCGCACTGGCCGACGGCCCGCACACCCTGACGCTCCAGGCGTCCGACAGCCTGGGCCACACGACGGGCGCGTTTTTCCTCTCGTTCACCCTCCAGACCACCCGGCCGCTGCCTCCCTCCAACGTCCACCTGATCAATGCCGACCTGACCGGCACGAGCACCACGACCACCAAGGCCCGCTCGTTAACGGTCGAGATGTCGGCCCCTTCCGGGACCCTCGTCACCCTCTATATGAACGGCACGGCCATCGGCCAGCAGACCGCCGAGTCGTCGCCTCTCGATCTCGCCGTTCCGGGCACGCTGGCCGACGGCACATACATCTTCACCGCCACCGCGGTCACCATCTCGGGACTGGTCAGCCCGTTCTCGGCACCCTTGACGATCAACGTGGACAACACGGTTCCGTCGATCACGTCGTACGGTCTTGACACGGCCTTCGACGCGCGGCCGTATGGTCATAACTTAACAATGATGCCGACGGTGCGCCTGGTCGGTCAGACGGTGGCGGGCGCGACCGTCAAGCTTCTGGAGACTGGCGCGGAAACCACGGCCGACGCATCCGGCAGTTTCTCGTTCTACCCGGTGAATCTGCCGAACCTCGGCGATTACACGTTCACGGTCCAGGTCACGGACGTGGCAGGTAACGTCAACCGCCTTCCGGCGACCTTCACGCGGATCGATAACACGCTCCCCTCGAACCTGCTACCGCCCGACGTGACCCTGAACGTCTCCGAGACGACGGCCCGCCTGGGCGACACGGTCACCTTCACGGTCATCACCAAGACCCACGACGGCCAGCCGCTTGCGAATCTGGTTCTGCTTATCAACAATCAGGTCGTCGCGCTCGACGCCAACGGCCAGGCGACGTTCGCGTCGACCACCCCCGGCGTTTTCCACGCAACGGCCAAGGCGTTCGACGCCGAGGGCAATGAAGGCGACGCGACGCAGGTCGTCACGTTCCTCACGCCGCCGAATGGCCAGCCAGCCGCCGGTCGCTGGCTTCGGCACCAACCTCGTCACCCCCGTGGTCACGTTGCCGACACCGATCGTCGGCACAGCGAACACCACCAGCCTGCTTCAGTACACCCTCGAGTACTCGATCGAGGGCCAGAACCAGTGGACCACCTTCGCCAACGGCACGACCCCGGTCGTCAACGGTACGCTCGGCACGATCGATCCGACGCTGATGACCAACGGGTTCTACGACGTGCGACTGACTGTCGAGGACACGAGCGGGCAGGTGACCACGGCGGACAAGGTTTACCAGGTGGATGGAAGCGCCAAGATCGGCAATTTCACGCTCAGCTTCCAGGATGTGAACATACCTTCCGGCAATCTGGCGTTGACGGCCACGCGCACTTACGACTCCCGCACCAAGGACGTCTCGGGCGACTTCGGCTACGGCTGGTCGCTGGCCGACACCAACGTCAAGGTCGAGACCTCGGCGGTGCTTGGCGAGGGCTTCATCCAGACCGAGACCCAGCTTCCCGCCACCCAGGTCGATCCGCTTGGCGGACTGGGTAGCCTCGGCGGACTCGGCGGGTTCGGAGGGCTTCCCGGAATTGGCCTTCCTCCCGGACTGGCCAATCGACCGGCCGAACTCCAGTACAGCTTCGTCAATACGCAGAATGATTACGTGGACATTTTCCTCCCCGACGGGTCGGAACAGAAGTTCCTCATGGGGTTCACGGGGGTCACCTATAACTTCGCCGGACCGCCCCTGGCGACGACGAGCATCTTCTATGTGCCGCTGCCGGGCTCGGGTACGACCGCCACTCTTCAGGCGGTGGGGGACAACAACGTCATCGTTTCGCCGGCGCAGGTCGGTCCCGTAACGTTCCTTGACCAGACCACGGGGAAGGTCTACAACCCGACGACCTGGAAGTTGACGACGTCGGACGGCACCGTCTACCTGATCAACCAGACCAACGGTCTGGAAAGCATCACCGACACGCACGGCGACACAATTACCTATTCCTCGAAGGGTGAGACCAGCTCCGACGGCGCGAACCTGACATTCACGCGCGACACTCAGGGCCGGATCACCCAGATCACCGATCCGATGGGCCAGTCGCTCACCTATCAGTACGACTTCTACGGCGATCTGGTGACCGTCACCGACCAGTCGGGAAACGTCAGTCATTTTACCTACGATAGCAATCACACGCTTCTTCAGGCCTACGATCCCCTTGGCCGGCAGGGCGTGCGCACCGAGTACGATAGCGATGGCCGGGTGACGGAAGTCGTGGGGCCTCAGGGGAACATCCAGACGTTCAACAACGACCTGATCAATCGGGTCCAAACCACCACCGATGCCCTGGGCAACGCCACGACGATCGCGTACGACGCCAACGGAAACGTGATCCAGAAGACCGACCCCATGGGAACGGTGACGACTTACACGTACAACAGTCTCAACGAGGTATTGACCGAGACGATTCATTACCCCGACGGCACCTCGCGGACAACCGGTAACACGTACAACGCGAACGGCCTCGAACTCTCGACCACCGATCCGGCTGGCAACACGACCTACTTCACGTACGACTCTCAAGGCCATCTTCTAACATCAACCGACGCGCAAGGAAACAAGACGTCGATTACCTATAATGCGGGTGGTCAACCAACACTCTACGTCGATCCTGCCGGCAACAAGACGGCGGTCACATACAATGCCCAGGGTCAGGTCCTCTCCATTACCGATGGCCTCGGCAACACGACCTCGTTCCAGGAGAACGCGGCGGGACAGATCACGGGATTTTCGGGAGGCGGCAACCTACCCCAATCGCGGACCTACAACGCCGACGGTCTGGCGACGACGTCGACCACCACCTGGACCAATCCTTCCAATTCGTCGCAGCAGGAGGTACTGAGCAGCTCGGTGACGTACACACCCACCGGCAAGCCGAGTACCGTCACCGACCCCCAGGGAAAAACGGTCAGCCTCACCTATGACGCCAACGGAAACGTCGTCGGATCGACCGATTCCCTGAACAATACAACCACCACGAAATATGATACGAGTGGTCGGACTATCGAGATCACGCTGCCCAACGGTCTCGTCGCGCGAAGCGTGTACGACCTGCTGGGACGCGAGATTTATTCCACCGACGCCTATGACCCTCTCTCCGGTACGCTGCCCGACGGAACCGCCACATTCTACGACGCTCTGGGCCGGGTGGTCAAAACCGAGCGGGTATCGGGCCTGCTGATCAATATCTCCACCACTCCGGGGGGCAACAATTACAGTTCGTTCGGTTCGGACACGGGGGTCATCTCGACCACCTCGACGCTTTACAGCGCCGGGGGCGAGGTCCTCTCGACCACCAACGCCGCCGGCGCGACCACGAATTTCACCTACGACGCGCTCGGCCGGATGATCTCGAGCATCGACCCGGATGGTCAGAAGACCACGTACGGCTACGATCAATTCGGCAACCTGACCTCGGTCACCGATCCCCAGGGGCACCAGACGCGCTATCTGTACGACAGCCTCGACAACGTCACGGAGGTGATCTATCCCGACGGTTCGACGTCCAAAACGACCTATGACTCCGATGGAAATATCCTCTCGCAAACCGACCAGTTCGGGAATACGACGACTTATACATACAATTCCTACGGGGGGCTTCAGACCGAAACGTTGCCCGCCGTCCCTGACCCAAAACAAGGCGGGGCGCTGACGCATCCCGTCTACTCGTACGTGTATGACAATCTAGGCGACCTTCTCCAGGTTACCGATCCGAACGGCAACGCGACCAAGTACACCTATGACCCAGAGGGCAACCTGCTGACGGTCACACAGCCCGACGGCGAGACCAGCCAGAACATCTACGATAACCAAGGCCGGATCTATCGCGAGATCGACTTCAAGGGACAAGTGACTCAGTTTGATTACAACTCGCTCGGTCAGACGGTCGAGAAGGAGTTCTTCAGCTCACTGATCCAGGCGAAGGCGGGAACACCACAATACACAATTTCCTACACATTCGACATCCGAGGTGAGCTCCAGACGGTCAACGATTCCCGGATCGGACTGACGACCTATGACCATGACATCGCCGGTAATCTCACCGAGGTCGATTCTCCCGCCGGGGTGATTCATTACGCCTACGACTCGGCCACCGGCAACCTCGTTGAGATGTCTACTGATCTCACAATTCTCAGGTATACCTACAATAAGCTTGGCCAACTCCTGACCACCGAGACCGATGAGCTGAACGGTCAGATGCTGGCTCAGCCCCTGGTGACGAGTTACAGCTACTCGGCGGTCGGATCGCGCCAGTCCGAGTCCCTGCCCAACGGCAACGTCGTCACCTACCAGTACGACGCCAATGGTAACCTTTCGCAGCAGGTCACCAAGGATGCTGCCGGCAACCTTCTGAGCGAGTACGATTATGTGAATGATTCCGAGGGCCGGCGAATCCAGGCACTGGAGACGACGCGGAACAGCGACGGGACTTTGTCCTTCACCCGGACAAGCTACAAGTACGATGCCCTCGGACGCCTGACCGAGGAGAAGACCGTGTCGGTCAACGGGTCGCAAACCCAGTTGATCGACACTAAAGATTATATTTATGATCTGGAGGGCAACCGCCTCTCACTGGTGACCACCACGCCGACCGGCGTCGAGACCATCACCTACAGTTACAACGGCGACAATGAGCTGCTCACTCAGACCTCCAGCAATCTGACGGTCACGACGTACACGTACGACGCCAATGGTTCTCTGGTCGAGATCCAGGTAAACGGACAGGTCACCGGGCAATTTAGCTACAACCTGCAAAATCAGTTGCTCACGGCAACCCTGTACTCAACCACCAGCGGCGGTCAGTCACAGGTGGAGACCACCACCTACCTTTATGACGACAACGGCGACAAGCTGCGGACCTCAACCTCGGTCAGCATCGCTGGTGGTCCCGCCTCCACGACCGTCACCGATTATGTCGTCGATTCAAAAAACCCCAGCGGGTATTCTCAGGTCCTCGAAGAGCGGAATGACGCAACACACGGCCTGATTCTGACGTTCATTCTGGGTGATGACATTATTGCGCAGGTAGGAATTGATCTGTCGAGCCTGCGTTATCTCCTCTACGACGGCCACGGCTCGACCCGGCTGCTCACCAGTGCCACCGGCGCTATCACCGATCGGTTCGCCTACGATGCTTACGGCAACCCGGTTGGCTTCGACCCGAATACGGCCGCGACCCAGGTCCTTTACGCCGGGCAAATGTACGACCCGTTCTCGGGGCTGTACGACATGCGTGCCCGGCTCTATGACCCATCCACCGGACGGTTTACTCAGCAGGACTCGATGCCAGGTGTTCCTGGCGACGCTCTCAGCTTGCATCGCTATACGTACACGACCAATGACCCGGTGAACCTGGTTGACCCCTCGGGCAATTTCCCGGTCCGTCCCCCGACGGACGGCCTGACCGGATTTCTGATCATGCAGGGGCTCATCGGTCTGGGTGGATTCTTCAATTTCCTCGGAAGCCAGATCAGCTTGCTGTTCAGTTCGATCACCTCAGCCCTGAACATTTTCAAGAATACCGCTGTCAACTGGGCCACCTCCACGGCGGCGAACCCCAGCGTTCAGTCCGCCGTTCGAAGCTCACCGACAATCGCCCGGTTCGCGGTAGCGAACATCATCCTTCCCGTCTTCAGTTTTATCTCGGCAGCCATCGACGTGGTGGCGGTCCCCAAGGTCCTGAACTCGCTGGGCCGGCTTTCCAGTCATATTCATGAGGTCAACCGCTCGTCGGAGAAACCGATTCAGGACATCAGAAAATACGGCAACTTCGTACTGGCCGCCGATATTTTCTTTGAAGTGGAAAGCCTGGCGATCACGTTCATCAGCGTCGGTTCTTTCTTCTTCAACCCGGTTTACTACGTCTCGTTCAACGCTCTCGCGGCTCCGCTTAACACGCTTCTTTTCTACACCCAGGTCATTCTTAATACAACCTTCGTAAGCCAGGTCGCCGTCGACACCCAGAACGCGATCACATTCGATTACACAAAGACGTCAGGAAAATTTACTTATGAAGTTGATTCTGATATTGAAGGCAGCGTAAATTACCTGAAAATCGCGATTGGAACACTCCTTCCAACGGGCATCTTTCCTGTCTCCGCCGTCAACTACGCCGCGCAATTCATCGACTCGACCTTTTATTTGTCGACGAATCCGCGTAAATACACAGCGTATATCAAGTCGGCGTACAATCAGGTTGCTGGCTGGTTAGATCAAAGCATATACCTTTCACCGCATACTGGGTCAGTGACGATCTATCAGAACGACAAGGTGATCGGATCGGTCCCAGGGCAGTTGGAAGTCAGTTCAGCGCCGGCCGGGCCGGCGCAACCTCTGGACAGCGATCATGTCCTGTTCACGAGCGACCCGAGGCTCGGCAACCTTGCCGCTACCGGTCTCACGCTCTGGGAATCGGTGACGCACGAGCGTGCGCCGTTCCCAGTCAATTTCGTCGTCCATGATTTGCCCACGGGAGTCCTCGGTGAGACGTTCATCACGTCGATCGATGCCCAGGGCCGGCCGACCGGCGGCGTCGTGATCCTTTCGCCCGACGCGGCGGGCCGGGGATGGTACATTGACCCCCAGCCCGCCAGTAACGGCGCGTTTGGTCAAATGCTCAGTCCTTACACGCTCGCGGCTCTACCTGGATCTGAAGCATATGGGCGGTATGACCTATACACCGTGATCCTTCACGAACTGGCCCACCTCGAAGGTTTCATGCCGCAGAACCCGGCGTTTGAGCGGTACGTGCAGACGACCCACGGTTCCACGGTCTTCGTCGCACCAGGCGTAACCACTGCGCTGGTGGATGATGACCAGGAACTCGACCCCTCGATCGACCCGGGCGACGTGCTCGAGCGCCACTCTCGCTCCGTCTGTACGGGAGTTGCCATCGCAGCTCGATGCCAGGATCTTCGCCGCGGTGAATCAGCCGCTAAACTCGCCCGCAAAGCTGACGACCCAGCCGGCAGCGGCGGCAATGTCCCTACCCGCACGACCGGTCGCCTCACCGACGACTTCATCCGACTTGGCCGTCGAACCATCATTCACCGCCACGACAGTCGCGGTCGTCCAGCCCACGACGACGCCCGGCAATCTGTCGTCTGCCACTTCCGATGAGACGGCTTCCCTGGCGGCCTTCACCCCGATGCCTGCAACGTCCCAGACCGTGCCGATTCTGCGAGACGCCAGGAAGGTCAGCCTCCGAACCAGTTCGGCTCATGCGACCAATCATCCTCGCGTCGTTCCAAGGCCACTCCATCGACTGAGCTACCCGGTCGCCGCGAGGACTGCGCAGGTTCACCCACATGGCCTCATCGCGGCTCGTTTTGCGCGGAGCGGGCCGCACAATCCGAACCATTCCGCAAGTCCATCAATCATGAAGGCTTGGTCGTCCACCACGATTCGTCGTCACGTATAAACGACGGGCGACCCTGTCCACAAACATCAGGTATATTGAAGTCGTCATCCAAGAGGAAACAGGAATTCTTTGGAAGGACAGCCATTCCCGCTTCGCGCCGGTCGCGCGTGTGTTTCCGACGATAACGATCGTGAGGGATCGCCCCATGTCCGTCCTGACCCGACCACGGACGCTTCACGCCCGGACTCGAGCACGTCGCCGGTTATCCGTGGAGTTTCTTGAAGTCCGACTGGCACCGGCTGGTCTCCTTAACGGCGATTTCGCGATCAGCGACCCCGCGAGTCCGGGCTATGGCTGGACCACGCGCGGCAATGCGTCGATCGCCAATGGCATGGGTGTCCTGGACGAAGGAACGACCGTCCAGACCGAGTTCTCTCAGACGTTTACCATGCCGGCCGGGACCAAGACGCTGGGGTTCACGATCGTCGCGGCCAACCTCGTGAGCAACGGGCAAAATAATCCTCCCGACGCGTTCGAGGCGGCGCTGCTCGATAGCAGTACCCAGAAGCCGCTGATTGGCCCCCCCACGGGGCTGTCGAACACCGACGCCTTTCTGAATATCCAGCAGACCGGCCAGGTCTATTACGCTCCTCAGGTCAACGTACCCGGGGCAGGGCCGTCAGGCTCGATCGCCAACCTGAATTATCCGGTCAATGTCACGGTCAATGTATCGAGCATCCCGGCGGGCACCCAGGCCACGCTCTATTTCGACCTGATCGGCTTTCCGCCGGCCACTAGCTCGGTCGAGATCGCCAATGTCACCCCCTCGACCCCGACCTTGCCCCCGACAGCCAGTGCTGAATCGGTCAGCACCGCCGAGAACTTTGCCACGACGGTCATGCTGACTGGCAGTGACCCGAATACCCCGCCACTCCCGTTGACGTACACCATCACCACCGATCCGACGCACGGCGTCCTTTCCGGTGCCGCCCCCAACCTCACGTACCTTCCCACCGCCGGTTACTTCGGTCCCGACAGCTTTCAGTTCGAGGTCAACAACGGCGCGTATAACAGCGCACCGGCAACCGTGTCGGTCGACGTCGTGGGCACGCCGACCGCTACTCCGCAGTCGCTGATCACGTCCCGCGACACGGCCCTGCCGATCACCCTGACGGGCAGCGACCCGAACACGCCACCGCTGCCCCTGACCTACCAGGTCGGGGCCGGGCCGGCTCATGGCACGTTGAGCGGCATCGCTCCGAACCTGGTCTACCACCCGGACACCGGCTACTCCGGCCCGGACAGCTTCACGTTCCGGGTCAGCAACGGGACCGCCCAGAGCGCCGAGGCAACGATTGCCATGACCGTCACGTCGTCCGTTCCGCCGCCCCCCGTGGCCGTGGACCATAGTTACACGACTCAGGCCGCCACGCCTCTGTCCGTCGCCGCGCCCGGCGTCCTCGACGGGGCGACCGGACCGCCCGGCGTGCCACTCACGGCGTTACTCGTCAACGGCCCGGCTCACGGCATGCTTGACCTCCATTCCGATGGCTCGTTCACCTACGCTCCGGCCGTCGGTTTCAACGGGGTTGACCGCTTCACCTACCAGGCCAGCGACGACGCCGTCAGCAACGTCGCGACCGTCACCCTGACCGTCACGCCCGTGGTGCCGCCCCCCGTTCAACCCCCGGTGGCCGCGGACCATAGTTACACGGCCGTTGAGAACCAGCCATTGAACATCGCCGCCCCGGGCGTGCTCGATGGCGTAACCTCGGTCATCCCCGGCGTCGCGGTCACGGCGTTACTCGTGACCTCAACAGCCCACGGTACCGTGCAGCTCAACCCCGACGGCTCGTTCACCTACAGCCCGAACCCCGGGTACACCGGCCCCGACCGTTTCAGGTACAGTGCGGTCGCCAGCGTTGCCGGCTCGGTTCCCGGTCCCGTGGCCACGGCCAGTCTCACCGTCCGCTCGGGTACGACGCCGATCCTGCCCGACACCCCATACTACAACTACCTCCGCTCCCGGCGGAACATCGACCCGGCCCGTTTCGACTCCTACCACCCCAGGATCGGCGCCTTCCTCGGGCTCGAGAAGACCGGCGTGCCCACTACGCCTACCCAGTTGATTCCCGCCAACCACCGCTTCAACGCGGCCCAGTTCCGCACGCAGCACGCGCAGAATCCGACCGTTTTCGACAGTCGACACCCGATCCTGGGCTTCCTCTATCGTCTCGAGACGCCCGGTAAAGGGCCGCTCCTTCCCACGACGCCGCAGATCGCCTCGCTCCAGGCGCAATACGAGCAGGACCCCCAGCGATTCGAGATCAGGTACCCTTACTACGCCGCCGCGTTCGCGCTGGAAAAGACAGCGTCTGACGGCCCCAGCGCCACGTCAGTATCGGTGTCGGGGCCGACCAATATCAACCAGTCCGCCGCGTCCGGCGGCTTGACCTGGACGCCAGGCGCGCGGATCAAGTCGACTTGAGGCTCAAAGGATCCGTGTGAGGTGCCGAAAGTGGCCTGTGGTGGCGCCTTCAGTCGGCACCACTCATCCGATTGAGCGGAACACCGTAGGTATGCTTCTCACGCTGCGCTCAGGGCAACTTCCGGGAAGAGCGCGCGTTCCAGAGCAGGATCGTGCGGTCGGCGCTGGCCGAAACGAGGGTCTCGCCATCGGGGCTGAAGGCGACGCCCCAGACACGGTCGCTATGACCGCGCAGGCTGAGGACCTCGCGGCCGGAAGAGGCGTCCCAGATCTTGACCAGGCCGGTCCAGCCCGAGGTCGCCAGGCGTCGGCCGTCGGGACTGAAAACGACGCGCTCGTGGAGGCCGGTAGGGTCCTCGATATGGAGGATCTCCCGACCGCTGAGGACCTCCCAGATCTTGACGACGCCGAAGCCCGCGTCATTACTGGTCGAGGCGACCCGCAGACCGTCCGGGCTGAAGGATACGCTCAGGACCGGCCCGGAATGGAGTTCGAACGACTGGATGCGACGGCCGGTTGCGTACTCCCAGACCTCGGCATGGCCCGAAGCGCCTCCGACCGCGATCCATCGGCCGTCGGGGCCGAAGGCCACTCGCGTGATCCAGCCGGCGCCGGTTGGGTAGACGAACAAGGACCGCCCCGTTTGCGCCGCCCAGATCCGCAAGGTGCCATCCCAGCTCCCCGTGACGATCAGGTGCCCGTCCGGACTGAACGAGGCGCATCGAACGTTGTCCGAGTGACCGCGGAGGACGTGGAGCAACCGCCCGTTCGGGACGTCCCAGATGATCGATGTCCGGTCCGCACTGGCCGATACCAGGCGAGTCCCGTCCCGGTCGAAGCTGACACTGTAAACCCGGGCCTCATGGCCAAGCAGCGTGTGCTTGAGCTCTCGCGTCGCCACGTCCCAGATCCGGACGGTGTTATCGAAGCCGGCCGAGGCCAGAGTCCGGCCGTCGGGGCTGAGCACGGCGTCCCAGACTTCACTGGTATGGCCGATGAACGCGCTGGGCTGGCTGGTCAGGGAATTCTTCAGGACGCGCCACTCCCAGCCGCGAAGATCAACGGGACAGGCGTCCAGTAGCTGGCGGGCTCGATCCTCCCGCCCTGCCCGATGCTCGGCGTCGGCCAGGGCGACGCGCTGGAAATACGAGGCCTGGCGCTTGCGCAGAAGGTCATCGTTACGCTCTTCCAGGGCCACCGTTTTTCGCTGAAGTGCCTCCTCGGTCTGCCGTTTTTGCGCGGCGAGCCGTTCATTGGTCAGGGCAAGCTCGCTTCGGACCAGCCGCTCGCGGCGGAGGGCCTCGAGGATCTGCTCCTGCTTGTGCCGGATCGCGAGGTTGGCAGCGGCCAGAACGCCGATCAGGAGCACGGTGGAGACGGCGCTGGCGATGGCCAGGCCGGCCGTCATCGGGTGTCGCTGGGCCCACTTGAGCACACGGGCGACGGTGCCGACGGGTCGCGCCAGGATCGGCTCGCCGCGAGCGAACCGGCACAGGTCGTCGGCCAGCGCCTCGGCGTTCGCGTACCGCCGCGCAGGCTCCTTCTGGAGACACTTCAGGGCGATCGTCTCGATATCGACCGGTAAGGCCGGTTGCAGCCGCGATGGGGGCGCGGGATCGGCCGACTTGACCTGCTCGAGGGTCTGAAAGATCGTCGCCGCGCGAAACGGTGGCCGTCCGGTCAACAACTCATAGAGGATGGCGCCCAGCGCATAGACGTCGGTCCCCGGCCCGACCCGATATCCCGTACCCACGGCCTGCTCCGGGGCCATGTAGCTCGGTGACCCGATGATCGAGTTGGTCCGGGTCAATCCATCGTCATCCTCCAAGCTCTTGGCGAGCCCGAAATCGGTCAGCTTGGGAACGTTCTCGCTAGTCAGCAAGATATTGGCCGGCTTCAGGTCGCGATGGATGATGCCCCGGAGGTGTGCGTGGTGGACCGCCCGCGCGAGCGATTCGATCAGGCGCGCGGCCGCGACGGCGGGCAGGGGCGTGCCGTCGAGCCGGTCCGCCAGGCTTCCTCCCTCGACAAACTCCATCTCCAGATACGTGCGGCCTTCATGGTCGCCAATCCGGAAGATCTGGACGACCTGGGGATGCTGGAGTCGAGCCACGGCTTCGGCTTCGGCCAGGAACCGCGGGATGCCTCGTGCCCCGCCATCTCGCCGGCCAGGATCATCTTGAGGGCCACGAGCCGGTTCAGGCTTTCATTGCGGGCCTTGAACACGACCCCCATACCGCCGCGACCGAGCTCTTCCAGGACCAGGTACCCCGGAATCGTCGGAATGAACCCCGAGGAACGATCGCCTGAGCCCGACGCGTTTCGGGCGTTCCGATGCCCGTGGATTGGCGCCGGTTTCGAAGGCTTCGCTCACCGTGTCGGCCCGGCCCGGGAACCGGGCAAGATACTCCTCGCGGGTCGGTCGCTCGCCCGAGCGTCGTCGGTAGGCGAGTTCGAGGATCATCAGCTCTCGGAGGACCTCCGGATGGGACTCCGCCCCGCGGCCGTGCCGCTCCAGATAATCCTCGATCGAAGGCCGCTGGTCCTGCAACCAGGCGGACTCGAAGAGGTCGCAGGTCCGTTCCAGGCCCCCGATGAATGAAGCAGTCGCGGGCTTTGGGGCGATCGTGCCGGGTTGATTCAAGGTTCGCTCCCCCCGGTCCAGATCCGTCGGATCGACCGGAGCTTACGCTCGACCGTCTGCTCGATGCAGCCGAGCTTTCCGGCGATCTCGCGGTTGGTATGGCCCTCCATCTTCGCGATCGCGACCCTCCGTAGTGAGTCGTCGGTGAGGAGCTCCAGGAGCTTGCGAAATTCGTCGGCGACCTGGGCCGCGAACTCGGGGGTGGGACCAGGATCGGCAAGACCACCGGCCGCGTATTCGTCCAGCTCGGAAAGGCTAGCGACCTTCCCAGCGCCCGGACTTTTCGACCCTCGCGCCTCATCAGGTCGATCGCCTTGCGTTCGGTGATGAAGACCAGGATCTGCCAGAGATCCTCGCGATCTGAGAGCCGGGCGAACTGGCCCCCCTCGGCCCGCCGGTAAAAACTGTCGAAGGCGCTCAGGGCGACGTCCTCTTCATCGGCGGCGCGTCGCGACGCGCCGCCGATCCGGGCCCGCGCCAGTGCAACCAGCCGGAGCACGTAGGCGTCCCAAAGCTTCCCGGCCGCGGCCCGGTCGCCACGCTTCAGCAGGTCGATGCAATGCGTGATCGAGCTTGTCGGCGACATTCTGGCGTCGACTCTCCAACAGTTCCGGCGTTGAAATCGCTCCCGATTATAAGGGCACGAACCCTACGGCGTAAAGTTCCAGGATTGCCTCGGATCATAGCGCGACGGACCCCTTCGTAACTTTTCTTTTTTTTTCGTCGGAAGCCGCGCTGGGTTTCGGACCTCGTTGTCGAGTTTTCTTCCAGTACCAGGAAAGATCTCACACCAACGTCTTTCGAAATCGAATCAAGCTTTGCCTGGACGACACAAATACGCGACACCACGGCTTGAGCCATTCATGCAGCGGGGAATGCACGATGGAACCTGACGCTGGCGATTCATGGCAGGTTCAGGAAGACCTCGCCGTCCGGCGGTCCTCGCGCTTACGCAATCGTTGGCTTCCCTGGCGGTTTTTCTCTCCGGAGTTCTGTGTTCTCGCCGCGCTGGCACTGGTCGGCTTCGGGGTCAACGCCTTGACCCGGATGGGCGGAACGGGGGGATCGTCCGAGAGCGATCTGGCCATCCATACCTGCCGGATCGAGGGGCTGGCGCTCTCGTGCGACGGGAGGACGGCGGCTTCCGCCAGTCGCGACGGGACCGTGCGGGTCTGGGATCTGGCCACCCGGCGCGAGCTGGGGGTCGTGATTCGGGGAGTCGGTGGCTTCTCGTGCGTCGCCTTCGGGCCCGACGGTCGCACGCTGGCGGCGGGCGGCCTTGACGGCAGGCTCGTCGTATGGGACGTCGAGAGTAACCAGGAACTGGCCATGCTCGCCAGGAGCGGACCGGCGGTCCGTGCGCTGGCATTCTCCCCCGACGGTACGACACTGGCCGCGGCGGGGGATGCCTGTTCGATTCACGTCTGGGACCTTCCTTCGTGCCGAGAGCGGGCAATCTTGCGAAGTCACACGGAATCGGTCAACGGTCTGGCCTTCGCTCCCGACGGAACCATGCTCGTCTCGGCCGGATTCGACGGCCAGGCGATCGTGTGGGACGTCCGATCGTGCAAGCCACGCGAGCGGTACGACGGCGAGCTCGGCCCGCTCCGGTCAGTGACATTCGCTCCCGACGGTCGATCGATCGCCTGGGGAGGCGCTCGCGGGATCGCGATTCGCGAGCTCTCCAGCGGCCGGACGCGGCGCTGGTCCGATCGTGGCGGCCCCGTGACCGCGCTGCTTTACCTGAGCGGCGGTACCCGTCTGGCCTCGACCAGCCTCGACGGCCCGATCCTGATTCGCGACATCGTCGACGGCGCCGTAATCGCCCGCTTTAACAACGGCAGCCAGTGGAGCCGCGTGAAGGACTTCAAGACGACGTTCCAGCAAGACACCCTCATCGCCGGCAACGACAACGCGGTCGTGAGGTTCTACGACCTCTCCCAGCTCCAGACGCCGCGCCGGAACTGAAGGCTTGCGCAACAATCCCATCCTCCAGGCATGACAGACGATCCGTAGATCCAAATTCGGTCGGACAGGATCGGTCGGTTTTCGATCTCTTGTTCGACCGAGGTCGAACCGACTCGATTCCCGTTCGGCCCTCGCTCCTTGACGACAAGCATCCGCACCAAGTGAACCTTTGCGGATTCCGTCAAGTTTCTGGGTCTTATCGACGATACACTTCGGGAAGACCGCGGGAAGGCTTCGCCCGTGGCGTGGGGAGGGTGGAAACGGCCTGGCCGGAGTGCCGAGGGAGCATGGACGACCGGTTTCGAGGGACGCCACGACGGCGGAGCATCGCGCGAGCGCTCGTCCTGATGGTCGCGAGCGTCGTGATGAGCGGCTGTCTCGGTCCCAAGGCCGTCCAGTACACCCGCTTGCGGTACAACGAGGCATACCGCGACACCAACGACGAACAGCTCCTGATCAACATCGTGCGGCTTCGTTACGCCGATTCGCCGGTCTTCATCGACCTGCCGAGCATCACCAGCCAGTTCGAGGTCTCGGGTGGAAGCAGTTACGCCAGCCCCAATCAGGCGGTATCGTCCGCCTTCGGTTACGGCGGCTTCGAGGGCCGCGACACGCCAACCCTGAGCTATCACCCCCGCGAAGGGCGGGAGATCGCCAAGGCCCTGCTCAACCCACTGTCGTCCGACCTGCTCATCGTGTTCAACACCGGGGCCAACATCCACCAGTTTCTGTGGATGGCGCTCAACGACATGAATGACGTCCAGAACGCCCCGCAGGCCACCACCATGGTCCCCATGGTTCCCGGCGACAACACGGAGTACCTGCGGGGTATCCAGATGCTGTCGATCCTTCGCGACCACGGCGGCGTCGAACTCTCGATCGGGATCGTCGAGGAATCCGAGGGCGCTTCCGATCCGATTCCGACCGGACAACTCAAGGGCACCGACCTGCTCGACGCCGCCAAGGGGGGTTATGTCTATCGCGCCCGTGGCTTCGACCAGGTTGCTCTGCTGAAGCGCGAGCGCGAACTCGTCCTGCGGCTCCGCCCTCAGTTCGTCCACTCTCCCGAAGCGTTCGAGATGGCCCGGGTCTTTCACCTCACCCCTGGCCTGAGCCGCTACAAGCTCAAATCGGAGCTTGCCGAGGAAGCCTACTCGACCCCGACGACCCCCATCAACGGCGACACAATTTATTTGAACATGCGATCGGTACTGCAGGTGATGATATTCATGTCGAAGGGAGTCTGCGTGCCGCTGGAGCATATCGAAACGGGTATCGCGCCGACGACGCCCGGTCCCGACGGGCGGCCGTACGATTGGACACGAGTCACCGCCGGTCATTTTTTCGTCGCCGCTCAGAAGCACAAGCCGAGGGATGCCGAGGTGGCCGTCCCTTACCGCGGGTACTGGTTCTTCATCCCCAAAAGCGACGTGAACTCGCGGGCCATCCTCGCGATCCTCGAACTTTTATTCTCGCTTCAGGAGTCCGACAGTAAGACCGGCGGGCCGCTGCTCACGCTGCCACTCGGGGGCTGAGGATCGAACACCCTCGCGCTGAGACGGGACCACGAAACGTCGGAAGGGCCCTGGAGCCTTTTTCTCGACGCCTGGCCAACTCTCACGAACCCACACCTTTTCGACTTGATCTTAAAGAAACCCAAAGGCACAATACGCGTCGCCTTAACTTGCCGAGGCCCGTTGATCTGTTCAGGGAGGAACGGAAGATCATGCGTCGCGCACTTTCTGCGTTCGTCATCCTCGCCGCTTCGACCTCCGCGCAGGCCACTCCCCTTTACAATGTGGCCGACCTGGGGACGTCCTTCCAGTACCAGATCGCCGCCGATGGCACCATCCAGGGTGTCACCACCGCTAACGGCAGCACGACCTACGCGTTTGACAAGGCCCCGGTCACAAAGATCAATGACTTGGTCGATGGCGGGTCACACGCCGATAGCTTTACGGTTTTCACACTTCAGGACGGCTCACATCGAGTCGGCTACGGGTTTGATTACGGTGGCGGCCTCTCCGGCTCAGCCCACTACGCGATCGATTACCCGACTTTCGAGCCCTGGTCCAACGGCTGGTTCACCGGTCCGGGTCAGTCGCCGGTGCTCGACCTGAACACACACGGGCAGGCCGTCGGCTTCAGCGATTTCAATTCGGGACCGGGGACGTATGCCGCGTTCTCCGACCCGAACGGCGCGACCCACGGTTTCAACGCGGCAGTCGTCGACAACTTGAACAACTATATCAACACCATTCCGGGCGTGACCCTGACCACGGCGATCCAGATCGACGACGCGGGTCGGATCCTGGCCGACGGAAGCGATGGCGACACGTATCTGCTCACGCCCACGGCCCTGGGCGATCCCGCGACGGTGCCGGAGCCCTCGACCTCACTCTTCGTAGCCCTGGTCGGCGGGGGCATTGCGATTCGAGGTTGGGTCCGGACGCGGAATCGGCCCGGGACGAAACGTACCGTTTGATTCAGGGTCGATCGGCCGGTGTCTCACCTTGTAGAATAAGGTCGGGGCAGGGCAGGGGAGGACGCAGGCCCGACCCACCTGGAGCTTGCCGCCGATCATGACGCATACGCCATCCATGTCCGCCCGGGACCTCGACTCACCGACTCACACATACGCGATCGACCGCGTCGACGGAGCGATCAGCGGCGTGTATGAGTTCCTGGAACACAAAATCATCATCACGCGCGGCCACCCCTTGCCGCTCGGGGCGACGCTCACGCCGGCGGGGGTCAACTTCGTCCTGCTCTGCCGGCACGGAACGGATGTGTCCGCTCGTTCTGTCCGAGCCCTGCAACGCCGGAGATCGCCACCGAGATCCCGCTCGACCCGCGCAATCACCGGACCGGCGATCACTGGCACATCCGGGTCGGCGGGCTCGCCCGACGAGTTCTGCTACGGCTACCGGGTCGATGGGCCCGAAGGGCGTAGGGCACCGGTTCGACCCGTCGCATCGTCCTGCTCGACCCCGCCGTCCCGCGCCCTTTCGTGCGGCCGGTTCTGGGGCGCGCTCCGGCAACGCTGCCCCGGCGGAGCCTGGTGAACCGGGGGATGGTCGACGATCCCGACGACGTCAATCCCGCGCATCCCTCGCGAGGACTCGATCATCTACGAGCTCCACGTCCGGGGCTTCACCGTCGACCCGTCGTCCGGCGTCCGCCATGCCCGGCACCTTCGCCGGCCTGATCGAGAAGATCCCCTACCTCAAGGCAGCTGGGGGTGACGGCCGTCGAGCTCCTGCCGATCGACGAGTTCGACGAGAACGATTGCCCGTTCGTCAACCCGCTCACCGGCGAGCGGCTCAAGAACTTCTGGGGCTACAACACGATCGCCTTCGCCGCTCCCAAGGCCGCGTACGCCAGCAATCCCGAGCGCTCGGCGCCCTGGGACGAGTTCCGCGAGATGGTCACGCGCCTTCCACGCGGCCGGGATCGAGGTGATCCTCGACGTCGTCTTCAACCACACCGCCGAGGGGGCCGACGAACGGGCCGACCTATAGCTTCCGCGGGCTCGACAACCAGCTCTATTACATGCTCGACGACAAGGGCCGCTACCTGAACTTCACCGGCTGCGGCAACACGGTCAACAGCAACCACCCGGTCGTCCGCAACCTGCTGCTCTCGCTGCCTGCGCAACCTGGTCGCCGAGGGCGACGTCGACGGCTTCCGGTTCGACCTGGCGTCGGTCTTCGGGCCGCGACCAGCAAGGGCAACGTGCTGGTCGAGCCGCCGGTCATCGAGATGATCTCCGAGGACTCGCTCCTGGCCGACACCAAGCTGATCGCCGAGCCGTGGGACGCGGCCGGGCTGTACCAGGTCGGCAGCTTCCCCGGCGGCCAGCGCTGGTCGGTCTGGAACGGCCGCTACCGCGACGACGTCCGCCGGTTCTGGCGGGGCGAGCCCGGGCATGACCTCGGCCCTGGCCACCCGGCTCTGCGGCAGCGACGACCTCTACCACGGCCGCGGCCCGCTCCACTCGATCAACTTCATCACCTGCCACGACGGCTTCACGCTGCACGACCTGGTCTCGTACAACCACAAGCACAACGAGGCCAACGGCGAGGGCAACCGCGACGGCAACGACGCCAACTTGAGCTGGAACTGCGGCGTCGAGGGGCCGACCGACGACCCCGACGTGCTCGCGCTCCGCCGCCGACAGGCGCGGAACCTGATCGCCACGCTGCATGGTCTCGCAAGGCGTGCCCATGCTCCTGGGGGGCGACGAGTTCCTCCGCACCCAGCAGGGCAACAACAACGCCTGGTGCCAGGACAACGCGATGAGCTGGGTCGACTGGACCCTGGCCGAGACGCAACGCCGATTTCCTCCGGTTCGTCCGCCAGTTGATCGCGCTGCGGATGCGGCACCCGGCGCTGCGCCGGCGGATCGTTCTTCGAAGCCGCGGGGTTCGGTCCGACGCCGGACATCGTCTGGCACGGCGTCGAGCCGCTCAAGCCCGACTTCTCGCACGACAGTCGGTCGATCGCCGTGACGCTGGACGGCCGGCGGATCGATCGCCCCGGTGTCATCGACCGCGACTTCTACATGGCGTTCAACGCCTACTGGGAGCCGCTTGAGTTTCAGATCCCCTCCACCCCGACCGGCCGGGCCTGGCGGCGGACGGTGGACACGGCCTTGCCCAGCCCCGATGATGCCCTGGGCCTCGACGAGGGACCGGTCATCCCCGTGCTCCACCTCTACCGGGTTGAGGCGCGTTCGTTGATCATTCTCGTTTCTGAGGCATAAGCAGTCATAAATCTCACACCCAACACACGAGGAGCCAATGAGCCCGAACCTTTTGGTCACGCTGGCACTCTGTCTGGCACCGCCCGCCGCCCCGGCCGATCTCGAGACCGCCGCGCTTGCCCTATCGCCGGCCGAGGTCAAGCAAGCGTTTCACAAGCTGCTCGACCGACCCGGGGTAGCCCTAGACGTCGTGGCCCAGAGCATCAAGACCGACCCGGAAGCCGGCCTGACGACCGAGATCCTGAGCTTCGCCAGCGAGAAGAAGGCCGACGGATCGATCGAGCGGGTTCCGGTGCTGGTGGTCCGACCGGCCGAGAAGGCCGATGACGGGACCGGCGTCACTAGGCGGCCCGCGGTGATCGTCCTGCATGGCACCGGAGGGACCAAGGAAGGGACGAGGACCTGGCTGGTCGATCTGGCGAAGCGGGGCATCATCGGCGTGGCGATCGACGCACGATACCATGGCGCCCGCGCGGGCGGCGCCAAGGGAGCTGCCGCCTACAACGCCGCCATCACCCGCGCCTGGCGGGTCAAGCCGGAGACCAGCGAGCCACAAGAGCACCCATTCTATTATGATACCGTGTGGGACCTCTGGCGGACCGTCGATTACCTCCAGACCCGCCGCGACATCGCACCCGATCGGATCGGGATGATCGGCATCAGCATGGGGGGAATCGAGACCTGGCTCGCGGCGTCGGTCGACGAACGGGTCGCCGTCGCGGTGCCGGCGATCGCGGTCCAGAGCTTCCGCTGGAGCCTCGAGCACGAGAAGTGGCAAGGCCGCGCCCGGACGATCGCGCTGGCACACCAGGCCGCGGCGGCCGACCTGGGCGAGAGCGAGGTCAACGCCAAGGTTTGCCGGGCGCTCTGGCCCAAGATCATTCCCGGCATCCTCGGCCCGTTCGATGCCCCCAGCATGATTCGCCTCTTCGCCGACCGGCCCCTTTTGATCCTCAACGGCGAGCTCGATCCCAACTGCCCGATTGAAGGCGCCGAGATCGCGTTCGACGCCGCGCGTGCCGCCTACCAGGAAAAGCACGCCGCCGACCGGCTCGAGATCAACGTCGCCAGGGGGGTAGCCCACACCGTCACCCCCGCGCAGCGCACGCTCGCGCTCGACTGGTTCGTCCGCTGGCTCAAGCCGTGAACCGGCGCCAGAACGCCTTCACGACCCTCGTCGGCCCCGCGAATCGCCGCCTTGCTGATGCTGTGCCCGGAACCGACCTGGGGGAATGCCGAAGCGATCGTGGAAGAGTTTTGACAGGTATTCCGAATAATGGAAACCGGCCCGCTCGGCGACGATCTCGAGCGGCAGGTCGGTCTCGATCAGGAGTTGCCGCGCCCGCTGAAGACGGGCGCGGACGATTGCTTCGTGGGGAGTGATCTCGAAGTATTTCTGGAACCGGGCCTCGAACACACGACGCGACAGGGGGATGGCGGCCAGCACGTCCTCGACGTTGATTCCGTGGCACGCGTGCTCGCGGATAAACCGTACGGCTTCGGAGATCACCCGGTCGTCGATCGCCAGCACATCGGTTGACTGTCGGGTGACGACTCCGATCGGCCCGACCGCGACCTCAACCGCGGGTACGCTCTCACCTGCCATCATCCGGTCGAGCAGGGTGGCGGCCTCGTAGCCGATCTGCTCGGGATCGACCGCGATACTTGAGAGCGGCGGGTCGGCCAGGTCGCAGAGTAGCTCGTCGTTATCGACGCCAAGCACGGCGAGCTCATCCGGGACGGCGATCCCCAATTGCTGACAGACCTCGAGCGAGCTCGACGCCGCAGCCATCCCACGCGGCCAGGACCGCCGCGGGCAGTGGCAAGGCACGGACCCAGCGCCCCACCTCCTCGTGCCGCTTTTTCCAGGGATCGAACGTCCCGGGCCCGACCGGAGGCGCCAGGATGGAGCATGCGTGGCCACGCTCGGCCAGCGCCTCCTGAAACCATCGCCCGCGCGCCTCGGACCACGAGACGCCTCCCATCCCGCGGTAGCCGAAATGCTTGAACCCGCGCTCGAGCAGGTGCTCGGCCGCCAGGCGGCCGATCAAGGCGTGGTCGGTGCCGACGCCGGGAATACTCGGCAGAAGGCCCAGGCCCCCGAGATCGACGGCGGGCACACCGGCCGCTCGCACCGCGTCGGCGATCCGAGTGGTCACGACCCGCGCGATGATCCCGTCTCCACGCCAATGCCGCAGCCAACGTGGCGGCCCCGCCTGTCGACTCTGCTCGCCATACTGGATCGTCCAAGGCCGATGCGCAGCGGATGTACCGACGGATGCCATGCAACATCCCTCGTGCATGCGCGTTGGACATCTCCACCAGCAGTGCCACGTTAGGTCGCCTGATCATCGTTCACCCGGGCGGATTGATCGATCGGCTATTCCGGCGTGGTGAAAAATTATAGAAATTCCACGCGAAACGCCATAGTGCGACCGCGAAGGAACCACGATCCTCGTGCGTGGAGCATTTCCCTTTCATCTCTTTCTGAGGACGGAGACGAACCATGAGGACAACATCGATGCGACGTGGTTTTACATTAATCGAGCTCCTGGTCGTGATCGCGATCATCGCGGTCTTGATCGCGCTTCTGCTCCCGGCGGTGCAGGCCGCGCGCGAGGCGGCCCGCCGCGCGCAGTGCGTCAATAACCTCAAGCAATTGGGGCTCGCCGTTCAGAACTATCTGTCGGAAACCAACGCGTTTCCGCCACTCTATACCAACTTCACCAGCGCTGCGAATCTTCCCAACTCGCAATCCACGGGGATCTGGCCCCTGGGCTGGGCGGTGGCCCTTCTGCCCATGCTGGAGCAACAAGCCCTGTACAACGCGGCCAACTACTCATTCGGAGCCCAATCCCCACCCAACAACACGCTTGCCAACACTCGCTTGAACAGCCTCACATGCCCCTCCGAAAACCTGAACATTGGACCGTGGAAAACCGGCACGTGGACCAATTATGCCGCCAACTACGGCGGTCCCAGCCCGATCATGACCTGGACCGGTCCGATCACTCCGTTCACGACCGACTCCCTGGGCGTGTCCGGGTCTGGATATGCCAACGGCAACCTCGGGACTCATGGCTTTGAAAGTGTGACCGATGGCACCTCCAACACCGCCGCCTTCAGCGAAAAACTGATCGGCCTGACCGGAAGCACGACGGTCTTGCTCGGCAACGGTACGGGCAACGCAGCTTCGGGTCGCCTTCCAGGTCGGCAGCCTCTCTCTGGTCAAGGACGCCGGTAATGCCGCGCAGGCGCTCCAATTCGTCCAGGCGTGCCGGAGTCTTCCCGCCTCGACACCTGCCTATGGGGTCAACGGGGCCTCCTGGTACACCGGCGCCGTCTGGGCCGGTGAACACGGGAGTTGCCTACGTTTCAATTCGTACTCCCACGTGAACACCCCCAACGGAATCACCTGCATCGACTCCTCGGGCAAGGCCGAGAGCGCCGGTGATTACAACGACGCGCTAACCCCAACCAGCAATCACCCCGGCGGCGTCAACGTCGGCTTCTGCGACGGCTCGGTCCACTTCATCAAGAACAGTGTCAATCTCCAGACCTGGTGGGCGCTGGGCAGTCGTAACATGGGTGAGATCGTCAGTGCCGATGCCTATTGAACTTTCCAGATTCATTCCGTCCGATCGCCCTTGCCCCGAACCAATTCTGGTGACAGTCACTCGCCGGTTGGTTCAAGGAGCGGATCGTTCACCGTTGTGGCTGGCCCTTCCCTACCTCCGCTCTCTGCCGCTCAATCAGGTCGATCAGCGCGGCGACGATCCGCGGATGATTTTTCGCCTGGTCGTATTTTTCCCCCGGATCGGTCTCGACGTTATAGAGCAGCGGCGGATCGTGGGGCTCGATCACCCACTGGCCCCAGGTGGTCACGGAAGCCGGGTCGGTGGTCTTCAGGTGCAGCTTCCACGGTCCTCTGCGCACCGCCCACAGGTCGTCGACGAAATAGTAAAACATCAGCGGCTCGCGTCCCGGCTGCTGTTCGAGGAGCACGGGCGCCAGGTCGACCCCGTCGATGGACCGGTCGGTAGGAAGCGCGGCCCCGGCCAGGCCGGCGAGGGTGGCGAACAGGTCCATCGTGGTCGCGAACGCGGCGGTGGTGACCCCAGCCGGGATCCGGCCACGCCATCGGGCGATCATCGGCACCCGGAATCCCCCCTCCCAGGTGCTGACCTTTCCCTCGCGGAACGGCCCGGCCGAGCCCGCGACCAGGCCGCTGGTTCAACCATGGGCCGTTGTCGGACAGGAACACCACCAGGGTGCTGTCATCGAGGCGCAGCTCGCTCAGTACGTCCATGATCCGTCCGCACGACCAGTCCAATTCCTCGACGGCGTCGCCGTACCGGCCGCGCCGGCTTTTCCCCTCGAACGACGCGCTGGCGAATACCGGCACATGGGGCATGGTGTGCGCCAGGTAAAGGAAGAACGGGTGCGAACCGGCCTGTTGGCGGATGAAGGCGATCGCCTCCTCGGTGTACCGTCGGGTCAATTCGCGCTGGTCCGGCTCGGCAGTGTTGGTGACCTCGAGGCCGCGAATTAAGGGGGTGGGCGGCGCATCCTTGAACACAGGGTTTCCCGGCTGCGTCGCGGGGCTCATGTCGTTGGAATAGGGGATACCATAGTAAGTGTCGAACCCATGATTCGGGGGCAGGTACCTCGGTTGCCAGCCGAGGTGCCACTTCCCGACGCATGCCGTGGCATAGCCGGCCGTTTTGAGGATCTCGGCCAGGGTCGTCTCAGCCTCGGGTAGGCCCCCGGTCGAACGCGGCTCGAGCACGCGGGTCAACCCGCTACGGATCGGATATCGGCCCGTCAAGAGCGCGGCCCGGCTGGGGGTGCAGACCGACGCGGCGACGTAGCACTGAGTAAACTTCATCCCCTCGACAGCCATCCGGTCGAGCTGCGGAGTGGCGATCGTTGGGTTCCCGTAGCAACCGAGATCGCCGTATCCCAAGTCGTCGGCCAGGATCACGATCAGGTTCGGCCGCGGCCTCGGTCGCGGCGAGTCCGCCGCATCGGCCTGAGTCAAGAAGGTGACTCCCATCACCCAGAGAGCGCAGGCCCCGACGATGAGACGTACCCTCATGGTCTCTCCTCAAGCTTGATCCGACCGCCAATCGCGGCGCACTCGAGAATCCCTGAAGACGACCCCGGAATCAGCCTCGACCGACGAGGATTATCACCCGCTCCAAGGAGGCGGGTCAAGCGGGCGGCGGCGAAAGATTAGGCGGTGAAATATTATAGAAAGTAAAATAATATATATCATTTATATACTTAAAATATATGTAGTTTATAATGGTTTTGGTTCGCGGGCTAGCCCGCAAGCGTTCCGTCGCGGCTCGCATCTCGATCCTGGAACCCGACCCGGCGATGTATCCAGTGATGAGAGTGCTCTGTACGGACTTCCGCTGTCGACCACCCACGTCGGCCGGGTGGACAGGACACACCGCGAGCGTTTGGTCCACCAATGGCTTGTCGCCGCGCAAAGCGACCTCGCCTAAACGGCGGTGAAAAAGAATAGGAAAAATGCGCGAAATCCCATAGACCATGGTGGCGGACCGTCTATCGTGAAGGGTCGGTCCCATCCTTCATCATTCGTATCGGAAAGCGAGGCACGTCATGCTAACGGTTCCGGCACGGTCACATCGTGGTTTCACACTCATCGAGTTGCTGGTCGTGATCGCGATCATCGCGGTCCTGATCGCTCTGTTACTCCCGGCGGTCCAGGCGGCGCGCGAGGCGGCCCGACGGGCCCAGTGCGTTAACAACCTCAAGCAACTGGGGCTGGCGACGCAGAACTATCTCTCGGCCCAGGAGGCGTTTCCGCCGCTCTTCACCAATTTCTTCACCACCGCCGGCTACCCGAATTCGAAGGGGACGGGCATCTGGCCGCTGGGCTGGGCGGTGGCCCTGCTGCCGACGATGGAGCAGCAGGCGCTCTTCAATACCGCGAACTACACCTTCGGCGCTCAGAACCCGCCCAACAGCACGCTCGCCAACACCAAGGTCCTGGCGCTGGTCTGTCCCTCCGAAAGCAGCTCCGTCGGCCCCAAGTACAACGGCTGGACCAACTACGCCGCGAACTATGGCGGACCCAGCCCGATCATGTCGTGGACCGGCCCCATCACGCCCATGGGTAATGGCGGACTGGGCGTGAATGCCCTCGACCACTCGAACGGCAATGTCGGCACCAACGGCTTCGCGTCGATCACCGACGGGACCTCCAACACGGCCGCGTTCAGCGAGAAGATGGTCGGACTGAGCTCGACGGCTGTCATCAACGCGAGTTCGTCGGGCCAGGCCCTGCGGGTCGCCTTCCAGGTTGGCATGACCGTGCCGGTGGATACCGGCAACGCCGCGCAGGCGCTGGCGCTGATTCAAGCCTGCAAGAGTGTGCCCTCCTCGAGTACCGCCGTCGGCGCCAACTGGTACACCGGCGGTGTCTGGACCGGCAGTCACGGCAGCACGCTCCGGTTCAACGCGTATAACCACTTCAACACACCGAACGGTCTGTCCTGCATCGACACCTCCGCGGGCGACACCCAGGCGCCCGGCGACTATAGCGATCCCATGACAGCCACCAGCAATCACCCCGGCGGCGTCAACGTCGGCTTCTGCGACGGCTCGGTCCACTTCATCAAGAACAGTGTCAATCTCCAGACCTGGTGGGCGCTCGGAAGTCGAAACATGGGCGAGGTCATCAGCTCGGATGCCTACTGAACTTTCCGAGGCTGAAACTGGAACCCGTTTCGAAGCATCGAACCTGGCAATCCCGCGTCGAAGCTCGGAATTTTGTTGCGAATCCCATCGCTCGTGCAATTAGCGAAGCTTGAGGGCCTTCTCAACATCGCACTTCTGAGTTCGGATTCACATCGCTCTTCATTCGAGAACGGGAGACTATCGATGCGCCGAAGCGGATTCACATTGATCGAGCTTCTGGTGGTGATCGCCATCATCGCGGTCCTGATTGCCCTGCTGCTGCCGGCCGTTCAGGCCGCGCGCGAAGCGGCCCGGCGAGCGCAGTGCGTCAACAACCTCAAGCAACTGGGGTTGGGACTCGCCAACTACGAGAGCTCCAACGGATGCTATCCTCCGACCGGCACCGGAGGTGACGTCGATCCCGGCAATAACGACTTTTCGGAGAAGGCGCGGTTGCTCCCATACATGGAGCAGACCGCCGTCTGGAACGCGCTCAACCAGAGCTACTTTGCGATCAGCGTCAATGGCGGAATCCGTCTTCAGACTACCGCGATCAGTATGACCATCAGCACCTTTCTGTGTCCCTCGGACGGAAATGATCCGGGTTACACGACCAGCGGTGTCAAGACCGGGATGAACAGCTACGGCAACAACATCGGAACATGTTACACACTGAACGGCAACCAGTTCGACGGACCGACCTGGAGAATGGTGGACCCCGGCAAGGGGGGTGCCACGAGCCTGGCAATGATCACCGACGGAACGTCGAACACCGCGATTCACTCGGAGTGGATCCGGGGTAAAAATCAAAAAACGGGTCGGCAGGCGATCTACAAGTCGACCCTGAGCTTCAGCCCGTGCAGCCCGTGCTCGCCCGCCCTTGCCGGGTCATTGCAGTTGACCCTTCAGAATGTCGCCGCGACCTGTCAACCCGCCGCCGGCGCCCAGGCGGTCCAGGACTGGAAAGGCTCGACCTGGGCCAACGAGGAAGTCGGGATCGGCGGCGGTTACTCGCACCTGCTCGCACCGAACAAGCCGACCTGCTTCTTCTCCAATAAGCTGTTCGCGACCGCGGGGGAGGCGTTCTACGGTCACGACGACATCACCATGGTCAACGCCAGCTCGTTCCATCCGGGAGGCGTCAACGTCGGGTTCTGCGATGGCTCGGTCAAGTTCATCAAGGACAGCGTGAGCCTCCAGACCTGGGGGTCGATCGCCACCAAGGCCGGCGGCGAGGTGATCTCGGCCGATAGCTTGTAAACGTCAACCCGAGGCGGACTGTGCGTTCGCGTACGACAATGGGCCGGTCCGGTTTCGATCCGGCCGGCCCGGCTCATCCCCCCAGCAGCCAGCGAGCCAGGGGATTTTCGGGAAGTTCGGGCTGAACCAGCTCACGAGAACAGCCCAGGTCGTCGAGAACACGCTCGGCGGCAAGATAGCCGCTGCGGACGGCGCCTTCCATCGTGGCGGGCCAGCCCGTGTCGGTCCAGTCGCCCGCGAGGTAAAGTCCCGGCACCTCGGTACGCTGTGTCGGCCGTATCGCGTCGATGCCGGGACGCACCGAGAATGTCGCGCGATGCTCGGTCACCACCCACCACCGGAGCAGCCGCGCCGCGCCGCCTCGGGCCAGATCGCGCCAAGCTCGGCGAGCACCACGTCACGGATCGACTCCTTGTCGAGTGGCACAAGGTCATAAGCCGCGCTGATCACAAGCTGAAGATATTGCCCCCCCTGATCGCCCGACGCTCGTCCCTGAAGCGCCGTATGGTTGAACACCCACTGGATCAGGCGCCCGACCGTCACCACATGATCGAACGGGCAGACCGGCCGGTCAAGCCACAGGTGGACACCCGTAATCGGCGACGCCGCGAACTGGTCGAGCCCGGAGAGACCGGTCAGTCGCTCATTCAGATCAGCGTCGAGCAAGCTCCGGACGCGGTCGAAGGGAACCGCCAGGACAACGCGATCGGCGTCGATCGGCTCGCCCGATCGGAGCCGGACCCCCGCCACGCCGCCGTCCTCACTGCGGTCGATGGAGCGGACCCCGGTCGTGAGGCGGACGTTGACGCCGCGCCCCGCCAGCCACGACTCGAGCCGACGCCCGTAAAGCTCGCCCAGGGGGACCAGGGGGATCTCCATCTGATATCCCAGTCGGTTCCTCAGGAACCCGTCCACGAACACCTTGCGGGCGTGGCCAACGTCCATCTGCTCGAGCCGCTCGTTGAGCGCCGAGACCAGCACCGTCGCCCAGTACAGGTTGATCGTGCGGACGTTCTGCCCGTGACGGAGCAGCCACGACGCGAACGACTCGCCGGGCCGAGCCCGACGCCCCGCCCGGCCGGCAAGCCGGGCCAGGCCGTACGCGACCCGGAGCTTTTCCGAAGCACTGAGGTAACGCGCCCGCGCGAAGCTCGACGCCAGGTGCAAGGGTGCCGGTAGCTTCCCCCCCGGAGCCGCGAGACCCGGCCGTCAGGCCCGAGAAAGACCACCTCGGGCTCGCGCCGGAATAACGACTCGGTCCCCACCCGTCGGCAGAAGTCGGCAAGGTTCGTGCAGCAGGTCATACTGACATGCTGACAGTTATCGACGAGCTCTCCCGTCACCGGGTCGTTGAACGAGCCCGCGCGTCCTCCCAGGCGGGGACGGCTTTCCAGCAGGGTGATGTCGAGCCTCCGGCCGCCGCCGAGGTCCACCTCGGCGAGTGCCGCGGCGGCAGCCAGACCCGCCAGGCCGCCGCCGACGATGACCAGCCGCGGGTTCTCTCGAGAAGGAAGGTCGCGGGGGGCATTCGTCAGCAACGCGGAACCTCCGCGGGATCAGCACGCCGACCGGCGAACCGGACTGGGAGCGATCGGAGCATGATCGACACCTTGCGCCACGGGGGAAGCGCCACCCGGCTGGTCAGGACGTCGTACTCGCGTCGATGGATCTCATCGAGCAGGGTCCGATAGATGCCGACCATCGTCTCGAGCACCGGCCGACCGACCGGCGCGACCAGCGGGGTCAGCGGCCGCGCCTTATAATAGAAGGAGTAGGCCCGCTCTCCTTGAAAGGCCAGCAGGGCGCGGACCCGCCCGCTGGTCCGCGGCGCCAGCAGGTCCGTGGGCACGACACCGAACCGCGCCATCTCGTCGCGGGGCAGGTAGATCCGACCGGCTTCGGCGTCCTCGCGGACGTCGCGGATGATGTTGGTCAACTGGATGCCACACCGCAGGTCTCGGCCAGTTCCTCGGCCCGGCCGCCATCGGACTGGAAACCCCAGACATGAATACAGCAAAGACCCACAACCGACGCGACGTGGTAGCAGTAGTCGTAAAGCTCGTCGAAGCTGGCAAACGCGCGTGGGCTCAGGTCCATCGCCACGCCATCGATGACCGCGTCGAGATACGCCTTCGGAATCGCGTGCCGCTCGACTGTCTCGGCCAGGGCCGCGAATCCCGGCCAGGAGCCATCGGGAGGAGAGCCCAACCCTGCCCCCGCGCCGTCGAGCGCCCGGGCAATGTCGTCCCTCCACTGCTCCAGACGCGCTTCGCGATCGCCCACGAGGGCCGGGGAGTCGGCCAGGTCGTCGGTCTCACGCATGAAGGCATACAGGGCGCACATCGAGCGGCGGAGGTCCGGAGGGAGCAGCAGGAAGCTGTAATAGAAGTTCTTCGCCTGGCGCCGCGCGACCTGGACGCAGAACTGGTAACTGGCGTCTTGCGCCGACTTCATGGCACCTCCTGAGGAGCGGGTGCGCTCGAAGTAACGGCGGCAAGCGCCGCGTCGGGTGGACCGGGCACCTGGAGCAATGCCCGCGCCAGCAGGCCGAGCTTGGCCAGCTTGCTCAGGCGGGGACGCCGGTTCAGGACGTCATATCCCTGCGCGGCGATCCGATCGAGAATGGCCAGGCCGCCCCGTGAGAACAGGTCGACATCGACCGACAGGGAACGGGGCAATCGCGCGGCAAGGGGTCGGCCGATGTCGAAGAGCGTGCGGCTCCGCTCGACCTCGAATCGCAAGAGCGCCGCGAAGGAAGGCGTGAACCGGCGGGTGCGAAGGTCATCGTCGGTATAGCCGAACCGATCGCGGTCCTCGCGGGGCAGATAAACCCGGCCGATGTCGAGGTCGCGCGCCACATCTTGCCAGAAGTTTGCCAGTTGAAGCGCGGTGCAGGTGGCGTCGGCCAGCGCCGCGTTTTCCGGGTTGTACGACCTTCCCAGGTACAGGACCAGATGCCCGACCGGGTTGGCCGACCGTGTGCAGTAATCGAGAAGCTGGGCGTAGCTCAGGTACTCGACGACTTCCTGGTCCTGCTCGAACGCGGAGATCAAGGCCAGGAACGGCTCGATCGGAATCGCGAACTCCGCCACGGTCTCGGCCAGCGCGATCATGACCGGGTGCCGTGCCTGACCGTCGTACATCCGCTCGAGCTCGCCACGCCACCAGGCGAGCAATTCGCGCGCGCGGTCCCGGTCGCCGATCTCGTCGCCCAGGTCGTCGGACCATCGGCAGAACGCGTAGATGCTTCGGAACGCCGGCCGGAGTTCTCGCGGGGTGAGCCAGGTCACCACGCTGAAGTTCTCGTAATGCGTCGCCGTCAAGCGGGCACAATACGCCCGCGCCTCCTCGGGGCCAGGCACGACGCTTGACTCCGGACCGAACCGCACAAGGTCATCGTGAAACGACATACCGGGCATCCATCCCAGCGCAGGGTAGGGGAGCACAGAGGAATCGAACCAAACAAAATGCGTCCGACCGACCCGAGTGGGCGATTGTAGCAGCCATTGTGTCGATGCACCAGAGTCCCAATCCCACCGGCCAACCAGCAGATGCCATCTCCTGATCGTCGATCGCACCATGGCCCGAAATGCAGACACTCCCAGAAAAGCCGAAAATTTGCTTGCCTCGAGGTCATTTGCTGTTCATAGTAGCCACCGGTACAAAATTTATCTCTAACCTTAATGCATAAAATATTTATAGATCAATATATGTAAAAATTAACGAATGATATGCTCCACCCCGGCGTCCGGTGGCAAGGCTGCGAAGGTCGGAAAGGTGGGCAAGGGTTTGGGTCGGCTTCTGATACGACCATAAACAAAGGAGGCAGCGATGCGGGAAGTCACGGGAGGAGGAGCTCGGTCGATTCAGGACGATAGGCACGAGCGGCTCGCGGCCGGCTCAATGCCGCGTCGGAAATTCCTGGAGGTCTCGGCGACGGCCGCAGCGACCGCCGGGGTGCTTGGACTTCCAGGGGCTGAGGCGAGTACGGTAACGACAACCGCGGAACTGGCCCCGATCGCGGCCCCCGCGCCGGTGCCGTTGCCAGCGTCGACACCCGCGCCGGCGCTGATCCAGTCGATCGCTTTCCTTCCGAGCAAGGTTCCCCTCAAGACGGTGACCCTCTCAACATTCGAGCCATTTCTGGGCGATCGGTTCCAGGCGCGGACCATGGACGGAGGCTGTTACGAGGTGACCCTGGTCGCCATTCAGGCCCACGATCCCCGGCCGGGACTGGCTTCCCTGGGCATTCGTGAGGACCCGTTCTCGATCTTCTTCGAGGCACAGGCCGGAGCGCCGTTGAGCCAGGGAGTCTATTTCCTCGAACACTCCCGTCTGAGCGGCCTGAGCCTATTCATGGTTCCGGCCGGCTTCCGGCGGCCGACTGACCCGATTCTCCTCCAGGCGGTATTCGGCTGAGCCTGCCGGACCGCTCGCCTTGCCTAGAATTCTCATTTCTCCACGTACGGAAAACGAACATGCCGCAAACTCCCTTTCTTGGCGAGATTTTCAGCGCGGGGTTCAACTTCTCCCCCCAGGGCTACGCCTTCTGCGATGGCACATTGTTGTCGATCGCCCAGAACACGGCCCTGTTTTCGCTGCTCGGGACGACCTTCGGCGGCGACGGGCGGGTCACCTTCGGACTGCCCGACCTGAGGAGCCGCGTCCCGCTGATGTTCGGTCAGGGCAACGGGCTGACACCTTATAATCTGGGCGATCGCAGCGGGTCGGAGACCACCACGCTCACGATCAATCAGATGCCCATGCACTCCCACCCGGTCACCTGCGCGAGCACCAACGGAACCAGTGCCCTACCGGGCGGCAACATCCTGGCCAAATCCAGTCAGGCCGACCACATTTATGCCGCAACCGCCAATACGCTCATGAACGCTGGTATGATCGGGGTCACCGGAGGAAACCAGCCGTTCAACATCGTCCAACCGTCCCTCGCCCTGAACTTCTATATTGCCCTCGTGGGGATCTTCCCGAGCCGCCCCTGAATCATTTCGAGGTTGGGACGTGTCATGAATCTTTCCATGAAACTCCGCGCTATCCTGGGAGGGGGGCTGCTCACTCTCATGGCGGGCCCGTTGTATGCCGGACCGGTCGCGCCGGGTGATATCCTTGTGGGTGACATCGACATCCCGGAGATTTTCCGGATCGATCCGGCCACGGGTAACCGGACCGATTTCTCGGGCAACGGGGTCGGCACCGGCACAGCCCTGAACAGCCCGCGCGGGATCGCGCTGGAAGGTAACGGGTCCGTACTGGTCGTGGACAACGGGGTCGATGCCCTGTTCCAGATCGATCCGGCGACGGGTAACCGGACGATCCTCTCAGGCAACGGAGTCGGCACGGGTCAGGCGTTTACTCTCCCCTGGGGCGTGGCGGTCGGTTCGGGGGGCCAGCTCTATGTCTCCGACGCCGGCGATCAGGCCGGTGACGGCTTCATCGAGCGGATCGACCCGGTGTCGGGAAACCGGATCATCATCTCGGGGCTGGGCGTGGGCTCGGGCACGTCGTTCGGCGAGCTCCGGGGGCTGGCGGTCGGCCCCAACGGCCAGTTGATCGTCTCCGACCTTGCCAACCAGGCAATCTTCACCGTCGATCCGGTCACAGCGCGCCGGACGATCCTCTCAGACGCCACGCATGGCACCGGGCTTGCGCTTCTGGCCCCGATGGGCCTGGCGATCACCAGGAGCGGCCAGATCCTGGTCGCCGACGCGGGGGACGGAGACGTCTTCAGCGTCGACCCAGTCACGGGCAACCGGACGCTTGTCTCTGGCGGAAGCACCGGCTCCGGGACAGCGTTCACCTATCCGTTCGGCATCGCCTTGAACGCCCAGGGCCAGGTCGTGGTCAGCGATCCGGGCGATAGCTCGATCCCGACCGCCGCCACACTTTTTCAGGTCGATCCACTCACGGGAAACCGATCCGTTCTGTCCGGCCTCGGCGTCGGTAGTGGCAATCCGTTCCAGAATTTCGACATCGGCCTGGCCGTGGTCCCGTCTACCGTCCCCGAGCCCGCGAGTCTCTTGCTGTTCGGACTGGGAATCGCCGGCCTGACCGGTGCCGGATGGTGTCGCAAGTCGGCGCCGCGACAACGGTCATTCAATCCAGAAGGATGATCCCCATCTCCGAGGCGCCGGCGCGAGGTCCGAAGGTCGCGGGCCACACCAGCACCCCGGTATCGTCCGCGGTGCGACCGGGACGAGGATCGCGGTCGCCGACGAGCAGTCCAAGCCGGAAGGCACGGCCCGAGGCCAGTGTGGGCAATCCATCCTGGCCGCCGACCGGCAGGACGCACTCGTAAACCAACACGGGGCTCCCCGCCAGGTCGACACCGAAGATCGCCTCGATCAAGCGGCGCTCCGTAACGCGCTTCGCGTCCTTGAGGACCGTGACCCGGCGCGGCGCCTGATCGGGGGAAAGCACCGTGTCGGCTCCTTCCGTCGGGACGGATCGGCCACTGCGGACGCTCACGCTGACGCCTTGCTTCTCGGTCCTCTCTATCGTGAAGGTGAGCCGATCGAGCCGGACCGTCAAGCCATCGCGATCGACCGGACCGGCGGGCTCGGGAGCCTCACGAAAAGCTGGCACGTCATCGAACACGAGCACCTGGAGGCAGAGGTTCTCGCCGACATAGCCCAGACGGACCAGAGCGCTGGCGTTGCGCGGACCGGAGATCGAACCCCGAGCGGACTCGGGGGTCAGGACGACCTGGGGTTCGGGACATACGTTGCGCCACGCGTCGAGATCAAGCTCGCCATTAAGCGACGGCACGACAGACAGGCGTGGAAGGTTCAGAATCGGCGGGACAGGCCAGGGGGACGCAGGAGGCAAGGGAGGCGGCAGAGCGGCCAGCGCCCGTGCCGCCGGTTCGTCCAGGGTGAAGACGCCCGTCGAGGTTCCGCTCGCGGAGGGGAGAGCGCCGCCGTGGCGCGGGGGGCGAGTCGTGAAGCGAAACTCGTAGGTCCCGGTGGAAATCGGCCGCCCCGACAGGTCGCGGGTCGGGAACCAGACGGGATGATGACCGACCGGCAGCGGCAGGTCGTGGAACAGGTCGGCGACCTTCCGACCCTCGGGGGTGAACACCTCCGCACTATTCAAAATATTATCATTTCCCACCGCGATCTCCCCGTCGGCGGGTCTCGACGGCACAGGCGGTGCAACCTCGCAAGCCCCCACGTCCACCCGTTCGACCCGTGCCGAGCCGTCGATGTCGGTCTCAGGCGGCTTCGCCCCCGATAGTTCGGCCGCTCCCCAGTCAGTGGTCGGCCAGCGATCGAGCGACCAGGAGAGCGTGGGCGCTTCCTGGGAGGTGGCCCGCTCGATCGGGCGGAAATCGCCCCGCGCCGGGTCGCGAAAGACCAGGGGAAGCTGGACCGAGTGATCGTCCTGGCCGCTCTCCGCCTGCCAGTCGCCCAGGAGTCGACACCCCGCCGATCCGCTGCGCCGGCCCACGATCTGGCTGAAGTACAGGTTGTGATCGACCCGGCTGTCGCGCGCCGACGCCCCCAGCACGACGCCGGTCTCGCAGTCGGCGAACACGTTGTTGAAGGCGACCACCCCGGTCCCCGATGAACCACTCAGGGCGGTTCCCGTACATCGCGCGATGGTGCAGTTGACGACTGTCGAACGGTTGCCGCCGCTGACGACGATGCCGTAGCGGTTGCCGTCGCAGATCACGTTCTCGACCCGTCCGTCATCGACCTTGGCGAGGTCGATGCCGTTGAGCCCGCCGTTGACGCGGAGCCGCCGGAGCACGATGCGGTGCGCGTCCTGTACCAGGATGCCGCTCCGTGTCGCGCCGCTGCTCCAGATCGTCAGATCGGCAATCTCGGCGGGACCGCCTGCTTTGATGTGAAACCCCAGGGGCAAGTTGCGCGCGTCGATGATCGTCTGGCGATATCCCGCACCATGGATACTGACGCCCGGCGGCAGCGTGAGCCCTCCCGGGAAGATGCCGGCCGGCAAATTAATTGTGTCGCCCGATTGCGCCGTGGCGACGGCGTCGGCGAGCGTCGAGGCCGGAGGTGCGGCCTCGTCCACTTCATGCGAACGCGGAGTGCCGTTAATGGTTGATGACCCGCAGCCCGCGGCAAGCACCAATACCAGCACCGGGAACGTTGGGACACAACGGGCCGCTTGCCGGGAGATCGAGGGTGATCGCATGCTTTCGGGTACGCTCATGAATGCAAGCCATCGGGATCGTCAAATTCGACAGGACCGAGCTTCGCCAGTTTATCACGCAAAGGTTCTCGAAAGAAAACCCGAAGAGGGGCGGAGCAAATGCCGATAAATGATCTGGTACTTCATGCCTACTCCTAGTAAAAGGGGCACACCGCGGTGAACGCGATCCCCTCCGTTCGCTATTGGGCTCCGGCCGGAGGCCGAGGGCTTGACCACGACAGGGACGTCGCGAACATCACGGGACTGCTGGACGTCCGGCAACCGGACCACGCTCGCGCGGGGCCTGTAGGCTCGCAACGCAAGCGGGACCGCGATTCGCCCGGCCCGTCCGACAGGACACGGTCTTCCAAGAGGGGGGACCGTGGGGCCCTCGAAACAAGGCCCGCCCAGGGACGGGTCGGGGACGCTTCCGCTCACCCCCGGCACTTCGCCAGACCGCACGATTTACATCATCCTCTCTCGGCAGGTGTTATCTTTCGACAGGCCCGGACCACGGCAGGCCGTTCGCCACGCGCGGACGGGCAGGCCGTGATTGACCGGCCCAGGCAGCTTCGCGCCGCGACCGCGGCCGACCTTGGATCTGGACCGTCCCGGGGGAAAGGAGTCCGTGCGGCATGACCGTCGCTTCCCTGATCATCGCCTTGACCGTCGCCGTCCCACCCATCGGCGACGCATCAAATTCCAGCCCAGGCCCTCAAACGGGCCTGATCCCGACGGCGGCCGCGCGATCGAGCGAGCCCCTGCTGCTCGATTTCCACGCCTCGTGGTGCGGGCCGTGCCAGCAGATGCGACCGGCCATCGACCTCTTGATCCAGAAGAAGTATCCGGTCAAATCGATCGACATCGACCACGCGCCCGAGCTCGCGGAGCGCTACAAGGTCCGGGACGTGCCGACCTTCATCGTGATTGATTCCGAGGGCCGCGCCCTCGCCCGGACCAGCGGCGCCCAGCCGGCCAGCCAGATCGCCCGGATGTACCTCGACGCCAAGGCCAAGGCCAAGGTCCGAACCCGGCGCACGACCGAGGTCGCCGATCTCGACGGACAGGACGTCCCCGAAGCCGATTCCGACACCACGACGGCCACGAATGAGGGCACAGCGGCGGCGGACCAGGACAGCCCGCGTGCCAGTGAACGCGACGATGAGGAGCCGGCGCCCCGCTCGGCGACCAATCCCAGGCCGTGGGAGACCGTGGTGCGGATCAAGGTCCACGGTCAGGGCTCGATCGGCTACGGCTCGGGCACCATCATCCGGAGCACGCCCGAGGAGTCGATCATCCTGACCTGCGCCCACATCTTCAAGGTTGAAGGACGACAGCAGTACGCCCCCGCTCAGTTCCCTCGGCGGATCACCATCGACCTGTTCGACGGCAAACTGAGCGGCCAGCAGCCGGCCCAGGTCCACTGGACCAACGAGACGTACGAGGGAAAGGCGATCGACTACGACTTCGCCCGGGACGTGGGCCTGATTCGGATCAAACCGGGGCGTCGTCTGCCGTCGTCGCGGGTCGTACCCGCGTACTGGAAGCCACAAGAGCGGATGCTGATGACGACCGTCGGCTGTTCCGAAGGTCGCGACGCCACCGCCTGGAGCACCACGATCGTCAAGCCGTCGATGCGCGGGCTCTCGGGAAATCCGCTCTACGAGGCGATCGAATGTAACAACGCGCCCAAGCAAGGGCGGTCGGGAGGCGGTCTCTACACCAGCGACGGCTACGTTGCCGGTGTCTGCGACTTCGCCGAGCCACGCGGCAACCACGGGCTCTACGCCACGCCGACATCGATCCACCACCTTCTCGACCGCAACAACCTGGCCCTCTGCTACGCTCCGGTGAATCGAAAGTCGCGCGAGCGGGACGACAACAACTTGGACAATGACACCGACAGGACTGCCTCTCGGACCTTGCTGGCGAAGGAAGGCAACGGAAACGGTACGGCAAGCCGGCGCCGGACCGAGCCGGCGATCGCTGCGCGGCCAGTCGCCCGACCGCGACGAGGCCGAAGTCATGATGCCGCCTCCGGAGATGCTCGGCATCAGGACCCCGCATCTCGGTTCGGCCGGGATGGTATCGCGAGCAACAATAGCTCGGGCTCGGCGTCGGGCTGGCGGGCTCGGACGGCCCCGCAGATCGCCCGCAAGCCGCCGACCCCGGTCGAAGGCTCCGAGACCCGGACGACCGAGCTGACGCTCGACGAGGCGCTCGATAACGACACTTTCGGCTCGTTCCCCAGCAACGGGCCGTCGTCGATTGACGACGAGCCGGACGCGAACCGCTTCGACCGGCCCCGAGCAAATGGCGCCCTGTTCGCTCGAGCTCGACCGGGCGGAGCTTGCCGGTCAGACCATGATCGCCCATGAGCCAGTCGTGAAATACGAAGGGGTCGCGGATCGATCAAATCTGCCTTTGATCGATCCGCGACCCCTACGTGTTACCGCCCGGGCTCGAACCACTTCTAGAAACCCGTCATCGCCGAGGCTCGATCCGGGTGCAGATCGAAGATCTGGTCGAACTTCGTGAGTCGGAACAGCTGATTGATATTCGCGTTAAGGCCGCAGAGCCTCATCCGGCCACCGGCCTGGTTGACCTTCTTTTGAAGGTTGGCGAGGATACCCAGGGCATACGACGAGAGAGCCCAGACGTCGCTCAGATCGAGCACCATCCGGGTTATATGTTGTTCATCGACCAGCGCGTACAACTGATCGCGTGCGTCGGGGCCGATCTGGATGTCGAGGAAAACGACGATCGCGACCCCGTCGTGAAGTTCAAGGTGGAAGTCGCGTTCCTCGGTGTTACCGATTTCGCTTTCGCTCATGATAGAGGACTCGCTTGGGGACGCCAAGGGCGCGGTCTTACCGGATCATTTGTGGGTGTCGTAGACCGGCTCCCAGCCGACGGGGGTGCCAACAAGCATGCGCTTCTCGCACCAGGCGACGTAGAAGCGGCTCGGCGGATCGCCCCCCGGGCGCTGGTGGTCGGCCATCAGGAAGAGGTCGCGGGCGCGATCGACGTCGTTATGCTCGAAGGCTTCCAGGCCACGCTGAAAGGAGGCGAGGAAGTCGAAATCGTGGTCGTGGAGCTCGTCAGCATCGAACGCCTCGTAGACCTCGACCGGGTCGGTCTTGCCCGCCACCCGGATCTTGCCCCAGCGTCGCCAGACCAGGTCGGGCCGGGCGGCGCAGAGCTGATGGGTCAGCTCGCAGAAGAGATTCCGTGTGCCGCACTGTTCGCTGGCGGGTTCAAGCCGCGCGGCCAGGTTGACTCCGTCGCCCAGGATCGTGTACGACAGTCGGGCGCTGGTGCCGAAGGCACCAATCAGGCAGTTGTGAGCCGTCACCCCGCCGATCTTGACCCGCTTGAAGAAGGCGTCGTTCAGGTCGGACAGCGCCCTCGTGCTGTCGAGGGCCGCGCGCACGCTCCGGTAAGCGTGATCGGCCAGAGTGCCATTGACCAGCGGACCACCCCGGAAGGTCATGATCGCGTCGCCGATGAACTTGTCAATGATCATATCGTGCTTGCTCAGCTCACTGACCAGGCGGTCCATTGCGGCTTCGAGATGCACCGCGATCGTGTCCGGGTCGTGCGCCAGCAGCTCGCTGGTCCGGGTGAACCCGACGAAGTCCATGAACATGATCGCCGCCGATGATCGGCTTTTCTGGTGATAGGCATTGGGATCGCTCACGAACCGCTCGGCCACTTGTTGCGGCAAGGCCAGGTTCAAGAGCGCCCGAAGCTGCGACTGGCTCACGTCAAGCTGATGATAGGCCATGATGTACAGGAAGAACAGCATCGTGAACATCATGCCGAGGATGAGGAAGAACTCGATCTCGTTGGCCTCCTCGTCAACGAGATCAAGATTGAAGTAGACCGTCCGACGCGCGCCGTCGACCATCATCGACCGCGTAATAACATCAACGTCATTAACGTCCCTGGTCGTGAACCGTCCACCGAGCTCTCTTATATGAGACACGCTCGTATTCTCGCGGGACGCCGCCGTGATCCTCTCCAGGAACTGGTGCTCGCGCTCGCGGCGGACCATGACGATGATCGACAGGACGAGAATCGTGAGCGAGATCATGGCGAGGTTCATCGCGCGGTGGAACCTGCGGGTGCTCTCGCTCGCCGACGCCTCGTTCATCAGGCGGTCGAACGCGGGGATCGCCCGCAGGGCGCGGAGCACCCGGAGTCCCCGGAGGATACGGAGGATGCGAAAGCCCCGGATGAACCGGATCGCGTGAAACGACAATAGGCTCGACGCCAGGACGTCGAGGACCGGCAGGCAACTCAGGAAGTCAATCAGGAACCAGGGCGTCCGGATGTACTGCCGCCCGTAAGTGCGGAGCTTCAACACCAGGTCGAAGATGAAGACGAAGTCGATGACCAGGGTCAATCCCTGATAGACCTGCCGTCTCCAGCCCATCATCCCGCGGAGGTTGAAGAGGTAGAGGACCATCGTCACGACCGCCAGGATCAGGAGCGGCCGATCCATGGCCTCGATCAGGCCCTCGGCACTTCGCGCTCGTCGCCGCGCTCGGTTCATCGCTGGGTCCGGGCCCGACCTTCCCGCTCCGCGTTCATCAGGATTGACACGACAGGGTCCCCTCGTCGAATCTGATCGACGCCGGTTGCGAATTGCAACGGCGCTGTCATTGGATCTCGTCTATCCCCGATCAGATCGCGGCGGCTTTCCGTCGAACATCCCGCTCATCGAGGTCGAGGCTCAGCCCGAGCGTCTTCAGCGCCCGGCTGAGCGCGGGGACATGCTCCTCAGGAATGATTGCCGTGGTCGGGCCGAGGCGATCGCCCATATATCGACGGGTGGCCGGGTGCTGGAGCAGGCCGTCGAGCCAGTGTGCCGAAGGGGTCTCGAGCACCAGCAGCCGGCGCGCCGCCAGCGGCGAGGGCCGGGACGCAGCGGCCGCGTTCGCGTTCGCGTTGCCCTGCGCCAGCAGGAGCAATCGGACCGCCGGAGGGATCTCGGCGCCGGTCCGCTTGACGAACCAGTGCGCCAGCAAGGCCGGCGAGAGGCCGTGCTCGACGCCCCGCGCCAGCGAGGCCGGCGTGATCAGGAACCGACGGCGCGGGGCCGCGGGCTCGTTCCCGGCCCCGGTTCGTTTTCCGGGTGCCAGCGGCTGCTCGTCGGCAAACCGCACGAGCTCGGCATCGACCAGAAGGTCCGACCGGGCCAGGTCCAGGCTCAGGCTCACGCCGTCGGGCTCGACGTCGAGACACGCCTCGGCGGCGCTGCGGTAATTCCGCGAGCCGGCGATCCGAAACCGGCCGAACGGAATCGCACGCTCGTCCTCAACCAGCAGAAGTCGGTCCGAGATCCGGATCGGGGCGGCCGACACACCCTGCCCGCTTCGGGATCGCGTTCGCTCTCCGGCGCGGGCCAGAGCTTCAGGCCCTCCTCGAGCTCCGCGGCCGAGGCGAACTCGATCAAGGTGGCCGACGCCATGGTAGGTGACCCGCTGGCGACGCTCGGACCAGGTGCCGGACCGCCTCGGCCACGCCCGTTGGCAAGGCCGGCCACTGTGCCGCGTCAGGCGCTCGAGGATGGCCGCCTCGGTCAGGCCCCCTTCGAGCCCGCGATAGACCGACTCGGCCGTGACCTTCAACCCAGCGCCGCGCCGATCTGCGTCCACTCGGCGAAACGGCTGAAACTGCCGATCAGGGCCGGTGTCAGCCCTTGCCGGTAGGCGATGATCTCGAAGTTGGGCTGGACGAAGAGGAATTGCTCGAAGCTGGGCCGGGGCGGCGGAGGAGGCCCCAGTGCCAGGACATAGCGTCCCTGCGGGGTGAGCTGGACCAGCCGGCGACGACTTCCCGGCTCCTCGGCGGCGCGGACCAAGCCCAAGCTGATAGGCCGCGCCCGAGCAAGACTGCGTCGAGCACACCGCTGCCGAGCCCATTGAGCGGAGACGAACCGACGCGCGACCGTCCGACGTCTCCGCCTCCGCTCCCGCCCGGCTTGCCGTGGCGGGCCGCGCGCCCCCGTCCCGGGCGCGCGACCAAATTCGCGGCAAGCTCCGGCTCGGCACCCCCCAGGCTCAGGACCGGACGATCCCAGCGGGGTGCCAGTGCGGTCAGATGAGCACCCAAGTCGTCGAGCGGCACCCACTCGTCCTCGCCGGTCGCGGCCAGCCAGAGCAAGACCGCGGGCCGGAGATACGGCAAGGCAAGCTCGAAACCGGCTCCGGGGGGAATCGCCTCGTGCCGCATCCCGCCCAGTTCGTGCCACTGCCGGAGCCCGAGCCAGCCGGTCGCGATCATCTGGGGCAGGTGGACCGCGTGCTCCGACCAGAACTCCGGCGGGGCCGCGATTGCGCGTTCGCCCGTGGCGTCGGCCGCGATCAGGCCCACCCGACGCGCCATGGCCAGCCACAGCGCCGACATGTCGGGCAGAGGCTCGAGCGCGTCGGCGATCGGCCCGGCAAGCACCGGGTCGTCCTCGAGCCGTTCGCGGTCGCGCTTGTACAGCGTCCCCTGCTGCGTTTGCCGAAGCGGTAGCTCGCTCGGTGCGCTGCCAGAGCGCTGCCAGCCGCAGGATCGGTTCTAGCCCATCGGTCTCGCGGACCTGGACCACTGGCTCCCGTATTGGTCCGTCCCATTCCGAGCGGGACTCCGACCCCGCCCGCGACGGCACGCGGCCCGCGGGCAACACGGTCCGCGCACCCCCCAGCACGGCCGGGTGCGCGTGCACAGCCCCCGCCGGCGCCGCGCGGCTCGGGTGCGGACGCGAGCACTGGCTCGGGTGCGGACCCGGCGCCGCGTCACTTTCCAGCCAGGCCCAAAGATCGGACAGGCCCGTACCAAGGGTGGCATCGGCCGACAGGGCGAGCACGCCCAGGTCGGCAAGGGGACGGATCGCTCCCCGTGGCTCGACCCCCAGCGCCTCGAGCGCCAAGACAAGGCCCGCGATCGGCCACGAGGACCGCTCGGTCAAGCGCGAACAGCCCCAGAGCGAGCCGGCTACCATGCTCGAGTCGTCCGAACATCCCTTCCAGCGTGCGGGTGCCTTCCAGGTGGCTGGCGACCCGCGCCGCCAGGGTCGACGCGGTCGCCCTGCCCCCCGGCTCGGCCAGCCCATGCACCGCGTCGATCGTCCGCAGGCGGCTGATCTCGTATCGTGCCAGAGCCCCTCGGTAGACGATCTCGGGGGGATCGGGCGACTCGGCCTCGGCTAACGCCAGCGTCTCATCCTTCCTTGCTTCGCCGTTGGCCATCGTCGCCCGTCCTCTGCTTCGAGTCCTTGCCCGCGATTCGATTCAACCCAAGCCATCACCGTCGTCAGCGGACGACGCGGGGTGTCTGGCCCATCCGTCGAAGTTCCTCGAGGATCGCTTCCTCCTCCTCGGCATGCACCAGAAGGACCGTTTCCGAGAGCCGGCCCACAATCATCCGCGCCAGCGTCTTGCGGGCCAGAAGCTCCTCGGCCAGAAGCGGATCCGCGGTGCGGATCAACGCGACCTGCTTGTGCAGCTTTATCGGAATTCGCTTCGGATTCGGAGGCGTCGCCATCGGTCTTCACCTCCCGGAAAACGACGCGGACCGGACCGATCCATCCCACCGACCCGATAGATCGAAGCGAAGCGAGTCACATCGATCAGGCACGCTGACGAGCCGACGTGGCGCGGACGGCAGGGGGAGTGATGAGGTCGGACTCGTCCAGGATCTCGTAGCTGTAGCCCTGCTCGGTCAAGAAGAGCTGGCGATGGTGGGCAAAGTCCATCTCCCGGGTGTCGCGGGTCACCAGCGTATAGAACGTCGCGGGCTTCTCGCCCTGCTTGGGTCGGAGAATCCGACCTAGCCGCTGTGCTTCTTCCTGGCGGCTGCCGAAGGTGCCCGAGACCTGAACCATCACGTTGGCGTCGGGCAGGTCGATGGCGAAGTTCCCCACCTTGGAGAGGACCAGCCGCTTGATTTCGCCAGTGCGGAACTGCCGGTACAACTCCTCGCGCTCGCCGTTGGACGTCGACCCGGTGATCAACGGCAGATCGAACCGCTCCGCGATCCGGCGAAGCTGCTTGAGGTACTGGCCGATGATCAGGACCCGATCCTCGGGGTCATTGTGGGAATCGAGCAGCACGGCGATCAGGTCGTCCTTGGCGGGATTCTCGCTGGCCAGTCGGAACTTGTCGCGCCACTCCGCCACGGCATACTCCATCCGGCCGTCACTCGGCAATCCCAGCCGAACCTCATGGCACTGCGCCTCGGCGATCCACCCTTTCTGCTCGAGGACCCGCCAGGGAACGTCGAATTTCTTGGGTCCGATCAGACTGAAGACGTCCTCCTCACGGTTGTCCTCGCGCACCAGGGTCGCTGTCAGGCCGAGCCGTCGACGGGCCTGGATCTCGGCCGTGATCCGGAAGACCGGGGCGGGCAGAAGATGGACCTCGTCGTAGACGATCAGGCCCCAGTCGTGTTCGTTGAAGAGGCCGAAATGGGGAAAATCGCCATCCTTCTTGGGCCGGTAGGTCAAGATCTGGTACGTGGCCAGGGTCACCGGCGCGATCGCTTTGGAGTCGCCGGTATAGGTCGCGACCTGGTCGTCGGTCAGCGTCGGTCTTGTCAAGAATCTCGCGCCGCCACTGCTCGACCGCCGTGGTGCTTGTGGTCAGGACCAGCGTCTTCTTGCCCAGAAGCGCCATGGCGGCGATCCCGACGATCGTCTTGCCGGCCCCGCAGGGTAGGACGATCACACCCGAGCCCCCACGCACGTCGCCGCCGGCGTGGAAGGCGTCCACGGCCATCTTCTGGTAGTCGCGGGGTGCGAATGGCAGGCCCGCCCGCGTGGTCGTGCGGAGTGCGATCGAGAGCGCCGCCCCCTCGGTGTAGCCGGCCAGATCCTCGGCCGGGTAACCGACCGCAATCAAGCCCTGCTTGAGTACGCCGCGAAAAGCGTCGTCGATGGCAAAGCTGGTGGGGTCGATCCGAGCTCCCAGGTAGTCGCGAACCCCCTTCTGTCGCGCCAGCTCCTCGAGCAGGACGCGGTCCTCGGTGATCAGTCGGAGTTGGCCCTCGACACGGCGAAGGCGGACGCGGCCGTAGCGACCGACCAGGTCGCGAAGGTCCGCCGGCAGGTTCGCGGGGATCGGGAACTTGCTGTACGTTGAGAGCGCATCGACCATCGACTCCGCCGACATCCCCGCCGCCGCGGCGTTCCAGAGTGACAGAGGCGTCAGTCGGTAGGTGTGGATGTGCTCCGGGCTCTTCTCGAGCTCGGCGAAGGGCGCGATCGCGTCGCGGGCCTCGGCGTGCAACGGGTTATCGACTTCCAGCAAGATCGTGCGGTCGCCCTGCACGATCAGCGGCATGGCGGGGTTGTACTGCATGGGCTCCTTGCGGGCAAAAGCGATCCGGGACCGAGCCGGACGGCGCGCGAGGAGACAAAGGCGGCGACGCCCTGGCTCCTTTGGTCCGTCCATCAGTCTAATTGCTCATGGTAGACGCCCGGCCCTCAACCCGCAAGGTCGGCTTGCAAGCCGAGAGTACCGCCCGCGACTAATCGTCCTCGTCGAACGCCCCTTGAAGCGACCCCGGATCGACCTTCAGATACCGGGCAACGGCCGCGAGCTGGTGCTTGACCTCGAAGGCACCCGCGGGACGTTTGTCGGGGTTGGGGTCGAGACAGGCCATAATCGTCTCGTTGAGGGTACCCGGGATGCTGGGAAGGACTTGGATCGGCGGCGTTAGCTTGTTGCGGCCGTTCGCGTCGCCAGGCTTGGGAATCCCTTGTTGGGCGTACCGGCCCGTGAACATCCGGTACATGGTCGCCCCCAGGTTATACAGGTCGGTCCGCTCGTCCACAAGCTTCTCATGGGCCTGCTCGGGAGCCATGTACTGCGGCGTCCCCTGAACCCGGTTCTTCTCCTCGCCCTTGATCCAGGCCGTGCCGAAGTCGATCAGTTTGACCTCGCCGGCCTTCGACACCATGATGTTGGAGGGCTTCAGGTCGCCGTGATAGACTCCCCGCCGGTGCATGTGCGTCAGCCCGGCGGCCACCCGGTTGAAAATCAGGACAAGCTGACCGATTCCAGGCGCCTCGATCTCATCGACGGTCTTGCCGTCGATGTACTCCATCAGAAGCTCGACCCCGGTGACCCGGAACCAGCTCCGTTTGACCCGCAGATCGTAAATCTTGACGATCGAGGCGTGGCTCAGCTTTCGGGAAACCTCGAACTCGTGCTGCGCCTGCGCGATGTAGATGTCATCGTCGGCGTCCTGCCGCTTCACCACCTTGAGGGCGTAACGCTTGCCCCCCGCCGTCTTGTCGCTGATCAGCAGGATGGTGCTCCCGGCCCCGTTGCCGAGCGGGCTCACGACTCGATATGTCATCTCGCTCAGCTTGGGCAGACTCGTCGCGTTCGCCATGCATCTCCTCGGTCGTCGTACAATAGCGCGCGCAGCCGGTTGGCCGCGATGGGGGGAAGAGAATCCCGCTCGGGACAGGGGGACAACTTCAAGAATTGTAGTTCCCCTCACCTCGATCGGTTTCGGCGCCGCGGCCCGGTACTCCCTCCGTGCCCGTACGGTGAAGCCGCATTGATTCTCTACGGCTCGGAAATTGGGGTGTGACCCACGCTTGTCCTTTATAACCAAACTAGGCGACAACCTCCACCAACCCGCGCCGAGCCACTACCTCATAACTTTACCGAAAGGCCCGGATTCGATGGCCGATTCCTCGTTGCGACCACCGGTTTCCCCGCTTAACCAGGCGCTCGGACGCATCCCCAGCGGTCTCTACATCCTGACGGTCGCGCATCAGGGCCGATCGACCGGGATGTTGGCTAGCTGGGTACAACAGGCAGGGTTCGAGCCGCCGTCCTTGACGGTGGCGATCCGCCGCGACCGGTACGTCGCCGACTGGGTCGCCGCGTCCGGACGGTTCACACTCAGCCAGCTCGGCGTGGGCAGCAAACCTCTGATCCGCCACTTCGGGCGCGGATTCGAGCCCGATGCCCCCGCGTTTGACGGCATCACGCTGCGCGACCTCGCCCGCGGCGGACCCGTCCTCTCCGATGCTCTGGCCTACCTCGACGCCGAAATCAAGGCGGAGATCGATCCGCCGGGACACGACCACCGGATCTTCCTCGCCCAGGTCGTCGCCGGCGGTATGCTCACACCCATACCCCCGGCCGAGCCAATGGTCCACGTTCGGGCCAATGGCTCACATTATTAAGTGGACCGGATCGGCCAACGGATCGATATCACTCAATTCCTTACTTGAATCCTATGACCTCGATCTCGAAGGTCAAGGGAGCGTTGGGCGGGATCGTCGGCGGTTTGCCGTTGGCGCCGTAGGCCAGCTCGGCCGGAATCGACAGCTTGCGGGTCTCGCCCACCCGCATGCCCGGCACCGCCTCATCCCAGCCCGGAATCATCTCCCCCGCGCCGATCTTGAAGGTGGCGGGTTCGTTTTTCTCGCGCGAATTCTCGAAGACCTTACCATCGGCCAGGCTTCCCTTGTAATGGACCGTGATCGTCTGGCCCGGTTTGATCTCGGGCCCGTCGCCCGGCTTGAGGGTCTCGTACGACACTCCTGACGGGGTCGTCTTGGTCTCGCCGGACGCGGTGGGGGGAGCGATGTTGCCCGTGACCGCCTTCTTCATCGACGAATCGACCGGCGCCTGCATCGCCGGCTCGCCGAGGGCCTGCGGCTCTTCCTTCTCCGGAGGCGGGGTCCTCTGAGCCTCCAGGCCCGGCGGCGCGGACGGCACGATCTCGTCCGGCTCCTGGCATCCGGCTAATGACACTGTACCGACGATCCCCAACACCCAGGCCCACTGGCTCCTTCTGGTCATCGACGTCGACTCCCCACCGCGAACGGAAATGCAGCCCGATCTTCGAACCAGGAATCACCACAGACTATTATGCCGTCCCCTGGGCCATCACGGCCAGAGCCTCGTTTCCGACAATGACGGCCGTGGATATGCCTCTAGAACAGACGGACCAGGCTCACCGCGATCCGGCCCCCGAAGCAGACATCGACGTCGCTGGCCGTACGCCGCGCCCGGTCGTGGTAGACCCCCTGATAATGCGCCTGATCATCCTCGAGGCGGTACGACAGCGGCAGTGGCGACGGATCAACCGGACAGAAGACGATCTCCGGTTCGTTCGCGCCGGGCTCGAGGTGAGGCAGGTTGACGTTCCAGAACGTCCCCGGCTCGATGGGCCGGGCCAGCAGTAGCTCGAGCACTCCGCGGGCGCGACGGGCCGCGGTCGTCCAGTCGATGGAACGACCTCGGGCGATGTAGTGCGACAGCGCGATCCCGGGGCGGCCATGGATCACCCCCTCGCGAACCGCCGCGACCGTCCCGGAATGGTGGACGTCGGTCCCCAGGTTCCCCCCCGCGTTGATTCCGGAGAGGACCCAGGACACCTCCGGCACCAGGTGATGGAGCGCCAGCCTGACGCAGTCGGCGGGCGTCCCGTCGATTGAATGATCGCCCGCCCGATGCGAGCGAATCACGATGGGCGCGCCGGTGGTCACGCGATGCCCGCAGCCCGAGAATGGACCACTCGGAGCGACCACGCACAACTTGCCCAGACCCTCCGACGCCGCCCGGAGCGCCCCGATCCCCGGAGCGTCGATGCCGTCGTCATTGGTCAAGAGCAAGGTCAAGCTCGGCGCTGACTCGGACACGGTAAGACACCCCAGGACGGTTTGCCGGCATAATGAGAAACGGGCGCGAGCCGGAATGCCGGCCCACACCCGTTGATGGAACGAAGCGGAAGGCCGATGCTGGCTCACGCCTTGGCGGTCGCCTTCTCCATCTGCGCCTTCTTGACGATCTCTTCCTGGAACTTACTGGGCACCTTCTGGTACTTGAGGAACTCCATGCTGAAGCTTCCCTTGCCCTGGGTCATGCTCCGCAGGTCATTGGAGTAACCGAACATCTCGGCCAGAGGAACCTCCGCCAGGATGACGGCGAAGCCCGAGCGGTTCTCGGTACCCAGGATCACGCCACGCTTCGACGAGATCCCGCCGGTGACCGGCCCCTGGAACTCGATCGGCGTCTCGACCTCGACCTTCATGATCGGCTCGAGCAGGACCGGGTCGGCCTTGCGGAACGTCTCGCGGAAACAATCGCGGGCACAGATCTGGAACGCCATGTCGGACGAGTCAACGTCGTGGTACGAGCCGTCCTGAAGCACCATCTTGACACCGATGACCTCGTAGCCGGCCACCGGCCCCTTGCCCAGCGAGTCGCGGAAGCCCTTGTCGACCGAGGGGATGTACTCGCTTGGAATCCGGCCGCCGGTGACCTCGTTGGCGAATTCGTAGGGCTCGGGAGCGTCGACCGGCATCGGCTCCAGAACCCCCACGATGTGGGCGTACTGACCCGATCCACCGGTCTGCTTCTTGTGTTTGTAGTTGAAGGGCGTCACCTTGGTCGGGGCCTCGCGGTAGCTCACCTTGGGAGCACCCACGGTACACTCGACCTTGTACTCGCGGCGAATCCGCTCGACGTAGATCTCGAGATGGAGCTCGCCCATCCCGGAGATGATCGTCTCGCCGGTCTCGCGGTCAACGTGAACCCGGAACGTGGGGTCTTCCCGCATGAACCGGTTCAGGGCCTTCGAGAGCTTGTCATAATCGGCTCGCTTGGACGGATTGATCGACAGGTCGATCACCGGCTCGGCGGCGTAGATGCTCTCGAGCGAGAGGTTCGTCCCCTCTGAGCAGTAGGTGTCACCGGTGGCGCACTCCAGGCCCATCACCGCGACGATGTCGCCGGCGCCGGCCGCGTCGATGTCCTCTTTCTGGTCGGCGTGAACCCGGAGGATCCGGCTGATCCGCGCCTTCTTGCGCTGGCGGGCGTTGTAGTAGAACTCGCCCTTCCTGAGCGTCCCCTGGTAGATCCGCATGTAGGTGACCTGGCCGAACGGCTCCTCGACGAGCTTGAAGGCCATCGCCACCAGCGGGGCGTCGGGGTCGGCGGCCAGCGGCACTTCGGCCATGCCGTTGTTGTTGTCCTTGGCAAAGACCTCGCGGTCGAGCGGGCTGGGCAAGTAGGCGTTCACGGCGTCCAGCAGAAGCTGGACTCCCTTGTTCTTGTATGCCGAACCGATCAGGACCGGGCAAATCTGTTGCGCGATCGTCCCCTCGCGGATCGTCTGTGTGGATCAGGTCGATCGGGACTTCCTGCTCCTCGAGCAAGAGCTCCATGATCTCGTCGGAGACCAGCGAGAGGGCTTCGAGCATCCCCTGGCGAGCGCGCTCGGCCGCCTCGGTCAACTCGGCCGGGACCGGCTCGCGGCGAACCCGCTCGCCGTTGTCGCCGTCAAAGTAAACCGCCTCGCGGGTGATCAGATCGACCACGCCCTGGAAATTCGACTCGGCGCCGATCGGCAGCTGCAAGGGGACCGTGGTCAGCCCGAGCTTGCTCTCGAGCTGCTGGATCACGTTGACCGGGTTCGACCCGGTTCGGTCCATCTTGTTGATGAACGCCAGGCGCGGCACCTGGTACCGCTTCATCTGCCGGTCAACCGTGATCGACTGCGACTGGACGCCGGCCACCGCGCAGAGCACCAGCACCGCGCCGTCCAGCACGCGGAGCGAGCGCTCGACCTCGACGGTGAAGTCGACGTGCCCCGGCGTATCGATGATGTTGACCTTCTTGTCACCCCACCGGACCGTCGTCGCGGCCGACGTGATCGTGATGCCGCGCTCCTTCTCTAGCTCCATGTGGTCCATCACCGCCCCTTCACCCCGGACTTCCTTGATCACGTGGGTGCGGCCGGCGTAATACAGGACGCGCTCGGTGAGCGTTGTTTTCCCGGAATCGATGTGGGCCGAGATCCCGATGTTGCGGACGTTGCGAAGGTTTTCCATAGGTACGGTCGCGTCTTCTTCAAAGCGAGGGTGGAACACCCCCTCGACGGGGAAACAACCGAACGTGTCTGCTGCTCGACCGGGGCTGGCTCATCCCGTCGTTCCAGGACGGGACAAACAAGTGAAGTCGCCGGGCTCTAAGTTTACGGGATGTACACCAGATTGCGGAGGTTCTTCACAGTGCGTGGGAAACTTTAATCTTTCTTGGTGTACAGCATGGGAAGAGTCCGAGTGGGTTCTATGATTCGAAGGCACAATATCTTACCAGACCCCTCTCCGGGGTCAAGCCCGGCGCTCCCCACTCGTTAAATATACGATGGCCGGCAAGTTCGGTTCGAGTCGAAATTTCGGACGAATGCATCGGCTCGGTGCTCGGCGCCGTCTCCGACCGCACATCGCAGGCATCGGATCAGGGTGAGACCCTCTCATCGCCCATCAGACGATCCAGCGTCAGCCGGCATTCCGACAGGCTGGGACGCGCCCCGGGAGAAGCCGCCAGGTTGTGGGTCTCATCCGGATCGTCGGCCAGGTCGTAAAGTTCCTCGCCTCCCAGGGCATCGCGGATGTAGACCTTGCCGCCCCAGAGCACCGACGCCATCGGGCCAAGCTGCGCGGGGGCCAGGTTCTTGCGTCGCTGAGGAGCGCGCTGGGTGCGGATCGCCACCTGGGCGAGGATCGGCCCGGCCGGCCGGGCGGGTCCGGCTTCGCCATCGGCCGCAGGGCGCCAGTAATCCGCCAGCGAGAGCCCTGGAAACGGTATACGGGCGGACAGACCAACGCCGATCTCGTTAATGATCGTCGCCGGTATGTCTCGCAGGCTTACTGGCGTGGCCACCCGACGGCCGGCCGGGAGGCCGATCCTCGACCCGACGACAATCAAGGGGACGTGGACCTCGGGACTGTAGAGACTCTTGCCATGACCGTGCAGACCGTGCTCTCCCAGATGCTCGCCGTGGTCCGCGGTGACGATCACCAGCGTCCTCGCAAGTGTCCCATCACGCTCCAGCACGTCGAAGAGGCGGCCGATCTGCTCATCCAGATAAGCCAGGCAATCGTCGTAGGCGTCGTGAACCAGGGCGATATCGCGGGGCGTGCACTCCGACGGCCGTTTCTGGTGCCAGGTTCGAATGGTGTCGATATCGGCCAGAGTCTCGGGCTTGAGACCAAAGTGACGGTCGAAGCCGGGCGGAGTGATGTACGGGTCGTGGGCGTCGATGTAGTTCAGGAACGCGAAGAAGGGCCGGCCGGCACCGGCGCCGAGGCGTCCGCCTCGGTTCGGGTCTCGTTCCCGCTGGCGATATTCGGCCAGCCACTTGAGGAAGTCGTGATTGACCTTGGCGGCGTCCTTGGGGGTGTTGACCGTTTCGGGGCGAACATTGTAGGCAGTGCCGACCAGACGGATCAGCCATCGTCCCAGGGCCGTGGAGCGGAGCGCTTCGGTCGGGCTGACCAGGAGGTTTTCCTCGTAGTAATCCTCGTAATGGGCGAAACCGCGGGCCAGGCCGTACCACGAATTGCAGTAGTAGGTGTTACCGACGAACCCGGCCGTCGCGTAGCCGCGCCCGGCCAGATATTCGGCAAGCGTCGGATAGAGCCCGTCCAGGGGCCGGTCGCCCGCGATCCCCAGTTCATGCGGCCATCGGGCGGTGAAAAGGCTGGCATGCGAGGGGAAGGTCCAGGGCGCCGCCGACCGTGCCTCGTCGAAGACAACACCTCGTTCGGCGAGCCTGGACAGATGGGGCGTAGTGTCGCGCTCATAGCCATAGACACTCAGATGGTCCGCGCGAACCGTGTCGAGCACGATCAGCAAAACGTTGGGCGCTCCGGGATCGGCCGAGGGCAGTCCGTCCAGGGTTCGACGTTCCAGGAGCACCTCGCGATCCAGGGCGTAAGCCCCCAGCCCCCCCATTATCGAAAGCCCCGCCGCCAGACCGAGTCGGAGCCGCCGTCGGATTGCCCGCCGCTGGATCGCGGCATGAAGCCGAGGCCCCAGAACCCGCGCGGTCCCGAACCCGACCAGCAGCGCCGCCGCGGTGTAGAGCCCCGGCACGATCCTGAGCAGGGCGAACACCGACAGTCCCACCCCCCCGATGGCCGCAACCCGCGCCGCCCGGCGCGACCAGAACCGCGCCGCCAGCGCCATCGGCAGACCGCACGCGAGGAAAACCGACAGATGAGCGACCGGCACCATCCAGGGGAAATGGCGATTCATCTGAAGCGCACCCAGCACCGTCGCGCTATCGAGCCGGTGCCAGACCAGCAGGATCATCAGTTCCAGAAACCCTGTTCCGAGTCCGAGACACCCCGATAACTCCACTACCGCCCACGCGCCGGGCTCGGCGCTCCGCCCTGGAGGTTCGATCGCCCCCCTCGGCAATGCCCTGGTCCGATCGCGATGAATCTGGGTCAAAATCTCCCATCGTTTTCGGAGTCCTAATCCTTTGGTTTCCGAAACGTGCCCGATCCGGCAATTCTCTCACACCCGGTCGTGCCTGGGATCGGTACGCCGACTTACCTGAGTCCCAGCCCAGGGCGAGCGGCGTACCCCCGACGACGGTCTATACCTAACGAAACCCGGAACCGCCCGGACCATCTCGGCGATTTCAGACCGAATTTCTTAGGGCTTTTCGGATTTCCCGGACCGGCCGCGACAATTCCGGCTCCCGGTTTCGGTTTCCAACAATGAAGGGACGAGTGGGCGACATCTGACGCTACCCTTTCTGATAAGAGGATCGGCGAAATGGTGACGCGAGCCTCGAATCTCAAGGGGATGGCTTCGCTCCTTGCTTTGCCATCCGTCGCGAAAATACACGAGTTCGTCGAGTCGATCGAGGCCGGTATGGGTTTTCGGTCATCAGAAGCGAATGGTCAGTTGTCGCGTTCGGTGCGAGGCGGTGAGCCGGGCGCCGGCCGCAACGGGGCACCGGCACTGAGTCGACCGGGCCTCCGGGCGGGCTGGAAGGTGCTGCTCCCCGGCTACGCTCAGTGGACCTGGCGACAGCGAGGCCGGGCGGGAGTGCTCTTCGGAACGTACGCCGTCTCGCTGGTGGTCGGCCTGTTCGGATGGGGGACGGGTCCTGGGCTGGCTCTCCTGCTGCTGGCGTTCGCGACCCATGTAACGGCCACGGCCGACGTGGTCTGGCAGAGCGCCTTTCCCGGCTTCGGATGCTGGACACCGCTGGCGTCGGCGGGGGGCAGCCTCGGGATCGCCGTGTACGGTCCCGCCCTGGCAATCGCGACGCTGGTCGCCTGGCCGGCCCTGGAGGCCGGAACCGCCAGTGAAGGCTATCTTGTTGACTGTCGGGCCTATCGAAGCCAGCCGCCTCGCAATGGCGACTGGGTATGGCTCGAGTCGAGCCCATGGGGTGAGACCGAGCCACGGCTCGGCCAGGTCATCGCCGCCGCGGGGCAAGGGGTCGAGTGGCGGACCGACCAGGTCCGCGTCGATGGCCGTCCCGTCGTCTTACCGACCGCCACGTCTGGTGTCGTGTCCGGCTTCCCCGGCCGGGTTGATTTCCTGGTCCCCCCCGGCCACGTCCTGATCGCGCGCTCCACCCGACCCGCGCAGAGCTTCTCGCCACCGATCACCCTGATTTCTCAGACTTCCCGAGGGTCAATGGTCCCTCCCCTCTCCGATAATCTCATGCTCGTCCCCGTCAGCCAGGTCATCGGCCGGGCCTGGGCGCAACTCTACCCGATCCACGCTGCGCAACTCCTTCGCTAACCAGGGAAACCGACCGGACCGACGCCTCTCACACCTCGATCAGAAATCGGAATGCCACCGAGACAGGCCGACGCTTGCTTGTTATGATGGACCTGTCTGACGACGGCGGCCCGGTTCTCCCGAGAGACATTCCGTTGCGTCTTGCCTGGCTCTCGGCCAGGATCTTCGGCGCGTTCAGGAACCAGAATCGAGGCGCTGCCGGGTCCATCGGGGTCTCGATGATTGCTTTTGATGGCGAGGTGGTGGGTATGGATCGGCTCTGGGCCCCCTGGCGCGCCGCGTACATCCTCGACGCCGCGCGTGCCGAAGGAGAAGCCCCAGGCGAAAGCAACGGCGGTGATCCTGCCTGCTTCCTCTGCCGAGGGCTTTTCCAGAACCGAGACCGCGAGAACATGGTCGTATGGCGTCGACCAAGGTCGGTGGTCTTCCTGAACCGATATCCCTATAATAATGGACATCTGCTGATCGCCCCCCTTGTCCATCACGGAACCCTGGGCGAGCTCGCCGGAGCCGACCTGTTCGAGCCACTCGAGACCGTTCAGAAGATGGTCGCCGTGCTCGACCGGATGCTCCGTCCTCAGGGGTACAACATCGGCCTGAACCAGGGTAAGTCGGCCGGAGCAGGCCTTCCGGGGCACCTTCACTGGCACATCGTCCCCCGCTGGGATGGAGACACTAACTTCATGCCGGTCCTGGGCCAGACCAAGGTGATCGTCGAGAGCTTACACGCGTTTTATGACCGGCTCATCACCGAGCTGGCGGATATCGATCCCAGTGAACCCGGCGCTGATTCTTCATTGAAACGATCTCCGGTCCACGGACCGGCCTGGCGGGAGAGGTTGTCGGGATATGTTGCTGATCATGATCCGGGCGGCGTTTGTGCTGATCACCGCGGGTCTCGGAGTCCGGGTCGCGCGGCTGGTCGGTGAAAACCAGCTTGCCAACCCGGCCGTTGTCTTCGTCGGAATGATGCTCCTGGCGATCCTGGTGGTCCTGCTCGACTGGCTAACCCCGCGGAAGAAGATCCAGACGATCTCGGCCATTTATTTCGGCCTGATCGTCGGCCTGATCCTGAGCGACCTGGTCCAGAGTGCCTTCGACCCGACTTTTGTCTTCATGCGTGAGGACATCCGGAAGGCGTTCTCCGGCGTGCTCATGATCTTCATCTGCTTCATCTGCGTCAGCACCCTGCTCCAGACCAAGGATGATTTCCGGTTTATCATCCCGTACATGGAGTTCTCCAAGGAGGTCAAGGAAGCGCAGCCCCTGGTCCTCGACACCTCGGTCGTGATCGACGGCCGGATCGCCGATGTGGCCGAGACCCGCGTAATTGACCAGCCTCTGGTCGTCCCGCGCTTCGTGCTCCAGGAACTCCAGGGTGTCGCCGATAGCTCTGACAAGCTCCGGAGAAACCGGGGCCGGCGCGGGCTCGACATTCTCAACAGGCTCCAGAAGTCAACCGGCGTCGAAGTCCGGATCCACGATGCCGAGATCCCCGAGTTGGCCGGCATCCGCGAGGTTGATCAGAAGCTCGTCGTCCTGGCCAAGCACCTCGGCGGCAAGGTCGTCACCAACGACTACAATCTGAACAAGATCGCCCGCCTCCAGGGCGTCGACGTCATCAATCTGAATGACCTGGCCAACGCCCTCAAGCCGATTGTTCTTCCTGGCGAGACCCTGACCGTGAAGCTCATCAAGCGCGGCGAGGAGCCGGGGCAGGGGATCGGCTACCTCGACGATGGCACCATGGTCGTCACCGAGCAAGGCGCCTATCACCTGGGCGAACTCGTCCGCCTGACGGTCACCAGCGTCTTGCAGACCAGTGCGGGGCGGATGATCTTTGGTCGTCTCGACGGCCCCGTGCAACCCGCCCGCGCGGGGGCCAACGCCCCGCCGGCTCACGAAAGCCACGGCCGGACCGCGGGCGAGCGCTCGTGATCGAGTCACGCCAGACCAGGTCCGGCGTGACTCGATTGACATCGAGTCGAGCCTCAGCATCTCTCGGCCGGACGCGACGGCAAAAGGTCTGTGACCGCGATCTCGCCGTGTCCATGCCCGTCGACCCGGTGGCGTCATCGCAGACATGAAGCGGCTCGGATCATCGGGCTTCCGGGACATCACCCCCGTCTTCGGCCTCGACCGACCCATCGTATGGCGTCTTGCACCAGTGGCAGACCAGGACTTCCTCGCAATCCGGGCAGAGGATGGCCTCCTCCACCGTCGAGAGCGCTTCGTACGCTTCGGGGGTGGGAGGGACATACTCCTTCTGGCAACCGTCGCAGATCAAAGGACGCTCGCAATAGGCGCAGGCGACCATGGTGTCGACCTCCGTTCGCGGTCCGATCTGTCGAGAGGTCAGCATCCCCCTCGGTCTTATCAACTGACGGCGTTTTCCATCTTCAGGCAGCGGCCGATCTGGCGGACGGCCTGGCGGAGCCGTTGCTCGTTTTCGACCAGAGCGAGACGGAGATGCCCTTCGCCGACCTCGCCGAATCCGCGCCCGGGGCTGACAGCGACCTCCGCCTCCTCCAGCAGCTTCATGGCGAAGTCGATCGACCCCATCCGCGATCGCCAGGGCTCGGGGATCGGGGTCCAGACGAACATCCCCGCCTTGGGACGGGGAACACTCCCATCCCAGCCGGTTCAAGCCATCGACCAGTACGTCTCGCCGTTGCTGGTACTCAGCCACCTGGGCGAGCCGGCCCGGCTCGCCGTGCCGCAAAGCCACGATCGCGGCGATCTGGACGGCCTGGAAGATGCCGTAGTCGTAGTATCCCTTGATCGCCTTGAGGGCTCCCAGCATGTCGCGGTTGCCGGCGGCGAAACCGACCCGCCAGCCCGCCATGTTGTAGCCCTTGGACATCGTGGTGAACTCGCACCCGACGTCCTTGGCCCCCGGCACCGACAGGAAGCTCGGGGCCTCGTAGCCGTCGAAGCAGATATCGCCGTAGGCGAAGTCGTGGATCACGAAGAAGTGGTACTTCCTGCGCCAGCTTGACCACTTCCTCGAAAAAGGCGCGGTCCACCACCGTGCCGCTCGGGTTGTGCGGGTAATTGAGAATCAGGATCTTGGGCCGGGGCAGCAGGCTCTCGCAGACCCGCGCGATGTTCGCCAGAAACACCTCCGAGTCGCGGACGTCGAGCGCGATGACGCTTCCCGACGCCAGTGCGACGGCGTGGACGTGGATCGGAAAGCTCGGCGCCGGCACCAGCGCGGTGTCACCCGGCCCGAGCAGAGCCAGGCACATGTGGCTGAAGCCTTCCTTCGACCCGATCGTGGCGACGACCTCGTTGTCGGGGTCGAGACTGACACCGAACCGCCGTTCATACTTGGCGGCGACCTCGCGGCGGAGGTTGTGGATGCCCGAGGCCACGCTGTATCGATGGTTCCGCGCGTCCCGCGCGGCCTCGCAGAGCTTGTCGATCACCCATTCCTCGGGGGGATCGGTCGGGTTGCCCATCCCCAGGTCGATGACGTCGATCCCCGCCCGGCGCTTGCGGTACTTCAGGTCGTTGATCTTGCCGAACAGGTAAGGCGGCAGGCCCCGGACCCGAGGCGCGACCTCGATGTCGAAGTGCTCGAACTCGGACGAGCCGGTGTCGGAATCGCTGTCGGGGGAAATCGTAGGGTCAATCATCGCAGGCGGCCACGATCCTGGCTTCGGAAAACCAAACGGAAGTGAGAGCGAAAGAATTTCCTCAACTTCCTTGAAGTATAACGACCCGAGGGCAGTCTCGCACCGCGGTTTCACCCCGAACCCGCGGCCGAAGATCTCGCTCCGCCCGGTTTTTGCGAACTTCCAGGCGGTCGAGGTCGATATTCAGTCGTGCCACCAGGACGACCCATCGCATTCGACCTGGCATCCTTTGCTGACCCAACACCCGTCGCGGGTCTGTCCGGATCTTCCGATAAATGCCGGCGGGGCCGGCCCTGGTCGAGATGACCCGGGCCGGCCCCGCCTTTTTTTTCGAGGCGGCGTCAAGCGGACTCACCCGCTCACTTCTTCACCTTGGTCAGGGTGACGAAGTGCCCGGGGCCGTCGGCCCCCTGCACGAAGACGGCGACCTCATCGGCCTTGGCGGCCAGCTCCTGGAACTCGGCACACTCTTGACCGCCTGGATCTTGTGATCCTTGACGACCTTGGTGATCACGTTGCCGGCCTGGATCTCCTGCCGCGGCCGGGCTTCCTTCCTTGACCGAGCTGACGAGCAATACCTGCGACTTCCTTGCCGAATCCGAGCGACTTGGCCAGCTCAGGCGTCAGCGGCTGGACCTCCAGACCGAAGTCGTTGATCGACGTCTTGGCCGGCTCGGGCTTGGACTCGGCGACCGACTCGCCGTCCTTCTCCTTCTCCTGAGCGAAGACCACCTGCCCGGCGGGCGCCGGGGTGATCGACGTGGTCCGCTTCTGGCCGTCGCGGTAGTAGGTCAGCTCGTACGACTTGCCGATCTCGCTGGCGGCGACGTTGAGCCGGAAAGTCGGCATGCTGAGAACAGGCCGGCCGTTGAACTCGGTGATCACGTCGCCTGACTTCAGCCCCGCCTTGTCGGCCGGGCTGCCCGGCAGGACCTCGTTGACCATCACGCCCTTGGTCTGCGGATCGAGCCCGAGCTGCTTGGCCAGGACCGGCGAGAGCTCGCCCAGCGCGATGCCGATCCGGGCTCGCTGGACCTTGCCATCCTTGATCAGCTTGTCGGCGACGTCCGTCGCCAGGTCGATCGGGATCGCGAACCCGATCCCATCGTTGCCGCGGCTGCTGCTGCCGGTGACGATCGCCGAGTTGATCCCGACCACCTTGCCCGCCATGTCGACCAGCGGCCCCCCCGAGTTCCCCGGGTTGATCGCCGCGTCGGTCTGGAGGAACGACTCGTAGTTATTGATATGGACGTCATTACGCTCGGTCGCCGAGATGATGCCTGTCGTCACCGTCTGGCTCGAGGCCGAACGGCGAGCCCGACCGCCATGACGATCTCGCCAACCTTGAGCTTGGCGCTGTTGCCCGACAGGAGCGGACGATAGTGGGTGTTGTCGACCTTGATGACCGCGACGTCGGACTCGGGGTCGGTGCCGACGACCTTGGCCGTCGCCTCGACGCCGTCGTGGAACGTGACGGTGATCTTCTCGGCACCCTCGACGACGTGGTTATTGGTCAGGATATGGCCGTGGTCGTCATAGACGAATCCTGAGCCGGTCCCTTCGGCCGCGGGACCGAACTGGTTGTTCTGGGGACGGCCTTCACCCTGTCCGTCGGGCTCGAAGAACTTCTTGAGCATTCCTCGAAGTCCTTGGGATCGACGTTCCCCCCGGGCCAGGCATCGGGAACGGCATCCGACGGTTACCGGGAACGCGCATCGGCCGGGTCTTCCGCACGACGCTGATCTGAACGACCGACGGCTTGACGAATTCGGCGACGGCCACGAACGCCGCTGACAGCGCATTGGCCGCCTTCTGTCCTTCAGCCGGCAGGCTCGGGGCCGCGGGCATCGGCCGCGTCAGGCCCCTCGAACTGACCAGGGCGGCGGTCGAGACGACCAGCGCAGCCCAGGCTACGGCATTACGTTTCATACGCCTATTTCTCCGCTCAACGTGGGTGTACTTGAGGTCCAACAAACGAGTCGAGATCGGGCGGAGCGATCCGCCGACCAGCGTCAGCCCGATGTACCGGGCGTCTCGGCCGGGGTCCGCCATCGATTCAGGTTGTTTCTGTACGCTCGAAGGATCGAAAATGTTGGCTTCCCGTGCCCCTTCTCCTCCAATTCACGCCAAATCTGGCTTCTCGGGTCCGGAGAAGTGCGCTGGCTTCCCCCCTCCCCCAAACGGTACTGTAAGAAAATTCGGCGCTTCGTCGAGAATATTTTTTGGCCGCGGTCTGAGTCTTTACTGCCACCATGCAAACCAACGCGATTTCCCGCCCACTCATGGACCCACGCGACCAGGCTCCCGAAACATTGCTTGCCTGGTCGCGGCAAGGCGGGCTAGGTGACGGCCCCGCGCGTCGCCTGATCTCGGCGGTGCTGGGCTGGGGTGTTCGCGACCGTTTGGTCTGGGGGCAGAGGTTTCAGGTCCCTCGCCGGCTGAGCGACGCGATCATCGACCCTCTGCCAACTCTGAAGCTCGAGCGCTCGGTGACCTCGCCCGTCGACTCGTTTCAGAAGCTGCTCTTCCGCACCGGCGACGGCCTGGCGATCGAGACCGTGCTGATCCCGCTCCACAAGCCAGGGGCAGTCAGCGTCTGCCTCTCGTCTCAGGTCGGCTGCGCGATGGGCTGCTCCTTCTGCGCGACGGCCCGGATGCCCGACCGGCGGAACCTGGCTACCTGGGAGATCATCGACCAATGGCTCCAGGCCCGCGAGGTCGCCCGCGCGCAGGGACGTCGGGTCACGGGGGCGGTCTTCATGGGGATGGGCGAGCCCTTCAACAATTACGCCCGCGTGGTCGCCGCCGCCGAACTGTTGCGGTGCCCATACGGCGGCTCGATCGGAGCCGGCTCGATCACGATCAGCACGGTCGGCGTGGTTCCCGAGATCCATCGGTACACCGACGAGGGGCACAAATACCGCCTGGCCATCAGCCTCGGCGCCGCCACCGACGCGAAGCGTGCCCGGCTGGTACCGGTCGCCTCGCGCTGGCCGGTGGCCGAGGTCATGGCCGCCGCTCGCCGCCACGCCCTGGCGCGCCGTGACCGGGTGATGCTGGCCTATGTCTGCATTTCCGGAGAAAACGTGGACGACGACGACGCCCGCGCCCTCGGCGCCTTGATCGGCGACACCCCCGTCCGGCTCGACCTGATCGACGTCACCGACCCGTCCGGACGATACCAGCCCCCATCGCCGGAAGAGCTCAAGACCTTCCGAGATGCTTTGACCCGACACGTCGGCCAGCCGGTCGTTCGGCGCTACTCCGGCGGGAAGGACATCCAGGCGGCGTGCGGGACGCTGGCGGGAGAAACCTGAAGCGACGTCCGAGAAACTCGACGCAAACGGAGACGACCCCCGACATCGGGTCCGGGGGTCGTAATCTCGCTACATTCCGATGGACGGCTCATGGCGATCAGAACCGCCGGGATATCAGCTCACTTGCTCCGAGCGATCGGCCGCAATTCGACCTTGCGATAGTAGACCTCGGCCCCCTCGGACTGGAGCAGGATCTTGCCCTTGGTGAGGCTGGCCTTGGTCCCTTCGTTGACGGTCACGCCGTTGACGATGTTGATGATCTTGTCGCCATCGCAGACGACCTCGATCGTGTTCCACTCGCCGCTGGGCTTCTCGGCGTCGATGGTCTTGATGACCCGGCCCTTCTGGAGCTTTCCGCCCACCTCGATCGAAGTGCCGCCGACGTTGTGGAAGTCGCCGCAGTCGCGCTTCCTGGATCTGGCACTCGATCGACTTGGGCCAGATCTTATCCGGGCCGACGCAGTGCATCAGGATGCCCGAGTCCCGCTTGGCGTTCTCGCGGGGGGGCCACTTCTTGGTGCCCCACTTGAACTCGACGATCAGTCGGTAGTTCTCGTACTCCTTCTCGGTCATGATATAGCCGAATTCCTGGCCCGAGACGTGGATCACACCGTCCTCGACCTTGATCACGCCGTTGGGGTCGGTGCTCGGGTTCGACTTATCTTTATGCTGAACAAATACGTACCAGTTGGTCAGGTCCTTGCCGTTGAACAGCTCAACGGTCCCTTCATCGGCGGCCCGGGCCGGTGCCGGTGCCGCCAGGTGGTAGGTCAAGCTCAGAGCGAGCACTCCGGCCATTCCCAGGATCGTCCGCGTCGCACACCGTCGGCTCAACATGGCGCTTCTGCTCCTCGTTTGGCTTGGCTTGTTTCGGCTTGGCTTCGTGATCGGTGGCCGCTTTGTTTTCGGAACGCTCGAAAGTTGTTCAACAACCTGGAGCGACTGCGGCATCCTAACCCGTGCGCCAGGCCGGCTCAAGAACGCAGCGGCCCGGTTCGCCCAGTCGGTTCCGATTCGCGGGGGAAGGCCAAGGCGAAGCGGCAAGCTCTCAGGATCGGGAGGAGCGGGACCGCGGCGTCGGTTCTGCTCGTTGCGGAGGGCAGAGATCAACTCGAGGATCGGCGAGAGATAGGGAACCAGGGCAGGCTGGGACGAGACCCATTCCTCCGCGGTCTCGATCGGCTCGAACGTCCGACGCCCGTGCGCGGCCAGTCGACGGACCACGCCACGGTCGACCAGAAACAGGAGTACGGCCACCCGACGGGCCAGGGGCGCGCGTGACCAGTACGTCGAACCACTCAACTCGTTTTCCAGATGTAGGCCGGTGTACCGAAGCGCTTCCTCGACCAGCGCCTCGCGGTGCTCGTCGTTGCCGTGACGGCGATACCAGGCCAGTCGGTTAACCCACTGGCGCGAAAGTTCATGAACCGATGAAGCTGGCACGGAAAATGCGGTCCTCACAACCACTTGCGCGAGCCGCCGGGGAAATCCACAGCCCCGGTCCGTTCGCACTGCGCTCTTCATTTTAGGGGTCAGGGCAAGTGGGTTACCCGGTCAGCGTCGTGGCCTGGCCGGCAATTGGCTTTGACACCTCCTGTGCGTTATATTATGGTTCGTCAGTACAGTTTACGTTTCGTGCTCGCTTCCGGCCGTCACGGATCACGTCCGGCTCCCGCCACCGGCAGCGTTGCTTGGGCTCGAACTCAGCCTCGATCTCGACCTTGGACTCACGGATAGTGCTCCACTCATGTTCGAATTGATCGCCAACGTCGTGGTGCGCCGGGGCTGGATCATCCTGCTCTCCTGGCTGGCGCTGGCCGTTGTCCTGTACGGAACCGCGCCGCCGTGGGAGCGGGTCAGCCGCGACGACGACGTCCGGTTCTTTCCGCCCGGCTCGCCGAGCGTCATCGGGCAGGACCTGCTCGAGCGCGGGTTTCCTCAGGACGCCGCCAGCTCGCAGTTCGTGGTCATCGGCGAGCGCGCCGACGGCAAACTGACGGAGGCCGACTACGCCTTTCTCGACGACCGGCTCGTGGCGCTACTGAACCGGTCGCGCGAGACCGAGCCGAAGCTGGGGATCAAGCGGATCGACACCCACCGGACCCCGGTCATCGGTCCCCGTCTCGTCGGCAATAGCCGGGACGGGTCGGGGCAGGCAGTCCCTGACGATCGTGTCGATGAACGGCACGTACCTGGCCAAGTCGACGCGGGTGGCGATCGACCGGATCCAGGAGATCCTGGCCGGTCTGCCCGCGCCGCCTCAAGGGCTTCGGCTGGCGTTTACCGGCTCGGCGGTCGTGGGCCACGACATGAACTCGGCGTCAAACACGAGCATCGCCAACACGACCTACGCCACGATCGCCCTGGTCGTCGTGATCTTGCTGGTCGTCTACCGTTCGCCGATGCTGGCCCTGATCCCGCTCTTGACGATCGCTCTGTCGGTGATCGCCTCGCTCAAGGGGATCGCGCTCTTGACGCTGGTGCCGGGTCTGAAGTTCCAGGTGATCAATATCACCAACATCTTCGTGATCGTCGTCCTCTTCGGGGCGGGGACGGACTACTGCCTGTTCCTGATCGCGCGGTATCGCGAGGAGCTGATCCGGGGCCGTGCGCGGCCGACGCGCTTCGCGAGGCGATCGCGCAGGTCGGCGGGGCGCTGGTGGCCAGCGCGGGGACGGTGATCATCGGCCTGGGGATGCTCTGGTTCTCGACGTTCGCCAAGATCCAGTACACCGGCCCGGCGATCGCCCTGAGCCTGGCGATCGCCCTGGTCGCCGCCCTGACGCTGGCGCCGGTGCTCCTGTACTGGCTTCGCGGGGCGGTCTTCTGGCCGTTCCGCGCAGCCCCAGCATGTCGCCGGGCACGACCGCGAGCGCGAGAGCCTCGAGCAGATGCCGCTGGCCGGCTTCTGGATCAAGGTGGCCGACCTGGTCGTGCGTTTCCCGCTGGCGATCCTGATCCTCTGCGTGCTCGCCTGCTGCCCCTGGCTCGTGGTCGGCGCCCGGACGACAGCCGAATTACAGCCAGCTTGCCGACCTCGCTCCCGACCAGCCCAGCGTCGAGGGGTCGCGGACGGTGACAGCGTTACTTCGCGGTCGGCGAACTGAGCCCGTCGGCCGTCCTGATCGAGAACCCGAGGCTCAACTTTCGCTCCGACGAGGGCCGCGACGCGATCGACGCCTTCAGCCGACGGCTGACCCAGGTCGCCCGACGTTGCCGAGGTCCGATCGGTCTCGCAGCCGCTCGGCAAGCCGAGGTCCTGTCCGCTGGCCGACTCGACCGACTTCATGCAGCGGTTCCTGGCCCAGTCGATGCGCCTGGCGGTCGACTCGCGGTACGTGAGCATCGGCACCGATTGATCCGAAGGATCGCAACCACATCACCCGGATCGACGTCGTTTTCAAGACCGACCCATTCTCCGACACAGCCCTGCGCGCGCTCGAGGAAGTGTACGCGACGACCCAGGCGGCGACCGGGCCGGGTCAGCCGCTGGCCGGATCGACCGCGTGCGGGCTGACCGGCGCCACGGCGATGATCGACGACCTGAAGAAGGTCACGACCGCCGACGAGCACCGGATGTACGTCCTGGTGACGGTCGGCGTTTACGTGATCCTGCGTCATCCTGCTACGTCGGCCGGGGATCTGCCTCTACCTGATCGCCACCGTCGTCCTCGGCTACCTCGCCTCGCTGGGCATGACCGAGCTGGTTTTCAAGTCTCTGCACGACGGGCCCGAGCCCTGGGTCGGGCTCGACTGGAAGGTCGGCTTCTTCCTGTTCGTGATCCTGGTGGCGGTGGGCGAGGACTACAACATCTTCCTGATGGCGCGGGTGCTCGAGGAAGAGCGCAAGCACGGCGTCATCGAGGGGACACGCCTGGCGGTGGCCCATACCGGCGGGATCATCAGCTCGTGCGGCCTGATCATGGCCGGGACGTTCGGCTCGATGCTCACCGGCAGCCTGACGACGCTCCGCGAGCTCGGCTTCGCCCTCGGGCTGGGCGTCCTGCTCGACACGTTCCTCGTCCGGCCGATCCTGGTACCGGCGTTCGTCGTGCTGGTCGACCGATTCCGGGTGCGGCATCGGGTCCGGTCGTCAATCCAGGAGCACGCCGAGCGGGGCTCGCCGACCGACGAGGCCACGACCGTCGCCGGTTGAGGTTGAGGATGAAGGGACGATCGATGAAGTCGAGAGTGACGATGCGAGACGTGGCACGCCGCGCAGGGGGTCTCGCTCCAGAGCGTATCGAACGTCCTGAACGGTCGGAACTCGCAGGTCGGCGAGGAGACCCGGCTCCGCATCCTCAAATCGATGACCGACCTGGGTTACGAGCCCGACGCCCAGGCGCGGCCTGCGGTCGATGTGCACCAACACGGTGGCCTTCCTCACGATCGACCCGGCGACCCGGTTCCTGGCCGACCCGTTCCATGTCGCCATCCTGAGCGGGATGGTCGATTCGCTCCGACGCGCCGACTACACCTTGTTCGTCCGCGGGCTCGATCCTGAATCGGCCGGCGACTCGTTCCAGCGGCTCTTCCACCAGCGTCGATTCGACGGCGCGGTCGTTCATCTCTCGGGTCCGAAGGATCAGCGCGAGCAACATATTGAGCAGCTCAAGCAAAGTGAATGCCCGTTCGTGCTCCTGGAGGAGCGCGTCGTGGCGCCGACGGCCGCCTGCGTCCTGGCCGACAACCGTGGGGGAGCGGCCGAGGCGGTCGCGTTTCTCCAGTCGCGCGGGCACACTCAGATTGGTTTCCTCGCGACCGACCGGGCCTGGCCCGCGGTTGAGGAGCGCATGGCGGGCTACGAGCAGGGCATGAAGGCGGCCGGCGAACACCCCGGCCCGCTCCGCGTCTGGAGGGTCGAGCACGAGAGCATCGAGGACGCCCGCAAGCTGATGGAAGGCGTGCTCGCGCGAACCGTCGGTCACCGCCGTCCTGTGCGCCAACGACGTCCTGGCGGTGGGAGCTGCTCCAGGCCGCCCGCCAATCGGGCCGCGCCGTGCCCGCCGGGTTCGCCGTCGTCGGCTTCAACGACTTCGAGTTCGCCCGATACATCGATCCCCCGCTCACGACCGTCGCCTCGCCCGGTTACGAGATGGGCCTCAGAGCCGCCGAGATGCTCCTGGACTATTTCAAGGCCGGTCGATTCGCCACCGCCGAGGTCGCCTTTCCCGCCAGGCTCGTCCAACGCGCCAGCGCCTGATCCGAGGTTTCGACAAAAATCTTTCGGCCGACCCTTGACAGGAAAATCAGCCCGGGATAAGCTACTTTAACGTTAAAGAGAACTCCTGGCTCCAACCGATAGGATAGCACCGAGTCTCGAGAGCAAGTCTCAAGGACCCCAGGTTTCTCGCCCGGCCACTGCGTTGGTGCGAAGCCTGATCGTAATCTCGAAAGGGAAGGGCCGTCCGGTCGAACCTCTCCGGTTCGATGGCCCGACCGGGCCGGTCATCCCGGCCGCCCGAACTCTCCTCCCTCGACCGTGATCTGATGTCCCGCGTTCCTCGTCTCCGAGGCACAGGACGAAGGGTGACCCTCGCACGCTTCCGGCTGGCGACGGGTCGCTTCTCCCCATTCCCGACTTTGCGGATCGAATCGAAAGGAGAAATCATGCATATGCCTCACTTGCGGATCGGGAGGAAGCTTGTCCTCACGGCGGCCCTGCTGCCGCTCTCGGTTGCGGGTTGCGGCGTCTCGGCTGACGATACCCTCACGCGAGAAGCCGTCTCCGGCAGCGTCACCCTTGATGGACAGCCCCTTCTCAAGGGGACGGTTCAGTTCATGCCCACGGGAGCCAATCAGGCCACCACGGGTTCGGCCCCGATCAAGTCCGGGGCATACACGATCCCGACGGCTCAAGGACTCGTCGCGGGTGACTACAGCGTGCGGATCTACTCCGCCGTCGACGCCGCAGCCAGCGTGGCCGATCTGCCAGGAGAACCCGCCCCACCTCCCCGGGAGTCGATCCCCGCGAAGTACAACACCCGAACCACTCTGAGCGCCAAGGTGGCGCACGGCCAGGCCAACACCTTCACATTCGACCTGAAGGGGCGCTGAAACATCGCTCCCGCCCGGACAGCCAGGGACCTTCCACGTCGCTCATCGAGAACTCACGCCATCACTTCCGTAGGTTTTGAAGGAGGATTCGACCATGATACGTCTTCGCCGCGCCTTCACGTTGATCGAGCTCCTGGTGGTCATCGCCATCATCGCCGTGCTGATCGCCTTGCTCCTGCCCGCGGTGCAGGCGGCCCGCGAAGCGGCCCGCCGCGCCGAGTGCGTGAACAACCTGAAGCAGATCGGCCTGGCCATGCACAACTACCACGACACCATGGGCAGCCTGCCGCCCGGCAAGCTGGAGTGCTGCTACGGCACGTGGCAGGCGTACATCATGCCGTTCATGGAGCAATCCGCGCTGTTCAATGCCTACAATACGCAGGGCAATAGCACCCTGAACACGAGCGAGGGGGGTGTGCTCCGCTACGCTGGTGCGGCCAACACGACCGCGACCACGGCCCGAATCAAGGGTTTGACTTGCCCGAGCGACACGCCGGCCACGGCGCGTACGGTCACCTCGCATAACTATGTTACGAACTTCGGTAACACCGACCTCTACCAGGATACCCCGCTTAACGGCATCCCGTTCCTGGTCGACACCGTTCCAGAACCTCTCGGCAACCATCACCGGCACGAAATCGGGACGGACGATCAAGCTTGCCGAGATCACCGACGGCACCAGCAACACGCTGCTGGCCGCCGAATGCATCCAGGGACAGAATGGCGACCTCCGCGGCTTCACCTGGTGGGGCAACGCCTCAGGCTTCGAGACTTACCTGGCGCCCAATAGCCCCCAGAACGACTCGGTCTCCTCCGGCGGCTGCGTCGTCGGTTTCAACAATCCGCCCTGCCAGGCGCCGACCACCGCTTATCCGGAGATGTACGCGACCCGCAGCCGGCATCCCGGCGGCGTCAACGCCACGTTCACCGACGGCAGTGTCCGGTTCATCAAAAACTCGATCAATCTGTTCACATGGCGGCGCCTGAGCACGACCCAGGGAAGCGAGGTCATCAGCGCGGACGCCTACTGAAAAACCTGGAACCGGAGCGCGTCGTAGGGTGGGCAACGACCGCCGGGACTGCCACAATGTCGAATGGCGCGCGCCCACCCTACAAAACAAGTGCGTCCGCGATGTCACGATGAGGCGGCGGTGACCCTGATGACGACCCGAGCGATCCGACAAGGACATACCGATATGCCAGGACCGTTGCCCACGGCTCGCCGATGGCTGGTCGCGTCGCTTGCGCTCGGCCTGGCAACCATCGGGACCACGAACCGTGTTGACGGTGCCGAGGGGGGTGTCGACTACCTCCACGACGTCAAGCCGGTTCTGAGAAAGCGGTGCTACTCCTGCCACGGGGTCGTGCAATCGAAGTCGGGACTGCGACTCGACACGGCCGCCTTCGTACGCGAGGGAGGCGATAGCGGCCCGTCGATCGAAGTTGGTCAGAGCGGCGAGAGCCTGCTCCTGGAACGGGTTTCCGCCAGCGACGACACGAGGATGCCCCCGCCGGGCGACGGCGAGGCGCTGTCGGCCGACGAGATCGGCAAGATCGCCGCCTGGATCGACCAGGGTGCCCTCGCGCCGTCGGACGAACCGGAGCAGCCCGACCCGCGTAAGCACTGGTCGTTTCAGGCCCCGAACCGGCCGGAAGTCCCTGGAGCCCTGGAACAGGGGCCGTTCGCCGGATGGGTCCGCAACCCGATCGATGCCTTCCTCGCGGCCGAGTACCAGAAGCGACACCTCACGCCTCGTACCCCGGCCGAGCCGGTCGAGTTGATCCGACGGCTTTACCTTGACCTGATCGGGCTGGCCCCCCCAATCGACGAAGTCCGACGATTCGCGGCCAACCCGTCCGACGGCGCGTATGCCGCCCTAGTGGATCGACTCCTCGGCTCTTCCCAGTACGGCGAGCGCTGGGGACGGCACTGGATGGACATCTGGCGGTATAGCGACTGGGACGGCTACCGCGCCGAGATCCGCGAGAGCCAGCCGCATATCTGGCGATGGCGCGACTGGATCGTGGAATCGCTCAACCAGGACCGCCCCTACGATCAGATGGTCGTCGCGATGCTCGCCGCCGACGAGAATTCCCCCGGCGATCCCGACGCGTTGCGCGCCACCGGCTATCTCGTGCGAAACTGGTTCAAGCTGAACCGCAACACATGGCTCGATGCCACGGTCGAGCACACCGCCAAGGCGTTTCTTGGCATCACTCTCAACTGCGCCCGTTGCCACGATCACAAGTATGACCCGTTCTCGCAGAAGGACTATTACGCCTTCCGCGCCTTCTTCGAACCACACGCGGTCCGCACCGACTTCGTGCCAGGTCAGCCCGACACGACCAAGGACGGCCTGGTCCGGGTCTACGACAGCTCGGCTGATACACCGACCTATGTCTTTCATCGCGGCGACGAGCGCAAGCCCCTGAAGGACAGGCCGATCGCGCCGGCGTGCCGCGCGTGCTTCAGGGCCAGGCCAGGCTCCCGTCGATCGAGCCCGTTTTGTTCCCCCCCACGGTCTACTACCCAGCCTTCAATGAAGCGGTCCGCACGCTGGAGCTTCTCCGGGCCGAGAAGCAGGTCGAGGCTCATCGCGCCGCTCGTGCGAAGGCCGAGGCGGCACTGGCGTCGGCCAAGGACGAGGCCGCGTTGACCAAGGCGCGGGATTCGGTGTCGGTCCTGACGCTGAGCCTGCTGAGCGCCGAGGCCGAACTCGAGGCCCTGCGAGCCAAGGCTCCCGCGGACGCCGCGAAGTACGCCCAGCCACCCCGGCCGGTCGATGAGGTGAGTCAACAGGCGCGGGCCGCCGTCCGGGCCGAGCGTCGGCTCACCTGCCTTCGCGCCGAGGAAACCGCCGCTGAAGCGCGACGTGAACCTGGCCAACGCCCGATCCGCCGTGCTGGCCAGGCCTGACGACGCCGCGGCCAGGAAAGCCCTCGACGACGCGATCGCCAGGCGCGACGAGGCCCGCAGGGCGGTGGATTCGGCGCGACAGGCCTCAGAAAAAAATCTGGACGACACGAACTATTCACCCATCGGCGTGGTTTATCCCACCTCGAGCACCGGCCGCCGCCTGGCCCTGGCGCGCTGGATCACCGATCGGAACAATCCGCTGACAGCTCGTGTGGCGATCAACCATATATGGATGCGACACATTGGTAATCCCCTGATCGCTTCGGTGTTTGATCTCGGTGTCAATGGTGCGGCACCGAGCCACCCCGCGTTGCTCGACTGGCTGTCGGTCACGTTCATGGATTCGGGCTGGAGCATGAAAGCCATCCATCGCCTGATCGTGATGTCGGCGGCCTACCGGATGTCGTCGTCGAGCGGCGGAAGCAGCGATCCCAACCTCGCGATCGACCCGGCCAACCAGTACGTCTGGCGGATGAACTCGCGGCGGCTCGAAGCCGAGGCGGTCCGGGACAACGTTTTGAACGTCGCGGGAAATCTCGATCTGTCGATGGGTGGTCCCGACCTTGACCCGGCCGTCGGACTGACCTCGATGCGCCGAAGCATCTACTTCCGACATGCCAAGGAGAAGCGGGTGACCTTCCTCCGTCTGTTTGACTCGGCCAACGTCGTCGCCTGCTACCGGCGGAGTGAGAGCGTGGTGCCGCAACAGGCCCTGGCCCTCGCCAACAGCCCGCTGAGCCTGGAACAGGCCAGGCTGCTCGCCCGTAAGCTGAGCGAGTCCATCGGCTCGGAATCGCCCGCCGCGTTCGTGGCGACGCGTTCGAGCGGGTTCTTGGCCGAGCCCCCACGCCCGAAGAACAAACCACCTGCGAGGATTACCTCGTGGAACAGGCCGGACGACTGGCCGACACGGCCAGGCTGACCGCCTTCTCCTCCGGCCCCGAGGTCGCCATCAAACCGTCGGCCGACCCGGCGCTACGAGCGCGGGAAAACCTCGTGCATGTGCTCCTGAATCACAACGACTTTTTGACCATCCGCTGATGTATTTCAGACCGATCGCCGGATCGAGGGAGGACCGTTCGATGAGCCCGACGATTCCGCGGCGCAGCTTCCTGGCCGACTCGGGAATGGGCTTCGCCAGCCTCGTCCTCGGCGCCATGCTCCATCGCGACGGCATCGTTCGCGCGGAGAGGCGGCGGCCCACCTCGTGCCCGACGGTCTACCTCACTTCGCGCCCAAAGCCAGGAGCGTGATCTGGCTCTTCATGGTCGGCGGCACCAGCCACCTGGAGAGCTTCGACCCCAAGCCGGTTTTGAATCAATACGCGGGCAAGACTTATCGCGAGACCCCTTACGCGGGCGCCCTCGACTCGCCGCTGGTCAAGGAAAACCTTCGCGAGCTGATCCAGGGGCTGCACAACCCGCACACGACGCTTTTCCCACTCCAGGTCGGCTACCGCAAGCGCGGCGAGAGTGGGATTGAGGTCTCCGACTGGTTCCCTCACGTCGGCGATTGCGTCGACGACCTCGCCGTTGTCCGATCGATGTGGACGACCGACAATAACCACGGCGCCCAGCTTCAGTTCCACACCGGCCGTCACGTTCTGGAGGGGCCGTTTCCGACGATCGGCTCGTGGGTCCACTACGGGCTCGGCTCATTGAACGACGACCTACCCCAGTTCGTGGTCCTGGGCAATCCCCTGGCCGATTGCTGCGGCGGGATGGGCGGCCACGGGGGAAGTTACCTCGGCCCGTCGCACGACGGCGTACAGATCGAGATCAACCCCGCGGACCCGTTGCCCTTCGCCTCGCCTGGCAAGGGCGTCTATCGCGAGGAGCAAAAAGGCGAGTTCGCGCTGGTCGACCGGCTCGATCGCCTTTCCGCCGCGCAGCATCCAGACGACGCGGCGCTCAAGGCCCGGATCAAGTCGTACGAGCTGGCCTTTCGCATGCAGATGGCCGTCCCTGAGGTCCTCAAGTTCAGCGACGAGTCGCCCGCGATCCAGCGGCTCTACGGCCTGGACGACAAGCCCACGCGCACCTTCGGCGAGACCTGCCTGACCGCCCGGCGGCTGGTCGAGCGCGGAGTCCGGTTCGTCCAGGTCTTCCACGGCTCGGATGGCTCGGCCGGCCGATGGGACTCGCACAGCGCGCTCAAGAAAAACCACACCGCGACCTGCGGCCAGGTCGACAAGCCGATCGCCGGTTTGCTCAAGGACCTGAAGCAGCGCGGGCTGCTCGACGAGACCCTCGTCGTCTGGGCCACCGAGTTCGGCCGGACTCCCGGTGCCCAGGGGGCCGACGGCCGCGACCACCATCCCTACGGTTTCTCCATCTGGATGGCTGGCGGCGGCATCAAGGGGGGTATCGTCCACGGCGCCACCGACGAGCTCGGGTTCCACGCCGTCACCGACCGGCACTACGTCACCGATATCCACGCCACCGTACTCCACCAGCTTGGCCTCGATCCGCGTCGCCTCGAGATCCCCGGTCAGAAGCGGCTCGAGATCGACTACGGCAAGCCGATTCGTGAGATCATGGCGTGAGCATCGCAAAAGAAATTCTAGATACCGGTACTGGGACCAAGGTAGCGGCGGTTCGTCTCACGGACCAGCCACGCCCCACCCGCGTCCGTTACGGCGTCCTGGCCTGGTTCTGCGTGGCGACGACGATCGCCTACGTCGATCGCGGCTGCCTGAGCGTGGCCGAGAAGCTGATCCGGGCCGACCTGGGCCTGAGTGAGGCGCAGATGGGGCTGGCGATGAGCGCCTTCTTTCTGACCTACGCCGTGCTCCAGGTTCCGGCCGCCGGGCTCGACCTGGCGTGGGGGTCGCGTCGATCGCTGCCCATGTTCGCCGCCGCGTGGTCGATCGCCACCGCGCTGTGCGGGGCCGTCAGCGGCTCGGGTGGCTTGCTCTTGACCCGCCTGACGATGGGGGCGGCCGAGGCCGGAATTTTCCCGGCCGCCACGGGCGCCCTCGGCCGATGGTTTCCGGCCTCGAGGCGGGCGTGGGTCAGCGGGGTCCTGACCAGCTTCATGGGGGTGGGAGGCGCGCTCGGCGCCGCGCTGACCGGCCTGATCCTCGTGGTCGTTCCCTGGCGCTGGATGTTCCTGATCTACGCCGTCCCGGGCCTGCTCTGGGCGGCCGGATTCTTCCGCTGGTTCCGCGACTGGCCCCGCGAACACTCCGCGGTCAATACCGCGGAGCTGTCGCTCATCGACGGCGAGAGCGCGGTGCGTACCGGGTCGGCGACCTCGAGGACGAGCCCCGATCGATCGCCGTCGACCCGGGTGATCGTCGGCCTGGCCGCGCAGCAGTTCTTCCGGGCCGCCGGCGCGATCTTTTATATCAGTTGGTTTCCAACCTACCTGCGCGAAACCCGCGGCGTGGGCGTCTGGCAGGCGGGCGTCTTGACGAGCCTGCCGCACTGGGCGACCGTGGCCGGGTGTCTCGCCGGAGGGTGGCTGTCCGATCTCGTCCTGGCGCGGAGCGGCCGGCTCCGTCCCGCCCGGCAGGGGGTGGCGGCGTCGAGCATGCTGGCGGCGACCGTCCTGATCGCCCTGGCCTATCCGGTGTGGGACGTCGGGCTCGCCGTCCTGCTTTTGAGCGCGGGCGCGTTCGCCGCCGCCCTGGCGGGTCCCTGCGCCTACGCATTGACCATCGACCTGGGAGGCGGACGGACGCCCCGGCTCATGGGCATCATGAATACGAGCGGCGCGGTGGGGTCGATTGTCTTCCCGTCGATCGCCCCCTGGATCGTCAAGCTCACCGGCTCGTGGGACGCCGTGCTCGCTCTCTTCCTGGGTATTCACCTGGCCGCCGCCGCCTGCTGGCTGGTCTTCGACGCCGATCACGATACAAAGACCGATTTTATTTCCATCTGATGGAACACTGATGTCCCGGATCGTGGAATTCCCTCAAAGCCGCTGCGGTTTCGGCCTGGCTCGAGGCGATGTGACGCCTCCGGTCGGGATGTACCACCGGATGTGGGGCGCGGCGATCCATGAACGGTCGACGGGGGTCCATCGCCCGCTGACCGCGACCGCCTGCGCGATCGGGCCGTACGACAATTCCAGCGCGGGCTCCATCATCGTGGCGCTCGACCACTGTCTCCTCTGGGGTGACGACGCCGAGCTTCTGCTCGCCGATGTTGCCGGGCGCACCGGCATCGATCGCGAGCGACTCCTGATCGCGTACGCGCACACACACGCCGCCGGTCTTCTCGATACGAGGCGGGCCGACCGGCCCGGCGGTGAGCTGATCGGCCCTTACCTCTCGCAGCTCGCCGCGACCCTGGGCCGCCTGATCGACTCGGCACTCGCGCGGGTCCGGCCAGCCACGCTCGTCCACGGCCAGGGGCGGTGCGATCTGGCCGCGCATCGCGACTTTCTCGATGAGTCCACCGGCCGGTTCGTCTGCGGGTTCAACCCCGACGGACCCGCCGACGATACATTGCTGGTGGTCCGCGCGACCGATGAATCGGGCGCGCTCATCGCGACCCTGGTCAATTATGCGTGCCACCCGACCACCCTGGCCTGGCAAAACACGCTCATCAGCCCCGACTTTCCCGGCGCGTTCCGCGAGGTGGTCGAGAGCGCGACCGGAGCGCCTTGCGTGTTCCTCCAGGGCGCCTCGGGCGATCTCGGCCCGCGTGAAGGGTTTGTGGGTGATCCGTCGGTCGCCGACCGGAACGGCCGGCAGCTCGGCCACGCGGCGCTCGCGGCGTTGGAAGCCCTGCCGCCCCCCGGCACCCGGTTCGCGTACACGGGGCCGGTCGAGTCCGGCGCTCTGATCGGCACCTGGCGACATGTCCCGCTCGATCCGGCCCGGACCGCGGCGGTCTCGACCTGGCGTCGGCGCGCGTTCACGGTCCCGCTCCCCTATCGGCACGACCTGCCGAACCGCGACGAGACGACCCGCCACCGCGCCCGATGGGCCACCGAGGCTCAGGCCGCCGAACAGTCCGGCGACCGCGCCCGTTACGCCGAATGCCGCGCATTCGTCGAGCGGATGGACCGACAATTGACCCGTATCGGCGACCTGCCGCCCGGCCCTGATTACCCGTTGGCGGTCCACCTCTGGCAGCTCGGCGACGCCGTCTGGCTCGCCGTCGAAGGCGAGCACTACCAGGACCTTCAGGTCCAGCTCCGGCGTCGCTTCCCGGGAACGCCGATCGTCGTGATGACCGTCGTCAATGGCTGGCGGCCCGGCTATCTTCCCTCGGCCGCGACCTACGGCCGCGGCATCTACCAGGAGCAGATCGCCGTGCTGGCGCCTGGTTGTCTGGAGAACATGATCGAGACAGTAACCGCCCGAATCCAAGATTTTCTGGATTGAGATCAGCAGAGAGAGGAGATGGTTTTGATTCTTCCACGACCCGCGACCGAAAGCCCTGAAGCCCAAAGTAGGCCCCCGGATCGATCTCGGTCGCGGGCGATGTTCGCTCGCAACCGCCGCGTGATCCCCGGCGGCCTCGTCTCGCTGAACCGTCATGTGGAGCCGGAGATCGCGTTCGTGCGCGGCTCGGCGCCGATGTGTGGGACGCCGACGGGAATAAATATATCGATTACCACGGCGCTTTCGCCCCGTACCTGCTGGGCCACCACGCGCCGTCGGTCGATGACGCGGTCGTCCGCGCGGTGCAGGAGGGCTGGGCCTTGATGGGCTCGGGCACGACCCCCTGGGAAGGGCGGGCCGCCGAATTGCTCTGCGCGTGCGTGCCGACGGTCGACAAGGTGCAGCTCGCCACCACCGGCTCGGAGGCGACCTACCATGCGCTCCGGCTGTCGCGGGCATACACCGGCCGCGACCACATCGTTGTGATGCAAGGGGGATACAACGGCTGGCACGATGAAGTGGCCTGCAACGTCATGACCCCGCTGGCGCGGCTCGGGCCCCGGACACGCGGCGGCGAGTACCCGTTCGTGCCACTCTCCGCGGGCATGCCCTCCGACATCGAGTCTGCGCGTCCACGTCATCGAGTTCAACGACCTGGAAGCGGTCGAGTGGGCGTTCCGTACCTACCCGGTCGCCTGCCTGATCACCGAGCCAATCCTCCAGAACATCGGGATCGTCAAGCCGCGGCCGGCTACCTTCAGGGCCTGCGATCGCTTTGCGATGAGTACGGGGTGGTGCTGGTCTTCGACGAGGTCAAGACCGGCTTTCGCCACGCCCTGGGCGGCTATCAATCGATCGCGGGGGTCAAGCCCGACCTCACCACGTTCGGCAAGGCGATTGCCAACGGCTATCCCCTGGGAGCGATCGGCGGAAATGCCGCGATCATGGACCTGTTCGCCGACCCCGACCCGAACCGTCGCGTCCTGATCGCCGGGACCTACAACGGTCACCCGATTCCGCTCGCGGCGTCGATCGCCACCATGGAGACGCTCCTGAAGGAACGCGACACCCTGTATCCCCGGCTTGAAGCCCTGGGCCTGCGGCTGGAGCAAGGGCTCGAGGCCTTGTTCGAGCGCCACGCAATCGAGGCGACCATCGCCCGCCAGGGATCAGCCTTCTGCGTCTACTTCATGGACCACGCGCCCGCGACTGGTACGACCTGGCGCAGCATCATGACATGGACCTGGACGTTCGCTATCGCCAGGCCCTGATCGAGCGCGGGATCTATCACTTCCCCCTCCCGACCAAGCAAGGCAGCATCTCGGCGATGCACACCGATGAGGATATCGACCTGACACTCGAGGCGACCGACGCCGTCCTCCAGGCGGCCCTGTGAGTTGTTGGGAGCGGAAACATGACACCGACGATGAAGATCACGAAGATCGAGGCCCTGGTCTGCCACGCCCGGATGAGGAACTGGGTGTTCGTGAAGGTGTTGACCGACCAGCCCGGCCTCTTCGGCTGGGGCGAAGCGACGCTCGAATGGCACACGCGGGCGGTGGTCGGAGCGATCGAGGACCTCGCGCAGCTTGTCGTGGGCGAGGATCCGACCCGGATCGAGCACCTCTGGCAGATGATGTATCGCCAGCACTTCTGGCACGGCAACGGGATCGTCCGGGGCACGGCGATCAGCGGGATCGACCTGGCCCTCTGGGACATTCTCGGTAAGGTCCACGGCGTCCCTTGCCACAAGCTCTGGGGCGGCCCGGTGCGCGACTACATCCGGTTGTATTGCCACCTCGGCGGCGGCCGGATGGAGGACTTTTACCAGACCGAACCGGGCGATGCCCGCCGCTTCGGTGACCTGGCCGCGCAGGCGGTCGAGGCGGGCTTCACCGCGTTCAAGTCGATGGCCGTGCCCGAGACCATGCCTCTGGAGGGCCTGCGCCCCTTGCGATACGCCGAGGCGTGCGTCAAGGCGATGCGCGACGCCGTGGGCGACGATATCGACATCATGGTCGATTGCCACGCCCGCCCCTCGCCCCGAATGGGCCTGCGGTTTGCCCAGGCACTCGAGCCGTACGGACTCTACTTCTTCGAGGAGCCGTGCTGGCCCGAGACAATCGCCGACATCGCCTTGATCCAGCGATCGGTCTCCACACCGATCGCCACCGGCGAACGGCTCGTCTCGCAACATCCGTTTCGCGACCTGCTCGAACAGCGGGCGTGCAGCGTGCTTCAGCCCGACATTACCCATTGCGGTGGCTTGTCGGAGGCCCGTCGGATCGCGGCGATGGCCGAGAGCTATCGCGTCTCGCTGGCGCCTCATAACCCTCAAGGGCCGGTCAGCACCGCGGCCTCACTCGAGTTCGGGTTCGCCACCCCGTCGTACATCATCTGCGAGTCGGTGCATGACGATGTGCCGTGGCGGCGCGACGTGGTGCGCGAGGGGTTCACCATCGAGCGCAATGGGCAGATCGTCCGTCCCGGCACGTTGCTCGGGCTGGGTGTCGAGATCGACGAGAACCAGGTGCGGAAGCACCCGTTCGAGCAGGAGACCCTCCTCCGTACGTTTTATCGCGACGGCAGCGTGGGCGACTGGTGAGCCGGGCGGTACGATGTCGATGTTGAGTCGTAGCGTACCGTTTTCGCTCGGGGAGAGGATGCCCGATGTGCACAGGCCCACACTTCCGCCGGCTCGGCGCGTTGCTCCTGTGGATCACCCTGACCGGATCGACCGCCTGGGGCCAGACGACACCGCTACCCGACCGCGCCCGGCTCGATGCCGAGGCCAGGAGCCAGGCCGCCGAGGCCGACCGCCTGTTCAAGTCGGGTAAGTTCAACGAGGCGCTCACGTTCTACCAGGCCGAGCAGTTGTCGCGCAAGGCGCTGGGCGACCCGCGTAATGAGGCTTATGCTCTCCGGGCGCGGGCTGCTGTCACGAACGCCTGGGCGACCCGGATGCCGCGATCGCGGCCTGGACCAGGGCGATCGTGCTCGACGCGAAGCGCGAGGACAAAGGCTATGAAGGCTATGACCGGTACCTGATCGGCCATGCCGAGTACCGCCGGGGCCGGCTCGCGGAGGCGATCGCGTCGATCGAGCCGGCCTTGCCCCTCCTCTCCGGCGGCGAGGACCGCGACCACGAGGCCGACGCACGGCTCGTCCTGCGCGTGCCTACAGCGACATCGGCAAGCCCGAGCGTTCCCTGCCACACCTGGAACGGGCCGCCGCCCTGGCCGATGCCCTGGGCGACCGCAAGCGTCGGGCCGATGTCGACGCCCAGCACGGTGGGATCGCACGGTTGCTCGACCGGCCCGACCTGGCGGCCGAGCTGCTGGCCGACGCCTCCGACACCTATCACGCCACCGGCCACCCCGCCGAGGCCGCTGAGATCGACCGCCTGCTGGGTGAGACTTTCCTGGCCCTGAATCGCCTGGATGTCGCGTGCGCCGGGTGGAGGACGCCGCGGCCGCGCACGATCGGCTTGGCGACAAGCCCGCGCTGGCGGTTGACCTGGGATTACTGTCCACACTGGCCCTCGCCAGCCACGATCGGCCCGCCGCGCGTCGTTACGCCGGTCGCGCGGTCACGGCCGCGCACGAGGCCGGCGACCCGGATCTCGAGATCAGCGCCCGAGTCGAGCTCGCCCGACTTGAAAGTCAGGGCGCCGACTGGTCCGCCGCCGCGAAAACGTTGAAGCCGGCGGTCAGTCTCGTCCTCCGATCCGGCACCCCTGCCGAGCAAGTCCGCCTCCTCCTGCTGGCCGCCGAGGTCTCATCCAGCGCCACCGACCAGACCACCAGCCGCGACCTGCTCGCCCGCGCCGACCGTATCGCCCAGCGCGCGACAACGGCGCCTTGCGGGCGATGGTGAACCAGACGCGGGAACGGGTGGGCGGGAACGATTGAAGCCCGTGTCCGGATCAAAATAGCGAACGGCGGGAGCGACGCCATCGCGTCTCCCCCGCCGTTCGCTCTTTCCTTCCGCGTTTTGACCTTGCTGGGTCGTGGTTACTTCTTCGCCTCGGCCGGCGGCTCGCTGCCGCCGCCGACGCCTGCCAGGGCCTTCGCGGCTCGTTCTTGCTGGTGGCGTCGAACTTGATCTGCTTGACGTCGTCCGTCGTCTCGACCCGGACCGTGATCGTGTCCTTGCCCTTGAACGTGCCGCGAAGGATCTCCTCGCTCAGCGGGTCCTCGACCATGTTCTCGATCGCCCGCCGCAGGGGACGTGCGCCGTAGTCGGGGTTGTAACCCTTGTCGATGATGAACTCCTTGGCCTCGTCGGAAAGGACGAGCTCGAGGCCCCGGTCGGCCAGCCGGCTGCGGACCTTCGACAGCTCGATGTCGACGATCTGCTTGAGGTTGTCCTTGGTCAGGGCGTGGAACACGATCACGTCGTCGAGCCGGTTCAGGAACTCGGGCCGGAAGTACTTCTCGATGGCGACCTTGAGCCGCTCCTTCATGTCCTCGTACGACCGGGCGTCGTCGAGGTTGCGGCCCCGCTCGAACCCGAACCCGGCGTTGACGCGAGGTCGCCTCGGCGCCGGCGTTCGTGGTCATGATGATGATCGTGTTCTTGAAGTCGACGTTGCGGCCGAAGCTGTCGGTCAGCCGGCCCTCCTCCATGATCTGGAGCAGCATGTTGTAAACGTCGGGGTGCGCCTTCTCGATCTCGTCGAGGAGGACGACCGCGTAGGGCCGGCGGCGGATCTTCTCGGTGAGCTGGCCGCCCTCCTCGTAGCCGACGTAGCCCGGAGGGCGCCGATCAGCCGCGAGACGTTGTGCTTCTCCATGTACTCCGACATGTCGATCTGGATCAGGGCGTCGGCGTCGCCGAACATGAACTCGGCGAGCGCCTTGGCCAGGAGGGTCTTGCCGACGCCGGTCGGGCCGGCGAAGATGAAGCAGCCGATCGGCCGCTTCGGGTCCTTCAGCCCGGATCGGCTGCGGCGGACGGCCTGGCTGATCCGCTTGATCGCCTCGGTCTGGGAGATGACCTTCTTCTGGATCTCCTCCTCCATCTTGAGCAGCCGGCCGGTCTCCTCGGCCTCCAGCCGCGTGAGCGGAATGCCGGTCATCTTGCTGACGACCTCGGCGACGACCTCCTCGTCGACCGTGCCGTCGACCTCCTTCGAGCGCTCGCGCCACTCGCGGTTGATCGTCTCCTTCTTCTTCTTGAGCTTGTCGGCCTGGTCGCGCAGGGCGGCGGCGCGCTCGAAGTCCTGGTTGGCGACGGCCTCTTCCTTGTCCTGGTTGAGCCGCTCGATCTGGTCGTCGAGCTCCTTCAGGTCGGGCGGGCGGGTCATCGCCTTGAGCCGGACGCGGGCGCCGGCCTCGTCGACGACGTCGATCGCCTTGTCGGGCAGGCAGCGGCCGGTGATGTAGCGGTCCGAGAGCTCGATCGAGGCTTCGAGCGCCTCGTCGGTGATCTGGACGCGGTGGTGGGCCTCGTAGCGGTCGCGAAGCCCGCGGAGGATCTCCAGCGCCTCGGCCTTGCTGGGCGGCTCGACGACGATCGTCTGGAACCGCCGCTCGAGCGCACCGTCCTTTTCGATGTACTTGCGGTACTCGTCGAGAGTGGTGGCGCCGATGCACTGGACCTCGCCGCGCGCCAGGGCCGGCTTGAGGACGTTGGAGGCGTCGATCGCCCCCTCGGCGCCGCCGGCGCCGACCAGGGTGTGCAGCTCGTCGATGAACAGGATCGTGTTCTTGGCGCGTCGGACCTCGTTCATGACGGCCTTGATCCGCTCCTCGAACTGGCCGCGGTACTTGGTGCCGGCGACCATCATCGCCAGGTCGAGGACCACGATCCGCCGGTCGCGGAGCAGCTCGGGGACGTTGCCGTCGATGATCATCTGGGCCAGGCCCTCGACGATCGCCGTCTTGCCGACGCCCGCCTCGCCGAGCAGGACCGGGTTGTTCTTGGTCCGGCGCGAGAGGACCTGGACCACCCGCTCGATTTCATTTTGGCGGCCGATGACCGGGTCCAGCTTGCCTTGCCGGGCCAGTTCGGTCAGGTCGCGGCCGAACGAGTCCAAGGCCGGGGTCTTGGACTTACTGCCTTTTGCCGCGGCGCGTTCCCCTTCGCCGCCGGCGTCCATCCCGTGACCGAGCAAGTTGAGCACCTCCTCGCGCACTTCGTCCAGCTTCAGGTTCAGGTTCATCAAGACCTGGGCGGCCACCCCTTCCTGCTCGCGCAACAGGCCGAGCAGGAGGTGTTCGGTCCCCACGTAGTTGTGGTTGAGGTTGCGCGCTTCCTCGATCGCGTACTCGATGACCTTCTTGGCCCGCGGGGTCTGGGGCAGCTTCCCCATGGTCACCATGTCGGGCCCGGCCTGGACGATCTTCTCGACCTCGTTGCGGATCTTGCGCAGGTCGACGTCCAGGTTCTTCAGGACGTTGGCGGCGACGCCGCTGCCCTCCTTGATCAGGCCGAGCAGGACGTGTTCCGTGCCGACGTACTCGTGGTTGAAGCGCTGGGCCTCCTGGTTGGCCAGCTGCATCACCTTGCGGGCACGGTCGGTGAAGCGTTCATACATGCGGTCGACTCCGACGATTCCACCGGGCCAGCCCGGTCCGTAACCGTAACCTGCTCAAACGTCCCATCTGAGACACTTCTTACGCTCCCGACGCACGGAGCGTTCGATGCGAAAGGATAGCACAGACTCCCCAGCCTTCGCTTGCCCTTACCTGGACATTGACATTGACATTGACATGACGCGGGCTCGGGATCCGCTGCCTTGATCGCCCCGGCAACGGTCCGAGCCCGATTTCCCCGCGGGGAGAAGCGAAGCGGTCGCGCCGGGCGTCACTCGTCTTGATTTCTGGGCTCACGCTCGCTCTCAAGCCGCGCCATCACCTGCTCGATCTCCCAACGCCACTCGGCCGCCGCCCTCCAGCTCGAGACACTGGCGAAACGCCCGACGCGCCAGGGCCGGCTGCTCGGTCCGCACGAACAGCGATCCAAGCTGCATCAGGGCGTCGGCGTCGGTCTCATCCATCGCCAGAATCCGCTCCAGACGGCGCCGGGTCTCGTTCCAGCGCCCTTGCAGGTACGATTCGATCGCCTCCCGGAACAAACGGTCGATCTCGACGCGATGCCGCTCGGGATGGCAAAGCCAGATCCACCAGAGGGTATAACCGAAACAGGCGGCCCAGTGGCACGCTGTCACGCCTGCGAAAAAACCCGGCCAGCCCGGCGCGAACGACTCGGTCCAGATCCAGCGGGCCACCAGGGTCAGGTTCAGGCTCGTGGCGAACAATGCCGCCAGGATCAAACCCAGAACTTCTTGTCCCGACCAGATTTGGGGCAATCCCGGCCAGAAGCACAGGGCGGCGATCCAGAGTCGCCTGGGCACGGCTCGGCTCCTTCCGCGTCAAGACGGCGTGGCTCAAGTCCTTTTTCCACAATGGGGATTGTAAGCCGGTCCCCGGGGCAAATCAAGCGGCCGTGCATGCCGCCGCCGCGCCAGGCACGACCCTTCCCTCCACGAACTATATGACGTGAGCCCGTCGGGTCAGGTTCGATGGGATGGCTTTTGAAAACTTTTCTCCGCGCCGGCGATTCCGTTCGGGAGCGTTCGGCCCGGTTCGATTCGGTTCGCTCAGCGCAAGATCCGGTCGCGAAGCCTTCGGCCCAGGTCGCGAAGCCGATGTCGATCGTCGCCAACGCGGGTTCCGCCGGCAGAGGGGTTCAGGGGAACTCCGTCGATCGTGATGGTGGGGTCGTCGTACGCCCCCTCAACCCGGACCGCGGACAGGCTCGGAGTCTGGGGGTCATTGGCCAGCTCACCCAGGAGCTCGCGGGCTCGGGCCGGAAGCTTGTCGGTCAGGTTCTCGGTACGGACCCGGTAGTTCAGGTTGCCGTCGAAATCGGTCCAGCCTGAGAGCATGAACGGCACCCGCGCGACGCTGACCGTCAGGTTATCACTGCCAATCCGGCCCTGCTTGATCACGAAGTCGCTCTTGACCGAGCCGACCCGGCCTGGTTCCGGCAGCTCGACCGCCGACTCGATCGCCGCCATCAGTTTCGAGCCGTTGAGCTCGATCGGGTCGATGCTCACGGCCCCGTGTCCCACGACCGAGCGCCGGAGCGCCTCGCGGGTGTTCCCCTCGCCGCGGAGATAGAGATCGAGATCGAGCGTGCCGTCGACATCACCATCATCCGGGCCTTGACCTTGGCCTTGCTCCTGAACCGTGACGTTGCGGGCCAGGACCGGCACCAGGTAGCCCAGGATGCTCATGCCGTCGCGCAGGGCGATCTTCTGGGCCCGGATCTGGCCCTCGAACGAGGGGGCCGGCGTCGTCCGGTCCAGTTGCGCGACGATCTCGAACGGGCCGCCGTTGAGCGTCCCGCGCAACTCCTGGATCCGGGCGTGCCCCCGATCCGACACCGCGCGCCCGGTGATGTCGCGGAACTCGATCTGGGTTCGTGTCGGGGTGTCGATGACCGTCACCCGAGCATCCCAGATCCGCACGGCCAGATGGCTCAGCGGACAGTTCGTCGAGCAGGCGCTGGCCGGCGGCACCGCCGAGGCCGGATCGGGCGATGGTCGGCTTTGCTGGATCAAATCGGCCAGCTCGAGCGAGCCATCGGACCGGCGAAGGACCCGCAGGCTGAGCCCCCGGACCTCGGTCTCGGTGGGCTCGACGTGGCCCCAGAGCATCTGGAGCGGGCTGACATTGATATGTGCCTCGGCGACCTTCAGCCAGGGATCTGCGGACGAGCCGGGCGCGCCGATCTCCAGACCTGTCAGATCGACCCCGCCCAAGAAGCCGACCTCTAGCCCGGCCAGCCGGACCGCCCGTCCCGAGGCCGTGCTCAGACGGGCGACGATCCGCTGGCGAGCCCAGTCGGTCGGCAGCACCGACAGGAAGATCGACCAGAGCAGGGGAGGGACCAGCAGGACCCCGATCGGGACCACCCAGCGCTTCCGAAGCCGGATTCGAGGGCGTTTCATGTGGGGACCATCTCCTTGATCTCCCGGAGCCAGCGCTCCCAGGTCGCGACCCGCCCCGGCCTGGCCTGGCCTGGCCTGGGCGAAGCTGGCCGTTTGGGTCAGGGGACGAAACATCCTCGACTCATCCCCTCCCGGAAACCGACCTCGGGGCGGACCATAACCCAAGCCCCCCTTCGCGGCAAGCGGAACCATCCGGGTTTTTTCCGCACCGGGTCGATGAGGCTCCACGAATCTTGCATCGACCCACCCACCTGGCCGCACTCACCCGTCAATCCGACAAGTCCCCGCGAGCTTTCGATCCGTTGACGACGGGCTCTACGACAGAGGAGTCGCGTGGCTTCCTCAGAAAACCCCGGTTTGAAGTCCAGTCCCCGAGCACTTCGACGACATGTTGACTCAGGCGCAAAATCAGGGGCGTCCCCAACGTGAGCGTGGTGCGTCCCGGCCGGCGCCGCGTGCGTGCAGAGGGGTCAGGATGATAAGATAACGAACAGAGCGGCCAGGGACACGGTCGCGAGCGCTCTGATCTCCGGCTCGAAGCTGGGAAGCTTGATCTCCGGCTCGAAGCTGGGAACCCGTGTGAGCCTCGTCCCATGTTCCGCTCCCGTCGCCTGGCTTTGGTGCTGGCTCTGGAATGGGGACTCGCGGTCGCACCGACTTGCGGGCAGGCGCCGGAACCGTCTTCGAAGCCGCCCCGGCCTGATTTCAAGGTCGTCTTCTGGTTCGACGGCGCGAAGCTGCGCCACCAGGCGTACGACCTCCGCAAGGGCCAGTACACCCCGGCCGTCGCCGACTGGGTGCGCCGCCACCAGGATACGACCGACGCGCTGGGGTTTGCGACTCCCGGCGCGATGGCGACGACCCGCGAGATCGTGCTGGCCGACGAACCGGGCGCGACCGAGCAAGAGAAGCTCGCGGCGGGGATCCAGCACGCCGCTCGCAGGGCGTTCGACATCGAGCCCGCCGCGCTGCAACGGGCATCGCCCGCGAGTACGCCCGCGACCTCCGCTCCGCGCGCGACCGGGCGGCCATCGAGGCGCGTCGGCCGATTTCACTTCAGCCCTTGCCGGCAGTCGGCACGGGGTTGGGGGCAAGCCGGTCGTACCTTAACGAATCCGGGCCGTATTCCTATCCCTTCCCCGTGCCTTATCCCTATCCTCGACCTCATCCCTGAGAGAGACCGGGATCAGTATGAGTCCGCCGAGACCACCTCGCCCTGGGCGCGTGAGCCCACGCTCCAGAGGGCTTGCATGTTCACGCTGTCCTTGAGGAAACGGACCGATCCATCGCACATGCCAACGTTCGGCGCCTCCGGAGTGGTAGCTGCTGAGCCCGAAAACCCCCGGCCTGTCGAAGTCACTCGCGTTGGCAGTCTGATCGACACAGTAGGGATACTTCGGGTTGGGGGGGATGATCAGATTCCCCAGGGCATGGCCGTAGACACCGAACGCCCAGGTGTCTCCCACGAACGACTTGTTCGTGGCCGTCGTCGCCAGGGGAGCGATGCAGGCGGACAGCCAGTTGTTGACATTCCCCGGGCTGACATACCAGCCCGCGGGCATCTGCATCGTCGGCTTGCCCCGCGTGATACCCGCCGGCAAGCTTCCCGGCGCATCGCCGACATCCTGGGGAATCGAGATCTTGGAGGCGTTGAAGTCGCCGGTTCGCCACTCGCCGAAGGCGATCGTGTTCGAGGTCCCGTCGAGCACGTCGCGCACGCCGATGGGCTGGCCCCGGAATTGAAAGACGCCGTTGGGTGGACCACCGGTCTGGTTGCCGTCATATTCCAGACTGGCTCCAACCGACCCGAAGTAGTTGCCCCCCGGCGCCGCCAGCGCCGGGCCGCTCCAGTGGACGTTTCCCGCCGGCAAGGGCGATGATGGGCAGAGCATCACGTTGATCCGGAGACCGACCGCGGTCTTCGCAAGCTGCGCGGCGATCGCGTCGCCCTGACCGGTGCCGAGCATGAAGTTGATCGCGTTGAAAGCCGCCTGCTGCTCCAGGTTCGACAGCATGTACGCGAAACAGCTCCAGCTCGTGTAATTGGTGGTGGTGATTCCCAGCGGCGAGGCCCGCATCGTGCTCAGCGCGCCCGGCGGAAAACAGTCATTGGCCGCGTGATAGTTCGCCACCGCCAGCCCGAGCTGCTTGATGTTGTTGACACACTGACTCCGCCGCGCAGCCTCGCGTGCCGCTTGCACCGCTGGAAGGAGCAGCGCGATCAGGACCGCGATGATCGCGATCACCACCAGTAACTCGATGAGTGTGAAGGCAGTCCGACGGCTGCCCGTGAGCCTGAAGGTCATGAGCTGGAACCTCCCCGCTGTTGTTTCCCGATGACAACGACGTCGATGACGACCGGGACGCCTCTCAACTCTCTCGCCGTTCGATTCAAGGCGGCATGCACGGCTGCACGGAATCATACCCGGGGACGACCCATTTGTGGAGGGGCTTGATCCTACATTCGATAGAATTCGGGATGATCGGGAGGATTCCGAAGCACGCGATCCGTGAGAAGGCCGGAACCGGCGGCCGGTCAATCGACTGCGGCGGAGGCGATCGGCGCGAAACGCGCCTGGAAGAAGCGGAGATACTTGGGCTCGGACACCATCCGCAAGCCCCGGGCCTGGTCGCGCCGCCGGTAGACAGCGGCCACGCTCTCGGCGGTGACGTCCATGTGGGCCTGGGTGTACACCCGACGGGGAATGGTCAGGCGCACGAGCTCGAGCCGGGGGTGATGGTTCCGGCCGGTCGACGGGTCGCGCCCCGCCGAGACGATCCCGCGCTCCATGGCGCGGACCCCCGAATCCATGTACAGGTCGGCCGCCAGCGCCTGCGCGGGGAAATCGTCCTGTGGGATGTGCGCGTAGATGGCCCGCGCGTCGAGATACACCGCATGGCCGCCGATCGGCCGGACAACCGGTATCGCGGCGGCGATCAGCTTGCGGCCCAGATACTCGACCTGGCCGATCCGGGCGCGGATGTGGTCGTCCTGAACGCTCTCGACAATCCCCCGCGCCATGGCTTCCATGTCGCGTCCGGCCATTCCGCCATAGGTGTGCAGACCCTCGTAAACGACCACCAGGTTCGAGGCTTCCTCATACAGCGACGGGTCGTTCAGCGCGAGCCAGCCGCCGATATTCACAAGCGAGTCCTTCTTGCCGCTCATCGTGCAGCCATCGGTATAGGAGCAGAACTCGTGAAGGATCGAGGCCACGGAACGGTCGTGATGGCCCGGCTCGCGCTGCTGGATGAAATAGGCGTTCTCGACCGCGCGGGTGGCGTCGAGCATGACCTTCAGGCCATGCCGATCGGCCAGCGCCTTGACCGCGCGTGCGTTGGCCATCGAGACCGGCTGACCCCCCGCCATGTTCACCGTCGCCGCCAGGCTGATGTACGGGATGCGCCCGGGGCCGACCCGCTCGATCAGAGCGGCGAGCGCGTCAAGATCGACGTTTCCCTTGAACGGAAGCTCGAGCGCGGGGTCGTGCGCCTCGGGAACGATCACATCAACGAACGTCGCTCCGGCGAGCTCCTGATGCAGCCTCGTCGTGGTGAAGTACATGTTGCCGGGTACGAAGTCGCCCGGTTTGATCAGCATCCGCGACAGGATATGCTCGGCCCCGCGCCCCTGATGAGTCGGCACGACATACGGATATCCGTAATAAGTGCGTACTGCTTCCTCCAGATGATAAAAGTTCTTGCTGCCGGCATAAGCCTCATCGCCCAGCATCATGCCGGCCCACTGCCAGTCGCTCATCGCCGACGTACCGCTATCGGTCAGCAGGTCGATGTAAACGTCCTCCGACCGGAGCAGAAACGTGTTGTAGCCTGCCCCCTCGATCGCAAGCCGGCGCTGCTCGGCCGTCGTCATCTTCAATGGCTCGACGACCTTCACCTTCCACGGCTCGGCCCACGATCGGTGTTCGAGTTGGGACATGGCCAGGGCTCCTTCCTCGCGATTGTCGTTTTTGCCGTCCGCCACGCCGCAAGACAGATAGCACCGGCTTCATTCCGCCACGGCGCGGAACAGCTCGGTCGAGAAGTAGCGTTCCATCCGGTCCGGGAACACCGTGACGACCCGCGAGTCGGGACCGAGCCGGCGGACGGCCTGGACGGCGGCGGCGAAGTTCAGGCCCGAGCTGGGACCGACGGGAAACCCGCGGCGGATCAGGCGGCGCGCGGTCCGAAGTGCCAGGTCGTCGGGGATGTCGAGCGTGACCAGGCCCGGCGGACAGTCGCGGGCGAAGATTTCCGACAGACCCTCGACCACGCCAGGTATCCGGCCGCTGTGGACGTGGACATGGGTCGCGATCGTGCCGAGCGAGCAGCATTCCACCCCTGTCGCGTCCGCGAATCCCGCGCCCCCGACGGGCCGCGCGGCGAACGGCGCGACCGAGCAGCCGGCATCCATGAAGCCCTGATACAGACCGACCAGCGTGCCCCCCGTGCCGACGCCGCTGACCAGGGCGTCGACACTGCCGCCGGGGACCTGGGCCAGGATCTCCTGTGCCGTCTGGTAGCGATGGGCCTCCGGGTTGGCGGGATTGGCGAACTGGAGCGGCTGAAACGCACCCCGCGCGGCCGCCTCGCGACAGGCCCCGGTGAGGGCGCCGGTCATGCCTTCGGCGCGAGGGGTCAGGACCACCTCGCCGCCATACGACCGGATGATCAGAACGCGCTCGTCGCTGACCCCCTCGGGCATCACCGCGACGAACCGCAGGCCGAGCTGCGCGGCGGTCATCGCCATGGCGATGCTCGTCGAGCCGCTCGACGCCTCGACCACCGTCCCCCCGGGCGCCACCTCGCCCCGCCGCAGCGCCTTGCCCAGGATGTAACGCGCGATCCGGTCCTTGGTCGAACCGCTCGGGTTCAGGAACTCGAGCTTGCACCAGATCGTGGCGCCTGCACCTTCATCTTCTCCTTCAAATTCACGGCCTCCGTCCCCGTCGATCCGGACCGGGACCAGCGGCGTCGGGCCGACCTGGTCCAGGTACCGGTTCGTCTCGGGTAGCCGGACACGCGGCGGCCGCGGCGAGCCGGGAATCATGGCCGTTCGGCTCCGGTCGAGGCATGGGCCCTGGCGAGATACTTCGGGATCAGCGTATCAAGCTTGCCGCGGGCATCGACCTCGGCGAGGTTCCCCTCGGCGTCGATCAGGAAGACGCGTGGGATCGAATCGATGCCGAGCCCGCCGGAGAACTCGCTGTTCCAGCCGTCGCCCTGGTAATACTGGGGCCACGCGATCTCGTGCTCGGCGACGAACGCCTTGAGCTTGTCGAGCCCCCCTTGTTCCTTGGGCTGGTCGAGGCTGACGCCAATGAACTCGACCCCCTGATCGTGATACCTGGCGTAGAGTTCCTTCATCTTGGGCATCTCGGCGACGCACGGTCCGCACCAGGTCGCCCAGAAGTCGAGCACGACGACCTTCCCTTTCAATCCCTTGATCGAGATGGGCGACCCCTTGACGGCCTCGTCGAAGGCGAGTTCGAGGGGCTTACCGATCTTCTCGCGCATGTGAAGCTGGCCCTCGGCCGACCGCGCCGCGGCAGTGCCGGGAAACTCGTCGATCACCCGCTGCATCAGCTTCGACTTGAGCGCGGGGTCATCCGCCTGGCTGGCCAGGCCGTTCAGGAGCATCGCCCCGCGCGGGTCCTTGGGATCGCCGTGAATGTACGCGTCGATCGTCGGAATGGCGGCCTCGGGGGTCGGCTCATTGCTCCGGATCGTGGCGATGGCCCGCAGGTAAGCCGCCTCGCGGGCCTGCTTCGGCTCCTTGAACCGCGGCATCGCCTCGTCGATCTCGGTCACGGTCCGACCCGCGGTGGTCGGGTCGAGCATGAAGACCAGCCATCGGGACATCAGCAAGGCCGGCACCCGCTCGTTGTCGGGGTGAGCGCGAAACAGCTCGAGCGCCAGGTCGGCCTTTTGGGTCTGGGCCTCGGCCATCGCCTTGCGCAACGCGCGAATCGATTCGGCGTCCCGCTTCGCCGGATCGAGCTTCGGCATCGTGATCGCGTCATATTCCTTGAGGATGGTCTCGGCGGATCGGTCCTCGGTCGCGCGGGCGGCGCTCAGACCCACGCCGAGCGTCAGCGTCAGCGTCAGCGTCAGCAGCGTCGGGATTCTGGTGATACGCATCAAGGCTCCCTCATCATTGGAGTAGGTCAGGCTTCGGCCGGACACGCCCTCACATTCGGATTGTGTCAGAACGCGTCGGCGCTGACAATCTCTCCCAGGTTCCGGGTCGAGAGCTTCTGCCAGACGCCCATGCGAGTGACCGTCGAGAGGTCGAAGCCGTAGTCCGAGGGTCCCTTGCCCGAGGAGAGTTCCTGCGTGGCGCCGAGCGGGAGCCCCTTGGTGGCCGGCTGCTGCATGGTCCAGGAATCGATCGAGTCCTTGATGAACCGGACCGAGCCATCGCAAAACGAGGCGTTGACCCCGCCGGGATGGAAGCTCATCGGGTTGTTGGCGATCCAGTAACTCGCGAGGCCGGAGTACTTCCGGAAGGCGTTGGGGGGGAAGCGGGTCTCGAAGACACCGACCTCGGGGTCGCCGTCGTTCCACCAGTGGTAGACACCGCCGGAGGACGCGCTCGAGGAAGCCGTGGCCATTCTCGGAGAACATCAGGGTGTTGCTGGTTCCGTCGGTCACGGAGGCGATGGTGACGTTCCCCTGGTCGACGATCACGCCGAGCTGATGCTGGCCGAGATTGGGGTCGGCGCCAAACCCGCCGACGACGTTGAAACCGTTGGCGTTCCAGGGGCCGCCGTTGCCGTAATAGTAGGTCAGGCCCTGAGTCAGGTTCACACTGCTGGACAGCCCGTACGAGGCCCCGGTGATCTGCGTCTTGGCGCCGGCGGTCGGGTCGCTGGGACAGGTCAAGGTCGCCAACGAGACCACGCCGATGGTCGAGTTCGCGGGGCAGGCGTAGCTGTAGTTGAAGTTCATCGCGTTATAGATCGCGTTCTGCTCCAGGTACGGCCCCATCCGCACGAACTCGGAGGCGCCGAACTGCGAGTTGCCGGACTGCGTGTACAGGTTGGACGGTGGATACGTGCCGTTGCTCGACTCGTAATTGGACGCGGCCAGCGCGATCTGCTTGAGGTTATTGACGCACTGAGCGCGCGGGCGGCCTCGCGCGCCGCTTGCACCGCGGGCAAGAGCAGGGCGATCAACACGGCGATGATCGCGATCACCACCAGAAGCTCGATCAAGGTGAAGCCGCGGCGTCGGCGGCCGTGAATCAAACCTTGGGGACGTTTCATGAACAACTCCTTCATGCATGAGCGAGATGAAACCACGCAAGGCGGAAGGACGGGAACGAGACCATCGGCGAACGGGAGAGGTGGGTTGTCGGGGAGAGGCGACGCGGCCGTTTTATTGTGGGATCGATCAGTATCGATTGGCCTTGTTCAGGGCTTTTTCCCTGGCAAAGACCTTCGCATCGACCCGGGACGGCTCTCGCGAGGGCATGTCGATCGAGCCAGTGTACCGGGCAGGGTTCTCGGTCCCCCCGCACCCGGGCGTGACCACGAGGGCCGAGACGATCAGAAACCGGAACGGCACGGCGAGACGATTCGGGGTAGCCATGGGTTGGTTCTCTCTATCAGCCTTTCGTTGAGTTATGATTTGTTGGTTTTTTATTATGGATCATGTCTAAATGTTTTGCGCATCGAACTCGACCAAACTTCTGAATCGCGAACGGCTCGCTCGACGAGCTTAACGGTTCACGACCGCGTGTCCTCGCCGCGTTTCGACCCGGCGGGTCGTTGACGCGGGCGGCATTCGACCGACCGGCCGAGCTCGACCAGGCTGTGCAAGGTCGGCAGGAGGCTGCGAAGCGGGCCGTCGCAGGCCGGGTGGAGCGCGGCGTAGTCGTCGGCGTCGACCTCTTCGCCAGCCTGGAGCCGGCGGGTGATCTGTTCGGTCAAGCCGGCCAGGACCGGATCGTCGGCACCGCCTTCGGGGTGGTTTTCGGGATCGGTCATGAGGCCGCCTCCATCCGGCCCCGCAGGCGGATCAGGGCGCGGAGCAGGCGGGACTCGACGGCCCCCACCGAGATCCCCAGCGCCTCGGCGATCTCGGCGGTGGCAAGCTGTTCGAGGTGACGCATCACCAGCACCTCGCGGTCGCGGGGAGCGAGCGCCGCGAGCGCCTGCATCACCTCCTCGAGCCGCTCCTGGCGGATCAGGCGATTGCTGGGACTGGTGTCGCTGGCCATCAGTCGACGCGAGAGCTCGAGCGCCGAGTCGTCGGGCAGGTTCAGCTCGGGCTCGCGGCTCTCGCGGTGGATGCTCCGCCGCTGGGCCAGAACGTGATGTCGGTAGGCGTCGATCACACGATCGCCGGCGAGCTGGCGGAGCCAGCCGAAGAACGGCAACGGCCGGTCCACCAGGTATTCGTCCATCCGACGCGCCGCGTCGGCCAGCGTCTCCTGGACGATATCCGAGGGATCGACCCGCGCGGCGAGCCGTCGGTCGAGCCGCGCCGCGACCATCCGTTTCAGATGATCGCGATAACGCTCCAGGAGCGCCATCCGCGCCGCGGACTCGCCCCGGCTCGCGTCTTCGATCAAGGCTTCGGTCGGCCGCGACAGGTCGGTCAACATCGCTTCAGGCCCTCCTACAGTCCTTCCCCGCGATCCCGCGGAAAACCCTTCAAAAAATCTTTCGAAATATTCGTGCCGAGGGGCGATGTGGCGCGGGACGGTCGCCCTGCGATCGCTCAATCGTGGGGAGTGGACCGATCGGTCCCGGCCCGTAGCGCGTCGAGCCGCCGGGCCGTCTTGCGGGTGTCGGGATGATCGGGCCCCAGCACCCGGCGCTGGATGTCGAGGCACGATCGGAGCATTCGCTCGGCCTCGTCAAACCGGCCCCGTTCGCCGATCAGGGCCCCGAGCGCGCTCTGGGTATAGAGCGTATGGGGATGCTCGGCCCCCATGGTCCGGCGCTGGGCGTCGAGGTTCTTACGGTAGAGCGACTCGGCCTCATCCAGCCGCCCCTGGTCCTGGAGCACGTACGCCAGGTTGAACGACGTCGCCAGGCTCAGAGGATGCTCCTCGCCCAGCACCTCGCGGTTCAGGGCCCGGCATTCGCGGAACAACGACTCGGCCTCGGCGTACTTCTTCTGGCGTTCGAGCAGGGTGCCCAGGTTATTCAGCGTCGAGAGCGTGGCGGGATGCTTCGGTCCCCGGACCCGCCGCGAATCGGCCACGAGCCGCCGGCAAATGGTTTCGGCCTCGGCCGTCTTGCCCTGCTTCACGAGCGCGATGCCCAGGTTGTTCAGCTCGGTCAGGACGACCTCCTGGTTCACCTTTGCCGCGTATCGGGCATTGTTCAGGGTCCTGCGGTAGAGCGCCTCGGCGTCGGCGTAACGCCCCCTGTCCAGCTCGAGAGCGGCCAGGTAATCGGCCGCCTGCAAGGACGTCTCGTGGCTCGGTCCCAGAATCCGACGGGTCTCGTCGTACGAGACCCGGAGCAACGGCTCGGCCTTGTCGAGCCGGCCCAGATGCGCCAGGGTATGCCCCAGCTCCGCCTTCGCTTCCAGTGTCTCGGCGGCCGTCGCCCCCTGGCTTCGTTCCAGCAAGGCCAGCGCGGTCCGCTCGTGGGCCTCGCTCTTGGCGTAGGCGCCGAGACCGTGATAGATCCGCCCGATATCAAGCCGGATCGACCCTTCGATCCCGGGCTGGCTTCCGAACGATTTCCCCACCTCGCCCGCCGCCCGGTCGAGCACCTCCAGCAGTGTGACCTGGCTCGCCGCGGGATTCTGGTCGGGCTCGGCCTGTTCGAGCAAGCTATCGATCAGGAACGTGTTGATCGCGTCGGCCCGCGCGGCCTGGTTGCTCGCCTCCTTGCGCTGCCGCACCGCCTCGCGCCAGCTCCAGGTGATGCCGACGAACCCCACCGTGAAGGTCAACCCGAGCGCCGCGAGCAGGCCCGCCAGCACCGGCTTGCGGCGGCACCAACGCCAGGTCCGCGCGATCGGGCCTACCGGTCGCGCCAGGATCGGCCGTCCCTCCAGAAACCGACCGAGGTCGTCGGCAAGCTGCCCGGCCGTGTCATATCGGTTCGACGGGTCGTGCGCCATCGACCGGGCCAGCACCGTCGCCAGGTCGATCGGGACCCCTGGGTTGAGCTTGCGGATCGCGACCGGCTCGCTCTCGATGATCCGCCGCAGGATCTCTTGCCGGTCGCTGCCCGGCACCGCCGGCTGAAGCGTCAACAGCTCGTACAGGGTCGCGCCCAACGCATAGATATCGGTCCGTCGATCGACCAGGGCCCGACACCCCATCGCCTGCTCGGGGCTCATGTACCTGAGCGTGCCGGGGAGGTCGCCCGTCTGGGTCAGCCCCGCGTCCCCCTGCACGTCGGCCATCCCGAAATCGGCCACCCACAGGTCGCCCCGCTGGTCAAGCAGGAGATTGGCCGGCTTGATGTCACGATGAATCACCCCCTGGTCATGCGCATAACCCGAGCGCCTCGGCCGCCTGAATGCCCAGCCGGACCACGTTCCCCAGGTACGCCCGCGACCGGACACCCGTCAGGTCAACTGCCGACGCCGGTGCAACCTCGACACCCGGCTTCGGCTCACTCCTCGACGGCGCGAACCGCCCCGACAGCAGCCCGACCGCCAGGTGGCTCAGCCCCAATCCCCCGCGCAGCTCACCAATCAAGGCCGCGAGGCTTCCTCCTTCAATGAACGGCATCGTGTAATAAGGGACGCCGTCCACCACGCCCACCGAATGCACCGGCACGATCCGGGGATGCTGAAGCCAACCCGCGACCTGCGCTTCGAGCTGGAACCGCTGCATGGCCCGTGTATCGAGCGCGATCGCGGGCGGCAACACCTTGAGTGCCACCCGCCGCCCGAGGGAAACCTGCTCGGCCTCGTAAACCACCCCCATCCCGCCGCGACCCACCTCCCGGACAATCCGGAACTCGCCGAACTCCCGCCCCGCGAGCCCATCAACTCCGGTACCGGTTCCCGTTGCAACTCCCAGCCTCGCCAGCTCGCGCAGCGTCGGCAGCAAGCCGCGTAGCATCCCGGCCCACGCCGGATGCTCCGCCGCAAGTTCCTCGGCATCCACGTTCTCGCCCGCCTGAAGCCGCCGCGTGATCGACTCGACCACCGCGACCAGCCCCGGATCGAGCTCGCCCGATGCCGATGCGTCCGCAGGCGATTCAGCAGCGCGGGTTGTCACGGCGAGGGTGTCCGGGAAAGACCAGGCGTCGAGACATTGGGGATTGGCGCGAAGCAACCCGAGGGCGACGATTCACCTGCCGGCGAAAGGAGAGGAGAGAATTCACCGGCGGGAAGAGGACCGATCGATCATCGCCATCCCCGTACAGGATAACTCGCTCGTGTTCGATCCGTCCAGCGAAAGCTCCCGCTCCGCGCGTTCGACGGTTGGATACAAATTCAGGAATCTCGACAAAAAACCGCTTCCTGTCGAAGTCGCGTCAAAAGTGCCCGTTCTCATCGTGCCCGGGACATTCGAACGAAGCACAATGTTGGGGACGTGGATACAGGCGATCCGTAAGGAGCCGGAGATTTCCTCCACTGATGAGTCGTGGCGTGGAGACACCATGAAGCGACGGATACTCGACGTCTTCCTGGGACTGGTCACGGACATCGCGGTCATGTGGCTTTTCTCGATCAGGGCGGATCGAACCACGGACTCAAGCCTCTCGCCGGATGATTCCATCCGAGCGCGTCTCGTTGAGGTTGGGCCGACATGGGACCTCGACCGAAATTTCGTGATCCGGCTGGGATTTCTCCGCAAGGATACGACCCGCACGATCTTCAGATCGCCGGTTGAGGGAAGGCCCGTGGGGTCGGATCGGTTCATCTGGTCAGGTGATGGGACCTAATCTTCTCCTGGTCAGCCGGCATCTCGACACGACGCCGGAGCCGCTCCTGGAGTCGGGCGAGCACGCGTACTTCCTGTACCACATCCCCTCCGGGCGGGGCTGGTGCGCCGTAGAGTCGTATTAATTCACCAACTGCAACGTCGGAGGAATGTAACTTTCGGGCAACCTGGTGCGCCCCTTCTGGTACGGAAGGATCGAGGGCGGCGTGTTGCCAGGGGTTGGGTAGTACATGCGCAGGAGGATCTGCAAGTTCGTGTTGACGGTCTGGTTCGGGTAGATCGAGCTGAAGTAGGCCGAGGACGGGGTGGGAATCCAGTTCGACGCGGGAACACCCGACGGGAGTGAGGGGCTGAACCAGAGGGTAAGGGTCCCGTCCGGGTTCAGGGTGAGCTGGCCGGCGGAAAGCTGGTCGGAGCCAAGCTGCGAGACGGGTTTCACCATGCCGTAGGTGAGCGGGCCCGCGCCGGCTTGCGATTGCAGGGGGACGATGGGACCGGGACCGCCGGAGTACTGGATCGGGACATTCTGAGGTGACAGGGTTTGAATCCACTGCGTTGAGATCTGGAACGAGTAGACTGTTTGCCCCGTCGTCGGGTCAACGCTCGTGGTCGGGCTGCCGGCCACGTAGTACAACGTGTTCGGGGTCAGGCCGTACTGGGCGGCGTTGGCGCCGAACAGGATGGGCGTGCTCGCGGTGAGGTTTCCCCAGGTCGGCGCGCTGACCGTCAGGGTACTCGTCGCGGCGTCGACCGAGACCACGGAGGTATCCGCGGTCGAGTAGTGTGTGTTCAAGTCAGCGGCCTGGCTCAAAAATGGGGCCGCCACTTCCGACAGATCGGGCTGGTACAGGGTGATCGACCAGAAACCCTGGGGTTTGCCCTGGGAATTGTTGACGAGCGGGGGAAAAGTGCCACTGACCGGCAGCGACTGGCCCGAGGAGGACGCGGGGGGCGTGAACGTGATCGAATAGGTGTTGTTCCCGTCCAGTTGCGCGGTGCCCATGTAGTTATTCATGCTGGGATAGACCGCGTCGAGCGGCACGTTGGCCGAGCCGCCATTCAGGACGATCGCCGAGCGGATCTTGTAGCCCTGCTGGTTGTTGGGATAGGTTCCGATGATCGTGTTCAGGATGGTCCAGTAGTTCGTGCTGGACGAGGGGGTGCCACCGGAGATGAATGCATCGAGTTTCGCCTGACCTGCTTGATACCCCGCCTGGAGCGCCTGGAGTTGCTTCGGTCCCCAGGAACGCGGGACCTGGTAGCCGTTCTTCGTCAGACCGATCGGGGCGAACAACCGCAAGATGCCCGCCTGGCCGTAGGACGGGACGGTATACCGGACCCGGGCGCCGTACTGAGGGACAACCCACGAGGGGAGCCGTTTCAACAGGGTGCCTGACAGCCCGGTGGTCCAGGCAGGGATGGGGTTGTTCTTGACCGAAGTGCCGAGCTGGTTGAAGAACCGGACCGCCGAGGTGGGCGTGTTCTGGAATTGCTGGGCGACGAGGAGCTGCGCCGGCGTTGGGCTGGGGAGGTTCAACTGGCTACTCGTGGGATAAACCGGCTGATTCCCGTTCTGCTCGAACTGGGCCAGCGTGTTCATCGCGAACTTCTGAACCACGTTGGCATAAACGCTGGGCACGGATTGCGGATCGGAGGCGTTGCTCAGGGTGTTCGCCGCGACACGGATCAGCATCCAGTTGAGATTCGTGTCCGAGGCCATGACCGGGAAGTCGTACCCATTAATGTTGACAGATCTGAATTTAGCATAGGTCGAGTTCGGTCCGACGAGCAGGTACGAGGTCGGTGCGTTCGAAGGGGTTGTTCTCGTGCCGATGCTGCCGATCGTGTTGACGTAGTCGTCCAGATAGTTGACGACGTAATACTGATTACTCGAAGGCGGCACCGTGAGGACCAGCGCGGGAACCTTCGAAAAGTCGGTGAACCCATTGAGATACAGGATCGAGGCGTCGCCCGCGTTCGTGGCCGGGTTGTTCCAGGCGGCGGGAACCGACCCATACTCGAGGGCGTTGTACGGCGCGGTGAGGGTTGTGTTGTAGGTCGAGAACCGCTGGGTGAACTCGGGCCCCAGGCCCCAGATGTACGCCTCGGCCGCAAGCTTCTCGATGAGCGCGGGGTTGTTGGTCGGTCCCCCCGCCGCCGCCGGGTTCGTCGCCCCGCTTGCACACATCAGCGAACGGGCCTCGAGTCGCTCCACGGCGATCGACGGGCGATGCGTGCGATGGGCACCCCGGCACCACGGCGCTGGATTCCTCGGGTCGGCGGCGCGAAGTACCGTTCGAATTGCGGCGGTGACGCGATTGAACGAGTTCATGAACGTGGAGGCTCCCGGGTGGGGCACTGGTTCACGCCGGCACCGGGCAAGCGACATCGCACGAACCGACGGCGTAGGGTACCGCCTGGAATACAGTACGCCGAAACTGTCCTGTCAAACGTCCCGGTCAACGTCGTCTTCGGTAAATCTCTCCAGGCGAACCGGCGCCTTGCTTGATTGTCGCCCCGCCAGCCGTTAGACCAGCCTGTAGGGAAGCCCGCCCTGCGCGTCGGATCGAACCGTAACGTAAGAAGCCCGAGGGAGCCCGCCATGTTCTCACACCGTCTTGCTTGCTGGTTTCTGGCCCTCGTCGCCGGGCCCGTCGCGGCCTTGCGGGCCGATGCGCTGCCGAAGGTCGAGGACGTCGAGCTTCAGCCGCTGTCGGCGCAGGTTGACCGGCTGGTCGAGGCCTCGGCATGCTCGGACAGCCGTTGCCCGCCGAGGTGAAGGAGCGGCTCAGCCGCGCCGCGGCGCGAGCGACCCGGCGGCGGGCGTGCGCGCGATCCAGGAGGCGCTTGATCCTTATTGCCTGATCGGTGTCGAGATCAACCCCGAGAGCCGGGTGAAGGCCACACCGGGGCCGGCGGCGCCGGTGTTGATGCAGCAGGGGTGGCGAGCGTTTCTCGTCAAGGTGCAGAACGATGCCGGCGTGACCGCCGCGCTCAAGGCGACGAGCCCCAACGCCGCGCCCTTGTATCGAGGCTCGCGCGGCAGTCCCGAGCCCGAGCTGACCATTCCGCCATCGGAGATTCCGCGCCGATGGATGGACCTGGTGATCTACCGCGATCGGCCGCTCCGGCCCACACTCTCGGGCCTGGGGCTCGAGTACGTGGTGCTCGAGATCTTCAGCCGCGACGCCGGCAAGCGCGAGGCGAAGATCAAGTTCGACGTCGGCCAGGGGACCCAGGACCTCGGCTTCCGCGGCGATGTCGATCTGTTGTTTCAGGCCGCGCCCGCGGTCGCCGTCGAGCTCGACGTCAAGGACGTGGACGGATCGCCCACGATGGCGTCATTCCTGGTGACCGACACCCAAGGCAAGGTCTACCCCGCCCCCAGCCGACGCCTGGCACCCGATTTCTTCTTCCATCCTCAGGTCTACCGCAAGAGTGGCGAGACGATCCTCTTGCCCCCCGGCAAGTACAACGTCGCCTGCACCCGCGGCCCTGAATACGTCACCGAGACCCGCGCGATCGACGTGCCCGCCGCGCCGAGCCATCGCGAACGCTTTCAACTGAAGCGCTGGACCAACCTCGCGGCGCGGCACTGGTACTCGGGCGATCACCACGTCCACGCCGCCGGTTGCAAGCATTACGAGAACCCGACCGAGGGCGTGCGTCCCGAGGACATGATGCGGCACATCCTGGGCGAGGACCTCGACGTCGGCTGCGTCCTGAGCTGGGGCCCGTGCTGGTACGCCCAGAAGGTCTATTTCGACGGCAAGCTCCATCCTCTCTCGACCCCCACCAATCTGATGCGCTACGACATCGAGGTCTCAGGCTTCCCCTCGTCGCACGCCGGCCACCTCTGTCTATTGCGGCTCAAGGAGGACGACTACCCCAACACGACCCGGATCGAACAGTGGCCAAGCTGGGACCTGCCCGTCCTGAAGTGGGGCAAGGAGCAGGGGGGCGTGGTTGGCTTCTCGCACTCGGGCTGGGGCTTGCAGGCGAAGACCGACGACCTGCCCACCTACGACGTTCCTCCGTTCGATGGCATCGGCGCCAATGAATACATTGTGGACGTGGTCCACGACGCCGTGGACTTCATCTCGACGGTCGATACGCCGGCGCCCTGGGAGCTGAATATCTGGTACCACACGCTCAACTGCGGCTACCGGGCCCGGATCAGCGGCGAGACCGATTTTCCCTGCATTTACGGCGAGCGCGTCGGCCTGGGGCGGGTCTACGTCAAGCTCGACGACGGCCCGCTCGACTTCGACCGCTGGTGCGAGGGGATCAAATCGGGGCGCCGTACGTCTCCGACGGCAAGAGTCACCTCGTCGATTTTAAGCTTGACGATGTGAACGTGGGCGAATCGGGGAGCGAGCGCCAGCTCGACCGACCCGGCACCGTGAAGGTGACCGCGCAGGTCGCCGCTCGTCTCGAGCCCGACGCTCACCGCCGAGTTCGATCGGATTCGCTCCCGGCCGATGTCGGAAAAGCCCTACTGGGAGCTCGAGCGCGCCCGGATCGGCCGGAGCCGCAAGGTCCCGGTCGAGCTGGTCGTCAACGGCTTCCCCGTCGTGCGCCAGGAGATTGAGGCCGACGGCACGTTCCGCCCGGTTGAGTTCGACGTTCCGATCGACGCGGTCGAGCTGGGTGGCCTTGCGGATCTATCCTTCATCACACACGAACCCGGTCTTCGTGGTCGTGAACGGCAAACCGATCCGGGCCTCGCGGAAGTCGGCCGAGTGGTGTCTCAAGAGCGTCGACCAGTGCTGGTCGCAGAAGGTCGGCCGGACCCGCGCCGAGGACCTCGACGCCGCCCGCGCGGCCTACGACGTGGCGCGCCGGGCCTACCGAAAGATCCTCGACGAGTCCGCCGCCGATTGAACGCGATCGCGGGCGGACTCGTCCCGGGCGGCTGGTGCCACGCTATAATGAAGTGACCGAGGTCACGCGTATCGAGCCGTCAGGAATGGAATCGACCATGAGCACGTTCACCAACACTCACGGCCCATACCATCACCCTGATCCGCCAGGGCATCGGCCGCGAGGACGTTCCCCTCGAAGGCCGCCTCGATCTTGAACGGGTTCGATCCCGCGTTGGTTCGCCAAATTGGTCCACGCGATACGCGGATCGTCGCAATCACCCTGCGCGTCAAGCCACCCTGCTCCCAGCCAACCTTCGCGACTTCCGGCAGGTCCCGGGACTCCTGGTCGAGAACTGGCTCCGCACCCGAACGTGTAAAAATTTTCTGGAACGTTGATCTCCGAGACCCGCCCATGTCCGACCACGACCGGAGCCTGGCGTCGGCCTTTGACGGCCAGGCCGAGAAGTTCGAGAAGGCACCCGTGCAGAGCGACCCGCTGGCCCTCCGACGGCTGGTCGAGCAGGCCGGGTTCCCCCCCGACAGTCTGGTGCTCGACGCCGGCTGCGGGCCGGGGCTGGTTAGCTGCGCGCTGCTGGAAGCCGGGCACCGGGTGGTCGGGGTCGACCTCTCGACCGAGATGATCGCCCGCGCACGAATTCGTTGCGCTTCGCTTCGGCGACCGGGCGCGGTTCGTCCAGACCTCGCTGTACGACCCGGCGCCGGGCGAGCTCGGGGCATTCGACGCGTCGATCTCCCGATACGTCCTCCACCACGTGACCGACCCGTCGGCCTTCGTCCGACGTCAGGTCGAGCTGGTCCGGCCGGGGGGCGTCGTCGTCCTGTCCGACCACGTCACCGACGACGACCCCGAGGCTGCCCGCCGTCATCAGCAGATCGAGCGGTGCGCGCGACCATACCCACACTTCGAACTTCACCGCGGAGGAGATTGTCCGCCTCCTGGAGGCGTCGGGACTGGATCAGGTCCGGCTGTCTGTCGAACCGTTCGCGCTCGACTTCGACGAATGGTTCGACCGCGGGACCCCCGCCGACACCAAGGAAAACGTTCGCGTGAAAATCCTGGACGGGCCGAGCATTCACGGCTTTTCGACCCGGCGCGAGCCCGATGGCTCGATCCGGATCGACTGCGTGCGCGCGATCGCGCGCGGGGTCCGGCCCGTCTCATCGGAAAAAAAATCGGTTGCGGCCCGGGTCGGCGTGCTCTAACGTTGAAGCTGTGACAATCCGAACCGAACACGTCCGGGCCGTTGAGTCAGGGCGATCTCAGCCGAGACCGAGTGAGTTACCCGTTTGAGTTGAGGGCGTGGCGCGATGTCGATCGTCGACCCGGAGCGGCCGATAACCCGGAAGTTCCTCCAGGTGGTCTGTCCCTGCGGCCGGGCCCTCCGGGCCCCGACCGAGCTGGGCGGCGAGGAGATCGATTGCTGGGAGTGCCACCGGAAGGTCCGGGTCCCCGTTCCCAAGTCCTCCGAGCGGGCCTTCCGGGTCATTACCGACGGTATTCGCCAGGTGTATGAGCCCCAGTGGCTTTTCCTCATGTTCGTCGGCGCGGCGATCGTGACCGGGGCCTTCTGCATCAACCGGATCGGCATTCCGATCGCGACGGCCGTCCTCGTCCTGGTGCTCTGGGCTACGGCGAGCTGATCCGCCAGTGCGGGATCGACATCTGGGACTTCGACGACTGGAAATCGCCCCTCCGGCTCCTGTCCCGGGTCGCCATCGCCGTTTTGATGGCGCTGGGACTGACCGCGCCGATGCTCCTGAGCCCCGGCGGCTGGGGACAGCCGCCCCGGTTCAACAACGCCGGGCTGATCGCCGCCATCGTCGGTTCGTTGGTCGTGCCGATGTTCATGTTCGTGGCTTATGCACGCGACACCGACGGCCCCCTCGGCTGGCGCCGGGGCTGGAAGGTCCTCTGGCGCTACCCCGTGGCCACCTGCCTGGCGCTCTTGCTCGTTCCCCTGGGCGTGGTGGTGACCGAGCTGGTCCTGATCTTCGTGACGAGCTGGATGGGGATGTTCCGGTTCCTGAACCTGGACCTCTACCCCGGCACGGAGTATTTCGCGGCCCAGTATCACATCCCGAAGTACATCAACTACACCGGGACCGAATTCCCCGACAGCCGGTTCTTCCACCTCTACTTCCGCCGGCTCCATCAGGGCTTCACCCTGACCGCCACGACCATCGCCTCACTCTCCCGCCGGCCATTCCTCCTGGCCAGCCCCTGGACGCTCGACCTCTGGGACTCGAACTACATGATGTACCGCGCCTGGTACGGCCAGGTCGCGTCGTTCGTCCTGATCGGCTTCCTCGCCCTCCAGTCGCGCTGGCTGGGAGCGATCGCAAGCCTGGAGTCGAAGCCGTCGCGGTGAGCGCTTTTGCGGCGGTAAACTCACGATAAGCCAACCGACCTCACTCCAGAAGACAAGCGACCCGGTCAGCGAGGCAATCGACATGCGCACGCCGTTAAGCCTGGCCCTGGCCTGTCTCGTCGGTTTCTCGGTATCGTCCCGAGGCGATGAGGCCGCTCGGCCCAACCTCGTCATCATCAACATCGACGATCTCGGTTACGGCGATATCGGGCCGTTTGGCTCGAAGCTGAACCGGACGCCGCATCTCGACCGGATGGCGGTCGAGGGGCGGAAGCTGACCAGTCACTACGGGGCGGTCGTCTGCTCGCCCTCGCGCGCGGCGTTGATGACGGGCTGTTACCCCAAGCGCGTGCTGTCGATCCCGCTGGTGCTGTTTCCGGCCGCGGCCATCGGCCTGAATCCGGACGAGCGGACCGTGGCCGAGTTGCTCAGGGAGGCCGGCTACGCCACGGCGTGCGTGGGCAAGTGGCACCTGGGCGACCAGCCCGAGTTCCTGCCCACGCGGCAGGGGTTTGATTCCTACTACGGAATCCCCTACTCGAACGATATGGGGCCTCCCGAAGACGGCTCCAAGAGCGACCCCGGCCAGCCCGTTCCGAAACCCAAGGCACCGAGCCCGAAACCGATCGACAAGGACGAAGACACCGGCCTCAAGGGGCTCGACCAGCCGCCCTTGCCGCTCCTGGAAAACGAGACGGTCATCGAGCGCGTCCGCGCGGACGGGCAAACCACGCTGGTTCGCCGATACACCGAGAAGGCCCTGGCGTTTGTCCGGGCTCATCAGGATCGCCCCTTTTTCCTCTACCTGGCGCATTCGGCCGTCCACTTCCCGCATTACCCGGGCCTCGATCACCGGGGCAAGTCGAAGAACGGCCTCTTCGGCGACTGGACCGAGGAAGTGGACGACAGCGTCGGCCAGGTCCTCGACACGTTGCGAAGCCTGAAGCTCGACCGCAAGACGCTCGTCCTCTTCACCAGCGACAACGGCGGCCCGGTCAACCAGGGGGCCAGTAACCATCCGCTCCGGGGCAGCAAGGGATTGACCTTCGAGGGCGGAATCCGCGTCTGCACCATCGCCTGGTGGCCCGGCAAGGTTCCCGCCGGCACCAGCACCGACGCCATCACCACCATGATGGACGTCCTCCCCACCTTCGTGAAGCTCGCCGGCGGCACCGTTCCGAGCGACCGCAAGCTCGATGGCCGCGACATCTGGCCGGTTCTCGCCGGCACCCCGGATGCCCGTTCGCCGCACGACGATTTCTCCTACTATCGCGGCCCCAGGCTCGAGGCGATCCGCTCCGGCCCCTGGAAGCTCTCGCTCCAGAGCGGCGCGCTCTACAACCTCGAGACCGACCTGCCCGAGTCCCGGAACGTCGCCGCCGCCCACCCCGACGTGGTCGAGCGGCTTCGCGCACTCGCCGACCGCAACGCCGACGACCTCGGCCTCGACGCCAACGGCCCCGGCTGCCGGCCCCCCGGCCGCGTGGCTGATCCTCAGCCGCTGATCCGCCGCGACGGCACGATTCGAAGCGGGTTCGCGCCGAGGTGAGCCGTCCGTGCGATGCCGTCGCGATTCGCACCGGAACCCCTGGACCGGCACGCCGTGCCTCGTACCAGCCAAACGCTTCATCAAAGTCGGTGCACGCCTTGGAACGGAGGACCAGTGGCAGGCTCATCGCCCCGCGCGCCTGAGGGCCGCGGCCCTGTCCTCCTCCCAGGACACCACGTCGTCCGGCGCCGCGTCGTCCTCCGCGAGTCGTCGGTCGATCTCGGCCGTCTGCTCCTCGCTCAAACCTGAGTCATGGACATGACCCTGGTTGAGAAGCCCATCCCAGATCGGCTCGATGAGCCGGAGACGGTCTTCGGCCGGCCAGGACTCAACCTGATTGAGGACGGTTTGAAGATCCACGCCTACCCTCCTCAATGGAGCAGGGTAGGTGCCTCGTGGCCTGGAGGTCCAACCCTCCCCCGAATCAATCCCACCAGGCGAGGCAGGTCCGAACCCAGGCTCGCCGGTTCACTTATCGCATCCACCCGGCCTGAGTCCTCATTGTTAACTGCCCGAGCCGCGCCGACCAAGGAGAATCGAGGCATCACTCCCGGGCATCCTCCCGGCGGGTTCCACCATCGGGTCCTGTTGCCTTCCTGGCCGCCGGCCGTCATTCCACTCATTTTCGTGAGTGCATCGCTTTTTATCTGGAAAAGGTGAATATCCTCTCCAGTCTACGCCGATAACCCAGGACGACAACATGACGCCGCCACCCCGTTTTCGCCGGCTTGCCGACGCAGGCTCGCCGGGGGTCGCGGCGCATCGTGAAATCTCCTCATGAGTTGAGGCTAGAGTCATGATCGCCGAAATGGTCTGTATTGATGACACCCCGACCGAGGCCCCACCCCGGAAGCACGGCGGCGGCCCGAAAACCGAGGAGGGCAAGCGGGCCTCGCGCCGCAACGCCCTCAAGGACGGCACCCGCGCAAGGTGGTCTTGCCCCCCGAGATGGAGGCCGCCGCGAAGGTCCGCCGCCAGGAGATCGCCGACCACTTCCAGCCGAGCGACCTGTACGCGGAGTGGCTGGTCGAGCGGATGGCGTTCGCCTCGGTCCAGCTTGACCGATGCACCCAGCTTGGCCTCGAGGACCTCAAACGCACGATCCGACGCGCCGAGCTGTACTGGGAGGAGGACCGGCAGGTTCAGGTGGTGGACCTCGCCGCCCGACTGCCCAAGGACCCCCAGCGCGTTGCGCTCGGGCTCCGCCGGACGCGCCAGGCCGCCCTCTGGCTAATCGAGCAATGGGAAGACCTCGGTTCGTGCTCGAGGTCAAGGAAACCTGGGACGACACCCAGCGTGGCATCGCGTTCGACCTCCTGGGCGTTCACCCGGCGCTTCGCGACGGATTCCGGCGGGTGCCGGAGCCCTCCAACAAGGCCGGGCTCGCCGCGCTGGTCGAGCGCGAGGTTGATCGGCTCCGCGACGATTTGACCCAGGCGCTCGACGAGCTGGACCATCACGAGCAGATCCTCGCCGCCTCCGGGATGCCGCTCCACGAGGACAGCCGGACCGCCCGATTACGCAAATATGAGACTGCGATCAAGCGAGAATGGAAGCAGGCGCACGACGAGCTGTTGAATCGCAAGGCCGAGTCCGCCGCCGCGTTCGACGCGACGCTTCCCCCCGCGTTCGACGCGCTCCGCGAGGCCGCGCCGCGCTCCACCGTCACCGACGCGGTGCGCGACTACCTGTTCCACCGAGCCGAGGCGCACCAGAGCACGCTGATCCAGCAGATGATCGACACCATGGACGCGCTCCAGGCCGAGGCCGAAGCTGAATCCGAGACCGAAACCGAGATCGAGGCCGAGTCCAGGACCGAGCCAGCCGAGGAAGTTCGACGTATCGAACCGACCGCGCCGGCGCCGATCGCTCCTCCGGTGTTCCGCGGCAATCGACGCCAGCGCCGCGCCGAGCAGAGCCGGGCCCGCCGCGCGAGCGCAAGTAAGCGCCGGTACGTTCAACCGGCGGCGCCCGAACCATGACCCGCGACCAGGCGACGTGGGACAGCCACCCCGGCTGTCCTGAAGTTGGGTGAGGACAGCCAGGGCGGCTGTCCCACATGCCCGATTTCGCTCGGTTCTGCGGGTCGTCGCGGAACAATCCCATCTCAAAACAGCCAGCGGTGCCGATTCTGACGGCAACCGCGGGCGTCTCCGCGCGCCCGCGCGGAATCCCGGCTCAGACCCGGCCATTTTCCCGACATTATCCAGTGGAGGGCGCGCGTTTGGTGCGTCCTGGGCGCTCCTTGACAATGCGCGAGATTGCAACGAAGCGACCCCCTGCGCCGGTCCCTCCGATTCGACGGGCTCGGGCACAAACGAACTCGACCCGCGGCACAAACGAACTCGACCCGCGGCACAAACGAACTCGGCCCGCGGCACAAACGAACTCGACCCGCGGCACAAACGAACTCGACCCGCGGCACAAACGAACTCGGCCCGCGGCACAAACGAACTCGGCCCGCGGCACAAACGAACTCGGCCCGCGGCACAAACGAACTCGCTCACGGCCGGGATCTTGACCGAGGGCGGGCGGTAAGAGGGTCGTCGGGCCAGTCGTGGCGGGGATAACGGCGCGAAGGTCCTTGCGGACCTGGAAGTAGGTCGTGGTCCAGAAACTCCGCAGGTCGTCGGTGACCTGGACCGGTCGGTAGTTGGGTCCGAGCAGGTGGAGCAGCACCGGCACCCGACCGCGCGCGACGCGGGGGGTCTCGGTCCAGCCGAAAAGCTCCTGGAGTCGGGCCGCGAGCACCGGCGGTCGGCCCGGCTCGTACTGGAGCCGGGCACGCTGGCCGCCGGGCAGCGTCAACGACTCGGGCGCCTCGGCCTCCAGCAGGCGCGCCTGGTTGTGGTCGAGCCGGCCTCGCAGCGCGGTGGCGAGCCCGGCCGATTCAAGCTCGGCCACGCTCCGCTTGCCCGCGCAGCGCGATGGTCAGCACCTCGACCAGAGCGGCGTCGTCGATCGACGGCCAGCCGGCTTCGGGCAGGGCGCGGCGGAGCAGGTCGATACGGGCCAGCCATCTCGCCGCGGCCTCGTCCCGCTCGAAGAGCGCGCGGCGCGCGGCGCCAGGGCCTCGGCCAGTGCCGACGAGGCGTCGCCGGGATCGACCGAGCCGGTCGGGTCCTCGCGGAGCACCAGGTCGAGATAGGTGACGATGCTCAAACCCGTGACCCGCTGTTTCTCGGTATCGAAGCGGGCCGCGCGGTCGCGACGGACCAGGCTAGGGAACAGGTCGTCGAGCCATTCGGGCTCGATCGCGCTGGCCATGCTCACGATCGACTCGCGGGGCGCCGCGCCGGTCGACCGGCGCCCGACGGGCGCTGGTCGCGGGGATCGAGCGCGACGAAGAACCCGGCCTCGCGCACCATCGAGCTGGCGGCGAGCCGGACCCCACGGCCGCCCACCATCACGCCAGTCGCGTCGCTGGACCCGCGGCGTCGGACGACCCGATCGGGATAGGCGAGCAGGACCCACCGGAGCATCGTCGTCTCGTCCGGCCCGGCGCCGGCTCGATCGCCATGTCGTATGGTGTCGCGGCCCCGACGGAGCAGGTCGTCACGAACCCGCGCCACCTGTCGTGCAGCGACCGGGTCGATCCCGACGTGACGCAGGGCCGGAGCGAATCGGCGCGCGCCCGGCCTCGGCCAGCAGGTCGAGCCGGGCGAGGAGGTCGGACGATCCGCGCCGGCCGCCGGGCCCGGAACCGTGTGCCGAAATGATGATATCTTTCTCGGACAGAAGCACCGCCAGGGCGGCGCCGACCTCGAAGAACCCGTCCTCCGCGGCGGCGATCATCAGCCTTCCGAGGCGGGGGTGGACAGGCCATTCGAGGAGCCGGCGGCCCAGCGGGTTGATTCGCCGGGGCTCGTCGTCGAGCGCTCCGAGCATCAGGAGCAGGCGCTCGGCGGCATCGACCCGCGCGGGATCGGGGGGCTCGAGCCAGCCGAACCGGCTGGGATCGGCCAGTCCCCAGGCGTGCAGGGTCAGAATCGTGCCGCAGAGGTCGATCCGGGCAATCTCGGGGGTCTCGCTCGGCTCGAGCCCGGCGTGCTGCCGCGTCGACCAGAGCCGGACGCATCGCCCCGGCCCCAGCCGCCCCGCGCGGCCGGCGCGCTGGTCGGCCGACGCCTGGCTGATCCGCCGGAGCTCGAGCCGATCGAGTCCCCGCGCGGCGTCGTACCCGGCCCGACGCGCCAGCCCGCTGTCGATCACGGTGCCGATTCCCTCGATCGTCAGCGAGGTCTCGGCGATGTTCGTCGCCAGGATCAGCTTGCGGCGCCCTTGCGGATCGGGCCGAAGTGCCCGCTCCTGCTCCTCGGCGGGCAGACTGCCGTGCAATGGGAGCACGGCCAGATCATGCCTGTCGGCCAGCCGCGCGGCGGAACGACGGATCTCCTCGGCGCCGGGCAGGAACACCAGCAGGTCGCCGCGATCGTCGGGGTACGCCGCCAGGCTCCCGGCCACGGCCTCGGCGATCGTCTCCGACGCGGCCGGGTGCGGCTCGGGCCGGTAGGTGATGGTGACCGGGTGCGTCCGCCCTGGCACCGTGACGACCGGGCAGCCGCCCAGATACCGGGCCACGGGAGCGGCGTCGAGGGTGGCCGACATGACGACCAGCAGGAGGTCTTCGCGCACCGATTCCTGGATCTCGCGCAGCAGCGCCAGCGCCAGGTCGGTGTGGATGCTCCGCTCGTGGAACTCATCCAGGAGCACACCGCCCACGCCTTCGAGGAACGGGTCGGCGACGATCTGTCGGTTAAGGATTCCCTCGGTCTCGACCCGGATGAGGGTCTTCGGGCCGATCCTGCGGTCAAACCGGACCTGGTAGCCGACCTCGGCCCCCAGGTTCCAGCCGTTCTCGGCCGCGATCCGGGCCGCCGCGCCCTGCGCGGCGACCCGTCGAGGCTGGAGCAGGATCAAGGCGGGCTGCGCGGGGAAAGCAGCGGTTTACAGGCCCCGGCGCCGGCCGAGGCCCCGGCACGATCGCGGACGATCGACGGGGCCAGTCTCGTCGTCTTGCCCGCCCCCGGCGGCGCCACCAGCACCAGCCGTCGCTCCGACCTGAGCCGGTCGAGGATCTCGGGCAGGTGCGGGTCGATCGGCAAGGGCGGAGTCGGCGCCATGATGCGTCCCATCATAACGCCGGACCCGCCCGCGAGCGACCGTCGGTTGCGGTTGGCTCACTTCTTCCTGGTCTTCCGGGTCGTGCCGGAACCTGTCCCCGAAACGGCGCTCCCGTAGGAACCACCGGCGACACTCCCGCCCGCGGTGGAGACCCGGGCGTCCTGGAGGTCCGCGGTGAGCCTGGGCGTTGGAATCGCGACGAGCCGGCCCTTGCTGTTGACCCTGTAGAAGGTGCCGCCCGGAGGCTTCAGTCGATTGTTGGCCTGGGTCTGGTCGTGGTGCCCCTGAAGGATCGTGCCCTTGGGAACACCGGCGAAGATCACGCTGGTGGAGCTCGAAGGCTGGAACTTGACCTTGCCGGCCCGGCCGATCAGGATGTTGGTGCCCGTGCCGCCGATCAAGGTGTTCTTGCGTCCGAACCAGCCGTGCTCGACCGTCGTGCCGTCACCGCCCTGAAGCACGTTGACCGCGTGCCGGCCGTGGCCGCCGTCGATGGTCACGCCGATCAGGGGGTCAACGCTCGGATCGACCGTGATCGTGTTGCTCGCCTTGCCGCCAAAGCCGACGATCGACGTGATCGACGAGGCGAGCGGCTGATTGATGTCGGCATGACCGTTGACGATCACCAGGATCTTGTTCTGGGTCGGGTCGAGCGGGTTCTGGGTCTCGGTGATCAGGACGTTGTTCTTGCCGTTGGGGGCGCCGGGAGGCGGCGTGACGGTCAGAACGCTGTCGCCGAGCGAGGGGTTGGTGATCACGCGGACCGCGCCGGTGTTCACGGCCGGGTTGTTCAGGTTGATCGTGACGGTCGCCGTCTGGCTGACCAGACCCGGGAACGGCGGCCCGACACTGGTCACGTTGTAGGTGAAGCTATCGGTTCCGGTCGCGCCGACATTGGGGGTATAGACAAGCTGTCCGGTCGCGGAGTTGAGCTGGCTGATCGTGCCCTTGGTCGGGTTCGAGGTGAACTGGTAGTTGAGCGACTGGGTGTAGCCCGGGTTCGGGTTGCTCCCCTGGAGCTGGATGGACATCGGCTCGCTGTAATTATTGGTCACGTTCACATCGGCGGCGGTCGGCGGGATCACGCTTGTGGCCAGGGTCACGCTCCGCGCGTCGCTGGTCAGGCCGCCCGAGTTGGTGACGGTGAACTGGAAGCTATCCGCCCCCTGAAAACCGGGATTAGGCGTATAAACGAGCGTGCCGGTGCTCGAGTTGAACTGGGATATCGTGCCGTTGGTGGGCTGCGACACGATATTATAGGTGAGGGTCTGGCCCGCATTCGCCGGGTCGCCCGAAAGCTGGATCGTCTGGGGAGTATCTTGCTTGTAAACGATCGTGTTGGCGAAGGCGATCGGGCGAAGGACGAACGGCGTCGTTCCCCCAACCTGGAAGTACGACGCGCCGTTGGCGGTGACGGTCACATTGAACGCCTGGGTGGCGGTCGTCTTGGTCGCGGGGTCGGTCGCGGTGACGGTGATGGTGGAGGTTTCGCCGACCCGTGCCTGGGTGGCGTCGATATGGACCACGCCGTTGGGGTTGGTGGTCGAGAGCGTGGCCGAGTTGATGACGATCGGACTGACCGGCATCGTCTGGCCGCCGAGCACCGGGTCGGTCGTGGTGGTAACCTGGGTCATCTGCTGGACCACATTCAAGCCCGAGACGACCTGGCCGAAGATCGTGTACTGGTACGACAGCGAGTTCGGAGGTGTGTACGACGTGTTGTTGGGAGTGCCGGAGGTGAAGAAGAACTGGGTGTCGTTGGTTCCCTGCTTCCCCGAGTTGGCCATCGCAAGCTGGCCCTCGTTGTTGAAGCCAAGCTGCTGGACGATCTCGTTGTTGAACGGCGTGCCGGGAAGCCCGCTGACCCCGTTGGCCTGATTGTTCGCCGACCCGCCCTGGATGATATAGCCCGTGCTATTCGGGAAATTGTTCGCGACCCGAAAGAGGTTCTTGTTGTTATAAAACCCCTGCTGAACGAACGACTCGATGTTGGCGACGGTGTTCGGCGTCAGGTCGCCAAAGAGCTGAATGACGACGTTCGACGCCGGAATTGCAACGTCGCCGGTGCCGGAAGAGGCGTGCGAGACGTTGAGCGTGAGGAACTCGCCCGTGGCCACGCTGGCGCCGATGTCGGGATTGCTCGAGGTGACCGTGTAGCTCTGCGTCGTCGCGTTGGACCCACTCCCGTTGAGGGGGACCTGGTAACCCTGGTAATCGGGGACGGAAACATTGGGCAGTGCGGCGAGCGATGCGGCGAGCAGGCGTCGGCCTTCGAGCGACTCGAGCTCGGGCTGGCACCGAGAGCGGGACGGTTTGCGGGTGCGATCGCGGGGGTCCCGGCGACTGGCTCCGTCTCCGGCTCCGCTCTTGTTGAAGCTGAACGCGCCGTCCGACATCAGACACCTCCTGCGCCTGCCTCGACCGAACCGGACCACCGGGCACGATGCGCGATCGATCCCGGGGGATTGATTCCCGTGTCTATACTGGGATCGGCTGTGCCGGTCGCCCGGCTTGAGACGATCAGGCAAAAAACTCGTGGTACATGAAATTCAAGGTGCGAGGCCGATGCGACCCGGCAGGGAATCCCTGGAAACTCTCTTACGGCGATCGGGCCTCGCGCTGACGCCCCCGCAGTACGACGCGCTCTGGAACTATCATCGGCTCCTGCGGTCAGCCAACCCCACGCTGAACCTGACCCGGATCCACAACTTCGAGAACATGGTGCTGAAGCACTACGTCGACAGCCTGCTCGTGCTGAAGTACCTGGAGCTTCCCTCGCCCCTGATCGACATGGGCTCGGGGCCGGGCCTGCCGGGCATTCCGCTCAAGATCGCCCGGCCGGAGGTGTCGATGATCCTGGCCGAGCCGCGCGGGCGCGGGCGACGTTTCTCGAAGAGGTGATCGCCCGACTGGGGCTCAAGGGCATTGAGGTTCACGCCGGCAAGATCAGCCCGAAGTACCAGGCTCGGGCCGCGGGCGTGATCACGCGCGCCGTGGCGTCGATCCCCGAGACGCTCGAACGGGTCGTGGGGTGCCTCGAGCCGGGCGGGCGGATGATCTTCATGAAGGGGCCGCACTGCGACCCTGAGATCGACGCGGCCCGCGCCAGCCACGGCGAGTCGTTCCGCCTGATGGCGGACCACGCCTACCAGATCCCCGGCACGCCGCACGACCGGCGCCTGGTCGTCTACGAACGGCTCGCCGGTCGGGTGATGTCCGTCGGGCAAGAGGAGGGGGAGGTGTCATCCCATTCAGGCCACGAGCTGACCAGCGCTTCGAATCCTCGGTTCAAGCTCTGCAAGGAACTGCTGGGAGCCCGGGGCATCCGCAAGCACGGCAAGGCCATCCTGGCCGGAGCCCGAAGCGTGGCCGAGATCATCGACCGGGCGCCGGACCAGGCCGAGGCGTGGCTGACCGATCGCGACGGCCCGCCCCCGCCGGATCTGGCCGACGGCCGACGCCTCACCTGGTACCGCTTCAGCGACGCGCTGTTTCGCGAACTCGATCTCTCGGGAACGCATGCGCCGCTCTTGCTGGTCAACGTTCCGTCCATGCCCGGCTGGTCGGCGGCCGACCCCTGGCCCCAGGGCTGCACGCTTTTCGTGCCGTTTCAGGACCCGGAGAACGTCGGCGCGGTGATCCGGTCGGCGGCGGCGTTCGGGGTGGCGCGGGTGGTCCTGCTCCGCGAGGCGGCCCACCCGTTTCATCCCCGGAGCAGCCGCGCGGCGGGCCCGGCGCTGTTCCAGGTGCCGCTCTGGCGGGGACCCTCGCTCCAGGACCTGGAAGCGGCGGACGTCCCCCTGTTCGCACTGGCCAGCGGCGGCGACGCGCGCGACCTGGCCGACGCCCCCTGGCCCGCCGGCCGTGGCTTCGGCCTGGTGCCGGGCGTCGAGGGGCCGGGGCTTCCCGAGCACCTGCGAGAAGGCGCACGCGTTCGCCTGCGGATCCCGATCGCCCACGGCGTCGAGTCGCTCAACGCCGCGACCGCCGTCGCCGTGGCCCTGTACGCGTGGCGGCTATCGAACCCCGGCGTAGAACACGACGAGAACACGGAGCCGGCGCAGGGCTCACGCCCTGCCGCGCCTCCCGGACCAGGTGCGGGCAGCTCCGGCAGGATGATCTTGGTCATCGCCAGTTCGACCGCCGCGCGGGAGCCGGGCATGACCAGAACGACCAGCTTGCCGACCAGGCCGCCGACCGCCCGGCTGAGCATGCACGCCGGCCCGATCTCGGCGAAGCTGAGCATCCGGAACAACTCGCCGAAACCGGGCAGAGCCCTGGTCAGGAGTCCCGATACCGTCTCGAACGTCTGGTCGCGCGGACTGATCCCGGTCCCGCCGGTGACCAGGACGGCGTCGACCGTGTCGTCGCCAGCCTGGGCCTCGAGCCAGGCCGCGATCCGCCCCGGCTCATCGGGCACGATCGACCGCTCCACGATCGCGTGCCCGGCCTCGCCCGCCAGGCCCACGATCAAGGCCCCCGACGTATCGGTCTCGAGGCTCCGCGTGTCCGAGATGGTCAGCACGGCGATCCGGAGCGATGCCCGGGCGTGCGATCGATGCTCGTTGACGGCCTGGCTCATGACATGGCTCCCAGGAGACCTCTGGCGGTATCGACAACCCCGCGTTTTGCACCCTACCGCGGATCGGGTCGATTGTCAGGGGTGGATTCCGGCGTTTACAATCGAACGACGGAAGCTGAGAGCCCCCCGCTCGCTGTCGATGATCCACCTGATCGATCAACCAGGGGTTCAGAGGCCGGCACCCATGACCGACAGCCGCTTGCGGTTTCGGAGACGATGCGGGTCAATCGCCATCGTGATGGGGATCGGGCTCATCCTCGAAGTCGTGGCCGGAGTCGATCCCGTCGGCGAGCGCGAGTGCCGGGCCGATCGGATCACGCTCCGGGGCGGGGGCCAGGTCCGCGGCAAGCTCATCGCCGATCCCGACCGGCCCGACGGGGTCCTGCTCCTGCTCGAACGCGGCAAGACGCCTCTGCGGTTCCAGAAGGCTCAGATTCTTCAGGTCGCGCCCGAGCCCGGCATCCTGGACGAGTACGTCGATCGACGCGACCGGCTGCGGCGACCGCCGCCGCGCAGTTCGATCTGGGATGCTGGTGCGAGGAGCACAAGCTCGACGACCTGGCCAAGGTCCACTTCGAAGCGGCCGTGGCCCGCAACCCTGATCATACACAGGCACACGAAAAACTCGGACATGTAAAGATCAGCAACCGATGGCTCTGGGGCGACGAGCTTCGCGAGGCGCAGGGGCTGGTCAAGTACCGCGGGCATTGGATCGCTCGCGAGGAAAAGGAGCGGCTCGACGCCGTGGCCGCCGCGGGCGCCGAGCAAGCCTCGTGGGTCCGCCGTCTCAAGCTTCTCCGGCAGGCGATCCTGGACGGTCCCGACGCCCGCCGCGGGAGGCCGAGTTTCAGTTGACCGCGATCCGCGAGCCGATCGCGGTATCGCCGCTGGTCAAGGTCTTCGGCGACCAGGCCGGTCCGCTACGGAGCTTGCTCGACCATGTCCTCGAGCAGATTCCGGGGCCCGAGTCGGCCTCGGCCCTGGTCTGGCACATCCTGAGCGAACCCGATTCCGACGTCCGGCACATGACGATGGCGGCTCTGAGCCGGCGCAAGGACCCGAACATCATTCCGGGCCTGCTCCAGGGCCTGCGCACCAACGACCCCGCCGTCGTCAACCGGGCAGCCTGGACGCTGGGCCAGCTTAACGCGGTGAGCAGCGTGCCCGCCCTGATCAACGCCCTGTTGACGACCCGCTACCACGTCGTGATGGACCCATCGGCCGAGAACGCGATGGGCATACCTGGCGGAAGCAGCAGCGGCTTCGGCTCGCTCTCGCCGGGTCCGGTGGGGGGACTCGGGCTCTCGGGTGCGACGGTATCCGGCGGCTGCATCCCGGTGGTCGGGCCGGGTGTGGCCGCGTATGGCGCGGTCGGCGTCCCGTTCTCGTACGGCGCTGGGCTTTCGCTCGGTGGCGGTGGCGGTGGCGGATCGGGGATGGTGGCCAGCCGCGGGCCGCTCTTTCGCATGGTGCCCGAGACGTTTCAGAACGTCGAGGTTCTCGCCACCCTGGTCAAGCTAACGGGTCAGGACTTCGGCTACGATATCCATAGCTGGAAGCGCTGGTCGATCGCGGCCTTCAAGTCCGAGCCCAAGCCGCTCCGCCGCGTCCCTCAACCTTGAACGTATTTTTAATAATAATAATAATAATGAAACATACTCTATTTATCAGTGTCTCGTCGGAGCAAACCGGATGACGGACGGCTCACCGCGCGTCGTGATCATCGGCGGTGGCTTCGGCGGCCTGAACGCCGCGCAGGCGCTGCGCCGGCGCCCCGGTCCGGGTGACTCCTGATCGATCGCCAGAACCATCACCTGTTCCAGCCCTTGCTCTACCAGGTGGCGACCGCGGGGCTCAACCCCAGCGACATCGCCTCGCCGATCCGGCGGATCCTCCGTGGCCAGCGAGAACGTCGAGGTCGTGCTGGGGACCGTCGCGCAATCGATCGTGAACACCCGCGAAAGGTCACGCTGGCGGACGATGAGGCGACCGGTCGCCTACGACTACCTGATCGTGGCGACCGGCGTGACGCATTCGTATTTCGGTCACGACGAATGGGAAGCCGACGCCCCGGGACTCAAGAGCATCAGCGACGCCCTGGAGATCCGCCGTCGCGTCCTTTACGCCTTCGAAGCGGCCGAGCGCGAGGCTCGACCCGGCCGCGCGTCGCGCCTGGCTGACGTTCGTGATCGTCGGCGGGGGGCCGACGGGAGTCGAGCTGGCCGGCGCTCTCAGCGAGATCGCCCGCCATGCCCTGGCCAAGGACTTCCGGCACATCGACCCGACCCAGGCGCACGTGATCCTGCTCGAGGGCTCGCCCCGGGTCCTGCCTTCGCTACGTGACCAGTCGCTGTCGGAGAAGGCCCGCGAGCAACTCGCTCGGGCTGGGAGTCGAGGTCCGCACCGGCACGATCGTGACGGTCGATCGATGCCGAGGGGGTCGGCGTCGGCACCGAGCGGATCGCTGCCCGGACCGTGCTCTGGGCCGCGGGGGTGGCGGCCTCGCCGCTGGCCCGTTCGCTGGGGGTGCCGCTCGACCGCGCGGGGCGGGTCCTGGTCGAGCCCGACCTGACGATCCCCGGCCATCCGCGAGGTCTTCGTCATCGGCGACCTCGCCAGCCTGATCGCAGGACGGCAAGCCCATCCCCGGCGTCGCCCCGGCGGCGATCCAGGAGGCGCGAGCACACCGCCCGGAACATCAAGCGAGTGCTTCGCGGCGAGCCGCTCCTGCCGTTCCGCTATCATGATAAGGGATCGCTGGCCACCATCGGCCGCGCTGCCGCGATCGCCCAGATCGGCCCGATCCGACTCTGGGGCTGGATCGCCTGGGTGACCTGGTTATTCATTCATATCTTCTTTCTGATCGGGTTCCGCAATCGGTTCGCTGGTCCTCTTTAGCTGGGCCTGGTCGTACCTGACCTACGAGCGCGGCGCCCGCCTGATCACCGGGCACTTGCCGCCCGCCTCACGCCCGGGTCGGGCGAGGCAGTGCGACCGCAGGGACCCTGCCTGGATCGCAGACCGATCTTGGAACGAGATCGAGAGCTGATCATGCCCGAGCATGAGAAAGAAATGACCTACGAGGCCGAGATCTGCGACCGAGGCCCTGGTGATCGAGCATCGGCGCCTGATCCGCGAGGTCCGTCAGCGGCTCGAGGCGCTGTCCGGGGCCGGCCTGGACCGGCTACCCTGCTCCGGCCGCTGCCGGCGGAGTCGGCGCCGCGGCGGGGCGGTCGGGCACAGGCGTTCCGCCTCCAGCCACGCCGCCTTCACGTCCGCGAGCCGAGCCGGCACACCGGCTCCGAGCCGGACGCCGACTCGCCGGTCCGCCCCGGTTCCCGTACCCGCTACCCCGGATCGCGGCGGCGTCGCTCTTCGGCGAGGATCCGGCTGGCCTTGCCGCTCGTCGATCCGGCGGAGCGTCCCGCGCAGCTCGCGGCCCTGGCGGCGGAGGTGGCCGCCTGCCAGCGCTGCCCGCACCTGGCCGCCACGCGGACCCAGACCGTCTTCGGCACCGGCTCGCCCACCGCCCGGCTGATGTTCGTGGGCGAGGCCCCTGGCGCCGAAGAGGACCGGACCGGAGAACCCTTCGTCGGCCGCGCCGGCCAGCTTCTGACCGACATGATCACCAAGGGAATGGGCCTGACCCGCGACGAAGTGTACATCGCCAACGTCCTCAAGTCGCGGCCTCCAGAGAACCGCAACCCCACTGCCCGAGGAGATGGCTAACTGCCTCCCCTACCTCGAACGCCAGATCGCGATCATCCGTCCCGAGTTCCTCTGCCTGCTCGGGGCGGATCGCCACCCAGGCCCTGCTCGAGACCGCCTTGCCGATGGGCCGGCTCCGCGGCCGCTGGCACCGCTATCGCGGCATCCCGCCGTCGTCGACGTATCATCCCTCCTACCTGCTCCGCAACCCCGCCGCCAAGAAGGACGCCTGGCAGGATCTGCAAATGCTCATGCAAGCCATGGGGCTGAAACCCCCGGAGCGCAAGGGACGATGAATGCGCAGACAAGGCCGCGGGACCGAGTTCGGGGACTTGCGGCGCGAAGCCATCATGCGATAATGTCGGTGTCGGCTTGTATCAAGCCGGGGAGGACGGTCCGTGGCTGATTCCGATCCAGCTCAGCTCGATGCCCTGCGAGAACGTGCCCGCCTGCTCCGGCGCGATATCGTCCTGATGACGACCGAGGCCGGCTCGGGCCACCCCAGCAGCTCGCTATCGGCGGTCGAGGTCGTCACCGCCCTGTATTTCGGCGGGTTCCTGCGACACGATCCCAAGGACCCGCACTGGCCCGATCGCGATCGGTTCATCCTCTCGAAAGGCCACGCGGCTCCCGTGCTGTACGCGGCCCTGGCCCAGTCGGGCTACTTCCCGCATGACCAGATCATGACCCTGCGCAAGCTGGGTAGCCCGCTCGAAGGCCATCCCAACATGACCCGGCTCGGCCGGGGTCGAGGCCTCGACAGGCTCGCTCGGACAGGGGCTCTCGCTCGGCGTCGGCCATGCCCTGGCCGCACGGATCGACAAGAAGGATTATCATACTTACGTCATGACCGGCGACGGCGAGCTCGGCGAGGGGCAGGTGTGGGAAGCCGCCGCGTCGGCCGCGAAGTACAAGCTCGACAACCTCACGGTGATCGTCGACCGCAACCACTTCCAGCAGACCGGCGCCGCCGAGGAAGTCCTCCCGACCGACCCGATCGACGGTAAGTTCGCCGCCTGCGGCTGGCGGACCTTCGCCATCCAGGGCAATGATATCGAGGAAGTCGTCAACACGTTCAAACGTGTCCGGACTTCCAAGGTCAGCCGACCTGCATCCTCTCCCTGACCCGCAAGGGGCAGGGTATCCTCAAGCTGCTGACCCGAGCTCGGCGACGAGAACTTCCACGGCAAGCCGGTCCCGCGCAAGCATCTGGACGAGGCGCTTGCCGAGATCGGTTGAACGACCATCGGACACGCACGGGAGAGACGATCACATGGCGGGAGCGGCTTCGGCACTACAGACCAAACGCGAGCTCGGCAAGGCAACGCGCGATGCCTTTGGCCGCGCCCTCGAAGCGTTCGGGGCCGACCATCCCGACCTCGTCGTCGTCGACGCCGATGTCGGCAACTCGACCCGGACCGAGTGGTTCGGCCAGAAGTTTCCCGACCGTTTCTTCAACATCGGGATTGCCGAGAGCAACCTCGTCGGGATTGCCGGGGGACTCGCCAGCGCGGGCAAGACCAGCCTGATTTCGAGCTTCGCCGCGTTCATCATGTGCAACGCCTACGACCAGATCCGGATGTCGGTGGCGTATCCTCATCTGAACGTCAAGATCGTGGGAAGTCATGCCGGGATCTCGATCGGCGAGGACGGCGCCTCGCAGATGGGGATCGAGGACGTGTCGCTCGCATGCTCGCTGCCGGGCTTTGTCGTGCTTGTGCCGGCCGACGAAGTGTCGGCCAGGGCGGCTGACGAAGGCGATGCTCGAATACAAGGGCCCGGTCTACCTCCGAACCGGCCGTCCCGAGGTCCCCAAGGTCTATGTCGAGGGTCAGGCATCGTTCACGATCGGCAAGGCCAACACCGCTCCGCCCCGGCCGGGACGTGACCCTGATCGCCAACGGCCTGATGGTCGCCCCCGCACTCGACGCGGCCGAGACCCTGAAGGCCGAAGGGATCGACGCCCGCGTGCTCGACATCCACACCGTCAAGCCGATCGACCGCGATGCCCTTCAGACCGCGGCAGTGGAGACGGGCGCCCTCGTCGTCGCCGAGGAGCACCTCGCCCACGGCGGTCTGGGTAGCGTCGTCGCCATGACTGTGGCGGAACTCGCGCCGGTGCCGATCCGTTACGTCAACATCGGCGACCAGTTTGGCGAGAGCGGATCTCCCGACGCCTTGCTCGAAAAGTACGGCTTGACCGCCGCGAAGGTCGCCGCCGCGGCCCGCCTGGCGGTGGCCGCCAAGCGCGGCGGAAAAGGTGGTCCCGCATGAGGATGACCGATCGGAGAGACTTCCTGACGTATGCCGCCCTGTCTGGCGCAGGCGCGACCCTGGCCGTCGCCGGAAATGCCGCCGGGGCAGACGCACCTTCGGGCACCGCCTCCGAGCCGCGCCGAAAGGGCAATCCCATCGGCGTATCGACCTATTCGTTCTGGCAGTTCCGGGGTGAGAGGCTCGACATTCCCGCCTGTATCGACAAGGCTGCCGCGATGGGTTTCGACGGTGTCGAGATCCTCCACATCCAGATGCAGGACGAGTCGAACGCCGCGCTTCAAAAGATCAAGCGTCAGGCGCACGCTCTGGGCCTGGCCTTGATGGGCTTCTCGACCCATCAGGGGTTCGTCACCCCGGACGCCGAGTTGCGGCGGACCAATATCCAGAAGACGCTGTACCAGATCGAGGTCGCCTACCGGCTGGGCATCCCCACGATGCGGATCAACACCGGCCGATGGGGCACGATCAAGTCGTTCGATGAATTCATGAGCCACAAGGGGATCGAGCCGCCGCTGGAAGGCCAGACCGACGAGGAAGCCTTTGGCTGGGTCATCAGCGCGATCGAGAAGCTCCTGCCCAGGGCCGAGGAATGCGGCGTGGTGCTCGGACTTGAGAACCACTGGGGACTCGGCCGGACCGCGGCGGGCGTCCTGCGGATCGTCGAGGCGATCAAGTCTCCCTGGCTTCAGATGACGCTCGATACGGGCAATTTCCTGGAACACTCCTACGAGCAGATGGAACAGATGGCTGCCAGCTCCGTACCGATCGCCCTGGTTCAGGCCAAGACCTATTTCGGCGGCGGACGCTGGTACGCCCTCGACCTCGACTACGGCCGGATCGCGTCGATCCTCAAGTCGCACGGGTACCGAGGCTGGATCTCCCTCGAGTTCGAGGGCAATGACGACGCCACGACCGGCGTACCCCGAAGCCTGGCCTTGCTGAGGCAACACTTCGACTGAGCCGTGCCAGAGGACGAAACCCCGACGATCCGTCAGCTCCAGACGCTTCGATCGAGCGACCGATAACCCACCGCCTCGGCAACATGGTGGGGGAGAATGACGTCGCTGTCGTCGAGGTCAGCCATGGTTCGCGCAACGCGGAGAACCTTGTCGTGAGCGCGGGCCGAGAGACCCAGTTCTTCCATCGCCGCTTTAAGCAGGCTGTGCGACTCTGGCCTAAGCGGGCAGTATTTGCGGACCTGGCGGGGGGTCATCCGGCCGTTGACGCCCGGTCCGCGGGGACCAAAGCGCTCGGCCTGTCGCGCAGCGCGCGGCGAGCACCTGCGCCCGGAAGGCTGCCGAGTTCGGGCCGGGTGGGGCCTCGGCAAGCTGGGTAAAGGGGACCGCGGGAACCTCGACGTGAAGGTCGATCCGATCGAGTAGGGGACCGGAGATCTTCCCCAGATACTTCTCCACCTGGGGCGGCGTGCAGTTGCAGGCGCGCCGGGGGTCGGAGCGATAGCCGCAGGGACAGGGATTCATCGCGGCCACCAGCACAAAGTCGGCCGGGAACGTCGTGCTTCGCAAGGCCCGGCTGATCGTCACCTGACCTTCCTCCAACGGCTGGCGGAGAACTTCGAGCGTTTTGCGGTTGAACTCAGGAAGCTCGTCGAGGAACAGGACCCCCTTGTGCGCGAGGCTGATCTCGCCCGGTTGGGGCGTGCTTCCACCGCCGACCAGGCCGGCGTCGCTGACCGAATGATGGGGGTGGCGGAACGGCCGGAGCGCCAGGAGTGCCTGGCCCGCGGGCAGCAGTCCCATGGCGCTGTAGATCCGTGTCGTTTCAAGACTCTCGGTGGCCGTCAGTGGGGGCATGATCGTCGGCAACCGCTTTGCCAGCAGGGTCTTTCCCGTGCCGGGGGGGCCGATCATCAGAACGTTGTGCGAACCGCTGGCGGCGATCAGCAGCGCCCGCTTGGCGTAGTCCTGCCCCTTGACGTCGACAAAATCGTCCTCGTAGTGCGAATTCTGGCGGAAGACATCGTCAAGGTCGACCGATCGCGGTTCGAGGTCGAGCGCACCGGTGAGGAAGCCCACGGCCTCGGGAAGACTGCCGACGGGGTAGACGTCGATCCCTTCGACCACGGCGGCCTCGGCGGCGTTGGCCTCGGGGACAATCAGGCCGGCGCGGCCCTCGGCAGCGGCGGCCAGGGCCATCGCCAGCACCCCCTTGATCGGCCGCGTCTCGCCGGTCAGGGCCAGCTCGCCCACCACGGCGAAGCTCCCCGGCGCTCGAGCGCCACCTGGCCGTCACCCACCAGAAGCCCCAACGCGATCGGGAGGTCAAAGCCTCCCGCGTCCTTCTTCAGGTCAGCCGGCGCCAGGTTGATCACCACCCGATCCATCGGCCGGCGATACCCCGAGTTCACCAGCGCCCGCTCAACCCGGTGAGTGCTCTCCTTCACCGCCGCCTCGGCCAGGCCCACCAGCACCGTCTTGGGCATCGAGGCCGACGACACGTCAACCTCGACCTCGACCGGTAGGGCGTCAATCCCGACCAGGGTGTAAGACGAGAGCTTGGCGAGCATTGGGGGAACTCTCAGCCGGCGAAGCCGACGTCAAATGCCGGCGCAACTCTCCAGCAACGCCGCTGGGCTGCATCCGATGGATCGACTTTACCATGCCGGGTTGCGAAGATGAGACCATGAATCGGCAAAATCAACGAGACCCGGCTCCAGCGGCGGCCTGTCCTGTGAAGTCCAACTGATCCCATCGGACCCGTTTCCGCCGTCCGCCCCGTATGGTATCGTGGAGGTTTACCTGCGTTTCGCTTAGTCGGGTCGTGCCCGATGCCGAGTAATATCCTGGAATCTCAACCATCAGCTCGGCCCTCGACAGGCCTGGCGAGATTCATACCAAGTCCTGATCTCTCATGACAGTCGGCTGGAACAGCCAAAACGAAAGTGGCCGGTGCTGTCAGCGTATTATAGCCCGGAACGCGAACATTCCGCCTCGACGGTACGTAACTCATGATGAAGGCGACTGGCATCGACGCAGCCGAGGACCGGGCTCAGCTCTCGGACGAGGCGCTGTTGAGCCGGTATCGTGATACGGGTCGAACCGAAGACTTCAACACGCTGATCCAGCGTTACCAGAACGAACTCTACCGCTATCTGACCCGCTATCTCGGTGACCGGGCACTGGCCGAGGACGTCTTCCAGAACACGTTCTTGCAGATTCATCTGAAACGTGGCCTGTACGAGGAAGGTCGGCCGGTTCGACCGTGGATCTATTCGATCGCCACCCATCAGGCGGTCGATGCCCTGCGCAAGCAGGGCCGGCATCCCACGCTCAGCCTCGACCAGAACGTCAACAGCAGTTCAACAGAATCCGATACCGGGCGTTTAGTCGACCTGCTCACGAGTGACGAGGCTGGTCCGCTGGCCGAGTTACAGGGACAGGAACGACAGGAATGGGTCCGACAGAGCATCGCCCGGCTTCCGGAGACACTCCGTCAAACCTTGCTCCTGGCGTATTATGACGACCTGAAGTATCGCGAAATTGCCGAGATCCTCAAAATTCCCGTGGGGACCGTCAAGTCGCGGCTGCATGCCGCCCTGGCCAAGCTCCAGCAAATGGCCCAGGCGGTGAATCGGGATGGGAATGGGTAACCTCCGATGAATGCTCAAGACATGCTCGATTACGCTCTCGGACAAATCGAGGGCACCCCCCGCGAGCAGGCTGAACGCGAGCTTGCCAGTGACCCCGTCCAGGCGGAAAAGGTCGATCGGCTCATCCGGTCGCTTCACCAGCTTCTCGACGACGGCCTCGGCCAGGAAGAGGCGCCTCCCAACCTGGCCAGGCGCACGCTGAGCTATGTCTCCGAGAACCGAAAGCGGCGGAGCCTGCACGATTACGTGCCGATCACCGTTCCCTTCCGATGGGCCGACGTCGCGGTCGCGGCCTGCATCTTCGTTGCCGGCTTACTCACACTCGTTCCCGCCATTCAGCGCTCGAAGACGCGCATGAACCAGGCGGCCTGTGTTTTCAACCTTCAGCAACTCGGTCTCGGCCTGGCCCAGTACGGTCATCAACATCGGGTCTATCCCTACACGCATCCCGACTGTCCCCAGGCCACGGCGGGAACGTTTGCCGCGTTGCTCCACGACGCCGGTCTGCTCGAAGACCTGAGTACCCTCGATTGCCCGTGCAACGGCTCGTGCAGTCATGGGCATCTGCCCGATCTCCGGTCACTCTGCAAGATCAAGGACCAGGACCCTCATCGTTACAAGGAGATCGTCTGCTGGGACTACGCCTATCACGGCGGTCTCCGTGACCTCGATTCCGGCTCGGTCCATCCGCTGGCGACACCTTGCTCGTCCAACGTTCCCTTGCTCGCGGACCAGCCGCCACACGAAACCGATGTCCGCCGCATCTTGCCCGGCAATAGCCCCAACCATGGCGGCATGGGGCAGAATGTCCTCTTCTCCGACCTCCACGTGCGATGGCACGACAGCCGGCGCGTCGGCCCGCACGACCCGGACATGTTCCTCAACGATTCCGATCAGCCCGGACCCGGGCTCCGGCCGCTCGATGCGGTGCTCTTGCCCAGTCTGTTCCCGATCGGGCATTGAGAGAGGATAAGATCGACGTCGAAGACCTTTGCTGGCTCAGCAATGCCTGAGAGTATCACACAACCAGAGAGCCAGTAGGGTCTTCGCGTCCTCGATCGTTCCATCGCGGACCATCTCCATCGCCCGATCCCACGAGACGATCCGGGTCGTCAGTCGCTCGTCAGGCTGGTGGCTGGCGATTCCCGGCTCCAGCTCGCGGCACAGGAAAAGGTACATCCGCTCGTTCATGACCCCGGGAGAGACGAACCACGACCGGATCGGCTCGATCCGCCCGGCGCGAAACCCGGTTTCCTCGACCAGTTCGCGCGCCGCGGTTTGCTCGGGAGTCTCACCGCAGTCGATGGTTCCCGCAGGGACTTCGAGCAACACTTTTCCCACAGCGTAGCGCTCGTTCTCAACCAGGCAGACGTGATGGTCATCGACCATCGGCACGAGCGCCACGGCTCCGCGATGGAGGACAACCTCGCGAGGAGCAAGAGTTCCATCCGAGAGCGAAACCTGCTGGAGCGCAAGGTCGATCTTTCGCCCTTTGTAGATGACGCGCCTTGTTGCATCAGGTCCGGCTGCGGGTTCGGACATGGCAGCCGCCCCCCTTTTTATAGGCCAGGCTTCTCGCTGTTTCCCTTGACCCTATTTGGAACGAATGGTCAGAACAGGGCAGGGGGCTTCCCGAACAATCCGCTCGGCGACCGAACCCAGCAGAACGTGGCTCAGGCCGGTCCGGCCGTGAGTGGCGATAACAATCAGATCGACGACCGCCTGCTCCGCATAGGCGACGATCCCCTCGACCGGACCGTCCCAGCGGACGTTGGTCACGAGACCTGGCGGCTTCCCCCAGGTGGGATCGAGTGCGGCGCTGAGCGCTTGCCGTGACTGCTCCTCACTCTCACGATAAAACTCAGGCGGAAGAACCGGCGTGAGGAGCGGATCAGGGCCGGTCGGGATGACCTCAGAGAGCACGTGCAGGAGATGCAACTCGGCTCCGACCCGCTCGGCGAGTCCGCACGCATAGCGCAACGCGTTCGCCGCGTGGGAGCTGAAGTCGGTGGGCGCCAGGATCTTACGGATCTCGAGCACGGTGCGCGGCCTCGGGTCGTGAAGGTAACTCTACTCTTCCCGTACCAGCTTATGGAAGCGGTTTCGGAGGTCCTGTGTAACGGGCCCCGGCTTGCCGGTCCCGATGGCCCGGCCGTCGCATTCGACCACGGGGATGACCTCGGCGGCCGTGCCGGTCAGGAAGCACTCGTCGGCAGTATAGATGTCGTGACGGTCCATCGCCCGCTCGAAGACCGGAATCGAGGCCGCACGCGCCAGTTCGATAACCGCGTCGCGGGTGATTCCTTCGAGGATGCCAGCATCGACTGAAGGGGTCAGCAGTTCGCCGCGTCGAACGATAAAAATATTATCGCCAGTACACTCAGCAACCTCACCCTTGTGATTGAGCATCAGGGCCTCGAGACAGCCAGCGTTGGTGCCCTCGATCTTGGCCATGATGTTATTAAGATAGTTGAGCGATTTGATCCGAGGGTTCAATGCGCTCGGGTGGTTGCGCATGGTGCCAGCGGTGACGATCTTCAGGCCATGATCGTAAAGCTCCGCAGGATAAAGGCTTATTGCATCGGTGATGATGATCACCTGGGGGTCGGTCGTCTTCCGCGGATCGAGTCCCAGGCTCCCCGCGCCGCGGGTAACGATCACCCGGATGTAGGCGTCGCTGAGTCGGTTCACACCCAGGGTCTCGATAATCGCTCGGGACATATCTCCCTTCGAGATCGGGACCTGAAGATGGATCGACCGAGCCGAATCGTAGAGCCGGTCCACATGTCGATTAAGTCGGAACACGCGGCCGGAGTAGGCGCGGATGCCCTCGAAGACGCCGTCGCCGTAAAGCAGGCCATGATCGTAGACGCTGATCTTGGCGTCGGCTTTATCGTAGTATTTCGCGTTGATGTAAATCTTGAGACTCATCCGACGAAACTCCCGGCCCAGTCCGACGACTGGGGATCGACGCGGAACTGGTCCACACCTGTTCTCAACCTACGACGGGGTCAGCCTCGCTGCCGTCTCGATCCCGGAACTCGCTCAGTTCAAGTGAGAACGGGTGCCCATTCCTCGATCCGTCCCTCGACCAGCCGAACGACCCGATCGGCCTGCTGGGCGATCTGGATGTCGTGGGTGACCATAATCATAGTGAGCGAGTGCTCGCGGTTCAAGTCGCGGAGCAACTCGAGCACCCCATGGCCGCTGACGGCGTCGAGGTTGCCGGTCGGCTCGTCGGCCAGGACGATTGATGGCTTTCCGGCCAGAGCCCGAGCGATCGCCGCGCGTTGCATCTCGCCGCCCGAGAGCTCGGAGGGGTAATGCGTCAGCCGGTGTCCCAGCCCGACTCGTTCCAGCAACTCCGCAGCTTCGCGCCGAAGCCTGCCGCGCTGAACCAGATACGATCCCAGACCGTAGCGGATCAAGCCCGGCATCATCACATTCTCGAGGGCGGTGAGCTCCGGGAGCAAGTGGTAGAACTGGAAGATGAATCCGAACGTTTCGTTCCGCAGGCGGTCACGGCGCCGGTCGGAGACGGCAGCGGCGTCGATCCGTTGCCCTTCGAGGTAGACCGACCCGGCGTCAGGGGCGTCGAGCAAACCGAGCAAGTGCAGCAAGGTACTCTTACCCGAACCGCTGGCCCCCACGATCGCCACGAACTCCCCACGCTCTGCCGACAGGTCGACCCCCTGAAGCACTGGGACCCGGATCTTTCCCTTCTTGTACGTCTTTTCCAGGCCCACGGCCGCGAGCTGGCTGGTCATCGCCTTCGCCCCTGATTGGAAACGGTGTAAGATGGAGATGAGAAGATGGTCTAAGGATGGCCCAGCTCGCGCTCATTCAAACCGCAGGGCCCGAACCGGATGCAGCCGCGCGGCACGCTGCGCCGGCCAGATGCAGGCAATCGCCGAGATGACGAGCGCTCCGGCGACAATCCACGCCACGGTCCAGGGATCGACCAGGGTCGGAATCCGGTCGAAGTAATAGATCGTGTCGTCGAAGACCTTCCGCCCCGTTAACTTGCTCAGCACGCGCTCGATGTCATTGATATAATGAACGAACAACAAGCCGCCGGCCATGCCGATGCCACTGCCGACAAATCCGAGCAGGAGCCCATAGCCCAGGAAGATATTCCGCACCCCGGCGTTCGACGCCCCCAACGCCTTGAGCACACCAATATCGCGGGTCTTCTCGACCACGATCATCGAGAAGATCGCCAGGATGCCGAACCCCGCGACCGCGATGATGAAGAAAAGAAGCATGTTCAGGATGCTCTGCTCGAGCGACACCGCGGACAGCAAGGGACCTTGTTTCTGTTCCCAGGTCGAGACCTGAAAATAAGGTGAACGTAGCTCGTCCACCGCGGTTTGCACGGTTTGCGCCAGGACGTTGATGTCGACCCCCGGCTTGACCTTGATCTGGATCTGGTTGACCGCGATCCGACCGTCGGGAGCTTCCAGCAACCGCATCTTCTGAAGCCGCTCGAGGGGGACGTACACATGGCTGGAGTCGTACTCGCTCATCCCACTCTTGAAATAGCCGACCACGGTAAACGTGTCGTAACCCGGTTCGGGGCGCTTGCCCGCCGAGGGAAAAATCAGCTCGACTTGCGTTCCCGGCGGCGCGATGAATCGGTCGGTCTTGACCCCCGAACGATGGACCGTCCCAAGCGCGTAGCCGATGATCGCCCCGTGGTCGGGGATCGCTTCCAGCTCCTTTTCAAAAAAAGGAGTCAACGCATCTTCGGGCTTCGAATCCTTGAGAACCTCACCGACCGGGGTGTTCATCTTGATGGCATGGGAAACCTCAAACGACGGCTTGATTTGCTGCCCGCGGTCATCGGTCAGGAACTCGGCAAAATCGCCGGTGCGCGCTCGCTCCTCGGGACGGATGCCGATGATCTGAACCTGACGCGTGATCGATTGCCCCATATATCGGAATTTCATCAAACCGAAGGTCTCGGTTGTCGGCGCGATCGCCTCGATCTGGTCGCCAGCCACTCGCTTGATCCGGGAGATGACTTCCTCGGCGTCGTAGAACCCGTTGAAATCGTACGACTCGACAATCACATCGGCGAGGATTCCGTGAATCCGGTCCCGCATCTTCTCCGAGAAACCCGCCATCACCGAGTTGACCACGATCATCGTGGCCACGCCCAGCATTACACTCACGATACTCGCCAGAGCGATATATCGAGTACGGAGATACCGCCAGCAGATCAAGTATTTGTACATGACGGCCGATCCTTCCGTGGAAAGCCTTCAAAGACTCTGTAGAATGTGCTCCCGCATACCACAAAAAAGACGGATGGCAGGTTGAGGAGCCCACCCTGCGATTGGCTAAATTCCGTTTGTCAACCTTGCGGCCGCAGGAGCGGGAACAGGATCACGTCGCGGATGCTCGCCTGGTTCATGAGCAACATGCAGAGCCGGTCGATCCCGATTCCCAGGCCGCCGGCCGGTGGCATGGCATGCTTCAAGGCGCGGATGAAATCGTCATCCATCTTGGCCATCGAGTCCTCTTCCTTCTGACCGGCAAGCTGGCTCCGGAACAGCTCCTCCTGGAGGACCGGGTCGTTCAGTTCGGTATAAGCGTTGGCCAGTTCCATGCCATGGACAAAAAGCTCGAATCGTTCGGCCACCGCGGGGTTCGATCGCTTCCGCTTCGTGAGCGGGCAAATCGCGGCCGGGTAGTCGATCACGAAGAGCGGCCCATCGAGCCGATCCTCGACCAGTTCTTCGAAAATCTCGCTGACGACCACGTCATGGTCCTTGCCCGCCGTGGCGATCCCTAGACCTTCAGCCCTGGACTGAACCCCCGCGCGGTCGTCGATAGCAACGCCCGCGTACTGTTGAAAGAGCTCGGTGTAGGTCCTACGCGGCCAGGGAGGAGTGAAGTCGATGGACACCTCGCCGTCGAGCTCGCCGGGGAGCTTGTAGCGTCGTCGTAGGTTGCCGTCCAGGGTCTCGATGGCCCCGACGATGAGAGCCTCGGTCAGATCCATCATCGCGTGGTAGTCACCGTAGGCCTGGTACGCCTCCATCATCGTGAACTCGGGGTTATGGCGGGTGCTTATCCCCTCGTTGCGGTAAACCCGGCCGATCTCGAAGACACGCTCCATCCCGCCGACCAGGAGCCGCTTGAGATAGAGCTCCGGCGCGATCCGCAGGAAGAGCTGGAGATCGAGCGTGTTATGATGGGTCACGAACGGCCGCGCCGCCGCGCCACCGGCAATCGGCTGCATCGTTGGCGTCTCGACCTCGACGAACCCACGCTCAGCCATGGTCTTGCGGAACGAGGCCACAACCTTCGAGCGGCCGAGAAAAGTCTGAAGTGATTCCGGGTTGCTGAACAGGTCGACCGACCGATTGCGATACCGTTGCTCGACGTCGGTCAAACCGTGCCATTTCTCGGGCGGCGGCGCCAGGCTCTTGGCCAGAAAGGTCAGACGTGACGCGAAAACGGTCAGCTCGCCGGTTCGCGTCCGCCCCAGGGTGCCGTCGACTCCGATCAGGTCACCCAGGTCGAGCTCGGCGGCCAGGGCCCATCCGTCGTCGCCGACCTGGTTCTTGCCGATGAAGATCTGGACTCGCTCGGTCCAGTCGCGGACCTCCAGGAACATGACCTTACCCTGGGTCCGGCGGAGCATGATTCGCCCCGCGACCCGAACCGACGGGCCGGTCTCCGCGGCTTCGAGCAAAGGAAGGTCGCGTACCTCGGCGATCGCCCGATGGCCGTCGAACCGCTGTCCCCATGGGTCCGCACCCAGGGCCTCGATCCGCTTCAGCTTCTCCAACCGGACGGCTTCCAGCGCCTCCCGCGGTTCTTCCGACATCGCACCCGGCCTTGCTCTGCTGGCGCGCCTGACGTGCTCGTGCTTTTGAGAAAATAACTTGAGCCAAATTGTAGGGAAGTCCGCCAGGGGGTCAACGTCAAACGGGCGACCGGCGACCGAACCCACCCCTCGCAGGCGAACGGCCGACATGGCACAATAAGGTCCATGACCCCCGGCACACCCACGCTTACCCTTTACCTGGCCGAGATCCAGACTCGCGACTGGCCAACCCTGGTTCGCTACTATGTCGAGATCCTGGGACTTTCGATCGTCCTCGACGACCCGGCGCGCCAGTATGCCTTGCTTGCCGCGGGGACCGGCCTGGTCGCGATCAAAGGAAAACCCGACCTGCGTCTGGCCGGAGGCTCCATCCCGAGCCTCGTCCGGCTGGTGTTCGAGACCGACAATATCGACATAGAGGTCCAGCGGCTGAGCGAGGCAGGAGTGAGCGTCGGACGGGTCGAGGAGAATCCCGAAGGCTATCGGGCGGTCCGGCTTCATGACCCCGAGGGAACTCCCATCACCATTTTTGCATGGAAACCAGGGAATCACGCACAATGAACCGGATGTCCCGGCTGACACTGCTCATAACCTTAACCTTTATCCTGTTCGCCCAGCTTTCCCAGGCCGCCGACGCCAAGAAACCGAAGATCGAGTCGGTCTCGACGTCCGACCCGCGCACCCCCGAGGACGAGCGCAAGGCGTTCCACCTCCCGGAGGGGTTCGTGGCCGAACTGGTGGCGGCGGAGCCCGAGATCAAGAAGCCGTTGAACATGGCGTTCGACGACCGGGGCCGGCTCTGGGTCACCGAGACGGTCGAGTACCCGTTTCCCGCTCCGGAGGGGAAGATCCCGCGGGACGGGGTCAAGATCCTCGGCGACTTCGGGCCCGACGGCCGGGCGCGGAGTGTTCGCACGTTTGCCGAGGGTCTGAATATCCCGATCGGGCTCCTGCCCATGCCCGGCGGCAACTCCGCGCTCGTTCACAGCATCCCCACGGTCGCGCGGCTGACCGACGACGACGGCGACGGCCGGGCCGATCGCCGCGATGTCCTTTACCAGACCTTCGGCGCCCGCGACACCCACGGCATGACCAACGCCTTCACCTGGGGGTTCGACGGCTGGATCTACGCCTGCCACGGGTTCTCGAATAGCTCGACCGTCGCGGGCGCGGACCACGACGCCGTGACCATGCAGTCGGGGAACGTCTACCGGATGCGCCCGGACGGCACTCACCTCGAATACGTCACCCACGGCCAGGTCAACCCGTTCGGCCTGGCGTTCGATCCGCGGGGCAACCTCTATTCGTGCGACTGCCATAGCCGGCCGCTCTATCAGCTCCTGCCGGGCGCCTGGTATCCCAGCTTCGGCAAGCCGAACGATGGCCTCGGATTCGGCCCCGAGATGGTCACGCACGATCATGGTTCGACCGCGATTTCGGGCATCACCTACTACGCGGCCAACCAGTTCCCGGCGGCGTTTCGCGACACCCTGTTCATCGGCAATGTCGTCACCAACCGGATCAACCACGACCGGATCGAGTGGCACGGCTCGACGCCCCGCGGTATCCTCCAGCCCGATTTTCTCTGGAGCGAGGACAACTGGTTCCGGCCGGTCGATATCGAGCTCGGACCGGATGGCGCCCTGTACGTGGCCGACTTCTACAACCGGATCATCGGCCATTACGAGGTCCCGCTGACCCATCCTGGCCGTGACCGGGAGCGGGGTCGGATCTGGCGGATCGTCTATCGCGGCAAGACCGAGAAAGCCGACGCGCCCCGCTCCATTGATCCCGTCCGGCTCGATCTGCCCGACGCCAAACCGGCCGAACTGATCGAGGCCCTCGGCGATCCCAACATCACCGTCCGCGCGCTCGCCGCGAACCAGCTTGCCGGACGGCCGATCGAGCCGGGCGTGATCGCGAGCCTGAAATCGAGCGCCACGCGCGACGCCAACCCCGATCGTCGGGTTCACGCCGCGTGGGTCCTCGAACGGACGGGTCAGCTCGACGAGCCGACCTTGAACACGGTCGCACACGACGCCGACGCCAAGGTCCGGGTCCACGCGTTCCGTATCCTGGCCGGTCGTCCAGCCCTGCCCAGCACGCAGCGAGACATGGTCGTGGAGCGCACTGCGCGACGAGGACGCCCTGGTCCGTCGGTGCGCGGCCGAAGCCCTGGGACGGCATCCCGAGGCGTCGAACCTTCGACCGCTGCTGGATCTCCGCCAGTGCACTCCCCCGGATGACACTCACCTGATCCACGTTGTCCGAATGGCCCTGCGTGACCAGCTTCTCATCCCTTCGGTCTGGACAGCGGTCAACACCGGAGAATGGAGCGATCGGGACCGAGACGACCTGGCCGACGTGGCCCTCGGCGTCCCCGACGCCGCGTCGGCCCACTTCCTGCTCGCCCGGCTCGAGGCCGGAGCGACTCGGGGCGGACTTCGTGAGCGGTTCGTACATCACGTCGCCCGCTACGGCAGTCCCGGCAGTGAGGCGTCGCTCGTTAGGTTCGTCGCCGGCACCGATGCGACGCACCCGAACGCGCAGGCCGCACTGCTGAAGGCGGTCCAGCAGGGGCTCCAGGAACGCGGGGCCGCCCCTTCGGACGCGACCCGCGGGCTGGCCCTTCAGGTGACGGGGAAACTTCTCGACGCCGGTCGAGCCAACGAGATCCAGACCGGGATCGCGCTCGCCTCGGCCTACAAGCTCCACGAGACGCAGGAGGCCCTGAAATCGCTGGGCAACAAACCCAGGACCGACGAGGCCACACGAAAGGCAGCGCTCGCCGCGCTGAACGCGCTGGCTCCCCAGGAAGCCACGGCGGTCCTGGCGCATATCCTGACGGATGCGTCCGAGCCGGCCACGCTCCGCGAGCAGGCGGCGGCGCTCCTGGGAGCGTCGGCCAGACCCGAGGCGGACCAGGCGCTCGTGGCCGCCTTGCCGGGGGCCCCCGAACGTCTCCAATCGGCGATCGCCCTGGCGCTGGCCCCTCGGGAGGCTTCGGCCCGCGTTCTGCTCGACGCCCTGGCCGTCGGCAAGGGCTCACCCCGGGTCTTGCAGGAGCCGCGGGTCCGGTTCACGCTGGAGCAATCCAGGCTCGCGGATCTTTCCAGCAGGATCGAGGGTCTGCTCAAGGGACTTCCTCCCAGCGACCAGAAGCTTCGCGCGGTGATCAACCAGCGTCGGGATCGGTATACGCGGAATCACACGTCGATCGATCCACTCAAGGGCGCCGCTGTTTTCGAGCGGAATTGCGTGGCCTGTCATCAACTTCAGGGCCGGGGGGCGCGGGTGGGGCCCCAGCTCGACGGCATCAACGCGCAGGGCGCGGACCGACTGGTTGAGGACATCCTGGACCCGAACCGCAACGTTGACCAGGCGTTCCGCACCACCCGGCTCGCCCTCAAGGACGGCAGGCTGGTGAGCGGACTCCTGCTCCGCGAGGAGGGCCAGGTCCTCGTGCTGGCCGACGCACAGGGCAAGGAGGTCCGGGTCCCGCGCGAAGAAGTCGATGAGCAGTCCACGGCCCCGATCTCGCCCATGCCCGCCAACTTCGCCGACCAGATCTCAGCGGATGAGTTTGATCAACTCCTCACGTATCTGCTGACTCCGCGGTAGCACGGGCGAGTCCGCCGCCTCCAAAATCATGGGGCTGACTACGCCTTCAACGCGACCTGATCCGCGCGAGGCTGGGTCTGGGCGATCACATGAGCCTTGGCCTTCTCGAGGATCAGGTCGCGCGCCTCGGAAAGCCGGAAGACCACCTTGCTCGGGCCGGCCTTGCTGAGCTTCTCGGTGGCGCCCTCAGTGTCGCCTCCGAACCGCCAGCGGGCCACGACGATGGGCAGCTCGGCAAACCGGGCACGGAGCCGCCGGACGAGATAACGGGCGGCCGTGAAGCCGGCGGGGGGTAGGTGCGAGAGCAGGACGAGCTCGGGATCGGCCTCGGCGACCTGTTCGACCAGCTTCAGCGGCGATTCCGGGGGCGGCAGGATCGTCAGTACGCACCCCGAGCCGGTCAGAAGCTGGTTGAGCATCCTCAGGACCAGAATATCGGCCTCGTCGTTGACCGCCACTCCCAGAACATGGAAGGCAGGGACTTTTTCCTCGTCCGTATCCGATTCCGATCCCGACGCCGCGCGCTCAGGCGAAGCCGCCTTTTTCTCTTCTTCTTGTTTCACCGCGCGGGCCTCGGCCGCGGTGGATAGGGTCTGGAGGTCGAGCACCGGGCTTTCCTCCAGCTCGATGACCAGATCGGAGACGACGCGCCAGATAAAGGTACGTTCGCGATCGTCGATCTCCTCGCGAACGTGGTCGCGCTCGGCCCGGGCCAGAGCGGGAACCAGGACTTCGTCGAAGACCTGGTCTCTCGGTTGCTTGGCCAGCGCGGCCTCGACGATCTCCGCCGCCCCTTCTTGATCCATCGCCAGCAGGCGCTGATAGAACCGGACGTCGGGCTCGAGCGGTACGTCCTCGGTCAGCAGGATCGCGAACGCGCGCAGACCCGAAACCGACTTGCCCAGTACGGCCAGGCAGACGGTCAAGGGGGTTGAGAGCAAGAGTCCCAGCGCGCCCCAGAGCCAGGTCCAGAACATCGCCGCTACCAGCAGCCCGAGGGCCGAGACACCGGTTGTCTTGCCGTAGATCAACGGCTCCAGGAAGCTATTGGCCAGCGTTTCCAGGGTTGCAAACAGGGCCACGACCATCAGCGGCTCGCGCCAGCCCGGGGCATCGGCGAAGGAGAAGGCCAGCGGCAGCGCGAAGGCCACGGCGGGCCCCACGTACGGGATGAACCGCAAGAGCGCGAACAGAACACCCCACAGGATGGCGAACCGGACCCCGATGGCCCAGAGCCCCAGGGTGATGATCAGGCCGAAGACCGAGTTCACCAGGCTGAACATCCCCAGGTAACGGCTGATCCGCTGTGCGGCCTCCTCCATCGTCCTCGTGGTCAGGCTCACCCGGCTGGCCCCGAAGAGGCGAATGATCCGGTCGCTGAGCTCCTCGCGCCCGCTCAGAATGAAGAGGACCAGGATCAGGACGAACGACGCCACGCCAAGGTATTCCAGGTATGGCCCGACGGCCGACCGCAGGCGCTCCGTGAAGCTCGGCTGCGAGACGATGCTGACCGGGGTCACACCTTCATGCTTCTCGGGCTTGTCCAGGCTCGCGGCGACTTCTCGGCTGACCTTCGAAAGCCGATCGAGCGACGAACCCTCCGAGAACCTGGCCGTCGAAAGCTTCCGCTTGATGTTTTCCTCGTACTGGGGAAGGTCCTTGGTGAGCGTCGTCAACTGCTGTCCGACCTCGTAGCCGATGGCCCCGAGGGCGCTGAGGGTCAGCAGGATCGTCAGGACGACCGAGAGGAACCGCGGCACCCCCCGGCGTTCGAGAAAGCCCGCCACGGGCGACAGCGCGAAGCTCAGAAGCACCGCCAGGGCCAGCGGCTTGAGCACCTCCCCGGCCAGCCACATGAAGCCGATGACCGCGAAGATCAGGAAGGTGATGACGACGGGATGATCCGCCGAGAGCGTTCGTCGATGAGCAGCCATTGACCAGCCATGTCCCGACCCCTCGGCAACGAAGCGATTACCCGGGAGCAGCGCAGCTCCTGACAGCGTGAGAGCAGGGGGGGGTCTCACCCCTAGATCGTCTCTTCGCGGGTTATGCTCGTGTCTCAAGCGAATGGCGTGCCCGGAATGTCGGCGCACAGTTGCGGCGCTGTGCTCGACCTGATCATGATGCGATGCGGTCCAGCGGCCTCGCGCCGCAAGTTCACACATCGCGATCCGGGAACCAGCCCTCGGATCGCCACGCATTCCCGCGGGAGGACGACTCCAATGACTCCGGAACGAACCAGCCCGAACCGCCGTGACTTCCTTCAGACGACCGCCGCCGGACTGGCCGCCGCCGCCGCGGCCTCGTCGGCCCTGGCGCAGGGCCAGACGGCCCGGACCAACGCCGGCGGGATTCCGCTTCGCCCCCTGGGCCGGACCGGCGAGATCGGTCAGCCTGCTCTGCCTCGGCGGCCATTCCAGCACCAATCCCAAGAAGCTCTCCGAGTCGGAAAGCCTCCGCTTGATCCAGCGGGCCGTTGATGAGGGGATCACCTTCATGGACAACTGCTGGGACTATCACGACGGCGGCGCCGAGGAGCGGATGGGCAAGGCCCTCGCCGAAGGAAAACGTCGCGACAAGGTCTTCCTGATGACCAAGGTCTGTGGCCGGACCGCCGCCGACGCCACCGCCAACCTCGAGGACAGCCTGCGACGCCTTCAGACCGATCATATCGATCTCTGGCAATTCCACGAGATGGTTTATGACAACGATCCCGACTGGGTCTTCGCTGCCGACGGAGCCATCCACGCCGGGCTCAAGGCCGTCAAGGAGGGCAAGGTCCGCTACCTGGGCTTCACCGGCCACAAGGACCCGCTCGATCCACCTCAAGATGCTCGAAAAGCCCTACGAATGGGCCAGCGTTCAGATGCCTCTGAACGTCATGGACATCCACTACCGGAGCTTCCAGCTCAACGTCTTGCCGATCCTCCTCCAGCGCGGGATCGGCGTCCTGGCCATGAAAAGCCTGGGCGGCAACGGCTCGATCGTCTCCAAAGCCGGCATCCCCGTCGAGGACGCGCTCCGCTACGTCCTCTCGCTGCCGATCTCGAGCCTGGTCTCGGGGATTGACTCGGAAAAGGTGCTCGACCAGAACCTCAAGATCGTTCGCGGGTTCACCCCTATGACCCCCGCCGAACGCGCGACCGTCGAGGGCAAGACCCTCGCCCAGGGAGGCGACGGCCGCTTCGAGCTGTTCAAGTCCTCCAAGATGTTCGACGGCCCGGTGCACCGCAAGCAGCACGGGTTTGACACCGGAATCTCATGAACGACCCTTTGTCATGAGATTCATGCGGAGCAAAGCAAGGCCGTGGTGCCGACTTCATTCCAGTCGGCACCACCGAACCAATCACAAAGACCTCATCGATTTCGCACACATCATCAAACCCCGGCCGAGTGCGTCCGCCGCGAGCCTTCCTCGTCGAAGATCTTGCGGACGATCGGAGGCGCTCGGGTCGGGGACGTTGGTGGAGAGGAACACCTGGCCCTCCTCGATACCGGCAGCGTAATGCTCGGCCTCGGTCTCGGGGATGCCCGAGCCGATCAGGGCGCCGAGGATACCTCCCGACGCCGCGCCGATGCCCGCGCCCGCCAGCGCGGCGGCGAGCGGGCCGCCGATCAGGAAGGTGCCGACTCCGGGTAAAACCAACGTGCTGCCCACCAGGGCCAGCCCCACGAGCGTTCCCACCGCCGCGCCGGAGACCGCCCCCGCGGTCGCCACCTCGCCGGTCAGGTCGTGCGCACCGGTCGCCTCGACCAGGTCGCTCGATTCCCGCACGTCCTTCATCGCCACGCTGATCGACTCGGGCGCGACCCCGGCATCTTTCAGACGCTCGATCGCACGCTCGGCCTCGGTCCGCGTCGGAAACATACCCACAATCGTTTGCATCGTTCTGTTCCTGGTCGAGATCGGTTGATGGTCTTGATCCGGACTCTACCAGAAAGAGACGCAAACGATGCGCCAGCGTTCATCGATACCTTTCCCCGGAATAGGAATCATTTTTCCCATTACCAGGAATGCTCATGCGCACAAGAACATCCATACCCAACCTTGCAGCCAGCCGATCAGGCCAGTTCGCGGATCAAGCGACCGTCGTAGTTGATCTGGACGGGGCGGCCATCGGGTGTGTGGTGGGTGGTATCGAGCGGGATACCGAGACGATCGTAGATCGTGGCCGCGAGGTCTTCGGTCAGATAGGGCGACTCGGTCGGCTGCTCGCCGAGGGCGTTGGTCTGGCCCACGGCGATCCCGCCCTTCAGGCCGCCGCCGCCCAGCAGGGCGACGCCCGCGGTCGACCAGTGGTCGCGTCCCGCGGAGGGGTTGATCTTCGGGGTCCGGCCGAAGTCGCTCAGCACCACCACCATCGTGGACTCGAGCATGCCCCGGTCGGACAGGTCCTGGAACAGGCTCGCGAGCGCGGCGTCGAGCCGGGGCAAGAGGCGGCCCTTGAGCGAGGTGAAGTTGTTCTGATGGGTGTCCCAGCCGGCGTCGGTCACGGTGACGAACCGGACGCCCCCCTCAATCAGTCGGCGGGCCAGCAGGCACCCCTGGCCCAACGAGTTGGCGCCGTATCGGTCGCGCAGCCGGGGGTCCTCGGCGGCGATATCGAACGCGCGCTTGGCCCGTGGGGCGGTGATCAGGCTGTACGCCTTCTCATAAAAGGTCGACGCCGCGCCCAGGACCGGCGAGCTGGCCCCCGCGCTCGACTCGAACGCGCTCCTGCCAGGTATCCACCGTCTCCAGGGCCTTCATCCGGCGCTGGAACCGATCGCGATCGACCCCGCCGGGCAGGGTGACGTCGCGCACCGTGAAACCTGGCCGCGACGGGTCGCCCGGCAGGACGAACGGATTGTACTGGTCGCCCAGGAACCCCGCCACGCCGCCGCCGAACCGCTGGTCGATGTTCGTGCCAAGCTGGATGTAGGGAGGCAGGCTCGCCCGGTCTCCCTTCTCACGCGCAACCACCGCTCCGTAGCTGGGATACGTCAGGGCCGGGCTGAACGGATGGCCGCTCAGCATGTAGGCGTCGGCCACCCCGTGCGAGCCGTTCCGCGGGTTCAGCGACCGGACGATCGCGTACTTGTCCTGCACCCGTGCCAGCCTGGGCAGGTGCTCGCAGAGCGCGACGCCCGGCACGTTCGTGTCGATCACCCCGAACTCGCCCCGCACCTCCACCGGCGCACCCGGCTTGGGGTCGAAGCTGTCGATGTGGCTGATCCCGCCCTGAAGCCAGACCAGAATGCACGAGACATCGGTCGCGGAAGCGGAAGCGGAAGCGGACGCGGACGAAGTCGAAGACGACGGCGCCGCCTGAGCCCGTGAGCGCAGCAAATCGGGAAGACTCAGCCCCAGCGCCGTGAGCGAGCCCACCCGCAACACGCTGCGACGGCTGACCCCATCACAACTCCGATTCCGGCCTGATCCGCTCGTGAGCTGGAACATCGTCCCACCCCCCTGGACTCGCACGCCTGGTTTGCCGCGGCACACCGTCGAACCGCTCACCCATTTGAGGAAAGTTTAACATTGAAACGGCCGGGTCCACAAGGGAGAAGCGACGACGAACCTCGATTCCCGAGATTTTCGTCCTCAAGCTTCCGCCTCCCAAGTTCGTTTGGCGCCCGCCCGAGTTCGTTTGGCGCCCGCCCGAGTTCGTTTGCGCCCGCCCGAGTTCGTTTGGCGCCCGTCCGAGTTCGTTTGGCGCCCGCCCGAGTTCGTTTGGTCAGGACCCATCGACAACCTGACGACGAAACAAAGACCACCGGTGGATCAACGAAACCCGGGGCCACTTCCTGTCTGACAGGAGGCAGCCCCGGGCCGCAACATCGATAAAATCCCGAAAATCAAGAACCTGAAATCCAAAAAAACCGGACTAACAACTCATTTACCAACAATTCTTTGTGTTTAACAAGTCATCAAACCACGAATTCCTTCCTTCCCTTCGTGATTCATTCGCTCACGACCGGCCCCGTCGCGGCAGGCCCTTGCGGCGATCCTTCGCTTTCTGGGCGCGGCGCTGTCGGCGGTTACTGACATAGGCGGAAACGGGCGGCGCATAGGAAGGCATGGGTGCGAATGCAGGTTTGGCCATGTGCTCGACCTCGGGCTGTTCCGCGTGCTCGGGCTGTTCCGCGTGCTCGGGCTGTTCCGCGTGCTCGGGCTCGGGCTCGTGATCCTCGTCGCCCGCCTCGTGCGAATCGGTTTGACGCTCGGCCTGGACGCGCAGCAGTTCGGTGTGGGCCTTGTCCCATTCCTTGCGCAGCGCCGTCTGGTACCGGCGCAGCCGGCGCGATTCGGCGTCCTCGCCCACGGGCAGGCCCACCGACGCCAGGTCCTGTTCCTTCTCGTCGCGCTCGATCAGGTAATCGTCCTGCTTCTCGCGCAGCCGCTCGATCTGGCGGCGGATCAGGATCTCCAGGTATTTCTGGTCCGTCGCCTCCGGGATGTCGAAGTCGGTATCGCGGAACAGGTGCGGCACGCCTTCCATGTCAAACGCCAGGCTGCGCTGCTCCTCGCTCAGACAGCCATGTTTCTGGAGCGAACGGCCCAGCCAGGTCCAGCGCTCGATCAGCCAGTCGACCCCGTGTTTGCTGGATTTGAGTATGTACGATATCCGTTCGGGGTGTTTGGCCAGGCGCTCGGCGAGTTCGTTGACTTTGGCCCGCCGATCGTCGTCCCAGCTTGTCTCGGCCTGGTTGATGATCCGCTTGAGGTCGGCGAGGCCTTCCTCGGCGCAACGCTCAAGCTGGACCGAGGTCCGGGCCAGGGTATCGACCAGGACGGATTCATAGGTACTGGCCGGCGCGAACTGGGTGGCGAAATCGATCTTGCGGGCGGCGTAGGCCCGCTCCATGTTCTCGGGCAGGACCACCGTGGAGCGATACCCGTCCTTGAGCGCATTACGGCTCGACGCCCGCTTCCCCTCCGGCGTCCTGGGGCCGCCGCCACGCTTGCGCGATGGTTCGGGCATTTCCGGCCCTGGCGATGACAGGGGTGTTGGCTGGTCGATGGCAACGGCGGTGATCGCTTCGAGGTCAAACATGGTGGGGCCCTTGCGTCGGAAATCCCTTGGAACCAGCGTGTTTCGCTCCCGGAGCCCAAGACGGGCAACCTGGAATCGGAGCGGCGGCACTCTGGCCATGCTGGGTTATCGGCGGAACCTGGAGAAGATATTCACCTTTTCTGGATCAAATTTTCGCACTCATGAAAACGAGTGGGTTCAACCCACCGGTTTACACGGGTGGACTCCTGGCCGGGAGTGCTTGCCTGTCCAGATCCCCGGTAAACGTCATACGTTTCGCCCCGCTATTTCAAGAAAAAGTGTTAAATTATTAATACATATTAATAACAATACTAGTTATTTCTTGCGGGCGATCCGCTCGTCTGCGGGGTCGCGGAGCTCCCGCCGAGGGCACGCTCCGACGAGACACCGAGAGTTGTGTGTATATTTTTAACATATGAGAAATTCACTGTCACGCGTCCTGTAACCCCTTACGCCCAAGGGCCGGATGGTTTATTCTTCAAGGAAGCGGGGCTCTCGCTGATCCTATCTCTTGACTCTCGCGCGAACCGTCGGCGGTGAACCCGGTTCGTGACCCGCGCTTTCTCGTCTACGTAACACAAAGGCGCCCGCCCATGGCCGGAGTACCGAGTAAGTCCGTCGCGAGGGTGCTGATCGTCGATGATCATCCCGCGATCCGCGAGGCGCTGGCGATCCGGATCTCGACGCAGTCCGACTTGCAAGTCTGCGGCGAGGCGGCCGATATTGCCGAGGCGCTTCAGGTTGCCGAAGCGACCGATCCCGACCTCGCCGTCATCGATATCGCGCTCAAGACGGGCAACGGGATCGACCTGATCAAGCGGCTCAGGGCGAAGCAGGACAAGACACGCGCGATCGTCTGGTCGATGTACAGCGAGGAGCTCTACGCCGAGCGCACCTGCGGGCCGGCGCGATGGGGTATATCAACAAGGAGCAAGCCACCGGCAAGATCCTCGACGCGATCCGCCAGGTGCTCGACGGCAAGGTGTACCTGAGCCCGGTCATGACCGAGAAGTTGCTGGCTCGGGCGGTCGGCAGGACGGGGCCGGAGGCCGAGGTCTCGCCGATCGAGACCCTCTCGGACCGCGAGCTCGACGTCTTCCGGCTCATCGGCCAGGGGCGGAAGACCCAGGAGATCGCCAGGCAACTGCACCTGAGCGTCAAGACCATCGAGACCTATCGCGATCGAATCCGCCAGAAGCTGAAGCTGATCGACGGAGCGGCGCTGGTCCGTAGCGCGCTCCACTGGATGCTGGAAAACGAGTGGCATTGAAGGGAAGGGAACAGGCGGACTCGCCCTTGAGGCCAGCGATGATTTCTTCTACGCTCAAGGAGCGGGAGACGGCCGGTGCGCCGTCGGGCCGAGGCGCGGCAGGGAGGAAGTCGCTTTGGAACCTGAAGTCGAGGCCAGGGCCGGCGATGGCGGCGGCGACCGCGACCGTGGCGCGCTCCGAGGGTCGCGATGGCCGCGCCGGCTGGCGTGGGCGGTTCCCGTATTGCTCGCGACGGTGTACGTGGCGATCTCGGTCCTGGCGGCCGGTGTACTGACGTGGCCCGCCAATGGCGACCCCGGGCTCGACCCGCGACTCGTCTCTCCCGACGCGAAGGCGTGGCAAACCCGGACGGCCGACCGGGTGACGCTCCGGGGCTGGTACTACCCCACGCCCGGCCGACGCCAACTGATCGTCCTGGTGCACGGCCTTCGCAGCGCCTGGCCCGAGATGGCGTCGGTGGGGCACGACCTGCATGCCCTGGGTTACGATGTCCTTCTGTTCGACCTCCGCGGCCACGGCCGGAGCGACCGGGCGCGGATCAGCCTGGGTCATCGCGAGCGGGGCGACCTGCGCCGTGCTCGACTGGGCGCAGGCGCATGGCTTCAGCGCCGACCGGATCGGCTGGGTTGCCAACTCGATGGGAGCGTCGACCCTGCTGATGGAGGCCGCCACGAATGCGTCGATCCGGGTGGCGGTGGTGGATAGCCCGTACGGCAGCATGCCCGGATTGCTCGACGACCAACTGACGCAGTACAGCCACCTTCCGGCCTGGTTCAATCCCGGCATCCTGACCGCGGCACGATGGGTTTACGGCGTCCGTACCGACGACCTGGTGCCGATCCAGGCGGTCCGGCAATGGGGCAGCCGCCCGCTCCTGCTCTTCCACGGCGAGGCCGACACGATCGTTCCCGTCGAGCAGGCGCACCGCCTGGCCCGCGCGGCGGGGCCGACCTGCCAGGCGGTGATCCTTCCCGGTGTCGAGCACGTCCAGACCTACATGCTCTACCCGGGCCGCTACATCGCCACGATCCACGCGTTCTTCGAGCGGCACCTCGGCCCGTTGAAGCCGTTGGCGACGAGCAAACCCACGGCGACCGGCCGGGAATGATGGAATTCCGTGCCCGTCGCCGTGGGTTCATGTTCGAATCGGTTCAGGTTCGATCGATCAGGGACCGAGACCGCCATGGGTCCGGAACGGCGTCAGGTGCGACGGCTGATCGAGGAACCAGAAGCGTTCCCAGTCGTCGCCGGCGAGCCGCAGGTTTTCCGAGTCGACGAGCAGTTCCTCGACTCGCTTCGGTCCATAGGCCGCATAGTGCGGCAGTGGGACCGGTGCACATCCTTCGCCGGCGAGGGCGAGGATCGCGACCACGAGCGCCATGGCCGCCAAGGGTTTCCGCATTTCGGGATCCTCCCGCCTTCGGTCTCCTGAGCCGCTCGGTTCGATCCGATGGTCGATCGCGATCTGATCTGATCTGATCCGATCGTAAGGCGATCCATCGAAATCGATGCGAGCAGGCCGGTCCGGCCGCGCGATCCATCGCACGGGTCCCACCCGGATTTGGTCACGGACTGTTTCCTGCTCGGACCGGCGGCGAGACGGTTTGAAGGTGCGGCTCCCGATCGAACGAACGGAGCGCCCTGATCGATCGATTCGATTCGATTCGATTCGATTCGATCAAATCAATCGGCGGCGTCCGCTCCGGAGGGCGACTCCGCCCGCGGAGACTCGACTCGACCTCACCGGTCCGTTGCTGTTTACATCGGCATCCGCGTCCTCTTCCAATAAGGGAAGATTTTCCGGATTCATCTTTCGAACCAGTTCTTCCATTTCTTTGCCCGGCTTGAACGTCACCACGTTCTTCGAGGGGACGTAGACCTTGTCGCCGGTCCGGGGATTACGCGCCTTGCGGGGAGCACGCCGCTTGACCTCGAAGACGCCGAAGTTGCGAAGCTCGATCCGGCCTTCGGACACCAGGGTGTGGATGATCGCGTCGAGAGTGCGCTGGACGATGTCCTTGGTCTTGAGCTGCGTCAGACCGATATCCTCGGAGATCTTCTTGACAATCTCTTTCTTCGTCACGATAGCGGTCTCCTTGGCAAGAGTCGGCCCGTTCCCGAGCGTCGATTGGCTCAACTGTATTGGTGGCTTGGAGTAGTGTCAAGTCAAAAACCCAGTTCCCCGGTCTTGAGAGGGCCGTCGCGACCGGGCTCGGGCGGAGTTCTCAGGCTGCTGGCATTCAGGAACAGAGCGTCCTCCGGGCGTTACCTGGTCGCCGGTTCGGAGATCGCGAGCCCGAGCCGGCCTCGGCGGCGGCCTGACGCAGATGGTGATGAAGCGGTGCATAGTTCCAGGGGAGCCCGTGACGGTCGGCCAGTTGCTTGAGACGGGCGATGAAGGTCTCGCTCAGGGGGGCCGCGGCCGGCTCATGGGCCGGGTCGCAGAAATAAACCCGGCAGCCCAGGGGACGCGGCTTCCCGGGCGGTGCAACGGCCCGAGGCGTCCTGCCAGGGACAGCTCTGGCCCTGGTCGAGGGCCGGCACGCGGGGGGGCGCCTCGGCCAGCAGCACGATGGCCTCGGGGGCCGACAGGAACAGCGTGTGGCCGTACTCGGCGAACCGGCAGCAACGGCCGCTCAACCGGCAGACCGGGCCCAACCGGGCGATCTCGTCGTCAAGATCGCGGCAGTAGAGCGCGATCGTCGCGGAGCCGGTCCAGGGGACCGGCGTCGAGCTCGGGGGCCAGGGGCGAATCGGCGTCCAGGGGCGGGATCATGGTTCGACCCTCGCGGCGGTCGCGCGAATCTCCTCGACGCTGAACCAGCGTCCCTGGCCCGAGCCGGGACAGCCCTGCCGGACCTGGTCCCAGGCCTCGGGCGTCTCGATATTTTCGGGCCAGAACGGCCAGGTCTGGCACTGGACCGGCCGGGCGGGGTAGACCGTGCAGCCCGATTCCTTGCTCCAGAAGATGCAGTCGCCCCCGGGTTTCTCGATCAGGCTGTATCGCTCGCCCACACGTCGGACGAACGCGCGGCTGAACTGTTCGATCGACTCGCCACGATACTCCGACAGCCGGCGGACCTCGTCCGGAGTGACCCAGACGTAGCCGGGCGCACCGGTGCAGCAGGCGCCGCATCGCGTGCACGAGAACTTGAGGCCGTCACCATACCAGGGGGTCGTTGTGGGGTCGGATGAACTCATGGGATGCGATCCGGCGAAGCCATGGTCCTTGCCAGCGGAGTCAGCTCAACCCGGAGAGCGGATCAGGTCCGTTCCAGACTCCCCGACAGTCTAGCAAGCCGACCCCTCGCGAGCAACCCAGTGTCGCCCCAAGATCCTGAATTGTCTGGAGTTGCGGGCCTCTGGGCGGTTCGCGACGGGCCGGTCGATCGCGATCCGGTGGCGGTCGATTGGATTTAATATGGCCGCAATGAAGCGGCTTATGGATTTGCCAGGCGATCCAGCCTCACCTAATATGAAGGGAACGGCCAGACCGTCCACCCCACCCGGCACCCAACGCGGAGGGAAACCAGCGATGGCCGATCCGATCGAACGGATCACGTTGACACATCTTGAGATCCCCTGGAAGGAAGCGACGCATCGGTGCGGTGGCGTGCCCGATGTCAAGGGAGCGATCCTGGTGACGGTCGAGACCGCCCTCGGGATCGGCCTGGGCGAATCGGCGCCCGCCCCCGGCGGCGACGCGGACGGTCTGCGGACCTGCTGGGCCGACCTCACCGAACGGATCGCACCGGCCTTGCTGGGTCGCGAGGTCACCTCGGTCGAGGAGATCGGCCGGGCCGCGGCTTCGGTCGGGGGTCGGGGCGGGATTCATTCCGCGGCCCTGGCGGGGGTGGAGACGGCGCTCTGGGACCTGGTCGGGCAGGCCCGGCACGCCACGATCGCCGAGATGCTCGGCGCGTCGGTCGAGCAGCTTGCCCGGGGGGTCCAGTCCGGCCTCTGCGTGGGTCAGCCACCCACGATCGTCGAGCTGCTCGAGACGATCGAGACCCATCTCTCCGCGGGCTATCAGCGGGTCAAGATCGCGATCGCGCCGGGGGATGATATCGAGAGGGTGCTCGCCGTCCGCCAGCATTTCGGCGACATTCCGCTCATGGTCGACGCCTGCGGCGCCTATACCCGCGACGACCTCGAGGTGTTCCGGGCGCTGGACGACGCCGAGCTGCTGATGATCATCCAGCCGTGCGCGGCCGACGACCTCGAAGGGCTGGCCGCGATCCAGCAGGCGCTGGCCACTCCGATCTGTCTCGACGCGACGGCCACGACACCCGAGCGAGTCAACCAGGCCATCGACTGTGGCGCCTGCCGGATCGTCACCCTCCGGATTCAGCGCCTGGGCGGGCTCGGTCCGTCGGTCGCGGTGCACGACCTCTGCTACGCGGAAGGGGTCGCCTGCTGGGTCGGCACCAGTCCCGAGCTGGGCGTCGGCCAGGCGCACGGCATCCACCTGGCCGCCCTGGCCAACTGCAAGTACCCGACCGACATCGAGTCGAGCCGCCCGATGGTTCGTTGACGACTACGTCGTCCCCCGGATCGAGCTCTCGGCCCCGGGAATCCTGAGCGTTCCCACGCGCCCCGGCCTCGGCTACCAGATCGATCCGGCCAAGGTTCGCCGCTACCAGGTCCAGCACCACGCGCTGGCCACGCGCACGGTCGCGTGACCGACGTAGGTGGCGATTACCCGCCGATGGAATACATCAACCGCTCGGGCTTGATGAATCGTGATGTGTTGATTTCGTGACCTTCCCACTTGTCGGCGACGCTCGCGCGGACGGCGGCGGCGATATCGTCGTCGCTGGCGCCGCCGCGGAGCAAGCCGCGGATATCGGTCTCGTCGAGGGCGAACAGGCAGTTGCGTAGCTTCCCCTCGGCGGTCAGGCGGACCCGGTTGCAGCTTCCGCAGAAGGGGCGGCTGACCGAGGCGATCAGTCCGACCCGGCCCCTGCCGTCGCGGAAGTCGTAATCGACGGCCGGAGCGCGCGGGTCCTGGTCGGGCGACGGGTCGAGCGGGCCGATCCCCGCGGCGAGGCGTTCGAGGATCTCGGCGGCGTACAGCACCTTGTCGCGCTCCCATCGGTCGGCGGCGTCCAGCGGCATGTACTCGATGAACCGGAGCTCCATGCCCGTGTTCGCGCGCGAAGACCGCCAGGGGAACCACGTCCGCCTCGGTCACGCCCCGCAGCGCCACCGCGTTGATCTTGATCGGCGCGAAGCCGACCGACCTGGCCGCGGCGATTCCCTCGATCACCTGCTCAAATCCCGTCCGGCGGGTCAGAGCCTCGAACCGCTTCGGGTCCATGGTGTCGAGGCTGACGTTGATCCGACGCAGGCCCGCGTCCCACAGCGCCTGAGCCTGAGGCGCGAGCAGGATGCCGTTGGTCGTGAGCCCGACGTCGCGGATACCGGGTATCCGGACCAGCCGGCCCACCAGCTCGGGCAGGTCGCGCCGGACCAGCGGCTCGCCCCCCGTGAGCCGGATCTTGTCGACCCCCAGGCCCGCCGCGACCCGCGCGAACCGCTCGATCTCCTCGAACGACAGCAGGCTCGCCCGCGGCAGGAAGGTCACGCTCTCGGGCATGCAGTAAACGCAACGGATATTGCAGCGGTCGGTCACGCTGATCCGCAGGTTGTTGTGGACCCGGCCGAACGAGTCGATCAGGGGGAGGGCCTTATCGCTGGGCGTCATGGGCATGAGCGGGTCGTGTACCGAGAGCTTGCGTGTGTGTTGATTGATCGAGTTCCATTCTAACCGCGGGGGTCTGGCCGGCATCCTCTTCCTGGCCCCCGTCGACCGCAAGTCCGGGGTGGACCCATTCCTCGTCGCCGTCGGCCCAGCGCTCTTTCTTCCAGATCGGGACGACGTCCTTGAGAGTGTCCATCAGCCATCGGCACGCCTCGAAGGCGTCGCGCCGATGCGGACAGCTCACGGCCACGACGACGCTGATCTCGCCCAGATCGAGCTTGCCGACCCGGTGGACGATCGACAGCTCGACGATCGGCCACCGCGTGCGAGCCTCGGCCTCAAGCTCGGCGAGCTTGCGTTCGGCCATCTCGGGATAAGCTTCGTATTCGAGCCAGGAGGTCCGTCGCCCCTCGGTCAGCTCGCGGACGGTCCCCAGGAACGTGCAGACCGCGCCGGCCTGGTTCGATCGGACCCGCTCGGTCAGGGCCGCGTGATCGATCGGTGCGGTGGTGATCTCGATCATGGAAGGGTCCTGGAGATGGGGCTCCGCGACGCGATCGTCCCGCCGCTGACCGGCGGGATCGCCGCGACGTCCGCGCCTGCTGGGATCGGCTCGTCGTCGTCGCGAGCGTATTCGGCGTTGATCGCGATCAGAAGGTGCGACATGAGCGGCCCGAGCGCGGGACAGACTTCGGCCATCGATCGCTTGAGATCGGCGACCGTCGCCCGCTCGGGCAGGTCCAGGGTCAGCTCGGGCTGGCCGGCGCGCTGGCGGGCGAGCGCGAACAGGCGGACGCGGACCTGGACTCGACGCTTCGGCTCGACGGTCATTGACCAGCGATGATAGTCCTCGGGCGTGTCCAGGTCGTCGAACGCGTCGGGATCGTCGATCTCGAACCGCGCGACCCGGCCTGCGTGCTTGTGGACCAGGGCGTTGATCCCGACGTCCGGGGGCAAGCGCGCTGACCTCGGCCGTCAGGGACCAGGGCAACGCCAGGGGATGGCCTCGTCGTCCCTGGCGACCGGGACCACGATCGCCTCGGGGTCCTGTCGGGCCCGCGCCACCACCCGCGCCACCAGGTCGGCCGTCAGTCCGGGACTATCGCCGGGATTGATCAAAAGGGTCGTGGGAACGTTTCCCTCGCGTCGGTTCAGATGATCGATACCCAGCGCCACCGAGCCGCGCATGTCGGGCGGGGTCGTCGGGGCGACCACGACCTCGGCGCCCGCGTTCCGGGCGGCGTCGGCCAGCGCGTTGGCTCCGGGCTCGGTCGCGGGCGGGACAACGACGACAACCACCCCGGCCCCTCCCGCGCGCAGCGCATGGACGACCCGCTCGATCAGGGGGCGGCCGTCGATCGGCAGGACCAGCTTGGGCCGGCCCATCCGCTCGCTCCGGCCCGCGGCGGGGACGATCGCGGCGATCAACACGCGGCGGGGTCCTTCGATGTCAGGGTTGCCGTCGACCGGCCACCATTCGCGCGCGGGCCGATCGCGCCGGGACCGATGTTCCGGCGCGCGATCAGCTCGGCGACGATGCTGATGGCGATCTCCGGCACCGTCTGCGAGCCGATATCGATACCCACCGGCGCCGCCACCCGGGCCAGGTCCGCCTCGGCGATCCCCTGCTCACGGAGGCTCTCGAAGATCAGGCGGATCTTGCGTCGGCTGCCGATCAGGCCGACGTACGCCGCGCGGGTCGGGGCGAGGTGGTAGAGCGCCTCCTGGTCGTGGCCGTGCCCGCGCGTGACGATCAGGGCGTAGGTCCGCGGCGTGATCTCCGGGCCGAGGGCGGGAAGGACCTCGTCGATCGGCCCGACGATCCGCCGATGGGCGTCGGGGAACCGCTCGGGGCTGGCGTACTGCTGGCGGTCGTCGACGACCCAGACGTCGAAATCGGCCTGGGCGGCGAGGCTGGCGACCCCTTGCCCCACGTGCCCCGCCCCCACGATCAACAGCCGGACCCGCGGCAGGCTGGGAATCAGGGCGATCCCCTCACGCACCATCGGTCGGGGCCGATCGATCAGCGCGGGGACACCGTCAAACGGTCGCTCCTCCGGGCCCAACGCCGGCCACGCGGTCACGAACCGCCCCGAGGCGTCAAACAGGACTCGCGTGCCGGGCGAGGCGCAGGCGTGACATGGCCGTTGCTGATGCTCCGTCGCGCAGATCAACGACGATGGCCTCGGTGTGGCCTTCCCCGGCGTCGTGCAGGGCGAGCAAGGCGCGATAATACGCCAGCGGGCCCGTGCCGTGGAGGGCCTCGGTGAGGATCACCATCTTGCCGCCGCAGATCAGGCCGTCGGCCCAGGCATAATCGTGGTCGAGGACGAAGCTTTCGAGCGTGGCCGCCGGTCCGGCCGAGCCGGCGCGATGGCCTTCTGCTTGACCTCGGCCTCGACGCAACCGCCCCCGAGCGTGCCGGCCTGGCCGCCGTCGGGGTCGACGAGCATCAACGCCCCCGCCTTCTGCGGCGTCGACCCCTTGGTCTCGACCACCTGGCAGAAGATCAGCTCCCGGCCCCGCTCGAGGCTCTCGATCAGGCGCTGAAGCAGCTCACGCATGGAAGCGGTCTCGCATGGAAATTCCAGGGGGGATCAGGAGGCCGCAAGGTTCCTCCAGGAAAAGGCTATCCCGTTTGGCGCCGGGAGGCAATCGATCAGTCGATGACCCGGCCACTCCCGGGGTCGAACCAGACGATCCGGCGGGGGTCGATCGCCACCGCCACGGGCGCGCCCTCGGCGATCTCCGGATCGGGTGCCAGCCGGGTGTGAACATGAACGGTGGACTTACCCGCGCCCGCACCCACGCCCACGGCCACGATCGCCAGCGTTTCATGTCCCTGGGGCTCGAGCCGCACGATCGTACCCCGCGTGACAAGGGCGTCGGGGGCTGGTCCGTCCGACAGCCGAACATGCTCCGCGCGGATTCCCAGGTCGATCCGGTCGGAATCGAGAAGGACGGGCGGGCCAGGCCAGTTCCCGGGCGCACGCACGGGCTCGCCGTTGATATGGAGCGCGACCGTTCCCCCATCGTGTTCCACCGCGCACGGCAGGAGATCCATGGGCGGGTTTCCCAGAAACCCGGCCACGAACCGCTCCGCCGGCCGCGCGTAAAGCGCCTGCGGCGAACCGGTCTGGACAATCCGGCCGGCGTTCAGGACGGCGAGACTCGTCCCGAGAGCGAGCGCCTCGCCCTGGTCGTGGGTGACATGGATCGTGGTGATCCCGAGCCGGCGCTGCCAGTTGGCGAGGTCGTCGCGCAAGGCCCGCTTGAGCGGCGGGTCGAGTCCCGAGAACGGCTCGTCGAGCAGGAGCACCCGAGGCCGACGGACCAGGGCCCTCCCTAGCGCCACCCGCTGCCGCTCGCCCCCCGAGAGCGCCTCGGGCCGACGCGAGAGCTTCCCATCCAGCCCCAGGATCGCCGACGCCTCGCCAACCAGTCGCGTTACCTCATCGCGGCTTTTTCTCCGCGCCCGGAGCCCGAACGCGAGGTTCTCGAACACCGAGAGATAGGGATAGAGCACCGGCGTCTGAAACACGAGCGCCACATCCCTGCGCCGGGGCGGCCGTTCATCAACCCGCTGGCCGTCGATCCAGACACTCCCTCCACTTGGCGTCTCCAGCCCGGCGATCAGCCGCAACAGCGTGCTCTTGCCCGAGCCGGACGGTCCCAGCACCACGAACCACGCCCCCGAGTCGATCGCCAGGTCCATCGCCGTGAGGGCCGGGATCGAGCCGGCATAGGTTTTCGCGATTCCCTGTAATTGCACGGTCGCCAAGGCGTCGGACCTCGCGGGCCATCGTGTTCCGGATCCAGTCGCGCCGGTTTGTTCCGTTGTACATCAGTTCTCGATCGCTGGGAACCCGGTTGGTGTCCCACGTCCATTGCCAGGGCTTGTTTTCAGGGGTCCTCGCGAATTCACGAAAAACCAGATCACGGCCCAGAAATACTTCCCTGGACTTGACTTAAACAGCGCTGAAAGTTCGATAACGAAACGCCCTTGCAATGTGCCTGGGACACCACCCAGACAAATACCGTAATCGACCCGGCATCACAGCGCACCCGGGATCAATCTCGGATTTGGGCACTTTTGAGGAGTTCTTTGGTGGCCGACAAACGGAGTTCCACCCGTCGCGTCCTGACGGCCGTGGGAATCTATCTCGTACCCTTGACGGTCTCGTTCGTCGCCGTGCTCATCAACCCGTTCTCGACTCCCCTGATGCTTCTGTTCCTCGCCGTGCTCATCCTGTTCCCCGTCTGGGTGTTCGCCGTGGTTGTTCATGTCAGCCGCGGGAAGCCGCCCAGGAACCTGGCTTCGAATCCCGGAGAACTCCCACTCTCCGCCGCCAAGCTTCGGCGGCTTCAGCCAGAGCTTTTTGACAAGAGCGGGTTCGGGCTCGCCTGGGATCGTTTGACCGGGTTGCAGGAGGGCCTGGTCGAGCGGCTCGAGGAGCACCTCATTTACGGCGACAGCCAGGCGGCGGTCGTCTTGTCGGTCCACCCGCTCCTGATGGCGGCCTACACCGATGAGATCGACTGTATCGCGCTCCTACGATTCCCGGACTACCTCACCGAGGAATACGGCCTCAAACCGCGGTCTCGCCTGCTGACGGTCAACACATACTTCCGGGGCCTGAGGCTGGCCCGGGACCTCGAGCTCGGCCCCCGCGCAAACGGTCGTTACACAAATTTCCAGCCGGCCATCGCCGACTTCATGACCGAGGACCTCAACCGCATCCGGAAGCCGCAAGCAGACCATCCACGACGACGAATGGGCCCTGGCCTGGCAACTCGGTCAAAAGTATCTGCAAAGGCATGGTCCGGCCGCTCGCGACGGCCGCCCCACGAGGAGTCTCCGGCCGGCCTCTCTCCGATGAGTCCGGGAGCGGCAACAAATATAAAAATACATAAATATCTTAAAATTAACGAATCACGATCGGCGCGGCGATCATTGTCGCCAATGAAAAACGTTCAGGCTTTCTCCTTGCCCTCCGGGACGGGGAAGCTTGGAGTTTTTATTGTTCGTTTGCCAGGTCGTGTGGATAAATCTCAGGGGGCTTGGTCAAGATGGATCACTTTTTACACGCCCACCTGAAGGACACGCCCGAGCTTCAATGGTCCGACGCCAGCGGGTCGGACAGCGGCGCTGCCGGGCGCGGTCGGAGGTCGAGGTCGAGCGCCGGCTCTGCGTCGGGGAGCCAGGTCGCGGGCTTGCGGGCGGGGCGAGGGAAGGGTCCTCGCCGGGCGCCGGGCCGTCGAAGCGGCCGAGGCAGCGGTTGAACGTCTTCAGCGTCGCCAGCAGCAAGCCGAACGCGATCAGGCCGTAAGCGACGATCCAGAGGACGAGCCAGGCGGCGTGCCTCCCGATCTCGTGGCCCGGCCCGGCATTGCCGCCGAACACGGCGCTGGAGAAGCCGACGCCCCAGAACGGGCTGGCCGAGGCGAGGCCGGGACCGGCCCCGTTGGGGCCGTTGCCGAAGAAGATCATCCCGACCGGGACGGCCGCGATCAGCACGACGACGTAGAGCCCGGCGGTCAGGCCGATGGCCCGGTCCATCCGGGGCAGCCAGGTGGCCAGGGCCAGGCCGAGGCTCGTGATCGCGGCGCCGTAGGCGACGACCAGGCCGCCGATCAGCACCGGGCCGAGGGCGAACCCGGTGTGCGTCGCCATCGCCGCGGCGATGAGCACCGGCAACACCGTCAGCGGTGGTACGCCGCGGAAGGCGCCCCACCACTTGCCCAGGACGATCGACCGGGTCGACAGCGGGGTGGCCAGCAGCACGTCGAGGCTGCCGCGCTGGCGTTCCTCGGCCAGGCTCGTCACGGCCGAGATGCTCAGGAGCAGCAGCCCGGCGGACACATGCACGCCGCTGATCACCCCGCCGATGCCGGGGCGCCCGGCAAGGCGCGGTTGAGCGCCTCGACGATCACCCAGAGGCTGAACCCACCCGAGAGCACGCCGAAGAGGCCCCAGACGGCGACCGACCAGCGCGACGGCCGCCGCCGATGCCACTCGCGCCAGAGCACCGGGTTGCCGTCGAGTGACGGCGATGGCAGCAGGCGGGCGAGCCGGGCGAGCGGGCCTCGGCGGGCCCCGGCCGGGTGGTCCGCCCGGCGCGTTGCCTCCCCCCGGCCGGCCTGCCGGATGACCACCGCCCGGATCCGCCAGGTCGCCGCGGCGGCCAGCAGCGCCGAGGTCAGGAGCCCGAGCGCGCAGAACCGGGCCTGCGCCCCAGCCCCATCGGCCCCAGCCCCGGCGGGCCACCGGCACTGAGCGGGGAGAGCGCGAGGAAGACGGGGTTGTAGGGCAGCAGGGCCAGGGAGCCCGGCAGCCAGGCCGGCCGGGCCCACCAGGGCAGCATCCAGACCAGGCCCGCCCAGATCGGCGCCGACAGCAGCCAGAAGATGCCGAAGGCGTAGGTCGCCAGCAGCACCTCGTGCGTCTTCCGGCCCCAGACCGACAGCGTCAGCGCCAGCGTGCAGCCGAAGACGCCGCAGGCCAGGCAGACCAGGATCGCACCGGTCGGCATCGCCGGGTCGACGCCGCCGAAGAGCGTCGCCAGCGCCAGCACCGGGGCGGCGCAGGCGATCAGGCCGAGCACCGGCACCAGCCGCGCCGCCAGCTTGCCCAGCACGATCTCGGCGTCGGTCAGGTCGGTCGAGAACAGCAGGGTCAGATTTCCCCGGTCCTTGTCCAGGCAAATCGCCCCGGCCGCCGCCGCCGGTGCCGCCAGGCCGACCAGCCCGAGCAAGATCAGCGTCGTCACCGCGTAGAACCCCCGGCCGATCTCGGCAAGCTGCCGGACCGACAGCTCCCCCGTCCCGTCGTGGTGCCCCAGCCAGACGCCCGATAGGCCGAGCAAGAGGAGCAGGACCAGCAACGACCGCAGCGCATAGCCCTGCCAGCGCCGCGAGGCCGTCAGCCATTCATAGGCGAAGACGGGGCCCAACCCCGGCCAGCTACGCGTCGCCATCGGGTTCGGCCTCCCGCATCCACGGAGCAAGGGTCTACGAACCGCTTCGGATGCCGGGCCGTGATCTCGACCGGGCCCGGAGCCAATCCGGACTCACTTTACATCGCAAAGCTTACCGGGGACAAGAGCCTTCCGGTACTGGGATGCCCGCCCCGCCTCGGTCAGCTCGGCTCGGGAGCCCCGCGACCGAATGGCTCATGATGGATTCCGGGGTGGTGGCCCACAAGGGGCTCCAGTCGTTACAATCGGTCTCTTCTGGTCGGACGATCACGCCCGTCCCGCTGATCCCGACTGCCCGACCCCGAGGCGTCGTCCCATGGTCAACATCCAGGACCTCTTCGACGACGCCAAGTGCTTCGACACCATCCGTGACATGCGGTGGCCTGACGGCGTGACCTGTCCCAAGTGCTCATCGGACTCGGTCATCAAGAACGGCCGGGATGACACCCAACCCCTTCGCCAACGCTACGAGTGCAGGGGCTGCCGCCAACGCTTCGACGACCTGACCGACACCATCTTCGCCGGCCATCACCAGCCGCTGCGGACCTGGATCGCCTGCCTGCTATCTCATGGGATTGAACCTCTCGGGGTTGCAGATCGCCCAGGAGATCGAATCAACATCAACAAGGATGACGCCCGGGCCATGATCCAGAAGCTCCGCCAGGGGATCGTCGACCGCTCGCCCTCCGGTCGTGCTGGAGGGAGAGGTCGAGTGCGACGAAGTCTATGTGGTGGCGGGACATAAGGGCCATCCCGAGGCGGTCAAAAAAAAGGCCGGCCGCCCCGAAGACGACGCCTGAAGGGCGAGCGAGGCCGGGGCACGCTGGCCAAGGAGAAGCCGCCGATCTTCGGCATGTTGCAGCGGGGCGGCGAGGTCGTGATCCGGATGCTGGAGAACGTCAAGCAGGCGACCATCAAGCCTTTGATCGATGCGGACGATCGCGAAGGGGACCTTGGTCTACACCGATGAATACGACATCTACAGCCGCCTGGTCGAGTGGGGTTACGGCCACGAGACGGTCTGTCATGGGGCGGGCGAATTCGCCCGGGATGACGACGGCGATGGCTTCTGCGAGGTCCACGTCAACACGCTCGAAGGGTTCTGGTCGTTGCTCCGTTCCTGGCTCCGGCCACATCGAGGAATCCCGCAGGAGAGCCTGCCGCTGTACCTGGGGTTCTTCGAGTTCGTTCACAACGTCCGGGCGCGTGGGAAGAGGCTGTTGGGTGCCCTGATCGGCCAATTGCTGGCACCACCCCGGAATCCATCATGAGCCAAAGCATTATAAAGCTACTGAACGTGCGTTCGCCAGATCGACTCATGACGTCGCCTGTTCCCGTTAACCCAGGGCTCAACCCCTGGGCTACGTCATGTCGCCCCGTTGGGGCTGAATTCCAGAGACTGACGATGAAAACGACGGGCGAAGGACACCGGGTCGAGTCGCCCATTTTCCCAAAATTCACCAATCACCAATCAAGTGTCCACACGCCCTAACACACAGCAAACAGACCGTAACTCCTCCCTTGTCCGAAACCGCCCGTTGCGGCAAAATCGCAGGTGCCTTTTTTCGCACAGCCTGGGCTTCATCGCCGTGTACCCCGTCTCGACAAAACGCGTATGCAAACTCGGTCGTCAAGAAAGGCGATAAGAACTCGCGATTCAAGCGTTCGGTTAAAGCCGATATCGACTTTCGCAACTTCCACTCATTCTGTAAACCCCAACGCAACAAGGATTTGCGAGTGATTAAAATAGGTATCGTTGGCGTTGGGTTTATGGGCATGATCCACTACCTCGCCGCGCGCGGCTCAAGGCGGGGCGGGTGGTGGCGATCTGTACCCGCGACGAGCGGAAGCTGGCGGGGGACTGGACCAGCATTCAGGGAAATTTCGGGCCGCGGGGGACGCAGATGGATCTGAGCGGGCTGGGGCTGCATCGGTCGCTCGATGCGACTGCTCGCCGACCCGAAGGTGGATCTGGTGGATCTGTGCGTTCCCAATGACGAACACGCCCGGATGGCGATCCGGGCGCTCGAGGCCGGCAAGCATGTGCTGGTCGAGAAGCCGATTGCGCTGACAGGCGCCGACGCCGATGCCATGGTCGCCGCGGCACGGGCGAGTGGTAAGCTCCTGATGGTGGCGCATGTCTTGCCCTATTTTCCCGAGTTTGCCTTTGCCGCCCAGGTTGTCCGTTCGAGAAAGTACGGTCGGCTGGTCGCGGCGCATTTCAAGCGGCGTGATTGCGCGGCCCGCCTGGTCGCAAGCCATCGCCGAGGACTCCCGGAGCGGGGGGCCGGCGATCGACCTGCACATTCATGATACGCATTTCATCGGTCTGCTCTGCGGACCGCCCCGGGCGGTCCAGTCGCGGGGGTCGTGGTGGGGGAAGACGTGGCGTATCTGGCGACCCAGTACCTCTTTGGCGATGACGACGCGGCCGGTCCGGGACCCGCGGTGTCGTCGGTCTCGGGGGCCCTGAGCCAGCCGGGCCGACCGTTCACACACGGGTTCGAGATCTACCTCGAGCAGGCGACCATCGCCTTCGAGTTCGCCACCCTGGGTGGCCAGGGACATGTCAGCACACCGCTCTCGGTACTGACGGCCGATGGTGGGGTCGAGCACCCCAGGCTCGGCTCGGGCGACCCGATCGACGCGTTTACCGCCGAGCTTCAGGACGCCGTCGACGCGGTGAGTTCGGGGACGGTCCCCACCGGGCTCACGGCCGAGCTGGCCGCCGCGGCGCTCGAAGACCGCGCGGGCCGAGATCGCAAGCGTCAAATCAGGTAAGACCATAACGATCGGTTGACCCTTTTTTTCAAGTTCACGACGCGGGGCTACCGATTTCGCCTCTTGTACCAAACGATGAAGGGGGACAGGACGTCCGCCCGCCGCGGTGCCGCTCAGGGAGGAGATCGGTGATGAACTATACCGTATCCGTCGCGGAATTGATCCATCCCACGGCGTTGATCTCAAGCGAGGCGGAGATCGCTCCCGAGGTCCAGATCGGGCCCTACACGATCATCGAGGGGCCGGTACAGATCGGCTCCGGCACCATCATCGAGAGCCACGCCTGCCTGTGCGGCCCGTTGACGATGGGTCAGGACAACTTCGTCGGCCACGGCGCCGTGCTGGGTAAGAGCCCGCAGCACAAGGGCTATCAGGGCGAGTCGACCTCGTTGCGGATCGGCGACGGCAACGTCTTCCGCGAGCACGTGACGGTCCACCGCGGCACGCTCCAGGGCAACGGTCTGACGTCGATCGGCGACCGCAACCTGTTCATGATCGGCAGTCACGTCGGCCACGACGCCGTCGTCGGCAACGGCTGTACGCTGGTCAACGGCGCCCTGGTCGCCGGCCACGTCACCCTGGACGACGGCTGCATTCTCTCAGGTCATTCGGCGGTTCAGCAGCGGGTCCGGATCGGCCGGCTGGCCATGCTCAGCGGCCTGGCCTCGACCTCCAAGGACATTCCTCCCTTCGTCCTCCAGCAGGGGTACAACTGTGTCACCGGCCTGAACACCGTCGGCCTCCGACGAGCAGGGTACACCTCGGCGGCCATCATGGCCCTGCGCGAGGCGTTCCGCATCCTGTACAAGGAGGGGCGAACACTCTCGACGGCACTCGACCGGATCGAGGCCGACCTCGGCGCGCACGCCGCGGTCCAGGAGTTCGTCGGCTTCATCCGCGAGACAACTCTCGGGATCAACCCGGCCCGCTCGGGCGACCGACAGCGTCGGACGTTCTGAACGACGCTCGGCCTCCATCCCATCCGTCCGTCTCCCGGCCGATCGGCGCGCCGCTTGCACCACATGATCTCGCGCGATTGACCACCGAGGCACGCCGCCGGGAGACGACCGTCATGGCAACAACGAGGACGACGACAGAGACACACCCTCGCTCAAGGCCCTGGAGATCCGCGACCTCCGGCCTGACCGCCTTGACGGCGGTTAGCCTGATCACGATCACGACCTCGATCGCGACCGCCCGAGCGGCCGACGAGGCTCCCGGCGTGGCCGGGACGTGGACCTGGAGCTGGAAGGACCCCGCCGGCCTGACGCATCGCCACGTGCTCGAAGTCGAGGGACTGGGCACGAAGCTGGCGGCGCGCGAGCGGTTCGACGACCTGGAGCCGGTGCCGGTCCAGGATCTCCGGCTGGTGGGCAAGACCCTCAGCTTTCACGTCATCCGAGGCGCCCGGCGGGCGGATTACAAGGGCGCGGTCACCGCGGACGACACGATCCGGGGCACCGTGACGGTCACGTCGCAAGGCCAGTCGAACGAGGACCTCTGGGAAGCCAGACGCAAGGTAGCGTCCAGAGCGGAGGCGAAGTAGATAGAAGCCTACGACGATGCTTCGGCAGATGGTTCGTCCCGGTCGAGGGGAGCCGGCGCGTCGGTGGGCGGCTCGGGTGCGCCGGGCAAGGGGTGGCGGACCTCCGGACCTGCTTTCTTGCGACCGGCTGCGCCGGCCGCGGGAATCCCCAGGACCAGCTCGCGAATCCGCCGGAATTCGGTCTCGCTCATCTTGCCGGCGGCGAAGGCCTGTTCGAAGTCGGCGAGCATCTCGCCGCTATCGGCGGGCTCTTCCTCGGTATGCGCCTTGCGCCAGAGCCGGTAAGCCATGGGTACCCCGATCAGCAGAACCACGACCAGGATGCCAACTCCCCAGGTCGAGGGCGCGGGCCCGGGCACGGGCGAGGGTTTGGCGGTCGCGGTCTTCAACGGCTCGGCCGCGGCGAGCAGGATCGGCGATACCGCGTGCATGGCCCGATAACCGGTGGGCAGCGCCGGACCGAGGGCCTTCGAGAAGTACGCGAGGCCGAGAGCCGGCGTGCACATGGGGATTCCCATTCCAACCTCGAATCAATCAAGTCGAGCGGGACTCGCCGGCCCGGCCATCGACCGCGGACCGACAACCTCACGGGTCGGGCCCGTTGACCGCGACTCCGCGAGGATCGCCGTGGCGCCAGCTTTTCGCAATGACTTGCCGGGAACGTTTGCTGCTGTATATTATAAGGTTCAGGCATACTGAGGATCGAGTTGAATTCTAACGATCCGGATGCCGTTCCGGGAGGTCCACGGATGTTGCGCCAACCTAATCGGGCTCAGGCCGTAGCGATGGCGGGCGGGATGACCCTGACGCTGGTCCTGGCTCTGGTACTCGCCCTGGCCGCGCCGGCCCGTCGGGCGCATGCGCAGATCATCGCGGGAGGAGCCGACCCGTTCTCGCTGTATTTCGGCTACTATCTCCCTCACCAGGCGTATGTCGCGGCCCAGCCGACGCCGCTGGATACGATCAATCAGATCACCGCGGCGCGTCAGTTCCAGGCGGTGACCGATCGCGCGGGCCTGTACGACCCGATCTCGCCTTATGGCATGGATGAGGATACCGATCCGCTCCGCCCCGTCGGCGGCAAGCGCGGTGGTGAGCGGGTGGCGAAGCCCCAGTTGTACGCGACCTCGACCTCGAACGCGCGCGGCACCGGCCCGGCGGCTTATTACAGCCGAACAGCCCGCTACTATCCCCAGCTCCGGACCGGCCGTGGTCCGAACAAGAACCTCGGCCAGGCCCGCTTCTCCCGGGGACTCGGCGGTGGCGGCGGTATGGGCATGCCCGGCATGGGTATGCCCAGTATGGGCATGCCCGGCATCCGCTGAAACCAGGGCAAGGGCGTTGCGGAGCAAAACGGCGTGGCGATAGGTCCGGATCAGCAGCGTTTGACTCCAGGCGAACGCGACAACCTGGTAGCCTTCATCGATGGCGAGCTGAACGAGGCCGATTCCCAGGCGATCGCGACCAAGCTGTCGCGGAGCCTAGAGCACCGCCGCGAAGTCGAGGCCCTCGAAAAGACCTGGGACCTGCTCGATCATCTTCCCCGACCCCGGGCGTCGGATGAATTCACGGCCCGGACGCTGACCGAGATCGAGCGGGTGGAGATCGAGGGGACCAGGCTCGGCTCCGCGGTCGTCGAAACCTCGCGCCGGGTCCTTCGCCTGCTGGCGTGCGTCGCCGCGGGACTCGCGGCGTTCGCGGTCGGTTACTTTGCGCCTCCAGCTTGCCTGGCCCAACCCGACCGAGCGGCTCAGCCGCGACCTGCCGATCGCCGAGCACCTGGACGAGTATCGCGATGTCCGCTCGTTTCGAATTCCTCCGCGAGCTCGCCGAATCGCCTGAATTCAACGCCGACCAGGATTGACGGATGGTTCAATCGATCGAGAGACTGACTCACCCACGAGCCGGGCGAGCCGTTCCCCCACCGGATCATTCGTACCGAGTGACCTCCATGATCTTCGCCTCCCGACCTCGAGTTCGCTCGATCCTCCTGGTGACCGCGACCGCCTGCGGCGTGATCGGTCTGGGGGCGGCCGGGTCCGGTCCTTCCGGCGATACCGAGGCCGTCGAGGGAACGGCCCGCCTGCGGGGCGAGGAGAACTGGAACCGGCTTCGCTCGATGCCGCGAGAGCAGCGGCTGACCCTGTGGGAGAAGCTCAAGAAGTTCGACGCTCTGCCCCGTGTCGAGCGAGAAGAGATCCGGTCCCTCGACGCCCAGATCGCGCAGCTCCCCGATGTCGATCGATCGAATTACGAGTCGGTCCTCCGGCGATACCATCAATGGGTGCTGGGGCTGAGCAAGGAACAGCGCGACGAGCTCGACGCCACCCCTCCGAAACAGCGAATGGCGCTGGTCTCGAGGTTTTACGCGGAAGCTCATCAGCAAGGCGCGCGGCCCATGTCGACTCCCGCGTTTCTCCAGGTCGTCGACTTCAGCGCGGCGTCTCCCTTCGATACGGCGCCTCGGCTCAAAGCCTGGTTCAACCTGCCTCCCGAGAAACGGGCCGAGATCGACAAGCTGGGCGCCGCGGAACGGCATGCCCGTCTGGACGCGCTGGCTCAATCGAGCCGGGGACCGGGCCAGGGGGGCGACGGCTCGATCCCCCGGCTCTCCAGGGCCGAGGAAGACGCGCTGCTGGCCCGGATGGAGGCCAACCCTCAGCTCAAGAGCTGGCTCGCGGTCCCATTCAAGAAGGCGGAGCCGCCCAAGATCGAGAAGGTCCGGCGGCGGATGGCCGCGAACTATTACTTCATCGAGCACCCACCGACCTCGGTCGATCCGACCCGGCTCGCCCGGTTCGAGGCGGCTCTGCCCAGCGGCGTACGCCAGTCGTTCGACCCGCTGGCTCCCGAGGAGGCGCGGCGTCGCCTGACGATCCTTTACCGTCTCGTCTTCCCCGCTCCCGGCGAGATGCCCGAGGCAAAACCCGTGTCCCAGCCCGCGAAATCACGGCCCGTTCCGGCGCCGGCCGCCCCACGCGATCCCGCTGCGGCTCATTCGCCTGTTCCCGCTCCAGCGGTCGTTCCCATTCCGGTGGTCCCTTGACGTTGCGGCCTGAAGAGGAGTCGTCCATGCCGCCGACGCTGCCTGTTGACGACGCCTTCTGGATGCGTCGGGCACTGGCCGAGGCCGGGCGTGGGCAGGGGAAGGTCGAGCCCAATCCGATGGTCGGCGCGGTCCTCGTGCGGGACGGGCAGCTCCTCGGCGTTGGTCATCACAACCGGTTCGGCGGTCCGCACGCCGAGGTTGTCGCGCTGGAAGCCACCCGCGCCGGGGGCCGATCGCCCGTGGACGCGACACTGTACGTGACTCTCGAGCCCTGCTGCCACCACGGCAAGACGCCGCCCTGCACTGAGGCGTTGCTCGACGCGGGAATTCGACGCGTGGTCGCCGCCATGTCCGACCCGTTTCCCCGCGTGGCCGGCGGCGGTCTCGCTCAGCTTCGCGCGGCCGGGATCGAGGTCGAGTCTGGCTTGCTGGAAGCCGAGTCGCGACGGCTCAACGCCCCCTACCTGAAGCGACTTGCGACCGGCCGCCCCTATGTCACGGCCAAGTGGGCCATGACCCTCGACGGCAAGACCGCCGTGGCGTCGGGCGACAGCCGATGGATCTCTTCGCCCCGTTCGCGGGCCCTGGTTCACGAGCTGCGGGGCCGGATGGACGCCATCCTTGTCGGGATCGGCACCGCCCTGGCCGACGACCCGATGCTCACCGCGCGCACCTCGGGGCCGATCCCACGACCGGCGCCCCGGCCGGCGTCGTGCTCGACGCCGAGGCCCGGCTGCCGGTCCACAGCCAGCTTGCCCGATCGGCCCGCGAGGTCCCCGTCTGGCTAGCCGTCAACCAGCGAGCGGGGACCGATCACATCGACCCGCTGGCCGCCCTTGGTTGCGAGATCCTGGCGTTTCCCGGTACCGGGCCGATCGCCATCCTCCCCTTGCTCGACGAGCTCGGCCGGCGGGGCGTGACCAACCTTCTGGTCGAAGGAGGCGGGCGCGTCCTGGGGTCGTTTCTCGACGCCGGCCAGATCGACGCGGTTGACGTCTACATCGCCCCTCGGCTCGCCGGCGAAAGCGCCGACTCCCCGGTCCGGGGAACCGGTCTCGCACGTATGGCCGACGCCCTCCGACTCGACCCCTTCAACTATAGCATGATCGACGGCGACCTCCGACTCCAGGGACCCTGCGCCACGAGGCCGGGTCGGCTCCGCCGGACGTTGACCTTGACGCGCCTTGATCGTTTGGGTTACGCTTTGGCCGGGCCGGCGATCATGGCATGATTTTTGCCGGCAAATGCCGTTTCTCTCCGGAGCTTCCGAGCGCGTGAGAGACCCGAGACGCGAGCCAACGACGGACAAGCTGGCCCCCAAGGCGGTGGTGGGTCGGGTCAGTCTCTACCTGAGACAGCTCGAAACGTTTCAACGCCTGGGACAGACGACGGTCTCGAGCAGCCAGCTCGGCGCGGCCTTATCGATCAAGAACGCGCAGGTACGCAAGGACCTGGCGTTCTTCGGCCAGTTCGGCTACCCCGGGCATCGGCTACCGGATCGAGGAGCTGATCAACACCCTCCGGCGCATCCTGGGGATCGACCGTGACTGGCCGCTGGCGCTGGTCGGCCTGGGCAACCTGGGCCGCGCCTTGCTCAAGTACCGCGGTTTCCGCAGCCGTGGGTTCCACATCGTCGCCCTGTTCGACAACGACCCCGAAAAGGTCGGTCAGGATGTCGACGGCATGACCGTCCAGCCGATCGACGCCCTCGCCCAGACCGCGGCGGCGCGGAACATCAGCCTGGCGATTTTGAGCGTTCCCGCCGACTCGCGCAGCGGGTCGCCGACCATCTGATCGCCTGCGGCATCCACGGTATCCTGAACTTCGCCCCCATCCCTCTGAACGTCCCCCCCAACGTCAACGTGGTGGGCGTCGATCTCAGCATCCAGCTCGAACACCTCGCCTACAAGGTCCAGAACACCCCGGGTGGGATCGTCGCTGGCACCTCTGAGCCCCCGGAGCCCGGCCAGTGTACAATGCAGCGGGTCCTTGTTACCCGGTGGTGAAACGGTATCACAACAGGTTTTGGTCCTGTTTTTCCAGGTTCGAATCCTGGCCGGGTAGTTTCGCCTGCTGGCCACCGAACCTTGTTTCCACAGCCCACGCCGCGGGCCCGCTCGCCACGGGCCAATTGATCGCCGGGCAGGTCCCGGCGGACGTGCTCACGTTGTTGACAGGATCCTCACGGATCATAACCTGGACCAAGCTTGCCACATTTTCCTTGATGGCCGCCCCTGTCGTTCTGGCTGGAGTGATCGATCTGACAACGCGCGGCTCAGGGTCCCGCGCCTGCGAATGGGACAGACGCCGTCTCCAAAACCGCAAAACCCGCCACCGATCCACGGACCACGCCTGCCCTTGTTGAAAACGCCAAACCGAAAGACTTCGATCCGACCTGGCATGGCGGTCCCTTTGGCGAGTTTCCTCCCTTCGTGGTCAGTACAGTTCCACCAACCGGCGCGACGGACGTCCATCCTGGCCTGACCGATATCCGCGTCACGTTCAACCGGCGAATGCAGGACGGCAACTGGTCGTGGGTCCAGCTCTCGAAAGAGAGCTTACCGGAGACCACGGGCAAGCCCCATTACGAAAAAGATAGGTGCACCTGCATACTTCCCGTCAAGCTCAAGCCCGGAACGACTTATGCCATCTCAATCAACCCACCCCGCTTCGCCAACTTCCGGGGCAGCAAGAACGACCAGCAGAACGATCAGAACGACCGAGCCGTTCCCTATCTGCTGGTCTTCAAAACCAAGGAGGACTGAACCCGCCGAAACGCAGGCCGGCCGTGGAGTGTGAGCCACGACCGGCCTGACGGTTCTTGTTGCGGCGGTCTTCCGGTTTGATCCGCGACCACCAGTTCACTCGCCGACCACCAGCACCACAAACGAGCCAGGGGCATACCCGCGGCGGCCACCTTTCTTGGCGGTATTACCAGCGGCGGGTGCAGGGGCGGGGTTGGGAGTGGCGGCCGAGAGGTAGAGGCGACGGGTCTTGGGGTCCATGGCGATCGTCTTGGCGCTGGTCTGGGTCTTGACCGTGCGGACGACGCCGAACCGGCCGGGCGACTCCTCGCTCATGATGGTCAACGTGCCGTCGCCGCCGTTGGGGCAGAAGGCCAGCTTCTTCTCGGCGTCGTAAATGCAGCCATCCGGGCCGGCGCCAATGTCGAGGGTCTGGGCGACTTTACCGGTGTCGGCGTCCAGGACGATCAGCTTCTTGTTGTTGCAGGTGCTCAGGAGCTTGCGGTGCTCGCGGTCGAACGCCAGACCGGTCGGCTCCTCGCCAGGCGAGAGCGGGTAACGGTTGAGGATCTTCAAGGTCCTGGCGTCGAACTCGACGATCTCGCTCGTGTCTTCAATATTGACGAAGATGTGCCCCTTTTCATCCGAGACGGCGAGCTCAGGCGCGCCTCCGAGTGCAAGCTGGCCCACGGCCTTCATCGAATCGGCGTCGATGGCGGTGGTGTCGTTCGAGCCGTGGTTGAAGCTGAAGATCCGCTTCGTCACCGGCTCATAATAGATGATGTCAGGTCGGCCGTTCGCCTTGACCTTGCCCAGAGTCTTGAGCGTCTTCGTGTCGAAGACGGTGACGGTCGAATCGCCGCCGTTGGAGGTGAACCCTCGGTTCGTCCCCGTGGCAAAGGCGACACCATGAACTCCGGGAGTGTCCGCGATCTCGCCGACGACCTTCTCGCTGTCCACGTCAAGGACAACGACGCGATTGCCCCGGGTCACGAACAGCTTGCGGGTCGCCGGGTCCACTTCGATGAAGTCCCAGCCCCCCTCGCCACCGAGAGTGATCTTGTGCATTTTCTCATAACGCGCCGAGGGGTCCTGCACCCGGCGGTCGAGACCAGTCCCCAGCACACCAGGAATGCGCCCGCGAGAGCCGTTGTGAATCGCACCATGGTTGTCGTGTCCTTCGGTTCGTCGAAAACAGGTTGTCTTTCGAACTCTGAGGTTCCGAAATGACCTCTCTGAGGTGTCACCGCGCACGCCCAGGACGGCGCCGATTGGCCGTCGCGCGACTCATCTTACCTGTCCGTTTCTGAAGAACCAGTGCGAAAGCCCACTTCAAGGTGAAAGTTCATGCTAAATTTATTAAAGAATTCTTTATCTTGAGATCGGCCGCAAATCCATGCATTGATAAACGGACCGCGGAAGGGCAGCCGACGCATCGACCCATCGCGCCGTGCGACCGTTCCCGCCTGGAACCTCCCTGCCCACCGCGCCACACTGGACCTGATTTGTCCGGATGACTTTCGAAGTGTCCGTTGACCAAGATCCCTGACGGAAAGATCTGTCTCTTTCCTCTATTTCTTGTCTTTTCAAAGTATCTCACCCTGGGCATGTACAACGAATCTCAAAAAAAAATCGAACCAATCTCATTCCCTTGTCGTGCAGTCCACGATAAGTTTAGAGAGATCTTTTGACTCTGTCGGTCCTCTCTCGCCGCCTCCGCAACGGCTCGATTCGCTGAGTTTGGTCTTTCGGATTCGATCTCGACCACTGGCTGGTCCTTGAGACCGAGGAAATCTCAGATGAACAATTCCCTCATCCGTCGCGGTTTCACTCTGATCGAGCTGCTGGTGGTGATTGCGATCATCGCCGTGCTGATCGCGCTGCTGCTGCCCGCCGTCCAGGCGGCCCGCGAGGCCGCGCGGCGGTCGCAGTGCGTCAACAACATGAAGCAGATCGGCCTGGCGTTGCACAACTACCATTCGGCCAACGACTGCTTCCCGCCGGGCGGTCTGGCCGCGGTGGCTTCGGATACAAAGACGCTGGGCACCAACGTCGACTTTGCCGCCCAGCCCCGGCTGCTGGGGAGCTCGAACAGCAGACGCTCTATAACGCGATCAACTTCTCGGTCGGGGCGAACAACGACGTTCCCGGCGCCGCCGCGAACTCGACCGTCACGTCCACCAGGCTCAGCCTGTTCCTCTGCCCGTCGAGTACGCCGCCGTCGTGGAACATGAACATCGTGATCGCCACCAAGCCGATCGCCCCGGGAAATTCCTATTTTGCCTCGCTCGGATCGAGCTTCGAATTCATCAACAACTCGAACGCCGCGCTGACCACCATTACCTCCGGCGGTCCTCCCAACGGCCTCTTCCAGGTGGCAGGGCCGGCCATCGGGATTCGCGATGCCATGGATGGAACGAGCAACACGATTGCGTTCGGTGAGTGGATCATCGGTAGCGGAAACCAGAAAGTGATCACGATTCCCCAGGATGTCGTCATGCTCGGCAGCCTGCCATCGGGAGTCACCAGGAACTCTTCGACGATGTCGACCTCCAACTCCCCCGTTTATATTCAGAACTTTCAGGCATGGCTTGCGCAGTGTACGGCCTCGGTGGGCACGAAGCGGAGCAACAAGACACCGGCCCTGGGCGAGAACTGGTCGTTCATCCTTCCTGGGTACACCCTGGGCAATGTCCTGATGGCTCCCAATCCCAAGGTTCCGAACTGCACCTCGAACGGTGCGGCCTCGCTGAACTCGCCGGGTATGTATACCCTGAGCAGCCGCCACCCGGGTGGGGCCAACGTTCTGATGGCCGACGGTTCGACCAAATTTCTCAAGGATAGCACCGCGCTGAACGTGGTCTGGAGCCTTGGCTCACGCGCCCAGGGCGAGGTGATCTCGGCCGACGCCTATTGAATGGAATCGAGGTTCTCCCAACCTAATCGGAACCGCAAGGCGTTCCTCGAACCCGCGTTTCTTTTCCAGTACACCCCGCCGACTTACTCCTCGTCCACCAGGAGATCGACCATGATTCGCCGTCTGGTTCTCGTTATCGCGTTCGGTCTCCTGACGGCCAATCTCCCTGCGGCCGAACGGCCGAACCTGCTGGTCATCCATACCGACGAGCACAATTTTCGGACCCTCGGCGCCTACCGTGCGCTCTTGCCTCCCGAGCAGGCGTTCATCTGGGGAGCCGGACTGGCCGTCGAGACGCCCAATATCGACTGGCTCGCGAAGCATGGAGCGATCTGCGACCGCTTTTACGCGACGTCGCCAGTCTGCACGCCATCGCGTGCCTCGCTGGTCTCCGGTCGCTATCCTCAGCGCACCGGAGCGATTACCAACGACGTCCCGATGCACGACAGTATCGTGACTTTCGCCGAAGTGCTCCGTCGGTCCGGCTACGCCACGGGTTACGCGGGGAAGTGGCACCTGGACGGTCCGGCCCGCCCTGGATGGGCCCCCAGTCGCCAGTTCGGTTTTGAAGATAACCGTTACATGTTCAACCGGGGGCACTGGAAGAAGCTGGCCGACTCCGCCGCCGGCCCCAAGGTCGATGCCGTGGATGCGAACGGCGACCCGTCCTACGACCTCAATGGAGCCGACTCGTCGTCCTTCACCACCGATTTCCTCGCCGATCGCGCCGTGGACTTCATTCGCAAGCAGAAGGACAGGCCGTTCTGCTACATGGTGAGCATTCCCGACCCGCATGGGCCGAACCGCGTGCGTTTACCTTATGATACCATGTTCATGAACCTCAAGCTCGAGCAGCCCCGATCAGCCCGCTCGCCAGGAACGGGCCTGCCGTCCTACGCCTCGGTCGTTCCCGACGCGTTCGATGCCGCCGAGATGGCGCGTTACTTCGGGATGGTCAAGTGCATCGACGACAACGTCGGCAAGATCATGAAGGCCCTCCGCGAGGCCGGCGTCCTCGAGAAGACCTTCATCGTCTTCACCTCCGACCACGGCGACCTGTGCGGCGAGCACGGACGGTACAACAAGGGGGTGCCTCTCGAAGCCTCGGCGCGGATCCCATTCCTGATCTACGCGCCCGGCGTGATCAGGCCCGGCAAGGTGGTCAGCCAGGCACTCGCCACGGTCGACTTCAAACCGACCATCCTGGCGCTGATGGGTGTCACGCCCCCGACCCCGGACGACGGGCGTGATGCATCGAGCCTCTTTCTGGAAAGCGGACAGCCAAGGACGTGGAACGATGTCACCTTCGTTCGGATCGGCCGACCTGGGAGCAATGTCGACATGGGCTGGATGGGGGCCTTCAGCCGCCGCTACAAGTTCATCGTCGCCGCGGCGCTGATCCGTCTCTCTTCGACCTGGAAGAGGACCCGGACGAGCTGACCAACCTGCTCACGTCACCGGCTCACCGCGAGACCGTGCGGCACCTGGCTCGCGAGTTGTTGCACTACGCCGAGACCTACCAGGAGCCACTGCTCGAGTCGAAAACCGTACGTGCCGACCTGGACTGGGCCATCGACGGCGCCCGGCCCTATCAGTCCCCGCGCCTCGGACCGGTGCCGAAGCCAGCGACATCTCACTGATCGCCAACTGGCTCAGCCCTGGCTCGATTGGTGTTTGGAGACCTTCTCAAGGCCGCTTTGCCGCCGTCTCGGCCTCGGCGACCAGCGACTCGACGAACCGATCGGGCGTATCGCTCTTGTGGAGCTCGCAACGATAGAGGAGTCCATCGTCGCGGATGATCCCTCTGGAATCGATCAAGTAAATCGTCGGCCACGACTTGACGCCCCACTTGAGGGCCGTCCCGTGGCCGGCGCCTCCGTCCCAGAAAGAGCGCCAGGTGATCCCTTCCTTGGCCGCGATTTCTTTGGCCTTGGCTCGGTCTTCGTCACCGTTGACACCCATGAGAACGAAGGGACGTCCTTTCATTTTTTCAACCAGGACTTTCTCGTCGGACACCACCCGGTCGGGGAGGAGTTCTTGGGCCTCGGTATCAATGCGATCAATCAAAAGCCAAACGGGTTCGACGCGACAGTCTGCGCCAACCTTTCCAGTCGCAGGCGAGGGGATGATCACGGTGTCGCACTTCGAGGGAAAGCCGGTTCTGGAGTTGCCGGATGAGAGCGCGGAGGCGATCCATGCCTTTTTTGCGCTTCTTCAATCTCATCGCATCGCGAGCGAACGGTTTCGTGGGCCGAAGCCGAAGCGGTGTTCCCTCGGTCACGCTCACGTGGTCACGATCCTAGCTCGCGCACCATTTCATCGGGGTCGGGGGTCGTCGAACGGTCCAAGCAGGTTTCGCCCTGCGTCGGCATCCTGAAGCGCCCTACAGGTTGTAGGATTGGGGCGATCGACCTTCGAAGGGGAGCCCCTTGCGAAGGATCACTTGTTCATAGAAGAGTTCAATCACTTCGCTCGCAGTCAGTTCCAAGGCGTCGAGGATTTGCTCCGCCTGAATTTTGAATTCGGAATCGATGCGACCGCGATTCGTATCGATCCTGTCCATAGGATACTTTCTCATCGTGAGATTGATTGTACCCTGGCGATCACCCGGATCACGAGTGATCGCCTCACGGACCGGACCGATCGAATCGCGCTCGTCATGGGACGGAGCGGGCTAGCCAACTTTTAGCGGCTCGCCGCCTGGGGCTTTTAGCGGCTCGCCGCCTGGGGCGTCACCCACGCGGGCATCTTCGCCTCGAACGCCCGGATCTGCGGCTCGTCGAGCAGGGTCTCGGCGATCGCGTCGAGGCCTTGAAGAAGCCGGTTGCGGTGGGCTTCGGGGATGTCGAAGGGGAAGGCCGGGTGTCGGTTGCCCTCGGAGGGGTGGAGAGTGACGGTCTGCGCCGCCAGGTCGATGGTGGCCTCGGCGCCCGGCGTGGGTGCTCGCGGCGTCGCGGATGGTCTTGCCAGTCGGCGTCGGTCGAGCTCGATGGGGAGCAGGCCGCTCTGGAAGGCGTTGCCTTCGAAGATGTCGGCGAATCCCTCCCCCTTGCCGGGAGCGATCACGGCTCGAAAGCCGGCCTTGCTGGACGGCCCAGACGGCGTGCTCGCGGCTCGAGCCGCAGCCGAAGTTGCGGCCCACGAGCCAGGATCGTCGCCGCCGCGGGCCTCGGGGTCGATTCAGGGGGAAGTCGGGCACCTCGGCGCCGTGCGTTTCCGGGCGTGTCGGGATCGGGGGCCCCGCCGGGCACGTAGCGCTTGTCGGCGAAGAGCAGGGGGCCGTAGCCCGTGCGCTCGATCCGCTTCAAGTAGCGCGCGGGGATGATCAGGTCGGTGTTGACGTCGGTCCAGTCGAGCACGGCCACCCGGCCGCGATGCGTCACGAACGGTTCCATGGTCGGTTTCAGGCTCCCTGGGTCTCGGCATCTGGACCGAGCAACTGGCGGACGTCGGCGAAATGGCCGGTGACGGCGGCGGCGGCGGCCATCGCGGGGCTGACGAGGTGGGTCCGGCCGCCGGGGCCCTGGCGGCCCTCGAAGTTGCGGTTGCTGGTGCTGGCCGAGCGCTGGCCGGGCGTGAGCTTGTCGGGGTTCATCGCCAGGCACATGCTGCAGCCCGACTGCCGCCACTCGGCGCCCGCCGCGGTGAAGACGCGGTCGAGCCCCTCGGCCTCGGCCTGGTGACGGACCGCCTCGCTTCCCGGCACGACCAGGACGCGGACACCCTCGGCCACCTTGCGGCCCTTCATCACCGACGCGGCGGCTCGAAGGTCCTCGATCCGGCCGTTGGTGCACGAGCCGATGAAGACGACGTCGATCGGGATTTCCGTGATCGGCGTGCCCGGGGTCAGGCCCATGTAATCGAGGGCGCGGCGAGCGTCGTCGCGGCTGGCGAAGGGGACGTGATCGGGGTCGGGGACGCGGCCGGTCACGTCGACGGTCATCGCCGGATTCGTCCCCCAGGTGACCTGGGGGACCAGCGTCGTGGCGTCGATCGTGACGTGCCGGTCGAAGGCCGAGGGGTCGTCGGTGCGCAAGCGTCTTCCAGTCGGCGATGGCCGCGTCGAGCGCGGCGCCCTTGGGGGCGAACGGGCGGTCGCCGGTGGTGATGTACTGGATGGTGGTGTCGTCGGGCCCGATCAGGCCCGCGCGGGCGCCGGCCTCGATCGACATGTTGCAGATCGTCATCCGGCCTTCCATCGACAGGGCCGAGATCGCCGGCCCGTAGTATTCGAGGACGTGCCCGGTCGCCCCGCCGGTGCCGATGGCGCGGATGACGGCGAGGATGATGTCCTTGGGCTCGAGCCCAGGGGCGAGCTTGCCCGGTCACCTCGATGCCGAACGACTTCGGCTGGCGCCCTTGCCAGAGAGTCTGCGTCGCCAGGACGTGCTCGACCTCGCTCGTGCCGATGCCGAAGGCGAGCGCCCCGAAGGCGCCGTGGGTGCTGGTGTGGCTGTCGCCGCAGACGATCGTCAGTGCCGGGCAGGGTCAGGCCCAGCTCGGGACCGATGACGTGGACGATCCCCTGGTGGCCGCTGTTGATGTCGTAAAGCGTGACGCCGAACTCGCGGCAGTTCGTCCGCAGGGTCTCGACCTGGCGCCGCGACAGCGGATCGCGAATGTCGAGCTGGTTCTCGGTCGGCACGTTGTGATCGACCGTGGCGAACGTCAGCTCGGGCCGGCGAACCTTCCGCCCGGCGAGCCGCAAGCCCTCGAACGCCTGGGGGCTGGTCACCTCGTGAACCAGGTGCCGGTCGATGTACAGCAGCGTGGCGTCGTCGGTCGACGCCACCTCGTGGCGCTTCCAGACTTTCTCAAACAGGGTCTCGGGCATCAACGGCTTCCTCGTCCTCAGCGTTCATCTATGTTCATTCAACGAACCATGTCAGGGACGCGGTCCGCGGAGCGGACCTTACCTCTACCACTGGAGTGTCCCACGCCTCGCGAGGTTCGCGAACCATTCAGGATAGTCAAAAACGCCGCTCACGGCGAGAGGCGGCCGGGCGGACTTGGCTCGTCGAGTGGGGGGCAGGTGGCCACGGACCAACCCGTCGTAGAGCAGGGCGCCGCACGGCCCGCCGACCAGGGGCGCGACCAGGGGAACCCAGAAGTAGCCGCCGTGGGAATGGAAGACCGCCGGTCCCCAGCCCAGGAGCGCCGAGGCCAGACGCGGCCCGAAGTCGCGGGCGGGGTTGATCGCGTAGCCCGTCAGGCCGCCGAGCGACAGGCCGATCGCCCCGATGATGCGCCCGATCAGGACCGGCTCGAGGTTCGCCCCGGGCGTGGCGTTTCGACGGTCGGTCAGGGCGCGGACCCCGAAGAGCAGGGCGGCGGTGCCCAGGAACTCGCTGAACAGGTTGCCGATCAGGCCGTTGAACGCCGGATAGGTCGCGAAGACGCCCGCTCCCCCTGCGCCGGGACCGTCGAGCAGACCGGCCGACATGGCCCCGCGGGTGATCGCGTGCTCGTGCTCGAAGGCCGCGAACGCCGCCGCGTAGTCGGCGTAGACGAGCAAGGCCCCGACGAACGCCCCTGCCATCTGCGCGGCCCAGTAGGGCAGAGACGCGCGACCAGGGGACCTCGCCGCGAACGGCCAGGGCCAGCGTCACCGCCGGGTTGAGATGGCCGCCGCTGAGCCGGCCGCTGATATAGATCGCCAGCGTCACCGCCAGGGCCCAACCCGTCGTGATCACGATCCAGTCGGCCTGCTTGTTCAAGAGCACGACCGACGCGACCACGCCGTCGCCGAAGAGGACCAGGAACGCCGTGCCCGAGGAACTCGCCGATCAGGATCGACCGCAGGGAAATCGTGGCCATGGAGAGGGTTCGTCCGGAGCGAGATCGTGTGGGATTGCCCAACAATGATTCAATCGGATTTCGGTGTTCGGAGCCGTGGCATCGATTTCGATCGAATCATCATGATTTGATCGTTTTGTGCTGACGGAAGTCGGCGCTACTCGATTTTTTGAGCCATCTCGTCGGCGTGGTAGCTCGATCGGACGAACGGCCCGCTGGCGACCTGCGCGAACCCGAGCGACCGGGCCAGGCGGCCGAGCTCGTCGAACTCCTCGGGGGGCAGGTAGCGGACGACGGGCAGGTGACGCGGCGAGGGCTGCAGGTACTGGCCCAGCGTGAGGAGGTCGCAGCCGACGGCGCGGAGGTCGGCGAGGGTCTCGATGATCTCCTCGGTCGTCTCGCCCAGGCCGAGCATCAGGCCGCTCTTGGTCCGCACGGATGGCCGGGAGTCGCTTCGCGTGCTCGAGGACCTTGAGGCTGACGGCGTACTGGCTCTTGCGGCGGACGTGCTGCTGGAGCCGGGCCACGGTCTCCAGGTTGTGGTTGAAGACCTCGGGACCGGCCGAGAGGACGCATGTCGATGGCGGCGGGGTCGCCGTCGAAGTCCGGGGTCAGGACCTCGATCGTGGCCCCGGTCCGGGCACGGACGGCCAGGATGCATCTGGCGGAAGTGGTCGGCGCCGCCGTCGGCCAGGTCGTCGCGGGTCACCGAGGTGATCACGACGTGCTTCAGGCCGAGCCGGGCGCAGGCCTCGGCCAGACGGTCGGGCTCGTCGAGGGCCACGGGCTCGGGATGGCCCCGCTGGACCGCGCAGAAGCCGCAAGGGCGGGTGCAGACGTCGCCCAGGACCATGAACGTCGCGGTCCGGCGGGTCCAGCACTCCGAGCGGTTGGGGCAGCGACCGCTCTCGCAGATCGTCTCCAGGCCCGAGCTCGGTCACCAGGTCCTTGGTGAAGTACGTCCCCCCCGCCGCGGGAATCGGCCGCTTGAGCCACTCGGGCAGCCGGCGACGCGGCGCGGCGGCCGGGGTCGAGGCCGTCACCTCCAGGCTCACGATCGGCAGGGCCGAGGTTCGTTCATCCCGAGCTTCGAGCGTAGACATGGGAACGCGGTTTCCGGCGGATCGAGGGATGGCTGGTATAGACGTGGTGCCGCTGGAGCCCGAAGACCGCTTCGAGCTGGCGGATCAGGGCCTCGCGCACCCGGGCCATGGGGGCGGGCCGCTGCCGGCGGGCCTCCATCGACGTCTGCCGGATCGGGAACGGAACCCGGCGCCAGGGCCCGGCTCGTCGATCAGGCCCGAACGGCGTCCAGGAACGGGCCGACGTTCAGGGTCAGGCCGTGGTAGGCGATCCAGCGGTTGACCGCCACGCCGACGCTCGCCACCCGGGCATTGCCCAGAAAGACCCCGGAAACGTCCGGCCGGCAGGTCCCGGTCAGGTCGAACTCCGCCGAGCACGCCGATGATCGCCTCGTGCAGCCCGTCGAGGTAGCGCTTGAGGTCGAGCGCGGCGGGATCGAGCGGCATGACGAGCGACGCGGCAAGCTGACCGGGCAGGTGGAGGACGCAGCCGCCGCCGCGGTTGACCCAGTGGACCGCGACGCCCAGCGCGCGGAGCTCGTCGTCATCGGCCGCGATATGGAGCCGGCTGCCCGACCGGCCGACGCTGATCGTCGGCGGATGCTCGCAGAGCACCAGGGCTGCCCCGACGCTCGGACCCTCGCCCAGCTCGTAGACCAGGCGGCGCTGGAGCTGCTGGACCTCCTCGAAGTCGACGAGCCCGAGCAGGTAGACCTCGAGCGGTGGTGGAGTGGCGGGCAGAGACATCGGCGACAGTCCATCCACCGGTCGGTTCAACCTCCGGTCCCCTTGACCAAACGCTCCACACGACGCTTTCAATGTATCCGAGAAACGGCCTTCCGGACAAGGTCAGGCGGACTCACGGAGCCTGGATCACGGGGCAGGCTCGAGCAAACGGCGTCCCTGGGGCTCGTCGCGGCCGAGCCGTTCGAGGAGCCGGAGGCGGATCGTGTGGAGCAGCGCGTCGATCGCCTCGGGGCTGGTATCGGTCAGCGGGATCGCGCCGCCGGCCCGCTTGTCGTGGCCGCCGGCGGCGCCCAGGCCGTTGATCACCTCGCGGAGCACCTCGCCCGAGTGGCCGCCCGAGATGATCGACCCGGATCGAGAGCTTGAGCAGGTTCTCGAACCGGCCGATCGTCAGCGCCCAGTTGACCTGGTCGAACCGGATGAAGAAGTCGGCCAGCTCGGCGATGATATCGGGCTGGCTGACCGTCCCCAGCCAGCTCACGACCACGTCCTGGTAGAGGAAGGCGTTGACCAGCGCGTGCTGGACGGTGGCGAAGTGGCTCTGGGGAAGCTTGGGGTTGCGGATCTTGGCCAGCAGGTCCTTGTCGGCGCGGGGAAAGAGCCAGACCAGTGCGCCGTCGTCGATCGGCCCCGCCTCGCGCGGGATACCCGGCCGATTCCGACTCGATCCCGTAGAGCAAGGCCGTCGCCAGCGGGGGGCGACCGTGACGTCCTTGCTCGAGCAGGTAGCCGGTCACCATCGTGCTGGTGGCGCCGAGGTTGGGGCGGATGTCGCGAAACAGAACCCCGGTGAGGACTCCGCCGGTCTCGTGGTGGTCGATCACCACGTGGGGCATGACCGCCTCGCTGGCGCGCCGGCCGGTGTGGGGCTGGGTGTCGACCATGACCAGGGCCGTTCCGGGCGTGATCGGCACGCTCTCGACCGGCTCCAGGGGGATCGGGATCGACTCGACCATGACGCGGTTCTCGGCCCGCGCGATCATGCCGTCGACCGTCATGATGAACGGCTTGCCCGGCTGCCGATGGGCCAGCAGCGACCTGAGGCCGAGCATGCTCGCCAGCGCGTCGGGGTCGGGGTTGACGTGCGAGACCGCGACGACCCGCGCAAACGGGGCGAGGGTCGCCAGAAGCCGTTCCGATCGCTGCTGTCGCACGTGGGTTCGTTCGGTCGACTCCGTATCCGTTTGGGATTCGGTCGCCATCGTTGTCTGATCTCGTTGACCGAGGGCCGGTCGGTGCCGTGGAATCGGAACCAAAAACACCCGGCGACGATCGGCTGGCCTGGCCGAAGGGCGGGCCCGTGGTTTCCTCAGCCATCCGAGTTTACGACAACCGATGCACGGCTTGCCACTGTTTCTCTCGTCGCGCCCGAAACCGACGGTCGCAAGATCGTTGCAAATGGTCAGGTTAGGGTGGGTTCGGGACTGTGGTCGGGCTTGTGGTCACCGGAGCAACGGCGACCGGCGCCTCACGAATTCCCGAGGTTCGCGGCGCGGGCCGGGCCGCGTGGGCGACGACCAGCGCCACGCCGATGACGAGCATCAGGGCGTTGAGCCGGACCGATCGGCGGTGCAGCCGGTGGAACCGATCGGCCCCCGCGGGTCCGGCGTCGCGAGCGGCGTTGATGGCGGGGGTCAGGGTGTTGCCGCCGTAGAACATCAGGAGGATTCCGAACACGATCAGGCCGGCCTGGACCGCGACCCAGGGACCGCGATACTCGGGAAAGCTGAGCGGGCCGCCCAGGAACGACGGCAACGCGATCGCGCCACTGATCGGCGCCCCAGGCATAATAACGGGGGAAGAGGGCACGGACGAACCGCCCCCCCGCCTCGGCCCCCAGAACCTGGAAGATGACCGGCGCGATGCCAAACGAGAAGAAGAGAATGCTCCCGACCCAGGCCACGAGCGCCAGCAGGTAGGCGGCGTCGAAGACCGTCAGGAGGGCGCGGGCGGTCAAGGGATCAGCTCCCGGCCGGCGCTTCGGGTCCGGCCGCGTTGGGTTGCGTGGCGTTGTTGTCGCGTTGGGTTCGACAGGGCTAAACCAGGGTCCGGGGCGGACTCTGACCGGCCCCGAGACCACCGTCGACACCCCAGACCTGGCCCGTTACCCACGATGTCTCGGGTCCGAGCAGCCAGGCAATGACCGCGGCGACCTCTTCCGGCGGCCCAGCCGTCCCATGCGGGTGGATCGCCATGCTGGCGGCGCGCGAGGCTTCGGACCGAAGCAAGGGAGCGGCCAGCGCCGTCTCGGTCAGGGCCGGGGCCACGGCGTTGAACCGGATGCCCTGTCGAGCATACGTGATCGACGCCGAGCGGACCATCCCCTCGATCGCCCCCTTGGCCGCAGCGATCACCTCGTGCTGGCTCAGCCCCTGGCGGACCGCGACCGTGCTGACCAGGACGATCGACCCCGCGTTCTGGGTCCGCAACGACCCACAGCACGGCCCGGCAGGCCAGGAACGCCGTGGTCAGGTTGGTCTCGACCGTCTCGGCGAACTCCTCGGGGGTCGTCAGGTGCAAGCGGCCTGAGCCTGATCGAGCCGACGCAGTGCGCCAGGCCGTCGAGCCGCCCGAACCCCTCCTGGCCGAGCCTGACCGCCCGCTCCAGGTCGTCGAGCCGTCGGGCGTCGCCCGGCACCGCGAGGCTGCGCTCGCCCAGCTCGCCGGCCAGCCGCTCGAGCGGCTCGGCCCGACGGCCGAACAGGACGACCGCGTCTCCCTGATCGACCAGCCGGCGGGCCAGCGCCGAGCCGATCCCTCCCCCGCCCCCGGTGATCAAGACCACCTGTCCCGCCATGGCGCCTCGACCTCCACGCTGACCCCTGGTCGTTCAACCCTACAACGAACCCGCAAGCTCGTTGTAGGGCGCACCCGGGTAAGGTCAAGCCGCAGGACCGGAGGGACCGCCTCTTGTTACTGAGGCCCGTTGCGGTTCATCAAGGCACGCTCGAGCAGCGCGGGGTCGATCTTGATCGGCTTCTTCGGGGGCTTCTTGACGTCGCTGGCGGCCGTTGCGTCGGGGACGGACGCGGGACTGGGAGTGGTTACGGAGCCCGCCGGATCGGTCTGCGGGAGTGGCGGCAGTGCTGCCGCCGCCGGAGCGCCGGCGGGCGCGCTCGCCTCGAGCTTCGGCCGCGGACCCCCCATCATGTAGGGGACCGGAAACTCGGTCCCGGGGGGAGCATAGGGCTGCGTGCCCGCGCCGCTGCCGGGGATGATCTGGCCCGGGGGCAGGGGAATCCGCGGGTTCGGCGTCTCGGGAGGCAAGGGCCGACCATCGTACGGCGGAGTGGAGGGCAGGGCGCCCATCGCGGCCGGAGCGTTGGCGGCGGCCATCGACCCCACGGGACGGGCGCGGTCCGAGGCGAATTCCGGCGACTCGGCGTCCGAGGGCCCCGAGAACCTCGCCGGATCGGTTCCCGGACGGCTGAACCGGCCGGTCTCCATCGGCTCGCTGGCGTTCGCGCTTGCACCCGGAGGTCCGTTGGTTCGGAGCCGCAGGCTTTGGACCCAGGCGGCGATGCGCCGATAGTCCGGGTCGTTGGCGCCGTGGAACAGGGGACGTCGAATCGAACCGTGTGGCACCAGGGCACGCGACAGGAGCTCGCTCCGCGGCAGGTTGTCCGGGTCGATCAAGGTGAGGGTCGCGTCAAGGTTGGCCCGCGCGACGTTGGGGGTCCACTCCTTGCGATTCTTGACCTGAACAAGCTGGAACGTGCCGGAGTAGTTCTCGTTATGACAACGAGCGCAGGCACGCTGAATGATCGGATGGACCCGGATGGCGAAGTCATCGGCGCGGCGGGCGGCGACGGTCGGGGGAAGGTCGAAGATCATGGGCAAGCCCTGCGCGACCGCGCCTGGGTGTCGCGTCGGACGGGGACGACCGAGGGATCAAGCTCGGCCGGGGCTCCATTGTCGGCGGTTTCACCACCGGTCCGCCGCAAGCCCTCGTCGCGCGGCGCCCGCGCTCCAGGGCGCTATCGATGTTGGCGATCATGTACTGAATCTGGACGCTGCCGGGGCTCAGCTCAAGGACGGCCTCGAGCTGGGCCTTGGCCTCGGCCTCGAGCCGATGCGCCAGGCACCAGTGCGCCAGCTTCAGGTGCTCGTCCGGATCGCGTGCCGGCACCCGATCGGCCTTGAACCGGTAAACCTCCGGGAGCGACCCGAAGATCCCCTCGACCTGCGCCTTGCGGAAGTGCATGGTCCCGCCGTGCTGGGTCAGCGCGTAACCCGCGGCATCGGTCTTGACCATCCCGGTCAGGACCCGGCCATCGGTCAGGGCCAGGACACACACGCGGTTCGCGGGCGCGGCCGTCCCTACGGGAGGCTCCGCGGACATGGTGACGACAGGGCCCCAGGCCGCCAGGCCAAGCCAGGCCAGCGCGGTCAGGCCGGTATTGTGAAGGCGATGGTTTTTGGGTGACATGGTGGCGGGACCGTAGTCCTTTGCCTAGAATTCGTCAAGGTGAACCGTGACCGCGCGTGGCGCGGCCACCCCTCGGAAACCAATCGCCAGGTCGAGCCGATTCGGGTCGGGACGATTCGGGTTGGGACGCGATGCGACAAGCCGGGTCAAGAGCGTGTCTTGCGTATGGAACGGAACGAACCGACATCCCTACTGGACCGGCTGATCGGCCAGGTTGTCGTGGTGGATCTGGCGGCACCTTATGTTTGCCTGGGGACGCTCACGAAGCTTGACCCCGAGTTCCTGGAACTGGCCGATGCCGATCTGCATGACTTCCGCGACAGCGCGGCCTCGCGCGAGGTCTACATCTACGACTCGGTACGCCTGGGCATCCGGCGCAACCGTTCGCGGGTCCTGATCCGTCGCCGCGAGGTGGTCGCGATCACTCGCTTCGCCGAGATCGCCACGTCGTGAGCGTAACGTTCCGCAAGCCACCCATTGGCACGGCGGCTGCACGAAAGCCCAGGGCTCGACTTGATAAACGACGGCTCGCGGCGAATCGTCTCAAGGGGCGGCTTGCCGGCCGCCCCTTGAAACGGCCGACCGATATTGCGTTGCATGGCATTGTGTTTGACGTTGGAGCGGAGCGCGAGAACGGCGCCACGATAGACCATCCGTCGGCTCGAGTTCGCCTCGTTCGCTCGGCCGTTTTTCCCGCGACGAACCCTCTTGAGGTGACGACTTCCCATGTGGAACTTACGCTGGCGGCTCGCCCTTCCCCTGGCCCTCGCATTGACGGCCGGCGCAGCCCAGGCCCAGGCCTCGTCCATCCGCGACCGCGCCGGGCTGTTCGATACCGGAACCGTCGGGAAGGCCGAGGAGACACTCAATCAGATCGAGCGCGAAACCAAGGTCGCGACCACGATCGAGACCATCGACTCACTCGACGGTCAGCCGCTCGATGAGGTGGCCCGGGAACATGCCGAGCGCTCCGGGCGCGCGGGATCTTTATTCTGATCCCCAAGCAAGAGCACAAGATCGAGGTCCTCGCCTCGCGTGAATACCAGAAAGCCTTGCCCCGTGCCCGCCGACTGGCGGTGCGCGACGCCTTCGTCTCGGAATTCAAGAAAGGCGACTTCAACGCCGGGCTGATCGCCGGGGCGGACACCATCGCTCAGGAGCTCAAGACCGCACAGAGCGAGACCGGCGGGCGGCTGCGCCAGGCTGAAGGACCGCCGGTTGCCGCATTCCCGTGCCCCGGCCGGCCCATCGGCGGCCCGGGCGTAATCCCCAGGGCTTTGGCCTGGGCAGCCTGCTCGGCATCGGGCTCGTGATCCTGGCCGTACTGATCGGGGTTCGCCTCCTGGGCAGCCTCTTCGGCCGAGGCGCGGTGCCCAGCCGGGAGGCCCGAATTACGGCCGACCCGGCGGCGGACCCGGCCCCGGCGGGCCAGGTTACGGACCCGGCGGGCCAGGCTACGGACCAGGTTACGGCGCTGCGGGCGGGCGAGGCGGCGGATTCCTCTCCAGCCTCTTCGGCGGGATCGGCGGCGCCATGGCCGGCAACTGGCTCTACGACCAGTTCTGCCGGCAGCACCACGACAGTGGCCACTACGCCGATAATACCGCCTACACCCCCGGCGGAATCGACGCCGGCCGGTGACACCACCGGCGGCGGCGATTGGGTGGGCGGCGGCAGCGAAGCCGGCGACTGGGGCGGCGGTGGCGACACCGGCGGCGGTGACTGGGGTGGCGGCGGCGGTGACTGGGGCGGCGGCGGCGGTGATGGCGGGGGAGACTGGGGCGGTGGCGGGGGCGGAGACGGCGGAAGCTGGTAACCCAACGCCTTCGAGCCATCCCGTCCGGCAATGACCAGTGGGCATCGCCCACCATCTTCCCTCCGGCCAACCGGAGAAGTTGGTAGGTGGTGCCCACCCTTGATTTTATCCCCTGTTCTCACGCAACCGACGACCCGACCGACGGCAACCGATCAATCCAGGTCCTTGATCTTCACGTTCTTGTACCAGCAATCCTGACCGTGATCCTGGAACCCCAGGTAGCCGGCCCGGTTCATGTCCTTGATCGCCACCTTGGTGAACTTGTGCTTCGAGCCGTCGGGTCGCTGGCCGGCGTTGGGCCACTGGTCCAGGTCGATCGCCGAGACGCTCTCGCCATTGAGGACGATCTCGATCTTCGGTCCCTTCGCGGTGATCGTCATGTGGTTCCACTCGCCGACCGGCTTCTGGGCGTTGATCCGGGGCGCGACCAGGTCGTAGAACGCGCCCGGGTCGTGGATCCCGGTGCCGGTCGTGTCGTCGATGCGCGATCTCCAGGCCCGTCATGACCGGGTCCTTCAGGTCGCCGACCCGGAGGAAGACCCCCGAGTTGCAGCCCTTGGAGAGCTTGTAGTCGAAGTCGAGGACGAAGTCGCCGTGGCGGCTTTTCGTGGACGACGATGTAGCCCCCCGACCGTGCGGGTTCAGGCCGTCGGCCTGGACATTGGCTCGTGACAGGGGTTTGCTTCCTTGTTGGTGATCCAGCCCGGCCGCTGGAACCGTCGAAGATCGTGACGAACTCGGTGTCCGCCGCCTGGACCGCGACGCACGCCAGGGTGATCCCGAGCAGACCTGCGCCGCTGCTTGCACACTGAATCTTCATCTGAGGAAGGCTCCCACGAGGTCGAGTCGATTCCCGAAGTCTGATCAAAAACGATCCCCAGGTTACCACGCGGGAAAGGCGGGTCCAGAACGTTCCTCCTCGACTCAGACGTCTTGCCCTGTAGCCGCGGCTCTGGTAGCACATTCTGCGGATCGTTCCACCGTTTTTACCCCGGCAGGGAGGCGACCAGGCGCTCATGGACCCTTCGCAAGCGCGGTGCGAGCGACTCCGCCGCAAGCTCAAGTCCGATCAGGTGGAGGGCTACCTGGTCGTGGCCGAGAGCAACGTCCGCTATCTGACCGGGTTCACCGGGCGATTCGTCCGCGCTGCTCCTGACCGCGCGATCGGTCCTTGCTGGTCTCCGACGGGCGCTACACCACCCAGCTCGCCGAGGAATGCCCCGGGCTGGAGGTCCACGTTCGGGCCATCGGCCAGCCCCTGATCGACGCGATCGCCGGCGCGGTCGGCAAGCTCGGAATCGGCCACCTCGGTTTCGAGTCCGAACACCTCTCGGCCGCCGATTTCCTCACGCTCAAGGAAAAGCTGACGCACGTCGAGCTCGAGCCGGTCAGCGGCCGGGTCGAGGAGCTGCGGGCCGTCAAGGACCGGGGCGAGATCGCCGCGATCCGCGAGGCGATCGTCGATCGCCGAGCGCGCTTCGCCATGCTCCGCGCCGGGCTTCGCCTCCAGGAGACCGAGAAGGACGTGGCCGACGCCCTGGAGGCTTATCTGAGGCGCTGCGGGGCGACGTCGGCGAGCTTCCCGCCGATCGTCGCCGTCGGGGCCCGCTCGGCCTTGCCCCACGCCCGGCCCTCGGCCGAGCCACGGATCGGCGACGCCGACTTCGTGCTGGTCGACTGGGGAGCGACCGGCCGGCCTTATAAAAGTGACTTGACGAGGGTGCTGGTCACCGGTAAGGTCACTCCCAAGTTCGAGAAGATCTACCGGACCGTCCTGGCGGCCCAGGAGCGCGGGATCGCCGCGATCCGGCCCGGAGTGACGGCCCGAGACGTGGACGCCGAAGCCCGCTCCGTCATCGAGGAGGCCGGTTTCGGCCGTTTTTTTGGACCACGGACTGGGCCACGGCCTGGGCATCGATATCCACGAGGCCCCCCGGCTCCACAAGGCTCCGAGACGAAGCTCCGGCCGGGCATGGTCGTCACCGTCGAGCCCGGCATCTATCTGCCCGACTGGGGAGGCATCCGGATCGAGGACGACGTGCTGGTGACCCCCGAGGGCTACGAGGTCCTGTCCCACGTCCCCAGTCGCTCGACTCGGTCCGGTCGCTGAGCTCGGACGAAGTCGTCGTACGACCGTCCAGCTCAGCCGTCGGAGATGTCACTGGAATGCCGGAGAATCCGACGGATACCGACGAGCCGCTCGACGTACGCACGATCCACCACCTCGTCCGGCTGATGAAGCGGTACGACCTGACGGCGATCGACTTCATCGAGGGCGAGACCAAGATCCGGCTCCGGCGCCGGGGACCGAGCCGGTCGCGGCACTCGCGCCGGTGGCGATGCCCGCCGCCTACGCCGCGCGGCCCGCAGCCGCGGCCCCCGTCACAGCTCGCCGACCCGCTCCGACCGCCCGCGCCGGCTCCGGCCGGGGTCGTCATCGAGAGCCCGATGGTCGGCACCTACTACGCCTCGCAGCGCCCCGACGCGCCCCCGTTCGTCACCGTCGGCGCCAACGTCCGGCCCGACACGACCGTCTGCGTCATCGAGGCCATGAAGGTCTTCACCGACATCCCCGCGGGGGTCGCCGGGACGATCACCGAGGTCCTGGTCAAGAACGGCCAGCCGGTCGAGTTCGGTCAGCCCCTGTTCCGCGTCAATCCCGCCTGACCCGTCCTGACCTGAGTCGAGAGAAAGCTTGCCGATGCCGATTGTTTCAGCGCATCCTGGTGGCCAACCGCGGCGAGATCGCGCTCCGGGTCATCCGCGCCTGCAAGGAACTGGGCGTCGAGGTCGTCGCCGTCTACTCGCAGGCCGATCGCGACGCCCCCTACCTGACGCTGGCCGACCGCGCCATCTGCATCGGCAAGGCCGCCAGCAGCCGACAGTTACCTGAACATCCCCCGGATCATCGCCGCCGCCGAGGTGGCCGACGTCCAGGCGATCCATCCCGGCTACGGCTTCCTGAGCGAGAACCCGAACTTCGCCGAGATCTGCCGGAGCTGCAACTTCGAGTTCATCGGCCCGCCCCACGAGGCGATCCGCAAGATGGGGCTCAAGACCGAGGCCAAGGCAGTCGCCGCCGCGGCCAAGGTGCCGTGCGTTCCCGGCTCCGACGGCCCCGTCGGCAGCGACGCCGAGGCCCTCCGGCTCGCCCGATCGATCGGCTTCCCCGTCCTGATCAAGGCCGCGGCCGGCGGCGGCGGCAAGGGAATGCGCGTCTGCCGCGAGGAGAAGACCCTCGTCAACTCGCTCCGCGCCGCCCGGAACGAGGCCGAGGCCGCGTTCAAGAACCCGAGCGTCTACCTCGAAAAGTTCATCGACAAGCCCCGTCACGTCGAGGTCCAGATCCTGGCCGACAGCCACGGCAACGTCGTCCACTGCTGGGACCGCGACTGCTCGCTCCAGCGCCGGCATCAGAAGCTCGTCGAGGAATCGCCCGCGCCCGACGCTTCCGCTGGAAGTCCGCGTCCGCCTCGGCGAGGCCGCCGTCCGGCTCGCCAAGGCCGGCCGGTTACGTCAACGCCGGCACCTGCGAGTTCCTCGTCGACTCCGACAACACGTTCTACTTCATCGAGGTCAACGCCCGGATCCAGGTCGAACACCCCGTCACCGAGATGGTCACCGGGATCGACCTCGTCAAGCAGCAGATCCGGATCGCCGCCGGCGAGCCCCTGCCGTTGTCCCAGGCGACGATCCAGACCCGCGGCCACGCCTTCGAGTGCCGGATCAACTCCGAGGACCCGGACAACGACTTCCGCCCCTCGCCCGGCAAGATCACCGGGCTCCAGGATTCCCGGCGGCCCGGGCGTTCGCTGGGACTCGCACGTCCAGGTCGGCTACTCCGTCCCCCCCCATTACGACTCGCTCGTCGGCAAGCTCATCGTCCACGCCGACTCCCGCGACGAGGCCCTCGCCGTCATGCGCCGGGCCCTCGACGAGCTGGTCATCGAAGGTATCCAGACCACGATCCCGCTCCATCGCCGGATCTTCCGCACACCCCGACTTCATCGAGGGCCGGGTCGACACCACCTGGGTCGAGCGCGTCCTGATGCCCGCCGAAACACACCGCCTCCACCTAGGCGGACGAGCCCCTGGCAACTCGCGTGCGGGCATGGTACGGTTCTCTCTGCCGTGCCTTGCATTGCGTTGATGCAATCGCATCGAGCACGTTGCGGGCATTCGCGAGCCAGCCCCTGGCAACGGGTCCGCGCGAACAGGATCGTTCCGACACGAGACTCCACCATGAAAGTCGGCCTGTTGACCGGGGGCGGCGACTGCCCCGGCCTGAACGCGGTGATCCGCGCGGTCGTGCAGCGGATCGTCAACGAAGGGGGCTCGTGCGTCGGCATCCTCGAAGGCTGGCGCGGGCCTGATCCAGGGCATGAGCCGTCCCCTCGAGCATCGCCGAGACCGACGGCATCATCGCCCGCGGCGGCACGATCCTCGGCGCGTCGCGGACCAACCCGTTCAAGATCGCCGATCGCGACATCCCCACTGCTCGGCCAACTTTCGGGACCTCGGCCTCGACGCCCTGATCGCCATCGGCGGCGACGACACCCTGAGCGTCGCCCACCGCCTCCACAAGAACCTACCAGTTGCCGATCGTCGGCATCCCCAAGACGATCGACAACGACCTGCCAGGTGACCGACTTCACCTTCGGCTTCGACACCGCCATCAACATCGTGACCGAGGCCGTCGACCGGCTCCGCACCACCGCCGAGAGCCACCGCCGGATCATGGTCGTCGAGACCATGGGCCGGCACGCCGGCTGGATCGCCTGCTTCGCGGGGATCGCCGCCGCCGCCGACTACATCCTCGTCCCCGAGGTTCCGATCGACCTGCCCCACCTGGTCGCGGTCCTCAAACGGCGCCGGGCCGCGGGCAAGAACTACGGCATCGTCCTCGTGTCCGAAGGGGCCCGTTTCCCCGACCGCGGGATCGTCACCCTCGACGACGAGCCCGACCCGTTCGGCCACGCCCGCCTCGGCGGGCATCGGCAACGCCGTCGCCCACGCCATCGAGGCCCAGACCGGGTTCGAAACCCGCTGCGTCGTCCTCGGCCACCTCCAGCGCGGCGGCCCTCCCAGCGCCTACGACCGCGTGCTCGCCACCCGCCTCGGCCTCGCCGCCAGCCACCTCGTCCTCCAGCGCCGGTTCGGCACCATGGTCACCCTCTCCGGCAACCAGATCATCGAGACCCCCCTGAACGAAGCCGTCGCGGCCACCAAGACCCTCGACCTGACCTACTACGACGAGGCCGCCGCGTTCTTCCGGCGGTGACGATCCGCAAGTGGTTTTCCCACAAGGAATAAGAGAACGACCCTCAAAAAATCCGCTCCAGGGTGTTGACCGGGCGTGATTGGCCGTTAAGATAACTCTCGCCGCTGGTGAAAAAGACGACGGCAAATCGACAGAACGGCCGGTGTGATGGCCCGAAACCTCGGGTGGTCACCCCGGCCGACGACGTCGGGTGAAGCTGGATCTTTGACAATTCGGTCGATCGCTGTTTGTTTTGAGAACGTGAGTGATACGTCGAACCCTTGAGGGAAGCCGGCGTGGTTGCTTCGGGATCAACAGTCCGTTGCCGTCGTGGTCTGTCCCGGTCTGGGGCGGGGCGCGGCGGGGGACGATCTTGAGAGACCAGACCGGCAGCGCGGTGGACCGGTGAAAGCCGATCGACCGCGGTGCGACCAGTTAGAATTCCTCAACCCTGAGGGAAGAGGAGCGGGTGTTGGTGGGTCTGTCGCAAGGCAGATCTGACGGCACTCGACCGATTTCGAAGGGTTTGATCCTGGCTCAGAATGAACGTTGGCGGCGTGGATTAGGCATGCAAGTCGTACGGGCCGCAAGGCCAGTGGCGCAAGGGTGAGTAAGGCGACGGTAACCAACCCCGGGAATGGGTATAGCCGCGGGAAACTGCGGGTAATCCCCAGCGACGTCGCGGAGGGACATCTCTCTGCGACCAAAGCTCCGGCGTCCTGGGACGGGCCGTCGTGGTATTAGGTAGTTGGCGGGGTAACGGCCCACCAAGCCGACGATGCCTACCGGGCGTGCGAGCGTGGCCCGGCACACTGGGACTGAGACACTGCCCAGACTCCTACGGGAGGCTGCAGTCGAGAATCTTCGGCAATGGGCGCAAGCCTGACCGAGCGACGCCGCGTGGAGGACGAAGGCCTTCGGGTTGTAAACTCCTGTCGAGGGGGAAGAAGGCACGAAAGTGCTTGACTGATCCCTGGAGGAAGCACGGGCTAAGTTCGTGCCAGCAGCCGCGGTAAGACGAACCGTGCGAACGTTATTCGGAATCACTGGGCTTAAAGCGCGTGTAGGCGGGACGGCACGTCGGTCGCTGAAAGCCCCCGGCTCAACCGGGGAAGGGGCGCCGATACGACCGTCCTGGAGGAACGTAGGGGGACCTGGAACTTCCGGTGGAGCGGTGAAATGCGTTGAGATCGGAAGGAACGCCCGTGGCGAAAGCGAGGTCCTGGACGTTTTCTGACGCTGAGACGCGAAAGCCAGGGGAGCGAACGGGATTAGATACCCCGGTAGTCCTGGCCGTAAACGATGGGCACTGGGTAGGGGGCTCGCCGATGGGCTCCCTGCCGTAGGGAAACCGTGAAGTGCCCCGCCTGGGGAGTATGGTCGCAAGGCTGAAACTCAAAGGAATTGACGGGGGCTCACACAAGCGGTGGAGCATGTGGCTTAATTCGAGGCTACGCGCAAAACCTTATCCTGGGCTTGACATGCACGGATTAGCCGGCGGAAACGTCGGTGAGGCCGCAAGGTACAACGTGCACAGGTGCTGCATGGCTGTCGTCAGCTCGTGTCGTGAGATGTTGGGTTAAGTCCCGTAACGAGCGAAACCCCTGTGATTAGTTGCCAACAGGTCATGCTGGGGACTCTAATCAGACCGCCGGCGTTAAGCCGGAGGAAGGCGGGGACGACGTCAAGTCCTCATGGCCCTTATGCCCAGGGCTGCACACGTGCTACAATGGGCCGGACAAAGCGACGCCAAGCCGCAAGGCCACGCCAATCGCAAAAACCGGTCCCCAGTTCGGATTGCGGGCTGCAACCCGCCCGCATGAAGCCGGAATCGCTAGTAATCGCGGATCAGCACTGCCGCGGTGAATGTGTTCCTGAGCCTTGTACACACCGCCCGTCAAGCCACCAAAGCGGGGGGCATCCGAAGTCGCCGGAGCCTCACGGCAGGCGCCGAAGATGAAACCCGTGATGGGGACTAAGTCGTAACAAGGTAACCGTAGGGGAACCTGCGGTTGGATCACCTCCTTTCTAAGGATAACCTTGGAAAACCCCGGCCCGCGCGTCCACCCAAACCGGTCGTACCCACGCCCGGCGGACACCGCGAGGTCGCGTCGGCATCGTCCCTCCCTGGAGCACGGCCTGTTCCTGATTCCCGTTGGTCACCCCGCCGGCTTCCCCCGCGGGTTCGACATTGAAGATGTAACGCAACGTAACGTCACGTTCTCAGGCGGATCGCGATCGATCGAACTGTCGGTTTGCTCATCCCGCTGGATGCGGGGCGGGGCCGTCCTGGATACGGCCTCACCCCCTGGCCAGCGGCCAGTCCCGGCTGTTTGTGACGGGGAGTCATCCCCCGAGCACGGCCGGTTGCTCTTTGAAAATTCGGTGGTTGGTCACGCAAGTCAGTTATCAACCAAGCAAAGTAGAAGTGGCACAATTCCGTTTCCACGGCAAAAACAGTGGAACCCTTACGGATAGCAACACGATCGTTACCCGAAAAAGAACCCCGGCGGCCCGTCGCGAGATGATGCCGCCGGTACAGGTCTTCAACAGGGGATCGGACCCGCTCGATACGATCGACCGTGGCAGGGAGACCGGGAAACCGGCCCCCCTGGCGCGGCCGCCGGATCGGCGTGGTCAAGCTCCTAAGGGCACGGGGGGGATGCCTAGGCGTCAACAGGAATGCAGGCGTGGAAGGCTGCGATAAGTCCGGGGGAGCTGCCGAACGAGCGTCGATCCCGGAATGCCTGCGCAAGACCCGGGGAACTGAAACATCTCAGTACCCGGAGGAAAAGAAAGCAACCGCGACTCCCTCAGTAGCGGCGAGCGAACGGGGACCAGCCTAAACCGGTGGGGATTCTCACCGGGGTCGTGGGGCCGACATAATGGAATGAGCATGCGTGAGCCGAAGCCCTTTGGAAAATGGCACCAGAGCGGGTGACAGTCCCGTAGGCGTAATGCAGGCTCTCCGAGTCGGTACCCGAGTAGGGTCGGGCACGTGAAACCCGGCCTGAATCGGCGGGGACCATCCCGCAAGGCTAAGCACTCGTTGACGACCGATAGCGAACCCAGTAGGGCGACCGAACGGTGGGAAGAACCCCGATCAGGGGAGGAGACTGAACCTGAAACCCCGTGCCTACAAGCGGTGGGAGGGCGTCTGGCCTTCGGGCCGGCCTGACCGCGTGCCTTTTGCATAATGATCCGGCGAGTTACTGTGTCCGGCCCCAGGTTAATCCCTTCAGGGGAGGAGCCGCAGCGAAAGCGAGTCTGAACAGGGCGATTCAGTCGGGCGCAGTAGACGCGAAACCAGGTGAACTACCCATGGGCAGGCTGAAGCGATCCTAACCGGTCGTGGAGGGCCGAACCCACCAGTGTTGAAAAACTGGGGGAGGACCCGTGGGGAGGAGTCAAAGTCTTATCAAACCTGGAGATAGCTCGTTCTCTCCGAAATGGCTTTAGGGCCAGCCTCGGGCCTTACCCTGCGGGGGTAGAGCGACGGAATTCGGTCGGGGGGCTTCCCGCCTACCCGCCGAAACCCAACTCCGAATACCGCAGGATCGACCCCGGGAGTCAGAGCGTGGGGGAGAAGCTTCACGCTCAAGAGGGAAAGAACCCAGACCGCCGACCAAGGCCCCCAAAGCGACGCTCAGTGGTAAAGGAAGTGGGATCGCGGTGACAGCCGGGATGTTGGCTTAGAAGCAGCCATCATTTCAAAAGTGCGTAACAGCTTACCGGTCGAGCCATCCCCGCCGAAAATGACGGGGACTAAGCGTCGTGCCGCAGTCGCGGATCGAATTCATTCGATGGTAGGAGAGCGTTGCCCGCCGCGGCGAAGCCGGACCGACAAGGACCGGTGGAGCGCGGGCAAGTGCGTATGCCGGAACGAGTAACGACAAGATGGGTGGGAAGCCCATCCGCCGAAAGCACAAGGTTTCCTGGGGAAGGTCAATCCGCCCAGGGTCAGTCGGGACCTAAGGCGAGGCCCAAGGGCGTAGCCGATGGACAGGCGGTTAATATTCCGCCACCCGCGTTGAAGGTTGAACCCGTGGTGACGCCGGGAACAGACGAATCGGGGTGATAGACGCCCCCGTCCCGCAAGGGCGACGGCATTCGATCCGGAAGTTCGTCGAAGTCCCGGCCACGAAAAACCCGCGGGGGACGACAACGTCGGCCCGTACCGCAATCCGACACAGGTGTGCTAGGCGAGCATCCGAAGGCGTTCGGGAGAACCCTCGTGAAGGAACTCGGCAAAATGACCCCGTACCTTCGGTACAAGGGGTGCTCATCCTTAACGGGTGAGCCGCAGAGAATCGGCTCTAGCGACTGTTTATCAAAAACACAGGACTCTGCCAACTCGCAAGAGGACGTATAGAGTCTGACGCCTGCTCGGTGTCGGTAGGTTAAGGGAGCCGGTGACCGCAAGGGCAGCTGGCGACCGAAGCCCCGATAAACGGCGGCCGTAACTATGACGGTCCTAAGGTAGCGAAGTTCCTTGTCGGGTAAGTTCCGACCTGCATGAATGGCGTAACGACTGGAGCACTGTCTCCACGAGGGACCCGGTGAAACTGTAGCCGTGGTGAAGATGCCACGTACCCGCGGTCAGACGGAAAGACCCCGTGAACCTTTACTGCAGGTTGGCACTGGTCGAACGTTCTTTCTGTGTAGCATAGGTGGGAGGCTGTGATCGGGCGGCGCCAGCCGTCCGGGAGCCATCGGTGAAATACCACCCTGAAATCACGTTCGCCCTCACTGTTCCGTGGCCCGGAACAGGACCGTGCTCATCGGGCAGTTTGACTGGGGCGGTCTCCTCCCAAAGAGTAACGGAGGAGCGCAATGGTACCCTCGGCCCGGTCGGCAATCGGGCAACACGAGCGCAAACGTACAAGGGTGCCTGACTGCGAGACTCATCAGTCGAGCAGGGACGAAAGTCGGCGTTAGTGATCCGGCGGTGCTGGATGGAAAGGCCGTCGCTCAACGGATAAAAGGTACTCCGGGGATAACAGGCTGATCTCCCCCGAGCGTCCCTAGCGGCGGGGAGGTTTGGCACCTCGATGTCGGCTCATCGCATCCTGGGGCTGGAGAAGGTCCCAAGGGTTTGGCTGTTCGCCAATGAAAGCGGTACGCGAGCTGGGTTCAGACCGTCGTGAGACAGGTCGGTCCCTATCTGCCGTGGGCGTAGGAAACTTGCGGAGCGTCTCCCCTAGTACGAGAGGATTGGGGAGGACCGACCTCTGGTGTGCCGGCTGTCCCGCTCGGGGCATCGCCGGGTAGCCAGGTCGGGACCGGATAAGCGCTGAAGGCATCTAAGCGCGAAGCCCCCTCCAAGACGAGGTTTCCAGCACGTAAGTGCGAAGGCTCCTGGAAGACGACCAGGTCGATGGGCCGGGAGTGTACGGCGGGCGACCGCCGCAGCGGACCGGTTCCAACAGCCGATCGCTTGACCACCCCGATCCGTTCGCCTCGCCCGGGCCGATCTCACGATCCGCCCGCCGCGACGGCCGATCGCATCGGACGGTGAAGATCCACGAACCCCTTTGAAGCCAATCGAATCGAAACGACGTGTCGCGTCGTCCGGTCCAGGGTTTCGCTGAGGTTGCCGTGCGAGATGGAAGAAGACGCCACCGAAACCTGGCGCGGTTGAAGCTCCTAAAGCGTGACCAGCCTACCGAAGCATTCGACTCCTCGTCCGGCCTGACCGCCGGGCGGGGAGATTTCCGGCGAGGATACCGGCGGGGTCACACCCGTTCCCATTCCGAACACGGCCGTTAAGCCCGTCGGGCCCATGATAGTGCCTCTGGCGCGAAAGTCGGTCATCGCCGGAATCTTTCCCACCAAACCGCCCCGCCCGTCCACACCCCTGGACGGCCGGGGCGGTTCGCGTTGCGCCCCGAGGCCGTTCGACAGCGGCGGCGGAGCGTGTGGAATCTCGTTCTTGACTCCTCGAAGCATGTTCTAGACTCAGAATATCGGCGCCCGCGGGAGGGGTGCGCTACTGGGCCGGTTCTGGAACGCGCGGAGGTGTCTCGACGTGACGGCCGCTACGATCGTACGCCGAACCAGCCCCAGGATCGGCTCGCGAGTTCCCGCAATCTGGTCGCTGGCCGATACCGGGTTCGCAGTCGGTTGGTTCGTGCTGGCGCTGATCGCCCGGGCCCCCCTGGTGGCGCGGATCGAATCGGTGCTCGATCACGATCAGTCGATCGTCGGCCTGATGGCCCTGGACATTGCGGCGGGGCGTCGGTTCCCGATCTTCTTTGACGGCCAGCGGTACATGGGTGCGCTCGAACCGTACGTGGCCGCTCTGATGGTGGCCTGCTTCGGACATTCGCCCCGGACCGTCGCTCTGGCGCCCTGGCTCTTCTGTGGTCTTTTCGTGGCGGGACAGTACGCCCTGTGGCGGTGCTGGAGCGACCGGGCGACCGCCCATCTCGCCGCGCTGGTGTCGATCATCGGGGCCCCCATGCTCGTGCTCTGGTCGATCGTACCTCGGGGAGGCTATATCGAGTTACTCGCCTGGGCACTCCCTGTGCTCGCGATCTACCGGGCGTGGACCTGCCCCGGCGTTTCTACCCCTTCACCGATCAAACAGGGAGCATGGGGCTTTCTGTTCGCGCTGGGATATTTCCTGAATCCATTATCCTTGATTGTTTATCTGACCCTGGCGCTGGACTGGACGTTCGGCCGCCACGGTCTCGCGCTTCGGGTCGACCGGCGTGCGACGCTGAAGGGCTGGATCGATAGCAAGTTCGCCCCCCTGGTATGGGCGATCGTGGGGATGAGCCTGGTCGGCATCATGGCGATCGCCTGTCATGTCGAGGTCCTCGAGCTCCATCGCGACGGCGGCAAGTCCGTGTTCGTTTTTCTCCTCGACGCGGTGCCTCGCCCCTGGAACCTGATCGTGGGAACGGCCGGCGTCGTGGGCGTGCTCGGCGGATCGCTCTGGTGGACAGGACTGGGAGGGCGGGTGGTTCGCGGGCTCGCCGAGCATACCAGCTTCGCGCTCGGGGCGATGCTGGCGCTCACACCGTTTCTCGCGAACGCCGTGTGCGTGCGTCTGGGTGTTTTCCCGCAGGGGCAGTCACTGCCGATCTGGATCAGAAACCCGCTGGACCTGGGAGTGAATATTCATGACGGCATTCAATCGCTGGGGACTCTGATTGGCTGCGCGTCCGAGGGGACGGACTCGGTGCTGCTGGGGCAGGGAATCGAGCCTCCGGTCCATGCATGGCCCGGGATCGCCCGGACATTGACGTGGTATTCCTGGTTCGAGGTCGCCCTCGCGGCCGTGCTCATCGCGACGGTCGCGTGGCGCGACCGGTCCGACTGGCGTCGATTCTGGAGTTTGCGCGGAGAGGACCGGACGCCGCCAACGTTGCTGTCGCTACTGTTGCTGAGCGTCGCCACACTCCTTTATCTGCTTCAGGCAACAAGTCTGAATGCGTCTTCGGTGCGATACCTGGTCCCGACGTGGATCGTTCTGCCCGGTCTGCTGGCGTCGGCGGTGTGTCACCTTCGGTCTTCGAAGCAGATCCGATGGGCCGTTTGCCTGGCGCTGGTTGTGCCCTGGGGGATCGCCCAGTTGAACCTCTGGGCCGACATGAGCCGGTCTTCCCCGCTCCGGCCACTTGCCGAAGCGCCTGGAGCAACGGGGTGTCACGGGAATCGTGGCCGAGACGCCGGTCGCGCTGATGGTGGCGAACCTGTCGCACGGACACGTCGGTGCGCTGGAATATGATTCGAGCTGGCGGCGCCTGGGTGACCGCTACGAACCCCGCTTCGTCATCGGAGAGCCGGTGACGTGTGTCGAGGATGTGGATCTGAGGTGGTATCCGGGCAAAGCGAGCCAGGGGCCCGGCTTGACCCGGTTCGGTCAGCATCTGAGTGATCTGTCGGAGCGATATCCGGGCCGGGTCCACCGTGCGGGTGTGATCGGCCGTTATGAGATCTGGGAGGCCGGCGTGCCGTTGTCGGCGGTCGTGAATGGTTCCACCAGCCCCTTGCCAGGGGCGGCGGTATCGGCGAACCTGTCCCCATCGCAAGCTCCGCCGGCTCGACCGTCGGGTTCGAGCGAGCGGGCGGACAGGTAATGGGTTGGAGCCGGCTCGAGCCATGACGATCGAGACAACGACGCGATTGCGGTGGGGCATCCTGGGATGTGCGCGGATCACGCGTCGGGGCTTGATCCCGGGCATTCGCGAATCCTCGACCGGGACGCTCCAGGCCCTGGCGAGCCGGGACGGGGGAACGGCCGCGTCCTGGGCCGCCGAGTTTCAGGTGCCGCGGGCGTATGCGAGCTACCAGGAGCTGATCAACGACCCGGAGGTCGATGCGGTCTATATTCCGCTGCCCAACGAGCTGCATCTCCGCTGGGTCGTCGCGGCGGCGGATGCGGGCAAGCATGTGCTGTGTGAGAAGCCCCTGGCGCTGGACGCCGCGGAAGCCCACGCGATGGTGGCGCATTGCCAGTCGCGGCGCGTGGTGCTGATGGAAGCGTTCATGTGGCGGCATCAGGCCCGGACGTCAGCCCTGCGGAAGCTGGTTGCCGAGGGGGCCATCGGACAGCTCCGGCTCATCCGTTCGTCGTTCTCCTTCTCGATCGATCCGGGGGACTGGCGGCTCGACCCCAAGCGCGGGGGCGGGGCGCTCTGGGACGTTGGCTGCTATGGAGTGAGCACCGCTCGTCTCTTCGCGGGTGCCGAGCCGGATTCCATCGCGTCGATCGCCCACTTCGGTTCCACCGGCGTCGATCTCTCGCTCACGGCGATGCTCGGATTTCCCGGCGGCATCAGCGCCCTGATCGATTGCAGCTTCGAGCAACCGTTCCGGTGCGTCTACGAGCTGGTGGGTGACCGCGGGATGATCGAGGTCCCCGACGCCTATCTCCCGCCCGCCAAGCCGGTGGCCCGGTTGCGGACGACCACGTCGGACGAGGTCCGGGTGCTCGACTTCGACGGTAAAAATCAGTATGCCTCGATGGTCGATGCCTTCGGCGCGACGGTCGCCGACCCGGCCCACGCGCTGGTGAGCCCCGCCGAGGATGGCGAGGCGCAGATGATCGCACTTGACGCCATCCTCGCCGCGGCGCGCAAGGCGTGATGGTATCTTTTGACCAATCATGTCAAACGCAAATCGACCGATGCTCTTGAGGATATCAAGAGCACCGGTCGTATTCCGTCAACAGCAATATTCGCTTATCGCCTGATCAATCAGCGAGGAGCGACAGGCTGAGCCGGGGCGGCGTTGTTATTGGTGTTGCCCACGGCACCCGTGCCGAAGGTCGGGACCGGCGCGGCCTCGCGGGGCAGACGACCGGACTCCATCAGGCGAGAGGGCGAATTGGCGGGCTCAGGAAGCTTGAGCATCCGGACCTCGCTGACGACGACCTGCTGAAGCTTCTCGGCTTCCTGCTGGGAAATCTGGCCGTCGTGATTCAGATCGGCGATCTTGAACGCGATGTTGGCCGGCTCGACAATCGCCTTGTCGAACTCAGCGCGGCTGAGCGAGCCGTTGTGATCGCCGTCAGCCTGCTGGAAGATGGCCAGACCGATGGCCTTGGCGCCCCCGGCCACCGCCGCGTTCACCTCGCTGGGGCTCATCTGGCCGTCGCGATTGGTGTCGGCCGCTGCGAACAGGCTCTGGGTGGTCGTCTGGACAAGCTGACGCAACTCCGACGCCTGGATCTGCTTGTCGTTGTTGGTGTCGAGCACCGACGACAGGCTCTGGATCAGGTCGGGCTGGTTGCTGTTCCGCCGATTCTGCTTGGTCTCGCTCTGAATCGTATCGAAGACATACTTGGCCCAGGGGTTCTGGCTCAGATACGCATCACGCGAGGCGTCGGCTTCCTGCTGGGTGACCACGCCGTTGCCATCGGCGTCGGCCCGGAAGAAGAAGCCGCCGACGACCAGGTCGCCCGCGTCGACTGCCTCGCGCTGCGAGATCTGACCGTCATGATTCACGTCGGCCAACATGAACAGCATGCGGCCGGTGTCCTGGACGTCGCGAAGGCTGTCGATCGGTCCTGGAAGGTCAAGCTGCGCCGCCGGTTTCCCCGGAGCCTGCGCCCATGCCATGCCCGGCAAGGCCAGCAAACCCAGTGAAAGCGCACCGATTCCAAAGATCGAGTAGTTTTTCATGTGAATGGCTCTCCCAGTTTTCGCTCCGCGAGGAGCGATCGCACGAGGTCATCGGTCTGGCCAACCCGATTGGCCGGATTGCCTCGTGAACGGACACGTCCCTGGCAATGCAAGCGAAGTGCCAGGAACAGCCGGATTGGAGGCCGTTTTTTGATTCCCCGGGGCCAAACCTTACCTGGATTCCCCAGTTTTTCCGAACTCCGGGTGGCATTCGCTTTCTTAACCAATTGTTGTTCAAGCGTCGTGTATGCGAGGGATCGGACGTGCGCAGCGGCTTGCCGCGCGGGAGGTGCGTTCGTCGCCCAGGGCATGCGCGAGGGGAAGCTCGGTTTGCAACCGATTGAAGAGTTCGACACGTCGGAGGGAAGCCGATCAGCGGAAGAACTGCCCCTTGCCGACCGCATCGAAGGCGGCGCGGAAGTGCTCGATGTCGGGGGTCCGGTCCGTTTCGGGCCAGACGATCGCCACCACGTCGAACCGGGATCGGTACTCGAGTAGCCCCCTGGCCTTGAGGAAATGAAGGGCGGCCAGGGTCAGCCGGCGCTGTTTCTCCGGGGTCACGGCCTCGGCGGGCTCGCCCTGCCGGCGAGTCTTGACCTCGACGAACACGACGGTATCGCCGTCGCGCGCGATCAGATCGATCTCACCCAGAGGCGTGCGATAGTTGCGAGCGACGATGCGCAAGCCCTGGCGGCGGAGGTACGCGGCGGCCTCGCGCTCGCCGCGATCGCCCAGGAGACGACTCAGCCAGGTTCGGAGCGAAGGTTTCACCGACCGTGCGCCAACGTCCGTTTACTTGATTCCCAGGTCGCGTTCGATCTCTCGCCCCTCGGAGCTCATGGCCCCGGAAAGCCGTGACGACTTGAAGAAGCCCCGCGACACCTGCTTATCAGGGGCATCGTTCGAGGAGTCGTCCGACCGGGACGCCTCGGTCGCTTCCTCGCCGTCATCGTGATCGTGATCGTGGTTGCGGAGGTTGTGCATGAGCGTCTCGCAGCCGGCCAGGAGCGGCAGACTGATGCCGAGCCAGAAGCCAAGGACGAGACCACGGAGCGAATTGCGGCGATCCATTGCGACACCACCTCGAGCCTTCGCGTTCGAGGAACGGAACGGATCAGAACGATCCGGGCCGAACCACCGCGTCCTGCAAAAAAAGACGGATGCGGGACGAGGACGCGGGAGAGGCCGTTTCCAGGACAGAAAGATGGGAAGAAGGAAGATGCGCGGGGATCTTGCCAGAACGACTCAGCGGTGTCTAGCCGTCTTTGCTGTCCATCGGATCGACATCGGCGTCCTCACCCCAGCCGAGCCACAAGGCGCCGAGCCCGACGAACGGGAGCAAGCCCACCATCACGAAGATGGCCGCGAAACTTCCCGTCGTGTCCTTGAGATGGCCCGCCAGAGGAAGAAAGCCCGCCGCATAAAGGTTACCAAGGCCTCCGAGAATACCCACCACCAAACCGGTATGCGTGGGCGACACCTCCTGGGTGAAGGCGAAGTAGTTGGCCATGAACGCCGCGGTTCCCATCGCCATGAGGGCGAGCAGGATAACGACGACGAGGTCGCTGCGGATCCAGCCGACGAGGACACCGCCGCTGATCAGGAGGGTGCAGAGCGCCATGACGGCGATCCGGGCGCGGACCGGGGTCAGGCCGCGACCGGCGAAACGACGCGCCAGGGCGCCGCCACCAAGGTTGCCCACGTCCGCCGCCAGGAACGGAACGACGGTCAGCAGGCCGCTCGCCAGGTACTTGGGGTCACCCTGAAGGTGCAAGGCCGCGAGTGATCGCCGGACCAGGGCGACCAGTTCGGAGAGCGATCGGTCCTCCTTCAGATAAGTCGGGAGCCAGTTGACCAGGAAGTGCCAGCAGACGTTGATCGAGACCGAGACAACCACCAGGACCCAGAATCGGCGGCGACGGACCACGGCACCGAGGCTCTCGGCCCAGTCGGCGCCCGCGGAGTGATTCGCGAGGCAAGAGCAGGGCGACGACGAGCAGGCCGACCATCAAGGTGGTGATCCCCCACCAGACTGCCGGCAGTCCAAAGCGATAGGAAGACACCACGACCACGAGCGCCACGCCCGCCACAGCGCCGAAGGCGAGCCGGGCGGATTGCGAGAGCGAAGGCGAAGCGGTGTCCTCGTTGTCCCCTGGACGCGATCGGCCCGCGAATCGATCGCGATGCATGCCCCCCATGAGCACCAGCCAGACGCCGACCCAGACGAACCCGAGCATGCCGATGACCAGAAACGGCGTCCGCCAACCGTAACGGGCGGCCAGCAAGGTGACGACCAGCGGAGTCAGCACGGCGCCGACGGCCGCACCGGAATTGAATATGCCGTTGCCCAGGCTCCGATCGGCCGGGGGCAGGATCGTGCCCGTGACGCGCAGGGCGCAGGGCCAGTTGAATGACTCGCCGACGCCGAGCACCGCGCGCAGCGCCATCAGCACGGCCAGGCTGGGTGAGAACGCTGCCGCCATCCCCGCGGCCGACCACCACGCCACCGCGCCGGCGTACGTCCAGCGCACGTTCCAACGGTCGGCGAGATAGCCGGCCGGCACCTGACAAACCGCGTAACTCAGGGCGAACGCCGCCAGGACCCAGCCGAAGTCAACATTCTGAAGCTTGTACTCGGCCTTGATCTGGGGCGCGACCAGGGCCATCGCCTGCCGGTCCATGTAGTTGAGCACGGTCGAGGCGAACATCAGCCAGCAGATTCCCCAGGCCCATCGATTCGCACGCGCCGTTGGCGGATTGCCTGTACCCGGCCCGGCAGAGAGGTTCGCGGGCGAGTCAACGACGTCGATCCTGGGGTCACTCGGAATCACGGGCCTGGAATCCTCAAACGTATCCAGAAGATGGGGTGAGTCGATCGATCCGGCGGGCAAACGGCCACGGACCGGAGGGATTAGCCTGCCAGAACCCAGTGTCGATCGCAACCGTTCACCGCTCGTCTGTCGCCGGCCGACGGTTGCGGATAGGATGAAACCAACTGCCGGGTCTCATGTTGAGCCGCCCGGCTCCAGGAGCCCCCTCGCCATGTCCAAGCCCCTCCCGATTCCCCCCCCGAAGCCAGGGCATTGGCGGCGCTGGCTGGCAGTTTGCGGCCTGCTGCTCGTGGTGTTGGTCGCTGGCACGATCGCCGCGGTCCCCTGGCTGCTGGCGACTCCGACGGGGCAGCGGTGGCTCACGCATCGCGCCAACCTGGCCCTTGCGCCGGGGCGAATCGCCTGGAAATCGCTCCGGGTTTCGTGGTTCGGTCCCACCCGTCTGACGGACCTGACGCTCATCGACGCCCAGGGCGACACCGTGCTGGCCGCGACCAACGCAAGGCTGGACCGGACGCTCGGGCAGCTTCTTTTCGACCGGCCGCGGTTCGGGACGCTCGACCTCGCCGACGCGCGACTCGACGTCGAGCGACGGCCCGATGGGACGATCGACCTGTACGAGACGATCCGGCCGGTCCTCCGGCGCGACCGCGCGCGTGGCTCAAGGTGCTGATCAAGCGGGGCCGGCTCCGATTCCGCGCCGAGGGGCTCGCCGAACCGCTCGAGGCCGACCGGGCCGACATCAACTTCCAGGTCGGCCCGGCCCCCGGCCCGGTCAAGTGGAAGGTCGCGCTCGCTCGCCAGGCCGCGGGAAACCCGGCCGATGACGCGACCGACACGATCGGCTTCCAGGGAAACTATCAGCGGTGGTGGGAGCCCGAGGACATCAAGCCGCCCCAGGATGTTGACCTCACGATCGTCAGCCGGCGATGGCCCTGGAAGCTCGACACACGGGGACTGAACCTGACCACGGAACTGGATGGCGACCTGGCCGTCGTCAGGCAAGCGGGCGTCTGGACGGTGCGCGGGGAAGCCAGCGCGCGCGGCGATCTCGCCGATCTGGCCCGTTCAGCCCGTTCCAGTGGCGGCCTCGAACTTCGAGACCTCGATGGCCCCTGGTCGGCTCGGGTGCGCGTCGATCCCCTGGAGAGTGGCTGGCGGATCGGCGGGACGTTGGACATCCCCGATCTGCGAATCCAGGAAGATGGGAACGACGCCGGTACGACTCCGCGGCGATCGGAAGGCCCGATCGGTCTGACGCTCCGGGCCGACTACCGGCCCGGCCAGGCCCAGGTCGAGCTGGCCGAGCTGGTGGCGTCGAGTCGATACGCGGTCATGCGGGCCGCGGGCCGGATCGATGACCTCAACGGTGCCCGGCAGGTTGATCTGCACGGGACGATCGAGCCCGACTGGAAGCTCTTGAACGACCGACTGGCCGAGCAGGTCGAGCCCGGCGCCCGGGTCAACGGCCGGCCGCGACCGTTCCGTATCAGCGGTACGTTGGCCAAACGGCCGGACGGCCAATGGCTCGACACCCTGGAAGGAGAGATCGGCCTCGACCTCGAACGTGCGGACATCTTCGGCCTGAATCTCGGTCCGACGCCGCTGGTTCTCCGCGCCGCGAAGGGAAAAGTCGCGATCGACCCGATCGAGACCACGCTCAACGGAGGCCGCCTGCACGCCGAGCCAACCTTGATCCTTGACGGCCCCGATGGTCCGGTCCTGATGCTCGGGGCCGAGTCGAAGCTGGTCGATGCCCAGATCAACGAGGAGGTCTCGCACCGGTTCCTCTCCTTCGTGGCGCCTGTGATCGACAACGCCACCCGGGCGACGGGGCGGGTCTCGGTCGATCTCAAGGAAGCGGTCTTCCCACTCAGCAGCGATTCCGACCTGGTGAAGACCGCGAAGGTGGAAGGCGCGGTCCTCTTCCGCGACGCCGAGTTCTCACCCGGCCCGCTGGCCGATCAGTTGTTTGATCTGATCGGCCTGCGGGACCGGCCGTCCTTGAAGCTCAACGACCCGGTGGCTCTGACGATTGCCGATCGACGGGTCTACCAGCATGGTCTGAAGATCCCGCTCGGCCAGTTGAACACGATCGAGGTGGAAGGTTGGGTGGACTTCGATCGCCAGATCAACCTGACCGCGAGCGTTCCCTTGTTGCCGACGATGCTGGGCGACCGGCCGATCCTGAGCGACGTCCTGGGGGGCTTACAGATCAAGGTGCCGGTCCGTGGGACGCTGGCCCGTCCCGAGGTGGACCGCGACGCGTTCAACCTGGCGATGAAGGACCTCGGGAAGTCGCTCCTGGAACGGACCGCGACCAAGGGGGCCGCTGATCTGCTCCAGAAGCTCTTTCAGCCCCGCGATCCCAACGCCCCACCCCCTCTGACCCGCGAGGAGCGCCGGGCGCGGCGGCAAGAGCGAAGGATGCAGCCTTGATGCGACGAAGCGACATCGAATTGCTCCTTGTGAGATGCGGCGTGATCGAAAAGATCAGGACGGCTCTGGTCGCCGAGCACGGTAACCTCGTCGTGGTAAATCCCATTGGTACAAAAGGTTTCAATGGGTCAGCCATCGATGAATTTTATATGTTGGCTGACTCTTTAATTATTTTGCGGAATTCTAGTTGACGCAGAGGCTTGCTATTGATTACCAAGATTGTCAACTCGATTCGTATCTGCGGACGACGCGCATGAGACCATCGGACTTCTACATTAAGAAAGCAATCATATAAAATTCACTTTATTATGTAAGAATTTTTCTATGTTGTACTGCCGATTTTCTTACCTTGTCATGGCATGGTTTCTGGCCCTCGCCTCGGGATGTGGAGGGCCGACCACTTCAGCTACCTCGAGAATTTCCACCTCAAGTGTTTTAAGCAATTCCGCACACAATAAATCCCCGTCGTTTGAGCGCGCGATGGTGTTCGACTTCGGCGCCGTACTGGCACAAGGCCAGACGCTTCATCACAAATTTGATCTCTATAATCCCACGGACCAGGTAATCCTTCTTCGAGGCGCATTCCCCTGGAAACCCTGTTGTTCGACGATCGGGCCCGCGCCGAAAAAATCCTTCCCAAGAATTCGGCGATCATCCCGACAAGTCTCAAGACAGGTCACGAGACCGGCCCGAGAAGAGTTTTTTTCACACTCAGGACGGACTCGACGGAGCAGCCGCAGGTCCAGCTCGAACTTGCCGTGAACCTGTTCTCCGACTGGGAAATTCATCTTGACGATCACTCCGACAAGACCGTCCCTTTGCGAAAAGAAGGATCGCAGACTCCTCCACGTGATCTGCCGCCATGACAAGGATCAGGGGACGAAACTCCCGGATGATGTGATATCAACCGGGCCGATCCGTGGCACCTTTGTCGGACCCATGAAGAAGCGGCAACTCGACTCGGGGATGGCCGAAAGTATCCGTGACTTGAGCGTGTCGATCCAGCCTTCCGCGGACGCCGGGGAGCGGCGAGGAGAATTGCTGTTTCGATGGTCCGATGGCCGGACCGTGAGTCACGTCATCCGTTGGACTGTCACACCGAGGTTACGCGTCAGCCCCGCGGCCTTTGTCTTGCTACCGATCGCGAACGATCAGCAACGCACGGTGGTCATCACGTCCGAAGATCGGCCGTTCCGCGTCACCGACGTATCGGGTCCACTGCTTGTCGAACCTTTTGTTTCCGCAATGGAACCACGTCGGCAACAAATCGTCCAGATCGTCCTCAATTCGAGAGCGGTGGAACCGGGCAAGGCCTCGGATATTCGAATCGCGACGGACCATCCCGACCAGCCGACGTTGACTCTGAGTACCGTCATCCTACCCACCGCGAAGGGAGAAGATCGATGAGGCGATCGGCGTTCACGCTCATCGAGGTTCTCGTCGCGATCGGGATTCTCTGCATCTTGTGCGGGTTCGCCCTGCCGGCCGTCCAATCGGCACGCGAGGCATCGCGTCGATCTCGGTGCGCGAACAATCTGAGGCAAATCGGTCTGGCCATTCATGGCTACCACAATGACTTCAGTGCCTTTCCTCCCGGCGAAACCACTTCCAAACGGGCCCATTATTTCGGCTACTATTCCGTCCACAGCCGACTTTTGCCGTATCTGGAGGGCCGCGCTTTGTATGACGGTATCAACTTCGTCGTTGGAACGACACCACTCGAAACGTTGTCCTGGCACGCCCCCACGCCGGAAGAGAATGAGGTGAATGCGAAAAACGCAACGGCTTATTGTACGTCGGTCGGTGTTTTTCTGTGTCCGAGCGATTCCGGGGTCTTCGCCGATGCGGGAAACAACTATCGCGCGAACGCGGGGGTCGGTCCCGAGGCCCGAACGTCCGCAGAGTTTCCGGACAGCGGCAATGGATTGTTTCCGGAGATCGTCTTCGTCACGATGGCCCGCGTACCGGACGGCCTGTCTCACACGGCGATGATGAGCGAACGGCTGCGTGGATCATCCACGAGAGCCAAGGTCATCCCAGAACGCGATTACTTTTCATTGAGATCATTCGTCAGGAACGCCGACGAACTAGTTCAAGGCTGTCGACGCAGCGCCATCGACGGTTCCCTGGCATTCGTTGATGGAGGTCGATGGTGGTTCTGGTCGGGAAGGGAACGAACACTCTACAACCACGCCCAGCCTCCCAACGGCCGAGTCCCCGATTGCCTCTATGGCGCGATGATGACCGGCACCGGCATGGCGACGGCGCGGAGTCATCATCCCGGTGGAGTCAATGTCCTGATGGGCGATAATTCGGCCCGTTTCGTCATCGAGACGATCGATCCCGCCGTGTGGCGCGGGCTCGGTAGCCGAAATGGAGGAGAGTTCGTGGACTGAGGCCAAGCCCCTGAGACTCACCTGGATGGCCTTAACCAAACTTTTGCACACGAGTGCTCACTCTTTCTTGAACGTAGGAGGTTGATCGTGATGGCTCCCTTAATTCTGGTTCGATCCGGGCTATTAGGTCTATTGATCGCGCTCATCGGATTGCTCTCGGTCTGGTGCGAGAACATGAGTGGATCGCTCGAATCTCTCGATCACGGGTCGCTCGCAACGGCTATTGGCCTTGATGTTCATCTGACATCAAACTCCTCGCTTACGTGCGATCAAAATACCACCGCCAGCGTTAACCAATCAAACCCCGACCTCCCGCCTTCTGTGGCAACCGATGGATGTACCGCTGCTAATTCCGGCCAGACCCCCGCGACCCAATGTATCAGCTGTGATCCACCCGGTGGAAATGTGGAGCTACAGGTTTTCCGCGATAACAATAACACTTACTCAGGACTTCAGTTCGGCCAAACTGACGACTGCGGGCCCATGAGTCTTGGCCAATGCCAGATCGTTCAAGGAATTCCTACATGTACTTCTCTAAGGGATTCGGGTGCGACATGCTACCAGATCACCGAATGGTGGGTTCAATCACAGGGAGGGAGCTGACCAATCATTTGCTGGGACCTTTATAAAGCTTCATGGACGAACGCTTCCCGACTCACAACAAATATGTTTTGCCCTACCTCTTCTCAGCAGAGGATCATAATGTCCACTGCATTTGCAGTCATCCTGCTTTGTGTGGTATCGGCCACCGATATCCAGATTGTTGATAGAGAACAGTGGCGCGCGCCTCTTGGACTCGTCGTGGTCCGCTCTTCGCGATGTCGAGTTCGTCTATGAGGGAGTCCTTCGGTACGTGGGCGAACTCGACACTCCCGAAAGAAAGGCGCTTGAAAGGGAATTCCAAGGGACATTCGCGTTTCGTAATGACCAGTCAGCCCACATCGATAGCTATGTCCAATACAACGATCATAGTAAGCCGCTCTCGCACCAAGTGCGCAGCGCTATTCGGAAATCGAATCGGCAAGCGAAACCGTATTCCCGATATCGATGGCCGACAATTTGTTTCCGTGCGCGACCAACCGTTAAGCGGAGGAGTGGGTGGACTTCTGGCTCCCGGGTCGCCCTTCCGAATCTTTTTGACTCCTTGGCTAATGATTCTGATGGGCGAAAAAGATCGTGTCTTCGTTGCCTTGGGATGGGAGGCCGTCGCTGGCCGCAGGTGCCTCAAGATCGAGATCACGAACGCGAGTGGCGGTATTCGCGATCGATTCTGGCTCGACATTGAACGGAATGCAATTCCTATAAAATATGAGAATTATTCAGGTTCACAACTTAGAGGGCGGTCGATCGAGATCGAGCTCGCGAGATTTGACTCCGGCGAAGGAAAGACCATCTGGCTTCCAGTCCGTGGCAAGGATCAATCATTCCTAAAGGGACTCAGTTATTCGAGTCATCCGACAGTCGAGGAGACCTATCAAGTGGTTGGTGGAACAGTCCGCCTGAATCAAGAACTTCCCGACAGCAGGTTCTCGCTCGATTGGACTGCGAAGGCCTCGACACCGAGCCTGGCTGCCGTCACCAAGGATTTCGCCAAGGCTAAAGTCCAGCGGGACGACCCGGCGGCCGTCCAAAGAGACCTCGACCGCAAGGTCTCCGAAGCGAAACGACAGTCCAAGCTGTTGGAGGCATCATCACCGTGGCGTGAACCGTGGCTGGTCCGGAATTTCTGGGTAATAGCTTTGCCGTTACTGGGAATCCTTCTGCTTGGCGTGACGACGTATTTGAAATTCAGGGGCTGGGATAATAATTTATGAACATGTTAAAAAATCTTTTATCGGTGTGTTTGTTGGCTTTTTTACTTCAAACCATTGCCAGGATTGATGAAGCCGCGACCGAGCCCAGTGAACAGACCGCCTCATCGACGGGCACGAATGGCTCTTTCCTCAGCTGCGGTCCCCTGTCGCTTTATCTCCTCTGTCGCCTGGAGGGTATGTCCGTCAATCTACCGACGATCAATGGTTGCGTACCGAAGGGTGGCTCGGCTGGACACTCGATGACCGAGATCCGCGAAGCGGCTTCAGCGTGCGGTCTAGGACTGAGCGGCGCGCGTCTACGCCTGCGAGACTGGCCGATCGATCGGCCCGCCCTGGTGTTTACCAAGCGGGGAGAACATGGTCACTTTCTGGTAATCCAGCCCGTCGGACATTCGGGTAAGCTAGTGCAAGTGATCGACCCCAACCGAGAGCCAGTCGTGATGGACGCGACCGAATTGTTCGCCTCTCCCGAGTGGACCGGGATCGTCCTTATCCCGACGGATCGCCGTCGGATCGCCCATCTTTCGAAGATCATCGGCGTTGGATCAGCCTCGGTTTTGGTTCTTGGCGGCGTCCTGTATGTCGCGGGAAGCGACGCCAGCCCTTCCCCTCCTTTCGTGTGCCAAAGGACTAACCTTTCTCGGGAGTGGCCGACTCTCGGAGACAGGAGTCCACTTCTTCCCCGCCAGCTCCCCATCCTCGTCCGAATCCTTCCCGGAAAAGCCTCCTCACGATGACGAGAAATGGAACAGAAGCCGGTGATAGCTCCACGCCAGCGCCAGCGGCCGATGGCCCGGTCTGGAAAGTCAGCCAGCCGCCAGGTACAATCGAAGTGATTAAGGGTGATCCAAATGCTAAAAGCCGCTCTCCGTGTCGTCAAGAATGAAATATTGAAACAGCTCTAAATCCGAGGAGATCGCGATCTCAGGTCATGGGAAAGCCGCTGGCGTCCTGATCGGATTTGAGGACGAGGACGACTTGTTTGGCGACTGGCTGGAGAACGATCCAATTTCTTCGGTGAATTGACCAAGCGAGCCAGAGCATTCAGGCCAGCCGTGGAGTTCGCCTCGAGGACATTGACGACGAGCTCTGATCGATCACCCACAACGAGTAAACGAACGGTCCTCGATACGCGAGGTGGCCGCTGGTGTCGGACCGCGGGAACTGGTGGCGGCTGGCCGGGCTGATGGCGCTGCTGTATGCGGTCCAGGGGGCGTTCTGGCCACTCCTGGCGGTGCATCTTCAGGACCTGGGGATCGGTGGCCGTTGGCGGGGCGCCATCTTCGCGACGCTGGCCCTGGGGTCGTTCGCGATGCCGATGGGGGCCGGTCAGCTTGTCGATCGCTTGATGCCGGCCCAGCGGTATCTGTCGCTGGCGTACGCGGTGGGGACCGGGTTGCTGGCCGTAATGGCGATGGGGGTGTTGACGACGCCGCGGGCCCTGTTCGGACTGTTCCTGCTCTACTGGCTGATCATCGCCCCCACGTCGGGCCTGGCCACGGCGCTGGCGCTACGCAACCTGGCGCGTCCGCAGCAGCAGTTCGGCGCCATCCGGGCCTGGGGGACCGGGGGATGGATGGCGGTCGGCTGGCTGGTCACCGCGGTCCTGGCGATCACTGGCTCGGCCCACGCGGGACACGGCGCCTATGAAGCCTTCGGTCTGGCGGCGGTCATCTCGGCGATCCTGTCGGTCTTCTGCCTGAGCCTGCCCGACACTCCCCCGCTGGCCGTCGGCTCGATCGCCGCGTCGGGGCCGCGAGGCGCTGCGAGCTGGTGCGCCGGCCCGTGGTCGCGGTCTTTCTCGTCGACCGCGTTCGGCGTCTGCCTGACGACACCGTTCATCTACCAGGTCATGCCGTCGTACTTCGAGTCCCGGGGCCTGCCCCGGGCCTGGATCTCGAGCGTCATGACCCTGGGCCAGTATCCCGAGGTCGCGGCGCTGGCGGCGTTGCCCTGGATGTTCCGACGGTTCGGCTACAAGGGGACCATGCTCCTGGGCATCGTGGCGTATGCCGTGCGTTACGTGAGCCTGGCGCTCGACCCGCCGCTCTGGCTGGCGATCGCGGGCATTCCGCTCCACGGCCTGGGCGTCGCCTTCTTCACGGTCGGCGGCCAGGTCTACTTTGACAGCCTGGCCCCGGGCCACCGACGCGCCAGCGCCCAGGCCCTGCTGATGGTCCTGACCTCCGGCTTTGGCTCGCTTCTGGGGAGCCTCCTGGCCGGTGAGCTCATGAGCCTGGGAGCGCGAGTGGGGGTCGGTACCGGAATGTCTTCCGGGTTTGGCTCAGAAAACTATCCCCTCGTCTTCCTCGCTCCCGCCGTGATCAACCTGGGGCTGATCGTCATCTTCGGTTGCGGCTTCCACCCTCATCGCGAGAAGGAGCCGAAACCGTTGCCGTCCCCCGCTTCCATCGGAGAGCCGGCACAGTCTCAGCGGCTCTCCGGAATGGCTTTCGAGATGCCCCAACGAGGCGATCCTCCATGAGAATACGATCGATCCGTCGGGGCCATCGAGGGGACGTCGCTTCCCGCCAGTCAAATCAAAGCTCGTCGGTCGAGCCCTTGCCCGCGGTCTGCTCGGTGATCTTCTTCGACCGGGGACGACGCGGCGAGGACGACGGCGACTTGGCTCCCTTCTTCGGTTTGGGAGCGGGGCGGGCTTCCTCGAGCGTCTCGGCGGACACCTCGAGCTGACCGACCAGAAGAGACAGAAAATGAAGACGTGAGCCCTGCGATTCGAGGAACTCGTTCAGGAGGAAGCCTCCTTCGGCCAGGTCTTCCTCCCGGTCCAGAATCTCGTTCGCCAGATCCGCGACCAGAACGTCCCGACCCTTCTGAAGGATCTCGATGGCGGCGCGGTACTTGTTGATCGTGGTACAACGGGCCAGACATGACGCTTCGCGCCTCCCTGTTGCCAAGGTCTTTGCCGGGTAGGCTGACCTGACCTCCGGGTCCGGTACTCCCGTTCCCGCAACGCTCGTCTCCCGCGGCGCCAGAGCCCAGCGCATCGTCAGAAACGCCGTCAGTCGTCGGTCAAGCCAGCGACACTCGTCACTCCATAGACTACGTGCGAGATAGCCCAGGTGACCCCCACGAGGTAACAATTCCAGTGCCACGTTCGGAAGGAAACTGTACATGGTAAAATGGGTCGACCGGGATAAATGGGTCATCCGCCGCATGAACGACCAGGCCGGGGACCTCGATCTGGGGAACAAGAGGGCCGGCGCTACTGCGCTGGTAGTAGTCGGCGGCACCGGCGAACCCGTTGCGTAGCGAGGTATACAGGTCGTCGAATTCGAGAGTCGATGACACGCGGTTCACCGGGACGGGCCCGAGCTCGGGGAACGCACGGTGCAGGCGGTTGACCTCGGCGCGGAGCATGCGGACGAAGTGCCGGTCGTAGACCCGGTTCTCCGGAAGCTGGATGTGACGGCAGCAGGCGGCCAGGTCGATCGGTGGATTGGCGGCGACGACGGCATCCAGACCGTCGAGCGGCTCCTCGGCGGCCTCGGCGGCCAGCTTCAGCACGAGGTTGGCTCCGAGCGAGAACCCGACCAGGGCGATCGGCGAGCCAGTCGCGCCCGGCGCGCGAGCCATTCGGCGACGCGTGCGCAGGTCGGCGGTCCGTCCGGCGTGATAGATCTCGCGGGCGCCGCCGAAGCCGACCCCCGCGCCCCGCAGGTTCATCCGCACCACCCGGACGCCGAGCGCGACCAGGCGGATCGCCACCCGGACGAGATAAGGCGCCCGGGCGCAGCCGGCCAGGCCGTGGATCATCAGGGCTGTCGGATCGCCCGGCCGCCAGCCCGGGGGCGTCGAGTCGAGGACCGTCAGCCAGTCGCCATCGCCGGCGTCGACCTCGTGATAGACCGAAGGCAGCCGGAGCGGCGGACCGGGCAGGTAACGCGCCGCGATCGTTTGCGCGTGGCCGTTCGGAAACCAGGGGTGAGGCTCAAACGGTGGAAACGACGAAAGCGGGGCGTCCGAGCCTGGGTCTGAATCTGAGCCGGGGCCGCGGGGATCGAACAGGGTCGTCATGATCCGTTGCGTGAACCTGGGAGAACGGGGTCGGGTGCGACGGTCAGGGTCGCTTCTCGGATTCTTCAAAATGATTCTATGCCGTCTCCGCGTCGAAGGACAACCCGACGCGCATGGGTCGCGCAGGCGGGAAATCCAACGTCCGAGGCCGATCGCGGCTTCAGGGAAGGACCTTGCGCACACGGTGATTATTTGTATCGCCGATCCAGACGGCGCCGTCCGGGCCGATGGCGACACCGTGGGGACGGTCGAGCTCGGCGGCGACGGCGGAGGCGCCATCACCCGAGCCTCCGCGTCGGCCACAACCGGCCACGGTGCGGATTGTGCCGCTGGCGGCGTCGATCCGACGGATCGCGTGGTTCTCGGTGTCCACGATCAGGAGATTCCCGGCGGGATCGATGGCCATCTCCTTGGGACCGTTGAACGTGGCCTCGGCCGCGGGGCCGCCGTCGCCCGAGTAGCCCTTCGTGCCCCGGCCCGCGATCGTGCGGATCAGGTTCGTCGTGGGATCGACGGCGCGGAGGGTGTTGCCCTGACGCTCCAGGATGTAAACGGTACCGTCAGGCCCCAGGTCAACCGCCCGGGCACCCGCGATCGACGCCGAAGGCGCGGGCCCGCCGTCACCGGCGTGCTGGTTCTTGCCCGTCCCGGCGAACGTGGAGATCGTGCCGTCGGCCAGGTCGACCCGCCGGATCCGATTCCCCGCCACGTCGGCGATGTAGAGCCGTTTGCCGTCGCGATCGAGCGCGACGCCGTTGGGCTCGACCAGCCCCGCCTTCCGGGCGGGACCGCCGTCGCCCGAGGAGGTCTTCGACCCGTCGCCCGCGAGGGTCTCGATGGTACCGGTCCGCCCGTCGACCCGGCGGACCCTCCGGTTGAGCCGGTCGGCGAAGAACAGGTTTCCCGACGCGTCGACCACCACCCCGTACGGCTCGTCGAGCTGGGCCCGGACGGCCGGGCCGCCATCGCCGCCGAAACCCTTCGTCCCGTCGCCGGCCACGGTGCGGATCGTGCCGCTTTTGGCGTCGATCCGGCGAATCCTGTGGTTGCCGGTGTCCGAGAAATAGAGGTTCCCCGCCGCGTCGAACGCCAGGTCGAACGGTTGGTTCAGACGTGCTTCACGCGCGGGGCCACCGTCCCCCGCGTCCCCCTTCTGCCCGGTCCCGACGGCCGTCTGGATCGTCGGATCGGAGGCGGCCGTCACCAGCAAGCACAGTCCCAGCGCCCAGGCCGGTCCGGCCATCTTCCCACCTCCTCGCACAATTCCCCAAAGTTTGGCGACCGTTCCGACAGACATTACCAGAAGAACAGATCGGCGGGCCGATTTCGAGAGGCCGGTATTGCCTCGGACAGGTCTCCCACCTTCCTGAGAAAGCCGGCCGGCGCTGGAATTGCTAAGGATGGCATTTGGGTTTTTACCCAAACCCGGTAGGATACATTAGTTCGATCCATTGAACGGTTCGGATTGATTTAAAATTGGATACAGCGAATCAGGAGATTGACGTTTCATGGCCGACATCGTCTTGATCAATCCCCGGTTCGAGGTGTCCTACTGGGGCATGGAATACGCACTGCCGCTGCTGGGCAAGCGGCGCCAACCTGCCGGTGACGAGCCTGACCCTGCTGGCCGCGCTGACGCCGGGTGAGCACACGATCACCTTGATCGACGAGAATGTCGAGGCGATCGACTTCGAGCGCTGCGCCCGGGCCGACATCGTGGGCGTGACCGGCCTGAGCGTCCAGCGGTTCCGCATGAAGGAGATCCTCACCGAGCTGAAACGGCGTGGGATCTTCACGGTGGTGGGCGGCGCGCTCGTCACGGTCTCGGAAGATTATTTCGAGGGCCTGGCCGACGTGATCTTCATCGGCGAGGCCGAGGAGACCTGGCCGAAGTTCCTGAACGAATGGAAGCAGGGGCTGCACCAGTACCGCTACGAACAGGCCGAGAAGACCGACATGAGCGAAGGTGCCGACCCCTCGGTTCGACCTGCTCAAGATGCGGCATTACGCGTTTGGCAGTGTCCAGTTCACCCGGGGCTGCCCGTTTCAGTGCGAGTTCTGCGACATCATCGTCACCTTCGGCCGCCGCCCGCGGATCAAGACGACCACCCAGATCATCGCCGAGCTCGAAGCGATTCGCGCTCAGAAGATGCGCATCGTCTTCATCGTCGATGACAACCTGATCGGCAACAAGAAGGCGATCAAGGACGTGCTCCGCGAGGTGATCGCCTGGCAGCACGCGAACGGCTATCCGCTCGTCTTCTTCACCGAGGCGTCGATTGACCTGGCCGACGACGCCGAGTTGATGGACCTGATGGTCGAGGCCAACATCATCGCCGTGTTCATCGGCATCGAGAGCCCGAACGAGGCGTCCCTCCGCGAGACGAAGAAGTATCAGAACGTCCGCCAGGGCGGGACGATGCTCGAGAAGATCCACCGGATCCAGGACGCCGGCATGGAGGTCTGGTGCGGGATGATCATCGGGTTTGACAATGATGACAGCACGGTGTTTGACGCCCAGATCCAGTTCATCCAGGACGCCCGGATCGCCTTCTCGATGACGGGCATGCTCTGGGCGATCCCCAAGACGCCGCTCTACGACCGGCTCGCCACCGAGGGCCGGCTCGACCTGACCGAGCCCCCCGAATACGGCACCAACGTCATCCCGCTCAAGATCGGCCGCGACGAGCTCCGCGAGGGCTACAAGCGCGTGATGACCGAACTTTACGAGACCGAGCCCTACTTCGATCGGCTCGAGGCGCTCTATCTGGGCGAGAACAAGCTGGTCATGGGCCGTGGCCGCTCGCGCTACTGGAAGCGGCACCCGATCAAGCGGCTCAGGTCCGAGTCGCTCTGGCTGTTGCAGTCGATCGGCCTCTTCCTCCGTCTGATGAACGGCGTCCCCGAGGCCCACCTGCGCCGCGAGTATCGCAAACGGCTCTGGCGGTTCCTCAAGGTCCGCCGCAACCCGGCCCATCTCCTGTTTTACGTCATCCACCTGGCGCAGCACTACCACGCCTACACCATGGCCCAGCAGATGGCCTCGGGCCGGTCGCGGATTTATAACTCGTACTGATCTGGATCGGAGTGCCGGAGCAAGGTGGGCGGCGCCCACTCTACAAAAAAACACATGTAGGGTGGGCACAGCCCACCGATCCTTCGCCAGCCAGTCCATCCAGGCTCTCGACCGTGGCCCTCACCCTGGCCCGTGCGCCGCAAGTGCAACCCCAGCCCTCGGGATACAACCCCGCGCATCCAGCGCATGAAGCTGGAGTAGGGCCAGAGATGTGGACACGGGACCAGGCCGTGCTTGTCGGGGTTGTGAATGTGATCGGGCAAGACAACGGCCGCGTTGATGAGAAACGGGGCTTCGTGCTTCACCTCCGCCAGTGCTCGGCGAAGCTGCGCCACGGCGACCGGTTCGCCGAAAATCGGTTGGCGATTGAAAGTCACGAGGGTGAGAAAATAGATACCACCCGGGACGTTGGCGCGTCGGTAGTCGGGCATGAGTGCGGGGCCTTTCCCTTCGATCGAGAGGGGCTGGCTGAACCTTGTGGGCAGTGACCAGCCTACATATGATTAGAATTCTTCGTAGGGTGGGCACCACCCACCTCTCCATGTTCTAACGCCGCCACACCTGGAACGAGCCGGGCGCGCCACACGTTCCTCTTCTCAGGCACGATTCCGCTCGACAAGATAGTTCTCGCCTCGAATCGACGATGTGATCGACCCATTAACGGACATCGACCGTCCATGCACGACCTCGACCTGATCCTGACCTTGACCGGCGGCCTGGCGGCGGCCCTGGTGTGCGGGTATGTGACGTTCCGGCTGGGGCTGTCGCCGATCGTCGGCTACTTGCTCGCCGGTTTCCTGGTGGGTCCGAACACGCCGGGGTTCGTGGCCAACCATGAGATCGCCGAGCAGCTTGCCGAGATCGGGGTGATCCTGCTGATGTTCGGCGTCGGACTTCAGTTTCACCTCGAAGAATTGCTGGCGGTGCGCAGGCTGGCGGTGCCCGGGGGGCTCACCGGATGTCTGATCGCCACGATCCTGGGCACCCTGCTCGGGCTGTGGGCCGGCTGGAAGTGGCCGGCGTCGATCGTGTTCGGGCTGTCGATCTCGGTGACGAGCACGGTGGTGGTGCTCCGGGTCCTGACCGACCGCGGCATGTTGCAGACCCCGACCGGCCATATCACCGTGGGCTGGCTGGTGGTCGAGGACCTGTTCACCGTGATGGTGCTGGTCCTCCTGCCCGCCCTTTTCGGCGGCGGCGGTTCCGGGGGAGCCGCGTCGATCGCCGGCGCGGTGGTGCTGGCCCTGATCAAGGTGGCCGCGATGGTGGGCTTGATCTTTCTCGCGGGCAAGCGGCTCGTCCCCTGGCTGCTCGATCGGGTGGCGGCAACCCGTTCGCGCGAGCTGTTCACGCTCACGGTCCTGGTGGTGGCGCTCGGAATCGCGGTGGGCTCGGCGCGGGTGTTCGGGGTCTCGATGGCGCTGGGGGCGTTCCTGGCGGGGATGGTGGTGGGGCGGTCCGAGTTCAGCCTGCGGGCGGCGACCGAGGCGCTGCCGATGCGTGATGCGTTCGCGGTCCTGTTCTTTGTCTCGGTCGGGATGCTTTTCAAACCTCGCCACCTGGTCGACTCGCCCACCCTGGTGGCGGCCACGACAGCGGTCGTCGCGCTGGCCAAGCCGCTGTACACGATGGCGATTGTCCTGGGATTGAAGAACCCCTTGCGCGTCGCCGTGCCGATCGGTCTGACGCTGGGTCAGATCGGCGAGTTCTCGTTCATCCTGTCGAGCACGGGCCAGAGACTCGGCCTGCTCGATGAACGAGCGACGCATACGCTGGTGATCGCCTCGATCGGATCGATCACCATCAACTCGCTGCTTTCCCGGCTGATCGACCCCTTGCACGCGCAGTCTCACGCGCCGGCTCAAGCCCTCGGCCATGCCGGGACAGGGCGCATCGACCGAGATCGAAACGGAACCGGAACCCCACGAACAGGTGCCCGAGCGGTTCCGGGCGGTGGTCATCGGTCATGGCGCCGTGGGGCGAACCGTGACCCGGCTGCTCCTGGAGAACCGTGTCGAGCCGGTCGTCGTCGAGCTGAACCTGGAAACGGTGGCCGCGCTCGTTAACGATGGAATCACCGCGGTCTATGGCGACGCCAGCCTGCGCGCCACCCTCGAACAGGCTGGCCTGGCCCGGTCGATCGCCCTGATCCTGAGCGTCGAGCACCTGCCCAACAGCGGCGAGGTGATCCGCGTGGCGCGCGAGATCAATCCCGACGTGCGGATCTACGCGCGGGCCAATTACCTGAAAGGCGCCGAGACACTCCGCGCCGCCGGGGCCGACTTCCTGGTCTCCGACGAGGCCGAGGTCGCGCTGACGTTCACCGAGCTGTTGCTCCGACAGCTTGGCGCTACCGATGAACAGATCGATCGCGAGCGGGCGCGGTGCGCGAGGAATTGTTCGGGGATTGAATCCCACTCATGAACAACGGAACGACCCGCGGCGCTCGCGATCGGACGTCGCGGAGGAAGCCGGCGCTGGCCGCGCACGGGTCAGGGTGCGTTCTGGTCATTAAGCTCCGCTTTCTCTCGGGCCTGAAGTTCGTTGAGATACGCGTCCAGACGGTCGAAGCTCTCTTCCCTGAACCGGCGGTACTGACCCACCCAGTCGGCGACCTCTCGGGTGGGCTCAGGACTCCCCGGCGCGGGCGACGACGATCTCGCGGGCGGCGGCCCACTGGGCGATGTCGTGGCGGCCGATGGCGGCGGCCATGAGGTCGGGGAAGAGATCGGGAGTGCAGGCGAAGACCGGCACGCCGAGCGCGGCGAAGGCCGAGGCGTGTTGGCGGTCGAAGCTGGGCGCACCGGTGTCGGCCAGAGCCAGCAGGCCGATCACCTGGACGCCCATCCCGACGAGCGCCGCGACGCGTTCGAGCATGCCGGCGGGGTTGCCTCCTTCGTACAGGTCGCTGATCAGGATGAGGATGGTGTCGCCGGGGCGTTGAATCAGGCCCTGGCAATAGGTCAAGGCGCGATGAATGTCGGTGCCGCCGCCGAGCTGGGTGCCGAAGAGGAGCTCGACGGGGTCGTGCAGCTCGTCGGTAAGGTCCACGACGGCCGTATCGAAGACCACGACCCGGGTCGAGAGCGCGGGCAGGCTGGCGAGCACCGCGCCGAAAATCCCGGCGTAAACGACCGAGCTGGCCATCGAGCCGCTCTGATCGACGCACAGGACCACCTCGCGCAGCGCCTGGCGCTTGCGGCCGTAGCCGATCCGGGTCTCGGGGATGATCGTCCGGTACTCGGGCTGATAGTGCCTCAGGTTGGCGCGGATCGTGCGGTGCCAGTCGATCTCGCTGTATCGAGGGCGACGGTTGCGAACCGCCCGGTTGAGGCTGCCGAGGATCGCCTGCCGCGTCGGGTTGGCAAGCTTCCGTTCGAGCTGTTCGACCACCCGACGGACCACCAACCGGGCGGTCTCGCGTGTCTCGGCGGGCAGGATGGCGTTGAGTGCCAGGATATTGGCCACGAGGTGAACGTCGGGCTCGACCATTTCGAGCAACTCGGGCTGCTCCAGCATCTTGCGAAGGCCAATCCGCTCGATCGCGTCCTTCTGGAGCAACTGGACGACGGGCGTCGGGAAGAACTTGCGGATATCGCCCAGCCAACGCGCCACCCTGGGCGCCGAGCTTTCCAGTCCCCCCCGGCTTTTTCGTTCGGAGCTCTCGCCGCCGCCATAAAGCTGGCTGAGCACCGAATCGATCCCGAGATCGTCACCCAGAAGCCGGCAACCGGTCGCCGTCGGCCTCGCTTCCCAGCACGAGCCGCCAGCGTCGGAGCCGTTCGTCGTTGCTGACTGGTCCGGTCATGAGCGGGCCTCCGAAAGCGATGGACTCGGCGGGTTGCGGTCATCTCCCGTGACGTCTGCCAGACCAAGCAGACGAGAGAGCAGGGGGAGGACGCTCGCCGCGCGGACATGGTCAAAGTCGCCGGGCTCAGACCCGGCGCCGGAGCGTGAGGTCACGGTCGGCGCCGGGCCCCCAGCGTCACGCCGGGCCTTCTCGCCCAGGTTGCGGCGGAGCGGGGCGTCAAACGTGGCGAACGTCCGGCGCAGGATCGGCAAGAGCTGCGGAAACGTCTCGGCCGGCAAGCGCGGCGAGCCAGCCGTCGACGCATGGCGAAAAGCGCGTCGTCGTGATACGAGCAGCTCGCCGCTATCCTTGAGGAACCCTTCAAGCCACGACGCGGCGCTGTCCGGGCTCGACCGCCGTGGAGACCGCCAGGTTCATCCGTCGAGCGGCCTCGGCGGTGTCAATCACCCGTGCGTCGAGCAAGATCCGGCAGCACCGTCCTGCCAGCAAGGGGTGCAGATCGTTCCGAGCCAGCGAGCGTTTCGAGCGTCTCGTGCCAGGCCTCCAGATGCTCGGGATCGTCGATCAGGGCGATCGCCGCGTCGGTCCGGCGGATCGCCTCGAAGATGGCCTCGGCGGCGGCGTCATCGAGCGAGGAGCAGGCCAGGGGAAGGCCGATGCAGATCCGCGCGATCATCCCGCCCGTCGCGTGTGCGACCATCGTCGCGTCGGTCTTGCGGACGTTGCCGTAACGGAGAAGGCTGGCGAGCGGGGGCAGGGCGGCCATGATCTGGAGCACGTCGCCCGCGACGGCCGCCATCGCTTCGAGCCGCGCCATGACGTGCGCCACGGCTTCGGGAAGGTCGGACAGGATGGCGCGGTCGAGCAAGCGCGTGATCGCCGCCAGGTCGTTCGACGGGTCGGCCAGCGTCGCGGGCCCGCGCGTTGGCGGCGTCGAGGACGGTCGAGCCCCAGGCGCTCGCCTCGATCAGGGCGACGGCGAACTCGGGCTGCCACTGAAGCTGCCAGGCTTCCTTGAACGTGCCCTTGCCCGAAGCGTGACTGAGCGAGCCCCAGGGGATTCCCAGCAGGTCGAGCCGGTGCAGGAGCCGGCTCCGCTCGAGGTCGGTCGCCTCGCGGAGGTCGAGCACCTTGGTCGTCTGGGCCGGATCGGGCGACAGGCGGAGCCGCTTCTGGAGCCGGGCCAGGTCTTGCTGGAGCGGCACCAGCGGCGCCGCAGGCCGGCACGCGGCCGATGAGCTCGCCGACGATCAGCTTGCGGTGGATCAGGCGCATCGGCCCTTCGTCGCCGAAGCAGAACACGGCGCGGGCCGCTTCGCTCAGGTCGCGCAACGTGGGCAACGGCCGGTCGCGAAGCGCGGCCAGGGTCTCGGCCAGTCGAACCGACTCGATCACCGAGGCCGACGACGCGTCGAGCCCCTCGTCGCGGAGCAGGCGGGCAATCCGGGTCATCCAGCGGCCGGCGACCTGGTCGGGGGCCGTCCACAGATGATGATACCAGCCTGGCGACGTCGACTCCCGCGCCGTAGCCGCTCGCGGCGGCGAGCCGGCCATGCGTCCAGGGGACCCACGCGGCGGCCACCTTGGTTCTGGGCAAACCCTTGAGGGTCGCACCGTCCTGCGAGGCCGACGGCCAGCGCTCCGGCACCAGCGCCGGGGCATGCCAGGCACCGCAGATCGACGGCGATCCGCCGCTTGCCTTCTTTTTGCGCTGCGCGGATCGTCTGCCGCATGTACGCCTCGCGCTGCTCCTCGCGCGGATTGGTCAACGACGAGTCCGACACCGACTCGCGCACCGCGGCCATCGCTTCGAGGATCGCCGCGAACAGGTCCGCCCCGTCGCGACGGTGCTCGACGACGTGCTCCCACCAGGTCTCGCCATCGTCGAACCCCGCCGCCTCGGCCAGGACCTGAAGCGGATCAACCCGAATTCTCGGGTCGAGCGAAATCTCGGGAGGTTCCGTCGTCGCCTCGTCCGTGGTCTCCGCGGTATCGGGCTCGTCCCTGGCCTCAGCTTCTTCGGCCTCGCTCTCGGCCTCGGCCTCGGCCTCGACCTCGACCGGGCCGAGCTGGTTCGCCAGGGGCAGGTCCATGAATCGGACCGGTACGCCCTGCTTCAACGCGTACTGGATCGCCTGCCACTCGGGGGAGAACACGGCGAACGGGTAAAACGCCGAGATGCCGGGCCGCTCGGGCCGGTAGATCAGGAGGGCGACCGGCGGCTTCATCTCGGCGTCGGCCATCATCGGGATCGAGCGCATCGCCATCGGGCGGCCCTTCGACAAGCACGAGATCGGGCTCGAGCGCCTGGAGCGTCCGGCGCACGCTCCGGGCCGAGCCCGGTCCGTGGTGGCGAATGCCGAGGACGTGCACCGATCCCTGATCGGTCGCGGCCGAGGCGCGAGGAGTGGCGATGGCATTCATCGGGCGGTCGCTCCGCTTCGCGGTTTCACTCGATCAAATCAGCTCCCGGCAGGCACGATACAGGTCCTTCCAGCCGTCGCGCTCCTTGACGACGGTCTCCATGTATTCGAGCCAGACGACGCGGTCCTGCACCGGGTCCTTGACCACCGCGCCCGACCAGGCCGGCGGCGAGATCGCCCGCGCTTGAGCATCGCCGTCGCCGAAGTGGCCGGCGAGCGCAAGCCCCTGGTTGACGACCGAGATCGCCTCGGCGGTGCTCATCGTGCCGCTGGGCTGCTTGATCTTGGTCTTGCCGTCGCCGGTCACGCCGTCGCGCAGCTCGCGGAAGACCGTGACGACGCGGCGGATCTCTTCCAGGCCCGGCGGCTCGGCCGGCAGTTCGAGCGTCCGGCCGAGGCTCTCGACCCGCTGCCGGACGATCTCGACCTCCTCGTCGGCCGTCTCGGGCGTCGGCAGGACCACCGTGTTGAACCGGCGCTTCAGGGCGCTCGACAGCTCGTTGACCCCCTTGTCGCGGTTGTTGGCCGTGGCGATCAGGTTGAACCCCTTGCTCGCCTGGACCTCGTCGTTCAGCTCGGGGATCGGCAAGGTCTTTTCCGAGAGGATCGTGATCAACGTGTCCTGCACGTCGGCCGGAATCCGCGTCAGCTCCTCGACGCGGGCGATCCGCCCCTCCTTCATCGCCCGCATCAGCGGGCTGGGCACCAGGGCGTCGAGCGACGGCCCCTTGGCCAGCAGCAGGGCATAGTTCCAGCCGTAGCGGATCGATTCCTCACTCGTGCCCGCCGTCCCCTGGACGAGCAAGGTCGAGTCGCCCGAGACCGCCGCCGCCAGGTGCTCGGAGACCCAGCTCTTGGCCGTGCCGGGCACGCCCAGCAGCAAGAGCGCCGGTCGGTGGCCAGGGTCGAGATCGCGACCTCGATCAATCGACGACTGCCGATGTACTTTGGACTGACGATGAACCCATTTTCAAGCGTACCGCCGATCAGGTACGTCGCCACCGCCCAGGGCGAGAGCCGCCATCGCGGCGGTTGCGGTTTCGGTGTCGGCCCGCGCCAGCTCATCGAGCTCGGCGGCGAACTGGTCCTCGGCATGTCGGCGGAGCAGCTCGGTCGCACCGTTGCCGTTGTTCACGACCGGGGCGGATTCGGGAGAGATCCTGGCCTTGGGGCTCATCGGGCGAACTCCTGGTGCATCTCGTGTCGGAACCGAAGCGCGTCGAGAAACTGCTGGTAGGCGGCGGCGTAATAGTGCGCCCGTGGCCAGATCGGCGGAGAAACCGCGGGCGGCCTCATCGGTCAGCTCGACCGGAATGACCCGGGCGAGGTTGAGGATGAACTGGAAGGTCTGGTAGTGGCGTTGCTTCTTCAGGGCGTCGGTGTCGGCGTCAACTCGCTCGCGAACGCGCTGAAGCACCTCACGCGCCAGCGCAACCCCGAGCGGGCGTTCGAGCCGGCTGAGCAGCTCGAATCCGGGATGGCCCGGGTCGAGCGGCGTTTGGGTCGGAACGCAACCCTTTGATCAGGTAGGCGTCACGTTGCTCGGACGTGAGAATCGTCAGGAGCGGCCCGACCAGCGAACCGACCGCGCCGCTGCCACGAGGCAGGTGGGCCAGCAACGCGCCGGCCCATGACGGGTTGCGGAGCCGATACGTCGCGCTCGCCCAGGCGTTCCAGAGCAATTCTTCCCACTCGCCACCTCCGATCGCGGCGACAATCGGATCGGGCGTTTCCCCCGCGTGGCGGCACCAGGCGAAGAGCGGGGTTGCGGCGACGACCTGCTGAAGCCAGGACGCTCGTTCTCCCATGCCGGCAAGCGGCTTGAGCTCGATCCCATCACGCACCATCGCCCGATCGCAGCTCGAAGGGGGCTCGACCTCGATGGTGAGCCCGGGCTTCGTGATCGAAAACACTCGCGGTTTCGGTTTCGAGAAGGTCAGGAGCGGCAAGGCCCGTTCGATCATCCGCCGGCAAAAGGCCGAATCGGGCAGACGCGCCAGCAGGTCGGCCGCGGCGCGTCGGACGAGCTTGCTGCGGTCGTCGAGGGCCGATTCCAGGAACGGCTCGTCCTCCAGGCTCAGCCCCTCGTCAAGCCCTAGCAGGAACGCCGCGCGATCCTCGGCCGCCTCCTGAGTCCAGGTCGATACGACCAGGGCGCGGCCCCGCGCGGCGGTCGATTCCGCCTGGCGCAAGATCTTGAGTGCCGCGAGTCGATCGGCCCGGGTGCCGGTCTGCCAGAGCGCTTCGGGATCGCCCCGGTCGGCCGCGCCCGCGGTGAAGCTCCACTCGGGATTTTTGCGCGGCCAGCCAGCGGCCGCGCTCGCCCAGAATCGCGGGGAGCAAGGGCCGGAGACGGAGATCGGTCTGTCGACGGCCCTCCGACAGCACGCTCGCCAGGTGCTCCGCCGGAATCCGCTGACCTTTGGCCGCGAGCAGGGTCAGCCACTCGGGCAGAAACTCGGGGTGCTCGCCGCCGAGCAGCCGCTCGAGCCGACGGGACGGGCCGGCGCCACACTCGGGTTGATCGTCGAGCCGGCACGGCTCGGGGAGCGGGATCGGGTCAACCCGACGGCGCGCGGCCGATCTGCCCGTACAGCCAGGTCGTCGCCGCGAGGCCGAGTAGCGGCGCCGCCGGCTCGACCGTTTCGAGACCCGAGAGCACCGCGGCGAGCGGGCTGGATGACGACGGGATCGACGGCGCCTGCTGTCGATCGACTCCGACCAGCGCGCTGACCGACGCCGTGCGCGACAGTTCGACCAGGTCGGACGGCCCGTCGAACCGGGAGGTGATTCCCAGGCCGCCTCCCGAATCGCCGACCGACTCCGACCCGGGAACGGACCGGAACCGACCATCGAGCCAGCCGGCGAGCGGATGGAAGCTCGTCCCATCGAACTCGCCCGCCAGGATGAACGGCCGGCCACCGGTGAGGCCCAGCCATTCCCAGCCGTGAACGAACCGAGGCGACACGGGAAGGACACCCCCCGCGGCGTCGCGCAACGACCAGCCGCCCCGGCCCTCCCTTCCACGATGATGAGGTTGAAGGACCACGCCGATCAGCACGAGCGGAACGAGCTCGATCCAGGGGGCCCGCGCGAGCATCGCGCCATAAGCCGCGTGGGCCGAGGCCATCGAGGTGTGGCCGGTGGGCTCGTCGATCGACTGGGGCGCGCCGTGACGTTCCTTGACGAGCGCCCGCGAGGGCGCTGCGCCGGGGAAGAAGGCGAGCTCGGCGTCGATTTGAAGACCCGGAGGCAGCGAGACATCGAGAGACGGCGAGTTGCCATGGGCGAAATCGAGCACCAGAGCCGGGCGCCCGGTGTCGCGGCCCATCAGCCAGGTCCGCTGGGTGCGAAGCCGATCCTCCACCCCGACCTCGACGTGCTGGCCGACGACCTGCCAGACGTCGCGAACCACCTCCGCGCCGCCTGATCCCCGGCGAATCTCGTCCTGATCGACGGTCCAGCCGATCACGGCGCGAAGATCGGCCTGGACCTCGACCGGCAACGTATCGAGCCGGCGACGGCCCTCGACGACCAGGTGAAGGCGCGCCAGTCGATCGAGCACCGCCTCGTGCCAGCCATCGCCGGTCAGCGGCAACCCCGCGAGCTGTCGGACCCGCCGCGCCAGTCCGGGAGCCTGCGCATCCACCAGCCAACGCGCCTGTTCCTCCCAGACCCGCAACCCCTGCGGCCGGGTCTGGAGCGAGGCCAGCCCCTGCCGGAGCAGATCGACGATCCAGAGCCCCAGGTCGTCGAGCCCGGCATCGACCTTCTTCCAACGCGCGGCCTCGCGCTTCGCCAACGCCGCCGGATCGGGGGCTTTCGCCTCCTTCTCGTCGCGCTGGCTCTCTTTTGCGCCTTCTTCTCGGCCCGCTGGGCCCGGCCTTCGAGCCAGGACGCGACCCATTCGGGAATCACGCCCGTCACCATCGACGACGGTTGAGCCGCCCAGATCAGGAACAGCCCCAGGGCATGCTTGCACGGAAACTTCCGGCTCGGGCACGAGCAATGAAACGCCGGCTCGTCGAGCGCGACCTTCGTCTGATACGGCGTGGCCCCGCTCCCCTGGCAAAGCCCCCAGAGAACCGATCCGGCGTCGCTCTCCCCCGAGCCCAGCGCCGCCCACTTGCGAGCCGCCGACAGCTCCTTGCCCGCCCTGGCCGATGCCGCGTCGGGCGCCAGCGCCAGGACCTGCTCCGCACTCCAGGCCGTCGCCATGTTAGCCTCGCCTCGCTCAGACCCAGCCGTGATGATCCAATCCAACTTAGTCCTGGAATCGTTCGTTGATAAGGGTCGGGTGAGATTTCCAGGGACCCTACCATTCAAATGTTCACCAGGTCTACGGGGGACTCGCCCGGTTGGGACACACGCCCCCCGCGATGCCGTTTTCTTTCCGTCACCATCCCGCCTCGGCCCGGGCCCAACCTCCCGCCTGTTCCCTACCTCCACACGGGGGGACGGGGTGGAGGACCTGACGGTTCGCGACTCCGGATTCTCCCACCAACGCACTCGTGTTCTTGAGTGCCGATATTTTCAGTCACAAATCATGAAGATCTTACCCAGATCCCGCCGATACCCCAGATTGGACGGTGACGCCGCCGTCTCGCGTTCCGAACGCGCCACGCACAATGACCGGAACCTGCGGGTTGACCGCCTGGAACTTACGAACGGACCAACGAGGCCAACGCCATGATCGCCACCCTTGACGCGCTCGACATCACGAGCCCACAAGAGAACACGATTGAGTCCGAAACACCCGCCCCGCGCAGGCGCGGCGGCGGACCGAAAACCGAGGAAGGCAAGAACGCCTCGCGACGCAACTCGCTGAAACACAGCCTGCGCTCCACGCTCATCCTCCCGGACGAGCTTCAATCGGCCTATGTGGAACTCAAAACCGCGTACTTCGCGGAATTGAAGCCCGTCGGACGGGTCGAGGAACAGCTGGTCGGCCGACTGGCGTTCACCTCGGTCCAGCTTGACCGATCGGCCGATCTGGCCATCGCCAATCTCCGACGCGTGATCGAACGCGCCGAGAACTTCTGGGACGTCGATCGACGCGCCCAGGCCGATGACCTGGGAAAACGCCTCAAAAACGACCCCGAGCGCGTCGCGCACGGGCTCGAGCGAAGCACGCAGGGCGCCGACTGGCTCATCGATCGCTGGGAAGGACTCGCCGACGCGCTCGAATCCCGGGGCCACTGGGACGACGCCCAGCGCAACCTGGCGTTCGACCTGCTGGGGACGTCCCCGATCCTCCGCGACGGTCACGCCCGGGTCCCCGCGGCCGTTGACCGCGACGGCCTGATGAACCTGGTCAGGGACGAGGTCGGTCGACTGGCGGACGAGCAGCGAACCACCCTGAACCCGCTCGATACGCATGAACAGGATCTCGCCTGTTGCGGGATGCCCGTCGAGCCCGACGCCGAGACGAAGCGGCTTCGCAAGTACGAGTCGGACCTGAGCCGCGAATGGCGCTGGGCGTACGAACAATTGTTCAAACTGCGTTCCGATCCGTCGCGTCTGACGAGGGTCGAGGCGCGCCTGTCGAAGTTTCCGTTGCCCGCGATGGAGAATCCGGCTCCGGAGTCCGTCGCGGAGTCACAGACAAATGTCGTCGCGCCGTTGAATGTCGCCGTTGTGGAAGATGACGAGGGGATGATCTGGTCGAATCCGGGCGCCCTGGCCGATGCGCTGGCGGAGCTGGAGACGCTGTCGGAGGAAGAGGACGAGGAGGAAGTACCGGCGTCGGCGCCGGTTCCGACTCCGGTTCCGGTCTCGACCCCGATCGTGGCGCCGCCGACGGCCCCGAGGTTCGTGCCGTCGGGCGCGAAGGGAGGCAACCGCCAGCAGCGTCGGGCCGCACAGAAGCGGGCGCGCGAGGAGGCGCGTCGATCGTCCCTGTAAAGGGTCGCGTGGTACAGGTCGCGTCGGTTTTACCGACCGGAGCCGCCCAGGAGGCGTCCCCGGCCGTTCGACCGGCGCCACGCGCGGATTCGCGCCGGAAACGGGCGAAAACTCGATATTCAAGGAAGGAAGCCGCGCGAAATCAGGTCCGATCGTGAAGCAATGGGGTTTGAAATGCGCGGGTGGTATCGATTGTGGTGATTGTGCGGATTGGTGGTTGGCGGGTGATCGCGGTCCGGTACGAACGAACTCGACGCCGGTACGAACGAACTCGACGCCGGTACGAACGAACTCGAACCTTGATCCGGAGCCTGGCCCCATCCCGGCATGCCCCACTCCCCGATTTTTACCCACCTTGACAAGGAAGGAGGGGACAAGGGAGCGGGGAGCGCGGGAGGTCCGTCGGTCGATCGATGAGCATGAGCGAAGGAAACCGCCCGGCCTGGTCACGCGGGCGCTGTTATGCACCCGGGGCTCATTCCCTACAATAAGACGGTTCAGCCCTTTTCATCGCATGCGAGCAAGCGTGATGGCGATTATCGAGGCGGACGGTCTGACCAAGACGTACCGCGTCTTTCAGAAAAAGGAAGGGCTGCTGGGGGCGCTGCGGGGCCTGTACCGGCGTGAGTTCAAGGAGGTCAAGGCGGTCGACGGGGTGAGCTTCTCGATCGAGCCCGGCGAGATGGTCGCGTTCCTCGGGCCCGAACGGGGCGGGGAAGACGACGACCCTGAAGATGCTCTCGGGCCTGATCTACCCGACGTCGGGGCACGGCGCAGGTGCTGGGCTTTGCCCCCTGGCAGCGGGCCGACGCGTTCCGCCGCCAGTTCGCGCTGGTGATGGGCCAGAAGAACCAGCTCTGGTGGGACCTGCCGGCCGCCGACAGCTTCCAGCTTCACCGCGAGATCTACTCGATTCCCCAGGCCGACTTCCAGCGCACGCTCGACGAGCTGACCGAGCTGCTCGGCGTCGGCGCGCTGACGCGCCAGGCGGTCCGCGAGCTCTCGCTGGGCGAGCGGATGAAGATGGAGCTGATCGCCGCGCTGCTGCACCAGCCCCAGCTACTGCTCCTGGACGAGCCGACGATCGGCCTCGACGTCGTGGCCCAGGTGGCGATCCAGAAGTGCCTGCGCGACTACCATACCCGGCACGGAGTGACCATGCTCCTGACCAGCCACTACATGCGCGACGTCGAGGCCCTGTGCTCGCGGGTGCTGGTGATCACGCACGGCACGCTGGTCTACGACGGCCCGCTCGTCGGGATCACCGAGCAGTTCGGGCGGACCAAGCTGGTCCGGCTCCAGTTCGCCGACGACGTTCCCGATGCCGCCGACCTCGCGCGGTTCGGCGAGCGTGACCAGATCGAAGGGCCGGCGGCCGATCTCAAGGTCGACCGCAGCCAGGTGGCCGAGGTCCTGGGCGCGATCCTCGACCGATACGCGGTGGCCGACGTGAGCGTCCAGGACCCGCCGCTGGAGCAGGTCATCGCCCGGTCTTCGAGGAGGGCCGCAAGAGCCATGACGGGCCGCCTGACGACGATCGACACCCTGGCCCCGGCGCCCGTCGGACGCCCGAGGCCGAGCCCGTACCGATCGCGCGGCCCGCGGGCTCGCCCGCTCCGCTGACCGCCCTGCGGAAGTACGGCCGGATCTTCCGCGCCTCGCTCGTCGAGCGGATGACCTACCGCGGCGATTTCCTGCTCGGCACCTTCCTCCGGTTCCTGCCGATGGTCACGACCATCCTGCTCTGGCAGGCGGTGTATCAGGGGTCGAAGCCGGAGGCGGCTCGAACGGTTTCACGCTATCGCGAGATGATCGCCTACCTGCTCCTGACGCACATCAGCCGGATGTTCTCGAGCATGCCGGGCCTGGCCGCGCGGCATCGCCCGCGACATCCGCGAGGGGACGCTCAAGCGCTACCTGATCCAGCCGGTCGACCTGATCGGCTACCTGCTCTCGTACCGGGTTGCGCACAAGGTGGCCTATATCGTCACGTCGGCCCTCCCCTATGCCTTGCTGTTCTTCCTGTGCCGGGGCTTCTTCGACGGCCTGCCCGACGCGTCGACGCTGGCGGCCTACGCCGTCGTCGCTGGTCCTGTCGTTCCTGGTCGGGTTCTTCTTCGAGGCGAGCGTGGGGATGGTCGGCTTCTGGTTCCTCGAGGTGACGTCGCTGCTCTATATCGTGATGACCCTGAACTTCTTCATCTCGGGGCAGATGCTGCCGCTCGACCTCTTGCCGCAGCCCTGGTCGGGGCTGCTCAAGGCGTTGCCGTTCCAGTACATGGCCTATTTCCCGGCGGTGGTCTTCCTGGGCAAGGTGCAAGGGATGGGACGCTGGCGACGCACCTGCTCGCGCGAGCTGGCGCTGGGCGGTCGTCTTCATGCGTGCTGGCGCGGGTCCTGTACCGCCTCGGCCTGAAGCGCTACAGCGCCTACGGAGGCTGATCGATCATGGTGCTCACGCGCGCGGGCCGGTACTTCCGGCTGCTTGGCGGCCTGGCTCGCTACACGCTGAGCCGCGAGATGGCGTTCCGGGGCAACTTCCTGGTGAAGGTCTCGGTCGAGGTCCTCTGGCTGGGGATCCTGCTCGCCTTCTACCGGACGGTCTTCGCCAAGACCCAGTACGTCGCCGGCTGGTCCGAGGACCAGTACCTCTTCTTCGTCGGCTGCTTCTTCGCGATGAACGGGCTGATCGAGATGCTCTTCCTCGACAACTGCAACGAGTTCGCCGAGCTGGTCCGCACCGGCGACCTCGATTTCCTGCTGCTCAAGCCGATCGACGAGCAGTTCCTGATCACTTGCCGCAAGATCGACTGGGGCACCGCGCCCAACGTCCTGATGGGCCTGGCGGTGATGATCGGCGACGCTCTGGCGGATGCACTGGGCGTTCGATCCCTCGCGCCTGATGCGTCTTCCTGGTCACCTTCGTCTGCGGGACGGCGATCGCCTACAGCTTCATGCTCTGCCTGACGTCGCTCTCGGTCTGGATGGTGCGGAACCAGAGCCTGATGGAGATGTGGTGGCTCTTCACCAGCCTGGCGCGTTACCCCAAGGAGATCTTCGCGGGGACGTGGGCCGAGCCGATCGGCCGTCTTCTTCACGTTCGTGCTGCCGATCCTGCTGGTCGTGAACGTCCCGGCGTCGGCGATGGTCCGGGTCCTCGACCTGGCGGATGGTCGGCTTCACCGTGCTGGCGACCGTGGCCCTGGTCTGGTTCAGCCGCAGGTTCTTCCTGCGTTCGCTCCGGTCGTACCGCAGCGCCAGCAGTTAATCCGAGGAGAACTCAACACCCATGCCGCACGACGACCTCAACTCCGTGTTCGCTTACAACCGATGGGCCAATGATCGGGTGGTCGCGGCCTGCCGGGAGCTGGGCCAGGACCTCTACGAGCGCGAGCCGGTTCCGGGCTGGCCGTCGGTGCGCGCGACCCTGGTCCACATCGCCGACGCCACGGCGATCTGGGCCCGACGGCTCGAAGGCGAGCCGGTTACGACCCGCGCCAGCGAGGCCGACTATCCCACGATCGACGACGCCACCGGGTTGCTCGAGCGCGGACAGGCCGCCTTCGAGCGCCTGGTCGCGACCTACCAGGCCGAGCCCGCGAGGCTCGCCTCGCTCTGGTCGTACCGCAACCTGGACGGCCACGAGGTCACGGTGCCGCTCTGGTCGGTGTTCCGCCACGTGGTCAACCACGCGACCTATCACCGCGGCCAGATCGCCGCGAAGTTCGGCCGGCTGGGCGCCAGCCCGGCCAAGACGGACCTGATCTTCTGGGCGGTCGAGGTGGCGCGCGATGTCTAAAGGGGAAGATCGGTTCGCCGGGTCCGCCTCACAGGGCATCGCCACTGATGACCTCGCCGCCGGCGATCGTGCCGATGGCCATCCAGGTCACGTAGTTGACGCTGTTCTTGACGAAATGGACCGAGCCGTCGAGGAAGGCGACATTGACGCCGCCGGGGTGGAACGAGGTGGCCGCCATCCAGCCGGTCGGCCACCAGCCGCCATTGCACGACTTGGTGTTGGGCGGGTTGGTGTGGAAGTAGCCGCCGCCCCGCAGGTTGTCCTGGTGCGTCCAGAACTGGCCCCGGTTGTCGGCCTCAAGGGCGGTCGCTTTCTGACAGACCTGGTAGTCGCCGTACGGCGTCCCCGTCTTGGTGCTCCAGCTAATCTCGAAGGTCGTTCCCAGCAGGCTGGTGAACCGGGTCGCCGTGCCGTTCGTGCCCGAGCCGCCCCCCTTGACGAACTCGCTGAAAATGGCCGAATTCGAGGTGCCGTCGGTGACGTTGGCCAGGCCGATGACGTTCGACGCGTTATAAATGCTCTGGCCCAGGAAGTAGGCGGGCCCGTTTTCCTTGTTGTTGGTATACGTCGGCGCCAGGCCCATGGTGTTGGCGTAGTTGCTCGAAGCCACGGTGTAGTTGACGCCCCCCACGGTCGCGAAGACCGACTGATCGCCCGGATTCCCGTCCGACGGGCAGAGGTAGGCGTTCACCTTGGTGGACGAGAGCGTCACGTTCGTGTACGTCGTGTCGCCCCCCCAGCTCGGGTTCACCGACCGGCTGAAGTTGATCGAGTTGAACAGGGCCTGCTGCTCCAGGAAGCCGAGGATGCGGCACTTCATCGAATGATCGGGATACCACGCGGGCTGTTTGGTCAGGTCGACGCCATTGGGAGGCAGCGCGTCGTTCGTCGAGATGTAATTCTGGATCGCGAGACCGATCTGCTTCAGGTTGTTCACGCACTGGCTCCGCCGCGCGGCCTCACGGGCCGCCTGCACCGCGGGCAACAGCAGCGCGATCAGCACGGCGATGATCGAGATCACCACCAGCAGCTCGATGAGCGTGAAACCAGGCCGGCTCGAAGTCTTCATCGAAGGAACCCTTTTGAGAAGGCCGTTTCGGAAAATCGAACAATTCTATCAAGACGCGACAACACGATGTCGACTATCGGCCAACGCGCGTCAAGCTCCGCGAACTTGACGCCTTCACGTAGTCGGCGACCCTCTGCCTCTGCCGCGCGATCATCTCGTCACCGCTGCGCGGGATCGTGCTGGGATCAGCCGGAGGACCCTGGACGTTCGCCTCGTTGGGCGAGACGGAGGGCCCGCAACCTGCCAGCGTCAGCAGCGACACCCACAGGACCATTGGGCGAGACCGCCGTCGGTTCGTCGTCGTATGCATAAGTTTTCCTGTCCAGAAACGCGCCCGAATGGGACCACGATTTGACTACCATTATAAATACTTTGATTAATATAATTTTTTTATCTTATTAATGTTTCAAGAAATTCTATTAAAAAAATCAGGGTACTCCCATAAGATAAAGATTCTCGATTTCGGCGGGTCCGAGCGCGGCACGGAAAACCATGAACTCATCCATCCGGCCCCGGAGATTGCGGATCGGCGCCAGCTCGTGCCACGCGGCCGATCCCCAGTTGCCGAGCTCGGCGGAGCCGATGGAAATCGGGGCCCGGCGGACGAGCGGTCCGGTCCAGACGGCGGCTCCGTCGACGTAGTGCGTGACGGTACCGCCGGGGTCATCAAAAACGGTCGCCAGGTGGGTCCATCGGCCCAGCCGGTCCGAGGTGAACACACGCGGCGATGCGTAGTCGGTCCTCCAGGTCTTGGCGTTGGCCTCGTTGCGAATTCCCAGGACCAGACGGCCGTCGAAGTCGATCTGCCAGTGGCTCTCGCCGGGGTCGAATCCATCGGTCAACATCAGGCTGTTGAATCGATGTTCGAGGGCGTCGATCCGTACCCAGGCGGCGAGCGTCAGGGTATCGAACGAACCGGGGACCTGGATGCGGACCCGGTCGCCGAGCCGCTTGAACTCCAGCGCACCCTTGCCCGCCCATCGCCCGTCGACCCATTCGCAGCCGACGATCGCTCCGTCGCTCGACCCGTCGCCGCGGACGTTCCTGAGGACCCGGCTGCCCGGAGGGCGCTGGCCCTCGAACGGGTAGTATGCCACGAGGTCGTGATCCTCATTCAGCCGGGCCGAGCTGGCCAGCCACTCCTCGTACCGTCGGCGGACTCGTGCCCGGTAGAGATTCTCGAGGTCGGACGGGGCAAGAAACCCGTTCGGTCGCGCGACCTGCGAGGTCGCGTCGCCGATCGGCGTGAGCCGCATCGCCTGACCCGCGGTCAGCACCCAGCCACGGCTCGATTCGATATTCGCGGCCCGCGTTCCGAACGCGTCCGACTCGTGGAGCTCAACCTTGCCGGCGAAGACGTGGACCTCCGCGTCTCGATCAGGACCGACCTGGACGCCGAACTCGGTTCCCAGGTCGACCAGCGAGAAGCGGGGCGTATCCACCCGGAAGCCGCGGGCCCGGGGCGGGACCACCGCGCGGAGCTTACCGGTCCGGCACGCCATCTGGTCGCTCAACAGGAGATCCACCTGCGCAGGCCCTTCGACCACCACGATGGCCCCGCGCTGAAATTCGAGCTGAAGCCATCCCGACCGGATCCGGAGCGAACATCGAGGCAAGGCGCTACCGATGCGCGGGGCCGGAGACCCCGCTTCGTAGACGAGGTCCACACTTCGGGTCAGGATGGCCACGTCCTCGGAGCGGCCGACCAGAAGACCGGGTTTCGGCTCGGGCGCGTTGCCACGCGTCGTCGCCCCTCCCTCCCTCGGTCCGACCGCCATGGGGCGGGAATGGAGCAGGGCGGACGGCGCGTGCGGCCTTCGCCCGAGTACGCCGCGAAGTCCTCCCCCACTGACCAGCAGAAGCACGGCGGCCGCCACGACCCCCACGCCCGCAATTCGGAGGCGATGCCGCCGGCGTTGGCTGCGCGCGTCGTCGGACGACGATCGGCCCACTCCGGACACCCCCGCCGACCACTCGATCGGGTCCGACCAGCCAGGCCCGTCCCCGAACGTGATGTCCGCTCCCGCCGGATCGAGACGTTTGGTCAATCGGGCGGCGCGGCTTCTCGATCGCGGTCAGCTCCCAGGCCAGGTGGGCATCGATCATCAGGACGCGAGCATATTTCTCGCGGGCGGATGGATCGTCACGCAGGAGGTTCGCCAGCGCCGCCTGCCCCGGCGGCGTCAGGTCGCCGTCGAGCAGTTCCTGGAGCAGGGTGTCGAGGTCCGGGTCGAATTCGGGGGCCGGGCTCCTCATCGCTCTCCTTCCCGCGCAGGGCGCGCTCGATGCAGTCGGCAAGCTGCTGCCGGAGACGATGGAGCGTGACCCGGATCGAGCCGGCGGGCCGTTCGAGCCGCTCGGCCAGTCGCTGGATCGAGCCTCCGTCCTCGTAACGCAGCAAGAGCATTCGCCAATGCGCCGGCCCGAGCTTGCCCAGGCAGCCCCGCAGCGCCTCCAGCCTCGCGTCGATCCGCTCCACCTCGTTGACCACATAGTCGGCCTTCGCCAGCAGGGCCAGCGTCTCGTGATCGAGACTTGCCAGCGCTCCCCGTCGACGGTTCCGGTAGTGGCCCAGCACCTTGAGATACGCGATGTGACACGCCCACGACAGGAATCGGCCCTGGCCATCGAACTCATGGCCCCGCCGCCAGAGCACGAGATTGACCTCCTGGAGGATGTCGTCCACATCCTCGCTCGGACCCAATAGGGTGCGGATATAGGTGTAAAGCGGCTTCTGTGACGCGGCGATCAGCGTCATCAGCTCCTCGCTCTGGTCCATCGGAGGAGGGCCCGAAGTGAGGTCCCGATCCAGGTGTATCATTCGTCGCATACGAGCGCCCCTTCCCCAGGCGACCCCCGAGCAATCTCAACGATTTCCGGGCACGCGGACCGGCCGGGCTCACATCACACGCGCCTCGCCCCACGCATCGCGATTTCAATAACGATCGCCAATGCGCTCGCCCATCTTAGCAATTCCAGATCTCGCCCTTCTGTTAACAACCAACTGGAGGCCACATCCAATCTTCACCCGTAGGAAGAACCGGGACGAGGCCAGCGCGGGGCGATACGGACCGGCGCCGTGGGACGCCGGCCAGAGATTGGCGGCGGATGAGCTCCGCCACCGATCGGGACGAGGGCGATCAGAACAGCGTGTAGATGAACGGCGCGGCGGCCGTGGTCGACAGGAAAATCAGGACGCCGAGCAGCAGGAGCACCAGCATGATCGGCAACAGCCACCATTTCTTGTTGTGTTTCAGGAACGACCAGAACTCGGCGATCAGGCTTTCCTGGGGCGCCGAGTCCGCGGCTTGCTCGAAGGCGCTGGGGATCTGCGGGTTAGTCGGTTCGCTCATGGGTCGTGACGCCAGGTCAGGGTCGGATCAGGTCGGATCAATATTGTTGAAAATAGCGCCGAGGGTCGCCGGGAGCCGGTTTGGGCGTCCAGCAGGTCGCGCCGATCGGGCCGACGGGCCCGGTTGAGCGGGTCGCGGCCGAGCAGACGGAAGACAAGTGCCAGGGGCGTGAACAGGCCGAAATAGATCAAGGCCAGGACAAGCTGCGAGACGGTCCAGCCGATCGGGAAGGCCAGGACCATCCAGGCGACGTACACCGCCTTGATCCAGTTCGGCCGGACCAGGCCGATCGGGCCGAGGGTCAAGGCCAGGATCGCAAAACCGGTTGCGGCAAACATCTGCCCCCGCACCAGACCGTGCCACAGGGCCAGGCCGCCGAAGCAGGCGAGCCAGAGTCCGGCGAACTGCCGGAGCATCCTGCGAGACGGATCGAGCGGGAGGTCGGACCAGCACCATCGGGGTCCCTTCAATCAAGCTGGAACTGGGCCAGGTACTCTTCCCGTTTCCGGGCGCCGGCCTGTCGCGCGTCGGCGTCCTTGACGAGCACGATGTCCTCGAGCACGAGCGCGTCCATGTCGGTCGCCAGGAAACAGCGATAGGCATCCTCGGGCGTGCAGACGATCGGCTCGCCGCGGACGTTGAAGCTGGTGTTGACCACGATCGGGCAGCCCGTGATCCGCTCGAACGCCGCGATCAGGCCGTGGAACCGCGGGTTGCGAGCGACGTCCACGGTCTGGAGCCGGGCGCTCCAGTCAACGTGGGTCACCGCGGGGACCTCCGAGCGAACGACGTTCACCCTGCGCCTCAGGTCGGGGTCGTGCTCCATGATCTGGAGGGCCTCGGCGTCGATCGGCAACCGGCGTGACTCGGCCACCGGGGCGACCAGCAGCATGTACGGGCTCTCATGCCTGGGATCGATCTCGAACCAGGCATCCGCGGCTCCCGGAGCACCGCCGGCGCGAACGGCCGGAAGCTCTCGCGGAACTTGATCTTGAGGTTCATCGTCGCCTGCATGGCCGGCGACCGCGGATCGCCCAGGATGCTGCGCGCCCAGGGCGCGCGGGCCGAACTCCATCCGACCCTGGAACCAGCCGACGATCTTCCCCTCGGCCAGCAACCCGGCCACGGCTTCCAGCAGTTCGGATGCGTCGTCGATACCGGTCGAACCCGCGGACCCCGAGCGCGTTCAAGGTCCGGGCGATCGATTCGCTGGTGAAGCTCGGGCCGAGGAAACTCCCTCGCTGGCTATCGGCGCCCTGGGGATCTCTTGGCCTTTCCAGAAGCTGATGCCAGACGAAGAGCGCCGCGCCAGCGCGCCGCCGGCGTCACCGGCGGCCGGCTGGACCCACAGGTCATCGAACGGCCCCTCGCGGAGCAACCGGCCGTTGGCCACGCAGTTCAGGGCCACGCCACCGGCCAGGACCAGGTTCTTCAGACCCGTGCGCTCGAACACATGGCGGCCGATCCGCAGCACGGCTTCCTCGGTCACCGCCTGGATGCTGGCGGCGAGGTCCATGTGACGCTGTTCCAGGTCGGCCTCGGGCGCCGGGGCGGACCACCGAAGAGGTCGTGGAACTTGCGGCCGGTCATGGTCAGCCCGTAGGCGTAGCGGAAGTACTCCATGTCGAGCCAGAGACTGCCGTCGGGCTTCAGATCGATCAGCCGATCGAGGATCAGGTCCTTGTACACCGGCGTACCGTAGGGCGCCAGGCCCATCAGCTTGTATTCGCCGCTGTTGACCTTGAAGCCGCAGTAATACGTGAAGGCCGAGTACAACAGCCCCAGCGAATGCGGGAACGTGATATGGTCGATCAGGCGGATCTGGCGGCCCTGTCCGACGCCGAACGTCGTGGTGCTCCACTCGCCCACGCCGTCGAGGGTCAGGATCGCGGCCTCCTCGAACGGGCTGGGAAAAAAGGCGCTGGCGGCGTGGCTCTCGTGGTGGTCGGTGAACACGAGACGCGCCCGGCTCTTGCCTCCGAGCCCCTGGCGCAGGGTCCGCCTCATATGGAGCTTTTCCTTGAGCCAGAGCGGCATCGCCTGCCGGAAGCTCAGGAATCCTCGCGGCGCGTACGCGAGATAGGTCTCGAGAAGCCGCTCGAACTTGGTCAGTGGCTTGTCATAAAACGCGACGTAGTCAATCGAGTCCGGCCCGAGCCCCGCCTCTTCAAGGCAATAGGCGACGCGCGGGCCGGAAAGGCGTGGTCGTGCTTGATCCGGGTGAACCGCTCCTCCTGAGCCGCGGCCACGATCCGGCCGTCGCGCACCAGGGCCGCGGCGCTATCGTGATAGAAGGCCGAAATTCCCAGGATCGCCGTCACGGCTCGCACCACCTCCGTGTGACGTTGGACTTTGGATCAGTGTGGTTAGAATTTGCCTGGCCGCGAGGGATAACCAATTTCAGGCTAATGGCTTTCCCGTCGGTTTGCAATCGCAACCGAGAATCCCGGCAAGGCCGTTTCCTTCTCGCCAATTCAGGCTTGTAAAACCGCGCCACCGCTCCGGATTTCTCAAACCTCCGAAACGAATGAACGAATCGTCGAGGAAGTCTCGCCCGAGATCCTCCAGCGAAAGCCCGCCCGAGTCCTTAGTCCGGCGGCGCCGGTCGTGACGATGTGCGCCGACATGTCCGCTCGCCCCGCGCGGAATCCCAGCGCAGGACCCGGACCTTTTCACGATGTTATCTGGTAGAGGGCGTGCTGTTGGCGCGTCCCGGGTGCTCCTTGGCAATTCGCGCGAAATCAACGAAACCTGTGCCCTGAGCCGATCAGCCCGATTCGTCTCCCGGCACCAATGAACTCGGCCGGCGACGGAGCGAGCTGATTGAGAACGGCACGACCGAACTCGTCGTGGACCGGGGTGGTCGCCGGCACAAAGGAATCGGCGCGTGCGAGAGGTTGCGTTTGTCAACAACTCGCCAGGTAGCGAAGAACGAAACGGCCCGGGGAATCCAGACCGGACGTTAACCCGCAGCCTTGGCCTTGTTCGGCTTCGGCATGGGCGCTCCCACCGCCTCCCGCCAGGCACGCAGCTTGTCGTGGGAGCTCTCGCGCCTTGTCGGGCTGCTGGGCAACGAGGTTGTGGGTCTCGCCGATGTCGTCGCGCAGGTTGTACAGCTCGAGCTTGCCGGTTTCAAAGAACTCGATCAGCTTCCAGTCGCCGTCGCGAATCGCCCCCGCCGGGGTTGTTCGCCAGCCCCCCTGGTCGGCACCAGGTAGCCGGGGAAATGCCAGAAAAGGGGTTTGCGGCTCGATCCGGCCCCATTCGTCCGTTCGCTTCCCATCAGGAAGGACAGGTAGCTCGTGCCGTCAAGCGTGTAATCGACCGGAGCCGGAGCGTTGATGAGATCGAGGAAGGTGGGGTAGAGATCGACGCTGTTGATCGGCTGGTCGCAAGTGGTGCCGGGAGCGATCGTGCCGGTCCATCGGAAGATGTAAGGGACACGGATACCCCCTTCGTAAAGCATCCCCTTGCCGCCGTGCAACGGCGCGTTGTCGGTGATGCCATTACCGCGCTGGATGCCCGCGCAAGCGTAGCCGCCCACGCCGCCGTTGTCGCTGGTGAAGATGACCAGCGTGTTCCCGGCCAGCTTGAGGTCGTCGAGCGTCTGGAGCACCCGGCCAACGCTCTGATCGACACTGGCGATCATGGCGGCATAGGTCGGGTCGTGCTGGCCGCCGACCGCCGGCTTGTCGCGGAACCTGGCGATCAGTTCGGGCTTGGCCTGGAAGGGAGAGTGAACGCCGAAATGATGCAGGGCGAGGTAGAACGGGCCTTCCTTGTGTCGTTTGATGAAATCAATGCGCGGTCGGTCAGAAAGTCGGCCAGATAGGTGCCCTCGGGGACGTCCACCTTCGGGTTGGTCTTGAAGTCAAAGTGCCGGCCCATCGAGACGATCGCCTCGTCAAACCCTCGACGCGCGGGGTGGTCGGCTCCGACCTCGCCGAGGTGCCACTTGCCGAAGAGCGCCGTCGCGTAACCGGCCGCCTTGATCGATTGGCCAAGCGTGATCTTGTCCCTCGGCAACGTCACCACGTTGTCCACGGGCCGGAGCGGACGGCTCTGCCAGTTGAACCGATCGATCGAGCCGACCGTGTAGATCCCGGTACGGGGTCCGTACTGGCCGCTCATGAGCGCCGCCCGGGTCGGCTGGCAGTTCGGCCCGCAGGTGTACCCGGAGGTGAACCGGATGCCCTGCGCGGCCAGCCGGTCGATGTTCGGCGTCTCGTAATACGTGCTGCCGTAACAACCGACGTCGGCCCAGCCCAGGTCGTCGGCCATGATGTAGACGATATTGGGCCGGGGTGATTTCGCATCCGCCCGCGCCTCCATCTCCAATCCGGCGGCGACGCTGGCGATGGCGACTGAGATGATCATGAGGGTAGCACGATACATAATTATCTCCACATAACAAGATCTAAGGTTGCGCTTTCGGATCGAAGTCGGGATTGGGCGTCGGCATCTGGGCACCGACGCGGTCGCGCCAGTCATGGAGTTTGCGGCGGAGCGCCGCGGCCTGATCGGGAAGCGTCGTGGCAAGGTCGCGGGTCTCACCGATGTCGTCGGCCAGGTTGTAGAGCTCGACGTGATTGTCCTCGTAGAACTCGACGAGCCGAAAATCGCGTTCGCGGATGGCCCCGTATGGCGTCGCGCCGCCGGGGTGGTAATGCGGGTAATGCCAGTAGAGGGTATCGCGTTTGAGACCCCCCGACTGACGGAGCAAGGGCTCGATGCTCTCGCCATCAACGACATGCCTGGGATCACTGGCCGCGCCTGAGAGGGCCAGCAGGGTCGGGAAGTGATCCGCACTGATGACCGGCGTCCGGCAGACGCTTCCCGGTGCGGTGACTCCCGGCCACTTGATGATCAAGGGGACGCGCACGCCTCCCTCGTAGGCCGAGCCCTTGCCGGCTCGAAGCGGAACGTTCGAGGTGCTCCGGAGCAGACCCCCGTTGTCGCTGGTGAAGATCAACAGGGTGCGTCCCTCGAGCTTAAGTTCATCAAGCTTCTCAAGGATTCGCCCCACGCTATCATCCACGCTCTCGACCAGGGCCGCGTAGGTCGGATTGTGGTGCGGTGCGTTGGGATCGGCTTTTTTCTTGTACTTCGCGACGACCTCGGGCTTCCCCATCAGCGGCGTGTGGACGGCGTAATGAGGGAAGTACAGGAAAAACGGCCGGTCCTTGTTCCGTTCGATGAACCCGAGCGCCTCGGTCGTGAGCCGCTCGCTGAGGAACTCGCCGCGCGGTCCTTCGGTCAGGGTCGGAATCTTGTAGGGGGCAAAATAGCTCGGCGGCTGACCCATGTGGCAACCGGCGATGTTGAGGTCGAACCCCTGCTTCTCGGGCCAGTATTCCTCGTGCCCCAGGTGCCACTTGCCCACGCTCGCCGTGGCATAGCCGGCAGAGTGCAAGGACCTACCCAGGTTCGTGGTTTCGAGCGGCAGGTGCATCATCCAATCGGGCACGCGTAGCTTCGCCTTTGGCCGGGCGTGGCCGGGAATCCAGTCGGTGATATGCAGCCGGGCCGGGTATTGACCCGTGAGCACGCACCCCCGCGTCGGCGAGCAGACCGTGCAGGCCGAGTACGCATCGGTGAACCGCATGCCCTGCCTGGCCAGCCGGTCAATGTTCGGCGTCTCGTAATACGTACTGCCGAAACAGCCAAGGTCGGTCCAGCCCATGTCGTCGACGAGGATGAGCACGATGTTGGGCTTCTCGACCCCCGCCGCGAGGAGCGGGTCGGCGAGGACAGCCGCCAGCAGTAAGGCAAGGGTAGGAAGAAGGGCGTGTTTCATGGAAGAGTCTTCCTGCTTTCCGAAGCGGACTCACGCTCGCGGTCGATTGACGGGGCACGGGCATGCTCCAAGGATCTTAAACCCCGAAAGGATCGCATGGAATCGGTTCGCCCTGGAACATCGACGTATCCTGACGGCGGGACTCGGCTCGAAGCAACTTGCCAGCCGGCCAGGCTTTCGAGTAGACTGGCCGGTCTTGTTTACGGACCGGCGCCGGCCGGTCTCGAAGGCATGGGTATCGATCGCGGATGAGGAAGGCCAGGTAGAATTCGATGGCGAAGAAGACGGATGCGGCGCAACCAACGGCCGAAGCACCCCCCGACCGCCGGCCGATCTCCGGCTCAAGGTGCTCAAGAAGTTCCATGGCAAGTTCCTGCCCAAGGGCGTGCTCCGCGAGCGGTACAACGCGCTCATGACACGCTGGAATTCGGGCGAGGATCACGGCGGGGTCACCCTGGAAGAACTCAAGGGCCTGCTCGCGGACTGGAGGGCCACCCGTGAGAAGCCCCCACGAATGCCCAAGGCCACGGCCTGATTGGTCGAACCGGTATGCGAGCCGCGAACGGACAACCGATGTTCTGAGCATGGCTAGACTTCGGGCAGGAGCCTGCGCATGATCGTCGGGGTGCCCAGGGAGATCAAGGCGGACGAGTACCGCGTGGCGATGCTCCCGGTCGGGCGTCGAGGAGCTGGCTCGGACTCGGCCAGACGGTCCTGATTGAGGCCGGGGCCGGGCTCGGCAGCGGGATCGCTGATGCGCAGTACGCGTCGGTCGGGCGAACGATCGTCCCGAGCGCCGGGGCAGATCTGGGCGCAGGCCGACCTGGTCGTCAAGGTCAAGGAGCCGCAGCCGTCGGAGTGGCCGGGGCTCCGGGCCGGCCAGGTCGTCTTCACCTACTTCCATTTCGCCGCCGACGAGGCGCTGACACGCGCCCTGATCGCGAGCAAAATCACCGCGCTTGCCTATGAAACCCTGCGCGATGCGCGGGGCGGCCTGCCCCTGCTCACTCCGATGAGCGAGGTCGCCGGCCGGATGAGCATCCAGGAAGGGGCGAAGTACCTTGAGCGTCCCCAGGAAGGGCGAGGCATCCTCCTGGCCGGCGTGCCCGGCGTCGCTCCCGCCGAGGTCACGATCCTGGGAGGCGGGGTGGTCGGCGCCAACGCCGCCAAGGTCGCCGCGGGGCTCGGGGCCAATGTCCGCATCCTCGACGTCAACCTCGACCGGCTTCGCTACCTCGACGATATCATGCCGCCGAACGTCACGACCCTGTATTCCGACCGGCACACGATCCTCGAGACCATCGAGCGGGCCGACCTCGTCATCGGCGCCGTCTTGATCACAGGTGCCCGGGCGCCTCGACTGGTCCGACGCGCCGACCTGGCCCGGATGAAGCCGGGCGCGGTGATCGTCGACGTCGCGATCGATCAGGGGGGGTGCGTCGAGACAAGCCGACCGACGACCCATCAGAAACCGACTTATCTGGTCGATGGGATCGTCCACTACTGCGTTACCAACATGCCCGGGGCCGTCGGCCGAACCAGCACGTACGCCCTGTGCAATGTCACGCTTCCTTACATCCTCCAGATCGCGCGGAGCGGCTGGCGCGAGGTCGCCCGACGCAATCCAGGTGTCGCCGAGGGGATCAACCTCGATGCCGGCCAGGTCACGAACCAGGCGGTCGCCGCCACCTTCGGGCTGTCCTATACGCCCTGGAACTAGCGAGCAAACATCAACCGACTTCCTGTCCTCTTCGAGGAGACCTGACGTCATGAGCGAACACGACTACGACGACGAGAACGAGACCGAGAACGAGCATCACGATCACGACCACGGGCTGGACGACGATGAGGTCGAGGAGGCGCTCGAAGAGGCTCTCGAGCTCGACACCCAGAGCCAGATCTTCCTCGAGATGCGTCGGCAGAACCTCGACCTGCTGAAGATCGCCGCCGAGGTCGCCGGCTATTCGGGGAACCATCCACCGCTCAAACCCGGCGACATGAAGCACGCGATGAAGGGGATCTGGGACATCTATTCGGAGTTTTATGCCTGGATCGATCCCGAGGAGTCGGACGAAGACGACGACGAGGACGACGATCTTTGAACGCAACCTCACCCGCGGCGACATCGCCGGTGGAAGTGGAAACGGTAGGCTGGGTCGGCGACGCGGCGGAGGGTATCCTCCGCCTGATCGACCAGACGCGGCTGCCGACCGAGTTCGCTCGGATCGATTGCCGTGACGTGCCGAGGTCTGGGAAGCCATCAAGTCGCTGCGCGTCCGTGGAGCGCCCGGCGATCGGGATCGCCGCGGCCTACGGCGCGGTGCTCGGCGGCCAGACCGCACTGGCGATGGCGGCAGCCGACGCAGTTCGCCAGGCGATCCTCGCGGCGAGTGCTCACCTCCGCACCAGCCGGCCGACGGCGGTCAACCTCTTCTGGGCACTCGACCGGATCGATCGCGTAGCCGCCGACGAGGCTCCGGGGTCGGCATCGGCGATCGCTCGAGCGCGTGCTGGCCGAGGCCCACGCGATCGCCGACGAGGACCGGGCGATGTGCCGCGCGATCGGCCGCTTCGGCGCCGCCCTGCTCGCGCCAGGGCAGGGCGTCCTGACCCACTGCAACGCCGGCGGCCTGGCCACCGCCGATTACGGCACCGCGCTGGCCGTCATCTTCGCCGCCCACGAGCAGGGCAAGACCGTCCACGTCTTTGCCGACGAGACCCGCCCGCTGCTCCAGGGGGCGCGGCTGACGGCCTGGGAGCTGCTCGCAGCGCGGCGTGCCCGTCACGCTGATCTGCGACAACATGGCCGCCCAGGTCATGAAGGAGGGCAAGGTCCAGCTCGTCGTCGTCGGCGCCGACCGGATCGCCGCCAACGGCGACACCGCAAACAAGATCGGCACCTATGGCGTCGCCCTGCTCGCCCGGGCGCACGACATCCCGTTCTACGTCGCCGCACCGTCGAGCACGTTCGACCTGTCGCTCGCCAGCGGCGATCTGATCCCGATCGAGCAGCGCGACCCCCGCGAGGTCACGCACGGACTGGGCCGTGCAACCGCCCCCGAAGGTGTCGACGTCTATAACCCAGCGTTCGACGTCACCCCGGCCGCACTGATCGCCGGGATCATCACCGAGCGCGGCATCATCCAGCCGGTGAGTGCCGAAGCCATCCGACGCGTGGTCGGAACCTGATCGACACTCACCATCCGGTTCCGATCCACTCTCAGAAGGAGCCGGCGTCAACAACTTCGCCGCTTGCCTTGGTCCCGAGCGCCACCATGTATATGTCGCGATGCTGTTCTTGATGCCGCGCACCGAGCCGTCCATCATAAGCAGATTCACCGTGCCGCTGTGCCGGCTTGACGCTGACGCGCACACGCCATGGTAATTGGTGGTATCGGTCGAGCAGCTCCAGGTATTAGGGGGCATGACGTGGTTGTACATCTCCTGCGACGGTTCAGCATCCATCCAGTAGCCGCCGAGGGGATCGACACTCTTACCCGATGCGTAGTTCGCCGGTGTCGGGCTGCCAGCAGCCTTGCAGGCGTTATAGGCGATCTGGGGAGTGGTTCCCGCCGCCATGCTCGAAGCGGCGATATTGCCATGAAACGATGAGGTCGGGATCATCGAGTCAAACTGGGTCACTGTCGCGGTCCCCACGCCCTTGACCCGTTCGCAGACCCCCGCCGTGTTGCTCGTACCGTCGAGAATCCCTGCGATGTTGGTATTATGCGCCGCCGGCGGGACGAAAACGCCGTTGAACGACGACGGTGTATTGTTGCCGTAGGAATCCGAACCCATGCAGAAAACGTAGTTGATATCCGCCTCGGGAGTCACCATCCGGTTCACGTCCGAGGGACAGAGAATGATATTGAGCTGAGTCAGCGCCACCGTCGAGTTCACGGCCGGCGTGCCAGTGCCACCACGGCTATAAGCGCTGTTTGAAGTAAACGTCTGGTAGAAGTTCAGGGCGTTGAACATGTTCGCCTGCTCCACGTAGGGCAGCAGCATCACCATCGGCCCCCAGGTATTCCAGGTGAAGTAGCCGGTTGGAAACGCCCCCTTGACATCGTGATAATTGTGCAGCGCGATGCCAATCTGTTTCAAATTGCTCACACACTGGGCCCGCCGCGCCGCCTCGCGTGCCGCCTGCACCGCGGGTAGGAGCAAAGCGATCAACACCGCGATGATCGCGATCACCACCAGAAGCTCGATCAGCGTGAAACCCTGGCACCTGGAATTCTTCATGAACGAACATCCTTCCTGACGGATTCAGTCCTAAAATTAGAGAAAACCTTGCTTTCGAACTTGAGCGTATCTAATTTTTTAGTAATTTAAATAATTAATTTATAAATTTTTCGAGAAGATTTCAGGCCTTCGATACAGAACCCATTTGCAGCGTCGACTTCGGTGACACCGACGAGACATGGTGGTCCCAGACCACGAAATCCGTGGCCGCTGGCCACGTTCGTTCCTCGTCGAGATCAAGCCGACGGAATCGGGCGTGAACTTGCAGTCCCTGGCACGGCCCTGAAGCCGCAACGCAACGATCGTTGCCCTCGTCAACTCTCCTCCTGGCTATTCCACTCCGAATCCATTGGTTAACAACAAAAATGAGAAAGCCCGTGAGCCTGGAAATGCGTGCGCCATAATGATTGCTTGGTTGCGATTATCCAGAGTCTATATCGGATCGCCGGCGCCCTTTTTCTTTTCCGGACCCGCGTCTGTGCGGAACGGGCCGGGTCTGATAAGATCGCCAGCCCCTTGGCTTACGGGCCAGCTCAAACTTCAGTCACCGAGAATCGGGAGTCGACTCGACCGATGCTGGCGCACAACGTCTACTTCACCCTGACCGACCGGTCCGAGGCTGCTGCGGAAAAACTGGTCACGGCATGCAAGAAATACCTGACCGGGCACCCGGGCGTTGTCTTCTTCGCGTGCGGGACTCTGGAAAAAGAGCTGAGCCGGCCGGTCAACGACCGCGATTTCGACGTCTCGCTCCATCTCGTGTTCGAGACCCGCGAGCCCACGACGCCTACCAGGACGCACCGCGGCATCACAGTTTCGTGGATGAGAACAAGGCGGGCTGGGCCAGGGTCCGCGTGTTTGATTCAGAGGTCGAGTCGGCCTGACGTGATCAACTTCCGCAGTGAACTGACCGGTCTGTTCGCTCAGCCAGCCGCTGAGAACCCAACCGTGGCGATGGTCGAAGCCGCCTATCGCCACCACGGTCTCGACTGGCGTTACATCACCTGCGAGGTCGCCCCGTCCTATCTGGGTGACGCCGTGCGCGGCGCCCGGGCGATGGGATGGAAGGGCTTCAACTGCTCGCTGCCCCACAAGGTGGCTGTGATCGAACATCTCGACGGCCTGGGTGAATCCGCCGAGATCATGAGAGCGGTCAACTGTGTCGTCCGCCGCGGCGACAGGCTCATCGGCGAGAACACCGATGGCAAGGGCTTCGTCCAGTCGCTCCGCGACATGATCGACCCCGCGGGCAAATCGCTCGTTCTCTTCGGAGCCGGCGGCGCTGCGCGTGCTATCGGGGTGGAAACCGCCCTAGCCGGTGTCCGGTCGATCAGCGTCGTCAACCGGAGCGAATCGCGCGGTCTCGACCTTGTTGCCCTCCTGAACGACAAGACCCCCGCCCGTGCCGACTTCGTCCCCTGGAATGTTGATTTCGCGATCCCTGAAACCACCGACATCGTGGTCAACGCCACATCCATCGGTCTCTACCCCGACCTCGACGCCCGCCTGGCGCTCGATCTGAACTCTCTCCGCCCAGCAATGGTCGTCGCCGACGTGATCCCGAACCCGCCCCGTACCCACCTCATTCGCGACGCCGCCGCCCGCGGCTGCACCGTCATCGACGGCCTGGGAATGCTCGTCAACCAGGGCGTGATTGGCATCAAATACTGGACCGGCATTGATGTCGATGCCGACGTGATGCGTGCCGCTCTGGAAGCGATTTTCGGCGTGCCCGCCTGAATCCAACGTCACGAAGATTAGGCGAAGAATGCGCATTTGAAATCTGGATACGGTTCATTCCATATCGTAGAATCGAGAAGGCGCGCGATCGTCGCGGATCGGCGAGGGCTGACTCGATTCATCAAATGCGGTGGTCAGCTCGTTCGCGAGGCCCCCATCCCGGGAATACGGATCATGCGAAGACTGTTGCGATCAGCGCAAATCATCCATCCTGGAGTCGTCGCCTTCGGACTCGGCCTCTTATTCGGTATCATTGACGTGCACTTCAAGGCCGATGACCCGTTCGACTCCTTCGCGGCCTATTTCATCGCGGGCCTGGGCATCGGGCTGATCCACTCGGGACGAGCCTGGCAAGCGTGGGCGCCGCTCAGCATCGGCTTGTATCTGATGCATCGAGTCGCGATTGCCTGGAGATATCAGCCACCATACGTCGAGGAGAATACCGCTGAAGCCACTCGGACGCTTTTGATCGGGTGGCCTGTCGGCTTCGGACTTGCGCTCGGAGTTCTCGTCCGACTCGGGATCTCTTGTTGATGCAACATTCAAAGAAAGGGCCTGGAGACTGGTGCAGCTCTCGGGGTCAAAGCTCCGGACGCGGCTGATCTCACGCCTTCTCCCTTGCCGACTGAAAGGCCGATCACCCGACCTCGGCTCACGTTTTGGAAGCTGATGGTCCTTGTCGCGTTCCTCGCGCTGAATCTGGGATTCGCGCGTTTATTTTTGAAGGCCGATCCGTTTTTCGGTTTCGCAACCATCTACTCGGAGTGCTACAGCGAGAGTCGGTTCAACACACTCCGCCCGGGAATGTCCCCAGCCCAGGTCGAAGCCATCATGGGCCCCCCGCTTCAGAAAGCTCCCTGGGATGGGCCTGCGAAATCTCAAGACTCGGTGATATGGATTTATAGTACTCGTCTCGATTACACGGCGAATTATTGGCGGCGATGAGTTATATTCAATAAAGTTAAATTTTATCAAGTAATTTATGTTTTATTGTTCGATTGATCACAGATCCCCAACCGCTCGATGAAGATCGACATCGGCCAGGACCGAGTCATACAGGGCGTTGAAATAATTGTCGTAGCTTTGAACCCGGGCGGTCTCGGCGTCGAGGACCTCGGTGTTGGTGCCACGCTGTTCGAGGTAGCGGGAGCGGGCGACGCGGAGGTTTTCCTCGGCCTGGACCAACGCGGCGCGGGTGATCGGCACGCGGTACCTCGTCTCCAGGACGTTGAGCCAGGCCGAGCGGACCTGGAGGGCGACCTGGGAGGCGAGGTCGGCACGCTGACTGAGCTGCCAGGCGCTGCGATATTCGTAGGCGGCGGCCTTGCGTCGCGATTTGCCGCCGTCGTAGAAGGTCCAGTTGACCAGGAACGACGCCGCGCCCGAGTCGGCCTGGCTGGGCAGGAAGCGGGCGTTCTGATAGAGGTTGGCGACGAAGAACGTGACCTGGGGCATCGTCTTCGCCCGCTCGACCGCCGCCTGCGCACGCGAAGCCTGCGCCTGCTCGGCCGCCGAGGCCAGTTCGGGGGCGCAGGTTCAGGGCCTGGCTCACGAGCATCTGGATCTCTCCTTCATCCGGAACGAGCGGCGGGGGTTCGTTGTCCTGCAACAACGGAGCGATCGCGTCGGGACTTTGGAGAGTCGCGGGAGAAGGAACGGCAGTCGAACCGGAATTAGGACCGGGCTCGGGGGCCAGGTCTTCCAGGGGAACGACCGTGGCCATCGGGCGGCATAGGAAACGGTTGTAGCTCGCCCAGGCGATGCCCAGGGTAGTTCGCGACTGGACCTCGCGCTGGCGTGCGTTGGCGCGGGCGACCTGGGCGGCGAGAAGGTCGTTGCGAATCCCTTTACCTTGCTCGACGAGGTTGCCGACGTCGCGGGCCTGGCCCGACAGACTCGTCACGCTGCTCTGCGCCAGGGCGACGCCACGACCGGCCCGGAGCACGCTCACATACGCCCGCGCCACGTCGCGTTTGAGATCCAGCGCCGTGCTCGCCACATCCGCCCGCGCGGCGCCCGCCTGGGCCTTGTTCGCAGCGATCGTGTTCTTGATCCGGCCGCCACTGTAAAGCGGGATCGACGCCGCGACCGCTGAGATCATGAAGAACTGCTGCGACGAGGCGGGTGTCTGCGTCGAGACGCCGCTGGCCGACGTCGCCGAGATCGGCGTGGTGAGGAACGTTGGCAGGTTGAGCGTCTGAAGCTGCGGCCCCCGCTCGGCCCGCGCCGCGGCGAGGTCGAGCCCGGCGGCCTCGGCCGTCTGCTGGCCCGCGGCAAACTGCTGGTTGGTACCCAGCGCGATCGACCAGGCTTCCGCCAGGCTCTCGCCCCATGCGGGGTTGTTGACGACGGTCGCGATCAACAAGCCCCAGAGGATACCCAGGTTCTTCTTGACGCATTTAATTCTCACATGTTTTCTCAACAACACATCAGACTCCTTCCTTTTGCGTTGGGCAGACAACTTGACGGACGCCTCAGTGCGTCGCCATGCTGTTATTCCCGTCGGCGACCGAACGCTTCATGAAGAACACCAGGGGGATCACCGCGAACGAGAGCATGGCAAAGAGCCAGAACAGGTCAAAGTACGAGAGCGCCAGCGCCTGTTGCTGAACCACCTGGTAGATCATCCGCAAGCTCCGGCGGCTCGCGGCGGCCAGATCCGAACCCCCGCGCTGAAAAACACTCGTGACGCCATTCAGCCAGTTCCGCGACAGGTGGTTGAACGGGTGGACATGCTCACCGAGCCGGACCTGGTGAAACTGCGATCTTCGCTGTAGCAAGGTGTTGGTCAGGGCCACGCCGATACTCGACCCCTCGTTGCGGATCAGGCTGAAGAGGCCCGAGGCGTCGTTGGTCTGTTCCTTCGAGAGATACATATAGGCTGCCGTCGTGATCGGCACGTAAAGCAGGCCTGCCCCCATCGTCTGGAAATTACGGGGCCAGATCACCTGGCTGGGAGCGACCTGGATATTCATGGTGGTCATCCAGAGCGCCGAGCAGCCGACGGTCGTCAAGCCGGCGACGATCATCCACCGGGCATCGACTCCTTTGCTGAGCATGATACCGATGACCGGCATCTCGAGCATCGTGACCACGCCGGCCGGCGAGAGCACAAGCCCCGCGTTCAACGCCGAGTAGCCCATCAAGTTCTGAAGCATCTGTGGCAACAAGACATTGCTACCATAAAGCACCGCGAACGCCGAGAATACCACGATCGAGGCCACCAGGAAATTGCGGTCTTTGAAGAGCCGCAGGTTGATGATCGGGTGGGGATGCCACAGCTCCCAGATCAATGCCCCGACCAGGGTCACCACCGCGATGACCGCAAGCTTCACGATGAACGGCGAGCCGAACCAGTCGTGTGTCTGCCCCTTGTCCAGCAGGAGCTCGAGCGACGCCAGGCCGATGGTCAGCAGCCCCAGGCCGATGAAATCGACCCGCTGAGGGTTTTTCCTGCGCTCGGCGCGCAAGGCCTTGAGATACGGCGGATCTTCCAGCACCAGTCCGCTGAGCAGGATCGAGATCACGCCGACCGGCAGGTTGATATAAAAGATCCAGCGCCACGAATAATTGTCGGTGATGTATCCTCCCAGCGTCGGCCCCAGAACGGGCGCGACCAAGATCGCCAGCGCGTAAACCGCCATCGCCATCCCGCGCTGGGCTGGGGGGAACGTGTCCATCAGGATCGCCTGTTCCGAGGGCTGAAGTCCACCGCCACCCAGCCCCTGAAGCACGCGGAAGAGGACCAGTTGCTCGATGCTCGTGGCCATGCCGCACAGGGCCGAGCTGACCGTGAAGATCACGACCGAGATCATGTAGAACCGTTTCCGTCCCAGGATGCTCGACAGCCAGCCCGAGATCGGCAGCACGATCGCGTTGGCCACGAGGTAGCTAGTCAGGACCCACGTGCTTTCCTCGGTCGAGACCGACAGGCTCCCCGCGATGTGGGGCAGGGCAACATTGGCGATCGAGGTGTCGAGCACTTCCATGAAGGTCGCCAGGGTGACGGTCAGGGCGATCACCCACGGATTGATCGCGACCGATGGCCGGGGCGTTTCGAGAGCAAGGCTCGCGCTCATGGCCTCACCTCCACGTTACGGGCGTGCGCGAGAGCATGGCTCGCGGCCATGCCGGCCGTACGCAGGCGGCGGCCCGCGTCGGGGCCGTCGGCCTTGCCCTTGAGGTCAACCTCGGGCACGACCGACATGCCGACCATGAGCGGGGTTTCCTCCGGGTTGGGCTCGACCAAGTCGATCCGCACCGGCAGCCGCTGCACGACCTTGACGAAGTTGCCGGTGGCATTCTCGGGGGGAAGCATCGACGACGCCGAGCCCGTGGCGGGAGCGAAGCCCGAGACCCGCCCCCGGACCGATCGGCCGGGATAGGCGTCGACGTGGATCGTCACCGGCATGCCGATCGTGAGGTCGCCAAGTTGTGTCTCCTTGAAGTTGGCCACGATATAAACCTGCTCGAGCGGCAGGATCGCCAGGAGCGCCTGGCCCGCTAAGACGTTATCGCCAGGGTTCACCCCACGCCGGTTGACGTAACCGGCGACCGGCGCCCGGATCTCGGTATAGCCGAGCTCGTGTTCGGCCTGCTCGAGGGCCTTGCGAGCCTGGAGCACGCTGGGGTGCTCGTGCGGCCGGGAAGGGTCAAACGCCGAACTCCCCAGGACCGCCAGCGACTGCTCGACCCGCGCCTGCGCCGATCGGACGGCGGGCACGTCATCGATCCAGTCGGCGCTGGTCCGCGAGGCGATCTGGTCGAGGAGCCGGTGCAGGCCCTCCGGGTCCATGTCGGCCGGCTGCGGTGAGCCCATTGTGTCGAGACCAAGCTGGGCAAGGATCTGCCGTCCCGCAGCGACGGTGCGCCGGACGTCGGAGTTGTTGCAGTCGATCCCGGCCGGCACCTGTTCAGGGTTGCGGACGTCGGGGTCGAGCGCGAGCGTGGCGGTGCCTGCCGGACTCGCTGCTCGGCCGCCTTCACCTTCTCGACCGCGCCCGTGGCCGCCGCGCACCTCTGATCGAGCTCGGACTGTGTGGCCGACTGCTGTGCCACAAGTCGACGGACCCGCTCACACTCCTTCCGGGCCAGCACCTCCTCGGCGTGCGCCGATCGGAGCGCGGCCACCTCGGCGCGGAGGCTGGCGACCCGCGACCGGACCATTTCCTGCTGCCCCTGCACTCCGCGCCACGCCTCGTCGAGCGCGGCCAGCGACGATCGGACCTGGTTCCGCGCCTGCTCCACATCGGCCCGCGCCGTCTCGAGCGCCTGGACCGCCTGGTCAATCGTCAATTCGGTCCGACGCAGCTCGGCGGCGCCCCTGCTCGACCTTGATCCGGTACGGCTCGCGATCGAGCCGGACCACCAGGTCGCCCTTCGCCACGTAGTCGTTGTCGTGGACCAAAACCTGCTCGACCACGTCGGTGATCCGGCTGCCGACCGTCGTCGCGTCGCCAGTTACGAACGCATCATCGGTCGACACATGCCCGAAGTAGCTGACGACCATCGGCCCCCCTCGGACGGCGAGCAGGCCCAGAGCCAGCACAGCCACCCCCCCCAGAATCAACCCACGCCACCGCCTCCGCGGCCGGACCGATTCGGCCCCGACCTGCCGAGACGCACTGGCCGCCGGATCGGCCCGTAGCTCCCTCCTGGCCCCATCCACAACCGCGGCCGCCACCCCCTTCTCCCCCTGCTCGACACGTTCCATGGCCATCGGCCCCCTTCAAGTCTCTTGCTCCCGGCCGGCCTTGAAAACTGACCGGTCAGTCATAATACTGACTGGTCAGTCATTATAGAACCGGTCCAATTTCGATCAAGATGAAAAGCGGGCCGAAGGCGCTGGGTCTGTTAGAATCAACATGACGGTGGGAGCGCGGGCATGTTGCGAACCGAAGCGAGGTGGGGTGTGCGGACGGTCGATCCCTCGAAATCGGAGCGGATCATCACGGCAGCGGCCGAATTGTTCATGGAGCGGCCTTATCACGAGGTGCGCATGGAAGATATCGCCGCGCGGGCTCGGGTGGCCAAGGGGACGCTCTATCTCCACTACAAGGACAAGGAAGTCGCTCTATCTCGGCCTGTTGCTCGATGGCATGAACCGGCTGATCGAGCAGATGGAAACCAGCGTCGCCAAGGTGAGAGACCCGGCCGAGAAGCTCCTGGCGATGAATCGCGAGGCGGTCCGGCACTTCAACCGCGACTTCTTCTTCTGATTTGATTGCGCGGGCCGAGGCGATCAAGGCGGGAGAGGAAAGCGAGGCCCTGCGGTGTTGCAAGGGGCGACTTCATCAACTTCTGCGGCAGATCCTTCGCGAGCTGCCGCGGTCGCGACCGGTTGAGCGGAGCGAGTTCGACGAGAACTTCGAGGCGCTAGCAATCTCGGGGCTGATGAAGGAAGTGCTTCAGAACCTGCCTCGTCCCTGGCCCGATGACCTTCCCGAGCGGCTCACAGGCCTGGTCCTGCGGGGGGTCAGTGGCGAGCCTTGCGCGAGCGGCTCGGCCAAGGGCCAGCAGCGCGAAGCCAGCCGATCGCTGACGACCGGATTTAGGCCCCAAATCAATTTCGATCATACATATAATCTTTAATATTTAATAACATTCATGAAGCCTCCCAATCCCGTGGCTCGCAACGATCGCCTCTTCCTGGGAAGCTTCCTGATCATGATCGCGGTCGGCATGGGCTTCTCAGCCCGAGGTGCCGTCCTCGGCTCGTGGGCGGCCCAGTTCGGCTTCACGAAGTCCGAACTGGGTGTGATCACCGGGTTTGGCCTGACCGGGTTCGGGCTCACGGTGATGCTCTTCAGCGTGCTGGTCGAGCGTTGGGGATATGGTCTCGCGCTCGACCTTGACGTTCGCCTTCCACATGGCCTCGGGGGTGGTCACGCTCCTGGCCGATCCGGTCTTCCAGGCGTTCGGCAAGGATGGGGCGTTCTGGTGTTTATCCATCGGCACGACCCTCTTCGCCATTGGCAACGGCGCGGCCGAGGGAGCGATCAACCCGCTCGTGGCCGCACTCCATCCGCTGGAGCGGACCCATCGCCTGAACATCTCTGCACGCCGGTTATCCCGGCGGCCTGGTCCTGGGGGCGTTGATCGGCGTGCTCCTGGCAGACGGGCGCTGGGAGATCATACTGCTGATGTACCTGGTACCGACCATCGCGTATGGTCTGCTGATGTTCGGCCAACACTTTCCGGCGTCGCAGGCGCAGACCCGGTGCGCGACCATGAGATCGATGGCGTGTGAGTTCGCCTCGCCCGTGCTGATCGGCCTGCTGGTGCTCATGGCCATGGTCGGGTTCGTCGAGCTCGGGACCGATAGCTGGATCTCGAACATCACGGGCATCCTCATGGCAAACCCAAAATATGGACTCTATCTTTTTATATTTACATCAACACTAATGTTTTTCCTGCGGTTCTTCGCCGGCCCGATCGTTGAACGGATCTCGCCGTTGGGGCTGCTGGCGATCAGTGCGTTGCTGGGTGCGCTTCGGGCTGGTCCTGCTCGGCGAGGCGGGCGATCAGTTCCGTGTGGGGGGCACGATCGTCGCCGCGGTCGTGGCCGCGACGGTCTATGGCGTCGGCAAGACGTTCCTCTGGCCCACGATGCTCGGCGTCGTGGCGGAGCGGTTTCCCAGAGGCGGGCGCTGACGATCGGAGCGGTCGGCTGCGTGGGAACGCTCTCGGCGGGACTTCTTGGCGGACCGTTGATCGGCCTGATGCAGGATCACTACGCGTCGCAATGGCTGCGGAAGGCAGCGCCCAACGCTTATCAGCGATATCGGGCCGATCGGCCGAATGCGTTCCTGTTCTTTCCGAACCACTGGCCTCGACGGAAGCAAGGTTGCGGTGCTGGCCGATCGCGGGGCCCAGTTGCACCGGGACCTGGAGGTCTTGAGGAAGCGCGGCCGCACGGATGCCCACCTCGATCGCCTCGAACAATGGTGGGCCGACGCACGGCTCGAGGCTGGACCGGGACCTCGACCCGATCACCCGAGCCACGCTTCACGGCAGCCGGATGGCCCTCCGGAGGACGTCGATCGTGCCGCTTGTGATGTCCGCGGGCTATCTCCTGCTTATCCTTCACTTCCGGTCGATCGGAGGTTATCGACAGATCGCTCCGGACGACGAGACCGCCGGCACGACAACTCATGCCGTGGTTATCGGTGATTAAGAGGGACGGTCGTCCCGACTTCCAGGCCGGTAGGATGGCCCGTGAGATCGAGGGGGCAAAACGCCGTGTTTTTTGGTAGTTTGAAGGGTCGCTGAGACGGTCGATCGTTATCAGTAGCAGACCCTGAGGATGACGCCTACGATGAGCAGTGTCCTGAATTTCAACGCCGGGCCCGCCATTCTGCCCGCCGCAGTCCTGGAGCAAGTCCAGGCCGAGCTGAGCGATTACCACGGGCGCGGCATGTCGATCATGGAGATGAGCCACCGCTCGAAGGAGTACGAGGAGGTCAACAACCGGGCCGAGGCCGACGTTCAAGAGCCTGCTCGGCGTGGGCGATGGCTACCGCGTCGTCTTCATACAGGGCGGAGCCTCGACCCAGTTCGCCACCCTGCCCATGAACTTCCTGGCCGCCGGCCGCACCGCCGACTACCTCGTCACCGGCTCGTGGGGCGAGAAGGCCATCGAGGAGGCGACGAAGCTCGGCCAGGCGAAGCTCGCCGGCTCGACCAAGGACGACAACTATCGCCGCGTGCCCGCCGCGAACGAACTATCACTCAGCGCCGAACTCCGGCCTATGTTCACCTGACCTCGAACGAGACGATCCAGGGCGTCCAGTGGCCCGAGTTCCCGTTCGACGCGTCGGCGACCGCCCGCTCGTGGCCGACATGAGCAGCGACATCCTCTCGCGGCCGATCGACGCGTCGAAGTTCTCCCTGATCTACGCGGGAGCCCAGAAAAACCTCGGCCCCTCCGGGCGTGGCCGTCGTCCTGCTTCGCGAGTGCTGGCTCGAGAAGGCGAACAAGAACGTGCCGACGATGTTCCGCTACGCCACCCACGTCAAGAACAACTCGCTCTACAACACCCCGCCGACATTCACCGTCTACGTTCTCGACCTGGTCCTCCAGTGGATCGAAGGCCTCGGCGGCCTCGACGCCATGGCCGTGCGCAACGCCGGCAAGGCCGAGGTCATCTACGCGCCATCGACAATAGCGGCGGCTTCTACCGCGGCCACGCCGCCCCCGAGGCCGCGCTCACCGATGAACGTGACCTTCCGCCTGCCGAGCGAGCCGCTCGAGAAGCAGTTTGTCTCCGAAGCCGACTGCCGCCGGCATGGTCGGCCTCGCCGGCCACCGCTCCGTCGGCGGCATCCGGGCATCGATCTACAACGCCATGACCCCCGAAGGGTGTGAGACCCTGGCCGGGTTCATGAAGGATTTTGCAACGAAGAACGGATAATTAGTGCAGGGAAACTCTGGTCAAAGGGAGATCTCTCCTCGGAAAGGATATCCCGGTCTTCTCCCGGGTTAACCAGGATTCAAAACGAACCGGTTCCTTGATGATCAAGGAACCGGTTCGTTCGACTCACTTCATCATAACACAATCACGCTCTGTTCAGCTCATTCCACGATATGCCCGTGCGGCAGGATGTACCCCAGCGCGGTGAGCTTGTCGATGATCGTGTCGACGCACTCCTGGACCGAGAGCTTGCTCGTGTCGAGGGTGACCTCGGGGTTGAGCGGGGCTTCGTAGGGATCATCGACGCCGGTGAAGCCCTTGATCTGGCCGGCGCGGGCCTTGGCGTAGAGTCCCTTGACGTCGCGCTGTTCGCAGACGTCGATCGGGGTGTCGCAGAAGACCTCGACGAAGTTGCCCTTGGACGACTTGCGGGCCTTGTCGCGGGGACCGCGATAGGGGCTGATCACGGCGCAGAGCGTGGTGCCGCCGTGCTGGGCGACGAGGCCGGCGACGTAGCCGACGCGGTTGATGTTCTCGTCGCGGTCTTCCTTGCTGAAGCCCAGGCCCTTCGAGAGGTGGGTGCGGATCTCGTCGCCGTCGAGGAGCGAGACGTTGCGGCCGAACTCGGCGAGCCGCTCGACCAGGGCGTGCGCGACGGTGCTCTTGCCCGAGCCCGAGAGGCCCGTGAACCAGATGGTCAGGCCCTGGCGGAACTTGGGCGGGCTGGTCTCGTTGAGGATCTCGGCGACCGCGGGACGGCTGAACCACTCGGGAAGCTGGAGGCCCTTGGCCAGGTACTTCTCGCGGACCTCGGTGCCCGAGATATCGGCGGTCTTCACACCCGCTGGGCACCTCGTCCACCGGGCTGTAGCGGTCCTCGTCGGGCAGGTAGACCATCTGCTTGAAGTCGACCATTTCCATGCCGATCTCGTCTTTATGCTTGGCCATCGACTCCTGGGCGGCGTAGGGCGCATAGAACGGCTTGCCGGTGCGATCCTTGCCGGGACCGGCGTGGTCGCGGCCGACGATGAAGTGGGTGCAGCCGTGGTTCCGGCGGATGATCGCGTGCAGCAGGACCTCGCGCGGGCCGGCCATCCGCATGGCCAGCGGCAGGAGGCTGAGGACGACCGAGCCAGGCTCGTAGTAGTTGTCAACCAGGGCGCGGTAGCAGCGGACGCGCGTGAAGTGATCGACGTCGCCGGGCTTGGTCACGCCGACGACCGGGTGGATCAGCAGGCCGCCGCCGATCTGCTCGGCCGCGCGCTTGGTCAGTTCCTCGTGGGCGCGGTGCAGCGGGTTGCGGGTCTGGAAGGCGACGACCGCGGCTCCAGCCGAGGTCCGCGAAGTGGTCGCGAAGCTGCTGGGGCGTCCGCCGCAGGTCGGACGAAATCGTAGTGCGGCGGGGTGCGGAGGACCTCCAGCCGGCCGGCGGCGTAATGGCCGGGCTGACGGTCGAGATAGGCGACGGCCGGGTGCCTCGCGTCGGTCGAGCCGTAGGCGCCCTTGGCCTCGGCTGGCCTTGTCGTAGGCGTAGATTTCCTCGACGTGGAGGAAGGCCAGCAGGTTGCCGTAGACGTCGCGCAGGGCAAGCGGCTTGCCCTCGGCCACGCCGTCGCCGGGGGTGACCGGCAAGGTGACGGGCAGCGGCCAGAGGGTGCCGTCGGCCAGCCGCATCTCGCCGACGACGCGCTCGTAGTCGGCCTTGCCCAGGAAGCCCTTCAGGGGCGAGAACCCGCCGACGGCCAGCAGCTCGAGGTCGCAGAGGCCCCGCTCGTCGAGCGTCAGGCTGGCGTGGTCCTTGGCCGTCGCCTTCATCTCGGCGGCGCGGGCCTCGTCCACCAGGAGGTCGACCAGGGCGCCACCGTACGGGGTGTTCAAGCCGGCGGTCTTCTGGGTCGTTGTGGGGGTCGCGGCAGGAATGGCGAGACTCCTTTCGATCTCATCGAGTCAAGTGATGTCAGAGAAATCCAACAAATTCCGACGAACATCTAACGTTCAGATCACCCATTCGCGGGGGGCGGTGCGGTCGGCGAGCTGGGCGATCGAGGTCTCGTCGAGCACCGCGCGTTCGGCGGCGCGGACGTGCTCCCAGACAGCGGCCAGCACCTGCGCGGCGGGCTTCAACGGCTCGCGGGCGGGGGCGTCGGGGCCGTCGATCGCGGTCAGCACCTCGCCGAGCGAGATCGCTCGGCCGGACCGCGCCAGCCGGTAGCCTCCCGAGGCTCCCCGGGTGCTGGCGACCAGCCCCGCTCCCTTGAGCTGGAGCAGGATCTGCACCAGGTAGCGCTCCGGGATGCCGTGCGACGCGGAGATCTCGCGAATCCGCAACGGCGGATCGTCCGGTCTCTGGCGCGCCAGGGCAAGGACCGCCAGGCATGCGTATTCCGCTTTGGCGGAGATCTTCATGAATCAACCAGACGTCAAAGCTGACTGCTGTCGAGCGAGTGCAGGCCGCACTCGGTCTTGGCCTGGCCGGCCCAGCGGCCGGCGCGTTCGTCGTCGCCCTGGGCAACGGCGCGGGTGCAGGGCCAGCAGCCGATCGAGGGATAGCCCTGGTCGTGGAGTGGGTTATAAGGAACGTTGTTCGCCACCACGAACGCCCAGACATCGCGCTTGGTCCAGCGTAGCAGCGGGTTAACCTTCACCAGGCTGAACTTGGCGTCCCAGCCGACGACGCTGGCCTTCGCCCGGTGCGCCGACTGATCGGCGCGGATCGCCGAGATCCAGGCGTCGTAGCCGACAACCGCCCGCCGGAGCGGCACGAGCTTGCGGTCGTGGCAGCATCGGTCCGGGTCGTGCGGTGTATACCGGCCCGCCGTTGCCGGCCTCGTACTCGGCCACCGTCGTCGTCAGGCCGGACCAGCTCGACCTCGATCCCGTACCGCTCGGCGATCCGGTCGCGGAGCTCGAGGGTCTCGGCGAACTGATAGCCCGTGTCGAGGTTGAAGACCCGCACCTCGCGGCTCGATCTCGGCCAGCATGTGCAGGATCGCGCACCCCTCGGGGCCGAACGCCGTCGCCATCGTCAGTCGGGGATAAAATGTCTCGACCGCCCAGCGCAGGATCTCCCGGGGCGTTGCTCCCTCGAGCTTCCGGTTGGCCTCCGCCCAGTCAAGCCGCGTCTCGGTCGTCGCCAGTTCGGCGGTCATCGCTCGCTCGCTCCTTGACCCGATCCCCCCGACAATAGGGACGGGCTCGTTCCCCTGGATACCAGGATCGGCAAAATCTTACCAATTCTATGCAACAAGGTCAACTTTAGCCCGGTTTTCAGGGTTTGGGAGTGCTTGGGGGCGGGTTGCGGGGCGCAGGACGATCAGAACGGTGGTGCCGCGCGGTGGGATGACGTGGGTGTTGGCGATGTAGAGGCGGTCGACGTCGTTGGCGGTGCTGGCGAACGGGAGGTCGAGGATCGAGCTGGCGAAGTTGGCAACGGTGATCAGGTCGCCGTCCTCGGCGGCGTAAACCGGCTTCTTGGAAACCGGATCTTCGACCAGCATCGCTGCCGGCGAAGACCCAGTCGATCCTTGAGGGTGGACCCGGCCCGTTCGTCGCGGACCCAGGTACGGGCGTCGGCGTGCTGCGACTTGCCGTCCTGGAGCCATCGGAGCTCGATGGCGATGGCGGTTCCGGTGGGGGCGACGAACCTGGGCACGAACTGGACGGGTTGCCCCTTGAGCGCGCCGGTGGCGAGCAAGCCCGCGTGGATCTGATAGGGAACGGCGTCGGTGGCCAGGATCGCCTCGTGCTCCTTGGTCCCTTTGAGACAGAGCAAATGCTCGAGCGGGCCTTCCCGAAGAACGACCCGGCCGCGGACGATCAGGCGCCGCGCCCTGGGATCAAACCAGAGGCTCGGTCCCAGCGGCTTCCAGCCCGCCTCGCGCGCGATTGCCTCGACGTCGGTGTCGGCACTGGCCTGGGCCTTCGCTGAGGCCTGCGGCTTGGCCGGTTCGGAAGCCTGGCCCAGGACGAGCGCCAGGGCGATGGTGATGAGCGAGGGTGGGAACATCGCGACAACTCCTCGGGCGGGATGGGTGGATTCGACTGACCTCGATGCGATTCCTCAAGTCCGAAGCCGATTCTAACCCCCATACCCACGCCGAAACCATCGAGGAAGCCGCCGGTCCCGGAAGGCCGAGCCGTGAATGTCGAAAAAAATCGTAGAAAAATCGCGAAAATCTCCTGGAATTCCCCGACCCAACGAAGTCAAAATCACGCTTATTCTAGACCACATGGACTGATTTCACCTGATCAATGCGCCGACCTCGGTCTCGATGAGCGCTTCCGTTTCGAGACCTGGCCAGGACAGGGATAGTTTGTCCACAACTTCTGAGCAAATCGCGCCGATCATCACGCTCCCATCCGATCCGATTTTCCTCTCCCAAAATTGGAATCGAGGAATGCCATGCGGATTGACTCACGACGCCACGGTTTCACGCTGATCGAGCTCCTGGTGGTCATCGCCATCATCGCGGTGTTGATAGCGCTCTTGTTACCCGCGGTGCAGGCGGCGCGCGAAGCGGCGCGGCGTGCCCAGTGTGTCAACAACATGAAGCAGATCGGCCTGGCCCTTCATAACTACCACCAGACCAACGATTGCTTCCCGCCGGGCTTTTACAAGCAGCGAAATTCCAGCCTCGCGTTGGTAGCCAACATGGATTTCAGCACACAGGCCCGGCTCCTGGGTTTCCTCGAGCAGCAGGCGCTCTTCAACGCCGCGAACTTCTCCATCAGTTGCTACAACGACCCGGTCGGCGAGGAAATCAACGGGACCGTCACCGAAACCCGTGTGTTCGCGTTCCTTTGTCCGTCGAGCCCCCTGCCCACGTTCACCCTCTGGGCGGGAAGCTCCAACCCGAACCCGGGGCCCACGTCGCCCATCGCTCCCGGCAACAACTATTTCGCCTCGCTCGGGTCGAGCCTCGAATACGACGCCTCGTACACGGGAGGTCCTCCCAACGGCGTGTTCGCTTACATGCCCAACGGCGGCACCATCGGCCTTCGCGACATCACCGACGGGACGACCAACACCGTCGCCTTTGGAGAATTCAAGATCGGGAGCGGTAACACCGCTGTGATCAACCCCACCATCGACTTCGTCTTCATCGGCTCTTATCCATCGGGAATCACGCGAAACAAACCACAGATGGACATGCCCCTCGGCAGCGCGGCGTTCCTGGCATGGCTCCCCCAATGCAGCGCGGGGATCGCAACGGCGAACCGTGGCGGCCATACCGTGTACATGGGCCAGAGCTGGGCTTATGGAGTCGTGGGTTACAGCCTGGGACACGTCCTGCAAGCACCGAACCCCCAGTATCCCAGTTGTAGCGTCAATGGCGGTGGCGCGGGCCAGAACCCCGGCTCGGTGAACATGAACAGCTTTCACCCCGGCGGGGCCAACGTGCTGATGTGCGACGGCTCGGTCCGGTTCCTCAAGAACAGCACCAACATCCAGGTGGTCTGGGGCCTGGGATCACGTGCCCAGGGAGAAGTCATCGACGCCAGTTCCTATTGAGTTGATCGACCGATCTTGAGCGTGTAGGGTACGAGGCTCGGAGGGAACCGCCCTGAGTCCGACGAAACCCATGGGAGAGGGGGGGACAGGCTCCGACTCTTCGAGCCGCTCCCCTTTCCCGGCGCACGGGCGCGGCCCGTCGCCGAATCCGCACCACATGCTCCTACTCGCGCACTTCGAGGTATTCTCCCGATGAATCTCCCACGAGCCTGCCTGCCGGTTGTCGTGTCGCTCGTCATGCTCCTGCTTGGGAACCGGGCGCCCGCCGCGGAGCGGCCGAACTTCGTGGTCATCCTGGCGGACGATCAGGGATGGGGCGACCTGAGCGTCCACGGGAACACCAACCTCAGCACACCGAACATCGACTCGCTGGCTCGCGACGGCGCCTTGTTCGATCGGTTCTTCGTCTGCCCGGTGTGCGCGCCGACGCGAGCCGAGTTCCTCACCGGGCGCTATCATCCTCGTGGCGGCGTGCGCGGAGTCTCGACCGGCCGCGAGCGCCTCGACCTCGACGAGAAGACCATCGCCGACACGTTCAAGGCCGCGGGCTACGCCACCGCCGCGTTCGGCAAGTGGCACAATGGCACGCAGTATCCCTATCACCCCAACGCCCGCGGGTTCGACGAATACTACGGCTTCTGCTCCGGCCACTGGGGCGACTACTTCAGCCCGCCGCTCGAACACAACGGCCAGCTCGTGCGCGGCGAAGGTTACATCACCGACGACCTGACCGATCATGCGATCCGGTTCATCGAGACGAACCGGGACCGCCCGTTCTTCTGCTATCTGCCGTTCAACACGCCCCACTCGCCGATGCAGGTGCCCGACCGATTTTACGACAAATTCAAGGATGCCGAGATCCCGCTCCGTCACACCGGGCAGCGGGATCGAGGAGCTGCGCCATGACCCGGGCGGCGCTGGCGATGTGCGAGAATATCGACGGGAACGTCGGCCGGGTATTGAAGACGCTCGACGAACAGGGGCTGGCCGAAACGACGATCGTCCTCTATTTCAGCGATAATGGCCCGAACAGCTTCCGATGGAACGGCGGGATGCGCGGCCGCAAGGGCTCGACCGACGAGGGAGGCGTCCGTGCGCCGCTTGCTGATGCGCTGGCCCGGGCATATCCGGCCAGGGACCAGGATCACGCGAATCGCCGGGGCGATCGACCTGCTGCCCACGCTCACCGAGCTTGCCGGCGTCCCGATCGCCTCGACGCAAGCCACTCGATGGGGTCAGCCTCGTCCCTCTGCTGCTGGGGTCGGACTGCCGATGCCGACTGGCCTGATCGCATGATCTTCTCGCAGATCAACGGCAAGGTGAGCGTCCGCACCCAGCAGTACCGGCTCGACGCGTACCGGGCGGCTTTACGACATGACCCGCGACCCGGGCCAGGAGCACGAAATCGCCATCGATCAGCCCGAGGTTTCCGCCCGGCTGTCACGGGCCGTCGACCGCTGGAAGAGGGAGCTCCTGGCCGACCTGAAGGTGGACTCCCGTCCCTTCACGGTCGGTTACCGCGCATTCCCGATCACCCATCTTCCGGCCCGCGACGGCGAGCCGCACGGCAACGTCCGCCGCAGCGCCAGCGCGCCCAACTGCTCGTTCTTCACCAACTGGACCAGCACCGACGACCGGATCACCTGGGACGTCGAGGTCGCCACGACCGGCCGCTACGAGGCCGTGGTCTACTCCACGTGCGCCGCGGCGGACGTCGGCTCGACCATCGAGCTGAGCTTCAACGGGAGTCACATCCAGAGCCAAGGTGACCGAAGCCTTCGATCCACCCCTCTACGGCGCCGAGCACGACCGGGTGCCCCGGCACGGCGAGTCGTACGTCAAGGACTTCAAGCCGCTCAACCTGGGTGAGATGATTCTGCAAAAGGGCCGCGGTCCGCTCACGCTCCGCGCCGTCGAGATCCCCGGTCGCCATGTGATCGACGTACGATCGGTCATGTTGAAGCTGGTCGAGTAGTCGGAGCGCGGACCGGAATTACGGGCCGGCAATCGTGACGCGAAAAACGCGGCCGCCGGAGGAAGCGGTCTTCCTCCGGCGGCCGGTCGCGTCGGGATGAGAGAACGGTTGGGAGCGGGTTCCCGAACGGTCGCGTCAGAGGGCGATCGTCGGGATTCCCAGCCGTTCCTCTTCTTCCTCGAGGATGATGATCCTGGGGGTGACCATGAGCATCAGGCTCGAGGTGTTGCGGCCGATGCCGATGTTGCGGAAGAGACGGTTGATCATCGGCATCTTCGAGAGCACGGGGACGCCGTACTCGTTGCGCGTCTCCTGGAGCCGCTTGACGCCGCCCAGGAGCACGGTGCCGCCGTCGGGGACGGTGACCGTGGTCGAGACGCTGGTGATGGTGAACTGAGGAAGCTGGATCGTGGCGTTGATCGAGGTCGCACCGCCGCCCAGACCGCTGCCGCCGACGGCCGCCGGGACCGAGATCGTGTAGAAGCTCTCGATCGCGGTGAAGAACGGCGAGAGCGTCATCCGGACATAGCGGCGGTCGGCCGAGACGACCGGGGTGACCAGAAGGGTCACGCCGTTGGGGAACGGCGAGGGCGTGGGCAGGAACGCGACCGAGCCGGGACCGACGATCGGGATCAGCGACGAGACGTAGTAGATCGTCTGGGTGTTGGTGATCGTGGCCGGGGCCCCGTTGAACGTGGTGACCTTCGGCGCCTGGAGGATGTTCGATCGAATGTCGCCCTGGGCGGCGGTCAGGAAGAGATAGACCTCCAGGTCGCTGAGGAACGAGATCCCGAAGGTGGCTCCGGTACCGGCGACGGCGTTGCTAGCCGCGATCAGCGAGGTGGAGTTGCCGGCGTTCTGGATGAACGGGATCGCCAGGTTGGAGGTGAAGTTGTTGAGGCCACCTGCGTTGGTGCCGACGACCAGGGGCGTGTTACCTCCCAGCGACGAGTCCCGCTGCTGGTTGACGATGTAGACGGGAGTGCTGCTCCCCGACGCGCCGCCGCCGCCGACGTTGGCGCCGCCGCCGCCGCCGAGGTTACCGCCGAGGTTGCCGCCGGCGCCGACGCCGCCGGCGCCGACGCCACCCGTCGCACCGATACCGCCGCCGAGGCGCCGATGGCACCGCCGGCACCGCCACCGCCGGCACCGACACCACCGCCGGCACCACCGGCACCGACACCGCCGGCACCGACACCGCCGGCACCGAACCGCCGGCGATACCGCCGGCGCCGATAGCGCCGCCAGCGGGCGGGAACAGTGCCACGGCCGGGTTCGGAACGGCGAACGTCGTCTTCCTGCCCACGGTCTTGGAGTTGATCTGGAAGTCGAAGTCGACGCCGATCGTCTCGTAGAAGTTATCGCTCAAGGTGATGAACCGGACCTCGATCGAGACCTGCAAGTCCTGGAGCCGCCGGAGCTGGCGGAGCAGGTCGGCGACCTGGTCGTGGATCTCGGCGGTGTGGCGGATGATCAGGCTGATGCGACAGGTAGAACGGCGTGATCGAGCCGATCGGCTCGGCGGTGTCGAGGCCGCCCTGCATCGCCGCCGAACCCGCCACCCATGCCGTAGTTGCCGCCGGAGGTTCGAGCCGGTCCCGATCGTTGATCTTCCAGGTGCCGGGGGCGATCGTCGAGGTGATCAGCTCGATCAAGCGGGGTCAGATCGACGTGTCGGCCGCTCGCCGGAGCTCGGCTGTCGGACCGCCAGCGCCCATCGTCGAGCCGCCGGGGGCGAGGGTGGACGTGCCGTTCGGCATCGCCATCGTCGGCATCGGGTTCTGCCCTTGCGTGCCGGGCGACTGCGGGTTGGTCGGGGGTGGAGAGCACGGGGGCGACGTTGCTCATGTGCTGCCGCGGCATCACCAGGTCGCCCACGTAGTACGTCTTGCGGGATCGTCGAGTCGACCGACGCCTGCGGACTGGTGATCAGCAGCACCTCGTCCTCGACCTTGTAGGTCAGCCCCAGCGGGCTGAGCATGAGCTTCAGCGCCGTCTTGAGCCGGATGTTGTTGGCCGTCAGGGTCACCGGCGTGGCCGAGGTGATGTTCTCGTCGTTCAGCGCCTTGGGGTCGAGGACGATGTTCAGCCCGGTGTAGTTCCGGAGGAAGTCGATCGCCTCCTGGAAGCGGCTGCTTGTCCATGTTGACCGAGACCGGGTCGTTGAGCTTGCTCTCGATGGCGAGGGTCCGGGGGTTCTTCTTGAGCTCGAGCCGGGCGTTCATCTTGAGCCGCTCGCGGGTCAGGTCCTTGAAGTTCTTGGGGAACTTGATCCCGTTGAGCTGGACTTCGGGGTCGGCGATCGACGGACTTGTCGACCTCCTGGAAGGCGAGCGCGGCGGCCTCTTCCTTGGCGGCGTCCTGTTCTCCTTGTCGCGCTTGCAACGCCGCTCGGTCTTGGCCTTGAAGGCGAGGATGACCGGGGCGACCTCGTTGGGGTCGATCTCCTGGGCCCGCTTGGCGAAGGCTTCGGCCTCGGACGTACTCGCCCTTGGCATAGGCGGCCTGGGCCTTGTCCATCATCTCCTTCATGCGCTCGATCTTGGCCTTGTCGGCCTCGAGGATCCGGAGCCGCTTGGTCTCGATCTCGGCGCTGCTCGGTCTTGTCCTGCATCTTGGCGTCGAAGGCGATCTTGTCCTTCTTGGCCAGCTCGAGGGCGACCTCGAGGCGGCGGGCCATGGTCCGGGCGACGGTCTCGGGGATGTCGGCGGCCTTGACCGCCTTGAGCGTGTCCTCATAGAGGGCGATCGCCTTGTCGGGGTCGGTCTCCTGGAGCCGTCGGCCCTCGGCGATCTTGGTGCCGACCTCGGCGTTGAGCTTCTGGGCGGCCAGCGCCTCGGCGTCGGCCTCGGCGATGTTGACGCGGGAGGGCTGGAGGTTGATGTCGCGGGCCCGGCTGGACATCTGCTGGCGGGGGAGCTTGGCCATCAGGTCCTGGACCTTCTGCATCGTCCCCTCGTCGAGCCCCGACCCGTTGGCCGCGACCTCGGAGAGGAGGCCATAGGCACGCTCGTTGTCGCCCTTGCGGACGGCGTCGAGGGCCGACTCGTAGAGGCTGAGCGCCCCGCCTTGCTCGGCCAGGGCGACCTGGGCGAGGAACTCGTCGGCCTGAGCATCGAGCGGCTGGGCAGCGCCGGCCTTGGCCTCGCGGCCATCTGGCGGGCCGCCGCGTAGTTGCCGTTGGTGTAAAGCGTCCGGGCCTCGGACAGAAGCTGTTCGCCGCGACTGGCCGCGGGATCGGCTCCGGGGGCTTCGAGCGCCGCGGGCTGCGACGCCGGAGCGGCCTCCAGGCTATCGACCCGCTGGACGGACGGATCACCGTTCGGAGCCATCGCGACCGCTTGCGGCTGACCTTGGCCCTGTTCCTGAGCACGGAGCCGCTCGGCCTCGGTGAACTTGGCCGAGGCGGCCACGCTGTCGCCCCGAGCCAGCAGCTCGTTGGCGGCACGCTCGGCGGCGACGCTGGCAGGCTCGGAGGCCGTACCGGCCGGGCTGCCCGGAACCATGGGCTGAGCCGCGGCGGGAGTCGCGTTCGCCGCCAGAGCAGGCGCGGGACACGGTGCCGGCACCCGGTGCCGTCTGGCGGGCCCGGGCCATGGCCAGCTCGTGGAGCACCGTCTCGGCCCGATCGGCCGTCAGCGACGGAACGACGTTCATGCGCTGGGCCTGGCGCGCCTTGGCCTCGGCCTCGTCATAGCTGGCCGACGGCCATGAGCTGGCGTGATTCCTGCACCAGAACGTCATACACGCCCTGGCTGGGCTGCTCCTTCACGCTCCGACGCGCGAAGCTGGTCGCGGCGGCGCAGGGCGCGGGCGGCGGCGGCGACCTTGTCGGGGCTGTCCTCGAACAGGCCGTAGCTCAGGTCCCACGACTTGACGTCGAGGGCGATCGCCTCGGCCAGCTCGAACTGGTTGTTGCGCCAGCGCCGCGCGGGCCTCCTTCAGCCTGGTCTTGGCGGTCTTGCGGTCGTGCGGCAAGTCCGCCGTCGAGCTCGCCGAGGCGGTCACCTTGGGCCGTGCCTTATCGAGATCGGCGGCCACCTTCGTCGGCGTGTCGTCGAACAGTCCCCAGTGGATCGTTCATCGCCCGGACCTGATCGATCGACTTGCGCGGCCTCGTCGTAGTTCCCCTGGCGGATCTGCTCCCGCGCCGAGCTGGAGCATCCACCGCGCCTTTTGCTTCTGGTCGATCGTCTCGGTCCGGCCGCCGAGCGAGCCCGGCGCCGGCTCGTTGCCGGGCGCGGCCGCCACGACCGACGGCGGAAGCGGCTGCGACGGGCTGGGAGCCTCCGCCGTGGCGGGCGGGGGCGAGAAGACCGGGGCGGGGGCGAGGGCCGTCGATTCGGATCCCGCGGCGCCGCCGGCGCTCTGCGGCCCGGAGGCGCCAGCGCGACCGGAGCGGGCATCTCCGCCGGAGCGGACATCTCCGCCGGCGGGACGGCGGCCGATCCGGCAGGGGCGGCGGCAGCCGATGTCTCGGCTCCGGTTCCGGCCGCGGCAACCGCGGCATTCCCCGTTCCGGCCGACGTTCCGCCGTCAGCGGGAACCTTGGCCATCTCGGCAAGGTACGCGTCGAGCACGCGTCTGTTCGTTCGACGTGAGCTGATCGCGATACATCTGGGCAGCGCCAGATACTTGGCCGCGAGCGGATACTTGCCCGCTGTTGAATAGCTTTGCCCCGGCTTCCAGGTATTTCGATGGGGGGCACCGGCGACGGCGGACGGGCCGCGCTGGCCGGGGTCGCGGCGTCATCGGGGGCGCGCCCTCCGTGGCCGCTCCCCACGCGCCGAGGATCAAGAGGGTTGCGACGTGTCCTTAGCCTTCCCAACGCGACCTCCTTTCGCCGCTAGCGGAGACGACCGCCGACATCCATGGCGACGGTCTCTGACGTGTCTCCGAGCGGGAGACATGAATCGGGTGCCTTCGCATCAGCCACCGCCCAAACCGAACGAGCGGGCGGCGGCTGCTTCAACCCGGCTGTCCAGACGGCTTCTGAAGATTTGTCAAGAGGTGCTGCTTCGAGCGGGCGCGACCGAGAACGGGGAGAAGACGAGGCGGTGTCATACCCTGCATCACCCGTAGGGTCAAGGGGAGATCACCGATTTTCTTCGTTTTACCTGCGGGTAAGCGACTGTTTCCGGCGCAAATTCGTCCTCGACAACGAAAAAAGGCCGGTCCGACTGGAGCCGGACCGGCCGAAACGACGATCTTGACGGGATCGGAGCACACGACGACCACCCGAACGCTCGGGCGGGGCGGGACGGGCCGAGTCGAGGAAATCGGCTCAAGGCGCTCCTGCGGCGCCGGAACCATTGTTCTTCTTCTTCTTGTTGTTCTCGGCCTCCTTGAGCTCGCGGGCGTAGTTATCGGCCATGTCCTTGCGGACCTGGTCGTGCGAGATCGTTGGCCTGGTTGCGGATGACGACCGTGCCGTCGGGGCGGACCACCAGGGCAAGCGTGGGCACCTCGAACCGGCCATTGCCGATCGGCTGCGGGATCGCGTCGTTGTTGCCGCCCGCCACGTCGAGAACGAGCTGATGGCTGTTGTAGTCCACCGGTCGATTATGGACCGTTTTCCGGCCATTGGCGTCGAGAGTGGGAATGTCCGTGCTCCGGACCGTCGCCGATCAGCTCGCCGGGCGAGACGGTGAAATCCTTGACGACGGTCACGCCGGTATCGGGAGTCCACCGCGCCACGTTGAACTTGACCAGGTCGAGCTTCTGTCGGACCGGCGGCTCCTTGCCCAGGGCGTAGGTGGCCACGTCCGGAGGCATGGTCACCTCGTCGGTCGGATCGCTCCAGGGACCGGTAAGCTCGACCGACTTGATATCCACGCCGGGGGTGACGTCCTCACGGTTGAGGTTCGGGTTGTAGACGACGATCCGCAGCCGGAAACGATAGGTCGTGTCGGGGTCGACGGTGAAGTCGAGAGAGCGGATCATGATCTCCTTGGCGTCGGTATGCTCGAAATCGATCGTCTCGGCGCCGCCGGACATCCCACCCCCCTCCATACCCATCATCTCGGCGGCCATGCCGGCCGCGCCCGGCATCGCCTCGCGAGCCATCATGTTCTCGGCCGGCATTCCGGGCATGTTTTCACCGCCGATACCGGGACCGAGCTCGCCGGCATCGGCTGCGGCGGCAACCTTGAGCTTCTCGGCGGGGACCATCCGGGCGACGTGGACCCGCTCCCAGCTCCCCGCCTTGAGGAACGGCAGGGGAGCGACCAGGGAGCTGATCCGCACCGTCTCGGGAGTCCACTCCTCGTCAGCCTCGGGAAGGTTATCCAGAAGCAGTCGGTTGCGATCGAGGTCAATCGCCTCCCAGTCGGACCACGAGCCGTCGGGCTGCTTGACCTGGCGCTCGACATCCAGTTGCTTGAAGTGGGGATACGCGACCTCGGGCCGCTTCAGGGCGGCCAGGTAGTTCTCGTGGAGCCGCCCATTGTCAAGGACACCGGTGATCGCGACCCAGCGGACGCCCTTGGTGATCTCCTTCGAGGGGACCTGGCTGGCCGCGTCGGCCGCGCCCTCCTGGGGTGTCTCCTTGAGAGTGCCGCTGCCGGCGAGCGCGTTTTTCTTCTGCCGCTCCTCGAGCTCGCGCTTCTTCTTTTCCTCTTCCTTGCCGCCGCTTCCTGACGCGCCGAGAGCCGGGTCGAACGCGAGCGGCGGGCCTGGGTGGCCTCGTCCTGGTTCTTGCCGGCGTCGGGGTCGGGAATCCGGTTGCCGTCGTCGTCGAGTTCGAAGACCAGCGCGCCGCCCCGGCCGGGATAGGCGTAGAGCTCGGTCGGCGCGATCAGCTCGGGCTGGTCGCGGATCAGGCCGGCCCCCGGTTCGGGGGTGACCCAGAGCTGGGGCGGCCCGGAAGTTGTCCGCCACCAGCAGGTTCTTCTCCTGCTCGGTGACGATCGCCTCGAAGTGGGGGTTCTTGATCTGGCGGCCTCGAGCGCCTTGAGGATGTCATCCTCGGGCTGTCGCCGGTTCAGGTTCGACTCGGCCGACTGTGCCGCCTCGCTGACCTGGTCGGGTGTGAGCTGGATCGTCTCCTGGATCGCCGCGACATAGAAGAAATAGATACAGAGCCCCGCGGTCAGCCCATCACGGCCTTCTCGCCGTGACGGATACCCAGGGCCTTGAGCTTCTCGACCTGCGCGTTAGCCACGGTTGACCACTCCTCTTCAGTTCAGCTTGGCTTCGCTTACGACTTGACTTGACTTGATCTGGCTTGAATCGCGAGCGAGCTTGACGACCAGGGATCGGAACCGATCACTTCGGGGCCGGAGCAGCTTCGGCCTTGGGAGCCTCGGGGGCGGGCGGCGGAGTCGGCGGCGCGGGCTGGCCCGGCTCAGCGGCGGGTGCGGGGCGCAGCCGCGGGAGCCGCTTCGCCTGACGTGGGGGCCTCGGGCGCGGCGGCGGGAGGAGCCGCGGGGGCGGACGCATCCGGGGCCGGGGCGGCGGGTGTTCCCGGCGCGCCGGTCCCGTCGGTTCGGCAGCCGCAGGCGCTGCGCCAGGGGGCATCTCGGCGTTGCTGGGTGCCGGGGCCGGCTCGGGAGGCGGCGGATTATAGAAGCGCGCCTGGCCGTAGACCGTGACCTCGACGATGTTGAAGTACGGGTCGTGGATCGTGACCCCTTGCCGCTTCCTGACGGCTTCTTCCTCTTCCGCCCGCTTCCTGCGCATCCATGTTGCGAAGATCGACGCCGGTCCGGCCGGAATTTCCCGCTCCCATCCGGCCGCCACCCATCCCGGGTCCGCCGAAGATCTCGCGCTGAACGCCCATCCGCCCCATCGGTCCCATCGGAGCGATCATGCCGGCGGCGTAATCGGCGAAGTTCATGCTCTGACCCTTGACCGGCTTGGTCACACGGTCATGCGGCTTGGACATCTCGAACTCGATGACCTGGATGGCCATCGGCGAGTTCTCGAGCGCGACCAGGAGGTCCTGGATCTGGTCCTGCTCGATCAGGACCGAGAGCTCGAACGGCAGGATCTTGAACTGGGTGCTGTCGTTCTTGATGTAGTAGACCGACTCGGCCTGTTCCTGAGCCGAGAGCGTGGTTGTCCCACCGCCTCCCATCCCCGCGGGATCACCGCCGGGCGGAGGTGCCATCCCCGCGTCGGGCGGTGGGGCCATCCCCGCGTCGGGCGGTGGGGCCATCCCCGCGTCGGGCGGTGGGGCCATGGCGTTCGGATCACCCCCTGGAGGGGGCGGCGGCGGAGCGGCGGCCACGGCTGCCGGTGTGATCGGCGGTGCCTCGACCAGTGTCTCGCCCTTGGCGATCGACTTCTGGTCCTGCGCCGCCGAGTTACCCACCTCAAGCAGGTTGATCTGCTTGATCGTGGCGCTGTTCCAGTCCTTGGCGTTCTGGTTCACCTGAGCGATCACGTCGAGGATCGTCCGCTGGGTCCAGAGTCGCTCCTGGGCCGCCCACACCTTACCCAGTTCGGGAAGATTGGAAAGACTGAATGGGAACGGCCTGAGCAGCACGTCCTCGGGTGGCGACGAGACGACCCCGGTCCCCTCCGCCAGGTCAAACGGCTGGAAGCTCTTGTAAACCTCGGTGACGAACTTGGGATACGCCGTCACGTACTCGGCGATCGTCAACTGGACGGTGCTGGAATCCTCGCTGGCGGGCCATTGCCGGCCCCACTTGCGGAACCGGTCGTCGACCACCTGGGGCCAGGTCAACAGCGGCGCCTGCCGGGAATACAACTTCTTCCACGACGCATTGACGTCCTTGACGAGCTCTTCCTTCTTGGACTCGACGATCGGCTTGTACTGATCGTTGGGCACATTGGGCGCCGAGTACTGGCGGACATCCTGCTCGGCCGCCTTGATCGCCTCGGTCTCCGCTTTCGCCTTTTCCTTGACCGGGCCCGAACCGATCGCATAGGCAACGATCGGGAAGAGCGCCGCCAGGCCGACGGCGATCCAGAACCGGTACTTGATAGCCTGCCTGAGGAGGTCTTTGAGCTGGTCCATGGGTCGCACTCGGCCTTCAACTTCAGGGATCGATGGGTTCGGTTCGCAGCCGGGATCGAATCAAGGTCGTCAACATCATCGGATCACTTGGCCGGCGCCGGGGCAGCGGGGGGCACGGCAGCCGGGGGAATCGCGCCGCCAGCGGCCGGCACCGCCGGATTCGCCAGGGCGCGGTGACTTCCTGCGAGAGCTTCTTCGACTCGTTAACGAGCTCCGACTCGTTGGGCGGGACGACCTGCGACTTGTTCTTGTCGGCGTCGGTCATCTGCTTGTAGATCTCGGTGATCTTGGCCCGGAGCTCTTCGGGCGTCTTGGGCACCTGGTCGGGCGTGGGCGGCTGCCAGACGAACTGGATCAGGAAATCGGTTCGGGTCAGGGTGACGAGCTGCTTCTTGAGCGACGGGTCCTGGGGCCCCCCCATGCCCATCATCGGGCTCATCCCGCCCATTCCCGGCATGATGCCGGGCACCGCCCCGCCCATCCCCATTCGTCCTCCCATGCCCCCCTCCATCCCCGGCGTCACGGCCATGCTTCCTCCCATGGGAGGGGCCGTCTCTCCGCCGGGAGAACCACCGGGAGTGGCCGCGACCGGTGGCGTGGCGCGGGTCAGAAGCGGGACGGCGGTACTGGCCAGGCCATTGGTGTTGACTCCCTTCTCCATCGTCCATTCGGGCTCGACGCTCATCCAGGCCAGGGTCACGTGGTGGACCCCCTGGACCCGAAGATTCGGGTTGATCAGGCCGGGCAGGATCTTCTGGGTCATGTACTGGTACGGCCCGAACTCGACTCGCTTCCCGGGGGGCAGCCTGAGCTCATCGGCCGAGGGGTTCGGGTTGTAGTGATGGCCGACAAGCTGGACGACCCAGCCCGGACCGGTCGGCGGTGTGGTCCGGTCGATCGGATGGATCAGCCGCTTGAATGACTCGGGCAGGGCGGTGTTGAACCACTCGGCCCCCACGTCCTGGCGCCAGGCCGGCTTGATCGCGTCGATGTGGACCCGCAGCTTGTCGAGCTTGGGCTGGTCCGCCGCCGTGTTCGGGTCGAGCTTGTAGTCGCGCGACCGGGTCGGGCAGGGCGGCGTTGATCTGCTTGAGGAACCTGGGCCACATGCCCCGGTCGGCGGTGTCGATGACCAGCGACTTGCCCTCGGCGTAGCGGGTCTGCCACTCGGTCTTGGCCGCGTCGTAGTCGGTCTTGTACTGCGAGCCCTTGCCCGAGACCTGCTTGGCCCGGTCGACCGCCGTGTGGAAGGGCTCGTTGTCCACCTTCGCCAGGACCCGGTAATCGCCCAGGAACAGGACGGTGAACCCGAGCATCAGGAGCGCCGAGGCCGCCAGGGCCCACGGCTTCTTGGCCCGGATCATCCGCACCTGCTCGATCTCCGGCGGCAGCAGGTTGGTGCGCAGACCGCTCCGGTCGAGCCCCTGGATTCCCAGCCCGTAGGCCACCGCGAACGACGGCAGGTTCTCCTGGAACTGGGGCGCGGTCTT